>NZ_JAFIWA010000009.1 GCF_018588945.1 Microbacterium flavescens | reverse complement strand
GCGGGAGGGGCGGGGGCGGCGGGGGGAGTTCCTCCCCAGGTTGGGCGGGCGACGCGGGGTTGCACAACCGCTGGAAGAGGAGGGTGAGGGGATGCCTCGGCACCGAGCATCGGAGCGTGCGCAGCATCCCTCCCCTTCCCTCCGCTGTGAGTGAGTCGCCCGTCGAACTCGTGCGCGTGCGCGACGTCACGTCCGGATCGCGCGGATTGCGCGACCCGGCGCGCTACCACCGCGTTCGCCCTGGTGTCTATTCCCCTCGGGCGGCGTGGGATCGCCTTCCGCCGTGGGGGCGCTACCTGGCACGCGTGCACGCCTATGCGCTGGTGAACCCGGATGCGGTCTTCGCGCTCGAGTCCGCAGCCGCGCTGCACGGCCTGCCCCAGTTCGGCGAGGCCCGCCTCATCCACCTCCACGCCGAGCGCGCCGCCCGCTCTCGAAGGTTCGGAGACGTCTTCGTGCACGCCAGCGTCGACGTCCGCGAGATCGTCGAGTTCGGCGGGTTCCGCATGACCTCGCGCAGCCATACCGCCGTCGACCTCATGCGCGTTCTTCCGGCACCCTTCGGACTCGCCGTGGGCGACGCGGCGATCTCTCCCGCGCAGGGCGGCGATGTCGAGCTGTCGACACTGCGCGAGCTCGCGGGCAGTCGCGCCGACTCCCGCGGCTCCCGGGTGCTGCGACTCACGACGGCGGCGCTCGATGCGCGCTCGGAGTCCGTCGGCGAGAGCGTCGGTCGCGGCGTGATCCTGTGGTCGGGGTTCGAGCCGCCCGAGCTCCAGGTCGAGTTCCGCTCACCGGGGTTCGTCGACCGCGTGGACTTCTTCTGGCTCCGCGCCGCCGCGATCGGCGAGTCCGACGGGTACGACAAGTACGTCGGGCGCACCCCCGAGCGAACCACCAGGCGGATGATCGAGGAGAAGAAGCGGGAGGACCGCCTTCGACGGCAGTGCACATCCTTCGGCCGATGGGACATGGCGGCCGCCGTCGCCGTCACGCCGCTCGTCGCGGAGCTCATCCGTCTGGGCGTTCGCCGCATCGCGGCGCCGCGCACCGCACTCCTCACGCCGATGCGGTCGAACCCCCGCTCACTCCCCCGCGCAGCGAGACAGCGGAGCCGCGACGAGACGACGTCGCGCGGCTGACGTCTGGTCGCGAAACCGCTGTCTCGCGAACGCGTGCGCGAGCGCGCGCCGGGGCTACTCGAACAGCGTCGCGAGCTGACCCGGCTCGGGCAGCGTCGAGTTCGCGATGACCTCGCCGTTGACCGCGACCGTCGGCGTGCCGACTCCGCCGGCGCCCGGCTGCACCGGAGTGTCCTTCGTGATCGCCGTGACGTAGCCGGCGTAGATGCCGTCGTTCACGCACGCGTCGATGCCGGTCACCCCGACCGACTCGGCGATGCCGAGGATCTCCTCGTCGGTCAGACCCGGCGTGCCCTCCTGGGGCTGGCCCGCGAACATCGCGTTCATGAACGGGACGGATGCCTCGGCATCGGCCACCGCCACGCAGTACATCGCGTTCGCCGCCCGCGTGGAGTACTCGGTGCCCCTCGACTGGCCGTCGAGGATGGAGATCGGGTGGATGCCGAGGGTGATCGTGCCGTCATCGACGAGGCCCGCGATCTCCTCGCCGAAGACCTGCTCGAACGTGTTGCAGATCGGGCACATGAAGTCGATGAAGGTGTCGAGCCGGTTCTCGCCGTCGCCGACGAGGATGGCCCCGGTCTCGCTCTCGATGTTCGCCGCGGAGGGGGTCTGCCCGGGTTCGGGAGTCGATCCCTGGTTGCTGTTCAGGTTGACCACCAGCACCGCGACCAGCACGAGGGCGATCACGACTCCGGCGCTCACCCAGATGGCGAACCAGTTGACCTTGCGCGAACCCTCAGCCATTGCTTCTCCTCAGACGATCTCGACCGGCGTGACGCCGAAGGGCGCCAGCCCCGCCGCGCCGCCGTCGGGCGCCGTCAGCACCCAGATGCCGCCGTCGTGCACGGCGACGCTGTGCTCCCAGTGGGAGCCGGCGGTGCCGTCGGTGGTCGACACCGTCCATCCGTCGTCTTCGATGAATGTCGCCTGATCGCCGATGACGACCATGGGCTCGATCGCGAGCACGAGCCCCGGACGCACCTCGGGCCCGGGATCGGACACGCGGTAGTTGAACACCGACGGAGCTTCGTGCATCTTGCGCCCGATGCCGTGGCCGACGTACTCGCGGAGGATGCCGTAGCCGCCGTCGGGGGCGTTCGCCTCGATGTGGCCCTGCACGGCCGCGCCGACCTCGCCGAGGTGCTTCGCCGTGACGAGCGAGGCGATGCCCGCCCAGAGGGATCCCTCGGTCACGTCGGACAGCTGCCGCCGGGCCGCCACGACCTCCGGCCGGGACGGGTCGTCGAGGACGACGGTGAAAGCCGAGTCGCCGTTCCAGCCCTTGAACTCGGCACCCGCGTCGATCGACACGATGTCACCGGGCTCGAGCACGCGATCACCGGGGATCCCGTGCACGACCTGCTCGTTGACCGAGGCGCAGATGGTGTGGCGATAGCCGCGCACCATCTGGAAGTTCGACTTCGCACCGCGTGCGGTGATGAGAGCGGATGCCGCGGCATCCAGCTCCCCCGTCGTCACACCGGGAGCGATCAGCGCACGAGCGGCATCGAGGGCGGCGGCGGTGATGAGCCCGGGTTCCACCATCGCCCGCAGCTGGGCGGGGGACTTGTAGATCGAGCGGCGGAGCGACACGGGCTCAGGCGGCGGCGGTGCGCTTGACGCCACGGGCGTCGAGAGCCGCCACGATGCGCGCGGTGATCTCGTCGAGCGAGCCCACGCCATCGATCTGCACCACGATGCCGCGCGCGCCGTAGACGCCGAGGATCGGGGCCGTCTCGCGCTCGTAGATCGCCAGGCGGTTCGCGATCACCGCCTCGGTGTCGTCGGTGCGCCCCTGCTCCTGAGCGCGCAGGGTCAGCCGCGCGATGCTCTCGTCGCGCGGGACGCTGAGCTCGATCACGGCATCGAGCTCTTCGCCGCGCCCTTCGAGGAACTCCTCGAGGTGCATGACCTGAGTCAGGTTGCGGGGATAGCCGTCGAGCAGGAAGCCGCCCGCGGCATCGGCCTGCGAGAGCCGGTCGCGCACGACCGCGCTCGTCAGCTCGTCCGACACCAGGTCGCCCGCCTCGATGATCGCCTTGACCTGCGATCCGAGGTCGGAGCCGTCGGCCACCGCGGCGCGGAAGACATCGCCGGTCGAGATCGCGGGGACGCCGAATGCATCGGCGATGCGGACGCCCTGCGTTCCCTTGCCCGAACCCTGCGGACCCACGATGAGCAGCCGGGTCATCGGAGCAGGCCCTCGTAGTGCCGCTGCTGCAGCTGGGCATCGATCTGCTTCACCGTCTCGAGACCCACACCGACGATGATCAGGATCGAGGCGCCGCCGAACGGGAAGTTCTGGTTGGCGCCGACCGTCGCGAGGGCGATGAGCGGAAGCAGGGCGATGAAGCCGAGGTACAGCGAGCCGGGGAGCGTGATGCGCGTCAGCACGTAGTCGAGGTACTCGGCGGTGGGACGCCCGGCACGGATGCCGGGGATGAATCCGCCGTACTTCTTCATGTTGTCGGCGACCTCGACCGGGTTGAACGTGATCGCGACGTAGAAGTAGGTGAACCCGACGATGAGCAGGAAGTACACCAGCATGTAGACCGGGTGGTCGCCGTTGGTGAAGTACTGCTGGATCCACGACACCCAGCCCGGGATCTCGTTCTCGGCGTTCGGCTGCATGTTGAACTGCGCGATGAGCGCGGGGATGTACAGCAGCGAGGAGGCGAAGATGACGGGCACGACGCCGGCCATGTTCACCTTGATCGGGATGTAGGTGTTGGTGCCGCCGTAGGTGCGACGGCCGACCATGCGCTTGGCGTACTGCACCGGGATGCGTCGCTGCGACTGTTCGACGAACACCACGAGGGCGACGACGACGATGCCGACGGCCAGCACGAGGAGGAACACCTCGAAGCCGCGCGACTGCCAGATGGCCCACATCGACGCCGGGAAGGCCGCGGCGATCGAGGTGAAGATCAGCAGCGACATGCCGTTGCCGATGCCGCGCTCGGTGACGAGCTCGGCGAACCACATGATGAGGCCCGTGCCGGCGGTCATGGTGATGATCATGAGGAGCTGCGCCCACCACGCGTCGTTGGTGAGGAGCTGCTCGCACTCGGGGATGCCGGTGGTGCCGAACAGCTGACCGCTGCGGGCCACCGTCACGAGGGTCGTCGACTGCAGCAGTGCAAGTGCGATCGTGAGGTAGCGCGTGTACTGGGTGAGCTTCGCCTGGCCCGACTGGCCCTCCTTGTAGAGGGTCTCGAAGTGCGGGATGACGACGCGCAGCAGCTGCACGATGATCGTCGCGGTGATGTACGGCATGACGCCGAGCGCGAAGATCGACAGCTGCAGCAGGGCGCCGCCGGAGAACAGGTTGACGAGCGAGAGCAGTCCCTGCGTTCCCGCGGAGGCAGACAGACATGACTGCACGTTGGGGAAGTCGACGAACGGCGCCGGAATGTGCGCGCCGAAGCGATACAGGGCGATGATCGCCAGGGTGAATGCGATCTTCCGCCGAAGGTCGGGAGTGCGGAAGACCCGCGCGATGGCGCTGAACAAGTGGATGCCTCCAGATGGGATGCCGGCCCGCACGGCGACGTGCCGACGTCCAGGGTAACCCAGTGGGGGCCGGAGCAAGCTCCGACCCCCACTGCGCGTACTACTTGACGGTGCCGCCCGCGGCGACGATCTTCTGCTCGGCGGAACCCGAGACCTTGTCGACCGACACGTTGAGCTTCACCGAGATGTCTCCGGTGCCGAGCACCTTGACCTTCTCGTTCTTGCGGACCGCACCCTTGGCGACCAGGTCGCCGACGGTGACGTCGCCACCGGACGGGTACAGTTCGGCGAGCTTCTCCAGGTTCACGACCTGGTACTCGACGCGGAACGGGTTCTTGAACCCGCGCAGCTTCGGGGTGCGCATGTGCAGCGGCATCTGGCCGCCCTCGAAGCCGACCTTGACCTGGTAGCGGGCCTTCTGGCCCTTGGTGCCACGACCGGCGGTCTTGCCCTTCGAGCCCTCACCACGACCCACGCGGGTCTTGGCGGTGTGGGCGCCCGGGACGGGACGCAGGTGGTGGACCTTGAGCACGCCGGGGCGCGACGCCGGAGCGTCGGCCTTCGGAGCAGCGGTCTTGCCCGAGCCCTTCTTGTCGGCGCCCGCAGCCTTCGACGGGGCCTTCTTGGCGGCGGGCGCCTTCTCGGCCTTGTCCGCGGCGTCGGCCTTGTCGGCCTTCGCGGCGGCGGTCTTGGCGGGCGCCTTCTTCTCGGCGGCCGGCTTGTCGGCGGCCTTGGCGGTCGCCTTCTTCGCCGGAGCCTTCTCGGCAGCAGCCTTCGAGGCGGCGGGCTTCTTCGAAGCCTTCTCCTCGGCGGCGGTGTTCTTCTCGGCCTTCTCAGCCATTAGTCGATCTCCTCAACCTTCACGAGGTGCGCGACGGTCTTGACGTAGCCACGCGTCTGCGCGTCGTCGGGACGGACGACGGAGTCGCCGATCCGCTTGAGACCGAGCGAACGCAGCGTGTCACGCTGGTTCTGCTTCTCACTCACCTTGGACTTGACCTGGGTCACCTTCAGGCGCGCGGCCATCAGACACCTGCCTTCGCAGCAGCCGCGGCCTCGGCCTCGGCACGGACGAGACGGGCGGGGGCGACCTGGTCGAACTCGAGGCCACGACGCGCGGCGACCGCACGGGGCTCCTCGAGCTGCTTCAGCGCCTCCACCGTCGCGTGGACGATGTTGATCGTGTTCGACGAGCCGAGCGACTTCGAGAGGACATCGTGGATGCCCGCGCACTCGAGGACGGCACGGACCGGACCGCCGGCGATGACACCGGTACCGGCACCAGCGGGGCGCAGCAGCACCACACCGGCAGCGGCCTCACCCTGAACGGGGTGCGGGATGGTCGAGCCGGCACGCGGCACGCGGAAGAAGTTGCGCTTGGCCTCTTCGACGCCCTTCGAGATGGCCAGGGGCACCTCGCGGGCCTTCCCGTAGCCGACACCCACGACGCCGTTGCCGTCACCGACGACGACGAGCGCGGTGAAGCTGAAGCGACGACCGCCCTTGACGACCTTCGACACACGGTTGATCGTGACGACGCGCTCCAGGAACTGGCTCTTGTCGGCATCGCGCGACCCCCGGTCACGCTGGTTGGCGTTGCGCTCGCGACCGCCGCGGCGCGGCTCGCGCTCACGCTCGGCGGGCGCCTCGGTGGTCGTGGCGGCGGCAGCAGCCGGCTCGGTCACTTCGTTCTCCACGTTGTTGTTGGTTGTTTCGCTCACAGGTTCAGACCTCCTTCGCGAGCGCCGTCGGCGATCGCCGCGACACGGCCCGCGTAGCGGTTGCCACCGCGGTCGAACACGACGTCGGAGACACCGGCCGCCTTGGCACGCTCGGCGACGAGTTCGCCGACCTTGCGCGCCTTGGCAGTCTTGTCACCGTCGAACGTGCGCAGATCGGTCTCGAGGCTCGAGGCCGAGGCCACGGTGTGGCCCTTGCTGTCGTCCACGACCTGCACGAAGACGTGGCGGGCCGAGCGGGTGACGACGAGGCGCGGACGCTGCTCGGTGCCGACGACCTTCTTGCGAAGGCGGGCGTGACGACGCGAACGCGCGTCGGTCTTCGACTTCACAGCCATGGTTACTTACCAGCCTTTCCGGCCTTGCGCCGCACGACCTCGCCGGCGTAGCGCACACCCTTGCCCTTGTACGGCTCGGGCTTGCGGATCTTGCGGATGTTGGCAGCCGCCTCACCGACGGCCTGCTTGTCGATGCCGCTCACGGTGAGCTTGTTGTTGCCCTCGACCGTGAAGGTGATGCCCGCGGGCGGGTCGACGAGCACGGGGTGCGAGAAGCCGAGGGCGAACTCGACCGAGCTGCCCTTCTGCGCCACGCGGTAACCCGTTCCGACGACCTCGAGGCCCTTGGTGTAGCCCTGGGTGACACCGATGATGTTGTTGTTGATGAGCGTGCGGGTCAGGCCGTGGAGCGAGCGCGACTCGCGCTCGTCGTCGGGACGGGTCACGATGACCTGGCCCTCTTCGACCTTGACCTCGATGGGGCGCGCCACGGTGAGCGCGAGCTCACCCTTGGGGCCCTTGACCGCGACAGCCTGGCCGTCGACCGTGATGGTCACGTCGGCAGGGATGTCGATCGGGAGACGTCCGATTCGCGACATGTCAGATCACCACACGTAGGCGAGGACTTCCCCACCCACGCCCTTCTGCTCGGCCTGGCGGTCGGTGAGAAGACCGGAGGAGGTGGACAGGATGGCGACGCCGAGGCCACCGAGGACGGTGGGGATCTCGGTCGACTTCGCGTAGACGCGGAGGCCGGGCTTCGAGACGCGCTTGATGCCGGCGATCGACCGCTCGCGGTTCGGGCCGTACTTGAGCGTCAGCGTGAGGGTCTGGCCGACGCGCGCATCGGAGACCTCCCAGCCGGCGATGTAGCCCTCCTGCTGGAGGATGTCGGCGATGTGGGTCTTGAGCTTCGAGTTCGGCAGCGACACGGTGTCGTGGTGCGCCGAGTTCGCGTTGCGCAGACGGGTCAGCATGTCTGCGACCGGGTCTGTCATTGTCATTTCTTGTTTCCTTTGATCATGAGGTTTCGACTGCCGTTACACGACAGGCGACCTTCTATGAGTGCCCCGGGAGCCGGCGGCTCCCGGGGACTTGGCAGCTCAGGCCTGAGCGTCCTCGCCACGGAAGGGGAAGCCCAGGTGACGCAGGAGTGCGCGGCCCTCGGCATCCGTCTTCGCCGACGTCACGACCGTGATGTCGAACCCGCGGACGCGATCGATCTTGTCCTGGTCGATCTCGTGGAACACGGACTGCTCCTGGAGACCGAAGGTGTAGTTGCCGTGACCGTCGAACTGCGCACCCGACAGACCGCGGAAGTCGCGGATGCGGGGCAGGGCGAGGTTGACCAGGCGGTCCACGAACTCCCACGCGCGGTCGCCCCGGAGGGTGACGTGCGCGCCGATGGCCTGACCCTCACGCAGCTTGAACTGAGCGATGGACTTGCGGGCCTTGGTGACGAGCGGCTTCTGACCGGTGATCTTGGTGAGGTCGTCGACCGCGCCATCGATCACCTTGCTGTCGCGAGCTGCCTCGCCGACGCCGGTGTTCACGACCACCTTGACGAGACCGGGGATCTGCATGACGTTCGCGTAGCCGAACTCGTCCTGCAGCTGCTTCTTGATCTCGGTGTTGTACTTCTGCTTGAGGCGGGGCTGGATCTTGCCAGCCTCCGCGGCAGTGGCGGTGCTCATATTCAGAGGTCCTTGCCTGACTTCTTCGCGTAGCGCACGCGGACGGTGCGCTTCACGCCATCCTTCGTCTGCTCCTCGACGCGGTGACCGACACGGGTCGGCTTCTTGCTCGAGGGGTCGACGAGAGCGACGTTGGAGATGTGGATGGGGGCCTCGAACGTCTCGATGCCGCCCGTCTTGGTGCCGCGCTGGGTCTGGCCGACGCGGGTGTGCTTCGTGACGTAGTTCACGCCCTCGACGATGACGCGGTTCTGCTCGACGAGGACCTCGAGGACCTTGCCCTGCTTGCCGCGGTCGCCGCCCTTGTCCTGCTTCTTGCCAGTGAGGACCTGAACCAGGTCGCCCTTCTTGATCTTGGCCATGGGGTCAGATCACCTCCGGTGCGAGCGAGACGATCTTCATGAACTTCTTGTCGCGAAGCTCACGGCCGACCGGTCCGAAGATGCGGGTGCCGCGGGGCTCCCCGTCGCTCTTCAGGATCACGGCGGCGTTCTCGTCGAACTTGATGTACGAGCCGTCGGGACGACGGGTCTCCTTCTTGGTGCGGACGATGACGGCCTTGACCACATCGCCCTTCTTGACGTTGCCGCCGGGGATCGCATCCTTGACCGTGGCCACGATGGTGTCGCCCAGACCGGCGTACCGGCGGTGCGAGCCACCGAGCACGCGGATCGTGAGCAGCTCCTTGGCGCCGGTGTTGTCGGCGACCTTCAGGCGGGATTCCTGCTGAATCACTTGTTACTCCTTGGGTTCCAAGTAAGCCGAGGGCCTACTTGGCCTTCTCGAGGATCTCGACCAGGCGCCAGCGCTTGGTGGCGCTCAGCGGACGGGTCTCGTTGATGAGGACGAGGTCGCCGATGCCGGCAGTGTTGCCCTCGTCGTGCGCCTTGACCTTCGAGGTCCGACGGATGACCTTGCCGTAGAGGGGGTGCTTCACGCGGTCCTCGACCTCGACGACGATCGTCTTGTCCATCTTGTCGCTCACGACGTAGCCACGACGCGACTTGCGGTAGCCACGGGCGTCGGCGTCGCGCACATCGTGCTCGGACGACTCGTGGCCTGCGGCCTGCTCGACGACCTCGGCCTTGGGAGCCGTGGCCTTCTTCGCGGGGGCCTTCTTCTCGGTGGTCTCAGCCATCACTCGGCCTCTTCCTTCTCGGCCTTGTCAGCGGCATCCGCCTTCTTGGCCTTCGTCTTCTTCGCCTTCGTCGCCGTCTCCAGCGGCGCGGGCGTGGCACGGATGCCGAGCTCGCGCTCACGGATCACGGTGTAGAGCCGCGCGATGTCGCGCTTGACCGCACGGATGCGGCCATGGCTCTCGAGCTGGCCGGTGGCCGACTGGAAGCGCAGGTTGAACAGCTCTTCCTTGGCCTTGCGCAGCTCCTCGACGAGGCGCTGGTCTTCGAACGTGTCGAGCTCGCTCGGAGCGAGCGTCTTGGTGCCGATCGCCATTACGCGTCGCCCTCCTCGCGCTTGATGATGCGTGCCTTGAGAGGCAGCTTGTGGATGGCACGGGTCAGGGCCTCACGAGCGAGTTCCTCGTTGACGCCGGCGACCTCGAAGAGGACGCGACCCGGCTTGACGTTTGCGACCCACCACTCGGGCGAACCCTTACCGGAACCCATGCGGGTCTCGGCCGGCTTCTTCGTGAGCGGACGGTCGGGGTAGATGTTGATCCACACCTTGCCGCCACGCTTGATGTGACGGGTCATCGCGATACGAGCGGACTCGATCTGACGGTTCGTCACGTAAGCGGGCGTGAGTGCCTGGATGCCGAACTCGCCGAAGGAGACCTTCGTGCCGCCGGTGGCCTGGCCATCGCGCTTGGGGTGGTGCTGCTTGCGGTACTTGACCTTGCGGGGGATAAGCATTACGCCGATGCTCCTTCTGCGACGGGGGCCTCGTTGCGCGGGCCACGACGCGGACGGTCGTCACGACGACGGTCCGACTTGGGCGCGTTGGCCTGCTCGCGCGCGAGCTCCTTGTTGGTCAGGTCGCCCTTGTAGATCCAGACCTTCACGCCGATGCGGCCGAAGGTGGTCTTCGCCTCGTAGAACCCGTAGTCGATGTTCGCGCGCAGCGTGTGCAGCGGCACACGACCCTCGCGGTAGAACTCCGACCGGCTCATCTCGGCGCCGCCGAGGCGGCCGGAGACCTGGATGCGGACGCCCTTGGCGCCGGCGCGCTGAGCACCCTGCAGACCCTTGCGCATCGCGCGGCGGAAAGCCACGCGGGCGCTGAGCTGCTCGGCGATGCCCTGTGCGACGAGCTGAGCATCGGCCTCGGGGTTCTTGACCTCGAGGATGTTCAGCTGGATCTGCTTGCCGGTGAGCTTCTCGAGGTCGGCGCGGATGCGCTCGGCCTCGGCGCCGCGGCGGCCGATCACGATGCCCGGGCGGGCGGTGTGGATGTCGACGCGGACGCGGTCACGCGTGCGCTCGATCTCGATGTTGCTGACGCCGGCGCGGTCGAGCGACGTCGTGAGCAGGCGACGGATCTTGATGTCCTCGGCCACGTAGTCGGCGTAGCGCTGTCCGGGCTTCGTCGAGTCCGAGAACCAGCGCGACA
Source organism: Microbacterium flavescens (assembly GCF_018588945.1). Lineage (GTDB taxonomy): Bacteria > Actinomycetota > Actinomycetes > Actinomycetales > Microbacteriaceae > Microbacterium > Microbacterium flavescens. The sequence goes on along the minus strand of NZ_JAFIWA010000009.1, from coordinate 51,023 downwards.
CGTGGTCCGTGGTGATGCCGAGGCGGAAGCCGTACGGGTTGACCTTCTGGCCCATTACTTGCTCGCCTTCTTCGTCGGGGCAGCCGGGGCCGCCTCAGCGACCTCGGGCGTCGAGAGCACGACCGTGATGTGGCTCGTGCGCTTCTTGATCTGGAACGCGCGACCCTGGGCGCGGGGCTGGAAACGCTTGAGCGTCGTGCCCTCGTCGACGTACGCGTTGGCCACGTACAGGTCCTGCTCGTCCAGGTACTCGCCGTCCTTGTCGGCCTTCACGCGAGCGTTCGCGATCGCCGAGGCGACGAGCTTGTAGATCGGCTCGCTCGCGCTCTGCGGCGCGAACTTGAGGATGGCCAGGGCCTCCTCAGCCTGCTTGCCCTTGATGAGGGCGACGACACGACGAGCCTTCTGAGGGGTCACGCGGATGTGTCGCACACGTGCGATGGACTCCACCATTTCTCTCTCCTCTTCGTCGCCGCCTTAGCGGCGACGGCCCTTCTTGTCGTCCTTCACGTGGCCGCGGAAGGTGCGGGTGGGCGCGAATTCGCCCAGCTTGTGACCGACCATGGTCTCGGTCACGAACACGGGGATGTGCTTGCGACCGTCGTGCACGGCGATCGTGTGACCCAGCATGGCCGGGACGATCATCGAGCGGCGCGACCAGGTCTTGATGACGTTCTTGGAGCCGGCTTCGTTCTGTACGACGACCTTGCGGAGCAGGTGCTCGTCGACGAAGGGGCCCTTCTTGAGACTGCGTGGCATCTTCCTCTACTCCTACTTGCGCTTCTTGCCGGCGTTGCGACGGCGAACGATGTACTTGTCGCTTTCCTTGTTCGCGTGACGGGTGCGGCCTTCGGCCTGACCCCACGGCGAAACAGGGTGACGACCACCGGAGGTCTTGCCCTCGCCACCACCGTGGGGGTGGTCGACGGGGTTCATCGCGACACCGCGGACGGTCGGGCGGATGCCCTTCCAGCGGTTGCGGCCGGCCTTGCCCCAGTTGATGTTCGACTGCTCGGCGTTGCCGACCTCGCCGATCGTCGCGCGGCAGCGGGCATCCACGTTGCGGATCTCACCCGAGGGGAGGCGCAGCTGGGCGTACGGGCCGTCCTTCGCGACGAGACGCACCGACACACCCGCGGAGCGGGCCATCTTCGCGCCGCCGCCGGGACGGAGCTCGATCGCGTGGATCACAGTACCGGTGGGGATGTTCTTGAGCGGCAGGTTGTTGCCGGGCTTGATGTCGGCCGAGGGACCCGACTCGACGATGTCGCCCTGCGACAGCTTGTTCGGCGCGATGATGTAGCGCTTCTCGCCGTCCGCGTAGTGCAGGAGCGCGATGCGCGCCGTGCGGTTGGGGTCGTACTCGATGTGAGCGACCTTGGCGTCGATGCCGTCCTTGTCATTGCGACGGAAGTCGATGACGCGGTACTGACGCTTGTGGCCACCGCCGATGTGGCGGGTGGTGATGCGGCCCTGGTTGTTGCGGCCACCGGTCTTGGCGAGCGGGCGGAGGAGCGACTTCTCAGGCGTCGATCGGGTGATCTCGGCGAAGTCGGCCACCGACGAGCCGCGGCGACCCGGGGTCGTGGGCTTGTACTTGCGAATAGCCATATCTCTAGTCCTCTATCCCGACCGTCAGCCGACTGCCGTGAAGATGTCGATGGTGCCCGACTTCAGGCTCACGATGGCGCGCTTGGTGTCCTTGCGCTTGCCGGTGCCGAAGCGGGTGCGGCGGGCCTTGCCGACGCGGTTGATCGTGTTGACCGCAGCCACCTTGACGCCGAAGATCTTCTCGATCGCGAGCTTGATCTCGGTCTTCGTGGCGCGGGGGTCCACGAGGAACGTGTACTTGCCCTCGTCGATGAGCCCGTAGCTCTTCTCGGAGACGACCGGCTTCAGGATGATGTCGCGCGGGTCCTTGTTGACGGCGGTCATGCCGAGACCTCCTCGGTGGCGCCGCTCTTGGACGCGACGAACGCGTCGTAGGCGGCCTTGGTGAAGACGATGTCGTCGGAGACGAGCACGTCGTAGGCGTTCAGCTGGTCGGAGTACAGCACGTGGACGTACGCGAGGTTGCGCACGCTCAGGATGCTGAGCTCGTCGTCACGCGTGATGACGACCAGCACGTTCTTGGTCGGGGCGAGCGCCGTCAGGACCGCGGCAGCAGCCTTGGTCGACGGGGCACCCTCGATGCCGAAGGAGTCGACGATGTGCAGGCGGTCGCCACGAGCACGGTCGCTGAGCGCGCCCAGCAGGGCGGCCGCGATCATCTTCTTGGGCGTGCGCTGCGCGTAGTCGCGCGGCTTCGGGCCGTGGACGATGCCACCGCCGGTCATGTGCGGCGCGCGGATCGAGCCCTGACGGGCGTTACCCGTGCCCTTCTGCTTGAAGGGCTTGCGGCCGGCGCCCGAGACCTCACCGCGACGCTTGGTCGAGTGGGTGCCCTGGCGAGCCGCCGCGCGCTGCGCGACGACGACCTGGTGGATCAGCGGAATGTTCGTCTTGACGTCGAAGATCGCGGCGGGCAGCTCGACAGAGCCGGCCTTCTTGCCGTCGGCCTTGTGGACGTCGAGCGCGAGAGTCGAGTCAGCCATGCTCAGGCACCCTTCACTGCGTTGCGGACGTAGACGATGCGGCCACGAGCACCGGGGACGGCGCCCTTGACGAGCATCAGACCCTTCTCGGAGTCGATGGCGTGCACCTTGAGGTTGAGGACGGTCACGCGCTCGCCACCCATGCGGCCGGCCATGCGCATGCCCTTGAAGACGCGGCTCGGGGTCGACGAGGCGCCGATCGAACCGGGCTTGCGGTGGTTGCGGTGCGCACCGTGCGAGGCGGAGACACCCTTGAAGTTGTGGCGCTTCATGACGCCCGCGGTGCCCTTGCCCTTGCTGGTGCCGACGACGTCGATCAGCTGGCCGGCCTCGAAGACGCCGTCCACCGTGAGCTCCTGACCGAGCGAGTAGTCAGCAGCGTCCGCCGTGCGGATCTCGGTGAGGTGGCGGCGGGGGGTCACGCCGGCAGCGTCGAAGTGGGCCGTGAGGGGCTTGTTGACCTTGCGGGGGTCGATCTGGCCGTAGGCGATCTGGACGGCCTTGTAGCCGTCCTTCTCGGGCGTGCGAACCTGGGTGACCACGTTCGGAGCGACCTCGATGACGGTGACGGGAACGAGCTTGCCGTTCTCGTCCCAGACCTGGGTCATGCCGAGCTTGGTGCCCAGGAGGCCCTTGGAAATCTTGTTGTTGATGTCAGCCATGTCGAACCTCAGAGCTTGATCTCGATGTTGACGTCGGCCGGCAGGTCAAGGCGCATCAGCGAGTCGACGGCCTTGGGCGTCGGGTCGATGATGTCGATCAGACGCTTGTGGGTGCGCATCTCGAAGTGCTCGCGGCTGTCCTTGTACTTGTGGGGCGACCGGATGACGCACACGACGTTCTTCTCGGTCGGAAGGGGCACGGGGCCCACAACGGTCGCGCCCGCACGGGTCACGGTGTCGACGATCTTGCGCGCCGACGAGTCAAGCCCGGCGTGGTCGTACGACTTCAGGCGAATGCGGATCTTCTGTCCCGCCATTGTCTGCTCTCTCTCTTTACGCGTCATACCGGCTCGAATTCCCCGAGGGCATTGGACGCACGATGGCGCTCACGCGCCAGGGCACTTCTGCACTGCTGTTGCAGTGCGTTGCTGCACCGCTGTTCTGATGTCAATCCGGATGCCGCGCCGAAGCGCTGCTCCCGGCATCCGCCACCCGCTCGCACACAAGAGGAACACTCTCGTGCTGAAGGGGGTTTGAGATGTGGTGGTTCTGCTGCCCGCGGCCTAGGACCCTGCGCTTCCGCGCCGCCTATGCACTGCCCTGGCAGTGATCCTGCGCGCGCCGGAAGGCGCACCGGAATGTGGAACCTCGCTAGTCTACGTGCCGCCCGGGCGTGTCGCAAACTCGGGCGTGTCGCGCGGGGCTATGCTCGGCTGCTTCCCAGGGGACGCGGCCACGTCCCGGTGGAACCGCGGGAGGACAGGTGTTGGGGGAGCTGCCCTCCCGCGGCATATCACCCCGTGACGACGTCCTCGCGACGTCGACGCACGGTCGTGACCATCAGAAGAATCACCCCGATGGCCAGAGCCGCCGAGCCGGCGAGGACGGCTCCGGTCGGCGCATCGGCTCCTGTTGGGGGAAGAGCCGACATGGTCACGGTGACGGCGTCGTCGTCACACGCTTGGAACGGAAGATCGTTGGTGGGTGCGCCCCAGCACACCTCGCCGACGTTGGTGATCGACGACGCCCGCGATTCCGGGTGCACCGTCACTCCGAGAGTGATCATCGGGGCCGAGGTGCCCATCGCCAGCGGCCCCAGGAGCTCGCAGCGCAGGATGCCGCCGTAGCCGTCGTCGTCCTGACCGGTGACCTGGCAGTCACGCCAGCGCGGGAACGCCGAGTCGCTCGTCAGGATGCTGTCCACCTTCAGGTCGCCGGCGATCGGGTCGGTCACCACGACTGGCTCAGCGACCGAGTCGACGGCGAGGTTCGTGACTTTGAGGCCGTAGTCGAACGACGCACCCGGCGCGGTCTCCTCCACACTCGCCGTCTTGTCGATGATGAGGTCGGCCGAGCGCGGTACTGCGCAGTTGGGACTCGCGGGCGGGTACGAGGCGCTGATCGTGAGCGTCGGGTTCACCGAGATCGTGACCGTCGTCCCGAACCGCCAGGGGTACGTCGGGTAGCTGGTGTCGAGCACCATACCGTTGTAGACGAGCGCCGGGTCGACCAGCAGCTCCCCCGTCACCGGGTTGTAGTCGGCTTCCGTCAGCGGACGGTATCCCGGCCACTGGATGCTGACGTCGTTGGGCGCGAGCAGCGCTCCCGGCCACAGGATGCTTCCCGACTCGCCGGATGCCAGCTGGCGGACCACCGAAGCGGGGTCGGGTGCGGGCACCTGCAGGTCGGGCGTCCACGTGAGCGTGATCGGCTGGCCCTGCAGGCTTCCGCTGGTGGCGACCGCGTACTCGAGGAACGCGACGTCGTTGACGCAGCGCACGGCGATGTCGGCCAGGATCTCGTCCACCGGGATCTCCACCGTCGAGCAGTCGTTCGTCGGATCGATGTCGTTGAGGACGGCGACGCAGGCGGTGTTGACGAGAGTGTCGATGAAGTCGGGCTCGAACGGCGCGGCCTCTCCGTCCGGTCCCAGCTGCGGCGCCACCGGGTCGGGCGGCTGGGGCAGCATCACGCGCACCTCGATGCGGTCGGTGGCGCCGACCGCGAGGGCGACGTCCTCGACGAGCAGGTCGTTGCCGAGCGGATCGCCGGTCGGACTCACGACCGTCCAGCCGGCCGGAGCAGTCACCTCGAGCACCTCGAGGTCCGCGGGGATCTCGTCGGTGACGACACCGTCGGTGACGTCGACCGTGCCGTGGTTCGTGACGTCGAGGTAGTACGTGAACTCCGTCCCCGGCTCGACCGCACCGCCTTCGATGTCACTGTGGCTCTTGACGATCCCGAGGTCGACGATGTCGATCTGGGCGCACGCGTCGTCGTCGATGATCACTCCGTTGACGTTGACCGATCCGCGGTTCGGCACGACATAGGTCGCTCCCGGGATGTCGTCGCAGGTCGGCGGCAGAGGATCGGGCACCTCGATGAGGTCGACGTCCACCCTGACCGTGATCAGGTACGCGTGGGTCGCGCCCGCGGGCACCGTGCGACCGGTCGCGAACTGCACCGGGTCACCGGAGTTCCACTCGGTGATCTGAGGCGCCGGCGTGAGCGGGTACGCGGGATCCGCCATGGCGGTGATGCGTACGAGCGTGACCCCGGCCGGCAATGCTCCCAGCTCGTCCGTGAGCGAGTAGAGGGCGTCGATCGTGCCGGGGTTCGTGACCGAGAAGCGGTAGGAGAGGTCCCACGTGTCGGCGTCGATCTGCAGCGCGCTCAGCACCGTCTTCGAGAAGAGCGCGGTCGGCGGCACCGGCTCGCAGTCCTCGGCGTCGACCTGCTCTCCCTCCCACTCCAGCGTGGCGGAGTTGAAGAAGCCGCTGCCGGGCTGACCCGTGCAGTCCAGCTCGTCGGGCGGGATGACGCCCGTGAGCGCCACGGTGAAGGTCACGCGGTACACATGCGTCGCGCCGGCCGCCACAACCGCACCATCGACGATCGGCGTGGTCGGCTGCCCGTCCCAGGGGATCGCGACGCCGCCGCCGGTGACGTCGACCACGGATTGGCCCACGATGTCGATCCCGCTCGCGAACGAGGGCACGTCGAAGAGCGTGTACTCCGCCTCGCGGGGCTGGCCGGTGTTGTCCACCGTCAGCAGGTACGACACCGACCACACCGGCCCGGGGCCGACGTGGGCGAGGCCTTCAAAGGACTTCGCGATGGTCGGTGCGCTCGGCTGGTCGTCATTGGTGAACGTGCAGACGGTCGTGCCGCCCTTGGTCACCGTCGCGGTGCCGTCATCGCCCGAGCCGCCCTGGCCGCCACCGCCGCCGTGCGACGTGGAGAAGCGCTTGTCGTCATCGCCGTGATCGTCATCATCATCGTCGTCGTCGCCACCGCCGCCACCGCCGCCGCCGCTGCCGCTGCTGGTGCAGTCGACCGACGTCAGGTCATAGCCCGCCGGGCCACCGGTCTCGCGGATCTCATACGAGCCGACCGGGAGCGTGATCCACTGACCCTGCGTCACCGACTGCCACTGCCCGTCGACCAGCACCTCGAGCGTCCAGTCCCCGGGCAGGGCATTGCCGCCGTCGTTGTTGACGACCTTCTTGATCAGCTTCAGCTGACCCTTCTTCTCCTGCGGCTTGTCGTCGTTCGTGAAGGTGCAGGTGGTCTTGCCGCCCTTCGTCACCGTCGCGGTGCCGTCGTCGCCCGAGCCGCCTGAGCCGCCCTGGCTGCCGCCCTTGGTCGCGAGCGCCTTCTTGTCGTGGTCGCCGTCATCGTCGTCATCGTCGTCGTGGCCACCGCCACCGCCGCCGCCGCTGCTGGTGCAGCTCACCGACGTCAGGTCGTAGCCCGCCGGGCCACCGGTCTCGCGGATCTCGTACGACCCGACGGGGAGCGTCTTCCACTCCCCCTGCGTGACGGACTGCCACTGACCGTTCACCCGAACCTGGAGCGTCCAGTCGCCGGCATTCGCGTTGCCGCCGTTGTCATTGAGGACCTTCTTGATCAGCTTCAGCTGACCCTTCTTCTCCTGCGGCTTGTCGTCGTTCGTGAACGTGCAGGTCGTCTTGCCGTCCTTCTTCACCGTCGCGGTGCCGTCATCGCCCGAGCCGCCGTGGTCACCACCGCCCTGAGACATGGCGACGCGCTTGTCGTCATCACCGTGATGGCCATCGTCATCGTCGGCGTGGCCACCGCCGCCACCGCCGCCACTGCTCGTGCAGTCCACCGACGTCAGCTCATATCCCGCCGGGCCACCGACTTCCTGGATCTCATAGGTGCCGACCGGGAGCGTGACCCACTGACCCTGCGTCACGGACATCCACTGCCCGTTCACGCGAACCTGCAGCGTCCAGGCACCGGCCTTCGCGTCGCCGCCATTGTCATTGACGACCTTCTTGATCAGCTTCAGCTGGCCCTTCTTCTCCTGCGGCCGGTCGTTGTTCGTGAACGTGCAGGTCGTCTTGTCGCCCTTCTCGAGGTGCACCACCGGGGCGTCGACATCGGTCTTCTCGGAACCTGTGCACGACAGGTCGGTCCAGTCGTATCCGGCGGGGCCGCCCTTCTCGCCGAGCTTGTAGACGCCCACGGGAAGCTCCACCCAGGTGTTCTGCGGGAGCGAGGCCCACGAACCGCCGTCTGCCCGCGCCTGCAGCGTCCATGCTCCGGGCTTGGCGTTGCCGCCGTCGTCGTTCTTGACGACCTTGACGAGCTTGAGCTGAGCCTTCTTCTTGTCGTGATCCTTGGGATCGTCGTCGTGCTTCGGGTCGTCGTCGTGCTTCGGGTCGTCGTCATGCTTCGGGTCGTCATCGTGCTTCGGGTCATCGCCGTGCTTCGGGTCGTTCGACCCCTGCGAGCCGGACGACCGCGCCGCGGTCGTCTTCTGCTCGGGTGCCGGCTCGGCCACCACCGCAGCGCCGCCGGACGACTTCGTCTCGGGCGCCGGCGCAGGCGCGGGTTCCGGCGCTGGGGCCGGTGCGGGCGCGGGAGCCGGAGCGGGCGCCGGAGCCGGAGCTGGTGCCGGAGCCGGAGCTGGTGCAGGCGCGGGAGCCGGAGCCGGAGCGGGCGCCGGTTCGACGACCGCGGATTCCGCGGATGGTGCTTCTGCCGGCGGAGATTGCTCCGCCGAGGCTTCGACAATGGTCTCTGGTTCCGAGCCCCCTGCCGCCGCTGCACCACCGGCCGGACCTATGGCCAATGCTGCGGCGATCAGACCGCTCAAGAAAACCTGCCGACTACGAGCCATCTTCATCACCCGTCCCCAGGGTGAACGTCTGACGCGCAGGGCCAACAGGCCCAAACCCCAGTCGCCTTCCCCAATCCGCGGAATCCGCGATCTGAGCCCCAGTGAAACTCGACCCCAGATCGAGATATCTCGACCCCACATCGAGATTGTCTAGAGGTTACATCCAGTCCAGCGATCTGGCTACCCCTGGAATGGGCGACTTCAGGTCATCGAGAGCCGGGTGAGGACGAGCGAGCGGATGCCGCCACCGACGCCGAAGGGCGGTCGCGCTCACGCGCGACCGCCCTCCTCCGTGGAACACCCCTATTAAGAGGCATCCGGGAGCTGCGCTCTATTAAGAGGTGTGCACTCCCTGTCGACGCTGGTACGCGACGAACGCCAGCGCGGCGAGGCCCATGAGAAGCAGCGCGCCACCGGCGATCGGGACGATCGGGCTGACGACGCCGCCGGTCACGGCGAGGGGGCTCTCCGGGTCGACCGAAGCCGGCGTCTCCGGGCCGGGGGTTTCAGGCGAGACGGGGGTCTCCGGGCCGACGACGGGCGTCTCCGGGTCGTCGTCGTTCGCCGGGTTGGCGCACAGCGCCGACGCCGCCGGGTACTCGACAACCGTCTCGTACGTCGGGTTGACGTCGAAGCGCACGGTCACGCCCTCGCGGGTCCAGGCGAAGTTGCCGTCCGTCGGGAAGTACTCGCCGTTCACGAGCTCCCAGCCCGGCCACATCTTCGGCTCGCCGGCCGAGGCGCCGGGCCAGAGCACGCTGCCCGAGAGGGGCTGGTTGCCGAACACGAGGTCGGGACCGGCGGGGTTCACGAAGGTGATCGTGACGGGGGTCGCGCTGTCGGCCACATAGCCCTCGGGCAGCGTCACGCCGTAGGCGAGGTAGGGCACATCGCCCACGCACGACGAGGCGATGTCACCCGGGATGAGCGGGCACTCCCCGATCTCGGACTGCTCGAGGTCACGGGTCTGGGTCTCGATCGCGACGGAGGACTTGGCCGTCGGGTTGCCCTCGGCGTCGTACTCGAAAACGGTCGTGGTGACTTCACGCGTCTGCGTCACCTGGGTGTCGCCGCACACCCACTCGCCGTCCACCCACGAGCCGTACTCGACCAGCGTGTCGGGAAGGGGGCAGTCCTTCTTCTCGTCGACCGTCATCGGACGCTCGGACGTCGAGGTGGAGTCGGTCGGCTGACCGGGGACCCACGCGGTTCCGCTCCACACGTACGGAGTGGTGGTGGTCGTCGTCGTGACCTGGACGACCTTGCTGGCGCAGTCGTACTCCAGCGTCTCCTTGCTCGTCACGTCAGCCGGAGGCTGGGGCGGACGGCACTGCTCGAGCGTCTCCGACAGCTTGTCGAGGTTGGGCACGGTCCACGAGAAGTTCCCGGCGGGGAATGCCGTGCCGGCCAGCGGCTTGGCGGTCCACGTGGTGGTGCCGTCGCCGTTCAGAACCGACACCCACTCGGCGTTCGGGCTCTTCGTCAGCACGCCGGCAGCGGTGCACGACGGCGGCGTCCACTCGAGCGTGGGCGTGACGACGGTCGGCGGAGCCTCAGGGGTCGTGCCCTTGCAGACGATCCAGTGCGACACTTCGGCCTGCTTGCCGCCCTTGTTGACCGGCGACGCGTAGGCGACGCCGGCAACGGGGTGGTGGATGACGTTGTTGGTGTTGCCCGCCTTGACGACGAGCACCTCCCAGTGGTCGCCCGGCCATGCCTGGTTGAACGGGTACAGTGTCACGGTCTTCTTGCCGTTGGTGAGGCGGCCGTGGTCGGAGTTGCCCGTCGAGCTGTAGCACTCCGCCTGGTGATCCGCGTAGCGATCCTCCCAGTACTTCGGCGAGTTCGCCGCGGGCGTCGCATCCTCGAAGGTGCCGACGGTTCCGATCAGGTCTGCCGCGGAGGCTCCCGCGGTCACGAGCGGCGCCACGACCAGCGACGCGGCGAGTGCCACGGCGGCGAGCGCCTTGAATGTCTTCTTGTTCTTTCGTGCGTACCGCACAGAGAACTCCCCAACTTCCGGGCGCGATCAAGCGCCGTCCCAGCGACGCCCGGATACGAGCGCCGGTACTCCCAGCGGCACGCGAACGTGCCGTACTCCCCCGACGCGGAGCGTCGGACCCGTAGCCCTATGCGGGGCTGTTCGGTCTCCCTTGCGTGCGGGTATCACGCGACCGATCCATCTGCGTTCGGGTTTGCAGATGGGCAGCGCCGAAGCGCTGCTCGTGCACGTTATCAGCTTGCGGGCGTTCGCGCGAATCCCGCCACGCGGACACGCTGAAGCCCTTCGCTCCGCGAGGACGAAGGGCTTCAGTGCCGCCGAACCGCGGCGAGGTGGGAGAGGGCAGGCCTTGGGGGCAGCCCGCCCTCTTCCACGGTCATTGCATCGGCTTCACCTCGCCCCGGCGACGGCGGACGACCAGGGTCGTCGCACCGGCGAGGAGCGTGAGGAGTCCGAAGATCGCCAGCGGCCAGACGGCGCCGCCACCGGTCGCCGACAGCGCCGCGAGCTGCGAGACCGTCACCGTCGCATCGTCGGAGTCGCGCCCGGGATCCCCTTCATCACCGAACGTGTGGTAGTCCACGACCGCGACGTTCGTGATCGAGGTGGCCTGCGACTGCGGGTCCACCGTCGCTGCGAGAGTGATGGTCGGCGCCGCGCTGGCGCCCTCCTCGCTCCCCTGCGGCTGCAGCGGCCCGAACAGCACGCACTCGAGCGTGCCTCCATAGCCGCCGCTGTCCTGGCCGGTCACCTCGCACGATTCCCAGTTCGGGAAGACGCTGGTGTCCCCCTCGCCCGACCACGTGACATCCGTGATCTTGAGGTCGGCCGGGATCTCGTCCGTGACGATGACGCCATCGGCCGCGGAGTCGACGCTGAAGTTGGCGACCTCGAGGTCGTACGTGAGCGCTCCACCCGGCTTGGTGTTCTCCACGCTCGCCGTCTTGACGATCTCCACCTGGCTGTGACGCGCCTGGAAGCAGGCCCCGGTCGCGGTCGGGTACTCGACATCGAACGCGATCGTCGGATTGACCTCGAACGTGACGGTGCTCTCACCGCGCCATGCGAAGTCGAGCTCGCTCGGGTCGAGGATCAGGCCGTTGTACACGAAGAACCTCGCATCCTCCGGCGCGTACTCGATGCCGTCGGCCGGGTTGAGGTAGCCGCCGTCGGATCCGTAGTCGGACGCCTGGAGCGCTCGCCAGCCGGGGTAGTCCACCGCGACCGGCGGGTTGCCCACGAACTGGCTTCCCGGCCACTGGAGCTCTCCGGTCACGCCGTCGGGGCCCGCGAAGAACTCGCCGATCGTCAGCGAGTGACCCGCCGCGTTCGGCTCGTCCTTCGTCACCCAGCTGCCCGACACCGGAAGCGTCGACAGACTCGGCGACGTCCGGAGGATGTAGCGCAGCACCGCGGTGTCGCTGACGCAAGCCGTGTAGACCACGCCCGTCATCTCGCGGACCTCGATGGTGAGGTCGTCGCAGTTGGGTGCGAACGGCTCGCCGTCGAAGGGGCCGCCGACCGTGTCGATCATCGTGTCGACGCACGCGTTGTTGACCAGCGAGGCAAGCGGCGCGGGAGGCGTCGGCACCGGGTCGGCCGGATCCATCGACGACACGGCCGGCTGCGCAGCAAGCACGACCGAGATCGTCACCGTCATCGACGCTCCCGGCGCCAGCGGCGTGCCCAGGGTGAGGTCGACGATGTCGTTCGGCTGTGTGTCGCTGTTCTCCGTCCAGCCCGGCTCGATGGTCATCCCGAAGCCGTCCGACAGCGTCAGGCCGACGATGTCCAGGCGCGAGTGCAGGTCCGCATCGCGGACGTGGACGGCCGCAGCATCCCGTGTGCCGTGGTTCGTGACCGTGAGGACGTAGTCGAACGGAACACCCGGCTCGACCGACGTCGCGCTGGACGACTTCTCGAGGCCCACGTCGTCGAGGTGGATCGTCCCGCAAGCCTCGTCCTCGACCGGCGCGTCGCCGCCGACGGTGAGCACCGCCGTGTTGACGATGCCGATTCCGCCGTCTTCACCCGCACACGGGTCGACGCCATCGGGCACCGACGCGATCGCGGCGATCACGGTGACGGTGTAGACGTCATCGTTCGATCCGTCGAACGGGGCGAGTGGCCGGTCGTTCGCCAGCTGTGCCTCGAGCGACCCTTCGGCGAATTCGCCCTCGGTGGCCCCAGTCCACGACGCGGCCATCACGACTCCGTCCGTCGCATCGATCGCGTCGGTCAGGTCGTACTCGACCGTGACGAGCTCGCTGTTGTTGTGAACCGTGATGTCGTACGTCACCGTCCAGGTGCCGTCCTCGTTCTGGTTCGAGCTCACCAGCGACTTGTCGAAGACGTATCCCTGGTCCACGTGCGAGTTCACGATGCTGCAGACCACGTTCTCGCCCTTGTCGAGCGACCGCAGGGCAGCCGACCCCGCGACGCTGTCGGAGAGGTCGATCTCGCCTGAGATGTCGGAGACGCACGACCACTCGCCGGGCTCGAACTCGTCCGAGCCGGCGAAGTCGCCGATCAGGTCCTCGGAGAGCTCGAAGCCGACGCCGGTGGGAACCTCGGTCGGAGCGACGTCGCCGCCGTCCGCGTCGGTCACCGCGTCGCCCTCCTCAGGCGTCGCGGACAGCTGCCAGTCGGTCTCGGAGACCTCCGCCCGCTCGACCACGACCGTCTTGTCCAGCGCGATGGTCGGCAGCTCCGCCTCGTTGACGAATTCGCAGTCGACCGGCTGGTTCGGCATCGTGAACGAGCCCGAGACGTCGTCCACGTCGAGCAGGACGGTGTCGTCGGCGCCGATGCAGACCAGTGACGACGCGTAGTCGGACGGGTCGCCGGCCTCGACTCCGATGAGCTCGCTCACCGTCACCTGCCGGCCGATCAGGGCATCCGCCGTCACCATGTTTGTGACATCGGTGAACTCGCCCATCGTCCCGTCTGCCGTCGACGTTTCGGAACCCGTCGCCGCACCCGAGATGCTCAGTTCGGCGGTGTCGCCGGCTTGCCCGTTCACCCACGTCTTGACCACCGACACGCTCTGGGTGAGCGCGCGGTTCGCGAAGACGCAGATGCTGGGCTGGGTCACCGTGAGCTGGAAGAGCCGGCCGTCGCCGTTGCCCGACGTGAGACCCGTCGAGCACAGGTACTTCGACTCGTACTGCCCCAGACCCGTGACGGTCTCGGCCATCGAGAGGATCTCTCCGATCCGGGCCTGCGTGAGCACCGTCCTGACGTTGTCGAGCTGGTCGAGCAGGCCGCCCGCGGCGATCGAGGTGTTGACGATCTCGGCACCGCCCTCGCGGACGATCGACAGACGTGACTGGTCGAGCGCGACCCCGCCGAGCCACCGCTTCTGCAGCAGCACGCCCACGGTGATGGCGGTGTTGGTGAAGGTGCACTCGACGTCGGCATCCGGCGCCGTGAAGGTCGTGCTGGTCCCGGTGCCCTCACCCCCGGCCGGCGAGCACTCGTAGGTGCTCTCGTACTCACCGCGGTTCTCACCGCCCAGGACCTCGGACACCGTGACCTGGTCTCCCACGCGGACGGTCAGCGCGACGACGGACTCGTCGGTCTCGCTGGCCGCGCCGGTCGCCGTCGACGTTCCCGTCGTGCCGTTGACGGACAGATCGGCCTCGTCACCGGAGAAGGCGTCGACCCAGACCTTGTCCACGACGATGTCGGTCGTCTTGGCCGTGTTGGTGATCGTGCAGACCACCGACTCGGTCACCGTGAACTCCGGGATGCTTCGCCCCGAGCCCGATGCGCCGTCATCGCACGACCAGGTCGATGTGTACGTGCCGGTGTTGTCGCCCAGCTCCTCCGACAGCGCCACCTCGTCGCCGACCCGAACGCTCACCGAGGCGGTGTTCGTGTTGTCGACGCCCGTGCCCTCGGGGGCGGTGGAGGTGGCCGAATCGGACTCGGATCCCGTGATCTCGAGACCGGCGGTGTCGCCGAGGAACGCCTTCACCCACGACTTCTTCAGCGTGACGGTGGCCCGCTCCGCCTCGTTCTCGAACGTGCAGGTCACGTCCGCGTTCGGGACCGTGAGGTCGAACGCTCGGCCGTTGCCGTCACCGGTCGTGTCGCCCGCGTTGCAGGAGTACGTCGACCCGTAGGCGCCCTGCCCCTTCACCACCTCGGAGAGCGAGACGGTGTCGCCCACACGGACCGCGGTGACGGCCGTGTCGGCGGTGTCCAGCTGCTCGCTCGCGCCGCTTGCCGTCGACTTCGCGGTCTCTGTGCCGGCGGTGAGGCCGGCGGTGTCGCCCTGGATGGCGTCGATCCAGCGCTTCTGCAGCGTGACGTCGACCTTCTTCGCGATGTTCGTGAAGGTGCACTCGACATCCACACCGGGGGCAGTGAAGGTGGTCGTCCTGCCCCCACCCTGCCCGCCCGCGCCGAGGCAGGAGTACGTGCTGAGGTAGACGCCGGTGTTCTCGGCGTCGAGCGCCTCCGACACGGTCACCTTCTCGCCGATGCGGACCGTGCGCGTCACCACGTCGTTGTCGATCTGCATGGCGTCGCCGTTCGCGGTCGACGTCTCGGTCTTCCCGTTGATCGACAGATCCGCGGCGTCACCGTCGAACGCATCCAGCCACAGCTTGTTCACGACGATGTCGGTGGTCTTGGCCGTGTTGGTGATGGTGCAGGTCACCGACTTCTTGACGGTGAACTCCGGGATGCTTCCCCCTGCGCCCGCCGTGCCGTCATCGCAGGACCAGGTCGTCGTGTACGAGCCGGTGTTGCCGCCGCCGAGGTCCTCGGCCAGCGCCACCTTCTCGCCGACGCGCACATTCACCGAAGCGGTGTTGACGGCGTCCGTGCTGTCGCCCTCGGTCGCCGTCGACGTCGCCGAGTCGGTCTCGGCGCCGGTGACGTCGAGGTCGGCGGTGTCACCCGCGAACGCGGCGACCCACTTCTTCTTCAGCGTGACGGTCGCCCGCTGGGCCTCGTTCTCGAACGTGCAGGTGACGTCGTCGTCCGGGACCTTCAGCTGGAACGACAGGGCGTCGCCCGCCGCACCGGTGGTGCAGGAGTAGGACGATCCGTAGACGCCCTTGCCGGCCAGCGCCTCGGACAGCGTGATGGTGTCACCCACCCGCACGGTCGCGACCGCCGTGTGCGTGGTGTCGAGCTGCTCCGCCGCACCCGTGGCGGTCGACGTGGCCGTCTCCGTGCCGGCGGTGAGCTCGGCCTTGTCACCCTGGACCGCGTCGATCCAGTGCTTCTGCAGCGTGACCGTCTTGGTGACGGCCGTGTTGGTGAACGTGCACTGAACGCCGTTCGCCGATGCGGGCCACTCCGGAACGGTGATCGAGCCGCCGGTTCCGGTGTTCTTCGATACGGTCGCCCCCACGCACGACAGCGTCGACGTGTAGAGGCCGGTGTTCGCGTCGGCGAGCGTCTCGGCGAGATCCAGCTCGGCGCCCGGCTCGACGCTCACCTGCACGGCGGGGCCGTTGGTCGGTGCCGTCGAGGTGCCCTGCTTGGACGCGTCGCCGCTGAACGCGAGCTGCGCCTTGTCACCGGGGAACGAGTTCACCCACGCCTTTGTCAGCGTGACCGTGGCATACGGGATGTTCACGTATGCGGTCGCCAGCGTGACGTTCGGCGTCTGCTGCGAGACGGTGAAGCTCTGCGGCGACGGGTCGAGGACATAGCCGGCGGGGGCAGCGGTCTCGACGACCGAGTACGTTCCCGTCGGAAGCCCGGCGACCGTGATCTCGCCGGCCGTGGGGTCGGTGTCGCGTGCGCCGTTGTCGACGACGGTGATCGGTGCGGTGTGCAGGTTCCACGGCGCGGCCGCGGCGGCGCCGTTGGTTGCGGTGACCCTGAACGTCGCACCGCCGAGGAGCGCACCGGCGCCGTCGTGCTTGACCCACGAGGCGCTGCCGAGCGGGTCGGCGAACGTGACGGTCTTGGACTCGGCCGCGCCGACCGTCACCTGCTTCGGCGTCGTGTCGAGGAGGTACCCGACCGGTGCCTTCGTCTCGGTGATCGTGTACTGGCCGGGCTCCACGTTGCCGCTGAAGACGATCTGACCCTGGGCGTTCGTCGTCCCGGACGTGCTCCCGGTACCCGTGGCCGGGTTCGGAGAGATGGTGAATTCTGCTCCGGGGAGCACCTTCGACGGGTCGAGGGCGTCGGTCTTCACGATCGTCAGCGTCGAGCAGGTCGAGGGGACGTCGAGCGCCACGGGTGCGATCCAGTCCTTCATCGACGAGTTCTCATTGCCGGCGGACGAGTTCGAGCGGACATTGAGAACGCCGTAGGCGCCACTGCAGCCGCTGTCGCCGAACAGCGTGGTCAGGTTGATCGCGGCCTCGGCGAACGAGCCCAGCTTGAGGACGTCGCCGGACAGGTTGTCGATGTTGCCCTGCGCGGTCTGGCCGACGAACCCGGCGAGCGAGCCCAGCGACACCCACTTCGTTCCGTTCCACGTGTGAGCGCCCACCAGGAGGATCGTGATGTTGCCGTTCTGCTCGATCGTCAGGCGCAGGTCGCCGACGGTGCGGTCGGGAACGGGGCCGGACGAGTTCGGCTTCTGGTTGAGTTCGACGTAGTAGCCGATGGTGCCGGTGGTGGCGTCGCGTTCGAACCCGAGGTAGGCGTACACGTTGCCGTTCACGGTCTGGGTGTAGGCATAGACGTTGCCGATGTCCGACTGGCCTGTGGCCACCCCGGCACCGCTGACCTGGTTCGCCGTCCACGGCCAGTTGCTCTCGGACGCTCCGCCGGTGAACTGCGTCGCATCGTCGAAGCCGTCGTCCGTGACGGGCTGGCCGCCCACGGTGGCCCAGTCCTTGGTTCCCGCTCCATCCAGACACAGGTTGCCGTCGATCTCGAAGCCTGCGACCGGAGAACCGGCGACGGGCCACCCTGCACAGGCGAGCAGCGCCATCGGCGCGATCTCCGCCTGCGGCGCTGCGAGTGCCGAGATCGACCGGTCGGCAGCCGGCGGGGCATCCGCGACGGGACCGGTGGCCTCTTCAGGCGCGGGCTTCCCCTCCCCGGGGGCCGCAGGCTCCTCCGCGGGAGCCGCGGGCTCCTCCGCAGGAGCCTCAGCCGGCTCTTCCGCCGGAGCTGCAGGCTCTTCGGCCGGAGCCGCGGGCTCTGCCGGATTCTCCGGGGCCGTCGCGACCACCTGCTCGGCCGGCGCTTCAGGGGTCACCCCCTCGTCGGCGACCGCGGGCGCCATGCCCGAGAACACCAGAGCCCCGGCGACGACCGTCGCCAGGGCTCCTGCATGCCAGCGCTGCCGGAGCGCGATCCTGCGCTCCTGACTGCGTACTTCCCGAATGCTGCGGCGCAATTCCCCAGAATTTGAAGCGCGCGCGAAAACACGACCATCCATTGACTTCACCCTTGTCGTAACGACGTAGGGTGCCCCAAGTCGGAGCCCCTCCCAGCACGCGCCGACCGCAAAGTTTCCAACTCCCCCAGGAGTCAGTCGACACGTGTTCCCAGGGGGAACGTAAGCCTGCAATCTGCCGCTGTCAAGTAGGCCCCGGTTTTCCCCGGCATACGACGAAGCGGCCCGGGACATGTCCCGGGCCGCTGAGTCGTTCGAACGGATGCTCTACTGGTTGCCGACCGACTTGTCGATGTTGTCGCGCACGCCGTCGACGTGCTGGTCGATGCTGTCGGGGGCCACCTTCTTGACGAATTCGGCCGCAGCGTCGAGGGCCTTGTCGCTCACGTCCTCGGCTTGATCGGACTTGAGGACGTCATCGATCTTGTCCTTGTTCTGCTCCAGGAAGTCCTTGCCCTGATTCACCAGGTCGTCGATACCCATCTCACACTCCTTCGGCGCCCGGCGGGCGTACGCCGCCATTCTGGCGGTACCGGCGCGCGGAGGGAAGGGGCGGGGAGGGCCGGAGGCCGCGACCCGTGCCGCTTCCTCGTCTTCGTCGAACGGATCTTCGCCGTGCGGAGGGCGCCGAGGACGCTCAGTCGGCCGCTGGGAAAAGCGCCGAGCACGAGTCGTCGATCGCGACAGGGGTCTGCGTGACCGTCGGAGAGTAGCGAATCTCGAGCGGGCCGAGATCGCCCGCGGGAAGCGCCGCCGTGAACGAAACGGTCTTCGACTCGCCCATCCCGATCAGCATCGTGCGGCTCGCCAGAGGGTGCCCCTTCTCGACGCCGTCGCGGTTCCACCGGGCGATGTCGCCGTCGACTGGATCGACCTGCGTGATCGTCGAACCAGGCGGTGCTACCGACAGAGTGTCCAGGATCATGGTGGTGCGGTCCAAGCCCTCGGACGGGTTGCGCCACGCCAGGGTGTACTCGCTGAGGTCATACCCCGGCACGGCTGAGTTCATTGTGAGCGATGTGGTCACCGTGCGCGCCGCGGCATCACAGGCCACGGTGATCGACGTCGAGAGGTAGTACTCGAGCTTGCTGTAGGACGCGTTGTTGAGGTAGATCCCCACCTGGGTCGACGCGGTGTTGTCCGGCGAGAGCGCGCCGTCGATGCCGAACTCGGACGCAAGCGCATTCTCGTCCTCCCGAGGGAACCAGGCGTAGAGGCGGTCTTCATCCATGGAGCGGGTCAGCTCTTCGATCATGACCGTCGGGCTCCATGAGCCGCTCGAGATCTTCTCGAACACGCGCGAGGCGACATCGGAGAAGTAGGCGTCGGCGGCTTCTCCATCCGTGCCGAACCGCTCGTAGCTGTCACTCAGCAGGAGCTTGACGGCGTTCTCGCTGTTGATCTCGCTTCCGTCCTCCAGCGGAACAGGACCGGTGGCCGCGAGCATGTACGACAACGCGACCGGATCGATCGAGATCACTCCGTCGAGCGGGGTCCCGTTGGTCTGTTCCCAGAGCTGCGAGAACATGTGAGCCGTCGTCGGGAAATCGGGAGTGCGGGAGAAGTTCTGTGCGTATAGGTCGAAGTCGTGCTCGTAGAGGGCCAGCGTCGCTTCGGGTAGATCGGACTGCAACCAGCCGTTATAACCGGCGTTCTTGAACGCCTCCACCGACTCGTCTTCCACCTTCTCGATCTTGCCGTGGTCGGCGTGGATGACTGCCGAGGTCGCGGCGTTGCCACCCGTCGCGCGAATCTCCGCGTTGTTCTGGAAGAGCACCAGGTAATTGCGCGGACCTTCCGAGCCGGCCATGCGCAGCACAACCGGCAGCATCTCCTCGGCGAGGTCGAGCATCGGCGCTGCTTCATCGACGACGGTCACCAGCTGCCCCACCGCGTCATCCACGACGGGAAGGAGTTCATCGCGGTTGATTGCGGAGATCTTGGACTGAGCCTCCGAGAGCACCGTCTTGATGTCGGGAATCACAACCTGCGCGTCCTGGAAAGGTGCGAGGTTGATGCCACCGCCCTCGACTTTGAGCTTGTCGGGGGACATCACGCTGAGCAGCTCGATCCCTGCAGGCAGCGCGTCGCGCACGATGATATGTGTAGCTTCAGTCGCATTCTTGACTGCGGCCACGTTGACGCCGACGACAGGGAGAACGGACGCGGCATCCCACAGCGGCCCCTGCACGGTCTCATCGGCTTGTGTCGTGAGCGCCAGCACCTCGGCGCCGAGTGCTTGCATCTGCGCCGCGTCGCCGTTCTTGTATGCCTCGGTCAGCGTACCCAGCTTCGCCTTGGCTTGGAGGAGCCCGTCCCGCACGTCAAGCGCCTGCAGCGCGAAAACGCCGCCGACTGCCGCTACCGCTCCAAGAACCACGAACGTCCCGAGCAGGACCCACGGCCATCGGCGCCGGCGCCGAGGCGCCGACGCGTGGTTGCCGGCCCGGCCATGGCGGTAACGGCCGGCGTTCTGCGTGGGGGACACCAGAAGATGGTAGCGGGGAGACGCTGGGATCCCGCCGAGAGACGCGCTTCAGTGCGCTGACTCGCCCGGAGTGACGACTGCGCCGATCGTCCGGAAGAGGATCTGAAGGTCCTGTGTGAACGACCAGTTCTCGACGTAGTAAAGATCCAGACGGATCGCATCCTCCCACGAGAGCGTGGACCGCCCACTCACTTGCCAGAGGCCGCTCATGCCCGGCTTGACCAGCATCCGGCGGTGAGCGTCGTCGTCGTAAAGCGCGACTTCGGCAGCGCGTTGCGGGCGCGGACCTACCAGGCTCATCTGACCGAAGAGGACATTGAACAGCTGCGGCAGCTCATCAATCGAGTGTTTGCGGATGAATCGTCCGACCCTGGTGATGCGCGGATCGTCTGTGACTTTGAAGAGCGGCTCGTCCGTTGTCCCCTGCACATCGAGGAGGCTGGCGAGCTGGTCGTCCGCATTTGCGACCATCGATCGGAACTTCACCATTCCGAACTCGCGCCCCTGACGCCCCATCCTCATCTGCCGGTAGATGATGGGCCCTGGGCCGTCGATGCGGATCGTGACGGCCGTCGCGATCATGATCGGCAGGAAGAGCAGGATAAGCAGCGACGACCCGACGATGTCGAAGGCTCGCTTCGCGAAGCGCTTGTAGCCGTCCAGACTCGGGAAGTCCACGTGTACGAGCGGCAGACCCGCAACCGGCCGCGCGTGGATGCGTGGACCCGCGACGTCGGTGAGCGCCGGCGCGACGACCCAGTTCACGTCCCTGTCCGCCATCTCCCATCCGAGTCGACGCATCGTGACGGGGTCTAGCTCATCCGATCCCGCGACGATGAGAGTGTCCGCACCAACCTGATCCACCGCGCTGCCCGCAGCAGTGAAGTCCCCGAGCACGGGGATTTCGGCGACGGCCTCGCCGTCACCGGTGGTGAGCGCGCCGACGATGACATAGCCGGAATCCGGCGCTCGGCGGATCTGCTGGGCGATGTGGGCGACCTTGGAGCGTTCCCCCACGACGACCGCACGGTACACGTAGGCGCCGCGCCGCTGGCGTCGGCGCAGCCACTGGCGCCACAGCCAGCGCGACAGCAGAAGTGCGGTCAGTCCGATCGGGAGCGCCACGATGAACACAGAGCGCGCGATGTCAATGCGGATGAAGAAGGCGGCGGCCACGACGATTGCAAAAACCGTGAGGGTGGCGTTCACGATCCGCCGGTACTCGGTGATCCCGTGCCCGACCATGTGCCGATCGCGGGTGTCCATCGCATCCAGCGCGAGAAGCCAGACGACGCCGAGCAAAAGCAGCAGCAGCCAGTAAGGGATGCTGGGCCCGTCGGGCCACGACACTGGCTGACTTACCTGGTCGAGGGCGATCAGTCCGTAGGCCACCAGTGTTCCGGCGACCACAGCAGCGTCCGAGTAGAACAGCCGGCTCGCGTACCGACGGACCCACTGCGGTTCGCGACGCTGGGGAGGCATGGCCGATCCTGGATCGTTCTCGACCGGGGTGTCCCGGGACGGGTAGCGACTATCGAACTCGTTCGCCCGTTCGCCCGGCCCAGCCGTCACAGCATCCGCTCCGTAGCCTGCGTTCATACCTGTCCCGACGGCATTGGCCAGCAGCCGGGGTCGTCATCCAGGCTACTACGTGGGCCTTCGAGCCGAGATCGCGCCGCGCGTCAGTCCCGGCCGTAGAGATCGCGCGTGTAGATCTTGTGTGCCACGTCGGCGAGCAGATCCGTCGACCGGTTCGCGATGATGACATCGGCGCGCGCCTTGAAGTCTTCCAGGTCACGCACGACCTCCGAGTGGTAGAAGTCTGCGTCGTCGAGAAATGGCTCGTAGACGATGACGTTGACTCCCTTCGCCTTAACTCGCTTCATAATCCCCTGGATCGACGAATCCCGGAAGTTGTCGGATCCCGACTTCATGACCAGGCGGTAGACGCCGACCGTCTCGGGGTTGCGGGCGAGGATGTCGGCCGCAACGAAATCCTTGCGGGTGCTGTTCGCGTCCACGATGGCCGCGATGAGATTCTGCGGCACCTCGGAGTAGTTCGCGAGGAGCTGCTTGGTGTCCTTGGGCAGGCAGTACCCGCCGTAACCGAATGACGGGTTGTTGTAGTGCGTGCCGATGCGCGGGTCGAGTCCGACTCCCTCAATGATCTGTCGTGAGTCGAGACCGTGCACGGCGGCGTACGTGTCGAGCTCGTTGAAGTAGGCAACGCGCAGCGCGAGGTAGGTGTTGGCGAAGAGCTTGATCGCCTCAGCCTCTGTCGAGTCGGTCAGCAGCACCGGAACGTCCTCGTCGAGGGCGCCCTCGACAAGCAGAGCGGCGAACCGCTGTCCCGCTGGCCCCCGATCTCCCACGACGATTCGCGACGGGTGCAGGTTGTCGTGAAGCGCCTGCCCCTCGCGCAGGAACTCGGGCGAGAAAATGATGGATGTTGTCGGACGCTCCGCACTCATGCTGGCTGTGAAGCCGACCGGGACGGTCGACTTGATCACGATCACGGCGTTGGGGTTGGCAGCGATCACGTCATTGATCACCGACTCGACCGACGACGTGTCGAAGAAGTTGGTCTCCTCGTCGTAGTTTGTCGGCGTCGCGACGATCACGAGCTCCGCATCACCGTAAGCGGCCGTGTGATCGAGCGTGGCCGTCAGATCGAGATCACGCGTCGCGAGATACTCCTCGAG
Source organism: Microbacterium flavescens (assembly GCF_018588945.1). Classification (GTDB taxonomy): domain Bacteria; phylum Actinomycetota; class Actinomycetes; order Actinomycetales; family Microbacteriaceae; genus Microbacterium; species Microbacterium flavescens. Next base: position 28,102 of record NZ_JAFIWA010000009.1, on the reverse strand, counting down.
GTCGGGGTCGAGGATGGGCGAGAGTCGCTTCTCCAGCAAGGCGACTTTGTGCGGGTCGATGTCGACTGCGACCACCTCGTGGCGCTGCGCGAGGACGACGGCGTTCGACAGGCCCACATAACCTGTGCCGGCAATGGCGATCTTCATGGAGAAAGCGTATCCGGCGTGCGACGCCCTTCTCCGAGAGCGGCCCGCCCAGCCTGGACGCGCGGCTTGGCGGTCGAACTCCTCAGCGACGCGACCTGACAGGCAGCGACGCAGGCGTCGTCAGTCGGCAGCGACCATTGCCACGATGAGGTCGGCCTGCATGATCGAACGCGCCTTGACCTCCGGAAGGTGGGCGTCGAGCTTGGCTTTGACCTCAGCTCGTGCCGCATCCAGCGCTGCGAATCGCTCACTAAGGTGCTCGGGCGTCAGCTGGTCGTGGCCGAATGCCCACTCCTCCAGCTCGAACATCTCAAGGACTTCCCGGTACTTGTGGCTCCAGCCGATCACGAGAGTTGGCACGGCCATCGCGAGTGAAGACACCATTGCATGAAAGCGGCTCGCGACGAACAGCGAACAGCGGCCGATGACGTACCGCAGCTGCTGAGACGACAGCTCGCGGTCGATGAAGAGCAGGTCGTCGCCTAGCCGCAGGCGCGAATGGATCTCACGGCACAGCGGCAGGTCGTTGTTGTGTGTCTTGCCAGTCCCCGTGCGTACGCTGTGTGGAACCAGGAGCACTCGCTTACCCTGGGCCCGGAGCGATTCGATGAACCGAACGAGCTGGCCGATGTAGTCACCGCCGCGCGCGTCCACTTTCTTCTGCAGCACGACACTGGGACACACTCCCACGACATCACCGTCAAAGAACGACATGTCGACCTGCTCCGCCACCGCGTCGTGCTCGGTGCCGTCGAGCTCGAGGGAGAAGGCGTAGTCGGCACCCGCCACGACATTCGTCAATCCGAGGCCCTCCGCGAACTCGTGGGTGATCCTCCCCCTCGTAACGATCGTGCGGACCTTCGGGAGGAACGTCTTCGACGCCCATCTGTTGACCGGATTCTGAAAGGGGCCTACGGCCTGCGCACACTTGAACACAGGCGTGCGCGTGTTCAGCGCAGGGAGGATCGACGCCACGTTGTAGAGCAGGAACTTCTCGCGTCCGTCGGTGAACGTAATCCCGCCCTGGTCGAGCAGCACATCAGACTCCGCGAGTGCCCGGACCGCCCGCGAATTCGCGCGCAGGGTTCGCCGGAGGAACGGCAGAAGGCGATAAGCGAGAGCCAGCGCGTTGATCGTCACGCCGAGCTGACGCGGCGCTGCAGGGACGATCTCGAGGTTCGAGTAGACGTTCTGCGCGGCATCCTCCTCCGGGTACATGCTCAGCAGCGTGAACTTCGGATCGTCCAGTCGCTCGCCGAGTGTCTGAATCGCGGCCTCGAGCATCGCCGATGCCCCCTTGTTGCCCGACAGGGCGGAGCCGATGATCGTGATGCGGGGACCTGTCATGGACGGAACTCCTTCGGGATGGTGCGGCGGAGGCCGATGTAGAGGAGGGCGACCAGGCCGTCGCCGAGCGTGCTGAGAAGTCGCGCGAGCAGGCTGATGACGATCGCCTCCGGGACGGGAATGTACTGGCTCAGGATGAGCACGATGATCGCCTCCCGGACGCCGAGACCGCTCGGCACGAAGAAGGCGAGAATGCCGACGGCGCCAGCCAGGACATACGCGGCCGCGAACGGCAGCCAGTGCTCGGGGCCGATGTCGGCAACGGTTCCCGCGAGAACGACGAAGCCGATGCCGTTGAGAACGCGCGGGCCGAGGAACTCGAATGAAAAGCGGACGGCCTGCCAGGAGCTTAGGAACTGGTCCGGGGGCACCTCGCTTTTGAGCACGCGGCGCGCTGGGATGTTGACGAGCAGGTGGAAGAACGGCTTGTAGCCGATGGCGATCATCGGTACGAGCACGAGGAGCGGCAGGATGAGCAGAGTCGCGTTGTCGCCGAAGATCTGCGGCCCCAGACTCGCGAGCAGGATCACTACGCTCGGGACCAGGGATGCGATCTGAAGAAACACGTTCTCGTAAACGAACGTGATGACCACCAGCGAGCGGCTGACGCCTTTCTTGCCGGCCCACACGACTTTGTTGACGACAGACCCGACCTGGCCGGGGATGTACTTGAGCAGCCATGAGGCGCACTGCACGACGATCGCCTCGACGCGGGTGAGGCGGCCCTGGGATTCCGGACCCAACAGCCGGATCATCCTTCTCCATAGGAGTCCCGTGAGCGGTACAGCGACCGCGAACATGATTGTGGCGAGGATCCACAGGGAGTCGAACGCGAGGTGCTCGTCGGCGATGCGGTCCCAGTTCTCCCACAGCGCGACAGCGAAGAAGTACGCGACGACGCCGAGGACCAGCACGGTGATACCCCAGCGGATGGCGCGTTTCCCCCAGCGCGGGAAGGATGCTGCGTCGATCATTGCGACCGATCAGTTGTAGCGTCGGAAGGTGTCGAGTTCCTTCTTCTGCGAGTACGGCACCATGCCCTCTGGGTGCGCATAGCCGATCGCGATAAGCATGACGACGCGGTCCGTCAGGGACAGTCCGAGGTACTTCTGCATCTTCCGCTCGAGCGGCTCGAAATCGGGCCAATTGATGACGGACGAGCTGAGTCCCTGAGTCTCCAGACCCAACATGAATTGCATGGCCGCGAGGGAGCTGTCGACGTAGATCGCGTGGCGGTCGCGGGGACTGAAATAGGACTCCAGCTTCCCGATGACAACGGCGACCGCGGGAATATTGTGGGCGTAGCCAGCCGTTCCGAACGGGATCGCCGAGACCGCCCTGACCTGCTCAGGGTCGTCGAAGATGCGGAACTCGTATGGGAGCCGGTTGCAGGCCGTCGGCGCCTGACGGGCCAGGAGCAGAGCTTTGTCAACGAGGTCACGAGGGACCTCACGGTCCTCGAACCACCGCACGCTGCGCCGCTGCATGACGAGCGACTCGAGTGACTCGTAGTCGATGTCGGACAAGCGCTGCTTGACATAGGGAACCTTGCCCGTGAACTCACCTGGGTGTTCCGCTGCTGTGAACCGCGCGCGAGCGGCCTGGACGGTCGCGTCATCGCCAACCGCGACGCGGAAGTACTCGCTGAGCACGTCATGCGCCCAGTCCATCTCGCTCTGCTCCATCGTGCCCGGAGATACGCGACATTGGCCGACGGCCTCCTCGTAGAACTCGATCGTCTCGGTGATGTAGTCCCGGGCGAACACATCACGGCGAGGCCGCATGATGAGACCCTTCTCCAGCCTGTGGACGTTGCGGCGCAGCTCAACATGCGTCACGCGGTCACGATGCTTGTTTCGGTAATAGTCGCGCCTACCGCGCAGGACGGCCGACTGCTCGCGATTGAATGTGATGAAGCTCACGAAGTACCAGAAGTGGGTGAGGACGCGGCTCGAACCAAACGTCTCGAGCACGACGCGGTTCACGACCTCGTAGACGCGACGAATCCAGGTGATTGCGAGCAGATCCTTCGCGATGCGCTTCAGCGTGTTAAGCACACGGGTCTCCCATGGGTTCGACGAGCAGATGAGATGCGGTCAGCGCGACGCGGGTTCGGGAACGTCGGGTCGGGCGCCGTCCTGGTCCATCTCGTGCTCGCGCGCAACGACGGCAACGGTTGCCGGATCGTCGATCGGCGCACGATGGTCTCGCCGCGCAAGCAGCGCCTCGACGGCGTCGACGCTCACGGGGAGCGACGGGTGGTGTGAGGCATCTGCCGACGTCACCGCCGCTGGATCGATGAGACGATCGGGCGCGTACTGCAAGAGTTTGATGCGTTCGAGCGCGTCCTCGACGAGGGTCCGGTTTGTGCGCAGCATGTCCGAGATGACGAGCAGTGCGACGCTGAGCAGCGCCCCCACCAGCATCGCGGAGCCGAAGATGAGCGACTGGATGTGATCGCCTGCCATGCCGAGCCACGTCAGGGTCAGGAATCTGCCGAACGGGATGGCGGCGCCGACGAGGAACAGCGCAGCGAGCGTGAGGAAGACCGCGTGGGGTTTGAACATGACGTAACTGCGCATGATCGCCTGACCGGAGCGACCCATGTGCTGGAAGATGTTCTTGAAGAGCCGCGACTCCCGCGTCTTCGGGTTCGTTTTGATAGGGACGCTCGCGATACGCAGGCGCTTGTTGCCGGCCTGGATGATCGTCTCCATGCAGTAGCTGAACTGCGTCACGACGTTGAGCCGGATGAGAGCTTCGCGGGAGTATGCACGGAATCCGCTCGCGGCGTCCGGAAGGTCGGTCTCTGCCGCGAAGTTGACGATGGTGCTGCCCACGCCCTGCATGACCTTCTTGAACGGCGAGAAGTGGGCGATCGTCTTGGTCTGGCGATCGCCGATGACGATGTCGGCTTCGCCTCTGAGAATAGGCTGGACGAGGTCCGAGATCCGCTCTTGGGGGTACTGATTGTCGCCGTCGGTGTTGACCACGATGTCGGCGCCGTGCTGGAGCGCGTAGTCCACGCCGTCGCGGAAGGAGCGCGCGAGGCCCATGTTGCGCGTGTGGAAGACGAAGTGCTCGACGCCAAGCTCGCGCGCGACCTCTATCGTCCTGTCCGACGAGCCGTCGTCGACGACCAGAACGTGGATCTCGTCCACGCCATCAATGTGCTTCGGGATGCTGTTCAGAACGAGGGGAAGCGTCGCCTCCTCGTTGAGGCACGGCACCTGGACGAAGACTCGCATGTATGACCTTAAATCGCTGGGGGCGGCGACACTGCGGTTGTGCCGGCCACGTCCGACACCCAAGTCTACCCGGCCTTTACCGACGCGCCGTCACCCAGCTTCCTCACGTCAGGGAGCGCTGAGTGTAATGCTGCGCAGCCCCACGCCGAGCATGCGTTCGTCGGCGGACTCCCCTGAGTCTGCAGGGGAGACCGCGTCAGGCATCGAGAAGGTTAGATCGATGCCGCCCCTAGCGATCGCCGTCGTGGGAATTTGCAGGTTGAGCGTCGTGGCCGACCCGACCATCCATTCCCCTAGCAGGTTGTTCCCCGCGTGTACCTGGACGCGCTGGGCATTGCCACCAGTCGGGACGTAAGCCTCGAGATTGGCCGCCAGTCTCGCGGCGCCTGACCAAGATTCGGGAAGAGCTAGATGCACCGACGCCTCTCCGCCATCGGACCACGTGCCCCACGACTCTGGCTCCGACCATCCGTCGCCGAGCATTCCGACCGCAGCACTGCCAGCATGGAACGCCCAAGTCGGATCTGCCGGTACTGCAGCTGGGGGCGGAGCGGTCGTCGGGCATTCATCGGTCTCACTGGCGTCAACCGGCGCGGTGACTCGCCACACGGTCACGTCGAAACCGATCGGCAGCCAACCCTGCGACGCCGGCTGGTGGAGCACGGTGACGACGCCACGTTCAAACCCGAGCTTCTCCGTGCTCCAGCCTGGCTCGTCTAGTCGTTGCCCGATCGTCGGTCCAGTGCCCGACAACTCGTAAACGAGCACCTCGTTCACACCGGGTCTGCAGGCGAGGTAGTCGGAGACCAGTTCCTCGTCGAGCACTTCGTCGTTGGAGAAGTTGGGTCGACCCTGACCGCCGTTTATGACATCAATCCCGAATGTGCGGCGTAACGGTACCGCGAACGACATCCAAGTGTTGGGAAATCCCCAGCCCACCACCCCCGCTCCGTCCGTGCTCGACCACATCGCGGTGTCGCCTGGCTCAGCCCAGGCCGCCAGTCGTCCGGTGAAGTCGTAGGCGCCCGCCATCTCGGTGCCCGACGACTGAAGCGCTACAGGTCCCGCAGACATGCCAACGATCGCAGCTCCCGCAACCGCCGCGCTTGTGGCTTTCAGGGCGCGCGAGCGGAGTAGGGGCCAGAGTGCAGCGGCGCCCAGCGCGCTCACGATGATCAGCGCCGGCAGCACCTCGCTCACCAGGTAGCGGTCCCAATATATGTAGAACGAATGACCACGGTCGGGCCCAAGCCGCACGGTGTGCAGGGCGAGAAACATGACGATGCTCACGGCGAAGAGCATCAAGAGCAGATCAAAGGAGGCGCCGCGCCGAGCTCGGGGCAGCAACGCGAACGTCACGGCTGCTGCGATCACGAACCCCAGCCCGATTCGCACGAGAATGCCGCCGGTGAGCGCTCCCGCTGCGAGGCAAGCGACGGTCGCAAGCAGGATCACAATACCGGCCGAAATTCCGAGACTCGCCGGCGCGCGCGTGAGCCGCACGGCGCGGGTATCCGGGAGGCGCCACGCGACCGTACTGAGGAGTATCACCGGTAGCAGGATGGCGGCGACGGCGGCCGGTCCCATGTCAAGGAGTCCAAACGTCTGCAGCATGTTGACCAACGGTCCCGGAACGAGATTGGCCACCTGCATGTCCACGAAATAACCGGGAATCTTCGCAATGCCGTACCAATACCCGACGCCCGCCCCGAGCACGGTTACAGCCGCCGTCGCAGCCGTGCGCCGGCGAGCAGCACGCCAGTCGGGCACCGCCAGGGTCGCGACCAGGAGGGTCACTATCGGCACAATGAAAAACACCCCGGACCCGCGCAGCAATGAGAGCGCCGTGATGACGAGCAGTTGCGCTCCGAGGGTGGCGGGGAGTATGCGCCGCGGCACCGCCAACGTTGCATGCACCAGGCCCGCCCACACGACGAAGAGGGGAGCGTTGAGCGCCTCGCTGCTTGGGAACGTCGCGTACCAGATCACATGCGGGTGAATAGCCAGCACGGCCACCGCAGCCAGCACAAAGCCGCTAGGCACGCCGAGACGCGACAGCAATACGGCGACCGATGTCAGCAGCGCGAACCCGCAGACGGCGACGATTGCTGTTGTGTGAGCGGTGCCGAACACGGCGGCCGAGCCGGTCAACAGCAGCGGGAATAACGGAGGCCAATTGGCCGTGAAGAGTCCGGATCGCACGAACTCGTTTGCCCAGTTGACATACGCCCCCATGTCACCGACCCACGGCACGAACTCCACCTCGTGCAGTCGCAGCACAACCGCTCCAACGGCGGTGACAACGACCAGGATCGCGAACCAGATGCGGCGCGGACGAGTCGGACGGACCGGGGCGTCGCCATGGCGCAACCGCAACACGGCGAGGACGACGAGCGAGACCCAGCCGATCATGCAAACTACCACCGCCGGCCAGCCCAGCCAAACGCCAGCCGTGCCGGTCAGCGTGGCAAGCACAATGCCGAGGGGAAGGGCATCCGCCGCCACCCGTGCCCAGCCTTCCCCGTCGCGCCGCAGCCTCAGGGCCACCGGTAGCCCGACGATCGTGGCGGCGACCGAGAAGAACACGACGATCCCCAGTGTTGTCAGCACGGTACCGTCCTTGCCAGTGATCGTCGTTTCCACCAATCTAGCTGATGCGCTCGGCCATGAATTTCCTGGCCATCCTCGCCAAGGGGCGCGGACATAAGCAAGAAGGGAGAGCCGGAGCGCGCCGAAACAGGCTCGTGGGTCGGTGCCAATCGGTTACCTCCTCCGATCCTCAAATTGCTGGGGAATTCTTCTTCGCTCTCAGTCGGCGAGCGGACCGTCTTCATACCTTCTGCGATCTGCCGGGAGCGCCCTCCAGTAACGATCGCTCTAACCACCCGGTCGCTGCGAACTACGTTTCGAACCGTAGAACACGGCAGGTCACACCGTCCTCGGTTGGCGTAATCAGCATGATCTTTGCCACCTGGCCTCGTAAAGGAGCGGTCGACGAGATCTGTTTTCAGACGGAATCCCCGCTCGTCGACGATGCTTCGCGCGCGCAGCGAACTCTCGTTGATGTACCGGCGCTGTTCAACGAAGAAATGGCGCTGGTACAACCCCTCGTGCCGCTCTGGCTCCTTAGGATGCTGCGCTCCGATCGCGCCGACCCTCTTCCGACCAACGCCTGCATTCGGGCCGAAGCGGCACCACGAGCTCGTCCCAGAGATCGGTCGCGTAGTCGTCCCACGTGCGCGGCGAACGGGCGGCCGCCTCGGCACGCAGTCGCTGGATGAGTGCATCGTCGGTGAGGAGCAGTCGCATCTTCTCGCGGATGTCATCGTCGGAGTATGCGTTGACCAGGATGGCTCCTCCGCCCTCGGCGATCTCCTTCATGCTGCCGAATCCCGAGGTGATGCAGGGCGTGCCCGACGCGAGCGACTCGGCCACCGGAAGTCCGAAACCCTCATAGAAGGAGGGGAACATGGTGAACCGTGCCAGTCGGTAGGCGGCCCAGATGACGTCGTCCGATGCGCCGGCGACGATCCGCAAGGGTCGCCCGGCCGCGACGAGCCCCCCGGCGCGGCTTGCGAACTCCGCACCGCCCCAGGATCGCCCACCGATAAAGGCGAGCGAGAAGCACAGTCCCTCGGACCACAGCTTTTCGGCCGCCTCCAGCAGAGGAAGGTGATTCTTTCGCGGCTCATGCGATCCCACCACGAGCACCATCGGCCATGGCTCGACCACGAGCTGTTGACGCGCCTGGGCGAATCCGTCGTCGCTTGCGACACCCGCCACCACGGGCAAGGGCACCCCTACAACGTCCGGTCCCGCCATGCCGATTGCGCGCAGGCCCGACTTCCAGCCTTCGTACTCGTCAGCCACGGAGTGCGAGATGGTGGCGATGCGGCGGTTGTAACGCAAGGCGGTGAGGTGGCGGGCAAATACGTCGGACATTCCGGCCGCAGTGGTCTCAGCCGCGACGACGGGCACAAGATCGTAGGCAATCGAACCCGAGGGATTCCCACTGAACCGGCTCAGAGCGCGCATGCGTGTGCTGCGTTCAGGTTCGGCGGCGAGTTCGGCGGTGGTCATCACCGCGCGCCAGGGCACCACCAGGTCGGCGTCTTCTGGAGCGATCGGCAGCCCGGGATCATCGACGCCGAAGGACGCGGCCTCGCTACGGGTGAGCGTGCGCATCGCACCGAAGTCCGCCGTCCACGCGACAGGCAGGACGTCGTCTTGCGTAGCCATCCAGCGACTCACCGTCTCACGCACGACACGCTGGATGCCGGTGGTGAAGGAAGCTGCCGCCGTATTGCCGACATCGACCACCACGTTCGTCACGACACGCACGGAGCGCACGGCATTTCCCGGAGGGAGTTGCGCAACGATCGCCTTCGCAAGCCCGAGCGGCTCGAACTCGGCCTCCCGCGCTACTCGCGTCACCACCGCCTCATCGGGAAGGCGGCCCGACAGCACAGCAAGAGCGAGCCACACCTGCGACCAGTCTGCAGGATCAACGATCGCTGCCACGGCCTCGTCGTCGTGGCCGGCGGGCAGAGGCTTGCCGAGCGCGTCGGCGAGAGTCGCAAGCCGGACGGCAGGCAGCTTGACGCCCATGAGCTCCGTCATCGACGCGGCAGATCCTGGTCGACGGCCCTTGGACAGCCGAAACACGCTACGCATCACCGCGCGCTCACCTCGTTGGCGAAGAAGAACGACCACAATTCATCGGCGTAGTCGTCCCAACTGCGCTGCGGCCGCGCAGCAATCTCGGCTCGCAGTTGTGCACGCAGCCCCGGTTCGCTCACCAGTCGCCTCAGCCCCTCAGTAATCGACTGATCGTCGCGGGGGTCGACCGTTATACAACCGCCACCTCGGGCGATCTCGCCCTGGCTACCGTACGACGTCGTCATGACGGGGGTGCCTACCGACAGCGCCTCGACGACGGGCAGCCCGAAGCCTTCCTGCAAGGAAGCGAATACCACGGCGTCAGCGCTCGCGAGTTCCTCCCACAAGTGGTCGTCGCTCACTAACCCGAGCTCAACGATGCGCCGGCCGCGCATGATGAGGTGATTCTGCACACCCAGGAACGACGAGTGGTCGCGGCCCATGCGGCCCATGAAGCGCAGCTCGAACTCGAGCCCGTCGCGCCAAAGTCGTTCGGCCGCCCAAAGGATCGCCTCGTGGTTCTTGTGCTTCTCACGAGTGCCCGGGCAAGCAATGACCACACGTTCACCCGTGTCGCGGTCACGGCTGACGGGAGTCCTTCCGTGCTGCACAGTCACCTCCGGCAGCGGTACGGCACGCACCTCCGGCCCGGCGAGGCCCTGCGCCGGGAGCGCTTGGGCGTACCCGTCGAACTCGGCCGCCGTCGCCGCCGATATGCACGCCACGGAGCTCGAATGCTTGACCACCGAGATCAACGCCGTAGAGTCGGCTGACTCGCCTGGCTCTCGCAGGTCGGCACTCGTGAGCGGGATGAGATCGTAGCCGACATGGTGCACGCGATTGCCCGAGAACCGTGCCATCGCCGCCCATCCGTCGGCGCTGCCCCCACGCGGCGCATCCAGAAAGGCCACGTCAGTGCGGTACGGCACGATGAGCTCAGGATCGGACGACGCGATATCCCCACGCCCCGTCCCACCCGCGCGCGCCGACTCCTGCGCGGTGAGCGACTGCAGCGCCGAGTGCTCGTCGTTCCAGCGGACAAGCGCGATCGGGCCACGGGCCGCCCAGCGGGGTACGGTCTCGCGGACGACCCGCTGTATGCCGGTGACGTAGCCGGTCGTCGCCGCCGTATAGACCTCCACGACTGGCACGTCAGTGACCACGCGCATACCCGTGGCGATGTACGACCCAGGAGAGCGCAGGCAGCTGATCAGGAGCGCCTCGATGGAATCCTCGGTGGTGCGAGACTGCAAGCCGCGAGAGAATCTCAGGAATTCGGCGGTGCCGGGGTAGCGCGTGTGCACGGCCGTGAACAGCAGCCAGCGCTCAGCGATCGCTGCAGAGGGTGCTACAGCCTCGATGAGCGCGTGAAGCAGTGTGGCCGCGGCTCGAGCCGGGTCGGAGTCCTGTGCCGCAGGCATCGCCGCCAGCGAGTGACGAGCCGCCTCACGAAGGCGGTCGCCGAGCGCCTGCAGTATTTTGTGGGCTGCCTGGGCGTTCGCCGCAGACTCGTCCGGTGCAGTCGTCATCGGCTCCGCTGCCCCGTGATTGCGAACTGCGCCTTGCGCACGGCGCGCAGCGGCGCAGTGATGCGCCACGAGACCGTGCCCTCCATCACCTGGATGTGAGTGAGCAGCCGGTGAATCTCATCACGTGCGGCCGACAGTTCGGCGGACGAGGTGACCGGCGAAGACCCGTCGGCGACCATCGCCTCAGCCCACGAGACGAGCGAGCGAGCACGCCACGAGAGCAGTTGCTCGGTGGCCTGGGCCAGGTCGGATTCGGCCTGGGACTTCACTGCCTCGAGCTCGGCATCTCGTGCCGCGAGTTCGGCGGTGAAGTGCGACGTCATCACTGCCAACTCGTCCGCGAGGACCTGTTCGCGGTTCGCCCGGAAGCCGTCGAGCGCACACGCCGGATATGACAAGGCAGGTTTGAGGTCGATGTGCTCCTTTGCTACATAGAACCTCGAAACACCATCGAACAGGCAGAACTCATAGTCCGCCGCGAGCACGGCCGGCTCCCACTCTCCGGCCGTCGACTCGGTGCTGTTCGGCAGTGTGGCCTCGATCACGAGCACCCACGGCCTCCAGATAGTGAGGTCGATCGTCGCCAGCACACGCGCCTCGGCTCCTTCAACATCCACGACCAAGAATTGGATGTCGTCGTGGGCCCACCCCGTGGCCTCCAACAGGGCATCGAGACGCGCTGTCTGCACGGCAAGGTCTTCCGCATCTTTGCCGTCGTCGACGTGCAGCACCCCGATGTCATCGACAAGTGTCGACAGCCCGGTGCCCGGAAATACGTGCAGCGTGACCTGCTCGGCATCCGCGTCCGTCACCGCAGCTTCGATCTGCCGGTCGCGGGGGCGTTCCGCCCGGTGCAACGACGCGAAGGTCGGGACCGGCTCGACCGTGAGTCCACTCCAACCGCGATCGTAGAAGGCGCGTGTGATCGAATCGTCCGTCGGGTGGTTAGCTCCGACCTCCACGTAGCGACCCGCCACAACGCCGCCCATCGCACGCCACAACACGACATCCTCGTGGTTCTGGCCGTACGAGACAAAGGGATCGGGGGTCACCGAGGAATCCTACCAAGCGGGTCGCTGAGAAACGCCTCGGACGGACACCCTCTCGGTCGGTCGATCGGACGGTCCGCCTAGACTGTTGACGACGTCAGCGGCACCCTGCCCGGCGAGGGGCGCTCGTGCGGCCCGACGCACAACGAGAGGATCCAGGTGGAAGACGCTGCGGCCGAGCGTGCGAGCCGGCTCGCCGACGCCCCGTGGCGCGAGGTCACGCCCACCACGGGCGTCATGCGCGGCACGTGGGGATCAGTGCGCGAGCTCTTCGCGAACCGGGAACTGCTCGGCCTGCTGACCCGCCGGGAGATTCGGGCGAAGTACAAAGATTCCGTGCTGGGTATGCTGTGGAGTCTCGCCCGGCCGCTCGTGCAGCTCGGCATGTACTACCTGGTCCTCGGCCAGTTTCTGGGAGCCGCTCGAGGCATCCCCGATTTCGCCGTGTTCATCTTCGCGGGCCTTGCCGTCTGGGGCCTGTTCAGCGAGGTCGTCGGCCAGGGCACCGGGACGATGGTCGCAAACGCAGCACTGATCAAGAAAGTGCATCTGCCCCGCGAGATCTTCCCGCTGTCGATCGTCGGCTCGGCCCTGTTCAATTTCGGACTGCAGTTCGTCATCCTGTTGGCGGCAGCTCTCTTCACCGGTGGCGTGAACCTCGAGCACTTCGTCGCACTTCCACTGGCGATCCTCGTAACGCTCACCTGGGCGCTTGCGCTCGCGTTCGTGCTCAGCGCAGTGAATGTCTACCTGCGCGATATGACTTACATCGTCGAACTGGCACTCATGATCGGTTTCTGGTTGTCGCCCATCGTGTACAGCTTCGCCATGGTGAAAGACGTCATGCCGGAGCTCTTCACGCAGATCTACCTGTGCAACCCGGTCACGCTTGCCGTGTTCGGCATTCAGCGCGTCATGTGGAACGACGGCACTGACGAGATGTTCCCCGAAAGTCTCAATCTGCTGCTGGTCATCGCCCTCTGCGTAGGCCTGGTGGCGCTCTTCATCTGCCAGCGTGTCTTCGATCGGCTGCAGCGCGATTTCGCCCAGGAGCTCTGAGTGACAAAAGTCATCCGTGTTGAGGACGTCGTCAAGACCTTCACGATTCGAAAGCAGAAGTCGCTCAAAGAGGCGATAGTCAACTCGCGCCAGGGGCGACTGCATACCGAGACCTTCACGGCGCTAGACCACGTGTCGGCCTCGATTTCATCGGGAGAGTCAGTGGGGCTTGTCGGCCCTAACGGTTCGGGCAAGTCGACGCTGCTCAAACTCATCGGGGGCATACTCGCTCCCAACGCAGGGCGTATCGCCACGCGTGGACGCATCGCCGCACTGCTCGAACTCGGCGCTGGCTTTCACAACGACCTGTCCGGACGTGAGAACGTCTTCCTGAACGCGTCCGTGCTGGGACTTTCACAGGCCGAGACCAGGCGCTACTTCGATGACATCGTGGAGTTCTCCGAGATCGGCGACTTCATCGACACGCAGGTGAAGTTCTACTCGTCGGGGATGTATGTGCGACTGGCGTTCGCCATCGCGGTGCACGTGGACCCCGACATCCTGCTCGTCGACGAGGTCCTAGCGGTCGGCGACGAGCCTTTCCAGGCGAAATGCATGCAGCGCATACGTCGCTTCCAGCGTGAGGGCCGAACGATTGTCTTCGTGTCGCATGCCCCCGCCCAGGTCGCCGACCTCTGCGACCGGGCGATCCTGCTGCAGCACGGAAACGTCATCGCCGACGACGAGCCCCGGCTGGCGTTGGCTACCTTGCACGACTTCTACCAGCCAGCGCTCGACTCCGCACGCCAGGAATCAGCGGTTCGCTCGCCCCACGCGGCGGGACTCGGCGCAGTCCATGTCTCGGATGCGGGCGGCCAGGCGTTGACCGATGGCGCGACCCTCACTCCGGGAGACGGCGTTCGCCTCGACTGCGTGGTCGACTTCCCCGAGGTCGTGCCTGACTGGGCGTTCCGCGTGAGCATCGAAGACGGCATGGGAAATCTCTACACCGCCATCGACTCGCGCGAGCATCTCGGGCTCAGCCTTCCATCCGAGCCGGGGACGAAGCGATTCACCGTCGCGGTTCCGGCACTCTGGGTGGGCGACGGTGACTACCACGTGGCAATCAGCGTGCGCGATGCCGACGACCTGGCCATCGGCGAAATGGCACGCGCCGGCACCTTCACCGTGCGGGGTCTGAAGCTCAGCGACGGCCCGGTGTACTCGGCCGCGCGGATCGAGCTGCACTGATGCGCATCCTGATCGTCGCGCCGCAGTTCGAGGAGGAGAGCCGGGGCATCGCCGGCATTGTGCGCTCCGTGGTCGCGGGTGCTACCGCCGCAGGGCACGAAGTCGGCCTGCTCACGGGCTTCGTTCCCGACGGCCGCGACCCCTACACGCACGCTGTCGACTACCTGGCTTCGGGCGATACCACGATTCTCAGCCAGGCCGGGGGACTCAAGAACGGCATGATCCTCGCCGTCTCTCAGGGCCTGCGCGGCGCGCCCTTGCGGCGGCAGGTCATCCGGCCGCGGCCGGGTGAAGCGAGCCGCCTGCTCGGCGGAGCGGCCTTCGCCGTGAACATCCCCTTGCTCTACCTGTTCTTCCACCTGCGTCGCCTCCGGATCTTCCGATGGCTCGTGCGCCGCGCGGCACGAAAAGTGGGCGCTGACCTCGTCATAGCAGGAGCTCCCCTCCCGCTCACCGCGAAGCAGGTGCGACCCGCCCGGCTGGCACAGGTGATGTATGACTTCATGCCCCTGGAGCTGAGCGAGATCGGAGAAGGCACGCGGGAGCGCTTCCGCCAATCCATCTCGACGGCGATCCGCGGCAGCGACTTCTTCCTCTCCATCTCGCGAGATACATCCGCCAAGGTGCGCGAACGTCGACCGGACGCTCGCGTGTACGAGGTCTACGGGGTCGCACACCCCGTCGGCACGCCTGTATCAGAGTCCGAAGAGGCAGCGATACTGGATAACGAGCTGCTCGAGTCGGGGCGATATCTGCTCTTCATCTCGGCTCTGGAGACCCGCAAGAATCTCGTGCGGCTGATGGACGCTTTCCGCATCGCGCACCCCACTATCGGCATGCCCCTCGTCATCGTCGGATCGCCCGGGGAGAGCTACGCCGAGATCGACGAGCACTACCGCGCGTTGCGCCGAGACGTGCGACAGGACATCGTTTTCACTGGCCGGGTGAGCGAGGCCAAGAAGCATGTGCTGCTTGCGAACTGCAACGCCGTCGTCTTCCCGTCCGTCTATGAGGGCCTGGGGCTGCCGGTGCTCGAGGGGCTCGCCTACGGCAAGCCCGTGGTGACGAGCCGGGTGGGCGCTCTGCCGGAGGCTGGAGGAGACGCCGCGCTCTACATAGCCGACCCGCTCGACACCGCCGAGATCGCTGACGCACTCGTGCGCATCGTGACGGATGCCGGCCTCCGAATGTCGCTCGCCGAACATGCGGCGGACCAGGTCGCTTTCTTCACGCAGGAGCGCTTCACGGAGCGCATGGCGGCGGCCTTGGAAGTCGAATCGGGAGACCGGCGGCGCACGTCCTAGAATCGATGAGGCGAAGCGCTCTGTCTCGCCGAAATACAGCAGGAGACGAACGGTGACAGCACAGCGACGACGGGCCCTCGTGACGGGCATCACGGGCCAGGACGGCGGACACCTGGCTCAACTGCTGGGTGAGAAGGACTACGAGGTGTTCGGCCTCGTGCGCGGGCAGAACAACCCGCGTAAAGCGGCAGTAGAGGCCGAGTTCCCTGACGTGACGCTCATCGAGGGCGACCTCGCGGATCCCACCTCGCTCGTGCGCGCCATCGAGATCAGCAACCCCGACGAGGTGTACAATCTCGCCGCCGTCAGTCACGTGGGATTCTCGTTCACCAACCCCACGCTCACTCTCGACGTGACCGGCAAGGGGGTGCTCAACCTGCTCGAAGCCGTCCGGCTCTCTGGACGCGCCGAGCACACGCGCTTCTACCAGGCGTCGACAAGCGAGATGTTCGGCGGCCTCGACTACAACCGGCCCGGCGCCGGCTACGACGAAGACTCGCTCTTCCACCCTCGCAGCCCCTACGGCGTCGCCAAGCTGTACGGACATTGGATCGCCAAGAACTACCGCGAGAGCTACGGGATGTTCGTCTCCTGCGGCATCCTGTTCAATCACGAAGGCGAGCGGCGCGGCCGCGAGTTCGTGACCCGCAAGATCACTGACGCGGTTGCCCGCATCCACCTCGGCCTGCAGTCGCACATCGAGCTCGGCGACCTGTGGCCCAAGCGCGACTGGGGGTACGCAGGCGACTTCACACGCGGAATGTGGCAGATGCTGCAGCACGACACCCCCGAGGACTTCGTGCTCGCCACCGGACAGACCCAGTCGATCGAAGACTTCCTCACCCTGGCCTTCGCCGAGATCGGGATCGACGATTGGCGGCCGCTCGTGCGGCAGAACCCCGCGTTCTTGCGTCCGGCCGAAGTCGACATCCTCCTCGGCAACCCCGCCAAAGCAGAGAGCGTGCTCGGGTGGAAACGCGAGGTGAGCTTCGAACAGATGGTGAAGCTCATGGTCGAGCACGACATCGCGCTCAACTCCCCCGCGGCATAGTGCCGTGACACAGCGCACCCTCGCTGTCACCGGGGTCGACGGGTTCGTCGGGCGACACGTCGCCCGGCTCGCCGTGGAGGGCGGGTGGCGCGTCGTCGGCCTGTCGCGCGCGAAGGAGCCAGTCTCCGAGCTCTCGTCTGTTCTCTCCGACTATCATGCCGTCGACCTCGCGAGGCAGTGGCCCGAGGCCGTTCGCGCCGACGCGGTGATCCACCTCGCCGGACTTGCCGCCGTCGGGCCGTCGTTCGACCGACCGCAGGAGTACATCGAGACCAACAGCGCCATCGTCACGCTCATGTGCGAGGCGATGCTCGGGTGGGATCGCCTGCCCCGGGTGATCGGCGTGAGCTCCGGTGCAGTCTATGGCGCAGGCGCCCCGACTCAGGCCGTCGACGAGGGTAATCCAACGGCTCCGACGTCGCCCTACGTCGTGAGCAAACTGCTCGTCGAGCAGCAACTGGGCTACTACGCGCGCCGCGGCCTCGACACTGTGATCGCGAGGCCGTTCAATCACATCGGTCCGGGTCAGGGCCGAGGCTTCCTCGTCCCCGATCTCACTACCGCCCTGCGCGAGCTCGCGCCCGGGGACCCCTTGTCGGCGGGCAACCTTGCATCCGAGCGAGATTACACCGATGTTCGAGATGTCGCGGCCGCATACCTGATGCTCGCCGGGGCGCCATCCCATGAGCAGGCGGTATACAACGTGTGCTCCGGCAGGGCGGTCTCGGGCCACGAGATGCTGGCACTCGTGGCGAGCGCGCTGGGGATTCCCCTTCCGCGGACGATCGTCGACCCCGCACGGGTGCGCGCGATCGACAGTCCACGCATCACCGGGTCCGCCGCGCGACTGCGAAACGAGTTCGGCTGGGAGCCGCAGATCGACGTCGCGCAATCGGTCGAGGACTTCGTTGCAGGATAGACGCGTTCTGGGGAGTCACGCCGAGCGCAAAGAAGACGTTCCTCAGACTCGCTGACCTTGGTCAGCCGAGCGCCTCCTCCAGCACGCCCGACACGATCCCGGCGGTGCGGGCCCAGTCGTACCGGCCCTCGGACGGCGGTGCGACCCGCCGCGGGGACGCCGCTGCGGCTGTCAGGGCAGCAGCCCACTCGTCCGCGTCGTCTGCATCGTCGATCGCCTGGCCGCGCTGCCCCACGATCTCAGCCACCGCCTCGCAGCCCCGCCAGTGGATCACCGGGATGCCGCAGGCGATCGACTCCAGCGCCGGCAGGCCGAAGCCTTCGAGCGTCGACGGCATGGTGGTGGCGAACGCGCCCCGGTAGATCTCGGCGAGCCGTTCGTCGTCGACGTCGTGCAGCACGGAGACCCGGTCGCCGACATTCAGGACGGCTGCGCGGGAGCGCACCGCTGCGGCCTCGGCCTGCGGCACCACGGCGAGGAGTCGGATGCCGGATGCCGAGCCCAGCGCGCGCAGGACGACGTCGAGGTTCTTGTGCGGACGGGTGTTGCCGACGAACACCGCGTAGGGCTCGGCGGACTCGTAGGCCTCGCCGTCCGGCCGGAAGGCGGCGGAGCACCCATTGCCCGCGTTGACGACGCGCACCGCGTCGTCGCGCAGCCACTCGCGGATGTCGCGTGCCGACGTCTCCGAGACGGTGAGGACGACCCCCGCTCGGCGGACGACCCTGCGCACGGGCCCGCGGTAGTACGCCTCGAACTTGGCGCGCCCCGGCCACGGCATCCGCAGCTGGATCAGATCGTGAACGGTCAGAACCTGGCGCGGCGCTCGGAGGAGGGCCCCGTAGCCGGGCGAGTAGACCACCGCTCCCGGCTCGATGCCCGGCAGCGAGCGCAGCGAGTCGAGCGGCGTGTACGGACTGCCGTCCAGGCCCATGGGGCGCCAGCCGGGCCGCAGCCGAGCGAGCACCTCCTGCGCGTACCGGCCGATGCCGTGGGCGCCGCGATAGCGGTCGTCGACGTAGAGCGCCGTCGCAGTCATGGCGTCCCGCGTTCTGCACGTCCCCGGCCGGCGGCGGTCTCCGACTCGACCCAGTCTCTGATGCGGTCGACGAAGACGGGCCGGTCGAACTCGCGGGCGCGTGCGACGCACGCTGCGGGGTCGGCCCCGGCCGCCCGTTCTACCGCGCGCTTGAGCTCGGCATCCGTCCACTCGTGGACGAGCGCGCCGGTCAGGCCGTCGATCACGCTCTCGGCCGTGCCGCCGATCGCGTTGGCCACCACAGGTGTCCCCGTCGCCATCGCTTCCACGGGCATGATTCCGAAGTCCTCGATCGAGGGGAACACCAGCGCGAGCGCGCGCCGGTAGAGCTCACGGAGCACTGCGAACGACGGGTCGTTCAGGAAGAGGACCGGCCCCCCGCTCTGGGCCGCCCGCGCCCGCAGCCGCTCCTCATCGGGTCCTGACCCGGCCAGCACGACCGGCACGCCGGTCGCGCGTCCGGCGTCGATGACGCGCTCGAGCCGCTTGTAGGGAACGAACCGCGAGACGCCGAGCAGGAACTCCGGCGGGAGGGACGCGAGGACCGCGAGTTCGGCGGCGCTGAGCGCGTCCGCATCGGCGGCGAACGCGGCCACGTCGATGGGGGGATGGATGACACCGGCCTCGCGCTCCCACGTGTCGGCGATGCGCTGCGCGACGAAGGCGCTGTTCGCCATGATCGAGACCGGCTCGGCGGCACGCTTGCGGTCGAGCGGCTTCAACGGCGCCGCGACGGCGCGCGCCAGCATGCCGTCGCCGCGGCCGTCGAGCTCGGGAGTCCAGACGTAGCGCGCCGGTGTGTGGGCGTAGACGAGCTTCGGCGCATCACGGGCGGGACCGCCGAATCGCGCGTGATGGGCGAAGAGGTGGCTGCTGCACAGGATCCAGTCCGCCTCGCGCGCCGGCAGGTGACGCCAGACGGCGGGCATGAAGGGGAGCGCCGCCGCCTTGCTGCGTCGCAGCGGGGTGCGCGCGAGGATCGTCTCCTCCACGCCCGTGAAGCGGCCGTCACTGTCGTTCCACAGGCAGAAGCGCTCGGCGTCCGGGAAGGTCTCCGAGAGCACCTCGAAGACGTTCTCCGACCCGCCGAAGCGAGCCAGCCACTCATGGACCAGGATGCCGGTCACGTGCGCACCTTCCTGCGGCATCGGACCCTCAATCCTCGCACGACGAAGGGGCCGGGCCCGAAGGCCCGACCCCTTGTCGGTGACGGATGCCGCAGCATCCGCTCAGTGAGTCCGAGGACTTACTTGATGATCTTCGTGACCGTGCCGGCGCCGACGGTGCGGCCACCCTCACGGATCGCGTAGCCGAGGCCCTCCTCCATGGCGATCGGCTGGATCAGCTCGACCGTCATGTCGGTGGTGTCGCCGGGCATGACCATCTCGGTGCCCTCGGGCAGCGAGATGACGCCGGTGACGTCGGTGGTGCGGAAGTAGAACTGCGGACGGTAGTTCGTGAAGAACGGGTTGTGACGGCCGCCCTCCTCCTTGGACAGGATGTACGCCGTGCCCTCGAAGTTGGTGTGCGGGGTGACCGAACCGGGCTTCACGACGACCTGGCCGCGCTCGACGTCGTCACGCTTGGTGCCGCGGAGGAGCAGACCGCAGTTCTCGCCGGCCCAGGCCTCGTCGAGCTGCTTGTGGAACATCTCGATACCGGTGACGATCGTCTTCTGCGTCGGGCGCAGACCCACGATCTCGACCTCGGAGTTGATGGCCAGGGTGCCACGCTCGGCGCGGCCCGTGACGACCGTGCCACGGCCGGTGATGGTGAAGACGTCCTCGATGGGCATGAGGAACGGCTTGTCCTTGTCACGCACCGGGTCGGGGATCGACTCGTCGACGGCGTTCATGAGCTCGACGATCTTCTCGACCCACTTCTCGTCGCCCTCGAGCGCCTTCAGGCCCGAGACCTGCACGACGGGAGCGTTGTCGCCGTCGAAGTCCTGCGACGAGAGCAGCTCGCGGACCTCGAGCTCGACGAGCTCCAGGATCTCCTCGTCGTCGACCATGTCGCTCTTGTTCAGCGCGACGAGCAGGTACGGCACGCCGACCTGCTTGGCGAGCAGAACGTGCTCACGGGTCTGAGCCATCGGGCCGTCGGTGGCGGCGACCACGAGGATCGCGCCGTCCATCTGAGCGGCACCGGTGATCATGTTCTTGATGTAGTCGGCGTGACCGGGGGCGTCGACGTGCGCGTAGTGGCGCTTCGGCGTCTCGTACTCGACGTGCGAGATGTTGATCGTGATGCCGCGCTGGCGCTCCTCGGGAGCGGAGTCGATCGACGCGAAGTCGCGCTGAACGTTGGTGGCCGACGGGTACTTGTCGGCGAGCACCTTCGAGATCGCTGCGGTGAGCGTGGTCTTGCCGTGGTCGACGTGACCGATCGTTCCGATGTTCACGTGCGGCTTGGTGCGCTCGAACTTGGCCTTAGCCACTGGGTCCTCCTCAGGACGTTCGTGTAGAGATTGCCGGGCGCTGGTGTGCGCCGGATCTCTACGGGGATTTCTCTAGCTTAGTAGAGAGGTTTCTGTTGGATCTGTGTGAAGTTGTGCCCTGGGGATGCCTCGTCGCCGAGGCATCCCCAGGGAAGAGGGCTACTCGCCCTTGGTCTTCTGGACGATCTCGTCCATGACGTTGCGCGGGACCTCGGCGTAGCTGTCGAACTCCATGGAGTAGACGGCGCGGCCGGAGGTCTTCGAACGCAGGTCGCCGATGTAGCCGAACATCTCGGACAGCGGCACGTTGGCACGGACCACCTTGACGCCGGCGGCGTCCTCCATCGACTGGATCTGACCACGACGCGAGTTCAGGTCGCCGATGACGTCGCCCATGTACTCCTCGGGCGTACGCACCTCGACGGCCATGATCGGCTCGAGGATGACCGGGTTCGCGCGGCGGAGGGCCTCCTTGAAGCCCATCGAGCCGGCGATCTTGAACGCCATCTCGGACGAGTCGACGTCGTGCGAGGCGCCGTCGAGCAGGATCGCCTTGACGCCCACCATGGGGTAGCCGGCGAGCACGCCGACGTTCATGGCGTCCTGGAAGCCCTGGTCGGTGGGGCCGATGTACTCGCGCGGGATGCGGCCACCGGTGACCTTGTTCTCGAACTCGTACGTCTTGTCGGCCGTGACCTCGAGAGGCTCGATCGTGAACTGGATCTTGGCGAACTGGCCCGACCCACCCGTCTGCTTCTTGTGGGTGTAGTCGTGCTTCTCGACGCTCTTGCGGATCGTCTCGCGGTACGCGACCTGCGGCTTTCCGACGTTGGCCTCGACCTTGAACTCGCGCTTCATGCGGTCCACGAGGATGTCGAGGTGCAGCTCGCCCATGCCCTTGATGACGGTCTGGCCGGTCTCGGAGTTCTGCTCGACGCGGAACGTCGGGTCCTCCTCCGCGAGCTTCTGGATCGCGAGACCCAGCTTCTCCTGGTCGGCCTTGGTCTTGGGCTCGATCGCGACCTCGATGACCGGCTCGGGGAACGTCATCGACTCGAGGACGACCTGGTTGGCGCTGTCGGACAGCGTGTCACCGGTGGTGGTGTCCTTGAGGCCGATGACCGCGTAGATGTGGCCTGCGGTGACCGAGTCGACCGGCATCTCCTTGTTGGCGTGCATCTGGAAGATCTTCCCGATGCGCTCCTTCTTGCCCTTGGTCGCGTTGACGACCTGCGCGCCGGAGTCGAGGTGACCCGAGTAGACGCGGATGTAGGTGAGGCGACCGAAGAAGGGGTGCGTCACGATCTTGAACGCGAGGGCCGCGAACGGCTCGTCACGGTCGGCGTGACGCTCGATGATGACCTCTTCGTTCTTCGGGTCCTTCGCCTCGATGGCGGGGACGTCGAGCGGCGAGGGCAGGTAGTCCACGACAGCGTCGAGCATCGGCTGCACGCCGCGGTTCTTGAACGCCGAGCCGCAGAGGACCGGGTAGAGCTCCGACGAGATCGTCAGCTTGCGAATGGCGCCCTTGATCTCGGCGACCGTGAGCTCCTCACCGCCGAAGTACTTCTCGAGCAGGTGCTCGTCCGACTCCGCGACGGTCTCCATGAGCTTCTCGCGGTACTCGGCGGCCTTGTCGGCGAGGTCGGCCGGGATCTCCTGGATCTCGTACTTCGCGCCCATGGTCACGTCGCCCTTGGAGTCGCCGGGCCAGACCAGCGCGCGCATCTCGACGAGGTCGACGACGCCCACGAAGTCGCTCTCGGAGCCGATGGGCAGCTGGAGCACGAGGGGCTTCGCCTTCAGGCGGTTGATGATGGTGTCGACCGTGAAGTAGAAGTCGGCGCCCAGCTTGTCCATCTTGTTGACGAAGCAGATGCGGGGGACGTCGTACTTGTCGGCCTGACGCCACACGGTCTCGGACTGGGGCTCGACGCCCTCCTTGCCGTCGAAGACGGCGACAGCGCCGTCGAGGACGCGGAGCGAGCGCTCCACCTCGACGGTGAAGTCCACGTGACCGGGGGTGTCGATGATGTTGATCTGGTTCTTGTCCCAGAAGCACGTCACGGCGGCGGACGTGATCGTGATGCCGCGCTCCTGCTCCTGCTCCATCCAGTCGGTGGTCGCAGCGCCGTCGTGCGTCTCGCCGATCTTGTGGTTGACGCCCGTGTAGAACAGGATGCGCTCGGTCGTCGTCGTCTTGCCGGCATCGATGTGGGCCATGATGCCGATGTTGCGGACCTTGTTGAGGTCGGTGAGCACTTCTTGTGCCACGGGATGTCTTCCTTACGTATTCGGGATGCGCCGGCCGGGAACCAGGGGTCCCCGGCCGGCGACACAGAGCTGATTTACCAGCGGTAGTGCGCGAAGGCGCGGTTCGACTCGGCCATCTTGTGGGTGTCCTCACGGCGCTTGACCGCGGCACCCAGGCCGTTCGAGGCATCCAGGATCTCGTTCTGGAGGCGCTCGGTCATCGTCTTCTCACGACGACCCTTCGCGTAGCTCACGAGCCAGCGCAGCGCGAGCGTGTTGGCGCGGTGAGGCTTGACCTCGACCGGCACCTGGTAGGTCGAGCCGCCGACGCGGCGGCTCTTGACCTCGAGGGTCGGGCGCACGTTGTCGAGCGCCTTCTTGAGGGTCGCGACGGCGTCCTGGCCGTTCTTCGCCTCGACGCCCTTGAGAGCGGTGTAGACGATCGACTCGGCGAGCGACTTCTTGCCGTCGACGAGGATCTTGTTGACGAGCTGGCTGACGATCGGTGCGCCGTAGACCGGGTCGTTGACGACCGGGCGCTTCGGGGCGGGTCCCTTACGAGGCATCTAACTCAACCCTTCTTCGCGCCGTAGCGACTACGGGCCTGCTTGCGGTTCTTGACGGCCTGGGTGTCCAGGGCGCCGCGAACGATCTTGTAGCGGACACCCGGAAGGTCCTTCACACGGCCGCCGCGCACGAGCACCAGCGAGTGCTCCTGCAGGTTGTGGCCCTCGCCGGGGATGTACGCGGTGACCTCGGTGCCGTTGCGGAGCTTGACACGGGCGACCTTGCGCATCGCCGAGTTCGGCTTCTTGGGCGTGGTCGTGTACACGCGGGTGCAGACACCCGCCTGCTGCGGGTTCGCCTTGAGCGCCGGCGCCTTGGTCTTGGTGACCTTGGGCGAGCGACCCTTGCGAACCAACTGCTGAATGGTTGGCACGTTCTCTCCTTGTAGTTGCTGCACGGTGACAGCGTTCGTGTCTCCCCCGCAGCATCCGGATCTTGCGATTCGTGACGCGGCGGGCTCACATTCATCCACCGGCGAGGCATGATGGTGCCGCGCGGTTTGTGTGGTGGATATGCCGTGGGGGTGGCCTGTTCGCAGGCCGTTCCCTGAGATGCGGCGTTCGCAGACCGCCTCCGCGCCGAGGCACGGCGGACGGCGCGCGCGAACGCACACCCGATCAATGATACGCGGGATGCCGGGGGCCGGTCAAACGCGGTCGTCCGGGGTGCTGACGCCCTGGGCGAACAGAGCGGCGGGAGCCCTCAGCGACGACCCTTGGCCAGCGCGAAGCCGGCCACCGCCGCGGCCGCACCTGCAAGCAGCGCGAACAGCGTGAAGACGATCGCACCGACCAGCGCAGGACCCTCGCCGCGGTCGTTTCCCGGCCCCGAGACGTCGATCGACGTTCCGGCGCCCTCGGTGAACACCGTGATCCAGGTCGAGATCGCGCCCCAGGCGAGGAAGACGAACAGCAGCGCTCCGACGATGAGAAGGCCGACGCGGAGGATCATGATCAGGCTCCCTGGGTTTCGGCGCGCGGGCGCTCGTCGCCCTCGACGCGCACGCGGATCGAACGGAACAGCGCCTCGACGACGGGCTCGAGCTCTTCGAGGACCGCCGTCTGCTCCTCGATGAGCTCGACGACGAACACGTGTCCGCCGCGGATCCCGAGGGTGCGCAGCACCGCGATCCGGCGGTCGGGCAGCTCGGTGATGACCACGGCGCGGAGGGCGACGTCGAAGGCGGTCCCTTCGAGCACGGTGACGGTCTGCACGTAGCCGCCGACGCCGGCACGGGCCAGCTCGGCGAGCTCCTCGGCGGTGCGGGCCTCCGTCTCGGTGACGTACAGGTGGACGAGCCGCTCCGGACCGCCTTCGACGGGCAGGTGCCAGAAGCGCTCCAGCGCCCCGGGCAGGGGCGAGTCGACGTCGGCCATCGCGACGGCGGCCTGCTCGAGCGCTTCGCGCACCTCGTCGGATGCGTCGATGCCCGACATGAGGCTCGTCGACAGATCGTGGGCCCAGGTCGCGGCATCCGCATACCCGTTCCACGGGAAGACGAGCGGCACCGGGATCCACACGCGGTGGTCGAGCTCGATCGTGTACTCGACGGTCATCGCCACCGGAAGGTCTCCATGATCGTGTCGGAAAGCTCGGTCATGGCCTCGACCAGTGCCGGGTCGGCCCCGTCGGGGAACGGGATCGCCGAGACGAACACGAGTCCGCGGCGGTCGCTGCCGGGCAGGGCGAACCCGTAGCCGAGCTGTCGGGTGCGGATGGCGGAGAGGTCGCCCGTGCCCTGCGCTTCGGACCGCCAGCGCAGGATGCGGCCGATCGGGGTGTCGAAGGCCTCGAGCGTCGCGCCGGCGAGCGCACGGAGGGATTGCTCGAAGGTGCGCCCGGGCTCGGCGACGTGCTGCCGCACCGCGATGCTGGCCGGCGGCAGGATCTCGCTCGTCTCGACCGGCAGGTAGACCGCCGTCACGCCGCTCTTGATCAGCCGGCGCCACTGGGCCTCGACGAGCGTGCGCGCCTGCGCATCGAGATCGGGCCGCGAGAGGTCTCTCATGCGCGCGGAGGTCTGCGTGATGAGCGCGCGCTTGCCCTCGTCGTCGACGAGGTAGCGCGCCCATCCGGGCGGCATCATGATGTGGAAGCCCGAGGGCGCCCGGGTCGCGGTCTGCTCGGTCATCGCGTCTCGCCGATCGAGGCGTCGGCGCTCTTCGTCCGATCCGCGCGCGCCCCGTGGACGACGGCCGCGACGAAGAGCACGATCACCGTCGCCGCGCCGATCGCGAGCGCGATGCCGTAGTCGCCCAGCGGCACGCCGTCGTCGGCGAAGGCGAACATGAAGAAGCCCGGGGCGAAGGCGCCCGCCACGGCGGGCCCGACGACGCCCGTGAGCGCGGATGCGTCGGCGGGGCGCGCCTTCACCGCCCAGACGAGGGCGGCGGCGAGGCCGATCAGCGCGAGGGCGGTCAGCAGCCACGACGGCACGGGGAAGACCGGGAACGGCACCGCGGCGTCCCACGCCGGGTCACCGCCGGCCGTGACCTGCGCGCCGGAGAGGAGGAGGGACCCCACCAGGAAGGCGACCAGAATGCCGGCCTGCACCAGGACGGCGCCGAGGCAGACGATTCCGGCGCCCCCGAGGCGTCCTTCTCTGTGCGTGCTCATCTTCCCCAGGGTAGTTGCACATCCGCGAGGACCGGGATGTCGGGCTGGGCGTCCGCGACGCCGAGTCCGTCGACGCCCGAGAACGAGGTCCACAGTCCGACGTTGAGCAGACGCTCCCCCCGGCCGGGCAGCGCAGCCCCGGTGCGGGTGATGAAGTCGACGACGCCCGGGTTGTTCGCCCACGGAGTCGAGCGCATGGTGTTGAGGAAGTTCTGCACCTGGACGGCCTCAGGGCCGCCCATCGTGATCGACCGGAACGGGTTGACGAACATGCCCGGCTTCGGCAGCGCCAGCCACGAGCGCACGGGCGCCACGAGGGATCGGAAGGGCGACGTCCAGGTCGTCGGGCGCAGCAGGCTCAGACGCGGCAGCCCCGACCGGATCGCCGCCGTCGTCACGCCACGGCCGCCGCGGACCACCGTCGACAGCACGGGGGCGCCGCGCGAGAGGACCTTGCCGATGCCGAACGGAAGCAGGCCCACGAGGCTCCAGGCGACGTCGCTGAGCGTCGCCTTGCCGAACGCGAACTGCAGCAGCGTGAGGCCGACGACGAGCAGCGTCAGGCCGAGGATCACGAGGCCGAGCAGACCGGTCAGCGGGGCGCCGATGATGAGCGCGATCACGCTCAGAACGATCAGGACGACGCCGATCACGTCGAGCGCGCTGTCGATGAACTCCCAGAACCCGTCGTTGTTGCCCGCGGTGTCCATGGCCTGCTGGATGTCGTCGACGGCGTCGTCGTAGGCATCGGACCAGGTGGTGAACACCTGGTCGAACTCGGTCCACAGGGTGTTGCGGTTCGTCGTCGCCGTCGTCAGTGCCGTCGTCGCCGTCGACACTTCGCGGGCGGCGGCGTTCTTCTCGGCCTCCGTCGGGTCGTCCTCCCACGGCAGCGTGCTCTCGAGCGAGCTCTTCGCGTCGAGGGCATCGGCCTTGGCGTCGAGGGCCGACTGGTAGGTGAGCTCGGCCTGCTCGACCGCGTCGAGGTTGCGCCGCAGCCAGGTCTGGGCGACCTCGAGCGCGTTCGCATACGTGCGCAGGGCCTTGCCGGTCTCGCGGTAGCGGACGCCGGCGGACTCGAGGTCGTCGGCGCTCTCGCTGGCCATCTCGGCCAGCTTCTCGGTGCCCTTGCTCTTGTGGATCGACGAGTCGCCGATCGCCGTCAGCTCGGCAGCGGTCTGCTCCATGACGTTGCCGAGCTTGACCCAGGCGTCGCCGCGGGTCCAGATGTCTTCGGCCTCGCCCTCGAGCTGACGGAGCTCGTGACCGCCTTCAGGTGACCGCATCAGACCGCTCTCACATTCGTCGTGCTCGTCTCGCGTGCCGCTTCGATGTCGGCGGCGGTCTCGGAGTCCCACTCCTGCCAGCCGTCGACGATCGACGACAGCTGCTCGTGGATGTTCTGCAGGTTCTCGCTGAGCTTGCCCCGCTTGCCGTTCCACGCCGACTCGAAGTCGGACGCCTTGTCGCGCAGCGCACTGCGGTCGTCCGGGCGTGCGATGGCCTTCTCGAGGCCGTCGTTGATCTTCGAGGCCTCTTCGAACTCCGCGATCGCGGAGGCGAGCCCTTCCCGAGCCGTCTGCAGGCGCTCGAGATCCAGCATGATGTCGACCACTGCGTGATCCTCCAGCTCAGACGGCGCGCGGCGGGAGACCCGCCGCGCGCCGGAAGACGGTCAGTTGCC
>NZ_JAFIWA010000008.1 GCF_018588945.1 Microbacterium flavescens | reverse complement strand
CCGACGCGACGGCCTCGCCCAAGCCGTCGTCCTCCCTCTTCGACCGCTGACCCGCGGCCCACGCGCGGCGCTGGGCCCCGCGCTGCGCGCGCCGCTGCGGCCCCGCGCCGCGCGCGCCGCGCGCGCCGGCCCGCTCGCCTGTCGCAATCGTGGGGTGCGACCCCCACTTCGTGACAGGGGAAGGCTGGAAGCGTTCGGGAGGGACTCGCGACGCCGCGCGCTCGGCGTGGCACAGCGGGACAGCGCGCACCCGGCGGCACACTGGATGCAGCGAGCTGACCGTGTGCGAAGGGAGTCGCTGTGAGCTACATCCGCGGGTACGATCCCGACACCCTCCGCGAGCGGGTCGACCCCCGCCAGTGCAAGGAGCGCCTCGACGAGATCGGCGAGCAGCGCAGCCTCCCCGCCCTCCTCGAGCGCGTGTGGCTGCTGAAGGTGCTCGACCGCAGCGAGGACGCCCTCGTCGTCTCCGAGCAGTCGGTGCGCGTCGCCCGCATGGCCGGCACGCGCAAGGACCTGCTGCGCGCCCGCATCCTGCACGCGTCGGTGCTGCAGACCCGCGGCGCGTACGCGGCCGCCGACCAGGAGCTGACGACCTGCGCCGAGGAGGCCGAGGGTCAGGGGTGGTCGGGGATCGCCGCGTTCGCCTACCAGCACCGCGGCCGCACCCACTACGAAGCGGGTGACTACGAGGCCGCCCGACGCGACTTCAAGCGCGCCCTGTTCCTGCGACAGGAGTCCGGCGCGCCCGACGACCAGCTCGAGTCGACGCTGCTCGCCATCGACGCCGCCGACCGGCGCCGGGCCGCGGCATCCGTCGCGAGCTGACTGTCGCAGCCATCGCCTACGCTCGCCTCCATGTCGGACCTTCACCGCGTGCGCCTCTGGGCTGAGGCGCTCATCTCGGCCCATCTCGACGACACGTGGTCGTTCGGGTTCGACAACGCCAAGCGGCGGGCGGGGCTGTGCGACTACACGAGCCGTCGCATCAGCGTCTCGCGCTACCTGGCTGCCCGGCACGACGACGACACCAACCACCAGACCCTGCTGCACGAGGTCGCGCACGCCCTTGCCGGGCCGACCGCCGGCCACGGCGCGAAGTGGAAGGCCGTCGCCCGCGACCTCGGCTATGTCGGCGGCACGACCCATCGCGGCGAGACGGCGACCGACCTCGCCCCGTGGGTGGGCGTCTGCCCCTCGGGGCACGTCGCGTACCGGCATCGCCGGGCCACCCGGCCGACCTCGTGCGCCAAGTGCGCGCCGCGCTTCGACGAGCGGTTCGCCTTCACGTGGACGCGTCGCGAGATCACGCCCGCGACCCGCCTGGCGGCGATGACTCCTCGCTGACGCGCGTCAGAAAGCGACGAACGCGCCGTCGCGGAGGACGGGGACAGCGGATGCCGCATCCACGGTCGCCGCGGCGATCACCTCGTCGCGCCGACCCCGCGCGTCGAGCTCGCGGCCGGATCCGCTCGCCGTGATGAGGTGCCGTGTCGCCCCGCGCAGCGCGCGGAACCCCTCACCTGCCACCGCGGCGTCGGGCGAGGAGTGGTCGATGCCGAGCTCGGCGAGTGCGTCGACCACGGCGCCCGCGCCGAGGAGGTCCTCGACGGCGAAGCGGAGCGGCGCGGTGGCGTCGGCCGAGACGCGCTCCCCGCACGGGATGACCGCGATGCTCGTGCGCGCGCCGCGGTCGTGCTGGATCGCCATGATCGCCCGCGCCACGGCGGATGCGTTGCGCAGCGCGCCCAGCAGGACGGTGCCGCCCGACCCCGCCGCGGCCTCGGCGACGGCGGCGCCGTTGATCGACACGGCGTGGGCCGCGGCATCCAACTCCACCGTCAGACCCTGCTCGACGGCCTGCACGACCGTCGACGAGAACCGGAGCACGTCCACGACCACCACGACGTCGCTCGGTGCGAGGCGCACGAGTCCGTCGAGGCCCCAGTCGAGCCGCACCTGGTAGGCGGACTGGTCGAACGGGTGGCCGGGCATCCGTCCAGCCTAGAACGACCGGCGCCCGCGCACCGTCGCGGTGCGAGACTGGAGCATGCGCATCCTGCTGAAGCTCGTGATCGACTGCGATGCCGACGCCGCGTGGCGGGCCCTGCACTCCCCGCGCGCGGTGGCCGAGCTCTACGGCCCGGTGCTCGGGCTCGAGCCGCTCGTGCCGCGCGGTCTGCCGACGTCGTGGTCGCCCGGCGATGACGTGCCGGTGCAGCTCTCCGCCTTCGGCGGCGTGCCCGCCGGGCGGCAGCTGATCCACGTGAGCGAGAGCGTCGTCGACGAGCCGGCGGGCCAGGTGCGCATCTTCCGCGACAGCGGCATCCCGCTCACCGGACCCCTGGCGAGCCTCGACGTCTGGGACCACCAGATGGCCGTCTCGCCCGCACCCGGGGACCCCTCCAAGACGCTCTGGCGCGACCGGCTCGTGATCGGCGGGCCGACCGCCGCCGCGCTGTGGCCGGTGCTGTGGGGCATCTGGCAATGGCGCGCGGCCCGCATCCGGGCGCTCGCCCCGACGTGGGCCCACGACCCCGCGCCCGACGCCGACCCCGCGCCCGGCGCCGCCCCCGGCGCGGGCGCCGGCGCCCCGACCTCACCCACCGCCGAGACCGCATCGGTGCACCGAGACGGCACGCTGTAGCCGCAGTCTCGGTGCCCCGATGCAGTCTCGCGGGGGAGGTTGGGGGCGGAGGGTCAGTCGGCGAGCGCCTCGATCGGAGCCACCCGCGTCGCGAGGCGCGTTGGCACGACGGCCGCGACCAGCGTGAGGACGGCGGTCGCGACCACGATGAGCGCGATGGGGATCCACGGCACCGCCGGGGCGACCAGCGTCGGCGCCTGCCACGCCGGCGGCAGGGCGACCGATCCGAGCACGGACTGCGCCCCGGCCCAGCCGTAGGCGGTGCCCAGCACGAGGCCCGTGACGACGGCCGCGATCGTGATGTGCGCGGCCTCGAGCATGACCATGCGCCGCACCTGGCCGGTCGAGACGCCGAGCGAGCGCAGCAGGCCCAGCTCGCGGCGCCGCTGGACGACGCCGATCGTGAGGAGGTTCACCAGTCCGACGGCGGCGATGACCGCGGAGACCGCGACGAGGCCCATCATGATCCCGGCGAACGTGTCGATCACCGCGTTGAACTCGGCGTCGACCTCGCCGCCTGCCGAGGCGGTGACCACCGCCTTCACCGTCTCGAGCGCGACCGCGAACATCGTCACGAGCGTCACACCGATCACGACGCCGATCGCCATGCGACTCGAGCGCTCCGGATAGCGCAGCGCGTTCTCTGCCGCGAGCCGCGACGTCGCCGAGCGGCCGAACAGGCGCCCGACTTGGCGGAGCACCGGCGGCATGATCATCGTCGAGCCGACCACGAGCCCCGTGAACGACAGCAGCCCGCCGACGAACGCGATCACCACGCCGAGCGGCGACAGCAGTCCGACGACGATGCCCGCGGCCAAGAGCGCAGCCCCCGACACGAACAGACCGATCGCGCCGCCGTTGCGGGCCTTGCGCCGCGCGTAGGAGTCGTGGGATGCCTCGACCGACCCGCCGAGCGCCTGCAGCGGCGTCACCGTCAGGACGCGCCGGGATCCGACCCAGGCTGCGGCCCACGTGGTCAGCGCGACGACGATCGCCGGGATGACGAGCACCGCCTGCACGACGGAGTAGCCGACGTCGTCGACGCCGAGCAGCGTCTCGGCGAGCGCGATGCCCGCGGCCGACACCAGCAGGCCCGCGACGAGACCGACGACCGCGCCGAGCGCGCCCACGATGAGACCTTGGCGCGCGATCTCGTTCCGCTGCGAGTAGGCCGACGCCCCGATGAGGCGCATCAAGGCGATGCGGCGGGTGCGGCCGGCCACGATGGTCGAGAAGGTGTTGGCCGTCACGATCGCCGCCACGTAGACGGCGACGCCCACGAGGATCACCGTCATGATCATGAGCACGGCGGCCAGTGTCTCGCTGTCGCCGATGTAGGGGTCGGCGCTCATGATGGCCGCGAGATAGCCCGTGGCGGTGAGGAGCAGCGCACCGAAGGCGCTCGAGATGGCGGCGACGAGGATGCTCGCGCCCATGCCGCGCTCGCGCAGCCACGCCAGCGGACGCGCGGCCGGAGGAAGAGGCATCCGCTCGGCCGTTCCGGGTGCGGCGACCGCGGTCATGACGCCACCGCCGGCTCGCCGGTGCCGAGCTCGCTCGCGAGCATGTAGGCCGAGATCTCCTCGGCGCTCTGGCGCGGCTTGTCGGCCACGATGCGGCCGTCGCCGAGGAAGAGCACGCGGTCGGCGTGGCTCGCGGCGATCGGGTCGTGCGTGACCATCGCGATGGACTGGCCGTGGTCGCGGCTCGCGGCCGCGAGGAGCCCGAGCACCTCGCGACCGCTGCGCGAGTCGAGGTTTCCGGTCGGCTCGTCGGCGAAGACCAGGTCGGGTGCCGTGGCCAGGGCGCGGGCGATCGCGACGCGCTGCTGCTGGCCGCCCGAGAGCTCGTGCGGCCGGTGCCCGAGCCGCGGCGTGAGGCCGAGTGTGTCGATGAGTCCGTCGATGCGGGCCTTCTCGAGGGCGGTCGGGCGTCGTGCGTCGAGGTCGAAGGGCAGGAGGATGTTGCCGATCGCGTCGAGGGTGGGCACGAGGTTGAACGCCTGGAACACGAACCCCACGCGGCGGCGCCGCAGGATCGTGAGCTCGAGGTCGGAAAGGCCGGTGATGTCGGTGTCGCCGATCCACGCGCGGCCGGAGGTCGGGGCATCCAATCCCGCCATGATGTGCATGAGGGTGGACTTGCCCGAGCCGGACGGGCCCATGATCGCGGTGAACTCGCCGCGGCGGATGCCGACCGAAACGCCGTCGAGCGCGCGGACCGTGCTCTCGCCGGTGCCGTAGGTCTTGGTGAGCTGCTGGACCCGGGCGGCGAGGCCTAGGTCGGTCGATGTGATCTCCATGCCTTCGACGGTACGAAGGGCAGGTGGGGTCGCGCGTCGGCCTGACGGGGCATCCGCGTACATCTGCAGGATGATCTCCCTTCCGCACCGCGGGGCCGCAGGTCTAGGGTCGCGGCAGGCCCACGTCGACGAGGAGACCCGATGCCCGCCACGCCCCTGCCGCCGAGCGGCGCCCTGCCCGATGGACCGAAGACCTGCGACGCGAGCGGCATGATCGAGATCCACCGGGTGTTCCGCCGCACCTTCGGTGAGGCTCCTGACCTCGTGCGCGGAGTGGCCGCGGGTGACACGGCGCACGGCGCGGCGGTCGCGACGCAGCTGGCGACCCTGTCGATCGCCCTGCACGCGCACCACGAGGGCGAGGACCAGCGGCTCTGGGACGCCCTCGACGAACGCGCACCGTCGTGTGCGCCGCACGTCGCGCGCATGAAGGAGCAGCACGCCGAGATGCTCGTCCACCTCGCCGAGCTCGACCGGACACTGCCGGCATGGCGCGACTCGGCGGCGCCGGCGGACGCGGTGCCGGTGATCGTGGCGCTCGAGGGTGTCAACGCCGCCCTCGCGGCGCACCTCCCCGACGAGGAGGCCCACATCGTGCCGGTCATGGAGCGGACGATCACCGAGAAGGAGGTCGAGTGGTTCGCCGAGCACGGCCGCAAGTCCGTGCCGAAGGGGCAGACCTGGCAGCAGCTCGGCGAGATCCTCGCATCGCAGCCCGACGGCGGCGACGAGTGGCTGCGCAAGCACATGCCCGCGCCGGGCCGGCTCGCCTGGCGACTGATCGGCCGCCGTCAGTACGCCAAGCACCGCGCCGCCCTCGAGGGGCGCTGAGAGCCGCTCGGCCGCGTTTCGTCTCGCTTCGCTCGCTCAACGACCGGGGGGCGGGGGAACCAGTCCCGGTCGTTGAGCGAGGAGCGGAGCGACGAGACGAAACGGGTCTCACCGGCGGGGGCCGCACCGGGGCGGGGGTGACGCCGCGTTTCGTCTCGCTTCGCTCGCTCAACGACCCGGGGGCGAGGGGCCCGAGACCAGGGTCAGGCGAGGCCGTGCTCGAAGGCGAACACCACCAGCTGCACGCGGTCGCGGAGGCCGAGCTTGGTCAGGATGCGGCTGATGTGCGTCTTCACCGTCGCTTCCGACAGGAACTCACGCGCCGCGATCTCGGCGTTCGAGAGGCCCCGGGCGGCGAGCGCGAAGATCTCCCGCTCGCGCTCGGTGAGGGCGCCGTAGGCGGGCGGGACGGGGCGGGGCGCGGCATCCGAGAAGTGTGCGAACAGATCCCGGGTGGCAGATGCCGCGATCACGGCCGAACCCGCATGCACAGTGCGGATCGCCGCGAGCAGGAACTCCGGATCGGCGTCCTTGAGCAGGAATCCGCTCGCGCCCTGGCGGATCGCACGGGCTGCGGCCTCGTCGAGGTCGAACGTCGTGAGCATGACGATCCGCGGCGGCTCGGGATCGGTCAGCAGCTCGGCGGTGGCGGTGAGTCCGTCCATGACCGGCATGCGGATGTCCATCAGCACGACGTCGGGCCGCGCCGTGCGCACCACGTCGAGCGCTTCCCGGCCGTCCGACGCCTCGGCCACGACCTCGAGGTCGGGCTGCGAATCCACGAGCATGCGGATGCCGGCGCGGAAGAGCGCCTGGTCGTCGACGAGTGCGACGCGGATCATCGGGCCTCCCCCGGTTGTGCGCAGAATCGGAGATCGTGGGCGCCGCGCCGGGCTGCGGCATCCGTCACCGGTGTGTCGTCGACGATCTCCGCCGTTACGTCCGCGCGGCCTCTCATGCGGCGACCCCGATCGGGAGCGACGCGCGCACGACGAACCGGTCGCCCTCGGCCGACGCCGTGAGGCTGCCGCCGACGAGCTGGGCGCGTTCCCGCATGCCGATGACACCGTGCCCCGGCGTCGGCGCCGCCCCCGCGCCGGAGACGGGGTTGCCGACCTCGAGGTCCACACGGTCAGGGTGCCACGCGAGCCGCACGTCGACACCTCCGCCGTCGCCGTGCCGCAGCGCGTTGGTGAGGGCCTCCTGCAGGATCCGGTACACCGCGAGCTGCACCCCGGCGGGCGGGTCGCCGGCCGGCATCGGGTCGACGTCGACGCGCAGGTCGATCCCGGCGGCGCGCACCTGGGCGTAGAGGGCCTCGAGGTCGGCGAGGGTCGGCTGCGGGCCGTCAGCCTGGCTGTGGCGGAGCTGCGTGAGCAGAAGTCGCACATCGGCGAGGGCGGTGCGGGCGGTCGTCGAGATCGTGCCGAGGGCCGCCGTGGCGACGCCGGGATCGGACAGTGTCTTCGCGTCTCCATCACCGGTCTGCGCAGCCATGAGTGTGTACCGCGCGCCGTCGGCCTGGGCGATCACGACCGCGAGCGAGTGGGCGACGACGTCGTGCATGTCGCGCGCGATGCGCACGCGCTCCTGCTCGACGACCGCCTCCGCCTCGGCGCGCTGCTGGGCGCGCCGGGTCTCGCGGGCGCGCAGCGAGGTGCGCACGAGCGCGCCGACCGTCCACGACAGCAGCAGGGCGAAAACCGCGGCGACCAGCACCGCGAGGGCGATGGGGATCGTGCTCCAGGTCACACCGCTCCCCGAGCCGAAGTACGGCCCGACCACGAGGTACACCGTGATGACGACGGCGCCCAGGAACGACGACGCGAACCCGAGCCAGAACACCAGCTGCGTGCCGTACGCCGCCGTCGCGTAGAGCACGGCGAAGATCGCCAGGTCGGCGATGCCCGGCGGCCGGACGAACGACATCTGCACGATCGCCGCCAGCCACGCCACGCCGAGCGCGAGGCCCGGGGCGAGT
Source organism: Microbacterium flavescens (assembly GCF_018588945.1). GTDB lineage: Bacteria > Actinomycetota > Actinomycetes > Actinomycetales > Microbacteriaceae > Microbacterium > Microbacterium flavescens. The sequence goes on along the minus strand of NZ_JAFIWA010000008.1, from coordinate 63,961 downwards.
CGGCGGACGGCCAGCGCCACGGCCAGCAGGAGCGTCATGATCACCGACGACAGCAGCATGAGGGAGTAGTCCCCGAGCGGCTGCGCGAACTGGATCTCGAGGGGCAAGACCACGAGTGCGAACAGCCCTGCCACGACCACGTCGACGACGATCTGGTACGGCTTCAGGCTGCGGAACACCGTTTCACGGTACGCGAGAGCGGATGCCGCGGCATCCGTCCCGGGATGTAACCACCCGACCCGCCCATCCGTCGCGAGATGTACCGGCTCGCGGAACCCGGAGTTCCTATGGTCTGCCCAGCCGACCATTGCGTCGCGCGGGCGCAAGGCTTTACTGTCGCGTCACAGGGCGAAACCGACGGGAAACGTCGAGTCGACAGGATCGGGGGCGAGGGAGCTCCTCTGGTCGCACCCCGTCGGTCCCAGCCCGAGGGACCTCGATCGAGCACGGACGGAGACAACATGACGACGGTACGAGCGGCCATCTCGCAGACCACCTGGACGGGTGACAAGGAGTCGATGCTCGACAAGCACGAAGGATTCGCGAGGGATGCCGCGGCCCAGGGTGCGCAGGTCGTGTGCTTCCAGGAGCTGTTCTACGGCCCGTACTTCGGCATCACGCAGGACAAGAAGTACTACCGCTTCGCCGAGCCTGCGGACGGCCCGATCGTGCAGCGCTTCGCGTCGATCGCGAAGGAGCTCGGCACGGTCATGGTGCTCCCGATCTACGAGGAGGCCGAGACCGGGGTGTACTACAACACGTCGGTGCTCGTGGATGCCGACGGCACGATCCTCGGCAAATACCGCAAGCACCACCTGCCGCACCTCGACCGGTTCTGGGAGAAGTTCTACTTCCGTCCGGGCAACCTCGGCTATCCGGTCTTCGAGACCGCGGTCGGACGCGTCGGGATGTACATCTGCTACGACCGGCACTTCCCCGAGGGATGGCGCGAGCTGGGCCTCGCCGACGCGCACATGGTCTTCAACCCGAACGCGACCAAACCCGGCCTCTCGAATCGGCTGTGGGAGGTCGAAGGGCCTGCAGCGGCCGTGGCGAACGGCTACTTCGTGCTGCAGCCGAACCGCGTGGGTCGCGAGGACAACGAGTACGGCGACCTCGCCGTGGACTTCTACGGCACGAGCCAGGTGATCGACCCGCGCGGCAACTTCGTCGGCGAGCGCGGCTCGGGCGACAGCGAGGAGCTGCTCGTGCGCGACCTCGACCTGAACATGGTCCAGGAGATGCGCGACGACTGGCAGTTCTACCGCGACCGCCGGCCCGACTCCTACACCCGGATCCCGAAGCCGTGACCACTACCCCGCTCGTTGAGCGAGCGAAGCGAGACGAAACGGTCCCGCGGGCTGCAGGCGTTTCGTCTCGTCGCTTCGCTCCTCGCTCAACGACCGATATCGGAGGCATCTCAGAATGACAACGACCCTCATCACGGGCGGCACCGTCGTCTCGGCCACGGGCCGCGGCGAAGCCGACGTGCTCATCGACGGCGAGACGATCGCGGCCGTGCTGGCGCCGGGTTCGCAGCTGCTCGGCACCGACCTGGCCGCCTCGGTCGACACCGTCGTCGACGCCACCGGCAAGTACGTCATCCCGGGCGGCATCGACGCGCACACCCACATGGAGCTGCCCTTCGGCGGAACCGCCGCCTCCGACACGTTCGAGACCGGCACCCGCGCGGCCGCGTGGGGCGGCACGACCTCGATCATCGACTTCGCGGTGCAGCGCTACGGCGAGCGCGTGCAGGACGGGCTGGCCGCATGGCACGAGAAGGCGGCCGGGAACTGCGCGATCGACTACGGGTTCCACCAGATCGTGGGCGGCGTCGACGACGACTCGCTCGCCGCCATGCGCGGCCTGCTCGACGAGGGCGTCTCGAGCTTCAAGCTCTTCATGGCCTACCCGGGCGTCTTCTACTCCGACGACGCGCAGGTCCTGAAGGCCATGCAGGTGTCAGCCGAGACCGGACTGCTCACCATGATGCACGCCGAGAACGGACCCGCCATCGACGTGCTGGCCGCCCAGCTCGCCGAGGCCGGCAAGAAGGCGCCGTACTACCACGGCATCGCCCGCGCCTGGCAGATGGAGGAGGAGGCGACCCACCGCGCGATCATGCTCGCGAACCTCACGGGGGCGCCGCTGTACACCGTGCACGTCAGCGCCAAGCAGGCGGTCGACCAGATCGCCTGGGCGCGCGACCAGGGCTGGAACGTCTTCGGCGAGACCTGCCCGCAGTACCTGTACCTGTCGCTCGAGGAGCAGCTGGGCGGGTTCAGCGCGGAGTGGGGCCAGTTCGAGGGCGCGAAATGGGTCTGCTCGACGCCCCTGCGCAGCCGCGGAGAGGGCCACCAGCACCACATGTGGCAGGCGCTGCGCACGAACGACATCCAGATGGTGTCCACCGACCACTGCCCGTTCTGCATGAAGGGCCAGAAAGATCTCGGGCTCGACGACTTCCGCGCGATCCCCAACGGCATCGGCTCGGTCGAGCACCGCATGGACCTCATGTACCAGGGCGTGGTGACCGGCAAGATCACCCTCGAACGCTGGGTGGAGCTCACCAGCACGACGCCCGCCCGCATGTTCGGCCTGTATGGCCGGAAGGGCGTGATCCAGCCCGGCGCCGACGGCGACGTGGTGATCTACGACCCCAACGGTCACACGACGATCTCCGCGGCATCCCATCACATGAACATGGACCACTCCGCGTGGGAGGGATTCGAGATCGACGGGCACGTCGACACCGTGATCTCGCGCGGAAAGGTCGTCGTCGACGGCGGCGTGTACCTGGGCGCCAAGGGCGACGGCCGGTTCCTCAAGCGCGGCCTTTCGCAGTACCTCATCTGACGAATCCGCTTCTCGTCTCGCTCCCTCGCTCAACGACCGAAAGGCCTGACATGGACTTCGGAGTCGTCCTCCAGACCAACCCGCCCGCCGCGCGCACGGTGCAGCTCGCACAGCTCGCCGAGGCCCACGGCTTCAGCCACGTGTGGACGTTCGACTCGCACCTGCTGTGGCAGGAGCCGTACGTCATCCACTCGGCGATCCTCAACGCGACGAAGCGCGTGACCGTCGGGCCCTTCGTGACGAATCCCGCGACCCGCGACTGGACGGTCACGGCGTCGGTCTTCGCCACCCTCAACGAGCTGTACGGCAACCGCACCGTGTGCGGCATCGGCCGGGGCGACTCGGCGGTCCGCGTGACCAACGGCAAGCCGGTGTCGATGGCCGAGCTTCGCGAGTCCATCCACGTGATCCGCGAGCTGGCGAACTCGCGCCCCGTCGAGTACAAGGGCGCGACGCTGCAGTTCCCGTGGAGTCGCGGCTCGGAGCTCGAGGTCTGGGTCGCCGCCTACGGCCCGCTCGCGCTCAAGCTCACGGGCGAGGTCGGCGACGGCTTCATCCTGCAGCTCGCGGACGTCGACATCGCGGCATGGATGATCAAGACGGTTCGGGATGCCGCGGCCGCCGCCGGGCGCGATCCCGATGCGATCTCGTTCTGCGTCGCCGCCCCGATGTACATCGGCGACGACACGCAGCACATGCGCGACCAGTGCCGCTGGTTCGGGGGCATGGTGGGCAACCACGTCGCCGACATCGTGGCGAAGTACGGCGAGCACGGCGCCGTCCCCGACGCGCTCACGGACTACATCGCCGGGCGCCAGGGCTACGACTACAACACCCACGGCAAGGCCGACAACGACCACGTCGACTTCGTGCCCGACGAGATCGTCGACCGGTTCTGCATCCTCGGCACGGCCGAAGAGCACATCGCGAAGCTCGAGCAGCTGCGCGCGCTCGGCGTGACGCAGTTCGCCGGCTACCTCCAGCACGACAACAAGGAGGAGACGATGCGGGTGTACGGCGAGACCGTCATCCCCGCACTCTCGTCCCACGTCACGGCGAAGGCATGACGACGACCGCCGGGCTCGACTCGGAGGTCGCCGCACCCGGCGACCCCGCCCACCCGGCGCGTGCTCCGCGGCCGCGCTCGCGTCACGGCGGCCTCGCGTGGCTGTGGGGGATCGTCGGCGTCTCGGCGGTCGTCATCCTCTGGGAGCTGTACAAGTGGCTGGCACCCGAGGACGGCGTGATCGTCGCCGGGCTGCGCATCCTGCCGCGCACGACCGATCTCGCGATGCCGCACGTCTGGGTCATGGCGGGCCGGCTGTTCGAGCCGGTGACCCGCCAGGAGGGCTCGCCGCCGCTGTGGGGCGTCATCGCGCTGGGGGCGCTCACGACCCTCGGCATCGCCGCCGTCGGCTGGGTCGTCGGCATGATCGTCGGTTTCGCGTTCGCCCTGCTCATGCAGCGCTGGCGTCTCGCCGAGTGGGGCCTGCTCCCCTGGATCATCCTCAGCCAGACCGTGCCGCTCATCGCGTTCGCGCCGGTCGTCAAGAGTTGGGGATCGCGGGTGGAGATCGGCGGCTGGGAGTGGCAGGACTGGATGTCGGTCGCACTCATCGCTTCCTACCTCGCCTTCTTCCCGATCGCGGTGGGAGCCCTGCGCGGGCTGCAGTCGCCCGACCGCATCCACACCGAGCTCATGCGCACCTATGCGGCGGGGTACTGGCCCACGCTCGTGAAGCTCCGGCTGCCGGCATCCGTCCCCTACCTGCTCCCCGCGCTGCGGCTCGGCGCAGCGAACGCCGTCATCGGCGCGGTCGTCGCGGAGGTCTCGACGGGGCTGCAGGGCGGCATCGGGCGACTGCTGATCCAGTTCGCCGGCCAGGCGTCGGGCGATCCCGCGAAAGCGTGGGGACCGATCTTCGGCGCGATCGCGCTCGGGCTGGTCGCCGCCGGGTCGGTGGCGCTGCTGGGCGTGTTCCTGAAGGACTACCGACGCGGAGAGGCGGCCTGATGACCGATACGGCGACGAGCACGGAGCCCGTGATGCGGGCGGCCGCGGTGAGCGTGCGCGGGGCCTCGAAGGTGTTCCCGTCGAAGGCCGGCGACGTGATGGCTCTGGACGGCATCGAGCTCACCGTCGCGGAGGGCGAGTTCGTGTCGCTCATCGGGCCGTCGGGCTGCGGCAAGTCGACGCTGCTCCGGCTGATCGCCGACCTCGACGCCGCGACGTCGGGCACGGTCGAGGTGTTCGGCAAGCCGGCCGATCGGGCCCGTCGCGACCAGGACTACGGCATCGCCTTCCAACAGGCCGGCCTCCTGCCGTGGCGGACGGTCGCCGCGAACATCGCGCTGCCGCTCGAGCTGCACGGTGTCGGGGCCGCCGAGCGCAAGCAGCGCGTGGCCATGCTCGCCGACCTCGTGGGGCTCTCGGACTTCGCCGACCGGCATCCGGATCAGCTCTCCGGCGGCATGCAGCAGCGCGTGGCGATCGCCCGCGCGCTCGCCGAGCGACCACGGCTGCTCCTCATGGACGAGCCCTTCGGCGCGCTCGACGAGATGACCCGCGAGCGCATGCAGGCGGAGCTCTCGCGGATCGCGGCCGAGACCGGCGCCGCGGTGGTGTTCGTGACCCATTCGATCCCGGAGGCGGTCTTCCTGTCGGATCGGGTCGTGGTGATGTCGCCGCGGCCGGGACGGATCACCGACGTCATCGTCACCGGCTTCGGAGCGGATGCTGCGCGCGACGACTCGCTGCGTGAGACGCCGGCATTCTTCGCCAAGGTCACCGCCGTGCGGGAGGCCCTGCACGGCGCCCCGGCGCCCGCGGCGCGCGGAGCGGCGGAGCGATGACCACCGTGCGGCAGACGCCACGGGCGGGATGGAGTCCGGCCGCCGAACGCCGCCTGCGCGTCATCGCGCCCATCGCGGTCGGTCTGCTCGGGCTCGCCCTGTGGCAGTTCCTGGTGACCGTCGTCGGCGTCTCCGACTACCTGCTGCCGAGCCCGGCGGCGATCCTGCAGCAGCTCGTCGAGTTCTGGCCCGCCATCCTGCAGGCGACGCTCGTCACCGGAGCGAACGCGCTCCTCGGTCTCGTCGTGGGCACCCTCCTCGCGATCCTGCTCGCGGCGCTCGCGGCGCGCTGGCGCGCAGTCGACGGGATGTCGGCGCCGATCGTGGCCTCGCTCGCTGTGGTGCCGATCGTGGCGCTGGCGCCCGTGCTCAACTCCATGTTCGGCGCCGACAGCCAGTTCGGCCGGCAGGCGATCGCCGCGCTCGCGGCCTTCGTGCCGGTGTTCATCAACACCCTGCGCGGGCTCCGCCAGACCCGGCCGGTCCATCGCGACCTGATGCAGGTCTACGCGGCATCCGGGTCTCAGACCTTCCGTCTGGTCACGCTGCCCACCGCCGTGCCGTACCTGATGACCGGCATCCGCATCGCGAGCTCGCTCGCCGTGATCTCCGCGCTCGTCGCCGAGTACTTCGGCGGTCCGCGCGGAGGCCTCGGCACCTTCATCGCCACCTCCGCCGCCACCAGCGCCTACGCCCGGGCGTGGGCGTATGTCGCAGCGGCGATCGCGCTCGGCCTCGTCTTCTACCTCGCGACGGCACTCCTCGAGTGGCTCGTCCTCCGCCGCATCCCGACCGGGGGCGCGCGATGATGCGCCGCCTCGCCCGACGTCCTCGCCCTGCGAGGCCGGCCATGCACCACTGCAGCCAATCCCCGTGAGGGGACGGAAAGGAACGACATGAGACACAGCACACGTCGCGCGCTCGCGACAGGCGCGTTCGCCCTGTCGGCCGTGCTCCTGCTCGCCGGATGCTCCGGCGGCGGGAACAGCCCTGACGAGGGCGGCGATCCGGAAGGCGGCGGCGAGCTCACCCCGGTCAAGCTCCAGCTCCAGTGGCTGCCGCAGGCCCAGTTCGCCGGCTACTTCGCCGCCATCGACCAGGGCTACTTCGAGGAGGAGGGCCTGGACGTCGAGATCATCCCGTCGGGAGGTGACATCGTCCCGCAGGATGCGCTCGCCAACGGCGACGTCGACTACGCGATCGCGTGGGTTCCCAAGGTGCTCGGCTCGATCGAGGCAGGCGCCAACCTCACCGACATCGCCCAGATCTTCCAGCGCTCGGGGACGCTGCAGGTGTCGTGGGCCGACTCCGGCATCGACTCGGTGGCCGACTTCGAGGGCAAGACCATCGGCTCGTGGGGCTTCGGCAACGAGTGGGAGATCTTCGCGGCGATGGCGGCGGAGGGACTCGACTCGACCACTGTGCAGATCATCACGCAGGACTTCAACATGAACGCGTTCCTGCAGGGCGACATCGACGCCGCGCAGGCGATGACCTACAACGAGTACGCGCAGCTGCTCGAGACGGTGAACCCCGACACCGGCGAGCTGTACCAGCCGGAGGACTTCAACGTCATCAGCTACGAGGACACCGTCGGAGCGATGCTGCAGGATGCGATCTGGGCCGACACCGCCCGGCTCGACAGCGACGAGGAGTACGCCGACACGACCGTCGCCTTCCTCAAGGCGGTCGTCAAGGGCTGGGCGTTCGCGCGCGACAACCCCGAAGAGGCCGCTGAGATCACCCTCGCGAACGGCTCGGCGTGGGGTCCGAGCCACGAGCTGTGGATGATGAACGAGATCAACAAGCTCATCTGGCCGTCGGCTGAAGGCATCGGCATCATCGATGAGACCGCGTGGCAGCGGACCGTGGACGGCGCCCTCTCGGCCGTCAACGAGACCGGCGCCCACCTCATCACTGAGGAGCCGCCGGCGACCGCCTGGTCGAACGAGTACATCCAGCAGGCGCTGGACGAACTCGAGGCCGACGGCATCGACCTGACCGGCGAGTCGTTCACGCCGATCGACGTCGAGCTGCAGGAGGGCGGCAACTAGCCGCGCCCGGACGTTTCGTATCGCTTCGCTCGCTCAACGACCGGGATCGTCGGTTGACCCCCGGTCGTTGAGCGACGAGCGTAGCGAGGAGACGAAATCCACCGATCCCGAGGAGCACACGATGTCCGACGACCTCGACGCCACGGCGAAGCAGCTCGACCGCGAGCACGTGTTCCATTCGTGGTCGGCGCAGGCCGGGCTCGACCTCCCCGTCATCGCGGGCGGGTCGGGCACCGTCGTGTGGGACCACGCCGGCAATCGGATGCTCGACTTCGCGAGCCAGCTGGTCAACGTGAACATCGGGCACCAGCATCCCGCCGTCGTCGCGGCCATCCAGCAGCAGGCAGCCGAGCTCGCGACGATCGGCCCCGCGACCGCGAACCTCGCGCGCGGGCAGGCGGCGCAGCGCATCCTGTCGAAGGCACCGGACGGGTTCGCGAAGGTCTTCTTCACCAACGGCGGCGCCGACGCGAACGAGAACGCCATCCGCATGGCGCGGCTCCACACCGGCCGCGACACGGTGCTGTCGACCTACCGCTCGTATCACGGCAACACCGGCGCGGCGATCGTCGCGACCGGCGACTGGCGGCGGGCGCCGAACCAGTACGCCCGCGGCCACGCGCACTTCTTCGGCCCCTACCTCTACCGCAGCGAGTTCTGGGCCACGACGCCCGAGGAGGAGTCGGCGCGAGCGCTGCACCACCTCGAGCGCGTCATCCAGTCGGAGGGCGCGACCACGATCGCCGCGATCCTCCTCGAGTCCATACCCGGCACCGCCGGCATCCTCCTGCCGCCGCCCGGCTACCTCGCCGGCGTGCGCGATCTGTGCGATCGGTACGGGATCGTGCTGATCCTCGACGAGGTGATGGCCGGGTTCGGCCGCACCGGCCGCTGGTTCGCCTTCGACGGCCACGACGTCGTGCCCGACCTCATCACCTTCGCGAAGGGCGTCAACTCCGGATACGTGCCGGTGGGCGGCGTCATCATCTCGGACGCGATCTCAGCCACGTTCGACGAGCGCGTCTTCCCGGGCGGGCTCACGTATTCCGGGCACCCGCTGGCCGCGGCATCCATCATCGCCTCCATCGACGCGATGGAGAGCGAGGGCATCGTCGAGAACGCCCGGCGCGTCGGCGCCGACGTCATCGGCCCCGGACTGCAGGAGCTGGCGGCCAAGCACCCGCTCATCGGGGAGGTGCGCGGCGAGGGCGTCTTCTGGGCCATCGAGCTCGTGACCGACCGCGAGAGCCGCGAGCCGGTGGGCGCCGATGTGATCGGCAAGCTCAAGAAGCAGCTGTCGTCGCGGGGACTGCTTCCCTTCGCTGCCGACAACCGGATCCACGTCGTGCCACCCTGCGTCGTCACCGACACGGAGGTATCCCAGGCCATGACGATTTACGATGAAGCCTTGACGAGCGTCGAAGAAGACCTCTTCTGACGCGTGCGCGTCCTCTCACGAGGAGGGCTTCCCAATGAAGGGCAGGAACACGATGACCGACACAACGACCCTGGAGCGGACCGACCAGTCCACCACCACGATCCTCGAGCACTGGGTGGGCGGGGCGGCCTGGGCCGGCGAGTCCGAGCGGACCGGCCAGGTCTACAACCCCGCGTTCGGCACGGTGCAGAAGCAGGTGCGGTTCGCATCGACGGCGGATGTCGGAGCCGCGGTCGACGTCGCATCCGAGGCGTGGGCGCAGTGGCGCGACGCCTCCATCTCCAAGCGGCAGACGGTCCTCTTCGCCTTCCGCGAGCTCCTCAACGCCCGCAAGGGCGAGCTGGCCGAGATCCTGACGGCCGAGCACGGCAAGGTGCTCTCCGACGCGCTCGGCGAGATCGCGCGCGGCATGGAGGTCGTCGAGTTCGCGTGCGGGCTCGGCCACCTGACGAAGGGTGCGTACTCCGAGAACGTCTCGACGGGCATCGACGTCTACACGCTGCGCCAGCCGCTCGGCGTCGTGGGCATCATCAGCCCGTTCAACTTCCCGGCGATGGTGCCGCTGTGGTTCTTCTCCATCGCGCTGGCCGCCGGCAACGCCGTCATCCTCAAGCCGTCCGAGAAGGACCCGACCGCGGCCAACTGGCTGGCGGCGCTCCTCAAGGAGGCCGGGCTCCCCGACGGCGTGCTCAATGTCGTCCACGGCGACAAGGAGGCGGTCGACGCCCTCCTCGAGCACCCCGACGTGCGGGCCATCTCCTTCGTCGGCTCGACGCCGATCGCGAAGTACGTCTACGAGACGGCGACCGGGCACGGCAAGCGGGTCCAGGCCCTCGGTGGCGCGAAGAACCACATGCTGATCCTCCCCGACGCCGATCTCGACCTCGCCGCCGACGCCGCCGTGAACGCGGGCTTCGGCTCGGCGGGCGAGCGCTGCATGGCGATCTCGGTCGTCCTCGCCGTGGACACGATCGCCGACGAGTTCGTGCAGAAGGTGTCCGAGCGCATGGCGACGCTGCGCACCGGCGACGGCATGAAGGGCTGCGACATGGGCCCGCTCATCACCGGTCAGCACCGCGACAAGGTGACGTCGTACATCGACGTGGCCGGAACCGATGGCGCGACGGTCGTCGTCGACGGCCGCGACGCCGAGATCGACGGCGACGAGAACGGGTTCTGGCTCGGACCGACCCTCATCGACAAGGTGCCCACCTCGTCGACGGTGTACACCGACGAGATCTTCGGCCCGGTGCTCTCGGTCGTGCGCGTCGAGGGCTACGAGGACGGTCTCGACATCATCAACTCGAGCCTCTACGGCAACGGCACGGCGATCTTCACCAACGACGGCGGCGCCGCCCGGCGCTTCCAGCGCGAGGCGCAGGTCGGCATGATCGGCATCAACGTGCCGATCCCGGTGCCGGTCGCGTACCACTCGTTCGGCGGCTGGAAGGCCTCGCTGTTCGGCGACGCTAAGGCGTACGGCCCCCACGGGTTCGACTTCTTCACGGCCGAGAAGGCGATCACCTCGCGCTGGCTCGACCCGTCGCACGGCGGTCTGAACCTGGGCTTCCCGCAGCACGACTGACGCGGAACGGGGCGCGTTTCGACTCGCTTCGCTCGCTCAACGACCCGGGGGTGCGACCACCGGGTCGTTGAGCGAGAAGCGAAGCGACGAGACGAAACGCCCCTCATCAGCGCAGAGCGTTTCGTCTCGCTTCGCTCGCTCAACGACCCGGGGGGAGCTTCGCTCGCTCAACGACCCGGGGGTGCGACGCGAAGCGACGAGACGAAACGCCCCTACACGCGCAGGGCGTACACCCGCAGCGCATCGGGCACCACCGCACACCGCAGGCGGAAGCCGCCCGGATCGCGCTCCTCGAGCTCGCCGTCGTGGACGAAGACCGACGGGCGCCCCGGCTGCGGCGTGACCCTCAGCTCGAGCTCGCGCACCACCAGCCGCTCGATGTCGGCGTCACGGGGGAACAGGCCCACCGCCCGCAGCACCGCGGCGGTGCGCTTGCCGAAGGCGAGTGAGGCGAGCGCGCGCACGCGCGACCCGCGAGAGTGGTGGATGCGCACGTCGAGCACCGACGCCTCCGCCGCCTGGCGCTGCATCGTGGCGACGCGCTCGGGGTCGTTCCGGCCGACGCTCACGAAGACCGACCACACTCGCGCGCGCTTGCCGCCGACGACGATGGTGAGCGGCTCGGTGCTGCGCAGCGCCGCCCAGGTCGCGGCCACACCGCCCAGCCACTTGCCGAGGCTGCTGCGGCGTTCGCGCTCTCCGATCAGCTCGGGGTAGGCGCCGACCGACACCACGTTGAGCACGGTCACCGCCTCGTCGTCGTCGGCGATCGCGTCGACCACGCCCACCGGCACCGTCGACCCCGCCTCCAGCGCGTCGATCGCCGCCTCGACGTCGGTGAGGCCGAGCGCCCGCGCGAAGTGGTTGAAGGTGCCGCCGGGCAGCGCGAGCAGCGGTCGATCATGGCGACGGGCGAGGTGCGCCATGCGCGACACCGACCCGTCACCGCCGTACACGCCGAGCACCTCGGGCGGCCGATCGGAGGCCATGGCCGCGGCGACGACGTCGTCGAGCTCCTCGCCCTCGGCGAGCTCGTGCACGTCCGCCTCCGGCAGTCGCGTGGCGAACACCTCCGCTGGGTCGGCCCGGACGACCGCCGTGCCGGACTGCGCGTTGCGCACGACGAGCACGCCGCGCCCCCGCGCGTGCGCGCCGACTTCGCTGGACCCCTCCACGGGCCCGAGCGTACCCGCCCGACCGCCGGGTCAGGCCGGAAAGATGGGCCGGTTCTCGTAGAACGTCTGCAGCACGACGGTGGTGCGCGTGTTCACCGAGGCGGCGAGGCGGATGTCGCGGATCAGCGACTCCAGGTGCCTCGGCGTGCTCACGCGCACGAACAGGATGTAACTCGCGTCGCCCGCGATGGAGTGGCACGCCTCGATCTCTGTCAGGTGCTCGAGCATCTCGGGCGCGTTGTCGGGCTGCGCCGGATCGAGGGGCGTGATCTCGACGAAGGCCGACAGCGGCTTGCCGACCGCCTCCGCGTCGATGACCGCCCGGTAGCCGGTGATCACGCCGCGCGACTCGAGCCGGCGCAGCCGCGTCTGCACGGCCGACACCGACAGCCCCGCCGCCGCCGAGAGCTCCGCGAGCGTGGCCCGTGCGTTGAGCGACACCTCCCGCACGATGACCGCGTCGATCGGGTCGTCGACCGTTGCCGCCGGCTCGGGCTGGGCGTCGGAGCTGAGCATGCGTCGACAATACCAATCACGGCCCACCACCACAGGAATGTTTCCGGTCGTGCGGCTGAAACGCCGGAAGTTCTCCCGTACAATTGCGGATGTCCTACTCGACCGATCGGAGGTTCACCATGCCCACCAGCCCGACTTCTGCACCGCAGGCCATCGTCGGCGAACCCGAGGTCGTCGAGGACGCCCGTGGCGTCGAGACGTCGCCCGCGTGGATCTCGCTCAAGGCCGCCGCGACCGCTCTGCAGTCCCTGCAGATCAAGGACGGTTCGATTCCGGATGCCGCGGCCCACCCGCAGGCGCGCGAGCACGTCTCCGCGATCATCGCGTCGATCACCGAGCTCGCGCCCCGTTTCCCTCACGACGCCGCCTACCTCGAGGCATCCGTCCGCGATTTCGAGCGCTGGATGGGCGAGGACTTCGGCGTTCCCGACTTCCTCGACTCGCTCGTGGCCTTCCAGCCGCAGCAGCACCGGGTCGACGGCATCCGTCACCTCGTCGTCTTCCCGATGTACACGCAGAACGGCTCCTCCGACCGTCATGTCGAGGCCGTCCTCGTCGAGGTCATCTGGCCGGAGTTCATCGCCGAGCTCGAGACCGAGTACACGAACAAGCTGTTCGTGTCGCTGCGGTTCCTCGACTTCACGCCGGGGTACGACACCAACAGCGCCGTGCTCTTCCCCGAGACGGTCGCGATGCGCGAGATTCCGTCGTTCACGTGGGGCGCGATCTTCCAGGACCGCGAGGCCGCGCGCTACCGACGCGTCGTGCGCGCCGCGGCCGAGATCACGAAGCTCGACCTCCCCGCCGACGCCGCGCGCATGCTCGACGATCAGGCGCTGACCGAGAAGACGTTCGTGATGTGGGACATCATCCACGACCGCACGCACATGCGCGGCGACCTGCCGTTCGATCCCTTCATGATCAAGCAGCGGATGCCGTACTTCCTGTACTCGCTCGAGGAGCTGCGCTGCGACCTGACGGCCTTCCGCGAGTGCGTCGCGATCACGAAGCGCCTCCGTGCGCGCGTCGACGCCGGCGCGACGCTGGATGCCGCCGAGGCCGAGATGCTCGAGCACGCCGTGCTCGTGCAGTACGCCGTGATCTTCGACCGCATCTTCCGGTTCGCGATCACCGGGTCGCGCGTGCGCAACTACGACGGGCTCGGCGGGCAGCTGCTGTTCGCGTGGCTGCATCAGCGCGGCGTGCTGCACTGGACCGACACCGCCCTCGCCTTCGACTGGGACGAGGTGCCGGCCGCGGTCGTCGCGCTCGCCGACGCGATCGACGAGCTCTACTGGCGCTCGATCGACCGGCCCAAGACGGCGCACTGGCTGGCCGCCTACGACCTCGTGCGCGGAACGCTCACGCCGAACCCGGCATCGGCCTGGGCCCGCGGCCTCCCCGACGAGATCCTCGCCGGCGCGCCGAAGGGATACACCGACGCCGTCATGGACGACGAGTTCCCGCTGTCGATGTTCTTCGAGGCGCTCGGCAAGAAGATGAAGCCGGTCATCGAGTCGACCGCCGGGATCGTCGCCGCCGATGCCTGAGAGCAACGTGGACGGTCGGCTCGTCCTGATCGCCGGCGCCACCAGCGCCTCGGGTCTCGCGGCCGCCCGCGTCCTGGCTTCGGCCGGGGCGCGGGTCGTCGCGGTCGGCCGCGACGCCGAGAAGCTCGACGAGCTCTCGGCCGCGGTGCCCGGCCTCCGCACCGAGGTGTGCGACCTGACCGACGAGGACGACGTCGCCGCACTGGCCGGCCGCGTCCATGCGGCCGACGGACCGGTCGACGGGGTGCTCCACCTCGTCGGGGGCTGGCGCGGCGGCGGCGGACTCGCCGGGCAGACCGACGAGGACTACCGCGCGCTCGAGGCATCGTTCACCGCCCTGCGCCACGTCAGCCGTGCCTTCGACGCCGACCTCCGTGCATCGGATGCCGCGCGCCTGGCGGTCGTGTCCTCGACCGCCGTCGCCCGCCCGCTCGCCGGCGGCGCCAACTACGCCGCGGTCAAGGCGGCCACGGAGGCCTGGGCGCGCGCGGTCGCGCAGGGCTTCGCGAAGGGCGCCCGGGATGCCGCAGCGCCGCTGGCCGCGGCATCCGTCGTCTTCCGGGTCAAGAGTCTCGACGGCCTCGAAGAGGCGCTCGCACAGCGGTTCGCCGACCTCTGGGCCAGCGAGGCGGCGGACGTCAACGACACGATCGTCGAACTGACCGACCCCTCGCTCTGACCCGGGCGCGGGCCGAGCTGCCGTGCGCTGCGCGTACCGTTCTCAGGACCAGAGCCGAGCGCCCCTCGTCCCGCCCGCGGGAAGTCGCGGCGGCCGCCTCCCCACCCGACACCTCCTCCTGAGCTGCGGCACGCAGCTAGATTGGAACATCGTGACGACGATCCACGACCCGAACCTCCGCGGCTTCGCATCCGACAACTACTCCGGCATCCACCCCGAGGTGCTGGCGGCGATCGCGGCCGCGAACGACGGCCACCAGGTCGCGTACGGCGAGGACGTCTACACCGAGCGGCTGCAGTCCGTGATGGCCCGCCACTTCGGCGACGGGGTCGAGGCGTACCCGGTCTTCAACGGCACCGGAGCGAACGTCGTCGGGCTTCAGTCGATGCTGCCCCGCTGGGGCGCCGTGATCTCGGCGACGACCGCGCACATCAACGTCGACGAGGGCGGCGCGCCCGAGCGCGTCGGCGGGATCAAGATCCTGAGCGTCCCGACCGACGACGGCAAGCTCACTCCCGAGCTCATCGACCGCGAGGCGTGGGGCTGGGGCGACGAGCACCGGGCCCAGCCCCTCGTGGTCTCGATCACCCAGTCGACCGAGCTCGGCACGCTGTACTCGGTAGAGGAGATCCGCACGATCGCCGACCACGTGCACGGCCACGGCATGCGGCTGCACATGGACGGATCGCGCCTCTCGAACGCGGCCGCCTCGCTGGGCGTGCCCTTCCGCGACTTCACCCGCGACGCCGGCGTCGACGTGCTGAGCTTGGGCGGCACGAAGAACGGGGCGATGCTCGGCGAGGCGATCGTCGTGCTGAACCCCGAGGCATCCCAGGGTCTGACCTACCTCCGCAAGCTCGACATGCAGCTGTCGTCGAAGATGCGGTTCGTCTCGGCGCAGCTCGTCGCGCTGCTCGACGGCGACCTGTGGCACCGCAACGCCTCCCACTCGAACGCGATGGCGCAGCGCCTGCGCTCCGGCGTCGAGGCCGGACTCGCCGACGGCACCATCCGCGGGGTGGCCTTCACGCAGCCGACGCAGGCGAACGGCGTCTTCGCGACGCTGCCCGACGGCGTCGCCGACCGGCTCCGCGAGTCCTTCCGCTTCTACGACTGGGATGCCGCGAAGAACGAGGTGCGCTGGATGTGCTCGTTCGACACGTCCGAGAACGACATCGACGCCTTTCTGGCCGCGATCGCGCGCGAGACCACGCGCGACTGACCGCGACCCCGCCCGGGGACGAAGAAGGGGCAGGATCCGCCACGGCGGATCCTGCCCTTCGCGTACTCGGCGGGTCAGGCGTCGGCGGGCTGCTCGGCCTCGTCGTCCGAGTGCTGCTCCTCCGGCTGCTGCTCCGCGTCCTCGGCGGACTCCGCGGAGTCGTCCGTCGGCTCCGCCTGCCCGCCCTCGCCCGCCTGCTCGCCCTCAGCGGAGGGGTCGCCTTCGGCGACCGGCGCCGCGTTCTCGCCGTGCTCGGCGTCGACGTCTTCTGCGTGCACCACGTGCTCGATGGGCGCGGCGTCCTCGAGGGGGTCGGCCACGGCGTCGGGCGCCGAGAAGTCGACCGGCGCGGCGGGCCGGATGAGGTCCTTGACCTCCGCCATGAAGCTGGTCAGCTGGTGCTGCTGCCAGCGCAGCTGGCGGGTGCGGTCCTCCGCGTCGCGGAGCACGGCCTGCGAGTGGTTCGTCACCAGGTCGATGATCTGCTGCGCCTTGGCACGGGCCTGGTCCAGCTGCTCGCGGGCGCGGACGTTCGCGTCGGCCTCGACCTGCTGAGCCTGGGCCCGCACGAGCCGCTCGAAGTCGTCGGCCTTCGCCGACACGCGCTGGGCGTGCTCGAGCGACGCGGCCACCTGGTCGTTTGCGTCCTGCGTGATGCGCTCGGCGTGTGCGACGGCCTGATTGTGCAGCACGAGGAACTCCTGCTGGGCGTCGTCCTGACGGCGGGTGAGGGATGCCTCGAACTCGAGGGCGCGCACGCGCAGCTCGCGCACCGCCTCCTCCGCCTCGGACCGGGCGTGCGCCGTCTCGCGGGCGACCATCGACCGCAGCGTCGCGACGCCCTTCTCGGCCTCGGAGCGGATCGCGGCCGCTTCGCGCTCGGCCTGCGAGATCTTCTCGGCCGCATGCGCCGTCTCGCGCTCGATGCGCGTCTGGTGTGCGGTGAGCTCGGTCTCGATGCGCAGTCGCGCCTGCTGCGCCTCGTGCTGGGCCTGCGAGATGATCGCGTCGGCTTCGACCTTGGCGTCCTTGCGGCGGTTGGCGATGTCTTCGTGGGCGGCTCCGAGCAGTCGCTCGCCCTGCACCGTCGCGTTGCGCAGCACGACGCTCGCCTGCTCCTCGGCGACGCGGAGGATCTCCTCGAACTGCGGGCGGTTGGGCGATGCCGACTCCTCGGTCGCGCTGACCAGCTCCTCCGTGAGCGCCTGGACGCGGTGCTCGGAGTTCGCGAGCTTGGCCTGGAGCGCCGCGAGCTCCGCCTCGAGCCGCGCGACGGCGTCGCGGTCGCGGGAGCCCGCCGCCTCGGCCTCGAGGCGCTCGAGCGCCTCCTGCCGCTGGGAGTTCGCGGCGGCCAGCTCGCTCTCAAGGCGGTCGGCCTTCTCGCGGCTCTGCGACACCGCCGCGCTGGCGCGACGCTGGTTCTGCTTGAGCAGCGTCACCTGCTCGGTGGCGGCACGGACACGGGCGTTGAGGCCCGCGATCATCGCGTCGACCTCGTCCTTGTCGTAGCCGCGGAAGGCGGTGGTGAACGCGGCGTCGGCGTTGGCCGCCGGCGCGCTGCCGGAGCTGCCCATCAGGCGGTCGAACGGGTGGGTGCTGGTGTCTTCGGCTGCGTCATGACGCGTGGGCGAGGGATTGTCGGACATCGGCTGTCTCCGCTTCTACGGGGATCGGGGGTCGGCGAGCGCATCGGGGGGATGGGGCGGCGCAGACCCGCGTTCCTCGTCCCGGCGGAGGGTGCATCCGACAGCGGCGAGGGGCGGAGACGACGCCCTCGACGACACCAGGGTTCTGGGCGCAGCGAACTGCGGCTCGGGCAGGTGAAGACTACCCCGCCGACCTGTGTGTCGGGCATGCGCGGAGGACGAACCTGTGGACAGCGGACACGACGCCGCGCGGGCGATTCGCGGGGCCGTGACAAGTGCCCGGATACCGCGGCTTCAGGCCCCCGCGAGCCACTCCCGGTAGGCCTCGAAGGAGTACTCGCGGCCCAGGAAGGACTGCACCAGTTCGCGGGCGTCACGCGACCCGCCGGGCTCGAGGATCTCGCGCCGGTAGCGGTGCGCCGTCTCGCCGTCCATGAGGCCCTTGTCGAACCCCGACAGCAGGTCGCGGGCGATCACGAGGCTCCACTGGTACGTGTAGTAGCAGGCGCCGTACCCGGTGAGATGACCGAAGCCGGCGTACGGGTGCAGCCCCGGCAACGGCTGGACGGGACTCGTGGCGGCGTAGAGGCGCTCGGTCTCGGCCTGGAGGTCGCCCGGACGGTCGACGTGCAGGTGGTACGAGACGTTCGCGTGACCGAGCTGGCGCCGCACTTCGAGCGCGCGCCCGAACGCGTCGGCGACGCGCATCTTCTCGACGAGCTCGCCGGGGATCGGCTCGCCGTCGGCGTTCGCGGTGAACGACCGCAGCACCTCGGCGTCCCACGCCCACTCCTCGAGCAGCTGGCTCGGCGCCTCGACGAAGTCCCACTCGGTCGCGACGCCACTGAAGCGCACCCAGCGCTGATCGGCGCCGAGGATGTCGTGCACGAGGTGTCCGAACTCGTGGAAGAACGTCACGACCTCGTCATGCTCGAGCAGCCCGCGAGAGAAGTTGCACAGCAGCACCGCTTCGGGGAGCGAGCGGCCGGAGACGCCGGGCACGAGCGGGAAGCACGCCGCGTGGTTGAACTTCCCGGCGCGCGGGTGCAGGTCGAGGTGGATCCGGCCGATCCGCTCGCCGTCGCGCAGCACGTCGTAGCTCGACACGTCCTCGTGCCAGGTCGGCACGTCGACGGGCCGGTACTCGACGCCGAGCAGCCGCGCGGTCACGTCGAGGACTCCCGGCTTCACGCGCTCGAAGGGGAAGTAGGACCGCACCAACTGCGCGTCTACGTCGTACTCCTCGCGCTTCAGCGCGCCGAGCAGGTACCAGTAGTCCGCGATCGTCACGACGTCGGCATCGGCGACGTCGCGGCGCAGCCGCTCCTGCAGCCGGGAGTGCTCGGCGTCCGCCGCGGCGGCGGACGCGGCATCCAATCGGGAGAGGAATGCTGGGATCTCGGCACCCGAGCCGATCATGCGGGTCTCGGTCTCGTAGTCGGCCCAGTCGGTGAAGCCGAGCAGCCGCGCGCGCTCCTCGCGCACCTGAAGCAGCTCAGCGAGCACACGGTCGTTGTCGGGCCATGCGAGGTCGTTGTAGGCGCTGAGAAGCGCGACGCGGGTCGCGCGGTCGGCGGCGTACTCGCGCACCGGCATGAGGTCGGTGTAGTCGGTGGTGAGGGTGACGGTGCCGTCCGCATCGGCGGGATGCGCGTCGATGAAGTCCTGCGGCAGACCGGCGAGCCCGGCCGCCGGCACGCGGACCTCGCGGCGGCCGTCACGCACGTTCCGTGAGAACTCGAGCGACAGCTCCGTGTCGCGCTCGGTGAGCGCACGCACCCGCTCCCGCGTCTCGTCATCGAGGTCCACTCCGCCGCGACGGAAGTCGCGCAGGAGGTGCGACAGCAGCCGGGCGGCGTCGTCGTCGAGTCCGGCGGGGTCGGCGTCGGCGAAGACAGCCCAGAGTTCGCGGTCGAGCAGGCGGGCGCTGCTGAGAGCCTCCACCGCCTGCACCTGCGCCTCGGCCGCGTCGCGCACGGCCTCATCAGGGTGCGCCTCGCTGAGCAGGTAGGCCGCGCTCAGCGCTTCGGACAGCGCGATCTCCGCGTCGTTCCACAGCTCGAGCCGCTCGACCGTCGACAGCTCGGGCCCCGCCTTGAGCCGGTCGTCCAGCTCGGCCACACGGGCGATGCGTTCGGCCGCGCGATCGGTGGCGAGGGTCAGCCAGCCCGCGGCGTCAGTGGGGAAGGACAGGGGCTCGAGAACGTCGGTGGTCACCGGACGAGCCTACGACGCCCGATCAGCGCAGTGCCCCGACGCTCGCGAGAGCGAGGCGCACGAGGGTGCCCCGGCCGCCCTCCATCTCGGCGGAAAGGGCATCGGATGCCGCTTCCTCCGGCTTCAGCCACGTCACCTCGAGCGCGTCCTGGCGCGGCTCGCACGTGCCCGTGACCGGGACGACGAAGGCGAGCGACACGGCGTGCTGGCGGTCATCGTGGAACGGGCTCACCCCGGGGATCGGGAAGTACTCTGCGACCGTGAACGGGGCGGGCTGCGGCGGCAGCATGGGGAAGGCCATCGGGCCCAGGTCGTTCTCGACGTGGCGGAACAGGGCGTCGCGCACGGTCTCGCCGTACCGGACCCGGCCCGAGACGAGAGTGCGCGTCATCTCGCCGAGGGGCGTCGCCCGCAGGAGGATGCCCACCTCCGTCACGGTCCCGATGCCGTCGGTGCGCACCGGCAGCGCCTCGACGTACAGCATCGGCAGGCGGCGCCGGGCCTCGGCCAGTTCGACGTCGGTGAGCCAGCCGGGGTTGGCCGCGGCATCCGGTGTCGGCGATCCGAAACCGCCCTCGCCCAGCGGACGACCTCCCGCGCCGAAGGACGCGCCGAGCGGATCGCGGGGGGTCCCGTCGTCGTCGCGCTCGTTGGGGTCGGGATCGGGGGTGCGCACCGGCATGCCTCCTGTATACCCCACGGTCCCGTGCGGCGAGAGTGCCCGGGCGGGGCGTGCGTGAGCCTGCGGCCCGCGCGAGAGCGAGGCAGGATGGAGGGGTGAGCACCCACGCGCCCCTCGACGCGGACGCCGTGCTGTGGTCCGCGGATGCGGGCGACCACGACGGACGGCCGCTTCTGATCCTGCTGCACGGCTACGGTGCGGACGAACGCGACCTGTTCGGGCTCGTCCCCTACCTGCCGCCCGAGTTCGCGGTCGCCGCCGTGCGGGCGCCGCTCGCCCCGCCGTTCCCGGCGCCGGGGTACTCGTGGTACCCGATCGAAGGCCTCGAGACCCGCGACCCCGCGCATGTCACGGCAGCGGCACGCGGACTGATCGAGTGGACGGATGCCGCGGCATCCGCTCACCGCACGGTGGGGCTGCTCGGCTTCTCGCAGGGAGGAGCGGTGGCGCTGCAGGCGATGCGGCTCGACCCGGCGCGCTTCGCCTTCGCGGTCAACCTCTCGGGCTACGTCACGCCCGGCGAGCTTCCCGGCGACCCGGACCTCGCGGAGCTGCGCCCGCCGGTGTTCTGGGGCCGCGGCACGCACGACGACGTCATCCCCGACTTCCTCGTCACCCACTCGACCGACTGGCTTCCCGGCCACGTCGAGCTCAGCGGCCGGGTCTATCCCGGTCTCACCCACAGCGTCTCGGAGCAGGAGCTTGCCGATGTGAGGGTCTTCCTGGACAAGCAGCTCGAGCAGTAGGAACCACGAGATTCCCAGGCGGATCTGCGAGGCATCCGCTATCGTGTCCTCTGGCCTTGTCCCCTCTGTGAGGAACTCCGTTGAAGCTGATCGTCGCGACCGCGCTGTAATCGCGCTGCTCCGTCGTTCCTTCTGACGGCCCAGCGCTTCCGATTCGCGCTGCCGTCGATCCTGCCGCTTCCCCCCGGCTTCTGCCTGCCTTCCGCCGGCGTCGGGTGACCCCGCGGCATCCGGTGCCAGCGCATGACCGCACCACGGAGGTCTCATGCCTACCCATACCCTCACCCCTTCCGTCGTCCTCGAGCGCGTCTCGTTCGCGTGGCCGGACGGCACTCTCGCCCTCGCCGACGTATCCGGCTCCTTCGGAGTCGGGCGCACCGGCCTCGTCGGCCGCAACGGCTCGGGCAAGTCCACGCTCCTGCGGCTCATCGCCGCGGAGCTCGCGCCCGCTTCGGGCAGCGTCGCGACGTCCTCGGATGTCGCGTACCTGCCGCAGCGGCTGACCCTCGACGTCGATCGACCCGTCGCCGAGCTGCTCGGCGTGTCCGGGCCGCTCTCGGCGCTGCGGGCGATCGAGTCCGGCGACGCCGACCCGCGGCACTTCGACGCCGTCGGCTCCGACTGGGACATCGAGGCCCGCTCGCACGCCGCGCTCACCGAGGCGGGCCTCGCGCCCGACATGCTCGACCGACGCGTCGGCGAGCTGTCCGGCGGCGAGGCCGTGCTCACCGCGATCGCCGGCATCCGCCTGCGCGAGGCATCCATCGCCCTCCTCGACGAACCCACCAACAACCTCGACCGCGACGCCCGGGCCCGGCTCGGCGCGATGGTGCGGGGGTGGCGGGGAACGCTCATCGTGGTGAGCCACGACGTCTCGCTGCTCGAGCTGATGGACGAGACCGCCGAGCTCTACGACAACGAGCTGTCCGTCTTCGGCGGCCCCTACTCGGAGTGGCGTGCGTGGCTCGACAGCGAGCAGGATGCCGCGAAGCAGGCCGAGAAGGCGGCCGCGCAGGCCGTCCGGCGCGAGAAGCGCGAGCGCATCGAGACCGAGACCAAGCTCGCCCACCGGAGCGCGGTGGGCAAGAAGGCGCAGGCCGAGAAGCGCGTCCCGGGGATCATCGCGGGCGGCCGCAAGATGTCCGCCCAGGTCTCGGCCGGGAAGCTGCGGACCGAGGCGCGCGGGAAGGAGGCGGAGGCGCGCGACGTGCTCGACGCCGCCGGCCGGCGCGTGCGCGACGACGACACGATCCGCATCGACCTCCCCGACCCGGGGGTGCCCGCGGGGCGCCGCATCGCGACGCTGAGCGACGACCACCGGTCGTGGGTCGTGCAGGGACAGGAGCGGGTCGCCCTCGTCGGCGCCAACGGCGTCGGCAAGACGACCCTGCTGGAGCGTCTGGTCGGGTCGGCGTGTCACAACTCAGCCTCGAATGGCGGTGGCGTCCCCGATGCCCCCGCGACGACGGGCGAGGCGAGCCAGGACGCCGATCCGAGGCGGAGTCACGGCACTGCCGAGCTGCACACCGACCGGGTCGGGTACCTGCCCCAGCGGGTGGACGGCCTGGACGAGGACGCGTCCGTGCTCGAGAACGTCAGGGCCGCGGCATCCGCTGTCCCCGTTCCCGAGCTTCGCAACCGGCTGGCCCGGTTCCTCATCAGGGGCGCCGCGGTCGAACGGCCGGTGTCGACACTGTCGGGCGGCGAGCGGTTCCGCGTCGCGCTGGCCCGCCTGCTGCTCGCCGACCCGGCGCCGCAGCTCATCGTGCTAGACGAGCCGACGAACAACCTCGACCTCGACACGGTCGGGCAGCTCGTCGACGCACTCGCCGCCTACCGCGGCGCGGTGCTGATCGTGAGTCACGACGACGCGTTCCTCGAGCGGCTGGGTCTCGACCTGAAGCTCGAGCTCGGACGCGACGGCGGCCTCACCGAGCTGTGACCGCGACGCTCGGCATCCGGTTCCTTCCGCGGAACCGGGTGCCGAGCGCGCCGAACAGGGCCATCATGAGCACATGAACCAACTCGTCCGGCCCCGCGAGGGGCGCATGATCGCCGGAGCGTGCCTCGCGGTCGCCAACCGGTTCGGTGTGAACGTCGTGGCGGTGCGGATCCTCACGGTCCTCGCGACGGTGTTCTTCGGCCTGTCGATCTGGGTGTACCTGCTGCTCTGGGTGCTCATCCCCGCCGAGCGCTGAGCAGCGGGTCTCGGCCCGGGCTCAGAGCTGGAAGTCGGATGCCGCAGCCGCGGCGACCGCCGTCGCGATCTGCTGCTCGCTCCAGCGCCCCTCGTTACTGACCTCCGCGCTCACGCCGTTCACGCCGTCCGTCAACTCGTACACGCGCCAGACGGTGTAGCCGCCCTTGTCCTTGACGAATGAGTCGATCCCGGGAATCCCCAGGTCGATCGGCTCTCCCAGACCTTCCCACGGCACGTCCCAGGCGATGCCGGCGTCGGCCCGCACGACGACGAACGCTTCGCCGTCGTCATCGGACAAGCTGCACCACGCCATGCGCGACGCGGCATCGGCGATCTCCGTGGCCGCGCCCGCCGGGTCGTGATACCCGGCTTCGGCGGCGGTGACGTCGCTCCCGAGCTGTTCGCCGACCGCGGCCGCGATGTCGTCGCAGGTGAGGATGGGCAGCCATCCCGTGCGATCCCGCGCCCAGAGGTCGTCCGAAGACCTCCAGCTCTCCGCGACGGCCGGTCCGACGGAAGCCGCCGCGGCATCGGCCTCCTCGCGTGTGCGACCCTCAGCCCCCCAGCTCGAGCCGCTGACCCACAACGACTCGTCCTCCCACACCCACGCGCACGCGTAGTCGCAGGCACCGAAGTAGTACGTCTGCGAGCCCGGTTGGAGCTCCGCTTCTCCCAGCCCCGCGCGCGGGATGATGTCGAGCCGCCCGCCTTCCCACTCGCAGCTGAGCCCTCCCGCTGCGCTGATCGACCGTGTCCAGCGCAGGTCCCTGGCCGTGTAGCCGATCACCTCGTACCCGAGGGCCTCGCCGAGCTCGGCGGCTGAGATCGCGGCCTCGCAATCACCGCTGAACGCCGCCGGGGGGCGTTCGGCCGCGCCGACCACCCGCACCTCGGAGGACGGCGTCGTGCTCGGCGTGGCGTCAGGCGCGGGTGCGGCCGCGGCTGTCTGCTCCGGTTGCGTGGAGGGCGTCGCGCACCCCGCGAGCATGACGACAGCGGTCGCGAGGACCGCGGCGGCGAGGGGGGAGCGTCGCATCACGGGAATCCTTGGGAGTGAAGTTGTCGGGCGACTCTATCCCGGCGGCGTCGGCGCGCAGCATCCGCTTTCCAACGATTCGGCAACGACCGCTCGCGAGAGGCTCGCGTCAAGCCCGCCCGGATGTCGCCGCCAGCGACCAAGATGGAGGGATGAGCGACGTGCTCGAGCGGTTCAGCCCTGCCACGCAGGACTGGTTCCGCGGCGCCTTCGCCCGCCCGACCGACGCGCAGATCGGCGCGTGGGACGCCATCTCGCACGGCAAGCACGCCCTCGTCGTCGCCCCGACCGGGTCGGGCAAGACCCTGTCGGCGTTCCTCTGGGCCATCGACCGGGTCTTCCGCGAGCCCTTCGATACGGCGGCTTCGCCGCCTACTCAGGGACCGGGTGCCCGCGGCCAGGGCAAGAAACGGCGCGACCACGACGCGACCAGGCGCACCCGCATCCTCTACATCTCCCCGCTCAAGGCGCTGGGTGTCGACGTCGAGCGCAACCTCCGGTCGCCGCTCGTGGGCATCGGGCAGTCCGGGCGGCGCCTCGGCGTCGCCGTGCCGGATGTGACCGTGGGCGTCCGCTCCGGTGACACGACGTCGAGCGATCGGCGGAAGCTGGTCACGGCACCGCCCGACATCCTCATCACGACACCCGAGTCGCTGTACCTGATGCTCACGAGCGCGGCGGGCGAGACGCTCAAGGGCGTCCACACCGTGATCGTCGACGAGGTGCACGCCGTCGCCGCGACCAAGCGCGGCGCGCACCTCGCGGTGAGCCTCGAGCGCCTCGACGCCCTGCTCGAGAAGCCCGCACAGCGCATCGGACTCTCGGCGACGGTGCGCCCGATCGATGAGGTCGCGCGGTTCCTCGGCGGTTCGGCACCGGTCGAGATCGTCGCCCCGAAGTCGTCGAAGGCGTTCGACATGCGAGTGGTCGTGCCGATCGACGACATGCTGAACCCTCCTCCTCCGCCGGGCACCGCACCGCCGGAGGACTGGGCACCGGCCGCCGCCTCCAGAAACGGCGACGGCGACGGCGACGGCGACGCGATCGACGAGGACTGGTTCGCCGACGGGTCGAGCGGCAAGACGCGCGCGGCCGGCGCCGGCGAGATCGAGATGACGGGCTCGGTGTGGCCGCACGTCGAGGAGGCGATCGTCGACCGCATCCTGCAGCAGCGGTCGACCATCGTCTTCTGCAACTCGCGCCGCCTCGCCGAGCGGCTCACGGGGCGCCTCAACGAGATCTACTCCGAACGGCTCGGGCTCGCTCTGCCCGAGACATCCGTCCCCGCCGCGATGATGGCGCAGGCCGGGGCGACCGCAGGAGCCGACCCGGTGCTCGCCAAGGCGCACCACGGCTCGGTCTCGAAGGAGCAGCGCGCGCAGGTCGAGGAAGAGCTGAAGTCAGGCGTCCTGCGATGCGTCGTCGCGACCAGCAGCCTCGAGCTCGGCATCGACATGGGGGCGGTCGACCTCGTGATCCAGGTGGAGGCACCGCCCAGCGCGGCCTCCGGCCTGCAGCGCATCGGGCGCGCCGGCCACCAGGTCGGCGAGGTGAGCCGGGCGGCTCTGTTCCCGAAGCATCGCGGCGACGTGCTCCACACCGCAATCGTCACGGAGCGCATGCTGGCCGGCCAGATCGAGGCGATCTCCATTCCCCAGAACCCGCTCGACATCCTCGCGCAGCAGACGGTCGCGGCCTGCGCGCTCGCTCCGATCGACGTCGAGGGCTGGTACGAGACGCTCAAGCGCAGCGCGCCGTTCCGCTCGCTTCCGCGCTCGGCCTACGAGGCGACGCTCGACCTGCTCGCCGGGCGCTTCCCGTCCGACGAGTTCGCCGAGCTGCGGCCGCGGCTCATCTGGGATCGCGACCACGGCACGCTCACCGGGCGCCCCGGCTCGCAGCGCATCGCCGTGACGAGCGGCGGCACCATCCCCGACCGCGGGCTCTTCGGCGTCTTCGTCGCGGGGGAGTCGGCGAACGCCCGCGTGGGCGAGCTCGATGAGGAGATGGTCTACGAGTCGCGCGTCAACGACGTCTTCACACTGGGCACGACGAGCTGGCGCATCGTCGAGATCACCCACGACCGGGTCAACGTCGTGCCGGCGTTCGGGCAGCCGGGCAAGGTGCCGTTCTGGCACGGCGACGGCATCGGCCGCCCCGCCGAGCTGGGCGAGGCGCTCGGGAAGTTCTCGCGGGAGGTCTCGGCGGCGAAGCCCGGCGCGGCCGAGGAGCGGCTGAGCGAGGCCGGCCTCGACGACTACGCGCAGGGCAATCTGCTCGCGTACCTCGCCGAGCAGCGGGAGGCGACCGGCACCCTCCCCACCGACCGGCAGCTGACCGTCGAGCGCGGCCGCGACGAAGTCGGCGACTGGCGGGTCATCCTGCATTCCCCGTACGGCATGCAGGTGCACGCACCGTGGGCGCTGGCCGTGAACGCGCGCATCCGCGAGCGGCTGGGCGTCGAAGGATCCGCGGTCGCGAGCGACGACGGCATCATCGCGAGGATCCCGGATGCCTCGGCCGAACCACCCGGGGCGGAGCTCTTCGTCTTCGACCCCGACGAGCTCGAGCAGATCGTCACCGAGGAGGTGGGCGGCTCGGCGCTGTTCGCCTCCCGGTTCCGCGAGTGCGCGGCGCGGGCGCTCCTCATGCCCCGGCGCAACCCGGGTCGGCGGAGCCCGCTGTGGCAGCAGCGTCAGCGGTCCGCGCAGCTGCTGGAGGTGGCGCGGCGCTATCCGACGTTCCCGATCATCCTCGAAACGCTGCGGGAAGTGCTGCAGGACGTCTACGACGTCCCTTCGCTGCTGCGCATCGCCCGCAGCATCGGCGACCGCCGCATCCGTCTCATCGAGACCGAGCCCGCGCAGCCCTCGCCGTTCGCACGCGACCTGCTCTTCGGATATGTCGGTGCGTTCATGTACGAGGGCGACTCGCCGCTGGCCGAGCGTCGCGCGGCTGCGCTCTCCGTCGATCCGGCCCTCCTGTCCGAGCTTCTCGGCAAGATCGAGATGCGCGAGCTGCTCGATCCCGACGTCATCGCCCAGTTCGAACGCGAGGCTCAGCGGCTCGATCCCGACCGCCGTGCCCGCGGGCTCGAGGGCGTCGCCGATCTCCTGCGCCTGCTGGGCCCCCTCGACGCGGCCGAGGTCGCCGCGCGCCTCCAGTCCACCGACACGGACGCGGCCACCGAGGGCGAGGCCGCCGCTCTTCTCGAAGACCTCGTCACCACCCGCCGCGCCATCCGGGTCACCATCGCCGGCGTCCCGCGCGTGGCGGCCATCGAAGACGCCGGGCGGCTGCGCGACGCGATCGGCGTGGCCCTCCCGGTCGGCATCCCGACCGCGTTCCTCGAACCGCTCGCCGACCCGCTCGGCGACCTGGTGGCCCGACACGCCCGCACGCACGGACCCTTCACCGCGGATGCCGTGGCCCAGCGTCTCGGCGTCGGCATCGCGGTGGCCCGCCACACTCTGCAGCGCCTCGAGTCGCAGGGCCGTCTCGCGAGCGGGTTCTTCCTTCCCGCGTCGGAGGCCACCGCCGGCGACGACACGGAGTGGTGCGACGCCGAGGTCCTGCGCCGCCTCCGGATGCGCTCGCTCGCGGCCATCCGCGGCAGCGTCGAACCCGTGCCGCAGGACGCATATGCCCGCTTCCTGCCGGTGTGGCAGCACGTCTCACGGCCGCTCGACGGCATCGACGGCGTCGCAGCGGTGGTCGAGCAGCTCGCCGGCGTGCCGATCCCGGCGAGCGCGTGGGAGTCGCTCATCCTGCCGGGGCGCGTCGCGGACTACACCCCGGCGATGCTCGACGAGCTGACCGCCACCGGCGAAGTCGTCTGGTCTGGCCACGGCAGTCTTCCGGGCCGTGACGGCTGGGTCGCCCTGCACCCGGCCGACGCCCTGCCGCTCACCCTGAGCGTCGCCGACGACGAGGTCGCGGCCGGCTCTCTCGACGAGCAGCTCCTCGCGGCGCTCGACGCCGGCGGCGGGTTCTTCGCCACGCAGCTGCGACAGCTGACGGGCGCCGAGAACGAGCAGTCCGTCGTCGACGCGCTGTGGCGGCTGACGTGGTCCGGAAGGGTCACGAACGACACGTTCGCCCCCGTGCGCACGCTGGTCGGCGGCGGCTCGCAAGCGCATCGCGTGGCGCGCAAGACCCCGCGCACGCGGCTGTACCGGGGCGCCGCCGTGCGCACGGTGGCGGCATCCGTGCCGCCGCGCCCACCCACGATCGGCGGACGATGGTCGCTGCTGCCCGCTCCCGAGGCAGACCCTGCGCTGCGCGCCACGGCGGCCGCCAGCCTGCTCCTCGACCGCTACGGCGTCGTCACCCGCGGCGCGGTCCAGGCGGAAGGGCTCCCGGGCGGGTTCGCCCAGGCCTACCGCGTGCTCGCGGGGTTCGAGGAGGCGGGTCACTGCCGCCGGGGGTACGTCATCGAGAAGCTCGGCGCCGCCCAGTTCGCGGCGTCCACCACCGTCGACCGGCTGCGCGAGTTCGCCGGCCTGTCCGATCCGCCGCCCCTGCGGGCCGTCACGCTCGCCGCCACAGACCCGGCCAATCCGTACGGCGCCGCCCTCGCGTGGCCTGCGCTCGAGGGAGTGAGTCATCGTCCGGGGCGCAAGGCGGGTGCGCTCGTCGTGCTCGTCGACGGCGCGCTCGTGCTCTATCTCGAGCGCGGCGGCAAGTCGGCCCTTGCGTTCACCGGCGACGAAGCGGCTATCGCGGCCGCGACGCGCGACCTGGCGGCGACGGCACGGGCTCGGCGGCTCGACACGCTCACGATCGAGCAGGTCAACGGCGCATTCGTCCACGGCACCGGATGGGGCCGGGCGCTGCGCGAGGCCGGCTTCGTCGAGTCGCCGCGCGGCCTGACCCTGCGCCGTCTGACGGCCGGCGATGCCGAGCGCGCGGCGCGCCAGAGCGCGGGATCGGCGAATGCCTGAGGGCGACACCGTCTACCGCACGGCCCGGCGGCTCGACGACGCCCTCGCCGGCGCGACGGTCACGCGCTTCGAGCTGCGCGTGCCCCAGGTGGCGGCGGTCGACCTGACCGGCAGCGTCGTCCACGGCGTCGTGTCACGCGGAAAGCACCTGCTGCATCGCATCGGCGACCAGACTCTCCACTCGCACCTCAAGATGGAGGGCGAGTGGCACGTGTACCGGCGCGGCGAGCGCTGGCGCAACGCCGCGTTCAAGGCGCGGGCGGTCATCGGCGCCACCTCTCCCGACGGCACGGAATGGGAGACGGTGGGCTTCGACCTCGCCGACATCACCGTCGTGCCGACGACCGCGGAAGACACGCTCGTCGGCTACCTCGGACCCGACCCGCTGTCGCCGGACTGGGATCCCGCCGAGGCCGCGCGCCGTCTCAGCGCCGACAGCCGCGCGGTGCACGTCGCGATCCAGGATCAGCGCAACGTCGCGGGCTTCGGCAACGAGTACGCCAACGAGATCCTGTTCGTGCGCGGCGTCCTCCCCACCACGCCGGCGGAACGGACGGACGCCGCTGCCCTCGTCGACCTCGGCGCCCGCATGATCCGCGCGAACCGCGACCGCAGCGGCCGCACCTTCACCGGCGACGCCCGACCTGGCCGCTCGACGTGGGTGTACCGCCGCGAGGGCCGCGAATGCCGTCGCTGCGGCGCGATCATCCGCGGCGGATCCCTCGGCGCCGATCCCACGAAGGAGCGCATCGTGTTCTGGTGCCCGGTGTGCCAGACCGACCCGTCCGCGGAGTGACGTCGACGGCTCATCGCCGGTTCCACGGACGATCTGTCGGCAGGGCGACGTGGCCGGCCGAGCCGCAACGCGTGAGCGCCCCGAAACCGCGCGGTTTCCTGACCGTTACACAACTCCGGACGTTCTGTCAGGCTCGACCTCGGCACGCCCCGGATCGTCCGGTTCGACGACCGGCACGTTGCGGCGGATGAACCACCCGCTATTGAATACCCCACACATGCCACCCCGGTCGTGCACCGTCGCGCGGCCCGCAGCAGAAGGACCTCAACAGGTGACCACGGCGACTGACGCGGAGACCACTCCGACGACCAACCCGGTTTCGACGGAGGGCCGCGGTGCGGTGGTCCTGTCGGGGATCACGAAGCTCTACGGCGACCAGGTCGCCGTCGACGATCTGTCCCTCACCGTCCAGCCCGGCGAGTTCATCTCGCTCCTCGGTCCGTCGGGATGCGGCAAGACCACCACCCTCCGCATGATCGCCGGCTTCGAGCATCCGGATGCCGGCGACATCAGCGTCTCGGGCAAGTCCGTGCTCAACGCGCCCCCGTACCGCCGCGACGTCAACACCGTCTTCCAGGCCTACGCGCTCTTCCCTCATTTCAGCGTCGCGGAGAACGTCGCGTACGGGCTCCAGCAGCGCCGCACGCCGAAGGCCGAGATCCGCGAGAAGGTGACGCAGGCGCTCGACCTGGTGCAGATGCGCAGCTTCGGCGACCGCAAGCCCACGCAGCTCTCCGGCGGCCAGCAGCAGCGCATCGCCCTCGCCCGCGCCCTCGTCAACAGGCCGTCGGTGCTCCTGCTCGACGAGCCGCTCGGCGCGCTCGACCGTCAGCTGCGCGAAGAGATGCAGCTGGAGCTCAAGCTGCTCCAGTCCCGCCTGGGCATCACGTTCGTGTTCGTGACGCATGACCAGGGCGAGGCGCTCTCGATGAGCGACCGCATCGCGATCATGCGCGCCGGCCGCATCGAGCAGCTCGCCGACGCCGACACGGTGTACGCCCGTCCCGCGTCCGCCTACGTCGCGGCGTTCGTCGGCCAGCAGAACTTCTTCCGCGGTCAGATCGCCGAGTCGGGCGCCGCGATCGCCTCCCCGCACGCGCTCGTGCGCGCGGCCGAGACGCGGCTGGCGGGCACCGGGCAGGGCGAAGCCGCCGTCCGCCCCGAGTACATCCGCATCGAGGCGGCCGGCCCGGCCGCCACCTCCGAGGCCAACACCGCGCGCGGCGCGCTCATCGGCGTCTCCCACCTCGGCGACACGATGCAGTATCTGGTGAGCCTCGGCGACGAGCAGAGCCTCATCGTCCGGCGCCCGACGCCTGACGCCCCGGCACTGCAGATCGGCGATCCCGTCGTGTGCACGTGGTCTGCGAACCACGTGCTGCTGTTCCCCGCCGACGAAGCCGCTCAGGAGGGCGGCTACATCGCACCGCCCACCGTCTGACCCTTTCCACGACCGCACGACCGCACGACCGCACAGCCGCAGCACCCGCTCACCCGGCTCC
This sequence comes from Microbacterium flavescens, assembly GCF_018588945.1. Lineage (GTDB taxonomy): Bacteria > Actinomycetota > Actinomycetes > Actinomycetales > Microbacteriaceae > Microbacterium > Microbacterium flavescens. The sequence continues at coordinate 32,262 of NZ_JAFIWA010000008.1, read as the reverse complement.
CCGACCCGAACCTGGAGACCACGATGACCGACTCACGCAACCCCATCCGCATTCTCGCGCCTGAGGGCTCGGCGCCGTCGATCATGCGCGAGCTCTCGCGCCGCCGGTTCCTCAGCATCGCGGCCATCGCGGGCTCCGCCGCCGCGCTCGCCGCGTGCGCCCCGGGCGGCGGCGGCTCACCTCAGCCGCAGGCGACCGGCGGTGCGCTCGAAGGCAACCTGTCGGTGTACACCTGGGGCGACTACGACTCCCCCGATGTCGTCTCGGGCTTCACGTCCGAGCTCGGCCCGAAGGTGACGCTCGACTCCTACAGCTCGAACGAGGAGCTCATCGCGAAGCTCGTCGCCGCGAAGGGCACGTCGGGCTACGACATCGTCGTGCCGACGGGCGTGTTCATCCCGCAGATGATCGAGAACGGCCTGCTCCTCGAGTTCAACAAGGATCTTCTGCCCAACATGTCCAACATGGACCCGGCCTACCTCGGCCGGGCGTGGGACCCGAGCAATGACTACTCGATCTGCAAGGCGTGGGGCACGACAGGCTTCGTCTACGACAAGAACGTCATCACGCGCGAGCTCACGACGTGGGCCGACTTCTTCGACGCCGCACAGAACGAGGCGAGCGGCAAGACGTCGATGCTCGACGACCCGGCCGGCACGCTCGGCTCCTACTTCTGGGCCAACGACACCGACTGGAACACCGAAGACCCGGACCAGCTCGACGCCGCGCGCCAGTTCCTCGTCTCCGACATCGCGTCGCACATCTCGGCGTTCGACTCGTACCCCAGCACCGCCATCGTGCAGGGCTCCCAGGTGCTCATGCAGTCCTGGAACGGCGAGGCGCGACTCGGCATCCAGGAATCGAGCGATCCCGACCGCTGGCAGTGGGTTCTGCCCGGCCCTCAGACTGAGCTGTGGATGGACAACTGGGCGATCGCCGCAGGCGCTCCGCACCCGGAGGCCGCGCACGCGTTCATCGACTACTCGATGTCGCCCGAGAGCCTCGCCCTCAACCTGGACTACATCGGCTACAACGTCGGCGGCAAGGACATGGACACGAGCGGCGTCGAGCTCAGCGAGTTCATCTTCTTCACGCCCGAGCAGCTCGAGACGATGCACGAGCAGGAGCTCAACGACTCCCAGACCACGCGGGTCGAGATCCACAACGAGATGAAGGCCGCCGCAGGTGCGTAGTCGCGCGGCGGGAGCCGCGCTCGCCGTGCCGGCGTGGGCGTGGCTCCTGCTCTTCTTCGTCGCTCCGGTGGCGATGGTCGTGTGGTTCAGCTTCGGGTACAAGCCGGGCGTCTTCGGCACGCACTCGAACGACATCCTCTCGTTCGACCGGTACGTCGAAGCCTTCTCACCCACGTTCTTCGCAACGTTCCAGAACACCTTGTGGGTCGGCATCCTCGGCACGGTTCTGTGCTTCCTCATCGGGGCGCCGGTGGCGTACTGGATGGCGTTCAAGGTGCGGCCGGATCGCCGCGGCATCCTCATCGCCCTCGTGCTCGTGCCGTTCTGGACCAACTTCCTGGTCCGCACCATCGGGTGGCAGGTCATCCTCGCGCCCGAGGGGTGGCTGTCGACCGTGCTGCAGTCCATCGGCGTGCTCGACGGTCCGCTCGCCCTCATGTACACGCGCACGGCAGTCGTCATCGGCGTGGTCTACAACTACCTGCCGCTGATGATCCTGCCTCTGTTCGTCGCATTCGACCGGGTCGGTCCTGCGCTGCGGGAAGCGTCGAAGGATCTCGGCGCGGGCAAATGGACGACCTTCTTCCGCGTCACGCTGCCACTGTCGCAGCCCGGCATCATCGCCGGCGTGCTGCTGGTGTTCATCCCGCTGATGGGCGACTACATCACCGCGACGGTGCTGGGCGGCGCGCAGGGCAACATGGTGGGCCAGCTCGTCGCCAGCCAGTTCCAGACCGCCCAGAACTGGGCGCTCGGCTCGGCGATGGCCGTGCTGCTCATGCTCGTCATCATGCTCACGATCGGCGTCGCGGGTGTCGTGATCTGGCTCGTAACCCTGCCGTTCCGCACCCGCAATCGTCTCGTGCTGGGTCCGGTGCCCGAGACCGCCCGGGTGAATGACTCGATCGAGGTCCCCGCGGAGGCGACGACATGACCCAGACGATGACCGAGACGATGCTCCGGGCGCAGGCACCGGCAGGCGCCCGCGACACCGCGCGACGCCGTAAGCGTTCGTGGTCCGACATCGCCCTCAACGTGTGGGGCATCGCCGTGATGCTCTTCCTGTTCCTGCCGATCATCGTGATCGTCATCTACTCGTTCAACACCGGGCGCCTCCTGGTGTCCTGGGGCGGGTTCGGATTCGACGCGTTCCTCACCATCCTCGAGAAGCCTGCCATCCAGAACGCCGTCCGGGTGTCGCTCATCACGGCGTTCATCGCGGCGATCATCGCCACGGCTCTCGGCACGCTCGCCGGCATCGCGATGGCGCGGCACCCCGGCAAGTGGGTGTGGTGGTTCCTCGGCCTGCTGCTGCTCGTCTCGGTGACCCCCGAGATCGTCGACGCCGTCGCACTCCTCCCCTGGATGGTGCTCCTCGGACAGGACCTCGGCTTGACGATCTTCAACGACGGCATCGTGCGGCTCTCAGTAGGCTCATCGCTCTTCGCCACAGCCGTGGTGTCGTACATCGTCCGCGCCCGGTTGGTCGGCATGGATGCCCACCTGGAAGAGGCGTCGGCCGACCTGTACGCGAAACCGGGGACGACCTTCCGCCGCGTGACGCTGGCGCTCGCGATGCCCGCCGTGCTCGCCGGCTTCCTGCTCGCCTTCACGCTGAGCCTCGACAACACGATCGTCGCCTCGTTCGTGCAGGTGTCGGGAACGACCCCGTGGCCCGTGTACGTGCTCAGTGCGGTGCGTTCAGGGCTCCGTCCCGAGATCGCGGCGGTGTCGACGATCATGCTCCTGCTGACCCTCATCGCCCTCGCACTGGTCGCGCTGGTGCTGAAGCGCGCCGGCGACTCCGCGACGCAGATCGCCCGCACGATGACGGGAGGCTGACCGCGGTGCGGTACGCCGACCTCGTCTTCACCGGTGGCCCCGTCTTCACGGCGAACGCCGTGCGGTCGCGCGCCCGCACGGTCGCGGTGGCCGGAGGCAGGATCGTCGCGGTCGGCAGCGACGACGTCCGCGACCTCATCGGCCCGAAGACAGAGCTGGTCGATCTGAACGGACGGATGCTGCTGCCCGGGTTCCAGGACGCGCACGTGCACCCCGTGTGGGGCGGCCTCGACATGCTGCGGTGCGATCTGTCCGAGCACAGCACCGCTGCGGAGTACCTCGACGCGATCGGCGCGTATGTCGCCGACCACCCCGACGACGAGTGGATCCTCGGCGGCGGCTGGCAGATGTCGGCGTTTCCCGGAGGGACGCCCACGGCGGCGGCGCTCGACGCCGTGGTGCCCGATCGACCCGCGTTCTTCCCGAACCGCGACGGGCACGGCGCCTGGGTGAACTCGGCCGCGCTCCGCCTGGCGGGCATCGACCGCGACACTCCCGACCCGGCCGACGGGCGCATCGAGCGCGACGCCGACGGCCATCCCTCGGGAACCCTGCACGAGGGCGCGATGGGCCTCGTCAACCGCCACCTCCCCGAGGAGCCCCTCGAGCGACTCACCGAGGCGCTCCTCGTGGGGCAGCGCTACCTCCACTCGTACGGCATCACGGCCTGGCAGGACGCCATCGTCGGTTCCTACGGCGATGCCGGCGACCCGGGGCCCGCGTACCTTCGCGCGGCAGCCGACGGCACGCTGACCGCACGCGTGGTGGGCGCCATCTGGTGGGATCGCAGGCAGGGACTCGAGCAGATCCCGTCCATCCTCGACCGGCGCGAGCGGTACCGCGGCGGGCGCTTCGCCGCGACGTCCGTCAAGGTCATGCAGGACGGCGTGGCCGAGAACTTCACTGCCTCGATGCTCGAGCCGTACTGCGATGGTCACGGCCACTTCACCGACAACTCAGGAATCTCCTTCGTCGATCCCGACGTGCTCAACGAGGCGGTCCCGCTCCTCGACGCCGAAGGATTCCAGGTGCACTTCCACGCCATCGGCGACCGCGCCGTGCGGGAGTGCCTCGACGCGGTCGAGCACGCGATCGCCCGGAACGGCCACGGCGACAACCGTCACCACATCGCCCACATCCAGGTCGTCCACCCCGAAGACGTCCCGCGCTTCCGGCAGCTGGGGGTTGCGGCGAACATGCAGTCGCTGTGGGCGGCCCTCGAGCCGCAGATGATCGACCTCACGCTTCCCTTCCTGGGCGAGCCGCGCAGCGCGTGGCAGTACCCGTTCGGCGACCTCCTGCGCGCGGGCGCCGTGCTCGCCGCCGGCAGCGACTGGTCGGTCTCGACGCCCGATCCGCTCGCCGCGATCCACGTCGCCGTCAATCGCCTGGCGGCCCCCGGCCAGGAGGAGCACGAGTACGAGGTGTTCCTCCCCGAGCAGGCCGTCGACCTCGCGACGTCGCTCACCGCCTACACGGCCGGCTCGGCCTGGGTGAACCACCTCGACGAGAGCACCGGAACGATCGAGGTCGGCAAGTACGCCGACCTCGCCGTGCTCGACCGCGACCCGTTCGACGGCCCGGCCGACGAGATCGGCGAGACGCGCGTGCTGCAGACGTTCGTCGAGGGCGCGCGCGTGTACGCCGCGCCCGACGCGTAGGCCGATACAGAGGCCCAGGCCGAGCCAGGAGCGCAGGCCGAGGCATCCGCTCTCCCGCCGCACCCGACGTCCCACCCGCAGCCGACCTCCACCCGCACCCGACCTCCCACCCGCCCAGAACAGGTGATCTGACGGAAACAGGGCGATATCGACCGATCCGTCCTGTATTCGCCGGATCACCTGTTCTGGGCGACCGCGAGAAACCAAGATCGAAGCAGACAAAACCGAGCAGGGAAGTGATACCCGTGGGCACGACCGTCTTCGAGCGACAACGGCCGGCAGCATCCGTCATCCGTTACAGCCTCTCCGAGACACGGCAGAGCGTCTTCTGGCTGGACGACCTCCCCGACGCCCCGGCGCGTGCGCGCGTGACCGGCGAGTCGACGGCCGATCTGGTCGTCGTCGGCGCCGGCTACACCGGGCTCTGGACCGCCCTGCAGGCGAAGCGCCGCAACCCCGCGAGCCGCGTCGTCGTGGTCGAGGCGCGCACGGTCGGCTGGGCGGCATCGGGCCGCAACGGCGGGTTCTGCGAGGCGAGCCTCACGCACGGCCGCGACAACGGACTGAGCCGCTGGCCCGACGAGATCGACCGCCTCGACGAGCTCGGACTGGCGAACCTCGACGCGATGGGCGAGGACATCGCGCAGTACGGCATCGACGCCGACTGGGAGCGCGTCGGTTCGCTCGGCGTGGCCACCGAGCCGCACCAGCTCGAATGGCTGGACGAGTGGGCAGCGGATGCCGCGGCCCGAGGCGAGGACGGAGTGCTGAGGCTCACCGAGGCCGAGGTGCAGGCATCCATCGCCTCCCCCACGTATCTCGGCGCCGTCTGGGAGCAGCACTCCACGGCGATGGTGCACCCGGGCAAGCTCGCCGCCGGCCTCGCGCACGCCGCCGAGGAGGCGGGCGTCGAGATCTTCGAGGGCTCGCCCGTGCACGCGCTCGACGACGCCGGCGAGACGGTGAAGGTCGTCACGACCCACGGCCGCATCACCGCGGGCCGCGTTGCGCTCGCCACCAACGTCTTCCCGTCGCTGCTCAAGCGCAATCGCCTCATGACCGTGCCGGTGTACGACTATGTGCTCATGACCGAGCCGCTGTCGGACGCGCAGCTCGACGAGATCGGCTGGCGAGACAGGCAGGGCATCAGCGACCTGGCGAACCAGTTCCACTACTACCGTCTCAGCCGCGACAATCGCATCCTGTTCGGGGGCTACGACGCCGTCTACCACTACGGTCGCCGCGTCCGATCGCAGTACGAGAACCGGCCGCAGTCGTTCGAGAAGCTCGCGAGCCACTTCTTCACCACGTTCCCGCAGCTGGACGGACTCCGGTTCACGCACAAATGGGCCGGCGCGATCGACACGTCCACCCAGTTCTGCGCGTTCTTCGGCACCGGACGTCAGGGGCGGGTGGCCTACGCCGCGGGCTTCACGGGGCTCGGCGTGGCCGCGACGCGCTTCGCCGCCGACGTGATGCTCGACCTCCTGTCGGGCGGGCGCACCGAGCGCACCGAGCTCGAGATGGTCCGCAAGCGCCCGCTCCCGTTCCCTCCCGAGCCGGCGGCCGCCATCGGCATCAACGCCACCCGCTGGTCGCTCGATCGTGCCGACCACCACGACGGCAAGCGCAACCTGCTGCTGAAGACGCTCGACGCCCTCGGCCTGGGGTTCGACTCATGAGCGACCTGGACGCCGGAGTCCTCGTCTCCGCGAGCGAGGTCGACGTGCCGCTCACCCCCGTGCCGCCCGCGCAGGTCGTGTCGGGGTCGCCGTCGACAGGGTCGGTCGATCTGGACGAGGACATGGGCATCGGCGTGTGGGAGATGACGCCGGGCGCGATTTCCGACGTCGAGGTCGATGAGGTGTTCGTCGTGGTCGCGGGTTCGGCGACGGTGGAGTTCGTCGACCCCGCCCTGCCCTCGATCGACCTCGAGCCGGGCTCGATCGTGCGGCTGGAAGCGGGGATGCGCACGATCTGGACCGTGCGCGAGGCCCTCCGCAAGGTGTACCTGGCGTAGAGCTCCTTCCCGGGAGGCGCGTTTCGTCTCGGTCGCTGCGCTCCCTCGCTCAACGACCGGGTACCCCACCCCCGGGTCGTTGAGCGAGCGAAGCGAGACGAAACGCCCCTCGCCGCCCAAAGCGTTTCGTCTCGGTCGCTTCGCTCCCTCGCTCAACGACCGGGTAGCCCGCCGCCGGGTCGTTGAGCGAGCGAAGCGAGACGAAACGCGGGCGTCAGCGGCCGGCGCTGCGGCGCACGAGCAGCGCGAGGTGCAGCGCCGTCTGGGTCTCGCCGTCGTCGAGGTCGGCCCCGAGCAGCTCCTCGATGAGGGCGATGCGCTGGTAGAACACCGAGCGGGACAGATGGGAAGCGGATGCCGCGGCCGTGCGATTCCCCGGATGCGACAGCATCGCCTCCAGAACGTCCAGCAGGTCGCCGGTGCGGGTGAGGTCGTGCACGATCAAGGGCGCCAGCATGCGCTCCCCGTGCTCGAGCAGGCGGTGGTCGTCGCGGAGCGCCGTCACGAGCTGCACCAGGGGCCGGTTCTCAGCCCGGCGCAGGTTCGGTCCCTTGCCGGCGCGCCGCCGACGCCCGCGCGCGAGGTCGACGGCGTCGTGGAGCGACGCCAGCGCGGCGTCGAGCCCTTCGGCGACGCGCCCGACCGAGACGGTCAGGCGATCGGCGTCGGCCCCGGGCTCGACGAGCGCGCCGGCGAACGCGAGCGCGGCCGCGTCGTCGAAGACGGTGTCCGCCGGGAGCGAGAGCAGCATGGCGGTCGCCGGTGCGGCGACGCCGTCGGGCGCCGAGCCGGCCAGCGTACGGCCACGGAGGGCGCGGGCCGCGGCATCCGCTCGCTCCGCAGGAATGGCGGCACCGGAGGCCACGATTCCGTACAGGCGAGAGCCGCGCAGCGGCAGACCGGCGGCCTCGAGGCGTGCGGCGGCGCCCCCGACGCCGGCGAACCGCCCGGCGAGGAGACCGTCGACGAGGCGGCGGCGCCCGATGCGGCCCCACTCGTCGGACTCGCCGTCGGCCAGGCGGCCGACCGCGAGCGCGATGGCGCCCTGCTCGAGCACGGCCGTGCGTCCGGCGGGGTGATCGGGTCCGGGCAGCGCGATGAGGGTGCCCCAGCGGATGCCGCGGGCCTCGACGGGCACGACCAGCCAGTCCTCCGGTCCGGCTCCGGCGCCGCGCTCGCGCCGCTGCTCGGCGCGGCGATGAGCGGAGCGCGAGCGCAGCTCCCACTCCGTGAAGAGCTCTTCCTCGAGCGCGAGCGGCACCTCGGCGGCGACGACCTCGTGCCCGCGGTTCTCGAGGATGACCGGGGCGCCGAGCGTCTGGGCGAGCTGGTACACGATGAAGTCCGCGGGCGAACCGCGCAGCACCAGCGCGGTGAAGCGCTCGCGCACCTCGTCGCGCGAGCGCAGGGCGTCGCTCTGCCCCGTGATGATGCGACCGTGGACGGCCTCGGTGATCGTGATGAACTTCAGTTCCCGGTGCAGGACGATGAGCGCCAGGCCCCGCTCACGGGCCGCCTCGACCACGACCGCGGGCACGTAGCGGTAGTGCGTGCCGAGTTCGAGGATCAGCCCCGAGAGACCCGCGTCGTCGAGCTCTCCGATGAACCGCCGGAGGTCGGCCGGATCCTCCGGCCACGACGATCCGGTCGACAGCAGAAGCTCTCCGCCGTCGAGCAGCGGGGCGACCCCGGCGCTGTCCGACACGTGCAGCCAGCGCACGCGCGCGTCGAGCGCATCGTCGCCGACGAGCACCTCGGGGACACCCTGGACGACGGCGTCGAGGGCGATCACCTCGCGCACGGTCGGGAGGGTTTCAAGCGCGGATCCGGCGACCAGACGATCCGTACGGATCGCCTGATCTTCGCGACGGTCGGGCACCGTTGCACCAACTTCTGCTCTGACAAACTGGGCCGACCCAGCCTAAACCATCCCCGGTCGATCTGTCCGGGAGCTTTCCGGGAGCCCGCCATGACCGACACGCTCTCCCGCGCCGCGACCTACACCGACCGCACTGGCGCCGCTCACTCCCTGCCCGATCCCGAGGCCGACGCCCGCGTCCGCGCCGACGACCGAGCACATGTCTTCCATTCCTGGAGTGCGCAGGCGGTGATCGATCCGCTGCCGATCGCCGCGGGCGCCGGCTCGACCTTCTGGGACTTCCGCGGCAACGCCTACCTCGACTTCAGCTCGCAGCTGGTGAACCTCAACCTCGGGCACCAGCATCCGGATCTCGTCGACGCGATCCAGCGGCAGGCCGGCCGCCTCGCGACCATCCAGCCGTCGATGGCGAACGACGTGCGCGGCGAGCTCGCCCGGCGTATCTCCGACGTCGCTCCCGACGGCATGGAGAAGGTGTTCTTCACCAACGGCGGAGCCGACGCGAACGAGAACGCCGTGCGCATGGCGCGGCTCGTCACCGGTCGCCGCAAGGTGCTGTCGATGTACCGCAGCTACCACGGCAACACGTCCACGGCGATCGCGCTGACGGGCGACCCGCGGCGGTGGCCCAACGAGCCCGCCGACGGCTCGGTGGCCAAGTTCTTCGGCCCCTACCCCTACCGCTCGGCGTTCCACTCGGCGACGCCCGAGGAAGAGGCCCAGCGCGCACTCGAGCACCTCGAGCAGACCATCGTGCTCGAGGGCGCGTCGACGATCGCGGCCATCGTCATCGAGACCATCGTCGGCACGAACGGCGTGCTCGTGCCGCCGCCCGGCTACCTCGCGGGCGTGCGCGCGCTGTGCGACCGGTTCGGCATCGTGTACATCGCCGACGAGGTCATGGTCGGTTTCGGGCGCGTCGGCGAGTGGTTCGCGTTCCAGGCCTTCGACGTCGTGCCCGACCTCATCACCTTCGCGAAGGGCGTGAATTCGGGCTACGTGCCGCTCGGCGGCGTGGTGATCTCGGACCGCATCGCCGCGCACTTCGACACGCTGGCCTTCCCCGGCGGACTCACCTACTCCGGACACCCCCTCGCCTGCGCGGCGGGCGTCGCGACGTTCGAGGTCTTCGAGCGCGACGGCATCCTCGCTCGCGTCCGCGACCTGGGTTCGCGCGTCGTCGAGCCCCGTCTGCGCGACCTGGCCGCCCGGCATCCGTCCGTCGGCGACGTCCGCGGCATGGGACTCTTCTGGGCCATCGAGCTCGTGCGCGACCGCGAGACTCGCGAGCCGCTCGTGCCGTTCAACGCGAGTGGAGCGGATGCCGCGCCCGTCGCCGCGGTCGCGGCGGCGTGCAAGCGCGACGGCGTCTGGCCGTTCACGCACTTCAACCGCGTTCACGTCGCTCCGCCGCTGGTCATCTCGGAGGGCGACCTGGTGCGCGGGCTGGACGTGATCGACCGCGCCCTGTCGCACGCCGACGCGCACGCCCGCTGACGCCGCGCCCACCGGGATCACAGCGTGCGGCGAGAGCCCCGCAGGTTCAGCCAGCTGAGGATCGTGAGCATGACCAGCTCGGCCCGCGAGGCCTGGCTCAGGACGGTCCAGGTGCGGGCGTCGTGCGGATCGGCGATCATCGCTCCCGCTCCTTCCCGACCGCTTTCTGGTCTCATCAAGAAGGAGGCGCCTGAGCCGGCCCACGTACATCTCTCGCGTACCCCCATCGACGCCGAAAAATCAAGAGGGAGGTATTCCCCACCTGATTGCTGTGGAATCCGATTGGTACAGGGCGACGAACAACTTCAGCACCCGCCAGAGCGGATGCACGGGAATGAATCGAAGAGGTTCGTCGTTATTCCTGTACTCAGCACGATCCGGTGCTGCAGGAGGGGACTGTGGGCAAGAACTACGTCGACATCGAGAACGACCGGGGCGAGACGCTGCGTTACCGCAAGCACGTCAACGGTCGCGGACTCATCGCGCACGGCGCCAAGGTGCACCCGAGCGCCATCGTCGAAGCGGGGGCATATGTCGAACCGGGGGTTCAGATCGCCGCAGGCGCGCACGTCGGCCGCGGCGCATGGGTGGAGTCCGACGCCGTGATCGGCCCCGACGCCGACATCGCGCCCCACGCCCACATCGGTCCCGGAGCCGCGATCGGCGCCGGAGCCAAGATCGGCGTCCGCACGCACGTCGGCAGCGAGGCCCGTGTGGCCGTCGGATCCCTCATCGGCGACGACGAGACCATCGGTGACGGCGAGCGCGTCGCCACCGACCAGCGCGGGCTGCGCCTCGCGGCCTGACACCCCCGCCGAGTTGCCGGTTCGCGTGCGTTGACCGGCGCGCCAACCCGCCGCAACCGGCAACTCGCGGACGACCGCTATCGTGGCGGGCATGAAGGGGTTCGTCACGGCGCTCGCGGTCGTGCTCGGATCGCTCCTGGTCCTCGCGGTCGGCGTCGCCCTCGCGCTGTGGTTGTTTCTGAGCGTCGGCGCCTTCGACGCGCCGGCTGAGCCCGCGTCCTCACCGGGCACGGAGGGGCCTCTCGCCAGCGGCATCCCGCCGCGCCCCGCGGACGCCTTTCCGCTCACCGTCGACTACGTCTTCGACGGCGACACGATCGAGGCACGGATGCAGCAGCCGAACGAACTCGTCACGACCTCGGACGCCATCCGCATCCGCCTCATCGGCATCGACACCCCCGAGGGGACACCGACGCCCGAGTGCTGGGCCGACGAGGCCCGCACGCATCTGCGCGCACTCCTGCCGGAGGGCGCGACGGTGTGGGCGGCGCCCGACGCCGAGACGTCGGACCGCTACGGCCGCTACCTCTTCAACCTCTGGTCGGACGACGGCCGCTTCATCAACCACGAGCTCGTCGCGGCCGGAGACGCCGAGGCGATCCGGGTCGGATCGAACGACGCGTTCTACGACCTGCTCACGGACGCGCAGGGGCAGGCCGAGGCATCCGGAGCCGGCAGATGGGCCGCGTGCGGCTGAGCCGGCGGGCCACTCAGGCGAACAGGAACAGCACGAAGCCGATGAGCGGCAGCGTGCCCTGAGTCAGTGCGGCTCGCAGGTACTTCATTCCCGTGGTCAGCAGGACGAGGGATGCCGCGACCATCGATCCGAGGCTGAACAGCACGAGCGCGAGCCCGGCGGCGCGCAGCGCCGAGTCGTCGGATCCTGACAGGAACAGCACCAGGCCGATCGCCGTGCCGACGGCGAGGAAGAGGTTGTAGAAGCCCTGGTTGTAGGCCATCGGCTTGGTGATCTCGGCGGCGGCCTGGTCGGCGACGCCGAACCGCTTCCAGGTCTTCGGCTGCGTCCACTGCACGCTCTCCATCACGAAGATGTAGACGTGGAGGAGGGCAGCCAGCGCGGCGAAGACCGTGGCGAGGATCGCGACCATGAGCGAACGATAGCGCCCGGCTACGCTGAACCACATGGCACGCAGCGGAGGGTCGCACGCGCGACCGGGCAAGTCAGGACGGGATGCCTCGCCCCGCCGCAGCGGCAAAGGCGCCAAGCCCGGTCCCTCCGGAGGCAGGGCCGGCTCCCGGCCGCGCGCCAAGACGCCGCCGGCCCCGAAACCCGAGGCCCCCGCCGAGCCGCCGATCACCGGGCCCTTCAGACTGGGCGCGATCCCGGGTGCGACGCCCGGCAAATGGATCTCGGCGTGGCGCGACCGCCTGCCCGAGGTCGAGCTCGAGCTGGTGCCGCTCGAGGTGTCCGACCAGCGCCGTGCCCTGATCGACGGCGAGGTGGATGCCGCGCTCGTGCGTCTGCCCATCGAGCGCGACGGCCTCCATGTGATCGCGCTCTACGACGAGACGCCCGTCGTCGTGGTGGGGGCGGACTCGCACCTGACCGCGGCCGACGATCTGGGGCTGGAAGACCTCGGGGGCGAGGTGGTCATCGCGGCGCGCGACGACGTGCTCGGCATCCGGGTCCCCGATGCTGTCGCACCCGCGTTCGCTCCCCCGGCCGACACCGCCGAGGCGATCGCGACCGTCGCCGCCGGGGTGGGCGTGGTCGTCGTGCCGATGTCGCTCGCCCGGCTCCACCAGCGCAAGGACGTCGAGCACCGTCCGCTGCGCGACGGCCCGACCTCGACCGTGGCGCTCGCGTGGGTCGCCGACCGCACGACTCCGGCGGTCGACGCCTTCGTCGGCATCGTCCGCGGGCGCACGGCGAACTCGTCGCGCGGCTGAGCGGACAGAAGTCCGGGGGATGTCGCCGACCTGGGTCTCTGCGACATCCCCCGTCGGTTCTGCTCAAATGACCACGTCCCCAGACGCTCTTTTCCCCAAGAGGCGGTCACCCGCTCCCAGCGACGGCATCCCCAACTGCCGTCGCGCATGAGCAGATCCAATGATGAAGAGCGTGCCCCGTACCGCCTGATACATCGCGGCCGAGATTTCTCGGCGATCGTCAGAAGCCCGCGCCATGCACCTGGAACGGCGCCACGATCCCGGTGCTCTGGGCGGCGTCGGCGAGTGCCTCCGACGGTCGCGCACCCGCCGCCAATCCGGCATGCATGGCGCCGAGCAGCTCGCACGCGGCGTCGTCGGCCACGATGACCGGCGCGGCGACCACGCAGCGCGATCCGGCATGCAGCCAGATCCGTGTCATGCCGATCGCCTCCTCGCCCCAGCGCACCGAAGATCGCCCGACCTCGCAGGCCGAGAGGACGACGGTGTCGGGCACATCGGGCATGAGGTCGATGTCGTAGCCGAACAGCGTGCCGTCGGCGAGCTCGAGTCCCGAGAACAACGGGTTGTCGACGGCGTGGCGCCCGTGTGCCGCCACGTGGAGCACATCGACACGCGTCGCGAGGTCGGTGACGTGATCGACGGATGCCTCGTCCGCACCCAGCACGGCGGCCTCGGGCCACGCCGCCGCGGCGGCGGCGACCTCCTCCTCGCCGCGGGCGACGCGGGGTCCGACGGCGAAGCCCACGCGCCGGTGGGGTCGGGTCTCGCCTCGCATGCGCAGCCACCGTGACGCCGACGACGCCATGGTGAACGCGTGGCCGCGCATCGCGGGCAGCATCGCCCACGGGATGCCGCCGAGGACGCCGGGGATCGTGATCACGAGCCTGCGACGGCCGGCGCGCTCGACCGCATCCGCCAGGAGGATCCTCGACAGCTCGTCCAAGCGCGCATCGAGCGACCGACGGACGACCGCGGCCATCGGCCCGCTGCGCACCGAGGCCGCCATGTCGAGATCGGCTCGGAGCCCGCCGAGGAGGAGGTCGGGATCCCACTGCCGGATGGGCACGACGTGATCGCCGTCGGCGGTCACAACGAGGGCCACGAGGGCAGTCCTCGCGAACACGTAGGCGATGTGGGCGGTGTCCGGCGGGAGCGCGCTGCGCAGCTCCGCCAGTGTGGCCGGATGCTCCACCTGGACCGCGCCCGTGGCCGACCACTGACGCTCCCGCGCGCGTTCTCGCAGGGCCGCCGCGCGCGGCCGGGAGAGCCACTCCTCACCGGGGTCGTCGGCACGGATCATGCGCAGCTCGGCGAGTTCTTCCGCAAGGCGGGGATCGGGCGGGGGCCGCAGGGGCGTGACCTGCTGGCTCAGGTGCCGTGCGCGTTCCGACCATTCGAACAGCACGTCGGGCCGGCCCGACTCGACGGCCGAACCCAGTCCGGTGAAGATGAGACCTGTCGCGTGCATGCCGAACGACGTCTGCAGGTCGAGGCTGCCGAAGGAGTGCTGCCATTCCGTGAGCATGTCGAGGCCGTTCGCGGCGTGCCGGCGCACGAGGGCGGGCCTGCCCGCCGCGCGGGCACGTGCCGCCCGGGCCTGATGCGCGAGAAGGCGCACCTCCATCGACGCCGAGGCCGACGGCCTGATCTGGCGGGTGGAGGGCTCGCCCCGCTCGGCGAGCGCGAGGTCTTCGGCCAGGCGCAGCGCGGCCGCTTCATTGAGGAATCGATGGCGTTGAAGGGCGGCGACCGCGTCGGCCACCTCCGCCGCGGACGGACGCTCGACGGAGGACGGCAGCTCCGGTGCGAGCAGCGCTCGAAGTCGCACGCCCTCGGCGCGCACGCGCCAGGCCTCGTTGCCGAAGGCCTCGAATCCGGCACAGGCGGCTGCCGCGACGATACAGGCGCGCTCGGGCGCATGGTGCAGCAGCGATCGGGCCAGGTGCAGCTCGGCCATGGCGCGATCCAGCGGCATCCCCAGCTCGCCGAACGTCGCCGCGACGCGTTCGAGGATTGCCTCCGCCTCGAAGGTCTGACCCGCATCGCGCAGCACTTCGGCGCGGTCCAGGTCGCCCACGGCAGCACCGACCGCGGTGTCGCCGGCGAGCGGTGCCGCGGCGACCATGGCCTGCAGCGCACCGACCAGGTCGCCCGACAGCATCGCGACGTAGCCGAGGTTGTGCCGCGCCTGCGCCTCGGCGACGGGCATCCCGGCCGCGGCGTATGCGGCGGCCGCAGCGCGCAGGTCGTCTTCGGCGTCGTCCAGGCGGCGGTGCTGCATCCGCACCAGGCTGCGGTTCACCCGCGTGTTCGCCTCGGCCACCGGGTCGTGGATGAGCGCCTCGATCGCGCGCGTGAGCCAGCGCTCCGCGTCCGCGAGGCGACCGGCTTCCTCGGCCAGGGCGCCGAGCTGACCGGCGAGGATGGCGACGGTGTGGTCGCTGAGCCCCGGCTCGGCGATGGCGTCGCGGCAGATCTGCTCGGCGTCGCCGACGTGCCCGGTCCGCGCGAGGACGTAGGCACGCGTGCCGGCGATGCGAGCGCGAAGGTTCGCATCGCCGGCGTCGCGGTCGGCGCGGTCGAGCACGTCTGCGGCCTCGTCGTAGCGGCCGCGGTTGACGAGGTCCACGGCCTCACTGTGCAACGCGTCCGCCGAACCGGTCATGCCCCTATCTTGGCGGCTACAGCTTCGGCGTGAACTCCAACTTCTTCGCTTCCTCGCGCAGCAGCTTCTTGATCTCTCCGTCGCTGGGCGCCTTCGCCGTCGCCCCCGTCGTGCCCGTCGCCGTCGGGTCCGGGCCCATCACGACCGGTGCGATCGCCTGGGCCAGCTTGCCCGCGATGTACGGAGCGGCGAAGGACGTGCCGCTCCAGACCGCGAACCCGCCCCGCCAGTCGTCGGGGTCAAGGCTCTGGCGCGGCAGCGGCTGCGTCACGCCCGGCAGGTCGTAGAGATCGTCGCGCGTGCCCGCCTGGATGCCGCCGAGGAAGCCCGGCGACGTGCTGAACACGGACACGCCGGGTGCGTAGGTCTTCACCCAGTCGCCCACGTTGCTGAACAGCGCGATCGTGCGGCTGTTCGGGTTCAGTGCTCCGACCGACACATGCGGTGCGGCGTTCTTGAGGGCCTCGGCGTCGTCACGCTTCGTCGGGAACTGCCACAGCGCCGCCGGGAAGGCCGGGCGCTCGGTGGAATCGTTGCCGGCAGAGCACACGACGGCACAGCCCAGCGTGCGCGCTTCTTCGAGGAGCGCACCGAGGGTGGCGTCGAACAGCTCGTCGTCGGGGGTCTCGTGGTAGTACCCCAGCGAGATGTTCATGACGTCGATCTTCTTGCCGTCGCGCATCCACTCGACCAGCCGCCGCACCGCGTCGAGGAACTCGCCTTCGAGCACCACGCCCTGGCTGTTCGCCACGCGAACCGCGATGATGTCGGCGTCGGGACAGACCTGACGCACCACGCCCGCAACGAACGTGCCGTGTCCGGCCGCATCGTCGAGGAACCCGTCGAGCGGCCCCGACTGATCGGGGTAGACCTCCGGGTTCGTGTCGGGATCGTGGTCGCCGATCGGCCCCGTCGGCGACTTCGGATCGCGCGTCACGATCGAACCGCCGAGCCAGTCGTGCTCGCCGCACCCGGTGTCGAAGACGGCGACGACAGGCCGTCGCCCCGACACCTTGGCGTCGTCGGTGCGCACAGGCTCCGGCCCGATGTAGGTGACGATCTCGCGGCCTCCGCTGCCCGGCTCGGCGTATGCGTCGGGACCGGGCGCGTTGGTGCGACCGTACGGGTTCGTGCGGCCATAGGGATTCGTGCGACCGTACGGGTTCGTCCGACCGTAGGGGTTGGTGCGGCCGTACGGCCCCAGCGCGAGGACGTGGTCGAGCCCCACCCCGCGCGGGAGCGTGCCACTCTGCGGTGCGGTCGCCGCGCCTCCCGGCTGCCGCGCGGTGCGCGAGCCCTCGTCCGCCAGCGGGAACCTCTGACGCGCCGCCTTCAGCAGCCTCCACGCATCGACCGGCGGCACGGGCTGGTCGTCGACGTCGACCTTCGGATCCTGCGAGATGTCGGCGCGGTAGAGCGGCGGGGTGCGACGCTCGCTGCGGTCGGCTCGCGCCTGCTCCTCGGCCGCCGCGAGATCGATCTCACCCTCGCCCTCCTCCTCGGGACGGCGAAGAGGTCGGACCGTCACCGACCAGCCGAAGGCGCGCGCAGCCTGGTTCAGATCGCTCTGGATGCGCTGCAGCTCCTCTCCGGCACTCACCAGCAGGTGCGTGGGCGCGTACTCCGTCGGGAACGCCGGCACGCCGGGTTCCGGCTCGACCGCCGGGTCGAGCACGACTCCGAGCGGCTTCGTCGCCTCGTATCGGGAGCGCCACGTCTCGTTCGGCGGTCGCCGGGGCGGATTCTCGTCAACCATTGATCTCCTTGATCATCGGGCGGAGCGCGGCCCCAGCCGCGGCATCCGCATTCTCACACTTCGAACTGCGGTGTCTGGAAGTCGCGCAGCTCGCCGGTCGAATCCTTGACCACCATGCGCAGCCGCGCCACCCCCGGCGGGACGTCTTCGAAGGCGAAGCGGCCGTGGTCGCCGGGCTCGGCCGACCATTCGCGCTCGCCCTGCACCAGCCGGATGGCGAGGGCCGAGGCATCCACCCACCCGTCGACGCGGCGCCCGCCGCCTTCGGTCAGGCTCACGTGAAGGAGCACGCTCGTCGTGCCGTCGCTGAACTGCAGCGTCGCGGTGTCGGCTTCGCCGCGCACCGCGGCCAGCGACTCCTCGACGAGCGTGAGCAGCGCGTACTCGCGGGTCAGGTCCTCGACGGCCACCGCGGCGACCATCCGATCGACCAGATCCGCCGGCACGGGATCGACTTCCTCCCACACCGCGCGCATTCGTGCGAAAAGCGCCGCATCGGCGGCGAAGTCCTCAGTGTCCATCGTCATCTCCTCCCCATCCGGAGCCCTCGAGTTCGGCCCGGAGCTTGGCGAGACAGCGCTGGCGGGTCGGTCCGATGGATCCGATGGGCATCGCCAGATCCTCGGCGATGTGCGCGTAGTCGGGCCGGTCATCGAACGCGACGATCCGCAGCAGACGCTGGCATCGTTCGTTGAGCGTCGCGACGGCATTCCACAGGCGCCGGGTGGCGTCGTCTGTGGTCGCCGTCTGCTCGGCGGATTCGTGGACGGGCAGATGGGATTCGAGCGCTTCGGCCTCAGTCGGGTCGGCTCGGCGCTGCTGCTTTCCGACGCGCCACGCCTCACGGCGCGCGCACATCGTGAGCCATCCCGACACGGCCTGCGCGTCGTGGATGGTCTCGTGACGCCGCACGAGCGTCAGCCACGTCGTCTGCACGACGTCCTGAGCAAGTGCGTGGTCGAGCCCGTATGCGCGCACGACGTGCCACAGGGGCGGTGTCATGAGCCGGACGAGCTCGTCCATCGCGCGACTGTCGCCTTCGCGCCAGCGCACGAACAGGTCGGCGGCGCGCTGCCATCGCGCCGGCTCGACATTGTCGGTCGTCTCCGCCGTGTCTCCGTGCGTCGATTCCAGATCGCGCGGATCCTCTGGCGGCGGCGAGGCCCCAGCCTCGGCGTCCGCATGCGTCATGACGCCAATTGTGTCCACACTATGACGAGAGCGATAGATGTCTCCTGATACATCGGGTCGCACGATTTCTTCCGCGTCGCGTGACGGAGGGGCCGCCGCCTAGAATTCTGCGCATGACCTCTGCGCCGCTGCTCTACGTGTGCGTGCGGCCGCAGCAGGGTGCAGCAGCCGCCGAATACGAGTCGTTCCGCACCGCGATGAGGCTCGACGAGCACTCCCTCGGCCACCTCGATCTCGTGCGCGAACCCCTGCCCGATGACGTCTTCGACCGCTACAGCGGCTTCGTCGTCGGCGGAAGCCCGTTCAACGTCGCCGACCCTGGGTCCACCAAGACCGACGTGCAGCGGCGCCTCGAAGCCGACCTCGAGCGCATCGCCCGTCGCGTGGCGGACGGCTCCGTCGGCCATGACGGGCCGGCCGCGCTCTTCACGTGCTACGGGATCGGGGTCGTCACGCGCATGCTCGGCGGCGAGGTGAGCCGCGCCTTCCCCGAAGACACCGGCCCTGTGACCATCGAGCTCACCGCCGACGGCCGGAGCGATCCGCTGTTCGGCGGCCTCGCCAGCCGCTTCACCGCTCTGACCGCGCACAAGGAGGGCACGGCGACCGCGCCTCCGGGTGCGACGCAGCTCGCGGTGAACGACGCGTGCCCGATCCAGGCCTATGTCGTGGGCGACCGCCTATATGCGACGCAGTTCCACCCCGAGCCGACGACGAAGGCGTTCACGGAGCGCATGGCGGTGTACCGCGACGACGGCTACTTCGAGGCGGACGACTACGAGGTCGTCGCGGGGCGCGTGCTCGCGGCATCCGTCACCGAGCCGGTACGGCTCCTGCGGGCGTTCGCCCAGCGGTTCGGCCCGGCCTGATCACGCCTCGGCGTTGCGCACGTCCGCGACGCGGTGCAGCGCCGTGCCCGCCAGCGGCACCAGCAGCACGACCGCTGCGACCACCAGCGCGGTGATGCCGATGGGGGTGCTCTCGGGCTCGGACGCCAGTCGGCCCACGCCGATCCAGACCAGGCCCCACGACATCGCCAGGCCGGGTGCGACGCGCCAGCCGCTCGCCCAGGCGATGGCCACGCCGATCACGCCGACCACGATGAGCACCGCGATCCCCCACAGTGCGGCCGCGTCCGCTGCCTCAGCGGGGGCGATCGTCGTCAGCCAGGCGGACGTGTTCGCGACGGTGGCGAGGGTGACCCAGCCCAGGTGCAGGCCGGTCACGCCGTCGATGAGCACCGCGTCGACCACGCCACGACCGGGATTGGTGATGGTGGTGCGGAAGGTCACGCACAGCAGCGCCAGCAGCAGGACGATGGACAGCACCGTCAGCGGCAGAGTGAGGAACTGGGCCGTGATCAGCCAGAGCCCGTTGAGCACCATCGTCCCGGCGACGAGCCATCCGATGGCCCGCTGACGCGAGCGCTCGCGCTGCCGGGGGAACGCCTGCCAGACCGTGTAGGCGAACAGTCCGACGTAGATGACGGACCAGATCGAGAACGCTGTGCTGGCGGGTGCGAGGTACGAGCCCTCGGAGGAGAGGGCTCCGTCCTGCAGGTCCTCGACAGCGGTGCCGCCGAACAGACCCGAGCCGACCATCGCAGCGATGATCATGAAGCAGAACGCGCTGATGACGACGATCTGGCGAGTGAGATCCTTGGCGGCCATGCCCCCCACGGTACGGAACGCGCTCTCTCAGCCCACCCCTGTTGACAGGCACCGGACGGTCCCCTACGGGCGTCAGGCGCCGGCGGGCGGGTCGAGCAGCAAGCCGACGCGCTCGTCGAGGTAGCGCTCGAGGGGCATGAAGCCACCCGCCGCGCTCCAGCGGATGCTCGCGACGCCGTCGACGAGAGCGAGGGGATCGGATGCCGCGACCTCGCCGCGATCGAGGGCTGAGGGATCCAGCATCCGCCAGCCGATGTGGAAGGTCTCGCCTTCTTCGAATCCGCCGCGGCGTGCGGCCGCCGCCAGTTCGGAGCGACGACGCTGCGATTCGGCGGTGTAGCCGCGGATGGCCTCGCTGCGGGCGCGGAGGATCTCACCCGTCGCGAGGAGCGCGTCCTCGGTGAGCAGCAACGCCCCCAGGTGCCATGCCGTTCCGGCGCGGACGATCCGCGGGGCGCGACCGATCCCGAGGATCCGCCGCGGTGCGACGAGCTCGCCGAGCGCCTCGCGCGGCGCCAGGGCGAGGCGTGCGCGGGCGGCGTCGAGGAGGGGTCCGATGCTCACGCCAGGTCGTCCTGCGCCGGGACGGTCGCGCCGGTGCGGCGCTCACCGCGGATCGTCATGGCCACGAGCGGGAAGAGCAGCACCGAGAGCATCCCGGCGCCGACCAGCATCGCGGATGCCGCCGTCGAGAGGATGCCCTCGTCCACGCCGATCGCGGTGACCGCGACGATGATGGGCAGCGCCGTCGCACCCAGCAGCGCGACCGAGATCCGGTCCCGGCGCGTGGCGCCCTCGGGAGCAGCGAGCATGGACGGAAGGCCGCGCACCACCAGCAGCATGACGAGCACGACCGGCAGCAGCAGGAAGAGCACGGGTTGCGCCAGCAGCGCCGCGAGGTCGAACGTGACGCCCGTGTAGATGAAGAACACCGGCACGAGGAACCCGAACGCCAGTGCCTCGACCTTGCTCTCGACGGCCTCGCGATCGGGCTCGGCGGCGTCGCGCATGAGGAGGCGCCAGATGATGCCGGCCGCGAATGCGCCGAGCAGGATGTCCAAGTCGAGCACGATGCTCAGCGCAATGAGTCCCGAGAGGATCACGAGCACGACGCGGATCGCGAACTGACCGGAGGTGTGGAGCGTCGAGTTGACGAACTCGTGCATCGCACCGCGCGGCACGCGCATCGCGAGCCAGATCGCGAAGCCCGCCAGCAGGGCGAAGAGCACGAGCACGATCGTCGAGATGCCGGGGTTGCGTCCCCCGAGGAAGAGCGAGATCGCGATGAGCGGCCCGAACTCGCCGACGGCGCCGATCGCGCCGATCGCCTTGCCGAACGGCGTCTTGAGCTCGCCGGCGTCGCGCAGGATCGGCAGGAGCGTGCCCAGCGCGGTCGAGCTCAGGGCGATGCCGATGATCACGGCTTCCTCGCCGGGAACGAAGATCCAGGCCAGCCCGACGCCGATGACCAGGCTCAGCAGCCAGCCGAGCGACGCGCGCCGGCCGGTGCGGCCTCGGAATGCCGCGAACTCGATCTCAGACCCCGCGACGAAGAAGAGCATGGCGAGGCCGAACTCGGCGAGGACGTCGATGAAGGCATCCGGCTGCGCCCAACCGAGCACGCTGGGGCCGACGAGGATGCCGAGCAGCAGCTCGAACACCACGATGGGCACGCGCACCCAGCGGCCCAGGCCGCGTGCGGCGAGCGGGGCGAGCACACCGAGGATCGGGATGATCAGCAGCGTCGGCTCGAGGTCGTCCACGGACTCACCCTAGCGACGGGGCGAGTGCTGCGGCTCAGGCCTCGATGGCGCGCGCCGGGCGTGCGGAGCGCGGGCGGATCGTCGCGACGGACGGACGGCCGCCGCGGATCTCGCCGTGCAGCCGCTCCATGCGCTGGTCGAGCTCGGCGGCCGTGTCGGCGGCGTCCTTGAGGCTCTCGAGCAGCTCGGCCGGCACGTTGGTGTCGTACTTGTAGTAGATCTTGTGCTCGAGGCTGGCCCAGAAGTCCATGGCGATCGTGCGGAACTGCACCTCGACGGGCACTTCCACCCGGCCGCTCGAGAGGAACACCGGCACCTCGACGATCGCGTGCAGGCTCTTGTACCCGTTGGGCTTCGGCTGCGCGATGTAGTCCTTCACCGTCAGCAGGCGGATGTCGTCCTGCGCCGTGAGCAGGTCGAACAGTCGGTAGGCGTCGGAGACGAAGCTGCACGTGACCCGCACCCCGGCGATGTCGGTGACCTGCTCGCGGATCGAGGCGAAGTCCGGATCGATGCCCTTGCGCTGCACCTTCTCGACGAGGCTGTCGGGCGACTTCACCCGGCTGGAGACGTGCTCGATGGGGTTGTAGTCGTGTACCAGCTGGAACTCGTCGCGCAGGATGCCGAGCTTCGTCTCGACCTCCTGCATCCCGAAGCGGTACTCCATGAGGAAGCGCTCGAACTCGTCGCGCATCTCGCGGAGCTCGGCCGCCGAGACGGTGATCGAAGTGTCGTCGGAACTCGATGCGCGCGCGAGGGGCGCCGGGTTGGCCATGCTCCCCACGCTAGGGAGGCCGTCTACGAGACTCCTGTGAGATCGGCCTCAGCCCTCCAGGGCGTCCCGCGCGCGTTCGGCGTCCTTCGCCGCCGATTTCGCTCGGGATGCCGCAGCCCCCCGCTCCTCCTCGACCTGCTCGAGCGCGGACTGGGCTTTGGCCCGCTCGTCTTCGAGCCGCTCGAGGTCACGGCGGAGGTCGTCGATGCGCTCGGACACGTGATCGACGCGCTCCTGGAGCTTCGTGCGCTGTGCGTCGATGCGGGCGAGCTCGCGCTCGGCCTCGTTCGCCAGGCGCTCCGCTTCGCGCGCGGCCTTCTCGGCCGCCTTGCGCGCGCGCCGTTCGGCGAGATCGTCCCGCCGCGGCGCGGCCGCGACGCCGGGCACGGATCCTCCGACGGCGTCGACGAGGGCAGCCTCCTCGAACGCGCCCGCCTCCAGCGGGGTGACGAGCCGGCCGGTCATGACGGCGGCGGCGGCCGCGGCATCCATCACCGCCGCATTGATCGTCTTCTCGACGTCGTCGCGCGCCGCAGCGCTGACGGCGACGCCCGCGTCCTTCGCGAGACCGACGGCCTGCGTCGCGAGCGCGGCCACCAGCGCGCGGCGCTGGCGTCCGAGGCGTGAGAGCTCGGCGGCGTCGAGGTCCTCCTGCGCCTCGCGCAGCGCCGCCGACAGCTCGAGCGCCTCGCCGAGCTGTCCGCCGCTCGCGAGGAGGTTGACCGTCCAGGCGGCCACGGTGGGCTTGCGCAGCGCCTTCACCTGCGCGGCGATGGAGCGGTCGGCCATCCCGGCACGCGCGTTGCGGGCCGCCGTGAACTCCGACGGCGGGAGCGCATAGAGTTCGGCCGCGATCGCGTCGAGGTCCTTGCGCTCAGCCACGGCACCATTGTGTCCCAGCCGGCCCGGCGCCGCTCGTTGGCACCCGGTCGTTGAGCGAGCCAAGCGAGACGAAACGCCCCGGACCTCCGCGGAACCCCGACCGCGTTTCGTCTCGGTCGCTGCGCTCCCTCGCTCAACGACCCGGAACCTCACCCCCGGTCGTTGAGCGAGCGAAGCGAGACGAAACGCCCCGGACCTCACCCCGCGGTCGTTGAGCGAGCGAAGCGAGACGAAACGCCCCGAACCTCCGCGGAACCCCGACCGCGTTTCGTCTCGGTCGCTGCGCTCCCTCGCTCAACGACCCGGAACCTCACCCCCGGGTCGTTGAGCGAGCGAAGCGAGACGAAACGCCCCGAACCTCCGCGGAGCACCCTCGCGAAGCGAGACGAAACGCCCTCAGCCGGCGAGAACCGAGGCGGCCTGGCGGGCGGCGCCCAGCGCCACATACTCTCCGGGCTCGGGCACCTCGACGGCGAGGCCGAGGACGAGAGGCGCGATCGTGCGCACCGCCTCGGACTGTGCGCCCCCGCCGATGAGGAGCGCGCGCTCGAGCGGCACACCGAGATCGCGCAGGGCGTCGAGGCCGGCGGCGAGGCCCGAGAGCATCCCTTCCACGGCGGCGCGTGCGAGGTTCTCGCGAGTGGTCGACGCGAGCGTCATGCCGGTGAGCGAGGCCGTCGCGTCGGGAAGGTTCGGCGTGCGCTCGCCCTCGAAGTACGGCACGAGAGAGAGGCCCTGCGCGCCGGCGGGCGCAGCGAGGGCGAGACGTGAGAGCTCAGCGTGGTCCGCCCCCAGCAGGCCGCCGATCGCGTCGAGCACGCGCGCAGCGTTGAGCGTCGCGACGAGCGGCAGGAACCTTCCCGTGCAGTCGGCGAAGCCGGCGACCGTGCCCGTCGGGTCGATCGTGCGCTCGTCGCTGACGGCGAAGACGGTGCCGCTCGTGCCGATCGAGACGACGACGTCGCCCGGTCTGGCGCCGAGTCCGAGTGCGGCGCCGGCGTTGTCTCCCGCACCTCCGCCGACCCGTCGGCCGTCGGCGTCTTCGGCCCACTCGTCCGGGCCGAGCACACGCGGCAGCACCGCGTCGTGTCCGAGCCCTGCCGCCAGCAGGTCGCGGTCGTAGCCGCCGGTCTCGGGGTTCCAGTAGCCGGTGCCCGAGGCATCCGATCGATCCGTCACGAGCTCGTCCAGCACCGGTCCGCGCGGCGACTCGCCCTCGGGACCGAACCCGCGCAGGCGCCACGTCAGCCAGTCGTGCGGAAGCGCGACGGCGGCTACGTGCGCGGCGTTCTCGGGCTCGGCATCGCGCAGCCAGCGCAGCTTCGTGATGGTGAAGGATGCCACCGGCACGAGTCCCGTGCGGCGCGCGAGCTCCTCGGCGCCGAACTCCGCGATCAGGTCGGCGGCGGCGCCCGCGGAGCGGGTGTCGTTCCACAGGAGCGCGGGACGGATGACCCGCCCGGCCTCGTCGAGCACGACCATGCCGTGCTGCTGGCCGCCGATGGCCCACGCCTCGACGTCGGTGAGGCCGCCCGCGTCGGCGATCGCGGCCTGCAGCGCCTCCCACCACGCGGCGGGGTCGACCTCCGTGCCGGCCGGGTGCGACGCGCGCCCCTGGCGCACGATCGCGCCGGTGGCGGCATCCGTGATCACGACTTTGCAGGACTGGGTCGACGAGTCGACTCCCATGACCAGGCTCATCGGTCCTCCTTCGAACAGCCGAGTGTCCACGACACGCCGGTCGCGGGGCGACCCGGACGGCGTGTCGTGGACACTCGCGGAATGGGTAGAGGGTGCGGGTCAGCGGGCGCCGAGCAGGTGCTCGGTCGCGAGCTGCTGCAGGCGGACGAACCCGCCGCCCTTGCCGCCGAGGTAGACGCTCGCGTCGAAGTCCTCATAGGCGGAGCGGTCGGCGAGGAAGTCGTCGTAGCTCTCGCCCGGGTTGAGCGTCGGCGTCGCGAGCTCGTCGACCTTGGCCGCGGCGAGCGCCTCCTGCACCTCGGGGTCGGCGCGGAAGGCCGCGGCGCGCTCCTTGAGCAGCAGGTACGTACGCATGTTCGCGGCAGCGGACTCCCACACGCCGACCTCGTCCTCGGTGCGCGAGGGCTTGTAGTCGAAGTGGCGGGGGCCGTCGTAGGCCGGGACGCCGCCGGGACCGCCGTTCTCGAGCAGGTCGACGAGTGCGAACGCGTTGTGCAGGTCGCCGTGGCCGAACACGAGGTCCTGGTCGTACTTGATGCCGCGCTGGCCGTTGAGGTCGATGTGGAAGAGCTTGCCGTGGAACAGCGCCTGGCCGATGCCGGCGGCGAAGTTCAGCCCGGCCATCTGCTCGTGCCCGACCTCGGGGTTGAGGCCCACGAGCTCGGGGCGCTCGAGCGAGTCGATGAACGCGATCGCGTGGCCGAGCGTCGGCAGCAGGATGTCACCGCGGGGCTCGTTCGGCTTGGGCTCGATGGCGAAGCGGATGTCGTAGCCCTTGTCGGTGACGTAGTCGCCGAGGAGGTTGACGGCCTCGCGGTAGCGCTCGAGGGCCTGGCGGATGTCCTTGGCCGAGTCGTACTCAGCGCCCTCGCGGCCGCCCCACATCACGAACGTCTTGGCGCCGAGCTCGGCACCGAGGTCGAGCTGGCGGAACACCTTGCGCAGCGCGAAGCGGCGCACGTCGCGATCGTTGGCCGTGAAGCCGCCGTCCTTGAACACGGGCGCAGAGAAGAGGTTGGTGGTCACCATCGGCACGATGAGGCCCGTTTCGGCGAGCGCGCCCTTCAGCCGGTCGATCTGCTTCTGGCGCTCGGCGTCGGTCGAGCCGAAGGCGAAGAGGTCGTCGTCGTGGAAAGTGAGGCCGTAGGCGCCGAGTTCGGCGAGCTTCTCGACCGCGTGCACGACGTCGAGCGGGTGGCGGGTCGGGCCGCCGAAGGGATCGGTGCCGTTGTAGCCGACGGTCCAGAGTCCGAACGAGAACTTGTCGTCGCGAGTGGGGGTGGGCATGACGCTCCTTTGCGGGAAATTGTTGCGTAAGACAACCTATACCAGATCGGATGCCGCGTCCACCCTTCACGCGCCCTTCACCGCAATCCCTCCCCTGCGACCTCCGATAGTTTCGAGGCGCTACCATCGACGCATGCCCGAGACCCGCGTCACGCTCGCTGCCATCGCCGCCGAGGCCGGCGTGTCGCTCGCCACGATGTCGAAGGTGCTCAACGGACGATCGGATGTCGCGCCCGCGACACGTGCCCGTCTCGAGGAGCACCTCGCCCGCCATGGATACACGCGTCGCAACTCCGCGCAGCGCAGCGACTTCGTCGAGCTGGTGTTCCACGAGCTCGAGCCCAGCTGGTCGATGGAGGTCATCGAGGGCGTCGAGGAGGTCGCGCACGCGGCGAACCTCTCGGTGGTCCTGACGGTGAGCGGCGATCGCCACGCGCCCTCCGCGGACTGGATCGACGGCGTGCTCCGGCGGCGTCCGGTCGGGGTGATCCTCGTGTTCTCCGACATCGAGGCCCGCTACCGCGAGAAGCTGCACTCGCGCGGCATCCCCTTCGTCATCGTCGACCCCGCGGGCGATCCGTCGCCGGAGGTGCCCTCGGTCGGATCCGCCAACTGGTCGGGCGGACTGATGGCCACGCGGCACCTGATCGAGCTCGGACACCGCCGGATCGCCGCCATCACCGGCCCCGAAGACATGATGTGCTCGCTCGCTCGCGTCGACGGCTACCGCTCCGCGATGAACGCCGCCGGCCTGCCGATCGACCCGGCGCTCATCCGGTTCGGCGACTTCCACCCCGCGGGTGGCGAGCGCCATGCCGCCGAACTGCTCGCGCTGCCCGATCCGCCCACCGCCATCTTCGCCGGGAGCGACCTGCAGGCGCTGGGCGCGATCGCCGCGGGCTCTGCGGCGGGGCTTCGCGTGCCCGACGACCTGTCGGTCGTGGGCTACGACGACATCGCCCTCTCCCGCTGGATGAGCCCGCAGCTGACGACGGTGCATCAGCCGCTGCGGCGGATGGGCGAGGAGGCGACGCGGCTCGCCCTGCGCCTCGCCGACGGCGTCACGCCCGACACCCTGCGGATGGATCTCGCGACCCACCTGGTCGTGCGGGGCAGCACGGCGCCGCGCGCCGCGTGACGGCCGCCGACGCACTCACCCGCGTCCCAGCGCCCGAAAGTTCCGCTGGAGTTTCGTAACGTTTCCGTAACGGAGAGGTTCGACCCGAGAAGCGCGGGATTAGTTTTCGAGGACTACAAATTCTCACTCCCCAGCGCAAAGGAGCGCCCCGTGAGACGCCTCATCCCCCACACCTTCTCCGCCCTCCTCGCCGCGACCGCACTCGTGGTCTCCCCCCTCGCCGGCCCAGCGGTCGGCGCTCCCTCGGCCGCCGCGGCCGACTGCGAGCCGACCACCGTCACGGTGGCGGGCACCGACTTCTCGTCCGGTGCGCTGCCGGCAGAGCTGCGCCAGAGCGGCGGCGGCACCGGCACGCTGACCTTCGCCGACGGCGCGATGGCCGTCAACGGACGCAACGCCGACTATGTCGGCATCGAGACCGTTCCCGGCCTGCTCGAACCGGGCGTCTCGTACACGGCGAGCGCGTCGATCCGGCTCGCCGACGGCACACCGGCCACGCAGGCGCGCTGGGTGGGCTTCCCCGGCTACAGCTGGATCGGCAACGCCGCCGTCACCGCAGACGCCTGGACGACCATCACGGGCACGTGGGTCGCGCCGGCATCGGACGACCCCGCGGCGACGCGCCTCTACATCGGCACGTCGGATCTGCCGGATGCCGCGGCCTACACGTACCTGGTCGACGACGTCGTCATCACGACGCAGGTCGACGACTGCGAAGGCCCGGTCCAGGAACCGGGCACGGTGCTCATCGACGAGGACTTCGAGGACGGCGCGCTCGGCGACTGGTTCGCACGCCAGGGCTCCGACACGGCCGGCGTCACCGTCGGCGTCGTCGAGGGCGGCGCCGACGGCACGACCTTCGCAGCGCAGGTGTCCGACCGCGTGCACGAGGGCGACGGCATCCAGATCGACGTCCGAGACGTGCTGCTTCCCGGCCGCACCTACGAGCTCGAGGCCTTCGTGCGGTTCGCGCCGGGAGCCGAGACGGGGCAGGGACTCACCGTGTCGATGCGCACCGTGACGGGCTCGTCGATCTCGTACGGCAACCTCTTCCAGATCGAGGATGCCACCGCGACCGGCTGGACCAAGGTCGCCGGGCAGTTCACCGTTCCCGGCTACGACACCAACGCCGAGCTCTACGTCGAGGCCCGCTACAACAGCGGCAACACCTCCACGTTCCTGGTCGACCAGGTGACGGTGCGGGTGCCCGAGCCCGAGGTGATCGACACGAGCCTCGTGCCGATCAAGGACACCGTCGACTTCCCGGTCGGCGTGGCCATCGACGAGCGCGAGACGACGGGCGCGGCATCCGATCTCCTTCTCCACCACTTCGACCAGGTGACCCCCGAGAACCACATGAAGGTCGAGTCCTGGTACGACGCAGACGGTCAGTTCGCGCGGCATTCGCAGGCGACGGCGCTGCTCGACTTCGCCCAGCAGAACGATCTGCGCGTGTACGGACACGTGCTGCTCTGGCACTCGCAGACACCGGCGTGGTTCTTCCAGGATGCCGACGGACGTGAGCTGACGGCATCCGAGGCGGACAAGCAGATCCTCCGCGACCGTCTCGCCGCGCACATCGATGCGGTCGCCCGCTCGATCCACGACGACTACGGCGACTATGGCTCGCCCACCAACCCGGTCGTCGGGTGGGACGTCGTCAACGAGGTCATCGCCGACCAGGAGACCCCCGACGGGCTGCGCACGAGCCGCTGGCACGACGTGCTCGGCGAGGAATACATCCACTTGGCGTTCGAGCTCGCCGACCAGGCCTTCAACGAGACGTATGCCGCCGCGGACGCAGACCGCCCGGTGAAGCTCTTCATCAACGACTACAACACCGAGCAGGACCGCAAGGGCGACCAGTATGAGGCTCTTGTGAAGCGGATGCTGGCTGCCGGAACGCCTCTGGACGGAGTGGGGCACCAGTTCCACCTGTCGATCACCTCGACCATCGCGTCGCTCGAGGCGGCTCTCGACCGGTTCGCCGGACTCGGGCTGCTCCAGGAGGTGACCGAGCTCGACGTGACGATCAACCCGGCGGACGAGCCCAACCGGGTGCGTCAGGGGCATTTCTACCGTGACGCGTTCGCGCTCTTCCGCGAGTACGACGCCGGGGCTCCGGCATCCGAGAAGCTCTTCGCCGTCACTGTCTGGGGGCTCACCGACACGCGATCGTGGCGCGCCGCCCAGCAGCCGCTGCTGTTCACCGGCGATCTGCAGGCCAAGCCCGCGTACTACGGCGCGGTGGGAGACGAAGACGACCTTCCGCCGCTCATCACCACCGCGAACGTGTTCGAGGGCGACGTCGCCCTCGACGACGGATTCGCCGACGCCGTCGAGTGGCTCAACCTTCCCGAGCAGGCGCTCACCGGCGGCATCGGCGGGTTCCAGACCCGCTGGAACGCCGATCACCTCACCGTGCTCGTGCGCACGACGGTCGACTACGAGCGCATCGAGTTCACCTATGACGGCGCCGAGCTCGTGTACGAGCCGGGTGCCGCAGGCTCGCCGGCCGGCGCCACGACGTCGGTGGACGGCATCCGCTACACGGTGGTTCACCTTCCCCACACGGATGCCGCGGCCGGCGCCTCGAAGGAGTTCGACGTGCGCGTCGTCGTGGGCGGTGCCGTCGCGGGCGCGTGGAACACGCCGGGCGCGCTCGGGCGGCTGACGCTGCTCGAACCCCTGTCGTACCTGGAGGTGCCCGAAGCAGCCGCGCCGACCATCGACGGCGCCGTCGACGCGACATGGGCGCAGGCCGCGGTCGCGACCACGGCGAACCTCGTCGAGGGAAATGCCGCGGGAGCCACGGCCGACGTCCGCACCGTCTGGCAGGGCAACACGCTGTACGCCCTGTTCGAGGTGACCGACCCCGAGATCGACACGACCAACAGCGACCCGTGGAACCAGGACTCGGTCGAGCTCTTCCTCGATCTCGGCAACAGCAAGGCCGGGGCATACGGCCCGAACGACACCCAGATCCGGATCACGGTCGACAACGCGCTGTCGTTCGGCACGGGCAACGCGGCGCAGCAGGAGGCGCGGGTGATCGGCAGCGCCACGGCGCGCACCGGCACCGGCTACGTCGTCGAGGCGGCGATCGAGCTGATCGGGCAGTCCGGCGGTCAGAGCGACGTGCCGCTCGGCGGCGCCGGCACCTTCCACGGCATCGACTTCCAGGTCAACGACGGGCGCGCGGGAGCGCGGTACGCCGTGCACACGTGGGCCGAGCCCACCGGCACGGGGTACCAGAGCACTGCCCGCTGGGGCGTGGCGCGGCTCGTCGAGCCGACTGCGCCGCCGGTCGACACCCGCGTCGACTCCGTCGTGCTGGGTGTGCCGCACACGCTCATCGCGACGCAGAAGTCGAAGGTGAAGTACACCGTGATCGTGCTGGCGACGAAGCGCCCGACCGGGACGGTGACCGTCTACGACGGCACGACGCCCGTCGCAACGGCGACGCTGGAGGCGAAGCACCGCGGCACCCTCACCGTGCAGCTGCCCCGCCTCGACCGCGGGGTGCACCGCCTGTGGGCCGAGTACGCCGGCTCCGACCTGGTGCGCGGGTCGACGTCTCCCAAGGTGCCGCTCCTGATCCTGTAGGCGTCCCGGCTCCGGCCGGCAGGCGGAGCCGGAGCACCCTCCAACCGCCCCCCGCCGAAAGACCCGAGGCCGGATGCCGAGCGGCATCCGGCCTCGGGTTGCGAGCCCGTCCGGGGGGATCAGGCGTCGGGGGTGACCGACACGGTCGCGTGCAGCGCGCGGTCGTGACCGACGACGCGGGTTCCGCCGGTGATGCGCACGGAGCGGGTCGCGACGATCTCGGCGCTCGAGCGGCCGAAGCCCAGCACGACCTCACCGGGCTCGACGATGCGCCTGCCGTCCGCTCCGGTGAACGCCACGAGGTCGGCCGGCACATCGAAGGCCACGCGCGCACGCTCACCGGGGCCGAGCGGCACACGGGCGTACGCGATCAGCCGCTGCAGCGGACGCACGGTCGAGGCGACGGGGTCGTGCAGGTAGAGCTGCACGACCTCGACCGATTCCCGGTCACCTGCGTTGCCGAGGTGGATCGATACGGTCACCGACCCGTCGGCTGTCATCTCGTCGGCCGTCGACAGCGGGTCCGACCACACCGACAGGGCGTAGCCGAGGCCGTGTCCGAACGCGTACGCCGGCGTCGGGTCGATGTTCGACACCTCGTTGCGCCGCGCGAGCTTCGACGCGAGATACGTCGACGGCTGCGCGCCCGGGTCGCGGGGGATGCTGACAGGAAGCCGCCCGCTGGGGTTCACGCGCCCGCTGAGCACGCCGGCGATCGCGCCGGTGCCCTCCTCGCCCGCGAAGAACGTCTGCACGATCGCGGCCGCGGTGTCGGGCGCCGAGCCGAGCGCGTACGGCCGCCCGGAGAGCAGCGTGACGACGGTCGGCACGCCGGCGGCGAGCACGGCGTCCATGAGCTCCTGCTGCGCACCGGGCAGCGTCAGGTCGGCGACATCGCAGCCCTCGCCGCTCGTGCCGCGGCCGAAGAGACCCGCGCGGTCGCCGAGTGCCAGCACGACGACATCGGCAGCGGATGCCGCGGCCGCGGCATCCGCGAATCCATCGGTCTCGCCGCC
>NZ_JAFIWA010000007.1 GCF_018588945.1 Microbacterium flavescens | reverse complement strand
CGAACCCGGAAGCTAAGCCTCTCAGCGCCGATGGTACTGCAGGGGGGACCCTGTGGGAGAGTAGGACACCGCCGGACTTCCATTACCGAAATGGCCACCCAACGCAGGGTGGCCATTTCGCGTTAACCGTGTGCACACCAGCGCCCCTTCAGTGGTGGTGGTGTGCGGCGGGCATCACGCCCGCACTGCCGAGATCGTCTGATCTG
Source organism: Microbacterium flavescens (assembly GCF_018588945.1). Classification (GTDB taxonomy): domain Bacteria; phylum Actinomycetota; class Actinomycetes; order Actinomycetales; family Microbacteriaceae; genus Microbacterium; species Microbacterium flavescens. Next base: position 211,176 of record NZ_JAFIWA010000007.1, on the reverse strand, counting down.
CCGGCCGCCACGCGCGACCACTGCAGGATCGGCCGTCCGCCGGGGCGATCGACCGCGTCGCCCGATTCATCGGTGCGCATCTGGGCCGACGTCGTGTTGAAGAACTTCTGAGGCCACCCGGGAGGCGAGTCCTCCCACGCCTCCTGCCGTCCGTATACGGTCATGTCCAGCATCAGGTACGAGCTGCCCATCGGCTCGTTGCCGCGACCGGTGGTCCAGTACGTTTCGAAGACGCGGTCACCGATCCGCAGGTAGCAGACCCGCATTCCGAAGTGACGGCCTGCGATCAGGGCGTCCTGCGACCCTGGCGGCACGGCATACCAGGGCATCTCCCAGCCCATGAAGTCGCGGTATCTGCTGCTCTCCTCGAACGGCCCCGCGCAGAGGACGGCGAACGTCACATCGCGCGAATGCAGGTACCCGAGCTCGAGCACCTGGCCGATGTCCTTCGTGCAGCCCTCGCATTGGCGTGCCGCGTCGGCTCCCGGGTACCACATCATGTACGACGCGAACAGCTGCGACCGGCCCTCGAACGCGTCGAGCAGGGTCACGTCGCCGTGTGCGCCTGTCAGTGGCGTACTCGCGTCCAGTTCCACCATCGGCAGCCGCCTTCGCTGCGCGGCGATCGCGTCGCCTTCACGCGTGTGCGCCTTCTCACGGGTGCGCAGCCGGTCGATCTCGCTCTGCCACTCGGCGCGTTCGACCACGGGCGGGTTGGGCGCGTCAGACATGGATCCTCCGGGGTCAGGGTGCCGCCAGACTGCCGCTCGAGCCCTGCGGTGTCAACGGTCGCCGCTCGCTAGACTCGGGGGATGCTGGCGCTCGACCTCACTGCGACCTCTGCCGACCTGACCCGCACGATCTGCGACATCCCGAGCGTCTCGGGTGACGAGACCACGCTGGCCGACCTGATCTTCGCGGAGGTCTCGGTCCTCCCGCACCTGGAGGTCTATCGCGACGGCGACACCATCGTCGCGCGCACCTCGCAGGGCAGGCCGCAGCGCGTGGCGATCGCCGGCCACATCGACACGGTGCCCATCAACGGCAACGTTCCGACACGGGACATCGACCTCGACGGCGAGCCGTACATCTGGGGTCGTGGCACCGTCGACATGAAGGCCGGCGTCGCCGTCCAGCTCAAACTGGCGGCCGAACTCGTGGCCCCCCGTGTCGACATCACATGGATGTGGTACGACCACGAGGAGGTCGACGCCGACCTCAACGGGCTGACGCGCCTCGCTCGCACGCGACCCGACCTCTTCGCCGCCGACTTCGCGATCCTCGGGGAGCCGTCCAACGGCGAGGTCGAGGGCGGCTGCAACGGCAACCTCCGCGCGATCGTCCGCACGCACGGCGTACGGTCCCACAGCGCGCGTGCCTGGATCGGCGAGAACGCCATCCACCGTGCGGCTCCTGTGCTCGCCCGCCTCGCGGAGTACCGGCCGCGCGACGTCCCCGTCGAGGGCCTCGTGTATCGCGAGGGCCTGAACGCCGTACGCATCAGCGGCGGCGTCGCCGGCAACGTCATCCCCGACCTGTGCGAGGTCGAGGTGAACTACCGCTTCGCTCCGAGCCGCGACGCCGAAGAGGCGCAGAGCCACGTGCGGGATGTCTTCGCAGGCTTCGACGTCGAGATCGTCGACCTCGCGGTCGGCGCCCGGCCCGGACTCGACGCCCCGCTGGCGCAGGAGTTCGTCGCGGCGGTCGGCGCCGAACCGCGTCCGAAGTACGGCTGGACGGACGTGGCGCGGTTCAGCGCGCTCGGCGTCCCGGCCGTGAACTACGGCCCCGGAGATCCTCACCTCGCCCACCACGACGAGGAGCGCGTACCCGTCGCTCAGATCGACGCGGTCGAACGGGGTCTGCGCGCGTGGCTGACCAGCAGCTGACGACCGATGCCGGTCCGCGCCTGAGCGCCGGCCGAGTCGCGGCGCGGGTGGGCCTCATCTATCTCGCCGCGCGCGTGGTGACGACAGGCTTCCTGCTCATCGCCGCGGAGCTGTCGGGATTCGAGTCGCGCTTCGGACCCGAACCCGGTCTCGCAGACCTCGTGCTCGGGTGGGATGCGCGCTGGTACTGGCTCGTCGCGGAGACGGGCTACCCGTCGGAGCTTCCGCTCAGCGACACGGGTGCGGTGGCGGAGAACGCCTGGGCCTTCATGCCCGTGTACGCCTACCTGGCGAAGATCGTCGCCGTCCCGTTCGGGCAGTGGGTGATCGGCGCGTTCCTGGTGTCGATCGCGGCGGGGTACGCGGCATCCGTCGTGCTCTTCCACCTGCTGCGCGACAGGATCGACGACACGGCGGCGCTGTGGGCGGTCACGTTCTTCGCCGCCGGTCCGCTCGCGGCGCTCTTCCAGGTGGGATACGCCGAATCCCTCTATCTGCTGTGGCTGTTCCTCGCACTGTGGTGCGTCATGCGCCGGCGGTACGTCTGGCTCTACGGGCTCATCCCGCTCATGGGCTTCACACGCCCCGGCGTGCTGGCCTTCGCGCTCTTCCTGGGTCTGTTCGGCCTCTGGCGCTGGTTCAGGCGGCGGCGTGAGGAACTGCACGCGGCGGAGATCGTTCACATCGTGGCGCTCGGGGCGCTGGCGGTGATCGTCGGGTTCTCGTGGCAGCTCATCGCCGGGTGGGTCACCGGCGACGGCGGTGCCTACCTCGCGACAGAGCTCTCGTGGCGGCGGAACTGGATCCCGGGCGAGGCGGTGTTCTTCCCGTTCGAAGGATTCCTCAGTGCGACAGCGTTCTGGTTCGGCACCGTGTGGGCACTGCCCGTCGAGCTCGGCTACGCCGTGCTGGCGGCATCCCTCCTGGCGGTCGCGGCGATCCTCCTCTTCGTGCCGCAGGTGAGGCGGCTCGGTGTGGAGGTGCGCCTGTGGAGCGCCAGCTACTTCGTCTACCTGCTTCTGGTGTTCTTCCCGCAGTCGAGCCTGTTCCGTCTGCTCGTGCCGCTGTCCCCCCTGTGGGGCGCGGTCGCCGCGCCGCGCTCGAATGTGTGGCGCGGAGGAGTGCTCCTGGCGTGTCTGATCGGTCAGTGGTGGTGGACCTACAACATGTACGGGCTGGGGAATGCGATCTGGCAGATCCCCTGAACGGCACGTTTTGGGACTCCATGTCCACAAGTGGCGCCCGAGCGTCGCGGCCTCACGATAAACTTGATGTGCAGATCATCGATGAAAGGGAGCCGCAATGGCAGCCATGAAGCCGAGAACCGGAGACGGGCCAATGGAGGCCGTGAAGGAGGGTCGCCTCATCATCGTGCGCGTGCCGCTCGAGGGTGGCGGTCGTCTCGTCGTCTCCGTCAACGACGCTGAGGCCAAGGAGCTCTACGACGTTCTGGGCGGAGTCGTCAGCCCCGCCTGAGTCACATTCATTCCAGGAAACGGCCGGTCTTCGGACCGGCCGTTTTCGCGTGCTCGGGGAAGACTGCTCAGTCGGCAGGAATGGTCGTCAGCTGCAGCAGGCCTTCGCCGACGATCGACAGCGCGCCGATCACGGCGGGAGAGGCCTGCGTCTCCTGGATGAGCGACCGGTAGGCGGTGGTGATCGCATCGCGCCGCACCGGATCGGCGACCGCTCCGCCCGCCATCACCCGCGGAACGAGCACGGTGCCTCCGGCGCGCACGAGCCTCAGCCCGTGCTCGACGTACTCGATGACGCCCTCGGGGTCGGCGTCGACCAGCACGATGTCGTACGAGGTCTCGTTCATGCGGGGGAGGACTTCGGCGGCGCGGCCCGTGATGAATCGCGCTCGCGCCGCGGGGATCTTCGCCTCGGCGAACGCCTGACGCGCGGCGCCGAGGTGCTCGGGCTCCTTGTCGATCGTCGTCAGCGTGGCGCGCGGCGAGCCGCGGAGCAACCAGAGGCCGGAGACGCCGGCTCCGGTGCCGATCTCGACGATGTTGAGGGCTTGGGATGCCGCGGCGATGAGCGCGCACTGCGCACCGACGGGTGCGCTGACCGGCGCCGCCCCCAGCTCGAGGGCGTGGGCTCGCGCGCGAGCGATGTGCTCGGGCTCGACCGTCGCCTCGGCGGCGAACCGCTGCATGGCGTTCTGCTCTCCCATCGACATCCTCCGGCCCACAGCCTACGCGGGCCGCGTGCGCTCACGGCTCAGGCGCGGCGGTAACCTGATCTCATGTTCTTCGGCCTCACGATCGAGAAGCTTCTGCTGATCGGACTCGTCGCCGCGCTCATCGTCGGCCCCGAGCGCCTGCCCCGGTATGCCGAGTCGCTCGGCAGCTTCACGCGCCGAGCCCGCGACTGGGTGTCGAACGCGCGGACGCGCGTGCGCGACGAGATGGGCGAGGACTTCGACGACGTCGACTGGCGCACGCTCGATCCGCGGCAGTACGATCCCCGGCGGATCATCCGCGAGGCCCTGCTCGACGACGCGCCGGTGCCGACGGTGCGGGCGGCTCAGGCCGGTGCGGCCATCGCGTCGACGGGTACGCCCCCGCCACCGCCCGTGCGCTCGCCCTTCCGCGGGGCGGAGGACGGCCCGACGCCGTTCGACACCGAGGCGACCTGACGACGCTCGATCACCGGGGCCGCAGTGGCAGCGAACGACCCGCGAGCCCGCGGGGCTCGGCGAGGAGAGCCTGGGCGATCCGCTCGATCTCCCGCGCTGCGGGGTCGTCGGGGTGCGCGAGGACGGCGGGGATGCCGGCATCCGAGTCACTCCGCAGTGCGGGGCTGAGGGGAACCGAGCCCAGCAGCGGCACCTCGGCGTCATCGCCCGACAGCGCCGACGCGACCGCGGCGCCGCCGCCCGTGCCGAAGAGATCGAGCGTCGTGCCGTCGGGAAGGGTCATCGCGGCCATGTTCTCGACGACGCCGATCACGCGCTGACCGGTCTGGCGCGCGACGAGACCGCTGCGCACCGCGACGTCGGAGGCAGCCGTCTGCGGGGTGGTGACGACGAGCACATCGGCATTCGGCAGGAGCTGACCAACCGAGATCGCGACATCCCCCGTGCCCGGCGGCATGTCGAGGAGCAGCACGTCCAGATCGCCGAAGTACACGTCGGTGAGGAACTGCTGCACCGTGCGGTGGAGCATGGGTCCCCGCCACGCGACCGCGCCGAGCGGCTCGGTACCCGGCCCGCGGCGCAGGAACATGCCGATCGAGATGACCTTCACGCCGTGGGCGACAGGCGGCAGCATGAGGTCGTCGATGCGCGTCGGCTGCGGCACGGCACCGTGTGCGTCGACGAGGCCCAGCTGCCCGGGGATCGAGAAGCCGTGCACGTCGGCATCGATGAGCCCGACCGCCAGCCCGCGTGCGGCCAGGGCGACGGCGAGATTCGCGGTGACGGTGGATTTGCCGACCCCGCCCTTGCCGCTCGTGACGGCGATCACCCGGGTCAGCGTGCCGGGACCGAACGGCATCTCGCGGGCACGTCCGCCGCGCAGACGCTCCGTGAGGGCCTGGCGCTCCTGCGGGGACATCACGCCCACCTCGAGCGTGACATCGGAGATTCCGTTGACGGATGCCGCGGCCCGGCGCACGTCCGTCGCGATGCGCTCCGCCGCGGGGCAGCCGACGATCGTCAGGACGATGCCGACATCGGCGACGCCGTCGGCGACGGCCACGCGGCGGACCATGTCCAGCTCGCCGATGGGGCGTCTCAGCTCGGGGTCGAGCACGGCATCGACCGCACGGCGGACGGCGTCCGCGGTCGGGTCGGTCATTCCGCGGTGCCGTTCTCCGCGTCGTCGCGCAGCTCGATCTTCTCGAGGAGTGCGCGCAGCTCGGTGCGCAGGACCTCTCGGGTGACGACCTCGTCGGAGAAGTCGGTGACCGCCATCCGCAGCGCCACGACCTCGCGAGCGAGGTACTCGGTGTCGGCGAGGTTGCGCTCGGCGCGCTGGCGATCCTGCTCGATCTGCACGCGGTCGCGGTCGTCCTGGCGATTCTGCGCGAGAAGGATGAGCGGCGCGGCATACGACGCCTGCAGCGAGAGGATCAGGGTGAGGAGCGTGAAGTTCTGCGCCCGCGGATCGAACTGCAGCGGGACGGGCGCGAAGGTGTTCCACGCGAGCCACACGACGACGAAGACCGTCATGCCGATGAGGAAGCCGGACGTGCCCATGCCGCGGGCGAAAGCCTCGGAGAAGCGGCCGAACCGATCCTGGGACGGCTGGGACGTGCGCTGCAGCATCCCGGAGCGGCCGCGGGGTGCGTCGAGCGCCACCTGGCGCGTCTGCCGGCGGGCCATCACGAGCGCCTCGGGATCGCCGCGGTGGTCGCGGGAACGGTCGGCGCCGGCTGGGACTCGCCGTGCGAGCGCCAGTCGTCGGGCAGCAGGTAGTCGAGCACGTCGTCGATGCTGACGGCGCCGACGAGACGGTGGGCCTGGTCGACGACGGGCACCGAGACGAGGTTGTAGCTCGCGAGAAGTCGCGCGACCTCGGCGGCCGAGGCTGAGGCGGGCAGCGGATCGAGGGTGTCGTCGATGATCGCGCCGAGCCGCTCGTGCGGGGGATAGCGCAGCATCCGCTGGAAGTGCACCGTGCCCAGCAGCCGGCCCGTCGGAGTCTCGTACGGCGGCAGGGTCACGAAGACGGCCGCGGCGAGGGCGGGGTGGAGCTCGTGCCGGCGGATAAGCGCGAGAGCCTCGGCGACCGTGGCATCGGCGGAGAGCACGATCGGCTCGCTCGTCATGAGGCCGCCGGCGGTGTCGGGACCGTACTTCAGCAGGGCGCGGACGTCTTCGGCCTCTTCGGGCTCCATGAGGTCGAGGAGCTCTTCGGAGCGCTCCTCGGGGAGCTGCCCGAGGAGGTCGGCCGCGTCGTCGGGCTCCATCGCGTCCAGGATGTCGGCAGCGCGCTCGTCTCCGAGGGCCTCGAGGATGTGCACCTGCTCCTCCTCGGGCATCTCCTCGAGCGCGTCCGCGAGACGGTCGTCGGGCAACTCCTCGGCCACTTCGATGAGGCGGTCGTCGGGAAGATCGAGGAGGGTGTTGGCGAGGTCGGCCGGCTTGAGGTCGGAGTACGTCGCGACAAGCTGCTCGGCGGACTGCGCCTCGCCCGGGTTCTGCTGCTCGCGCACGTCCTGCCACGACGCGAATGTCGTCGGACCCTTCGCGAACGGCGATGCGCTCGTGCGAGGTCGGCGCAGGAACAGCTGGCCGACGTCCCATTCGCCGAGGCGGTTGCGCTCGATCGCGACGTCTTCGATGACAGCTGTGCCCGACCCGTCGTTGAGGTACACCTTGCGGCCGAGCAGCTCGGCCATCACTCGCACCTCGCCGCCCCGCTGCTGGAAGCGCCGCACGTTGATGAGGCCGGTCGTGATGACCTGGCCGGTCGCGATCGAGGTGACCCGGCCGATCGAGACGAACACGTGGCGTCGGCCGGGGATCTCCACGACGAGTCCGATGACCCGCGGCGGATCGTCTTTCCGGTAGATGACGACGACGTCCCGGACCCTCCCGAGCCTGTCGCCCGCGGGGTCGAAGACGGAGCACCCGGACAGGCGCGCCACGAATACCCTCTGCGTGCTCACGCGTTCCAGCGTAGCCCGGACACCGTGGGAGGATGGGGAGATGACCATGATGGGCGGACGCTTCCCGCAGGGGTCTGAGGAGGTCGGTCAGACCGTCGCCAGCTTCCCCACCTACGACGCCGCCCAGAAAGCCGTGTCGTCGCTGATCGCCGCCGACGTCCCGGCCCGTGACATCGCGATCGTCGGGCAGGGCCTCCGGTCGATCGAACGGGTCACCGGCCGGCTCGGCTACGCGTCGGCCGCCCGGTCCGGCGCCATCAACGGACTGCTCCTGGGGCTCCTGTTCTCGGCGATCCTCGTGATCGGCTCGCCCACCGTGCCGATCCAGGCCTTCGTCGGCGTGCTGTTCGTCGGCATCGCGATCGGCATGCTCCTCAGCCTCGTCACGTACTCGTTCGTGCGCCGCCGTCGCGACTACGCGTCGGTCATGCAGGTCGTCGCCGACCACTACGAGGTGACGGTCGTCGCGAAGAGCATCCAGCGCGCCCGTCAGGTGCTCGGACCGCAGGCGGCGGCCGAGCCGTACGTGCCCGCTGCACCCGCGCAGCCCGAAGCGGCAGGCGAGCCTCCGCGCTACGGCGAGCGTGTGGCCCCCGCGGATCCCGAACCCGCGGACGCCGCCGAACCCACCGCCGGCGACGGCGACGCGACGGCACCCGAGGCGGGCACAGGCCGCTGATGGCCACGGCCGAGACCGACCTGCGCGTTCCGGTGGAACTGCCGGCCGGACGCGTCGAGGTCTCGGCGACCCTGGGCCGCCCCCACGACGCGTGGGCGCTGCTCGGCATCGCACACGGCGCGGGCGCCGGGATGCGGCATCCGTTCCTCACCGGACTCGCACACGCGCTCCACGACGACGGCATCGCGACGCTGCGGTTCACCTTCCCCTACCTCGAGGCAGGACGACGGATGCCCGGACCGGCCGCCCACGCCGTGGCGACGTGGGCCGGGGTCGAGGCGGCTGCCGCCGAGCGGGAGCCCGATCTGCCGTTCTGGGCGTCGGGCAAGTCCTACGGCGGGCGCATGGCGTCGATGGCTGCGGCGGAGGGTCGGATCGCTCCGCGAGGGCTGATCTACCTCGGGTACCCGCTGCACCCGCCCGGCGACCCCGCCAAGGCGCGCACCGCCCACCTTCCGGACGTCGCACCGCCGCAGCTGTTCCTCGAGGGCACGAAGGACCCGTTCATCCAGCCGATCGAACAGCTCGAGCAGGCAGTCGCGTCATGCCAGGACGCCGAGATCCTGTGGGTCGACGGCGGAGGGCACTCGTTCGAGATCAAAGGCCGCAAGCGCGCGGCCGAGGACATCGGGGCGGAGTTGGCGCCGTCGGTCGCCGGCTGGATGCGGCGCAGGGCGTAGCCGCGGTCAGCGACCTGCGGCGTAGCCCTGCATCCCGCGCGGATTCGCGGCCGCCCACAGCACGCCGGTCGAGGCATCCCGCCCCACCGCCGACACGCGGCCCAGCGACCAGTCGCCCGCGCGCGTGACGGCATGCCCGCGACGTTCGAGCCCGGTGATCACGTCGTCGCCGAGTCGGTCCTCGACCACGGCTCCGGCCGGCATCCAGGTGCGCGGCCAGAACGACTCCGGCATCGCCGTGGTGTGGAGTGACGGCGCGTCGATCGCCTCCTGCGGTGCGTAGCCGCCGACGATCATCCGCAGCAGGGCGAGCAGCTGCCACTGGTCCTGCTGGTCGCCGCCGGGGGAGCCGAGGGCGAACTCGGGGGAGCCGTCGCGCAGCACCAGCGTCGGCGTGAGCGTCGTGCGCGGACGGCGTCCGGGTACGAGTGAGGACGGATGCCCGGGCTCGAGCCACGTCATCTGCAGACGCGTGCCGAGGCAGAAGCCCAGGGCGGGGATGGTCGGCGACGACTGCAGCCAGCCGCCCGAGGGCGTGGCCGAGACGATGTTGCCCCAGCGGTCGATGACGTCGAGGTGACACGTGTCGCCCCGGGTCTCACCCGTCTTGGCTACGGTGGGCTCGCCGGTGCCGAGGCCTGGCGCGTCGTACGACGTGCGCAGCGGCGGGCGGAAGCCGGTGCGGCCGGCGAGCCGCCCGGGCCGGAACTCGTCGGACGCGGACGCCGTGATCAGCGCGCGTCGCTCCTCGACGTAGTCGGGCGCGAGCAGGGCATCGAGTTCGATCTCCGCGTCGCCGAACCACGCATCGCGGTCGGCGAGCGCCAGCTTCTGCGCCTCGAGGATGGTGTGGGCACCGGCCTCCTGCGAGGGATCGAGCAGGTCGTCGTCGAGCGGCTCGAGCAGCGCGAGGGTCTGGAGGAGGGCGGGCCCCTGGGTCCAGGCGCCGGCCTTGGCGATCGTGCGGCCGCGGAAGTCGCGGGTGACCGCGGACTCGTAGCCCGCCTCGAACCCGGCGAAGTCCTCGACGGCGATGATCCCCGCATGCACGCCGCCCGCCGAGTGGCGGTGCGGTGCGGCGGCGAACGCGGCGGCCTCCTGGGCGACCTGGCCGGTTCTCCACTCGTGGCGGGCGGCGTCGATGCGCGCGGCCCGGCCGATCGGGCCGTCGTCGCGCACCGTGCACGAGGCGTGTACGAGCCCGTCGAGCACGTCGGCGTAGGCCGGATTGCGGATGACGTCTCCGGGTGCCGGCGGCGCCCCGCCGGGCATCCACAGGTCGCGGGAGCTCGTCCAGTCGTCGGAGAAGAGCTCCGCGACACGGGCGATGGTCGCCGCGGCCTGTCGCACGATGGGGTGTCCGTCGCGGGCATAGCCGATCGCGTACGACAGCACGTCGCCGAGCTCCCACGTGCCGTGGTCGCGCAGGAGCAGCAACCACGCGTCGACCGCCCCCGGAACCGCGGCGGCGAGGGCGCCGGAGCCGGGGACCAGGTCGAGCCCCTCGTTGCGGTAGTGCTCGATCGTGGCGGCGGCCGGTGCGGGGCCCTGGCCCATCAGCACAGTGGGGGACCCGGCTGGCGGTGTCTGGAAGATGCCGACGAGGTCGCCGCCCGGTCCGTTCAGGTGAGGCTCGACGACGTGGAGCACGAACGCCGCGGCGACCGACGCGTCGAACGCGTTGCCGCCGCGCTCGAGCACCGACTGCGCCGTCGCGGTCGCCAGCCAGTGCGTCGAGGCGGACATGCCGAACGTGCCCGACAGGGTCGGGCGGGTCGTGAACGAGGGCGGCGGGGTGTAGGCCACGCTCAGGCGGAGAGCCGCGCGATCCAGGCCTCGACCTCGTCGGCCGTGCGCGGGATGTCGGCCGACAGGTTGACGGGCCCGTCGGCGGTCATGAGGATGTCGTCCTCGATGCGCACGCCGATGCCGCGGTACTCCTCGGGCACGGTGATGTCGTCGATCTGGAAGTAGAGGCCGGGCTCGATCGTGAAGACCATGCCCGGCTCGAGGAGCCCGTCGTAGTACATGTCGCGCCGCGCCTGTGCGCAGTCGTGCACATCGATGCCGAGGTGGTGGCTCGTGCCGTGCACCATGTACCGGCGGTGGTGACCGCCGTTGTCGGCGTCGAGCGCCTCCTCGGCCGTCACGGGCAGCAGCCCCCACTCCGCCACGCGGGCCGCGATGACCTTCATCGCCGCGTCGTGCACCGAGCGGAACTTCACGCCGGGCTGAGCCGCCGCGAAAGCGGCGTCGGCCGCTTCGCGCACCGTCTCGTAGATGCGCCGCTGGATCTCCGTGAATGTGCCGCTGACCGGGAGCGTGCGGGTGATGTCGGCGGTGTACAGGCTGTCGACCTCGGCGCCGGCGTCGATCAGGATGAGGTCGCCCGGCACGACGGCGCCGTCGTTGCGCGTCCAGTGCAGGTAGCAGGCGTGCGGACCGGATGCCGCGATCGTGTCGTACCCGACGGCGTTGCCGTCGCTGCGGGCGCGCTGGTGGAACACGCCCTCGACGATCCGCTCGCCGCGCGGGTGGGCGACGACCGCGGGGAGGTTCGCGACGATGTCGTCGAAGCCGCGGGCGGTGACGTCCACAGCGAGGCGCATCTGCTCGATCTCGTACTCGTCCTTGACCAGACGCAGCTCCGATACGAAGCGCGTCAGGTCATCGTCCTCATCGAGGACGAGCTCGTCGTCGCGCGAGGCGAAGTCGTCGATGTGGGCGGTCGCGATGCCGAGGTCGCCGGCTACCCCCGCCAGGGCGGGGCGCGGCCCGATCCAGAACTCGCCGATCGAGGCATCCGAGTAGAACTCCGCCGTCGTGCGGTCGGCGCGCTCGCGGAAGTACAGCGTCACATCGTGCCCGCCGGCGTCGCCGGCTCGCGGCTCGAACACGAGCAGGGAGCCCGGCTCGGCGTCGGAGGCCCAGCCGGTGAGGTGCGAGAAGGCGGAGTGCGCGCGGAACGGGTAGTCGGTGTCGTTGCTGCGCTGCTTGAGCTCGCCCGCCGGGATCACCAGGCGCTTGCCGGGGAAGGCCTTCGACACCGCGTCGCGCCGGGCGGCCGTGTAGGCGGCCTGCTCGCGGGTCGGCGGCATCGAGTCGGGCCGCTCTGCCCAGCCCTGCGAGATGGTGTCGAGGAACCCCTGACCATAGGGCTGGCGCCGGTTCGTGCTCGTCGAGGCGGGGGTCTCGGCGTCGGTCTGCGCGATCGTGTCGCTGTCGCCTGAAGTGCTCATGCATCCCAGTCTGTCACGCGAGTGCGGTCTGCTGGAGGGCTCAGTCCACAGGCTCCAGCTGCACGATCAGCGGGCGGTGATCCGACCCCGAGCCGTCCATCGAACGCAGCACGAGCGAGCCCGTCGCCTCCCAGTGGGTGGAGGTCATGACGTGGTCGATGGGCGTGCCCAGCACGGACGGCATCTCCGCCGACCAGGTGCCGATCGAGCCGTTGCCCGTGGTGATGGCGGCGTCGTCGCACTGACCCAGGGTGCGGCCGTCGACTCCGAGACCCGCCATGTGGTCGACCGTCGCGTTGAAGTCTCCGGCCATGATCACGTTCGCCTCGGCGCACTGGTCGGCGAGCCACTGCAGATCGTCGCGCCAGTCCTGCATGTAGCTGGGCCGCGGCGCGACGGCGTGCGCGGCGACCACGATCGGACCCTGGCCGTCGGTCGGCACGGCCACGGCGCTCGGCACCGTCGAGGTGTTGCTGATGCCGTCGATCGAGGACTCGATGATGGCGTAGTCGCCGAGCTCGGGGGAGATGAGCAGTGTCGTCGAGCCGGCATCCCACTCGGTCGAGGGATCCTCGGCATGGTGGGCCCACATGCGGTGCCCGAGCTCCCTCATCGCGATCGCGACCTGCTCGCCGGTCTCGATCGTGGTCTCGGGGAGCGCCACGATGTCGGCATCCATCGCGACGGCGATCTTGGCGATCGTGTCGGGCGGCGTCGCCGGTCCTGCGGTGTTCCACGTCATCACGCGGATCGCGGTGTCGGTCTTCGCAGGCAGCGCCTCGGTGCCCATTCCGCCGCGACCGGCCAGGATCGCGCCGTTGGCAACTGCCGCGACCCCGGCGACGACCGCGATCGAGAGGGCGAACGCGCGCATCGGCCGCACGATCGCGAGCAGCAGCGCGAGCACCGCGATGACCGCGAACGCCACGGCGAGCAGCCCGCGGAACGACACGATCTGAGCCACCGGGAAGAAGCGCTCGACGCGGAAGAATCCGGGCCACGTCAGCACGGCCGCAGTGATCGCGCAGAGCACGGTCACGAGGATCCCGAACAGGCGAAGCACGACGGCGACTCTATGCGAGCAGGCTGGGAGATCCGTCAGCGCGGACGCGCATGTCGCAGCGCTACGCTCGAAGGATGCCGGGACCGCAGCGCTTCGAAGGACCGAGCGACCTGCACCTGCACTCCGTCCACTCCGACGGCACGGAATCCCCGGCCCAGGTGATGGCCGCGGCGCACCGGCACGGGCTGCGGACCGTCGCGCTCACCGACCACGACACGACCTCGGGGTGGGCCGAGGCGGCCGAGGCCGCGGCATCCCTCGGCATGACCTTCATCCCCGGAATGGAGCTCTCCGCCCGTCACGAATGGCGCAGCGTGCATGTGCTGGCGTACCTGGTCGACCCCGACGACGACGCCCTGAGGGCGATGACCGACCGGATCCGGTCGTCGCGGCTGGACCGCGCACGGCGCATGGCCGATCGCATCTCGCGCGACTACGACCTGGTCTGGGACGACATCCTCGCGCAGACCACCGACGGCGCCACGGTCGGCCGGCCGCACATCGCCGACGCACTCGTCGCCCGCGGGCTCGTACGCGACCGTGCGGAGGCGTTCTCGAGCATCCTGAGTCCGGGCGGCGACTACTACGTGGCGCTGTACGCCCCTGATCCCGTCACCGCGGTCGGGCTCGTCGCGGGTGCCGGGGGAGTCCCGATCATCGCCCACCCGGCCGCTCGCGCGGGACTGCTCTCGATGCCGCTGATGGAGCGCATGCTCGACGCCGGCCTCGCGGGATTCGAGCTCGGTCACCGCGAGAACCTCGCGTCCGGCATCCGCTCCCTCCGCCGGCTGAGCGAGGAGCGCGACCTCATCGTGACCGGGTCCAGCGACTATCACGGCCTCGGCAAGCCGAACCAGCCGGGGGAGCACACGACGGACGATGCGATGGTCGCGCGCATCATCGAGGCCGCAACGGGGAGCGCCCCCGTCTACCCGTGAAGGCGGACGAGGGCGCTTGCCGTCGGCTGAGCGGATGCCTCAGCTGAGCGCCTTCGCCTTGAGCGCGTCGAACTCGGCCTGGGTGATGGTGCCCGCGTCGAGGAGGGCCTTCGCCTTGGCGATCTCGTCGGTGGCGCTGGATCCTCCGGCGACCGACTTGATGTACGAGTCCTGCGCCGCCTGAACCTGTCGCGCCTCGGCGGCGCCGCGCTTGGCCATGCCGTTGCCGCGGGCGATCAGGTAGACCAGCATCGTCAGGAACGGGACGAAGATCAGGAAGATGATCCAGACCGCCTTCCACCAGCCGCTCAGCTCGTGGTCGCGGAACAGGTCGCCGATGACGGCGAACAGGGCGAAGAGGTAGGCGACGAACACGAAGACCCAGAGGAACCACCAGATCAGGTCGCCGAGGGAACCCCAGAAGCCCTGGTACTCGTAGCCGGTCGTGACCGCGTCGATGAATCGCACGATGTGTGCCTTTCTGAATGCGAGGGGGCGGTGCCAGCTGCGCCGCTTGCGCTCACGATATCGCCAGGCCGCGCCCGAATCACGCGATTGAAGCTGAATGTCGTCGTGCGTCGGTTAGCGTCGTGGGATGCGGCAGCCCACGTCGCTCGAGCGGCGGATCGACGCCGGCGCCCACCGGTTCCTCGCCGACGCGCCGCGTTCCGGCGCGCGCGCGGTCCTGGTCGAAGTAGGCGTGTTCCTGCTGAAGCAGGCCTGGGCGTGCCTGTTCGGTGCGTCGCTGCTCGTCGTGATCGTCGCGGCGCGCCTGTGGTACCCCGACGACGCCGCTCTCGCGCGCAACGACTTCCTCACGCTCGCGGCGATCGGCATCCAGGTGCTGATGATCGCGACCCGGCTCGAAACCGGACGCGAACTGTGGGTCATCGTCCTCTTCCACCTCACCGGCACAGTCATGGAGCTGTTCAAGACCGACGTCGGCTCGTGGATGTACGCGGCGGACGGCGTGCTGCGCATCGGCGGAGTGCCGCTGTTCAGCGGCTTCATGTACGCGGCGGTCGGCTCGTACATGGTGCGCGTGTACCGGCTGTTCGATCTCGGCTTCGAGCGCTACCCCCGCCGATGGCTGACGGCGGTCGTCGCGGCTGCGATCTACGCGAACTTCTTCACGCACCACTGGTGGTGGGACGCGCGCTGGGCGCTGCTGCTGGCGGTCGTCCTGCTGTGGGCGCGAGCGACGCTCTACGCCCGGGTGTGGCGGGCGGTGCTGAGGATCCCGCTGCTGGCCGTGTTCGCGGGCGTGGCGCTGTTCATCTACCTGGCGGAGAACATCGCCACCTGGGCGGGCGCGTGGGCCTACCCGGATCAGCTGGACGGCTGGCAGCCGGTGTCGATCACGAAGCTGGTGTCGTGGTTCCTGCTCATGATCATCTCGGTCGTGATGGTCACCTTCGTGTATCCGCCACGACCGCCGACGCGGGTCGAGAAGGCACGCGAACCGCGCGCCGCGCGCAGCGCCTGACCGGGGTCAGGCGCTGACGGGTGCGCCGCCGCCCGATGCCGCCGCGCCGCCGCGACGACGACGACGCCGGCGCGGGGCCTGCTTGCCGTCGTGGTGCTCCTTGCCGCCGCCGTCGTGCGTTCCGCCGCCCTCGGCAGCGCGGTCGCCGGTCTGACCGGCCCCCGCCTGGCCGTTGGCGTCGGAGCCGCCGGAACCGCCCGACCGGCGGCGACGGCGACCGCGCGACGTGTCGTCGCCGGATGCGCCGTCGCGCGACGGCGCGGACTGGGTCTTGACCATCTGGGTGCGCGGCGCGGTCGCGATGCGGCCCTTCGTCCCGGCCGGGATGTCGAGGTCGCTGAACAGGTGCGGGCTGGACGAGTACGTCTCGACCGGGTCGGGCTGGCCGAACTCGAGCGCGCGGTTGATGAGCGCCCACTTGTGCAGGTCGTCCCAGTCGACGAACGTGACGGCGATGCCCGTCTTGCCGGCGCGGCCCGTGCGGCCCGCGCGGTGCAGGTACGTCTTCTCGTCGTCGGGGATGGTGTGGTTGATCACGTGCGTGACGTCGTCGACGTCGATGCCGCGCGCGGCGACGTCGGTCGCGATGAGCACGTCGCGCTTGCCGGCCTTGAACGCCGCCATCGAGCGCTCGCGCGCCTCCTGGCTCATGTCGCCGTGCACGGAGGCGGCATTGAAGCCGCGGTCGCTGAGCTCGTCGGACAGCTTCTGCGCGGCGCGCTTGGTGCGGGTGAAGATCACGGTCTTGCCGCGACCGTCGGCCTGCAGGATGCGGGCGATGATCTCGTCCTTGTCGAGCGAGTGCGCGCGGTACACGAGGTGCTTGATGTTCGCCTGCGTCAGGCCCTCGTCGGGGTCGGTGGCGCGGATGTGGATCGGGTTCGACATGAAGCGGCGGGCGAGGGCCACGATGGGTCCCGGCATGGTGGCCGAGAACAGCTGCGTGTGGCGGACGGCGGGCACCTTCGAGAAGATCTTCTCGATGTCGGGCAGGAAGCCGAGGTCGAGCATCTTGTCGGCCTCGTCGAGCACGACCTCGGTCGCGTGCGACAGGTCGAGCAGCCGCTGGTTGTTGAGATCGATCAGGCGACCGGGCGTTCCGACGACGATCTGCGCGCCGGCCTTGAGCTGCTCGATCTGACCCTCGTAGGCCTTGCCGCCGTAGATCGCCACGACGCTCGTGCTGCGGCCCGAGGTGAGCATGTCGATGTCTTCGTACACCTGCACGCACAGCTCGCGGGTGGGCACGACGATGAGCGCCTTGACGCCGGGCGCGGGGTTCTGGCCGAGGCGCTGCACGACGGGGATGCCGAAGCCGAAGGTCTTGCCGGTGCCCGTCTTGGCCTGCCCGATGATGTCCTGACCCGGGAGGCCGAGGGGGATCGTCTGCTCCTGGATGGGGAAGGCATCGATGATGCCCTTGCCTGCGAGGACATCGACGATGTCCTGGTCGACGCCGAGTTCGGCGAAGGTCGTCACGATATGAGCCTGTCCGGCAGTGAGATGCTGCCTGGTCCGTGCCCTGGCGCGGTGATCATCGACGCCGCGCGGGCGGAAGTGCGGTCCACGCCTTCTCTCAGCCACAGGCGCGGGAGCCCCGATCCGACGCCGGGGACGTGTCCACGATACCGGAGGAGGGCGCCGGAGGGCATTTCGGGCGTGATGCCGGAGAGCGGATGCCGCAGCCTGCGCCGCGCGAGCCTAGGCTGTAGCCCGTGGTGAAGTGGTTCTGGCAGCGTCGGGAACCCGGACGGAAGCTGCAGCTTCGTTCCCGGGAGGATATCGGCGACGCGACGCGGGTGGACTTCGAGGAGCTCGCGCCGGACATCGACACGTTCCTGGGGCAGGCCGCCTATCTCCAGCTCGGGTACTTCGAGACGCTGAGCGAGCTCATCGCCCTGACGCCGGGGCTCTCCGACAAGGAGTCGCTGTCGCGCGCCGCCGGTGCCGCGCTCACCAAGCACGAGGAGCTCGTCGCGCTCATCCGCGAGCGCGGAGACGACCCGACCGACCTGATGCTGCCGTTCCGCGAGCCGCTGGATGCCTTCCGGCGCGCGACGCACGGCCTGCGCGCGCAGGAGACGATGCTCTCGGTGCACATCACCGCCGGCATGCTCGACGACTTCTACCTGGCCCTCTCGGCGAGCTATTCCGACACCGGACGGCGGGTCGCGCGCATCCTGCGCGCCGACGACGACCGCGAAGCGATCGTCGACATCATCGGCCGCACCATCGCGAGCGATCCCGAGTGGAAGTCCCTGCTGGCGCTGTGGGGACGGCGGCTCGTGGGCGACACCCTGCTCATCGCCCGGGCCGCGTTGCGGCCTCGCGAGCTGCGGGTCGCCGACGAGGCGAAGGTGGAACCGGTCTTCACCGAGCTCATGGCCGCGCACTCGCGGCGCATGGATGCGATGGGCCTCGCGGCCTGAGCCGTCGGTGCGGCGGGCTCAGCCGATCTTGAGTCGCGCGCGCTCGGCGGCGTCGTGCGACACCCGGACGCGCGACAGCAGCACCAGCACGGGGTAGGTGACGACGAGCGGTGCGACGAACATCGACAGCCAGAGCCACACGCTGTCAATGCCGACGCCGGCCCACGTCAGGATCGTCCACACCAGACCGGCCGCGAGAGCGCCGAGGACGGGGCCCACCACGACGCCGCGCGTCGAGCGGTGGGCGACCAGGAAGTGGACCGCCAGGCCGAGGACGGCGCCGACGATGAGGGCGAGGATGATCTGCATGGCCGGGTCAGGCGACGAATCCGACGCGGCGGGACTCCTCGGTCCCGAGCTCGATGTAGGCGAGGCTCGCGGTGGGGACGATGTAGTTGTTCCCCTTGTTGTCCGCGAGCGTGATGTGCGTGGCTCCGGCGTCGAGCGCCGTTGCGACGGACTTCTTCACGTCGGCCGCGGCCTCGTTCGTCTCGAAGTTGAGCTCGCGTCCGGTGTTCGCGATGCCGATGCGGATCTCCACGTGACTGCCTCTCTCCCACTGCGCGCCGGGTTCCCCGGCGCATGGCAACTCTACGACACGGCCGCCCGGCCCCAGGCCGCCCGGCGCTCGCTCTGGGCGAACGGAGGTGTCGGGAGTCCGCGCTACCGTCGAGGGCATGGTGTCGCGGGAAGAATCCGGCGCGATGGCCGCGCTGGATGATCGCCAGCGCGCCGTCGCCGCGCTGCCGAGCGACGCGTCCGGCGTGGTGGTGGGGGCGCCGGGCACCGGCAAGACCACAGCCCTCGTCGCACGCGTGGCTGCGCTCGTGGCGGCGGGGGTGGATCCCGACGCCATCCTCGTGCTGACGCCGACGCGCCAGACGGCCACGGCGCTGCGCGATCGGCTCGCGCTCGCGGTCGGCCGTGCGACGTCCGGGCCGCTCGCCCGCTCGGTGGCCTCCTTCGCCTTCCAGCTCGTGCGCGCCCACGCCGTGGCACTCGACGCCGATCCGCCGCAGCTGCTGACGGGCGGCGACGAGGACCAGCTCATCGGCGACCTGCTCGACGGCGACGAGGAGGACGAGCGGGAGACGGGCACGTCGCGCTGGCCGGACTGGCTGGGTGCCGGCATCCGCTCCACTCCCGGCTTCCGCACCGAGGTGCGCACGTTCCTCGCCGAATGCACCACGCTCGGCATCGAGCCCGCGCGCCTGCGCGCTCTCGGCGAGCAGCACGAGCGGCCGGTATGGGTCTCGCTGGCGTCGTTCGCGGTCGAGTACCTCGAGGTCCGCGCCGGCATGCGAGGCGCGCACCGCGACGCCGCGGGGCTCGTGCGCGAGGCCGTCCGGCTGCTGCGCACGGCGGCCGACGGCATCCCGGCGATCGACCGGCTGGGAGCGATCCTCGTCGACGACGCGCAGGAGCTCACCCTCGGCGGCGTCGAGCTGCTCGAGGCGGCGCGCCGGCGGGGCATCCCCGTGGTGGCCTTCGGCGACCCCGATGTCGGCGCGGGGTCCTTCCGCGGCGCCACGCCGGAGAACTTCGCCCGTCTCGCGGCGAGTCTCGGCGCCGTGTCCGTGCTCGACGAGCGCCACCGCGGCACGGCGTGGCAGAACGAGCTCGTGCGCCGTGCGACTCAGCGCATCGGAGCGGTCGGTGTCGTGGCGCACCGCGGAGCCGGCAGCGACGCCGAGCCCGACGAATCGGTCAGGGCGCTGCTGCTGCGTTCGCCCGCAGAGGAGTTCGACGCCATCGCGCGCCTCCTGCGCGAGCGGCACGTGCACGACGGCGTGCCGTGGGGCCGCTGCGCGGTCATCGCCCACGACACCCGGCAGGTGGCCGCCCTCGAGGCGGAGCTGTCGGCACGCGAGGTGCCTGCCCGCTCGAGCGGTCCAGGGCGCGCCCTCGGCCTGCTGAAGCCGGTGAACGATCTGCTGCGGCTCATCGAGCTCGTCGCCCGCGACGAGCGCACGTTCGACGACGTGTCCGCGGCTCTGCTGGGCACCTACGGCCGCCTCGATCCGATCGAGCTGCGCCGCCTGCGTTCCGCCCTCCGGCACGCGGAGCTGACGGCGGGCGGTGAGCGCTCCGGGCGCGACCTGCTCGTGTCGGCCATGGCCCAGCCGCTGGAGTTCGACCTGATCGACACGCGCGAGGCGCGGCGGGCGGCCGCGCTGGCGCGCACCCTCGCCTTCCTGCGCGAGGAGCTCGAACGCGGCGCCACGGCGCACGAACTGCTGTGGGCGGCCTGGGATCTCAGCGGGCTGCAGCGCAGCTGGTCCGAGCTCGCGCGGGGCCACGGACCGCTCGCCGAGCAGGCGAATCGCGATCTCGATGCCGTCGTGGCGCTGTTCCAGGTCGCCAAGCGATTCGTCGAGCGGTCCCTCGATGCGGATCCGCGCGTGTTCGTGCGCGGCATCCTCGACTCCGACGTCGCCGAAGACCGACTCGCGGCTCCCGTGCGGGACGACACCGTGCAGCTGCTCACGCCTGCCGGCGCGCTCGGCCTCGAGTTCGACACCGTCGTGGTCGCGGGCGTGCAGGACGGTGTGTGGCCGAACACGCGGCTGCGAGGAAGCCTCCTCGAGACCTGGCGGCTGGCCGATGCGGCGACGCGCGCCGGCGACGCCGCGGCAGGTGTCTTCGATCGGCGACGGTCCGCGATGCACGACGAGCTGCGGCTCCTCGCCCGTGCGCTGTCGCGCGCGTCCGAGCGGGTGATCGTGACGGCGGTCGACGATGACGACACCGGTCCGAGCGTGTTCTTCGAGCTCTTCCCCGACCCCGAGCGGCACACCGTCGACCACCCGCTGTCCCTGCGGGGGCTGGTGGCCCGGCATCGCCGGGTGCTCACCGACCCGGCGGGCCGCGGGAGCACCGCGCACGCGGCCGGTCAGCTTGCGCTTCTGGCCGACGCCGGCGTTCCCGGCGCGGCACCGTCCGAGTGGTACGGGGTGCCGCTCCCGACCTCGACAGGACCGCTCCGCGACCTCGCCAAGGAGGACGTGCGGGTCTCGCCCTCCCGCCTGCACACCCTCGAGGAGTGCGAGCTGAACTGGGTGATCGGCGACCTCGGCGGCGACCCGGGCGGCACGACGGCCGGACTCGGCACGATCATCCACGCGGCGCTCGAGCACGCCGGCGACTCCACCCAGGAGAGCCTGTGGGCCGAGGTGGAGGCGCGGTGGGGCGAGCTCGCCTTCGAGGCCGCCTGGCGGGATCGGGCCGAGAAGACACGGGCGCGCGATCTGGTCCGTCGCCTGCACCTCTACCTGCGCCGGTTCGAGACCGAGGGCGGAACGCTGATCGGGGCGGAGCCCCACTTCGAGGTCGCGATCCCGCTCGATGACTCCGAGGCCTTCGAGCACGGCGCGATCCTCTCCGGCTACATCGACCGCGTCGAGCTCACTCCCGAAGGCACGGTCGTGATCATGGACCTCAAGACCGGAAAGCGCGAGCCGCAGACGGATGCGAAGGTCGTCGACAACCCGCAGCTCGGTGCGTATCAGCTTGCCTTCGAGGCCGGCGCCATCCCTGCTGCCGTCGGGCATCCGCCCGGTGGCGCGAAGCTCCTGGTGCTGCGACCCACCGCCACGCGATCCGACTACGCCACGCCGTGGCAGCCTCCTTTCGACGACGAGCGGCGTGAGACCTTCCTCGCCCGCATCCGGCACGCCGTCTCGACGATGCGCGGCACGGTGTTCACCGCGCCGTACGAAGAGCACTGCCGCGACGACCACTCGTACGGGCTGTGCCGCATCCACACGATCGGGGCGGTGAGCGCGTCATGATCGCCGATCAGTCCACGTCCGCGCCCGTCTCCACGGGCGGCGCACCGGCTCTCCTGCCGGCACGTGTGATCGCGGCGGCGCTCGGTCAGTTCCCGCCGACCGACGAGCAGACCGCTGTCATCGAGGCCCCGCTATCGCCGGCGCTGGTCGTCGCGGGCGCCGGCAGCGGCAAGACCGAGACGATGGCCTCGCGCGTCGTATGGCTGGTCGCGAACGGGCTCGTGCGGCGCGACGAGGTGCTCGGCCTCACGTTCACGCGCAAGGCGGCGGGCGAGCTCGCCGAGCGCATCCAGCGCCGGCTGGCGAGGCTCGGCGAGTTCGAGCGGCGCGGCCTCGTCCGCTTCCTCCCAGAGATGCACGCGGCCGGGCGCCTCGACGTCTTCGCCGAGCTCGAGCGGCCCGGCGGTGACGGGCCGCGCGCCACGATCGCCCGGCACGAGGCGATGGACGCCCTCGCCCGGTCCGTCGGCGCCGTGCCGCAGGAGGCCGAGGACGACGCACTGCTGCACCGGCCGACGGTGTCCACCTACAACAGCTTCGCCGACCAGATCGTCCGCGAGCACGCGGTGCGCATCGGGAGGGATGCCGAGGCCGCGGTGATGTCGGAATCCGCAGCGTGGCTGCTCATGCGGCGCGTCGTGTTCGCGTCGGACGACCCCCGGCTCGAGACGCGCGGCGAAGCGGTGCGGAGCATCATCGACGGTGCGCTGCGGATCGCCCGCGACGGCGTCGACAACCTCGTCGACCTCGATGAGCTCGCCGCCTTCCCCGACCGCTTCCGTCGGATCGTCGACCTTCCGTCGACGAACGCGCGCACCGTCGTCTATGCCGAGGTGGCGGAGGCCAACGAGAAGGTCGGTGCGCTCGCCCTCCTGGCCGACCTCGCCCGCGACTATGCCGCAGAGAAGCGTCGCATCGGCGTGATCGACTTCTCCGATCAGGTCGCCGGCGCACTCGAGGTGGTTGCGAGCCATCGGGCGGTCGCCGACGAGCTGCGCGACCGCTATCGCGTCGTCCTCCTCGACGAATACCAGGACACCTCGGTCGTGCAGACCGACCTCCTGTCATCGCTCTTCGCCGGCACGGCGGTGATGGCGGTCGGCGATCCGCACCAGGCCATCTACGGCTGGCGTGGCGCGAGCGCAGGCAACCTCGGCGGATTCGCCGCAGCGTTCGCCCCTGCCGGCGAGTGCGCGGAGTACGCGCTGCTCACGAGCTGGCGCAACAGCGCTGACGTGCTCACCGCGGCCAACGCGGTGCTGGCACCGCTCGCCGGCTCCGCCCCGGTCGCCGTTCAGTCGCTGCGGCCGCGACCCGGTGCTCCCCGGGGAGCAGTCGAGACGGCCTTCGAGCCAGATCTCGACACGGAGGCCGATCGCGTCGCGGACTGGTTCGCGCGGGTGCGCTCCGAGCGCGGACGAGCGGGACTGCCGACGACCGGAGCCGTCCTGTTCCGCAGCAAGAAGCACATGGTGCGGTTCGGCGACGCCCTCGGTCGCCGCGGCATCCCTCATCGCATCCTCGGACTCGGCGGCCTCCTGTCCACGCCCGAGGTGGTCGACGTGGTCAGCGCCCTCCGCGTCGTCAGCGACCCGAGCGCCGGCTCCGCGCTCATCCGGCTGCTGTCAGGGCCCCGGTGGGCGATCGGCCTGCCCGACCTGCGGGAGCTCGCCGCGCTGGCCCGGCGGATCGCGCGCCACGACGCGGCGCTGCAGCCGCTCGCCCCGGAGGTCGTCGAGCGCATCCGCTCGGGTGCGGGCGACGACGACGGGTCGCTGGTCGACGCACTGGACTTCGTCCTTCGCCACCCAGCCGACCACGGCTGGCTGGCCGGCTTCACCGCGGAGGCGCGTGAGCGGCTGCGCGAAGCCGGCGCCGTCTTCGCAGGACTGCGGCAGGCGGTCGGCATGCCGATCCCCGAGCTGGTGCGACTGATCGAGATCGAGCTCCGCCTCGACGTCGAACTCGCCGCGAACGAGGCCCGCGGGCCGGCGCGGATCGCCTCCGCCCAGCTCCGAGCGTTCGTCGACGAGCTGCACGCCTTCCTCGCCGCCGACGAGTCGGGCTCGCTGTCGAGCCTGCTGGCATGGCTCGACCACGCGGAGCAGCTCGACGAGTTCGCCCCGCGCACCGAGCCGCCGGAAGACGACGTGGTGCAGCTGCTGACCATCCACGGCTCGAAGGGCCTGGAATGGGATGCCGTCGCCGTCGTCCGCCTCGTGAAGGACGAGCTGCCGAGCGCGCCGCGCGACACGAAGGGGTGGCTCGGATTCGGGGTGCTGCCGTACGCGTTCCGAGGCGACGCCGCCTGGCTCCCCGAACTCGCGTGGCGGGGTGCGGGCACCCAGCAGGAGATGAAGGCGGCACTCGATGCCTTCGTCGCGGCCAATCGCGCTCGGCAGCTCGAGGAAGACCGACGCCTCGCCTACGTCGCGGTGACGCGCGCACGCGACCACCTGCTCCTGACGGGGTCGACGTGGTCGGGCACGAAGCGGGCGCGTGAGCGCAGCACCTTCTTCACCGAGATCGCCGAGGCCCTCGGCCGCGACCTTCCGCCCGACGAGGTGGGGGAGAACCCGTACCTGGGCGAGCGCCGCATTCTTCAGTGGCCGATCGATCCGCTCGGCGCCCGCCGTCCCGCAGTCCAGCGCGCCGCGGCAGCGGTCTCAGCCGCGCTCGACGCGCCCCGACCCGCGCCCGACCCCGACGTCGCCCTGCTGATCGCGGAGCGCGAGGCCCGGCGTGCGCCGGCGCGCCAGGACGCGCCGACGCGCATCGCCGCATCGCGGTACAAGGAGTTCGTGGCGGACTACGCCGGCACGGTCGCCGCGATCGCCCGGCCGCTGCCCGAGCGCCCGTTCCGCCAGACCCGCCTGGGGACGCTGTTCCACGCCTGGGTCGAGCAGCGGTCGGGCAGGCCCGGACTCGGCGGATCCATCGACGACGCGCTGTGGGAGGCCGACGACGAGCTGCCCGGCACCGAATCCTCCGCCGAGGACGCCGCAGCCCTGGACGCCCTGCAGGCGCGGTTCCTGGCGTCGGAATGGGCTTCGCTGCGCCCCCTCGAGGTCGAGACCGAGATCGACTTCACGATGACCGGCCTCGACGGCCGCCCGCACGTCGTCATCTGCAAGCTCGACGCCGTCTATCGCCGGGAAGACCGAGGCGGGCGCATCGAGATCGTCGACTGGAAGACCGGGGCCGCTCCGCGCACCGACGCCGAGAAGGACGAGCGGATGCTGCAGCTCGAGCTCTACCGGCAGGCCTACCACGCCAAGCACGGCGTGCCGCTCGACGAGATCGACGTCGCGCTCTACTACGTCGCCGAGGATCTCGTGCTGCGGGCTTGACCCGCCGGGCGGTCTAGTCGGCGAGCCAGCGGCGCAGCGCCGCCTCGGACGCCCGCTCCGCCTCGGCCACGGCGTCGCCGTCGTGACCCGCGCCGCCCTCGCGATCGGTGTCCGGGGTCACGATGTCGATGGGCGAGGTCGACAGGTCATCGGAATGCCATTCCTGGGCGGCCTCGGGCCGCGGGCTGTCCTCGGGCTGCGGGCTGTCCTCGGGCTCCGTGTCGTCGCTCGACTCGGTCGACACCCACAGCGACAGCTCCTCCGGGTCGTACGCGTCGGTGTGCATCGACGTGTCGACCGCCGCGGCCGAGGCCTCCGGCATCCGGTCGAGCAGGGCGATCGCGTCGTCGACGTCGAGCGCGGCATCCGTCACGATGTCGCCTCCGGCGACGCCGGCAGCGAGCGTCTCGAGGAGGCCCACCGCATCGTCGACGACGTCGTCACGGCCGGACTCGTGGCCGTGCACCAGCCACGAGGCGAACTCGAGCTCGGCGTAGAGCCGTGCGCGCTCCCGTGCGCGCGCGTCGGGCGCCCGCCCGCTATGGGCGACGTAGGCCGCGTAGACGTCGTCGGCCGCCGCCGGGGCGGATGCCAGCCACTGCAGGTCGGTCGCGGGATCGCCGACGGACAGCCCGTGCCACTCGAGCAGCCCGGTCACCTGCGGCACGCCGTCGACATCCTCGAACAGGAACGACGCCGCGCCCGCGCCGCCCAGCACGACGGCCGACTCGAAGCGCCAGAGGTCGTCGTTGTCGATCGCGCGCTGCCAGCGCTCGGCGAGTGGGAGGGGAAGTCGACGCGTGGCCTGCGCGCGGTCGACCAGCCGAGCGGTGTCGGTGCGCACCTGCTGCGGCGTGCGCACGGGCAGCCCCTCGGTGCGGACGATCGACAGCGGGAGAGCATGCAGGGCTGCCAGCGCCGACCCGAGCGAGGTCGCCGCGCCGCGACCGGGCGGCAGATGGGCGGCGTCGACGCGATATCCCGGAAGGAAGTCCACGACGACGGCCCGTGCGTCGCCGAGGCCGGTCTCGCCGAGCAGCTCGGGAGCACGGAAGGGCAGGAGGCCGCGCACGCCCGGTGTGAGTGCGCGGAGGGCGCGCACCTCGGCGGCGAGTTCGGGGAAGACGGCGGGATCTGCGGGGACTCGGACGACGACGCGGCGGCCGTCGTCGAGCTCGGCGACGGCGGAGTCGTAGCGGCCGCCGGCGCCCTCCGTCAGTTCGCCGACCCCCACGACGCCGACCCGGGGCAGAGCCGACGTCACGGACGCGGCTAGAGTGAAGGGTGAGCGTGCCATGTGCCCAGGGTAGGTCGGTCGCGCTCGTCCACCCCCGCGCCACGCCCTTGCTGGAGTTCCTCGATGACGGCGTCCGACAGCACGCGACTTCCGCCGCTCGCCGCCGCAGCCGTCGACCGTGCCCCCGATGAGCGGGCGACGCCCGGACTGATCGAGACGGCTCGAGCGGATGCCTCGACCCGCGTGCTGGTCCTCGCGGGCGATGCGGCACCGCTCGCCGGGCCGGCCGAACTGCTGTGGGTGGCGCCCGCAACGGTGCCCGACGGAGCGGCGTGGGCGCTCCTCGGCCGGGATGCGGCCGGCGCGCTGATGCTGACCGCCGTGCTCGACGCGGGGGAGGACAAGCCGTTCGACGCCCCCGGAGGGTGGGCGGGACTGCGGGCGATCGGCGGCGCCCTGTCGCCGCACGACGCGGGCGCCTTCGTGGAGGCCCTCAGCCTGGGACGCTGGCTGCTCGACGCACGGTTCTGCCCCGCGTGCGGTGCGCTGACCATGCTCGCCGACGCCGGCTGGTCGCGCCGCTGCCCGTCGTGCGGCCGCCAGCACTTCCCGCGCACCGATCCGGCCGTGATCGTCGCGATCACGAGCACGCGGGATCCCGACATCGTCCTCCTCGGATCCAACGCGCTCTGGGGGGCGGAGCGGTACTCGTGCTTCGCCGGGTTCGTCGAGGCCGGCGAGTCGCTCGAGGCCGCGGTGCAGCGCGAAGTGGCCGAGGAGTCGGGCATCGAGGTGGCGACGGTCGAGTATCGCGGCTCGCAGGCGTGGCCGTATCCGCGGTCCCTCATGCTCGGGTTCCTCGCGGTGGCCGCGGACGACGACGCCGCGCGCGCCGACGGCGAGGAGATCGCGGCGGTGCGCTGGTTCACGCGCGAGGAGATCGGCGCGGCGCTCGCGGGCGAGGGCGACGTGGTGCTGCCGGGGCGCGCGTCGATCGCGCACCGGCTGATCAGCGAGTGGCACGCGGGGGCCGCATGAGCAAGGCGCTCGCAGGGCTCGACGAGAGCCAGCTCGAAGCGGTCCGCACGCTGCGCGGGCCGCTCGTGGTGCTCGCCGGCGCGGGCACCGGAAAGACGCGGGTGATCACGCACCGGATCGCGCACGGCGTCGACACCGGCGCCTACTCGCCGGGGCGGGTGATGGCCGTGACCTTCACCGCCAAGGCGGCGGGCGAGATGCGGGGCCGCCTGCGCGCACTCGGCGTCGAGGGCGTCTCCGCCCGCACGTTCCACGCCGCGGCCCTCGCCCAGCTGAACTACTTCTGGCCGACTCTGGCCGGCGACACCGCCCCCGGCATCGTCGACAACAAGGTGCGGCTGCTCGCCCACGCCGCCGACGGGATCGGCCTGAAGCCCGACACCGCGACCCTGCGCGACGCAGCGAGCGCGATCGAGTGGCGCAAGGTGTCGATGCTGAGCATCGAGGACTACGCGTCCGCGCGTCCGCAGGGCATCGGCAGGATGTCCGTGGACCAGGTCGTGGCCCTTCAGCGCTCCTACGAGAAGCTCAAGGACGAGCGCCGTCAGCTGGACTTCGAGGACGTTCTGCTCGCGTGCGCCGGCATGCTCGAGGCAGAGCCGCACGTGGCCCGCGCCGTTCACGAGCAGTATCGCCACTTCACCGTCGACGAGTTCCAGGACGTCTCGCCCCTGCAGCACCGCCTGCTCGAACTCTGGCTGGGCGGCCGCCGCGACCTGTGCGTCGTCGGCGACGCGAGTCAGACCATCTACTCGTTCGCAGGTGCCGACGCGCGCTTCCTGCTCGAGTTCGCCGCGCGGCATGAGGACGCCCGCGTCGTGCGCCTGGAGACCAACTACCGATCGGATGCCGCGATCCTCGGCGTCGCCAATGAGCTCATGCGCGACCGACCCGGCGCTCTCCACCTGGTCTCCGCAGCCGGTCGCCCGGCCGAGGCCGACATGCCCACGGTCGCCGCGTTCGGCGATGACGAGGACGAGGCCCGCGCCGTGGCTGCGCGCATCTCGGCGCAGATCGCGTCGGGTATCGATCCACGACGGATCGCGGTGCTGTACCGCTCGCATGCGCAGTCGGCCGAGCTCGTGCGCGCGCTGGCCGACGCCGGGATCGCGTCGACCGTGCTCGGCGGGCGTCGCTTCTTCGACCTCCCCGAGGTTCGCCAGGGGATCATGGCGCTGCGCGGTGCTTCCGTCGCGCCGATCGAGGGGGCGTTCGTCGACACCGTGCGCGACGTGCTGCGCTCTCTCGGGCTGACGGATGAGCCGCCCGCAGCGGGCGGAGCGCTGCGCGACGCGTGGGAGCTGCGCGCCGCGCTGCTGCGGCTGGCGGAGGAGGCGCCGCCCGGCACGACGCTGCGCGAGTTCACCGATGAGCTGACGGCTCGCGCCCGTTCGCACGACGAGCCGGCGCTGCGCACCGTGACGCTCGCGACGATCCATGCCTCCAAGGGCCTCGAGTGGGACCACGTGCACCTTGTCGGGCTCGCGGAGGGACTGCTGCCGATCTCGTACGCCGCCACGTTCGAGCAGGTCGACGAAGAGCGGCGTCTGGCCTACGTCGGCATCACGCGGGCCGCGCGTACGCTCTCGGTGTCCTGGGCGCGAGGAGTGCGGGAGCGTCAGCCGTCGCGGTTCCTGCGAGAGATCGGCAACGGCACTCTTCGTGCGGTCGGTGCTTCCGCACGGTCCGCCGGAGCGAGCCGGCGCGCAGCACCAGGGAACGGCTCGTCGAGCGGGCCGGACGCGACGCGGCGGCGCTGATCAGCCGAGCGGCGACGAAGCCGGCCTCCCACACGATCGAGCTGTCGACGTCGGCGAGAGGGCGACCGAGCAGCTGCGCCGCGATGACCGGCCACGTCGCGTCATCATCGCGACGTCGTGCGGCGAGGCACGCGAGGCACGCCGTGGATCCGGGCGTCACGTGGGGTCCGACCTCGGCGCCGGTGGCGGTGAGCACGATCGGCACATGCGGGCGGTCGTCGGCCATGAGGGCGGCCGCCGCCGACGGCGCGACGAGGTGCTGCGCCACCACGACGACGGTCGCGACATCCGCTCGGGCATCGCTCGTGACGACCGCGCACCCGGCGGCGATCAGGGCGGTGCTGATGGCGGCGACGCGATCGTGGGGCACGTCCTCCGCGGCCTCCACGAGCACCGGTGGGGGTGAGGGGTCCGGGCCTGCCAGCACCGCGCTCAGCCGGGTGACGAAGTCCTCGGCGGCGCGGGGCTCGGCGCCGAGCGCGATCGCGAACGGGACGGCGGCCTGATCGGGGATGCCGCGCTCGAGCTCGCGCACGAGACGCTGCTGCCACCGCGCGGGGTCGTTCAGCACGAGCACCGGCCGGTCGCCGAACTGCAGGATGGTCGGCGTGCGCCAGAGCGGCGGCTGGGCGGGATCGATCCGGAGCATGACCCGAGTCTGGCCAGCGCCGCCCGCCCCGAACGGTGTTTCCACAGCCTCGGCTGAGGTCGTCCCGTCTCCGCGGCTCCTGGGGAGGAGCCGCGGCGCTCTTATACCGGTCGGTGGTCGTCGGGCGCGGCGTTCCCGCCGTCTCCGTCGTCGCCCTCGCGCTCGGCGTCTTCGGTGGACGGGATCTCGCCCGCGAGCAGCCGCGCCAGCGCATCGTCCAGCTCGTCAGGCGCCGGCTCCTCGCCGCGCGCACGGGCCTCGAGACGTGCCACGAGTTTCGCGGGATCGTCGATGTCCTCGGCGCCGGGCATGAGGTCGGGGTAGTCCCACAGCGCGTCGCGGGCAGCCGGGCCCACGGCATCCGTCACCGCGCGCCACATCGCCGCGGCCTCGCGCATGCGCCGGGGCCGCAGCTCGAGTCCGACGAGGGACCCGAGCGCGCGCTCGGCCGGGCCGCCCACCGCACGGCGGCGACGCACGGCCTCGGCGATGCGGCCGGCGGAGGGGAGCCGGGACGTCGCCTGCTCGGTGACGACCTCGACCCAGCCCTCGATCGTGGCCAGGAGGTTCTCGAGCCGGGCCAGCGCCGCGTTCTGAGCCTCGGAGCGCGCGGGCAGGAGCGCCCCGCTCTCGAGGGCGTGGCGCAGCTCGTCGGGCTCGGACGGGTCGAACCGCGACGCGAGATCCTCGAGTGCGTCGGTGTCGACGTGGACGCCGCGCGCGAAGTCGGTCACCTGCGAGATGACGTGCAGGCGCAGCCACCGGGCGTGGCGGAACAGGCGCGCGTGCGCCAGCTCGCGCGTGGCGACGTACAGCGCGAGCTGGTCGTCGGGCACCTCGAGGTCGCGCCCGAAGTCCGCGAAGTTCTGGGGGAGGATGGCCGCCTCGCCGTCGGGCATCAGCGGGATGCCGACGTCGCCGCCGCTCACGACCTCCTTCGAGAGGTTTCCCACGACCTGGCCCAGCTGCGACGCGAAGAGCGAGCCGCCGACCGTCCGCATGAGGCGTCCGGCCCCTTGGACGAGGCTCTGCATGTCGTCGGGGGCGTTCTCGCTGAGTGCAGCGGTGAGCGCGTCGGCGATGCTGGTCGCCACCGGCTCGGCGAGCTGCTGCCAGACCGGCAGGGTCGCCTCGACCCAGCCGCCGCGGGTGAGCGTCTTCGGCTGGTCGGCGAGCTCCGAGATCGTGGTCGCCTCGCTCAGCCACAGGGTGGCCAGGGCGAACGCCTGGTCGAGGTCGGTGCGCTGGCCGGAGGTGACGCCGAGGCCGTCCTGATTGGCGATGTGCAGCGCCTGGCGCTGGGCGAGCTCCCACGAGATGCCGGTCTCGCCGCCACCCGCGAACGCACCCTGGAGGTGCCGCATCACGGTCTGCATCATGGCGGGGTCGATGTTCATCCCCGACAGCGCGGAGAGCTGTTCGGGGTCGAGCTCGCCGGATCCGCCGCCGAACAGCTGGCGGATCAGGTCTTGGAACTCTTCCTCGGGACTGCGGTCGTCGTCTGCCACTTCAGCCGCCTTTCAGCCGGTTCATGACGTCGCGCTCTACGCTAGTCGCAGCATCCATCGCACTCCCCGGCAGAGCCCCGAACGCCTTACGCCGGTCGCGAACGACCAGGCAGAGAGAGGTCCCGCGTGGCCCTGTTCGACGAGAACGTCACGATCACGCCCGCGCCACCGCGGCGCATGGCCCGCGGAACGCTGGTCGGAGTGTGGGCGCTGGCGGTCGCGCTCGTCGTGCTGCTGATCATCACGTTCCTGCCCACGTCCTACGTCATCCAGCGTCCGGGCCCGGTCTACAACACCCTCGGGACCGCGGAGGCGTCCGACGGCGAGCAGGTTCCGCTGATCTCCGTCGAGGGCGCCGAGACCTTCGAGACCGACGGCGCGCTCGATCTCCTGACGGTCCAGGTGGTGGGCAACCGCGAGCGCACGCCGTCGTGGTTCGAGCTGGCGCTCGCGTGGTTCGACCCGAGCAAGGCCGTGCTGCCCCTGGACGCGGTCTTCCCGGAGGGGACCACGACCGAGGACCGCAACGCCGAGAGCGCGCAGATGATGGTCGACTCGCAGCAGGAGGCCACCGCAGCGGCCCTGAGCCAGCTCGGCTACGACGTCGGCGCGCGGATCTCGGTCCACTCGATCGTCGAGGGCTCGGCCGCCGAGGGCCTGCTCGAGGACGGCGACGTGATCGTCGCCGCGGACGGCGAGCCGGCGACGGATGCCGCGACCCTGCGCAAGATCGTCAACGACGCCGGCGGTGCCCCGGTCGAACTGCTCATCGAGCGCGAGGGCGAGGAGCGGACCGTGTCGGTCACGCCCAAGGAGACCGAGATCGACGGCGAGAAGACCCTGTTGCTCGGCGTGAACCTCATCACCGACTACGACTTCCCGATCGACGTGACGATCCAGCTCAACAACGTCGGCGGCCCGAGCGCCGGCATGATGTTCGCCCTCGGGATCATCGACACGCTCACGCCCGACCAGCTCAACGGCGGCGAGAACGTCGCGGGCACCGGGACGATCACGGCGGACGGCGAGGTCGGGCCGATCGGCGGCATCCGTCAGAAGCTTTTCGGCGCCAAGGACGCCGGTGCCGACTGGTTCCTGGCTCCCGAGGCCAACTGCGACGAGGTGGTCGGCCACATCCCCGACGGGCTGCGCGTGTTCTCGGTCGAGACGCTCGACGATGCGATGGAGGCCCTCGACGCCGTGCGCGAGGACGGCGACCTCGACGCGCTTCCCACCTGCACGGCCGGCTGAGTCGCGTCGCATAACCGCGCGCGGATATTCCGGGAGTACGCCCAGGGCGGACTCGGCGGCCGCCCAGAC
This sequence comes from Microbacterium flavescens, assembly GCF_018588945.1. GTDB lineage: Bacteria > Actinomycetota > Actinomycetes > Actinomycetales > Microbacteriaceae > Microbacterium > Microbacterium flavescens. Next base: position 178,498 of record NZ_JAFIWA010000007.1, on the reverse strand, counting down.
CGGCGCGCCTAGGATGGGACGGTGACCACGACCTCGGCGCCGACCCCGGCCACACCCTCCCGCTCCCGGCGTGTGATCGCGATCTCCCTCGCGATCATCGCCGCCCTCGTAGTGGCGTTCTTCGCGTTCGCGAACCTGTACGCGGACTTCCTCTGGTACGACCAGCTCGGATTCGACTCCGTTCTGATCACCCAGTGGGTCGCACGCGTGGTGATGTTCGTCATCGGATTCCTCGGCATGGCGGTGCCGGTGTGGCTCGCCATTCAGCTCGCCTATCGGCTGCGCCCGGTCTATGCGCGGCTGAGTTCGCAGCTCGACCGGTACCAGGAGGTCGTCGAGCCCCTCCGCCGCCTCGCGATGTGGGGCATCCCCGTCTTCTTCGGCTTCTTCGCCGGCTTCGCGGCATCCGCTCAGTGGGAGACCACCTGGCTGTGGTTCAACGGCGTGGCCACCGACGTCGTCGACCCCGAGTTCGGTCTCGACACGGGCTTCTACCTGTTCGCCATGCCGTTCTACAGCGCGCTCGTCGGCTTCGTCTCGGCCGTGCTGCTGGTGTGCCTCCTCGTCACCGCACTGGTCTCGTACCTCTACGGCTCGGTGCGGGTCGGCCAGCGCGAGCTGCGCATCTCGAAGTCGGCGCGCATCCAGCTCGCCGTGATCGCCGGCCTGTACCTCCTGGTGCAGGGCGCCAGCCTGTGGCTGGATCGCTACAAGACGCTCGTCGAGCCGGGCGAGCGCATCACCGGCCCGGCGTACACCGGCGTGAACGCGATCATCCCCGGCCAGACGATCCTGGCGTTCGCCGCGGTGATCGTCGCGCTCCTCTTCTTCGTCACGGCGGTCATCGGCCGCTGGCGCTACCCCCTCATCGCGACGGCGCTCCTCGTCGTGTCGGCGATCGTGCTCGGGGTCGGCTACCCGTGGGTGGTCAACACGTTCCAGGTGCAGCCGAACCGCTTCGCCCTCGAGCAGGAGTACTACCAGCGCAACGTCGACATGACGCATGAGGCGTACGGCGTGGACGGCCTCGAGAAGCAGGACTTCAAGGCGGCGACCGACGCCGAGGCCGGGCAGCTCCGCGAGGACGCCGCCACGACCGCCCAGATCCGCATCATGGACCCGGCGATCATCTCGCCGACGGTCCGCCAGCTCGAGCAGTACCGCGGGTACTACCAGTTCCAGAACCCGCTCGACGTCGACCGCTACGACATCGACGGCGTCTCGCAGGACACCGTCGTCTCGGTGCGCGAGCTGGATCTCGCCGAGCTCGGCGCCGCGGCCGACTGGCAGAACTCCGCCGTCGTCTACACTCACGGCTACGGCCTGGTGGCCGCGAAGGGCAACGACCGCACCGGCGACGGCGATCCGGTCTTCCTCGAGCGCGGCATCCCGGCGGCCGGTTTCCTGTCCGACCAGGAGGACTTCCAGCCGCGCGTGTACTTCGGCGAGTACTCGCCGCCGTACTCGATCGTCGGCGCGCCGGAAGGATCCGACCCCGTCGAGCTCGACTACCCGACCGGCGGTGACGGCGGTGGCGAGGTGAAGACGACGTTCGAGGGCGACGGCGGCCCGAGCATCGGCAGCGTGTTCAACCGCCTCATCTATGCGCTCAAGTTCCAGGCCGAGCAGATTCTGTTCTCGGACTACGTGAACGAGGACTCGCAGATCCTGTACGACCGCGACCCGCTCACCCGCGTGCAGAAGGTCGCGCCGTACCTCACGCTCGACAGCGACCCGTACCCGAGCGTCGTGGACGGTCGCATCGTGTGGATCATCGACGGGTACACACTCAGCGCCAACTACCCGTACTCGTCCACCGTGAGTCTCGCCTCGGCGATCTCGGACTCGTCGAACCCGGCCCCGCGCTTCGCGCTCGACGACATCAACTACATCCGCAACTCGGTCAAGGCGACGGTCGACGCCTACGACGGCTCGGTCACGCTCTACGCGTGGGACGAGGAGGACCCGGTCCTCAAGTCGTGGCAGAACGTCTACCCGACGACGGTCGAGCCGATCAGCGAGATGTCGGCCGAGCTCATGAGCCACGTGCGCTATCCGACCGACCTGTTCAAGGTGCAGCGCACCGTGCTGGGCATCTACCACGTCGACGACGCGCGGTCCTTCTACCAGAGCGACAACCGCTGGCAGACGCCGAACGACCCGCAGGCCGACTCGCAGCTGCAGCCTCCGTACTACCTGACGATGCAGATGCCGGGGCAGGACAGCCCGTCGTACTCGATGTTCACGTCGTTCATCCCGTCCTCGACGGGCGGCAACGCGCGCAACGTTCTGATGGGCTATCTCGCGGTCGACTCGAACGCCGGATCGGAGGCGGGCAAGAAGGGCGCCGATTACGGCAAGCTGCGGATGCTGGTGATCGACGCCGACACGACCGTGCCAGGTCCCGGCCAGGTGCAGAACACCTTCAACGCCGATCCGCTGGTGTCGTCGCAGATCAACCTGCTGAAGCAGGGCCAGTCCGACGTGCTCAACGGAAACCTGCTGACGCTCCCCGTCGGCGGCGGACTGCTGTACGTCCAGCCCGTCTTCGTCCAGTCGTCGGGTGCGACCAAGCTCCCGACGCTGCAGAAGGTGCTCGTGTCGTTCGGCAACGACATCGCGTTCGAGGACACGCTCAACGAGGCGCTCGACGCCCTGTTCGACGGAGACTCGGGCGCTGCGGCCGGCGATGACGACGTCACGCCGACTCCCGGTGCCACGCCGGGCGCCACGCCCGAGCCGGAGCCCACAGATCCGGAGACGCCCGTCGTGCCGTCGGACGAGTACCAGGCGGCGCTGCAGGATGCGCAGGAGGCGATGCTGGCCCGCGACGCGGCGCTGCAGGCCGGCGACCTCACCGCCTTCGCCGAAGCCGACGAGCAGCTGACCGCAGCGGTCGAGAAGCTCATCGAGCTCGGCGCGCTCGAGCCGTAGCAGCCATCGTCGAGTGAGGCCGGCTCCCCGCGCGGAGCCGGCCTCACTCGTTCACGCGGTGAGCAGCCAGAACCAGATCAGCAGCAGCGTGACGATGAATCCGGCGAACTGATTCAGCCACAGGAAGCGCTGCCATCCGCGGGTGGCGGACGCGGCCGTCTCGTCGGTCACTCCGCGGTACGGCCACACGGTGACGGCATACGGCACGGCGACCAGCGCGGCGAGCGGACCCGGCCACGCCGTCAGGAGCATCACGAGGCCCGAGGCGGCGTAGCACGCGAGGGCGAACCACACCGTCCAGCGCGCGCCGCGGGCGGTCGCGATCGACGAGATCCCGGCCTCGCGGTCGGCCGCGACATCCTGAACCGCCCCGAAGGCGTGCGAGGCGACTCCCCACAGCGCGAACGCGATGAGTACGGCGACGAGCTGCCAGGTCCACACCGCGCCCGCGAGCACGAGTCCGTACACGGCGGGGGAGAAGAAGTGGATGCTGCTGGTCAGCGAGTCCGCGAAGGGGACCTCCTTGAGCCGCAGCGGCGGCGCGCTGTAGAACACGACGAAGAAGAGGCTCGCCGCGAGCACCGCCCAGGAGGCCGGGGGGCCGACGAGGACCAGGAACGCGACGAACGGCAGACACGACAGCCCCGCGGCCCACAGGGTGATGCGATGCAGCCGCCGGTCGAGCACCGCGCCGTGCGCGCCGCCCTTGCGCGGGTTCCGCAGGTCGGACTCGTAGTCGAACACGTCGTTGATGCCGTACATCGCGAGGTTGTACGGGATGAGGAAGAACAGCGTGCCCACCACGAGCGTGGCGTCGATCTCGCGCGTCGTGAGCAAGTACGCCGCGGCGAAGGGATAGGCGGTGTTGATCCAGCTCACCGGCCGCGACGAGACGAACAGCTCGCGGACGACGGCGCCCGTGCTGAGGCGCGCTGCTGCGGCGGTCATGCGGGCTCCTTCGGCGTCAGCAGCGTCAGCACGGCGGGCACGGCGAACGCCGCGCACACGGCGTAGGAGAAGTCCTCGATCGGTGCGAGGCCGATCCGCAGACCGCTCAGGTGCTCAGGCGGATACGAGAAAAGGCCTGCCGCGATCATCAGGTTGTCGAAGAGGGCCGTGAGCACCACGAGCGCCGCCGCGGCCAGGCCGGACGCCGCCATGCGCGTGCCGAAACGAGGCCGACGGGCGGTCGCGAGGACCACCGCGACCGTGGCGACGGCGAAGGGCAGGACGATGAGCGGGTACGTCATGCGGCCTCGACCCGTTCCCGGCGCGTGAGCAGGCGGGTCGCGCCGGCGTGCAGGACGAGAGCGAGGTAGCTGAGGAAGGCGAGGAAGAAGGGCTCCTCGAGGGGAAGGTGCGGCGCGAGGTCGATGCCGATCAGCAGCGGGCTGTCGCCCTTCACGAAGACGCCTGCGGCGATCCCCACCGCGTCCCACACCAGGAAGAACGCGGTGCCGATGGCGACGGCGGCGGCTGTGCGCCCGGGCGACGACCAGGCTGCGAGGCGCCATCGTCGGTCCAGCAGCGCGACCCCGGCGGCCGAGACGAGGATCGCGGCGAGGTACAGTCCCGGCACGTCACACCCTCGCGGGTTCGGCGAGCGGACCGGGGCTTCGATCGCCCCGCAGCCGCTTGACGACGAGCTCGGCCGAGATCAGGCACATCGGCAGGCCGATCCCCGGCAGCGCCGAGCTGCCGGCGTAGGAGAGGCCCGCGACCTTCCGCGACGCGTTCCGCGGGCGGAACATCGCGCTCTGCCCCAGTGTGTGGGCGAGGCCCAGCGCGTTGCCGCGCCAGGCGTTGAGGTCGGCGGCGAAGTCGCCGGGTGCGATCGTGCGCCGCACGACGATGCGGTCCGCGAGGTCGGGGATGCCGCACCACGACGACAGCTGCTCGATCACACGATCGGCCGCCGCCTCGATGCGGGCGTCGCCGTCCCCGGACTCGCCGCCGCGGCCGAGCGCGGGGTCGGCGGGGACCGGGACCAGCACGAAGAGGTTCTCGTGCCCGGCGGGCGCGACGGTCGCGTCGGTGGCGCTCGGGCGGCACACGTACAGCGATGCGGGGACCGGGATGCGGGGGCGTGCGCCGAAGATGTCGTCGAAGTTCGAGCGCCAGTCGTCGGTGAACAGCAGGGTGTGATGCGCCAGCTGGGGGAGGGAGCCCTCGACGCCGAGCAGCAGGAGCAGCGCTCCCGGGCTCGGCTCCTTCTTCGCCCACCACGATTCGGGGTAGCTCTGCAGCTCCGGCGCCACCAGGGCGGTCTCGGTGTGGTGCAGATCGGCGGCCGACACGACGAGGTCCGCCTCGATGCGGCGGCCGTCCGCGAGCACCACGCCGGTCGCCGTGGCGCCGGTCGTCTCGATGGAGACCACGCGTGCGCCGGTCTCGATGACGGCTCCGGATGCCTCGGCGAGGCGCTCGATCGCACGGATGATCTCGATGAACCCGCCGCGGGGGTAGAGCACCCCGTCGTCGAGGTCGAGGTGGCTCATGAGGTGGTAGAGACTGGGCACCCCGTAAGGAGACCCGCCCAGGAACACCGCGGGATACCCGAGGATCTGACGCAGCCGCGGATCGGCGAAGCGGCGGTCGACGTGCGAGGCGAGACTGCGCGTGAGCAGCGGCGCGAGCTGCGGCATGCGTCGCAGCAGCGCGGGGTCGCGCAGCCCGGCCGTGGTCTCGTACGTGTCGTAGAGGAACCGCGTGACCGCGAGGTCGTAGGCGTCGCCCGCGGAGTCGAGGTACGTGCTCAGTCTCGCCCCGGCGCCCGGCTCCACGCTCTCGAAGAGCGCCGTGGCCGCCTCCCTGCCGGAGCGCACGTCCAGCGGCGCGCGGCAGGTGGCCGGGTCGGAGTACACCCGGTACGCCGGGTCGAGGGGCACGAGGTCGAGCTCGCGCTCGGCCGTCGTGCCGAGCAGGCGGAAGAAGTGGTCGAAGACCTCCGGCATGAGATACCAGCTGGGCCCGGTGTCGAACCGGAAGCCCTCGTGGTCCCAGGAGCCCGCTCGCCCGCCCACCACGTCGCGCGCTTCGAGGACGGTGACGCGCCACCCTTCGGCGCCCAGCAGGGCGGCCGTCGCGAGTCCGGCGATGCCGCCGCCCACCACGACGGCGGTGCCCGGCGTGCGCGGGACTCCGCCGCTCATGCGCGCACCTCGCGCGGTGCGAAGCCGAGCCACGCGCGCGCCGCGAGCCGCGCCTTGACCGGATCCGGGACGCGCACGCGCTGTCCCGCCGGCGCTGACCGCCGCAGCCGCGCGGACAGCTCCGCGAAGAGGTCGTGCGCGGCGGTCACCGCGCGCCGGCAGTCCTTCGGGAGAAGGGGGATGACCGCGGCGGCGGCGGCCAGGTCGGCGTCGATCCTGTCGAGCACGGCGGTGCGCGAGGAGCCGGGGGAGTCGAGGTCGAGGTAGTCGCGGCCGAGCGCCGTCGCGTCGTGGTCGAGGTCGCGCAGGAAGTTGACGTCCTGGAACGCCGCGCCCAGGCGCCGTGCGCCGTCCACCAGCTCGGCGGAGGGGGCGATCGGATGCGGCGCCCCCGCGTTGACGAACACCTGGAGGCACATCAGCCCGACGACCTCGGCCGACCCGTAGACGTACGCGTCGTGCGATGCGCCGTCGTGCCTGCTCGTCGAGAGGTCGGTGCGCATCGACGCGAAGAACGGCCGGATCAGGTCGCCGCCGATCCCGCATTCCCGGGCCGTGCCGGCGAAGGCGTGCACGACGAGATTCGCGCTGAACCCGCTCTCCACGGCGGCCAGCGTCTCCGTCTCGAGCTCGTCGAGGACGCGCCCCGCGGCCTCGGGCGACAGTCCGGCCGCCTCGGCGGGGCCGTCCACGATCTCGTCGGCCACGCGCACCAGCGCATAGACGTCGCGCACGTGCGGACGCGGCCGCGGGCCCAGCAGCCGGCACGCCAGGCTGAACGAGGTCGAGTAGCGCGAGATCACGGTGGCCGCGGCATCCCGAGCCGTTCGGTCGTACAGGGCGAGGCCCGTCTCGCGCGCGCTCACGGCATGCGCCCTTCGACGCCCTCGGCCAGGTCGCGCAGCAGAGCCCCCGCGGCCGCGGGAAGCGCCGGTTCGCGTGAGACGGTGCGCACCTCGTCGAGCGTGTCTGCGATGAGCCCGCGCAATCGCACCGGGGCGCCGCTCTCGAGCAGGGCGACCTGGGCCTCGCGCACGGCGATGGGCCCCGTGTGCGCGACGGCGAGAGCCTCGTTCACGCGCGGCCAGGAGTCCGAGTCGCGTGCGAGGGCGACGAGCGGCGTCCGCTTCGATTCGCGCAGATCGCCGCCGGTCTCGCGCCCCGCCTGCTCGGCCGATCCGAACGCGCCGATGAGGTCGTCGACGAGCTGGAAGGCGAGGCCCAGGCGGCCGCCGGCGCCCGCGAGGACGCCACGGGCCTCATCGTTCGCGCCGGCGAGCACGGCGCCCGCCTGGAGCGGAGCCTGGAACGAGTAGACGGCGGTCTTGTTGAACGCCGCGTCGAGGATGTCCTCGCGTGATGCCTGCTCGGCCGCCACAGCGTTCTCGACGTCGGCGAGTTCGCCCGCCGCCGAGACGTAGACCGCCTCGTCGACGAGCGCCTGCAGCTGCTCGCGCGCGACCGGGTCGACGTCGGCGAACGCGACGAGTCCGAGCGCCTCGTGCAGCAGGAGGTCGCCGGCGAGGATCGCGGCGGCGTCTCCGAGGACGGCCGCGCCCGAGGCATCCGCTCCTTGCAGACGAGCCCGATCGCGGAACTCGCCCGCGATGTTCGGGACGCCGCGCCGCTCGACGTCGTGATCGATCACGTCGTCGTGCACCACGAACGCGGCGTGCAGCAGCTCGAACGCGGCGGCCACCGGATACAGGCCGGGCGTCGTGGCGGGATCACCGTCGAAAGCGGTGAAGGATGCCGCCACCAGGGCGGGACGGAACCGCTTGCCGCCTCGTGCAGCCCGCGCGAGCGCTTCGCCCAGGGCGCCGAAGCCGGGACCCAGGCGCTGCGCGCGCAGGACGATGCGGTCGAGCGAGGAGTCGATCGCCGCGTCGATGCGGGGATCGGGGGAAAGCGTCATCATGATGCGCGTCGTCGCTGGACCACGGTGTCGAAGAGATGCAGCTGCTCGGCCTGCAGGACGAGCCACGGGCTGAACGCCCAGGGGGTGCTGCGGAGGGATGCCGCGAGCTCGGCCGGATCCACCCAGCGGGCGTCGACCACCTCGAGCGGGTTGAGGACCGGCTCGTCGTAGGTGAGCGCGGTGTAGACGGGGCACACCTCGTGCTCGACGATGCCGTTGGCATCCGTCGCGCGGTATCGGAAGAGCGGAAGAGCCAGTTCGATCTCGGAGAGAGCGATGCCCAGTTCGAACTCCGCGCGGCGGTGGACGGCGGTGAGCACCGGCTCCGCCGGCTTGGGGTGGCCGCAGAACGAGTTGCTCCAGACTCCGGGCCACGCCTTCTTGTCGAGGGCGCGCCGCGTCACGAGCACCTGTCCGTCGGTGTTGACGACGTGGCATGAGAATGCCAGGTGAAGTGCCGTGTCGGTCCCGTGGACGCTGGTCTTCGGTGCGGTGCCGATGGCCTGGCCATCGTCGTCGAGAAGCACCACGAGCTCGGTTTCGGTCATGTGATCCTCCTCGGAATTCGCTAGTTTAGCTAGCGATTGGCGTTGTCCGATGATACAAGGGTAGGGAGGGGGTGTCCACAATGGTCCAGCAGTGGTCGTCGGCGACTCCGCATGATAAGGCGATCCTCGAAGTGCTCCAGGCGGTTCGCGCCTTCAGCGACGCGATGGACCGCATGCACGGCGGCATGAAGGACGACATGGACATGAACGCCTCCGACCTCTCCGCGCTGCGCATGCTCATCATGCGCGAGCAGCGCGGCCAGTCCGTCAGTCCGCACGACGTGGCCGCACACCTCAAGATATCCACCGCGTCGACGACGAAGCTCCTCGACAGGCTGACGGCCGCCGGGCACGTCGAGCGCCGCCCGCATCCGAGCGACCGCCGCGCCCGTGTGATCGTGCTCACCGACGAGTCCCGGCGCACGTTCTTCCGCCATCTCGGCGGGCGACTGCAGGCGATGAGGGGCGTCGCGACGCGGTATTCGGACGACGAGCTCGCGGTGATCGCGCGCTTCCTCGACGAACTGGGAAGCGTGCTCGAGGGGGCCTGAGCGCCGCGCCCCACATGCGAAGAAGGACCCTCCGAAACCGGAGGGTCCTTCTTCTTCTTGTTGCGGGGACAGGATTTGAACCTGCGACCTCTGGGTTATGAGCCCAGCGAGCTACCGAGCTGCTCCACCCCGCGGCACAAGAAGTTAGCCTAGCACGGATTTCGACCAGGTCGCGCCGCGGGGTGCGTTCGCTTGCCCCGTGAACCCCCGCGGGCGAGGATGAACGCATGGGCACGCCGCGCGACGACGACACGCACGACGACATCGACGACGGCCGCGACGAAACCCCGACCGAGCGAGCCGATCGCAATTGGAACGAGGTGCTGCAGGAGCTGCGCGTGCTGCAGACGGGCACCCAGATCCTCACCGGCTTCCTCCTCGCCCTCGCGTTCCAGCCGGCCTTCTCCGATCTCACCCAGGCACAGCGCAACATCTACCTCACGCTCGTCGTGATATCGGCGCTCAGCGCGATCATCGCGCTCGCCCCCGTCGCCCTCCATCGTGTCCTGTTCCGCCAGCGGGCCAAGGCGGCCGTGGTGATGTACGGCCACGCGGCGCTCATCACGGCTCTGTTCACCGTCTCGGTCCTCGTGGTGGGCGTGGTGGCGTTCGTCTTCGATGTCGTCGTCGGAACCTCAGCCGCCCTGTGGGCGCTCGGGATCCTGAGCGCCCTGATCATCGTCCTCTGGCTCGTCGCTCCGGCGGCGATCCGCTCCCGGGTGGGCGTGGGCGCCGACGCCCCGGGCGGGAGCCGACGATGACCGCCGCCGACGCGATCGGCGTGGCCGTCGCGCAGTTCGCCCCCACCGCCGACACCGAGGCGAACCTCGCCGTGATCTCACAGCTCACGGCCACGGCGGCGGCGCGGGGCGCTCGCCTGGTGGTGTTCCCGGAGTACTCGAGCTACTTCGTCGACCCGTTCGACTCCTCGCTCGCCGATAACGCCCAGGCTGTCGACGGGCCGTTCGTCGGCGCCCTCGCGGCACTGGCTACGCAGCACGACGTGCACATCGTGGCGGGGCTCCTGGAGCGCGCAGACGACGAACGCCGCGTGCGCAACACCGTCGTCGCCGTCGACGCCACCGGGCTGGTCGCGAGCTACCGAAAGCTGCACCTCTACGACGCGTTCGGTCAGCGCGAGTCGGACTGGATCGAGCCCGGTGCGCTCGCCACCCCCGAGACGTTCGAGCTCGGCGGGCTGCGGTTCGGCCTGATGACCTGCTACGACCTCCGCTTCCCCGAGGTCGGACGCCTTCTGGTCGACGCCGGCGCCGACGTGTTCGTCGTGCCGGCGGAGTGGGTGCGCGGCCCGCTGAAGGAGCACCACTGGCGCACGCTCCTCCACGCGCGCGCCATCGAGAACACGGTGTTCGTCGCGGCCGCCGATCATCCGCCGCCCCTGGGTGTGGGCTGCTCGATGATCGTCGACCCTCAGGGCGTCGAGCTCGCCGCCGTCGGAACCGCGACCGATGTCGCAGTCGCCCACCTCGACCCCGCGGCCGTCGAACGCGTGCGTCGCGTCAACCCGTCGCTGCGCCTCCGGCGCCTGGGCGTCGTCCCGCGCGAGGACTGACGCTCCTCAGCGGAGTGAGGCGAGGCGGGATGCCGCCTCCTCGAGCACTTCGACGCGCTTGCACGCTGCGAACCGGACGAGAGTGGCGTACTCCGCGCGGTGCTCGGGTGTGGCGAAGGCGGTGAGCGAGATCGCCACGACGCCCGCCCGCTCGGGCAGCTCGCGGCAGAATGTCGCGGCATCCGACGCCCCGAGATCGCGCGCATCGGCGACGGTGAAGTAGGAGCCGGCGGGCGTCGACACCGCGAACCCCGCCGCGCGCAGGCCCGCGCCCAGGAGATCCCGCTTGGCTCGCAGACTGTCGGCGATGCCGCGGAAGAACCCGTCGTCCAGGCGGAGGCCCGTCGCGATCGCCGGCTGGAAGGCGCTGCCGTTCACGTAGGTGAGGAACTGCTTGACCGCGAGCACCGCCGAGATGAGGTCGGCGGGACCGGTGATCCAGCCGATCTTCCATCCCGTCGTCGAGAACGTCTTGCCGCCCGACGAGATGGACAGCGTGCGCTCGAAGGCGCCCGGCAGGGTTGCGATCGGCACGTGCGGCTCATCGAAGACGAGGTGCTCGTACACCTCGTCGGTGACGATGACGGCATCGTGGCGCTCGGCCAGCCGCACCACCTCCGCACGCACGTCGGCGGTGAACACGGCGCCGGTCGGGTTGTGGGGGTCGTTGACGAGGATCACGCGCGTGCGGTCGCCGACCGCGCGCCGGAGGTCGTCGAGGTCGGGCTGGAAGTCCGGCCAGCGCAGCGGCACCGTGACCAGCCGAGCGCCGGACAGTGCCACGACGGCGGCGTACGAGTCGTAGTAGGGCTCGAACACGACGACCTCGTCGTCGGGGCCGTCGACCAGCGCGAGGAGCGCCGCGGCCAGCGCCTCGGTCGCCCCCGCTGTGATGAGCACCTCGGTGGCGGGATCGAGCCCGAGCCCGTAGAAGCGCTGCTGGTGCTCGCTGACAGCCGAGAGGAGATCCGGGATGCCGCGCCCCGGCGGATACTGATTGAGCCCGTCGCTGATCGCGTCACGAGCGGCCTCGAGGACTTCGACGGGTCCGTCCTCGTCGGGAAAGCCCTGGCCCAGGTTGATCGCGCCGGTGCGCGCCGCGAGGGCCGACATCTCGGCGAAGATGGTGGGGTGGATCGAACCGTCCGCGCTGACGAGTCCGGCGCCCGTCGCCGCTCGGTGCCATGCCCCGGGGATGTGTCGCATCGCACTCACGGTACTCGACCGGCTCAGGTCGATTGCATAGTTCCGTCCCATCGGCGCCATAAGAAACGCACAGCATCGGTGGGCAATGTGGTCATTGCTTGGCACCAGAAGGAGCAATCATGAGCGACAACCAGGGCAACGCCCCCGCAGACCACACCCCCGCCGACGCGGCCCGCGAGCCCTCGCCCGCTGCCCCCTCGGCCCAGACCACCCCGATCGCACCCGCGCCGCAGGCGCCGGTCGTCCCCGCGCTTCCCGCCACCGCGGCGTGGCAGGCGGCGCAGCAGGCGCCGACCGCGCCCCAGCAGTACGCTCGCCCGCAGGGCTACGCCGGCCAGCCGACCGCTTACCCGGCGTCGTACGCGGGGCAGCCGCAGACAGGCCCCTCCGCACCCTCCGCCCCATCCGGCCCGAAGAAGCCCACGGGCGCTGGACGCATCGTCGGCCTCGTCGCCGCGGCAGCCATCGTCGGCGGCGCCGCCGGCCTGGGCGGCGCGTACGCCGGCGTCAATCTCTTCGCCCCCGACGGCACGGTTCCGGCCGCCGGCCCCGCCACCGTCACCGTCAACGACACCGACGCGGTCAACCAGACGACCGCGATCGCGGCCAAGGTCGTGCCCAGCGTCGTCACGATCGCTGCCACGACGGGCAGCGGTGGCGGCACGGGATCGGGCGTCATCCTCACCGAGGACGGGTACGTCGTGACCAACACGCACGTCGTGACCCTCGACGGCGCCACCGGCGACGCGGCGATCCGCGTGACCACGTCCGACGGTCGCGTGTACGACGCCGAGGTCGTCGGCACCGACCCGACGTACGACCTCGCCGTCATCAAGCTCGAGGGCGCCGAGGACCTGAAGCCGATCGAGTTCGCCTCGTCATCCGACCTCAACGTGGGCGATACGACGATCGCCGTCGGCGCACCGCTGGGGCTGTCCAACAGCGTCACCACCGGCATCGTGAGCGCGCTGAACCGCTCGATCGAGATCGCCTCGGCGGCCGCACCCGACTCCGGCGACTCGAGCGAGGGCGAGGGTGAGCAGGAGGGCGAGCAGGGCAGCCCGTTCCAGTTCGACTTCGGCCAGGGCCAGCCGCAGCGGGCACCCGGTCAGTCCATCTCGATCGCGGTCATCCAGACCGACGCGGCCATCAACCCCGGCAACTCGGGGGGCGCGCTCGTCGACGACGAGGGCCGGCTCATCGGCATCAACGTCGCCATCGCGACGGCCGGCGGATCGTCGGAGGGCTCGGGCTCGATCGGCGTCGGATTCTCCATCCCGTCCGACATCGCCCAGCGCATCACCGACGAGATCATCGAGAACGGCAAGGCGACCCACGGCCTCCTGGGCGCGAACGTGCTGCCCGCATCGTCCGTCGAAGGCTCGACCACGACCGGCGCGTTCATCGACGAGGCCGTCGAGGGTGGTGCCGCCGCCGAGGCCGGACTGCGCAAGGGCGACGTCGTGACCTCCTTCAACGGCGTCCCCGTCACCGACGCGGTCGACCTCACCGCGCAGGTCCGTGCGGCCGCTGCCGGCAGCGAGGCGACGCTCACCTACGTCCGCGACGGCGAGACGGAGACCGTCGACGTCACGCTCGGGGAGCTCCAGCAGTAGACACCGACGTGCAGGACGCCACCCTGCGAGCGCACGCCCCTCTGGGCGCTAGGCTCGCGGGGTGGCGTCCTTCTCGTTCGGCGCGGGGAATGCGCGAAAGCTCGCGAGCATCCCGCTCTATGCCGCGGGGCGCATGCTCACCCTCCTCGTTCCGCGCTCGCGCGACGAGTGGGTGTTCGGCTGCGGCGCCGGCATCGGCGACGGAGCGCTCGCACTGTGGGAGGTCGCTTCCGCCCACGGCCACCGCGCGCTGTGGCTCGTCGGCAGCGACCGTGAGGCGACGGATGCCGCGGCCCGAGGCATCCCCACCGTTCGGAAGTCCTCGCTGCGGGGCCTGTGGCGCACGGCTCGGGCTCGCGTGATCGTGGTCACGCACGGCTTCGGCGACGTCAACCGCTACGCCGTCTCGGGTGCGTTCCTCGTCCAACTGTGGCACGGCATCCCGCTCAAGCGGATCGGGCTCGACTCGCCCGAGACGCTGCGCGTGCCGGGTGCCGTCGCACGGCTGGGCGCCGGGGGCCACGTGCGGCGCATGCTGGGCGCGATGTACCGCGGCGCAGTGCGGCGGATCCGGATCCTGCCGGCGGCCTCGCATGCCGTGCGCGGCCGGCTCGAGTCGGCCTTCGCGCTTCCCGACGATCGCGTCCCCGTGACCGGCGAGCCGCGCGTGGATGTGCTCTCGCGGGGCACCGCCGAAGAGCGGCGCGCCGCCGCCCGCACCGCCATCGCGGCCGCGGTGGGGCCGATCGGCGAAGCGACCCGGGTCGTCCTGTATGCGCCGACGTGGCGCGACGGCGCGCCCGACCCGGCCGTGCCGTCGGCGGACGAGTGGCGCGCGCTCGCGGACGTGCTCGAACGTCAGGACGCCCTGCTGCTGGTGCGCTCCCATCCGCTCGGCGCGGGGGAGTACCGCCCGCCGCACGCGACCGATCGCGTCCGCCTGATCGGCAGCGACCTGGTCCCCGACGTGACCCCGCTGCTCCCGGGCGCCGACGTGCTCATCACCGACTACTCGTCGCTCGTCTTCGACTCGGCGCTGGTGCCGCTCCCCGTCGTCTTCCTCGCGCCCGACGTCGCCGACTACGCGCGTCGCCGCGGCTTCTACGGCCGGTACGCGGAGGTGGCGGGGGAGGACTGGGCCCGCGACTGGACGGCCGCTCTCGCCCAGCTGGACACCGTTCTCGACGACGAAGCGGACGCCGAACGGCGACGCGGGCGAGCGCGCGCGCTGAGCGCGCGGGTCCACGCCTTCCGGGACGGCGGCGCTTCGGAAAGGGTGTACCGTGCGATCCTGGCCGGATCGCGCGAGGACGCCGCCGCGAGGAGAGGACCACGATGACCGACGCCCGCTTCACGACCGACGACGGCCCCGCACTCGTCCTCTCGGGCGTAGGGCCACGTCCTGCATCGGTGGAGCTCGTCGGCCGGCGCGCGCGCGTCCTCGCGTCGCTCACCGGCCGCGGCAAGACGTGGCGCGCCGTGCTGCCGCTGCGGGCGCGGCGATGGGGCGGACCCGAGCTGCCCCTGCCCACCGGCGACTACCAGGTGCACGTCGCCCTCGCCGGTGACGAGAGGGTCGCCGAGCCGGCGTCCCTGCCGCTGGTGCAGCTCGGCACCGTCAGGGCGTCGCTCGACGGCTGGCTGCTGCGCATCGGACCGCCGGTCGACCCGGCCTACGACTCGGGCGAAGGACAGGACGCCCTCGAGCGGCGCTACGCGCACCGCTCCGCGCGCCTCGAGAACGCGGTCTTCTTCGAGAGCTTCTACGGCCGCAACGCCAGTTGCAACCCACTGGCGATCGATCGCGAGCTGGCACGCCGGGCACCCGGCGTGACGCGGTACTGGAGCGTCGTGGATCTCTCCGTCGCCGTTCCCGACGGTGCGATCCCCATCGTGGAGGGCAGCCCGGAATGGTGGCGCGCCCGCGGCTCGGCCCGGCTGCTCGTGGTCAACGACTGGCTGCGCCGCCGGTTCTCCCGTCGCCGCGGTCAGGTCGTGCTGCAGACGTGGCACGGCACCCCGCTCAAGCGGCTCGCGCTGCATCGTCCGGGATTCGACCCTCGCCGAGCCGCGGCGGTGCTCCGAGAGTCCCGTCGCTGGAACGTGCTGCTGGCGCAGAACCCGTACGCGGCGCGGATCCTCGGCAAGGCCTACGCGTTCCTCTCGCGGCCGGTGTGGGTCGAGGGTTACCCCCGCAACGACGTCCTCGTGACCGGCGACGGCCGCGCGACGCGCGCCTCGCTCGGCATCAAGGACGGCGAGCGCGTGCTCCTGTACGCGCCGACCTGGCGTGACGACCGCGACGAGATCGTGGACTTCGTCGACCCTGCGGCGCTCGCCGCCGCCGCCGACGCCGTGGTGCTGGTCCGCGGCCACTCGCGCACGCTGCAGCAGGGGAAGGACGCCGAGGGCCCTCGGGTGGTCGACGTGACGGGGTTCCCCGACACGTCCCTCCTGCTGCTCGCGGCGGATGCGCTCGTCACGGACTACTCGTCGGTCATGTTCGACTTCTCGGTCACCGGCAAGCCGATGTACTTCCTCGTGCCCGACATGGAGCATTACCGCGGCGAGCTGCGCGGGTTCTACTTCGACCTCACCGCTCACGCTCCGGGGCCGGTCGTGCGCTCCCAGGACGAGCTCATCGCCGCTCTGGCGGAAGACCCGGACGCCCACGCTGCGCGCTATGCGCAGTGGCGGGAGAAGTTCAACGCCCGCGACGACGGGCACGCCGCCGAGCGCGTCGTGACGCGCATCCTCGATCAGGGGCTGATCGAGACGGACTGACCCCGCGGCCTCAAGGAAGCGGGGTGTTGCGCGAGCCCAGGCGCGACGTGTCGACGGTGTCGTGCGCGCCGCGCAGCACGCCGATGATGAACCCCCAGCCCCACGAGAGATGCATCGTGGGCAGGACCGCCATCGTCCACAGCTTGTCCCGCCATCCCCGGCCGCCGCCTGGTCCGAGCGCGACGATCACGATGAGGACGGCGTAGGTGATCACGGGCAGATAGACGACGGATGCCGCGGCCGACCACCAGCCGGTGAGGACGCCGGTCAGCTGCAGCACGCCGACCACGACGGCGAGGACGATCGTCGCGACGAGCGCCGGAGGAGCGAAGAACCGCAGCGAGTTCCCGCGCCCGAACCGGCGAACGAGCTCGCCTCGCCAGCGGCCCGTCGCCGAGAACTGCCGCGCCAGGCGCGACCAGCTCTCGCGCGGCCAGTACGTCACCGACAGCGTGGGATCGAACCACACGCGGTAACCGGCGCGCCGGATGCGGAGGTTGAGCTCCCAGTCCTCGCCGCGGCGGATGGTCTGGTCGAACAGGCCGACCTCGTCCAGCACCGCGCGGCGCATGACGCCGAGGTAGGCGGACTCCGCCTCGCCCTCGGTCGTGCCGCCGTGGTAGGCGCCGCCGCCGAGGCCGATGGGGGAGTTGTACGCCCGCGCGACAGCCCGCTGGAAGGGCGTCCGGCCATCCGCGCGCATGACTCCGCCGACGTTCGCCGCGCGCACCCGCTCCAGGGTCGCCAGCGCCCGGCGGGTGTAGTCGCGCTCCAGCTCGGAATGCGCGTCCACGCGAACGATCGTCGGGTAGCGCGCGGCCGCGATCGCGCGGTTGAGCCCGACCGGGATGTCGGCCGCGGGGTTGTCGATGAGGACGATGCGCTCGTCGGCCGCGGCGATCTCCCGGGCGAGCTCCGTCGTGCCGTCCGTCGAGGGGGCGAGCGCGAGGATCAGCTCAGCGGGGCCCTCCACGTCCTGGGCCAGGACCGTCTCCACCGCGCGGCGCAGATAGTCGTGCTCGTTGAGGACCGGCATGACGAACGTCACTCCGGAGCCGCGGGGGACCTCTGGAGCGTCCTTGCGCCCGCGCTGCTCGTCCTGCACGCGTCGATCATGTCATGTGTCGCCTGAGTAGGCTGGACGGGTGGCACTGGTCTCGGATGCGAAGAAGGCGGCGGCGCTCCTCCGCAAGGCGCTGCGCACCCGGTCGGCCGTCAAGGACGTCCGCCGTACGCTCGCCGCCCGGCCGCAGCATCCGCGATTCCACTACCGCGTGGCCGTCTACTTCGCCGATGGCGCAGTGAACATGTACCAGATGCGGCAGTGGTACAAGCCCCTCGCGGAGCTGGCCGAGACCTGGCCGGTCGTGGTGCTGAGCCGCGCGGTGACCGGAGCGCAGGCCCTCCTCGCGGAGGATGCCCCGCCGGTCGCCTTCGTGCCGACGGTGCGAGACCTCGAGCAGTTCATCGCGACGCAGGACATCCGGGTCGTGCTCTACGTCAACCAGAACACCCGCAACTTCCAGATGTTCCGGTACGGCCGCCGGTGGCACGTGTTCATCAACCACGGCGAGTCCGACAAGATGTACATGACCACCAACCAGTACAAGGCTTACGACTACGCGTTCATCGCCGGCGACGCCGCCCGCGACCGGCTGTCCCGGGTGCTGTGGGACTACGACATCGAGCACCGCACGATCGCGATCGGTCGCCCGCAGGCCGACCACTACTCGGGCCGGCTCCCGTACACGCCCGACGATCGGACGGTCGTGCTCTACGCGCCCACGTGGGAGGGCGACCGGCCCTCCGCGCACTACGGCTCGATCCTCAGCCACGGTGAAGCGCTCGTCGGAGCGCTGCTGGCGAGCACGCGCCACCGCGTGATCTACCGGCCGCATCCCCGATCCGGCGTCGTCCTGCCCGAGTACGGTGACGCCAACCGGCGGATCATCGCCGCGATCGCCGCGGCCAACGCCGCCGAACCCTCGGCGCGGCACGTGTTCGACGACGGGCCCGACCTCGGCTGGCAGCTGTCCGCTGCCGACGTGGCCGTCGTCGACATCTCGGCCATGGTCTACGACCGGCTCGCCGCCGACAAGCCGCTGATGATCACGCGCCCGGTCGACCCGGCTGCCGCGATCGACACGCACGGCTACCTGTCGGCCTGCGAGTGGCTCGACGCTTCAGTGGCCGGGTCGATCGTCGCGGAGACCGATCGGGTGCTCGCCGACCCCGAGTCCGTGGAGCGCCTCGAGCGGTGGGTGCGGCACTACTTCGGCGATACGTCGCCCGGTGCGGCGACCCAGCGCTTCCACGGCGCCGTCCGGCGCCTCATGGACGAGTGGGATGCCTGGTATGCGCGGTCGGTCGACGAGACCCAGGACGATGAGCCCGATCCCGACGAAGCGGAGCTCGACGACGCCGGCGAGAGCTGATCAGCCGACCGGCGCCGGACGCTCCACGAGACGCTCGATCGCCCGCAGCGGGATTGAGACCCACGTCGGACGGTTGCGGGCCTCGTAGATCGCCTCGTACACCGCTTTGTCGAGCTCGAGCGCGGCCAGCAGCGCGCTGTCGGCCTCGAGATCGGCGCCCGAAGCGAGTGCGTACCCCTCGAGGAACGCCTCACGCGCGGCACGGGCCCACTCCCGGGCGGCGCCCGGGGACCGGTCGGGATCGTCGAGGCGGATGGAGCCGGCGACGTAGTCGAACGAGCGCAGCATGCCCGCGACGTCCCGCAGCGCCAGATCGGCACGCGTGCGCTCGGCCATGGGCCGCAGCGGCTCGCCCTCGAAGTCGAGCAGCACCCATCCCCGCCCGGGCACGTGGAGCACCTGACCGAGGTGGTAGTCGCCGTGGATGCGCTGGTGGTCGGGCCAGTCGCCCGCGGCGGCGCGCTCGTACACCGCCTCGATGGCGTCGCGGCGCTCGGCGATCTCGGGCACCTCGGCGATCGCGATCGTCAGCCTGCGGTGCCAGGACGCCGCAGTGGCCTCGCGATCCTGGGGGAGCGTCTCGCGGGTCGGGAAGAGCTCGGCCAGCGACACGTGCACCTCGGCTGTGGCTGCCCCGAGAGCCCGGGCCGGCGCGCGGAAGTCCTCGCTGCGAGCGGCCGCGTGCAGGGCGACCCGCCAGGCGTCCTCCACGTTCGGAAGGAACTCCTGCGCCGCGGCCAGGGACCCCCGGACGGTTCCCTGTGCGGTCGCCGGATCGGGCCATGCTCCTTCGATCCACCCGATCGCGCGGGGGACGTGGATCGATCCCGCCTCCGCCAGCGCCGTCGGCAGCTCGATGTCGGGGTTGAGGCCGGGATGCAGCTGACGATAGACCTTGCAGATGATCGGCACTCCGCTGCAGCGATAGATCAGCGAGGTGTTGGACTGCTCGCCGGTGACGACGCTCGCGCTGCGCGGTTCGTCGGGCGGGGCGTCGAGAGCCGGATGGCCGGTCGCCACGGTGCGCGGGCCTTCGCCCGTGCCGCCGAGGGTCACCAGGCGGATCAGCGCCCGCGCATACGCCGGGTCGAACGGGCCATCGATGAACGTCGTTCCCGGCTCGGGGCTGCCGATGATGTGGGCAGGCAGAGCGTCGACGGTCTCGGTCGCCCGCGACACGACCGGAAGCTGGTACAGGACGGCGGGGAAGGCCCCCTCGTCGGCGACGAGGTAGGTGCGGATGCGCGCACCGGCGTCCTCGGCCGCGACCGGAGCGAGGTCCCACCACGAGATCAGGCGCAGGCTCGGCGGGCGGCCCTTCGCCGCATACCACCGCTGCCGCGGCATCCATGCCGCCAGGCAGGCCAGCGTGCTGTCCATGGCTCCGAGCGTATGCCCCAACGCGCCCGCGGAGCCACCCGAGCGCGCCGGTGGGTCCTCACGTGCTCATCACCGCCGAGAGCACCGCGTAGGCGACCTGCCTGCCGGTGATGTCGGAGTGCCCGGACACGAACGCGTCGGCGTTGAGCGACCACACGTCGTGCGCAGCGAAATCGTACGTGCCACCCACGTCGAGCAGCGTCGCGGCCACCCCGCCCGGCGTCTTCAGAGCGCCGTTGCGCCCGATGCCGCCGTACGGGTCGTTCTGGTCCCCGAGCGCCACGCCGATCTGCCGGGCGAGACGCGACGCGATCGGGTACGCCATGCCCACCGCCTTGTCGTTGCGGGTGTGCGTCACGATGATGGGGCCGCTCACCTTGGCGGGCACCTTCGCGAACATGCCGCTCTTGCCCGCGCCGTCCCAGTCCTTCGCCATCCCGAAGTGGCTGTAGGCGGCCTGCAGCAGGGACAGGGACGCGACGGGCGCCGATGTCGCGAGGACGGCTGCGGTCATCGCGCGTCCGCCGAAGGAGTGGCCCACGAGGTGGATGCGGGCGTCCGCCGCCTCGTCGTGGATGCGGTCGAGCAGCGGCCCGATGCCTTTCTTCCCCACCACGCCGGCCCGCTCCTTCATCGTGTAGTAGGTCGAGACGTTCACGAGGTTGCGGGCGGCGCCCACGATGCTGTCGAAGAACCCGGCGCCGCCCCCGTCCGTGTCCAGCGGTGCGAGTCCGGCCGGGTCGATCGAGGCCGCGCCGCCCACGGCTGCGGGAGCGGCATCCGTCTCCAGTCCTCCCCGCGCCGCCTCCAGGACCTCGCTCGCAGGGGCTTTCTTGAGGGCATCGAAGCCGGCCTTGTCCTCTCCCTTCGTCGAGCCGGGGAGCGTGGAGCGCAGCAGCGCGACGAACTCCTCCTGGGCCTGCGACGACGCTTCCAGCTTCGGCGCCAGCGCCTCGAGCTTCGCCCGCACCGCGGGGTCTTCGATCCGCTGATCGATCTCGCGCTCCAGGGCGGCGACGTCGTCGTCGACACCTGCTCCGGCACCGGAGTTCTCGTCCTCGGCCCACTGGATCGACGGCCACAGCACCCCGACGACGACGAACCGGCGGTCGAGCGCTCCGTCGAGCCGTGACCGCACGGCGGCGACCGAGTCGATGAGGCTCTCGTACAGCGCTCGCGCCTGGCCCGGGGTGTTGTTCCAGCCGTGCGAGATGACGAGCACGTCGGTCGGCCGCTTGTCGGCGAGGGTCGTCGCGAGGTCGTCGAGATCCTCGGGGTGGGCGATGGCGCCCTTGGCGTCGAAAGCGACGTCGGTGTACGGCAGCTTCATGATGCCTCCGGTTGCTGTCTGATCGGGCAGGGCAGGGCTCTCACACGCTCTGGATCGCGCGCATCGCGTCGACGAGGCCGTGCCCCTGGAAGGTGCGCTCGCGGCCGAGGTCGCTCGCCGTGTCCATCAGCACGCGCTTGAGCTCGTCGGGCTTGCCGATGAACTCCCGGTGCACCGACAGGAAGGCAGCGGCCACTCCCGAGACGTGCGGCGCCGACATCGACGTGCCCGAGTCCTCGACGTAGGTGATGTCGGATGCCTTCTCCCCGGCCTTCAGACGCACGTTCGCGCGCGCCTTGGTGAGGAGCTCGCCGGCGCCGGCGCTCACCACCCGCTCGCCCGGGGCCACCAGGTCGGGCTTGAGGCGGCCGTCGCCGGTCGGACCCTTCGACGAGAAGTACGACACGCCGGTGGAGTACGGCTTGAGCGACGTCGACCCGACCGTGATGGCGCGGGCGGCGTTGCCGGGATCGTTGATCGTCATGCCGAAGCCGAGCCGCATCTCGCGCCCGGCGGTGTCGCGTGCGGCGCCGTAGCCGGTGTTCCCGGCCGACACGACGACGCAGACGCCGTTCGCGACGAGCCGGTCGACCTCGCGGCACACCGGCGACAGCCCGGTCGCGAACCACGACGGGTCGAACGGGTAGCCGAGCGAGAGGTTCACGCCGTGCACGTTGAGCTCGCGACCCCAGCGGTTGAGCTCCTGAAGGTATTCGAGCGCCTCGAGCAGCGAAGCGAGGTCGCCGGTGCGGTCGTCGCGCAGCACCTTGATCGGCAGGATCTTGGCCTGCGGCGCCATCCCGCTGATGCGGTCGAGCGTGACGCGCTCCACGCCCGTGTCGCCCTCGGCCGTGCGGTACCAGGTCGCCGCCGCGATGCGCTTGCCGCGCGGAGACGCCGTCTGCCCGCCGGCGATGATCCCCGCGACGTGCGTGCCGTGGCCGTTCGGATCCTGCAGCGCGGACTCGTCGGTCGTCCCCGGCACGAAGCTGCGGGCGGTGAGTCCTTCGGGCAGCGACAGCGTTTCGTACGTGCGGAAGTGCGCGTGGCGGGCGTCGATGCCCGTGTCGAGCACGGCCCACACGATGCCGTCGCCGGTCGCGTCGAACGACCGGACCGCGGCATCCGCCTTCGTCGTGATCACCGAGCGGTGGATGGTGGCGCGCACCTCGAAGTTCGGCCACACGCGGTTGATGAAGCTGCGCGGAGCCGACTTGGCCTCCTGACGGCTCGAACGCGGCGTCGATCCCTTGTCGGCGTCGATGCGCACCAGTGCGTGGATCTCGGCCGGGGTGAGGGCGGCCATCACATAGCTGCCGGTCCGCCAGGCCGAGGCATCCCGTCCGCCCGCCGCGATGCTGACGAGCCCGAGCAGCTCCGCCACGGCGTCGTCGAGGGGGATTCCGCTGTCCGTGCGCAGCTCGATCACGATCCCGATCGGCTCGGACTCGGAAGCCGATGCCATCCGCTCGGCGAGCGGACGCGTGATGACCGAGTCCGTCACGAGCGACACGGTGGTCGGCATGTCGGGGAGCGCGAACGCGGGCGTCGTTGCGGTCGGCGCGGTCGGCGGCGGCGCCGGTTCGCCCGACGGCGACTCCTCGCCGCGGGGCATCGGCTTGGCCGGATCGGGCTCGAGGTCGGCCTCGGGCTCGACCGCGCGGAACTCCTTCGGCAGGTGCCGGCGGTCTTCTGCGGACGCCATGGGCCACGTCCCCTCTCCCGCGGTGAGAGTACTCCCACGGGCGCTGTGTCACCAGGTCGAGGGCGGCGAGGGGACGCCTGATACACCCGCGGGGGTCGCGCCGTCAGTCGTCGGCGAGGTCCTCCGGATCGCCCTTGCTCGCCGGCGGGGCCTTGCGGGATCCGGGGCGGAGGCGCTTGGCGCCGCTCACGATCGCCTCGCCCGCGTGGCGGATCGTGCGGCTGGCGGCCCGCTCGAGGCGGATCGCCCCCTCCTTGGGCTCGAGTTCGGGGGGCAGGATGGCGGGCGGCTCGCCGAACGCGCGGCGGGAGTTGACGAGTACGCGCCGGCCGAGGATGTGGTTGCCGGTGCCTCCGATGGCTGCGCCGATGCCGAACGGAAGCGCCTTGCCGATCCACGACGCACCGCCGCGGACGGCGAACTGGTGGATGAAGGTCGTCTTGAGCCGGTCGACGAGCGGGCCCATCGCCGCACGGGGGAGCGTCTTGGTGATCATCTCGCCCCAGTACCGGTCGCGCGACGGGCCACGACCCATCGCCTGGCCGGCGAGCTGCGACACGAGGTCCACGCCCTCCTTGCCGAGCATGAGCGTCAGGACGAGCGCGCGGGCGCGGTCGGGATCGGCGACCGGGATGCCGTGCACCTCGGCCACCGACTGCGCGAAGAGCGCGGTCGCCTCGAGGAACGCCACGGTCTCGACGCCGCTCAGCGCGAGCGTGACGCTGGTCCCGATGCCCGGGACGACGGCGGTCGCCCCCACGGCGGCCCCGCCGGTCGTCACCGCCGCGAGGTAGCGGCGCTCGAGGATGCGCACGATCTCGGGGGCGCCGGCATCCGGGTGGCGCAGGCGGATGCTGCGCAGGTGCGCGAGCACCACGGGACGCTGGATCCCGAGCACGCGATCGAGCGCACGGATCGTGCGCGGGTGCTCGTCCGAGCCGACAGGCGGCAGACCGCCCTGCCAGGGAGCGTCGCCGGGCAGGGAGTGGATCCTGTGCACCTTGTCGGTCATCGGGCCGATCCTATGCGCCGCAACCGAGCGCGACCTGCGGGTTGACAGGTCGCGCAGGCAGCGTCAGACGTAGAGGTTGGCGCGCTCGAGGTCTTCGGCGAAGTCGACCTCGACGGCGTACAGGTCGGAGATGTCGAGCGGCTGGAGGAGGACGCCGTCCTCGGCGATCGCGAGCTCGAGCCCGCGCTCGAAGTAGTCCTGGTCGTCGACCCGCGTCAGCTGGCGGATGAACGCCTTCTTGTCGCCGCTCGAGATGTAGTTGATGCCGACCGCTTCGCCGATGCCGCCCTCGACGGTCTTCGAGAGCTCCTTGATGAAGCCCGCGGCGGTGACGGTGTACTTGACCTCTTCGTCACTGACCTTCGAGGTGTTGACGGTCACGAACGACTGGTCGCGCTCGATGAGCTCGATCGCGCGGCCCAGCACCATGGGATCGAAGACGACGTCGCCGTTCATCCACAGCACTCCGCCCTTGCCCGTCGTCGAGAGGGCGCGCAGGAGGCTCTTGGAGGTGTTGGTCTGGTCGTAGCGGTCGTTGTAGACGTAGTCGGCCGACGGGAACGCCTCGACGATGGTCTCGGCACGGTAGCCCACGACGGTGGTGATCTTCGCCTCGGCGCCGAACGCCGCGCGGATGTTGTCGTGCTGCTGCTGCATGATGCTGCGGCCGTCGCTGAGCTCGGTCAGCGGCTTGGGAAGGCTGCGGCCGAGCCGCGAGCCCATTCCGGCTGCGAGAATGACGGTCTGAAGGGTCAAAGGTCTGCTCCTGAAGTGTGAGATTCACTGTCGGTTCACCGACTCGACACCCCTTCGTGCCGGGTCCATGGTAGCGATGGCACCTGAGAACGGGCAGAACAGCGGGGTGCCGTTGTCGATTCGTGACAAAACGGCGTCAACGAGACTCGGCGTCACACGGTGCCCCCTCTCCCGCGGCCGCTTGATACCTTGGATCGGTGACAGCCTCCCTCCCGGTGCCGAACGACATCGATCCGGAAGAGCCGGACGGTCACGACAGCGCGCCGATCGTGTCGCTGCCGTCGGGGCCCCAGGCTCCGTCCGTCGAGCGCACGCCGCCGCGGAAGAAGACGGCGAAGGGCAAGCGCCCCGCGCGCCCCGCGAAGGCGGAGCCCCAGGCCGACGCCGCGGAGGTCGACACCGTCGAGGAGGCCGCGCCCGAGGCGCCCGCGCCGCCGAGTCCGCCCGCCGAGCTCTCCGACCTGGCAGAGGCGGACATCCTCATTCCGCCGAAGCCGCCGCTGCCTCAGCCGGAAGTCGAAAGCGAGCCGGAGCCAGAGCCCGAGCCCGCACCGGAGCCCAGGCCCGAGCTCGAACCTGAAGTCCCGCCGGTGCTCACCGCCCCGGCGACGGCGGGCGACGTGCTCGTGCTGCGCGGCGTCTCCAAGCGGTTCGGCGACACCCTCGCGGTCGACGGGATCGACCTCACCGTCCCCACCGGCACCTTCTACGGCGTGGTGGGCCCCAACGGAGCCGGCAAGACGACGACGCTGTCCCTGATCGCCGGTCTGCTCGAGCCCGACCGCGGCTCGATCCAGGTGGGGGGAGTGGATGCCGCGTCCGACCCGCTCGGCGCGAAGCGCGTCATGGGCGTGCTGCCCGATCGCCTCCGCACCTTCGATCGGCTCACCGGCCGTCAGCTGCTGTACTACTACGGCGTCCTGCGCGGGCTGTCGCCGGCGGTGGTCGAGAGCCGCACGGCAGACCTCGCCCGTGCGTTCGACCTGACCGACGCGCTCGGACGCGTCGTGTCGGACTACTCCGCAGGCATGGTCAAGAAGGTCATGCTCGCGGGCGCCCTCATCCACTCGCCGCGGCTGCTGGTCCTCGATGAGCCGTTCGAGGCCGTCGATCCGGTCTCGAGTGCGATCATCCTCGACATCCTCTCCACCTACGTCGCCCACGGCGGCACGGTGATCCTCTCCAGCCACGGCATGGAGCTGGTCGAGCGCGTGTGCTCGCGCGTCGCCGTCATCGTCGCCGGGCAGGTCCTCGCCGAAGGCACGGTGGCCGAGGTGCGCGGCGAGCTCAGCCTCGAGCAGCGGTTCATCGAGCTGGCCGGCGGGCTCAGCGACGTGGAGGGCCTCGAGTGGCTGCACACGTTCTCCGACTGAGGCTCGCACTCCTCGTCGGCACCCTTCGCGGCGGTCGCGCCCACGCGGCACGTGTCGTCTTCGGCGTCCTGCTGCTCGTGGGAGCGACGGCGGCCGCATGCTGGGCGCTGCTGACGCTGCGGGATGGCGATGCCGATGTCGCCCTGGCCGTGATCGTGCTGGGCGGATCCGGCGTGACGCTGGGATTCGGCCTGGCTCCGCTCATCGGCGCGGTGGAGGACCCCCTGGATCCGCGACGGTTCGCGCTGCTGGCGGTCCACCGTGGCCGGCTGGCGCTGGTGCTCGCCGCCGTAGGCCTGGTGAGCGTGCCCGTCCTCGCCCTCCTCGCGATCGCGATCTGCGCGGCGATCGTCTGGATTGAGCACGGAGTGGCGTGGCCGGCAGCGGCGGCGAGCGTCGTCCTCGGCGTCCTGACGTGCGCGCTCCTCGCACGGGTGTGCATGGCGCTCGCCGCCCTACACCTGCGCGAGCGGCGGTCGCGCGAGCTGTCCGGTCTGTTCCTGCTCGTCATCGTCGTCGTGGTCGTGCCGGTGGGCGTGTTCCTCGCCTCCCTGGAGTGGCGCGGGGACGTCCCGACTCAGCTCACCGAGGCCGTTCACGCCCTGGCGTTGACGCCCATCGGGGCGGCGTGGGCCTTCCCGGGGCTCGTCGGCAGCGGCTTGGACGGTGCGTGGCTGTCGCTGCTGATCGCGGCGGCGACGCTCGCCGTCCTGGGCCTGCTCTGGGCGTGGGTCGTGAAGCGACTGCTCACCACGACAGAGCGACCCGTGACGAGCCGCGAGCGCGCCGGCCTGGGCTGGTTCGCCGTCGCTCCCGGCACCCCCGGAGGCGCTGTCGCCGCACGCAGCCTCCTGTACTGGTTCCGCGATCGCCGCTACATCGTCAACATGCTCGTCATCCCGGTGGCCGCGGCGGCGACGGTCGTCCCCCTCGTCGTCGCCGGGGTTCCGCTCGAGCTCGCGATCCTTGTGCCGGTGCCGTTCGCCGCGCTGCTGCTCGGCTGGCTTCCGCACAATGATGTCGCGTACGACTCCACGGCGGTGTGGATGCACATCGCCAGCGGGATGCGCGGCATCTCCGACCGGCTCGGACGCCTCGTGCCGGTGCTGCTCGTCGGCATCCCGCTGCTCGCCGTCGCGATCCCCGTGGTGATCGCCATCCACGACCGGTGGGCACTCCTGCCCGCCATGGTCGGAGTCTGCGCCGCACTCTTCTTCGCGGGGCTCGGGCTGTCGAGCGTGTCCTCCGTCGTCGCGCCGTACGCCGTCTCGCGCCCGGGGGAGAGCCCGTTCCAGCAGCCGCAGCGCACCGGCTCGTCGGGGGCCGTCTCGCAGAGCCTCGTCATGCTCGGCGCCGTCGTGGCGAGCCTGCCCGCGCTGTGGTGCGGGTGGATCGCCCTCACCGACGACATCGATGCCGCGACGCCGGCCCTGTGGGCGGGTCTGGCGGCCGGACTCGGCGTGCTCATCATCGGCGTGACGGCGGGATCGATGGTGTTCTCGCGTCGGGGCGGGCGGCTCATGGAGTTCGCCGAGTCGACCTGAGCCGGTCCCGACGCGGGCGCACCGCGATAGACTCGCTGACCATGAGCACCCCTCTCGAAGGCCCGGACCAGGGCGGTCTGGCCACCCTCGACCGAGAGCTCGAAGAGCTCATCCGCGAAGAGAACATCGAGCCCGGAGACCACGAGCGCTTCTCGCACTACGTGAAGAAGGACAAGATCCTCGAGTCCGCGATCACCGGCAAGCCGGTGCGGGCGCTGTGCGGCAAGAAGTGGACGCCCGGGCGCGACCCTGAGAAGTTCCCGGTGTGCCCCACCTGCAAAGAGATCTACGAGTCACTCGCGAAGTGAGCTGAGTCAGCCGGCATCCGCGTACACGGTCGGGATCGCCGGGTCGGACTTGCTGAGCGCGAGCCCGCGCACGGGGAGCTCCTCGCGCGCGAAGGCGTGATGCTCGCGCGCCGCCTCCACACCCGCGTGGCCCTCATACGCGGCATCCGGCTCGCCATCCTCGACGAGGGTCACCTGCAGAGCGCGGGCGTCGGGGTGGGATGACGCCGTCGCGACCTCCTCGAACCCGTCCGACACGACGATGAGCTCGCTGGTGGCGGTGCCGCGGTCGAGGGTGCGGAACGCGGCCTTCCGCCCGCCCCTCGACGACTTGTCGGCCGAGGCCTTCGCCACGGCAACCCATCCGCCGGCCGAGTCCTGACGTGCGACGAGCTTGTACACCATGCCGGCGGTGGGGGTGCCCGATCCGGTGACGACCGAGGTGCCCACGCCGTAGGAGTCGACGGGGGATGCCGCGAGGGCCGCGATCGCGTACTCGTCGAGGTCGCTCGTCACGGTGATGCGGGTGCCCGTCGCTCCGAGCTCGTCGAGCTGCGCACGCACGTCGGCCGCGACGAGCGGCAGGTCGCCGGAGTCGATGCGGACGCCGCCGAGCTCCGTACCGGCGACGCGCACCGCCGTCGCGACGCCCTCCCGGGTGTCGTACGTGTCGACGAGCAGCGTCGTGTCGGTGCCGAGGGCCTCCACCTGGGAGCGGAACGCCTCCTCCTCGGTGTCGTGCAGCAGCGTCCACGCGTGGGCGGCGGTTCCCATGGTCGGAATGCCCCACGTGCGGCCCGCCTCGAGGTTCGAGGTCGCGCCGAATCCGGCTATGTAGGCGGCGCGCGCGGCCGCGACCGCCGAGGCCTCGCCGGCGCGGCGCGAGCCCATCTCCGAGAGGGGACGGTCGCCCGCCGCGACGCTCATGCGGGCGGCGGCCGTCGCGACGGCGGAGTCGTGGTTGAGGACGCTCAGTGCAAGGGTCTCCAGCACGACCGCCTCGGCGAAGGTCCCCTCGACGGTGAGGATCGGAGACCCCGGGAAGTAGAGCTCGCCCTCGCGATAGCCGGTGATCGAGCCGGTGAACCGGTAGCCCTCGAGGAAGTCGAGGGTCGAGGCATCCACCACCCGCTCGTCGCGGAGGAATCGCAGCTCCTCTTCGGCGAAGCGGAAGTCGCGAATGAGGCTCAGCAGCCGCCCGGTGCCGGCCACGACGCCGAAGCGCCGGCCGGCGGACAGCCGTCGGCCGAACAGCTCGAAGACGCACCGGCGGTCGGCGGTGCCGTCGCGCAGCGCCGCGTCCAGCATGGTGAGTTCGTAGCGGTCGGTGTGAAGCGCCGTGCTGCGGGAGGCGGTCATGCGGGTCAGCCTACTGACCGCCTGGCGTAGGCTGGATCATCGTGAAGGATGCGCCCATCGGAATCTTCGACTCCGGTGTCGGCGGACTCACCGTGGCGCGAGCCGTGTCGGCGCTGCTGCCGCGCGAGTCGCTCCTCTACATCGGCGACACGGCCCACTCGCCGTACGGGCCGAAGCCGATCGCCGACGTGCGGCGCTACTCGCTCGAGATCCTCGACACACTCGTCGACGAGGGCGTGAAGATGCTGGTGATCGCGTGCAACACGGCGTCTGCCGCGATGCTGCGCGATGCCCGCGAGCGCTACGACGTGCCGGTCGTCGAGGTGATCGGCCCCGCGGTGCGCACCGCGATGTCGACCACGCGCAACGGCCGCATCGGCGTGATCGGCACCGAGGGGACGATCGGCTCGCGGGCGTACCAGGACATGCTCGAGGTCAACGAGCGCCTGACCGTGTTCGCCGAGGCCTGCCCGCGGTTCGTGGAATTCGTCGAAGCGGGCGTGACAGACTCGCCCGAGGTGCTCGCGACGGCGGAGAACTACCTCGCGCCGCTGCGGCACGCCGGGGTCGACACGCTCGTGCTCGGCTGCACGCACTACCCCTTCCTCGAGGGCGCGATCAGCTACGTCATGGGACCCGACGTCTCGCTCGTCTCGAGCGATACCGAGACGGCCAAGGACGTCTACCGGCAGCTGGTGTCGCGTGATCTCCTCGCGGGGCCGGATGCCTCGCCTCGCCACGTCTACGAGGCCACCGGCGCGTCGGCCGACGACTTCCTCGACCTCGCCCACCGGCTCATGGGCCGTGAGGTGCGCGAGGTCCAGCTCGTGCAGACCGGCGCCATCGAGCTCCCGCACCGCCCGAACTGACCCACCGCCCCACCCGAGGAGAGACCCGATGACCCTTCCACAGGATCAGGACGCCGCCGACGTCGTCCGCGCCGACGGCCGCGCCGTCGACCAGCTGCGACCCATCACGATCGAACGCGGCTGGAGCGCGAATGCCGAGGGCTCGGCGCTCATCTCGTTCGGCGGCACCAAGGTGCTGTGCACGGCGTCGTTCACCAACGGCGTTCCACGCTGGCTGACCGGCAAGGGCAAGGGGTGGGTGACCGCGGAGTACGCGATGCTGCCGCGCGCGACCAACAGCCGCAACGACCGCGAGAGCGTGAAGGGCCGCATCGGCGGGCGGACGCACGAGATCTCCCGCCTGATCGGCCGGGCCCTGCGCGCGGTCGTCGACACCAAGGCGCTCGGCGAGAACACCATCGTCATCGACTGCGACGTGCTGCAGGCCGACGGGGGTACGCGCACCGCGGCGATCACCGGCGCCTACGTCGCGCTGGCCGACGCGATCGAGTGGGGTCGCGCCAAGAAGTTCATCGCGCAGCGGTCGCAGGTGCTCGTCGACTCGGTCGCAGCGGTGTCGGTCGGGATCATCGACGGCGAGCCCATGCTCGACCTCGCCTACGTCGAGGACGTGCGCGCCGAGACCGACATGAACGTCGTCGTCACCGGCCGCGGCCTGTTCGTCGAGGTGCAGGGCACGGCGGAGGGCGCGCCCTTCGACAAGCGAGAGCTCGACGCCCTCCTCGAGCTCGGCGTGGCCGGATGCGCGTCGCTGCGCGGCCACCAGCTCGCCGCGCTCGAGGCCGGCGCGGAGTCCTGACATGACCGCACTGCCGGAGGAGATGGCGGATGCCGTGGCCGACGCCGCCGCGGATGCGCAGCCGCTCCGCCAGATCGTGCTCGCGACCCACAACCGCCACAAGGTCGAGGAGTTCCAGGCGATCGTCGCCGACACCCGGCCCGACCTGCAGGTGGTCGCCTACGACGGCCCCGAGCCCGCCGAGGACGGTGTGACCTTCGCTGAGAATGCCCTCATCAAGGCCCGTGCCGCCGCCGAGCACACGGGTCTTCCCGCCCTCGCCGACGACTCCGGCATCTGCGTCGACGTGCTGGGCGGTGCGCCGGGCGTGTTCTCGGCGTACTGGGCAGGGCACGCGAAGGACGCCTCGGCCAATCTCGCGCTGCTGCTCGACCAGCTCTCCGACATCGCCGATCCGCACCGCACGGCGCAGTTCGTGTCGACGATCGCGCTCGTGGTGCCGGGGGATGCCTCGAGCGAGCAGGTCGTCGAAGGACGCTGGCCGGGCCGCTTGGCTGCGGCGGCGTCGGGCGAGGGCGGATTCGGCTACGACCCGATCTTCATCCCGGACGGCCAGGAGCCGGGCAGCGAGCGCACCGTCGGCGAATGGTCTTCGCTCGAGAAGAACCGCTCGTCGCACCGCGCCCGCGCCTTCGCCGAGCTCGCGCCGCTGCTCGAGCAGCTCTGAGGCGCTCGCGGGAGTGAGAATCACGATCATTCCCGACTGGGCGGATCGGCGCATGAGGCTCTGCGCCCGGGCTTAGCCTGGGCGCATGCACGATCACGCGAGCGCCCCGCAGGGCGGCATCCGCGGGGCGAGCAACCGCCGGCTGCTGGCGATCTCGCTCGCGATCACGAGTCTCGTGATGGTGGTGCAGGTGGTCGGCGCGGCGCTGTCGGGATCCCTCGCGCTCCTGGCCGACGCGGCGCACATGTTCACGGATGCCGCGGCCCTGGTCATCGCGCTCGTGGCGACGAGCGTGGCGGCGCGGCCGGCGAACGACCGGCGCACCTTCGGCTACCAGCGCGCCGAGGTCTTCGGCGCCCTCGTCAACGGCGCCATCCTCATCGTGCTGTCGGTGTGGGTGGCCGTAGAGGGCGTCAAGCGCCTGCTCGACCCGGGCGAGGTGGAAGTTGCCGGCGGACTCATGCTGGCGGTCGCCGTCGCCGGCCTCATCGCCAACGCGGTCGCGATGTGGCTCCTCAGCTCCGCTCAGCGCCGCAGCATCAACGTGCGGGGCGCCTACCTGGAAGTGCTCGGCGACCTCATCGGGTCCGCCATGGTGATCATCGCCGCGATCGTCATCGTGACCACGGGCTGGGTTCAGGCGGATGCGCTCGCCTCGCTCGTCATCGCCGCCATGATCATCCCGCGTGCGATCGGCCTGCTGCGCGAGGTCGTGTCGGTGCTGGCGGAGTCCGCTCCGGCGGGAACGCACGTGCGCGACATCCGCGACCACATCCTCGCCACCTCGGGGGTGGTCGACGTGCACGACGTGCACGTGTGGCAGCTCACGCGCGGGGCACCCGTGTTCAGCGCCCACGTGGTGGTCGACGACGCCGCGATGCGGGACGGGCGGGCCTCCGGCATCCTGAGCTCCCTCCAGTCCTGCCTTTCGGAGCATTTCGACGTCGAGCACTCGACCTTCCAGCTCGAGCCGGCCGGGCACATCGAGCACGACGCGCACGCCTAGGGGCGGTCTTCGCGTCGCACCTCGTCGGGACTCTTGTCGGGCCGGAGACCCCGCCAGCGCGGATGGCGCAGGATGCCGGCCGGGGTGAACTCGCCGTACTCGACCTCGCCGACGAGCTCGGGGCGGACCCAGAGGGCGTCCCGCGCGTCGAGCGGAGGCACGCCGACCAGGGGATTCTCACCGGTGCGCAGCGGCGTCAGCGTGCGGAGCAGCTGGGTGAGCATGCTGTCGCTGAACCCCGTGCCGACACGACCGGCGTACCGGAGACCGTCCGGTCCGGGGATGCCGAGCAGGAGCGACCCGAAGGTGCCGCTGCGTCCGCCCTTCCCGGGCCGGATGCCGGCGATCACGACCTCCTGCGTGCTCGTGTGCTTGACCTTCAGCCACGATTCGGAGCGGACGCCACCCGTGTAGCGCGAGCGCGGGTCCTTCACGACGATCCCCTCGAGGCGCAGCGTGCTGCTCGCCTCGAGCGCGGCGTCGACGTCGTCGAAGACCGGCGGGACGGTGATCAGCCGGATGGCGTCGGCGGCGAGATCCTCGAGGATGCGACGGCGGGCGCGCAGCGGCTGCTCCGTGACGTCATCGCCGTCGGCGGACAGGACGTCGAAGAGGTAGTAGCGCACCGGTGCCCTACGCGACTCGCGGGTGATCTCGGCGGGACGCTCCAGGTTCATGCGCCCCTGCAGGAGCGGGAAGCTGGGTCTGCCGTCAGGCTCGAGCGCGACGAGCTCGCCGTCCACGATCGCGGGTGCATCGCCGAAGCCGGCGTCGACGTCGGTCAGCTCGGGGTAGCGGTGCGTGATGTCGTTGCCGCTGCGGGCGTAGAGCCGCAGCCGTGCGCCGTCCCACACGCCGACGGCGCGGATGCCGTCCCACTTGCCCTCGACCCACGCGTCGCCTCCCCAGCGAGCCGCCGCCTGCCGTGCCATCGCGGGCGTGGAGTTCGTCGCGAGCATCGCGGCCGGCGCCGTCGGGGCGGAGGACGCGGTCGTCGAGGGGCGGGGTGCCGGCGGGCGCTCGTCGGCCTGCGGGCTGGGTTCGACGGGGATGCCGTCCGGCTGAGCGCGGCCCGCGGCATCCGTCTTCATCCGATGCAGCAGCCAGCTCGACTTCTCGCCCTCGCCCTCCGTGCGGATGAGCGCGAGGCGCACGCGCCCGAGCGGCCCGCCCGGACGGCCCTCGAGCGTCGCGATCACCTCGTCGTCGCGCCACTTCTCGAGGTCGTAGCGGCCGTCGTCCCAGATCGTGACCGAGCCGCCGCCGTACTCGCCGGCGGGGATCGTGCCCTCGAACGTCGCGTACTCCATCGGGTGGTCCTCGGTCATGATCGCGAGGTTGTTCCGCTTGTACGAGTGCGGCACGCCGCGAGGCACCGCCCAGCTGACGAGGACGCCGTCGTGCTCGAGGCGGAAGTCCCAGTGCAGCGCCGTCGCGTGATGCTCCTGGATGACGAAGATGGGCTTCTCGCCGTGCGGGATGGCGCCCAGGGGATTCCCCGGAACCGGCTCGGGCGTGCGCGACGCGCTGCGCTTGGAGATGTACGCCGAGAGGGGTCCTGCCTCCGCCTCGCGACCGCCGGCGTGGAAGCCGAGCGCGTCCATCGGGTCGCCGAGCTCCTCCATGCGCTCGAGCACCTCCTCGAACAGCAGGTGGCGCAGGTCCGGGTCTTCGAGCTCGTCCCAGGTGCGGGGAGCGGCGACCGTCGGGTGGGTGCGGCCGCGCAGCGAGTACGGCGCGATCGTCGTCTTGGCGCCGTTGTTCTGGCTCCAGTCGATCAGCACCTTGCCGGGGCGCTCGGTCTTCTTCATCGAGCTGACGACGAGGTCGGGGTGGTCGGCCTCGATCGCGCGCGCGAGCTCCTTGGCGATGATCGAGGCCTGCTCGGTCGTCTGGCCTTCGGGGAGCGCCGTGTACAGGTGGATTCCCTTGCTGCCGCTGGTCACCGGGTAGGGCTCGAGTCCCATTCCCGACAGGATGCCGCGTGCCCAGCCCGCCACGATCGCGCACTCCGGCAGGCCGGCGCCGGGCCCGGGGTCGAGGTCGAGGACGAGCCGGTCGGCGAAGCCGCGTTCGCCGTCGGGCGCGAATCGCCACTGCGGCACATGCAGCTCGAGACTCGCCACCTGCGCGAGGTAGACGAGGGTCGGCACGTCGCCGACCAGCGGATAGTTCTTGGTGCCCGTGGAGTGGGGGATCGGCATCCGCCTCACCCAGGAGGGTGCGCCGCGCTCCAGGTCCTTCGCGAAGAACACCATGCCGGGATCGTCGTCGGTGCCCACCCCTTCGGGCCACCGCTTCCGGGTCACCGGCCGGCCGACGACGTGCGGGATCAGCAGCGGCGCGATGCGCGTGTAGTAGTCGATGACCTCGCCCTTGGTGGTCCCGGTCTCGGGGTACAGCACCTTGTCGAGGTTCGTGACGCGCAGTCTCCGGCCGCCGATCGAGACCGTCTGCTCTGCGCGGGGCATGCGTTCAGGGTAGCCGCGACATGTCAACACCCGCATATGGGCTAGCCGTGGCGGGTGTGACCGGTGTTCACTGGTGGGATGAGGGCGATCTGGAAGGGCGCGCTGACCTTCGGTCTGGTCAATGTGCCGGTCAAGGTGTATTCGGCGACCGAGGACCACGACGTGTCGCTGCATCAGGTGCACAACAAGGACGGCGGTCGCATCCGCTACCAGCGCGTGTGCGAGATCGACGGTGAGGTCGTGCCCTACCAGGACATCGACAAGGCCTACGACGACGGCGACAAGACGGTCGTGCTCACCAAGGAGGACTTCGCGGCGCTCCCTGCCGAGAAGAGCCGAGAGATCGACGTCGTGGAGTTCGTGCCGAGCGATCAGGTCGACCTGCTCACCCTCGACAAGGCGTACTACCTCGAGCCTGACAGCGCCTCGCCCAAGGCCTATGTGCTGCTGCGCAAGACCCTCGAGCAGACGGACCGCACGGCGATCGTGCGGTTCTCGCTGCGCCAGAAGACCCGGCTGGCGGCGCTGCGCGTGCGCGGTGACGTGCTCGTGCTGCAGACGCTCCTGTGGGCGGACGAGGTACGCGAGGCCGCCTTCCCGGCGCTGGACGAGACGGTGCGGATCTCGGCGAAGGAGCTCGAGCTGTCGGCATCCCTCGTCGAGAGCTTCGCGAGCGACTTCGATCCGTCGGAGTTCACCGACGAGTACCAGCAGGAGCTGCGCATCCTCATCGACGCGAAGCTCGAGCAGGGCGACGCGCTCGACACCTCCGAGACCTTCGGCGACCACGAGGAGGAGGACACCGGGGGAGAGGTCATCGACCTCATGGAGGCGCTGCGCGCGAGCGTCGAGAAGTCGCGGGCAGCACGTGGCGGCGGCGCGAAATCCGCGAAGAAAGACGACGCCCCCGCGAAGAAGCCCGCGGCGAAGAAATCGGCGCCGAAGAGCGACGCGAAGAAGCCGGCCGCCAAGAAGCCCGCCGCCAAGAAGCCGGCGGCGAAGAAGACCGCTAAGGCCTCCTGACGGGCGAGTCCGATCAGTCCCGCGGCGACTCGTGCTCGGGACCGCGGTCGAACACGTCGTTGTCGAGCACGAGAGCCTCGGCCTCCTGGTGGTCGGTGACGACGTCCTCACCGGCGGCGGCGGCCTTCTTGGCCTTGCTGCGCTCGCGGAAGTAGTGCCACAGCGTCACGATGGCGGTGCCACCCACGGCCGCGAGCAGGATGAGGTCGATGTAGTTCTCGACGAAGTCGGCGACCGGCGGGATGAAGCCGATGAGGTAGCCGAACATCGTCAGCCCGAAGCCCCAGATCACCGCTCCGATGAAGTTGTAGAGCGTGTACTTCCACTTGTTCATGTGGCCGACGCCGGCGGCGACGGGCGCGAACGTGCGCACGATCGGCACGAAGCGCGCGAGGATGATCGTGAGTCCGCCGAAGCGCTCGAAGAAGGCGTTCGTGCGCTCGACGTTCTTGACGCTGAAAAGCCCCGACTCCTTCTTCTCGAAGACCGAGGGTCCGCCCTTGTGGCCGATGTAGTACCCGACTTCGCCGCCGACGAAGGCGGAGAGTCCGATCAGCAGCGCGACCCACCAGACGCTCAGGCCGAAGACGCCGTTCGGTGCGTAGTCCTGCGGGTGCGAGAGCAGGCCGGCGATGACCAGGAGCGTGTCGCCCGGCAGCAGGAAGCCGATGAGCAGGCCCGTCTCGGCGAAGACGATGAAGCACACCACCACGAGCGCCCAGGGGCCGGCCCATTCGATGATCGCGGCAGGATCGAGCCAGGGGATGAGAGCGGTGGGGACGGCGTGCACGATGTGGGGTTCCCGTCGGTCGTTGAGGTCGGCGGCGCGGCAGCGCGGGTCAGCGAAGCAGCTGCGTGCGGAAGGTGGGACTTGAACCCACACGCCCGGAGGCACAGGAACCTAAATCCTGCGTGTCTGCCAATTCCACCACTCCCGCGAGCAGGATCAGTCTACTGAGGGGGCTGGACGGCGGCTGTGGGGGAAACCCCCGGTTCTCCGGTCGGGGTCAGCGACGGATTCCGAAGAGGAAGTAGCTCGCCGGACCGATCCAGTTGACCAGGATCGCCGGGATCCACACCGGCTTCGGGCCCCGCACCTCCTCGGCGTCGCGATGCGCGAGGTCCCAGAACGCGAGGAACGCGAACACCGCCTGCACGAGCCCCAGCACGCCCAGGGCCGCCCGGCCGCCCGGGGAGATCTCCGTCTTCGTGGTGCCCATTCGCGGCTCCTTCCGTTGTGCTGTCCATCCTGCCTCGCATGGCCGCGCCGCGCACCTGTGGATAACTTCGGAATGTCGTTTTCCTCCCTTGCGAGGATGCAGTGGTGCCTTCGCCCACTGCCCCGCCCACGACGACGCTCGTCGCAGAGCGAGTGCGCGAACGACTCCGGGCCGAGCGGGCCGACCCCTCGAAAGACCCGGAGTTCGCGGCGCACATCGCCCGCACCGAGGTGCGTCGTCACAACGACTTCGCGCTCGCTCGAGGGCTCGCACCGGTTGACGATGAGTCGGCCTGCGTGCGGGAGGTGCTCGCCGCCGTCGCGGGGTACGGTCCGCTGCAGCCCTATCTCGACGACCCCTCCGTCGAAGAGCTGTGGATCAACGCTCCCGACCGCATCTTCGTCGCTCGCGGCGGGGTGCCCGAGCGAACGCCGCTCACGCTGACCGACTCCGCCGTGCGAGACCTCGTGGAGCGGATGCTGCAATCCTCGGGTCGCCGCGTCGATCTCAGCCAGCCCTTCGTCGACGCCTCCCTGCCCGACGGCTCCCGCCTGCACGTGGTGATCCCCGACATCACCCGGCGGCACTGGGCGGTGAATGTCCGCAAGTTCCTGCCGGCCTTCCGCGATCTCGACCGGCTCGTCGCTGCGGGCTCACTCGCCCCGCACGGGGCGGACCTGCTGCGATCAGCGATGGGCCGCGGCGCCTCGGTGCTGGTGTCGGGTGCCACCCATGCGGGCAAGACGACGCTCCTCGGCGCCCTCATCGCGGCCTGCCCGCCCGAGCACCGCATCGTCACCGTGGAGGAGACCTTCGAGCTCGCCGTCGCCGCGACCGACCTCGTGGCGCTCCAGGGCCGCCAGCCGAGCCTCGAGGGCACCGGCGAGGTGAGCCTGCGGCGCCTGGTGAAGGAGGCGCTGCGCATGCGACCCGACCGCCTGGTGGTGGGCGAGGTGCGCGATGCCGAGGCGCTCGACCTCGTGCTCGCGCTCAACACCGGCGTGCCCGGCGCTGCGACGATCCACGCCAACTCGGCACGAGAGGCGCTGGGCAAGCTCGCCGCTCTGCCGCTGCTGGCCGGCCGCAACATCGACGCCGCCTTCGTGCTGCCGGCGGTCGCGGCATCCGTCGATCTCGTCGTGCATTGCGAGCGGGATGCCGCCGGCCGGCGCCGTGTCGCCGAGATCGTCGAGCCCGTCGGCGTCGAGTCGGGCGTCATCGCGGCGCGCACGCTCTACCGGAGCGAGGACGCATGACGTTCGTCTGGGGCGCCGTGCTCGCCGCCGGCACCCTGCTCGCGCTGTCGCCCTGGCTCTGGCCGCTGCGAGAGGAGCGGACTGCCGCGGCGTCGTCCGGGAGTCTGGCGCGGCTCCTCGAGGCGGCGGGGCTCGCGCGCGTGTCGCCCGGTTCGGTGATCGTCGTGGCCGTGTGCGCGGCGGCGGTCGGCGCCGCTGCGTCCTGGCTCATCGCGCAGGTGCCGACACTGAGCCTCGTCGCGGCCGTCGCCTGCGGCATCGCCCCCTTCGCGTGGCTGCGCGCCCGGCGCTCTCGGCTCGTGCGGGTGCGGCGCGGGCTGTGGCCGGACGTGTGCGACCTTCTCATCGCGTCGGTCCGTGCCGGGATGTCGCTCCCCGACGCCGTCGCCAGCCTCTCGCAGTCCGCCCCCGCCGAGCTTCGGCCCGCATTCGCGGGGTTCGCACGCGATGTCGCGGCATCCGGTCACTTCGATTCCAGCGCGCAGCGACTGAAGGTCGCGCTCGCCGATCCGGTCGGCGATCGCATCCTGGAGACGCTGCGCATGGCGCGGCAGGTGGGCGGGACGGAGCTCACCCCCGTGCTGCGCGCGCTCGCCGCGTCGGTGCGGGCTGACACCGCCCTGCGCGCTGAGGTCGAGTCGCGCCAGTCGTGGATCCGCGGTGCCGCCGTGCTGGGGGTCGCCGCGCCGTGGGTGATCCTGTCGCTGCTCGCGATGCGGCCCGAAGGAGCCGAGGCCTACGCCAGTACCGAGGGCGTCGCGCTCATCCTGGCCGGAGCGGCGGTGTCGTTCGTCGCCTTCCGCGTGATGATCCGGCTCGGGCGCCTCCCCGAGCCGCGGAGGTGGTTCGGGTGAGCATTCTCCCCACCGACGATCTCGCGTTCTCGATCGTGCTGGGCACGGCGCTCGGCGTCGGCGCCTGCCTGCTGCTGTCGCTCGCGCCGCGGTTCGGGGCGCCGAGCCTCGCGCGGCGGATCGCGCCGTACATCCGCGACGTGACCGACCCGCGCGGCGTGGGCGTCGCGTTCGCGGCTCCGGCGCCCGCCCTGGCCTGGGACGCGCTGCGGCAGCGCTTCGCACGTTTCCTCGGCGGTGACGCCGCGCTCGCGCGACGGCTCCACCAGGCAGGCTGGGCGATGGATGCCTCGGCCTTCAGAGGCCGTCAGCTGGCATGGTCGGTCGCGGGCCTCGCCGCCGGAGGTCTGATCGTGGTCGCGGTCGTCCTCCTCGGGCGCGGCTCGCCGTCGCTCGTCCTGCTGCCGCCCCTGTTCGCCGTCGGGGGGATGCTCGGGTGCGACGCGTGGCTCTCCCACGCGGCGAAGTCGCGGGTCGGACGCATCCGCGAAGAGCTGCCCACCGTGCTCGAGTTCGTGGCGCTGTGCCTTTCCGCGGGGGAGGGGATTCTCGACTCGCTCCGCCGGGTGAGCGCAGTGGGAGCCGGCGAGCTGACCGCGGAGCTTCGCGGCGCCGTGGTGGCGGTCGGCACCGGGTCCCCGCTTCCGGAAGCCCTGGCCAAGATGTCGGACGGCCTGCAGATCCCGGCGCTCTCGCGCTCCGTCGACCAGCTCGTCGCCGCGATCGATCGCGGTGCGCCCCTGGCCCAGGTGCTCCACGCTCAGGCGCTCGACGCGCGCGAAGACGCCAAGCGCGATCTCATCGAGCGCGCCGGGCGCAAAGAGATCTACATGCTCGTCCCCCTCGTGTTCCTCATCCTCCCGCTCAGCGTCCTGTTCGCCGTGTTCCCGGGAGTGTTCATGCTCCGGCTCGGCCTCGGCTGACCCATCTTCCACTCACCCCCCTCGAAGGAGAGAAATGATCCGCCACCACCTCCAGCGCCTGACGGCGCGGCTCCGAGCCTCCCTCGTCGACTTCGCCGAGGACGAGCGGGGCGACGTGCCCGGCTGGGTGCTCATCACGCTCATGACCGCCGGACTGGTCGTCGTCATCTGGGCACTCGCCGGACCCGCGCTCGCCGGCCTGTTCGAGCAGGCGATCTCGCGGGTCTCCGGCTTCTAGCCCGTGCGCGTCCGTCCTCCGCTCGACGACGCCGGATCCAGCCCCGTCGAGTTCGTGCTCGTCGGAGCGCTGCTCACCGTCCTCACCCTGGGCGTCCTGCAGTTCGGACTGGCCGTCTATGTGCGCAACGTCGTGCACGACGCGGCCGTCGAGGGCGCGTACCACGCTGCGCTCGCCGACACGTCGCTCGACGACGGGGCGCGGCGCACGCGCGAGATCGTCTCTCGCACGGTCGGGCAGGAGTACGCCGCCGACGTCGCCGTGCGGGAAACGGACACGTCGGGCCACCCCGCCGTGGAGGTGACGGTACGCGCGGTGCTCCCGCTGGTCGGTCTGCTCGGCGCACCGCAGACGATGGAGGTGACGGCCCGTGCCCCGGTCGAGTCCTTCGATTGACGACCTAGCCCTACCGGCTGACGACCGCGAACGGGGCTCCGCCGCTCTCGAGTTCATCCTCGTCGGCCTGCTGCTGCTCGTTCCGCTCGTCTACCTCGTCGGCGCGCTCGGACTCGTTCAAAGCCAGTCGCTGGGTGCCGAGGCGGGGGCGCGTCACGTCGCCCGCTCGGTCGCGACGGCGACCGATCGCGCCGACGCGTCGCGACGCGCGGATCTCGTCCTTACGGCCATCGCCACCGAGTACGGCCTCGACCCCGCGGCGCTCGACGTGGCGTTCGACTGCCGCCCGGCCGGTGGGGAGTGCCCGCGTGCGGGAGCGACGCTCGTCGTGACGCTGCGCACGCGTGTCGCTCTCCCGCTGGTGCCTGCCGTCCTCGGGCTCGACCGGCTCGCGAGCATCCCGGTCGAAGCGTCGGCCGCACAGAAGGTCTCGCGCTTCTGGGGCACGCGATGAAGCTGCGGCGGGGGCCTGCGTCAGGATCTCCGGATGATGAGGGGAGCGTGCTGCTGCTGACTCTCGGCTACGGCGCGCTCGCACTCGTGGCGATCCTGCTGTGCGCAGATGCGACGAGCCTCTATCTCGCGCAAAAGCGATTGGACTCGCTGGCGGATGCCGCGGCCCTCGCCGCCGCGGACGGCTTCGTGCTCTCGGTCGAACACGGCGAGCCGGTCGCCGAGCTGACGTCGGCGCATGTCCGCGACCAGGCTCAGGCGATGGTCGACGAGGTGGGACAGGGTGCGGCCCTCGTCTCGGCCGACACCCCCGACGGCCTCTCGGCGCGGGTCACGGTCGCGGCGACGTGGCGTCCCCCCGTCCTCACCCTGTTCGTACCTGACGGGGTCGCGATCGAGTCGACTGCGACCAGCCGCACCGCGCTGAGGTGACGCCTCAGCAGAACGCCGTCGCGCCGTCCCACGCGGCGTCGGCCGGCTCGACGCCCTCCCGGGTGACCTGCGCCTCGATCAGCCCGTAGGGGCGGTCGGCGGCGTAGAACACCTCGTTCGGATTGTCGAGGCCGAACGGCTCGAGGTCGACGACGAAGTGATGCTTGTTCGGCAGCGAAAACCGCATCTCGGCGATCTCGTCGTGCGCCTCCAGCACCGCGGTGCCGAGCTCGAACATCGTCGTCTGCAGCGCTGCCGAGTACCGGCGCGTGAACTCCTCCAGCAGGATGCGCTTCACGTCGGCGTACACGGCGTTGTAGTCGACGTCCGCGCCCGGGAGGTACCTCCACCGGGTCGCGACGTCGGTCGCGAGGACCCGGTCGCGGGTCTCGGGCAGCGTCGTGTAGCGGTCCTTGGGGTACCCCTCGAACCCCGACTGGGTGGTCTTCAGCAGGGTCAGCCCGCGGAGTCCGCCCAGCACGTGACGTGCGTCGCCGTCGGCGACGAC
The DNA here is from genome assembly GCF_018588945.1 of Microbacterium flavescens. Taxonomy (GTDB): domain Bacteria; phylum Actinomycetota; class Actinomycetes; order Actinomycetales; family Microbacteriaceae; genus Microbacterium; species Microbacterium flavescens. Next base: position 135,920 of record NZ_JAFIWA010000007.1, on the reverse strand, counting down.
CACGGCGGTGCGGGTCTCCTGGCCGACGCGTATGAACGAGTGGTCGTGCGGGGCGCCGTCCACGTGGATCCGCTGCCACGCGTAGCTCTCGGCGGTCCACCGGCCGCCCGTGACCCAATCGAACGATCCGGTGAAGTGGTCGGCGAGGCGCAGCAGGAACTCCTCGGGTGACCCGATGCCGGCACGCGCGAACGCGAAGACGGTGTTCTTCTGAGTGTCGGTCGGCACGACATGCCGGTTGTCGCCGGTCAGGTGGGCGGCCGCGAAATCGCCGCGCAGCTGCGACGTGACGCTCAGGTCTTCGATCTCGTGGCGGGGGTCGTCGCGCGTCACCTTGACGACGCGCACCTCGGCCTTGCCGTACTGATTGGCGCCCAGGACGATGCTCATCGGTGCTCAGCTTCCTCGGTAGGTGGAGTAGGCGAAGGGGCTCAGCAGAAGTGGCACGTGGCAGTGCCCCTCGTCGACGCGGAACGTCAGCACCGCCTCGGGATAGAACGTCGGCCTGCCCTGCGCGTCGAAGTATGCGCCGGTGTCGAACCGCAGCCGGTAGTCGCCGGGAGCGACGCGCTCAGGACCGAGCTGCGACGCCCGGCCGTCGGCATCCGTCACCGCTTCTGCGATCGGCTGCCAGTCCTCGCCGTCGCGGGCGAGCAGCTGCACGGCGACGCCGCTCGCCGGTCGCCCCCGGGCCGCGTCCAGCACGTGCGTCGTGATGTGCGAGACGCTCATGGCTGCACCATCCCCTCCAGTCGCAGCAGCGCGATCTCGCGCAGCTGTTCTCCGACGACCCGCGCCTCGATGTCGGGGTCGTTCTCCAGTCGTGCGCGCAGCGCGGCCAGGATCTCGGGCGCGCTCCGCCCCGCGGCCCGGATGAGGAACACCCGTCCGAACCGCTCCTCGTACTCACGATTGCCGTCGCGCAGAGCGCGCTGCACCTCGACGTCCGCCGGGTCGACCGCGGCCTGCTCCGATCGCGACAGCGCCGCCTCGCGGCTGACGCCGTGCGCGCGCTCGCCGATGCGCGGATGCCGCGCGAGTGCCGCATCGACCTCATCCGGTCTGAACGGGTCGGCTGCGCTCGCCGCCTCGGCGAACAGCTCGTCGACCGACGCGTACGGCCGGCGATCGACCAGCTGCTCGCACCAGCGCGTCACGTCGGCGCACGTTCGCAGCGCGGCGAGCGCGTCGCCGCGGCCTGCGGCGTTGAACTCCTCAAGCCGCATGCGGCACCTCCTCGCGCCGGGTGAGCAGACGCCCGCGCGGCACGGCGCGGTCGATGCGTGCGCCGGCGAGGTAGGCGGCCCGCACCACACCCGTCAGTTCGCGGCCGTCATACGGGCAGATCGGATGCCGGTGCTCGAGCGCCCGCGCATCCACGACGAACGTCTCGTCGGGCGCGAACACCGCAAAGTCCGCGGCGGCGCCGACCGCGATCCGGCCCTTGTCGGCGAGGCCCACGCGCGCCGCGGGGTTCTCGGCCATGAGCTCTACGATGCGCGCCAGGCCAATACCGCGCCGCCGCGCCTCGGTCCACACCAACGGCAGCCCGAGCTGCAGTGAGGCGATCCCGCCCCACGCCACCTCGAAGTCGCCGTCGCCCGCGTTCTTCCGATCGGGCGTGCTGGGGGAGTGGTCCGACACGATGAAGTCGACCGAGCCGTCGGCGAGGCCCTGCCACAGCGCGTCGCGGTTGCCGGCGTCGCGGATCGGCGGGCAGCACTTGCACACGGTCGCGCCGGCCGCGATGTCGTCTGCGATGAGGGTGAGGTAGTGCGGGCAGGTCTCCACGGTCAGGTCGACGCCGCGCCGCCGCGCCTCGACGATGCGAGCGAGCGAGTTCGCGTTGCTCAGGTGCAGGATGTGGGACGCCGCCCCGGTCGCTTCGGCGAGCCGGATGACGTCGGCGATCGCGGTGTCCTCAGCCGCGGCCGGACGCGAGGCGAGGAAGTCGGCGTAGTCGCGGCCACCCCGGTGGGGTGCGGTCTCGATCGTGTGCGCGTCCTCGGCATGGACGATCAGCATCGAGCCCAGCGAGGCGATGACCGCCATCGCCTCGCCCATCTCGTCGGGGGTGACGGCAGGGAACTCGTCGACGCCGGACGGGGCGAGGAAGCACTTGAAGCCGAATACGCCGTCCTCGGCGAGGGGGCGCAGCTGGGCGAGGTTGCCGGGCACGACCCCGCCCCAGAACCCCACGTCCACGTAGACGCTCCCCACGGCGGCCGAGCGCTTCTGGGCGAGGGCGTCCACCGACACCGTGGGCGGGATGCTGTTGAGCGGCATGTCGACGATCGTCGTCACGCCGCCGGCGGCCGCGGCGCGGGTGGCCGACTCGAACCCCTCCCACTCGGTGCGGCCGGGCTCGTTGACGTGGACGTGCGTGTCGACGAGCCCGGGCAGCAGCACCTCGTCGTCGCGCAGCTCGACGAGGGACGCTGCATCCCGTCCCGTCCCCACCTCGCCGAGGTGGGCGACGACGCCGTTCCGCACACCCACGTCGGCCGGACGGAACGCGCCGTCGACGAGCACGCGTGCCGCGCGGAAGACCGTGTCGAACGTCACGTCGGGCTGGTCCCGGTCAGGCGGATCTGACGGTTCACGTCCTTGTACAGCAGATAGCGGAACGGCTCCGGCCCGCCCGCGTAACAGGCCTGCGGGCAGAAGGCGCGCAGCCACATGAAGTCGCCCGCCTGCACCTCGACCCAGTCGCCGTTGAGGCGGTAGACGCCCTTGCCCTCGAGCACGAAGAGGCCGTGCTCCATGACGTGCGTCTCGGCGAAGGGGATCGACCCGCCGGGCTGGAAGGTGACGATGTTCACGTGCATGTCGTGGGCGAGGTCGTCGGGGTCGACGAAACGGGTCGTCGCCCATGCGCCGTCGGTGTCGGGCATCGGCTCGGGGACGACATCCTGATCCCGGGTGACGAAGGATGCCGCGGGGTGGCCGTCCAGCGGTTCGTACGCCTTCCGGATCCAGTGGAAGCTCGTCGGCCCGTCGGCCTCGTTCGCGAGCGACCACTCCTCGCCGGCTGCGAGGTAGGCGTAGCCGCCGGGCTCGAGCACGTGGCGTTCGCCGGCGATCGTGAGGGTGAGGCTGCCGGAGGTGACGAAGACGACGCCCTCGACGCCGGCCTCCTGCTCGGGGCGCTCGGCGCCGCCGCCCGCGCCGATCTCGACGATGAGCTGCGAGAAGGTGGTCGAGAATCCGGCGATCGGCCGGGCGAGGATCCAGGCGCGTGTGGCGGTGAACCCGGGCAGGCTGCTCGTGACGATGTCGCGCAGCACGCCCCGGGGGATGACCGTGTAGGCCTCCGTGACGATAGCGCGATCGGTGAGCAGCTCGGTCTGGGCGGGCAGTCCGCCCGACGGGGTGAAGTAGCTCATGCGGACTCCTCAGCCGGGGGAGCGGGACGGGTGGGATGCGCGAGCGCGGTGAGCGTGTCGGGACCGATGCCCACGTCGGCGGTGACATCGGCGACGTCGACCGCCCCGCACTCCACGCCGCGCTGCAGGAACCACGCCAGCGCTCGTGCGGTGGCCGGTTCGTCGAGCACGGTGCCCGCACGGCTCTGCAGGTACCCGGCGAGGCGGGCCGCGGCATCCGGATATCCCTCCCGGAAGAACGCGTACGTGGCGAGATACCGGGTCAGCAGCTGGTGCGGGTGGAGGTCCCAGCCCTGGAAGATCCCGCGCTCGAGGGCGCGGCGCACGAGCCGGGCGTGCAGCACCCAGGCGTCGAGCGCGCCGTCGCCGACGGGGAGGATGTTGGTCGAGCCGTCGGACAGCCGGATGCCGGTGCCGGCCACCGCGAGCTGCATGAGGTCCTTCGCCAGGTCGGCCGCGGGATGCTCGAGCGACTGGTGGCGGGCGGAGATGCCCAGCGACGCGGTGTAGTCGTAGGTGCCGAAGTGGAGCCCCGTGACCCGCCTGTCGCCGGCGGCGGCCAGCTGTGCGAGTGGCACGCGCCCGTCGCGGCCGAGCACGATCTGGGGTGTCTCGATCTGCACCTCGAACCGCAGCGCGCGCTCCGGCAGCCCGTGGGTGCGCTCGAGCGCCGCGGCGACCACGACCATCGCCTCGACCTGCGCGATCGTCGACACCTTCGGGAGCGTCAGCAGGAGGTCGTCGGGGAGTCCGCCGTCGTCGATGAGAGCGGCGAGGAACAGGTCGAGGGTGCGCAGGCCGCGCGAGCGCGTCGACTGCTCGAGACTCTTGAAGCGGATGCCGGTGAACGGCGGCGCCGCGCCGGCTTCGACCGCCTCGGCCACGCGCCGGGCGGCGGCGACGGCGTCGGCGTCTTCGACGTCGTCGCCTCGGTCGCCGTAGCCGTCCTCGAAATCCAGCCGCAGGTCTTCGATCGGCTCGCGCTCCAGCTTCGCGCGGACGCGGGGGACGACCTCGCGGGCGAGTGACGGCGCCAGGCCGACCCGCTCGGCCAGCACGGCCAGGCCGCCTGCGGCGTCGGCGGCGGCCAGCGCTGCGACGCCCCACTGCGCGGGCAGAGTCGCGGTCATGCGGTCGGCGGGGACGTACACCGTGTGCACCGGCTGGCGCGAGCCGTCGTGGCCCGGGTACGCGGTGCGCAGCACGTCATCGGTCTCGCGCAGTGAGGCGTCGACGTGATCGAGCACCGCAGGCGTGAGCCGGCCACCCGGGGCACGCGCGACGGGTTCGCTCATACGGCGGTGCCTCCTTCGGCGGCCGACCATCCTGTTCCCTCATCGTGGCGCACGCGAGGAGCGATCGCCACAGTGCCGACGTACAATCGCGCAAGAGGAGCTCACTTGGCTGACAACGTCGTTACCGTGAATGGGATCCGCCGGGCGCTGGACGGCGTGCCGGTGAATGCGAACGCGCTCGATTGGCTGCGCTCCGTCGGGCTGACGGGGAGCAAGGAAGGCTGTGCCGAGGGCGAGTGCGGCGCGTGCGCGATGCTCGTGCTCGGCCCGGACGGCGCCGACGCGTCGGCGTGGGTGCCGGTCAACTCCTGCCTCGTGCCCGTTCGCTCTCTGGAGGGTCAGGAAGTCGTCACCGCCGAGGGCCTCGGGTCGCCCGAGGCGCTGCACCCCGTGCAGGAGCGCCTCGCCGAAGCGGGCGGATCGCAGTGCGGATACTGCACTCCCGGCTTCGTGTGCAGCATGGCGGCGGAGTTCTACCGCGCGGACCGGACTCCGTCGGCCGCCGGCGCCGCGGATCACGAGCACGGCCCGAACGGATTCGACCTGCACGCTCTGAGCGGCAACCTGTGCCGTTGCACGGGATACCGGCCGATCCGTGACGCCGCATATGCGCTCGGGATGCCGGATCCCACCGACCCGCTCACGGAGCGCCGCGCCCAGCCCGCGCCGGAACCTGCTCCCGTTGATCTCGTCGTCGACGGCGCGCGCTTCGTGCGTCCTGCCGGGCTGGGCGAGACGCTCCGGCTGCTGCGTGACGAGCCTGAGGCGACCGTCGTCGCCGGTGCGACCGACTGGGGCGTCGAGGTCAACCTGCGCGGTCGTCGCGCCGCGCTCGCCGTCATGATCGACCGGCTGCCCGAGCTGCGCACGCTGGCGGCTTCGGAGGATGTGATCGAGATCGGCGCGGCGCTGACGCTGTCTGAGATCGAGCGTCGGCTCGGCGGCCGGGTTCCGCTCCTCGGCGAACTCGTCCCGCAGTTCGCGTCGCGCCTCATCCGCAATCGCGCCACGATCGGCGGGAACCTCGGCACGGCGTCGCCGATCGGCGACGCGGCTCCGGCGCTTCTCGCGCTCGACGCTCGGGTCGTGCTGACGTCGCTGGAGGGCGACCGGGAGGTCGAGCTGGCCGAGTACTTCACCGGTTACCGCCAGACGGTGCGGCGCCCGGACGAACTCATCCGCGCCGTCCGCATCCCGCTGCCCCTCGCACCGGTGACCGCGTTCCACAAGATCGCCAAGCGGCGGTTCGACGACATCTCCAGTGCGGCGATCGCGTTCGCCCTCGACATCGAGGAGGGCGTCGTCACGGCCGCCCGCATCGGCTTGGGCGGCGTCGCCGCCACGCCGCTGCGCGCACGCGACACCGAGCGGCGACTCATCGGTGAGCCGTGGAACATCGCCACCGTGCGGGCCGCATCGGCCGTGCTGGCCTCGGAGGGCACGCCCATGTCCGACCACCGTGCGAGCGCGGACTACCGCGCCCTGATGCTCGGCAACTCGCTTCTGAAGCTCTACAGCGCCACCGCGGGAGACGTCGCGCACGAGGAGGCGACGGCATGAGCGAGCTCGCCCAGCGCCCCGCCGACCCGGTCGTCGGCATCGCCGTGCCGCACGAGAGTGCGACGCTGCACGTGACGGGCGCAGCCGCCTACACCGACGACCTGTCGGTCTGGGCCTCAGGCGTGCTCACGGCCTGGCCCGTGCAGTCCACGGACGTGCACGCGCTCGTCGACCTGGACGTCTCGGGCGCCTACCGCGTGCCGGGCGTCGTTCGGGTGCTCACGGCCGAGGACGTGCCCGGCGTCAACGACGCCGGCGTGAAGGAAGACGAGCCGCTGTTCCCTCGCGAGGCGATGTTCCACGGGCACGCTGTGGCCTGGGTGCTCGGCGAGACACCCGAGGCGGCGCGGCTGGGTGCCGCGGCCGTCACGGTCGAGTACAGCCCGCTGCCGAGCATCCTCACCCTCTCCGAGGCGATCACCGCGGGCTCGTTCCAAGGCGTGCAGCGCACGGTGGAGCGAGGGGATGCCCAGGCGGCCCTCGCCGAGGCGCCTTTCGTGCTCGAAGGCGTGACCGAGCTCGGCGGACAGGAGCACTTCTACATCGAGACGCAGGCCTCGCTCGCGCTGCGCGACTCCGAGGGCCAGTACTTCGTGCAGTCGTCGACGCAGCACCCCAGCGAGACGCAGGAGATCGTCGCGCATGTGCTGGGCGTTCCGTCGCACCAGGTGACGGTGCAGACCCTGCGGATGGGTGGTGGATTCGGCGGCAAGGAGATGCAGCCGCACGGCCTCGCCGCGATCGCCGCCCTCGGCGCGAAGCTCACGGGTCGCCCCGTGCGGCTGCGGCTGAACCGCACGCAGGACATCACGATGACCGGGAAACGGCATCCGTTCCACATCTCCTGGCGCGCCGGCTTCGACGAGAGCGGTGGACTGCTCGCGCTGGACGCGACGCTCACCTCCGACGGCGGCTGGTGCCTCGACCTGTCGGAGCCCGTCATGAGCCGGGCGCTCTGCCACCTCGACAACGCGTACTGGATCCCTCACGTGCGTGCGCTCGGACGCATCGCCCGGACGAACAAGCCGTCGAACACCGCCTTCCGGGGCTTCGGCGGACCCCAGGGCGTCTTCCTGATCGAAGACATCCTCGGCCGCGCCGCGCCCCTGCTCGGAAAGGATCCCGTCGACCTGCGTCGGCAGAACCTCTATCGCGAGGGCCAGCTCACGCCTTACGGGCAGCCGGTGAAGGATGCCGCGCGCATGCCCGCGATCTGGGACCAGCTGCGCGACGAGAGCGATGTCGACGCCCGTCGAGAGCAGGTGCGGGCGTTCAACCAGACCCACGCGCACGTCAAGCGGGCGATCGCGATCACGCCGGTCAAGTTCGGCATCTCGTTCAACTTCACCGCGTTCAACCAGGCGGGCGCGCTCGTGCACGTCTACAAGGACGGCTCGGTGCTCGTGAACCACGGCGGCACCGAGATGGGCCAGGGGCTCCACACGAAGATGCTGCAGGTCGCGGCGACCACGCTGGGCCTGCGACTCGACCAGGTGCGCCTCGCGCCGACGCGGACCGACAAGGTGCCGAACACGTCCGCGACGGCGGCGTCGGCCGGAGCCGACCTCAACGGCGGCGCCGTCAAGAACGCGTGCGAACAGCTGCGGGCGCGGATGACGCCCGTCGCGGCGGAGATGCTGGGAGCGGATGCCGGCACCGTGCGGTTCTCGCGGGGCTGGGTCTCGGCACCGGGCGTCGACAAGCGGCTCACCTTCGCCGAGGTCGCCCACGCGGCGTACCTGCAGCGGGTGCAGCTGTTCGCCGCGGGCTACTACCGCACCGAGGGACTCCACTGGGACGGCGTGCGGATGCAGGGCTCGCCGTTCAAGTACTTCGCCTATGGAGCCGCTGCCGCCGAGGTCGAGGTGGACGGATTCACCGGTGCGATGCGGCTGCGCAGGGTGGACATCGTGCACGACGTCGGCGACTCGCTCTCGCCGATGATCGACATCGGTCAGATCGAGGGCGGCTTCGTGCAGGGCACCGGATGGCTGACGCTCGAGGAGCTGCGGTGGGACACCGGCGACGGACCGAGCCGCGGACGCCTGCAGACGCAGTCGGCGAGCACCTACAAGCTGCCCAGCTTCTCGGAGATGCCGGAGCAGTTCCACGTGCGGCTCTTCGAAGACGCCCGCGAGGACGGAGCCGTGTACGGCTCGAAGGCGGTGGGGGAGCCGCCGCTCATGCTCGCGTTCAGCGTGCGTGAGGCGATCCGCGAGGCCGTGGGAGCCTTCGGGCCCGCGGGGCACAGCGTGGAGCTCGCATCGCCCGCGACCCCCGAGGCGGTCTTCTGGGCGATCCGGGCCGCGCAGGCGGCGGAAGGTTCCGTGGTGCCCGGCGCCGCGACGGAGCCCGCCGAGGCGCGGCGCTGAGGGTCGCTCGCGCCATGGACTGGGTCGACGCGCTGCAGCGGCTGCGGGAGTCGCGCACGCCCGCGGTCATCGTGACGCTCGCGATGGTGCGTGGGCACGCGCCCCGGAACGGCGGTGCGAAGCTCATCGTGTCGCCGGACGCCCTCTTCGGCACGGTCGGCGGGGGGAACCTGGAGGCAACGGCGATCGCGGAGGCGCGCGAGATGCTCGTCACGGGCGCAGGCGAGCCGCGCCTGCTCACCCTGACGCTGAGCGACAGGACCACGACCGAGTACGGCATCCAATGCTGCGGAGGAGAGGTGACCATGCTGCTGGAACCGGTCCGCGCCGTGCCGACGGTGGCGATCTTCGGTCTCGGCCATGTCGGGATCGAGCTGGCGCGCATCCTCGCGCGGCACGAACTGGTGCTCGTGCTCGTCGACACCCGTTCGGAGATGCTGGATCAGGCACGCCTCGGTGTGCCGGGCACGTCGGGCATCCTGGCCGATGCCGTCGCAACGGTGCACGTGCGGCATGCGCCCGTACCGGAGGCGGCCATCGCCGTGCTGCCGGCGGGCGCGCATGTGCTGGTCATGACCCATGACCACGGTGAAGACCTCGCGATCACCGATCAGGCGCTGAGGCGCGACGACCTCGGGTCGATCGGGTTGATCGGCTCGTCGTCCAAGTGGGCGCGCTTCCGCGTGAGGCTGACCGAACTCGGGCACACCGAGGCGGAGCTCGCCCGCGTCACGACGCCGATCGGCATCCCGGAGATCGGCGGCAAGGCGCCGGCGTCCATCGCGGTGAGCGTCGCCGCGCGCACCCTGCAGCTCATCGAGGCCGCGGCGGTCACCGCGGACGGGTGAGCGCCGGGCGTCAGTACTCGATGCGCCGGTCGTTGAGACCCCACGCGACGAAGGGCGCGGTGTGCCCGTCGTCGGGCAGGCCGATGCGCTCGACGGGGAGGATCGCCCGGTCTTCGGGCATGCCCTCGAAGTACCGGTAGAAGCGGGCGTCGTCGAAGCCGGCCGTCGCGGCGTCCTCGCGGTCGGCGGCGAAGTAGACGCGGTCGATGCGCGCCCACAGGGCGGTCGCGAGGCACATCGGGCAGGGCTCGCAGCTCGCGTAGAGGGTGGCGCCCGACAGGTCGAAGGTGCCGAGACCCTTGCAGGCGCGGCGGATGGCGACGACTTCGGCGTGCGCCGACGGGTCGAGGTCGGCCGTCACCCGGTTGACGCCTTCGAAGATGCGGCCATCGCGCGCGACGACGATCGCGCCGAACGGGCCGCCGGACTCGCCGGCGTTGCCGGTCGCGATGTCGACGGCGCGGGCGAGGAGATCGGCGGCCTCCGGCGACGCCCCTGTGGACGAGGACATGCCACGACCGTACGCCACGCGGCACGAGCGTGACGGGACAGCGCGCCGACGTCCCTCGACGGCACAGGGCCCCAACCGCCGAAGCGGATGGGGCCCTGTGCCGGCCGTCAGGCGTCAGCGCTTGTAATCAGTGCTCATCAGTGCCGGTGGCCGCCGCCGTGGCCTGCGCCCTTCACCGGCGTGGCCTCGAACGCCTTCACGATCTCCTGCGAGAACGTGTTGCCCGCGGCATCCGTCGCCGTCACCCGCAGGTCGACCCAGCCGCCCTTGTCGGACACCGGGATCTGCGCGGCGTAGCCGCTGACCCAGGCGCGCGACGTCACGAAGATGTCGCCGTCCCCTTCGACGGCGCCCGTGGGGGCATCCGTCTTCGCCGGTTTGAGCGACGCCGGCTTCCAGGAACCGCCCGCGGTGCGGTATTCGAGCGTCGCATCCGTGATCTTGCCGGCGGGAGCAGTGCCCGCGACGTGGCCGACCTCGAGACCGAGCGCGATGCCCGAGCCCTTGCGCCGCCGGTCGCCCGCCATGTTGTCCTCATTGACGTCGACGTCGTAGTACGCCGAGATCATGGGAAGCAGGCGGTTGGTCCAGTCGCCGAGCTTGCCCTCGGAGCGGAACGTCCATTCGGTCACGGTCTTCGTCGAGCCTCGCAGGTGCGAGCCGTCGTGCGTCGCCGTGCTGACCACGCGCCAGTCCTGCTCGCCGTCCGGCAGGTCGTACACCGTCGCGCCCTGGTACTCGGCCTGCTTGACGAGCTCACCGTCGATGTAGACGTCGGTCAGCTGCCGGACCGTGGGGTTCTCCATCCAGGTGTCGAAGGCTCCCGTGTGAATCGGATCGCCGCCGTCCGCCCAGCTGGGCACATTGATCTGGGTGTAGTCCGACACGCGGTAGGGCACCCAGTAGCCGAGGCCGATGGCCGGACGCACGATGCCGCCGAAGTACTCGACTTCGAGCCTCTGCCCCGGCTTATAGGCGCGCAGCATGTCTCGCATCTCCCAGCGCACAGACTCCACTCCGACACCCTGGTTCCAGCGCAGGTCTTCGGTGTTGACCCACTCGGTGCGCACGACTCCGCGCTCGGCACGCATCGGGTATCCGCTGCCGTACGTCGCGCCCGGTACGAAGTCGTACCGGAACTCGCTCATGAGCTCGTTCTGACCGTGGTACCGGGTGTCGATGCGGGTCAGGTTCTTCGGCGCGTAGGAGAGGTCGGCGGGAATCTCGCCATCGCTGTAGCGCGCGATGTCGTAGACGACGTCGGCGAACTCGTCGCCGACCGCCCGGACGGTCACCTTCTTCTTCGCGACCTCGGCGAGAAGCTTGCGTCCCTCGACGCCGCTGATGGCGGCGACGGCGATGGGCGCGTCCGACTCGAAGTCGTCGGAGCCTACCCAGGTGCTGAGCTCGCCGTCCGCGTCGTTGGCGAGGATCACCAGCTTGGCGCCGGCGGCAGCCGCATTGGCGACGGCCTGTCCGGGCGTGATGTCGTCGGACCGCGTGATGATCGCCACCCTCCCGCCGACGCGGGCCGCGGCCACCTCCTCGGCAGAGCCCTTCCCGGCGTTCACGGCCGTGGCCTTGATCTCGCCGTTGAGGAAGGTCGAGCCCACCTGCAGGATGATGTCGAGCTGCTGCTTGCCCGCCTTCACCGTCAGCATCGGCTCCCACAGACGCCAGCGCGTCGTGAAGTCGAAGTCGGCGTCGTCGACCTTCATCGGCTGCGCCCACAGCTCGTCTGTCCAGACGGGCATGATGACGCCGGCGGCGAAGCTGTCGACGTTAACGTCCATGCGCTGGAAGACCTGCTCGACGCGGTCGTCGCCGACGTCGACCGTTGCTTCGGTCGCGGTGCGGGCGTCGAGTGCGACCGCCGCATTCTGGTCGAGGACCACCTTCGGGTCGCCGACGAGCACCGTGGCGATCGTGTCAGGCGTGCGGTTGAGCTCCATGTAGGCGATCACGGTGTACTCGCCCTTGAGGAGGCGCAGCGTCGTCTCACCGTCCACGAACACCGGCTCGACGAACTTCTGCGCCTCGTTCCACAGCAGTGCGTAGGTCTGCGTGGGCTGGCCTGCGAAGTCGGTCGCGGTCAGTGTGAGGTCGTAGCGCTCGGCCTCGGCGATCGTGCCGAGAGCGGTGCGGGTGACCGCCACGCCGTCAACCGACCCCACGAGCACGCCCGATAGCTGCGTGCCGGCGGGCACCTTCGCCGGGTCGACGGTCATCCCGACCGACGCGGTGCCGCCAGCCGGGATCGTGAGCGCCTGGGCGTCCAGTGTCAGCGCGTCGAACGCGATGCCGGCACTCAACGGGCCCGGCCCGTTGTCGCCACGGGGGGTCGTGTCGACGAGCGTGGCCTCGAGGGAGACCGTGATCTCGGCTTCCGTGCGGTTCGTGTACTCGATGGTGCGCTCAACCGGGGTCGGCTCCTCGCCCCACATGAGCATGCCGAAGTCGCCGGATCCGGACGCGACGACGGGAGCGTTGAGCGCGTCGTCGACGTTGATGACACCCGATCCGCCGGCATAGGCGGTGAAGCCGTAGTCGGTGGCCGTGCTCGCGAGCGCCGCCTTGAGCTCAGCGGTCGTCAGGTCGGGGTTCGCGCTCAGCAGGATGGCGGCGGCGCCGGCCACATGCGGCGTGGCCATCGACGTGCCGCTCATGCCGATGTACGAGCCGTCGCCGGCGCTGTCGGCGGAGCGAGCCGCCGTGACGTCGTTGCCCGGACCCGACACGTCCGGCTTCAGCGCGCCGGAGCGCGACAGCGGGCCCTGGCTCGAGAAGTAGGACATGCCGCCCGACGGGTCGTCGACGGAGCCCACGGTGAACGCCTGCTCGGCTGATCCGGGGGCGCCGATCGTCTCGGGGGCGCCGGAGTTGCCGGCAGCGACCACGAACAGCGAGCCGGTGTCTGCGGCGATCTGGTTGAGCGACTCGGCCATGAGGTCCTTGCCGTCCGAGGGCGACATCGAACCGAGGCTCATCGACACGATCGGGGCGTTCTGGCCGGCCCACTCCATCGCCTCGATGATCCACGAGTCCTGGCCGTAGCCGTCCGCGCCGAGCACCTTGCCGATCAGCAGGTCCGCGCCGTCGGCGACACCTCGGTGGGTGCCGTCGCTCGCAGCGCCGGTACCGGCGATGGTCGAGGCGACGTGCGTTCCGTGGCCGTTCGGGTCCCAGGCGAATTCCTCGCCGGGAACGAAGCTCTTCGAGCCCTCGACGATGCGGCCCTGAATGTCGGGGTGCGTGTCGTCGATGCCGGTGTCGAGCACGGCGACCGTCACGCCTCCGCCGGTGTGGCCCTGGGCCCACGCCGCCGGCGCATCGATGAACGGCACGCTCGACTCGAGTGTCGCCTCAACCTTGCCGTCGAGGTGGATGGCCTCGAGGCCGCCGGCAAGAGCGGCTCCGGAAGTGAAGGAGCGCGCGGACGCGGCATCCGTCCCGGTGAGCGCGCTCCACGCCGAAGCGGCGTCGGCGTGGCCGAGCGTCGCGGCTGCGCCGCCGATGCTCTCGAGCTCGGTCTGCACATCGAGCCCCGGGACCGGAGCGGCGAACGTGCGAGCCGCGGCGCCGTCGGTCTCGACGATGATCGGCGTCGCGTCGACCGAGGCGTCGTCGTAGCCGAACTCGATCAGCTTGGACACGTTGAAGAGGTCCTGGTCGAGCGCGCCCGAAGCCAGGTACGGCATCGCCGCGTCGGGAAGGACGTGCAACTCGCCGGCGGCCTCGTAGGTGCGCACACCGGCGCCTTCGAGGGCGGTGTCGATCTCAACGGCGTGGGTGCCGTCGCTGAGGTCGGTGACGGTCACGCGATCGCCGGTGATGAGCGTGACGGTGGAGGAGCTGCCGGCGACGGCGTCAGAGGCGGGGGGACCGTCGACGTTGGCGGTTGCGGCCGCCGGCAGAGTGCAGAGGCAGATGCCTGCGATGCCGATCGCCAGACCGCTTGTGGCGGCGACGATCGGACGCAGACGGCGACCGATGGGTGGGGGATTGGACATGCGTGAACCTCTCGGGGGTAGGGGATCTGATACGAAGCTCTCACGGCCCTCGGCGTAAAGTTATGGCGGAGAAATGCCATGGCCACCATCCGCCATGCCGGGCGGGTGAGGATGGTCGGCGTGGAGAAGGTCACCGTGCTCGACGCACTCGGTCTCGACGAGGCGCACACCTCGGTCTACCGGTGGATCGTCCAGCAGACCTCGGCGTCGACACCCGAGGTGGCGGAGGCGCTCAGCATGTCGTTGCCCCGCGTGCGTCCGATCGTCGCCGAGCTCGAACGACTGGGACTGCTGGCACGTCAGGCCGCGCGCAGCGACCGATTCGTGGCTTCTCCGCCGTCCATGGCGCTGCGCCCGCTGCTGCTCGAACGCGAACGCGGACTCACCCGCGCACACGAGGCGCTCGTCGAGCTCAGCGACCTGTACCGCCGCTCCGCCGAGCAGCGCAGCGTCGCCGACGTGGTCGACGTCGTCATCGGCGACGACGCGGTGCGTCAGCGCGTCGCGCAGCTGCAGGCCGCCTCCACCGATCAGGTGCGCGTCCTCGTCCTGCACGAGGTCGCGCTCGTGACCGGCGAGGAGAACGTCGAGGAGGACCGTGCCCTCGCGCGCGGCGTGCGCTACCGCGTGATCGTCGAGAGCGCGGTGCTCGAACGCCCCGGCTTCCTCACGGTGGCACGCGAGATGGCCCAGATCGGCGAGGAGATCCGGGTGCTCCCGAGGCTCCCGACCCGCATGTTCATCGCCGACGACCAGATGGCACTGGTGCCGATGCACGCGCACGGCGACGACCGGGGCTTCGGCGCGCTGCTCATCCACCCGAGCGGACTGCTCGACCTCGTCAGCTCGATCTTCGAGGAGTACTGGGCCGCGGCCAGCGCCTTCCTCCCCGTCTCGGCAGTGCCCACCACCGAGGAAGTAGACCGCGACCTCCTCCGGCTGCTCCTGCTGGGAGTGACGGATGCCGCGGCCGCGGCGCAGCTCGGAATCTCGCTGCGCACCGTCCAGCGGCGGGTCGCCGACCTCATGGAGATCGCCGGTGTGACCACCCGCATGCAGCTGGGCGCCGAGGCCGTGCGGAGGTCGTGGGTCTGAGGACCCGCGAAAGGACGGCCGCCGTCAGCCGGCGTGGGTGTTGAACCAGGTGCGCCGCCGGGCGAGGTCCGCGTCGGACTCGGCAGGGTCGGACGTGTCGTGCTCGACGAGCAGGCCGTCATCGTCGAGCCGCACGAATCGCAGGCAGGTCGAGCACAGCGCGCGGCCGTCGGGGAAGCCGTCGGGGAGCATCGCTGCGGGGGCGCCGGGCGTGCCGGACCCGGTGCAGCGCGGCGGGTCGGCCGCGGCATCCGTCCACATGATCGACCGGTGGCGATGCAGCCCCGCATGATCCAGCGGTCGGGTGCAGCGCCGGCCGTTGCTGCGGCTGCGGCAGAAGCGGACGGTGCTCACGGGCGTGACCTCGGCACGAACCGCGGAACCCACCGGACGAACGCCGCTGCGCCCACGAGGCCGATGACCCCGACGACGCCCGTCGCCACGGCCAGGCTCGCGGCCGCCGCGATCGCCGAGACGATGAGCGGCGAAACGGCGCCGCCCGCGTCGGTGAGCGTGCGCCATGACCCGAGGAAGGGCGCCGGATCGGTCTTGGGCGCGACGTCCGCGCCGAGGGTGAGCAGGATGCCGCTCGAGAGGCCGTTGCCCACTCCGAGCACCGCCGCGAACATCGCGAACCACAGCGCGGACTGCTGGAGGTCGTGCGTGAACGACAGCGCGATGAATCCGAGGCCCATGAGCAGCATCGCGGGGAGGGCCGCCCACAGACGGCCGAATCGGTCCATGACCTGGCCGCTCGCGTAGAAGAGGGCGAAGTCGATCGCGCCCGAGACCCCGACGACGAGCGCGATGGTCTGCGCGTCGAGCCCGATCGAGACGCCCCAGAGCGGCAGGACCACCTGCCGCGCCGATCGGATGGCGGAGAGGGATGCCGCGGCCAGCCCGAGACGGGACAGCACACGCCGGTACGCCCACATCGTGCGGAAGACCCCCGCGCGCTCGGTCGTGGGGATCGAGCCGGTGACGGGTTCGCCGGTGTCTTCGGTGAGCGTCGCATCGCCGCGCGCGGTGGCGGCGGTCGGGACGGCGCGCTCGGGATCGGGGCCGAGCAGCACCAGCAGCACCGTCGCGACCAGGCAGGCGCCGAAGAACCACATGGTGGCGTGCTCGTCGCCGAACACGGCCAGCAGACCTGCGGCGACGAACGGGCCGATGAACATGCCGAGGCGGAAGGTGCCGCCGAGGAGCGAGAGGGCGCGCGCCCGGAACTGCAGGGGGACCCGCGTCGTCATGAATGAGTGGCGCGCCAGACCGAACGCGGCGGCGCAGAAGCCGATGAGGAGCACGGCCAGCGCGAACGCCCCGAGCGAGGGGGCGAGGGCGAGGGCCACCACTGCCGCGAGTGCCACCACTCCTGCGATCGCCATGGTGAGGCGCTCGCCGATGCGCGCGACGGCCCAGCCGGCGGGGATGTTGCCGCAGAGCTGCCCGACGACGAGCGCCGAGGCGACGAGGGCGGCCGTCGCGAGGTCGGCGCCGAGCTCGGCCGCGATCACGGGGATCAACGGGATGACCGCGCCCTCTCCGAGTGCGAAGAGGAGGGTCGGGCCGTAGATCATCGGCCCGAACCGGACGAGCACATCTCGCGGACGATCGCTCACCGCATCCACGTTAGTCTGGACTGTCATGCTCGACTTCGACCCCTCCGCCGATATCCAGGCCCTGCGCTCCACGTTCTCCGACATCAAGTCCGTGGTCGACGTCGACGCACTCACGGCCGAGATCGCGCGGCTGAGCGAGGCGGCCGGGGCGCCCGATCTGTGGGACGACGTGGAGAAGGCGCAGAAGGTCACCAGCGCCCTCAGCCACCGTCAGGCTGAGCTCAAGCGGGTCAATGATGTCGAGGCGCGGCTCGATGATCTCGAAGTCCTGGTGGAGCTCGCGAACGAGATGGACGACGAGGATTCCGCCGAGGAGGCGCGTCACGAGATCGCCGAGCTCGAAGACATCATCGGGCAGCTCGAGGTGCAGACTCTCCTCGACGGCGAGTACGACGACCGCTCGGCCGTCGTCACGATCCGCTCGGGCGCGGGTGGCGACGACGCCACCGACTTCGCCGAGATGCTGCTGCGCATGTACCTGCGCTGGGCCGAGCGCCACAAGTACCCCGTCAAGGTGATGGACACGTCGTACGCCGAGGGCGCGGGCATCAAGTCGGCCACGTTCGAGGTCGACGCTCCGTACGCCTACGGCACCCTCTCGGTCGAGGCCGGCACCCACCGGCTCGCCCGCATCAGCCCCTTCGGATCGGCCGACAAGCGGCAGACCAGCTTCGCCGCGGTCGAGGTCATCCCCGTCATGGAGGAGGCCCAAGAGGTCGAGGTTCCGGAGAGCGACATCCGCGTCGACGTCTTCCGCTCGTCGGGCCCTGGCGGGCAGTCGGTCAACACCACCGACTCCGCCGTCCGCATCACCCACCTCCCGACGGGCCTGGTCGTGTCGATGCAGAACGAGAAGTCCCAGATCCAGAACCGCGCCGCAGCGATGCGGGTGCTCCAGACGCGCCTGATGCTGCTGCAGCGCGAAGAGGAAGCCGCGAAGAAGAAGGAGCTCGCCGGTGTCATCACCGCGAGCTGGGGCGACCAGATGCGGTCCTACTTCCTCTACGGCCAGCAGCTCGTGAAGGACCTGCGCACGGGGCACGAGGTCGGCAACCCGGCCGTCGTGTTCGACGGCGATCTCGACGGCTTCATCTCGGCCGGCATCCGGTGGCGCAAGCGCAAGGACGACGACTGACGCCGGACGGCGACGGTCGGCCTCAGCTCTCGTCGAGGTTCTCCTGGATCATGACCGGCGACGCGTGGATGCACACGATCCGCAGCCGGCCCTGACCGGTGTTCGTGAAGCCGTGCCACGTGTCGGCGGCCACCACGGCGGTGTCTCCGGCGTGAGCGATGACGGTGTCGTCGCCCATCCGGATGGTGGCCTCGCCCTCGATCACGAGCCACGTCTCGGTGTACGGGTGGCGGTGCAGACCCGGCCCCATGCCGGGGTCGTTGTCGACGTAGAAGAACGAGACGCCAGAGCCGTACTGCTCGCCTTCGAAGCGCATCGTCCGCGATGCGCCGATGAGCAGCTCGGCTGCGGGGATGGGAAACGCGGTCATGCGTTCCATCGTCGGTGCCACGCGTCGTCGCGTCCAGTCCGGCCTCGCCCGCGCGCCCGGCACCTAGCTCAGAAGGGAGCGGAGGTGGTGTCGCCGACGGACGGCCGGAAGACGGGGACGGGTCGCTCGGGGTCGACGCGGTAGCGCCGTCCGGACGGCGAGATCCACTGCAGGGCACCCCCGGTGCCCGGGATCTGGTTCACCCGCCAGCCGCCGTGATGCTTGAGGGTGTGGTGGCCCTTGCAGAGCGGCGCGAGATTGTCGAGCGCCGTGGCACCGCCGTGCTCCCAGGCGACGGTGTGGTCGATCTCGCATCTGCCGGCGGGGATGCCGCAGCCGGGGGCCATGCACCGGTCGGCGCGCCATCGGACCAGGCGGCGCAGCGCAGGAGGCGGTCGGTACTGGTCGCGCCCGACGGACAGCACCATCCCGGTCTCGGGATGCGTGAGGATCCGCGTCCATCCGTCTGCTCCGCCGGCCAGCTGGCGCGCCTGCGTCGTGGTCACCGGACCGACGCCCTCCACCACAGCCGGCGCGGCGTCGGTGGCCTCGTCGAGGAGGGTGAAGACGGGGACGGTGACGCTGACCGTGGCCCGGATCCCCGATGCCTGCGGTGGAAGCGCCGTCGTGTCGCCGTCGATGAGCAGGTCGCCCAACACGTCTGCGCGCCGCTCGTCCAGTGTGCGCTCGTCGTTGTCGGCGAGCGTCTTGGCGATCGCGGTCAGTCGTCCCTGGATCGCACGGGCCTCGACGGCGGGCAGGAACGCGTGCAGCCACGCCATGCCGTCGTGCGCGACGTCGACGATCACGCGCCGCTGCCGTATGGCCGCCTCGTGCCGCTCGGCGAGCGTCGCCGCGCGCTCCGCGTCGAGGAGCGCCCGCAGCCGCCGTTGGAACGCACCCACCGGCAGACCGATCGCCAACTCGACGGCCGCGGGGGCTACCCGCGCGCGCACATCGGGTTCGACCACATCGAGCAGGTTGACGAGGACCTCGGCGTGCCGCTCGGTGATCTGTGCGCGCTCGAGTGCCGCCAGCGCACCCGGGTACCGGTGCACCAGGGCCTCGGAGAACCCGAGAAGCGCAGCCGCGGTGTGCTCGGTGACCCGCAGTGCCGCCGCCAGCTCCAACCGCACCGACCGTTCGACCACCGATACGACGGCACCGCCGTAGCGGGCCGCATCTTCGAGCGCGTTGCGCCGCATCGCCTCGACCCTCATGACCCGCTGAGCGGCGAACACCGACATCATCGCGGCCACCTCGGTCACCCGCGCCACGTCATCCGGACCCTCGAACCCGTTGCCACCGTCGTCGCAGGCATCCGCCTCGGACGGATTGGAGAACGGGTCGTCGGTCATGTCTTGGACTTTAGAACATACCTACGACATTCGGGCCGCCCGCACGGACGATCGGATGCCGCGGCGCCGGGTGTCGCGGGAGCGGGGGGCGAGGCATCCGCTTAGGCTCGTTAGGCCATGATCCGGTTCGAGAACGTCACGAAGCGCTACAAGGGCACGTCGAAGCCTGCCCTGAGCAATGTCGACTTCGAGGTGCTGCGCGGCGAATTCGTGTTCCTCGTCGGCGCCTCCGGCTCAGGCAAGTCGTCGTGCCTGCGCATGATCCTCCGCGAAGAGACGCCCAGCGACGGCCGGGTGGTCGTGCTCGGACGCGACCTCCGCACGCTGTCGAACCGCAAGGTGCCCTACTTCCGGCGGCACATCGGCGCGGTGTTCCAGGACTTCCGCCTCCTCCCCACCAAGACCGTCTTCCAGAACGTCGCCTTCACGCTGCAGGTCATCGGCTCGTCGCGAGGCTTCATCCAGCAGACCGTCCCCGAGGTCCTGGCGCTCGTCGGCCTGGCGGGTAAAGAGAAGCGGTTCCCGCACGAGCTGTCGGGCGGTGAGCAGCAGCGCGTCGCGATCGCCCGCGCCCTGGTGAACCGGCCGCAGGTGCTCCTCGCCGACGAGCCGACCGGAAACCTCGACCCCGCGACATCCGTCGACATCATGCAGCTCCTCGCGCGCATCAACGCCGGCGGCACCACCGTCGTCATGGCCACCCACGAGGCAGGCTTCGTCGACCAGATGCAGCGCCGCGTCATCGAGCTCGTCCACGGCGAGATCGTGCGCGACGAGCGGCACGGCGGCTACGGCGACACGTCCGGACTCCCGAGCCTCGCCCCCCAGCAGGAGCGCGGAGCGGCCGCGGTCGCGGCGCTCACCGCCGTGCTCGAGGTGCAGCGAGAGGCCGCTGCGGCGGCCGAGGCCGGGCTCGATCCGACCCTCGCGAACCTCGAGCAGGAAGAGGGGACGGATGCCGCGCCCGCGCCGTCCTCCGCGTCGAGCGTGCCCGCATCCGCAGCGCCGACGCCAGACGTGGACGCCATCGGCGAGGTGGAGGCGGAGACGCCCGTGCCTCCGGCGCCGCGCGCGCCGCAGACGGCGCCCATCCCGGTCGCCGACATCCCCGAGGTGGACGTGGCAGAGCTGGGCCTCGCCGACCGGCTGGGGCTCGGGGCGACGGACCCCGACGACGAAGTGGGGCCCACATCATGAGGATCGGCCTCATCCTCGGCGAGGCGTTCACCGGCCTCCGCCGCAACGCCTCCATGGTCATCTCGGTCGTGCTGGTGACGTTCGTGTCGCTGACGTTCGTCGGCGCCGCGATGCTCATGCAGATGCAGATCGGCATCATGAAGGACTTCTGGGTGGATCGCGCCCAGGTCGCGATCTACATGTGCACCGCGATCTCGCAGGCGCCGACCTGCACCGAGGGCGTGGCGACCGAGGAGCAGCTCGCCGCGGTGCAGGAGAAGCTCGACGGCCCCGCGCTGTCGCCGCTCATCCGCGACGTTCGGTTCGAGGACAGCGAAGAGGCATACGAGAACGTCATCGAGCTCCTCGGCGAGGACTACGCGAGCGTCATCACCCCCGACCAGCTGAACGAGACGTACTGGATCAACCTGGTCGACCAGAACCAGTCCGACGTGATCATCGAGGCGTTCGCGGGAACCGAGGGAGTGGAAGAGGTGCAGGACCAGCTCCAGTACCTCGAGCCGCTGTTCTCGGCGCTGACCGTCGCGACCTACATCGCCGTCGGCATCGCCGCCCTCATGCTCGTCGCGGCCGTGCTCCTCATCGCCACCACCATCCGGCTCTCGGCCTATGCGCGACGGCGCGAACTGGGCATCATGCGCCTGGTCGGGGCATCCAATCGATTCATTCAGACCCCCTTCGTGCTGGAAGGCGTGTTCGCCGCGCTCATCGGCTCGCTGCTCGCCAGCGGGGCCGTGATCGCCGGCGTGCACTTCGGCGTCGACCAGTATCTGCGCGGCCGCGTCGAGTTCGTCACCACGTGGGTCGGGCTGGACGACACCTGGATCGTCGTGCCGGTGCTGATCCTCATCGGGATCGTCCTGGCCGCCCTCTCGGCGAGCTTCGCCATCCGGCGCTGGCTGCGGGCCTGACGCTGTCGAGGCGCGCCCGGGGGTAGACTGAGCGGCTGCCGTGCGCCCGCGCGGCGAATGATCGAGGAGCCACCATGCCCAGGGAACGCGGGGAGACGGTCGTCGCGACCAACCGTCGCGCGCGCCACGAGTACACCATCGAGAAGACCTATGAGGCCGGCCTCGTGCTGACCGGCACCGAGGTCAAGTCGCTGCGACAGGGGCGCGCCAACATCTCCGACGGCTACGCGTACATCAACGGCGGCGAGGCGTTCCTCGATGCGGTGCACATCCCCGAGTACTCGCAGGGGCACTGGACCAACCACGCGTCCAAGCGCGTGCGCAAGCTGCTCCTCCACAAGGACGAGATCATCAAGCTCTCGCACGCGGTCTCGGCGGGCGGCTACACCCTCGTGCCCCTCAAGCTCTACTTCTCCGACGGCCGCGCGAAGGTGGAGATCGCGGTCGCGAAGGGCAAGCGCGAATACGAGAAGCGTCAGACGATCCGCGAGCGCGAGGACAAGCGCGAGGCGGAGCGTGCGATGCGCAGCCGAAACCGGCTGGGGGAGTAGGCCCGAGCTCAGCTCGCGCCGAACCGCGCCTCGACCGCAGCCGTGATGATGATGTCCTCCGGCTGGAGCTGGACGGCGGACGCCCCGCCGGACGAGTCGGCGGCGAAGGATGCCTTGGCCACCAGCATCCGCTCCTGCTGGGGTGCCGGCGAGTCGTTGCGCGTGAGCAGTCCGAGATCGGCGATCTCGAGCGGAGTCACGGTCGAGAGCCCGATCGCACCCGCGTAGGCGTTCGCCCGCGCGACGGCCACGCCTACCGCGCCGGCGGCGACATCCCGCTCGATCGACGCACGCGTCTCGGGCGTGAGCTGCCACTCGATCCACCCGAGCTGCACGCCGTCTCGCTCGACGACCTCGCCGGCCCAGAACGACAGCACGGCGAAGTCGGTGAACGTCGCGCTGAAGTCGACGGAGCCGTAGTGCACCGGCGCCAGCCGCCGGCCGTCGGGATTCCACGGACGCTCCGACCACACCGAGACGCGCTGGCTGGTCCAGTCGACGACGGTGCCGGCGGACTTGCGCGCCGCGAGGTCGTCGCGCACGGGCTCGCTGAGAGCGGCCATGCGCTCGACGACCGCGCCACGCTCCGCACCCTCCACGCGGACGGTGAGGTGCGCGATCGCGCGTTCGGGGGCGATGCGGGTCTCGTGCTCGCCACGGACGGTGATGACGACGTCGCTCATGTGGGCGAGCCTACGCCGGGACCGGGGAATGGCCTGCGTCGCCGAGTCGTTATAGACTGATGTGCTCGGATGCCGCGGCATCCGTCACTTGGAAACTCCACAGCGTGACAGCGGCCCTTCGCAATGAAGGCTCATGGGGATGATCGGTTTCGACATCGCCTGTGAATCTGCGGGAAGCGGGCCGAGGATGCAGGGTTATCTCGTAAACGACCTCTGCAAAACAATAATTGCCGATGCAAATCGCAATGAGTTCGCCCTCGCTGCTTAAGCGAGCCTGAACTCCGTGAGACCGTAGGCGTTCCCGCTACGGATCCTCGCGTCATCTAGGGGACTTGCTGCGTGATGGCGTCTGGACGTCACGTGGGACTCTTCCCAGGCTGGGCTCGTCGACTTAGGTGTCTGTGACAAAGGTCGGAGCCGAGCAGAACGTCTCTACAGACTGCGCCCGGAGAATACGCAGTATCCCAGCGATGGACGGGGGTTCGATTCCCCCCATCTCCACCACCCGCTGTCACGGAACAAGGCCCTGAGAGCCGCGTAATCACGCGGGTTTTGGGGCCTTCGTTCGTTGTTGGTGGGATGGCTCGAAACCCAATCGCCCACAAATCGCCCACAAACTTTTGGCGTATGTATGTCGAAATGCGTGTCCGAAAGCCGCTAGTTGCCGATTCAAGGGCCCGCGAGCGCCAGAGACCGCGAGTGGGTCTTCGAGTGAGCGCAGCGAGACGAAACGGGAGTCAGCTCGCCCAGAGGCGTACGACATCCGCGTTCAACCCGCCTTGATTCATCCGCTCGGCGACGTCGGCGAGGTCATCGTCGAACAGATCGGCGTACGTGTCGAGGGTCATCGCAGCCGACTTGTGGCCGAGCATCCGCTGCACGGCCTTGACATTCGCCCC
Organism: Microbacterium flavescens; assembly: GCF_018588945.1. Taxonomy (GTDB): domain Bacteria; phylum Actinomycetota; class Actinomycetes; order Actinomycetales; family Microbacteriaceae; genus Microbacterium; species Microbacterium flavescens. The sequence goes on along the minus strand of NZ_JAFIWA010000007.1, from coordinate 112,120 downwards.
TGACGAGATCGCGAGGCTCGCGGCAGTGTGACGCAGGTCGTGCGGTGTGAGCCGCTCGATATCGGCGAGATCGAGCGCGGTCGTGAACCACGAGTTCACGCCGTACTGGGTCTTCGCCCGGCGCAGGTGCTTGCCCTCGAGGTCGGTGAAGACGAGCCCGTCGGACCGCTTGCCTCGGCACAGCTGTTTGAGCGGTCCCTCGAGAAACGCGGGGAACGGGACTAGCCGACGTTCCCAATTCTTCGGTGTGCCGAGCACGATCTTGCCTTCCACCTCGACGGCGGCGCGCTGCACCTGGATCCGATGTCTCGGGAAGATGATGTCGCTGACGTGCATGCCGATCGCCTCGCTCCAGCGGAGCCCGCAGTACGAGAGCAGGAGGATGAGGGTCTTGTGGGTGTCGTTGTTCGTCGACTCGGCAAGGCGGACTACCTCGGCATGAGTCAGGTATCGCCGCGGCTTCTGCGACTGCTTCGGCGGTAGGTTCTGCGCTCCGCGGGCCACGTTGCGAGGGATGCGGCCATCGCGCACGGCGGTGTCGAGAATTCCGGCGAGCACGCCCAGCGCGCGATACACCACACTCGCCGAGCGCGGGTTTGCGCCGGCCTTCTCACTCTTGGTGCGCTTCGTCGTGGCGGTGCCCTCTGAGAGCTCCCGAATCCACTGCTCGACATGGGACGCGCGGATGTCCCCGATACGCACGTCGCCCCAGCGGGGGAGGACGTAGACCCGCCACGACGTCTTCAGCGAGCTGAACGACGATGCCTTGAGGGCGTGCTCCTTGTTGCCGAGCCACTCGACGCCGAGCGCGCCCACCGTGATGCGCGCCTCGCCCGGATCGGTGTAGGAGCCGTTTGATCGCGAAACTTCGCTGTGCGCGAGGTGAAGCTCCGCATCCTTCTTGGTGCGGAAACCCTTCTTCTCGACCTGCTTCTGCTGGTCGTTGCGCCAGCGGACACGGTAGCGCCGTCCTGCCTCGATCTCGTACGGCGTGATGCTTCCCATGTGTCACCTCGCGGCCAGGGTAGCCCTGAGATGCGGGGCGTGGGGCGGTGCGGCCACGAGGCGGGTGTGTCTTGTGGATAACTGTTGCCAGTTGTGGCTTGTGAGGCTACGAAATCTCGATCGTCAGCAGTGTCGGGCCGTCCCAGTCGACGCTTTCGCGCTCTTCCACGGTGCGAACTTGACCGCGTCGTAGAACGCGAGTGCGCGGGCGTACCCGTCGTCCTCGTGAGAGGGCCTTACGGTGTGCACCTCGAGGAAGCGCCACTCAATAGGGCGGCGAGATGCTCAGGACTGGATCGCGTCGATGATCTTCTCGTCGCCCTCGTTGACGGCCTTCACGATGGCGTCGTAATCGCCCTTGTCGATCGCTTTGTCGAGCTTCTTGGTGGCCTGAGCGATCGCAGCCTGAACACGGTCGAGATAGAGGTTGTCGACGACCGCGACGACCGCCGATGAGCCCGGTGGCAGCCATTCCTCTACGTCGACGCCGATCTGCTTCTCCTCGTGACGCTTCACGATCGCACCCACACCGGCGCCGACGCCGGCCCCGACGACTCCGGAGAGCAGCAGCGGTGGAGCGAACAGGCCGACAACCAATCCGCTGACGGCACCGATACCAGTGCCGCGCGCGATCAGTTTGCCGCCATGCTCGGCCACCTCGACTTTGCCTCCGGCGTCCCGTGACATCACGACGGCCGCCTCGACGGACAAGTCATCGATCTGCTTCATGGCCGCGAAGTCAGCCTTTGCGGCATCCGCGTTGTCATACGCGGCGATGACCAGCGTGTAGTTGTGCTCACTCATGTGGGGTCCCTTTCGTCATGCTCAGACTGGTGCTCCCGGCGCTTTCTCCGCAAGACTCGATCCTCACCTGCCGAGCTCGCTCGGATCGTGGGGCACCCAACTTATGGCCCGTCTGAAGCGGAGGGCGTCGGAGATGGGGTCTCCGGCGGATTCGGCTGGGTGATCTGTGCGATCGCTGCTTGGAATGCATGAACGGTCGCTGCGTCGACTGTGCCGGTCGGCTCGACTCCCAGCTCGATCTGCACCCCTACGACCGCCTCCGTCAAAGCAGGCGTCCACACACCGTCCACCGGTCCGTCCCAGAATCCCAGGAGCTTGAGCGTCTGCTGAATCGCGGCGGTCGTAGCGACCGACTGCTGTGCTGCAGCCCCGCCCAGCGCCAGTAGCTCGGCCTGGAGCGCGTCGGCAGTCGCGTTGTCGACGGTACCCGTGACGTTGAGTCCGTTCGCTTCCTGCAGCGCCTCTACCGCGGCGACGGTCTGCGGCCCGTACACGCCGTCGATCGCGCCGTCGTAGTACCCGGCGTCGAAGAGGTCCTGCTGCAGCGCAGTCGTGTACGCGCTCACCGCTTCCTGCGCCTGCAGCGCCTCATCCGCCGAGAGGCACCCCGTTTCCGCGAACAGCCGCAGCCAAGCGACCTCAAGAGCAACGGCCGCGCTGTTGAACCGCTCGGACGCGTCCGACAGCGGGGTGTCGTCGGTGATCGCGTCCTGCGCCGCTGCGAACTCCGATTCAGCTTGCGTGACACGGTCCACGGTCGTCGAGGCGGCCAGCGGGGTCGGGGCCGGTGGCGTGGGGACCTCCGCGCCGGGCGCAGCCGAGGCTCCCGACTGCTCCTGCGCGAGCGCCGCTTGCGCCTCGAGCAGCTCTCGTTCCGCGGTGACGACGTCTTGCTGGGCCGCTACGGCCGCCTCCGCGCCGTCGAGAGCGTCTTCCCTCGGCGCAACCAAGTCGTCTCCGGCGAGCTTCACATCCCCGACGGTCGGCGCCGTCTCGTTCAGCACATCCCCGTAGCGATCGAGGGCCAGAACGTACGTCTTGCTCGCCTCGCAGAATGTCTCCGACGCCGCCGTCAGCTGGGCTTGGGCGTCGGACAGGGCGTTCGCCTTCGCAGTCACTCTCGCCTCTGCCCTGTCGATCGCGCTGACATCGGCCGCGCATCCTGCGAGGCCCGCCACCACCAGGAGCACCGCCCCCGCGGCACCAGCAACGCGGATGCCGTTCCAGGCCGACGTGACTACCACAGGAGCCTCCGATGACCCGCCCAACGATGTCTGCCCATCATGGCCTCCTCGTGGAGAGACTCAGGCGAGGGCTTTTGCTTTGAGCGCGTCGTACTCGGCCTGCGTGATCGCTCCGGAGTCGAGGAGCTTCTTGGCGGATTCGATCTCGCTCGTGGGTGAGGAGGTGCCGGCGACGCTGCGGATGTAGCTGTTCGCTTCGCTCTGAGCCTGGCCGCGTCGTTCCAGCTCGCGCTTGGTCATGCCCTGTCCGCGGGCGATCAGGTAGATCAGTGCGGCGAGGAACGGCAGCACGACCAGGAAGATGACCCACAGAGCCTTGCCCCAGCCGTTCAGCGTGTGGTCGCGGAACAGATCCATGATGATCGTGATGAAGATCCAGATGCACGCGAACAGGATGTAGAACCAGAACACCCAGAGGAGGAAGTCCCAAATGCTGCCGGTCATGGCGATTGCCCTTCGTCTGCGCGGATGCCGCGGATGGTGGCCGTCTGGTGGGCCCGAGCCCACCATCCCGCGAATCCCCCTGAGACTCATCACCCGGGAAGGATGATGACTGCGCGGCCGGCCGGGCGACCGACATCGGCCGTCCAGCCCCGATCGTGGACCCCATCGATCACTCGCGAAACTGGGCATAGCAGTCGGCGGCGTCCCGCCCCTAGACTTCGGCCAAATGACCACGCCCGGCCGCGAGGCCGCTGCAAGAGACTGGAGCACACATGGCTGATCAGCAGTTTGTGGCAATCGCCGCACAGTACGCGGACGAGGCTGTGGCAGATGCTGACTTCGACGAGATGGTCACGCACCTCAAGGAGTCAGGTCACAAGCACGACTTCTTCGACGCTGCGTTGATCCGTCGAGGTCTCGACGGAAAGCTCACCCTCGTCAAGCGCGAGGACAGCGGGAAACACCGCAGCACCAAGAAGGGTCTGAAGATCGGACTCGCGACGGGACTGGCCGTTGCACTGTTCCCGGCCGTGGCGCTCGGAAGCGCTCTGGTCGTCGCAGGCGGATCCGGAGCAGGTCTCGGCGCCATTGCCGGACACATCTCGCGCAAGTCTCCCTCGAAGGATCTCGAAGCGATCAGCGAGACTCTCAATGCCGGAAGCGCCGGGATCGTCCTCGTCGTGGACCCCGCCGATGCGGACGAGGTGAAGACGTCGCTGGTGAATGCGACGAAAGTGACGCAGAAGGATCTCGCGGTCGACAGCGAGCGGTTGGACGAAGAGGTCGACGAAGCCTACGAGTGAGTCTGCGTGGCACGTCAACGACATCGCCGACCGGTAGGGCACGTGCCAGGCATATGTGACGATCGGCCACCCAGCACTGTCTGGGAGCAAGTCTGCAGTTCAGTTGGACTCGAGGTTTCACCCTCGCTGACTCAGTAAGGACTCGCTGTGGAGATTCTTGTTGTCATCCTGCAGGCCTGCGTCGTGCTCGGGGCAATCGTCATGGGCGTGCGCACCGGCGGGATCGGCCTCGGCCTCTGGGGTGTGGTGGGCACCGCGATCCTGGTGTTCATCTTCCGTCTGCCGCCGGGCTCCCCACCTGTCGACGCGTTCTTCATCATCATCGCGGTGATCACGGCCTCGTCCGCCATGCAGGCGGCCGGCGGCATCGACTACCTCGTCGCGATCGCGTCGAAGATCATTCAGCGCAACCCGAGGCGACTGACCTTCGTTGCGCCGCTTGTTGCGTTCGTCTTCACCGTGCTCTCGGGTACATCGAACATCTTCTTCGCTCTCATTCCCGTGATCTATGAGACCTCGTATCGGAACGGTCAGCGCCCGGAACGGGCGCTTGCCGCCTCGACCGTCACGTCGGGTTTGGGTATTACCGCGAGCCCGGTCTCAGCGGCGATGGCGGCCTATCTGATTCTGATGGAGGGCACCGGGTATGGGCTGCCCCAGATTCTCCTCGTCACGATCCCGGCGGCCATCGTCGCCTGCATCGCCACGTCGTTCGTGCAGCAGCGCCTGGGCAAGGACCTGCTCGACGATCCCGAGTTCCTTAAGCGCGTGAAGAACGGCACGGTCGAGGTCCCCGCGGCGCTGCAGGCTCAGTACGAGGCGAAGTACGGTGGCGGTGCCAGCGTCTCCGCCGGAACGCCGACCCCTGGGGCCGATGAAGCCGGCACGGCGACGTCAAGCGTGCAGCCCTCGCGCACGGCCGCCAAGGCCGTGCCGATCGAACACCCCGTGCCCGAGGGCGGCAAGACGGCCGCCTGGATCTTCATGGCCGGGACGTTCCTCGTCGTCATCCTGGGCCTCTTTCCGGGATTGCGGCCGGCCTTCCCGGACGCGGAGGGCGAACTGGTTCCCATCGGGATGTCCATCGTCATCGAGATGGTGATGTTCAGCGCGGCGCTGGTGATCATCCTGGTGCGGAAGGTGAAGCCGTCTCTCGTGGTGGAGCAGCCGCTGCTCCGTGCGGGCTTCGTCGCAGCCGTCGCCCTGTTCGGCATTGCCTGGATGGCGGATACCTTCATCTCCGCCAACGAGGAGACCATCATCGAGCCCCTCGGCGCCCTCATTGAGGCGCAGCCGCTCTGGCTCGCCGTGGCCCTCTTCATCGTGTGCGGTCTGACGACGAGCCAGTCGGCGACGACAAACACGCTGATCCCCATTGCCTTGGTCGCCGGGTTGGCGCCGGGCATCATCACGGCGATGTGGCCTTCTTTGATCGGTGTCTGGTTGTTCCCCGCAAACGGATCTCAGATCGCATCGGTCGAGACCGACATGACCGGGTCCACCAAGTTGACGCAGGTTCCGGTCTGGCACTCCTTCACAATCCCGATGCTGGTTTCGTGGGTGGCCGTGGTGGCCACGGGCCTGCTGATCCAGCTCGTCATTCCTGTTTGAACATCGCTCATCCCTGATCTCGCAGCCGTTAGTCGGACGGGATCACCCTGAAGGAGAAATCATGTCCCAGAGCGACAGCCTCGCAGCCGAGGCAGCGGGGCTCATGCCGGACGTTGTGGAGCGCCTCCGCACCCTCGTCCGGATCCCCTCCATTGCCTTCCCTGGCTTCGATTCCGCACCCGTTCATGCAATGGGCGCGGCGGTCGTCGAACTGTTCGAAGCCGCCGGGGCGACCGGCGTGGAACTCCTCGACGTTCCGGGCGGCTACCCATGCGTTTTCGCAGACCTTCCGGGTCCAGAGGGGTCACCGACCGTCATGCTGTACGCGCATTACGATGTGCAGCCTGCTCCGAAAAGCCAGCGATGGTCCACGGAGCCCTTCGAGCCGGTGACCGGGGCGGATGGACGTATCTACGGGCGCGGCGCTGCCGACGACAAGTCTGGGCTCGTGATGCACTACGCGACGCTGAAGCTGCTCGGGCCTGACCGCCCCTGTCGGATCAAGCTGCTGGTGGAGGGCGAGGAGGAGACGATCTCGCACCTGGAGGAGTTCGTCGAAGCCAACCCTGAGCGGTTCGCCGCGGACGCGTACGTGATCGCCGACATTGGAGGGCAGGTCGTCGGTCGCCCGGGCCTCACGACGGCTCTGCGAGGCGACGTGGCCTGCACTTTGACCGTTCGTACCCTTGCCTATCCCGTGCACTCGGGGCTTTTCGGTGGTGCGGCCCCCGACGCGATGACGGCGATGATCCGCATCCTCGACACCCTCCACGACGAGAACGGCGACACCGTCATTCCCGGCGTGGATAGCTCGACGTGGGAAGGGGCCGCGATGGAGGAATCGGTGTACAGGGAAGGGTCGGCGATCCTTCCGGGAGTCGACTACCTGGGCACCGGCTCTTTGTCCGACCGCATCTGGGCAAAGCCGTCCGTCACCGTCCTGGGGATGGACATTCCGAATACCGCCGAGGCTTCCAATGTCCTTCTGCCGGAGATCACGGCCAAGCTCTCCATGAGGATCGTTCCGGGATCGGATGCCGATGCGCAGCTCGAGGCGCTGATGTCGCACTTGCGGTCTCAGCGGCCGTGGAACTGTGCGGTTGAGGTGACCAAGATCAAGACGGGGCATGCTTTTGCGGTGGATTCCTCCCACCCCGCGATCGTGGCGGCAAACAGTGCACTGGAGCAGGCGTACGGCTCGCCGGCGGAATCGATCGGAAGCGGTGCGTCGATTCCGCTCGTCGCATCGCTACAGAAGGTCGCGCCTGACGCGTCGATCATCCTGTGGGGCGCCGAAGACACCGCTAAAGCGCGGATCCATGCCTCCGATGAGTCGGTAGACCCACAGGAGATCGAACGGATGATCGTGGCGCAGGTCGCGTTCATCGAGAACTTCGTGGCCTCAGTGCGTTGAGCGAGGACCCGATGGTGAGCGCCCCGGCCGAGGCGAAGCGCATGACGGTCGTTCAGGCGTCGTTCATCGGCGTCGGGGCGATGGTCGGCGCGGGCATCTTCGCGTTGCTCGGGGCAGCCGGCGCGGTCGCCGGGTCGGCGGTGTGGCTCTCGTTCCTGATCGCAGGCGCGATCGCCGGGCTGCAGGGCTACTCATTCGCCAAACTGGGATCGGCGTACCCGTCTTCCGGCGGCATGCTGACCTACCTCGCCAAGGGATTTGGAGAGGGGCACGTGACCGGCATCGTGTCGTGGCTCTTCTACATGACTGGAGCCATCGTCGCAGCGATGGTCGCGACATCCTTCGGCGGATACGCAAGCGCAGTGGCGACCGATGACGACCCCGTCTGGGCGGTTGTGTTCGCCGTCCTTCTCGTCGTCGTCATGACCACGCTCAACGTCGTCGGATCGAGCGCCGTGGCGAGGGTGCAAGCTGTCATCGTCAATGTCGTGCTCGCCATCCTGACCCTGTTCGCCATCGTCACGATCGCGAACTGGAACCCATCTCTCCTGAGTCCCGCCGGGTATCCCGGGGTTCGAGAGATCATCTCCAGCGTCGCCCTGACCTTCTTCGCCTTCCTTGGCTTCGGAGTCATCACCTTCACTGCGAAAGACCTTCCCCGTCCCGCCCGCCAGCTCCCTCGCGCAATGTACCTAGCGCTCCTCATCGCGACCGCTGTGTACGTGGCCGTCTCGCTCGGGGTGTTCGGCACGCTCACCGCTGACGAAGTCGTCGAATACGGTCCCACTGCACTCGCGGAAGCTGCCAAACCGACGCTCGGTGAGGCGGGATACGCGCTCATGGTGATCACCGCCCTCTTCTCCACGGCTGGAGCGGTGAATGCGAGCCTCTACCCGTCCGCGGGCATGACACGCCATCTCGCGCAGGTTGGCCAATTCCCCGGCGCCTTCGCTCGCCAAATCGGCGGAAGGGCGCCGTTCGGGCTCCTCGTGATGGCCCTGCTCACGATCTTCATGATCGTCGCCCTAGACCTGAACGCCATCGCTTCGCTGGGCAGCGCGGTCGCTCTGCTCATCTTCTCCGCCGTCACGGTTTCCCACTTTCGGACCTACCGAGAAACAGGCGCCAGCCTCCTGATCTTGATCGTCGCTCTCGTCGCCACACTGGGGACTTTCGTGGTCTTCACGACGACCACGTTGGTCAATGAGCCGAGAACCGCTATCGCCCTCGTGGTGATCGTTCTGGCAGCGATCACATTGGACCTGATCTGGAAGCGGGTCCGTGAACGGTCCCTTCCAAGCGCCGATAGGTAGTTCGTCGAGGCTCTAACGGTGTGTCGCCGAGCTAAGGATCTCGGGGTCTTCGCAAAGGGTGGACGCCGTAGGGCTCGAACCCGCGCAGGCGGTTTGGCGCTGCGCGCATCGTCGGATACCGACGTCCCAATGCACCCCTTTCGCGGTCAAGTGTTGTCAATCTGTTGTCACGCGACACGACTGAGGTAAGTGCGACGTAGCGGGGAGTCGTCCGCGGCTCGCCGAGAGTGTCGCACGGTCGCCGCTCGTCCGTGCGGCGCTTTAGCTAGGAACGCCGCGGCACTCGGCGCGAATGTAAAACGAATCGCGTTTACCCCGCACCGAGTCAATAGGGACTGCAGCGTCGCTGTCGGCGGCGGTGGATAGCATTGCGTGAGCGAGCCATTGTCGGCCCGCATTGGGGGAGAAATGGCGACTCTGAGTAACTGCTTTGCCACCGCATTGACGATGGTCGAGCCTTCTTCGGCGGACAAAACGAACGCACCGCTTGCGCACTCGTCCGTGCGCGACGTGCTGACTGGGGCTAATTCTCTGAAGGCCTGGGGACTCTCCCCTGTGCTAATCGGTTCGTACAAGCGAGATGTGTCGATCCGGCGAGTGAAGGATGTAGACGTGTTCTGTCGGATGCAAACCATCGACTCCAGCGTTTCTGGCCAGGATGTCCTCGCGGCCTTCTTCAAGGTGCTCGACAGCGAATACGGTCGCGACGATTCCGGTGCGCCGCGCGTGCGGCGCCAGGCGCGATCCCTGCAGGTCTCTTTCCCGGAGTATGACGGGCTCTACGTCGATGCCGTACCGGCACGTCCTCGCGGCGACGGCTATTGGGAGATCCCAAAGAAGGACTCCGACGATTGGCAGAGCACCAACCCCGAGAAGCTCACTGATCTCAAGACAGCCATGAACGCCACGATGGATGGCATGTATGTCCCGACAGTGAAGCTCCTCCGCCAGGCCCGTCGTGAAATCCTGGATTCGCGGCCCGGAGGACTCTTCGTCGAGGTGGCACTTTACGATGCGTGCTTGCGCGGCCAAGTGCAGTGGGACTCCCAAGCTCATGCGTTTGTCACCGGACTGAATGCGATCGCTGACTACCTGCACGACAAGGTCACTTGGGGTCGGGAGCTTCCAGACCCGACCATGCCCGGCCATAACGCCAGTTTCCGGGCGACCGAGCTTCAGTGGGAGAAAGCACGCGACCGATTCCGGGCTGCCGCGGATACCGCGGGCCAGGCGTACCTCGAGGAGGATCTGGGCGTGGCAGCGCTCGGCTACCGATCCGTCCTCGGGGCGAACGCAGACGACGACATCGTCTTTCCCATGCCCGCGGGCTATGACGAAGCCGGCACCAAGAAGTCGTTCGCGGGTCCGATCACAGCGGGCGAGCGTATGGTCCCAGCAGGTGACCGACGCTTCGGATGACCATCTGGGACGAGCGGATCGAGGCGACACGAACTGAGTTCGTGGAGAAGCTGGAGAGGCGGGGCTGGCGGCTCGTTTCGGATTCGGAACTCGAGAGTCAAGTGGTGGTGGGAGGTTCCACGCATGCAGTTCGTGTCCAGCTCGACTCACACTTTCCTTTCGCGCCGCCCAGAGTGTTCCCATTGTCTGAGCTTCCGATGTCCTGGCATCGCGAACTCGACGGCGCCATGTGTCTCTACCCGGAGGATGGGCGAGGGAGTCTTCCATGGCTAGACGTCGATGACTTAGTCGCGACTGTCGAGCGATGGCTGGAGGCTACAGAACAGGGGTGGCCGGCCGATGCTCCCGACATGGACCTCGAACGTTACTTCCAACCGATCGGGGAGTCGTTCTTGGTTGTCTACGGTGAGGCGATCGAACCGCTCATGAACCGAATGGTGCGCTTCAATGTCCGTGGTCCTCAGATCCTGTTGGCCGGTTCTGGCGTAAAGCCCCGAAAGGTGACCCAGCGGCGACACAGGCTCTACGGGTACGTCGCGGATATCGGAGAGCCGGAAGGACCGCCACGTGACTGGGAGGAGCTGGCCCAGCTCCTAGGGCACGAAGCGAGGTCGACGCTCGAGAGGGAAGTCCGTCGCGGCGCTGTAGATCTGCTTCTGGTTCGATATTCGAGGAAGGGTGCGGTGGGTGCCATCGCCCTATTTGTTGGCCAAGACTCGAACGAAGTGACCCTGCGGTCGGTGCCGAGCGCGTCCAATTCTGCCGCGACGCTTGAGCTGCGTGCTGGACGCGACGCGCTGTCGCTTGCCGAGAAGCGCGTGCTGGTGGTTGGCGCCGGCGCGATCGGCTCTTTCGTTTGCGATTACCTCGTGCGTAGCGGGCTCGGTCACCTCACTGTCCGAGACCCAGACGTGCTCAGACCCGGCAACTCCGTCCGTCACTTGGTGCCGTCGCACTTCGCAGGACACCGGAAGGCGATAGCGATAAAGCGTCTACTTGATGGGCGACCAGGAACCGTCACACAGATTGACGTGGACGTTCGTGCCCTGCGCAGAGCCGACGAGGTTCCAGAGCTACTCGCCGAGTTCGACCTCATCATCGACGCAACAGCGGACGGCGCGGCATCAGCGATGCTGGCAGACGCTGCCAGGACCTTGGGTAGTCACATCATCAGTGCATCGTTGCAGGACGAAGGCCGCATAGTCCGGGCCGATGTGATCCCTCCGGTCGAAGGGGAAGCAGTCCCAGCAATCGAGTTCGAGATTTCGGGCGATGATCTCGTCTTCGAGGCGGGCTGCGGCGATCCAGTCTCCATGACACCGCCTTACGCTGCGAACGAGGCTGCATCTCTCGCCTGCCGGCTCGCCGTTCAACTCCTGCTCCGTCCATCGTCCGCGGGAGCCGGAGAAGCCCGTGCGTACACGTGAGCTCGACGTGCGTGTCCACGCCCCCCGCGCCGCGTTCGACTTGGCATCCCGCCATGCACGTGAGGCGCTGCCGGATGAGACTGGTGGCATTCTGACCGGCTGGCGAGTGGGCGCCGAGGTGGTGATAGACGCATTTATCGAGGTCCGAGACCATCGAGCGACGCGACGCGGATATTGGCGACGCGAGAACCGAGCTAGTCGGGCGCTCGCTGAATACCTCCAGATGGCTGACAATCCTGCTCTCGGATATGTCGGCGAATGGCACTCCCACCCGTTGCCCCAGATGGCGAGCAGGACTGACATCGCCAGCATAAGGTCGATCGCGAAGCAGGTCCCCGGGCCTGTCGCGCTCGTAGTCCTCATGATCGATCCGGCTCGAGGTACGGTGCGCGCCGACACGCGCGTCGCGGTGCACGAGTCCCTTCGTACGGCAGTCTTTTCAGTTCCTCTTGATCTGCGATAGGAGTCGGACCGATGACAGAAATGCCCAGCGCGACTGGCGTTCGGATAGCCGGCGATGAGTATCAGTGGCTGGTGGGCTGGCGCGCGTGCCTTCAAGTGCTTCATGAGCACGCGACGGGCTACAGCGGAAATCGACTCGTTGCAGTTGGGGTCGAAGCGCGAGGAGCTGGCAATGCGGATGACGTTGTCTTGTACAGGGCTTCGCCTCCCCACACTTTCATGCAAGTGAAGTACGCGGTCGATGCGAGCTCGCCCCTCAACCTGGAGTATCTGACTGCCGATCGGATATTGGCCAAGCTCGTCGAGTCCCACCAGACTCTGTCTGCCGAGAACTCGGTCGCCGAGATTCGACTCGTCACCAACCGTCAAATCGACCCCGGCGACGTTCTCCTTAGGGATCGCGATGGGCGTGACGGTCGCCTTGTTCCACGCGCACTCCAAGGAACCCCGAACTCGAGGCGTGGAGAGGCTCGTACTGCGTGGGCCCATGCAGCGGGTGTAGACGTCGATGCACTCGAGAAGTTCTTAGACGACTTCCATATCGAATCGGGTCGAGATGCGACGCAGCTACGGTCTGAAGTCCAACTCCTGATGACGGCGAATGGCCTCGACAGCGATGAACGCGCCGTCGAAATCGGGCTGTCGTGGGTGCAGAGTGTGGTGGTCGCCGGCGAACGACGGATCGAGCTCGACGCAATCGTCAGAGCCGTCGACAGGATGGGTCTGACGACGTCAGAGCCCTGGACAACCCTGTCCGTGGCCACCGTGGATCACGATCCAGCTGCCGGCGACTCTTCCGCTTCGATCGACCGAGTCGACCGAATGCAAGGCGACACGGTCTGGAACCGAATCAGGCCTTGCGCGCCGTACACCTGGGACGACCTTGCGTTCGATATCAGGGACGTCGTTAAATCGCTCCAGCCGGGTCGAGTGCTAGTGACTGGTTTCATGCGACAGGCCGTGGGCTTTCTCGTAGGAACGGAAATGAGGAGCGTGAGAGGCTTCGTTGTCGCGACCAAACAGCGCTCCCAGCTGTGGACCTCAGACGCCTCTGCTGGATCCGCTTTGCTCACGTATGAAGAAGTGCCCGTCGGGAGAGGCGATGACCTCGGCGTTATCGTCCAAGTCTCGTATCCCGGCTCGAGGGACGCCATCGACTGGATCCTCGCGTCCGAGCTACCAGTCGCTTCGATCTTGATCATTAGCACTCCCGTGATTGGTGCGAACTCGATCACCTCAGCAGCGAGTGCAAGTTCCATCGCCACACAGATTCGAAACCAGGTGAGGTCCGGACTCGCGGGAGTTGGACGAATACATCTCTTCCAGATCGGACCGCTTGGACTCTCCGTGTTGCTTGGCCACCACTGGAGCAGAATGCGGCCGACCACTGTCTACGAGCACATAGACGGCGCGGAGTACGAAGAGGCGTTTCAGATCGAGGCGTAGCGTGGGGAAGCAGCCGTCGTCCTGGAACCACGCGAAGACAGCGATGCACGCAGGCATCAGTGGATGAGCCTGCCGGACCGAGCGCACTGAGCACCATCTCCCCACACAAACCTGCAACGCACAAAAATACCTGGATAAGCGGCAAAACGCGACGTACTCTGGCGCCATGCGAGGCGGGCTGGAGCGGTGGAAGCGGGGTACGGACTCTCGTGGTATTCGACAGGCGATCGCCTACGCCATCGAGGGCAATTGCGATGCGCACCTCCACCCCGCCAGTGGCGTGGACGCGCTCGACCGGTATGGCCCGGCATCCGACGCGAGTGTCTCTCGGTTCGTCGTCTCGGATGGCGTGATCTCGACTGACGAGCTCACCGCGGGAGGACTGCGTGTGTGGCTCACCGGTCACGATCCGGCGACGGGGGAGGAGCGGGGCCGCTCACGGCTCAGCCCGGACGCCGACCTCGTGCTCGACGGCACCATCAACCACCCGAAGTCGTATAGCGTCGCCGCGCTGCTTCACGAGGATCTCGCCACAGAGTTCGAAGCGTTACAGGACCGCCTGCGGAATCGGATCCTCCTCGCCTGGCAGCGGGAGCTCAATGTCCGCCGCGGCCACAACGGCCTCATCCGGGAGGACGTTGCCCGCCTCGAGGTCGTTGAGCTTCGGCACCGACGGTCCCGTGCACTTGACCCGCACATCCATCGACATCTCTGGCTCAATGTGAAGGTGCTCGGCGCCGACGGGAGGTGGTCGAATCTCGACTCGCGCGTCGCGATGAAGCTGCACACCGTCATCAACGCCGAGGGCGAACTCGCTGCCCGCACCGATCCGGAGTGGCTCGCGGCGCTGGCCCTTCACGGCTACACGATCAATGAGGCCGGCGAGATCGCGGAGCTGTCGGCCGCGGTCCGACCGCTGTCTCGCCGATCCGCCCAGATCGAAGCGAACCGGGCACGCCTGGTCGCCGAATGGTCGGCATCGCGCGATGGTGCCATCCCGAGCGCCGAGGTGATGAATCAGATCGACCGGCGGGCGTGGGCGGTATCTCGCCCGAACAAGCCGCGCGATCTCGACGAGGACTCCTGGGAGGCGATGGTGCGCGACGAGATCGCCGCCGTCGATCCCGAGCTCGTCCGTGAACGACCGGCGGTCGCGATCAGGTCGATCCGTCTTGACGAGATCGACCTCGACCTGCTCGCGGCCATAGCTGTCGTCGACGCCGATAGTCGCTCCACCACCTCGGGCGGACGTTTCAGCGCCTTCGACCTGCGTGCCGGCACCATCCGCGCGCTCTCGCGGTCAGGCGTGGTTCACCAGCGCGACGAGCTGGACCAGCTGATCGCGACGATCGCGAGGCGAGCCTGCCGCGCGTGCGTGCGGCTGAGCGGTGATCCCGACGCGCCCCGGCACGTGAAGAACCTCATGGCCACCGAGACGATGAGGTCCAAGGTCCTCCTCTTCCAGCGGCTCGACCTCCTTGCCACCCCTGGCCGGGCGTTGGTGGCGGCAGAACTGGATCGGCTTGCCGGCGCGCTCGACGGGTTCGACAAACTGGACGGCTCGCAGCTGGCCGCGGCATCCGCCATCGCCGGCACGCACGGACTCGTCACCGTCACAGGTCCCGCGGGTGCGGGCAAGACCACGATGCTGCAGGTAGCGTTCGGCGCACTGGGAGCTCAGCGCCGCCGCCTGATCGTGCTCGCACCCACACGCAAAGCCGCGTCCGTCGCTGCTCGCGAGGTCGGCGCGACGGCGGCGAGCATCCACTCACTGCTCGCCGATCACGGTTACCGATGGGGCGAGGACGCCGCGGGAGCGCACTCGTGGCGCCGACTCTCCGTCGGCGACGTCGACATCGAAAGTGGGGCCATCTATAAGGGCCCGACCGCGTACCCATTGCGACCGCACGACCGGATCGTGGTCGATGAAGCCGGGATGCTCGATCTGCAAACTGCGAACGCACTCACTGAGCTTGCCCACGAGCAGGGAGTCGGGGTCGCAATGGTCGGTGACCCGCACCAGGCGCTCCCCGTCGGGCACGTCGGTGCCATGGCCACCGCCGTTCGGCTCGCAGGGGCCGCGGTTGAGCTCGACACGGTGCACCGCTTCCGGGACCCCACGTACGGTGCTCTCACGCTTCGTATGCGAAACCCCGGCGACGCTCAGCACGCGTCCGCGGTGGCCGACGAGCTGGCACGGCAAGGTCACATCGCGCGAGTCGACCACCTGGATGCCGCACGCGAACACATGGTCGACTCCTACTTCGCCTGGCACGCGCGCGGCCGACGCGTCGCCCTCGTGAGTGCAACCAACAGCGAGGCGAACTCGATCAACGATGCGATCCAGCAGCAACGCATCGACCGCGGCGAGCTTGATCCCACACTCATGGCTGTGGGTATGGGGGAGCAGCGCATCCTGGTCGGAGACACCGTCCAGACCCGTCGAAACGACGCACAGGCCGGTGTCGAGAATCGTGCTCTGTGGGTGGTGAGTCGCATCCGCGAGCACTCGATCATGCTCACCTCCGTCTACGACAGCGGCGAGCTGCGGAAGGTCACCGAGGACTACGCGCTCGACCATTTGCAACTCGCGTATGCGTCCACAGTTCACGGCATCCAAGGAGAGACGGTGGACGCCTCGTTCGTCGGACCCGACGTGGATGCCGCCGGCCTGTACGTCGGTCTCACCCGCGGCCGCTTACACAACGAGGCCCTCGTGGTCGCTTCGAACGACCGCACGGCGCGGGCGAAGGTCGCCGCCAGCATGCTCCGCGGTGGCACCGAACTCACGATGCAAGATGCCGTCCGCGCGGCGGACGCCGAACTGCGGCGTGCAGCCCGAACTCGGCACGACGCTGCCATGACCGGGCCGTTCGTCGCGCCGGGGTCAGGCGCCGGGATGTCGCGCTAGTAAGGGCGCGCCGGGACCCGACGGCGCGGCAGCTCGCCCCGACCGCAGAGATGATAGCGATCATCGACACCTCGGTTCCCGTGCGCTCGCTCTTTGCAGACTCCGCTCTCCGCTGCGCTCCGAGCTGCGCTTAGCAACCGCTCACTTCGGGCACTGCGGCGCCGCTGACCGCTGCATGGCTGATTGCCGGGGCGGACGATCACGGGCAAACCGTGATGTCAACGGGCTTCGTCAAACGCCCGGGTGGTCCGAGCACACTCGACCCATCCACCCTTCTCCGGCTCGGGCCGGCAACGGGTTGAGGACTCAGGCGCGCGAACGGCCAGCGTGAGTGCCCGTAGGTCGTCTCCGAAGCACGAGTGCCAAGCCGGCAGCGACCATCGCCAGTGCCGCTGTGGGGAGTATGGGCGACACGGCGGCCCCACCGGTCATGGGCAGATCGTCCGCGACGGCGGTGTTGGTGAGCGTCAGCTCGGCGGTCCCTTCCGTCCTCGTCGTCGCGGCCGGAAGGGTGACCCTCCCTTCCGAGTCGGGCACGAGCGCTTGGCCGTTGGCAATCCAGGTGGGAGTGCCCCACTCGATGCCCGAGACGTCGGGCAGATCGCCTTCCCTTGCTTGGATGATCGAACCAGCAGGGAACCAGGGCGACGTGACGACGACGCCCTCCCGGAGACCGACCGGCAGTTGCGGGTCGTAGTCCCACCACCAGTCGACGGGGAACAGGGTGTCAGCTGGGACGGCTGAGTCGCCGTTCCCGTCGATCACCTTGGTCACCGCCCAGCGGGTGAGCCGCTCGACACTGTTGGTGACTTCAAGTACCGGAGCCTGCTCGCCGCGGATGACGAGGTGATTGCCGGGGCTCCAGGTCGTCTCCGCCCACGCGTATCCGGGCGGAAGCGCCGGTGTGTCGGGCTCGACTTCTTCCAGCACCACGACGGTGCCGATGGGGAACTCGACGGTCGCGCCAGACTGGTTCGTCGGACCTGCCGGGGTGCCGTCCGCGGGCACCTCGAAGCTGCCGGAGACATCGTCCTCGCCGGTGAGTGTCGCGGTGTACACGACCGTGAAAGAATCCACGAGCAGTTCCGATGGTTCGATGCCGGCGAGGGCCTTGGCAACCTGGAACGTGCCGGTCACCTGACGGGCATCGTTCGTCAGCGTCGAAGTGACGGTGCTGACGACCTCCGCGCCGATGATGAGCTCAGCGGGATCGAAGCTGGAACCCTGCCACCGCACTGCGCGAAGCCGGGGCGGCTCGAGCTCTTCAAACGTCACGACCGTGCCGAAGGGGAAGGTGACGGGTTCGCCGGACGCGTCCGCCGGGCTCACCGGGGTCCCGTCGGCGGGGAGGCGCATCGCACCGCTGCTCACCTCGCCCGACGGTGTCGTGGTGGTCCACTCGACGGTGAACGCCGTTCCGTCCGGAAGGTCGTCGCCGGAGATGTTGGCGAACTCCTTCGAAAGTTCGAAGGTGCCCACTTGGGTGGCATTGGCCACGTCGATCGTGATGTCGCCCGACTCCGGCAGCGGAATCTCGACGATGGCCGTCTCGAGCGGCCCTGCTCCTTCGAAGTTCTGGGGCGTGTAGGTCGTGGCCACGTCGTCGATGGTCACAGTTATGACGGGGAGCGTCCATCCGGCCGGATCCACGGGGGCACCGTCGAGGGTCGGCAGGAGCTCTGCGAGGAGGAGCGTGTCGGCTCCGGTTTCGATGTCGTCAAGCAGTTCGGGATCGCCGACCGGTAGAGGGCGCTCGGCGCGGGTGCCGGCCGGGTTGGTGTTGTAGCTGACGGCATAGGCGTACCCGGGGTCTGCCGCCTCGCCGTCGGCGGATTTCATGATGGTGACCGTGCGGTCGAGGTCGGACGGCGCGACCGCGTTGGTGAGCGCGACGGCGACGACGGCGCCGTCCTCTTCAATCAGGAAAGTGCGTCCCGGATCCCAGGCCACCCCTGACCAGTCGTAGCCGACTGGGGGGTCGATGCCCGTCAGATCCTCTGTGAGGACGATGCGCGTGCCGACGGGGAAGTCCTGGCCGACGGGGACGGGGGTTCCGTCGAACGGTACGTCCAGGGTTCCGCTCGCGATCTCCTGGAGTCCCTCCAGCGCGGTCCAGTCCACAGGCACGGTCGCCTGCGACGGCTCCCCGGGATCGCCGCCTGAGACGTCCTCGACGGTCTTCGAGACGCTGAACGAACCGGTCTGCGCTGTCAGCGCGTTGGCCACGACGATATCCGCGGTGCCGGCGCCCACAGTGAGCGGGTTGGGTGTGATGGCCGCCGCACCCCACTCGTAGCCGGGAACAGTTTCGGGAGAAATCTCCTCGAACTCCACCACTGTGCCGATCGGGAACTCTGCGTCGCCCGGCACCGGACTCCCGTCAGCGGGTACTTCGAGCGATCCGGTGACTATCGTGCCATCCGGTTCGGTCGCGGTGTAGTTGACGGTGAACGTCGTCCCGGCCGGAAGATCGGCGTCGTCAATGCCCTCCAGCGTCTTGCGCACCTCGAAGCCGCCGCTGTCGGCGTCGCAGCTGATCTGACCGTCGAAGAGGAAGGAGTGCACCTCTCCGCCCGTGATGGTCACGTTCTGGCCGAGCACCTGGCCGTCCAGGGGAGCGGCGGTGACCGTCACGTCGGCGGTCGGCGCATAGATCGAGCCGTCTATGCGGCCGCCCTCTGCGGCGGTGACCGCTACGGGCCCGCTCAGCTCGGAGAGGTCCCAGAGGATGTAGGGGGAGTACACCCCTTGCGGGTCGGTCCGGGCGCCCGTCACCGCTGTCGTCCCGGCGGGAACCCGGATGATGAGCGGGTTCAGCACGCCGGGGGTGGGGCCGGCCGAGAACTGGATGAGCGCGGTGCCGGCGATGTCGGAGTAACTAACGATGTTCGGCCTGTCGGCGCTGAGCGGTTCGAGCACAACTCGGGCGCCGACGTCCTCCGCGACGCCGACGGGATAGCCGATGTCGGTCGCGATGCCGTCGAGGCAGTCTGCGGTGGCCTCGTACGATGCCTCGGCGTTCGCCTCGACATAGTTTGCGACGGCGCTGGCCGACGTGTCGACGGTGTAGATGCTGTCGCCGCCCGTGGTGCCGGACGGGGGCTCGGCGTGTTCCGGATAGCGCTGGTGGGTCGCGTCGATCAGCGGGGTGCGGTCGACATCGGACGGATTCGTGTTCAGCCGCAGCCAGTCCGCCCGTGCGAACGCCTGCCATGGACCGTCGCGGTCGACCATCTTCAACGCGCCCAGGAGTGCGGGCTCGGTAGTACCCGCGCTCGTCAGAGCGAGGATGCCGGTACTGGCCGGGTCGTAGGTGCCGACCAGAAAGCGGGTGGGGTCGCCGTCCACGGTCGGGAGCGTGTAGTCGCCCGTCCCCGCGGCCACGTGGATGATCGAATACGTGCCGCTAGACCCTTGGACGGTTGCGGTGCCACCGGCGGCGATGCTCCCCTCCGTCTCCTGGTTCTGCAGCAGCGCATCTTCACGTGCGTACACCGTGAAGCCGCCGCTCATGGAAAACGGGTTGAACGTGTCGGGATACGCGGCCTTCGCGGGCACCGGATGTGATGCGTCTATCGTGACGACCCCCGCGCCGACGAGAAGGACGGTGACAGCCGCGGCCAGCCAGCGACGCGGGCTTCGTCGAGTATTCGGCACGTGGGATCCTTCCGGGGCTGGCGAGCGCACGGAACCCAGTACACCGTGTCGCGATCGATCCGTCGACCCCCAGGCGGACCGCGCCGGCGGCGTACGCCTTCAGCCCTTCGTGGACCCCCGCCAGGCCCGCGACGACGGATCAGGGACAGCACGACGACCGGGATCGCAGCCACGACGGCACCCGCCGCGAACTCGCCACGGGTGTTGCGCTCGTCGGAGGATCAGTTATACAGGTCGATCGGCAGCGGGAAATGCTCGGAGCACTTGAGCATCACACGTGCGATGACGAAGTCGCTGTAGGTGCCGATGAACGACAACGAGTCGGCCCGTGGTTAGGGCTCGACTCCGAAAACTCGGAGCAGGACGGCTCTCGGTATCATCCTTCTCGGCCCGAGCTGGACGGTAGGAATCGTCCCGCTGTCGATGCCGAGCTTGATTGTGCGATAGTCCACGCCGACGAGCTGTGCAGCATCCTTCATCGTCAACGCGAGCGACCGTGGCGACTTGTTCACCGGTCCATCTCCTTTGCCTGCGCAATACGTGACAGCACTTGCGCACACGGTACTCCCATTCCGAGCAATGCGCGACATGAATTCCTCACGACATAGATTGCCCTCTGCTGTGACTCATGACAAACTCGCCGACATGAGCGAGCTTGCCCTCGAGTCGGTCGCCCCGAGCCGAGTTGACGTGGGTGACGGGATCAGCATCGCCACGGCTTGGGATGCGGTCGTCACGGGGGAGCCCGGCATCCCCGGCGCTGTCAGAATCGCTGCAGAGTACGATCCGGTGCTGCGCCGAGCAGTGGCGGCTTCCGTGCGCCTCGACCGAAGCGGTGAAGGCGACGAGGTCACGGCACTCACTTTGCGGGAGGTGCGCGTGCAGTGGGCGGTTGCAACATCCGCGATGCGCGTGGTTTCGGTCTCGCGCGGCGGGGGCGAGTCGAAGTCCTTCTCTGCCTACCTGGACGACGTAAGGGCGGCGGGCGGACGCACCACCGAAGAGGCCATTACCGAAGCGGTTGTGCTCTATCGGATCGCCGCCACCGTCAACCTGGCACCGCTCAAGTTCGTCGCCAATGAGCTCGAGGTCAGCGTGAGCACCGCGACCCGCCTGATGGCGAAGGCACGTCAGCAGGGTCTCGCCACTGACCTGATCACTCGAGAGACGTACAACCGAATGCAGGAGGAGCAACAGCGCATGATGTCGCCCCACCAGGTCCCCGGCAGCGGGCCCGCGGGGCCATCGATCGGGCGCTGAATCGCCTCTCAAGGGCTGGCCTCGGTTGGCTGACCGGCGTAGCCTTGAAGGTGCCGGCCGGCAGGTGAGCGCTGCCACATCTCATGAGCTCGGTGTCGGGCCGCTAAGTCGATGTCGAGGTTGGCCCGTCGGATCGCCCACAAATCGCCCGCGTTTGCTCTGAATGTGGGCGATTTTCAATGCACATACTTGTCGGCGCATGGCCCCGTGAGCCGCAGAATTCCGCGGTTTTCGCTGGTTGATGTGGGGCGATCCCATGCCTTCAGCGTCATTCGATTCCCCCCATCTCCACCATCTGCCGCTGTCACAGAGAAGGCCCAGGACTCGCGCGAACGCGCGGATCCTGGGCCTTTCTCGTCTCCGGCCCGGCGAAGGGACGTTTCGGTCCCCACCGAAGTGTCCCGGTCCTAGCGTGGGAGCATGAACGCTCACGTCTACGAGTCCACGGTGAGGTGGTCCGGGTCTACCGGAGCCGGGTACGCCGCCTACAGCCGTCAGCACCAGGTGACCGCCGGTCGAACCGAAGTGGCTGCGAGCGCCGATCGGGCGTTCCTCGGTGACGCGGCGCTTCCGAATCCGGAGCAGCTGCTCCTGGCGGCCGCCAGCTCCTGCCAGCTGCTCTCTTTCCTCGCCGTGGCTGCGCGGGCCGGTGTGAACGTGGTCGACTACCGCGACGACGCGACTGCGATCATGCCTTCGGACGTGCGTCCGGTGCGCATCACTCACATCGTCCTCAGCCCCACGGTCACGGTCCGCCAGAGCGACCCGGAGACGATCGTGCGGCTGATGCGCGAAGCGCACGCCGGATGCTTCATCGCGCATTCGCTCACCGCGTCCCTCGAGATGGACATCACCGTGGAGGTCGCCGCATGAACGACATCAGCATCCCCGTCCAGGACATCGCCGCGGACGTCGCTCGCATCGGCCGGGTCCTCGGATCTGCCGGCGTGGGGCTGGAAGGCGGTGGAGTGTGGGGCGACGTGGCCCACTACCTCGTCGAGGACGGCGAAGCGGCACTCCGAGCGCTGAGCACCGCGGGCATCACCGGTGCGGAGAGTCGCGGAGTCGTCCTCGCCGCGCTGCCGGCAGACCGGCCGGGAGCGCTGGGGAGGATGATGACGGAGCTGGCAGCGGCGCGCGTCAGCGTCCATGCTCAATACAGTGACCACGACAACCGCAAGGTGTTCGTCGTGGACGACATCGAGGGTGCACGGAGGGCGCTGGGATGACCGACCGCGTGCGACCGTCGCTCGACGAGCTCGGCCGGGTGCTGGCCGAACCGATGCGACTGCGCGTACTACGAGAGCTCCTCGGCGGCACGCCCCTGCCCGCAGGCGCGCTGGCGGCCCGCATCGGCGTCGCCCCGTCGACCGTGAGCGCCCACCTGGCACGACTGGCTGACGCGGGACTGATCGAGATCGAGAGCGTCGGCCGCACACGGGAAGCGCGGTTGGCCGATCAGACCGTGGCGGACGCGATCGAGAGCCTGCTCCGGCTCTCCGGCGAGGATCCCGTCTCCTCACTCTCGGCCCACGATCGACGCACGGCACTGCGTCGGGCGCGCCGCTGCTACGACCATCTCGCGGGCGACCTGGGGATCGCGATCGCTGACCGGGCGATCTCGGACGGGTGGATCGTCGACCACGACGGCTCCTGGACGTTCGCCACGGAGGCCGGCACGGTCGGTTCCGCACTCGGCATCCCCGTCACGCTCGCGTCCTCTTCCCGCCCGGTCGTGCGCCCGTGCCTGGACTGGACGGAAAGGCGCCCGCACGTCGCCGGGCAGCTCGGCGCGGCCATCCTCGCCGGCATGCTTCACGCCGGATGGCTGCGTCGCCGCCGCGACGACCGGGCGTTGACGATCACCCCTCGAGGTCGCGACCATTTCGCCGGGCTCGGGCTCGGTGCGCCGTGACCGGCGCTGACGTGGTCAGCTCTTGGTGAGATCCTCGGCGAGCATGACGAGGATGCCGCTCGGCCCGCGCACGTATGTCAGCTTGTAGACGTCCTCGTACGTGGCGACTCCGCGCAGGGGATGGCACCCGTGCTTCGCCGCGATCGTACGGCGATGGCGCCGTTCTCCAGCCTGATCGGCATGCGGGAGACTCTAGGCCCAGGTCGCCTCGATCGCGAGGGCGCGTCCGAGCGCGTTCTGGGCTGCCCGATGGCCCGAGAGCATCGCGGCCGGAACGGTGGCGGGGTCGTCGGTCCACGTCGCCTCGCCGGCGAGATGCAGGACTCCGCCGATGGGCACGGCGAGCGCGTCATGATCGGACATGGTCGAGCCGATGCGCATGTAGGCGTATGAGCCGTGTGAGAAGGGGTCGTCCTGCCAGTCGGTCACATGCACGTGGCTGGGACGTGGCACGCGGTCGCCGTAGAGACGCCGCAGCTGGACGAGCACCGATTCGACGATCTCCTCCTCGCTCCAGTCGCGCGTGGCGACGGCAGCGGGGCCCGCGGCGAAGGTCAGCAGGGTCGGCCTGTCGTGCAGCGGAGTCAGGTCGTACCAGGAGTGCCACCACCGCCCCTCCGGACCCTGCTGGCGGATCGCGTAGACGTCGTCGTCCCAGAACTTCGAGGGGAAGCCGAGGATGACCTTCTCGAACGCATTCATGCGGAGCCGGCCGAGCGCGCTCGCATGCGGCTCGGGCAGTGGCGGCTCGATGACGAAGTCGGCGGACTGCAGCACTCCGACCGGGACGGTGACGATCGCGTCGGCGGCCTCGAAGGTTCCGTGATCCGTCGTGACGACAACGCCGTCCGCACTCCATCGCACGAGCGACACGACGTGGATGAGACGGATGTCGAGACCCTTCGCGAGGCTGCGGGGAAGGCGGTCGTACCCGTCGGGGAAGACGACCTCGTCGCCGTCGACGACGTCGTCATCGAGACCGTGCGCGGCGAGATCCTCGATCCAGGCGCCGTACTGCTCCTCGGAGCGGTGCTCGAGGTACTCGCGTACGCGCTGAGTGCGCTCTTCGTCCCAAGCCTGCGCCACAAGGGCCGACTCGGTGACGTCGCGGTACGAGGCATCCGGAGCCGACTCGGCGACCACTCCGAGCAGCACCTCGTCCACCGCCTCGATGTCCGCGACGAACGCCCGGGTGGCGTCGTCGGAGAGGCGCCGCCCGTCCGGGCCGTAGTAGGCGATCGGACGACTGTAGGGCTGATACCCGCCGACGGTGAACTCGACGGTGCGCATGCCGAGCGCCTCGGCTGCGGCGGCGACGGGGGAGTCGGTGATGCCGTGGATCCAGGAGGCGCCCAGATCGGTGGCGAAGCCGTAGCGGCGATCGCTCACGACCCGTCCGCCGACGCGATCTCGTGCCTCGAGCACCACGACTCGCCGGCCCTCCGACGCGAGGAGCCGCGCCGCGGTGAGGCCGGACACGCCGGCGCCGATCACGATCGTGTCGAACCGATCCATCGATGACCTTCCTCCCGGCCGACTCCGGCCCGCACTCCGACGCTACCGTGCCGCGGGGGCGGCCGAATGCGCTCGAAACGCCCGCCGGCGCGCGCAGGCGACCGGGAGGAACGCGTCACATGACGTCGATCAGCGGAAGCCCTCGCTCTGCGTGCGCTCATCCGCCACGCGCACGCCGTAGTGGTAGGCGAGCTTGCCGCCGAGCCAGCCCGACGCGCCGAGCGCGGCGACTCCGATCAGACCGAGGATGAAGCCGATGACGCTCACCTCGTCGTCGTCGGCGTTCCACCGCAGGAGCAGGTTGACGAGGAACAGCACCGTGACGACGAGGTTGAGGGCCATGTGGATGGTCGCCGTCTTGTGCGCGGGCGTGCCGCGCTCCAGCTGCGTGTAGTCGAGGAATCCGAAGACGGCCGCCAGCAGGGCCCCGATGATTCCGATGAGGATGAGGATGCGCGCCGCGATGACGTAGGGCGTGGGGTCTTCCGCCACGAAGCCGATCATGTCGAACACGACGCTCGCGATCCACGTGCCGATCGGGATCGTCACGAGGATCGGGTGGAAGGGATGCCCGTACGGGCCGGCGACGATCGAGCGGGGGCGCTTCGCGCGATCCTGCGCAGTGCGTTCGGTCATGATGTCACTTCTCCTTCTCTCAGGCGGGCGCGGACGGCCCGGTGTCGTGGTCATCATGCTCAGTGAATACCGATCGTCCGCGTCACGCTCGGGGCTTGCGGAGTGCGCGGATGCTGTGGCATCACGGCGTGCGCGGGAAGAGGCATCCGCTCGACCGCCCGCGCACCCCCGCGGACGTGCAAGAATCGCGACCGATGGCGAATCTGACGATCATCCAGCAATCGCCCGATCCCGAACAGGTGGCGGAGCGATCGCGCACGCGCCGCTCCATCGCGGACAAGATCCGCGCGATGGGCCAGAACCGCATCGGAGCGCTGCTGCTGCTGCTCGCGACGGTCGTCGCGATCGTCTGGGCGAACTTCGCGACCGGGTCCTACGAGGCGTTCTGGGAGACCCATCTGACGGTGGGAGTCGGCGATCTCCAGCTCGATTTCACCCTGCACGCCCTCGTCAACGATGCGCTCATGGCGATCTTCTTCTTCACCGTCGGTCTCGAGGTGCGGCGGGAGTTCGCGATCGGCGAGCTCACGAGCTGGTCGCGCGCGATGGTGCCGGTGATCGCGGCGATCGCGGGACTCGCGATCCCGGCGCTGCTGTTCGTGCTGGTCGCGTGGGGCTCGGGGTTCGAGCACGCGTGGGGAATCGTGATCTCGACCGACACCGCCTTCCTCGTGGGGGCTCTGGCGCTCATCGGCCCGCGCGTGCCGGGGCGACTGCGCGTCTTCCTGCTCGCGCTCGCGGTCGTCGACGACATCGGCGCGCTCTCGATCATCGCGCTCGTCTATACGGAGAACTTCAATCCGCTGCCACTCCTGATCGCCGCGGTGGGTCTGGTCGGCGTGTACTTCACGCGCTATCTCCCGACCGGTCGCGGTCCGGTCTACGCGACGCTGTCGATCATCGTCTGGCTCGCGTTCCTCGCGTCCGGCGTGCACCCGACCCTGGCGGGCGTCGCGATCGCCCTGCTGGTGCCGGTGTACCGGCCCGACCGTCGCGACGTCGAGCACGCACTCGAGCTCGCGCGCACGTTCCGGCAGTCGCCGAACAGCGATTACGCGCGTGCGGCGGCGAACAGCCTGCGCGAGTCGATCTCGATCAACGAGCGGCTGCAGTCCGCGTACGCGCCGTATGTCGCGTACGTCATCCTGCCGCTGTTCGCGCTCGCGAACGCCGGAGTGGTGCTGAGCCCCGAGATCCTGGCAGCGGCGGTGACCTCGTCGCTCACCTGGGGCATCGTCGCCGGACTCGTCGCGGGGAAGCTCATCGGCGTGTTCGGATCGGCGGCGCTCATGAAGATGATGCGCATGGGCGAGTTCGGCCCCGGACTGACACTCGATCGCCTCGCCGGCGGTGCGGCGCTGTGCGGCATCGGCTTCACCATCTCGCTGTTCATCGTCGACCTCGCGATCGACGACGACCTCGCCCAGAATGAGGCGCGCGTCGGCGTGCTCGCGGCATCCGTCATCGCGTTCATCGTGGCGACGATCATCTTCCGCGTCTCCGACGCCGTGCGGACCGACGTCGACCCGGGCCAGACGCTCCTGCGCCCCGTGGACCCGAAGCGCGACCACATCTTCGGCTCGCCGGATGCGCCTTTCACGGTCGTCGAGTACGGCGACTTCCAGTGCGGGTTCTGCCTCAAGGCGTCGGGCTCGATCCACGAGGTGTACGAAGAGCTCGGCGACCGTCTGCGGTACGTCTGGCGGCACGCGCCGCTGACGCAGTACCACCCGAACGCGCTCGCCGGGGCCGAGGCCTCCGAAGCGGCGGCGCTGCAGGGGAAGTTCTTCGAGTTCGAGCGGGGGCTGTTCGCCGACCAGGAGAACCAGCGACCGTCCGACATCGTGCGTCTCGCCCGCGGCCTGGGCCTCGATGTCGACAGATTCGAGCGCGATCTCACGTCGCCGGAGGTGACCGGCCGAGTGCAGGACGACATGCTGGATGCCGAAGCCATGGGCATCACGTCGGTGCCGACTCTCTTCATCAACGGGCGCCGCCACACCGGTCCGTACGACGCGCAGTCGCTCATCCGCGCGCTGTCTGCCGGAGCCGAGCCCGCGATGACCGCCGATCCGGAGACTTCTGGAGCGTGACGATGGAGACCGACCTCGACCCGGTGCAGCGTCCGGTGCTGACCGACGCCCAGTGGGAGCGCCTGCACGGGTTCGGAGTTCCCGAGGACGTGGCCGCCGGGGACTATCTCTTCCGCTCGGGCGACCGCGACTACGACCTCATCCTCGTCGACGAAGGTGAGATCGAGGTGGTCCGCGATTCGCTGTTCTGGATCGAGGAGGCAGTGCTCGCACGGTCGGGCCCGCGGACGTTCGTGGGAGAGCTGGGACTGCTCAACGGGCAGGGAGCGTTCCTGTCGGCGCGGGCGACGACTCCCACCCGGGTGCTGCGCGTCTCGCGCGCGGAGCTGCGTCGGCTCATGGCCGAGGACGACGAGCTGTGCGACATCATCCTGCACGCGCTCTGGGCCCGGCGGGAGTCGCTGCGACGCGGCCCCGCAGCGCTGACCCTCAAGTTCGTCGGGCGCAGCTCGTCGGGCGACTTCCTCGCGCTGCAGCGGTTCGCCGAGCGGCTCGACCTCGTCCACAAGAGCGTGGCGCTGGCGCCCGACGATCTGGGGGTCCACGAGGAGTTCGGCGTCACCGCCGACGACCTGCCGATCGCGTACATCCAGGGCGAGCCGATCTCGCGGGCGACGCCGGGGCTGGTCGCCGAGCGCCTCGGGCTCAGCTATCAGGCGGACGGAGACGAGGTCGTCGACCTCGTGGTGATCGGGGGAGGGCCGGCCGGTCTCGCGGCCGCGATCTACGGCGCATCCGAAGGTCTGAGCACGGTGCTGCTGGACGCGGTGGCGCCGGGAGGACAGGCGGCCTCGACCGCCCGCATCGAGAACTTCCTCGGCTTCCCGTTCGGCGTGAGCGGGGGCGACCTCATCGGGCAGGCGAGCCTGCAGGCGCTCAAGTTCGGGGTGCGCGTCTACGCACCCTGCGAGGCGGTCAAGCTCGACCCCGTCGAGGACCGTCAGCTCGACGTGACGCTCGCCGACGGCCGGGTCATCCGGGCCCGCAGCGCGATCGTCACGTCGGGCGCGGCCTACCGTCGGCTCGATCTGGAGCGCTGGACCGACTTCGAGCGCTCCGGCATCTATTACGCGGCAACACAGCTCGAGCTGCGCCAGGTGATGGAGTCTCCGGTGGTCGTCGTCGGGGGTGCGAACTCGGCGGGGCAGGCATCCCTCTATCTCGCTGCGAACGGCTGCCCCGTCCACCTCGTCGTGCGCGGGTCCGAGCTCGGCGGCCGGATGTCCTCCTATCTCGTGGACCGGCTGATGGAGGAGCCGCGCGTGCAGGTGCACACCGGCGCGAACGTCGTCGGCCTGGACGGGCGAGCGGCACTCGAGCGCGTTCGGATCGACAGCCTGGGTGACGTCGACGCCCGCGGTCTCTTCTGCTTCATCGGAGCCGACCCGGCGACCGGCTGGCTGTCGACGCTCGACCGCGATGCGGACGGCTTTCTCCGGACGGGCACCGACATCGCCGCGCAGTCGCTCGCGCAGTGGCAGCGCCTCGGCCGCGAGCCCCTCCCGTTCGAGACCTCTGTCCCGCGGGTGTTCGCCGCCGGCGACGTGCGCCGAGGATCCATGAAGCGCGTGGCGGCGGCCGTGGGCGAAGGCTCGAGCGCCGTCGCCTCCGTGCACCGCGCGCTCGCGTTCTGACCCGCCCGCATCACCCTCAGGAGAATCTTCGTGGCCGACGACATCGACGTGACCGCCGCGCCCAGCGGCACCGGCTGTGCCGAGTGCGAGGACCTCGGCGGCTGGTGGCTGCATCTTCGTCGCTGCGCCGCGTGCGGGCACATCGGATGCTGCGACTCGTCGCTCGGACAGCACGCCTCGGCCCACGCGAGGGAGACGGGGCACCGCCTGGTCCAGAGCTTCGAGCCCGGTGAGGACTGGTGGTGGGACTACGCGGCGGGCGAGTGGGCCGACGGCCCCGGGCTGGCGCCTCCCACCAGCAGGCCCGACGCCCAGCCGGTGCCGGGTCCGGCCGATCGCGTTCCTCCCGACTGGCGGGACGAACTGCGCGCCGCCGGCCGCTGAGAACGCGCTGCAGCGGTCTCTTGCCGCCCGTCCGTGACCTCTCGAGACTCGGCCTGAGGAAATGTTGAGCATCTCGAAAGATTCACTTGAGCGGATGGATGCCGGATGGCCTAAGTTGACACCCATGGTTGGGGATCGTTCGCGAGTGCTGCACTGGTCACGGAAGAAGCGAGTGGCGGTGACGGCCGTCATCATCGCGGTGTGGCTCCTGGTGCTGCTCGTGGGCGGACGCATGTTCAGCCAGCTCAACGACCTGGGCACGAACGACCGCGTGCAGTTCCTGCCGAACTCCGCCGAGTCGACGCAGGTCAACGAGGTGCAGAACGACTTCCGGGAGCAGGGCTTCACGTATGCGGTCGCCGTCTTCGCGTTCGACGAACCGCTGGATGACCACGCGGCGCCTCTCATCGAACGCGCGGTCCAGCGGGTCGGCGCCATCGACGGCGTCTTCATTTTCAACGCCACCCCGCTGATCGTGGCCGAGGACCGGCTCGCGGCCGAGATGGTGATCCCCCTCGACTCCGCAGGCGAGCTGGACGAGTCCGTCGCCGGACTGCGCGCAGGGCTGCAGACGGCCGTGCCGGAGGCGGCTGCCGTGTACATCACGGGCCCGGCCGGGTTCGCCGCCGACATCATCGCCGCCTTCTCGGGCATCGACGGGCTGCTCCTGCTGGTCGCGCTCGGCGCCGTCTTCCTGATCCTCGTCGTCGTCTACCGATCCCCGCTCCTGCCGGTGATCGTGCTCTCCACGAGCCTGGCCGCCCTGTGCGGGTCGGTGATCGTCGTGTCGGGGCTCGCGCGCTCGGGCGCCATCCTCCTCGCGGGCCAGACCCAAGGCATCCTGCTGATCCTCGTGGTCGGCGCCACGACGAACTACGCGCTGCTGTACATCTCCCGCTACATCGAGGAGCTCAGGCGGAGGGAGTCGAAGTGGGAGGCAACCTGGGCCGCGCTGAAGCGCTCCTGGCAGCCCATCCTCGCATCGGGGCTCACGGTCATCGTCGCGCTCATGGTGCTGCTGGTCAGCCAGCTCGATTCGAACCGCACCCTCGGGCCCATCGCCTCGATCGGAATCGTCTTCGCACTGCTCGCGTCGTTCACGATGCTGCCCGCGCTGCTGCTGTGGGCGGGGCGCCGCGCGTTCTGGCCACGCAAGGTCGCGGCATTCTCCGGTCGCGCCGTCGTCGAGGACGACGTGCTGGCCGGGGACAGCGTGTGGGCGCGCCTCGCGCGGCTCATCGCCGGCCGCCATCGCGTGGTCTGGGTGGTGACGGCTCTCGTGCTCGTCGTGATGTCGCTCGGGCTGACCCAGCTGCGAGCGGACGGCTCGCCCTCGAGCGAGTACGTGATGGGGGAGTCGCAGGCGAGGGACGGGCTGGCGGTCATCGCCGAGCACTATCCGGCCGGCGCGGGCACACCCGCCGTCGTCATCGTGGACACCGAGCGGATGCTGGTTGCCACCGAGGCGATCCTCGCCGTACCCGGCGTGGACTCCGTCCGCATCGCCACGCTGGGAGGTCCTGCGCCGATCACGGCCGCCGGCATCCAGCCGTTCGCCGCGGGAGCGGGCATACCTCCCGCACCGCTCGTGGTCGACGATCAGATCCTGCTCGAGGTGACGCTGACCGATGCGGCCGACACGCCGGCGGCGGAAGAGACCGTCCGCGAGCTGCGCGGTGCGCTCGACGATGTCGGGAAGGACCTCCTCGTGGGGGGCCAGACGGCGATCGACGTCGATGCGAACGCGGCCGCGATCGTCGATCGGACCCTGATCGTGCCCCTCGTGCTCCTGTGCGTCTTCGGGCTGCTGGTGCTCCTGCTGAGATCGGTCGTGGCACCTCTCCTCGTGGTGGGCAGCGTCGCGCTGTCGTATGCCGCGGCGCTGGGCGTCTCGGCGATCGTCTTCAACGTGGTCTTCGGCTTCGGCGGAGCCGATCCCACCGTGCCGCTGTTCGCCTTCGTGTTCCTGATCGCGCTGGGCGTGGACTACAACATCTTCCTGATGACGCGAGCCAGGGAGGAGTCCCTCCTCCACGGCGCACGGGAGGGGGTGCTGCGAAGTCTGGTGTTCACCGGAGGGGTGATCACGTCGGCCGGCATCGTCCTGGCCGCCACCTTCGCCGCGCTGGGGATCCTCCCGCTGCTGTTCCTGGCCCAGATCGCGTTCATCGTCGCGTTCGGCGTGCTGCTGGACACCTTCGTCGTGCGCACTCTGCTCGTCCCTGCGCTCGCGTACGACCTCGGCGCCCGCACGTGGTGGCCCAGCGCTCTGTCGCGCCGTGATGCTCCTCAGCCGGCACCAGAGGTCGCCGAGCGCGTTTCGGTCTGACCCCCTGCGATCCCAGTCACCCCGCGGATGTCAGGGGTGTTCGTCGTTCGCCGTGCGTCGAGCAAGCTGGAAATTGACTGAATCTTAACTTGACGCTCGCTGAACGCAGGAGTAGAACCGGACTGTAACCGCTTGCCAGGCGGTTGCGGCGGGGCGATCAAATGGGGAACGTCGCCGTCATGGACTGGGGATGCGGGCGCTCGTCCGCATGGAGGCTGGGGCATGAACGCTCACGCACGTTCAATCGTCGGATCAACTGGGGAAGGGCGGTCAGCGCGCGCGATTCTCGTCGCGCTGATCGCCGCCGTCGCCATGGTGGTGACACTGATACTCGCGCCACCACCCACACCGGCGGTGGCGGTCACTGACGACGATCCATCGTTCGTTCTGACGCAGAACGACCTGGAGTTCATCCTGCGTCAGATCCAGATCTCGGAGGCCCACGCGGCCGACCAGACCAATCCGTCCAACTACGAGCTGTACTGTCCCGATCAGGGCGTGGCCGCGCAGAACTGCGTCTCCGACGTGATGAAGCCCGCCGGCGTCCGCACGGTCGACGGCAGCTACAACAACCTGCTCGCGACCGAGTACGGCGCGACCGACAACCCGTTCCCGCGGCTCCTCGAGCCGGAGTGGCGCCAGGCGGAGCCCGAGGTCGCCAACCTCGAGTTCGACCCGAACACTCCTGCGCAGACGGCGATGTGCGAAGCCGGCACGACCTGCTACCTGCAGACCGACGGCATCGTGTACGACAGCCAGCCGCGTGAGATCAGCAACCTGATCGTCGACCAGACCCTGAACAACCCGGCGATCGAGAACCACCTCGAGGCCGGCACGGGCGTCGCCGTTCCGGGAACCAACCGCGTGAACATCCCGAACACCGCTCCGGACGAGGAGCTGTCGGCCCCGTTCAACACGTTCATGGGCTTCTTCGGCCAGTTCTTCGACCACGGCCTCGACCTGGTCGGCAAGGCCGGCAGCGGCAGCATGGTCGTCCCGCTGGCAGTGGGCGACCCGCTCTACTGCCCGGCCGACGGAACGCGTCCGAACGTGAACGACCCCGACGGTCCCGAGGTCGACTGCAACCCCGATGCGAACTTCATCACGCTCTCGCGGGCGTCGCGCATCGAGGACGGCACGGAGCACAAGAACCTGACGTCGCCGTTCATCGACCAGAACCAGACCTACTCGTCGCACCCGGCGCACCAGGTGTTCCTGCGCGAGTACATCCCGTCCGCGCAGGGCCCTCAGGCCACCGGTCGTCTGATCGAAGGCGAGAACGGCGGCATGGCGAAGTGGCGCGATGTCAAGGCACAGGCGGCTGAGGTCCTGGGCCTCGAGATCACCGACGCCGACCTGCTCGACATCCCGCAGGTGCTGGTGGACCCGTACGGCAACTTCGTCCGCGGCGACAACGGCTACCCGCAGTTCATCGTTGAAGGTGGCGGCTTCGTCGAGGGCAGCGCAGCCGGCACGCCCGTGCCCGCTAACGTGCTCGGCACCGGCCACGCGTTCCTCGATGACATCGCGCACGGCTCGACGCCCGTCGTCGGCGCCAACGGTGACCTGGAGCCGCGGTTCAACCCGGACGGCACGCCTCGGCTCGACGCGAACGGCCGGCCCATCCTGACGGGCTACGACAACGCGACGCTCGACGAGCACTTCATCGCGGGTGACGGCCGTGTGAACGAGAACATCGGCCTCACGGCGGTGCACGCGGTCTTCCACGCCGAGCACAACCGCATGGTGGGCCAGATCGAGCGGCTCCTCGAGCAGGCTCCCGGCACGGAGGACCTGGTGGCGCAGGACTCGAACGAGCGAGGTGGAATCGAAGAGTTCGCGGCGGCGTTCCGCGGCGAGACCCACTCCTACTCGTCCGACCGTCCCGAGGACCAGCTCCCCGGGTACGTCCCCGCGAACAACCCCGAAGCGGCCCCGGTGGCCGGTACCGCGGACGACTGGTCGTACGAGGAGCGCCTCTTCCAGGCCGCGAAGTTCGCGACCGAGATGCAGTACCAGCACCTCGTGTTCGAGGAGTTCGCACGCAAGGTCGTCCCGACGATCGATGCTGTGGTCTTCAACGAGAACAGCTACAACGCGGGTGTCAACGCCGCCATCACCGCCGAGTTCGCCCACGTGGTCTACCGCTTCGGGCACTCGATGATGACGGAGGAGATCGGCCGCGAGCCGCTGCAGGAGGGCGGATCAGGACTGATCCAGCCGGATGGCAGGGGCGATGTGCCGCTGCTCTCGGGCTTCCTCGCACCGGAGCTGTTCGACATGGGCGGACAACTCACTCCTGAGGAGGCGACCGGCACGCTCGTCAACGGCATGACCTCGCGCATCGGCAGCCAGATCGATGAGCACGTGGTCGACGTCCTTCGCAACAACTTGCTGGGGCTTCCGCTCGACCTGCCGACGCTCAACCTGCTGCGCGGACGCGATGTCGGCATCCCGCCGCTGCAGGAAGCGCGTCGCACGTTCTTCGAGGCGACGAACGAGCCGAGCCTTGCTCCGTACACGAGCTGGGACGACTTCGGTCGGAACATCAAGAACGGCAACAACTTCGGTCGAGCCGGCGAGAAGGCGTCGCTGGTCAACTTCGTCGCTGCCTACGGCACGCACCCGAGCGTCCAGAACGCTGTTTCGCTGGACGACAAGCGCAACGCCGCTTCGCTGCTCGTGAACGGTGCGCCCCTGGGCGAGGAGTTCGTGGTGCGGCTTGCTGGAACAGACCGTTACGAGACGGCTCAGGCCATCGCGGAGCGCAACTTCCAGGCACCGGTTCCCGTCGTGTACATCTCACGCGGAAACAACTTCCCCGACGCGCTGGCGGGCGGCCCGCTCGCCGCGCAGACGGGAGGACCGGTGCTGCTGGCAGCGCCGAACGACACGGGTGAGATCCCGCTCGCGACGCGCCTCGCACTGCAGAACCTCGATCCCCAGCGGATCGTGATCCTCGGTGGCGCGGGTGTCGTCGGACCGAAGGCGCTCGCTTCCTACAAGGCGATCGCACCGACGACCCGCATCGCGGGGGCGGACCGGTTCGAGACGGCGGCGAAGATCTCGCAACAGCTCGAGCCCGGACGCCGGGTGTTCATCGCCGACGGCATGAACTTCCCGGACGCCCTCGCCGGCGCGGCAGTCGCGGCGGATCAGGGAGCGGCGATTCTGCTCGTTCACCGCAACTCCATCCCCGCAGCGACCCGCACCGCCCTGGCGCGGCTCGACGCGACGGAGATCGTGGTCCTCGGTGGCACCGGTGCGGTGTCGTCGCAGGTCGCGAGCCAGCTGCGCAGTTACACGGACGGAAGGGTCGTGCGCCTCGGTGGTGCCACTCGCTACGAGACGGCGATGAGCATCGTGGATCACTTCTTCCCGAACGGAGCGGAGACGCTGTACCTCGCAACGGGGGCCAACTTCCCCGACGCGCTGACGGCGACCCCGGCGGCAGGTGTCAACGGCGCTCCGCTTCTGCTCGTTCCGCCGACGGGTCTCACGCCGGCGCTTCGGCAGATGATCGGCGAGCTCAACCCCGGACGGATCTTCATCCTGGGTGGTACCGGCGTCGTCAGCACCGGAGTCGAGGCGGCTCTCGCTGCCTTCGCACCCGAGCCACTCAGCCCGCCGGCCGACCGACTGAACTTCATGTTCAGCACCGGCGCGTGGGCGAACAAGGAGACCGGCCTGAACAACGTGGACTTCTGGATGGGCGGACTGGCAGAACGGCTCGATCCGTTCGGCGGAATGCTCGGATCGACGTTCAACTTCGTGTTCGAGACGCAGCTGGAGAACCTCCAGTTCGGTGACCGGTTCTACTACCTGTTCCGCAACCAGGGAGAGCAACTGTTTGCCGCTCTCGAGGGCAACACGTTCTCGGACATCATCCAGCGCAATACGGATGCGTCGCACCTGCCGGCCGACATCTTCGCTCTGCAGGATCCGGTGCTCGACATCGCCGAGCAGGCAGCCCTGCCGGCGGCCCAGCGCGAGCCGGGACTCAGCCTGATCAGCGGACAGTGGCGTTGGCAGGGTGATGAGCACGTCGAGATCCACGGCACCCCGAACAACGACAACATCCGGGGTGACGAGGGTGACGACTCGATCTGGGGCTACGAAGGCAACGACCGCATCGAGGGCGGGTCGGGTAACGACGCGCTCGTCGGCGGCAAGGGTGACGACATCCTCACGGATTCGTTCGGTGACGACAACCTGAAGGGCAAGCAGGGCAACGACGCGATGAACGTCGGACCCGGTGTTGACCTCGGGATCGCCGGCAGCGGAGACGACTTCGTGATGAACGGTGGCGGTGACGGTTCGACGATCTTCGCCGGGCTGGGCGACGACATCGTTCTCGGAACCTCCGGTCGCACCACGGTCTTCGGCGGTGAGCACGATGACTGGGTCGAAGGATCCAGCCACGCCGACCTCCTCCAGGGAGACAACGCCGATCAGGCCCAGAACGACACTCTGGGTGGCAACGACGTGGTCATCGGCAAGCTCGGAAACGACGACATCGAGGGCGAGGGCGGCGACGACATCATCGTCGGAGCTGCCGTCGGCACCGACCGTCACCTGGGCAACCTCGGGTTCGACTGGCTGACCTACTACGGTCAGACGGCGAACGTCACCTCGGACTGGTCCTTCAACGCGGTCTTCGAGACGCAGAACCAGCTTGCGTCGCGTTACGACCTCCTGGAGGCGCTGTCCGGCGGATCGGGGAACGACACCCTGCGGGGGCCCATCAAAGAGCCGGACGACGCGACGACGGTCAGCGAGCTCCCGCTCCACAAGGCAACGCAGGCATCGCTCGACCTGGTCGACGGCTTCGAGGACATGCTGAAGCCGGTCGTGAACGGCGTGGCAATCGGGGACTTCACGCTCCCGATCATGCGCGACGCTCCTGAGATCGACGCGGACGGTGTCCACAAGGTGATGATCGGCGGTCCCGGAAACGACACGATCGAAGGACGTGGCGGCAACGACTACCTCGACGGCGACGCGATGCTCCGCGTGCGTCTCCGGACGGGTACCGAAGGCAACTACCAGTACTTCAACAGTGCTTCGCAGCTGCAGGCCGCCGTGTTCGCCGGAACGCTGAACCCGGGCGCGATCGACATCGTCCGTGACATCACGTACGACACCAACCCGGCCTCGCTGGACATCGCGCAGTACAACGACGTCTTCGACGCCTACACGGTGACGGAGATGGGCTTCGCGGGATCCGGCTACTGGCGGGTCGAGCACACGGCGGTGCAGGAGGCCGAGGAGAGCGACGGCGTCGACGTCCTCCGCGGGTTCGAGCGTCTGCAGTTCGCAGACGGCTGCGCCAACATCGTCAACGGTCAACTGGTCTCCTGTGTCCAGACGGCGTTCGCGACGATGCAGCCCACGACGCCGACCGAGGGCGGGCCGGTGACGGCGCTCCTCTGGAGCGACGCGGCTCGCACCATCCCGTGGACCGAGGACGTCGACGCGGGCGCCACCAACGTCCGCTACACGTGGTGGGCCGGCGAGGGTGACACGGTCGACACCGTCAGCGAGTGGGAGGTGCTGTCGCTGAACCAGGTGTCTCCGACGTACGTCCCCACGCAGGAGGCGGTCGGCCAGTTCCTGAGGGTCACGGTGAGCTACCTCGCCGCGGACGGTGAGTTCCGCACCGCGGAACGTGCCGTGTCGACCGCACAGGTGGCGGATGTCCAATTCAACGGTGCACTGACCTTCACGGTCGCCGCACCATCGGTAGGACAGCCGATCGCGGCGGGGAGCCCGACGGACCCGGATGGCATCTTCGAGGAGACCGTGCTCACGTACCTCTGGGAGTCCTCCGCAGTCGATCCCGCAACCGCCACCGAGGCGGACTGGACTGGCTACCTGCCGCCGCAGACGAACAACGTCTACGCTCCGACTAACGCCGACCTCGGCCGCTGGATCCGTGTAACGGTCGGCTACCAGGACGGCTCGGAAGCGCAGCAGTTCGTGGTTGCGAACAGCACCAGCCCTGTGGCGGCTACTCCGCCAGCACCATAACGAGAACGTCCGCTGCCTCCGGGTGACCCTCTCGGGTCCCCGGGGGCAGCGGGCTACTCACCCACTGCTTTCAACCCGAACTCACGACCGCAGCCGATGTCTCGAACGTCGAGCTGTCACCGGCAGGCCAGGGCCTGATCGGCGGCGATGGCGAAGCCGCTGGTCTGCTACCCCCAGGCACCGGAACTCTCGCCAACCCCACGGCGACGTCCGGAGGCCGACATACGTCACCTCTCCCAGAGGTCCCTACCCCCGCGTGTGACGACCCGCTGGTGAAGGAGGCGGAGGGCGATCTGCTCAGAACAGATCAGCCCTCCGCCTTCCGCTGTCAGCCCTTCGGCCACTCGATGAGCAGCAGGCCCTGCTTGGTGTCGGCGAGCTTGACCCACCCTGCGGCGAACAAGTACGTCATGCCGTAGCCCTCATCGTCGGTCGCGACCGTGGTGTCGGAGCTCTCAGTGATGTAGACGCCCTCGGGTCCTTCTTCCCGGATCCACCCCTGCCGGACGAGCTCCGCCTGCGTCGACGTGGCGTCCTCTTCGGAGATGCGGGCCCACCCGAACATCTGCCCGTGGTCACCTGCGGGGCCTTCGAAGTCGGCCCAGACGCATTGGAGCCCCTCGGCGACCTCGAAGCTGCCGATGTAGAACGGCTCCGCCTGCGATGTCCAGCCCAGGCTCTGGAAGTCCGCGACGACGGACTCGCCGATGAGCGTCTCGCACGTGGGGTCGTCGTCGGGCGACGGCTCGGGCGCGGGCGTGCTCGATGGTTCGGGCGGCGGTGTGGTCGCGGCGGGAGTGGGTGGACCGCTGGGCGCGGCGGCCGGGGGGCTCGCCGCGCAGGCGGTCAGCAGCACCGTGGCGGCGAGGACGAACGCGGCGCCGGCGCCGAGACGGTGACGTGGGGGGATCATCGTGCGGTCTCCGGGGGAGGGGATCGGGCGGAAGGGGATCAGCCGTTGGCGTGCAGGAGCTGGAGGAAGTCGTCGTGCAGCACGCCGTTGGTGGCGAGCGAGGAGCGCTCCGAGAGCGAGTCGTGGCCGTCGAACGAGGTGAAGCGGCCGCCGGCCTCGGTGACGATGGGGACGAGCGCGGCGATGTCGTACTCTTTCACGCCGAACTCCGCCACGAACTCGAGGCGCCCCTCGGCGAGGAGCATGTACGGCCAGGTGTCGCCGTAGCCGCGATCGCGCCAGACCGACGAAGTGAGACGCTCGAGCGCGCCCAGCTTGCCGGCATCCCGCCACTGGCCCATGCTCTGGAAGCTGACGCTGGAGGCGGCGATCGAGTCGACGGACGAGACGGCGAGGCGGCGCGGCTCACCCGATGGCGTGTTGGTCCATGCGCCGAGGCCGGTCGCCGCCCACCATCGCCGTCCGATGGCGGGCTGGCTGGCGACACCGACGCGGGGAACGCCGTCGATCGCGAGCGCGATGAGCGTCGTCCACATCGGGATGCCTTTGAGGTAGTTGGCGGTGCCGTCGATCGGGTCGATGATCCACTGCCGATGCGAGTCGCCGGTGACGCCGTACTCTTCGCCGAACACTCCGTCGGAGGGTCGCTCGGTCTGGAGCACGGCGCGGATCGCCCGCTCGGTCGCCAGGTCGGCCTCGGTCACGTGACTCGCGTCGGCCTTGAGGTTCACTTCGAGATCTGCCGCATCGAAGCGACTCATGGATGCTGCGTCCGCGGCATCCGCGAGCTGCAATGCGAGCTCGAGATCGGGCTGCAGATCGCCCTCGAACGGCGCGTTGAAGAGCGGCGTCGACGAGGGGGAGGTCACACCGACAAGGATATCCGGCTCACGGTGGCCTCGATTTCCGGTGACGCAATCGTGATGCTAATGTTGACCCTCGGTTCGCCTCTTGCGAATCACGCACCTCTAGCTCAATCGGCAGAGCAACTGACTCTTAATCAGTGGGTTCTGGGTTCAAGTCCCAGGGGGTGCACCACAGAGCAGAGCGGTCCCGGACGGGCCGCTCTTTCCTCGTCTCGGGGCAGCAGCGCCTCAGCGCCGGGAGACGGCGTTGCGCCACACCACGACGCTCCGACGGCCGCCCGCCGCCTCCCACTCGACGATCACAACGCGGTCGTTCCAGCCGGCCGCCACCGCGGCGACACGGCTGGCCGGAGCATCCTTCCAGCTGATCCATGCCCACACCGCGGGCTGGCGGTCGCGCGGCGCCCACCGGATCGGCTCGGGGCCGTAGGCCGTGCTCGGGAGTGTGCAAGGGGACAGATGCGCCGCAGTCTGCGCGATGCGCTGATCGTTGAGCGCGTCGTAGTGCGCCTCGTAGCGCCTGTTCTTCGTCACCTGGCCGGCTTCCCCTCCGCCGGCCGATGATCCAGCGTACGGCGCGACCACCGACATCCGATGGGGGAGGTCGGCGCTAACGTGCCGGCATGGCGGAGCGGGTCGAACTGTGGTGGGCGAGGCGCCAGTTCTCGCGCGGTGCCGACGTGCCGTACGCCGTCGGCACCTACCGCGAGGCGTGGGCGCCGTACCCCGCGCTCATCCGCCAGTACCACCCCGAGCTCAACGCCGGGATCACGCTCACGCAGATCCCGCCGGCGGCCGACGTGCTTCTCCTGTGGCAGTGCGAAGCCGGGCACTGCTTCGCCGCGACACCGGCGGAGCAGCGCAACCGCCCCGGACGCGAGCGCCGCCGCTCGGCCTGGTGCCCGGAGTGCTCGACAGCTGCGCGCGCCCCGGTCGCGACCCTCGGTCGCCCCGTGGCCGCGCCCCGACGCGCGAAGCCTCCGCGCCCGCTTCGCGCGCTGTGCCCGAAGACGCCCGACCTGCCGACCGGCGAGCCGTTCGCCAGCTTATGCGCGCCGCGACCCGCGTCGGCCGTCGAGGCGCAGCTCCGCGTCGACGTGTTCGCGCGGTTGGAGGTGACCACCGGGCTCAACGCCGTGCGGGTGTCGCGCCCGTTCTTCGACCACCTCGAGGTCTGGCCCGACATCCTCCTGCCCGAGCTTCGCGTCGCAATCGAATACGACAGCACCGGCCGGCACGGGCTCGAGCACGTCGGCAAGCGGGAGGATGCCGACCGACGCAAGGACCGCACCCTGCGCAGCGCCGGGTGGGAGGTCGTGCGCATTCGAACCGGGCGGCTGGAGCCGCTCGGCCCGTTCGACTTGCAGCTCTCGTCGATCGGGCGTCGGGGCCTGGAACGGCTCGTCGACGTTCTGCGTGAGATTCGGGGGACGCTGCTCGTGGACGCGTACTTGAGGTGAGCGTCAGGGGTGGGGCGTTTCGTCTCGCTTCGCTCGCTCAACGACCGGGGGCGGGAGGGGCTGGCTCGGTCCCGATTCGATAACGACGCGGCCCGCACGTCCGCCTCGACTTGACCGCGAGCCACGCGCTTCGTACATTTACCACTACCTGAATCGGATTTCAGGTACGCCCGGATCCGGGCACCCGAACCTTCCAACGGTGAAAGGCACGCACATGCGGGTTTCGAAGAAGTTGCTCCTGGGGTCTGTGGTCGCCACGGCCGCGATCTTCCTGGCGGCGTGCGCGCCGCAGACCGAGCCGGGCGGCGCCCCGTCCGACGGCGGCGATGGTCCTGCCGAGGTCACGGTCGGCGTCGTCACCAGCGAGTCCGGCCCTCTCGCGGGCTACGGCAAGCAGTACCTCGACGCGTTCAAGGCAGGACTCGACTACGCCACCGACGGCACGGGCGAGATCGACGGCACGACGATCAACGTCGAGTACATGGACGACGCGGGCGACCCCGACAAGGCGGTG
Source organism: Microbacterium flavescens (assembly GCF_018588945.1). Lineage (GTDB taxonomy): Bacteria > Actinomycetota > Actinomycetes > Actinomycetales > Microbacteriaceae > Microbacterium > Microbacterium flavescens. The sequence goes on along the minus strand of NZ_JAFIWA010000007.1, from coordinate 70,611 downwards.
ACGGTCGTCAAGGAGCTGATCGGCGAAGGCGTGAACATCATCGCCGGCACCGCCTCGTCGGGCGTCGCTCTGGCGGTCGCCGAGCAGGCCGAGCAGAACAAGGTGCTCTACATCTCAGGGCCGGCAGCCGCCGACGCCCTCACCGGCATCAACGACTACACCTTCCGCTCCGGACGCCAGAGCGCTCAGGACGTGGCCACCGCCGGAACGTTCCTCGACGACATCGAAGGTCGCAAGATCACGGTCTTCGCTCAGGACAACGCGTTCGGCCAGGGCAACGTCGCCGCGGTCGAGGCGATCCTCGGCGGTCAGGGCGCGACGGTGAACTCGGTGCTCGTCGCCGAGGACGCGACCGAGTTCACGCCGTTCGCGCAGCAGATCCTCACCGGCGCGCCCGACCTCGTCTTCGTGGCGTGGGCCGGTGCCACCTCGGGTGCGATGTGGCAGGCGCTGAGCCAGCAGGGCGTGCTCGACGAGATCCCCGTGGTCACCGGGCTCGGCGACGCGGCGACCTTCGGGGCGTATGGCGAGGCATCCGAGAAGATCAACTTCCTGAACCACTACTTCCCGGGCGCTCCCGACAACGACGTGAACACCGCGATGGTCGAGGCCATCGAGGGAGCCGGCGGCACGGTGGATCTCTTCAGTCCCGACGGGTTCAACGCGGCCATCATGATCGTCCACGCGATCCAAGAGGGCGCCGGCGACGTCGACGCGATGGTCGGGGCGCTCGAGGGCTTCGAGTTCGAGGGCCCGAAGGGCACCATGACCGTGCGCGAGGGCGACCACGCCCTCATCCAGGAGATGTACCAGGTCAAGCTCGTCGCCGACGGCGGTGCTTTCGTGCCCGAGCTCGTCGACACGGTCTCGGCCGACGACGTCGCGCCGGCCGAAGCCGCCGAGTGAACCGGAGCAGCACCGAACGATGAGCACTCCCGTCCCGTCCGCGCCGACCGCCACCCGCGGCTCACGGTTGCAGGTCGCAGGCCTCGGCCTTCAGATCGGCGGCGCGACGATCCTCAAGGATGTCGACCTCGATATCGCCGCGGGCTCGCTCGTGGGCGTCATCGGGCCGAACGGAGCCGGCAAGACCACGCTGTTCAACGTGGTCTCCGGTCTCCTGAAGCCCACCGCCGGGCAGGTCCTGCTCGACGGGGACGACATCACCACGGCGTCCGTGCCCGCCAGGGCGCGGGCGGGATTGGGACGCACCTTCCAGACCTCGAGCCTCTTCCCGCGGCTCTCGGTGCTCGAGAACGTGCGTCTCGCGGCGCAGGTGTCGCTGGGCGGCTCGGGGTCGCTCCTGCGGTTCCCCCGGCGAGCGGACGCCGCGACCGAGCTCGCCCTCGAGAAGCTCGAGGCCGTCGGGCTCGGTCACAAGCGCGACGCGGCTGCGGGCGACATCTCTCACGGCGACAAGCGCAAGCTCGAGATCGCCGTGCTGCTGGCGACCGAGACGAGCATCGTGCTGCTCGACGAGCCGATGGCCGGCGTCGGGTCGGGAGACGTCGACGGGCTCGTCGGCAACATCCGCGACCTCCACCGGGAGAAGGGCTGCACCGTGCTCATGGTCGAGCATCACATCGACGTCCTGATGGGCCTGGTCGACAAGGTGGCGGTGATGTACTTCGGCTCGATCATCGCCTACGACACGCCGCAGAACGTGATGGCGAACCCGCTCGTTCAGAGCGCCTACCTCGGGACGGGGGCCGCGTGATGGATCCCATCCTGACCGTCACCGGCCTGCGGTGCTCGATCGCCGGCCAGCAGGTCGTCGAGGACGTCACCTTCGAGATGCCCGCCACGGGCATCACGGCCGTGCTCGGCCGGAACGGCGTGGGAAAGACCTCGACGCTGCGCGGCATCCTGGGTCTCATCCATCGCCGCGGCGAGGTGCGTCTGGCAGGTGAGCGCATCGACGGCCTTCCCACCCACCGGATCGTGCGCAAGGGCGTCGGCTACGTTCCCGAGGATCGCGAGATCTTCTCGTCGCTGACCGTGGCGGAGAACCTCGCGCTGGCCGAGCGCCAGCGCGCGCCTCGCCGCGAGTTCGTCGCCGAGCTCTTCCCCGACCTCGTCGCCCGGCGCGACCAGCCGGCCGGAACGCTCTCGGGTGGTCAGCAGCAGATGGTGTCCGTCGCGCGGGCACTGATCAACGACAACCGCCTGCTGCTCGTGGACGAGCCGACGAAGGGCCTCGCGCCCAGGATCGTCGCCGAGGTGGCGGATGCCCTCGAGGAGGCGGCGCACACCGTGCCGATCCTCCTCGTCGAACAGAACCTCGAGGTGGTCCGCCGCCTCGCCGACACGGCCGTCGTCATCGGCGGCGGCCGCGTCGTCCACATCGGAAAGGCCCGCGAGATCCTCGACGACGACGACCTCACCCGGCGGCTTCTCGGAGTGCATGCCGAGCAGAGCCCCTCACACGAGACGGAGGGCGGTCGCGCATGAGCACCCTCGTCCTCACTCTGATCACCGGCGTCGGCCTCGGCGCCCTGTACTTCCTGGTCGCCAGCGGGCTCAGCCTCATCTACGGGCTCATGCACGTCCTCAACTTCGCGCACGGCGCCTTCTTGACCCTGAGCGCCTTCATCGGCTGGACGGTGGCGCAGGCGCTGGGCACGGAGTCGTGGGGCTCCTTCCTGCTCTCGGTGCTCGTCGGAGCCGGTGTCGGCGCCGTGTTCGCGACCCTCACCGAGCTCGTCCTGATCCGGCCGCTGTACGAGCGGCACATCGAGCAGGTGCTCGTCACAGTAGGCCTCTCGTTCGCCGCCGTCGCGCTGTTCGAGGGGATCTGGGGCACCGACCCCATCCACATCAGCGGTCCGCCGTGGCTCACCCAGACGACCAACGTGCTCGGCGCGCGCATCCCCAACACCTACTGGGTGCTGATGATCGCCGCGGCGCTGGTGCTGGCCGCCCTCGTGCTCTTCCTCAAGCGCACGCGCTACGGCATGATCATCCGCGCCGGCGTCGAGAACCGGTCGATGGTGACCGCGCTCGGCATCGACGTGCGCCGCTCGTTCACCCTCGTGTTCGCGATCGGCGGCGCCGCGGCCGGCATCGGGGGAGTGCTCGCGATGCACTACTCCACGTTCGTGTCGGCGCATCTCGGGGCGACACTGCTGATCTTCGCGTTCATCGTCACCGTGGTCGGAGGTCTCGGCTCGCTGACCGGCGCGGCCGTGGCATCCGTCCTCGTCGCCGTCCTGCAGCAGTTCGCGAACTTCTATCTCGGAGGAACCGGCGACTTCATCGTCGTCATCCTCCTCGCCGTGGTGCTGCTGGTGCGCCCGGCCGGACTCCTGGGGAAGAAGGCATGAGCGCCGACACGACCACCACCGGCCGCCTGCGCCGGTTCGTCCCGGCGATCGCCGGCGTCGTCCTCGTCGGGTTCATGGCCCTGCTGCCGATGCTGAACCTGTCGCTTCCCGGAATCCTTCCGACGCCGACGTACATGCCGGGCACCCTCGCGCTGCTGTCGCTGTGCATGGTGTTCGCGGCGCTCGCGCTCTCGTACAACCTGCTGCTCGGCTCCGGTGGGATGCTGTCGTTCGGCCACGCCCTGTACTTCGGCGCCGGTGCGTACGGGCTGGGCATCGCGCTCGAGCACTTCGGGGTACCACTGTGGCCCGGCGTCTTCATCGCACTGATCGGGGGCATGCTGATCGCGCTCGTCACCGGCGCGGTGTCGATGCGGGTCTCGGGCATCCCGTTCGCGATGGTCACCCTCGCGTTCGCGCAGGCGGGATCGGTGCTGGTGCGCCGCAACTCGCAGATCACCGGGGGCGAGGAAGGGCTCGGCCTCGAGACCGACCTCGTGCCCGACTTCCTCATCGGCGTGATCAACACCCGCAACCTGTACTGGTTCGCGCTGACGGTGCTCGTCGTGGTGTACCTGGTGACGCTGTGGGTCGACACGTCGCGGCTCGGGCACCTCGCCCGCGCCACCCGCGAGAACGAGCAGCGCGTGCGTGTGCTCGGTCTCTCGCCGTATCGCGTGCGCCTGCTCGTGTTCGTGATCGCCGCGGTGCTCGCGAGCCTCGCCGGCGTGGCCTACATGCTCCTGCAGTCGGGCACCGTGCCTCGGGCGGTGTCGGCCGACCTCACGATCACGATCCTCGTCATGGTCGTCCTCGGTGGCGTCGGGTTCCGGTGGGGTGCCATCGTTGGCGGTGTGCTGTACACGCTGCTCGACCAGCGACTGACCGTCCTCGCCGGCTCCGACGCCGTCGCCGGGCTCCCCGACGTGCTGCGCGTGCCGCTGTCTGAGCCGCTGTTCATTCTCGGCGTCCTCTTCATCCTCGTGGTGATGTTCCTGCCGGGCGGGATCGCGGGCACGATCGACGCCGGCGTTCGGCGCCGCCGTGGTGAGAAGGCGCGCGGCACGCTGCGCACCCTTGACGACGAGGCGGCGGACGCGCCGGCAGAGGTGCGCGCATGACGTGGCCCGCCGAGTACGAGGACGGCGCGCACACGATCGGGCGCTGGCTCATCGACCGTGCGTCGCGCTCTCCGCTGCGCATCGCCGTCGACGACCGCGGGGTGACCACCGACTATGAGACCCTGGCCGGCCGCGCGGCCGCCCTCGCCGACGGACTGCGGCACGCGGGATACGGACCGGGCGACCGCATCGCCACCGTCTCGGGAAACTCGACCGACCACGTCGTGGCGTTCTTCGCGTGCGCGCTCGCGGGCATCGCGTTCGTCCCGCTGTCGTGGCGGCTGACACCGCGCGAGCTCGGCGACCAGCTCGACCGCGCCGATCCCGTCCTGGTGCTCGTAGAGGACGAGCACGCCGCGCTCGCGGGCGAGGCGCTGCGGAGCCTGCACCGTGTGCTCCCCGTCGCCGTCCTGGGAACGACCGAGGTCGAGGCGACGGTCGTGCCGTCGCGATCGCCGAGGCCGCGTCGCCCCGTGCAGGACGACGACCCGCTGCTGGTGGTGTTCACGTCCGGCAGTGAGGCAGCACCCAAGGGCGTCGTACTCACTCACGCCAACTGCTTCTGGAACAACCTCGCGCTGGCCCAGGCGCTGCCGCTGACGCACGACGACGTCGTGCTCGCGATGCTGCCGCAGTTCCATGTGGCCGCGTGGAACTGCCAGCCGCTGCTGGCCTGGTGGGTCGGCGCGACGGTCGTGCTCGAGCGCTCGTTCCAGCCCGCGCGCGTCCTGCAGCTCATCGCCGAGCGCAGGGTGACCGCGATGATGGGCGTGCCGACGCAGTATGCGCTCCTCGCGTCGGATCGGGCGTGGAAGACGACGGATGCTTCGTCCCTCCGGCTCGCGCTCGTCGGCGGCGCCACGATGCCGGCGTGGCTCCAGGAGGAGTGGACGGGTCGCGGCATCCCGCTCACTCAGGGCTATGGACTCACCGAAGCCGCGCCCAACGTGCTGCACCTGCCCGCCGACGAGGCCCCCGCGCATCCCGGCGCGGTCGGACGCCCGTATCCGCACGTCTCGGTGCGGATCGTCGATCCCGAGACGGCACTTCCGCTCGAGGGCGACGCGACCGGCGAGCTGTGGGTGCGCGGGCCGAGCGTCTTCGCGGGCTACCTCGGCGACGATGCGGCGACGGAGCGCACGATGAGCGGCGAGTGGCTGCGCACCGGCGACCTGGTGCATCGGGATGCAGAGGGCGTCATGCGCATCGTCGACCGCATCAAGGACATCTTCATCTCGGGCGGCGAGAACGTCGCGCCCGCCGAGGTCGAGCACGCGCTGACGCTGCATCCGCTCATCGAGGCGGCTGCGGTCGTCGGCGTGCCCGATCCGGTGTGGGGGGAGCGGGGCGTGGCATTCGTCGTGCCCGCTCCGGGGGCCGCGCTGTCGACGGACGAGGTGCTGGCGCACGCGCGGCGCAACCTCGCCGGGTTCAAGGTGCCGGCACGGGTGGAGTTCGTCGAGGCGCTCCCGCGCGCGACGATCGAGAAGCTCGCACGATCGCGGCTGCGCGACCGGGCGCGACGGCTCATCGAGGGGGATCGGGCGACGGCGTCCGATCATGAGACGGAAGGGGTGGCGCCATGACGCTTCCCGACGGAATGGTCGACGACGAGACCGAGCTCGTCTCGCCGGCGACCGGCCGCCCGCTGACCAAGCGGGGCGAAGCCACGCGCCGACGGCTGCTGGAGGCGGCCGAAGTCGTGTTCGCCGAGCAGGGCTACCACGAGGCATCCATCGTCAAGATCACCGAGCGTGCGGGCATCGGCCTCGGCACGTTCTATCTGTACTTCGACAGCAAGCAGTCGATCTTCGAGGCGCTCGTCATCGACCTCAACCGCCGCGTCCGCCACTCGATGTCGGAGGCGATGGAAGGCGCGTCATCGCGCCTCGACGCCGAGCGGGCGGGCTTCGCGGGATTCTTCCGCTTCACGGCCGAGCATCCGGCCCTCTACCGGGTGGTCCGCGAGGCCGAGTTCGTCTCTCCCGAGGTGCTGCGGCTGCACTACACCCGCATCGTCGAGGGGTACGAGGCCGGTCTGCGCGCGGCGCAGGACGTCGGCGACGTGGACCGCGCGCTCGATCCCGAGACCACCGCGTGGGCGCTCATGGGAATGGGCGAGCTCATCGGCATGCGGTTCCTGCTGTGGGAGCGCGACGCCGACGGGCGTCCGCCCGCGCAGCTCGACCCCGTCGTCTTCGACGGCATGACCCGACTCATCGACAACGCTCTCGCGCCGAGGACGGCGCAGCCGGAAGGACCGAAGTGATGGCCGAGCAGGATCTGGCGGGCAAGCGCGCCCTCGTGACGGGCGGCGCGAGCGGCATCGGGCTCGCGTGCGCCCATGAGTTCGCGCGGCGCGGAGCGCACGTGATCATCGCGGATCTGAACGCGGATGCCGCCACCGCAGCGGCTGCGGACGTCGGCGGCGAGTCGTGGGTGGTGGACCTCTCCGACACCGCCGCCCTCGACGACCTCTCGCTCGACGTCGACATCCTCGTCAACAACGCCGGAATTCAGCGGGTCAGCCCCATCACGGAGTTCGATCCCGAAGCGTTCCGGCTGCTCCTTCGGCTGATGCTCGAGTCGCCCTTCTTGCTGGTGCGCGCGGCGCTGCCGGGCATGTACGACAAGGGGTGGGGGCGCGTGGTGAACATCTCGAGCGCCCACGGACTGCGCGCGAGCGCGTTCAAGTCCGCCTACGTCGCCGCCAAGCACGGACTCGAGGGTCTCTCGAAGGTCACAGCGCTCGAGGGCGCCGCGCACGGGGTGACGAGCAACTGCATCAATCCGGCGTACGTGCGCACGCCGCTGGTCGAGAAGCAGATCGCTGATCAGGCGGCGGTGCACGGCATCCCGGAGAGCGAGGTCGTCGAGCGGATCATGCTGACCGAGACGGCCGTCAAACGCCTGGTGGAGGCCGATGAAGTCGCTTCGCTCGCCGGCTGGCTCGTGTCGGACAAGTCGGGCATGGTCACCGGCGCGTCCTACACGATGGACGGCGGATGGACGGCGCGATGACCTCGGCTCAGACCCGCACCGGCCACACGTATCGCACGGTCGACGTGCCCGTCGCGGGCGGTGACCTGCGCCTCGCGGTATGGGATCCGACGACCGCCGGGCCAGCCGAAGCGGACGTGCTGCTGATCCACGGCGTGACCTCCTCGCACCTCGCATGGCCCTTCGTGGTCGACCGGCTGCCGGGGGTGCGGGCGATCGCGCCCGACCTGCGCGGCCGGGGTGCCAGCAACGGGCTGGTGGGGCCCGCGGGCATGCGCGCGCACGCCGACGACCTCGCGGCGGCGCTCGACGCCCTCGGCATCGAGCGCATCGTCGTGGTCGGGCACTCGATGGGCGCCTTCGTGGCCGTCGTCTTCGCGCACTTCCACCCCGAGCGCGTGTCGCGGCTCGTGCTGGTGGACGGCGGTCTTCCGCTGGACGTGCCCGCCGGGATCGACACCGACGCGCTGGTCGCGGGCATTCTCGGACCCACGGCGGCCCGGCTCTCGATGCGGTTCGCCGACCCGGGGGAGTACCTGGAGTTCTGGCGCGGCCACCCGGCGTTCCGGAGCGACTGGACCCCCGAGCTCGAGGCGTACCTCGCCTACGACCTGGTCGACGACGGGGCGGGCGCGCTGCGACCCGCGACGAGCTACGAGACGACCGCCGACGACACGCTCGACATGAACACCGGGACGAGCCTGACCGACGCGCTGGCCGGGCTGCGGCATCCCGTCCGCATGCTGACGGCCCCGCGCGGACTGCAGAACGAGGAGCCCGGCCTCTATGCGCCGGAGCACCTCGCCCGCGTGCTCGCCGCGAGTCCCACGGTGCGCCACGAGCGCCTCGACCGGTTCAACCACTACACGATCGTGATGTCGCCCGACGGCGCCGACGCCGTCGCGGCGGTGGTGCGGCAGGAGCTCGAAGCGGCCCAGGTCTAGCGTGCGGCGGCGATGCGCGTCGTGAGCTGGTGGGCGTGCGCGAGCAGCGTGCGGCCGAGCTCGGGCAGTCGCTCGGGTCCGAAGCGGAACTCGACCCCGGTGAGGCTCAGCGCCCACTGCGGATGACCCTCCCGCGTGAACACGGCGGCGCCCAGTCCCCAGCTGCCCTCGACGATGAGTCCGGGGTTGACCGCGTAGCCGCGCTCGTGGGTGTCGCGCAGGCGCGCCCGCAGGCGCTTCTCGCCGTGCGACGCGCCCCACGCCTGCGGGAGCCCAGGGTGACGCTCCAGGTAGGCGTCCACATCGTGGGGCGGGAGGAACGCGAGGATCGCCAGCCCGGCCGAGGCCACGCCGAGGGGGAACCGGACGCCCTCCGACAGCACGAACGAGCGGATCGGGAAGCTGCCCTCCTCGCGAAGGAGGCACACGGTTTCGTCTCCCCGGCGCACCGAGAGGAACGCGCTCTCCTCGGTGCGGACCGCGAGGGACCGCACGATGTCGCGGGCGATGCCGGTGATGTCGTAGCGGGATGCCGCCACCGACCCCATCAGGTACAGCTCCGGTCCTGGCATCCAGCGGCCCGTGCGGTCGTCCTGGTCGACGAGGCCCTCGTGGCGCAGGGCGGTCAGCAGCCGGTGCGTGGTGGGACGGGTGAGGTCGGCCTTCCGGGAGAGGTCGACCACCGACATCCCCTCACCCCCTGACGACGTGACCAGGCGCAGCAGCTGCGCCGCACGCGCCACCGACTGCGCGCCCGGGATCGAACGCCCGGCCTTCGTCGATTCGTCCACGATGTGGACACTACGCCCACGGTCTTCCACATGGCAAACCGCTCTGCGCCGCCACCCGCGAAACGGGCGGAGGATGGGGATCGTCCGGCAACGAAGGAGGAGCACGTGATCGACAAGACGTGGGGGTCTGCGGCCGAGGCGGTCGCCGACATCCCCGATGGGGCATCGCTCGCCGTCGGCGGGTTCGGCCTGTCGGGAAACCCCATCGCCCTCATCGAGGCCCTGCTCGCGCAGGGCACCACCGACCTGAGCATCGTGAGCAACAACTGCGGCGTCGACGACTGGGGCCTCGGCATCCTGCTGAACGCCAAGCGCATCCGCAAGATGACCTCGTCCTACGTCGGCGAGAACAAGGAGTTCGAGCGGCAGTTCCTCTCGGGCGAGCTCGAGCTCGAGCTCACGCCCCAGGGAACGCTCGCGGAGAAGCTGCGGGCCGGTGGCTCCGGCATCGCCGCGTTCTTCACGCAGACCGGCGTCGGCACGCAGGTCGCCGAGGGCGGCCTCCCGCGCAAGTACGACGGGAGCGGCGGCATCGCCGTCGCCTCCCCGGTGAAGGACGTGCGCAGCTTCGACGTCACCGGCGAGCCGCACGACTACGTGCTGGAGGAGGCGATCGTCACGGACTACGCCCTGGTCCACGCGCTCAAGGGCGACCGGCACGGCAACCTGATCTTCAACAAGGCGGCCCGCAACTTCAACCCGCTCGCCGCGATGGCCGGACGCGTGTGCATCGCGCAGGTCGAGGAGCTCGTCGAGCCCGGCGACCTCGACCCCGACTGCGTCCACCTGCCCGGCATCTACGTGCACCGCATCGTGGAGGTCGGCGGCGACATCGAGAAGCGCATCGAGCGCCGCACCGTATCGGTCACCGAGGCGCCGAGCCGCGACATCCCCGAAGGAGCCTGACATGGCACTCACCCGCAACGAGATGGCCGCGCGCGCTGCGCGGGAGCTGGCGGACGGCGCCTACGTCAACCTGGGCATCGGTCTTCCGACCCTGGTCCCCAACTACGTGCCCGACGACGTCACGGTCGTGCTGCAGTCGGAGAACGGCATCCTCGGCGTCGGACCGTATCCGACCGAGGATCGAGTCGATCCCGACCTCATCAACGCCGGCAAGGAGACCGTCACGACGCTTCCCGGCGCCGCGTACTTCGATTCCGCCACCAGCTTCGGCATGATCCGCGGCGGCAAGATCGACGCCGCGATCCTCGGCGCCATGCAGGTGTCGGCCGCCGGCGACCTCGCCAACTGGATGATCCCCGGCAAGATGGTCAAGGGCCCGGGCGGCGCCATGGACCTGGTCCACGGCGCGGCGAAGGTCATCGTCCTCATGGAGCACGTCGCGCGCGACGGCTCCGCCAAGATCGTCGACGAATGCTCGCTGCCGCTCACCGGCCGCGGCGTGGTCGACCGCATCATCACCGATCTCGCCGTCATCGACGTGACCGACGACGGGCTCGTGCTCGTCGAGCTCGCGCCCGGCGTCACGGTCGACGAGGTGATCGCCGCCACCGAGCCGGCGCTCACCGTCGCCGCTGAACTCAAGGAGGAATCATGAACCACGACGACGTCGTCATCGTCGCCGCAGCCCGCACCCCACAGGGCCGGCTGAAGGGCCGGCTCGCGCCGCTGACCGCCGTGCAGCTGGGCAGCGCCGCCATCCGCGGTGCGCTCGAGAAGGGCGGCGTCCCCGCCGCCGCCGTCGACGCGGTCCTCGTCGGACAGGTGCTGCCGGCCGGCTCCGGCCAGAACCCCGCTCGCCAGGCCGCCGTCGGCGCCGGAATCGGCTGGGACGTCCACTCCGGGTCGGTCAACAAGGTCTGCCTGTCCGGCCTCACCGCGATCATCGACGGTGCCCGCATGATCGCACTCGGCGATGCCACGGTCGTGGTCGCCGCGGGCATGGAGTCGATGACCCGCTCGCCGCACCTGCTCATGGGATCGCGCGACGGCTGGGCCTATGGCTCGATCGAGGTGCTCGATCACATGGCGTACGACGGACTGACGGACGCGTACGACCGCGAGAGCATGGGGGCCTCGACGGAACGCCACAACGGCCCGCTCGAGGTCACCCGCGAAGCCCAGGACGCCGTCGCCGCCCGTTCCCACCAGCGTGCCGCGGCCGCTCAGGCCGACGGGCTGTTCGACGCCGAGATCGTGCCCGTCGAGATCCCGCAGCGCAAGGGCGACCCGATCGTCGTGACCACCGACGAGGGCATCCGGCCCGAGACCACGGTCGACACTCTCGCCGGGCTGCGCCCCGCCTTCGCCGAGGGCGGCTCGATCACCGCGGGGAACTCGTCGCAGATCTCCGACGGTGCGTCGGCGGTCGTCCTCACGAGCCGCTCGCACGCCGATGAGAACGGCTGGCCGGTGCTCGCGGTGGTCGGCGCCTCGGGTCAGGTCGCCGGGCCCGACAACTCGCTGCACTCGCAGCCCGCCCGGGCGATCGAGAAGGCCGTGGCCAAGCAGGGCATCGCCGTCTCCGACCTCGACCTCGTCGAGATCAACGAGGCGTTCGGCGCCGTCGTGGTGAGGTCGCAGGCCGAGCTCGGGCTGCCCGACGACATCGTCAACCCGCACGGCGGCGGCATCGCGATCGGGCACCCCATCGGGGCGTCCGGCAACCGGCTGGTCGTCCACGCCGTGCACGAGCTCGTGCGCCGCGGCGGCGGCACCGCGGCGGTCGCGCTGTGCGGCGGCGGCGGTCAGGGCGACGCGCTGATCCTCACGCGCTGAGGTGCGGCGGCGGGTCGGCGGGCGGTAGCGTCGCGACGTGACCACGATCTCCCGACCGACCCCTGCCGACCGCGCCGAATGGGACGCGCTCTGGCAGGCGTACATCGCGTTCTACGAGTCGGAGGTGCCCGCGCACGTCTCCGACGCGACGTTCGCCCGCATCCTCGAGGACGAGCAGCTGCACGGAGCGATGGCGAGGGATGCCTCGGGCCGCGCGATCGGCATCGTGCACTGGCTGACACACCCGGCGACCTGGTCCACCGGCGTCTACTGCTACCTCGAGGACTTGTTCGTCGATCCCGAGTCGCGGGGGAGCGGCACCGGCCGGGCGCTGATCGAGCACGTGCGCGCGTGGGCCGCCGAGCACGGCGCCGAGAAGGTGTACTGGCTCACCCAGGGCCACAATGCGACGGCGCGCGCCCTCTACGACCGGGTCGCCGTGTCGACCGGCTTCGTGCACTACGAGATCGAGGTCTAGCCTCAGCGGCGCTCGCGCCGCAGGCGGTTCTGCTGCAGCTTCTTCTCCTGGCCGTGCACGGGCGAGTCGGGCGCGATGGTCGCGCCGTGCGACGCACGGCGGATGTCGACGATCGCGCCGACCACGAGGGCGACGGAGATGGCCCAGCTCAGCCAGCCGAGCGCGGTCCGCCAAGTGAACGGAGCATCCTCCCGCATCCCCCGCAGGAGCGTGAGGCCTCCGGTGATGGCGGTCATGAGCCCTGTGCCGAAGAGGTACTTGCGCATGCGGCCACGCTATCGCGGCGCGCTGCCGGGCCGCGCCCCTTGACAGGGATCCCTCCGCACGTCAAGCGGGGAAGGCGGCCCCGGTGGGACCGATATCCTGAGGATGCCTCGTCCCCCAGCCACCGTCAGGAGCCCGAGTGACCCAGGCCGAACTCGTCGTCGTCGCCAACCGCCTTCCCGTCGACCGCGTGGCCGACGGCTCGGGAGAGCAGTCCTGGCGGCGTTCCCCCGGAGGCCTCGTCACGGCGCTCGAGCCGGTGATGCGGCGGGCCGACGGAGCGTGGGTCGGCTGGCCCGGGCAGCCGGGCATCGAGGTGGAGCCGTTCGAGTTCGAGGGCACGCACCTCGTGCCGGTGTCGCTCAGCGCGGAGGAGATCGAGCTCTACTACGAGGGCATGTCGAACGACACCTTCTGGCCGCTGTACCACGACGTGATCGCCGAGCCCCGCTACCGGCGCGTGTGGTGGGACGCCTATGTCAAGGTCAACCGGCGCTTCGCCGCGGCCGCGGCGGAGGTGGCTGCGCCCGGCGCCACCGTATGGGTGCAGGACTACCAGCTTCAGCTCGTGCCGCGCATGCTCCGCGAGGCGCGGCCCGACCTGGTGATCGGCTACTTCCACCACATCCCCTTCCCGGCATATGGCCTCTACTCGCAGCTTCCCTGGCGTCGCCAGGTGCTCGAGGGCCTGCTCGGTGCCGACGTGATCGGATTCCAGCGCGCGGCCGACGCCGGCAACTTCGCCCGGGCCGTCCGGCGTGCGCTGCGCTATCCCACGAAGGCGTCCGGGATCACCGTCCCGAACGATGACGGCACGACGCGCAACGCGCTGGCGAAGGCCTTTCCGATCTCGATCGACGCGGCGTCGTACGTCGAGCTCGCTCGTCGCCCCGAGATCCGTGCGCGTGCGGCCGAGATCCGCGAGGAGCTGGGCAACCCGAAGAAGATCCTGCTCGGCGTCGACCGGCTCGACTACACGAAGGGCATCCGACATCGCCTGAAGGCCTTCGGCGAACTGCTCGAGGACGGCAAGATCTCGGTCGAGGAGGTCACCCTCGTGCAGGTGGCGAGTCCCAGCCGAGAGCGCGTCGAGGCGTACGTGCAGCTGCGGGACGAGATCGAGCTGCGGGTGGGCCGCATCAACGGCGACTTCGACACGATGGGCCACACGGCCATCCGGTACCTGCACCAAGCCTACCCGCGCGAGGAGATGGTCGCGCTGTTCCTGGCGGCCGACGTGATGCTCGTCACCGCCCTGCGCGACGGGATGAACCTCGTCGCCAAGGAATACGTCGCGGCGCGCACCGACAACCGCGGGGTGCTCGTGCTGAGCGAGTTCGCGGGCGCCGCCGACGAGCTGTCGAGCGCCGTGCGCATCAACCCCCACGACATCGACGGAATGAAGGACGCCATCATGCGCTCGATCGAGATGCCCGCGGCCGAGCAGGGGCGGCGGATGCGCGCCCTGCGCCGGAAGGTGCTCGAGAACGACGTGGCGCGATGGTCGCAGTCGTTCCTCGCGGCCCTCGACGCCGCCGGCACGGCCAATCGCGCCATCCGGGAGACCGCATGAGCGCGGGCCGAGGCGACGACATCGCCACCGCGATCGCCGGGGTCGTGGCATCCGATCGCCTTCTGATCGCCCTGGACTTCGACGGCACGCTGGCGCCGCTGGAGGACGAGCCGATGGACGCCCGCATGCTGCCGGCCGCGCGGGAGGCCGTCGACGCGGCGGTCTCGGCGCCGGGCACGTCGGTGGCGCTCGTGTCGGGGCGCAGCCTGTCCGACCTGAGGATCATCGCCGAGCACCTCGACGACTCGCCGCTGCTGCTGGCCGGATCCCACGGCGCCGAGTTCTGGATCCCCGGCGAGGGCGTCGTGACCCATGACGACGATCCCGCCGACGCGGCGCTGCGCGACGCGCTGCGCGCGCACGCCGAGGAGGCGACCGCGAGCCTCGAGGGCGTGTGGATCGAGCCCAAGCGGTTCGGCTTCGGCGTGCACACGCGCAGGGCCGCCGCGGCGGACGCCGCCGAGGCGAACCGCCTGGTCGACGCGCTCGTCTCGGCAGAAGCCCCGCACTGGCGTCGCCGCACGGGGCACAACATCGTCGAGTACGCGTTCCGGCACGAGGGCAAGGACTCCGCGGTCGCGGAGCTGCGCGTGCGGACGGATGCCTCGGCCGTGCTCTTCGCGGGCGACGACGTGACCGACGAGGATGCACTCGAGAGCCTGGGGGAGTCCGACCTGGGCGTGCACGTCGGCACGCGGCCGACCGCCGCCACGCTGAGCGTCCCCGACATCGCGGCGATGGCCGACCTGCTGGCCGTCATCGCCGCAGAGCGGTCCGCCGCGCGGCAATAGACTCTGGTCATGCCCCAGCCTGACAACTCCATCGACATCAAGCCCCGCAGCCGGGTCGTCACCGACGGCATCGAAGCGACCACCTCGCGCGGAATGCTCCGCGCGGTCGGCATGGGCGACGAGGACTGGGACAAGCCTCAGATCGGCATCGCGTCGAGCTGGAACGAGATCACTCCGTGCAACCTCAGCCTCGACCGGCTGGCGCAGGGCGCGAAGGAGGGCGTGCACGCCGGTGGCGGCTATCCGCTGCAGTTCGGCACGATCTCCGTGTCCGACGGCATCTCGATGGGTCACGAGGGCATGCACTTCTCGCTGGTCTCCCGCGAGGTCATCGCCGACTCCGTCGAGACCGTCATGATGGCGGAGCGCCTCGACGGATCGGTGCTCCTCGCCGGGTGCGACAAGTCCATCCCGGGCATGCTGATGGCCTCCGCACGGCTCGACCTGTCGAGCGTCTTCCTGTACGCCGGATCGATCGCACCCGGCTGGGTGAAGCTCTCCGACGGCACCGAGAAGGACGTCACCATCATCGACTCGTTCGAGGCGGTG
This sequence comes from Microbacterium flavescens, assembly GCF_018588945.1. GTDB lineage: Bacteria > Actinomycetota > Actinomycetes > Actinomycetales > Microbacteriaceae > Microbacterium > Microbacterium flavescens. The sequence continues at coordinate 55,035 of NZ_JAFIWA010000007.1, read as the reverse complement.
GGCGCCTGCCTCGCGGGCAAGATGAGCGAGGCCGACCTCAAGCGCATCGAGTGCGCGATCGCACCGGGCGAGGGCGCGTGCGGCGGCATGTACACCGCCAACACGATGGCGTCCGTCGCCGAGGCGCTCGGGCTGTCGCTGCCCGGCTCGGCCGCGCCGCCGTCGGCCGACCGCCGCCGCGACTACTTCGCCCACCGCTCCGGCGAGGCCGTGGTCAACCTGCTGCGCCAGGGCATCACGACGCGCGACATCCTCACCAAGGAGGCGTTCGAGAACGCGATCGCCCTCGCGATGGCGCTCGGCGGCTCGACGAACGTCGTGCTGCACCTCCTTGCGATCGCCCGCGAGGCGGACGTCGAGCTCAGCCTCCACGACTTCAACCGCATCGGCGACAAGGTGCCGCACGTGGCCGACATGAAGCCGTTCGGCAAGTACGTCATGAACGACGTCGACCGCCACGGCGGCATCCCCGTCATCATGAAGGCCATGCTCGACGAGGGCCTGCTGCACGGCGACGCCCTCACCGTGACCGGCAAGACGCTCGCCGAGAACCTCGCCGAACTCGACCCCGACCCGATCGACGGCACGGTCATCCACACGTTCGACGACCCGATCCACGCCACCGGCGGCATCACCATCCTGCACGGGTCGATGGCACCGGAGGGGGCGGTCGTCAAGACGGCCGGCTTCGACGCCGCCGTGTTCGAAGGCCCCGCTCGCGTGTTCGAGCGCGAGCGCGCCGCGATGGACGCGCTGGAGGCGGGCGCCATCGACAAGGGCGACGTCGTCGTCATCCGCTACGAGGGCCCCAAGGGCGGTCCCGGCATGCGCGAGATGCTCGCCATCACCGCCGCCATCAAGGGCGCGGGGCTCGGAAAAGATGTACTACTCTTGACGGACGGCAGATTCTCAGGCGGCACAACCGGCCTGTGCATCGGCCACATAGCACCCGAAGCGGTGGACGCAGGTCCGATCGCCTTCGTGCGCGATGGTGATCTGATACGGGTCGATATCGCGGCTCGCACTCTCGACCTACTCGTCGACGATGCAGAGCTCGACTCCCGCCGTTCTGGCTGGGAGCCTCTCCCTCCGCGCTATACCCGTGGCGTCCTAGCCAAGTACTCCCGTCTCGTGCGCTCTGCAGCAGAGGGCGCGACGACCGGCTGAGCCCGGCCACTGACATCCCTTCGACCGATCGAGGATCCTCATCATGCCCGCCGAAACCGCCGCGGCCGTTCCACGGCCTCCCGCTCGCACCGCCACCGCGCCCGTGCTCACGGGCGCCCAGGCGGTCGTCCGCTCGCTCGAGCTGCTCGGCGTCACCGACGTCTTCGGGCTGCCGGGCGGCGCCATCCTCCCCGTCTACGACCCGCTCATGGACTCGAGCGAGCTGCGCCACATCCTGGTCCGCCACGAGCAGGGTGCGGGTCACGCCGCCGAGGGCTACGCGAGCGCTTCCAACAAGGTCGGCGTCGCCATCGCCACGTCAGGCCCCGGTGCGACGAATCTCGTCACGGCCATCGCCGACGCGTACATGGACTCCGTGCCGATCGTGTGCATCACCGGCCAGGTCTTCTCGAACCTGATGGGGACGGACGCCTTCCAGGAGGCCGACATCGTGGGCATCACGATGCCGATCACGAAGCACTCGTTCCTCGTGAAGGACGCCTCCGAGATCCCCGGCGCCATCGCCGCCGCGTTCGAGATCGCCGGCACCGGTCGCCCCGGCCCGGTTCTCGTCGACATCACCAAGGACGCGCAGCAGGCCGAGGCGCCGTTCGTCTGGCCTCCGAAGATCGACCTCCCGGGCTACCGCCCGGTCACGAAGGCCCACGGCAAGCAGATCCAGGCGGCCGCGCAGCTGATCGCCGAGGCCAAGAAGCCCGTGCTCTACGTCGGCGGCGGGGTCATCCGCGCGCAGGCGTCCGCCGAGCTGCGGACGCTCGCCGAGACCACCGGCGCGCCGGTCGTGACGACCCTGATGGCGCGCGGCGCGTTCCCCGACTCGCACGCGCAGCACCTCGGCATGCCCGGAATGCACGGCACCGTCCCCGCGGTGCTCGCGCTGCAGGAGGCCGACCTGCTGGTGTCGCTCGGCGCGCGGTTCGACGATCGCGTCACGGGCAAGGCGGCGCTGTTCGCACCGAACGCGCAGGTCGTGCACGTCGACATCGATCCCGCTGAGATCTCGAAGATCCGCACCGCCGACGTGCCGATCGTGGGCGACCTGAAGGACGTGCTCGTCGACCTCGACGTCGCCTTCCGCTCCGCCGCGCAGGCGTCGAAGCCCGACATCGCCGAGTGGTGGTCGTTCCTCGACGGACTGCGCGACGAGTTCCCGCTCGGCTACACGCAGCCCTCGGACGGGCTCATGTCGCCGCAGTACGTCATCCAGCGCATCGGCGAGCTCACGGGCCCCGAGGGCGTGTACGCCGCAGGCGTCGGCCAGCACCAGATGTGGGCCGCGCAGTTCATCAAGTACGAGCGGCCCAATGCGTGGCTCAACTCGGGCGGAGCGGGAACGATGGGCTACTCGGTGCCCGCCGCGATGGGCGCCAAGGTCGCCCAGCCCGATCGCCCCGTGTGGGCGATCGACGGCGACGGCTGCTTCCAGATGACGAATCAGGAACTCGCGACCTGCGCCATCAACAACATCCCGATCAAGGTCGCGATCATCAACAACTCGTCGTTGGGCATGGTGCGCCAGTGGCAGACGCTGTTCTACGACGGCCGCTACTCGCACACCGATCTCAACACCGGGCACGACACGGTGCGCATCCCCGACTTCGTGAAGCTGGCGGAGGCGTACGGCTGTCTCGCGATCCGCGTCGAGAAGGAGGAGGACGTGGATGCCGCGATCCGCACCGCCCTCGAGACGAACGACCGCCCCGTGGTCATCGACTTCGTGGTGAGCGCCGACGCGATGGTGTGGCCGATGGTGCCGCAGGGCGTCAGCAACAGCTACGTCCAGTACGCGCGCGACCACGCGCCCGCCTTCGAGCAGGAGGACTGAGCCATGACCACGCACGTGCTGAGCCTCCTCGTCGAGGACAAGCCGGGTCTGCTGACGCGCGTCGCCGGGCTCTTCGCCCGTCGCGGCTTCAACATCGAGTCGCTCGCGGTGGGCGTGACCGAGGTTCCCGGACTCTCGCGCATCACCGTCGTCGTCGACGTCGACGAGCTTCCTCTCGAACAGGTGACCAAGCAGCTCAACAAGCTGGTGAACGTCATCAAGATCGTCGAGCTCGACGCCGGGGCATCCGTGCAGCGCGAGCACATGCTCGTCAAGGTGCGCGCCGACAACCAGACGCGGTCGAACGTGCTGGAGGTCGTCAACCTCTTCCGCGCGTCGATCGTCGACTACGCCACCGACGCGCTCGTCGTCGAGGTGACGGGCGACAAGGGCAAGGTCGAGGCGCTCCTGCGCGCCCTCGAGCCGTTCGGCATCAAGGAGCTCGCACAGTCCGGACTGCTGGCGATCGGCCGCGGCGGCAAGAGCATCACCGAACGCGTCCTGCGCGGCTGACAGACCATTTCGCATGCCGCTCCCGGTCGTTGAGCGAGCGAAGCGAGACGAAACGCAACGACCGGAATCACACAAGGAGACACACCCCATGGCTGAACTCTTCTACGACGCCGACGCCGACCTGTCGCTCATCCAGAGCAAGAAGGTCGCGATCGTCGGCTACGGCTCGCAGGGCCACGCGCACGCGCAGAACCTCCGCGACTCCGGCGTCGAGGTCGTCATCGCCCTCAAGGACGGCTCGAAGTCGACCGAGAAGGCGCAGGACGAGGGCTTCGAGGTCAAGTCCGTCGCCGACGCCGCCGAGTGGGCCGACGTCATCATGATCCTCGCGCCGGACCAGCACCAGCGCGGCATCTTCAACGACTCGATCAAGGACAAGCTCGTCCCGGGCAAGACGCTGGCCTTCGCGCACGGCTTCAACATCCGCTTCGGCTACATCCAGGCGCCCGAGGGCGTCGACGTGATCCTCGTCGCGCCGAAGGCGCCGGGCCACACGGTGCGCCGCGAGTACGTCGCCGGTCGCGGCATCCCCGACATCATCGCGGTGGAGCAGGATGCCTCCGGCACCGCGTGGGACCTCGCGAAGTCGTACGCCAAGGCCATCGGCGGAACGCGCGCCGGCGTCATCAAGACGACGTTCACCGAGGAGACCGAGACCGACCTCTTCGGCGAGCAGGCCGTGCTCTGCGGCGGCGTGTCGCAGCTCGTCCAGTACGGCTTCGAGACCCTCACCGAGGCGGGCTACCAGCCGCAGATCGCCTATTTCGAGGTGCTGCACGAGCTCAAGCTCATCGTCGACCTGATGTGGGAGGGCGGCATCGCCAAGCAGCGCTGGTCGGTCTCCGACACGGCCGAGTACGGCGACTACGTCTCGGGTCCGCGCGTGATCGACCCGCGCGTCAAGGAGAACATGCAGGCCGTCCTCGCCGACATCCAGTCGGGTGCATTCGCGCAGCGCTTCATCGACGACCAGGACAAGGGCGGCGTCGAGTTCCAGGAGCTGCGCGCCAAGGCGGCGCAGCACCCGATCGAAGAGGTCGGCAAGGACCTGCGCGGTCTGTTCGCCTGGAAGCAGCAGGACGAGGATTACGTGGAAGGCAGCGCCGCGCGCTGACCTGACGTCTTCGAGGGGTCGCGCCGCTCTCTGATCGAGGCGGCGCGGTCCCTCGACTTCCGCGCGCCCGGTACTCCGGAGCCGCGGTCCGGGCCGTTCCCCACGAGGGGACGGCCCTTTCTCCTTCGGAATCGCACCACGGGGGCCCGTCCTTTTGGTATCATCCCCGGCCGCACTCCGCTCTCTTATGGCAGCCGGAAGCCCGTCCGGCGGAACCGCAAGGGAGCCCCCAAATGAACACCATCACGCGCGGAGGTCGCGGCCGGAAGGTCGCCCTCACCGCTACGATCCTCGCGGTCGTCGGACTGGGACTGGCCGGATGCCAGACCGGTGTCGTCGACCCGAACCGCACCGAACAGGACGCGCCGCCGTCGGCAGCTCAGGTCGAACGATCGGCCGCCGCCGCACAGGCACGGTACGAAGGCCTGGCCGACTACTGGTCGGAGCGCGCTCAGGGCGCCGACGGAGTGCAGACCGCCATCGTCGCCGATGCGTCGCAGTCTCGGTACGAAGGACTGGCCGAGTACTGGGCTCGTCGCGCACAGCAGGCCGACACCTCGGTCCGCGTCCTGGCCGACCGTCTCGACACGCAGCGCGAGGCAGCGCAGGTGCGGGTGCTGGCCGACCGAGTCGACACGCAGCGCGAGGCCACGCAGGTCCGCGTCCTGGCCGACCGAGTCGACACGCATGAGTAGGCGTCGAACGCGACCGCCGCAGATCGAACGCTGAGGCTCCCGTCCTTCGGAACGGGAGCCTCATCGTTTGCGCTGGGGCCACCGCGTTCGGTGCACCGGTACGCTGAGGGCATGCCGGCCGGACGCGACGAAGACGCCCTCTCCTGGGGCGGTGACGACGACCCGACGCTCGATGTCGGCGCCGCCGACCGCGATGAGGCGACACCGACCGCCGAGACCGCGTCGCTGCCCGAGGGGTGGAGCGCCGTCGGGCGGGGGAGCGAGTCCGTTTCGGCCGCTGAAGCCGCCGAAGCCGACGCCGACGCCGGGGCCCAAGGCTCGATGGAGTCGGTGGCGCAGGGTGCGCCGGTGCGCGAGCCGATGGGCAACGCCGAGCTGATCACCTTGGGCGTCATCGGCGGGTTCTCGGTCCTGTACGCCGTCGGATGGCTGATCGGAGGCCTGCGGCTGCAGGGCACGGCGCAGTTCCTGGTGTCGTCCGTGGCTTACCAGATCAGCCTCTGGCTCGCCGTCCTCGCACCCGTGGTCTGGTTCGCCGCGGTGTACCTCCTGACCATCGGGTCGAAGACGTGGGTGCGATTCGCGTGGCTGGCCGCCGGCGTGGTGCTGCTCGTGCCGTGGCCCTTCATCATGGTGGGGGCGATCGGACGATGACCGACTCCGTGACGGATGCCGCGGCATCCGGTTCCTCCCCGTCGAAGCGGATGCCGACCTGGGTCGTCGTCGCGATCGCGGTGGTCTTCGGCCTCTTCTACGCCTACGCGGTGTGGAACGCCCTCGGCTTCCTGATCGCCCAGGCGAGCGGACCGCTCGGCCTCAACGGGTACGGCTGGTTCGTGCTGCTGCTGGCCGTCGTCTTCCCGCTCGCCGCCTTCGGGATCGCGTTCGCGCTCTCGTGGCGCCGGACGGCGTGGCAGTTCGCGCTCGTGCTGTTCACGGGCCTCTGCCTCGTCGCGGTGTTCTGGCTGAACGTGGTCGCGTACGCGGCCGTCTACGGCGCGTCGCTCCTCGGCTGACGCTCTGCGTCACACGGTCGGGGAACTCGTCGCCCCGCGATAGGCTGGCAGAGGCCTCGCCCCCGCTGGCGTGCGGCGCGGCATCCGCTCTGCCCTGCACTGACGGACGGCCTCTGCCCGTCGCGCACAGCCCCCAAAGGAACCATCCCGTGACGAAGCCTGTCGTTCTGATCGCCGAAGAGCTCTCTCCCGCCACGATCGACGCCCTGGGTCCGGACTTCGACGTGCGCAGCGTCGACGGCACCGACCGGCCTGCGCTCCTGTCGGCCCTCGCCGACGCGCATGCCGTGCTGATCCGGTCGGCGACCAAGATCGACGCGGAGGCCATCGCGGCCGCGCCCGTGCTCAAGGTGGTCGCCCGCGCGGGTGTCGGCCTCGACAACGTCGACATCAAGACGGCCACGACAGCCGGCGTGATGGTCGTGAACGCGCCGACCTCGAACATCATCTCGGCGGCCGAGCTGACCGTGGGTCACATCCTGAGCCTCGCCCGCCGCATCCCGGCCGCGCACGCGTCGCTGGCGCAGGGGCAGTGGAAGCGCAGCTCGTACACCGGCACCGAGCTCTTCGAGAAGACGGTCGGCATCATCGGTCTCGGCCGGATCGGCGCGCTCATCGCGGCCCGTCTGCAGGGCTTCGACATGCGCGTGGTCGCGTACGACCCGTACGTCACCAGCGCGCGTGCGCAGCAGCTCGGCGTGCAGCTGCTGAGCCTCGACGAGCTGCTCCAGCAGAGCGACTTCGTCACGATCCACATGCCCAAGACGCCCGAGACGACGGGCATGATCGGCGCCGAGCAGTTCAAGCTCATGAAGCCCTCCGCCGTCGTGGTGAACGTGGCACGCGGCGGACTCATCGACGAAGAGGCGCTGCACACCGCGCTCACGACCGGCGAGATCGCCGGCGCGGGGCTCGACGTCTTCACGTCCGAGCCCCCGGTCGAGGGCGGCACCGCTCACGCACTGCTCGACCTGCCCAACGTCGTCGTGACGCCCCACCTCGGCGCGTCGACCGAGGAGGCGCAGGAGAAGGCCGGCGTGTCCGTCGCCCGCTCGGTGCGACTGGCGCTCGGCGGCGAGCTCGTGCCCGACGCGGTCAACGTCGCCGGCGGCGTCATCGACCCCTACGTGCGCCCCGGCATTCCGCTCGTCGAGAAGCTCGGCCAGATCTTCGCCGCGCTGGCCCACTCGCCGCTCACGAGCCTCGACGTCGAGGTGCACGGCGAGCTCAACGACTACGACGTCAGCGTGCTGAAGCTCGCGGCGCTCAAGGGCGTCTTCACGAACATCGTCAGCGAGACGGTGTCGTACGTGAACGCCCCGCTGCTCGCCGACCAGCGCGGCGTCGAGGTGCGCCTCCTCGTCGACGACGACAGCCCCGAGTACCGCAACATCATCACGCTCCGCGGCGCCCTCTCCGACGGCTCGCAGCTGTCGGTCTCGGGCACGCTCACGGGGACGAAGCAGATCGAGAAGCTCGTAGGCATCAACGACTACGCGATCGAGCTGCCGATCGAGAAGCACCACGTCGTGATGATCTACACCGACCGTCCCGGCATCGTCGCGGTGTACGGCCAGAAGTTCGGCGAGGCCGGCATCAACATCGCAGGCATGCAGATCGCACGGCGCGAGGCCGGCGGCCAGGCGCTCTCGGTGCTCACGGTCGATTCGCCGGTGCCCGACGCGCTCCTCGACGAGGTGCGGTCCGACATCCAGGCCGACATCTTCCGCCAGATCGAGATCACCGAGTCCTGATCGGCGCCGCCGCGGCCGTCAGGCTCTGGCGGCCCGCTCGACCATCGCGATGAGGGCGTCCAGCGCGGCGCCGCGGGGGACCGGTCCCGGGATCGAGCCGCCCTCGAGCGCGTTGTTGAAGTACAGGCCGTCGCTGACCAGCATCACCAGGTCGAGCGCGGTGGCGTCCTTGGTGTGCGCGCGGAGGAGTTCCGCCCACTGATCGCGGATGTCGCGGAGCGCGGCGCGAGCCGGGGCGCTGCCCCCCTGGGCGAGGCGCGAGGCGGCCAGGATCGCGCGGTCGATCCGGTCGTTCTCCATGACCGACGTGCGCAGGAAGTAGGCGATCGGGCCTTCCGGTGCGGCGGCCATCGCGGCGACGTCGTCTTCGACCAGTGCATGGAGCCGCTCGAGGAGCGCCGCCTCGAGGGCATCCTTCGAGCCGAAGTGGTACAGCAGACCGCCCTTCGACACGCCCGCCGCCCGAGCGGTGGCGTCCATCGTCGCCGAGCGCTCGCCTTCGTCGATGAGGATCGCCTCGAACGCGTCGAGCACCTTGTCTCGGGCGAGGGGAGGGCGGCTCATGTGGTCGATGCTATCGACGGCGGACGCGGCATCCTGATACTATACCGGCTGGACGGTACAGAAACTGAGGAAGCCATGACCACCGCGACCCTGATCGAGCCCCGCGCCGACGCCGGACAGCGGGTCGGCTGGCGGGGCTGGCTCGCGCTCGTGGTGCTCATGCTCCCCGTGCTGCTCGTCTCGGTCGACAACACCGTGCTGAGCTTCGCGCTGCCCGCGATCGCGCTGGACCTCGAGCCGACGAGCGCGCAGCAGCTCTGGATCATCGACGCCTACCCGCTCGTCCTGGCTGGACTGCTCGTCACGATGGGCGTGCTGGGAGATCGCTTCGGACGGCGACGGATGCTGCTGATCGGCGCGACCGGGTTCGGCATCGTGTCCGCACTCGCGGCCTTCGCGCCCACCGCCGCGCTGCTCATCGCAGCGCGGGCGGGGATGGGCGTCTTCGGAGCGATGCTGATGCCGTCGACCCTGTCGCTGCTGCGCACGGTCTTCACGAACCGCGATCAGCGGCGCCTCGCGATCGCGATCTGGGCGGCCGGGTTCTCGGCCGGTGCCGCCCTCGGACCGGTGGTCGGAGGCATCCTGCTCGAGCACTTCTCGTGGGGGTCGGTGTTCCTCATGGCCGTTCCGGTGCTCGTGCCCCTGCTCGTGCTCGTTCCGCTGCTGGTGCCCGAGTCGCGCGACCCGCATCCCGGTCGCATCGACCCCGTGAGCATCGTGCTCTCGATGGCCGCGCTGGTGCCGATCGTCTACGCGATCAAGGAGTTCGCCGTCCACGGCATCGTCGGGCTCGCACCGGCGCTCTTCGGGGTCGGCGTGCTGTTCGCGGTGCTCTTCGTGCGCCGCCAGCTGCGGCTCGAGACGCCGATGCTCGACATGGCGCTGTTCCGCCGCGGCTCGTTCAGCGGTGCGATCCTCGTCAACCTGCTGAGCGTCATCGCCCTGGTCGGGTTCCTGTTCTTCGTCGCGCAGCACCTGCAGCTCATCGTGGGCCTGTCGCCTCTCGAGGCCGGGCTCGCGCTGGTTCCGGGTCTCGTCGCGATGATCGCCGCCGGGCTCCTCGTCGTGCCGCTCGCGAAGCGCTTCTCGTCACGTGTCATCGTGCCTGCGGGGCTCGCGGTGTCGGTGCTCGCCTACGTCACGATCGCCGTCACCGCGCAGGACGGCGAGGTCTGGGTGCTGTCGCTGGCCTTCGTCGCGCTGGGCATCGGCATCGGCATGGCCGAGACGGTCTCGAACGAGCTCATCCTCTCGAGCGCCCCGCCCGAGAAGGCCGGCGCCGCGAGCGCCGTGTCGGAGACCGCGTACGAGCTCGGCGCGGTACTCGGCACTGCGGTGCTCGGCGGACTGCTGACCGCGCTCTACCGCGGCAGCCTCGTCCTGCCGGACGGGGTTCCCGCGGAGGCGGCAGAGGCCGCGCGTGAGACCCTCGCCGGAGCGGTCGCCGCCGGACGCGAGCTGGACCCCGGGATGGCGCAGCAGCTGAGGGATGCCGCGGCCCACGCCTTCGACGCGGGCGTCGGCGTCACCGCGCTGATCGGCGCCGGCCTGATCGTGATCGCCGCCGTCATCGCGGCCACTACCCTGGAGAGGACCGCGTCCGCGTCCGAGCACTGAGCTCGGGAGCCCCGCCGGACGCCAGGCGAGGAGAGCAATGCCGCGCGTGCAGGACCCGAGCGTCGTGAAGCTGGCCGTCATCCCGGGCGACGGGATCGGACCCGAGGTGATCGCCGAGGCCGAGAAGGCGCTCGATGCGGCGACCGCGGGCAGCGGCATCCGATTCGAGAAGTCGCGCTTCTCGCTGGGAGCGGCGCGCTTCCTCGAGACCGGTGAGACGCTGACGGATGCCGATCTCGACGCCATCAAGCAGCACGACGCCATCCTGCTCGGCGCCGTCGGGGGAGTGCCGGGCGACCCGCGCCTGAAGGACGCCAACATCGAGCGCGGTCTGCTGCTGAAGCTGCGGTTCGAACTCGACCACTACGTCAACCTGCGTCCCTCCAAGCTCTATCCGGGCGTCCCCGGTCCGCTCGCCGAGGCCGGCGACATCGACTTCGTCGTCGTGCGCGAGGGCACCGAAGGGCCGTACGTCGGCAACGGCGGCTCGATCCGTCGCGGCACGCCGCACGAGGTGGCGAACGAGACGTCCGTGAACACCGCCTTCGGCGTGGAGCGGGTCGTGCGGTACGCGTTCGACCTGGCGGAGCGGCGCAGCAAGAGGGTCACGCTCGTTCACAAGACGAACGTGCTCGTGCACGCGGGCGGCATCTGGAAGCGCATCGTCGACGCCGTGTCGGCGGAGCACCCGGAGGTGGCCGTAGACTACCTGCACGTCGACGCGGCAACCATCTTCCTGGTCACGAACCCGGGCCGTTTCGACGTGATCGTCACCGACAACCTCTTCGGCGACATCCTCACGGACCTGGCCGGCGCCGTCACCGGTGGCATCGGTCTCGCCGCATCGGGCAACATCAACCCCGACGGCGCGTTCCCCTCGATGTTCGAGCCCGTGCACGGTTCGGCGCCCGACATCGCAGGTCAGCAGAAGGCCGACCCCACGGCCGCGATCCTGTCCACCGCTCTGCTGCTCGATCACCTCGGGCTGCGGGCGGAGTCCGACGCCGTCACCCGCGCGGTCGAGGCCGACATCGCGGACCGGGGCACGGCATCCCGCACCACGGCGCAGATCGGCGACTCCATCGCCGCCCGACTCCAGGCGTAACCTGGAACCGGCAGGCGCCACCACAACGCAGCGGAACGCTCCGCAGGAAAGCACAGGCCGTCATGACGCTCATCGACTCCGATCCCGACACCGGACTCGCCCCGCTCGAGTTCACCGTCAACCGCAATCTGCAGGCGAAGTCCGCCGAGCAGCGCGCCCAGATGCTCACCGACCCCGGCTTCGGCACCAGCTTCACCGACCACATGGTCGACATCTGCTGGTCGACCGGCGGCGGATGGCACCGCCCGCGCGTGCAGCCGTACGGCCCTCTGTCGCTCGACCCGGCCGCCGCGGTGCTGCACTACGGCCAGGAGATCTTCGAGGGCATCAAGGCCTACCGTCACACCGACGGCTCGATCCACACGTTCCGCCCCGACCAGAACGGGCGTCGCCTGCAGCGCTCGGCGCGCCGACTCGCCCTGCCCGAGCTGCCCGTCTCGTATTTCATCCAGTCGCTGCGCGAGCTCATCGCGGTCGACGGCGACTGGGTGCCCTCGGGCGCCGACCAGAGCCTCTACCTGCGTCCGTTCATGTTCGCGAAGGAGGCGTTCCTCGGCGTGCGCCCCGCGCACAAGGTCGGCTACTACGTGATCGCCTCGCCCGCGGGCGCGTACTTCACGGGCGGCGTGCGGCCGGTGTCGATCTGGCTGAGCGAGGACTACGCGCGGGCCGGCAAGGGCGGCACGGGTGCGGCCAAGACCGGCGGCAACTACGCCGCGTCGCTGCTGCCGCAGTCCGAGGCGTACGAGAACGAGTGCGACCAGGTCGTCTTCCTCGACCAGGACCGCAACGTCGAGGAGCTCGGCGGCATGAACGTCGTGTTCGTCTACAAGGACGGCACCATCGTCACCCCTCAGTCCGACTCGATCCTCGAGGGCATCACGCGCGACTCGATCCTGCAGCTCGCGATGGACCGCGGTCACAAGGTCGAGGGCCGCGCGGTCTCGTTCGACGAGTGGCGCCAGGGCGTGGCATCCGGCGACATCGTCGAGGTGTTCGCGTGCGGCACCGCCGCCGTCGTCACGCCGATCGGCGTCCTCAAGGGCAAGGACTTCGTCGACGAGCAGCCCATCGGCGAGCTGGCGCTCTCGCTGCGCGAGGAGCTCACCGACATCCAGTACGGCCGCCGCGAGGACAAGCACGGCTGGCTCCTGCGCCTCGACGCCTGACCTGTCCGCCCGCGTGAACCCCCGTTCTCGCGAGACCGCATCGGTGCACCGAAACCGCGGCCGGTAGCTGCACCCTCGGTGCACCGATGCGGTCTCGCGGATTTGGGTGGGGGCTTGGGCGAGGGGCGGGCGCGGGTCGGGGGAGGTGGCTAGGCTGATCCGGTGAGGATCGCGCGCTTCAGCCACAACGACGCCATCAGGTTCGGAATCGTCGACGAGGGCGAGCTGGTCGTCCTCGCGGGCGACCCGATGTTCGCGGGGTACGACACCACGGGAGAGCGCGTGCCGCTCGCCGATGTGGCGCTGCTCGCGCCGGTGATCCCGCGATCGAAGCTCGTGTGCGTCGGCCGCAACTACCGCGACCACGCCGCCGAGATGGGCAGCGACGTCCCCACAGCGCCGATGCTGTTCTTCAAGCCCAACACCTCGGTGGTCGGTCCCGGCGACGCGGTCGTGCTGCCGAAGGGCTCCGACTTCATCAGCTTCGAGGGCGAGCTGGCCGCGGTGATCGGCCGCATCGCGAAGAACGTCTCGGCCGAGAACGCGCTCGACTACGTCTTCGGCTACACGATCGGCAACGACCTCACCGCGCGCGACTGGCAGAAGTCCGATGGGCAGTGGGCACGCGCGAAGGGCTTCGACACGTCGTGTCCGCTCGGCCCCGCGATCGAGACCGACTTCGACGTGAACGGCTCGGCGGTGATCACCACCCGCCTGAACGGCGAGGTGCGCCAGCAGGGGCCGATCTCCGACATGATCTTCTCGCTGGCCGAGGTCATCGAGTACGCATCGGCGGCGTTCACGCTGCTTCCCGGTGACGTGATCCTCACGGGCACCCCCGCCGGCGTCGGCCAGATCTCGGCCGGCGACACCGTCGAGGTCGAGATCAGCGGCCTCGGGATCCTGCGCAACACCGCGCGCGACGCCTAGGAACAGCGGTGGCCGACTCGACGGATGCCGCGCTCGCGCCCGACCGCATCGCGTCGGCACAGCGGCGGACGGTGTGGGTGCTGTCGCTCGGCCAGGTCCTCGGCGGGCTCGCGTTCGGGGCGACTCTCTCGCTCGGAGCGGTCCTCGCGGCCGAGGTCTCCGGCGACGACGCGTTCGCCGGGCTCGCCACGGCGGCCATCACGCTCGGCACGGCCGCCTTCGCCGTGCCCATGGCGGCCTTCGCCCGGCGCAGCGGTCGACGCCCGTCCCTCGCCACAGGCATGGCCATCGCCCTGATCGGCGTCGTGTCGGTCGTGGTCGCGGTGGCGCTCGGCTCCTTCCCGCTCCTCCTCGTGAGCTTCGGACTCATCGGCGCGGGCCAGGCCGCGAACCTTCAGACCCGCTTCGCGGCGGTCGACCTGGCGACTGACGCCACCCGCGGCCGCGACCTGTCGCTCGTCGTCTGGGCGACGACGATCGGGGCCGTGCTCGGCCCGAACCTCATCGAACCGGGTGAGGTGCTCGGACGGGCGGTCGGCATGCCCGAGCTCACGGGCGCCTACCTCATCGCCGTGGCGGCGCAGTTGCTGGCCATCACGCTGTACCTCGTCGCATTGCGGCCCGATCCGCTCAAGCTCGCACAGCGCGTGGTGGCTTCGGAGGCCCGGTCGAGCACGCCCCGCATCGCCAAGGCGGATCAGCCCAGGGTGGCCCGTTACGCGATCTTCGCGGTCGCCGCAGCCCACGGCGTCATGGTCTCGGTCATGGCCATGACCCCGGTGCATCTGCTTCACCATGGCGCCTCACTGTCCGTCATCGGGCTGACCATCAGCCTGCACGTCGCGGGCATGTTCGCGCTGTCGCCGGTGTTCGGCATCCTTGCCGACCGCCTCGGCCGCCTCCCGACGATCATGATCGGCCAGGTGCTGCTCGTGGCGGCGCTCGTGACGGCGTCGTTCGGCGCGGAGTCGACGACATCCGTGACGGTCGCGCTCGTGCTGCTCGGTCTCGGGTGGAGTGCGACGACCGTGTCGGGGTCGGCGCTGCTCACCGAGGCGTCGTCCGAGGTGCAGCGCACGCGCCGTCAGGGACTCAGCGACCTCACGATGAGCCTCGTCGGGGCGACCGGGGCGATCCTCGCCGGCCTGGTGCTGTCGTGGATCGGCTATGGCGGGCTCGCCCTCGTCGTCGGCGTCGCCGTCATCGCCACCGTCCTGCTCGCGCCCTTCGGGCGGAGGGTGCCGACGCCCGCTGCCGAGTCGGCGCAATCCAGCCCGTGATCCGCTTCTCCGCATATTCGCGAAACGGAATGCAGTTTTGTGACCTCGCCACAACGTTCCCGAACACACGCGTGAGCGTGCTCTAGCGTCGCCCCATGGGCACGACGGCGTCTGCGTATCTCACCGGCTTCGGCCGCTACCTCCCCGGCGAGCCGGTCGGCAACGGCGGGATCGTCGACCGCCTCGGCGGCGACGACGCCGTCACCGAGCGCATCCGGCGCCGTGTCCTTGCCGCGAACGGCATCCGCTCGCGCCACTACGCACTCGACGAGAACGGCGACCCGACCGAGCTGAACGAGGAGCTCGCCGTGAAGGCGCTGCGCGCCGCGCTCGAGGATCGGGGGATGGATGCCGCAGACCTGCGCATGCTCGCCACGGCGACGACGATGGGCGATGTGCTCGTCCCGGGGTTCGCGTCCATGGTCCACGGGCGACTGGGCGGCGGGCCGATGCAGCTGCTCTCGGCGTCCGGCGTCTGCGCGTCGAGCCTTGCCGCGCTCGACGCAGCCGTGAGCAAGGTGCGTCTGGGCGATCACCCGCGGGTGGCCGTGGTCGGCTCCGAGCTGCCGAGCCGGAGTCTGCGCCAGGCGCGCTTCGACGGCATCCGCTCCGGCATGGACTCGCACTTCCTGCGGTGGATGCTGTCGGACGGCGCCGGCGCCGTCGTCGTCGAGTTCCAGCCGCACCCCAGCCGTCCCTCGCTGCGGGTGGACTGGGTGCGGCATGTCTCGCTTGCGCACGAGCACGACGTCTGCATGCGGGCGGGGATGGACGGCATCGATCCGGTCGTCGGCCGGACCTGGCAGGACGTCTCCGTCGACCAGGCCGACGCCGCCGGCATGTTCCTCCTGCGCCAGGACGTCCGAGTGCTCGACGAGCTCGCGGACGCCGGCCTCGCCCAGTTCGAGGAGCTCGTCGACATCGGGCTGGTCGACGTGCACCATCTCGACCACGTGCTGTGCCACTACAGCACCAACATGTTCCGCGACCTCGCGTTCGAAGGCCTGCGGCGGCGGATCCCCACGCTCGACACCTCCCGGTGGTTCTCGAACCTCGAGACCTGCGGCAACACCGGCGCCGCGAGCATCTTCATCGCGCTCGAGGAGGCCTGGCGCACCGGACGGTTCGCGCCGGGGGAGACCATTCTGCTCGCCGTTCCGGAGTCCGGCCGCTTCGCCTTCGCCTTCGCCCATCTCACCGTGGTCGCCCCGACCGCACCCTAAGGAGCACCGACATGACGACAGAAACGCTCACCGTTGCCGCCACGCTCGCCGACCGGCTCGCTTCGGTGTGGGACGAGTTCGAGGCACGCCTCTCCGACGTTCCCGTCCTGCGACGGCTCGCCGACGGCACAGTGACGATCGAGGACTATCGCCGACTGCTGTTCAACCTGCGTCAGCAGGTCGTGGACGGATCGCCGTGGATCTCGCGTGCCGCCGCGAGCTTCGACATCGCCTACTTCGAGCTGCGCTCGGCGGCGATCCGCCACGCCGAGGAGGAGCATCGCGACTACCTCATGATCGAGCGCGACTACGTCGCGGTGGGCGGCTCGCTGGCCGACCTCCGCGCCGGGCGGAAGAACCTCGGGTCCGAAGCTCTGTCGGGCTACATGTTCCACTACGCCGACCGGCCGAATCCGGTCGGGCTGCTCGGCGCGATGTTCATCATCGAGGGGCTCGGGGCGCGACGCGCCGCCGGATGGGCGGCGCGGTTCCAGGAGGTCCTCGGACTCGCCGACAGCCAGGTGCGTTTCATGACCTACCACCAGGATGCCGATGCCGAGCACACCGGCAACCTCGAGGCGATCCTCACCTCGGGTGACATCGACGCGGAGGCGGCCGACGAGATCGTGCGCTGCGCCGAGGTCGTCGCGCGGCTGTACGCGCTCCAGCTCGAGGAACTGGATCGCTGACGTGGCGGAGTTCGTGCGCTCGGATCCGAGCATGTGGGAGGCGATCTACGCCGATCCGTCGATCCCGCTCGATCGGGCGGTCGTGCGGCAGATCATCGACGACCAGCGCCGGCTGTCGCGGCGCTGGCTCTATCCGGTGGTGCGGATCCTCTCGCGCCTCGTCGTGGCGCTGGTCTCCATCGTGAAACGGGTGCTCCCCTTCCGGTGGATGCCGCTGTCGACGATGGACCGGCTCTGCGTCTGGTTCCTGCGGCACTTCGTCTCGCCGGACGCAGTCGACCTCCTGATCCGGCACTTCGTCGTCGAGACGAACCTGGTCAACTTCATCATCCGCAACACCGCGATCGACATGGAGCCGGTCACCCTGCGCCCCGAGACCCTCGCGGGCCTGGGCGACAATGCGGTGGTCGAGCACGATGTCAACGTCTACGACCTGCTCATCGCGCTCGACCCGGTGCCGCTGACACGGCCCGAGACGCTCGACTTCTCGCAGCTGGACATCCCGCCGCTCGACGCCGAGCGTCATCGTCGCCGGCTGCTGCGGCTCGACATCCAGACGGCGCTCTGCTTCATGAACATCCCGTTCTCGATGGCGCTCACGGTCGAGGAGTATCGCCGCGC
Organism: Microbacterium flavescens; assembly: GCF_018588945.1. Classification (GTDB taxonomy): domain Bacteria; phylum Actinomycetota; class Actinomycetes; order Actinomycetales; family Microbacteriaceae; genus Microbacterium; species Microbacterium flavescens. Next base: position 37,729 of record NZ_JAFIWA010000007.1, on the reverse strand, counting down.
GGTGCACTCGATCCGCTTCGACGACTCGTTCCTCGAGATCCTCGCGCTCGTGTGCGACGACGACACGTTCCGGCACTGGAAGGTGGGCGGACTGAGCCTCTGGATGGACTCGAACGTCGACGTCCCCCAGATGGTGTACCGGCACGCGCTGGTGTGCGAGTACGCGCACGCGCGCCTGGTCAAGCTCGCCGGTGGCGCCTATCCGCGCCAGACACCGGTCGACTTCGACTGACACTGCGGGTGCGCGGCTAGATCAGCTGCGTGCCGCGGGCATCCGCGATCTCGCCGGAACCACCCTCATGAGCGACGGCGCGTCCGTCTACCTGTGCACGTCGAACGACGAGGTCATCGACGTCGTCAGCCGCGGTCAGGGCGTCTTCGGCATCGCCGTCGGCAAGGTGCTTCGCGAGGTCGAGACCGAGCTCGTGGCGTTCGAGGCGCAGGCGCCCGAGACGCTCGACGAGCTCGCGGTCCGCCGCGCCGCCCCCACGGCCTGAGGCCCTTCACAGGGGAGGCAACCCGGGTCGTTGAGCGAGCGGAGCGAGACGAAACGCGTCGCACCGACGGGGGTCCTCGCGGGTTCGAGGCGTTTCGTCTCGTCGCTTCGCTCCTCGCTCAACGACCCGTGGGGGAGGCGACGCGCCGGGGCTCTTTGCGGGTTCGAGGCGTTTCGTCTCGTCGCTTCGCTCCTCGCTCAACGAGCCGTGGGCGAGGCGACGCCCCGGTTCGTGAGGCCGCGTACCGTTCTCAGGATCGATGGACAGCCCCCGCGCTCGCAGCACCGGATTTCCGCGGCGGGGGTCGTCCCGGGTGTCGACTCGTCCTGAGAACGGCACCGCGGCCCCGGGGCTCTTCGCTCAATCACCTGTGGGGAAAGCGCTCCGGGCGGGGCGACCTCAGACCTGGTGCGAGAGCACCCTGGAGCGCGCGAACGCCTGCTCGAGTTCGGCGATGAGATCGTCGGGGCTCTCGAGCCCGATCGACAGGCGCACCAGCGCGTCCGACGGCTTGGCCTCCGACTGCACCGGGCGAGTCGACGCTGCCGACTCAACGGCCGAGTGCGCGCAGCGCCAGAAACACGTCATCCTCGTCGTTGAAGACGTGGAAGGCCACGCGTGCGCGTCCCGCGCGACCCGAGGCGGTCACCCCAGCGGCGGTGAGGGCGGCGAGATCGGCACCGTCGGCATCCGCCCACGTCACGATCGCGCTCTCGCGTCGGGGCGCCTTCAGTCCCATACCCTCACGGAACCGACGAGCGAGTCCGGTCGTGTGCGCGTGCAGGACGCCCGCGTCCAGCGACGCGAACAGCGCGAGCGCGGGCTCGGCGCCGACGAAGGCCTGCCAGGCGGGGGAGACGTCGAACCGGGTCGCGTCCGGAGCCAGGTCGACCTCGCGCCCGTAGCAGGACGACCACGGATCGGACCCGGCATACCACCCGGCGTAGAGGGCCGGCATGTCGCGCTGCAGCGCCGGCGAGACGGTGAGGAAGGAGACGCCGCGCGGCGCGCACAGCCACTTGTACGCGTGGCAGATGACCGCATCGAATCGGGATGCCTCGACCGGCAGCCATCCGACCGCCTGCGTCGCATCGCACAGCGTGCGTGCATCGTGCGCAGTCGCCGCGGCGAGGATCGCCTCGGCATCGGCGACTTCACCGGTGGCCGACTGGACGAGCGAGAAGACGACGAGAGCCGTGTCGGTGCCGACCGCGTCGGCGAGGCGGCTCAGGGGAGCGGTGCGCACGCGCAGCCCGCGGCCCGAATGGACGAACGGAAGCACGATCGACGAGAAGTCGCCGTCGGCGATGAGCACCTCGCCGCCGTCGGGGAGTGATGCCGCCACGAGCGCCGCCGCGACGGACGCCTGCGAGCCGATGGCCACCCGGTCGGAGCCGACGCCGACGAGCGCCGCGAAGTGATCCCGCGTGCGTTCGACCGCGGCGGAGTAAGCCTTCGGATCGGGACGACCCGCGGCCGCGGCATCCAGGTCGGCGATGACCGCCGCTCGACCGGCGCGAGTCGGAAGGCCCACCGTGCAGGCGGCGAGGTAGCCGCGGCCGCCGGTGAACTCGGCTCGGGCCGCGTAGATCGCGGGGTGCGGGGCGGCGAGAGTGGACATGGACCCAGCCTGACCGTCGCCGACGCATTCGTCTACGGGAGGTGATGCATGCGAATCATGTCGCTTCGTTATGATTCCGGCATGAGCGCGTTCGACGATCCCGACCTCGACCCGCAGGTGCTTCGTGTGGTGAAGGCCGTCGCGGATGCCGGGTCCATCACCGGCGCCGCGGCGGCGCTCGGCTACAGCCAGCCGGCGATCAGCCAGCAGCTGAAGCGGCTCGAACGGCGGCTCGGGGTTCCGCTGGTCGAGCGGGTCGGCCGCAGCGTCCGCCTCACCGAGGCGGGCCGCATCCTCGCGCGCCACGCGCCGGCGGTGACGACGGCGCTGGATGCCGCGGCCGGCGAACTCGCGGAGCTTCGAGGTCTGCGCGCAGGGCGCGTGCGGCTGGTGGGCTTTCCGTCCGCATCGCCCACAATCGTGCCGCGCCTTCTCGCCGAGCTCGAGGCGGGCCACGCCGGCGTCACCGTCACGTACCTCGAGGCGGAGCCGCCGGAGGCGGTCGTGGCGGTACGCGAGGACCGTGCCGACATCGCGCTGACCTTCAGCTATCCCGGCGACCGCGACGACCCGCACGGACCGAGTGCCCGCGGTCTCTCGGTCCGCACCGTCGGCACGGACGACCTCCTGGCGGTGCTGCCGGCGGGTCACCGCGAGGCGGGCACCGCGGTGGTCGACGTCGCCGGACTCGCGGGGGAGAGATGGATCGCCGGCTGCCCCCGCTGCCGTGGACATCTGCTGGAGCTCTGCGCACGCGCCGGGTTCGAGCCGCACATCGCGTTCGAGACCGACAATTTCGTCGCGGTCGAGGGCCTCGTGGCGCAGGGGATCGGCGTCGCCACCCTGCCGCGCATGGCCGTGGCATCCTTCCCCCAACTGCCGGGCGTGGTGACGCTGCCGCTCCCGCCGACCGAGTCCCGCACGATCCACGTCGTGACGGCGCACGGCGCCGAGCGAGTGCCTGCCGTCCGTGCGGTGCTCGCCGGAATCGAGCATGTGCTGGAGCGGATGTCGGAGTGACGACCGGCGGCCGGACCCTTTGCGGGACCGGCCGCCGTGACGGATGACCTGCCGCTAGGGTGCCGGCGCCGGTGCGATCTCGGTCACGCGGTCCGTCGCCGGTGCCGTCAGGCCCGGGTTCGCTCCGAAGAACTCCACCAGGTTGGCGAGATCCTCGGGACCACCGACGAGGTTCATGCCACCGGTGAACGCCGTGAAGCTGTCACCGCCTTCCGCGAGGAAGCTCAGCGTGGCCACACGGTAGGTCGCCGCCGGGTCGAGCGGCGTGCCGTTGAACATCAGATCACTGATCTGCTCGCCCTCCGGGGCTGACTTGTCCCACGAATAGGTCAGCCCTCCCGACGTCGCCAGATGCAGGAACTGCCGGCTGCGCGCCGGGACGTACTGCTGCTCCAGCACGTCCTTGATCTGCTGCCCCGTGAGGTCGAGTGTCACCGTGATGTTTCCGAACGGAGCCACGGCGAATGCTTCGGCATAGGTGATCTCGCCAGGCTGCTCATCGTGCGACTGGGCGTTGAACAGGAGACTGGCCCGGATGCCCCCGATGTTCATGAACGCGATCTGCGCTCCGCCGTCCTCGGGAGCCGAGGTGCCCGCCAGGATCGCGTCCGCAATGAGGTTGCCCAGGGGCGTCTCGATTCCGCGGTCACCGCTCGAGTCTCCGGTGATGTCCTCGGCGACGCTTCCGACGACCTCACCACCGACGACGTCACTGAGTGCGGCCCACTTGTCGATGATCGCCGTCGCCGCGGGGTCGGCCGCCGTGCGGAGCACGAGGTTGTTCTCGGACGACACCCGGTCCCGGACGACATCCCCCGTGGTCTGGCTCAGCACCAGGCTGGTGTCGGTCACGACACGCCCGTACTGGTTCGCGCTCGTGACGTAGCGGCTGTTGCCGTCGGGGTCGGGAATGTCGCAGATGTACGGCATGTGGGTGTGGCCGGTGACCATCATGTCGATGGCCGGATCGAGCCCCTCGGCAATCGCGACGATGGGGCCGGAGATGCCTTCGCACCCGTTGTACGAACCCGTCTGGAAGCCGCCTTCGTGCAGGAGCACGACGATCGCCTCGACGCCCGCCGTCTGCAGCTCGGCCGCGGCGGCGTTCGCCGTCACGATCTCGTCCAGGAACTCCACCGAGGCGACGCCGCCGGGCGCCACGAGTGTCGGAGTCGCTTCCAAGGTCATCCCGATGAATCCCACCTGGATGCCGCCGAGTTCACGCACCGCTGTGCCGGGCAGAAGGGTGCCGCCGCCGACGCGGTTGACCACGTTGGCTGCCAGCCACGAGAAGTCCGCGCCCGCGTACGGCTCGTTGGGGAAGAAGCATCCCTTCTCGGGGTGGCACCCGCCGTTCTGCATGCGGAGGAGCTCTTCGGTCCCCTCGTCGAACTCGTGGTTGCCCACGCTGGACACATCGAGTCCGATGTGGTTGAGGCTTTCCACCGACGGCTCGTCCTGGAACAGCCCCGACAGGAACGGCGAACCGCCGATCAGATCGCCCGCCGCGACGGTGATCGTCCGGTCGGCGAGCGACGTGGTCCGCAGACCCGCGAGGGTCGTCGAGAGGTACTCCACGCCGCCGACGAGGTTCTGGTCGGGATCCTGGGCCGGGGTGAGCACGGCGCCCTCCATGGCTTCGAGGTGGCCGTGGTAGTCGTTGAACGACAGGATCTGGGCGACAGTCTCGTCGAACCACCGCGGCTGCTGCGCGTTCACAGCGCTCTGCACGGCCTGGCTGACCGCGCCGGTGCCACCGAGGATGCTGATGCCCTGCGGCGACAGTCGATCGAGCGCCGCGCTGGTCGACGGCGGCAGTGATGTGCTCTTCGTCAGCAGGAGCGGTGCTCCGAGGTGTCCCGCCAAGGCGCCGCCGGCGAGAGCGTCGGGGAAGGTCTGTCCGGTGGCGAGCAGCGGTGAGCTGTCGCGCTCGTACGCTTGCGCGATCGCGGCGGCCGTCTCATAACGGTCGGCGCCGCCGATACGCGTCGTGTCGGGCACGATCGCGGTGATGGCGGAGACGACCGCGTTGCTGACCGCGCCGGGACCACCGAGGACGACCACTGTGCGGGGTGCGAGCGACCGCAGCGCGGCGGCGGTCACAGCGGGAAGCGCTGTGCTCCGTGTGAGCAGGATCGGCGCCTGCGCCCGCGCGGCCGCGGCGCTGCCGGCGAGCGCGTCGGGGAAGGTCTCGCCCGTCGCGACGAACAGGATCGGAAGGTTCTTCGGGAACTTCGCGGCGACCAGTGCCGAGGTCTCGTAGCGATCCGCACCGCCGATCCGCTCGACGGTGCCGTAGGCCGAGAGCTGGCGAGCGACGCTTCGCGAGACCGCGCCCTCGCCGCCGATGATGCGGATCGTCGTGGGCGCGAGGGTCCACAGTGCCGCCGCCGTGGCCGACGGCACCGAGTTCTGCTGCGTCAGAAGCGTCGGTGCTCCGCCGCCGCCGGCGTGGGACGCCGGCCACAGCCCACCGGGCAGAACGTCCTCGGTCGGGACCGACGAGGGCGGGAGCTGCGCACTGAGCGCGTCCGGGAACGCGGTGCCCGACGCGACGTGCACGACGTCGGCCGCGCCGAACTCGAGGGAGATGCGCGCCGCCGTCTCGTAGCGGTCGGGACCGGAGATCCTCACCGCCGACTCCCCGTCGGCGATGAGCTTCTGAACGGGCGGCGGCGCGGGCTCGACAGCCGCCATCGCCGGTTGAGCGACGGCGAGTCCAAGCGGAACGGTGAGCGCCAGTGCCGCCGTCGCACCGATGGTGCCACGGCGCAGACGCGCGAGAACTGAGGTCACGTTCGACTCCTTCGTCGATTGGCCGTCGGCCGGGCCGGGTGACACAGCCGGTTGATGGCGAGGTTAGCCCGAGGGCTTCGGAATGTCACCCGTTCGGCGGACAGCGGCCCTGCAGCTCCTCCACCGGGCATCGCAGCATCCCGCAACTAGACTTGTCGGCGATGCCTTCTTCACCCGATCCCCGCACCACCACCGCGACCGGGGCCGACGTGCGCGTGCGCTTCTGCCCGTCGCCCACCGGCCTTCCGCATGTGGGTCTGATCCGCACGGTCCTGTTCAACTGGGCGTACGCGCGGCACAACGGCGGCAAGCTCGTCTTCCGCATCGAAGACACCGACTCCGCGCGGGACAGCGAGGAGAGCTATCTTCAGCTGCTCGATGCCCTGCGGTGGCTCGAGATCGACTGGGACGAAGGGGTCGAGGTCGGCGGTCCCCACGCGCCGTACCGCCAGTCGCAGCGGCACGACATCTACCGGGAGGTGCTGGACAAGCTCGTCGCGGCCGGCGCCGTGTACGAGAGCTACTCGACGGCAGAGGAGATCGACGCCCGCAACGAGGCGAACGGACGCGCGAAGCAGCTCGGCTACGACAACTTCGACCGCGATCTGACCGACGAGCAGAAGGCGGCGTTCCGGGCGGAGGGCCGCGAGCCCGCCTGGCGCCTGCGGGTCCCCGAGGAGGACCTCACCTACGTCGACCTCATCCGCGGCGAGGTGACGTTCCCGGCCGGATCCTTCCCCGACTTCGTGCTCGTGCGCGCCGGCGGCGTGCCGCTCTACCCGTTCGTGAATCCGGTCGACGACGCGCTCATGGGCATCACCCACGTCATCCGCGGCGAGGACCTCATGCCCTCGACCGCACGCCAGCTCGCGCTGTACCGTGCGCTCGTCGACGCCGGCGTGACGACGTTCATCCCGCGCTTCGCGCACATGCCGCTGGTGCTCGGCGAGGTCGGCAACAAGAAGCTCTCCAAGCGCGACCCGAAGGCCGACCTCTTCCTTCAGCGCGAGAAGGGCTTCATCCACGAAGGCCTGCTCAACTACCTGTCGCTTCTCGGCTGGTCGATCGCGCCCGATCGCGACGTGTTCACGCTCGACGAGCTCGTCGAGGCCTTCGACATCGTCGACGTGAATCCGAACCCCGCCCGCTTCGATCAGAAGAAGGCCGAGTCGATCAACGGCGACCACATTCGGATGCTGCAGCCCGCCGACTTCGCAGAGCGGCTGGTCCCGTACCTGGCCACGGCGGGTCTTGTGTCGGAGCCGCCGACGCCGCAGCAGCAGCAGATCATCGAGGCCGCGGCACCACTCGTGCAGGAGCGCATGCAGCTCCTCGGCGAAGCGCCCGGGCTGCTGGGGTTTCTCCTGCGTGATGAGGTCGTCTACGACGAGGACGCTCTCTCGAGCCTGCCCGCGAACGCGGGGGAGGTGCTGGTGGCCTCCGTCGGGGCGCTCGAGAGCGTGCCCGACTCCGACTTCACTGCGGCGGCGCTGCAGGAGGCTCTCTCGGCAGCGCTGATCGATGGACTGGGTCTCAAGCCGCGCGTCGCCTACGGTCCGCTCCGTGTCGCGCTGAGCGGGCGCCGGATCTCGCCGCCGCTCTTCGAGTCGATGGAGCTGCTGGGCAAGACGGTATCCATCGGCCGTCTCGGCGATCTTGTGCCCCGCGTCAGCTGACGCGACACGCTGGGTTTGGTTCAGACGGCTCCGTCGTCTAAACTTGATCTTCGGCACGACTGCGGTCGTACGCCTTGGGGTATGGTGTAATTGGCAACACGGAGGTTTCTGGTACCTTTGTTCTTGGTTCGAGTCCAGGTACCCCAGCCAAACGAAAAAACCCCCGCTCAGCGGGGGTTTTTCGTTTCTCCAGGCGCTTACGCGATGGCTGGTTCCCCCATCGCCCGGCTCCGGTGACTCACCCGATGGCCAATCCAGAATCCGATCGCCACGAGGCCTGCGAGCGCTGCGAGCAGCAGCCACGGCAGCACCATGGGCGTCGCTCCCGCCGCTCCTGCGGCGAGCTCGCCGGAGCCGTCCGCGATCTGCGCGGTGCCGTCGTTGAGGGACGCGGCACCGGTGGCCAGCTCGACCGTTCCGTCGGCCAGCGTCTGCGAGCCTTCGGCCAGCGTGCCCGAACCGGCGGCGAGTTCTTCCGTTCCGGTCGAGAGCGCCTCCGCTCCCGCTGCGAGCTTCGAGGTGCCGTCGGCCAGCGTCGTGGCGCCGGCGGACAGCGAGCCTGCGCCGCTTGCGAGGGACTGCGTGCCCGTGTGCAGACTCGCGGCGCCCGAGGCGAGTTCCCCTGCACCGGCGGCGACCTTGTCGGCGCCCGCCCGCACCTGCGCGACGCCGTCGCGCAGGTCAGCCGCCCCGGCTGCGAGCGCGGGGGCGCCGGTCTTCTCGTCCGCGAGTGCGACCGTGCCGGGCCACTTGTTCGCGGTGTCGCCGTGGACGAGCCCGTCGAGACCGCCGACGACCTGCTCAGCACCGCCCGCTGCCTGCATCAGGCCCTGCGCGAGCGCCGGTGCGCCGGCGGCAGGCTTGGCCAACGCGCCGACCTGCAGTTCGAGTCCCGCAGAGAGCTGCTTCAGGCCCTGCAGGGTCGCATTGGTCGGGTCTGCTCCCGCGAGCGCGGCGATCGTCGTCGCCAGCGTGTGGGCGTTGCCCGGTGCCGACGCCGCAACGGCGCCGAGCTGCGCCCCTGCGCCCGAGAGCGTCACGACGTCGGGCGTCACTCCCTTCGCGAGCAGGTCGCGGAAGCCCTCGGCCTTCGACAGGAGCGTCTTGGAGTAGGTGTCCGCGCCGACCACCCCTTGAGCGAGCAGCGCGGTCTTGCCCGCCAGCGTCTCTGCGCCGATCGAGGCGTTCTTCGCTCCAGCGGCCAGATCCGCCGCACCCGTCGCGGCACGCTGCGCACCGGCGCTCAGGTTCGCAGCTCCGGTGGCCGCCGAGGATGCGCCCTCCGAGAGCGAGGACGCTCCGCTCGACAGCTGCGCCGCTCCCGCGTCGGCCGACGTTGCGCCGGCCGTGAGCGCCGCGGCACCGGCGGCCGCAGCCGCAGCACCGTCGTCGAGCTGCGTCGCACCCGCGCTGAGCTCGGCGGCGCCGTCGGACAGCGTGACCGCGCCGGCGGCGAGCTCCGCCGATCCGGCGTCCGCCTGCGTCGTGCCGTCGGCGAGCTGCTGCGCGCCTGCGGCGATCTTCGACGTCGTGGCGAAGTAGAGGAAGATCATCGCGGCTAGCAGCACGCTGAGCACGATGACGGCGATGCGCATGCCGAGGCCGTGCGTGTGGACTGTCGTTCTCGTCACTGAGGACTCCTGGTGGTCGCGCCTGCGGGCAGGCGTGCGGAAGTGCGCCGGCATGCTGTCGCCGGCCGACGACGCGATCTCCGGGGTGGTGATCGCCGGCGCACCATCGTCGGTGCGCCGGGACGAGCGTCGTCGTGAAGCGATGCGAAGGTAGCAGTCGGCGGATCGACGTCGCCGCACTCTTCCGGCTGGGACCAAGTGTCACGTTTGCTGAGACTCGATTTCTGTAGATGGTCGACAAAGAACCGTCCGAGACGAATGCCTCCAGCGGGCGGATAATGGCCCCATGGACGCGCCAGCGCTGACGACGGCCCGCATGGAGGAGCTCGCCGCTCTGCGGCGCCGCGCGTACGGCCCGGATGCCGACATCGACGGCGATCCGATCGCCCAGCGGCGGCTTCACGAACTCGAGGAACTGGCGCGGCCGATCCCGGCCGAGGATCTCACGGCATCGAGCGATGATGACGGCGGCGCCCGCCGCGTCGGCCCCCTGCTCGCTCCCGAGCCGCAGCCCGTCGTCGGCGAGGCATCCGAGACCTCACCTCCCGCTGCAGACACACCTCCCGTGCACAATGCCGATCTGCCCGAGGCACCCGACGCCGCGGCGTCTCCCACGGCGCCCGCGCGCCGCTGGTGGCAGCGGGTCCCGCTGTGGGCGGTCACCGCAGCGGCCGGGGTAGGGCTGGGAATCTGGCTCGGGTTCCTGTGGCCCACCGATTCCGAGCCTCCGCCGGATCTCACGCTCCAGGTCGAGCCGGGCGGCGGCGAGCGCGGTGCCGGGTTCAGAGAGAACCTCGACTACTGGGGGGTCGACCCGGGAAGCGTGGTGCCGCACGAGGCTTTCGATGTGATCCAGGTCTGGACGGCTCGAGCGGTCGACGACTCGCGCTGCGTGCTCCTGTCGCACGACGACGGCTTCCTCAGTGCGACGTGCAGCGGCGCGGGGCTCGACCCCGTGCTGGACTTCACGGTGTACGACGGGATGTCCCTCGCGCTCGACGAGCCCCTTCCCATCGGGACGGTGATCCGCTTCGTGGGGCGCGGCGGGCACGTGGATGTCTGGGTGAGCACGCCGGGCGGCGGTCAGCGCGGGGATGCCGCGGCGATCACCTCGCGGGCGGAATCGGCGCCGAGCTTCTCGTAGTCCGGGTTGTCGTCGCTGTGCGCGAGCAGCACGACGGCGATCGCGGCTGCCCACGCATGCGCGCGGATCCAGGTGGCGCGGTCGTATCGATCGCCGGCCGCCTCGACGAAAGCCGACCGGCCGGCGTGGTCGAACGCGAGCCACGCGACGGCGAGGTCGTACGCCGGATCGCCGGCTGTCACGTCGCCGAAGTCGATGATCGCGCGCAGCCGCCCGCCGGCCGCGACGAGGTTGCCCGGATGCAGGTCACCGTGGATCCACACCGGAGTCGCGGCCCAAGGACGCTCGGCGACACCGCGGAGCCACACGTCCGTCAGCGCGGCCGCCGCGGGAGAGTCCAGTCGACCAGAGGCGGTGAGGATGTGCACGCGTTCCTCGAACACCGCCGCCCGCGTCGCGAGAGCACGCCCGCGCACCGGGTTGACCGGGTGGTCGGCGGGTGCCTCTACGTGAAGTGCCGCCAGCGCCCGTGCGAGCGGCCCCGCCCACTCGCGTCGCTCGACCCGTGGCACGTCGATCCCGCGCACTCCCTCGAACCACGGCACGAGAGACCACGGCCACGGGAACCCGGCAGCGGGACGGCCGTGCACGAGCGGCGTGGGGACGCGGACACCCGTCGCCTCCACCGCCGGGGCGATCAGCGGCAGGCTGCGCTGCTCGTGTTCGATGAGGGGGGCGGCGACCGCCCGGCGCGGGAGACGAACAGCGAGGTCCGCACCCAGCCGCCACAGTTCGCTGTCCCAGCCCTCGGCTACCCGGATCAAGGGGAGGGACGCGACGTCGGAGGGCGCCTGCGCCGCGAGGAGCCGGCGCACCAGGGCCTCGTCGATGGTCATGTCGGCGGAGGGTTTGTCGGCCACGGTAAGACGATATCCAACAGTGGATATTGTTTTATGTTGGGATGTGTTGTATTCTGTGGGAATCCGATGGAGGGTCATGAATGTACGCGACGGAGCGCCAGGAGCAGATCGAACGCCTGCTGGAGACGGACGGCAGAGTGAGCGTCGTTGAACTCGCCGGTCGCTTCGACGTCACGACGGAGACTGTGCGCCGCGACCTCGACCAGTTGGAGGCCGAAGGCGTGCTGCGTCGCGTCCACGGCGGTGCGGTCGGCATCGAGCGGGCGAGCACCACCGAAGCGTCGCTGTGGGAGCGACAGCAGCGACAGGGGCCGGCCAAGGCCGCGATCGGCGCCCGCGCGGCGGCTGCGCTCCCCGACGGATTCCGAGGATCCGTGTTCTTCGATGCGGGCACCACCACCGCAGCCGTTGCTGCACACCTGGGGCGGCGCCTCAGGTCCGAAGAAGTCGAGGTCGTGACCCACGCCCTCAGCCTGGCCCACGCGCTCAGTGCGGCGACGGACACCAGGCTGACGCTCATCGGGGGCCGGGTCCGCGGCGTGACCGGCGCCGCCGTCGGCACCGACACCGTCCACGCGATCGAGGGCATGCGCCCCGACATCGCCTTCCTGGGGGCGAACGGCGTGTCGGCCGGGTTCGGTCTGAGCACCCCAGATCCCGACGAGGCCGCCGTCAAGAGGGCCATCGTCCGCACTGCGCGCCGGGTCATCCTCGTCGCGGACGCCGAGAAGCTCGGTCGCGAGCTGCTCGTCGGCTTCGCATCGCTGTCCGATGTGGACGTGCTCGTCACCGACGGCCGGCCCGACACGGAACTCGCCGCTGCGCTCGCGGACGCCGACGTGGAGGTGTGGCGGCCATGATCGTCACCCTCACGGCGAACCCGTCCCTCGACCGCACGATCGCGCTGGATCAGCCGCTTCGGCCCGGCGATGTCCAGGCCGCGGCATCCTCGCGCGAGGACGCCGGCGGGAAGGGCATCAACGTCGCTCGCGCGGTGTCGGCGGCCGGAGTCGACGTCGTCGCCGTCCTGCCGCTCGCCGACGACGACCCGTTCGACACCGCCCTGCGCGGATCGTCGCTGACCGCATATCGCGTCACGGTCCGCGGCCATGCCCGCGCCAACGTCACCATCACCGATCCCTCGGGGATGACCACGAAGCTCAACCTGCCCGGCGCCCCATTGAGCGGAGCGGATGCCGCGGCCGTCGTGTCTGCGGTCGTCGACGCGTCGTCCGCAGCTCGGTGGCTGGTGCTGGCGGGATCGCTGCCGCCCGGTGTCGACGACAACTTCTACGTCGACGTCATCTCGGCTGTCCGCGAAGCCCACGGCACCGATGCCCCGCTGATCGCGGTCGACACCTCCGGCCCGGCGCTGGCGGCCGTCGTCGAGCGCGGCCGGCCCGACCTGATCAAGCCCAATGACGACGAGCTCGCCGAGCTCGCCGGCGTCGCGCTTACCGACGGCGGCGCTGCGGCAGCCGTTGTCGATGTGGCACGCGCGCTCGTGCCCTCGCGGGTCGCCGCGGCGCTCGTCACGCTCGGCGCTGCCGGCGCGGTGCTCGTCACAGCCGACGCCGCCTGGTCGGCCGCTCCGCCCGCCGTCCGCGTCGTCAGCACGGTCGGGGCGGGCGACAGCTCGCTCGCGGGGTACGTCCTGGCCGAAGCCGCCGGAGCGACGCCGGAGGAGCGGCTGCGTCAGGCCGTGCGCTACGGCGCGGCTGCGGCATCCCTTCCCGGCACCCAAGCGCCGACGCCCGCCGACCTTCCCGCCGGCCACGTGCTCGTCACCCTTCTCTCGCCAGCCTGATCCCAGCCAACACCGACCCCTGGAGGTCACCGTGTCCGACACCATCACACCGGAGCTCGTCAGTCTCGACGTCGGCCTCGGCTCCGACAAGGCGGAGGTCATCCGCGCGCTCGCCGCTCGGGTCGTCGCTCAGGGCCGCGCCACCGACGCCCAGGCGCTGTTCGACGACGCGTGGACGCGTGAACTCAAGGACGAGACAGGGCTGCCCGGCGGGATCGCGATCCCGCACGCCAAGAGCGCGGCCGTCATCGAACCGTCCCTCGCGTTCGCGCGGCTCGCGCCCGGGATCGACTTCGGCGCACCGGACGGTCCCGCGGATCTCGTATTCCTGATCGCCGCTCCCGAAGGCGCAGCCGAGGCGCACCTCGCGGTGCTGTCCAAGCTCGCGCGCAGCCTCATGCAGGAGGGCTTCACCGCCGGGCTGCGCGCGGCACGGACCGACGACGAGGTCGTCGCGATCGTGCGCGAGGCGATCGGGGAGGGGGATGCTTCGACCGCCGCCCCCCGCGCCGCGGCGCCGGCCGCCACAGCGTCCGCCGCCGCCACCCCGACGCCGAGCGAGCTGGTCGTCGACGGTCGCCCCGCACGGATCGTCGCCGTCACCGCGTGCGCGACCGGCATCGCCCACACCTTCATGGCCGCGGACGCGCTGACGGCAGCCGGCGTGGCCGGGGGAGTAGACCTCGTCGTCGAGCCGCAGGGCTCCAGCGGTTACCAGGCGCTGCCCCGAGACGTCATCGACCGCGCCGACGCGGTGATCTTCGCGACCGACGTCGACGTGCGCGAGCCGCAGCGGTTCGCGGGCAAGCCCGTCGTGCGCTCCGGCGTCAAGCGCGGCATCGAACAGCCCCGCGAGCTGATCGCCGAGGCTGTCGCCGCGGCCAACGACCCCGACGCGACCCGTGTCTCCGGCACCGCGGGCGCGGCGAGCGCCGCTGCGTCGTCTGAGCCGATCTCCTGGGGAGCCCGCATCCAGCGGATCCTCCTCACCGGCGTCAGCTACATGATCCCGTTCGTCGCGGGCGGGGGACTCCTGATCGCCCTCGGATTCCTCTTCTTCGGCGACGACTACACCGCGCCGGCGAATGCCAACACCGTGGTCGTCCAGAACTCGCTGTGGGACCTCCCCGAGGGAGGGCTCGGCATCTACCTGGGATCCGTGGCCTTCGCCATCGGTGCGGCGTCCATGGGATTCCTGGTGTCCGCCCTGGCGGGGTACATCGCCTTCGCCATCGCGGATCGTCCCGGAATCGCCCCCGGATTCGTGGCGGGTGCGGTCGCCGTCCTGATGAACGCCGGCTTCATCGGCGGTATCATCGGCGGCCTTCTCGCCGGCGTGACGGCGTGGTGGATCGGCACCTGGCGGGTGCCCCGGTGGCTGCGCGGCCTGATGCCCGTCGCGATCATCCCCCTGCTGGCCTCGATCGTCGCCTCCGGGCTGATGGTGCTGTTCCTCGGGCGCCCGATCGCGACGCTGATGGAGCTCCTGACCCTCTGGCTCAACGACCTCGCCGGCACGGCCGGCATCGTCGTCGTCGGGGTGATCCTCGGGCTGATGATGTGCTTCGACCTCGGCGGGCCCGTCAACAAGGTGGCGTACGCCTTCGCCGTGGCGGGACTCGCCGCCGGGTCGCCGGACAACCCCACGCCGTACTTGATCATGGCCGCGGTCATGGCCGCCGGCATGGTGCCGCCCCTCGCGATGGCGCTCGCGTCCACGGTGATCGCCCGCGACCTGTTCCCGCCCGTCGAGCGAGAGAACGGCAAGGCGGCCTGGCTGCTCGGTGCCGCCTTCATCAGCGAGGGCGCCATTCCTTTCGCTGCCGCCGATCCGCTGCGGGTCATCCCGGCATCCCTTGTCGGCGGCGCGGTGACGGGCGGCCTGAGCATGGCGCTGGCGGTCCAGTCACTGGCACCGCACGGCGGCGCGTTCGTATTCTTCGCGATCAGTCCGTTCTGGGGCTTCCTGGTGGCCATCGCGGCCGGTACGGTCGTGACCGCACTCGTGGTCGTCGCACTCAAGAAGTGGGTCGGCCGCAAGGAGCTGGAGCAGGCAGAAGCTCCGTTCGAGGCAGTGCCCGCGTGACCGACCGCACGACCATCCATCGAAGGAGACACGAAATGGCAGAACGTCAGGCCACCATCGCGAGCAGCTCAGGGCTGCACGCCCGCCCCGCGAAGCTCTTCGTGCAGGCCGTGCAGGAGAAGGGCGTGCCCGTGACCATCGCGGTGGAGGGCGGGCCGGACCTCAACGCCGGCAGCATCCTGTCCCTCATGGGGCTCGGTGCGTCGCATGGTACCGTCGTGACACTCAAGGCCGAGGGGGAGGGTTCCGAGCAGGCTCTCGACGAACTCGTCGAACTGCTCGAAACCGATCTCGACGCCGAGTAGCGCGCTCGGTCGCCCCGCGATCGGCGCGACACAGCACGACGGATGCCGCGGAGAGAAGCCGCGCGGCATCCGTCGTCTGCGTTTCACGCGGCGTGCGCTACAGGTCTGTGGAGTCGCCGGGGTCGAGCACGAGGAACTCTCCACCGCCCTGCTCGACCGCCCAGCGCAGCCGAGCGCGCCCCATGTCGCGGCCGACGACCGACAGTGTCATGTCATGCGTGCCGAAGACCTGTCGCGGCGCCACCTTCAGCACGAAGTCCATCGCCTCGCCGATCTTGAGCCACGGCGCTCCGACCGGCGCGGCGAGCAGCCGCACCTCCTTGCCCGGAACCGCGTACGAGTCGCCCGGGTAGTAGAACTCGTCGTTCACCATCACGCCGACGTTGTCGATCACCGGGATGGACTCGTGGATCACCGCGTGGCGGCCGCCGAAGAACTCCAGGCGGAACGGCTCGAGCTCGAGCGTGTCGCCCGGGCGGACAGGCGTCACCTCGTACCCGGCGGCGGCCTTGCCCACGCCCTCGGGGCCGTAGATCGGTGTGTTCGGGAACGCCTTCAGCAGACGGTCGAGGTGATCGGGAGTCCAGTGGTCGGGGTGTTCGTGGGTGATCACGATGCCGACAAGATCCTGGATGTCCACGAGCGGCGTCGTGAAGGACCCGGGGTCGATGACCAGCGTCCGTCCGGCTTCGAGGAGGGTCAGGGCGGCATGCTCGAACTTGGTCACTCGCATGCCCCGAGTCAACCCCGGAGACTCGGCGCGGGCAAGCGACGCGTCGGTTCCCGCGCGGATTTGGAGAGGGCATGAACGGCATGGCATAATCGAACGGTTGCGAAAACGGCCCCATCGTATAGCGGCCTAGTACGCCGCCCTCTCACGGCGGTAACGCGGGTTCGAATCCCGCTGGGGTCACCAACACGAAAGAAGCCCGGTCCATCGGACCGGGCTTCTTGCTTTCTACCGGTCGTCGACCGCGACCCTCGCCCGAACTCCCAGCGGGACGAAGGCCGTGACGACTCCGGCGACGACGCCGCCGAGTCCGCCGACGACCATGTCGCCGATGGTGTCGGCGTACGCGACGAAGATGTCATCGCTGATGAAGGTGTAGCCGAACCACTCGACCATCTCCCAGAGAGCGCTGATCGCCAGGGCGAGCACCGGAACGACGATGAGCGGGACGCGACGCATCGAACGGGTCTCGGGTTGCCACACGACAACGCCCCAGCGGCTCAGCAGCACGCAGAGCATCGCGGCCACCACGCCGGTCGCCACGAAATGCACCGCCAGATCCCACCACGCGATCGACGTGTAGAGATCGAGCACATTGCTCCACGCCGCCACGAGGATCGTGATCCCGTAGGCGATGTCGAACCCCGGCCGCACGCTGAGGAAGCGGGGGAGGAGCGTGGCCGGCAGCGCGAAGGCGAGGATTCCGGCATCCGTCGGCGTCCACCAGATCGCCCCCGCGAGGACGCTGACCACGGCGAGGATCCGCACGCCGTCGGCGGTGAGCTCGCCCGCGGTGCGGGGCCATTGCAGGAACGCGCGTCTCATGCCGCCTCCTCCGCCAGGACGCGGAGGACCGTCTGCACGGGCAGGTGATCCGACGGCCAGCCTCCGTCGATCCGACCGGCGTTGATGGCGGTGCGGTCGACCGTGACGCCGGAAGACACCAGGATCCAGTCGATCCGCGCGCCCTTCGACCGGGGTGCCCGGTACCGAGCGTAGGTCCCCCATTCCGGGGTCAGGCGAGCGGATGCCGCGTCCCACGCATCCCGGAGTCCGTCACCCTCCAGCAGCGTGCTCATCGGACGAGACGATGCGCGGCTGTTGAGATCACCGGTCACCACCACCGGAGTTCCGGCGTCGGCCGCGCCTTCGCGGATCACGGCCGCCGAACGCACTCGCGACCGGTGCGACAGCGGGTCGAGGTGCGTGTTCATCGCCGTGAAGGACTGCTCTGTCGAGCGATCCCTGAACAGCGCGGTGACGAGGACCCGCGCGATCGGATTGCCCCACGAGCGCGAACCGGCGACGTCGGGGCTGTCCGACAGCGCCTTCTGCGACCACCGCAGAAGCTCCAGGCGTCCGGCGTCGTAGACGATCGGGCATCCTTCGCCGCCACCGGTGGCGCTGCGACCGTGGCCGATCAGCCTGTAGGCCGGACCGAGGGAGTCGCGCACGAGCGACGCCTGGTCGGGAAGCGCCTCCTGCAGCCCCACGAGCGTCGGGACCTCCGTGCGCAGAAGCGTCCGGACACGTGGCGCCCGGACGCTCCAGCGATCCGCCGGCGAGAACGCGGCCGCGTCCAGTCGGCGACGCACGTTGAACGTCATCACATGGAGTCCGGGCGGATGAACTGGCCCGATCAGGGGCTCGTAGCCGCTCACGTCGTCTCCTCGTAGGGGGAGGACCCCACGCTAGTCCGACGGCGGAGCGATCTCCGAGGCGGTTGACACGGGGCGGTGATCTCGATTAGCCGCTCGCCGGCGGCGCACCGCCCGCACGATGGCCCACACGATCAGGCCGGCGACGGCCGCGACCGCCAGCCACGGGATCAGGAAGCCCAGGGCGATGACAATGCCGTTGAGCGTCGCGACGAGGCCGTTCCATCCCGCGACGAGTCCGTCGGCGAAACCGGCGGGGTCGGCCTCGACCGTCTCGACGACAGGGTGCAGCGTCACCGTCAGCGACGACATGGCCACCTGGTCCTCGAGCATCTCCAGCTGCTGCTGGTAGGACTCCAGCATCGCCTGCCGCTCCGAGAGGGCGGCTTCCGCAGCGATGAGGTCGGACACGCTCGAGGCCTCGGCCATGAGGTCGACGAGACGGTCGACGGATGCCTGCGCCGCGTCGATCCGAGCGCGCAGATCGACGGTCTGCTCGGTGACGTCCTGCCGGTTGATGGACGACGCGGTCACCTCGCCGACGTCCGACAGCTCGTCGATCACGGCAGGCAGCTCGCCGGACGGGACGCGGATGCTGATCCAGGCGCCGTTCGGGGTGTACGGGTAGGGCATCGTGTCGTACGCGACGCCGGTCTGCGGGTCGACCGGGTAGTAGGCCCCGTCGGTGCCGATGTTCATCGACTCGACGTAGCCGTCGTGCGCGACCGCGGAGTTGCCGATGGTCCGCGCCCCGACGGTCACGTCGTCGACGGCCACGGTGGCCGACGCGGTCGTGATGATCTCGCGCTCGACGGCCGACTCCTCGCCCATCACGGCGGCGCCGGGCGCACCGGTCAGGTCGCTCCGGCTGCCGCCGCTGTCGTCGGTGGTGGCGCCGGAGTCGAGTGCCGCATCGCCGTCGCTCTCGGAGGACTCGACGGGGACATCGGGGGCGATGGCGGAGTCGGCAGACCCGCCGGCGCCGCCGCTGACGAGGGGGACCACGCTCGGGGCGATGACCGCCGCGACCGCCACGATCGCCGCAGCCGCACCGCCGGCCAGCCAGATCCGCCCGCGGCGCGCGCTGCGGGCGTGTGTCGCCGTCCGTTCGCGCGCGATGTCGGCGAACAGCGCGTTCTCGATCTCGTCGATGCGCTGGTCGCTCAGTTCGGGAAGCGCCGCCGGCGCCCCCGTGGGGTGCTGGGTGCTCATGTGCTCTCCTTCACAACGGTCCGGAGACGCGTCCGGATGCGGGAGAGACGGTTGCGCACGACGCCGTGGGCCACGCCGAGCTCATCGGCGGCCGCCTGGTAGGCGTATCCCTCGGCCGCGCACAGGCGGAAGATGTCGCGGTCGAGCGGGCTGAGCCCGGCGACCTCCTGCAGGATGCGGTCAGCCAGGTCGGCCCCGATCACCTGCTCCTCGACG
The DNA here is from genome assembly GCF_018588945.1 of Microbacterium flavescens. GTDB lineage: Bacteria > Actinomycetota > Actinomycetes > Actinomycetales > Microbacteriaceae > Microbacterium > Microbacterium flavescens. The sequence goes on along the minus strand of NZ_JAFIWA010000007.1, from coordinate 18,470 downwards.
TCCACGGTCGCGGGCAGGGTCTCGTCGGCGGCAGCGGCCGTGTGCTCGCGATCGCGCTTCTGCCTGCGGATGCGGTTGGCGGCCTGGAAGCGGCACACCGTCGCCAGCCACGGCAGCAGCGATTCCCCGGCCAGCTCGAGGCCGGGCAGCTTCCGCCACGCGACCAGGAACGTCTCCTGGGTCACGTCCTCGGCATCGGCCGCGTTCCCGACCAGCCCGTAGGCGAGCCAGTACACCGGCCGCACGTAGGCACGGTAGAGGGCGCGGAAGGCGTGCTCGCTGCCCCCCGCCGCCTGCGCCACGAGCGCAGCGTCGTCCCGCTCGGTGTCCTGTGGCATTCCCGTCCTTCTGCCCCGTCGGCGCCACCGGGCAGGCGACGTCGCGGAGCACCATTGTCTCTCACGGTGTCAGTGTCGCCGGGAGATCCATCGTCTCGCAGACGGCGGGCGCGGCATCCCGAGCCTGTATCCTGATCGGGCGAGAGGGAGTATCCCGACAGCGCGCGTCCGTCATCACGGGTCCCGAGAGTGCGACCCCGGATGCGCGCCGTGACCGTCAGGGTCACGGGGAGAGACTCTCGGCGTTCCGCCGACCCTCCGTCCTCTCCCTTGAAAGGCCCTCAATGGACCTCGAACTCCCGCTGTGGTTCGAAATCGGATCGCTCGTGATCCTGACCCTCATCCTCCTCGCGGACCTGCTGCTCATCCTGAAGCGGCCGCACATCCCGTCGACGCGGGAGTCGACACTGTGGGTGGTCTTCTACGTCACCCTCGCGCTCATCTTCGCCGCGCTGATGTGGGTGTTCGCCGGAGCCGAGTACGCCGGTCAGTTCGTCGCCGGCTGGCTCACCGAGTACAGCCTCTCGATCGACAATCTGTTCGTCTTCGTGCTGATCATGAGCCAGTTCGCGGTGCCGCGGCGCTACCAGCAGGAAGTGCTGATGGTGGGCATCATCATCGCCCTGGTCCTGCGCGGCCTGTTCATCCTCGCGGGCGCTGCGATCATCGAGCAGTTCAGCTGGGTGTTCTACCTCTTCGGAGCCTTCCTCGTGTGGACGGCGTGGCGTCAGGCCTTCCCCGGCGGCGACCACGACGACGACGTGAAGCAGGAGAACTTCGTCGTCCGCCTGCTGCGGCGCGCGATCGACATCACCGATCACTACGACGGCGCGAAGATCCGCACCGTCGTCGACGGCAAGAAGATGTTCACGCCGATGATCATCGTGTTCGCCGCGATCGGCGTCACCGACCTGCTGTTCGCGATCGACTCCATCCCCGCGATCTTCGGCATCACGACGAGCCCCTTCATCGTGTTCACCGCCAACATCTTCGCGCTCATGGGCCTGCGCCAGCTGTACTTCCTGCTGGGCGACCTGCTCGACCGCCTGCGGTACCTCCACTACGGCATCGCCTTCATCCTGGCCTTCATCGGCGTGAAGCTCGTGTTCCACGCCATGCACGTGAACGAGCTGCCCTTCATCAACAACGGCGAGCACATCGAGTGGGCGCCCGAGATCTCGACGTGGATGTCGCTCGGCGTGATCGTCGTCGCGATGACGGTCGCGACGGTCGCGAGCCTGGTCGCCTCCTCCCGCGAGAAGAAGGCGGGAAGCGCGGATGCCGCGGCCGCCGTCGTCGCGGATGAGAAGGGCACGCCGCCGACCGTCGAGCACCACCGGGGCGACCAGCACTGATCCTCACGGCCGCCGCGCACGCGTCACACGACGTCGTGCGCGGCGCGTCGGGGTTCGAGCGGGTGGTAGCCTGGGCCCCGTGCGGATCGCTCGCCTTCTCCTTAGCGGCCGCGACGAGTCCTAGTTCCAGGCCTCCCTCGTCGCGGAGTTCGTCGCGGGCCCCCTTAGCGGACACAGTCCCCTCCGAGGAGAACAGAGCATGAGCATTTCCGACGCATCCGGCATCCCCGATCGTCCTCGCACCCTGGCCGAGAAGGTCTGGGACGACCATCTCGTCGTCAAAGGCGAGGACGGCCAGCCCGACCTGATCTACATCGACCTCCATCTCGTGCACGAGGTCACCAGCCCGCAGGCCTTCGACGGCCTCCGTGCCGAGGGGCGCCCGGTGCGGCGCCTCGACCTGACCATTGCGACCGAGGATCACAACACCCCGACGCTCGACATCGACAAGCCCATCGCCGACCTGACGAGCCGCACCCAGATCGAGACGCTGCGGCGCAACGCCGAGGAGTTCGGCGTCCGGCTGCACTCGCTCGGCGACAAGGAGCAGGGCATCGTCCACGTCGTCGGACCCCAGCTGGGCCTGACGATGCCGGGCATCACCGTGGTCTGCGGCGACAGCCACACCAGCACCCACGGCGCCTTCGGCGCGATGGCCTTCGGCATCGGCACCAGCGAGGTCGAGCACGTCATGGCGACGCAGACGCTCCCGCTGAAGCCGTTCAAGACGATGGCGATCACCGTCGAGGGCGAGCTGAAGCCCGGCGTGACGGCGAAGGACGTGATCCTCGCCATCATCGCCAAGATCGGCGCCAACGGCGGGCAGGGCTACGTGCTCGAATTCCGCGGCAGCGCGATCCGCTCCCTCTCCATGGAGGGGCGCATGACGATGTGCAACATGTCGATCGAGGCCGGCGCACGCGCCGGCATGATCGCGCCTGACGAGATCACCTTCGACTACGTCAAGGGCCGGCCGCACGCCCCGCGGGGTGAGGACTGGGACGACGCGGTCGCCTACTGGCGCACGCTGCCCAGCGACGAGGGCGCGGTCTACGACGCCGAGGTGTACCTCGACGCCGCCGAACTCGAGCCCTTCGTCACGTGGGGCACCAACCCCGGCCAGGGCGTGTCGCTGTCCGATGTCGTGCCGAGCCCGGCCGACATCACGGACCCCAACGACCGCGCCGCCGCGGAGCGCGCGCTGGCGTACATGGCTCTCGAGCCCGGCACCCCGATGAGGGATGTGCCGGTCGACGCCGTCTTCATGGGCTCCTGCACGAACAGCCGCATCGAGGACCTCCGCGCGTTCGCCTCCGTCGTCCGCGGTCGCACCAAGGCCGACGGCGTCCGCGTCATGGTCGTGCCGGGTTCGGCACGCGTCCGGCTCGAGGCCGAGGCCGAGGGGCTCGACAAGGTCTTCACCGACTTCGGCGCCGAGTGGCGCTTCGCCGGCTGCTCGATGTGCCTCGGCATGAACCCCGATCAGCTCGCGCCGGGGGAGCGCTGCGCGTCGACGAGCAACCGCAACTTCGAGGGCCGGCAGGGCAAGGGGGGGCGCACTCACCTGGTGTCGCCGCTGGTGGCCGCCGCCACCGCCGTGCGCGGCACGCTCTCGAGCCCGAGCGACCTGGAGCCGATCGCGGCGGACTCCGCGGTCGCGGCAGGAGCGGAGGCCTGACATGGAGAAGTTCATCACCCACACCGGCATCGCCGCTCCGCTGCGGCGTTCGGCCGTCGACACCGATCAGATCATCCCGGCCGTCTACCTCAAGCGCGTCACCAAGACGGGCTTCGAGGACGCGCTGTTCGCCAGTTGGCGGCAGGACCCGGAGTTCGTGCTCAACCAGCCGGCGTACCAGGGCGCAAGCGTGCTCGTCGCCGGTCCCGATTTCGGCACCGGCTCCAGCCGCGAGCACGCGGTGTGGGCCCTGCGGGACTTCGGCTTCCACGTGGTGCTGAGCCCGAGGTTCGCCGACATCTTCCGCGGCAACGCCGGCAAGCAGGGACTCGTCGCCGGCGTGATCGACGAGGACGAGCTCGAGCCGATCTGGCGCATCATCGAGGCCGACCCGGGCATCGAGATGACCGTCGATCTCGAGGCGCGACGCGCGACGATCGGCGATCACCAGGTCGCTTTCGACATCGACGATTACACTAGGTGGCGGCTTCTCGAAGGGCTCGACGACATCGGGCTCACGCTGCGCAACGAAGACAAGATCGCGCAGTTCGAGGCTCGCCGCGAGGCATGGCGGCCACGGACGCTCCCCGTTCCGTGAGCCAGGGCACGCACCCCACGAGGGCGCGTGATCTGCCCACCCTCCAGAGACACAAGTGAGGTCCACCGGATGAAGTCCGCTCTCAGCGTTACGCCCAGCACGCCCGCGGGCGAAGAACCCGCCGGCGAGGTCCTCGCGATCCGAGGGGGGCGACCGCTGACCGGGCGCGTCGAGGTGAAGGGCGCGAAGAACCTCGTCACCAAGGCGATGGTGGCGGCTCTTCTCGGGGGCACGAACAGCGTGCTGCGCGACGTTCCCGACATCAGCGACGTCCAGGTGGTCCGCTCCCTGCTCGAGGTCCACGGCGTGCGCGTCTGGGACGGCGAAGAGGACGGCACCCTCCACTTCGACCCCAGCGGGGCCGAGTCGGCGCACTTCGAGGCGATCGACGCGCATGCCGGGGCATCCCGCATCCCGATCCTGTTCTGCGGACCCCTGCTGCACCTGCTGGGCGAGGCGCTCATCCCCGACCTCGGCGGCTGCCGCATCGGAGACCGCCCGATCAACTTCCACATGGATGCGCTGCGCGCGTTCGGCGCGGTCGTCGACAAGAGCTACGAGGGCATCCGGATCACGGCGCCCGACGGGCTGCACGGAGCGAACATCGAGCTGCCGTACCCGAGCGTCGGCGCCACGGAGCAGGTGCTGCTGACGGCCGTGAAGGCCAAGGGCACGACCGAGCTCCGCAACGCGGCCATCGAGCCCGAGATCATGGATCTCATCGCCGTCCTGCAGAAGATGGGCGCGATCATCTCGTACGAGCCCAACCGCGTCATCCTCATCGAGGGCGTCGACGAGCTGCGCGGCTACGACCACCGAGCGATCTTCGACCGGAACGAGGCGGCGTCCTGGGCGTGCGCGGCGCTGGCCACCGACGGCGACATCTTCGTCGGCGGTGCCAAGCAGCAGGAGATGCTCACGTTCCTCAACGTGTTCCGCAAGGCGGGCGGGTGGTTCGACGTGCATGAGGACGGGATCCAGTTCCGTCGCGGGGGAGCGCTCAAGCCCGTCGTCGTCGAGACCGACGTCCACCCCGGGTTCATGACCGACTGGCAGCAGCCGCTCATCGTGGCGCTCACGCAGGCCGAGGGTACGTCCACGGTCCACGAGACCGTGTACGAGAACCGCCTCGGCTTCACCCAGGCCCTCGTGCAGATGGGCGCCGACATCGTCGTCCACCCGCACGGCATCGACGCGGGCGACCGGCGGGTGCCCCGTCGGGAGCTGGAGCAGGCCGCCGTCATCAGCGGGCCGACCCCGCTGCACGGCGCCGACGTCGTGGTTCCCGACCTCCGCGGCGGCTACAGCTACGTGATCGCCGCGCTGGCCGCCGAGGGCGAGTCCGTCGTGCGCAACGTCGGGATCATCCGACGGGGCTACGAGAAGTTCCTGACCAAGCTCGAGACGCTCGGCGCCGACTTCGACGTCATCGGATAGCGCGATGGCACCCTCGTCACCGATGCCGCCGGCGTCTCGGGAGAAGACGCGCCCGAGCGCCTTCTGGCCGCTCGCAGCGATCGCGGCCCCGCTCATCGCGCTGCTGTTCAAGCTCGAGATCCACGGCGCCGAGAAGCTCCCGCGCGAAGGCGCGTACGTCCTCGCGCCGAACCACTACTCGGAGGCCGATCCGCTGGCCGTGGCGCTGGCCGTCTGGAAGGCCGGGCGCGCCCCTCGCTTCATGGCGAAGGAGAGCCTCTTCCGTGTTCCGGTGCTCGGATGGATCCTGCGCAGCACCGGCATGGTCCCGGTCGCGCGCTCGTCGTCCGCGGCATCCGCTCGGCAGACGCTCGAGACCTCCGAGACGCTGGTCCGGCTCGGGCGCGGTGTGATCGTGTACCCGGAGGGGACCCTCACCCGTGAGCCCGGCCTGTGGCCGATGCGCGGGAAGACGGGGGCCGTGCGGCTCGCGCTGGCCGACGACATCCCCGTGATCCCGATGGCTCACTGGGGCGTCCAGCAGGTCATGCCGCGATACGGCAAGCTGAAGCTGTGGCCCCTCCGGCGCCGTGTGCGCGTGCTCATCGGCGATCCGGTCGACCTGTCCGCATTTCAGGTCGCGGGGCAGCCGGTGAACCTGGCGGCCGCGACCGACCGGGTGATGGCCGCCGTCGCCGACCTCCTCGCGCAGCTGCGCGGCGAGCCCGCCCCCGCGGCGCGCTGGAATCCCGCGGATCACGGGCAGAAGGAGACGGGTCGCCTTGAGCCGTAGACAGGATGCCTCCCGCCCGCGCGTCGCGGTGATCGGAGCCGGCAGCTGGGGCACGACGTTCGGCAAGATCCTCGCCGACGGCGGCGCGAACGTCACCATGTGGGCGCGGCGCCCGGAGCTCGCGAGCGAGATCCAGGAGGCCAAGCGCAACAGCGAGTACCTGCCGGGCATCAACCTGCCGCGCTCCATGTCGGCCACCCACCACCTCTCCGAGGCGCTCGACGGCGCCGAGCAGGTGTACCTCTCGATTCCGAGCCAGGCGGTCCGCCAGAACCTCAAGGCGGTGCGCCCCCTCGTGTCGCGCAGCGAGGTGCCGATCGTGTCGCTCATGAAGGGCGTCGAGCGCCGGACCGGGCTGCGCATGAGCCAGGTGATCGAGCAGGAGCTCCACTGCGACCCCGCCCGCATCGCCGTGGCGTCCGGACCGAACCTGGCGCTCGAGATCGCCCGGGAGCAGCCGACGGCGGCGGTCATCTCGTCGACGAGTCAGGAGACGGCCGACGCCGTCGCCCGCCGAGCGCGCAACGGCTACTTCCGCACGTTCGTGAACACCGATGTCATCGGAACCGAGTTCGGCGGCGTCCTGAAGAACCTCATCGCGGTCGCGATCGGCATCGTCGACGGCGTCGGCTACGGCGAGAACACGAAGGCGTCGATCATCACGCGCGGTCTCGTCGAGATGACCGACTTCGCGGTCGCTTTCGGCGCGCATCCCGAGACGCTGCAGGGCCTCGCCGGTCTCGGCGACCTCATCGCGACGTGCCAGTCTCCCCTCAGCCGCAACAACACCGCCGGCCGCCTCCTCGGCCAGGGCTACCGCTTCGACGACGTCGTCAAGCAGATGAATCAGACGGCCGAGGGACTCGCCTCCGTGGCGCCCATCCTCCAGCTCGCCCGAGAGGTCGGCGTCGAGATGCCGATCGTCGAGCAGGTCAAGATGGTCCTCGACGGAACCATGAACCCGCGCGACATCGCGCCGCATCTGACGACAGACGACGACACCCCCCAGGGCGAGAGGACGCAGAATGGACATGCCGGCGGTGGCGGTGCTCTTTGGCGGTCGATCCAGCGAGCACTCGATCAGTTCCGCAACGGCGGGCGGGGTGCTGCGGGCGATCGACCGTGACCGCTACCGGGTGATCCCGGTCGGCATCACCCGCGACGGCGTGTTCGTGCTCGAGGACGACGACCCCACCAAGTTCGGGCTCGACGCCGAGCGGCTGCCGGAGGTTGTCGACAACGGCACGCGCGTGCTGTGGCCCGAGGGCGGCGGCGACCGCATGCTGCGGGTGCGGCGAGCCGACGGCTCGATCGACGAGGTCGGCGCGATCGACGTCGTCCTGCCGATCCTGCACGGACTCCACGGGGAGGACGGCACGGTGCAGGGCTTCTTCGACACGCTCGGCATCCCGTACGCCGGCGGCGGCGTCCTCGACTCGGCGCTGTGCATGGACAAGCACTTCATGAAGATCGTCCTCGCCGCGGCGGGCGTGCCGGTGTCGCCATCGATCACGGTCACGCGCCGGCGCTGGGAGCTCGACCCCGAGGGTGTGCGAGCGGATGCCGCGGCCCTGGGCGAACCGACCTTCGTCAAGCCTGCGCGCGCGGGCTCGAGCGTCGGGGTCTCGAAGGTGCACGACCCTTCCGAGCTCGAGGTAGCGCTCGAGCTGGCGTTCGCCGAGGACGACAAGGTGCTCATCGAGACGGCGATCGTCGGGCGCGAGGTGGAGGTCGCGATCCTCGAGGGCCGTGGCGGAGCACCCGCCCGGGCATCGCTTCCCGGAGAGATCGTCCTGACGACCCGCGAGTTCTACGACTTCGAGGGCAAGTACCTGGGCGGTGACGGTGCCGAGGTCGTGTGCCCGGCCGATCTCACCGCCGACGAGATCACGGCCATCCAGGAGCTCGGCGTACGGGCGTTCGAGGCGGTGGGCGGACAGGGACTCGCCCGCGTCGACTTCTTCCTGACCGCCGACGGGCTCTACGTCAACGAGCTGAACACGATGCCGGGATTCACGCCCATCTCGATGTTCCCCAAGTGCTGGATCGCGTCGGGCGTCACCTACCCCGAGCTGATCTCGGAGCTCATCGACACCGCGCTCGAGCGCGCGGCCTAGCCGGCTGCGGCTACTCGCCGGCGTCGCCGCGGGCGACGCACGTCGACCCGTCCGCGGGGAGACGCGACACGACGAGCGACAGCGCGTCGAGCACCTCGGCGCTGGCGACGACGTCGTTGTCGAGGTAGACCTCGACCGCGGGGACGCGGCCGAACGACGTGACACGGTACTGCGGGGCGTCGGCCTCGTCGATGACCCAGTCGACGCCGTTGATCGTCTGGCAGGGGAGCGTCGTGGGTCCGAGCGGCTCGAGACCGCACGTGAAGAGGACGGCGGCGGGGTCGCCCCAGGCCGCCGTGGCCTGCGCGTCGGTCCAGCGGCGCTCCTGTCCGGCGAGGGTGCCGCGCAGCGCGACCGAGACGTCGGCGCATGCAGGGTCGTTCGATCCGTCGGCGGGCTGCATCGACACGTTCGCGGCGCAGCCGGCGAGGGCGACCGCGGCGGCCAGGACGAGCACGGAGGCGAGGGATCGGCGCGCTCGGGTCACCTCTCCAGGCTACCTTGGGAGGATGACTGCCTCCGATCCGCGCGTGGGCGACGTGAGCGAGGGCACGATCCTCCGCGGCATCCTGGCGCGGCTCCCGAAGTCGGGTGCGCTGGTCGGTCCGGGAGACGACGCCGCCCTGATCGCAGCCCCCGACGCCCGTGTGGTCGCGACCGTCGACACCCTGGTGCACGGACCCGACTTCCGCCTGGCCTGGTCGGGCGCGTTCGACCTCGGCTGGAAGGCGGCGGCGGTGAACCTCGCCGACGTCGCGGCGATGGGCGCGCGGCCGACCGCGCTGCTGGTCGCCCTCGCCATGCCGGAAGACACCCGGCTGTCCTTCGTCGAGGGTCTCGCAGACGGGCTCCGCGCGGCGTGCGATGCCCTCGCGCCCGGGTGCGCCGTCGAGGGCGGCGACCTGACGGTGTCCGACACGCTGACCATCGCCGTGACGGCGCTCGGCTCGCTGGACGGACGCGCCCCCGTGCTGCGGTCGGGCGCGCGTGCGGGTGACGTCGTGGCGGTCGCCGGCACACTCGGCCGGGCCGCGCGAGGGCTCGGCATCCTGTTCGAGCGATTCACGGATGCCTCGGGCTCACCGATCCCCATCGATTTCGGTCGCCTCGCCGACCAGGAGCGCGCCGACCTCGAGGTCCAGCTGCGCCCCAGCCCGCCGGTGGCGCTCGGGGCGATCGCGGCGGCCGCCGGCGCGACGGCGATGATGGACGTGTCGGACGGCCTCGTCCTCGACGCATCCCGGATGGCTGCGGCATCCGGTGTCTGCCTCGCGATCGAGTCGGCGGCGCTCGGAGCCGACCCCGGCGCGGCACTCTCCGGGGGCGAGGACCACGGCCTGCTCGCGACGTTCCCGCCGGATGCGCCCCTGCCGGAGGGGTTCCGCGTGATCGGAGAGGTGCGTGCGAGCGGCGCGGAAGCCGTGACCGTCGACGGCCGCCCGCACGACGGCCGGACCGGGTGGGACCCGTACCGCGACTGGGACGCCGGGCGGGGCTGAGGTCAGTCGGCCGACGGTTCCGCCGGGCGGGACCACCACAGCGCCGTGTCGCCGTAGCGCTTCATGCGATCGGCGATGAGCCCTGCGGGGAGCGTGGGCTCGGGGGATCGCTTCGCGCGCTCGACGACCACGACCGCGTGCGGTGAGAGCAGGGGAACGAGAAGCTCCAGCGCGTGCGTCAGCTCGTGCTCGGCGAGGTCATAGGGCGGATCGATGAACACGAGGTCGAACGGGCCGCGCGCCGTCTGCAGGTACGCGATCGCCGACGACCGGTGGACGTTCATCGCGGCATCCCGCCCCACCGACTTGGCGACGCGCGCGACGTTGCGCTGGACCACTGTCGCTGCGCGCGGCGACTTCTCCACGAGGTCGGCGCTCGCGGCCCCCCGGCTGATCGCCTCCAGCGCGAGCGCACCTGAACCGGCATAGAGGTCGAGCACCGCCGCGCCGCGAAGCGCATCGGCCGACTCGAGCGCTCCGAAGAGGGACTCGCGCACGCGGTCGCTGGTCGGGCGGGTGCCGGCGTCGGGGACCTCGAGGGTGAGGGAGCCGGCTCTGCCGGCGATGATGCGCGTCACACGCCCACGATAGCCGCGCAGGTCAGGCGTCGGCGGGCGGGGCGTCCTCTTCGCGGAGGCGCGGCTCGGTGCGACGCTCGGGGCGCAGACCGGACTTGTCCGCGTAGAACGCGCGGATCACGTCCATGTCGGCGCGGACGTCGCCGGTGAGGTCGATCGTCGGCCCGAGCCCGGTGGTCATGGTCGTGCGGTCGACGTAGCCGAGCGTGACCCCGAGGCCAGCCTCGCGTGCGATGCGGTAGAAGCCCGATTTCCAGTAGTCGCCGGCTCCTCGTGTGCCCTCGGGGGTGACCACGAGGCCGAAGGTCTCGCCGCCGCGGATGCGGGCGACGACGTCGCCGACGACGCGGGACGGGTCGGACCGGTCGACCGGGATGCCGCCCAGCCGGCGCATCACAGGACCCCGCCAGCCGCCGAAGAGACTCGACTTGCCCAGCCACCGGACGTGGATTCCGAGCCGCCACGCGATGGCGAGCATCAGCACGAAGTCCCAGTTCGACGTGTGCGGAACGCCGAGGAGCACCGTGGGGCGGTCGGGGGCGGGCTGCGATGAGAGCGTCCAACGGCTGCAGGCCCAGTAGGCGCGGGAAAGGAGTCGTCGGAGCATCCCGCCACCGTATGCCACGGGGCTGAGGTTGCGCCGACAGGCGACCGCAGCCGCGCGCGTCGCCGGTCGAATCTAGACTCGTCGCATGCCGTCGTTCTCCCTCGAGTCCCGCCTCGACGGCGCCGTCGGGGGAAAGACCGCGTCGGCGCTCGAGCGCGCCTTCGGCATGCGCACGGTCGGCGACCTGCTCTCGCACTACCCGCGGCGCTACGCCAAGCGGGGCGAGCTGACCCCCATCTCGTCGCTGCCGGTGGGCGAGCCGGTGACGATCGTGGCCGAGGTGCGACGCGCGAACGAGCGCCGGATGCAGAACCGCAAGGGCTCGATCCTCGAGGTCGTCATCAGCGACGGCCGCGGCGACCTCTCCCTGACCTTCTTCAACCAGTCGTGGCGCGTCAAGGATCTGCAGCCCGGTCGACGCGGCATCTTCGCCGGCAAAGTGGGGGAGTACCGCGGCACCCAGCAGCTGGCGCACCCCGACTACGAGCTGTTCGACGACGAGGCGACGGCGCGGCTCACCGCCGAGGCGAACGCGAACCTGCCGATCCCCATCTATCCGGCGACGAGCACGATCGCCAGCTGGCAGCTGACGAAGATCATCGCCCTCGTGCTCGATGGTCTCGGACCCGTGCCCGACCCGCTTCCCGACGACCTTCGTGCGCGGCGTGGCCTGCTCGGCGCCCGCGAGGCCGTCGAGCGCATCCACCGTCCCGACTTCGAGGACCAGATCGAACCTGCGCGCAGCACGCTGCGCATGCACGAGGCCTTCGTGCTGCAGGCGGCGCTTCTCCAGCAGCGGGCGTTCGTCCGGGCCCTGTCTGCCACCCGCCGCGCGCCGGGCGCGCTGCTCGAGCGCTTCGACGAGGCGCTGCCCTTTCCCCGCACGCCCGACCAGATCGGCGTCGGCGAGCAGATCGAGCGCGATCTGCAGGGCGACTGGCCGATGAACCGGCTGGTGCAGGGCGAAGTGGGCTCGGGCAAGACGCTCGTCGCCCTGCGCGCGATGCTGCAGGTCGCCCAGAGCGGCGGTCAGTCGGCGCTCATCGCGCCCACCGAGGTGCTCGCGGGGCAGCACCTGCGGTCGATCGCCCGCATGCTCGGGCCGCAGCTCGCCCCCGAGCTCATGCCGACGCTCCTGACCGGCCAGATGCCGGCCGCCGAACGTCGCAAGGCCGCGCTGCGGGTCGCCTCAGGGCAGGCGCGCATCGTTGTCGGCACCCACGCGCTGCTGAGCGAGACGACCACGTTCGCCGACCTCGGTCTCGTCGTGGTCGACGAGCAGCATCGCTTCGGCGTCGAGCAGCGCGAGTCCCTCCGCGCCAAAGGCTCGTCGCCGCATGCGCTCGTGCTCACCGCGACCCCGATCCCCAGGACGGTGGCGATGACGGTGTTCGGTGACCTCGATGTGTCGACCATCCGCACCATGCCGGCGGGGCGCGCCGGCATCCAGACCTTCGTGGCGCCGCTCGCCGAGAAGCCCGCGTGGTTCGGGCGCGTGTGGGACCGGATCGCCGAGGAGGTCGCGCAAGGACGCCAGGCGTTCGTCGTCTGCGCGGCGATCGACGCCGAGAAGCTCACCAAGGACGACACCGCCGATGAACCGGTGCCCGACGACGCCGGCGGTGCCCGCACCCGGTGGGGCGTCGTGCAGGTCGCGGACCTGCTGTCGCGGCATCCGGCATTCTCCGCCATTCGCGTCGAGATGCTCCACGGCAAGATGCCGTCCGAAGATAAGGACGCGGTCATGCAGGCGTTCGCCCGCGGCGAGGTGGACGTGCTCGTCGCGACGACCGTCGTCGAGGTCGGGGTCGACGTGCCGAACGCGTCCACCATGGCGATCCTCGAGGCCGACCGCTTCGGGGTGTCGCAGCTGCATCAGCTGCGCGGCCGTGTCGGCCGCGGAGGCGTGCCGGGGCTGTGTCTGCTGGTGACCGAGGCGGGCGCCGGATCGCCTGCGCGTGAGCGCGTCGACGCGGTCGCGGCGACGCTCGACGGATTCGAGCTCGCGGAGGTCGACCTCGAGCTGCGCGGCGAGGGCGATGTGCTCGGCGACGCGCAGTCCGGCGCGCGCTCGTCGCTGCGACTGCTGCGCGTCGTGAAGGATGCCGACATCATCGCCGAGGCCAGAGTCGCCGCCGAGGCGGTGCTCGCGGACGACCCCGCGCTCACCCGTCACCCCGGCCTGGCTGCCGCGCTCGAGCGCCGCGTGGGCATGGAGGAGCGAGCGGCCCTCGCGAAGAATTGAATAGGCTGGCCCCATGAACAGCCGGATCGCCGTCGTCCCCGGGTCTTTCGACCCGCCGACCCTCGGTCACCTCGACGTCATCCGACGCGCCGCCTCCCTCTACGACCAGCTCCACGTGCTCGTCGTGCACAATCCCGGCAAGGAGGCGATGCTGCCGATCGCGCAGCGCCTGGCTTTGCTCGAGCAGTCCATCGCCGAGAGCGACATCGACGGCGACGTCGTCGTCGCATCGTGGAGCATGGGACTCCTGGTCGACTATGCGACGGATGTCGATGCCGGGGTCCTGGTGAAGGGCATCCGGTCCCAGGTCGACGTCGCGTACGAGACGCCGATGGCGATCGTGAACCGGCACCTCGCGCACGTCGAGACGGTCTTCCTGCTGCCCGATCCGGCACACGCTCTCGTGTCGAGCTCGCTCGTGCGGCAGGTGGCCTCGCTCGGAGGGGATGTGTCGCCGTTCGTCCCGCCGGCCGTGGCCCGCTTCCTCGACACCGGCGCGCGCGACGTCTGATCGCTCCCGGCCCTCGCCCAGGACCACCCCGCTACGATGGTTGATCGTGGCCAGACAGCATGTGACGGGTCCGTTCGTGATCCGCGTGAGAGACATCGTCCGCCGTCCCGGCGAGATGCGGGAGCACGACTTCGAGGTCCCCGCGCCCGAGAAGTGGGGCGAGGGTCTGGTCTCGGTCGACGCCGGCGTGCCGCTCGACCTCGAGGTCCGGCTGGAGTCCGTGCACGAGGGCATCCTCGTCTCGGGAAGCGCCGCGACGGAGTACGCGGGGGTGTGCGGACGCTGCCTCACCGACATCGCCGAGCCGCTCGAAGTCGAGTTTCAGGAGCTTTTCGCGTATCCTGGTGAGGAAGCAACTGACTTCGAGGTTCAAGACGACCACGTGGATCTTGAAACTCTGGTCAGGGATGCGATCGTCCTGTCGCTTCCGTTTCAGCCGGTGTGTCAGCCGGATTGCCCCGGCCTCGATCCGGCCACGGGTGAGCGACTGACCGACAGCACCGGCGCAGAGCAGCGCGAGCCCCTCGATCCTCGCTGGGCCGCGCTCCAGGACTACACCACAGACCACGACGAAGAAGCACCGCGCCTCCGCGTCGAGAACACAGAAGAGAGCTAGCCATGGCAGGTAACCCCCCGAAGCGGAAGGTCTCCCGCTCGAACACCCGCTCGCGTCGCGCCCAGTGGAAGGCGGCGCCCATCACGCTGACCACCACGGTCGAGAACGGCAAGACGGTCTACAGCCGCCCGCACCAGGCGAAGGTCGTCACCGACTCGCAGGGCACCGAGCTGTTCCTCGAGTACAAGGGCCGCAAGGTCGCCGACGTCTGATCGCCACCACGGCGACATGACCGACGTCATGGATGAGCGCCTCGCGCTCACCGAGCTCATGCAGAAGCTCGGGGTCGATATCGACCCCGAGCTTCTGTCGCTCGCGCTCACCCACCGGTCATGGGCCTACGAGAACGGCCAGGTCCCGCACAACGAGCGCCTCGAGTTCCTCGGCGACTCCGTGCTTGGCCAAGCCGTGACGGTGCGCCTGTTCACCGGGCACCCCGAGCTCGAAGAAGGCGCCCTCGCCAAGCGCCGTGCCAGTGTGGTCTCGACTGTGGCCCTCGCCGAGATCGCCCGCACCATCGGCCTCGGAGCCCACGTCAAGCTCGGTCGCGGGGAAGACATGACCGGCGGCCGCGACAAGGACTCGATCCTCGCCGACACGACCGAGGCGATCATCGGCGCGACGTACCTCTCCGCGGGTGCAGACGCGGCCACGGCGCTCGTCCTCCGCCTCGTCGAACCGCTCCTGAGCGACCCCGATCGGTACGGCGCCGCGATGGATCCGAAGACGAGCCTGCAGGAGCTCGCGGCGCGCAGCGGCGTGCAGCCTCCCGCGTATTCGGTGTCGTCGACCGGACCCGATCACGACCGCCAGTTCATGGCGACCGTGGTGGTCGGCGACGTCTCCGCCGAGGGCGTCGGCACCAGCAAGAAGCAGGCCGAGATGTCCGCGGCGCTGCGCGCCTGGCAGGAGCTCAGCGGGCGTGCCTGAACTGCCCGAGGTCGAGGTCGTCCGCGCCGGCCTCGCGCCCGCGGTCACCGGCGCCACCGTGCTCGGCGTGTCGGTTCTCGATGAGCGCGCGCTGACGCGGCACGCCGGAAGCGCCGCCGAGTTCGAGTCGGCCCTGACGGGGCGCACCATCCGGTCGGCGGCTCGCCGCGGCAAGTTCCTCTGGCTGCCGCTGGAGGAGCGCGGCGGCGATCCCGCCGAGGCGGTGGTCGGTCACCTCGGCATGAGCGGCCAGCTTCTGCTGCGCCCGCCGGGGGCCGCACCCGAGCGGCACGAGCGCGTGCGCATCGATCTCGCCCACCCGACTCACGGTGAGATCTCCGTCGTCTTCGCCGATCAGCGCACCTTCGGATCGCTGGCCATCGACGAGCTCATCCCCACGCCCGACGCCGCGCCCGGCGGACTCGGCGCGGCCGAGGCATCCGTCCCCCGTCAGGTCGCGCACATCGCCCGCGACCCGCTCGATCCGGCGTTCTCCGACACCGGCTTCCGCCGGGCTCTCGCGCGGAAGGACTCGGCGATCAAGCGGGTCCTGCTGGACCAGACCGTCGTCAGCGGCGTCGGCAACATCTACGCCGATGAGTCGCTGTGGGCGGCTCGGATCCATCCCGAGACACGCGCCGGAGACCTCTCGACCCGCGCCGTGAACCGCCTCCTCGCGGAGGTGCGGCACGTGCTCGACAAAGCCCTGGCCGAGGGCGGCACGAGCTTCGACGCGCAGTACGTCAACGTCAACGGTCAGGCGGGCTACTTCGCCCACTCGCTCAACGCCTACGGACGCACGGGCGAGCCGTGCCCACGCTGCGGGCGCCCGATTGTGCGTGTCTCGTTCACCAATCGCTCGAGCCACTTCTGCCCGCATTGCCAGCGGATGCCGCGGCCCGGCGGCCGGTGAGGACGCGGCGCACCGCGCCCTCACCCACGGCCGTCACAGGGCGAGCGTCTTCTTCCAGGCTCCCGCGTAGGAGGCCGGGACGAAGCCGATCGCCTCGTTGATGTCGAGCATGTGCCGGTTCTCCTCGGCGTTGAACGTCGAGACCCGCGGCGACTCCGGGACGACGTCGCGCCAGCGCAGGAGGTTCGCGCACTTGACGACCGTGCCCAGGCGCCGACCTCGGTGCTCGGTGAGCACGAGGGTTCCGTACTGCTGCGTGGCACCGGAGCGGTCTTCCGAGATGACGAGCTCGTTGTACGCCGCGAGGGTGCCGGTCGGGATGTGCTGCACCGCGGCGACGGAGACGGTGAGCCCCTGCGCCCGCTGGCGGGCGTCGCGGCGCTCGACGCGCGCGGCGTCCCAGTGCTGCTCGTCCACGACCATCCCGCCGCTCGGCGCGTCGGTCGACATCCGCGACAGGACGTACGCGAACCCGTCCCGGAACTCGGGCGGCGTCGGAGCCGTCCAGCTCACCACACGGTAGTCGGCGCCCGCGACCTCCTGAGCCTCGGCGAGCATGCGTTCGACGAGCCCGAACTCGCCGGTCAGATCGAAGACGCTGTTGCGCTCCACCTGCTCGAGGCTGAACCCATGGGACAGCTGGAAGACCGTCTGGCGATCCTCAGCGGGGATGCTGCCCCAGCCCGTCGGCGGCTCCAGCGTCGGCCCGGGCGTGCCGGGGCGGTGCAGCGTCCACGTCTGGATCGTCGCCAGGCCGCGGTCGCGCGCCTCGCGCTCGACCTCGGCGAGCAGCAGCTCCTCGGCGCCCTGACCCCACATCGGCGGGTCGATCATGAGATCGAACTCGACGGTCTGAGCATCGGGCTCGTTCGAGATCATCAGCTTCACGACACCGAGGACCACGCCGTCGCGCTCGGCGGCGAAGGCCGGCTGCGTCCAGTCCGACTGGTCCTGCATGAAGCCGAGCATCTCCTCGGGCTCCTCGTGCAGGTAGTCGTGGCCGGCGTCGTGCAGGCACACCGCGTTGGCGATGCGAACCATCTCGAGGAAAGTGCCGGCGTCCGGAGCATCCAGGCCGGCCGGAACGACGACCGGCCGGACGGTGATGGCCGGAGCCTGTGCGATCCCGGTCATGACAGCACCTTCTTCCATGCGCCTTCGTACGCGATCGGGGCGAAGCCGATCGCCTCGTTGATGTCGAGCATGGGACGGTTCTCCTCTGCGTTGTACGTGATCACCCGCGGCGAGTCGGGTGCGATGTCGCGCCACGACAGCAGACCCGCGCACTTCACGAGGGTGCCCAGCTTGTGCCCGCGGTGCTCCTTGAGGACGAGGGTGTCCTCCTGGTGGCTGGCCTCCGTGCGGTCCTTGCCGACGACGAGCTCGTTGAACGCGCAGAGCTCGCCGGTGTCGATGTGCTGCGCCGCGGTCACCTGGATGGTGCGGCCAGAGTCGGTGTACTTCGAGTCGTGCTCGGCGATGCGCGCGGCATCCCACTTCTCCTCATCGAACTCCAGGCCGGCGGACGGCGCGTCGGTGACCATGCGGGACTTCATCCACGCGTAGCCGTCGACGAACTCGGGCGGGGTCGGCGCGAACCACTGCACGACGCGATACCCGGACGCCGCCGCCTGGGCCTCGGCCAGCAGCCGCTCGACGGTGTCGAACGGAGCCGTCAGGTCGAACGCGCTGTTGCGCTCGACCTGCTCGAGCGTGTACCCGTGCCGCTGGAAGAACCGGGCGGCGTGATCCTCGGGGATCTCGCCGAATCCGGTCGGCGGCGCGAGACGCGGACCGTCGGCGGCGGGATGCTCCGCCCAGGCCTGCAGCACGTTGCGGCCGTTCTCACGCGCCACGCGCTCGATCAGCTCGTAGGCGGCGGAGCCGATGCCGCGACCCCACGAGGCGCGGACCAGCTCGATGAGCCAGAACGCGACCTTCGAGTCGTTCTCGAGTGGAAGGTCGCACGCCGCGCGGCCGATGACCGCGCCGTCGTCGACGATCACCCACATCAGGCGCCGCTCGTACTCGTTCGGCTTGAAATGGGGGAGCAGTTCGTCGGCCGGGATGCTGTGGTCGCCATGACCGGAGATCTCGCTGTAGACGAGGTTGCGCACCCGCACCATCTCGAGGAAGTCGGCGGCGTCGGGTGCATCGATGGACTCCGGCACGATAAGCGGCCGGAATTCGATGTCGGTCAGTGTGTTCATGATGCGTCTTTCGGTGTGTGCGTGTGTGAAAGAGGGGGAGGGGGTCCGCCGCCCGTTGCGGGCGGC
>NZ_JAFIWA010000006.1 GCF_018588945.1 Microbacterium flavescens | reverse complement strand
GGCGGCTGCCGCGACATCCCCTCGACGAAGCGCCGTCGCGGCCCGGGCGACGGCGGCCGCCGACGCAGGACGCTCTTCGGGCTTCTTGGCGATCATCGCCATCACGAGGTTCTGCACCGGGACCGCCACCGTGGGCGGGAGCGGCGGAGGCTGCTCGTTGATCTGCGCCATCGCGATGGCGACCTGCGACTCGCCCGTGAACGGGCGCTTCCCCGCCAGGCACTCGTACGCCACGATGCCGAGCGAGTACGTGTCGGTCGCGGGCGACGCCGGGTGACCCGACGCCTGCTCGGGTGAGAGGTACTGCACCGTGCCCATGACCTGGCCGGTCGCCGTCAGCGGCACCTGGTCGGCGATGCGGGCGATGCCGAAGTCGGTGATCTTCACGCGGCCGTCGGGCGTGATCAGCAGGTTGCCCGGCTTGATGTCGCGGTGCACGAGGCCGGCCGCGTGTGCGGCCTGAAGCGCGGCGGACGTCTGCGCGACGATGTCGAGGGTCTTGTCGGTGGAGAGAGAGCCGTCGCGCTCGAGGATGGTCGACAGGGCTTCGCCTGGAACCAGCTCCATCACGAGGAAGGCGCTGCCGTTCTCCTCGCCGTAGTCGAAGACGCTCGCGATGCCCTCGTGGTTCACCAGGGCCGCGTGCCGTGCCTCGGCGCGGAAGCGCTCGAGGAATCCGGGATCGCCCATGTACTCGTCTTTGAGGATCTTGATGGCGACCGTCCGTCCGATGACGTGGTCGGTCGCCTCCCAGACCTCACCCATGCCGCCGATCGCGATTCGCGAATCAAGCTCGTAGCGGCCGCCGAAGGTCACGCCCTGCGTCGGTCTCATCTGCCCAGCACCGCCTCCATGACCTTCTTCGCAATAGGCGCGGCGATGGTGTTGCCGCTCCCTGCCTGACCTTGCCCGCCGCCGTCTTCCACGACGACCGCAACGGCGACCTGCGGGCTCTCCGCGGGCGCGAACCCGGTGAACCACAGCGTGTATGGATCGTCCGGCCCGTTCTCCGCGGTACCGGTCTTCCCGGCCACGTCGACGCCCTCTATTCTTGCACCCGACGCCGCGCCATCACTGACATTGGCGACCATCATCGCGATGAGTTCGTCCGCGATGTCCTCGTCGAGGGCTCGAGCGAACTCCGTGCTTTCGTAGGTCTCCTGCACCGAGAGGTCGGGTCCGATCACGCGGTCGACCATCCGGGGGTTCATCACCGAGCCGCGGTTGGCGATGCCGGCCGAGACCATCGCCATCTGCAGAGGAGTCGCCGTCACCTGACCCTGGCCGAATCCCGACAGTGCGGTCTGCGCGTCGTCCAGCCCCCGCGGGTAGCTCGACGGCGTGGACACGACCGGCAGCTCGAACGACAGGTTGAACCCGTACTTCTCGGCCTCTTCGCGGATCGCGGTGTCGCCGAGTTCGACCGCGAGCTCGGCGAACGGGATGTTGCAGCTCAGGCGGAGCGCGTCGGCCAGCGTCACCGTCGCACCGGGTCCGCAGGTGCCGCCGCTGGCGTTGTGCACGACGCTGCTCGACTCCGGCAGCTGGTAGGTCGCGGGGTTCGGGAAGGTCGACTGCGGCGTGTAGTCGCCCGACGCCAGTGCGGCGGACGCGACGACGAGCTTGAACGTGGAGCCCGGAGGGTTCAGATCTCCTGCGAGCGCGCGGTTCGACAGCGGCTTGCCGGCGTCGGCGACCAGCGCATCGTAGGTCGCATTGACCTCGGCGGTGTTGTGCGCGGCGAGCAGGTTGGTGTCGAAGCTGGGGCTCGTCACCATCGCCAGCACGCGCCCGGTGGACGGCTCGATCGCAAGGACGCCGCCTTCGAGGTCGCCGAGCGCCTCGTACGCGGCGCGCTGTACGGCGGCGTCGAGCGACAGCACGACGTTGGACCCGCGCGGCGGCTGGCCGGTGAAGATCCGCTCGATCCGCGACAGGAACTGCGAACCTGCCGTGCCGCTGAGGTACGAGTTCATCGCCTGTTCGATCCAGGTCGACGACCCGAGGGCGGGGTTGATGTAGCCCGTCACCGGCGCCCACATGTCGGCGTCGGTGTACACCCGCTGCCAGCTGTAGACGTCGTTGGACGGGACGGACGAGGCGATCGCCGCGCCGCTGGCGATGATCGAGCCGCGCTGCACCTCGTACGAGTCGTACAGCGCGCGCGTGTTGCGCGGGTTCTGGGCCAGCTCTTCGGCGTTGACGACCTGGATCCAGCTCGTCGAGCCGAACAGCGCGAGGAACATGATCAGCATCAGGATGCTGAGGCGTCTCAACTCTTTGGTCATGTCAGCCGATCACCACCCGGGGACGACTGCGGACGGCATCCGAGATGCGCAGCAGCAGCGCCACGATGATCCAGTTGGCCACGAGCGACGAGCCGCCCGCTGCGAGGAACGGCGTGGTCAGACCCGTGAGCGGAATGACGCGCGTCACGCCGCCGACCATGATGAACACCTGCAGGGCGATCGTGAACGACAGCCCGGTGGCGAGGAGCTTGCCGAAGTCGTCCTGACCGGCGAGACCGATGCGGATGCCGCGGCTGATGAAGACCATGTACAGGCAGAGGATCGCGAACACGCCGATGAGGCCCAGCTCCTCGCCCAGCGCGGGGAGGATGTAGTCGCTCTCGGCGACCGGGGTGAGGTACGGACGGCCCTGGCCGAGACCCGTGCCGATGAGCCCGCCCTGCGCGAGGCCGAAGATGCCCTGGACGAGCTGGTAGCTGCCGCCGTTGGCGTCGATGACCGCGGGGTTGAAGGCATCCAGCCAGTTCGTGAAGCGCCCGTTCACGTAGGACAGCACCTGCGACGCGAGGAACGCACCGGCTGCGGCGAGCGCCACACCGATGAGGACCCAGCTCGTCTTGCCCGTCGCGACGTAGAGCATCGCGACGAACATGCCGAAGATCAGCAGGCCGGTGCCGAGGTCGCGCTGCATGACGATGATGCCGAGCGAGATCAGCCAGAGCACGAGGAGGGGACCGAGTTCTCGAGCCCGGGGCCACGTCATGCCGAGGAAGCGCGTGCCGACGGACGTCAGGCTCTCGCGCGTGCGCACCAGGTAGCCCGCGAAGAAGATCGCGAGCGAGATCTTGGCGAGCTCACCGGGCTGGAACGAGAAGAAGCCGAGGGACACCCACACGTCAGCGTTGGCATCGGTGCCGAGGCCCGGAATGATCGGCAGGATCAGGAGGCCCACGCCGACGAAGCCGAAGATGTAGGTGTAGCGGAACAGCACCCGGTAGTTGCGCAGCAGCAGGACCACCAGCACGGCGCCGATCAGCGCGATGGCGGCCCAGGCGAGCTGGCGCGTCGAGAACGCCTCCCACCCGTGCCGGTCGCGGGCCAGGTCGATCCGGTAGATCATCGCGAGGCCCAGGCCCGTCAGCAGCGTGGCGATCGGCACGACGAAGGGGTCGGCGTCGCGCGCGCGCAGACGCAGCACGATGTGCAGTGCGACGACGAGGGCCGTGAGGCCGCCGCAGTAGACGAGGAAGGTCCAGTCGATCGCGTCGACGGCGCCCAGCTGGACCAGGGCGACGGCCGAGCCGTTGATCGCGAACGCGAACACCAGCAGGGCCAGCTCCCGGTTGCGCTGCGTCTGGGGCACGCGGATGCGGCGCAGGGCGCGCACGACCGCGGTATCGGCGGAGACCGCCTCGGTCGCGGTGTTCGTCGGGCCGCTCATCCGCCTCCTCCCGCGGTTTCGCTGATCGTCTGCACGATACGGCGCGCGTCTGAGAGCGAGCTCGCCGAGATGGTCTGCTCGACGGTGGCCCGCGCGAACTCGGACAGCGAGTCGAGGGGGATCTGGGTGTCCTCGTACGGAGTCGAGAGCGAAAGGGGGCCGATGCCCTGCTGCACGCCCTGGAAGATCACGACCGTGTCCTCGTCAGCGCCGACGTAGTAGCGGGTCTGGGTCCACTGGTAGCCGATCCACAGCGCGCCGGCGATGATCGCGAGCACGAGCATCACACCGACGAACCAGCCGATGCGCCGCCGGCGGACGCGCCTGCGGTCCTCCTCGATCAGCTCCTCGAGGAACTCGGCCGCAGGCTCGAAGTGCGTGGGCTCGTTGGCCGCCTGGCGGTTGGGGTGCAGCCAGCTCGTGCGGCCGGGCCGCGCGGCGGGCACGTCGACCCCGACCGGGTTGGACGCCGAGCCGACGACGGTGGGAGTGCCGGAGAAGAGCGGATGCTGCCCCCCGACGTCCACGATCACGATCGTGACGTTGTCGGGGGCGCCGCCGTCGAGCGCCTGCTTGAGAAGGCTGTCGGCGGTCCGGCCGGGGGCCAGCCCGAGCGCGAGGGTCTTCGACGTGTGCGGGTCGTCGACGACGCCGGAGAGCCCGTCCGAGCACAGCAGCCACCGGTCGCCCGGCTGCGTCGGCATGATGAAGGTGTCGAGCTCGGGATCGGGATCCATGTCTCCGAGCACGCGCATGAGCACCGAGCGACGCGGGTGGTAGCGCGCCTCCTCGGGCGTGATGCGGCCGGAGTCGACCAGGCGCTGCACGAAGGTGTGGTCGGTCGTGATCTGCGTGAGTGCGCCGTCACGGAAGAGGTAGATGCGCGAGTCGCCGATGTGCGCGATGACGGCGTAGTCGTCGACCATCACGAGCGCGCTGACCGTGGTGCCCATGCCGGCGAGTTCCGGGCGCTCGTTCACGGTGTCGATCAGCTGGGTCGCGGCATCCCCGATCGCATCGCGCAGCTCGCGTTCGGCCTCGCCCGTCGAGGCGTACGGACGATCGAGGCCCTGCAGGCGGGCGATGGCCAGGCTCGACGCCACGTCACCGCCGGCATGGCCGCCCATGCCATCGGCCACCACGAACAGGTTCGAGCCGGCATAGCCGGAGTCCTGGTTGTTGGAGCGCACCTTGCCGGTGTGCGAGATGGCGGCGCTCGAGCCCTGGAAGACCATAGGTGGTGGTACCGCCGCTACTTCCGCAGCTCGAAGGTCGTGGCGCCGACCTTGATGGGCGCGCCGATCGTCACGGGTGCGGGGGCGGTGACGCGGGCGCCGTCATGCCAGGTGCCGTTGGTCGAATCGAGGTCCTGGATCATCCACTGGTCGCCCCACAGCACGAGCCGCGCGTGGTGGCTGGAGGTGTAGTCGTCGCGGATGACGAGGGCCGACTCGCTCGAGCGCCCGATCGTCAGGGGCTCGTTGCCGAGGGGCAGCTCGATGCCCGCCTTGGGCCCGCTGGTGATCACGATGCGCGACACGGAGGCGGCCGTGGCCGGCCCGCCCTTGGGGCCGGAGGGCACGGCTGCGGGTGAGGGGGCGACCGCCGCGGTGGCTCCGCCCGTGCGCGCCGCCGCAGCGGGGGCCGGCGCTCCGGCGGGAGCGACCTCGGGCATCTTGCGGACCTTGACCCCGAAGAGGTCGGCGCGCAGCGAGTAGATCACCGCGAACACGAAGGCCCACAGCAGGACGAGGAAGCCGATCCGCAGGAGCAGGAGGGTGAGTTCGCTCACGACAGGGGTCCTCCGTCGCGCAGGTCGTAAGCGCGTGTGGCATCTTCGGCGGTCATCGTCGGCTTGGGCGGCGGCGCGGCCTGTGCGACGACGTGGAACACGATGTCGGTCCGGCCGATCGTGACGGTCGAGTCCGGCGGCAGCGCGGCTTCGGCGACCTTCCGGCCGTCGAGCAGCGTGCCGTTCGTCGACTTGAGGTCGCGGACCATGGCGCGCTCGCCGTCCCAGAGGATCTCGACGTGCTTCCGGCTGGTGCCGGCGTCGGCGACGGTGATGTCCGCGTCGCTGCCGCGCCCGATCACCGTGCGGCCCTTGACGAGCGGATGCCGCTTCCCCGCGATGTCGACGACTCCGCGCCACGACACCCGGCCGCCCTGCGCGGTCGACGACTCGACCCGCAGCGTGCCCGTGGAGATCTGGTCGTCGCGCAGCAGCGAGATCGATACGGGACCCGCGAACGAGTACCCCTGCGACTTGGCGTGCTTGTGCACGAGCGTGTCGAGCTCGTGCCCCAGGGCGGTCCCGAGGGCGCCCATCTTCTCGTCGTCGGTGGGCGACAGATGCACCGTGAACGTGTTGGGCGCGAGGATGCGGTCGCGGCTCACGACGGCAGCCTTCTTGTCGAGCTCGCTGCGCAGTGCGGAGGCGATCTCGACGGGTTGGATACCGCTGCGGAAGGTCTTGGCGAACGCGCTGTTCACTGCGCGCTCGAGACCTTTCTCGAAGCTGTCAAGTAGTCCCACGGGGCTCCTCGGACGGGGGGTGCCGGTTGGTACATGCTAGTTGCACACGCTGGGATGCCCACCAACCCGGCCCTGGGAGTCCCGGTTCGGGTCGGCGCTTCGTGCGTGATATCCTCGGGAAGTTGAGTTTCGCGGCGTTTCCGGATGCCGCGGCTCGCGCGAGTGGCGGAATAGGCAGACGCGCTGGCTTCAGGTGCCAGTGCCCGAAAGGGCGTGGGGGTTCAACTCCCCCCTCGCGCACAGAGCGCGGAAAGGCTCCCCGAAAGGGGGGCCTTTCTTCTTTCCCCGGATGCCTACTCCAGCGTCGGCACGAGCGTGAAGACGATCTCCTCCACCTCGCGGCCGAGGCCGGGTGCGAAGTCGACGTTGCGTGACACCTCGGTGAAGCCGAGCTTTCGCAGCACTGCGATCGAGCCGGCGTTGTGGGCCGCGGCGCGCGCGAACAGCGGGCGGGCGGGCTCGCGCGAGACGAGCAGACGCACCGCGGCCGTCGCCACGCCGCGGCCGCGGGCGTGCGGGGCGATCCAGAAGCTGATCTCGCGGTCGCCGTCGACGGTGAAGGCGGCCGCCGTGCCGGCGAAGCCGCCGTTCTCGGTGACGACCTGGAGCAGCACGTCGGCGTTCTCGCGCTGACGGGCGATCCAGGCGTCGAACGCTGCGCGGTCGTCGGGGTCGGACGCGGTGAACGCCGCCATGGCGATGCCCTCGGGATCGCGCATCATCTCGAACACGGCGTCGAGGTCGTCGTCGTCGAGATCGCGCAGCTCGATGTGGTTCACACGCCCACCGTAGCGAGCGCGGCCGACTCAGGTCAGGCCGTGAAGCTCGCGCAGGAGGGCCTCGGCGCGCGCGCCGTCACGCTGGACGAGGGCATCCCGGAACTCCTCGTACGCCGAGGTGCGGCCGATGGGGCACTCGATGATCGGCCGCCACGTCGCGAGGTTGCGGCGGATGGCGACCTCGGCCTCGCGCATGAACCGGAGGATCGCGACGTTGCCGGTCGCCTTCGTCAGCAGGGCGAAGAACGGACCGCTCGCGCGCATCAGCTCGGCGTAGTCGTCGGCGCGGGATGCCGCGATCACCGCGTCGAGCTCGGCGATCGCTCCGTCGAGCTGCTCGTCGGAGCCGTGGACCGTCGCCATCCGCGCCGCGTTGCCCATCAGGTAGGCGACGAACTCGAGGGTGTCGGCCTCCGCCTTGCTGTTGGGCACCGACACGCGCGTGTAGCGATGGGGCGAGACCTCGACGAGACCGACCCGCTCCAGCCGCTGCAGTGCTTCGCGCACCGGCGTGCGCGAGACGCCCAGCCACTCGGCCAGATCGTGGTCGCGGAGGCGCTCGCCGGGAGCGAGGCTTCCGTCGAGGATCGCCTCGCCCAGGCGCGTGTAGACCTCGTCACCGAGAACGGTGCCGCGGGGGACGAGGGGGGCGAGGGGGACGGACATGTGCGACCAGTGTACGACTGCCGATTCACGCGCATGTATCGGTCTGCGAACGATCGTGGAAGCGGGTTCGGAAGCGTTCTATCACACGACCCACGCTCATCGCGAGACCCCGTCCCGACCTCGCCGAACGCCCGATATATCGGTACGATGAGCCTGTCACGCTTCGGCGTGGCCTATCCGGGGGGATCCGTCGACGCCCGGGCTTCGAGCACTGCTCAGCCCGGGCGTCCGATGGGACTGCGGTGTTTCGACGCGCGCCCTCTGCAACATTTCTGTCACGCCCGCTGAAACCCCTAGCGAAGCCGCCCCCCTGCACCATTACTTTGGAGGGGACTCGTCGCATCAGCGCGGGCACCATCGAAGAACGGCAAGTAATGAGCACGCAGGGCACCGTCAAGTGGTTCAACTCGGAGAAGGGCTTCGGCTTCATCGCTCCCGATGAGGGTGGCGCAGACGTCTTCGCGCACTACACCGCCATCGCGGCGAGCGGATACCGCTCCCTCGAGGAGAACCAGCGGGTCGAGTTCGAGATCGCCCAGGGCCCCAAGGGCCTGCAGGCGGAGAACATCCGCCCCATCTGATCCTTCGGACCCTCGGGTCCGGCATCAACGGAGCTGCGCCGCGGCATCTCCCCCGTCGATCTGACGGAGAGCGGATGCCGCGGCCCAGCCGCGCCCGGCCATTGCCGGGCGCTTTCCTTCTGCCCAGTGGTCAGTCGCGGTCGCCCCGCACGAGCTCCCTGCCCGCGCCGGCGAACTGACGCAGGGTCGCGTCGGGGAGGAAGGCCCGGGTGAGCCCGGCGCCGATGCGCGTCAGGTCGGCCTCGTCGCGGAACAGAAGGTACATGGTCTCGTAGCGCGGGTGGAACTTGCTCTTGAACCGGTGCAGCGACTGGAAGCCGTAGACCGGCTCGAGCATGCCGGCCAGCCAGTCCGACAGCGAGGCGATGGCTCCGGCATCCGGCGGGTAATCATGAGCCAGCGGCGCACCCGACAGCGACATGATCTCCGCTCCCTCGTCGGAGAAGAGGCGGGCCGACGAGGCGATGAGGTACTCCATCACGGGCCCGAATCCGCCCTCGCGCCGGCGCATGAGGTCGAGCGTCCACCCCCGCACGACGCCGTCGCCGCCGTACACCGGCAGCCACGAGAGGAATCCGTCCACGTCGCCCCGCGGGGAGACGGCCAGCGCAAGGCGCACCTCGGGGTCCTCCGCCTGATCGAGCGTGCCGAGTGTGAACCCCATCTCGGGCAGCCCCTTGTCGCCCACCCACATCTCCGAGATCGCCCGGAGCTGCTGGCGGATGCCCCACGGCTCGTCGGCGAGCCGCGTCATGCGGAACGTCATCTCCTCGCGGCCCGCGCGGTTGAGCGAGGTGCGCACGGCGCTCCACTGCTTTCCGGTGAACTCGAGTCCGGGGAGGTCGACGATCGTGTCGTCCGCCACCACGATGCTGCGCCAGCCCGCCGGCACGGCGGCACGCGTCGCCTCGCTCGCACTGAAGAAGCAGGGCACGAGTCCGGCGAGCTCCGCCGCGCGGATGAATGCGACGACGGACTCCCCTCGGGATGCCTCGTCCCCGAGCGGATCTGCCAGGACGATGGCGACCCCGGCGCGGCGCTGGTACGTCACGATGCCGCCGGAGGAGGTCCGGGCGTAGCTGTTGCCCTCCCACGTGGTCATCCACGACAGCGTGCCGCCGCCGTGGGCCCGCAGGGCGGCCTTGGCGTCGTCGACGGTCGGCACGGGCTGCTCGCCGAGGACGTCCTTGCGGCGGGCGCCGAACGCGCGGCGCACCCAGACCAGGTAGACGAGCAGCAGGAGCCACAGTGCGGACTGGGCGATCGCGACGTTGAAGTCGCCGATCCGGTCGTCGAGCCGATCGGCGCCGAGCACGACGGCGAGCACGACGATGAGCGCTCCGGTGAGCACGTTCACGACAGCGAGCACGATCGTCCAGATCCACGCCCACCGTCGCCCGCGGCGCAGCCCGTTCGCGAGGAGCCCGACCACGACGACGTCGAGGGCGATGTCGAGGAACGACCCTCCGGCCGCCCGGGTGTGGCCGAACGGACCGTCGGTCGGAAGCAGCAGGGTCAGCAGCTCGACGGCGAGGATCACCAGCGCCGCGACGAACGCGATCAGCCGCTGCTCGCGCACAGTCGTGCGCTGGATCCGCAGCGACCGGTCGACGAAGAGCACCAGCAGCACCGCGAATGCGTGCTCGAGGTCGGCGAGCGATCCCCAGAAGAACAGCGTCACGAACGAGAACCCGAGCACGATGAACCACGCCCGCACGCGCCACGGCGACACGAGCAGGCCGGCGGCCGCCGCGATCCCGGCGAGCGTGCCGCCGGACGGCCCGACGTCGAGCATCGTCGCCTCCATCTGCGCCCACGGCCACGGCAGAGCCGATGCGACCCACAGGAACAGCGCGCTCGCGAAGATCGCGAAGAGCTGCCCGATGCCGAAGTAGCCGAGGGCGGCAACCGACCCGCGGCGGTGCTCGAGGTAGGCGAGCCCGGCGAAGCTCGGGATCACGAAGGCGTAGACGAGGGGGTGGTCGACGAAGAACGTGCCCGTGAAGGGGGTCCACCATCGTCCCTCGGCAAGCGCCGGGAGCCCGTAGGCGACGGTGTCGAAGAGCGGATCGTCGACGAAGGGGCGCCACAGCCCGCCCCACACGATGCCCACGACGAGGAGGGCGCCGATGAGCGACAGCGTGACGGGGATCCGTGCCAGCACGGCGAGGACGGGACGGCTCGAGCGCGTCGCGGCGTCGGTCATTCCCTCACGATAGCGACGGCGTCGGGATCAGCGTCCGCCGAGCCGGGCGTAGTCGGCGAGGGCCTTCGCGTCCTCGGCGTGCCGCAGTGCGCGGCGAGCGGCATCCAGCGCCGAGACCGGGTCGCCCACCTGCCGAGCCTGCGCGAGCTCGTGCTGGGCCGAGATGAGCCGGGCGCGGGCGTCTGCTCCGCCGCGCGAATGGGAGACGGATGCCTCGGCCTGCGCGATCGCGTTG
Organism: Microbacterium flavescens; assembly: GCF_018588945.1. GTDB lineage: Bacteria > Actinomycetota > Actinomycetes > Actinomycetales > Microbacteriaceae > Microbacterium > Microbacterium flavescens. The sequence goes on along the minus strand of NZ_JAFIWA010000006.1, from coordinate 307,190 downwards.
CGCGCGGCGGCAAGGGTTCCGGGCAGTGCGGTGCGCGCGCCGCGGAGGCGCTGCTGCGCGGTGCGGGCGTCGCCGAGTGCGAGGTCGAGCCGGTCGCGCAGGCGCGCGATGCGATCGACCGTGCGCGACGGGTGTCGCGCGCCCTCGTCCTCGGCGCGCGACAGCTCCGACTCGATCGCGCGCAGCTCCGCGCCGAGCCGCTCGGCGTCGTCGGGGTCGAGGTGCTCGCGCGTCACGGCGGCCTGTCGCAGTGCGGTGCGCGCGGCCTCGACCTCGCCCGGCACGGCCTGCGATGCCTGGAGCACGAGCCGGTGCGACTCCTCCAGGATGCGGGCGTCCGCCTCGGCCTGACGCAGCGCACGCTCCGCCGCACCGAGTTCGGCGAGGACGCTCCGCGACGGGTCGGCGGCATGCGCCGCGGCCGTCTCGAGCAGGCGTTGCGCCTCTGCGGCCTCGGCGAGGGCGTCGTGCGCTGCGCGCGAGGCATCCCGCCACTCCTCCTCGGCGAAGCGCGACGACAGTTCGGCGACCAGCGCCGACGGATCGCCCATCGACGCGCGCAGCTGCGCGAGACGCTCGTGCGCGGCGGCGACCTGGTTCGCCGCGGACACGTTCGCGTCGACCCAGGCGGCGTGCTCGGCGCGCGCGGCCGCGATCGACTTCAGCGCCTCGGTCGAGCGACGGTCGATGCGCTCAGCCGCGCGGCGGATGTCGGCGGGTGAGGACGCCGACGCCGACAGGCCGCGGTACTCGTCGAAGCACTCGTCGCGGACGTGCTGTGCGTTCATGCGGGCGCGGCGCAGCGAGACCGGAGCCCCGCCGCCGTACAGCGCTCCGGACAGCCCGACCTCGAGCTCGAGCTCCGACACCTCGTCGTCGAGGCGGACGAGCGTTGCGCCGGCGCGGATGCGCTCCGCCTCGGCGGCCGCCCGCGCACGCGGTGACCGCCGGGCGCGCCGGATCGACCACGCCAGGACGGCGACCAGGATGGCCGTCACGCCGAACACGACCACCGCCGGCACCAGCCACGCGAGGATCGGCTCGACGGTCTCAGCCATCGGAGTCCTCGAAGAGCAGCAGCGCGCGCAGCTGGGCGACGTCGTCGACCGCGGCCTGTGCGCCGTCGGCCTCGTGCGGCCAGCTGAAGCCCCAGCGCACGAAGATCACCGGGACGCCATGGGCGGCGCCGCCCTCGACGTCGTGGTGGCGGTCGCCCACGAGCACCGGGCGGCTCGTGTCGACGCCGGCGGCATCCAGCCTGCGGAGGGCCTCGGCGACGATGTCCGACTTGGCGCTGAGCGTCTTCTCGTCGGGAGTCGCGCCGACGATGGCGGTGAGCGAGGTCGAGAGATCGAAGTGGTCCATGAGGGCGACGACCTGCACCTCGGGCTTGGAGCTCGCCGTCGCCTGCGGGATGCCGGCGGTCGCGACATCCCGAATCAGATCGTCGATGCCGTCGAAGAGCTTCGCGCCCGTCGTGTAGCCGTCGGCCTTGCCGAGCACGCGGTAGAACGCGACCGCCTCGGTCGCCTCGGCGGGCGTCATGCCGACGTTGACCTGGAAGGACTCGTACATCGGCGGGCCGATCCAGTGCACGAGCTCCGCCCGCGTCGGCGGGCGCTTGCCGAAGTGCTCGAGCGTGGTCGTCAGCCGGCGCAGGATGCCGTCGGACGCATCGACGATCGTGCCGTCGACGTCCCACAGAACGCAGGTCCAGGGCGATCGGGTCGGCATGCCTCCCACCCTATGGCGACCCGCGGGGTGCCCTCGTCCGCGAGACGGCATCCGCACCCCGAAACCGCATCCCGTAGCCGTGGTCTCGGTGCCCCGATGCGGTCTCGCGGAAAGTCGGGGGCCGGCGGGAGCGGCGGGCGGGGCCGGGGGGACGGCCGTGGCCGGGGCCGGTGCCCGGCGACCAGGGGCGGGTCAGAAGAGGCGGGGGGCGCCGGACTCGATGCCCTTCATGCCCTCGTAGTCGAGGGTGACGCAGCGGATGCCGCGATCGGCGGCCAGCACCTTCGCCTGCGGCTTGATCTCCTGCGCAGCGAACACGCCGGTGACCGGGGCGAGGTGGGGGTCACGGCCGAGCAGCTCGAGGTAGCGCGTGAGCTGCTCGACGCCGTCGATGTCGCCGCGGCGCTTGACCTCGACGGCGATCGTGCCGCCGGCCGGGTCGCGCAGCAGCAGGTCGACCGGACCGATCGCGGTGGGGAACTCGCGGCGGACGAGCGTGAGGTTGTCCCCTATCACGTCCACCTGCTCGGCGAGGAGGCGCTGCAGGTCGGCCTCCACGCCGTCCTTCTGAAGTCCCGGGTCGATCCCGAGCTCGTGCGACGTGTCGTGGAGCACCTCGTAGATGCGCACGAGCAGGGCATCGCCGGTCTTGGCGTGCGTCACCCGCCAGTGCTCGAGCACACCCGCGGCGGCGGACTCGGCATCCGGAATCTCGACGTCGAGACGGCACGGCGGGCTCATCCAGTTCAGCGGCTTGTACGAGCCGCCGTCGGAGTGCACGAGCAGGCTGCCGTCGCCCTTGTGCACGAGCAGACGCGTCGCGAGCGGGAGATGCGCGGTGAGCCGACCGGTGTAGTCGACGGAGCAGCGGGCGATGACGAGACGCACCCGACGAGCCTAGCCCGCGTCGAGCCGGCCCCGATCAGTGGTGCGACTGGCCGACGCCGACCTTCGAGCCCGCGATGGGCTTGGCCGCGCCCGAGGCGAAGCCCGACAGCGCGATGAGGGCCACGATGATCCAGAGGGTGGGCAGGATCCCGATCTGGTGGCTGATCCAGCCGAGCACGGGCGGGCCGCACAGGAACGCGAGGTAGCCGATGGTCGCGGCGGCGGAGACGGATGCCGCGGCCTTCGCCGGATCGTCGGCGGCGGCCGACATCCCCAGCGGGAAGCCGAGGGAGGCGCCGGCGCCCCACAGGGCGACGCCGACGAAGGCGAGGGGGACATTCGGCGCCAGGATGAACATGACCAGGCCCGCGCCGGCGGCGACCGCGAGCACTCGGAGGGTCCAGACTCGGCCGATGCGGTCGACGATCGGACCGCCGAGGACGCGGAACACGGTCATGGACACGGAGAAGACGGTGAGGGCGATGGCGCCGACCGCCTCGGTCTGGCCGTGGCCGTCGACCATCGCGATCGTCAGCCAGTCGTTGGCGCTGCCCTCGGCGAACGCCATGCCGAGCATGATGGCGCCGATCGCATAGGTGCGCGGATCGCGCCAGACCGCGAGCTGCTCGATGAGCCGCTCGCGACGACTGGTCGGAGTCGCCGGGTCGTCGTGCATCGTCTCGCGCACCGGCACCGCACGGAGGGCCACGAGCCCGGCGGCGAGCACGAGCGCGCCGACGATCCACAGGTGCCACGCGACACCGACGTTCCACGCCGCCATGAGCACGCCGAATCCTGCGCCGGCGACCGTGCCGAGGCTGAAGAACGCGTGGAACAGCGGCATCAGCGTGCGCCCGAACGACTGCTCGACGGCCGCCGCCTCTACGTTCATCATGACGTCGGTGGCGCTCATGCCCATGCCCATGAGCGCGAGCCCGATCGCGGTGACCGCGTACGACTCGAGGAACTGCACGCCGAAGCCGACGACGGCGACGCCGACGGAGAACGCGATGATCGTGAGCAGCATGCCGCGGCGGGCGCCCCACCGCACCACGAGGACGTTCGCGAGCGAGAGGCCGACGATGGCGGCGGCGCCCGAGATGAAGAGCAGGATGCCGATCTCGAGGTCGTTGATCCCCAGATCGCGCTTGACCGCAGGAAGACGAGCGGCCCACGACGCGAAGCCGAGGCCCGTCACGAAGAAGATCGTGAAGACGGCGGTGCGCCAGTTGACGAGCTGGGCGCGCGAGAGAACCTGATCCACCCGACAACGGTAGCGGGCGTCGATCCTCCTGTCGAATCGATTCGACGCCCGTGATGACAGCCAGGTACCATCGAACGGACATGAGCACGCGCCGAGCCACCATCTCCGACGTCGCACGCGAGGCAGGAGTCTCGCCGTCGACCGCGTCGGTGGTGTTCAGCGGTAAGACGCCGGTATCCGACGCCACGCGCCGCAGGGTGCTCGACGCCGCCTCGGCGCTCGGCTACACCGGCCCCGACCCGCGCGCGGCATCCCTGCGCCGCGGCCGTTCGGGCATCGTCGGGGTCGTCTTCGAGGAGCACCTCGGCACCGCCTTCCTCGACCCGGTGAAGACGCTCATGATGGACGGACTCTCCGACGGCGTCGCCCCGCTGGGCGCCGGGCTTCTCCTGCTGCGCGACCGCGAGCCCGACGGCGGCTCGTCGCTGACCACCGCGCCGCTCGACGCGGCGGTGCTCGTCGGCTGCAGCGGCCACCTGCGTCAGTCGCTCGCGGCGGTGCGGGCACGCGGCATCCCGGTCGTCGTCATCGAGGGGGATGCCGGAGACGACGTCCCCCGGATCGGGCTGGACAACCGCGAGGCCCAGCGGCAGGCCGCGAGCCACCTGCGCGCGCTCGGGCACCGCAAGGTGTCGATCGTCGCGCTGCCGGCCCGCGCCGGCTGGGAGGCGGGCTGGATCCTCGACGGCACCGCGATCACGATCGACGTCACGCGCGAGCGGCTCGCCGGAGCGAGGGATGTGTTCCCGGATGCCGCGGCCTACGCCGCCGGCGGAAGCTTCATCGACGAGGGACTCGCGGCAGGCCGTCTGCTCTTCGCCGATCCGGCCGACCGTCCGACCGCGGTCATCGCGCAGAGCGACCTTCTGGCCGCAGGTGTCATCCGCGCCGCCGAGGAGGCCGGGCTGAGCGTTCCGGGCGACGTCAGCGTCACCGGCTTCGACGGCATCGTGGTCGACGGGCTCGCGCCCTACGAGCTGACGACCCTCGTGCAGCCGGCGGCCGACAAGGGCCGCGCGGCGGGCCGGGCCGTCACCGCGATGCTCGACGGCGACACCGCCGCGTCGATCCGCTTCACGTGCGACTTCCGCGAGGGCAATACGACCGGTCCCGCGCCCGTCTGACCCTGCCGGTCCTCACGCGACATCGTGTTTTCGACGAGACGGCGTGCGTATGACGGCGTTTCATCGCGGATCCGCTGTCTCGCGGCTCACGAGCGCTGAGGCCCGAGCTCGAGTGCGCGGTCGCCGAAGTCGGCGATCGTGTATCTGCCGCAGTCGATCAGCTCCGCGTCGTCGATCGAGGCTCCGTCGGGCAGGGCGAACGGCACGGACTGGGCGTCGATCACGAGGAACGAGACGTCGCCGATCGCGAAGTCGTCGCGGTTCACGAGCCAGGCGTAGCCGCGCAGCTCGTGGTCCACCTGCACGAGGCGGCGCGGGTCGTCGAGGTGCGCCTTCGCGAGCCGGATCGTCCAGAACTGGCCCGCGCCGGTGCGGGCCGAGGCATCCGTCCACTCCACGACGCAGTCGAGATCCGGGTCGGGCGCGGTCGCGGCTGAGGCGATGCGCGGGATGCCGACGGCCGACGCGACCACGACGGCGACCGCCGTCGCGCCGGCGAGCACCGGAAGGGCGACGCGTCGAACTCCGAGGCGCGGGATCAGCGCGGGCAGGACCACGAGTCCGAGGATCGGCGCGAACGCGATGGGCTCGAGGTACCGGGCGGCGTGCGTGCCGAGGACGACCGCGCCGACCACCACGAGCAGGGGCATGAGCCACCCGCACGCCGCGACCACGGCGGCGCCGAGGTCGCGCCGGCGCGTGAGCAGGATCGACGCGACGATGCACCACACCCACAGCGCGAGGCCGAGCACCACGCCCAGCGCTCCCGCCACGGTGCTCGCGCGCTCGCCGACGAGCGCCTCGTAGTAGGCGGCCGACTCGAGCCAGCGCGACGGGTCGGCGTAGTCGGTGCCGGTGTTCGCGATGAGCCGGCCGAGCGGCAGCCGCAGGACGAACCCCGTGAGAGAGCCGCCCACGAGCGCCGCCCCCAGCCACAGCGCGGAGCGCCGCTCGGGTCCTGCGCCGCCTACGGCCACGACGGCGAGCACCACCACGAGAGGGACGACGGCCCAGGCGGCGAAGAGCGGATTGGTGAGGACGGATGCCGCGGCCACGGCCCCCAGCACCCATCCGGGCCACCGGCGACCCGGCCGATCGAGCGCGCGTCTCACCGTGCCGACGGCGATCACCGAGGCGATGACGGTCGCGCTGTAGTACGTCGTGGTCAGAAGGAGCGACGCCGGCTCGAGCGCATCGCGGCTCGGCGACGACTCGGTCACCGCGACGAGCCCGAAACCCGACAGCGCGAGCAGCGCGCCGGCGACCGGTGCGCGGCGCGCGCCGGCTGATCCGGCGGCGATCCGCAGCGCCGCGTACAGTCCGAGCAGGTTGACGACCGCCGCAGCCGCGAGGGTGCCGGCCACCCCCAGCCCGGCCCGCGAGAGCAGCACCACCCCGGCGCTCTCGGGCAGGAAGAGCACCGTCGACATCGCCCAGTCCTGCGGCTGGCCGACGGCGAGCGATCGCGCCACGAGGGTCGTGACGAGCGAGTCGCCGTCGCGGAAGAGCAACTCCGACCGCGGTCCTGCCGCGACCACGGCCGTGACGGCCACGGCGATCGCCAGTGCGACCAGGGCGCCGAGCGCTTCCCGCGCCCAGCGCGGCGTGCGCGTCACGGCGGGTTCGGCGGCCACGGGTCCACTCTGGCACGGCGGGTCGCGGCATCCGCTCGATCGGTTCCGATGGGTGGCGAGGGGGCGGGTTCGGCGAGCGGGCGCGACCACGGCCGCCTCTCGGCCCCGTTAGACTCGTTCCGACACCCTGATCGCCCGAGCTGCGCGCGGGAGCCCCCGGCCGACGACCATGAGGAGGCCCCCATGCTCCTCATCCTCGGCGCGTTCGCGCTCATGCCGCTGATCCTTCCGTGGCTGACCGCCCGCATCGGCGCCCGCGCCTTCTACGTCGCGGCGGTGCTGCCGATCGTCGCCTTCGCTCAGGCGGTGGCACTGAGCCCGGCCGTCTTCGCAGGGGATCCGCCGTTCGAGTCGTACGCGTGGATCACGCCGCTCGGCATCGAGCTGTCGATGCGCATGGACACCCTCGGCTGGCTCATGGCGCTCATCGTCACGGGCGTCGGCGCTCTCGTCATGATCTACTGCCGCTGGTACTTCCGGGGGAAGACCGACAACCTCGGCCAGTTCTCCGCCGTGCTGCTCGCGTTCGCGGGCGCGATGTACGGCCTCGTGCTCACCGACGACCTCGTCGTTCTCGTGATGTTCTGGGAGATCACGAGCGTCCTGTCGTACCTGCTCATCGGCTACTACAACCGCCGCGCGGCCAGCCGCCGCGCCGCGCTGCAGGCCCTGCTGGTGACGTCGCTCGGCGGACTCGTCATGCTCATCGGCGTCGTGCTGATGGTCGTCGACGCCGGCACTTCGAGCATCTCCACCATCCTCTCCGAGGCGCCGACCGGCCCGGTCGTCGACGCGGCGCTCGTGCTGCTGCTCGTGGGGGCCTTGAGCAAGTCGGCGATCTTCCCCTTCCACTTCTGGCTCCCCGGCGCGATGGCCGCGCCGACCCCGGTCAGCGCGTACCTGCACGCCGCGGCGATGGTGAAGGCCGGCATCTACCTCATCGCCCTCCTCGCCCCGGTATTCGCCGCTGCACCGACGTGGCGCCCGATCGTCATCTCGCTCGGCGTGTTCACGATGCTGCTCGGCGGATTCCAGGCGCTGCGCGAGACCGACCTCAAGCGCATCCTCGCCTTCGGCACGGTCAGCCAGCTCGGGTTCCTCGCGGTCGTGCTCGGGTACGGCAGCCGCGACACCGCGCTCGCCGGGCTCGCCCTGCTGCTCAGCCATGCCCTGTTCAAGTCGGCGCTCTTCCTCGTGGTAGGCGTGATCGACCGCCAGCTCTCTACGCGCGACATCGCCGAGCTCAGCGGCGTCGGACGCCAGGCACCGGTCATGGCGACGTTCTCGTTCATCGCCATCGCTTCGATGGTCGGCATCTTCCCCACGATCGGGTTCGTCGCCAAAGAAGGCGTCCTCACCGCGTTCCTCGACGAGGCGCTCGCCGGTTCGCCGTGGGGCATCGTCGCCTTCGTCGGTGTCGTGCTCGGGTCGGTCCTGACAGCCGCGTACGGCTTCCGTTTTCTGTGGGGCGCGTTCTGGACGAAGCGGGATGCCTCGCGCCAGGCCCTGCCGGCGACGGCGTGGCCCGATCCGCCCATCGGCTTCCTGGGTGCTCCGGTGCTGCTGTCGGGCCTGACCGTCATCGCCGGGTTCCTCGCGCCGCAGCTCGACGTCGCCTTCGCCGGCTACGCCGGCCGCGCGCCGGCCGGCGCCGCCGAGCATCCGGCCCACCTCGCGCTGTGGCACGGGTTCGAGCCGGCGCTGTGGATCTCGCTCGCCACCATCGTGGTCGGCGCCGTGATCTTCTGGTTCACGGCCCGCGCCGGGTGGTCGAAGCGCATGCTGCCCTTCTCTGCGGCCGACGTCTACAACGGCGTGCTGCGCGGTGTCGCCCGGCTGTCGGTGGTCACCACGAGCTTCACCCAGCGCGGTTCGCTGCCGGTCTACGTCGGCACCATCTTCGTCGTCTTCGTGGCGGCGGAGGGAACCGCCCTGCTCGCGAGCCCGGACTGGCGCGCGGACCTCGACCTGTTCCACACGCCGACGCAGCTCATCGTCGCCCCCATCATGATCGTGGCGGCCCTCGTGGCCGTTCGCGCGCGCAAGCGCTACACCGGCGTCGTGCTGGTCTCCGCGACGGGTCTGGGCATGGTCATGCTCTTCGCAACGAGCGGCGCACCCGACCTCGCGCTCACCCAGATCCTCGTCGAGACGGTGACGCTGGTCGCCTTCGCGCTCGTGCTGCGCCGCATCCCGGCCCGGCTCGGCGAGCACAACGCCTCGGTGTGGCCCGTGGCACGTGCCGTGCTCGGCGCCGCCGTGGGCGCGACGATGGCGGTCGTCGCAGTCGTGGCCACCTCGGCACGCAGCACCAAGCCCATCTCCGAACGCTTCCCCGAGCTCGCCTACGAACTCGGGCACGGCAAGAACGTCGTGAACGTGGCGCTGGTAGACCTGCGCGGCTGGGACACGATGGGCGAGCTGTCGGTGCTCATCCTCGCGGCGACGGGCGTGGCATCCCTCGTCTTCGTCACGCACCGCGCCGACACGCTCTCGCGCGCCATCGCGCCGCTCCCCGCGACCGCCGCGGGCACCCGCCGGCCTCTCGTCGAGACCGCCGACGGCATCAAGCCCCGCGGCGCCGGCGGCGGCCGGATGGCGTGGCTCATCGGGGGCCAGCGCGTCAACCCTGAGAACCGCTCGATCATGCTCGAGGTGATCGTGCGGATCCTGTTCCACACGATCATCATCGTGTCGCTGTACCTGCTGTTCGCCGGCCACAATCTGCCCGGCGGCGGCTTCGCCGGCGGCCTCGTGGCCGGGATGGCGCTCGTCATGCGCTACGTGGCGGGCGGCCGCTACGAACTCGGCGCCGCAGCGCCCACCGACGCCGGCCGCCTCCTCGGCGTCGGCATGTCCATCGCCGTCGCGTGCGCGATCGTGCCCCTGTTCTTCGGCGCCGCACCGCTCACCAGCTTCTTCTTCGACGCCGACCTGCCCATCCTCGGGCACGTGGAGTTCGTCACCTCGACGCTCTTCGACATCGGCGTCTACCTCGTCGTGATCGGCCTCGTGCTCGACGTGCTGCGCAGCCTGGGCGCCGAGGTCGACCGGCAGGCGCTCGAGGCGAGCGCGGGCCACCGACCGGAGGTCACCGTCTCGTGAGAGTCTCCGGAGTCCTGATCATCGTCATGGCGGTGCTCTTCGCGTGCGGTGTGTACGCGATGCTCGAACGCAGCCTCACCCGTGTGCTCATCGGCTTCCTGCTGCTGGGCAACGCCGCCAACCTGCTGCTGCTCATCGTGATGGGCGTCCCCGGCGTCGCGCCCTTCTTCGGCGCGGCCGCCGACCCCGACGAGATGTCCGACCCGCTTCCGCAGGCGCTGACGCTCACGGCGATCGTCATCACGTTCGCGGTGTCGGCCTTCCTCCTCGCCCTGATCTACCGCTCGTGGCAGCTGGGCCAGGCCGACACGGTCGAGGACGACGAGGCCGACCGCGCGGTGCGCGAGCGCACCGCCGACGTCGACGAGACGATGGACGAGGAGATCGAGATCGAGGACGAGGACGACGACGCCACGACGGACTTCGTGGGCCTCGACACCTCGCCGATCACGGTGCTCAGCCCGCGCGACTTCGCCGGACTGCGCGACGACGCGCCCGTGGACCGCCCGCGGCGGCCGCGGGAGGACGGCGACGACGCATGATCGCCCTCGCCCCCGCCCTGGTCCCGCTGCTCGTGACGCTGCCCCTGCTCGGCGCGGCCATCGCGCTGATCGCGGGTCGTCACCGCCACACGCAGGTGATCGTCTCGGTCGCCGCCCTCACACTCACCACGGTCATCTCGGCGATCCTGCTCTACGTGGTGGACTCGACCGGAGACGCCATCGCGGTCTCCGTCGGCGGGTGGCCGATCCCGTTCGGCATCGTGCTCTACGTCGATCGGCTCGCGGCGCTGCTCGTGCTCGTCTCGAGCGTCGTGCTGCTCGCCGTGCTCCTCTTCTCGGTCGGGCAGGGCGCCGCCGACGGCGATGACGAGACGCCGGTCTCGATCTTCCACCCGTCGTACCTGATCCTGGCGGCGGGCATCTTCAACGCGTTCATCGCGGGCGACCTCTTCAACCTCTACGTCGGCTTCGAGATCCTGCTCGTGGCCTCGTACGTGCTCATCACCCTCGGCTCGACCGAGTCGCGCATCCGCACGGGCGTGGTCTACATCGTCGTCTCGCTGGTCTCGTCGATCCTCTTCCTGTCTTCGATCGCCATGATCTACGGTGCCCTCGGCACCGTGAACATGGTGCAGATCTCGCAGCGCATGGGCGAGCTGCCGCAGGAGACCCAGCTCGTCCTGCATCTGATGCTGCTGCTGGCGTTCAGCATCAAGGCCGCGGTGTTCCCGCTGTCGTTCTGGCTGCCCGACTCGTACCCGACGGCGCCCGCGCCGGTCACGGCGGTGTTCGCCGGCCTGCTGACGAAGGTCGGCGTGTACGCGATCATCCGCACCGAGACCGAGCTGTTCCTCGACAACGACGTCAACCAGCTGCTGCTGTGGGTGGCCCTGGCCACGATGATCGTCGGCGTGCTCGGCGCGGTCGCGCAGGCCGAGCTCAAGCGCATCCTGTCGTTCACGCTCGTGAGCCATATCGGCTACATGATCTTCGGGCTCGCGATCGCGACACCCGCCGCGATCGGCGCGACGATCTACTACATGATCCACCACATCGTGGTGCAGACGACTCTGTTCCTGGCCGTCGGGCTCGTCGAGCGTCGGGCCGGCAGCACCTCGATCCTGCGGGTCAAGGGCCTCATGAAGGCATCCCCCGTCATCGCCGTGCTCTACTTCATCCCCGCCGTCAACCTCGGCGGCCTGCCGCCTTTCTCGGGGTTCATCGGCAAGTTCGCCCTCTTCGACGCGGCGGCCGAGGTCGGCACCCCGATCATGATGGTGCTCATCGTGGGCGGCATCCTGACCTCGCTCCTCACCCTCTACGCGCTCATGCGCGCGTGGAACCTCGCCTTCTGGCGCGAGGAGGACGACTCGGCCGAGACCGAGGCGCGAATCTCCTACCTGGGGGCGTCCCCCGGTGGCGTCGACACCGCGCGCCGGGTGATCCCGAGGATCATGACGGCATCGACCGCGGGTATGGTCGCCGTCACCGTCGCGCTGACGATCTTCGCCGGACCGCTCTACGACGCGTGCGCACGCATCGGCGCGGCCCTCCTCGAGCCGGTCACTCTCGTGCAGCTCGAGGAGCAGCACGAGGTCAGCACAGGCGGACTCGGAGAGGAGGTGCAGCCGTGAGCGCCCCCGATGCCACTCCGCGCAGCGGCAAGCGCCTGCTCTTCACCCAGCTGTGGCGTCAGCTGCCGTTCTTCGTCTGGCTCATCGCGCTGTGGATGCTGCTGTGGGGGCAGTTCACGTGGGTGGCGTTCCTCACCGGCCTGATCGCCGCGGTGTTCGTGACCCGCATCTTCCGGCTGCCCCCGGTGGAACTCTCCGGAAGGGTGAACCTGCTGTTCGGCGCGATCTTCGTGTTCGAGTTCCTCGTCGCCCTCGTGCGCGGCTCGCTCATCGTCGCGGCCCAGGTGCTCGACTTCCGGCGGCAGCCGGGCGCGGCGATCATCGCCGTTCCGCTCGTGACCGACGACGACCTGATCATGACCCACACCGGGGTCACTGCTTCCCTCATCCCGGGCTCGCTCATCGTCGACACCGACCGCGACCGCCGCATCCTCTACCTCCACATCATCGGCGTGCGCACCGCCGCCGACGTCGAACATCAGCGCGAGGCCGTGCGCAGGTGGGAGCGTCGCATCGTGATGGCCGTGGGCTCGCGTGCACAGGTGGCGGCAGTGCGAGCGGATGCCGCAACCCGCGCCGGAGGTGGATCGTGAACCTTCTTCTGATGGCGATCTACATCGCGTTCGCCGCCGCCGCGCTGATCACGCTGTGGCGCATCATCATCGGTCCGTCGATCCTGGATCGGGCCGTGGCATCCGACGTCCTCCTCACCGAGGTGATGTGCGTGCTCGGTGCGGAGATGGCCATCAACCACCACACCCGGTCGCTGCCGGTGCTGCTGATCATCGCCGCGGTCGGGGTGTTCGGGTCGATCTCGATCGCCCGGTTCGTCGCACGAAGGGACAACGCGCAACGATGACCCTCGATGCCTGGCTGGACCTCTCCGCGCTGATCCTCATCCTCGCGGGTGCGATCCTGTGCCTCACCGCCGCGATCGGCCTGCTGCGGTGGCGCGACGTGCCGACGCGCCTGCACGCCGCGACCAAGCCGCAGGTGCTCGGCCTGATCCTCATCTGCCTGGCCGTCGCCGTGTCGCTGCGGTCGTGGCCGGTCGTCGCGTTCCTCGTGCCGATCGTGCTCATCCAGCTGGCCACCGCGCCGCTCTCGGCCCACATGGTGGGCCGGCAGGCCTACCGCAACGGCACGATCGACGAGACGTCGCTGCTGGTCGACGAGCTCGCCGACTCGCGCCGCACCCCGCCCGCCGCCGGGGGCTGATGCGGCGGAGACGCGTTTCGTCTCGCTTCGCTCGCTCAACGACCCGGGGGGTAGGGCGGCGCGTTTCGTCTCGCTGCGCTCGCTCAACGACCCGGGGGGTAGGGCGGCGCGTTTCGTTTCGCTGCGCTCGCTCAACGACCCGGAGGTGCCGGGCGGCGCCGCTTTCCGGGTCGTTGAGCGAGGGAGCGCAGCGACCGAGACGAAACGCGTTGGCTCAGCCCGCGGGGACGAGCGTCAGAGTGTTCGTCGCGGCCTCCGTCACGGCATCCCGCGAGTACGCCCACGGGGTGAGCTGCGCCTCCTGCCACGCCGCCGTCTGGTCGATGTAGTTCGGGTGGAAGGTGTGGCCGCTCGTGCCGGTCAGCTGGTTCCAGCGCGAGTCGTCGAAGTCGGCGAGGTCGATCACCATGCGCATCGACGGCACGGTCACGGTCGCGAAGCCCTCGTCCATGACCCAGCCGGTGGCGTTGACGACCGACGAGCCGCCGCCGACCGGGAACGGCCCGCGGTTGAAGAGCCACTCGATCGGCGCGATCCCCGACGTGCCGAACGTGCCGCTCGTCAGGGGCAGCGCGTGGAGCGAGCCCCAGTCCCACTTCGACGGATTCTCGCCCTGCAGTTCCACGAGGCGCTCGTAGGCGTCGACGGCCGAGCGCTCGAGCATCTGCTGCTGCGACGTGACGCCCAGCTCCTCGTTCGTCCACCACTCCGACGACGGGTCGCGCAGCAGGCCGTCGACCACCAGGAACAGACGAGCCTGGTCGGACAGCGGCACCGGGTGCTCCCGGCCCTCGACGAACAGGTTGTGGGCCAGCTCGCTCCACAGCACGTTCGCATAGGCCGCGGCCGCGGACGACGCGTCGTTCTGGGCATCCCACGTCCGCAGGAGATCGAGCGCGGCATCCGTCCCCTCGTCTCCCGTCTCGAGCTCGCTGTAGGCGCCCGAGAGGCGCATGCCCAGGAAGAAGCCGTTGTCGGCCTGGATCTCGCGCATGTCTTCGGCGTCGAGCGGGGCGTTCGCGGACGCGCGCTGGAGGAGATCGACGATGCGTGCCGCGCGCCAGCCGTAGTCCCAGTCACGCGTCAGGAAGTAGGGGTAGTCGTCGCCGACCACCGCGTTGTTCGCCGTCACGATGTAGCCCTCGTCGGGGTTGTACGAGACGGGCAGCTCCTCGAACGGGATGAAGCCCTGCCAGTCGTAGGCGGAGTCCCACCCGGGCTGCGGCATCGAGCCGTCGCCGGCACCGCGGACGGGCAGGGCACCCGGCGTCTGGTAGCCGATGTTGCCCTCGACGTCGGCGTAGACGAGGTTCTGCGCCGGCACCGTGAAGAGCGACGCCGCGGCGCGGAAGTCGTCGAAGTCCTGGGAGCGGTTGAGCGCGAAGATCGCCGAGGGCGTCGTCGACGGGGTGAGCGCCGTCCACTGCAGGCTCACCGCGTACTCGCCCGCCGGGGCCTCCGACGGCTGCGCCACCGCACCTCCGGTGCCCGTGTACGGGTTGTCGGCGATGGCCGTATAGGCATCGGTGAGTCCTGAGATGAGCGGGCCGTGGACGGTCGAGCGGATCTCGAGCTCGACGTCGTCGCCGCCCGCCACCTCGAGCGTCTCGGTGCGCACGTCGAGCGGAACGAGTGCTCCGTCACGCCAGTAGCTGTCGCCCTCGACCTTCTCGAGGTAGAGGTCCGTGACGTCGGTGGTCAGGTTGGTGAATCCCCACGCGATGCGGTCGTTGTGCCCGATGATCACGCCGGGAACGCCCGAGAAGCCGAAGCCGGCGACATCGAACGCGCACTCCTCCGACACGACGCGGCACTTGAGGCCGACCTGGTGCCACACGCTCGGCAGCGAGGCGCCGAGGTGCGGGTCGTTGGCGAGCAGCGGCTTGCCGCTCTCGGTGAGATCT
Organism: Microbacterium flavescens; assembly: GCF_018588945.1. Taxonomy (GTDB): domain Bacteria; phylum Actinomycetota; class Actinomycetes; order Actinomycetales; family Microbacteriaceae; genus Microbacterium; species Microbacterium flavescens. The sequence continues at coordinate 292,182 of NZ_JAFIWA010000006.1, read as the reverse complement.
CCCGAGACGACCCAGGAGTTCGAGCCGATGCCCTCGCCGGCGCCGCCCACGAGCTCGCTCACGGCTTCGATGACGCCGTCGACCTCCGACCATTCGATCGACGCCGTGGCGGCCTTCGCGTCGGCGTCGGGCACCTCGTCTGAGACGCTGCCCACGGCGGGCACCGACGTGATCGACGGGACGATGACGGGATTGCGGTCGAAGGGGTACGCGGGGTACAGCTCCTGCAGCTGATCGAGGGTGAAGTCAGGCGCGGTCACGGCGCGCTCGGTCTCCTCCTCGAGGTTGGAGCGGAGGTCCCAGGCCATCGCTTTCAACCAGGCGACCGAGTCGGCCGGCGTCCACGGCTCGATCTCGTAGCCGTCGTTCTGCAGCCCGAGCACCGCGTACTCGAAGGAGGCATCGGCGCCCTGGTGGTCGGCGAGGTAGGCGTTCACACCGTCGGCGTAGGCCTCGTAGTACCCGCGGGCCGTGTCGTCGAGCGCCTCGACCTCCTGCTCGGCGACCTCGCGCCAGCCGAGGGTCCGCAGGAACATGTCGGTCGACAGCTGCGACTCGCCGAACAGCTCCGACAGCCGGCCGCTGGTCACGTGCCGACGGAAGTCCATCTCCCAGAAGCGGTCCTGCGCGTGGACGTACCCCTGCGCATAGAAGAGGTCGGCGGACGTCGTGGCCGTGATGGTCGGGATGCCGAGCACGTCGCGTTGGACGGTGACCTCGTCGCTCAGCCCTGCGACGGCGACCTGGCCGTCCAGCTGGGGGAACGAGCGCTGGATCGTGAAGACGACGAAGCCGGTCGCGATGAGTGCGAGGACGACGACGCCCGCGACGATGCTGTACACCGTGATGCCGATCGTGCGGCCCGCGGAACGGCGGCGGGGCGCCTCAGCGGTGTCGGGGTCGGCGTGCTCGGGGGCGGACTTCAGCATCGAAGATCTTTCGGATAGACGCGGGACGGAACGCGATCTCATGCAGCGCGAACCTCAGTGTCGCGCGTTCGGGTCGACGCGGCACAGATCTGCATCGTAACGCGGGCCAGGTCACGCGCCGAATTCCTCGCCGCGCGCAGTGCTCGCCTGTCACGAATCGCGGGTCGCACCCACGAATCGCGACAGGCGAGCGACGGCGTTGTGCAGGTGCGACCGAGCGGAGGGCTCAGTCGGTCCCGGCGTCGTACATCGCCGACTCGGATGCCGCTTCGATTGCCTCTTCGATGGCCTCGGCCGCGGCATCCTGCGACTCCGCGCGCTCGGTGATCTCGTCTGCCTCGCCGGCGGTCACGCGGCCCACCAGGTCGCCGGCGGCGCCGCCGATGATGCCTGCCGCGGCGTAGTGCTCGAGCCGGCTGCGGGAGTCGGCGATGTCGAGGTTGCGCATCGTGAGCTGGCCGATGCGGTCGGTGGGTCCGAAGGCGGCGTCGCCCACGCGCTCCATCGAGAGCTTCTCCGGGTGGTACGACAGCGAGGGACCGGTCGTGTCGAGGATCGTGTAGTCCTCGCCACGGCGCAGACGCAAGGTGACCGAGCCGGTGATCGTCGAGCCGACCCACTTCTGGATCGACTCCCGCAGCATGAGCGACTGCGGCTCGAGCCAGCGGCCCTCGTACATGAGGCGGCCGAGGCGGCGGCCCTGCTCGTGGTACGTCGCGAGGGTGTCCTCGTTGAGGATGCCGTTGAGCAGACGCTCGTACGCGGTGAACAGCAGCGCCATGCCCGGGGCCTCGTAGATGCCGCGCGACTTCGCCTCGATGATGCGGTTCTCGATCTGGTCGCTCATGCCCAGACCGTGGCGTCCGCCGATGCGGTTCGCCTCGAAGACGAGGGCGACGGGATCGGCGTACTCGACGCCGTTGAGGGCGACCGGGCGTCCGGCGTCGAACGTCACGGTGACGTCTTCGGTCTCGATCTCGACCGACGGGTCCCAGAAGCGAACTCCCATGATGGGCTCGACGGTCTCGAGCGATACGTCCAGGTGCTCCAGGGTCTTGGCCTCGTGGGTGGCGCCCCAGATGTTCGCGTCGGTCGAGTAGGCCTTCTCCGCCGAATCGCGGTAGGGGAAGCCGTGCTCGATGAGCCACTCGCTCATCTCCTTGCGGCCGCCGAGCTCGGTCACGAAGTCGGCGTCGAGCCACGGCTTGTAGATGCGCAGCGCGGGATTGGCCAGCAGGCCGTAGCGGTAGAACCGCTCGATGTCGTTGCCCTTGTAGGTCGAGCCGTCGCCCCAGATGTCGACGCCGTCGTCCTTCATGGCGCGGACCAGGAGGGTTCCGGTCACCGCGCGGCCGATGGGGGTGGTGTTGAAGTAGGTGCGACCACCGGAGCGGATGTGGAAGGCACCGCACGCGAGGGCGCCGAAGCCCTCCTCGACGAGGGCAGGTTTGCAGTCGACCAGGCGCGAGAGCTCCGCGCCGTAGGTGAGCGCGCGGTCGGGGATCGACGCGATGTCGTCCTCGTCGGGCTGGCCGAGGTCACCGGTGTACGTGCACGGGACGGCGCCCTTGTCGCGCATCCACGCGACGGCGACGGAGGTGTCCAGTCCCCCGGAGAAGGCGATGCCGACGCGCTCGCCGACGGGCAGGGACTGGAGGACCTTCGACATGGTCTCCAGTCTAGTTCGGGGCATGATCGCACATTTCCGGTGTGACGGGGTGGAATGGCGCGAGCGCGAACCGTGGGCCAAAGTGGAGACATGAGCACTCACGTGAACGCCGACAATTTCGCGCGCGCGGAAACCGACCGCATGTTCGCGGACATCCAGCGCGACGCCGGCGGCGTGAACACCTTCCGCCACAACCGAGAGCCCGCGTCGATCGACGCGCAGACGGTGATCCGCCTGAACCGCGACACGCTGTACAGCTTCGCGATCGTCGACCTCGCCGAGGGTGCGACGCTGGTCGTCCCGGATGCCGGCGACCGCTATCTGTCGGTGATGATCGTCGACCGCGACCACTACGTGCGCGCGGTCCTACACGGCGCGGGCACCTACGACCTCGCCGAGCACGCGCCGGGCGCGGACTACGTGCTCGTCGCCGTCCGCACCCTGGTCGACCCCGATGACGCCGACGACGTCGCGCGCGTCGCGGAGGTGCAGGATGCCGTCCAGCTCGAGGCCGGCTCGGCCGTCGAGTTCGTCGGCGACGAGTACGACGCGGCGTCGCTCGATGCCACCCGCACCGCGCTCCTGTCGCTCGCCGCCGGACTCCGCTCGTTCGAGCGCACCTTCGGCTCCCGCGAGGAGGTCGACGCCGTGCGCCACCTCATCGGCACGGCCGCGGGATGGGGCGGACTGCCCGTGTCGGAGGCGTCGTACGTCGGCGTCGATCCGCAATTGCCCGTCGGCTTCTACGACCTCACGATGCACGACGTACCGGTCGACGCCTTCTGGTCGGTCTCGGTCTACAACGCCCAGGGATACTTCGAGCCGAACGACGAGGGCCGCTACACGGTCAACAGCGTCACGGGGCACCGCGACGAGGACGGCGCGGTCACGGTGCACTTCACGCCCCCCGGGGCGGCGACCGAGCCGAACAGCATCCCGCTGCCCGAGGGCTGGAACTACCTGATCCGCCTCTACCGCCCGCGCCCGGCCGTCGCCGAGGGCGAGTGGCACGTCCCCGACCTGGTCCGCCGCCGCGACCGCGAGGCCGAGTTCGCCGCCGCCCATCCGGCTGAGGAGGGGACGGATGCCGCGGCCGACGCCGAGGTGACCGACGAGGTCTCGCAGCCCGACGCGGGCGAAGGCTCCGGCGGGAGCGCCGAGGAGGAGGCCGCGTACGAGGGGCCCGACGTCGAGGTCTCCGACGACGTGGCCCCGCCCGCGAACGCCGCCGACGGATCGCCCGCCGACGGATCGCCGAGCACCGCCGACACCGGGTCGACACCGGTCGCGTAGCGGTCGCGGCGGGGCGGGGCATCCGCTCTCCGCGTCAGCGCTCCTCGACCTCTGCCTGCCGCGCGTCATCCCACTCGTCCTCGACGTGGTCGCCGGTGATGTGGTCCAGCTCGCGCTCGCGGCCGACGCGACGGCCCCACCACACGACGAGCGAGGCGAAGACGAGGAAGGCGGCCGCGATGACGACGACCCAGAACGCCACGGCGGCCCAGCCGCCGGCATTGTTCGGGTCGAGGAACGGGTACGGGTACCAGTAGGGCGTGCCGGTGCCGGGATTCGTCACGAGCGGACCGCGCAGCATGGTGTACGCGACCCACAAGATCGGAAGGGCGACGATCGCCCACACGGCGCGCCACGGCAGCGCGCGCCGCAGGGGCCCGACGAAGAGGTCGGCGAGCAGGAACAGCGGCCCGATGAGATGCAGCACCTCGTTCGACCACGGGACGGGCGCGCTGCCCTGATCGAGCACGATCTGCCGCAGCAGCAGGTTGTAGACGATGCCGGTGATGATCATGTACGTCGTCACGCACGCGAGCGACAGCGCGAGGGCGGGCGGTTCGGCGTCGGCGTGACGGCCCCGGGTGAAGAACCACAGCGCCGCCCAGAGCAGGACGACTGCCGCGAGACTGTTCGAGAGGATCGTGAAGAAGCTGAAGAAGTTCGCGAACGTCGTGCCGACGTCACGACCCAGCTCGGCCGCCGTGGACAGCGACGTCAGCAGCTGAGCGAGGATCGCCGCGACGAGGACGGCCGCCATCGCGAGCCGCATGACGGACCAGGTCTGCGCCCACGCCTTCGATCGCATGGCGCCACCCTAGCGGTGGGTCGACAGTGCGGCCCGGATAGGATGGGGTGTAACCGTCCGATAACGGGGGAGTAGCCCATGCCAGGCATCGTGATCGTCGGAGTCCAGTGGGGAGACGAGGGCAAGGGCAAGGCCACCGACCTCCTGGGCGAGCGCACCGACTGGGTCGTCAAGTTCAACGGCGGCAACAACGCCGGCCACACCGTCGTCATCGGCGACGAGAAGTACGCCCTCCACCTCCTTCCCAGCGGCATCCTGTCGCCCGGGGTGAATGCCGTGATCGGCAACGGCGTCGTGATCGACCTCGAGGTGCTGTTCGCCGAGCTCGAGGCGCTGCACGCCCGCGGCGTCGACACCTCGCGCCTGCGCGTGAGCGCCAACGCCCACATCATCACGCAGTACCACCGCACGCTCGACAAGGTCACCGAGCGCTTCCTCGGCAAGCGCCAGATCGGCACGACCGGCCGCGGCATCGGTCCCGCCTACGCCGACAAGATCAACCGCGTCGGCATCCGCGTGCAGGACCTCTTCGACGAGAACATCCTGCGGCAGAAGGTCGACGGCGCGCTCGACCAGAAGAACCACCTCCTGGTGAAGATCTTCAACCGCCGCGCGATCACCGTCGACGAGGTCGTCGAAGACCTCCTCTCCTACGCCGAGCGCGTGCGCCCGATGGTCGCCGACACCGGGCTGCTGCTCAACGGGGCCCTCGACGCCGGCGACGTCGTCGTGTTCGAGGGCGGCCAGGCCACGATGCTCGACGTCGATCACGGCACGTACCCCTTCGTCACGTCGTCGTCGGCGACGGCGGGCGGCGCGGCGACCGGAGCAGGAGTCGGCCCCAACCGTCTGGACCGGATCGTCGGGATCGTCAAGGCGTACACGACTCGCGTGGGCGCCGGTCCGTTCCCCACCGAGCTGTTCGACGAGAGCGGCGACTTCCTGCGCTCGCGCGGTTTCGAGTTCGGCACCACCACCGGCCGCCCGCGCCGCGTCGGCTGGTACGACGCGCCCATCACCCGTTACGCGACCCGCATCAACGGCATCACCGACCTCGTGCTCACCAAGCTCGACATCCTCACCGGCCTCGACCGCATTCCGGTCTGCGTCGCGTACGACGTCGACGGCGAGCGGTTCGACGAGGTCCCGGTGAACCAGTCCGACTTCCACCACGCCAAGCCGATCCTCGAGTTCTTCCCCGGCTGGAAGCAGGACATCTCCGGCGCCCGCAGCTTCGAGGAACTCCCCGTCGAGGCGCAGGAGTACGTGCTCGCGCTCGAGGCGATGAGCGGCACGCGCATCTCGGTGATCGGCGTCGGCGCCGCCCGCGACGCCGTCATCGTGCGGCACGACCTCATCGACTGATCGTGCACCGGATGCCGGACGACCTTCGGCGCACCTGTCGCCCTGCCCGGAACAGGAGTTCTGGCGCAGACAGGACCATCGACCGCGAGAACGTCCTGTTCTCGCCGGAACACCTGTTCTCGGACCGTAGGAGTGGTGCATGAGGTTCCTGCTGGGCGGCTACACCGCCGACATGGAGGGCGCGGCGACCGGGATCGGGATGCTGCTGGCCGGCTCTGCCGACGACGCTTCCGCGGGCGGTCCCCTGGCATTCACGGGTGACGTCGCCGCTGCGGACTCCCCCTCGTGGCTCGCCGCGCACCCTTCGCTCGACGTCGTGTACGCGGCGCTCGAGGCGAGCGGCGCCGTGCAGGCGTTCCGGCGGACGGGCGAGGCATCCTTCGTCCCTCTCGGCGAAGCCGTGCCCGCCGGCGAGGCGACGTGCCATGTCGCGGTCGCACCGGACGGCGGATCGCTGCTGGCCGCCTGCTGGGGAGATGGCCGGGTGGTGCGGATGTCGCTGGATGCCGCGGGCCGGCCCTCCGCGCCGGTCGTCGCTGCTTCGGCCGTCGATCCGTACGGCCCCGAGGTCGCGGGGTCGCCGGCCGGTCCCGACCTCGACCTCGCGGCGGCCGCGCGCGCTCTGCGGGAGGCCGCCGGCGAGGAGTACGCGCACCTGGTTCCCGACCATGACGGCGCGTCGGGCTCAGCCGACGAGGGCGCGGAGGGCGCGGCATCCGCTCGTCCGTCCCGCGCCCACCAGGCCACCTACCTGCCCGGCGGCGTCGTCGTGACGACCGATCTGGGGCTCGACCTCGTGCGGTTCTGGCGCACCACGCCGACCGGGCTGCGGCCGGCGCACCAGGTCGTCCTGCCGAAGGGCAGCGGCCCGCGGCACGTGATCCTGCACCCGAGCGGCCACCTGTACGTCGTGACCGAGCTCTCGTGCGAGGTGTTCGCGCTCGCCGCGTCCGTCGACGGCACGTGGCAGGTCGTCGGCGGGACCGCGCTCGGGGCCGGCGGCGTCCTTCCGGGCGACAGCGCGGCGGAGCTGACTTCCTCGCGCGACGGCGAATTCCTCTACGCGGGCGTGCGCGGCAGCAACACCCTCGCGACCCTGCGTGTGCGGGGCTCGGGCGAGACGCTCAGCCCGGTGGCACTCGTCGACGCCGGAGTCGACTGGCCGCGGCATCACCTCGTGGTGCGCGACACGCTGCTGGTCGCCGGCCAGCGCTCCGACGAGGTCGCCTCGCTGACTCTGGACCTCCGCACCGGCGTGCCGGGTCGCGTGCGCCACCGCACGGCGGCGCCGTCGCCGACCTTCCTGCTGCCGACGACCTGACGCTCGCGCGGCTCCGGCTAGAGCTTCGCGTCCTGCCGCGGGATGAAGACCTGCTTGATGATCAGCAGGATCGACGCGGTGATCGGGATGGCGACGAGCGCGCCCAGCAGTCCGAGCAGCGTGCCGCCGACCAGCGCGCCGATCACGACGAGCGCGCCCGGCACCGACACCGCGCGGTTCATGACCTTCGGCGTCAGGACGTACGCCTCGATCTGGATGTAGACGAGGTAGATGACCGCGAAGAGCAGCGCCGGGAGCCAGCCGGTGAAGAGGGCGAGAACGGTGGCGGTGATCCAGTACAGGACCGAGCCGATGAGCGGGATCAGCGTGATCGCGAACGCCAGGACCGCCATCAGCGCGGGGAACGGCAGCCCGAGGAAGAGGTGCAGGAAGAACGCGACGATCGAGTTGCAGAACGCCAGGATCACCATGCCCATGAGGTAGCCGCCGATGGAGTCGGTGATCTGCTCCGTCAGGTCGGCCGCCTTGGCGCGGTTGCGCGCGGGGGCGAAACGGTTCAGCGAGACTTTCATGGCCGGGAGCGAGGCGAGGAAGTACAGGCTCAGCACGAGGACGATCAGCAGGCCGGAGATCGTCGTCGCGACGGTGACGCCGAACTTGAACACGCCGCCGGTGATGGCCGCGATGTTCGCGGGGTTGGTCAGGAAGGTCTCGACCTGCTGCAAGATCGCGCCGACCTGCGTGCCGAACGTGTCGCTCAGCCAGCCGTAGAAGTCGGAGTTCTGGAACGCGTCGATGCTCTTGGGCAGGTCGCCGAAGAAGGCCGTGAGCTGCTTCACGAGCGCCGGCACCACCAGCAGCAGCACACCGGCGAAGAGCGCGGCGAAGGTGGAGTACACGATCACGATCGCCCAGGGCCGGGAGACCCGGTGCCGCTCGAACCACCGCACGACCGGATCCAGCCCGAGTGCCGCGAAGAGCGCGAAGACGACGTAGATGATGATCGTCGACAGGTTCCAGAAGGCCAGGCCCAGCACGACGGCGACGAGGCCGCCGAGCGTGAGCGACAGCCCCATGCCGAACGGGTGGTTGAGGTTCGCCCAGAACGTCTTCGACGCCGGTGCCTCCCCCGAGAACACGGCGACGCCGTCGGGGACCGCGTCGCCCGTCGCGTGGGCGGCGTTCGTGCCGGCCGCCGGATCGGCGGCGAGGGGTGCGATGATCTCGGTTTCGCTTGCGCCCAGCGAGGAGGAGGCGTCGTTCATGGGGCCACTCTAGGGGTGGGCCTCACGCGCGACGACGGACCGCACCGGAAATCACCCCGGGCGGGCGACCGGGGCGGGCGGCGGCTGCGGCCGGGCGCTCGGGTATCGTCGTTGCGGAGGAGGCCGCCATGACCGAGGACCCGAAGACCACGCTGCGCCGGCTGCGCAGCAGCATCGACAACATCGACGCGTCCCTCGTCTACCTCCTCGCCGAGCGGTTCAAGGCGACGAAGCAGGTCGGGCACCTCAAGGCCGAGCACGGCATGCCTGCTTCCGACCCGGCGCGCGAGGAGCAGCAGGTCGCCCGCCTCCGCCGCCTGGCCGAGGAGGCGGAGCTCGACCCGGCCTTCGCCGAGAAGTGGTTCAACTTCGTCGTGGCCGAGGTCATCCGCCACCACACCGAGGCCGCCGACTCGCGCTGACCCGTGCCCGCGGCAGGCGCGCCCGGGCCCCGCGCCCGGGCCCCGCGCCCCTCACACACCTGTTGAGTGTCCAGGACCCGCCGTGCCCGCGGTTCCCGCGGCGGCGTGTCCTGGACACTCAACGTGAAGGGACGTGGGGCGAGGGGCGAAGGGCGAAGGGCGAAGGGTGCGGGTTACGGGACGGCGCGGCGCAGGGTCAGGTACGAGATCCCAGCGAGGACGGCGCCCACGAGCAGACCCCACAGCGCGAGACCGAGCGCACCCTGGCCGCCGATCCAGCCGAAGACCTGCGCCCAGGCGTTCGCCTGTCCGACGAGGAACATCCACAACACCAGCAGCGCACCGATGGCGATGAGCACCGTCGTCAGCACGATCGACCCGAAGCGCTTGAAGATCGTCGCTGCCCAGAAGCCCACGACGAAGAACAGCATCGAAACGGTGAAGAAGAACACCCCGGCGCCGAGTGCGCCCGCTTCCCAGGTCCACGGCAGGTAGAAGAAGTAGCCGTTCATGCCCCAGCCACCGGTGGCCTGCTCGATGAATCCGCCCACCACGAACAGCAGCGCCAGGATGGCGCCGGTGAGCACGGCGGTGAGGAGGGTGCCGATGTAGAACTCGCGGCGCGTCACGCTCATCGCCTGCGAGAACGGGAAGGTGAGCGTGAGCGCCTGGACACCCACGACCCCGAAGTACCACAGCGGAGCCTGGGCGCCGCCGCCGTACATGGGTCCGTCGGCGCCGGCGTTCTGGATCACCCAGTAGATCGCGAGCGTGAGCAGCAGCGCTCCTCCGAGCACGATGAGCGGCACCCAGATGTAGGTCTGCCGGTTGATCAGCTGCATGCGGACGACGTTCAGAGTGCGGCTCATCGGAGTGCTCCCTCATCGGCAGTGGCGGATGACGCGCCCGAGGTCTCGGCCGCGTACTGGGTGGTGCGCACGATCAGCTGCTGGAGCGAGACCGGCGCGACGTCGAGGCCCGCGTCGGCGAGACGCTCGCGGTCCTCCGGGGTGAGTGCGCCGAGCACGGTGACCGACGCGACGTGTCCGAGGCTCTCGCGGTGGATCACCTCGCGAGCGCCGACGAACGCGTCCACGGCGGCGGCGTCGCCGACGATGTTCGCGGCGCGGTCGCGGACCGCGTCGGTCGACTCATCCATGATGATGCGGCCGCGGTCGATCACGAGCACACGCTCGATGAGGTTCGACACCTCGTCGATCAGGTGACTCGAGAGGATGATCGTGCGGGGATGCTCGGCGTAGTCCTCGAGGAGCCGGTCGTAGAAGATCTGCCGCGCCACGGCGTCGAGACCCAGGTACGGCTCGTCGAAGAAGGTGATCTCCGCGCGCGACGCGAGACCGATGATGACTCCGACGGCGGACAGCTGTCCGCGGGAGAGCTTCTTTATGCGCCGCTTCACCGGCAGCTGGAAGTCGCTGATGAGCCGCTCGGCCAGCTCCTGGTCCCAGTTCGGGAAGAACAGCCGTGCCGTCTCGAACGCGTGCCGCGGCATCGCGTCGTCGGGGTACTTCTGGCTCTCGCGCACGAAGCACATGCGCGAGAGCACCTTGGCGTTCTCGTACGGGTGAACGCCGAACACGCTCACATCGCCTCGGGTGGGGAAGTTCTGCGCCGTGAGGATCGACATCACCGTCGTCTTGCCGGCGCCGTTGCGGCCCAGCAGCCCGTAGATGGTGTCCTTCTCGATGGTGAAGCTCACATCGTCGACCGCGAGCGTGTCGCGGTAGCGCTTGGTGAGGCCGTTCACCTCGATCACGTGTGTCATCGTGCATCTCCTTCGGGGGTGGTCGCGGGAACCGCAGCGCGGTCGCGGATCAGGTCGGTGAGGTCTTCGGCGCCGAGCCCGAGCTTGCGCGCCTCGGCGAGCAGCGGATCGACGTAGCGGTCGGCGAAGGCGGCGCGCCGCTCCGCGAGGAGCCGCTCGCGAGCGCCGGGCGCGACGAACATGCCGATCCCGCGACGCTTGTAGATCACTCCTTTGTCGACGAGCATGGCGACGCCTTTCGCTGCCGTGGCGGGGTTGATGCGGTAGAAGCCGGCGAGCTCGTTCGTCGACGGGGCGCGTCCCTCTTCGGGGAGGCTGCCGTCGACGATGGAGTCCTCCACGCTTTCGGCGATCTGGAGGAACAGAGCACGGCCTTCTTCGATCACGGAGAACCTCGCCTTGTCGGTTAGTTACTCGACTAAGTAACCATAGAACTCCCCCGACGTCAAGACACAAGCATCAGAACCCCGAAAGTGACGGGACGCCCGCCCCGTGATATCACGCGCACGGGTAGCGACCTGATCCGGCGATGTCGAATTTGCCATCCATTCCGCCGCATGAAACGTTCGATGAGGTCCGTCATGGACCACCCCGACCAGTCCGCGGTCGCGGCGCAGCGCTGGGGCGCGGCGCCGGGAGCGTACGGTCGGCGGCCTATGCGCGGATCCGAAATCCGCTGCCGAGCCGGCCCTCGCCGGGTCCCGTGGTCGCCACCCGGGCGTAACCGATGCAGATCCCTGCACGGGTTCTGCCGAGGTGCACAGTGACAGTTCCGCCTGCCATCGAGGCGAAGAACCTGTTCAAGGTCTTCGGCCGCAATCCCCACGCCATCGTCGATCGCCTCCGCGCCGGCGCGACCCGCGAAGAGGTGGCATCCGCCGGCACCGCCGCGGTGATCGATGCCTCCTTCACCGTTCAACCCGGCGAGATCTTCGTCATCATGGGCCTCAGCGGCTCCGGCAAGTCGACCGTGATCCGCACGCTCAACGGGCTCCTTCCGCCGACGTCCGGCGACGTGCGGGTCCAGGGTCAGAGCGTGACCTCGGCGTCACCGGCCGAGCTGCGGCGGATACGCCGTGCATCCATCTCGATGGTGTTCCAGCACTTCGCGCTGCTGCCGCACCTGTCCGTGCTCGACAACGCCGCCTACGCGCTCGAGATCCAGGGTGTCGGCAAGACCGAGCGGCGCGCGCGGGCACGTCAGATCCTCGACAAGGTCGGCCTCGGCGACCGCGTCGAGGCGATGCCCGACGAGCTGTCGGGCGGCATGCGGCAGCGGGTGGGCCTCGCGCGTGCGCTCACGGCCGGCACCGACATCCTCCTGATGGACGAGGCGTTCTCCGCGCTCGACCCCCTCATCCGGCGTGAGATGCAGGAGCAGCTGGTCGAGCTGCAGAGCGAGCTCGGCCGCACCATCGTGTTCATCACCCACGACCTCAACGAGGCGATGTTCCTGGGCGACCGCATCGCGGTCATGCGCGACGGCCGCATCGTGCAGACCGGCACGCCGGAGGAGATCCTCACCGATCCCGCCAACGACTACGTCGCCCAGTTCGTGCAGGACGTCGACCGGGCCCGCGTGCTCACGGCCGGCTCGGTCATGGCGCCGCCCGCCGCCACGACACCGGTCAGCGCCGGCGTGCGCGGTGCGCTGCGAGTAATGCGCGACCTGCAGGTCGGCTCGGTCGCGGTCCTCGAGAACCGCCGCTACCTGGGGACCGTCACCGACCGCGCCGTCGTGCGCGCGGTGAAGGCCGGCGCCACGGACCTCCGTTCGCTCGTCAGCCGCACGCAGCCGGTGGTGAGGCCCGACGACGCGCTCACCGACATCGTCGAGCGCTCGGTCGAGAGCCCGATCCCGATCGCGGTCGTCGACGAGGACAACCGGCTGCTCGGAACGATTCCTCGCGTGACGCTCCTCGCCGCACTCGGCAACGTCGATCCGCAGACCACCCCGATCCCGATCATCGAGGCTCCGGTCACTGTGCCGGCGGCCGAGTTCGCGCAGACCCTCGCCGCGGTCGGCGAGCCGGCGGCAGCGACCGCGGTCGCGGCTGCGGGCGCAACGGAAGGACGACTGTGATGGAGAACTTCCGGCTTCCCCTCGGCGACGTCATCGAGACGTTCGTCCGCTTCCTGGGCGACGTGTTCGGCTGGTTGTTCGACGGCATCGCCACCGTGCTCGGCGCGGTCTACGACGCCCTCGACTGGGTGCTGGTCACCCCGCCCTTCTGGGTCATCATCGCGATCCTCGCGGCGCTCGCCTTCTGGGTGAAGGGCTGGAAGCTCGCGTTGGGCACGGCCCTCGGGATGGTGCTCATCGTGGCGGTGGACCAATGGGACAACTCCATGGACACCCTCGCGCTCGTGCTGGTCGCGTCGCTCATCGCCACGGCGATCAGCATCCCGCTCGGCATCGCAGCCGCCCGCAGCGATCATGTCTCCCGCGTCGTGCGCCCCCTGCTCGACTTCCTGCAGACGATGCCGGCCTTCGTCTACCTCATCCCCGCGATCATCTTCTTCGGGGTCGGCGCCGTGCCCGGCATGATCGCGACGATCCTGTTCGCGCTCGCACCGGGTGTGCGCCTGACCGAGCTGGGCATCCGCGGCGTCGACAAGGAGGTGGTCGAGGCCGGCCACGCCTTCGGTGCCACACCCGGGCGCATCCTCCGCCAGATCCAGCTGCCGCTCGCGCGGCCGAGCATCATGGCCGGGGTCAACCAGGTGATCATGCTCAGCCTGTCGATGGTCGTCATCGCGGGCATCGTCGGCGCAGGAGGCCTCGGCGGCGAGATCACCCGCGCGATCGGCCGCATCAACGTGGGGCTGGGCTTCGAGGCCGGGATCTCGATCGTGGTCATCGCGATGATCCTCGACCGGATCACGTCCGCGTTCGCCGACCCGGACCGCTCGCGCTCACGTCGTGCTGTGCGGCCGTCGATCGCGACGACGAGAGCGGATGCCTCGGCCGAGGCATCCGATCATCCACAAGCCGGGCGGGTTCATCAGCCCGCCGGAGATGCGTGAGACTCACGCGTCTGACAGACAACGACCGATCCGCGGACAGCAGCGCGGATGGAGAGGACGTCATCATGATGACCAAGAGAAAGAACCTCGTCTCGGGGATCGCGCTGGCGGGCGTTGCCGCCCTGGCCCTGACCGGGTGCGCGACCAACGCGGACGACGCCGGCTCCGGCGCCGGATCGATGGAGGGCGACGGTGATCGGCCCATCGAGATCGCCGTCTTCAACGGCTGGGACGAGGGCATCGCCGCGTCGTACCTGTGGGAGGCGATCCTCACGGAGAAGGGCTATGACGTCGAGCTCACGCACGCCGACGTGGCGCCCGTGTACGCCGGTCTCGCCCAGGGCGACTTCGACCTCGTGCTCGATACGTGGCTGCCGATCACGCACGCCGACTACATGGAGCAGTACGGCGATGACCTCATCGACCTCGGCGTCTGGAACGACGAAGCAGCGCTGACGATCGCGGTCAACGAGGACGCCCCGATCGACTCGCTCGAGGAGCTGGCGGAGAACGCCGACCTCTTCGGCAACCAGATCATCGGCATCGAGCCCGGCTCGGGCCTGATGCGCATCACCGGTGACGAGGTCGTGCCCGGCTACGGCCTCGAAGACATGACGCTCATCGAGTCGTCGACTCCCGCGATGCTCGCCGAACTGCAGTCGGCGACCGACGCGGGTGAGAACGTCGTCGTGACGCTGTGGCGTCCGCACTGGGCGTACAACGCGTTCCCGATCAAGGATCTCGAAGACCCGCAGGGCCTCCTCGGCGAAGCCGAGGGCATCCACTCGGTGGGCTCGATCGCGTTCGGCGACGACTTCCCCGAGGTCAAGGAATGGATCTCGGACTTCGAGATGCCCAGCGACCTCCTCTACTCGCTGGAGGACGCCATGTTCAACGCCTATGACGGCGACGACTACGGCCCCATCCTCGAGCAGTGGATCGCCGACAACCAGGAGTACGTCGACTCGCTGACGTCCTGACCTGGGCACACCAAGGGCGGTCGGCACACGCCGGCCGCCTTCGGCGTTCCTCGGCGCGGTCGGCCCGGGTGTCAGTGGTGCGGCTTGGGGTGGATGACCCGGCCGGGCGCCGGATCGCCCGTCGACCGGGCCGGGATGGGCCACGGCGCGGGCTGGGGCTCGGGCTGAGGCTGCGGCGCGGTGGACGACGGTGGCGGAGGCGGGGTTGTGGAGGGACGCGGGGGCGCGGCATCCGTCGCCTTATCGGCCGGCGCAGACGACGGCAGCTCGAGCGAGACCTTCGACTCGAGCACCTCGATCGCCTGGTCGGAGAGCGAGATGAGGCCGTCGAGCTCCTGACGGACGCGCCGGTAGGCGAGTTGACGCTCGGCCGGGGTCGCGGCCTGGTCGATCGCGACCGTCAGCAGCTGCTGCGCGGTGTCGAGCCGCTTGCGCTCGACCTCGCTGAAGCCGGAGTCCTTGATGCGGCGGGCGTCGCGCTCGGCGACGTCGAAGGCCACCTCGAAGTCGGCGACGGCGTTGCGGTACTCGGAGAGCTGCTCCTTCGTGAGGCGCGCCTTCGACGAAGCGGGGCGCAGCCCATCGGCGATGCGCTTCGCGCGCAGGAACGCCGCCGTGAGCGGCTGACGCCCGTCGCTCATCGCGGGGAACGCGATGGTCTTGGCGACGTCGAGCTCGTACTCGAGCCAGCGGTGCGTGACGGAGTCGTGCGTCGCGAACAGGCGCTCCAGCTGCGTCGCCTGGGTCTCGCGCGATGACGCCGGACCGCCGACCGTGGTCGCCGTGGGTGAGGTGACGGCCGGGAGGGATGCCGCGGCCACCGCCTGACCGCGGGCGGCCGCCTTGAGCTCGGCCTTCGCGTGAAGCACCTCCAGCCGGCGCTTGTGCCGCCGGCGCGCGCCTCTCTCCCACGCACTGCCGACGGCACTCAGCCCGATGAAGGCGGGAACGGCGAGCCACCAGTAGTCGCGGAGGAAGTCGAAGATCTGCTCCACCCTGTCATGCTAACGGGCGCGCCGACGCTCGTGTCGGGCTCTGGGCAGGCGCCCAGCCTCGGAACGCGGCGCGCGAGCGTCAGCGCGGCGCGGAGTCGGGCGGCTTGGCCGAGAACCGGCGGGGAAGGACGACGGCCGACCTCAGCCCCTCGATCATGGGGATCGCGGCGTCGATCATGTCGGCGACCGAGCCGAGCATGCCCGCCACTCCGCTCTGCGGTGCGGGAGCCACGCCGGGCACGCCCGCCTGTCGCTCTGCCGCGGTCAGAGCCGTATCCATGGCGGCGACGGCGTCGCGGTACCGCACGAACTCGGCCGGCGTGATGCGCCGGTCAGCCGACGGGCGCAGGAACTGGGCTTCGCGCTGGGCGCGGAGGAACGTGACGGTGGTGGGATGCCGCGAGTCGGTCAGCTGCGGGAAGGCCAGCGCCTTGTCGACATCGGTCTCGTAGGAGAGCCAGCGCGCGTTGACGGCGTCATGTGCGGACTGCAGCCTCGCGATCGGCAGCGGCTCGGTCGCCGGGGTGGAGCGGTACTGGGCGTAGGACGCCTTCACGCGGGCGCGGCTCGCCCGCAGCGCATACGACGCCGACTTCTCGGCGTCTCGCGCGGAATGAAGTGCGCGCTTGGCCTCGAGCGGCACCATGCCGGTCGTCCGCGAGCGGGCCGCCAGCACATCGGCCTGCGCGACGCGCACCTGGGCGCGTGCGTTGACGAGGGCGCGATAGGCCTGCGCCTCCTCGTGGCGCGCGGCATCGAGCTCGAGTCGTCGCGCTCGGCGGCGACCCGTCGTCAGGCCCATGTAGGAAGCGGCTCCGACGCCCGCGGCGGCCGGAGCGGCCCACCACCAGCCCTGCACGAGCAGGATGAGAGGGTCCACCCTGCCATGGTAGCCGCGGCGCCGTCTGTTGGGTCGGGCTCGCAGGGAACTCTCCGCCGGATCGAGTGCGACGACGGGCGGAGCCCGCCGCCGTGTATCGAGATCAGCCGAAGAGCAGGGCGAAGACGGTGGCGCCGCCGCCGACGAGGATGAGGGCGACGATGGTCACCCACGCGGTGATCTTGACGCGCTTCTGCCGCGTGTCGTTGAAACCGCTGTACTCGTCGTCGTCCGGCGCCATGGTTTCGATCCTAAGCGGTGTGCTCGGTGATGAGCGGACCGAAGGCGGCGGGCAGCGTCGACATCGAGGCGTCGCGCAGCTCGTCGAGCGGCACGGTGAACAGGCCCTGCACCTCGAGGGCCGCCGCGTCCCCGTCGGCCGCCGCGTCGGTCACGCCGATGCGCAGCACCGGGTAGCCCCGGCCCTCGCACAGTCCGCGGAACTTGACGTCGTCCTCGCGCGGCACGCTCACGATGACGCGACCCGTCGACTCCGAGAACAGGGCGGTCGCGGCATCCACTCCATCCCGCTCCTGGATCTCGTTGAGCCACACGCGCGCGCCGACGCCGAACCGCATGACGGCTTCGGCGAGAGCCTGCGCGAGTCCGCCCGACGAGAGGTCGTGCGCGCTCGAGACGAGCGACTGCTGCGACGCGGCGTGGATGAGCTCGGCGAGCTTCTTCTCCTGCGCGAGGTCGACCGCCGGCGGGCGGCCGCCGAGGTGGTCGTGGATCGTGCCGGCCCACTGCGAGCCCGAGAGCTCGGTGGCCGTCACACCGAGGAGGTAGATGTTCTCGCCGGCGTCCTGCCAGCCCGACGGGATGCGGCGGGCGACGTCATCGATGATGCCGAGCACGCCGACCACGGGCGTCGGGAAGATCGGCTGGTCGCCGGTCTGGTTGTAGAACGAGACGTTGCCGCCCGTGACGGGCACGCCGAGCTCGAGGCACGCGTCGGACAGGCCGTCGACGGTCTGCGAGAACTGCCACATCACCTCGGGGTTCTCGGGCGAGCCGAAGTTGAGGCAGTCGGTGACGGCGGTTGGCACGGCGCCGGTGACGGCGACGTTGCGGTACGCCTCGGCGAGGGCGAGCTTCGCGCCCTGGTACGGGTCGAGCTGGCAGTAGCGGCCGTTGCAGTCGGTCGCGATCGCGAACCCCAGGCCCGAGTGCTCGTCGACGCGGATCATGCCGGCGTCGTCGGGGAACGACAGCGCCGTGTTGCCCATGACGTAGTAGTCGTACTGGTTCGTGATCCACGAGGTGTCGGCGAGGTTCGGGCTCGCGACGAGCTGGATGAACTGGCGGCGCAGCGTGTCGGGGTCGACCTCGCGGGTGAGCGCCGAGGCCGAGTCGTCGCGCAGCGCGTCGATCCACGTCGGGTAGGCGACGGGCCGCTCGTAGACGGGACCGTCGACGGCGACCGTCGAGGGGTCGACGTTCACGATCTCCTCGCCGTGCCAGAAGATCTGCAGGCGGCCGTCGCCGGTCACCTCGCCGAGCACGCTGGTCTCGACATCCCACTTGCCCACGACGGCGAGGAACGCGTCGAGCTTCTCGGGAGCGACGATCGCCATCATGCGCTCCTGGCTCTCGCTCATGAGGATCTCCTCCGGCGTGAGCGTGGGGTCGCGCAGCAGCACGTTCTCGAGGTCGACGCGCATGCCCGACCCGCCGTTCGCGGCGAGCTCGGACGTCGCGCACGAGATGCCGGCCGCACCGAGGTCCTGGATGGCCTCGACGAGCTCGTCGCGGTAGAGCTCGAGGCAGCACTCGATGAGCACCTTCTCGGCGAACGGGTCGCCGACCTGCACCGCGGGGCGCTTGGTCGGGCCGCCGTCGGCGAAGGTGTCGGACGCGAGGATGGATGCTCCGCCGATGCCGTCGCCGCCCGTGCGGGCTCCGAACAGCACGACCTTGTTGCCGGCGCCGGTCGCGTTGGCGAGCTTCAGGTCTTCGTGGCGGAGGACGCCGACCGCGAGCGCGTTGACGAGCGGGTTGCCCTGGTAGACGGCGTCGAACACCGTCTCGCCGCCGATGTTCGGCAGGCCCAGGCAGTTGCCGTAGAACGAGATGCCGGAGACGACGCCGTGGACCACGCGCGCGGTGTCGGGGTTGTCGATGGCGCCGAAGCGCAGCTGGTCCATGACGGCGACGGGGCGCGCACCCATCGAGATGATGTCGCGCACGATTCCGCCGACGCCGGTCGCGGCGCCCTGGAAAGGCTCGATGTAGCTCGGGTGGTTGTGGGACTCGACCTTGAAGGTGACGGCCCAGCCCTCGCCGATGTCGACGACGCCGGCGTTCTGGCCCATTCCCACCATGAGGCGGGTCTTCATCTCGTCGGAGACCTTCTCGCCGAACTTGCGGAGGTAGATCTTCGACGACTTGTAGGAGCAGTGCTCCGACCACATCACCGAGTACATCGCCAGCTCGCCCGACGTGGGACGGCGGCCGAGGATCTCGCGGATCCTGTCGTACTCATCGGGCTTGAGGCCGAGCGCCGCGTACGGCTGCTCCTTCTCCGGCGTGGCGGCGGCGTTGTCGACGGTGTCTGCAGCCGGGCGTGCGGGTGCGGGCGTCGGAGAGGGGGTGGTCACGCGGCTGAGCTCCAGTAAATCGGGGATGCCGGACGCGTCCAGTCTAGTTCGGCCGAGGCATCCGGTCGCCTCCTGCGTCGGAGCAGGCCACGCCGCGCATAGGTGGAGCGCGGGGCGGACGGCTAGTGTGTCGCGCATGCGGATCATCGCGTCGGGCATCGTAGCTCTTGCGCTCGTGCTCACCGGCTGTACGGCTCAGGGCACCGGTGCGGCGACGCCCGCGGGTGCCGGGGCGGGCGCGTCTCCGTCCGCGGCGCCGGCAGCGGACCCGCTCGACCTGATCGGCTTGTGGCGAGTCACGGGTGCTGAGGGCGAAGGTGCCGACACGTGGCTGCGGATCGACGCCAGGGAGATGCAGCTGTGGCGCGACTGCGGCTTCATCTCGTGGCACTGGGCGGCCCTGCCCGGTCGGCTGACGACGTCGATCTCCGGCGCGAGCGGCGAGTGTGCCGAGAACGCGGCGATTCCCGACGCGCCGTGGCTCGCATCGACGGTCGGCTTCGAGCCGACCGCCGAGGGTTGGCTGCTGCGCGATGCCGACGGCGGCGTGACGGCAACGCTGACGATCGGCGGGGCTCCGACGCCGATCCCCACCTCCGATGAGCTGTACACGCGGCCGCCGGTTGTGGACGCGACCACGCGAGCGCACTTCCAGCCACCCGTCGGGCTGCCCGGCTCGCTCACGCCGGCGACGGTCGAAGCGCTGGCCCTGCGATGGATCCCGGTCGGCTTCGAGACCGCAGACGACGAGACGCGGCCCTTCGTCGAGTTCGACACCCCTGACGGATACCGCGCCTCCGATGGCTGCAACGGAGCGCGAGGCGGTTGGCTGCTCGGCGACGGAGGCCTGTTCGCGGCCACGGCCGCGAACATGACTTTGATCGGCTGCGACGGCGCCGAGGTGCCCGGCTGGGTGGCCGGCGCCCGACGTGCTGCCCTCGACGGCGACGAGCTCGTGCTGCTCGACGACGTCGGCACTGAACTGGGGCGGCTGACGCAGGGCTGATTCCACCGCCGACCCCTCGGGCAGAGAAGGGGTTGACGGATGCCGCAGCCCGGCGTAACGTACAACCACATGGTTGTAGATACAGAACTCAGCGATGAACAGATCGACCGTGTGTTCCACGCGCTCGCCGCGGCGACGCGGCGCGACATCCTGCGGCGTGCGATCGAGGGCGAGTACTCGGTCTCGACGCTCGCCGGCGAGTACGACATGTCGTTCGCGGCGGTGCAGAAGCACGTCGCCGTCCTCGAGGCGGCTGGTCTCATCGTCAAGCGCGCCGAAGGGCGCGAGCGTCTCGTCCGGGCCGACCCCGCGATGATCGCCCGCGCCCGCGCACTCCTCGCGCGCTACGAAGAGCTCTGGCGCTCGCGCATCGATCGGCTCGATGCGCTCCTGTCCGACGAACCACCGACCGAAGCTCGACCCAACGAAGGAGAATGACCGATGCCTGTCACCGACGTCACCACCGACGCCGAAGCGCTCACGATGACGCTGACCGCGGAGTTCGCGGCCCCCGTCGAGCGCCTCTGGAACGCCTTCACCGACCCCGGCCAGCTGGAGCGGTTCTGGGGCCCGCCCGGGTGGCCAGCCTCGTTCCCGCGCTTCGACTTCACCGTCGGAGGCCGCGCCGTCTACGCGATGACGAGCCCTCGCGGTGAGAAGTCGTTCGGCTCGTGGGAGTTCATCGATATCGACCAGCCGCGCGGATTCACCGTGCTCGACAACTTCGCCAACGAAGACGGCGCACCGCTCGACGGGATGCCGGCGATGCGGGTCGTCTTCACGTTCGAACCCACCGACACCGGCTCACGCATGGTCAACGTGTCGCACTTCGCGTCGGCCGACGCGCTCGAGCAGGTCGTCGCGTTCGGTGCCGTCGAGGGCTCGACGCTCGCCCTCAACCAGCTCGACCGGGTGCTCGAAGGACTCCGCTCCTACGCCGCCGGCAAGGGCACGCAGACCGAGATCCTCGACGACACGCATGTGCGCATCACGCGGCTCATCGAGGGACCGATCGATCTGGTCTGGCGGGCCCACCACGAGCCCGAGCTGCTCAAGCAGTGGATGCTCGGACCCGACGGATGGCGCCTCGACGTCTGCGAGGTCGACCCCGCGGTCGGCGGCCGCTACCGGTACGAGTGGGAGCCGGTGGGCGTGGAGGGCGAGCGCTTCGGCTTCGACGGCGAGACCCTCCTGTCGGAGGCGCCGCGTCGTGCCGTGACCACCGAGCACATGACGGGCACCGACTACCCGTCGACGCTCAACGACCTGAGCCTCTACGAGGAGGACGGCGCGACCCTGATCACGCTGCTCATCGAGTACCCCGACAAGGAGACGCGCGACATGGTCCTCGCCACCGGCATGACCGAGGGCATGGAGGCCAGTTACGCCCGTCTGGAGGGCGTGCTCGCAGCGGTCTGAGACGCTCCTCGCCGGGACGGAAGAGGGGACGGATGCTGCAGCATCCGTCCCCTTCTTCGTGTCCGGCTTCGCGTCAGACGGTGCGGAACCTGTTCACCATCGGGCAGTCGAACGGGTCGCGCGCGGCGAGACCGACGCGGTTGAGGTACGCGATGACGATGCCGTACGACTCGATGAGGCTCGTCTCGGTGTACGGCACGCCGCGGGTGCGGCACTGCTCGATCACGATCTCGCGGGCCTTGGAGAGGTAGGGCCGGGCCATGCTGGGGAAGAGGTGGTGCTCGACCTGGTAGTTCAGTCCGCCCATGAGCGCGGTGGCCCACCACCCGCCGCGGATGTTGCGCGACGTGCGCACCTGCTTCGAGAAGAAGTCGAGCTTGGCGTCGGGGGCGATGATCGGCATGCCCTTGTGGTTCGGGGCGAACGACGCGCCCATGTAGACGCCGAAGACGGCGAGCTGCACGCCGAGGAAGGCGAACGCCATGCCCACGGGGAGGAAGAGGAAGAGCGGCGTCAGGTACAGCGTGAAGCGCATCGCGATGAGCCCGAGCTCGATCCAGCGGCCCTTGACCTCGCCGCGGGAGAAGAGGTGCTTGAGGCCGAGCGCGTGCAGGTTCGCGCCCTCGAGCGTGAGGAGGGGGAAGAACAGCCACCCCTGCTTGCGCGTGATGAGCGCGCCCAGCCGGCCGACCTTCGCGGCATCCTCGTCGAGGAAGCGGATGGTGTCGACCTCGATGTCGGGGTCCTTGCCCACGCGGTTGGGGTTGGCGTGGTGGCGATTGTGCTTGTTGTTCCACCAGGAGAGGCTGATGCCGACCACACCGGCGGCCAGGAAGCGGCCGAGTCGGTCGTTCGCGGGGCCCGACTCGAGGATCTGCCGGTGGGCGGCCTCGTGGGCCAGGAATGCCACCTGCGTGAAGAGGATGCCGAGCGCTCCGGCGATGAGCAGCTGGAACCACGAGTCGCCGAGCAGGATGAACCCGGTGACAGCCCCGCCGAACGCCAGCACGAGAGCCGTGCCCACGAGGGCATAGAACCAGCGGGCCCGCTGGAGGAGGCCGGTCTCACGCACGACCTGCGACACCTCGGTGTAGGCGCGGGCGACGGGCGGGAAGGTCTCGGCCCCGGCGTAGGTCTGGCGCACGGCGCCCATTCGACCTTCTGTCGGAGCGACTGCGGTGATGGTTGCGATGATGCACCTGCTCTGGGTCGGGTGCCGACCTTCTGGTCGACGTGGAGCCACGGGCGGATGCCGATCGCTGCTGCCAACACTACGGGGGTGCATATGGCCCGACCGGTATGCGGTGGCGATTGCCAGTCTGTTCGGACGCGCCGTACAGGAACACCCCCTTGACAGGGCCTCGCCCGGTCTGCCGCCTACGATTGGCCCGTGGACTTCTCCCTCGATTTCACCCCGGACCTCATCGCCGTCTTCCTGACGCTCTTCGTGCTGGAGGTGGTGCTCGGCGTCGACAACGTCATCTTCATCTCGATCCTCGCGTCGAAGCTCCCCAAGGAGCAGCAGGCGAAGGCCCGGAACCTCGGCCTCACGCTCGCCATGCTCATCCGCGTCGTGCTGGTCTTCTTCGCAGGCTGGATCATCACGCTGAAGGAGGACGTCTTCTTCATCGGCGAACTGGGCTTCTCGTGGAAGGACATCATCCTCATCGCGGGAGGCCTGTTCCTCGTCTACAAGGCGGTGACCGAGATCCACCACAAACTCGAGGGGGCCGAGGAGGAGCACGGCTCGGGCAAGAAGGTGGCTCAGGTCACCTTCGGATCGGTGATCGCGCAGATCCTGCTGCTCGACATCGTCTTCTCGCTCGATTCCGTCATCACCGCGGTCGGCATGACCGAGAACATGATCGTGATCATCACGGTGGTCGTGCTGTCGTTCGGCATCATGCTCTTCGCGTCGCGCTTCATCTTCCTCTTCGTCAACAAGCACCCCACGGTGAAGATGCTGGCGCTGTCGTTCCTGCTGCTCATCGGCGTCTTCCTCATCGCCGAGGGCTTCGGCGTCCATGTCGACAAGGCACTCATCTACATGCCGATGGCGTTCGCCGTGCTGGTCGAGGGCCTGAACCTGTGGGCGGCCGCCCGCAGGGCCAAGCGCGAGAAGAGGCAGCAGCACGCGGTTCAGCTGCGCCCGACCTACCCCGACATCGACGAGTCCGTCGCGGTGTCGGCGGCGCTGTCGGGTGGCGCGACGGGCGGCTCCGTCGGGCTGTCGCGCAAGCCGGTGGCGGGGGATGCCGCGCTCAGCGCGGAGGAGCGCCAGGGCCTGGGCTGACCGCCGCCCCGGCGCCTGTGGACAGTGAACGGAGCCGTGAGGCGCCGTGTCCTACGGTCGAAGCATGATGCAGGGACTCACCGGCTGGTACTTCGTCATCATCTTGTACGTGCTCGTGCTGGCGGTGATCGCGCTGGTGCTGTACTTCACGGTGCGGCTCGCGGTGCTGCACGCGCTGAAGGCGCACACCCGGTGGGTGAGCACTCAGCCGCGTCCTGATCCGCTCCCGCCGGCCTAAGCCCGGGCCAGGTCGTCCTCGAGCGCGACCCAGGCGAGCATCGCGCACTTGACGCGCGCGACGTACTTCGAGACACCCGACAGTGCGGCGGCGTCGAGGTACACATCCTCATCGAGCTCGATCGTGCCCCGCGAGCGGAGCGCCTCGCGGAATCCGTCGATGAGAGCGGATGCCTCGGCCCGCGGCATCCCTTCCGCCAGCTCTGCCAGCATCGAGGCCGACGCCCGCGAGATGGAGCAGCCCGCGCCCTCCCACGTGACGTCGCGGATCGCGTCGCCGTCCTCGGACAGCCGGACCCGCACCGTGAGGTCGTCGCCGCAGAGCGGATTGTGCTGGTGGGATGTCGCGCTGCGACCCTCCTCGTCGGCGAGGCCGAACCCGACCCGGCGCTTGGAGTGATCGAGGATGAGCTCCTGGTAGAGCGATTCGAGCCCGCTCACGAGCCCACTCCGAAGAAGCCGCGCACGCCGGCGACGGCGTCGAGGAACACGTCGACCTCGTCGACGGTGTTGTAGAGCGCAGCCGAGGCGCGCACCGACGCGGTCAGTCCGAAGCGGCGGTGCAGCGGCTGGGCGCAGTGGTGCCCGACGCGCACCGCGATGCCGCGGTCGTCGAGGAACTGGCTCACGTCGTGCGGGTGCACGCCGTCGACGTCGAACGCCCAGAGGCCGACACGCTCGACCCCCTCGGCGTCGCCCAGCAGGCGGATGCCCGGGAGCTGCCGAAGCCCCTCGCCCATGCGCGCCTCGAGCTCGCGCTCGTGAGCGTGCACGGCGGGCATGCCGACGGCATCGAGGTAGCGCACGGCGGCGGCGAGCCCGATCGCCTGCGACGCGGGCTGTGTGCCGGCCTCGAACCGCTGCGGCGGCGGCAGGTACTCGGCCTCGTCGAGGGTGACGACGGTGATCATCGAGCCGCCCGTGAGGAACGGCGGCAGGTCGGCCAGCACGTCGGCGCGGCCGTAGAGGCCGCCGATGGCGTAGGGGCCGAGCATCTTGTGACCCGAGAACACCGCGAGGTCGATGTCGAGCGCCGGCAGGTCGAGGGGCAGGTGCGGGGCGGACTGGCATGCGTCGAGCACGGTCAGCGCGCCGACCGCCTGCGCGAGGGCGACGAGTTCGGCGACCGGGTTCACGATCCCCAGCACGTTGGAGACGTGGGGGAAGGCGACGACGCGCGTGCGATTCGAGATGACGGATGCCGCGGCATCCAGATCGATCGTCCCGTCTTCTCGAACGGGGATGTGACGGAGGACGGCGCCGGTCCGTGCAGCGAGCTCCTGCCACGGGATGAGGTTCGCGTGATGCTCGCTCTCGGTGATGACGAGCTCGTCGCCCGGGCGCAGGGCGAAGCGGGCGCTGGCAGGCGCGCCGCGACCGACGGTCGCGTTGCCGATCGCGTAGGCGACGAGGTTGAGTCCGGCCGTCGCCCCGTTGGTCCAGACCAGCTGCTCGGGGGCCGCGCCGACGAACCGGGCGACCGTGACGCGGGCGTCCTCGAAGAGCTCGGTCGCCTCGGCGGCGAGGGTGTGGGCGCCGCGATGAACCCCCGCGTTCGAGTGCGTCAGGAAGTCGACCTCGGCATCGATGACGGCCTGAGGCTTCTGGCTGGTCGCGGCGGAGTCCAGGTAGATGAGGGGTGCATCGCCGACCCGCTCGGTGAGGAGAGGGAAGTCGGCGCGGATGGCCGCGAGGTCGAGCACGGCGGGGGTTGTCACCCTCCCAGGCTACGCGCGTCGCGCGCGCCCCGGGAGGTCCGGCCCGTCCGCCCGGAGGTTGAGTGTCCAGGACCCGCCGCGCGACTCCGTCGCAGCACGGCGGGTCCTGGACACTCAACCATGTGGTGGGGGCGGCTCTGGAATCATCGGAGGGGTGGACGATCGGCTGCTGCTCGGCGGATTCGCGATCGCGCTCGGCATCGCGGCGGGCGTGGTGCTCTTCGTGCCGTTCGTCGCGATCAGCTATCGCCGGCGGGGCGGACTCAGCGCGGGCCGATTCGTGCTGTGGGCGGCGGCGCTCGTGTATTTCATGGCGATCTGGACCTATACGCTCCTGCCCCTCCCCGACCCGGACGCGGTCCGCTGCGCCGGGGTGAACCTCGACCTCTTCGCCTTCGTGGCCGATCTGCGCGGCGCTGCGATGAGGCCGACCACCGTGCTGACCGACCCGGCCGCGCTCCAGGTGCTGCTGAACGTTCTCCTCTTCATCCCCCTCGGCTTCTTCGTGAGGGTGATCGGCGGTCGAGGCATCCTCGTCGCCGCGCTCGTCGGCCTCGGACTGTCGGGGTTCATCGAGCTGACGCAGCTGACGGGCGCGTGGGGACTGTATCCCTGCGCCTACCGCGTCTTCGACGTCGACGACCTGCTCACCAACTCGCTGGGCGCCGTGATCGGATCGCTCCTCTCCCTCGCCGTGCCCCCCGCCCATCGCGGCATGGCGCGCGCGGCCGACGCGGACCGGCCGCGCGCCGTCACGCGCTTCCGGCGCCTGCTGGCGATGGTGTGCGACGTCGTGGGTTCGTGGCTCGTCGCGCTCGCCGTGGGCGTTCTGTTCCAGCTCGCGCTCTTCATGCTCGGCGCGACGGCCGAGGTGCGCGACGGCGGCGCGGCCGGGGTCGTGTCCTCCGCGGTCACCATCGCCGTCTCGCTCATCGTCGTGCTGGCGACCGGGCGCACGGTGGGCGACCTGGCCGTGCAGCTGAGGTTCCAGGGTGGGCCGCTGCCGGTGTGGCTCGCGCGCACCCTCCGCTTCGCCGGCGGGATCGGCGGCTTCCTCCTGCTGTTCGCGCTGCCCGGAGCGTGGGACTTCGTCGGCTGGCTGTTCGCGCTCGGCTCGCTGGTCCTGGTGTTCACCACGCCCGACGGCCGCGGACTGCCCGGCCTGGTCTCCGGCCAGTACGTCGCCGACGCGCGCGAGCCGCTCGACCCGGACGAGCCGGTCCGGCCGCGCTCCGCCCGCGGGCGCTGATCAGTCCGCCGAGCGCGTCCCCAGGAACTCGCGCGCCGCGACGACGAGGTTCGCCACCCCGTTGTCGAGCGTCGGCTGCAGGACCGGAGCGAAGAAGGGCGAGTGATTGGTGGGGATGTCACGCTCGACGGTGCCCGCGGTGACGGCCGCGGCGTAGGCGTCGGGGTCGACTCCTCCCCAGAACCAGAAGACGAGGGGCGCGCCGGACTCGCGGGCGAACCAGGAGACGTCTTCACTGCCGGTGAACATTCCGGGGTCGATCACGGTGCCGTCGCCGAAGGCCGTGTCGAAGGCGAGCCGCAGACGCGCGGTGGCGTCGACGTCGTTGATCGTCGGCGGAAGAGAGTGGTCGATGACGATCACGGGCGGCTCGTCTGCTCCGGATGCCTGAGCCTCGGCCCGCACGACCCGTTCGACCTTCTCCAGCACGCGGGCTCGGGCATCGTCGTCGGGGTAGCGCAGGCTCAACTCGAGCCTGGCCTCGGCGGGGATGATGTTGTTCTTCAGGCCGGCGTGGATGGATCCGACCGTGACCACGGCGACGTCGCGCGGGTCTACCTCGCGCGAGACGATCGTCTGCAGGCGCATCACGGTGGCGGCGGCCATGACGACGGGGTCGATCGTCGAGTGCGGCCGCGAGCCGTGCCCGCCGCGCCCGAGCAGGGTCACGGTGAGGCCGTCCGACGCCGCCATCTGGGTGCCGCTGCGCACGCCGATGGTGCCCGCCGGGAGGGGGGTGACGTGCTGGCCGAGCACGACGTCGGGCTTCGGGAACCGGTCGAGCACGCCGTCGGCGATCATCGCCTGCGATCCAGCGCCGTACTCCTCCGCGGGCTGGAAGACGGCGACGATCGTGCCGCTCCACTGGTCCTTCGTCGCGACGAGCCGCTCGAGCGCTCCCAGCAGCGCGGAGACGTGCATGTCGTGCCCGCACGCGTGCATGACCGGCACGTCGGTGCCCGCCGGGTCGGTGCCGCGCGCGGTGCTGGCGTACTCGAGGCCCGTCTGCTCGGGCACGGGGAGGGCGTCCATGTCGGCCCGCAGCCACACGACGGGTTCGTCGCCTGCCTCCGTCGACGGGTTGCGGATGATGGCGGCGACGCCGGTCTTGCCGACGCCCTCCTCGAACTCGATGCCGAGGTCGGCGAGGTGCCGCGTGATGACCCCGGCCGTCCGCGTCTCCTGGAACGACAGCTCAGGGTGCCGGTGCAGGTCGATGTAGAGGGCGTCGAGGTCGATGGTCATGCGGTCGAGCCTATCCGGGGGGATTGAGGCGTTTCGTCTCGCTTCGCTCGCTCAACGACCCGGGGGGAAGGGCGCTCGCTCAACGACCCGGTGTGAAACGGGTCAGGCGGGCAGGCGGGCGGTCGAGCCGCGCACGATGAGCTCGTATGGCAGTTCGCCGGGCTCGTGCACGGGCGGCGCGGTGTCCTTCGCCTCGAGCTCGGCGAGGATCGCGTCGGCCGCGCGCTCGCCCTGCCCCATCGGGAACTGGTCGACGGTGGTGAGACGGAAGAACTCGCCCAGCTCGTGACCGTCAATGCCGACGACCGAGAGGTCTTCGGGCACGCGGTACCCGAGTTCGCGCGCGGCGAGCAGCGCTCCAATCGCCATCTCGTCGGATGCCGCGAAGATCGCGGTCGGACGCCCTCCGGGCTTGCCCAGCAGCTGCTTCGCCGCGCGGAACCCGCCCTCGATCGTGAAGTCGGCGGGCTCGAAGAGCGACGGCTTGACCTCGATGCCGGCGTCGGAGAGCGCCTGCTCGAACCCCTGCCGGCGGTGCGTCGGGATGTGGAAGTCGATGTCGAACTCGGGGCTCGCCCCGATGTGCGCGATGTCGCGGTGGCCGAGTGCGAGCAGGTGCTCGGTCGCCAGGCGCGCCACGGCCACGTCGTCCACGGTCAGCGTGGTGAGTCGCGGGTTCGGGCCGCCGATGGCGATCACCGGCAGGTCGAGGGCCAGCAGCTGCTGCGACTCCTCGTCGCCGATCTCGATCGAGATCGCGATCACGCCGTCGACGCGCTGACGTCGCAGGAACGTGTCGAAGACGTCCCGCCTCTCCGCGCGGTCCGCGGTGAGGCTGTAGAGGGTGATGTCGTACCCCCGGCGCATCAGCGCCGAAGCGATGCCGCTGAGCACCGTGGAGAAGAACCACCGGTCGAGGAACGGCACGAGCACGCCGATGTTGCGCGTGCGGCCCGAGGCCAGGCTCGACGCCGAGGCCGAGACGACGTAGCCGAGGCTCTTCGCGGCGGCCTCGACCCGCGCCTTGGTCGTGTCGGAGACGTGCCCGCGCCCGCTCAGCGCGCGCGAGACGGTCGCCGTCGAGACGCCGGCATGCCGCGCCACCTCGTCGATGCTGACCACGTCGTCACCTCTCCCCGCGGATCGGGACGGCGTCCCACCGCATCACCGTCCGACACCGTGCCGGACGCGCCTCAGTCGTCGGCGAGCCAGACCGTCGTGTCGGCCGGCAGCTCGTTCCCCAGAAGCGGACCGCTCGATGCGATCACGATACCCTCCGGCAGCGCCACCGGCGTGGCGCCCGTGTTGCCGATGACCGTGACGCTGCCGTTGCGGAACGCCACGACCTCCGTGCCCAGACCCTCGATCCACTCGAGCGATCCCGCGCCGAGGCCGCGGGCGCGGCGGGCGGCGATGAGCGAGCGGTAGAGCGACAGGGTCGAGTCGGGGTCGCCCGTCTGGACGTCGCGGGCGAGCGTCGCCCACTCGGCGGGCTGGGGCAGCCAGGCGTCTCCGGTCGGGCTGAAGCCGTAGGCCGGGGCATCCGCTGTCCACGGGATCGGCACGCGGCAGCCGTCACGGCCGTAGCGCTCGCCGTTCGTGCGGAACCAGGTCGGGTCCTGACGGGCGTCGCCGGGGATGTCGATGGCCTCGGGCAGGCCGAGCTCCTCGCCCTGGTAGAGGTAGGCGGAGCCGGGGAGGCCGAGCATCAGGGTGGTCGCGGCGCGGGCGCGGCGCAGGCCGACCTCGGGGATCGGCTTACCGGGGGAGTCCGGTCCGATGCCGTGACCCTGCGGGTTCTCGGCGGTGAGGGCGAGGCGCGACGCGTGGCGGACGACGTCGTGGTTCGAGAGCACCCAGGTCGCCGGGGCGCCGACGGCGGCGTAGGCGGCGACCGACTCGGCGATCACGGAGCGCAGGGCCGGGGCATCCCACGGGGTCTCCAGGTAGGCGAAGTTGAACGCCTGATGCATCTCGTCGGGACGCACCCACAGCGCCGTCTTCTCGGGCGTGGGCAGCCACGCCTCGGCGCACAGTGCACGGTCGCCGTCGTACTCGGCGAGCAGCGTGTGCCAGTCGCGGTAGACCTCGTGCACGCCCTCCTGGCCCCAGTACGGGACGTTCGCCTCTTCGCCGCCCATCGAGCCGGCTTCGGGGTCGGGCGTGTAGTCGGGCAGCCCGTCGGCCTTGACCAGGCCGTGGGCGACGTCCACGCGGAAGCCGTCGACCCCGCGGTCGAGCCAGAAGCGCAGGATGCGGCGGAACTCCTCGCGCACCTCGTCATTGGACCAGTCGAAGTCGGGCTGCGAAGAGTCGAAGAGGTGGAGGTACCACTGTCCGGGCGCGCCGTCCGCCTCGACGATGCGCGTCCACGCGGGGCCGCCGAAGACGGACTCCCAGTTGTTCGGGGGCAGCTCGCCCTCGACGCCCTTGCCGTCGCGGAACATGTAGCGCGCCCGCTCGCGGCTTCCCGGCGCGGCGGCCAGCGCCTGCTGGAACCACTCGTGCTGGTCGGACGAGTGGTTGGGGACCAGATCGACGATGAGTCGGATGCCGCGGGCATGCGCCGCTTCGAGCATGTCGTCGAAGTCGCCCAGGGTGCCGAACAGCGGGTCGACGTCGCAGTAGTCGGAGACGTCATAGCCGGCGTCCTTCTGCGGGGACCGCTGGAACGGGCTCAGCCAGATGGCGTCGACGCCGAGATCGCGCAGGTCATCGAGGCGCGAGGTGATGCCGGGGAGGTCGCCGACGCCGTCGCCCGAGCTGTCGGAGAACGAGCGCGGGTAGATCTGGTAGATGACGGCGGTGCGCCACCACTCGCTGCCGGTGATGTCGGTGTGCGCGTCGGCGCGCTCGGCGGTCTGCGGAGAGGTCATTCGGACAGGATACTGCAAGCGCTTACATCCGCCGCGCGAACAGGGCGGATTCATAGCGCGGGGCCCGGCGGGCGGCGGCTTCGGGCGGTATCGTGAGGCGGTGTCTGAAGCCCTTTCCCGTGCCGAGTCGCTCATCCGCACGATCCCCGACTATCCCGAGCCGGGGGTGCTCTTCCGCGACATCACACCGCTGCTGGCGGATGCCACGGCCCTCCGCACCGTGATCCACGCGCTCATCGCTCCCTTCGACGGCGATTTCGACGTCGTCGCCGGAGTCGAAGCCCGCGGGTTCCTGCTGGCAGGCGCTGCGGCGATGGAGGCGGGCGCGGGTCTGGTGCCCATCCGCAAGGCCGGCAAGCTGCCGCGGCCCGCGGCATCCGTCGACTATGCGCTCGAGTACGGGACCGCGACGATCGAGGCGCACGATGACATCCGCGACGGCATGCGCGTGCTGCTCGTCGACGACGTGCTCGCGACCGGCGGAACCCTCGTCGCCGCGCGTTCGCTCGTCGAGCGTCTCGGTGGTGTGGTGGTCGGCACCGCCGTGCTGATGGAGCTCGAGGCGCTGGGCGGCCGCGGTCTGGTCGGCGACGTCCACACGGTGTTCACGGCCTGAGGTCGGCGATGCGACTCGGCGGGCGGGCGGCGGGCGTGACGATGATCGTCGTCGTGGCCGCGGCGCTCGCCGGCTGTGCACCCGGCGGTGCGGACGCGGAAGGCGGGTTCGGCCTGCCGACGCTCTCGGAATCCGATGCCGCCGCGATTGTGGCCGAAGGGTCGTCCGTCGAAGGGGCGCTGGCTGTCGAGGCGAACGGATGCTTCACCCTCGCTCAGACGGATGACGCTGCGGCAGAGGGGGCGTGGATCGTGTGGCCCGACGGAGCGCGCCAGGACGGAGCCGAAGTGGTGCTCGCCTCGGGTGACCGCGTCGGCGAGGGAGCGCTCCTCGTCGGTGTAGGCGCAGAGGTCGCGCTCGCGGACCTGCCGGACGGCGGCTCACGGGACTCGTATTTCGGCTCGTTCGGCCGATTCTGCGGCGCCGACGAGCGCGGCGTGCTGGTTCTGACGGGCGTGGAGACGTCCCCCGCTCGCTGAGCGAGCGCGTCCCCCGGGTCGTTGAGCGAGCGAAGCGAGACGAAACGGTCTGCGCTGACGAGAGGCGTTTCGTCTCGTCGCTTCGCTCCTCGCTCAACGACCCGGGGGGCGCGACGGGCGCACCAGCTGCGGCGCGGAACGCGGGGGGTTCTCCCACGCACGGGTCGTTGAGCGAGCGAAGCGAGACGAAACGCGTCACCCCCCGAGCACGACGTTGAGCGGTTCCTCGCCCGCCAGCATTCGATCGATCTGGGTGCGCACCAGCCGGGCGATGCGCGGTCCCATCGCCGACGAGGCGCCGCCGACGTGCGGGGTGATGAGCACACCCGGAAGCGACCAGAGCGGATGCCCCGCCGGCAGCGGCTCCGGATCGACGACGTCGATCGCGGCCCGAACCCGACCACGCCGCACGTGGTCGACGAGCGCATCGGTGTCGACGAGCGACCCGCGCCCGACGTTGACGACGAGCGCGCCGTCGGGGAGCGCGGACAGGAAGGCGTCGTCGACCATGCCCCGCGTCTCGTCGCCGCCCGGCAGGGTGAGGATCACGATCTCGGCCGTGCCGAGGAGGCTCGGCAGTTCATCGACGCCGTGCACCGGCATCCCCTCTTCGTCACGTGCTCGACTCGCGACCACGGTGAGCTCGACTTCGAAAGGTGCGAGCCGGGCGGCGACCGCCTTGCCCACGCCGCCGTAGCCCAACAGCAGCACTCGCCGGTCGGCGAGGCTCTGCGTGAACGCGGGCTCCCAGCGGCCGGCGGCGGTGTCGACGGCGAACCTGTCGATGTGGCGCTGCGCCGCGATGGCGAGACCGACCGCGAGCTCCGCCGTCGACGTCTCGTGCACAGACGCCGCGTTGGCGAACGTCAGGCCCTCGGGGAGGATCTCGTCGACGCCTTCGTAGCCGATCGACTGGCTCTGCACGAGACGCGTGCGCACGCCTTCGAGGCGCTGCAGCACCTTCTCCATCTTCATGTACGGCGGAACGACGATGTCGAAGCTCTCGCGGGGCGGCGGCCCGTCCATCGGCCACACGACCAGGTCGACGTCGGCGGGCAGCGCACCCAGGTCGTCGGCCAGCCTGTCGGTAGGAACGCTCACGGTCAGAGTCACCGTTCTACGGTATCGGCGCGCTGGCGGGCCGGGGTCGGTGCGCGGCGCTACGCTCGCGACCAGCGGCGGCGACTGCCCGGCCGCTGCCGAGGAGGCGAAGATGGTTCCCGAGATCAACTACTGGGCCGTGCTTCTGGCCACGCTGTCGACGATGATCGTCGGCTCGATCTGGTACACGCCGAAGGTGTTCGGCACCCGCTGGGCAAAGCTCGCGAACGTCGACCTCCACCGCGAGCAGACCGCGCTGCAGGCGTGGATGCCGATCATCGTCACGGTGTTCGTGAGCTTCGTGTCGGCGTGGGTGCTCGCCGGTGCCACCGCCATCTCGTGGCACTTCTACGGCGGAGGGTTCCTGCTGTCGTCGCTCGGCACGGCGGTGATCCTGTGGGCAGGCTTCACGGCGGCGCGGTTCATCACGCACGACCAGTTCGAGGGCCGCCCGTCCTCGCTCACCGTCATGAACATCGCCCACGAGCTGGTGACGTTTGTGGTCATGGCCATCATCATCGGCGTCTGGCCGCCGGCCGGCACCGTCTGAGACGAGGGATGCCGCGGGTCAGCGCGTTTCGTCTCGCTGCGCTCGCTCAACGCCCCGGTGGGTGAGGCTGCGCTCGCTCAACGACCCGGTGAGTGAGGTTTCGCTCGCTCAACGACGTGGCGGGGTTGAGCGGATGCCGCGGGTCAGGCCGCGGCGGCGACCACGGCGGCGATCGCCGAGGTGAAGAACGGCAGGCCGTCGACGCCCGAGCGCATGGCGGCAGCCGTGTCGGGCCCGAAGCCCTCTTCGACCGCGTGCTCCGGGTGGGGCATGAGCCCGACGACGTTGCCGCGCTCGTTGGCGATGCCGCCGATGTCACGCAGCGATCCGTTGGGGTTCACGCCGACGTAGCGGAAGGCGACGAGACCCTCGCCCTCGAGCCGGTCGAGTTCGGTCTCCGACGCGATGTAGCCGCCGTCCGCGTTCTTGAGCGGGATGACGATCTCCTGGCCTGCGTCGAAGCCGCTCGTCCAGGCGGTGTCGGCGTTCTCGACGCGCAGACGCTGGTCGCGCCGGATGAACTGCTGGTGGGCGTTGCGGATGAGGCCGCCCGGAAGCAGGTGCGCCTCGACGAGCATCTGGAAGCCGTTGCAGATGCCGAGCACCGGCATGCCCTTGGCCGCGGCATCCTTCACCTCCGCCATGATCGGCGCGCGCGCCGCGATCGCACCTGCGCGCAGGTAGTCGCCGTAGCTGAACCCGCCGGGGAGCACGAGCGCATCCACACCCTCGAGGTCGTGGGAGCCGTGCCAGAGGGCGACGGGCTCGCCGCCGGCGATCTCGATCGCGCGCTGTGCGTCGCGGTCGTCGAGGGAGCCGGGGAAGGTGATGACCCCGATGCGCGTGGTCACTCGACGACCTCGACGCCGACCACGTCCTCGATCACGGAGTTGGAGAGGATCTCGTCGGCGACCTGACGCGCGGTGGCGAGGACCTCGTCGGTCACCTCGCCTTCGACGGTGAGCTCGAATCGCTTGCCGATGCGCACCGAGGTGAAAGCGTCCTGGCCCAGACGCGCGAGAGCACCGGACACGGCCTTCCCCTGCGGGTCGAGCAGCTCGGCCTTGGGCATGACGTCGACGACGATGGTGGGCATACGAGAGCTCCGGATGTCGCGGGAAGGGGTCTCCTCCAGTCTATGGGCCGAGGCATCCGCTCGCCGCCGGAGGCGCGTGATCTGTCGTGACACAACCGTGACCCCATCGTGGGAGCGCTCCCTTGACATCCGTGGGAGCGATCCCATAGCGTGAGGTTCCGTCCGGTGGGAACGCTCCCACGGCACCGTGGCCCGGAACCCGTCTCGAGCCGCACACCCTGCAACACATATTCGACCCTGACAACACAAAGGAGTGACAGTGAACTCACGCGCCTTCCGTCGAAGCGCCGTGGCAGTCGCCGCCTTCTCGGCTTCGGCCATCGTCCTCGCCGGCTGCGCCGGCGGCGGCGGCGGCCAGCCGTCGGCAGATTCCGACGAGCCCATCACGCTCACCATCGCCACGTTCAACGACTTCGGCTACACCGAGGAGCTCCTCCAGGAGTACATGGATGAGAACCCCAACGTGACGATCGTCCACAACCGTGCCGCCGAGTCCGGCGACGCGCGTGCGAACTACTTCCAGAAGCTGGGCAAGGAAGGTCTCGCCGACATCGAAGCCGTCGAGATCGACTGGTTCGCCGAGGCGATGCAGTACTCCGACCTCCTGGCCGAGGCGCCCGACAGCGTCAAGGGCCGTTGGCTCGACTGGAAGGAAGCCGCTGCGACCGACCCCGACGGCCGTCTGGTCGGCTTCGGCACCGACATCGGCCCGCAGGGCATCTGCTACCGCGCCGACCTATTCGAGGCCGCCGGCCTGCCGAGCGACCGCGAGGGCGTGGCCGAGCTGTTCGACGGCGACTGGGAGAACTACCTCGACGTCGCCGACCAGTACAAGGAAGCCACCGGCAAACCGATGATCGACTCGGCGAACTCGGTGCTCCAGGGCATCGTCAACCAGATCGAGTACACCTACACCGAGCCCGACGGCACGGTCATCGCGACCGAGAACCCCGAGATCCAGGCCGCGTACGACCTCGTCACCGAGCGTGCGGTCCCGAACTCGGCCTACCCCGGCCAGTGGTCGGACGACTGGTTCGCCTCGATGGCCAACGGCGAGTTCGCCACGATGCTGTGCCCGGGCTGGATGCTGGGCGTCATCTCGGGCAACGCGCCCGACGTCACCGGGTGGGACATCGCGGATGTCTTCCCGAACGGTGGCGGCAACTGGGGCGGCTCGTACCTGACCGTTCCGGCCAACGGCAAGAACGTCGACGCAGCGCTCGCGCTCGCCGACTGGCTCACGGCCCCCGAGCAGCAGGTCAAGGCGTTCACCAACGCGGGCACCTTCCCGAGCCAGCTCGAGGCGTACGAGGACCCGACGCTGACCGACGCGACGAACGAGTACTTCAACGACGCTCCGACCGGTGAGATCCTCAGCACGCGTGCCGAGGCCGTCACGGTCGCTCCCTTCAAGGACGCGAGCTACTTCAAGTACCACGACGCGCTCCAGAACGCGGTCACGCGCGTCTTCGACGGTGTCGAAGACCAGCAGACCTCGTGGGACACCTGGGTCTCCGAGGTCGGGGCGTTCTGATAGGCGTGGTCTAGCCACCACGGTCGCTCGCCCGGCCGTGGCCTGACCGAAGGAGGAGTGTGCGCGGGTCTCACCCGGCTCGCGTGCACTCCTCCTCCACAGCCTCCCGCCTCTCCCCTGACATCGAATCGGAGCCACCGGTGACCTCGACCGCAACCCGCCCCACGGCATCCGGGCCGGCCGACCGGCCGACTCCCGTACGCCAGCCGCGCGTCATCTCCTTCTCCCACCGCATCAGCCGCTGGGACCTCAAACTCTCCCCGTACCTCTACATCTCGCCGTTCTTCATCGTCTTCGCGATCGTGGGTCTGTTCCCGATCGCCTACACCGCGGTGATCTCGTTCCAGAACTGGGACCTCGTTCGCAACTCCGGCGAGTTCGTCGGCTTCGACCAGTACATCTGGATCCTGCAGAACCCGCAGTTCTGGACGGCTCTGCGGAACACCTTCAGCATCTTCCTGCTGTCGACGGTGCCGCAGCTGATCCTCGCGGTGTTCATCGCCGCCATGCTCGACCGCAACATCCGCGCCAAGACGTTCTGGCGCATGGGCGTGCTGCTGCCCTACGTGATGGCACCCGTCGCCGTCGCCCTGATCTTCAGCAACATGTTCGGCGACAACCACGGCCTGGTGAACAACATCCTCACCGACCTCGGACTGCAGGCGATCCCGTGGCACAAGGATCCGTTCTGGAGCCACATCGCCATCGCCACGATGGTCAACTTCCGCTGGACGGGCTACAACGCGCTGATCCTCCTCGCCGCGATGCAGGCCATTCCCCGCGACTATTACGAGGCCGCCACGGTCGACGGCGCCGGCGCATTCCGCCAGTTCATCTCGATCACGGTGCCCTCGCTGCGTCCCACCCTGATCTTCGTCATCATCACCTCGACCATCGGCGGTCTGCAGATCTTCGACGAGCCGCGGATGTACGACAACACCGGCGAGGGCGGGGCAGCGCAGCAGTGGCTGACGATCACCCTGTTCCTCTACAACATCGGCTGGCGCGAGTGGAACTTCGGACGGGCCGCGGCGCTCGCGTGGATCCTGTTCCTCATCATCCTCGTGATCGGCCTCATCAACCTCCTCGTCACCCGAAAACTCGTCCGTGACGAGGGCGGCCGCGGAGTCGTATCGCCGCGCAAGAAGGGATTCCGCCGATGAGCATCAGCACTCCTCCGCCGCTCGCGATCATCGAAGAGGGCATTCCGCAGGATGCGGCCCGCCGCCGCAACAACCGCACGACCAAGATCCGCGGCTACCGGCCCGGGTTCTGGGTGTACGCCGGCCTCGGCGTCGTGCTGCTGTCGGCGGTGTTCCCCTACTACTGGTCGTTCCTCATCGGCTCGGGCGACTCGTCGACCATCAACGACCCGAACATGTCGTGGATCCCCGGCGGCAACTTCATCGCCAACGCCACGTCGGTGATGAACGATCCCGCCGTGAACTTCTGGCCGGCGCTGTGGAACTCGATCTACAGCTCCACCCTGATCGCCGCCGCCGTCGTCGTCACCTCGACGCTCGCGGGGTGGGCATTCGCCAAGCTGCGCTTCCGCGGCAGCAAGGCCCTGCTCGTCTTCGTGGTCGCGACGATGGCCGTTCCGATGCAGCTGGGCGTCGTCCCGCTGTACATCCTGTTCGCCGACCTCGGCTGGACCGGGCAGATCGGCGCGATCATCATCCCGTCGCTGACGAGCGCATTCGGCGTGTTCTGGATGACGCAGTACCTGCAGCAGTCGGTGCCCGACGAGCTCATCGAGGCGGCTCGCGTGGACGGTGCATCCATGATCCGCACGTTCTGGGTGATCGGCGTGACGGCGGCGCGACCGGCTGCCGCGATGCTGTTCCTCTTCACGTTCGTGGGCGCCTGGAACAACTTCTTCTGGCCGTTCATCGTGCTGGATCGACAGAACCCGACGCTCCCGGTCGCGCTCTCGCTGCTGCAGTCGAACTACTTCGTCGACTACTCGGTGGTGCTCGCCGGCGTCCTTCTGTCGACCATCCCGCTGCTCATCCTCTTCGCCTTCGCCGGCAAGCAGCTCGTCAGCGGCATCATGGCCGGCGCCGTCAAGGGCTGACCGCCCGGCGACCCGCCCCACCTCACTTCGCACTCACTTCCAGAAAGGACGCCGTCCGCATGACCGCGACCACTGCGCGCGCCTTCCCGTCGAACTTCCTCTTCGGTGCGGCCACCGCCGCCTTCCAGATCGAGGGGGCCGCCCACGAGGACGGCCGCCGCGACTCCATCTGGGATGCGTTCTGCCGCGTGCCGGGAGCCGTCATCAACGCCGACAACGGCGACGTGGCGTGCGACCACTACCACCGGTACACCGACGACGTCGCGCTGATGAAGTCGATGGGGCTGCAGACGTACCGCTTCTCCACGTCGTGGTCGCGGGTGCGCCCCGACGGCGGTCCGGTCAACGTGCAGGGCGTGGACTTCTACAAGCGCCTGGTCGATGAGCTGCTCGACGCCGACATCCTGCCCTGGCTGACCCTTTACCACTGGGATCTGCCGCAGGCCCTTCAGGACAAGGGCGGCTGGGCGAACCGCGACACCGCGGATCGGTTCACGGAGTACGCGCTCGACATGCACGATGCGCTCGGCGACCGCGTCGACGTCTGGACGACCCTCAACGAGCCGTGGTGCTCGTCGTTCCTCAGCTACACCGCCGGCCTGCACGCGCCCGGTCACTACAGCGTCACCGAGGGCGTGCTCGCCGCGCACCACCTGATGCTCGGCCACGGGCAGGCGGTCCGCGAGCTGCGCGCACGCGACGCATCGCTCAACCTCGGCATCACGCTGAACCTCACCGTGGCCGATGCGGTCGACGAGAACGACCCCGCCGACGTCGACGCCGCGCGTCGCATCGACGGCCAGTTCAACCGCTGGTTCCTCGACCCGATCTTCCGGGGCGAGTACCCGGCAGACGTGGTGGAGGACATCAGGAAGGTGGATGCCTCGGCCATCGCCGCCTGGGAGTCCGCGGTGCGTCCGGGAGACCTGGCGACCATCGCCACGTCGATCGACACGCTCGGCGTGAACTACTACCACGGCGAGCTCGTCGGCGGGCACGCGCCCGCGGTCGCACCGATCGGCGGCGACGCCCCGACCGATCGGCCGGGCGCCTCACCGTTCCCATCGCACGAGGGCATCTACTGGCACGAGCGCGGCCTGCCCCGCACGCCCATGCACTGGGAGGTGCAGCCGGAGGGTCTCACCCGCCTGCTCGGCCGGGTCTGGGACGAGTACGCGCAGCCGACCGACACGGTGCTCTTCGTCACCGAGAACGGCGCCGCCTACGACGACGAGCGCGTCGTGGAAGACGGGGAGGTGCGTGTGCACGACGCCGATCGCGCCGACTTCGTCCGCGCCCACCTGGGCGCGATCCTCGATGCGGTGGATGCCGGGGTCGATGTACGGGGATACTTCTACTGGTCGCTCCTCGACAACTTCGAGTGGGCGTGGGGGTATGAGAAGCGGTTCGGCATCGTCCGCGTCGACTACGACACCCAGCTGCGCTCGGTGAAGGACAGCGGCCGCGAGTACAGCCGCATCATCGCGGCCCGCGCGCTCGAACGCGAAACGGCGACCGTCGGGTCGTAGCATCCCGGAAGGAAGGGCAGGCGGCATGACGACGGACGCGATACGCGGATCGGTGACGATCGAGGAGGTCGCCGCGGCCGCGGGGGTCTCCCGATCGACGGTCTCGCGGGTCGTGAACGGGTCGACGGCCGTGAGCCCGGAGGCGCTCGAGGCGGTCAAGCGCGCGATCTCCGACCTCAACTACGTGCCGAACCGCGCCGCCCGCTCACTTGCGAGCCGGCAGACGCACGCCATCGCGCTCGTCGTGCCCGAAGACACCACCCGGTTCTTCGGCGATCCCTTCTTCGCGGCGATCGTCTCGGGCATCAACGCCCGGCTGAGCCGGTCGGACTACGTCCTGAACCTCTTCATCGCGAACGACGACCCGGGCGACAAGACCACGAGCTACGTGCGCAGCGGAGCGGTCGACGGCGCGATCATCGTGTCGCACCACACCAGCGACACCTTCATCGACCGCATCGCCAACGCCGTGCCCGTCGTCTACGGCGGCCGACCCGTGCGCGAGCGCGAGCGCGACTACTACGTCGACGTCGACAATGTCCGCGGCGGCCACGACGCCACGACCTACCTCATCGAGCGCGGCCACCGGAACATCGCCACCATCACCGGACCGCTGACGATGCCCGCCGGCGTCGACCGGCTGCGCGGCTACCGCGACGCGCTGCACGCCTGGGAGCTGCCCGAGGGCATGGTCGTCGACGGCAACTTCACGGCCGACGGCGGCGCCGACGCGATGCGCGCCATCCTCGAAGCGGGCGAGCGTCCCGACGCCATCTTCATCGCGAGCGACCTCATGGCCCGCGGCGCGCTGTCGGTTCTGGCCAACGCCGGCATCCGCGTGCCCGACGACATCGCCCTCATGGGGTTCGACGACTCGCCGGTCGCCACGTCGGTGACGCCCCAGCTGACGACGATGCGCCAGCCGTCGTTCGCGCAGGGAGAGCGCATGGCCACGGTCCTGCTCGACCTGCTGGCCGGCCGGCATCCGCGCCACGTCACGATCCTCGAGACGGAGCTGGTGGTCCGCGAGTCGGTCTAGAGGTTCTGGGCCGAACTCACCGTGCTCGGCTGTCGCGATTCGCGGGTGCGACCCGTGCTTTGTGACAGGCGAACGCCCGGGCCGCGCAGCGGGTTGTTGAGCGAGCGCCGCCCCTACCCCGGGTTGTTGAGCGAGCGCCGCCCCTACCCCGGGTCGTTGAGCGAGGGAAGCGAGACGAAACGCGCCTCAACCCCGCCCGGGCGACGTGGCGACGAGCAGGTTTGCCCAGGGGTCGTCGAACGACAGGTCGCGCCCGTCGTCGCGCACCGCGAACCCGTGGTGGCGCAGGCGCTCGGCGAGCTCGCCCATCGCGTCGGCGTCGGGCAGCGCGAGGTCGACGCGTCCCAGCCCGAGGGCGGGCATGCGGGGACCCGCGCCGCGCGAGTTCCACACGTTCATCGCCATGTGATGGTGGTAGCCGCCCGCGCTCACGAACAGCGCCTGGTCGCCCAGCGCCGCGGTCGCATCGAACCCGAGCGCGTCCACGTAGAAGGCGCGGGCGGTCGCGACATCCCCCACGGAGAGATGGACGTGACCGACGGATGCCGCGTCCCCGGCCGTCGCGCCGAGCGCCGCCTCTTCGGTGAGATGCTCGCCCAGGAACTCGTTCGGGTCGAGATAGAGCGTCGCCATCTCGACCTGCCCGTGCGTCCACGACCAGTCGGACCGCGCGCGGTCCCAGTACAGCTCGATGCCGTTGCCCTCGGGGTCGGTGAAGTAGAACGCCTGGCTGACGAGGTGGTCGGCCGACCCGGTGAACGTGCCCGGCGCATGGCGCGCGACCGAGTAGAGCGCCGCCGCGAGGGCGGCCTGGCTCTCGAAGAGGATCGCGGTGTGGAAGAGGCCGGCCGAACCGGGGGTCGCGTGGCGCAGCGCGGGTTCGTGGCGCAGGATCACGATCGGGCGTCCGGCGCGGCCGAGCGTCGTCGTGTCGCCGTCGGCCGACAGCACCTGGAGTGTGACGACGTCGCGGTAGTACGCCGTCATCGCATCGAGGTCGCCGACGAGGAGCGTCACGGCGCCCATCGACGTGTCGGCGGCGA
This sequence comes from Microbacterium flavescens, assembly GCF_018588945.1. Taxonomy (GTDB): domain Bacteria; phylum Actinomycetota; class Actinomycetes; order Actinomycetales; family Microbacteriaceae; genus Microbacterium; species Microbacterium flavescens. The sequence goes on along the minus strand of NZ_JAFIWA010000006.1, from coordinate 249,777 downwards.
GACGATCGCCGGAGTGCGCGGGCATTTCATTCATACGCATGTACAACCCGCAGCATCCGTCGCCCATTCCTCCTGCGGCGAACCGCTACCGCACCGGGGCGTTCTCGGGGTCGCCGCCCAAGGGCCCGACCGCCGGGATCGGACCGCCGTCATCGGCGCCGGTCTTGCGCCAGCGAGCGATCGCATTGCCCAGGTGGTAGATCAGCAGCGCCGCGGCGGCGCCGATCACGATCGCGCCGAGCTCGAAGTCACCCCACTGCATCGTGAAGCCGGCGATCGCGATCACGAGGGCGACCGCGCCGGTGTACTGATTGACGGGGCGCGAGAAGTCCACGCGGTTGTCGACCCAGATCTTGATGCCGATGATGCCGATGAGTCCGTACAGCGCGGTGGTCACGCCGCCGAGCACGCCCGGCGGCACCGAGGCGATGATCGCGCCGATCTTCGGTGACAGCGCGAGCAGGATCGCCACGACGCCCGCCACCCAGTAAGCGGCGGTGGAGTAGACGCGGGTCGCCGCCATGACGCCGATGTTCTCGCCGTAGGTCGTCGTTCCCGAGCCGCCGAAGAATCCGGCGAGCGTCGTGGCCGCGCCGTCCGCGATCAGCGCGCGGCCGGTGTGCTGATTCACCGAGGCATCCGTCATCGTCGCCACACCGCGCACGTGACCGACGTTCTCGGCGATGAGCACGAGCACCACGGGCAGGAACATGGCGATGACGCTCCACGTGCCGGGAGACGCGAAGTCGGCCACGTGGAACTCGGGAAGCCCGAACCAGGACGCCTTGTCGGCGGCCGTGAAGTCGACCTCGCCGAAGAGGAGGGCGACGACGTAGCCGAGGATCACGCCGAGGAAGATCGAGATGCGGCCGAGGAAGCCGCGGAACAGCACGCTGAACAGGATCACCGCGACGAGCGTGATGGATGCCGTCACCGGCTGCTGCTCGAAGTTGTCCCAGGCGACGGGCGCGAGGTTGAACCCGATGAGGGCGACGATCGCGCCGGCGACGACCGGCGGCATGAGCTTGTCGATCCAGCCGATGCCCGCGAACTGGACGACGAAGCCGACCGCGGCCAGCAGGACGCCGACCGCGACGATGCCCGCGAGAGCCGAGCCCATGCCCTGCGACGCGGTGGCGGCGGTGACCGGGGCGATGAACGCGAACGACGAGCCCAGATAGCTGGGCAGCTTGTTGCGGGTGACGAGGAGGAAGAGCAGCGTGCCGATGCCCGAGAAGAAGAGCGTCGTCGAGACCGGGAAGCCCGTGATGACGGGAACGAGGAACGTCGCGCCGAACATGGCGACGACGTGCTGCGCGCCGATCGCGACGGTCGCGGGCCAGTTCAGTCGCTCGTCGGGCTTGACCACCTGGCCGGGCTCGACGGTCCGGCCGTTGCCGTGAAGGGTCCACAGAGGCATGCGCGCTCCTTGCGCTCGGGAATGTTGCGTCCCTCACCCTAGCGACGCGCGGCGGGCGATTTGGTCTCGTCGCGCTCGCGCGATGACCTGGAATCGGGTCAGGCGGCGGTGAGCCGCTCGAGCAGCTCGCGGTAGCGGGCGCGCGTGCGCTCGATCACGTCGTCGGGAAGCGCCGGCGGTTCGCCCTCGCGCGGGGGTGCCCAGTTCGCGGCGAGCCAGTCCCGCACGATCTGCTTGTCGAAGCTCGCCATTCGCTCGTCGGGGGTCGTGCCGGAGGCCCAGACCGCGGCATCCCAGTATCGCGACGAGTCGCTCGTGAGTACTTCGTCGGCGAGGCTCATCACGCCGTCGTCGTCGATGCCGAACTCGAACTTCGTGTCGGCGAGGATCAGGCCATGCTCCTCGGCGGTGCGGGCGGCGCGCGCGTAGATCTCGAGCGAGAGGTCGCGCAGTTCGGCCGCGCGCTCGGCGCCGACGAGCTCGACGGTGCGCTCGTACGAGATGTTCTCGTCGTGCTCGCCCATCGGCGCCTTCCATGCGGGCGTGTAGATCGGCTCGGGAAGGCGGTCGCCGTTCTCCAGCCCGGACGGCAGCGCGATGCCGCACACGGTGCCGTTCTCGCGGTACTCCGTCCAGCCGGACCCGGTGAGGTAGCCCCGCACGACGCACTCGACGGGCTGCATGTCGAGGCTCTTCACGACCATGGCGCGCCCGATGACGGCATCCGGAATCAGCGACTGCAGATCGTCGGCGGTGTTCGCCTCCCCGTCCGCGCCGAGCGTGAGCACGTGCGACGACGCGAGATGGTTCGGGATGCCGCGCCCGCCGTCCGCGCCGGCGAGACGGTCGAACCACCAGAGGCTGAGGGTCGTCAGCAGCACGCCCTTGTCGGGGATGCCGGGCGACAGCACGTGGTCGAACGCGCTCACGCGGTCGCTGGCGACGACGAGCATGCGCTCGGCCGAGGCGGCGTCGGGTGCGTCGGCGGGGACGTACAGGTCGCGGACCTTGCCGGAGTACGCATGGCGCCAGCCGGGCAGTTCGAGGGGGGTCGTCACCTGCCCATTATCGCGGGCTCGGGCGGAGGCTCACCGCCCGGCGCCCCCGGGGTGATCTCGTCGACGAAGGCGAACGCCTCGGCCAGCAGCGCCTCCCATCGCTTCGCGGCCGTCACCGGCACGATCAGCCACTCCTTCATCACGCGCTCGCGGATCACCATGCGCTCGAGACCGCCGCCGCCGTCGAGCTCATCCACCCGCGCGGCGGGCAGCTTGACGACCATGTCGCCGAGGTGCCCGACGAACGCGAAGACCTTGCCGCGCACGCGGAGTCCTCGGCTGCCGAACATCGGCCCGATGTCGACATCAGCACTCGCGAGGTACGGCTCGGCGAGGGGGTCGAACAGCGTGTGCCCGTGGGCCACGGCCGGGGCATCCGTCATAACCGTCACCGTACTCGCGGCCACCGACGCCATGCCCCGGCGAGGGGTATACGCTGTCTGGCTCAACGAAAGGCCGCAGGGCAATGACTGAACCGACCATCCGGGCATCGACGGCAGGACGCCGCACGACGGGCGCGTCCGGCTCTCCCGCCGGCGACGGCAAAGCTCCGCGCAGCGCCTGGCCGGCGCTCTGGGCGCTGGTGATCGGCTTCTTCATGATCCTGGTCGACACGACGATCGTGTCGGTGGCCAACCCGGCGATCAAGGCGGCGCTCGACCCCGAGACCAACAACCTGGACAACGTCGTGTGGGTGACCTCGGCGTACCTCCTCGCCTACGCGGTGCCGCTGCTGATCACCGGCCGCCTGGGCGACCGGTTCGGACCGAAGACCATCTACCTCATCGGCCTCGCCGTGTTCACGCTCGCCTCGCTCGCGTGCGGACTGTCGCCGACGCTCGGGGCGCTCATCGCATTCCGCGCGGTGCAGGGACTCGGTGCGGCGATGATGACGCCGCAGACGATGGCCGTCATCACCCGCACCTTCCCGCCGAACCAGCGCGGTGCGGCGATGGGACTGTGGGGCGCCACCTCAGGCGTCGCGATGCTCGTCGGACCGCTCGCCGGCGGCCTGCTCGTCGACGGCTTCGGGTGGGAGTGGATCTTCTTCATCAACATCCCCGTCGGGATCGTCGGCTTCGTGCTCGCGTGGATCCTCGTCCCGAGGCTCGAGACGCACCCGCACAAGTTCGACATGGTGGGCGTCGTGCTCAGCGCCCTCGCGCTCTTCCTCATCGTGTTCGGCCTGCAGGAGGGTGAGACCTACGACTGGGGCGTCATCTGGGGCCCCATCACGGTGTGGGGGCTGATCATCGCCGGCGTCATCGTGCTCGCCCTCTTCATCTGGCAGCAGGCGAAGACGAAGAGCGAGGCGCTCGTGCCGCTCGAGCTGTTCCGCGACCGCAATTTCTCGGTGGCGAACGTCGGGATCGCAACGGTGGGCTTCACCGTGACGAGCATGTCGCTGCCGCTCATGTTCTTCATCCAGCTCGGCCGCGGGCTGACGCCGACCGAGTCGGCGCTGCTGCTGGTGCCGATGGCCGTGGCCGCCGGGGTGCTCTCGCCGCTCGCCGGGCGCTGGCTCGACCGCACCGATCCGCGCGTGCTGCTCGTGCCCGGCCTGCTGCTGGTGACCGGATCGCTCGTGCTCTACTCCGCTCTGATGAACCTCGACACCCCGATTTGGGCGTTCCTGATCCCGTCCTTCATCATGGGCGTCGGCAACGCGGGCATGTGGGGCCCCCTCGCGACCACCGCCACGCGCAACCTCGCTCCACGCCAGGCCGGCGCCGGGGCGGGCATCTACAACACGATGCGCACCATCGGCTCGGTGCTCGGCTCGGCTTCGATCGCCGCCTTCATGCAGGCACGCCTCGAGGCGAACCTCCCCGGAGCGGCCGATGCCTCGGTCGGCTTCGACGAGGGCGCGCTGCCGCCGCAGGTCGCGGAGCCGTTCTCGGCCGCGATGTCGCAGGCGATCCTGCTGCCGGCGGCCGTGCTGCTGATCGGCGTGGTCGCTGTGCTGTTCCTGCGCCGCCCGTCGCCGATGCCGACCTCCGAGTGGAAGGCCGCCGAGGAAGCGGCGTAGCCCCCGGTTCAACCCCGCCCGGTCGTTGAGCGAGCGCAGCGAGACGAAACGCGTCCTCCCCGGTCGTTCAACCGCGCCGATGTGCGTGCGTCGCGACCCGGCAGGCGCAGGATGCCGCGGTTGGACGTTCAGTTCCTCGGCTCAGCCGCGCCGAATTGCGCCACGAAGAGCGCGAGGCCGCAGAACGGCGCGGTTGAAGCGACCCGTCACCCCGGTCGTTGAGCGAGCGCAGCGAGACGAAACGCGCCGTCCCCGCGACCTGAGCCCGCGTCAGTCCTCGACCACACGCGCGGCGATGTCGGTGCGGTGCTGCCCGCCCTCGAGACCGATGGCGGCGACGGCGCGGTAGACCCGATCCCGAGCCTCGGCGAAGGTCGTGCCCAGCCCCACCACATTCAGCACGCGACCGCCCGTCGCGATGAGCTCGCCGCCCGTCTCTGCCGTGGCCGCGTGCGCGAGGTGCACGCCCTCGACCGCGGCTGCGGCATCCAATCCGGTCAACGGCCGCCCCGTCACGGGCGACTGGGGGTAACCCTCGCTCGCGAGCACGACGGTCACGGCGACCGCGTCGGCGAACGCCGGCCGCGGGCGGCTTTCGAGATTGCCGGATGCCGCGGCCAGCAGCAGCTCGGACAGCGGGTCGACCAGCCGGGGCAGCACGACCTGCGTCTCGGGGTCGCCGAACCGGGCGTTGAACTCGATGACCTTGACGCCGGCGTCCGTCAGGATGAGGCCGGCGTAGAGGAGGCCGATGAACGGCGTACCTTCGGCGTCCAGCCGACGGATCACCGGCTCGGCGACCTCGCGCGTGACGAGGTCGACGAACTCGTCCTCGCCCCCGAAGCGCTCCGACAGCCACGGCAGCGGCGAGTACGCGCCCATGCCGCCGGTGTTGGGCCCGGCGTCGGCGTCGAGCAGGCGCTTGTAATCCTGCGCCGGGCTGAGTGGCAGCACGTGGTCGCCGTCGCTCAGGAAGAACAGCGACACCTCGGGGCCGGCGAGGAACTCCTCGACGAGCACCGGGCCGGTGGGCAGATAGGCGTCGGCGTGCGCGAGCGCAGCGTCGCGATCCTCGGTCACGATGACGCCCTTGCCGGCGGCCAGGCCGTCGGCCTTCACGACGTAGGGGGAGCCGAGGTCGTCGAGCGCGGCCTCGAGCTCGGCGCGGTTCGTGGCGCGGAGCGCACGACCGGTGGGTACGCCCGCGGCATCCATGATGCGCTTGGCGAAGGCCTTCGAGCCCTCGAGCTGTGCCGCCGCCTTGCCCGGGCCGAACACCGGGATGCCGCGCTCGCGCAGGGCGTCGGCGACGCCCGCGACGAGCGGAGCCTCGGGTCCGATCACCACGAGGTCGACGGCGCGCTCGTTGGCGAAGACCGTGACCGCGGCGGGGTCGTTCGCGTCGAGCGGGACGACCTCGGCGTCCTGCGCGATGCCGGCATTGCCGGGGGCGGCGAAGATCTCGTGCTCGGTGTCCTCCGAGCGCAGCGCGAGGATGATGGCGTGCTCGCGCGCGCCCGAGCCGAGTACCAGGATCTTCACCCGACCAGCCTACCGAGGGCCATCCGTTCCGTTTCGGCGATCCGGGAGACGCGGGAACCGGACAAAGCGGCGTGGCCGGATCCCTCGGGGTGGGCACGGCGTAGCGTTGAGTCATGCCGCGAAGGATCACGACGGACGAGGGACGCTCCGCCCTCGAAGCCGTGCACGCGGCGGGCGAGGCATCCCTCCCCAACCGCACCGATCTGGCGACCGCAGTCCGCTATCTGCTGCAGCTGCTGGCCGAGAAGGCACCGGGCAACTCGGTCGAGGTGCGCGTGCCGCCCTTCGGTGCCGTGCAGGTCGTCGAGGGCCCGCGCCACACGCGCGGAACGCCGCCCAACGTCGTGGAGACGGATCCGGCGACGTGGATCGCGCTCGCGACAGGACAAGAACAGTGGACGGATGCCGCGGCCCAGGGCCGCATCGCCGCCTCGGGCACCCGCGCCGACATCTCGGACCTCCTGCCGCTGCGGCCTTGAGCGCGGTCGGGCGTAGAGGGCGTTTCGTCTCGCTTCGCTCGCTCAACGACCCGGGGGGAGGCTGCGCTCGCTCAACGACCCGCGGGACGCTTCGCTCGCCCAACGACCCGGGGGACGCTGCGCTTGCTCGATGACAGAGGCGCCGCCGGGCGGCAGGAGTGGGACAATGGATCCATGCCGGATCACGTCGAGGACCACATCGAGACCGTGCGCGTGCGCCGCGCGCCGAAGATCGCGGTGTTCCTCCTCGCCGGCGCAGCCCTCGGCGTCGTCGTCGCGATGATCCTCACCTTCGCGTTCGACGGATCGGCCGAGAAGAGCCCCAACACCGGCCTCGTCTACTCGCAGGGACAGGTCTTCGGCTTCCTCCTGCTCATCTGCATCCCCGTCGGGCTCGCGCTGGCCGGGCTCGTGGCCCTCTGGTTCGACCGGCGCTCGAGCGCGCACACGCGGGAGGTCACGGTCGACCACGAGTCGGTGCAGTCCGACGAGGACGACCGCGCGCTCTGACCCCGGCCGGCCTCAGGCCAGTTCGGCGATGATCGGATGGATGGCGGCGTCGAACGCCGCGACGTCTCCGCGCAGGCCGTCGGTGACGGCGATCGTGAGCGAGCCGATCCACCACACTCCTCGCTGATTCAGCGGGAGCACCTGCACGTTGAGCTCGAACGAGTGGGCGCGACGGCCGATCTGCCGTTCGTGCTCGGCGATCGCGCTCGCGTACGCCCGGTACGCCGTGCCCGACCCCGGGCTGGCATCCCGGCGGTAGCGGGCATGGGCCGACTGCGAGAAAGCCAGCGCCTCGGCGGAGTGCGGTGCGACGGCCGCGCGCAGCGCCTCTGCTCCGTGGGACGGAAGGGCGAGCAGCGTGTCGTACCCCTCGACGAGGTCGAGTGGAACCGGCGACGGGTGCGCCTGCGGCTCGACCGTCATCGCCCAATACTCGCGCCACTGCCGTTCGAGGAGCGCCTGGGCGTCTTCGGGCCGGTCGTTGACGCGCGGTGGGATGCCTCGCAGATACGGCAGCTCGTCAGGGGAGCGGATGCCCAGCACCTGCCGAAGATAGAGCGCAAGAAGGACGGGCTGACCCGCGTCTTCGCGGATCAGCCATTCCGGAGCACCGGTGCCGCCCATGTCGCCATTCTAGAACCGGCCACTCCCATCGAGCCCGTTCTCCCGCCTGCCGAATCGCCCTTCCCCCTCCGGTTGAGAGTCCAGGACGCGCCGTCGCCCGACCCGGCGGCGCGGCGTGCCCTGGACACTCGACGGAGGGCCGTCACGCGGCATCCGCTCGCTCAGCGCGCCGGTAGGCTGGATACGTGGCCTCCTCTTCGCCCGATGCCCCCTCCTCCACGCCGGTGAACCCCTATACCGCCGCCGGAGTCGACACCGCCGCTGGCGACCTCGCCGTTGAGCTGATGAAGTCGGCCGTCCGCCGTACCCACGGGCCCGAGGTCCTGGGCGGAGTCGGCGGATTCGCCGGCCTGTTCGACGCGTCGGCGTTCAAGGCGTACGACAAGCCGCTCCTCGCCACGAGCACCGACGGCGTCGGCACCAAGGTCGCGATCGCCCAGGCGATCGACAAGCACGACACCATCGGCCTCGACCTCGTCGGCATGGTCGTCGACGACATCGTCGTGGTCGGTGCGAAGCCGCTCTTCATGACCGACTACATCGCATGCGGCAAGGTCTTCCCCGAGCGCATCGCCGACATCGTCCGCGGCATCGCCGCCGGCTGCCACGAGACCGGCACCGCGCTGATCGGCGGCGAGACCGCTGAGCACCCCGGCCTGCTCGGCATCAACGACTACGACGTGGCAGGTGCGGCGACGGGCGTCGTCGAGGCCGGCCGCGTCCTCGGTGCCGACCACGTGCGCGACGGCGACGTCGTCCTCGCACTCGCCAGCTCGGGCCTCCACTCCAACGGCTACTCGCTCGTGCGGCACATCGTCGCCGGCGCCGGCATCCAGTACGGCGATCGCGCCGCCGACCTCGGCACCGACGGCATCACGTGGGGCGAGGCGCTGCTCGAGCCCACCCGCCTCTACGCCCAGCCGCTCCTGCGCCTCATCGCCGAGACGAAGGACGCCGTGCACGCCCTCAGCCACGTCACGGGCGGCGGCATCGCGGCCAACCTCGCGCGCGTGCTGCCGCAGGGCACGTGGGTCGAGGTCGACCGGTCGACCTGGTCGCCGCCGCCCGTCTTCCGCGTGCTCGCCGACCTCGGCGACCTCGATCTTCAGTCGACCGAGGGAACGTGGAACCTCGGCATCGGCTTCCTCGCGGTCGTGGCCGCCGAGAAGGCGGAGGCCGCGGCATCCGCTCTCTCTCACGAGGGCATCGCGACCTGGCAGGTCGGCGTGGTGCGCGGTGGCAGCCGGCCGGAGGGCGAGTTCGAGCAGGGCGCCAAGGGCGTCGACGGCGGCGCCGTGCGCCTCGTCGGCGCATACAGCGAGAACAACGGAGCGAAGTAACACCCCATGTGCGGAATCGTCGGGATGGTCGGCAGGGGCAACGTCAACCAGGAGATCTACGACTCGCTCCTCCTGCTGCAGCACCGCGGCCAGGACTCCACAGGCATCGCGACGGCCGAGACCAACGGCGTCTTCCACGTGCACAAGGAGAAGGGGCAGGTGCGCGAGGCGTTCCGCACGCGCGACATGCGCGCGCTGCTCGGCAACCTCGGCCTCGGGCACGTGCGCTACGCGACGAAGGGCACGGCCTCGAGCGAGGAGGAGGCGCAGCCCTTCTACGTGAACGCGCCGTACGGCATCGTCCTCGTGCACAACGGCAACCTCACCAACACCCGCGAGCTCACCGACGAGCTGTTCCACAAGGACCGCCGGCACCTCAACACCTCGTCCGACACCGAGCTCCTGGTCAACGTGCTGGCCAACGAGCTGCAGGGCGCGATCTCCGGCGTCGAGCTGGAGCCCGACCAGGTCTTCCAGGCCGTCAGCCGGGTGCACGAGCGCGTCGAGGGCTCGTACGCCGCGATCGCGCTGATCGCCGGCTATGGCCTTCTCGCCTTCCGCGACCCGTTCGGCATCCGGCCGCTCATCCTCGGCACGCGCAAGAACGAGGACGGCAGCTACGAGTGGGTCGTCACGAGCGAGTCGCTCGTGCTCGAGAACGGTGAGTTCGAGGTCGTCCGCGACGTCGACCCCGGCGAAGCGGTCTTCATCGACCTCGACGGCCACCTCCACACCCGTCAGTGCGCGGCCGACCCGAAGCTCGTGCCGTGCTCGTTCGAGTACGTGTACCTCGCCCGTCCCGACTCGGTCATGAACGGCATCTCCGTCTACGAGGCGCGCCTGCGCATGGGCGAGCGCCTGGCCGACACGATCGCCAAGTACACGCCGAAGGATGCGATCGACGTCGTCATGCCGATCCCCGACTCGTCGCGGCCGGCGGCCATGCAGGTCGCCCGCAAGCTCGGCATCGAGTACCGCGAGGGCTTCTACAAGAACCGCTACGTCGGGCGCACGTTCATCATGCCCGGGCATGCGGTGCGCAAGAAGAGCGTGCGCCAGAAGCTCAACGCGATGTCGAGCGAGTTCAAGGGCAAGAACGTGCTCCTCATCGACGACTCGATCGTGCGCGGGACGACGTCCAAGGAGATCATCCAGATGGCGCGGGATGCCGGAGCCAAGAGCGTCACATTCGCGTCGGCCGCCCCGCCCGTGCGCTACCCGCACGTCTACGGCATCAACATGCCGTCGCGTCACGAGCTCGTGGCCCACGGCCGAACGATCCCCGAGATCGCCGAGGAGCTGGGCGCCGACTACATGGTTTACCAGGAGGTCGAGGATCTGAAGGCGGCGATCCTGGAGGGCTCCGACGTGGACGACCTCGACATGAGCTGCTTCGACGGCCGCTACATCACGGGCACCGTGTCGGAGGAGTACCTGGCCTGGGTCGAGGGCTCGCAGGAGTCGTGACGCGCGGCGAGCCGAGGCCTTCGGTCGCCCCTAGGCTTGACCGGTGAGTCCTTCTCCTGCCCGCCCGCTCTGGCAGGGACGCGCACTCGCCCTCGTCGGGATCGTCCTCTTCGCCTTCTCGCTGCGCTCGGCGGTCGCCTCGCTGTCGCCGCTGTTCGACCACATCTCGGCCGAGTACGACGTGCCGTCCGCGGTGATCGGGCTCATCGGCACCGCGCCGCCGGTCTGCTACGCGATCTTCGGGCTCCTCACCCCGGCGCTGGAGCGCCGCTTCGGCCTCGAACGCCTCGCCGTGGCGGCGATGGCGGTGGTGACCCTCGGGCTGATCGCGCGCGCGCTCGCGCCGAACTCGGGGCTGCTGCTGGCCGGCACCGCGCTCATCTTCGCGGCCGTCGGCACCGGCAACATCCTGCTGCCCCCGCTCGTGAAGCGGTACTTCCCCGATCGCATCGGCCTGCTCACGACGGTGTTCTCGACGACGATGGCCGTGGCGACGTTCGTGCCGCCCCTCGTCGCCGTGCCGGTGGCGGACGCTGCGGGCTGGCGCCTCTCGCTGGGACTGTGGGCCTTCTTCGCCGTGCTGGCGATGGTGCCCTGGATCGGGCTGGCTGCGCGCCGCCGCGCGGCGACCGCGGACGACGACATCGAGCAGCCCCCGCCCGGCGTGCTCAGCCGCATGTGGCGGCTGCCGCTCGCGTGGGCTCTCATGGTCGGCTTCGCGGTGTCGAGCTCGCTCGCGTACACGGCGTTCGTGTGGCTGCCGACGATCCTCATCGAAGTCGCCGGCGTCACACCGGCGGTCGCGGGGATGCTGCTCTCGCTCTTCGCCTTCATGGGCCTGCCGGTGTCGCTGCTCGTGCCGCTGCTGGTGACGCGCGGGAACGCGACCCGCGCGCTGTTCGGCGTCTCCGTCGTGACCGGACTCGTGGGCATCGCCGGACTGCTCTTCGCGCCGACCACCGTGCCCTGGCTGTGGGTCGCTCTGCTCGGGCTCGCTCCACTGCTGTTCCCGATGATCCTGGTGCTGCTCGGGCTCCGCACCCGGACCCACGAGGGCTCGGTGGCCCTCAGCGGTTTCGTGCAGAGCGTCGGCTACGCGATCGCGGCGCTGTTCCCGTTCGGGATCGGTCTGATTCACGAGCTCACCGGGTCATGGACCATCCCGCTGGTCATCCTCGCCGCGGTCATGGCGTCGGCGATCCCCGCCGGAGTCGTCGCGGCGCGCAAGCACACCGTCGAAGACGACTGGGAGAGTCGTCACGGCGCGTGGTGAGACTTCCGCTCAGGCGTCGCCGAAGGACGGCGTGACGACTACGCCTTCTCGTCCTCGTACTCGTCGGAGTACTGGTCCGCCCACTTGTCGACGTACTGCTCGTCGGACGGGTGCCCGAGCTCGCGCTCGAGCGCTCCGTAGTTGACGCTGTGCACGTCGTACTTGAGTTCGCGGGCGATCTTGGTGTGCTTCGCCTTCTGACGGCCACGCCCCATGCGAGACCCCCTCATTTGTGAGTCGCGGGCTTCTGGATGCCCGCCGCAACGACGCCGGCTCGAGGCCGGTAAGAGTAGCATTCAGGATAACACGGAGCCTCCGCACCCCGGCGGGCTCCTCCTTGGGTGTGGGACCGGCGCAAGAGGGAGCGACGACGCATGACGGACGAGGCATCGGACCAGGCGGCCCCCGCCGCAGCGAATGAGGCACTGCGCGGAGCGGTCATCGTGGGGGTCATCCCCGACCAGTCCACGCGGGTGCTGGGCGAGGGCGCCCGGTATGCGAAGCTCCTCGGCGCGCCGCTCGTCGTGGTCCATGTCGACGTCACGCGCTTCGTCACGTACGAAGACCCCGACGGGTATGTGCACTCCGCGCCCATCGACCTCAACATCGCCGCAGGCGAGGGCGATCTTGTCAAAGTGACCGACACGGCGACTTCATTCCTCGCCGGACATGACCTCGAGTGGAGCGTCCGGCAGCTCGTCGGCGACCCGGCCATGGCGATCAAGCAGCTCGCCGAGAAGCTCGACGCGAAGCTGATCGTCGTCGGCACCCGCAAGCGTGGGCTCGGCGAGTCGATCCGCGAGTTCTTCACCGGCTCCGTCGCCGCGCGCCTCGCGCACCGGCAGCACCGCAGCATCCTCGTCGTCCCGCTCGGCGAGCCGGTGGCCGACGACGAGGAGATCTGGCCGACGGCGTAGGCGTTTCGTCTCGCTGCGCTCGCTCGACGACCCGGGGGCTGGCGCTCGCTCAACGACCCGGGGGTGGGCTGCGCTCGCTCAACGACCCGTCCCGCTGCGCCCGGTTCACGAGCGCAGCGAGACGGGAAGTGGCGTCAGCCCTTCAGAGCCCGCGTCACATCGCGGGCGATGCGATCCAGGTCGTTCGCGAGCTCGTCCACGAACGTCGTGGCCAGCACGCCGCCACGCGCGACGTGAGACCGGAGGTCGCTGCGCAGCCGGGCGCGGAACTCGCTGATCGCGGCATCCGCTCGATGCAGCTGCTCGCGGCTGAGCACGCGCGGGTCGTCGCTCTCGGAAGGCTGCGGCGCGGACTGGCGTTCGTCGGCGCTCGCCGCCGCCAGATCGGCCCGCAGGCTCTTCATCGCCTCGCGGACGCTGCCGCGCACCTCGTCGGCGATCAGGCGGACCGAGTCGGCCAGGCCTGCTTCGATGCCTTCGAGGTCACCGGCGCGGGACTGCACCTCGGCGTGCCCGGCCTCGGTGATCGAGTAGACGGTCTTGCGGCCGTCGATCGACTTGGTCACGAGTCCTTCTTCCTCGAGCTTGGCCAGTCGCGGGTAGATCGTGCCCGCGCTGGGGGTGTAGGTGCCACCGGTGCGGTCGGAGAGCGCCTGCATGATGTCGTAGCCGTGCCGCGGGCCCTCGTCGAGGAGGTTCAGCAGGTACAGGCGCAGGTCGCCGTGGGAGAAGACGGGGCTCATCGCCACTCCTCCCCGGCCTCGTCCGTCGACTCCACGCCGGCCGGTGCGCTCGGCCCGGCCGGTGCCGCCGGCGAGGCGGCCCGGCGCAGCACGGTGACGTCGCCCGAGACCGAGTTGGCGCGCACGTCGGCGAAGTTGCCGCTGAGCTCGCCGACCGATCCCGAGAAGTTCGTCGTCGGCCCGGTGCCCTTTCCGGAGCGCAGCACGCCGTCGACCTGCACGCGACCGCTGACGCTGCGCATGACGTAGTTGGCGGGATAGCCCTCGTCGAGCCGGATGGTCGACGAGCCGCTCACGGTGTTGAGGTTCACGGCGTGGAGGTCGCCGGTCGAGTCGATGAGCATCGAGCCCGAGACGGTGTCGACGGTCGCCTTGCGCAGCGAGCCGGTAGCCGCGACGTCGCCCGAGACGCTGTTGGCGTTGAGCGAGCCGACCAGACCGCGGGCCTGCACGTCGCCGGAGACGGCGTTGACGGTGAGATCGCCGGTGAGGCCGTCGACGATGATGTCGCCGGAGACGGTGTTGAGGCGGGCATCCGTGTGCAGTCCCGCGACGAGCGCGCTCGCGCTCACGACACCGAGTGTCAGCGCGACCGAGCGGGGGACCGCCACGCTGATCTCGGCCTTCGGCCCGCCGTCGCCGAAGTTGCGGAAGACCTCGAGGAAGTTGTCCCACCGCAGCTGCGGGTGGTCGATCTCGACCGCATCGCCGACGACCTCGATGCGGAGGTCTTTGATGGTGACGCCGTGCACCTCGATGCGGGCGCCGGGCTCGTCGTGGGCGATGACGTCGATCTGGCCTCCGACCAGGCCGACCTTGAGGCGGCTGACGGTCTCGAGGTCGATGACGCGCGTCTCGCCCGGGTGAATGATCCACTTCTCCAGGGTCATGGTGCTCTCCAGGTGTGTTGAGGGATTATCGCGATATATCGCGTCTGTGGAGAGTAACACGATATATCGCGAGATCGTCAAGAACCGGGAGGATTCACGCTTGACCTTGACGCCACGTCAACCTTTACCGTGGGTCACATGAACGCAGACGAGTGGTCGATCCAGCAGATCGCGAAGATCGCCGGAACGACGAGCCGCGCGCTCCGGCACTACGGCGACATCGGGCTTCTTCCCGCGTCGCGCATCGGATCCAACGGCTACCGCTACTACGACCAGGCCGCGCTCGTGCGCCTGCAGCGCATCCTGCTGCTGCGCGAGCTCGGTCTCGGGCTGCCGCAGATCGCGGACGTCCTCGGGCGCGAAGCGTCCGAGGCGCACGCCCTGGAGAGTCACCTCGCGTGGCTCCGGCAGGAGCAGGACCGGCTGGCGCGACAGGTCGCGTCGGTGGAGAGCACCATCACAGCACTGAGAGGAGGTGAACGACTGATGGCAGAGAACATGTTCGACGGATTCGACCACACCCAGTACAAGGGGGAGGTCGAAGAGCGCTGGGGCAAGAAGGCCTACGCCGACAGCGACCGCTGGTGGCGGGGAATGAGCGCCGACGACAAGAAGGCGTGGCAGCAGCGCGTCGCAGACCTCGGTCGCGACTGGATCGCGGCCGCCGAGAGCGGGATCGCTCCCGACAGCGACGAAGCGCAGGCTGTCGCCCGGCGTCACGTGGAGTGGCTCACCGGCATCCCCGGCACACCCGCCGCGGGTCCCGGGGGCGACGTCCGCGGCTACGTGATCGGGCTGGGTGAGATGTATGTGTCCGACCCGCGATTCGGCGCGAACTACGCGACCAGCGCCGGCGGCACTGCCGGCGCCGAGTTCGTGCGGGACGCCCTGCGCGTCTACGCCGAGGCGAACCTCTAGGAGCAGAAACGCGGATGCCGCGGCCCGATGGGCTGCGGCATCCGTGCTTCCAGAGGGATGACTCCGGAGAGTCGTGTCACACGCGTCGGCTGCCGCCGATTACTCGGAACAGGAACGCGATGAGTGCGATCACACCGACGATCAGGGCGACCCACAGCAGCCAGCTCAGCGCGCTGTTCAGGCCTCCGACGATCGCCAGAACGACAGCGACGACGATGATGATGATCAAGGCGAGGTTCATGGAGGTTCTCCTTCTCCTTTGTCGGTGCGCGGGGTCTGCGCATCGGATGCCCTATCGGCACGTGATCACCTTGGCATCCGCAGTGACCCGTTGTCAGGGGCTTGACGGCGCGTCGCCGACGGTGATAGCCGCGGGCTGGGCCTGCGTAGGCGCGTGCGAGCATGCTGTCAAGCCCCCGGAACCGGGCCCCGCGGGGCCCTAGCGTGGCGTCACCACCCAACGATCGAGGAGGAGCCATGCCTCGCGGACGCGGTTCGAACAGCCTCAAGGATCCGGAGCTCTACGAGGAGCTTCGCGACGACGGGGCCTCCAAGGAGAAGGCGGCGCGCATCTCGAACGCGGCAGCGCGCGACGGCCGCAGGAAGGTCGGCGAACGAGGCGGCGAGTCCGGCTCGTACGAAGACTGGACGGTCGACGATCTGCGCAAACGGGCCAAGGAGCTCGGCATCACGGGCTACTCGGGCAAGAAGAAGTCCCAGCTCATCGATATGCTGCGCAACCACTGACACGCGCACGGGGGCGCAGCCGCCGCAACGAACAGGAAGGTGACGGATGCCGAAGCTCTCGCGCGTGCGCCCCTTCCATGACCCCGGATACCTTCGGCGGCGCGCGGGCACCGGCTTCCGGTACGTCGACGCCAAGGGCACGGCGGTCCCCGACCGGCATCTGGAGCGCATCCGCGCGCTCGTGATCCCGCCGGCGTGGGAGGACGTCTGGATCTGCGTCGACGCGGACGGCCACATCCAGGCCGTCGGCACCGATGACGCCGGCCGGCGCCAGTACATCTACCACCCGGAATGGACGGCCGGGCGCGACAAGCGCAAGTTCGCGCGGGCCCTGCAGCTCGCCGAGACCCTGCCGCGCGCTCGCGCACGGGTGACGACGTCGCTCCGGCGCAGCGCGCTCGACCGCGAGCGGGTGCTCGCGACGGCGTTCCGGCTGCTCGACCAGGCGGCTCCGCGCATCGGCTCCGAGCGGTACCTGGCGGCGCACGGCAGCCGCGGGCTCACGACCCTGCAGCGGCGGGATGCCTCGGTCGAGGCATCCGTCGTCACGCTCTCGTTCCCCGGCAAGAGCGGCAAGCGCCAGTTCCTCGAGGTGGACGACGGCGACCTCGCCGCGGTGGTGGAGCTGCTCGCCGCGGGCCGCCCGCGGTCCCCGCTGCTCGCGTGGGAGCGCGGACGCCGCCGTGTCGCCCTCACTCCGGGTGAGGTCAACGACTACGTCCGGTCGCTCACCGGCGGACGGTTCACGGCGAAGGACTTCCGCACGCTGCGGGGAACCATCCTCGCCGCGGAGGCGCTCGCCCGCATCGGCACCGTCGACACACCGAACCAGCGCAAGCGCGCCGAGAACCTGGCGGTGCGCGCGACGGCCGAGGCGCTCGGCAACACCCCCGCGGTCGCGCGCGGCTCGTACATCGATCCCCGGGTGTTCGCCCGGTACCGCGACGGCCATGTGCTCGATCTGTCGGTCTCGCCGGAGTCGGCGATCCTCGCTCTCATCCGCGGGCGACGCTGATGCGCCGCTAGCGTGAGGGGATGACCTCGCGACGGCACCCCGTCGAGCTGCGCGCCCTCGGATACGTCGTCGCCGGCGGCGCACTCGGAGTGCTCGCGCGTGCCGGACTGCTTGCGCTCATCGACGACGCCGCGCTGGTCCCCTGGGTCACCCTCGGCGTCAACGCCATCGGATCGTTCCTGCTCGGCGTGGTCGTCGGCGCCCTCGCCGACCGGCATCCGCACACCCGCGCCTTCCTCGGCACCGGCGTGCTCGGCGGCTTCACCACCTACAGCGCGTTCGCGGTCGAGACCGCCGTATGGCTGGCGTCCCCGGGGCTCGCGCTCGCGCTGGCCGCGGCATCCGTCACCGCCGGTGTTGTCGGCGCGGTCGCCGGACTCCTCACGGGGCGCGCGCTCGCGGGGCGCTCGGCGACCGCCGCCGAACCGGGGGAGGCGGAGTGAGCCGGGCGCTGGAGCTTCTCGTCATCGCGGTCGCCGGAGGTGCGGGCGCGGGGCTGCGCTACGTGCTCGACCGCGTGATCGGAACGCGGGGCGCCGGCCGGTTCCCGCTCGGAATCCTCGTCGTCAACGTCACCGGCTCGCTCGCGCTCGGCGTGCTGACGGGCCTCGGCGCGCTCGTGGCACCGCAGCTGGCGCTGGTGCTCGGCACCGGCCTGCTCGGCGGCTATACGACCTTCAGCGCCGTGTCCGTCGACTCGGTGCTGCTCGCCGAGCGCGGACGGTGGAGGGATGCCGCGGCCGACCTCCTCGGCACGCTCGTGCTCTCGGTGGCCGCCGCGGCCCTGGGCGTGGGCGCAGGGCTGTGGATCGCGAGCGCCGTGGGCGGCGCCTGACAGCCGATCCACAGGCCGCGCTCAGAGAACCGGATGAGATACTTGGGCCGATACATTCCCGTATCCGTCACGTTCCGGCGCGCCTGGCTGCGCCCCCATTCCTGCGAAGGCATCCGTGTCGAACCTCGCCGTCCTCAGTCTCAAGAACCGCGCACTGATCGCGCTGGTCACGATCGTCGCCGCCATCTTCGGCAGCCTCGCGCTCGTGAACCTCAAGCAGGAGCTGATCCCGTCGATCGAGTTCCCTGCGCTCATCGTCGTCTCGACGTACCCGGGCGCTTCGCCGGAGGTCGTGAACAACGACGTCTCGACCCCGATCGAGACCGCGATCCAGGGAGTGCCCGGCCTCGAGTCGAGCACGGCGACCAGCACGACGAACGCGTCGATCGTGCAGGCGTCGTTCACCTACGGGACCGACCTCGCCACGGCCGAGCAGAAGATGACGCAGGCGATCAACCGGATCAGCTCGCAGCTGCCCGACGGCGTCGATCCCAACGTGATCTCGGCGAGCATCGACGACTTCCCCGTCATCCAGCTGGCCGTCACCGGCTACGACGACGAGGAGACGATCCAGGCGCAGCTCGAGGCATCCGTCATCCCCGATCTCGAGGATGTCGCGGGCGTCAACGCGGCGGAGATCGTCGGCGGCGCAGGCCAGCGCGTCACCATCACGCCCGACGACGCCGAGCTCGCTGCCGCGGGCTTCACGACGCAGGCCATCCGCGACGCCCTCGATCAGAACGGCGTCCTCTTCCCGGGTGGCGAGATCACGGAGGGCGACGAGACGCTCACAGTTCAGACCGGCAGCAAGATCGCCTCGGTCGACGAGATCGCCGCGCTCCCGCTGGTTCCGTCGACGCCCGAGCAGACGCAGGCCGGGACGGTCACGATCGGCGACGTCGCGACCGTCGCGCAGGAGCAGGATCCCATCACGACCATCTCGCGCGTCAACGGCGAAGACGCGCTGACGATCGCGGTCACCAAGCTGCCCGCGGCGAACACCGTCGACGTCTCGCGCGGAGTCCTCGACGTGCTGCCCTCGCTCGAGGAATCGCTCGACGGTGCGACGTTCACCGTCGTGTTCGACCAGGCGCCCTACATCCAGGAGTCGATCGACACCCTCGCGAAGGAGGGGCTCCTGGGCCTGGTCTTCGCGGTGCTCGTCATCCTCGTCTTCCTCCTGTCGGTGCGGGCGACGCTCGTCACCGCGATCTCGATCCCGACCAGCGTGCTCATCACGTTCATCGGCATCCAGGCCTTCGGATACTCGCTGAACATCCTGACCCTCGGCGCGCTGACGATCGCCATCGGACGAGTGGTCGACGACTCGATCGTCGTCATCGAGAACATCAAGCGCCATTACGTGGGCGACGCCGGCAAGACGCAGTCGATCCTGCTGGGCGTGCGCGAGGTCGCCGCCGCGATCACGGCCTCGACGATCACCACGGTCGCGGTGTTCCTGCCGATCGCCTTCGTCGGCGACGTCACGGGCGAGCTGTTCCGCCCGTTCGCGATGACCGTCACGATCGCCATGGTGGCGTCGCTGTTCGTCGCGCTGACGATCGTGCCGGTGCTCGCCTACTGGTTCCTCCGCCCCGGAAAGCCCCTGCTCGACGCGAACGGCGAGGCGATCGATCCCGAGCACCCCGCGGCGCCGCCGAGCCGCCTGCAGAAGAGCTACCTGCCGATCCTGCGCTGGACGCTCAAGCACTCGTGGATCACCCTGCTGCTCGCGGTGCTGGTGCTCGCCGGGACCATCGCGGCCGCACCGTTCATGAAGACGAACTTCCTCGGCGACTCGGGCCAGAACACGTTCACGATGACCCAGTCGATCGGCGCTGCGCCGAGCCTCGAGGCCGAGAGCGCCGCAGCCGAGCAGGTCGAGGATGCGCTCGTCGGCATCGAGGGGATCGAGACCGTCCAGGTGTCGATCGGCTCGAGCGGCTCGGCGCTCCGCGACGCCTTCACCGGCGGCGGAAGCGGCATCACGTACTCGATCACGACCGACCCCGACGTAGACCAGGTCGCGCTGCGCGAAGAGGTCCAGGAGGCGGTGGCCGATCTCGACGACGCCGGCACGATCACCGTCGCCGCGGCGGGCGGCGGCTTCGGCTCGAGCGATATCGAGATCGACGTCACGGCGCCCGACTCCGCGACGCTGCAGGAGGCGACCGACGCGGTCGTCGCCGCCGTCGACGGTGAGGAGGGCGTCGGTCAGGTCTCCAGCAACCTGTCAGCATCGCTCCCGTACATCGCCGTGATCGTCGACCGGGACAAGGCCGCGGCGCTCGGTCTCTCGGAGGTCGCCGTCGGCGCACTCGTCTCCAACACGATGCAGCCCCAGTCGATCGGCGCGGTGGAGATCGACGACACGTCGCTGACGGTCTACCTCGCCGCGCCTGAGACTCCCGCCTCGCTCGATGACCTGCGTCAGCTGCCGGTGCCCAGTGCCGCCGGCCCGATCCCGCTGCAGGACGTCGCCACCGTGGAGGAGAGCGAAGGCCCGACCTCGATCACCACCGAGGGCGGTCAGCGCACCGCCACCGTGACGGTGACGCCCTCCACCGACGACCTCACCACGGCCAGCGCCACGGTGACGACGGCGCTGGAGGAGGCCGACCTGCCGGCCTCGGCCGACGCCTCCCTCGGCGGCGTCGTCTCGCAGCAGCAGGACGCCTTCTCACAGCTCGGCCTGGCGCTGCTCGCCGCGATCCTGATCGTCTACATCGTGATGGTCGCGACGTTCAAGTCGCTCCGGCAGCCGCTGCTGCTGCTGATCTCGGTGCCGTTCGCGGCGACCGGTGCGATCCTGCTGCAGATCATCACGGGCGTGCCGCTCGGCGTCGCCTCGCTCATCGGCGTGCTCATGCTCATCGGCATCGTCGTGACGAACGCCATCGTGCTGGTCGACCTCGTCAACCAGTACCGGACGAAGGGCCTCACCGCCCACGACGCGACGATCGCGGGCGGCTCTCGCCGTCTGCGCCCGATCCTCATGACGGCGCTGGCGACGATCTTCGCGCTCACCCCGATGGCGCTCGGCATCACAGGTCAGGGCGGCTTCATCTCGCAGCCTCTGGCGATCGTCGTGATCGGCGGACTGGTGTCGTCGACCGTGCTGACGCTGCTCGTGCTCCCGACCCTGTACAACCTCGTCGAGGGCGCCCGGGAGCGCCGCATCGCGCGTCGTCGCGGAGACGAGGGCGACGCGGGCGGCTCGTACGCTCCGTCTTCCAGCCCCACGGGCGGGGCGGATGCCGCGAACCCCGCGCTCGTCGGAGCCGCCGCCGGCGGTGCGGTCATGACGCGGCGCGAGCGGCGTGCGCTCGCCGCGGGCTCTGCGCCGGCCGATACGACGGCGGTCGAGGCCGTGCCGGACGTCGAGCCGGAGGGTGAGGCGCTGACTGAAGCCGACGCCGCGCCGGAAGGTGACGCCGAAGCGGGCGAGGGTGAGGCTGAGCGCACGGCTGGTGACGAGAGCGAGTCGGATGCTGCGACGGAGGCTCCCGCGGAGCCCGATGGTGCACCTGATGCCGAGACTGAAGCGGAAGCCGAAGCCCCCGAGCCGGAGCCGGAGCCGGAGCCCGAGCCCGAGCCTCAGCCGGAGCCCGAGCCCGAGCCCGAGCCCATGGGCGACGACGCATCGGTCGAGCAGGTCGACGGCGAGCAGAACGCCGAAGGCGACGGCGAACCGCAGCGCGACCAGTGACGCCGCCGGTGCGGCCGCGTCTCAGTCGCGGCGGCCGGCGGCTCCCAGGAAGCGGATGAACACCGCGATCCAGCCGAAGATCAGCGCGAAGACGATGATCTCGAACGCGGTCAGCGAGAAGTAGCCGACCACGGGGATGAAGAGGATGACCGACAGCACGGTCGCGCCGAGGAACGCCCACGACGAGACGAAGTAGGTGCGCGGCATCCCTCTCAGCAATCCGGGTCCGCTGATGAGCAGGACCACGAACATCGCCGCCATCCCTGAAGCGGAGATGTTGTGGAGCGCGAGGTTGACGTCGACGGGGAAGATGCCGACGCAGGCGAGCATGATGCCCATCACGACGAAGAGCGCGGGAACGATCCTCACTCCCCGGGGATTGGCGAGCACTCCGGCGGCGGCCAGAGCCTCCATGTCGTTGGCGATATAGACGGCGAAGGTCGTCACCAGGAGGCCGCCCGCGATGAGCGTGCCGTTGAAGATCGCGCTCGAGAGGTTGTCGAACGTGCCGAGCTGGCTGAAGTGGACCATCCACCACTCGGGGTCGGGCGTCGTCACCATCGCGGTGAGCGTGCCGATCACGATGAATGCCATGAGCAGAGACGACATGCGCTGCGTCGTCATGCTCGACACCGACAGGTACACGATGTAGGCGGTCATCCCGAGCGTCACCGCCATCAGCACGACCGCCCAGAACGTGACCACCGGCAGGCCGATGAACCCGAGGGCGAGCACGCGGTAGAGGGCATAGGTGGTGAGGAACGCGAGCACGGTGTGCACGATCACGACCGAGACGGTGTTGACGGTGAACTTCCACGACGGAAGGGTGCGGCGCCACTCCTGACCCGGACGGCTCCGCGAGCGCCAGTAGCCGGCGACCGACACGGCGGCGCCGACCACGGCCGCGCCGATCGCCGCCCACTGGGCGAACGGGTCGTCGTCGGCGATGCTCAGCGAGGTGGCGATGAGGGAGACGACGAAGCCGTAGACGCCACCGACCACGCCCGCACCGAGAGCGAGATAGATCGCCTCGGACTCGGTGTGCTTGGCGGGCGTGGGAGTGCCGCCGGAAGCGGCCGCCGTGCGGGGCGAGGTCATGGCGCCAGTGTAGGACCGGCGATGGCGCGGTCCCGCGACACGCGCAAAGCGGGTGCCGTGGCGCGGGCGGTCGGCTCAGCCGGCGCGGTGGAGCCAGGGACGCAGCATCCGCGTCACCCACGGCAGCACGAAGTACGTCATGACCGGCGTCAGCAGCAGGGTCGCGAGGAGGACGCGCACGAGGAGCGGCCACTCGCCGAAGCCGGGGACATAGCCGAGCAGCCACGATGCCAGCAGATTCGTCGGGAAGAATCCGAGCCAGATCGCGACAGCCTGCTTCCAGCGAGGGGGCGCTGCGGGGATCGGCTGCTGGATGGGGCCGGTCGGGGCTGCGGCATCCGACTCGATCCGTGACTCACCGGTGTCGACGTGTGTCGCGGCGGGAGCGTCGAACCAGCCCTCGATGCCGGTGCGGCGCTCGACGCGGACTTCGCTCGCGAACGTGCGCCCCGAATCGAGCCACCAGTCGCGCTGGGGCGACTGCTCCCACGCCTCGAGGGTCGGGATGTCGCGGAAGCGGTAGAGCATGTACCAGAGGTCGCTCGCCTCGCCGGCTCGAACCCAGCCCGATCCGAGGAAGCCCGCGAAGCCGGTCGCGAGATCAGTGCCGGCCTGCATCCAGCTCGTCGCCTCGACGGTGCGGGACGGGTCGATCCGACGCTCGATCGCGACGGTGACGGGATGGGCTGCGGGTTCTGACATGTCGTCCATTCCACACGGTCGATCGGGTCCGCCCCATCGGCCGCGGCCGGCTCGGGCTGCGAGATGGCGCACGCCGCCAGCACGCGGGGCAGCACGATCAGCCAGGCGCCGACGGCCGTGAAGCCGACGAACTCGAAGCACGCGAGGGTGATGACGCCGCACGTGAGCAGGACCATCCCGGAGGCGAGGAGGACGACGCAGCTGCTCGATGCCAGGCGGAACACGCGCGCGAAGCCGGGGATGCCGAGGCTCCACGCCACGATGGCGAGGAGCGAGAGGCCCAGGCCGGCAGCCGCGAGATCGTGCAGCTCGGTGCTGACCGTGAGCGGGATGAGCCCGACGACCGTCAGGTGCAGGCCCGCCGAGACCACCGCAGTGCGGAATGCCCGAGACACGAGGCGGGGGGTGGTCCGGGGAAGCACGGTGACGACGACGACGCCGTACGTGGCAAGCAGGAAGCCGGCGATGATCGCGGTGGAGTTGAAGACGTGGGCCGAGAAGTCATCGAACGTGCCGAGCTGCGAGAAGTGCAGCTGCCACCACAGCGGATCGCGGGTGGTGAGAACGGCGACGAGGACGCCGGCGACGAGCGCGGTGATCGCGCTCCGGCTGAAGTGGTGGGCGCTATGAGGCGGGTGTTCGCGGACGGCGAGCAGCCGCGCGTGCTGGGTGACGCTCGAGGGTTCGGGCGGTGCGAGGAGGGTCAACGGACTCACGTTCTGTGTGTGCGGCGATACTCCGAACACGCCGACCCCCCAAGTCGTACGTCTCGGAGATCGTCGCGCTAACGCGGACTTGATCCCCAGATCAGCGAATGAACCGCTGGGCATATGATAACGCCCCGCAAGTGAGAACCTACAGGGTGTGTGGTTTTCGTCACAGGCGACTTCTCAGGAGGGTCCGGTAAACTCGTCGGGTCGGCTCTGGACACTGCGCTGTGCGCGGATGGGTTTGTGAGTCCTAGGGGCCGATGGTGGAGACGATTCCGTCTCGACGACCATCGATTGAATGGCCCCCGGCCGACGACAGTCCGGGCAACTCCCCGCCGCCAGAGCGGCGTCGCACGCGTGCGATCTTCAGGAGTGCTGTTCTCGCGGAACAACCCAGAAGGACACCCCCATGCCCAAGAGCAAGAAGCCCGCCGGCGGACGCCCCGCCAAGAACTTCGAGCCGCGCTACGCCGCCAAGACCAGCTACCAGGACCGCAAGCGCCGTCCGGGTGACGCGTCGGCCGGCAAGCCCGGCAGCAAGAGCCCGAGCCACCGCGGCTACCGTCCTGAGGAGTCGACGGATGCCGCGCCCAAGCGCCGCTGGTCGGCCCAGGAGCGCGCCGGCCGCGACGAGGCACGCGGCATCCGCACGCACTCGGCGGCGGGCCGTGACGACCGCGCGCGTCGCGACGACCGTCCGGCCCGCTCGTACGACGACCGTCCGAAGCGTTCGTTCGATGACCGTCCGAAGCGGGACGACCGTCCGGCTCGTTCGTTCGATGACCGTCCGAAGCGCTCGTTCGATGACCGTCCGAAGCGGGACGACCGTCCGGCTCGTTCGTTCGACGACCGTCCGAAGCGCTCGTTCGATGACCGTCCGAAGCGGGACGACCGTCCGGCTCGTTCGTTCGACGATCGGCCGAAGCGCTCGTTCGACGACCGCCCCCGCCGTGACGACCGTCCGGCACGGCCCGCTCACCTCGATCGCGTCGCCCGCGACGATCGCCGTTCGTTCGGCGACGCCCGCCCCTCCTACCGCCGCGACGAGCGGCCGGCCCGCTCCTTCGACGACCGCCCCAAGCGCTCCTTCGATGACCGCCCCAAGCGCTCCTTCGATGACCGCCCGAAGCGTTCGTTCGACGACCGCCCCAAGCGCTCGTCCGACGACCGCCCGCGCCGCGGCGCAGCACCCGCCCGCTCGGACTGGAATGCGCCCGCCCGGTCGGCGGCGCACGAAGCCCACGTCGACGTCGTGCACGAGCGTCTGCAGGCTGACGCCGTGCAGGCCGGTGAAGTCGCGGACGTGACCTTCGGCGACCTCGGGCTCGGCGAGAACATCGTCGCCGTCCTGGCCGACCTCGGAGCGGCGAGCCCCTTCCCGATCCAGGCCGCCACCATTCCGTCCATCCTCGAGGGCAAGGACGTGCTCGCCCGCGGCCGCACCGGATCTGGCAAGACGATCGCGTTCGGCGGTCCTCTCGTCGAGAGCGTGCTGCGCTCGCAGCGCGGGCAGCGGCGCGAGTTCGGCCGCGCGCCGAAGGCGCTCATCCTCGCCCCGACGCGTGAACTCGCGCTGCAGATCGACCGCACGATCCAGCCCATCGCCCGCAGCGTCGGCCTGTTCACGACGCAGATCTACGGCGGCGTTCCGCAGGGTCGCCAGGTCGGTGCGCTCAAGAAGGGCGTCGACATCATCATCGGCACACCCGGGCGCATCGAAGACCTCGTGAACCAGGGCAAGCTCGACCTGTCCGAGATCCGCATCGTGGTGCTCGACGAGGCCGATCACATGTGCGAACTGGGCTTCCTCGAGCCTGTGCAGCGCATCCTGCGCCTCACCGCCGACGCCAGCCAGAAGCTGCTCTTCTCGGCGACGCTCGACCGCGAGGTCGCCGCGCTGGTCGACGAGTTCCTCGTCGAGCCCGCCGTGTACGAGGTGGCGGGGGAGGACCAGGACTCCGGCACGATCGAGCACCGCGTCCTCGTCATCGAGCACCGCGACAAGGCGGAGATCCTCGAGTCGCTCGTCGGACGCGAGGGCAAGACCCTCGTCTTCGCCCGCACCCGCGCCTACGCCGAGATGCTCGCCGAGCAGCTCGACGACGCCGGCATCCGTGCGCTCGCCCTGCACGGCGACCTCAATCAGGCCAAGCGCACGCGCAACCTGGAGCGGCTCACGTCAGGTCGCGTGCAGGTTCTCGTGGCGACGGATGTCGCGGCCCGAGGCATCCATGTCGATGACATCGATCTCGTGGTGCAGGCCGACGCTCCCGACGAGTACAAAACGTACCTTCACCGCTCCGGCCGCACCGGCCGCGCGGGGCGCTCGGGCACCGTCGTCACGCTGATCACGCGTCAGCGCCGCCGCCGCATGACCGAGCTCCTCGACCGCGCGGAGATCGATGCGCCGTTCGAAGAGGTGCGCCCCGGCGACGACCTGCTCGAGGAACTCAGCGGCCGTCAGCTCGCGCACGTCGACGCGTAGCAGCACGTTTCAGAAGGCCCGGTCCCGCAAGGGATCGGGCCTTCGTCGTCGGCGAGGATGGCGGATCGCTCTTCCGCTGGCAGATGACCGCGTGCCAGAATGGGCACAGGGTATTTGTTAGGACGGTTGCCTAATTGCTCCTCGCGAGTGCCCGGTCCCGCATCGGTGCCGGACCCCGCGCAATCGAAGGAGCTTGTGTTGACCCCCCGAATCCCTGCTCTCGCCGTCGCCGGAGCGCTCGTCGCGTGCCTGTTGGCGGCATCCTCCGCCACCGCCGCCGACCCCGATCCGACCTCGACGACCACGATCAACGGCTATCGGAACGTCGGCTACTACGGCCAGTGGCGCGCGACTGGCGAGGCGAAGGCGACCATCAAGCGCCTCTTCGTCGACACGGCCGCGGCCGAGAGTCTCACCCACCTCAACTACTCCTTCGGCAACATCGCCGGGGACCAGGCCGCTCTCGACGCCGCCGTCGCCGCTGGAGTGGAAGGACTCGACGACGTCGAGCCCTTCACCTGCTTCATCTCCGACACCGCGGCCGCGGGGCCGGGGCTCACAGATACGGCCGGCGACGCCGACAGCGACTTCGTCCACGCCTTCGCCGCGGCCGACTCCGTCCTCGGCATCGCCGACGGCAAGAAGCAGAAGCTCGCCGGCAACTTCAACCAGCTGAAGCAGCTCAAGCGGCTGTATCCCGATCTGAAGGTCAACGTCTCGCTCGGCGGGTGGTCGTGGTCGAAGTCGTTCTCGAAGGCCGTCGCCACGCCCGAGCTGCGCGCGAACCTCGCCGAGTCCTGCATCGACCTCTACATCCGAGGCGATCTGCCGCTCATCGGCGGTCGCGGGGGAGACGGGGCGGCCACCGGCATCTTCGACGGCTTCGACCTCGACTGGGAGTGGCCGGGTGCGCCCGACTGGGCGCAGGAGGTGGGCAACAGCGTCGACCCGGTGAACGACAAGGCGAACTTCATCGCCTTCGCCGCCGAGCTGCGGGCACAGCTCGATGCCTTGGAGTCGGAGACCGGCGCCGACTACGAGATCTCGGCCTTCCTCCCCGCAGGGCCGACGCAGATCAGCGCCGGCGGGTGGAACACGCCCGAGTTGTGGGCGAGCCTCGACTACGGCAACCTGCAGGGCTACGACCTCTGGGGTTCGTGGGCCGCCGAGACCGGTCACCAGGGCAACGTGCACGGCGATCCTGCCCACAACTGGGGTCTCGGACTCGACGCCGTCGTCGCGGCGTACGTCGATGCCGGCGTCGACCCGGCCAAGCTGAACCTCGGCCTTGCGGCGTACGGGCAGGGCTGGCGCGACGCCGAGCCGCAGCCCTGGACCGTGTCGGGCGGCGGCCTCGGCCAGATCACCTGGGACCAGCTGAAGGCGCGCGACCTCGAGATCCATCACGAGTACACCGCCGACGGGCACTTCGACGCGACGTGGGGCTACGACGAGGCGGCACGGGAGTTCTGGTCGTTCGACGACGAGGTCGCGGTGGCCGAGAAGACCGCGTGGGCCGTTTCGAAGGGGCTCGGCGGAGTCGACTTCTGGGAGATCGGCAACGATGTCGCGGGCGACCTCTCCGCCGCGTCGGCCGACGTGCTGCGCGCCGCGGCTCCCGGCCCGGTCGCCGGTGCACCCGCGCTGCTGTGTCAGAACACTCCGGATGCCGCGGCCGCCGCCTGGAACGCGCAGACCACGTATCGGGGTGGTGAGCTCGTGTACCTCGACGGCCGAGTGTTCGAGGCGCAGTGGTACGCGAAGGCAGACGCGCCCGGCGCGTCGGTGCGCGGGCCGTGGGCGACCCTCACCGCGTGCGGCGTGGACCCGGACACCGTGCAGGCCTGGTATGCCGACACGATCTACCTCAAGGGCGACAAGGTCGTGCACGACGGGATGACGTACACCGCGCAGTGGTGGAGCCGCGCTGACCAGCCCGGCGCGAAGAACGGTCCCTGGAAGCGCTGACCCTCGGTTCACCGCACCGCACCGCACCGCACCGCACCGCGTCTCGACGTCGGCGCGGTGCGGTGCTCCGCGTCGTCGAGGAGCGGCGACCGCGTCAGGAAGGGTCGGCGACCGTCGCGACGAGTTCCGGGTCGCCGCCCAGGGCGATGAGACGGGCACGTGCGGCAGTCGCCGCACGCCGGTAGGGCTCGGCGCTCTCGTGCAGGAGGGAGCGCGTGTTGGCGGCCTCCAGGAAAGACACGAGCTCGAACGTGAGCTGACGCGCGTCGTCGAGGAGCGGCAGCTCGCCGGCGTTCATCGCGTACTCGATGCTGACGGCGAGGTAGTCCTCCCACTCCGATGACGCGGCGGCGATCGCATCACGTACGACGCCCGGCCGGGCGTCGTACTCGACCGACGTCGCCGCGAAGAAGCATCCGCCGCTGAAGACTCGATCCTCGGAGTAGTCCAGCCACTTCTCGAGCAGCGCGCAGACGCGGGCGAGTCCGCGATCCGTGTTCGCGCGCGCCGGTGCGACGACCGTGTCGATGAAGACCTCACGTGCGGCGGCGACCGTCGCGAGCTGCAATTGCTCCTTCGAGCCGAAGAGCGTGGCGACTCCGCTCTTGCTGTGGCCCGCGGCATCCGCCAGTCGACCGATCGTCAGGCCCTCGAGACCGTCCACCGACGCCGTGTCGATCGCGTGCGCGAGGATCACGCGACGGGACTCGTCGCCCCGCAGGCGGCGTCCGTCACGTTGCTCTTGCGCCATAGCTCCAGGTTACCGTACGATCGTTCGTATTCATACGTACGATCGTTCGTACACCCTCAACTTCAGGATCGGAGCCATCGTGAACCTCGGACTCTCCACCGCCGGCGTCACCGTGCGCGCGGCAGGCGCCCTTTCGCCCGAACTCGGTGCTGCCGTGGCGCTGCCGCTCTTCGCCCGCGTCGCGACGCCCCGGCCGGTCGGTGCGGGCGCGCAGGACACGATGTGGGCGGCGCGGCGATCGACGCTGCGCATCCCCGGACTCGCTCGGAGCGGCGCCGACGTCATCCTGTACGAGTGGGGAACCAGCGGTGACGTCGTCGTGCTCGCGCACGGGTGGGACGGCCGTGCCAGTCAGTTCGCCGCCCTGGTGCGCGAGCTCCTCGCCGAGGGCTACCGGGTCGTCGCCTTCGACGCACCCGCTCACGGCGACTCGCTCGGGCGGGGGACGTATCTCATCGACTGGATCGACGCACTGGGCGCGATCCGGCGACGGTACGGCCGCCTGCACACCGTGGTCGGGCACTCGTTCGGCGGGCTCGCGACCCTCATCGCCGCAGCCGACGGGCTGGCCGTCGATCGGGTGGTGACGGTCGCCGCGCCCGCTGACGCCGATCTGCTCCTGACCCAGTTCCAGGCGATGCTGCGCTTCGACGACCGGACGGCGGCCGCTCTCCGTGTGCGCTTCGCCGACCGCTTTTTCCCAGGCGAGCGCGATCCGTTCGCGCGACTGTCCGCGGTGCGGCGGCCGTTGCCTCACGCGACGCCGCTGCTCGCCGCGCATGACGAGGGCGACCGGGTGGTGCCGTTCGGCGAGCTCGCTCGCATCGTCGAAGCGAACGCCGGAACGCAGATCGCCGCCACGCGCGGGTTCGGGCACAACCGCATCCTCGAGTCCGACGCCTTCCTCGACGCGGTGCTCGCGTTCACCGGCCAGCCGGTGTCCGCGAGCGAGTCGAGCGCTGCGGGAGACGGCGCCGAGCGGGAAGACGTCGCCGCATAGTGCGCGCCGAGCCGTCAGAACAGTCGGGGCGCCTCCGCCGCAGCCGATGCTGCCGCCCGCCCGCGCGAGGTCGTGACGATTCCGGACGCGCGCGCGTCGGAGCGGGCCGCGAGCCCGGCGACGGGATTGCCGCGGGGGTGGTCGTCTTCGGCTCGTCCGTCGAGGCCGTGCACGCGCAGCAGCGGCCGCACCCGCTTCGCCAGCCACGCTCGGTAGGCCTTCGGGGCCTGAGCGGATGCGCCCGGATAGAGCCCGAGATACGACGAGACGAGCTCGGGATGCTGCTGCCCCAGCCACTGCATGAACCACTGCTTCGCACCCGGCCGCAGGTGGAGCGC
Source organism: Microbacterium flavescens (assembly GCF_018588945.1). Classification (GTDB taxonomy): domain Bacteria; phylum Actinomycetota; class Actinomycetes; order Actinomycetales; family Microbacteriaceae; genus Microbacterium; species Microbacterium flavescens. Next base: position 219,209 of record NZ_JAFIWA010000006.1, on the reverse strand, counting down.
CCCGTAGACCACGCGCGTCGCGCCGGCCGCCTTGATGCGGCTGAGCGCGTCGTCGATCGCCGCGATCGAGTCGGTCAGGTGCGGGATGATCGGCATGAGGAACACCGTCACGCGGAAGCCCGCCTCCGTCGCGGCGCGCACCGTGTCGAGCCGGGCGGTGGCCGTCGGCGTCCCCGGTTCGACGAGGTGCTGGAGCTCGTCGTCGAACACGGCGATAGACATCGCGAGGGAGACGCGAACCGATTGTGCAGCGTCACGCAGCAGCGGCAGGTCGCGTCGCATCAGCGTTCCCTTGGTGAGGATCGAGAAGGGCGTCCCTGATTCGGTCAGCGCACTCACGATCCCGGGCATCAGCTTGTACCGGCCTTCGGCGCGCTGGTACGGATCGGTGTTCGTGCCGAGCATCACGGGCGGTTGCGCCCAGGAGCCCCGACGAAGCTCCTTCTCGAGCACCTCCGCCACGTTGATCTTCACGATGACCTGGCTGTCGAAGTCGCGCCCGGCATCGAGCTCGAGGTACTCGTGCGTGCCGCGGGCGAAGCAGTTGTGGCTCACCACGCCGTTCGCAATGAAGTCGCCGGTCGACGTCGTGATGTCGATCATGTCGACCGTCTCGCCGAGGTCTTCGATCGACACGATCCGAAGCGGCGCGTCCGACTTCACGGCCACCCCGAGAAGGTCGAGTTTTCGGGTGATCGCAGGCTGAACGAGCTCGAAGAAGCGCCGGCGCGCCGGAAGGCCGCCGCGAAGATAGATCGACGTGACACCGTTCGGCCGCACCGGCTCGGTGGCGAAGTCGAATCCGAACGCGACAAGTGAGCTCTGGATCGCAGCGATGATCTGCGGATCCTTGTTCGAGATGCGAAGGATCCCGCGGCTGCAGCTTCCCTCCGCATCGAAGACGCCGGCGAGGAATCCGCGGGACCACTCAGGAGCGGGGCTCTCGGGCCACGTCACGATCGAAGTGATGGCCTCGTAGTCGGTCGCGCGCGAGGTGAAGATGGCGTCCATCGCGCGTCGACCGGCCGTCGCCTCCGCGAACACACGCCTGTTCGTCGTGACGCCGCACGCCGCGAGATATCGTCGCGATCGGTCCAGCGCCTCGGGGTCGGCCAGGGCGAGGCGGAAGCGGTGAGCCATGTAGGTGCCGCGACCATTCGAGCGGGGATACGCGCGCCTGAGCATCATGCCGTCGCCGCGGATCATGCCGCTCAGGTAGCCGGTGCGGTACGCGTCGGACTCGAGAAGGCCGGTCGTCATGCTGCCCATGCCGAAGCCCAGCAGCTTGTTGTTCGTCGTGAGGAAGGGTCGTTGCGGTGATCCGCTCGGTGCCGGCCTGACGTATTTCCAGCCGCGCTCGGTCAGGAATCGATGGTCGGCGCTCGCAATCAGCTCCGTGCCGTCCGCGAGGAGCACGCGGTGAGCGCGCTTGCGCGTCGACCACTTCGCAGAGACCGTAGCGGCGGCGTACCGACGGTACGAGCCCTCACGTCTCGTCCCCGTGACCTGGTCGCCGACGGCGATGTCTCGCAGCGCCTTGCTGCGCCCGTCTGCCATGAGGATCATCGTCGAGGGATCCAGGCAGTACACACACGCATGACTGCATCCGCGGTAGGGGTTCACCGTCCAGTCGAACGGCATCGCCGACGCGCCGGGGACGTGGTTCAGCGCCGTCTTGCAGAGCACCTCGTGAAAGGTCACGCCCGCGAACTCGGGGGTCGTCACTGACTGGACGAGACCGTTGAGATGCTCGAGACCCGGCAGGGCCGCGGCATCCGCCACTCCGAGTTCCTGTCCCTGCCACCTCATCGCTCCATGGGAACAGATGTTCGATGATGTGTCAAGATCACGCGCCGCGTGTTCGAACGGAACGCGAGCAACTTCGCGCCTGCACCCGCTCCTGGCCCGCACGGGTGAGAATGGCAGATGTGACGGCGCCCGGATCGTCCGACTCCCCGGTTTCTCGTCGTGCCGCCAGAGCGCAGCGCGAGGAGGCCGCTCGGCGCGCCCGCGCGGCGGACGCCGGGAGCGCTATCGACGTCGGCGCTCGCCTTGAGGACGACGCCGTGCCCATCACGCCGGCGCCGGAGTCCAGCCCCTTCCTCCTTCCCGCGGAGTTCCGCGCGGCCGTCGCCCAGCACGCGCAGCCGCTCGCACCCGCCGCCCCGCCGCCCGGCCCTCTCCGGCGCAGTCGCCGTGCCGCACCTCTGGCGCGCGAGAGCGCACGGCGAGCGGCGCGCGCCGATCGTCTCCTCATTGCCGACGACGCGGACGGACCACCGCCGCGGCACGTGCGCCCGCGCCGGATCGCGCGGGGCGGCGTCGTCCTGCTGCTCGCGGTCGGAGGGGCTCTGCTCCTGGGCTCGACGGCCGCGGTGACCGCGCTGGTATCGGGCGGGGGAGCGGATGCCGCGGCCGACGCGCAGCTGTTCTCCGATGCCCCGCCGCCCGTGGCGGCTCTGCCGGTGCCGGTCATGAAGCAGGCTCAGGTCTCGGCGGACATCTGCGGCGTGCCGGAGGTCATGACGGCGCTCGAAGCGCATGATGACGCCGCGGCCGTCACGGCGGCCGGCGGTGCGGAGGCCTTCCGGCTCGCCGTCGCCGAGGGGCGCGCCCGCTGCGTCGACCTCGCCGATCCGACGCGGGTGTGGGCCGTGATCAACAAGGCGCGTCCGTACTCGCCGGTCGACTACCGCCCGACCGGGCTGGTCATGCCGGACGGCGTGCGGAGCATCGAAGGTGGCGCACTGCGGTCGGATGCGGCATCCGCTCTCACTGCCCTGGTGACCGCCGCTCGCGAAGCGGGGGTCGGCGAGATCGCGCTCGAGAGCGGCTTCCGCTCGTACCAGACGCAGGAGGGCAGCTACGGCCGGCAGGTCGCCCAGCGCGGGCAGGAGGGCGCCGACCTGGTGAGCGCGCGGCCCGGGTTCAGCGAGCATCAGTCCGGGCTCGCGGCCGACGTCGTCGCGTGCGCCGGCGAGTGCGGGTCGCTCGACGACCTGGCCGCGAGCGCGCAGGGCGCGTGGATCGTCGATCACGCGTGGGAGCACGGCTGGATCGTGCGGTACAGCGAGGGATCCACCGACGTCACCGGCTATTCGCCCGAGCCGTGGCACCTGCGCTACATCGGCGCCGAGCTCGCGCGGACCTATCACGACGGCGGGTGGACCTCGCTCGAGGAGTTCTTCGGGCTCGAGCCCGCGCCCGGCTACGTCGGCTGATCCCTCGGCGCCCAGTCGCAGGGCTCGAAACGGCCGGTCCGGGCCGGATTGAGGCATCCCACAAACGGCGGTACCGAGTTTCACGATCAATAGGATCCGATCTCACAAGCGCGCTCGGCGTCTTCACCTCGTGACCCTTAGGATCGAGTCCGAGCCACCCCGGCGAGGGCCCAAGCCCCGGTCGGCGACGACATGCTCGAAGACGAGAGGAAGGCGCACATATGGAGCGCAACATCTACGACGAGGACCACGAGGCGTTCCGCGACGTCGTCAAGGAGTTCATCAAGCGCTACGCGTCCGATGAGAAGCGCAAGCAGTGGGATGCCGCGGGCGAGATCGACCGGGCGACCATGCTCGCAGCGGGCGAGGCCGGCATCATCGGCCTGTCCGTGCCGGAGGAGTTCGGCGGCGCGGGCATGCTGCAGGACTACCGCTTCCGCTCGATCGTGCTCGAGGAGACGATCAGCGCAGGCCTCGGGTCGCTGGCGGGAGCCCTCGGCATCCAGGACGACCTGGCGGTCCCCTACATCGCCCACATGGGCACGCAGGCGCAGAAGGAGAAGTGGCTCCCCGGCATGGCGACCGGCGAGATCCTCGGCGCGCTCGCGATGACCGAGCCCGGTGCGGGGTCCGACCTCCGCGGCATCAAGACCACCGCGAAGAAGGTCGACGGCGGCTACATCGTCAACGGCGCCAAGACGTTCATCTCGTCGGGCAAGACAGCCGACATCGTGGTCACGTTCGTCAAGACCGGTGAGGGCAACCGCCCCGACGCCTTCAGCCTGCTGATCCTCGAGGACGGCATGGAGGGCTTCGACCACGGCAAGAAGCTCGAGAAGATGGGCTTCCACGGCTGGGACACCGCCGAGATGTCGTTCACCGACGTGTTCGTGCCGGAGGAGAACCTCATCAGCGGGCGAGAGGGGCTCGGCTTCGTCCAGCTCATGATGAACCTGCCGCTCGAGCGTCTCTCGATCGGCGTCGCGGCGGCCGCTGCCGGCGAGGCCGCGTTCGTCTGGACGCGTGACTACACGCTGAGCCGCGAGGCGTTCGGCGAGCGCATCGCCGACTTCCAGAACACCCGCTTCAACCTCGCCGACATGGCCACCACCGTCGACGTGATGTGGGCCTACGTCGACCGCGCGATGATGCTCTACAAAGACTCGAAGCTCACCGCCGAAGAGGCCGCGAAGGTCAAGTTCTGGACCACCGACCGCGAGGCGGAGCTCCTCGACATCGGCGTGCAGCTGCACGGCGGCTACGGGTACATCACCGAGTACCCGATCGCCCGCGCCTACCTCGACGCCCGCGTGCACCGCATCTACGGCGGCACCAACGAGATCATGCGCGACATCGTCTCGCGTCAGATCGTCGGCAAGCGCTGAGCGCACGCTGACGCGGTTCCGGATGCCGCGGCCCGGCCCCTCGCGGGGGCTCGGGTCGCGGCATCCGTCGTTCTCGGGTCGACTCCTCGCGCGTCTGCCCGTTGCCCGCGGGGAGGGCGGGGAGCGCCGGCGGGAGCGCCGGGTCAGTGCTGCCCGGCGGGACCCGCGCCGCGACCCAGCCCGCGGCCAGCGAGGCCGCGGCGTCGTGCCAGGCGCGCGACGCCGGCGCGCTTGAGTCGGTCGGCGATGAGGATGCCCAGCGCGACGCCGGCGACGCAGCTCGCGATCGTCAGCACGAAGAACGTTACGGTCGCCCAGGCGGGCATCGACCAGAGGTCGAACGAGGCCGCGGCGGCGATCGGATAGACCACGCCCACGAACAGGGCGCCTGCGTAGTACTGCCAGGTGCGCCACGACCGATAGATCGCGAGCAGGAAGGGGATCTCCGCGAACAGCGCCCACCAGAGGGCCGCGCCGAGCCACGGGAAGACGACGAGCCCCGAGATCAGCCCGACGAGCACGCCGGCGAAGGGTCGCTCGAGCAGCCGCAGGGCGACCGTCGCGGGGAGGAGCCACAGCCCCGCGATCGCGACCGACGCGAACGGCACGGTGACGAACAGCACCGACGAGATCCATCCGGCCGCCCACAGCAGCACGCCTCCGGCCACGCCGATCGCGGCGCAGGTCAGCAGGTACGACGTCGCGACACGGCTCATGCGTTCGCCTCCGCAGCGGCGGCCTGCGACTTGGGCGTGGGCGACGCGGCTCCGACGCGCCAGTACCCGCAGAAGCTCACGAGGTCCTTCGAGACCCCGCGCTCGCCGACGAGGTGACGACGGGCGTCGGTGGGCAGCGCCTGCTCGCCGACGACGTACGCGTGGAACGGGGCATCCGGCAGCGGCGCGTCACGCAGCGCCTGCAGAGCGAGGGTTCCCGGCTTCGCGTCGTGGTCGCGCACGATCCACCGCACGGTGACACCGGCGGGATGCGCGAACTCCAGCGCGTCCTCCGCGCTCGGCACCTCGACGATCGCCACGCCCGTCGCGTGCGACGGCAGCGACGCGCAGACGCCGGCGATCGCGGGCAGCCCCGTCTCATCGGCGACGAGCACGACGCGGTCGGTGCCGCGTGCGGGGTTGAAGGCCAGCCCTTCGTCGATGAGCACGACGCTCTCGCCCGGCTCGCACGTCTCGGCCCAGCGCGAGGCGGGACCGGCGGTGCCGTCCTCCGCCGATCCGTGCAGGACGAAGTCGACGTCGAGCTCGGGGCCGCGGTCGTCGGTGGCGGGACGGAACGCGCGCACGGTGTAGTTGCGCATCACGGGCCGCACACCGTCGGGGATGCGCAGGTACTTCAGGTATCCGAACAGCTTGTTCGCCTTCGCAGGCAGTCGATCGAGTCCCTCGTCCCCCCCGAGCGGCAGGAAGATGCGGAACCACTGGTCATACCCCATCGGCCGGAAGTCGGCGATCTCGCCGCCGCCCAGGGTGACGCGCATCCAGTGCGGCGAGAGGCGCTCGCGCCTCAGCACGGTCAGGTGCACGAGGCCCTGGGTCTCGGGCTTCACAAGTCTGCTGGCGAGTGCCATGGTCCTCCGTCGGTGGTGCTGGGGTGGGATGCCGCGGCCTAGGCGAGTCCCCAAGGGGCGAGCATCCAGAACAGCGCGGCCGAGACTGCCCAGAAGAGCACGATGAACACCGTGTCTCGCTTGCGGAACGGCACGAGGTGGCGTTCGGTGCGATCGGGATACGCGCCGAACGCACGCGCGTCCATCGCCAGGGCGACCCGCTCGGCGTGGCGGATGGCGCCGGCCAGCAGCGGCACGATGTACCCGAACCAGCGGGCGACCGCGGCGAACGGCCCGCGTCCGCCGTGGGCGCCGCGCACGCGGTGGGCCTGGCGGATGACGTCGAGCTCATGCCCGAACCGCGGCACGAAGCGGAACGCCGCGAGGGCGGTGTAACCGATGCGATACGGCACGCGCAGCTGCTGGACGGTGGCGCGCACGAGCTCGGGCCCGGTGGTCGAGAGCCCGACGATGAGCGTGAGGGCCGCGATGGCGGCGATGCGCAGGCCGGTCGCCATGCCCACCTCGAGTGCTCCGCCGTACAGGGTCCATGAGCCGAGCTGCCACACGATGACGGACTGGTCGACGCGCGAGGCATCCGTCCACAGCGAGAAGCCGAGGCCGACGACCGCCGCGCCGACAGGGAGCGCGACCAGGATGGCCGCAAGGCGGCCGGTGAAGGTCACCCCGATCAGCAGGATCGCGTAGCTGAGAGCGAGGAATGCGAGCGGGGTGGCGGCATCCCTCACGAACACCAGCAGGACCATCGCGGGCAGCGGCGCCGCCAGCTTGGCGAGCGGGTTGACCCCGTAGAGGAAGCGCACCGGAGAGGCCTGGGCGCGCTGGGCGTAGGGGTCGAAGCCCTCGCGCAGCGACTGCCCCGTCGTCAGCGGTCCGGTCGCCGTCACGTCGCGTCTCCGATGGCGGCCGGCAGGTCGGCGAGGCGGGCGATTCCGGCGAGTTCCGGATGCCGCTCCAGACCGCGCAGCGCCCGGCTGAGCGGCGGGAGCCGGAGGCCCGCACCCTCGATCAGCTCGGCGTCGCCGAAGACGTCGGCGGTCGCGCCGACCGCTCGCACGTGCCCGTCGGCGAGGACGACGGTGCGATGGGCGTACTCGGTGACGAGCTGCATGTCGTGGGTCACGACGACGATGGTCGTGCCGTCGTCGTTCAGCTCGCCGAGCAGCTTGAGCAACTCGTCGGCGCGCGCCCGGTCCTGGCCGAAGGTCGGCTCGTCGAGCACGAGCACGGGTGCCCCGGCCACGAGGGCGGTGCACACCGACAGGCGGCGCTTCTGACCGCCCGAGAGCAGGAACGGATGCGCGCCGGCCTTGCCCTCGAGGCCGAAGCGCTCGAGGAGCTCCGTCGTGCGGCGGCGCACCTCGTCCTCCGGCAGGTGCTGGCGGCGCAGACCGTGGGCGAGCTCGTCGAAGACGGTGTGCGCGATGAACTGGTGCTCGGGGTTCTGGAAGACGAAGCCGATGCGGGCCGACAGCGTGCGGGAATCGGCTCGGCCGACGTCGACGCCGTCGACGTGCACGGTGCCCTTCGGCGGCGGGACCACGCCCGCGAGCGCCTGGATCAGGCTCGTCTTGCCGGCGCCGTTCGCCCCGACCACCGCGACGAACTCGCCCGCCGCGATGTCGAGGTCGACGTCGTGCAGCACCTCGGTGCGGCCGCGCCGGAGGGAGAGGTGGCGCACGGTGATGAGCGGAGCGGGGGGCGTTTCGTCTCGCTTCGCTCGCTCAACGACCCGGGCGTCGGGCGTTTCGTCTCGCTTCGCTCGCGCAACGACCCGGGGCTTCGCTCGCTCGACGACCGGTAGAGGGGCGGCGTCGAGCGCGGCGCGCAGCTCGTCGGGGGTCAGCGGCAGGGGATCGAGTTCGTATCCGGCGCGGCGTAGCCGCAGCGCGGCGATCGTCGAGACGGGCAGCCATACCCCCATCGCCTGCAGCTCGTCGGCGCGACCGCGCAGAACGTCGTCGACGCTGCCGTCGGCGGCGACCCGTCCGTCGTGGTCGAGCGCGACGACCCGGTCGACGAAGCCCACAGCGGCATCGAGGTTGTGCTCCACCAGCAGGATCGCGCGATCCCCGGCGGCGACGAGGTCGGCCAGAGCGGCGTAGACCTCTTCGATGCCCTGCGGGTCGAGGTTGGCGGTCGGCTCATCGAGCACCAGCAGCGGCGATCCCATCGCGAGCGCGCACGCGATGGCCAGCCGCTGGCGTCCGCCGCCCGACAGGCGGTCGGGGTTCTCGCCACGCCGCTCCCACAGCCCGACCCGGCGCAGCGCGGCCTCGGCGCGGGCGAGCACGTCGGCCACCGGCATCCGCAGATTCTCCGGGCCGAAGGCCACCTCGTCGAGGAGCGTGCCGGTCACGAGCTGCGCGTCGGGATCCTGGAAGACCATCGCCACGCGCGTGCTGAGGTCGGCGACCGTCGTCGAGACCGTGTCGACGCCCGCGATCTCGACCGATCCGCTCACATCGGCGGGCACGGCGTGCGGGATCAGCCCGTTGAGGGCGAGCGTCAGCGTGGACTTGCCCGACCCGCTGGGGCCGAGCAGGAGCACGACCTCGCCCGCGGCGATCTCGAAGGAGACGGATGCCGGAACCGCCGTGCTCTCTCCGTCATGGGTGACCGCAAGCTCGTGGATCCGCACGAGGGGAACGCCGGAATCCGCCGCGAGCGCGGCGGCAGGGTCGCGCTGAGGTGCGGTCACGGGACTTCCTGGCGGAGTGGACTAAGTATCTCCTAACTTAGCCGACCCTAACCCGCGGGGCGAAGCGGCTGCTCAGCGGGCGCGAGGCCGCGCGACGCCGGCGCGACGCAGCGCCCGGCCGACAGCGAGGCCGACGGCAGTCCACGCCATCGGCCCGAGCACCGAGAGCACCAGGTACAGGATCTGGGCCCACAGCGGCATCGCGCCGAGGTGAGCGGCGAAGAAGACGGCGACCGCGACCACGAGTCCGATGACGAACGCCGACACGAAGAAGCGCCACGGCGCCCACGAGCGATAGCGCACCAGCGCGGCGACCAGCTCTTGGATGCCGCCGAACAGGATGGCGGTGCCGATGTACTGCCCGGCGTAGATCGGTGCGATCGCGATGCCCACGAGGGCCGCCACGCCGTGCGTGATCAGGGCGACCCACGGCAGGCGCAGCGCCTCCTGGGCGATGATTCCGGGAAGGACGTGCACGCCGAGCACGAAGCCGTAGACGATGGGGACCGCCGCCAGCACGGGGACCGTGATCCAGCCGGCGATGCCGCCCAGGACTCCGGTCGCGACGCCGATGGCGGCGCAGGTGAGCAGAACGCTCGTCGAGAGTCGGGTGTCGGCGGCCACCAGCCCAGCGTACTGTCCGCGGAATGACGCCGGCTTCGGGTCAGACCCTCCGGCGCCGGCGCGTGAGGCGAACCGCCGGCAGCGGCGGTGCCGGGATCCGCTCGTCGCCGTGGTCGACGACATGCCCGAAGCGCTCACCGCCGGCCTCCCACTCCTCGCGCGCCTCGACGATCTCCTCGTGCGTGCGGCCGACGAAGTTCCACCACATGACGATGTCGTCCTCGAACGGCTCACCGCCGAGCAGGAACACCGTCGCGCCACCGGTGCTCGACACCTCGACGTGATCGCGCCGGAGCCCGAGGTACAGCAGGTGCGCGTCGTCGAGGGCGACGCTCCCGTCCGTTCCGGTGTGCACGGAGAGGTCTCCGTCGACTCCGACCAGCGCGTGCTCCCATGCCGGCTCGAGCGGCAGCCGCAGGCGCGAGTCTGCCGGCACCCGCACCTCCGCACCGACGATCGGGGTGTACGTGGTCGCCGGCGAGGCGACGCCGGCGAAGACGCCCAGCACGACCGCCGCCGCACCGTCGCTGCCGGACTCCGCGGGGAGGGCTACCTGCGGCAGCACGGCGTGCTGCTCGAACGCCGGAGCGCCGTGGCGGCGGGACTCGGGCAGGGCGACCCACAGTTGCAGGGCGTCGAGGGGCGCGGCATCCTCCCCGAGCGAGTACTCGGAGTGCGAGATGCCCGCACCGCTCGTCATGAGGTTGAGGGCGCCGCGGCGCACCATGACGTCGCTTCCGATCGAGTCGCGATGTCGCACGTCGCCCTGGAACGGCCAGGTGACCGTCTGCAGCCCGATGTGCGGGTGCGGCTGGACGCGCATGCGCGTCACCTGCGGACCGAAGCGGTCGAGGAAGCACCAGGCGCCGACGAGGGGAAGGTCGCGCTGCGGCAGCGCCCTCCGCACCGACATGGCCCGGACACCGCCGAGCGGCACCTCGCGGGCCTCGAGCAGCAGCGCTCGCGGCCCGTCGCCGGCGGAGTCGTCGCCGCCGTCCGAACCCGGCTCGCGCGCGTGGCCCGGCGTCGTGGCGACCGCGCCGTCGGCGTCGAGCCTGGTCATGGGCGGGTCACTCCGGACGGGCGTGCGACGGCCACTCGATCTTCAGCCCCGGCACGTCGTTCTCGTGCAGGTACTTCGCGACCACGGGGCAGTGCGGCACGACCGTCTCGCCGCGGGCCGCGGAGTCGGTCATCGCGTCGCCGACCACCCGCTGGGCGAGCCCTCGGCCGCGGAAGGCCGGGTCGACTTCGGTGTGCGGGTAGAGGTAGCGTCCCTGGCGGTCCACGCGGAACTGCGTGAATCCCGCGAGGACATCGCCGACGTGGATCTCGTAGCGGGAGTCCTCGTCGTTGCGGACAACGGTGATCTCGTCAGTGGAGGCGGGCATCGGCATCCTTTCGTCGTCCTTCTCAACGTACGGGGCGGCCACACGATTCCGCCACCGTGCACGCGGACCCCTGGTGGGACGGGTGCCGCAGGTCTATCGTCAGCCTCGTCCGCATTGCGCGGGCTGATTCTTGGGGGAATCGCTCGATCCGTTCCGACGATTCGAAGGGGAATCATGAAACGACGTTCTCTCGCCGCGCTCGCGGCACTCGCTCTCAGCGTCACCGCGCTGTTCGGCGCCTCGCCGGCGGCGGTCGCCGCCCCCGACGGCGCACCCTATGTCGCCCTGGGCGACTCGATCGCCGCGGGCACCGGCAACAAGCCGTACACCGACGCCACGTGCCTGCGCTCGAAGAAGGCCTACCCCGCCGTCGTCGGCGCGGCCCTCGGCGTGCCGGTGGTGTCGGCCGCATGCGCAGGCGCCACGACGACCGACGTCCTGCAGCAGGTCGCCGCACTGGATGCCGCCGGAGCCCTCGGCTCCGACACGCGCCTGGTCACGATCACCGTCGGCGCCAACGACCTGGGCTGGCAGCAGGTGCTCATCGCATGCAGCAACGTCGGGACACCGGCCGCGTGCCAGGGTGCGACCGCGGGGCTGGCGGCGGCCCTCGCCGACCTCGGCCCGCGGATCGCGGCCGTCCAGCTGGCGGTGCGTCAGGCGGCGCCGCAGGCATTGATCGCGTTCACCGCCTACCCGCTGCTGTTCGGCCAGTTCACCGGCACCTGCAGCATCGGCAACTACGACGGGACTCCGGTCAAGGTCACGGTGCAGCAGGCGAGCGCCGCCCAGGACATCCTCATCGCGATGCACCTCACGATCCAGAACACGGTCTATGCGATCGCCAGTGGAGGGGACTCGAACGTCGCCTTCGTCGATGTGATGGCGGGGTTCTTCGGGCACGGGCTCTGCGACACAGGGGATCGCTGGATCAGCGGCTTCGTCCGCGGCGCGCCGGTCTTCGAGCGCAGCCTGCACCCGAACGCTGCGGGCCAGCGGGCGTACGGCACGATCCTCGCGTCGGCTCTGGACTGGGCCTTCGACGAGTAGCCGAACGTTTCGGGAGCGGATGCCGTGGCCGCGGCATCCGCTCTCCTCGTCGGTGCGGGCGGCGCGGCCTGGCAGACTCGGGGAATGTCCCTCTCGCTGCTCGACGCCGTGCCGCGCGGTGCGGACGACGACACCGTCTATCTCGGGTTCGTCGAGTGGGCGGCCGAACGGGGGCTGACGCTCTACCCCGCACAGGATGAAGCGGCGATCGAGATCGTCTCGGGGTCGAACGTGATCCTGTCGACGCCGACGGGCACGGGCAAGTCGCTCGTCGCCGTCGCGGCCCACGCCGCCGCCCTCGCGCGCGGCGGGCGCAGCTACTACACCGCGCCGATCAAGGCGCTCGTGAGCGAGAAGTTCTTCGCGCTCGTCGACATCTTCGGCGCGGCCAATGTCGGCATGGTCACGGGCGACTCGTCGGTCAACCCCGACGCGCCGATCATCTGCTGCACGGCGGAGATCCTCGCCAACCTCGCGCTGCGGCGGGGAGCGGATGCCCAGGTCGACCAGGTCGTGATGGACGAGTTCCACTACTACGGCGACCTCGACCGCGGGTGGGCGTGGCAGGTGCCGCTGCTGCTCCTGCCCCGCGCGCAGTTCGTGCTGATGTCGGCCACGCTCGGCGACGTCACGGCGATCGCCGACGACCTCTCGCGCCGGACGGGCCGGCCGACCGCGCGTATCACCGGGGTCGAGCGGCCCGTGCCGCTGCACTTCTCGTACGCGCGCACGCCCGTCCACGAGACGGTCGAAGAGCTTCTGCAGACCGGCCAGGCTCCGGTGTACATCGTGCACTTCTCGCAGGCCGCGGCGATGGAGCGCGCGCAGGCGCTCTCGTCGATCCGCGTCGTCTCGCGGGAGCAGCGCGACGCCATCGCCGAGGCGATCGGCGGATTCCGCTTCACGACCGCCTTCGGCCGCACGCTGTCGCGGTACGTGCGCGCCGGCATCGGCGTGCACCACGCGGGGATGCTGCCGCGCTACCGGCGCCTCGTCGAGACGCTCGCACAGCGCGGCCTCCTGCGCGTGATCTGCGGCACCGACACGCTCGGCGTCGGGATCAACGTGCCGATCCGCACCGTGCTGGTGACGGCGCTCGCCAAGTACGACGGACAGCGGATGCGGCAGCTCAGCGCCCGCGAATTCCACCAGATCGCCGGGCGGGCCGGCCGCGCCGGGTTCGACACCGCCGGCACCGTGGTCGTGATGGCGCCCGACCACGAGATCGAGAACACCGCGGCGGTCGCGAAGGCCGGCGACGACCCGAAGAAGCTCCGCAAGGTGGTGCGCAAGAAGGCGCCGCAGGGGTTCGTCAACTGGAGCGAGGCGACGTTCGACCGGCTCGTCGACGCCGAGCCGGAACCGCTCGTGCCGCATCTGCAGCTGACCGCGGCGATGCTCATCAACGTCATCGCGCGCGGCGGCGACGTGTTCACGAACGTGCGGTCGCTCGTGCAGGACAACCACGAGCCGCAGGCTCGCCGGTACGAACTCGCCCGCCGCGCCCTCGCGATCTTCCGCACGCTGGTGGCCGCGGAGGTGGTCGAGGTGGGCCCAGGCGGGGGCATCCGTCTCACTGTCGATCTGCAGCCGAACTTCGCGCTGAATCAGCCCCTCTCACCGTTCGCGCTCGCCGCGATCGGGCTGCTCGACCCGGAGGAAGCGCCCGGCGGCGCGGGCACCGGCCATTACGCCCTCGACGTCGTCAGCGTGATCGAGGCGACGCTCGACGACCCGCGGCCGGTGCTGTCGCAGCAGCAGTTCCTGGCGCGCGGCGAGGCCGTGGCCGCCATGAAGCGCGAGGGCATCGAGTACGACGAGCGCATGGAGCTGCTCGAGGAGGTCACCTACCCGAAGCCCCTCGAGGAGCTGCTCACCCAGTCGTACGAGGTCTTCGCCACGAGCCAGCCGTGGATCCGCGACTTCGAGCTCAGGCCGAAGTCGGTCGTGCGCGACATGTTCGAGCGGGCGCTGTCGTTCGCCGAGATGATCAACCACTACCAGCTCGCCCGCAGCGAGGGCCTGGTGCTGCGCTACCTCAGCGACGCCTACCGGGCGATTCGCCAGACCGTCCCGGTCGAGGCGCAGACCGAGGCGCTGCACGACCTCGTCGCGTGGCTCGGAGAGCTCGTGCGCCAGGTCGACTCGAGCCTCGTCGACGAGTGGGAGGCGCTCGTCAACCCGGCCGAGGATCCGACCACGCCCGTCGTGCCGCCCGCACCGCCGTCAGTTCTCACCAACCGCCGCGCGTTCCTGGTGCTCGTGCGCAACGAGCTCTTCCGCCGCGTGCGGCTGGCCGCTCTGCAGCGCGACGCCGAGCTGGTCGAGCTCGACCCCGACGTCGACTGGCCAGCCGCGCTCGACGCCTACTTCGACGAGCACGACGAGGTGCTCACCGGCGGTCCGGCGCGATCGCCGCGACTCGTGACGATCGATGAGACGGATGCCGCGGCCACCGGCCTCTGGAAGATCGAGCAGACCATCGACGACCCCGAGGGCCACCACGACTGGCGCATCCGCGGAGTCGTCGACCTCGCCGCCTCCGAGGAGGAGGGCACCGCCGTCGTGCGGATCACCGAGGTCGTCCGGCTGTAGCGGGCCGGGCGCCGGGGTGCGGGGTCGGGGGTTCAACCGCGCCGTTTTGCGGTGTGCGGGTGCGGGGAGGCGCAGTTCGGCGCGGTTGAGCGCCGGCGCCGACGCCGGGGCGCTGCATCCGCTCAGCCGAGTCCGAGCCCGCCGTCGGAGCTCAGCACCTGCCCGACCACCCACGCGCCGTCCGGGCTGGAGAGCCAGGCGATGAGGCGGGCAGGGTCGTCGGGGGCGCCGAAGCGGCCGAACGGCGTCGACCGCACGAAGTCGGTGATCTCCTCCAGCGGCCGGTCGGTCGTTTCCGGGTCGAGATACCCGGTGTTCACCGGGCCGGGATCGATGGTGTTGAGGATGATCCCGAGGTCGAGCAGCTCGGCGGCGACCGTCTTCGTGACTCCCGCCAGTGCCGCCTTGCTGGTGGCGTAGGCGACCTCGCCGCGCATGGGGCCGTGGATCTGTCCCGACGTCATCCAGAAGACGCGTCCGACCGGCTCGGCGAACGGCTCGGCGCGTCCCGCGCGCTCACCGGGTCGGGCGGCCGGCGCCTCGAGTCGGTGCAGCGCGGCGAAGGCCTGGGTCAGCAGGAGCGACGAGCGCGCGTTCGCGGACCAGAACGCATCGAGGCGCTCGGCGGTCATGTCGAGGATGGATCCGTCGCCGCCGCTCTGCGCGTGGTTGCACACCAGGATGTCGAGCGACCCGGTGAGCCCGCGCGCGCGCTCGACGAGCCCGGGGATCGCGGCGGCGTCGCGCAGGTCGGCTTCGGCATCGCCGAACGCCGCTCCGGGGGTCAGCGCGTCGCGCAGCTCGGCACGCAGGGCGTCGAGGTCGTCGCCGCCCCACGGCAGGTCGGTGTCGTGCGGCCGGAAGTGGTGGATGAAGACGCTGGCGCCGAGCCGGGCGAAACGCGATGCGACGGCGAAGCCGATGCCGCGGCGGCGCGAGACGCCGGTGACGAGGGCGGTCTTCCCGTGAAGCGGGAGAGGGTGGTCGTGAGGGAACATGCGATGCCTTTCGGATGCCTCGACCCGCGTGCCGTCGGCGGCATCGCTGGATCGAGTCGGCGCGGGAGAAGCGCCGGGTTGACGGGGTGAAGGACGGGTCAACGGCATTGCATACGCCCGAGGATAGCGGGCACCGCCTCCTCCCCAGGACTCCTCGACGGCGATGTGTCCGCCGGGGCCGGCCGTCGACCGGGGCGTCGGCGGCCGCGGTTACCCTGGATCCGATGAGCATTCCGCAGGGCGACCCGTACGCCGACCTCGTGTGGGACCCCGACGAGCTCGCACCGCCCCCCGAGTTCGATGAGCCGCCGTACGTCGAGCCGTCGCGAGGATTCACGTCGGCGCCTCCAGCCGGGTCGGCCGCCGCGCCCGGCGCCGTGCCCGCGCCGGCGTTCGCCGGAGCCCCGCGGCGCGACTTCGTCGGCGCCGACCCCCGCGCGGTGCTGCACGAGGTCTACGGCTACGACGCCTTCCGCGGCGAGCAGGGCGCGATCGTCGAGCACGTCGTCGAGGGCGGCGATGCGGTCGTGCTCATGCCGACCGGCGCCGGCAAGAGCGTCTGCTACCAGGTGCCCGCCCTCGTGCGCCCGGGAACCGGCCTCGTCGTCAGCCCGCTCATCGCCCTCATGCACGACCAGGTCGATGCGCTGGTGGTCAACGGCGTGCGGGCCGCCTACCTCAACTCGACGCAGTCGCCGCCCGAGCGCGCGGCCGTCGAGCAGGCGTACCTCGCCGGCGACCTCGACCTGCTGTACGTCGCCCCCGAGCGGTTGAACACCGAGGCCACGCTGCGGTTCCTGGCCCGCGGCCGGCTCAGCGTCATCGCGATCGATGAGGCGCACTGCGTGTCGCAGTGGGGTCACGACTTCCGGCCCGACTACCTCGCGCTGGGCGACCTGGCCGAGCGGTTCCCGGGCGTCCCGCGGCTCGCGCTCACCGCGACCGCCACGCCGGCCACGCATCGCGAGCTGACCGAGCGGCTGCGGCTGCCGAACGCGCGCCACTTCGTCGCGAGCTTCGATCGCCCCAACATCCAGTACCGCATCGAGGCCAAGACCGACCCGCGCCGGCAGCTGGCGGCGTTCATCCGCTCGCAGCCCGACGGCTCCGCGGGCATCGTCTACGCGCTCAGCCGCAAGTCCGTCGAGCAGACGGCCGAGTTCCTGCGCACGCAGGGGTTCGATGCACTGCCGTACCACGCCGGGCTCGAGGCATCCGTCCGCGCCGCCAATCAGTCGCGGTTCCTGCGCGACGACGGCGTCGTGATGGTCGCGACCATCGCGTTCGGCATGGGCATCGACAAGCCCGACGTGCGCTTCGTCGCGCACATCGACCTTCCGAAGTCGGTCGAGGGCTACTACCAGGAGACCGGTCGCGCGGGCCGTGACGGCGATCCCTCGGTGGTGTGGATGGCGTACGGGCTCGGAGACGTCGTGCAGCAGCGGCGCATGATCGACCAGAGCCCCGGCGACCGCGCGTACAAGACGCGCCTGGGGCAGCATCTCGACGCCATGCTGGCGCTGTGCGAGACGATCGGATGCCGCCGCCAGAACCTCCTCGCGTACTTCGGCCAGGACTCCGCGCCGTGCGGCAACTGCGACACGTGCATCGAGGCGCCCGAGACATGGGACGGTCTCGTGCCCGCGCAGAAGCTGCTGTCGACGATCGTCCGCCTGCAGCGCGAGCGCGGCCAGGCGTTCGGCGCGGGGCATCTGATCGACATCCTGCGCGGCTCCTCGACCGAGCGGGTCCGGCAGCAGGGTCACGACGCCCTCTCCACCTACGGCCTCGGCGCCGACCTCAGCGAGCAGGACTGGCGCAGCGTGATCCGGCAGCTGCTGGCCCGAGGCATCCTCGTCCCCCGCGGCGAGTACGGCACGCTGGCTCTCGGCGAGCCCGCCGCGGGCGTGCTGCGCGGCGAGTCCGCGGTGCCGCTGCGCCGCGACGTGCTCGGCCGGTCGACGACCCCGCGCGTGCGCAAGGTCGCGGCATCCGACACCCTCGCCGACGGCGATCGCGCTCTGTTCGAAGTGCTGCGCGAGTGGCGCGCCGGCGTCGCGAAGGAGCTCGGCGTGCCCGCCTACATCGTGTTCGGCGACGCGACCCTGCGCGCGCTCGCCGAGGTGCGCCCCGCGAGCCTCGCCGACCTCGACGGCGTCACCGGCATCGGAGCGAAGAAGCGCGAGGCGTACGGCGAGGCGGTGCTCGAGGTCATCGCGGCGGCCTGAGGCGCGTCCGGCCCGTTCGCGGCCCACGGCTCGCGTTCATCACCTTGGCGCCGCCGCGCGCATAGGCTGACCTCGGCGGACGAGGGCGTCCGACGAGGGGGAGCATGAACCCGAGCAACATCGACATCGCCCAGGCCGCGCGGATGCTGCCGATCCAGCAGGTCGCGGAACGTCTCGGCATCCCGGAGGACAGCCTCGAGCAGTACGGGCGCTACAAGGCGAAGGTCGCGCTGCGCTGGCTCGCGGGGCTGGCGGACCGCCCCGACGGCAAGCTCATCCTGATGACCGCCATGTCGCCCACTCCGGCGGGCGAGGGCAAGACCACGACCACGGTCGGGCTCGGTGATGCGCTCAGCAGGATCGGCCTGCGTTCGATGATCTGCCTGCGCGAGCCTGCGCTCGGGCCGGTCTTCGGCATGAAAGGCGGCGCCGCAGGCGGCGGCTATGCGCAGGTCGTGCCGATGGAGGACATCAACCTCCACTTCACCGGCGACTTCGCCGCGATCGCCTTCGCGACGAACCTGCTCGCCGCCCTCATCGACAACCACGTCCACCGCGGCAATGCGCTCGGCATCGACGTGCGCCGGATCAGCTGGCGCCGGGTGCTCGACGTGAACGATCGCGCCCTGCGCGACATCGTCGTCGGCCTCGGTCCCGACAACGGGTACCCCCGCGAGTCCGGCTTCGACATCGTGGTGGCGAGCGAGGTCATGGCCGTGTTCTGCCTCGCGAACGACCTCGCGGATCTGCGGGAGCGACTGGGCGAGATCGTCGTCGCCTACACGCGCGACCATCGCCCGGTGCGGGCGCGCGACCTCGACGCGCACGGCGCGATGACCGCGATCCTGCGCGATGCGCTGGCCCCGAATCTGGTCCAGACCCTCGAGCACACCCCCGCGTTCGTGCACGGCGGCCCCTTCGCGAACATCGCACACGGCTGCAACTCGCTCGTCGCGACGAGGGCTGCGCTGAAGCTGGCCGACTACGTCGTGACCGAAGCGGGCTTCGGCTCCGACCTCGGGGCGGAGAAGTTCGTCGACATCCTCTGTCGCTCCTCCGGTCTGCGGCCGTCCGCGGCGGTGATCGTCGCCACCGTGCGGGCCGCCAAGTACCACGGCGGCGTGGAGGTCGCCGATCTCCCCGTCGAGAACGTCGCCGCGATCGAGAAGGGCGCGGCCAACCTGATCCGGCACCTCGGTATCGTGCGCGACACACTGGGACTGCCCGCCGTCGTCGCGATCAACCACCGTGCGGAGGACACCGACGCCGAGGTCGCCGCGCTGGTCGAGGTCGTCGAGCGGGAAGGCGCACGCGCGGTCGTCGCCCGGCACTTCGCCGAGGGCAGCGCCGGCACCGAGGAGCTCGCGCGCGAGGTCGTGCGGCTGTGCGAGGAGCCCTCCAGCATGCGCTTCGTCTACCCCGACGACGCGTCCCTGTGGACGAAGATGCAGACGATCGCCACCCGGATCTACGGAGCATCCGAGATCACGGCCAGCACCACGGTCCGCGCTCAGATCCGCCGCCTCCAGGACGAGGGGTACGGTGCCTATCCGATCTGCGTCGCGAAGACGCAGTACTCCTCCTCGACCGACTCCAAGCTGCGCGGCGCCCCCACCGGACACGTCGTCGAAATCCGCGAAGTGCGGCTCGCCGCGGGTGCCGGGTTCGTCGTGATGATCTGCGGCGCGGTCATGACGATGCCCGGCCTTCCGGTCGTGCCCGCCGCGGCGTCGATCGACGTCGACGAGGACGGAAGGATCGTCGGCCTCTTCTGAGGATGACGTCCCCTCGCCGCTACCGGCCGTCGGCCGACCGGGGACCCAGTATCCGAGACAGGTAGAAGGCGCGTTCGCCGGTCTCGGGCTGGATCAGCTCGAAGTCGTGCCGGCCATAGAAGCGGAGCGCGTCGACGTCTCCCTCGTCGACGTTCACCTCGAGCAGCTCGACGCCTCGCCCGGCGCATTCCTCCGCGACGAGGCGGATCATCTCGCCACCGATCCCCCGCCCTCGCAGACCAGCCGCGACGTAGAGCTCGTCGAGGAGCGCGACCGGTCCGCCGAACCAGACGTTCGTGCGGAGCGAGACCAGTGCGATTCCGTCCGGACCGTCGCCGCCGAGGACGGCGAAGGTCGTCGTCTCCGCCAGCAGGGTGCGGAGTCGCCGTGCGAGAACCGTCGGCCCGGGACTCTCGGTGTCGAACTCGGTGTTGAAGTCGTGCAGCAGCCGGGCGACGGCGTCGGCGTCGGCGACGCTCGCGAGTCGGACTTCGGTCATTCCGCCACCGTACGACGGGCGGACCGCGACCGCCACGGTGCCCGTCAGCCGAGAGAGAACGACCGCACCCGCTCCACCCGCAGCACGTGCGGCAGCGCAGCGGTGTCGCGTGTGCCGTCGGCGCGCGGGAACTCGTAGACCTCGAGCATGAGCTGCACCGGATAGTCGATCGACTGCACGACCGTCTTGACCCACATCCCGTCGACGAAGAACCGCACGCGCTCCGGCGTCCACTCCACGGCGTAGTCGTGCATCGCTGTGAGGTCGCCGTCGATCCGCACCTTCTCGAAGTCCTCGCGCAGGCGGGGATCGTTCTGCGGCTTGACGCCGACGCCCACCCAGCCGCCGTGATCGTCGAGCTCGCCGCCGAAGATCTCAGCGATGCACAGCTCGCCGCAGTCGTCGGGCAGGTCCTCGAACCCGATGGGCCAGAACGCGACCATCACGTCGGGGTGGCGGATCGCGGCGAGACGCACCTCGATCACGCCGCGGTGCACGAGCCACCCCCGGTGCTCCGGCTGCTCCTCCGACACGATCAGCCCCGTCCGGAACCGGTGCTGCCCCACGCCGCTGCCGAGCGGTCCGGAGAACTGGCCGGTCTGCAGGTGCGAGACCCGCAGGTCGCCGTCCAGTTCGGGCGCCCACGGGGCGGTGTCCTCGTCGATCCTCAACTCGAGCCCGCCCGGACCGATCGACCAGCGCGCGGCCGCGGCATCCCGCGATGACCAGTGCGGTGTGTAGAACGGCCACCAGCGGGACTCGTCCAGCGATGGACCGTCGAACCGCTCGTCGACCTCGGCCACGCGCCCGGCGAGGTCGAGCGGAGACACGTCGAGCGCCCACGCGTTGAACGTCAGCTCCCCGCCGCGCCAGGGGAGGGTGCCCGATCCGCGGTGCTCGAATCCGGCCCCGCGGCACAGCGCGTTCGAGCCGGGGTTGTCGACACCCGGGTAGGCGACGAGCAGCGCGCGCCGCCCGTCGGCGGCGACCCGGCGCGTGAGCTGCCGGAGCGCCTCGCGGGCGACCCCGCGTCCTTGCCACGCGGGCTCGACCTCCCATCCCGTCTCGAACGCGGGTTCGCCCTCATGGTCGACCTGCCAGTAGCCGATGCTCCCGGCGGGTTTCCCGTCGACGTCGATCCGCATCATGCAGGCTTCGCCGCTGTCGTTGAGTCGCAGGTAGCGGGCGTGCCGCTCGCGCACCTGCTCGTCGGTCTCGGGGCCGCCGAGGTGCGCCGTCATCTCGGGTGTGTTCGCGCGCTGGAGAACGGCGAGGTCGTCCTCGCCCCACGGCCGCAGCTCGATGGTCATCCCGCCCATTCTCGGCGCCCCCTCCGACCCCTGCACGCCGGCCAGTCCGCCGAGTTGCCGATTCGGGCGACCTGCCGCCACGCCGACCCGCCCGAACTGGCAACTGAGCGCAGCGCTAGCCCGTCTCCGGCCGGATCACCCACACCGCGACCTCCACCGGGTCGCCGCCGTCCGTCGCGGGAAAGGCCGCAGTCCCTTCGAACTCGAAGCCGACTCGGCGGCAGAGGGCGTGGGATGCCTCGTTCCCGACGTTCGCGTATCCGACGATCGGCCGTCCTCCGCCCGAAGCCACGGCCCGGCGCACGACGTCGGCGAGTGCGGCCGACGCCAGGCCGCGTCCCTGCCATGCGGACTCGATCACGCACCCCACCTCGAAGGCCGGCTCGCCGTCGTGGTCCTGCTCCCACCATCCGGCGTACCCGACGGTGACGCCGTCGGCCATGACCCGGAACATCCACGCCGCGCCTTCCTCGGCGAGGTATTCCGTGTGCCGCTGCGCGAGCTCGGCGTCCGGCTCCGGGCCGCCGAGGAAGCGCGTGAGCTCGGCCGTGTTCGTCCTGCGCAGCACCTCGATGTCGTCGGCGCCCCAGGGTACGAGCGTGACCTGCATGCGGCATCCTTCCGTTCGCGCCCATCCTGCCGCCCTGTGGGCTGCGCACAATCCGACCGCGAGGCGTCGCGCCACAGCGTTGTCGAACTCATCCAATCCGTTTGGCCCCATGTTGTGGAAGTTCTACCGTCGGTACTGACTTTCCGTCCCCGACACCGAGAGGTGACGTATATGGCCGACGCCGCCGTCCGCTCCCGCAAGCCCGCCACCAGCAAGCGCACGCCTGCCGGTGGGGCCCCGACCGCACCGCACAGCGCTGCCGAGGCATCCGAGCCCCGCATCGACATCGCCGCGGTCACCGACCTTCTCCTCGGCACGTGGGCCGAGACCCGCCGCGAGGCGCGCGAGATGATCAAGGATCCGGCGTTCTGGCGCATCGACGGCCAGCCCATGGCCGAGCACCGCGAACGCACCCTGACGCAGCTGCACCTCCTCGTCGAGCACGGCGGCTCGCGCCGCGCGTTCCCCGAGGAGTACGGCGGCCACAACGACAACGGGGCCAATCTCGCCGGGTTCCAGGAGCTCGTGCTCGCCGACCCGAGCCTTCAGATCAAGTCCGGCGTGCAGTGGGGTCTCTTCGGGTCGGCGATCTACCAGCTCGGCACCCAGGAGCACCACGACAAGTGGCTCGCCGGCGTGATCGACATGAGCCTGCCGGGCGCCTTCGCGATGACCGAGACGGGACACGGGTCGGACGTCGCGGCCATCGGCACCACGGCGACGTACGACGCGGAGGCCGAGGAGTTCGTCATCCACACGCCGTTCCGCGGCGCGTGGAAGGACTACCTCGGCAACGCCGCGCTGCACGGCAAGGCGGCGACCGTCTTCGCGCAGCTCATCACGGGCGGCGTGAATTACGGCGTGCACTGCTTCTTCGTGCCGCTTCGCGACGAGGAGGGGAACTTCCTCCCCGGCATCGGCGGCGAGGACGACGGCGTCAAGGGCGGGCTCAACGGCATCGACAACGGCCGACTGCACTTCGACCAGGTGCGCGTTCCCCGCACGAACCTGCTCAACCGCTACGGCGACGTCGCCCCCGACGGAAGCTACAGCTCCGACATCCCGAGCCCCGGCCGCCGCTTCTTCACGATGCTGGGTGCCCTGGTGCAGGGCCGCGTGTCGCTCGACGGCGCCGCGACCACGGGCACGGCTCTCGCGCTGCACATCGCGCTGACCTATGCGAACCAGCGCCGCCAGTTCGACTCGGGTGCCGGCACCTCCGAGGTGGTGCTGCTGGACTACGGCAAGCACCAGCGCCGCCTGCTGCCGCTGCTCGCGCAGAACTACGCGCAGTTCTTCGCTCACGACGAGCTGCTGCGCACCTTCGACGGCGTCTTCTCGGGTCGCGCCGACACCCCCACCGAGCGCGAGAACCTCGAGACCCTCGCGGCCGCGCTGAAGCCGCTCTCCACCTGGAACGCCCTCGACACGATCCAGGAGGCCCGCGAGGCCTGCGGCGGTGCGGGGTTCCTCGCCGAGAACCGCATGGTCGGGCTCCATCAGGACCTGGACGTCTATGTCACCTTCGAGGGCGACAACAACGTCCTGCTGCAGCTCGTGGGCAAGCGGCTCCTCGCCGACTTCGCGAAGCAGTTCAAGGGAGCGGATGCCGCGACCCTCGCGCGCTACGCGGTGGGCCAGACCGCCGGCAAGCTGTTCCACGGCGCCGGCCTGCGCCAGCTCGGGCAGTCGGTCGCCGATCTCGGCTCGACCGCGCGCTCGGTCGAGCTGGGCCTGCGCGAGGACCAGCAGCACGACCTGCTCGCCGGCCGCGTGCAGCAGGTGGTGGCCGACATCGCGACCGCCCTGCGCCCGGCGTCGAAGCTCTCGCCGGCGGAGGCCGCTGCGACGTTCAACAGCCACCAGGCCGAGCTGATCGAGGCGGCGCGGGCGCACGGCGAGCTCCTGCAGTGGGAGGCGTTCACCGACGGGGTCCACAGGATCGAGGATGCCGGCACCCGCCAGGTGCTCACCTGGCTGCGCGACCTCTTCGGGCTGCACCTGATCGAGAAGCACCTCGCGTGGTACCTGATCAACGGCCGCCTGTCGGCACAGCGTGCCGCATCGGTCTCGCGCTACATCGACCGTCTCGCCGCGCGTCTGCGCCCGCACGCACAGGACCTCGTCGACGCCTACGGCTTCGCGCCGGAGCACGTCCGCGCGCCGATCGCCTCCGGTGCCGAGCTGGAGCGGCAGAACGAGGCGCGCGAGTACTACGCCGCCCTCGCCGCCTCGGGCGAGGCGCCGGTGTCGGAGAAGTCGCTCAAGAAGAAGTGACGTCGGCGCGGGTGCCTAGGCTGAGCGGGTGAGCACCGACACCCGCACCGGTCCGGATGGCATCGATCGCTGCGCGTGGGTCGGCGACGACCCCGAGTACCGCCGGTATCACGACGAGGAGTGGGGCGTCCCGCTGCACGGCGATCGGGCGCTCTTCGAGAAGATGAGCCTCGAGGGGTTCCAGGCCGGTCTGTCGTGGATCACCATCCTGCGCAAGCGCCCCCGGTTCCGAGAGGTGTTCGCGGGGTTCGATCCTGTCGCCGTCGCGGAGTTCGGCGGCGACGACGTGGAGCGGCTCATGGCCGACGCCGGCATCATCCGCAACCGGGCGAAGATCCTCGCCACGATCTCGAACGCGCGCCTCGTCACCGAGATGGAGGAGGGTGAGCTCGACGGCTTCATGTGGTCGTTCGCGCCGCCGGCAGGGAAGCGGCCCGAGACGTTCGCCGAGGTCCCCGCGACGACTCCGGAATCGGATGCCCTCAGCAAGGCCCTCCGCAAGCGCGGCTTCCGCTTCGTCGGCTCGACGACGATGTACGCGCTCATGCAGTCGTCCGGCATGGTCGACGACCACGTCGTCGGCTGCTGGCGCGTCGCCTGATGCCGCCGGGTCGAAGCAGCCCCCACGGTGGGGGATTGTCCCCATCGTCGCGGCGGTCCCCAGACCATAGGCTCGTCCCGGCCGCACCGAGACGGAGGAGCCGATGACAGACGTCGATCTCGACCTGACGGCGCTGCGACTCGCACGCAGCCGCGTCTCCGCGGCGCTCGAGACGTTCCGCAGCGCCGACCGCGTCGGCGACGACCTCGCCGACCTCACCGGCGAGCACCGGCTGGCCGGGAAGGTCCGTGACTTCGCAGGCAACTGGGACCACAACCGCGGCAAGCTCGAAGAGCAGTTGACGACCCTGCGCGACTGGCTCGACGCGATCGACGAGACGATGACCGAGCTCGACCAGTCCATGGGCGACTCCGTCGACGAGGGAACGACGCCATGAGCTCGGGGCTCGCGGGGGAGTTCGAAGACGTGTTCGCCGGTCGGCCCGCTGAGCTCGAGACCCGCGCTCGCCGCCTTCAGACCACCGCTGAGGCCATCTCGCGCGCGGCCGATGCCCTCCGCGACCTCGTCGACGATCAGCGCAGCCGCGCGACCGATGCGGTCGAGGAATCGGCGGCCGGGGCATCCGCCGGCCTTCGTCGTGCGCGACGCCGCTACGGCGGAACGGCCACGGCGCTCACGACGTACGCGGTCGAGCTCGGTCCGATCCAGACGACGGCGCGCGCGGCGGTGGATGACGCCGACTTCCACCAGGAGCGGTCCTACCGGCTGCAGGGCGACGTCGACGATCTGCGCAACGACATCACCCTCGCTGAGGCGAAGGGCGAGTCGACCGACGCGCTCTACGAGCAGCTGTGGTCGACGAGCGACGGCGCGGCCTACTCGGCCGGCCAGGTGGAGGCGGCGCGTCGCACGCTCAACCAGGCGAGGCAGGACATCTGGGATGCCGCGGGCCGCGCGATCGACGCGATCGAGACCGCGATCGAGCACGGCGCGGACTCGATCGGCGACAACTGGGACCAGTTCTGGAGCGGTGTCGGCGACTTCTTCGAGATGGTCGGCGAATGGGCGTCGCAAGTGCTCTCGGTGGTGGTCGATGCGCTCATGGAGGTGCTCAGCGCGCTCGTGTCGGCGCTGGTCGTCGCTCTGCTGCTGGTGGTCGGGCTCCTCGTCGTCGGGCTGGCGTTCCTCGCCTTCGGCCTCGTCGGTGTGATCCTCCTCGGCGTGCTGCTCGGCGCCGCCCTGCTGACCCTGGCCATCGGCGAGATGCTGGGCAAGCCGCAGCAGGTCTCCGGCAGCCATCGCAGCACCGCGCCCACGGGCGACGCGGAGCAGGACCCCGCGGCCGACGCGCTCGAGGCCAGGGACTACGAAGGGCTGATGACCGACCTCGCCGAGCAGGACTCGCAGGGCGGCGAAGACTTGACCCAGATCCGCGTGGTCGCCATCCGCGATGCCGACGGCAATGTCATCTCGTGGCGCATCCAGCTGCCGAGCACCCAGAACTGGGATCCGCTCAACACCGGCGGCGCGCTCAACGACGCGCGCACCGACGCCATGCTCTCGATGTTCCCCGGAGTGCCGACCCAGTACGAGCAGGCGGTGTGGGACGCGATGACCGAGGCGGGCGTCTTCGAGAGCGAAGCGCCGATCATGTTCACCGGCTGGTCGCTCGGCGGCATGATGGCCGGCGAGCTCGCCACGAATCCGCGGGTCGCCGACCGCGTGGAGTCGGTGTTCACCGCGGGCTCGGCCATCGACAAGCACTACAGCGACATGCCGCCCGACGTGCGGGTCACCCAGATCAACAACGGCATCGACCCGGTGCACACGCTCGAGTTCCTCGGCCTCGATCCGGTCGACTATGTGCGGTTCGACAACGACTGGCAGACCTACCGGCCGCTCACGTGGCCGATGCACGACTCCGGAATGTATGGTGCAGAGGCGGAGCGGTACCTGCCCGAACCGCGCCCTGGCGACGAGGTGTTCTTCGCCGAGGAAGGCGCAGGAAGCTACGAAGACGTGTACGTCGCCGAATACACGAGAGGTTCCTGAGTGCCGATGAAGCGATTCCGCGCCGTGCTCGCCATCGCCGTCGCGATCGGGGCCCTCGCGCTCGCGGGCTGCGCGTCCGACCCTGACGTCGGCGGGCTCGAGTCCCGTCTGTCGGAGGTCGACGGCGTCAACGGCGCCCTGGCGTACACGACGCATTCGGGGGGCCCGTGGAACATCCAGGTCGTGGTGCTGCTGTTCGTGGACGACCCCTCCGCTGAGGCCGTCGTCGCAACCGCGCAGGCCGCGGCGCCCGTGCTGGCCGATGACCCGGCGTCGTCCGGCCGCGAGGTGAACGTCTACTTCATCGACGGCGACCGTGACGACTACGACGGTCGCTCTGCGGCCTTCGCCGATGCGATCCCGGTCACTCCCGAGATCGCCGCAGCGCTGGGCGTGACGCAGCCGGGGAGCGAGTCGCTCCGTCTCTCGGCCGACGACGTCCGCCGCATCGCCGACGGGTCGTGACGACGACCGACGGGGCGACGCGCGCCGCGCCGCGGCTCACGTTCCAGCTGCCCGGCCGATGGCTCGCCGTCGACCCGCGCGATCGGGCCGCGGCATCCGTCCGCATCGAAGAGGTCGTGCGCGAAGTGGTCGGAGCGGCCGACGACGCCGCGATCGCGCGCCGGCGACTGCGCGACCAGCTGCGGACCGTCGTCGAGAGAGCAGCGGATGCCTCGGCCCACGCGCTCTTCCTGTGCATCGAGATCGTGCCCGACCTCGCCACCCCTGCGTCGCTCACGGTGCACGCCCCGGAAGGGATGCGCATGAGCCCGGCCGTCGGCACGTCGGCGGACGCCGTGCTCTCGGTCCTGCAGGAGAGCTTCCGCGTGCTCGAGGTCGAGGGGGCCGACACCGCGAGGCGCCTCGACGGCCCCCGGGCGAGCATGCTCCGCATCGACCGCGTCCACTCGGAGCGCGTGGAGGAGGACGGCGTCGAGGCCGTGGCATCCCGCCTGGAAGCGGAGTACTGGTTCGCCGTGCCAGGGTCGAAGCAGGTCGTGCTGGCGAGCTTCACGACCCCGCTCGGCGAGATCCGCTCGGCGATGCTGAACCTGTTCGACTCGATCGCGCTCGCCGCGTCGTTCGGCCCGGAATGATCCGGGTCGCCGAAGCGTTCGCTGAGGCGGAGGACCCACATGGATTACGGCCACGCGCTCGAGTTCGGCGCGTTCATCACGCCCGCTGCGGCGAACCCGGATGTACCCGTCCTGCTGTCGCAGGCGGCTGAGGCCTCGGGCCTCGACCTCGTCACCTTCCAGGACCACCCCTACCAGCCCGCGTTCCTCGACACGTGGACGCTCATGTCGTTCGTGGCGGCCCGGACCGACAGCATCCGCATCGCTCCCAACGTGCTCAACGTGCCGCTGCGCCCGCCCGCCGTCGTGGCGCGCGCGGCGGCCAGCCTCGACCTTCTCTCGGGCGGCCGGTTCGACCTCGCCCTCGGCTCCGGCGGATTCTGGGACGCGATCGAGGCGATGGGCGGAGGTCGCCTCACGCCCGGCCAGGCGGTGACCGCGCTGGAGGAGGCGATCGACGTCATCCGCGAGCTGTGGGACACGAGTGAGCGTCGCGGCGCCTTCACCGACGGTCAGTACCACCGCGTGCACGGCGCGAAGCGCGGGCCGAGCCCAGCCCACCGCATCCCGATCTGGATAGGCGCGTACAAGCCCCGCATGCTTGCTCTCACCGGACGCAAGGGAGACGGCTGGCTCCCGTCGCTCGGCTACATGAAGCCGGGTGACCTCGCACGCGGGAACGCCGCCATCGACACCGCGGCCCAGTCGGCGGGCCGCGACCCGCGCGAGATCCGGCGGCTGCTCAATGTCGGGCAGCTCGCCGCCGACCCGCGCGAGTTCGCCGAGCGTCTCACGCAGCTGGCGCTCGAGGACGGCATCGGCACGTTCATCCTCGCGGGCGACGACCCGCGGCTGCTGCAGAGCTTCGGCCAGGAGGTCGCCCCGGCGGTCCGCGAGCTCGTCGCGCGCGAGCGCGGCGCACGCGGCACCGTGGAGGGGCCGGTCCGTCCTGCCGCGGCGCTCGCCGCCCGTCGCGAGGGCATCGCGTACGACGACGTCCCCGCGGGGCTCACGGCGATCGAGCCCGGCGACTTCGGCTACGGCGACGTGCGCTCGACCTACATGCGCGGCGGCGCTCCCGGCATCGTCCTGCAGCCGGACTCGCCGGCGCAGGTGGCCGAGGCGGTCGCGTTCGCGCGTCGCCACCCCGGGCTCCCGCTCGCCGTGCGAAGCGGTGGGCACGGCATCAGCGGACGCAGCACGAACGACGGCGGCATCGTCATCGACCTGCGCCGTCTCGACGCCATCGAGGTCCTCGATGAGGACCGCCGTCTCGTCCGCATCGGGCCGGGAGCCCGCTGGATGCAGGTCGCCGCCGCGCTCGGCGAGCACGGCTGGGCGCTGACGTCCGGCGACTACGGCGGTGTCGGCGTCGGCGGTCTCGCGACGGCGGGCGGCATCGGGTTCCTGGCTCGCGAGCACGGCCTCACCATCGACCACCTGCGCGCCGTGGAGGTCGTCCTGGCCGACGGCTCGATCGTGCGTGCCGACGCCGACACCCACTCCGAGCTGTTCTGGGCCGCGCGCGGCGCGGGCGGCAACATCGGGATCGTGATGGCGTTCGAGTTCGAGGTCGACGAGGTCGGCGATGTCGGGTGGGCGCAGCTGGCGTTCGAGGTCGACGACCTCGCGGGGTTCCTCGAGGGGTACGGCCGGATCGTCGAGGGGTCGCCCCGTGATCTGACGGTGTTCCTGCTGGCCGGAGGGCCGCGTCCGGGGCAGCCGCAGGTCGTCCAGCTCTACGGAGTGGTCGATTCCGACGACCCCGACACGATCATCGCGCGGCTCCAGCCGTTCGCCGAGCTGGCGCCGCTCGTGCAGCAGTCGGTGCAGGTCGCCTCGTACGCGCAGATCATGGCCAACGCCGACCTCGGCCCGCAGCACGGCGCCGGCGAGCCGCACTCGCGCTCGGGTCTGATCGAGCACGTCACGCCCGCTTTCGCCGAGACGGCGGCACGGATGCTGGCATCCGGCGCGATCCCGTTCTTCCAGCTCCGCGCCGTCGGCGGTGCGGTGGCCGACGTCGCCGAGGACGCGACGGCGTACGCGCACCGGTCGGCGAACTTCTCCGTCGTCGCCCTCGGCTCCGACGCGCAGAGGCTCGACGCGCAGTGGCAGACGCTCGCGGGCCACACTGCCGGCATGTACCTGAGCTTCGACTCGTCGGAGCGGCCCGAGCGCATCGCCGAGGCGTTCCCCCCGGCAACGCTCGAGCGGCTGCGCGCCGTGAAGGCGGCGTACGACCCGACGTGCGTGTTCCGCGACAACTTCGCGATCGAGCCGGCGGTCGACGCCGCCTGACGGGGACGCGTTTCGTCTCGGTCGCTGCGCTCCCTCGCTCAACGACCCGGCTCTCGGTCGTTGGGCGAACCGAGCCCTCACCCCGGGTCGTTGAGCGAGCGGAGCGAGACGAAACGCGTCCTTCACCCGGG
This sequence comes from Microbacterium flavescens, assembly GCF_018588945.1. Classification (GTDB taxonomy): domain Bacteria; phylum Actinomycetota; class Actinomycetes; order Actinomycetales; family Microbacteriaceae; genus Microbacterium; species Microbacterium flavescens. The sequence goes on along the minus strand of NZ_JAFIWA010000006.1, from coordinate 188,832 downwards.
TCGTTGAGCGAGCGGAGCGAGACGAAACGCGTCAGGTCGAGCAGGATCGAGGAAGCAGGATGTCCGCGATCATGGCCACAATGTAGGGTCGCCATCGATCGGAAGGACCCCATGTCATCCGTCCCCCACATCGCCGACTCCCACGCGGTCATCCGCGTCATCGGCGCACGCGAGAACAACCTCAAGAACATCGACGTCGAGATCCCCAAGCGGCGTCTGACCGTCTTCACCGGCGTCAGCGGCTCGGGCAAGTCGTCGCTGGTGTTCGGCACCATCGCCAACGAGTCCCAGCGGCTCATCAACGAGACCTACCCCACCTTCGTCCAGCAGTTCATGGCGCAGCTCAGCCGCCCCGAGGTCGACGGGCTCGAGAACGTCAGCCCGGCGATCATCGTCGACCAGGAGCGGATGGGCGCCAACGCGCGCTCCACCGTGGGCACCGCGACCGACGCGCACGCCATGCTGCGCCTGCTCTTCAGCCGCCTCGGGCAGCCGCACGTCGGTTCGCCGCAGGCCTTCTCGTTCAACGTCCCCTCGGTCTCGGGCGCCGGAGCGGTCACGATCGCCGTCGGCAAGGACAAGGGCAAGAAGGAGCGCCGGTCGTTCGAGATCACCGGCGGCATGTGCCCGCGCTGCGAGGGCCTCGGTCAGGTGAGCGACGTCGACCTCGCCGAGCTCTATGACAAGACCAAGTCGCTGGCCGAGGGCGCACTCACGATCCCGGGCTACAACGTCGACGGCTGGATGGTGAAGGGGTACACCGAGTCGGGCTTCGTCGACCCCGGCAAGGCGATCCAGGACTACACCGAGCAGGAGCTCGCCGACTTCCTCTACAAGGAGCCGACGAAGGTCAAGATCAACGGCATCAACATGACCTACGAGGGTCTCGTGCCCAAGCTCACGAAGTCGATGCTCCAGAAGGACCGCGACTCGCTCCAACCCCACATCCGGGCGTTCGTCGACCGCGCGGTCAAGTTCATGGCCTGCCCCGAGTGCGGCGGCACGCGGCTCAATGAGGGCGCGCGGTCGTCGAAGGTCGAGGGGATCAGCATCGCGGATGCCGCGGCCATGCAGATCACCGATCTCGCGGGGTGGCTGGAATCGATCGACGCTCCGGAGGTGGCGCCGCTGATGGCGAGCCTCCGCAACCTCATCGGGTCGTTCATCGACATCGGGCTCGGGTACCTGTCGCTGGACCGCTCCTCGGGCACGCTGTCCGGCGGCGAGGCGCAGCGCACCAAGATGATCCGCCACCTCGGGTCGGCGCTCACCGACATCAGCTATGTCTTCGACGAGCCGACCGCCGGGCTGCACCCCCACGACATCCAGCGGATGAACGCGCTGCTGCTCCTGCTGCGCGACAAGGGCAACACCGTGCTCGTGGTCGAGCACAAGCCGGAGGTGATCGAGATCGCCGACCACATCGTCGACCTCGGGCCCGGGGCGGGGCGCAACGGCGGCGAGATCCAGTACGAGGGGGATGTCGCGGGCCTGCGCACCTCGGGCACGATCACCGGCCGCCACCTCGACGACCGCGCGCGGCTGAAGGAGTCGACGCGTCCGGCGAAGGGCGCCCTCGAGATCCGCGGAGCGACTCAGCACAATCTGAAGAACGTCGACATCGACATCCCGCTCGGCATCCTCACCGTCGTGACGGGCGTCGCCGGCTCGGGGAAGTCCTCGCTCATCCACGGCAACGTGCCGGCCTTCGACGATGTCGTCGTGGTCGACCAGTCTCCGATCAAGGGCAACCGGCGCTCGAGCCCGGCGACCTACACCGGCATCCTCGACACCGTGCGCACGGCGTTCGCGAAGGCGAACGGCGTGAAGCCGGCTCTGTTCAGCGCCAATTCCGAGGGCGCGTGCCCCGCGTGCCGCGGCCTCGGCGTCATCATCACCAACCTCGGCTTCACGCAGACCGTCGAGACCCTGTGCGAGCTCTGCGAGGGGTCCGGCTTCAGCGACGTGGTCCTGGAGTACACGCTCGACGGCAAGAACATCGCCGAGGTGCTCGCGATGACGGCATCCGAGGCCGCCGCCTTCTTCACGAAGGGCCCGGCCCACACGATCCTCACCCGGATGATCGACGTGGGCCTCGGCTATCTCACGCTCGGACAGGCGCTCAACACGCTTTCCGGCGGTGAGCGGCAGCGACTGAAGCTCGCGATCTCGATGGCGAAGAAGGGCGCGATCTACGTGCTCGACGAGCCGACGACGGGCCTGCATCTGGCCGACGTCCAGAACATGCTCGGGATGCTGGACCGCCTGGTCGAGGCGGGCAACAGCGTCATCGTCATCGAGCACCACCAGGCCGTCATGGCGCACGCCGACTGGATCATCGACCTCGGACCGGGCGCCGGCCACGACGGCGGCGAGGTCGTCTTCGAGGGCACGCCCGCCGAACTCGTGGCGTCGGGCGAGAGTCTCACGGCGCAGCATCTCCGGGAGTACGTCGCCGGCTGAACGGTCGGGCGCGGGTGGGTGAAACTCCCCATGGGCGCAACGGCACGCGTCGGAATACGATCTCCGAGGCGACACCACCCTCAGGGTGCCCGGATCCCCCGGGTTAGGCTGGGACTTCCTGTCTCTGCGCTCGCCCCGCATGCACCGACCGCCTTGAGGAGGCCGAGGGTTCGATGAAGTCGTTCGCGTGGCTCCGATCACGCCCACGCGCCGTCGCCTCGGCGGGCATCCTCACGGCAGCGGCCGTCGCCATCACGACGATGGCGTTCGTGTACGAGGGCAACCCCACGACCGAGGTCGACCTGCACGACGGCGGCGTCTGGGTCACCAAGCGCTCGTCGCTCCTGGTGGGCCACTTCAACCACGAGTCGCAGGTGCTCGACGGCGGGTTGCGCACGACCAGCACCGACTACGACATCCTTCAGTCGGGCCAGAACATCCTCGTCGTGGACGAGACCGATTCGAGCGTGACCGCCGTCGACCCGGCGATGGTCGCGCTCCACGAGTCCGCCGACGTGCCCGGCGGTGCGAAGGTCGTCCTCGGCGGCACCGCCGTGGGGATCCTCGACCCCGCATCCGGCGATCTCTGGGTCGTGCCGTCCGCCTCCGTCGGCTCATTCGAGGTCGAGGGCGCGGAGCCGATCGCGAACGTGGGCAAGGAAGCGGATGTCGCGGCCGGCGTCGACGGCACCGTCTACGCCGTCTCAGCCGAGGACGCCGAACTCGTCACGGTGCGCACGGATGCGGAGGGAGCGCCGGAGGGCGACCCGTCGCGGTCGCGCGTCGAAGGGCTCGAGTCCGGATCGACCGTGTCGGTCTCGGCGGTGGGCGACCACCCCGTGATCCTCGACGCCGACAGCGGGACGCTCTTCGCCGCCGGCCGGGCCACCGGCGTCGACGGGGGCCGCACGGCGGTGCTGCAACAGCCTTCTGCTCAGAACGACGCCGTGGTGCTCGCGACCGCGGACGCACTCGTCCGAGTCCCGCTCGACGGGTCCGAGCCCGTCGTGCAGACCGCCGGAGCGGAGGGCGGCCCGGCCGCGCCGGTCTTCCTCGAGGGATGCGCGTACGCGGCATGGAACGGATCGGCGAAGTTCATCCGCGACTGCGTCGGCGACCACGACGATCTCACCGTCGACATCGAGGGCGTGAAGGCGTCGTCAGTGCTGCGGTTCCGCGTGAACCGAGACGTGGTCGTGCTCAACGACGTCATCGGCGGCGCGGCCTGGATGGCCAGCGACAGCATGCAGCGCGTCGACAACTGGAACGAGATCACCCCGCCCGAGGGCGAGGCCGAAGAGGACGAGAAGACCACCGAGGAGACGGTCGAGACGACGCTGCCCGAGCGTTCCGAGGTCAACACCCCGCCCGTCGCGACCGACGACGACTTCGGTGTGCGCCCCGGCAGGACGACCCTGCTGCCGGTCCTCGACAACGACAGCGACCCGGACGGCGACGTGCTGATCGCCGCCGTGGCAGACGACGGCCCCGCCTTCGGGGAGGTCACCACCGTCAACGACGGTGCCGCGCTGCAGGTCGCCGTCCCGGAGAACGCGTCGGGCACCACGTCGTTCGTGTACGAGATCGACGACGGACGCGGAGGAACGGACACGGCACGCGTCACGCTCAGCGTGCACGACTGGAGCGTGAACTCGCCTCCGGTGCAGAAGCGCGTGACGAACGTGGTCGTCGAGGCCGGCGGCGTCGTGTCCTACAACGTGCTCCCCGACTGGATCGACCCCGACGGCGACGACGTGTTCCTGCTCGGGGTGGCCCCCCTCGAGGGCGACGAGGCGGACTTCACCGCCGACGGCCGGATCACCTATCGCGCGGTGGGCGGCACCCAGGGCCGCAAGGACGTCCCCATCACCGTCTCGGACGGCACGGAGGAAGCTGCCGGAATCGTGCGCTTCGACGTGCGTCCCGTCGGCTCGACCGACCCGGTCACCAACGCCGACCGCGTCGTCGTGCAGGCGGGGCAGGTGGCGACGATCGCCCCGCTCGCCAACGACACGAGCTCAGGACGCGAGCCGCTGCGCCTGGTGCGCGTCGACGAGGTCACCGGCGCCCGGATCGTCCCGGACTTCGCCAACAAGACCTTCACCTTCCTGTCCGACGTGCCGGGCGACTACTACGTCCAGTACCTCGTCGCCGCCGGGTCCAAGAACGCCGAAGGGCTCGTGCGCGTCCAGGTGCTGGCCGACACCGACACGACATCGCCTCCGATCGCGGTGCGCGACGTCGCGCTGCTGCCGAGCGGCGGCGAGGTGCTCGTCAACGTGCTCACGAACGACACCGACCCGGCAGGCGGCATCCTCGTCGTGCAGTCGGTCACGGTCGAGCCCAACTCCGGCCTCTCCGTCGCCGTGATCAACCACGAGACCATCCGCATCGCCGACCAGGCTGCCCTGGGCTCTCAGGTGCGGATCACCTATCGCGTCTCCAACGGCTCGAAGTCGGCCGAGGGCGAGGTCATCGTCATCCCGATTCCTGCGCCGTCCAAGCTGCAGCCGCCGGTGGCCAACGACGACCAGATCGTCGTGCGCGCGGGCGATGTCGTCAACATCCCGGTGCTCGACAACGACTACCACCCGAACGGCGACGCCATCCACGTCGCGCCCGACCTGGTGGCGCCGCTCGTCGACCCGGAGAACGGCGAGATCTTCGTGTCGCAGGACGTGCTCCGCTTCCGCGCGTCCGACGAGCCGGGCACCGTGTACGCGACGTACGAGGTCATCGACAGCACGGGTCAGAAGGACGCCGGGTACGTCACGATCCAGGTTCTGCCGGTCAACGAGGAGACCAACGCCGCGCCGCGGCCACGCGACATCGTCGCGCGCGCCCTCGAGGGCAGCCAGGTTCGCATCGCGATCCCGCTCGACGGCATCGACGCCGACGGCGATTCGGTGCGACTCGAGGGGATCGCGTCACCGCCCGAGAAGGGCCGCGTCGTCGAGATCGGCGCGGATCACCTCGTCTACGAGGCGTTCGACGATGCCGGGGGCGTGGATGCCTTCACGTACCGGGTGCGCGATCGCCTCGGCGCCGAGGCCACCGGATCGATCCGGGTCGGCATCGCCCCCGCCGAGACCTCGAACCAGGCGCCCTTCGCCGCAAAGGACGCGGTCGTCATGCGACCGGGTCGCATCGTCGCTGTGCCGGTCACGGCCAACGACTCCGACCCCGACGGCGACGAGTTCTCCCTGCTCCGCGACGGCCTGATCCTGCCGGAGGTCGAGGGCCTGAAGGCCAAGGTCACCGGCGACCGCGTCATCGTCACCGCACCCGAGGAAGAGCTCGAGACCTCGCTGCAGTACACGATCCGCGACGAGCGCGGCGCGACGTCGAAGGCGGTGCTGCAGATCACGGTCGACGAGGATGTGCCCCTGCTGCGTCCCATCGCCCGTGACGACTATGTCCAGGCCGTCGACGTCGACGGCGGAAGTGTCGACCTGGAGGTCCTCGCGAACGACGAGGACCCGGACGGCACGGTCGACGAGCTCGACGTGACCGTCGGCGACGACGGGGCACGCGCGCTCAGCGACGGCCGGGTGCGGGTCACCCTCGACGACACCGACCGGCTGATCCGCTACACCGTCACCGACCGCGACGGGTTCGAGGCATCCGCTTTCATCCACGTGCCCGCGCTCACCTCGCTGCCGCCCACCCTCATCTCGACAAAGGCGGTCGAGGTCGACAGCGGCGAGACCATCGAACTGCCGCTGAGCGAGTACGTCCAGACCGCCGGCGGCGGCGACGTCGTGATCACCGAGGCGGCGAAGGTCAGCGCGGTCAACGCCGACGGCTCGAGCCTCGTGAAGGACCAGACCACGCTCGTCTACACCTCGAAGAAGGGCTACTTCGGCCAGGATGCGCTCACGTTCGAGGTGACGACGGGCAGCGGGCCTGACGATCCCGACGGCCGCAAGGCGACGCTCACGCTGCCGATCACGGTGCTCCCGCCCGACAACCAGCAGCCCGAGTTCGTCGACGGCTCGGTGGATGTCGCACCCGGAGAGGATCCGACGACGCTCGATCTGCGAGCGCTCACGACCGACCCCGACGTCGAGGACCTCGACGGCATGCGCTACCAGATCGTGGGGGGCACTCCCGACGGCATCTCGGCCTCTGTGTCCGGCCAGGAGCTGCGCGTGGCGGCCGGAGCCGAAACTCCGAAGGGGACGCTGGAGCGACTGACCATCCGCGTGGACGACGGCGAGACCGACCCCGTCGAGGGCACCGTCACGGTGCGGGTCACCGCCTCGACGCGAGAGCTCGCGACCGCCAACGACGACATCGTCGACGAGGCGCACCAGGGCGACACCGTCAGCGTCCCGGTGCTCGGAAACGACGTCAATCCGTTCCCGGAGACACCGCTCGAGGTCGTCGACGCGATGACCGAGTCCGGACGCGGTACCGCTGTCGTCGCGGGCGACCGCGTGACCGTCACGCCGGACGAGACCTTCTTCGGCACCATGGTGGTGCGCTATCGCGTGCAGGACGCGACCGGCGACCCCGATCGCGAGGTCGAGGCGCGCATCCGCCTCACGGTGCAGGGCAAGCCCGACGCTCCGGGGACCCCGGTGGTCTCGAGCGTGCAGGACCGCACGGTCGTCCTGTCGTGGACACCGCCCGCGAACAACGGCGCCGAGATCACGTCGTACGAGGTGTCCTCGACGGCCGGCAACTACTCCAAGACGTGCGCGTCCACGACCTGCACCCTCGACGCGCTGACGAACAACGTCGAGTACAACTTCACCGTCGTCGCCATCAACCGTGTCGGTCCGTCCGACCCGTCGGCGCCGTCCGAGACGGCCCGCCCCGACGCCCGGCCCGACACTCCGCAGCCGCCGACGCTCGTGTTCGGCGACCGGAGCCTCCAGGTGGCGTGGGTCACGCCTACGACGCCGGGATCGCCGGTGGAGTCCTTCACCCTGGAGATCTCGCCCGCACCGCCGTCGGGCATCGTGCAGAAGACCGGCCTGACCGGCACCTCCACGGTGTGGGAAGGGCTCGAGAACGGCGTGAACTACCAGGTGCGGGTTCGAGCCCACAACCGTGCGCCCGAGCCGTCGAGCTGGAGCGCGTGGTCGGCGCCCGAGATCCCGGCGCGTGCTCCGGACGCGGCCCGCGCCCCGTCGGTCGAGCGGCTCGACCCGGTGGGCACCCAGGCGCAGATGCGCGTCTCCTGGGGCGCCCCGGCGAACAACGGCGACGCGATCGCCGAGTACCGGCTCAACGTGCTCCGCGGCGGAGCGGTCGTGAACACGATCACGGGCATCCCGGGCGGGCAGACGTCCCAGGCCCTCGCGATCGACGCGTCGACGAGCGACTACACCTTCACGGTCGCAGCGCGCAACAAGGCGGGTTGGGGTGCCGACAGCGCGCCGTCCGCACCGCGACGTGCGTTCACCCCGCCGGGTGCGCCGACGAACGTCCAGGCTTCGACGCCGAGCGGGAACAGCGCCATCGTCGTGACGTACAACCCGGCGCCCGGCAACGGGGCGAACGCCGGCGAGATGGCGTACGAGTACTCGCTCAACGGCGGCGGATGGCAGGCGAACTGGGACGGCCGCACGATCGGCGGTCTCAACAACGGCCAGCAGTACACGGTGCGAGTCCGGGCGTACACGGCGCTGGACGGCGTCCGCTACGACGGCGCCGAGTCCGCCCCGTCGAACGCGGCGACGCCGTACGGACCGGTGCGCAACCCGAGCGTGAGCGCCACACGCAGCGGCCGAGACATCACGTTCACCTGGAACGCCCCGAACGCGAACGGTCGCACGATCACCCAGATGCAGATCAGCATCGACGGCGGCGGCTGGCAGAACGTCGCCAACAACGGGTCGCGCACCAACACCTACGCCTACAGCACGCGCCATACGATCGATGCGCGCGCCCAGGACGCCGCCGGCCAGTGGTCGGCCGTGGTCTCGGATGCCGCGACCACCGTGGATCCGCCGCAGCCGCGCGCGTGGGTCACGAAGGGCGGGTCCGCGCAGGGCCAGGACAACTGCAGCACTTCGCAGTGCGCCTACTTCGTCATCAATACGCAGGACTTCCCCGCGGGCAACTACGCGGTGTACTGCAACGCGACGGGGCCGTACGGCGGAACCCCCTTCGCCGGCGGCTCGAGCAGGAGCATCCCTGCCAACGGCTCGGTGCAGATCGGCTGCTACTTCGGCGACAACGGCGAGCAGGTCTGGGTCACGATCGGCGGCAAGGCCTACGAGCGCAACACGTGGTAGCCGGGTGCGGAAAATGACGAGAAAGACAACGGACAGGACATCACCATGACCATGACCCCCGAACAGGCCGCCTGGTTCCAGGGCACCTTTGCGCGGCTCGTCGACAACGTCGACCGCGCGCTGCTCGGCAAGCGCGAGGTCGTCGGGCTCGTGCTGTCGGCGATGCTCGCCGAGGGCCACGTGCTGCTCGAGGACGCGCCGGGGACGGGAAAGACGAGTCTGGCCAAGTCGCTCGCCGCCACCGTGCAGGGCACGAGCAGCCGCATCCAGTTCACCCCCGACCTGCTGCCCTCCGACGTGACGGGCGTCACGATCTACGACCAGACGTCGCACCGCTTCGAGTTCCACAAAGGACCCGTCTTCGCGTCGATCGTGCTCGCCGACGAGATCAACCGCGCGTCCCCGAAGACCCAGTCCGCCCTCCTCGAGGTCATGGAGGAGTCGCGCGTCACGGTCGACGGCGTAACGCACGAAGCGGGTCGCCCGTTCCTCGTGATCGCGACGCAGAACCCCATCGAGCAGGCCGGCACGTACAAGCTGCCCGAGGCCCAGCTCGACCGGTTCCTCATCCGGACGTCGATCGGCTACCCCGATCTCGCAGCCGCCGAGCGCATCCTCGCGGGCGCGGCCGACCGCAACCCGTCGGCGCACCTCCCGGCGATCATCACGACGGGCGCGGTGGCCGACATGGCCGACCTCGCCTCGACCGTGCACGTCGAAGGCGCCGTGCTGCGGTACACCGCCCAGCTGTCGGAGGCGACCCGCACGGATGCCGCGACCCGCGTGGGCGTGTCGGTGCGAGGCTCGCTCGCCATGATCCGCATCGCGAAGGTCTGGGCCGCCGCCCAGGGCCGCCACTACGTCACGCCCGACGACATCAAGGCGCTCGCCGGCCCGGTGTGGACGCACCGCCTGGTGCTCGACCCCGAGGCCGAGTTCGCCGGCACGTCGGCCGAGACCGTGATCTCACGCGTGCTCGAGGACGTCGCGGCACCGCAGGCGAGGTCCGCGGCCTGATGACCACGGAGGCACTCGGGTCGGCGGCTCCGGCGACGGAGCGCCGGGAATGGTGGGCCGAGACGGCCGGCCGCGCCGCGCGATGGCTGCGCGGCGTGCTCGGCGTCGTCCGCCCCGCCGCCTGGGTGCTTATCGCCGGCGCCGCCGCCCTGTGGATCGCGGGAGCCACGCTCGGCTGGTGGGAGCTCACCGTCGCCGCGACCGTGCTGACGGTGCTCCTGGCGCTGTGCGCCCTCTTCCTCATCGGCCGCACGGCGTACGACGTGACGCTCGACCTCACGCGCACCCGGGTGGTGGTCGGAGAGCGCGCGGTCGGTGCGCTGACACTGTCCAACTCCGGCACCCGCGCCATCCTCCCGTCCCGCGTCGTGCTGCCCGTCGGGGCCGGTCGCGGCGAATTCGAGGTGCATCGCCTCGCCCCCGGTGCATCCGCCGAGGAGCTGTTCGCGATTCCCACGACCCGGCGCGCGGTGGTCGAGGTCGGACCAGTGAGCGTCGTGCGCGGCGATCCCCTCGGCCTCTTCGAGCGCGTGCACCGCAAGGACGAGCCCGTCGACCTCTACGTGCACCCGCGCACGGTCCTGTTCGACGGTCAGTCGCTCGGATTCCTCCGCGATCTCGAAGGACTGCCGGCGACCGACCTCTCGCGCGACGACGTCTCGTTCCACGCGCTGCGCGAGTACCAGCCGGGCGACGACCTGCGTCACGTCCACTGGAAGTCGACCGCGCGCACGGGAACCGTCATGGTGCGCCAGTACGAGGAGACCCGGCGCTCGCACTTCGTGATCGGACTCTCGACCCACCCCGGCGACTACCGCGACGACGAGGAGTTCGAGCTGGCCGTCTCGGCCGCCGGATCCCTCGGGCTGCGTGCTCTGCGCGACTCGCAGCGCGTCGAGGTGCGCGTGCAGGAGCGGGCCCTCCCGTCGGCGACGGGCAAGCAGTTCCTCGACTCCCTCTCGGGCGTCGTCCACTCGCGCCCGCGTGCGGGCGGCGTCGTCGACCTGGCGGGCGTCGTCGCCGCGACGCTCCCGCTCGCCAGCGTCGTCGTCCTGGTGTGCGGCAGCGGCGTCGGCGCGAACACGCTGCGCGCAGCCTGCGCACGCCTCCCCTTCGGCGCGCGCACGCTCGCCGTCGTCGCCGAGACCGGAGCGACTCCGGCACTGCGCCGCATCGGCGATGCCGACGTCGTGACGGTGGGCTCGCTCGATCAGCTGCCCGCCGCCCTGCGGAAGGTGCTCTCGTGACCGCGGGCTCCGCGCAGAGCGCGCGCACCGCGCTGCCGATGCGCCGGTGGGTGCTCGACCTGAGCGCGGTGGCGGCGCTCCTCGCCGTCCCGATCGCCGGGTTCTGGCCGACCTTCGCCGCACCGTCGTACCTGCCGGCGGCCGTGGGCGGCGCTCTGCTCGGGATGGGCCTGGCCGCGCTGTGCGCGTGGCTGCGGTGGGGCGTCCTGCCTCTCGCAGGACTGACGGTGGTCGCCTACTTCCTCTTCGGCGGGGCGCTCGCGCTCCCGCACACCGCGGCCGTCGGCGTCATCCCCACGATCGACACGCTGGGCCGGCTCGCGCTCGGCGTGGTCACATCGTGGAAGCAGCTGCTGACCACGGTCGCGCCGGTCGCGGCATCCGATGGTCATCTGATCGTGCCGTTCCTGCTCGCGCTCGTCGCCGCTGTCATCACGACCTCGCTGGCACTGCGCCTGCGCACGCCGGCGTGGGCGCTGATCCCCGCCGCGGCGTTCCTCGTCGCCCAGATCGCGCTCGGAACCTCGCAGCCCGCCGTCCCGGTCGTGCAGGGCGTCGTCTTCGCGCTCGTCGCGGCCGTGTGGCTGGCGGTGCGCCAGAGCTGGGAGCACGGCACCGGCGCGGTGCCGCTCGGCGATGACGCGACGCCGGTGCGCGGGGTGGCGGCCCGGCGGCTCCTGCTCGGCGGCGCCGTGGTCGCGGTCGCCGCGCTCGTGGGTGTCGGCGCCAGCGCGTTCGCCGCGCCGCAGAGCCCGCGCTACGTGCTGCGCGACGTCGTGATCCCCCCGTTCGACGTGCGCGCGTACCCCAGTCCGCTGCAGTCCTTCCGCGCCTACGTCCGCGACTTCCCCGACGAGCCGCTGTTCTCGGTGACCGGCATGCCCGAGGAGGCGCGGGTGCGGCTGGCGACCGTCGACGCGTACGACGGCACGGTCTACAACGTGTCCGACGAGGGCGCCGGCACGTCGAGCGCGTTCAGCCCGGTGCGCGGCAACATGTCGGCGCAGGCCGAGGGCACGCCCGCGACCGTGCACGTCGAGATCGACGCGCTGGAGGGGGTGTGGATGCCGGAAGTCGGCGCCGTCCGCAGCATCGCCTTCGACGGCGACCGGGCGGAAGACCTGCGGCGCTCGGCGTACTACAACGAGGGCACCGAGACCGCGGTCGTCACGCGGGAGCTCGGCGAGGGCGACGCCTACACGCTCGAGAGCGTCGTGCCGTCCACGCCCAGCGACGAAGCCCTCGAGGGCGACGACTTCGCCCCCGTCTCGCTCCCCGACCAGGAGGGCGTGCCGCAGGACATCGCCGAGATCGCGTCGGAGGCCGTCGCCGAGGCCACCACCCCCGTGGAGCAGGTGCGCGCGCTGCAGACGATGCTCGCCGAGGGCGGATTCTTCAGTCACGGACTCGAAGGGGAGGTCCTGTCGCGCGCCGGGCACGGCGCCGAGCGGATCTCCACTCTCCTGGGCTCCGACCAGATGGTCGGCGACGACGAGCAGTACGCGACGGCCATGGCGCTGATGGCCCGCGAGATCGGCATTCCGGCGCGCGTCGTGATGGGCTTCTACCCCGAGGAGGATGCCGCCGACGAGCCGGTGTTCACCGCGACAGGCGACACGCTCCACGCGTGGGTCGAGGTGGCGTTCGCGGAGCACGGCTGGGTCACGTTCGATCCCACCCCGCCCGAGGACCAGGTCCCCAACGACCAGACCACCAAGCCCCGCGCCGACCCCAAGCCGCAGGTGCTGCAGCCGCCGCCCCCGCCGCAGGAGCCGGTCGACCTTCCGCCGACCGTTCCCGACGACCGCGAGTCCGAGGACGAGAGCGCCTTCGACGGCGCGCTGCTCGCGCTCATCGCCGTCATCGTCGTCGGTGTCCTCGGTGTGCTCGCCCTGCTTGCCGCGCCGTTCATCGTCATCGGGGCGCTCAAGGCGGCGCGCCGCCGCCGCCGGAAGGAAGCCGAACGCGCCGCCGACCGCATCAGCGGCGGGTGGGACGAGATCGTCGACCACGCGAAGGACTACGGAACACCGGTCGCACCGGGCGCGACGCGCGCCGAAGACGCCGGAGTCGTCGAGGAGGCGTTCGCCGAGCCCCGCGTCACGACTCTGGCCGCGCGCGCCGATCTCGAGGTCTTCGGCCCGACCGAGCCGACCGCCGACGACGTGGCGGAGTTCTGGCGCCAGGTCGACGAGATCGTGGGCGGCATGGGTGCCGGCCGATCCGTCTGGAACCGCCTCGGCGCGCGCCTCAGCCTGCGCTCGCTGCTCGCCGGGACGCGCTTCGCGCTCCCCGCCCGAGCGCCCCGCGCACCGCGCCCGCCCCGCGAGGGCCGCGAGAAGTCGTCCCGCCGGGCACCCGAGCCCGCCGCCCCCCAGGAGAACGAATGACCGCCCGCCCGCCCGCCCCCGTCTTCGCCCCGCCCGGCCGACGCGTCGGCGCCTACGCGATCGACGCACTCGTCGCGGCAGCGATCGGCATCGCGACCGCCGCGCTCACCCTCGGAGCCGTGCTCGGCTTCGGCACCCCGGGCGACGCCGCAACTCTCGCGCTCGCGTTCGCCCTCGCCGCGGCCGCGGCCTGGGTCGCCCTGCTCGCCTGGTCGCTGGTCTGCACCGCGATGCAGGGCGGCCAGGGATCCGTCGGCCAGCGGGCCCTGGGTCTGCGCCTGCTCGACGCGCACGCACCCGTCGCGATCGGCTTCTGGCGGGCGCTCTGGCGCAACGTGGTGTGGGCGGCTTCGTGCGCGATCGTCGTCGGCTGGTTCACGCCGCTCTTCGACGCGAGTCCTCGCCGCCAGGGCTGGCACGATCGAGCCGCCGGTGCGCTCGTCCTCGACGTGCGGAGAGCGGATGCCGCGGCCGTCGCCGCGACCGTCCGTGCGTCCTCCGCCCAGCGCTCCGCCCCGCGCGCCGCCCGGCGCTCCGCTCCGCGCTCCGCCCCGGCCGCCCCCCAACCGCAGCCGTGGTTCCTCGACGCTCCCTCCGCCCCGCGGGTGCCCGCACCCGCGCTCGTGCCCGCCCACCCAGCGCGCCCCGCGGTCTCCGCGGCCGTCGCCGCGTCCGCGCCGACCATGACCGCCGCCGTCGTCCACGGCTCCGTGGCGGTGGCCGAGGCATCCGCTCCGTCCGTCCCGGTGATGTCGCCGACGCCGGCCACGCGCCCCGTGACGCTTCCCGCCCTGGACGACGTGCGCTCGGTCACGGTCCCGCCGCCGGCCCAGCGGGCCGCGCTGTTCGACGACGCGCCGGTGGTCGCGGTGCTCACGTGGGACGACGGCACCCGCATGGCGGTCTACGGACGCACCCGGTACGGCCGCAATCCGGCGGTCGAGCCGGGCATCGTGAGCGTCCCGGTGCGCGACGAGACCCTCTCGTTGTCGAAGACGCATTTCGAGGTCGGCGGCGACGCGCGCGGCGCGTGGGTCGGCGACCATCACTCGACCAACGGCACCGTGCTCGTGCGCGACGGGGGGCGGCATCCGCTCCATGCGGGTGTGCGCACCGCGCTCCGCGACGGCGACCTCCTCGAACTCGGCGACCGCATCGCGTCCGTGAGCGTGCCGCGATGACCTCCCCCGTGACCGTGGTCTTCGGATCGGCGACCGACCCGGGGCTCCGCCGCGCCATCAACGAGGACTCGTATCTCGCCGTCGCACCGCTGTTCCTCGTCGCCGACGGCATGGGCGGCCACCAGGCGGGCGAGATCGCGAGCGCCACGGTCATCGACGAGTTCGCCGGCTTCGCCGGACGCGACAGCCTCGACATCGACGACGTGCGGGCGGCTCTCGCCCAGGCGCGACGGCGCGTCGAGGCACTGCCCGCCGGCGAGGGCGCCGGTGCGGGCACGACGCTCACCGGCGTCGTGATCGCCGACGTCGACGGCGAGGGGTACTGGCTCGCGATCAACCTCGGAGATTCCCGCACCTATCGGCTGAGCGAAGGCGTCTTCGAGCAGGTGAGCGTGGACCACTCGGTCGTGCAGGAGCTCGTCGACGCCGGCCAGCTCGACCCCGAGGCTGCCGCGCGCGACACGCGGCGCAACGTCATCACGCGGGCGATCGGCGCCGGAAGCGACGGCGACGCCGACTATTGGCTCATCCCCGCCGAGCCGGGTGATCGCATCCTGGTGTGCTCGGACGGACTGTCCAGCGAGCTCGACGGCAGCGCCATCCAAGCCATCCTGACGGCCGAGACGCAGCCGCAGTCCGCCGCGACGCGGCTCGTGCACGAGGCCATGGTGCGCGGCGGACGCGATAACATCACGGCGCTGGTGGTGGACGCCACGGCCGTCCGCTCGCGGGCGAACCGCCCCGGCGATCACACGTCTCCGTCGGCGGCCGCCGCCACGGACCAGGTCGACGGCGACACGCTGCCCCGCGTCGTCGCCACGGGAGGGTTCTGATGCCGGTCCACTACTCGCCGGGCGTGCACCCGGTCGCGGTGACCCCGCACGGATTCGCCGCGCTCGCCGAAGACACCTCCCCCACGCTCGCCGCCCGCATCCACGCGCTCGTCGCGGAAGGCCGCGGACTGGGCGGCGTCCTCGAGGCGCTGACGGCTGCGTACGGCACGTCGCTGTCCGCCGTCCCCCCGTTCGCCGTCGCGCTCGCCGAGGGCGGTTCCGTGCGGCTCGTCGTCCGCGGCGCGTTCGCCCTTGACGTCGACGGTCCGGCGCCCGAGCGCGTGTCGGGGGAGGGCGTGACGACCTGGACCGAGCGCGTCGTCGCCGAGGCATCCCGTGTCTCGCTCGATGGGGGAGCGGATGCCGCGCCCTCCGAGCTTCCCGTGACCGACGGCGTGGTGCTCGCCGGGGCCCTCGTGTGGGTTCCGGCCGGGGCTGCGGAGGGTGCGAGCGCGGGTGCGGAGCCAGCGGGTGTCGCCGAGCAGAAGCCCGCGCCGAAGCGTGAGCCGACGCCGGTGGTCGCGCCTGCGGCCGAGCCGGAGCCGGAGCCGGAGGCCGAGCAGGAACCTGAGCTCGAGCCCGTCGCGGAGCCCGCACCGACGCCGGAGCCCGACTCCACGCCGGAGCCCACACCGACACCGGAGCCCACCCCGACCCCGGAACCCCAGCCGAGCCCGGAACCCGAGCCGAAACCGGCGCCGGGCGGACGCGCGGCGTTCGTCCCGGGCGGGCGGGCCGCGGCATCCGTCCCCCCGCTCTCTCCCACACCGCCCCTTGCCACCACCACCTCTCCGGGGCTGATCGACTCGGCCGCCGTGCTGTCGCTCGCCGACTCCGACACGCTGCTTCCCGCCGAGTCGACGCTCATCCCGAGCGACGACGAAGCCGAGGCGGCGGCGGCCGACGGCGCGGACGACCCGGTGCTCGAGGCGACCGTCGTGCGCGCGCCCGACGCGCCCGTCGTCCTGGGCGACCACGACGGCGAGACGATCTCGCTCGCCGAGGCCCGCGCGCAGCGCGCTGCGGACTCCGTGCCGCCGCTGGCGCCGCCGCGGCCGCCGGCGCCCGGACGCATCCGCGTGTCGTCCGGGCAGGTGGTCACGCTCGACCGCACGGTGGTGATCGGCCGGCGGCCCCGCTCGACGCGGGTGTCGGGCACCGATCTGCCGCATCTCGTCGCCGTCGACAGCCCGCAGCAGGACATCTCGCGCAGTCATGTGGAACTGCGGGTCGAGGGCGACAGCATCGTGGCCACGGATCTGCACACCACCAACGGCACGACGCTGATCCGAGCCGGCGTCGACCCGATGCGGCTGCACCCCGGCGAGGGCACGGTCGTCGTGCCGGGCGATGTCATCGACCTCGGCGACGGCATCACGGTCGCCATCGAGGAACTCGCGTGAGCAGCAGACGCGCGCCCATGGCGCCTCCCGACCTGCCGGGATTCACGTATGTCGACCTGCTCGGGTCCGGCGGCTTCGCCGACGTGTACCTGTACGAGCAGGCGCTGCCCAAGCGCCGGGTCGCCGTCAAGGTGCTGCTCACCGAGCGGATGTCGAGCGGCTCGGTGGCCGAGTTCACCGCCGAGGCCAACGTCATGGCGATGCTCTCGACGCACCCGGCCATCGTGACGATCTACCAGGCCGGCGTCGCGCAGGACGGCCGCCCGTACCTCGTGATGGAGTACTGCCCGAAGCCGAACCTGCAGGTGCGGTACCGGCGCGAGCCCTTCACGATCGCCGAGTCGCTGCGGGTCGGCGTGCAGGTCGCTGCCGCCGTCGAGACCGCCCACCGCGCCGGCGTGCTGCACCGCGACATCAAGCCGGCGAACATCCTCGTCACCGAGTACAACCGGCCGGCACTGACCGACTTCGGCATCGCGTCCACCACCAGTGCGGCGGCCGAGTCCGCGGGACTGTCGATCCCGTGGTCGCCGCCCGAGTCGTTCGCCGATGTGCCGCGCAGCGATCCGCAGTCCGACGTCTATGCGCTGGGTGCGACCGTCTACACGCTCCTCGCCGGTCGGTCGCCGTTCGAGCTGCCCGGCCAGCGCAACACCGCTGCCGAGCTGATCCAGCGCATCGAGACCGCGCCTCTTCCCCCTCTCGGCCGCGCCGACGTGCCGGCGTCGCTCGAGCACGCCCTCCAGCGCGCGATGTCGAAGTCGTCGGCTGATCGCTACGAATCGGCGATCGCCTTCGCCCGGGCGCTGCAGAAGGTGCAGATCGAGCTCTCGCACTCGGTCACGCCGGTCGACATCCTCGACGACGGCGTCGCGGACGACGCGGTGGAGGACGACGACGAGGGCCTCACGCGCGTGCGCGGGGTCGTGAGCATCTCGCCCCAGACCACGCCCGCCGCGGGTCGGACGCGGCCGTCCGCCGAGACCAGCCCCGCTGCCGAGCGCGTGCCCGCCGTTCCGCCGGTCTACGAGCCGGCCGATTCCCAGACCGTCATCCGCGCGACGACACCGTCGACCACGGCCCCCGAGACGCGCCGGCGCTCGCCGGCTGAGATCCCGCCGGCGGTGGACCACACCGTCGTGCGCGCCCCGGCATCCGTCGTGCCCGCTCCGGCTGCGGCATCCACGCCGTCCCCGCCGGCATCCGCGCCCGCCTACGCGCCGCCCGCCGAGCCGTCGGTCGCGGGCGAGACGGCCGGTGCGGCGCCGAGGTCGCGTCGCGGCCTGTGGATCGGGCTCGCCGCGGCGGCGCTCGTGATCGTCGCGGTGATCGTCGGCGTCTCGCTTCCCGGCATCCTCGGCGGGGCCGACCCCGTGCCGACTCCGGTCACCTCGTCCGACCCGAAGGACCCGGTGTCTGCGGTCGTGCCCGAGCCCGAAGACCTGGCGGGCACCGTGACGGGCGACGGCGTCGAGTTCACCTGGACCAACCCCGATCCCCGCGAGGGCGACCGCTACCTCGTCGGCGTGGTCACCCGCCCC
Organism: Microbacterium flavescens; assembly: GCF_018588945.1. GTDB lineage: Bacteria > Actinomycetota > Actinomycetes > Actinomycetales > Microbacteriaceae > Microbacterium > Microbacterium flavescens. The sequence goes on along the minus strand of NZ_JAFIWA010000006.1, from coordinate 170,509 downwards.
GACGAGGAGCCCGACTTCGAGCCGATCGCCGAGACCGAGGCGACGGTTCCCGCCGACCCATCGGGAACGACCTGCGTGGAGGTGCTGCTCGTGCGAGAGAACGGCCAATCATCGGATGCCGTCAGGGGGTGCGCTCCGTGACCGCGCGCACCGACGAGTTGACCGTCGAGTTCGCGGGCGAGGCCTTCACGGTCGGTCCTGACGCGGTCTTCACCGTGGGGCGCGAGGGCGACCTCGCGATCGACGACAATCTCTTCCTGCACCGGCACTTCCTGACCATCGAGAACGTGCAGGGACTGTGGCTGCTCTCGAACGTGGGAACGCGCCTGGCCGCCACCGTCACCGACTCGGGCGGACGCGTCCAGGCCTGGCTCGCACCGGGCGCGCGACTGCCGCTGGTCTTCGCCGCGACGGCGGTGATCTTCAGCGCCGGGCCGACGACCTACGAGCTCACGATCAGCGTGGCCGAGCCCGCGTTCCGCGAGACGCAGCAGCTCGAGCACGACGACGGCCTCAGCACCATCGGCGACGTGCCGCTCACCCACAGTCAGCGCGTGATGATCCTCGCGCTCGCCGAGCCGGTCCTCCGTCGCGAGGGCACGGGCATGAGCGAGCTGCCCACCTCGGCCCAGGCGGCGGAGCGGCTCGGCTGGACGCTGACCCGCTTCAACCGCAAGCTCGACAACGTGTGCGACAAGCTCGACCGCATCGGCGTGCCCGGCCTGCGCGGCGGGGTGCGCTCGTATGCCACCAACCGTCGCGTGCGCCTGGTCGAGCACGCGATCGCCGCCCGCCTCGTCACCCGCGACGATCTGCCGCTGCTCGACCTGGAGCGCGAGTCCGCCGTCGACGACGACTGAGTCGCGGCCCTCAGCGCCCCGAGTCGTAGAGGTGCCGGCCGCCGTGGCTGATGACCTTCACGACCACACCGCGCCGGTGCAGTTCGGCGACCGTGCGCGTCTCCTCATCGATGTCGCGTCCGAGGGCGTGGACGTTGCTCACCACGAGGACGTCGCCGCGCACGAGGGTGCCGAAGAGCCGCACCAGGCGCTCCTCCCACGACTCCATCGTCTCGGGCGCGGGATGACGGAAGCCCTCGATCGGCACGCCGAACCGCGTCAGATCGTTGCGCTGCTCGACCACCGACGGCATGTCGTCGCGGGCGATGACGAGACCGACCAGTCGCGAGCCCGCGGGGCGGGCCTGCCACCAGTCGCGGTCGCGCTGCAGCTCGGTGAAGCACTTCGGGCAGTCGGCGGCGGCGTGCGGCAGATGCAGGGGACTCGTCTGAGCGGATGCCTCGCCTTCGGGCTCCCCGGCGCGCAGGGTGGCGGCATCCGTCGCCATCGCATCCGCCGCTGGTCCTGCACCGTTCATGCATCGCTCCTTCGCCGCGACCCATTCTCCCCGAAACGGCCGTGGGTGTGTGTCAGTCGTCGTCGCCGAGGCGCAGCTCGAGGCTCAGTTGGTCGGCGTCGAGCTCGGCCAGGGCGTGCCGCAGCGCAGGCGTGCTGTACTGGCCGCCCGAGGAGAGCTGGTTCAGCCGCCGCCGCATGGCCTCGATGAGCACCAGCCGCAGCTCGAGGACGTCGCGCGCGGAGGACGTCGTCTCGTCATCGGGCGGACTGGCCAGCCGCGAGCCGACGCGCTCGACGAGCTCGTCCGGGAAGGGCTGCCCGTCGCGGCGTCGCAGCTTCGGATCGGCCATCGCGGTGACGGCCGCTGTGCGCAGCTCGTCGTCGAGCTCGGACTGCTCCGCTCGCTCGAGCCGGCTGTCGGCCGGTGACCCGAGCCGCAGCAGCCGCACCAGCCATGGCAGTGTGAACCCCTGCAGCATGAGGCTCCCGATCGCCACGGCGAACGCGATGAAGATGAGCAGTTCGCGCTCGGGCGTCTCGCGGGGGAGCGTCTGCGCCGCCGCGAGCGTCACGACGCCGCGCATGCCCGCCCACACGATGATCACGCCGTGCTTCCAGCCGAGCGGGGACGCCTGGTAGTAGTTCAGGTCGCGCATCGCCCGCGCCACCCTCTCCCTCATCGACGCGATGCGGCGCTGGGTGCGGCGATCGTCCGCAGGCTCCCGCGGTTCTCCCGCCGCCGTCGTGCTCGCCATCTCGTCGATGCGCTCGCCGATCCTCTCCAGGCGCGTGCGCTGACGTCCACGCGCGCGCCGGCTCTGCAGCCACACCATCACGGCGACGTACGCGCTGCGCACCGCGAGGACGATCGCCAGCGCGCCCAGCGCGATGCCGATGCCCGTGCCGAGGCCGTCGTGGTTCTGGATGTTCCCCTCGACGATCTGCTTGAGCTCGAGGCCCATGAGCAGGAACACCGCACCCTCGAGCATGAGCTCGATGGTGCGCCAGTTGTGCTCGTCGGCCCTGCGCTGCTCGGGTGTGAACCAGCGTGCCGAGCCCTGACCCGTGACGATGCCGGCGACCACGGCGGCGACGAGGCCCGACCCGCCGAGCTCCTCGGTCGGCAGGTAGGCGACGAACGGGATCACGAACCCGATCGCGGTGTTCGCGGCGGAATGGCGGATCAGCGACCGGAGCCGCAGATTGAGGTATCCGATGATGGCTCCGACGACCACCGCGACGAGCACGCCCCACGCGAACGCGGGCAGGAACCCGACCCCGACGCTGTCCTCGGCCGCGGCGCCGGCGCTCGCGAGCGCGGCCGCCGCGACCATCGTTCGCAGCAGCACGAGTGCGGTCGCGTCGTTGAGGAGGCTCTCGCCCTCGAGCATCGTCACGACGCGGCCCGAGACGCCGAGGCGCTTCACGATCGAGGTGGCGACCGCGTCGGTGGGGCTCAGGATCGCGCCGAGCGCGACCGCCAGGGCCGGGTTCAGCCCGGGGATCACCAGCACGAAGAAGAAGCCGAGCACGATCGAGCTCAGGATCACGAGGAGGAACGACAGACCCGCGATCGGGCCGAAGTCGCGTCGGAACTCGATGGCCGGGAGCGCCACGGCCGCGGAGTACAGCAGGGGAGGCAGCACGCCGACCAGGATCAGCTCCGGGTCGATCTCGGGCACCTCGACGAAGGGGAGCAGGCCCACGCCGACGCCGACGAGCACCAGGATGAGCGGGCCGGCGATGTTGATCTTCGGCGCGATCGCCGTCGCGAGCGCGATGACGACGACGGCAAGGATGGCGAGGACGAGGATCTCCATGACGGCTACAGCGCTCCGAGCGCCTCGACCGCCTCGCGCTCGGCCACGAGCTCCGCTACCGAGGCGTCGAACCGGGCGCGCGAGCGCGCGTCGAGCTCGAGCCCCTCGACGACCCGATAGCCGCCTCCGTCCGAGGTGACGGGGAACGAGCACACGATCCCCTCCGGCACGCCGTACTCGCCCCGCGAGACGACGCCGGCCGATGTGGTCGCACCGCGGGTGCCGAGCTGCTCGTCGCGCACGTGCTCGATCGCCGCGTTGGCGGCGGATGCCACGGACGACGAGCCGCGGACCTCGATGATCTCGGCCCCGCGTCGCGCCACGCGCGGGATGAAGACGTCGTCGAGCCAGGCCATGGCCGCGTCAGGTCCGCCGAGCCGCTCGGCGAGGGCGTCGACGACCGGTACGTCGCCGACCGTCGCATGCGTGACGTCGGGGTACTGGGTCGCGGAGTGGTTGCCCCAGATCGCCACGCCGCGGACGGCGTCGGGCCGGGCGTCGAGCGCCTCGGCGAGCTGACCGACGGCCCGGTTGTGGTCGAGGCGCGTGAGGGCGGTGAAGCGCTCGGGCGGCACGCCGGGGGCCGCGGCGGACGCCGCGATGAGCGCGTTGGTGTTCGCCGGGTTGCCGACCACGACGGCACGTACGTCATCGGCGGCGACCTCGCCGATCGCGGCGCCCTGCGGTCCGAAGATGCCGGCGTTGGCCGCGAGGAGATCGCCGCGCTCCATGCCCGGTCCGCGCGGTCGCGCGCCGACGAGCATCGCGATCCCGCAGCCGTCGAACGCCACCCGGGGGTCGTCGCTCAGCTCGACGCCGTGGAGGAGCGGGAAGGCGCAGTCCTGCAGCTCGAGCGCCGCGCCTTCGGCGGCACGCATCCCCTGCGGGATCTCGAGCAGCCGGAGCCGAACCGGACGCTCCGGGCCGAGCATGTCGCCGGCGGCGATGCGGAAGAGCAGGGCGTAGCCGATCTGCCCGCCGGCCCCGGTGATGGTCACGGTGGTGGGTGCGCTGGACATGCCCAGAGCCTATTGCGGTGTCAAGGCTCCTCGCCGGGAAAGCATGCCCGGGGTACCGTGTGGCCATGACGTTCAACGACAACGCCAGTGTCGGGGGGAGCACCGCGCGGCGTCGCGGCGGCGGAGCGGCGATCGCCGGCGGCGGCATCGCCGGTGTCGGGGCGATCGCGGTGCTGTTGTTCCAGCTCTTCACCGGACAGGACATCTCCGGTCTCGTGGGCGGCGGCGGCGCTGTCGGCGGCGGCGAGGAGACCCGTATCGAGCAGTGCCAGAGCGGCGCCGACGCGAACGAGCGCGACGACTGCCGCCTGGCAGCCGGACAGCTCGTGCTCGACCAGTTCTGGGAGGGTCAGGTGCAGGGCTACACGCCGCCGCAGCTCTTCGTCGTCGACGGCTCCACCAGCACCCAGTGCGGCACCGCCTCGAACCAGACCGGGCCCTTCTACTGCCCGCCCGAGCAGGCCGTCTACGTCGACCCGACCTTCTTCGGACTGCTGCGCCAGCAGTTCGACGCCACGGCTGGCCCGCTCGCGCAGCTGTACGTCCTCGCCCACGAGTACGGCCATCACGTCCAGAACATCGCGGGCATCATGGAGGCGCATCCGAACAAAGGCACGGGTCCCGACAGCAACGGCGTGCGGCTCGAGCTGCAGGCCGACTGCTTCGCGGGTGCCTGGGTGGGCGACATGACCGAACAGGTCGACGAGAACGGCGTGCCGTTCCTCGAGGCACCCACCCAGCAGCAGATCGCCGACGCCATCAACGCCGCGCAGACCGTGGGCGACGACCACATCCAGCAGGAGTCGGGCGGTGTGGTGAACCCCGAGACCTGGACCCACGGGTCGAGCGAGCAGCGGCAGCGGTGGTTCGAGACGGGGTATCGCAACGGGGTCGGCGCCTGCGAGACTTTCGGCATTCCGGGGGGAAGCCTATGAACGAACACCTCGATGACATCCTGTATCCGCCCATCGAGCCGTACGAGACCGGCGTGCTCATCGTGGGCGACGGCAACCGCGTCTACTGGGAGCAGAGCGGGAATCCCGAGGGCAAGCCGGTCGTGTTCCTGCACGGCGGACCGGGGGCCGGCACGTCGTCGTGGCACCGCCGCTTCTTCGACCCCGAGCGCTACCGCATCGTCCTCTTCGACCAGCGGGGCTGCGGGCGGTCGACGCCGCACGCCAGCACACCCGGGGCCGACCTCCGGCACAACACCACGTGGCACCTGGTGGCCGACATCGAACTGCTCCGCCGCAACCTCGGCGTGGCGCAGTGGCAGGTCTTCGGCGGTTCGTGGGGGAGCGCCCTCGCGCTCGCCTACGCCCAGACGCACCCCGACTCCGTCTCGGAGCTCGTGCTGCGCGGCATCTTCACGCTGCGCCGTCATGAGCTGGAGTGGTTCTACGAGGGCGGCGCCTCGGTGCTCTACCCCGACCTGTGGGAGGACTTCATCGCGCCGATCCCGGTGCTCGAGCGCTCGCGCATGATCGACGCGTACCACCGGCGCCTGTTCGATCCCGACCCGGCGGTGCACGGACCGGCGGGTCTCGCGTGGACGCGGTGGGAGGCATCCACTCTCACTCTCCTGCCCGACCCGTCGCTGGTCGACGATATGACGGAACCCGACGCCGCGACCGCGTTCGCCCGCATCGAGAACCACTACTTCATGCACGGCGGCTGGTTCGACGAGGGGCAGCTCATCGCCGGCGTCGACGCCATCCGCCACATCCCGGCCGTCATCGTGCAGGGACGCTACGATGTCTGCACCCCGCCCATGACGGCCTGGGATCTGCACCGGGCGTGGCCCGAGGCGGAGTTCATGATGGTTCCGGATGCCTCGCACTCGGCATCCGAGCCGAGCATCGCCGCTGCGCTCCGGGCCGCGACCGATCGGTTCGCCGGCGTCGAGGCCGAGCCGGACGACGACCCGTGGGAGCCGGAGGGTGAGGCGGCGCCGGACGGCGAGCCCGACGACGCGGAGTCGCCGCGCGACGACACCGGTGAGGCCGTCGCACAGGAAGCTCACCCCCAGCACTGGTAGGCTGGGTTCACTTGCAGCGCGTCACCGCGCTTCTTGCGTCGTAGAACGCTTCCCTCGCCGCCGTCTGCGGGCCCCCCCGCACAGACGCCGTCGGCTGAAAACTTTCGTACGGCGACCCGTGGGCGAAATACGCCACCGGCCACCGACCAGGGTGCGTATGCGCGCCCGGAGACCATTCTCGATGACTGACGTCACCTTCAGCACGCTCGGCGTGCCCCAGCCCCTCGTCGCCTCCCTGGCGGCCGAGGGCAAGACCACTGCGTTCCCGATCCAGGTCGACACGCTCCCCGACACCCTCGCCGGCCGCGACGTGCTCGGCCGCGGCAAGACCGGCTCGGGCAAGACCCTCGCCTTCTCGATCCCGATGGTCGCCCGCCTCGGCACCAAGCTCGCCGGTGGCCCGCGCCGCAAGGGCCGGCCGCTCGGGCTCGTCCTGGCGCCCACCCGCGAGCTCGCGACGCAGATCGACGCCGTGCTCGCCCCGCTCGCCAAGGCATACGGCCTGACCACGACGACGATCTTCGGCGGCGTGAACCAGAACCGCCAGGTGCAGGCGCTCAACGCCGGCGTCGACATCGTCGTCGCCTGCCCGGGCCGCCTCGAAGACCTCATGAAGCAGGGCTACGCGCACCTCGACGCCGTCGAGATCACCGTGATCGACGAGGCCGACCACATGGCCGACCTCGGGTTCCTCCCCGTCGTCACCCGCATCCTCAGCGCCACGCCCACCAGCGGCCAGCGCCTGCTCTTCAGTGCCACGCTCGACAACGGCGTGGACAAGCTCGTGAAGCGCTTCCTTCAGAACGAGGTGCTGCACTCGGTCGACGAGGCGACCTCGCACGTCGCCGCGATGACGCACCACGTCTTCACGATGGCCGACGCCGACGCCAAGAAGGACGTCGTCTCGGCCCTCGCATCGGGCACGGGTCGCCGCATCCTCTTCATGCGCACCAAGCACCACGCGAAGAAGCTCGCGAAGCAGCTCACGGCGCAGGGCATCCCCGCCGTCGACCTGCACGGAAACCTCTCGCAGCCGCAGCGCGACCGCAACCTCGCGGCATTCTCGGCCGGCACCGCCAAGGTGCTCGTCGCGACCGACGTCGCCGCCCGCGGCGTGCACGTCGACGACGTCGAGCTGGTCATCCACGTCGATCCGCCGATGGAGCACAAGGCGTACCTGCACCGCTCGGGCCGCACGGCTCGCGCGGGGGCGGAGGGTGCCGTGGTCACGCTCGTGCTTCCCGGCCAGGAGAAGGACGTCGCGCAGCTGCTGCGCAAGGCCGCCATCTCGGTCGCGCCGGTGAAGGTCACGGCCACCTCGGCCGCCGTCGCCGAGCTCGTCGGCGAGGTCGCTCCCTACGTCAAGCCCGAGCCGGTGCAGCAGCCGGCCCGTGGCGGCGGACAGAGCCAGGGCGCCAACGCCCAGCGCAAGCGCGCCGCGCGCGAGGGCGCCGGCGGCGGGCAGCGCTCCAGCCGTGGCCAGGGCGGGCGCGGACAGGGCGGCCGCACGCAGAGCACCGACCGCGTCGCATCCGGTCACCAGCGCTCCGACCAGAGCGCGGGCCACACCCGTTCGGCTCAGCCGCAGGGCAACCCCCGCACGCCCGGTCGTCGCGCCTCGAACGCGGGCGCCGGCGGCGGCAAGCTCATGGTGGGCTCGGTCGTCCGTCAGAACGGCAGCAGCCGCCGCAACGGTCGCTGACCCCAGGATCCACGGAGGGGAGGCACCCGGTCATCGCGACCCGGTGCCTCCCCTTTCCCTTTCCCGTCCCCCACCCCTTGTGGACACCGAACGGGTTGAGTGTCCAGGACACGCCGCCACGGCGCGCGGAGACACGGCATGTCGTGGACACTCAACCCATCCGTGGACCCGAACGGGTTGAGTGTCCAGGACACGCCGCCACGGCGCGCGGAGACACGGCATGTCGTGGACACTCAACCCCGGGGGTGGGGGCGCGGCAGCGCGGGAGGGAACGGTCAGCGGGCGCGGAGGAGGTCGGCGGCGACCTCGCCGATGACGATCGCCGGCGCGTTCGTGTGGCCGCGGATCACCGTGGGCATGACGGATGCGTCGGCCACCCGCAGTCCGTCGACTCCGCGTACCCGCAGCTCGGGGTCGACGACGGAGGCGGCATCCGTCCCCATCCTCGCCGTGCCGACGGGGTGGTACAGCGTGTGAGAGTAGCGGCGCAGCGACAGCTCCGCCCGCTCGGCGGGTGTCAGGGACTCCCCGCCCTCGGGCTGGATCCAGCCGCCGGTGGTGAGCGCGCCGAGCGCCTCGGTGTCGATCAGACGCTCGCACTCCGCAAGGCCGGCGAGCATCGTGGCCTCGTCGATGCCGTCGGGATCGGTGAGGTAGCCCGGGTCTATGAGCGGCTTCGCGGTCGGATCCGCGGAGGCGAGCCGGATCGTCCCGCGGCTGCGCGGTCGCAGCAGGATCGCGCCCACGGTGATCCCCTCGCCGGGCGACGGCACGAGGCCCTCGCCGACGTACGGCACCGGCGCGAAGATGATCTCGATGTCGGGCAGCCCGGCCCCCATGCCGGTGCGGTCGGCGACCTCGGTGCGCACGAACCCGCACGCCTCCGCGACGTTGGAGGTCAGCATCCCGCGTCGCGACGAGAGGTACCGCGCGAGCTCGACGGCGCGCTCGGCGCCGAACAGCGTGCCGCCGTGCGCCTCCGGCGCGAGCCCCGCAACGAGGTGGTCCTGCAGATTCGAGCCCACGCCGGGCGCGTCCACGACGACCGGGATGCCGTGCTCGGCGAGGTGCTCGGCGGGCCCGATGCCGCTCAGCATCAGCAGCTGCGGGGTATTGACGGCACCGCCGCAGAGGATCACCTCGCGCCGAGCGAGCGCCTGACGGGTCACCCCGTCGACCTCGACGTAGACGCCGGTCGCGCGCCGCGCGTCGCCGTCGCCCGGACCGAACGTGACCCGCCGCACCAGCGCATGCGTGACGACGCGCAGGTTGCGACGCCGCCGAGCCGGGCGGAGATAGGCGTCGGCCGTCGACACGCGCCCGCCGCGGCGCTGCGACACCATCGTCTGACTGAATCCCTGATTTTCGGCGAGATTGGCGGGGGTGACGGGATGCCCCAGCTCACGTGCCGCGTCGAGGAACGCCGCCGTGTGCGGGCGCGGATCGCGCTGATGCTCCACGGAGTGCGGTCCGTCCGAGCCCTGGGTTTCGTCCGCGGCGTCCTGCGTGCGCTCGACCCGCCGGAAGTACGGAACCAGCGACTTCCACGACCACGCAGGGCCGGCCCCCTCGGCCCACTCGTCGTAGTCGGCGGCGAAACCGCGCACCCACATCATCGCGTTGAGCGACGACGAGCCGCCGAGGGTCTTGCCCCGGGGCCAGTAGACGGTGCGGCCCTCGAGCCGTTCCTGCGGGACCGTGTCGTAGTTCCAGTCGTAGGCGCCGCGGAAGAGCTTCGAGAACGCCGCCGGCACGTGCAGCTCGAGCGCTTTGTCGGGCCCACCTGCCTCGAGCAGCAGCACCGATACCGACGGGTCCTCGCTCAGCCGCGCCGCTAGCGCCGCGCCTGCCGAGCCGGCGCCCACCACGATGTAGTCGGCGATCAACGGCCGCCGCGCCCGCCGCGTCACGCGCGGAACGCCTTGAGGAGCGTGCGCGCGAGCTTCGGGTAGTCGCCGTCCATCCGGAACCGCGTGAATCCCTCGCTCACGGCGGCGCCGGTGCGCGACGTCACGAACCACGGCGGCTTCGGAAGCACCGAGAAGGCGCGCCCGCCCGAGCGGCCCAGCGCCTTCGGCTCGAGCGACCGCGGGAACGGCCGGAACGGTCCGCGGGTCACCGCACGCTCGATGCCGTCGAGCAGCAGGGCGTTGTGCACCACGCCGATCCCGCTCTCGACCTCCTGCAGCGTCGCGCCGGGGAACCCGCCCCACGGCAGGGTGGGGGTGAGGAAGCCGAAGGCGGTCCACGAGTTGATCGAGATCGTGCCGTAGCGGAGGTCGGCCATGGCGTGCTCGAACCCGTCGCCCAGCGCCGCCTGCGTCACCGGATCGATGAGCACGTTCGCGCCGAGGGTGCCGGCGAGCTGCTCGTTCGCGTGGGCTATCGCCCGGTCGAGGAACTCCTGCCCGTTGCCCGGAAGCGCCACCACCCCGAGCACCGGGGCGAAGTACTCGGTCTTCTCGATCGCCGCCGCGCCTGGTCCGGAGGTCGCTTCGACGAGAGCGCGCGTGCCGTCGCCGCGCCAGGACGCATCGGGATAGTCGGATGCCGCGGCCGCCAGCTTCTCGTCGGACCGCGGGTACCAGACCGGCCGTGCCGGCGCGGCGTCGAGCGCCGCGCGCAGGGCGTCGAGGAAGGCCTCGCGCTGCGGCCAGTCGGAGCTCAGCAGCACGATCTGCCCGGCGATGCAGTTGTGGCCGGAGTTGTAGAGCCGCATCGTGGCGACGTGCTCGGCCTGGAACCGGAGGTCGGCCTCGCTCCACTCGCCGGGCACGATGATGATCGGCGAGACGCCGCCGAGCTCGGCGGTGATCGGCTTCTTGAGCTTCGGGCGGTCCTCGCGCCGGCGACGTGCGGTGGCAGCGGCCCCTGCGCCCGTCGGAGACCCCCAGACGATCGCGTCGAACGTCGGCGTGGCGCCCGTGATGTGCACGTGCGAGATCGCGCGGTGATCGCTCAGGTAGGCGCCGACGTCTCCGCCGCCGCGCACGATGCGCAGGAAGCCCGGCTCGATGAGGGGGGCCAGTGCACGCTCGTACACCGGGACCATCGTGTCCTGGGTGGGATTCACCTTGAGGATGACGACGCGGTTGTGCGCCATGAGCTCGTAGATCACGTCGAGCACCGGGATCGACGTGACGTTGCCCGCGCCGAGCACGAGTCCGACGCCGCCCGGTTCGGTCGGCGACAGCTGGCCCAGGCCGGCGGTCCGGCGCGCCTGCGCCTCGGTGACACCCGGCTCGAACCACACCTCGCCGGTGTAGCCCGAGAGGAGGAGGCCGTCGATGGGGCTGAGCGGGAAGACGTGCGCGCGCAGACGGCCGCCGGGCGCGGCATCCGTCTTCACCCCGCGGAGCGGACTCTCGCCCTTCGCGAGCGCCGAGAGCGTCGACCGGTACGCGTCGACGGCGACCAGCGTGGCGTAGGGGCCCGACAGCCACTCCTCACCACGGAGCGGATGCCCTGGCTCGAGGCTCTTGGACGTCGCTGCGACGTCGGCCCACTCCTCGGCGACCGTCGCGACCGAGTCGCGGATGCGGCCGAGCAGCCGGGCGCGCTGGTCGAGCGTGAGGTGGCTCCAGGTGCGTGCGCCGGTCTCGAGGTCGGCGATCGCCGCGTCGAGCGGGCCGGACACGTCCTCAGGGAGGGCGGGCGCCTTCGCGCGGGACGGTGCGGCGGTTGCCGGGACGGCCTTGGGCACGGGCGCTCTCCTTCGGGCGGGGTGTCTCAGTCTACGATGGCTGCCCTGACACGCGATCTCACGCCTGCTGCGACTCGATGTCGCTGCGACGCAGCGGGTACCTGGCCAGGCTCAGGAGGCTGAGCCCGATGAGCACCGCCGGCGCGAGGCTGAAGCTGATGACGATGCCGGTGACCGCGGCGGCGGGCTGCGCCACCGACTCGCCCGCGGTCGACGAGATGTAGCCGGTCGCCGCGAGGATCAGCGACAGCACCGTCGCGCCCAGGGCGAAGCCGACCGTCTCGCCCGCCGTCCACACGCCACTGAAGGATCCCGCGCGCCCGGGACCGTTCGTGCGCTCGTCGTGCGAGATCACGTCGGGCAGCATCGCCATCGGCAGCGACTGCATGCCGGCGTAGGCGATGCCCGCGACGCCGACGGGCGCGTAGATCCAGTTGCCCGGCGCCCACAGCACGCCGAGGATCGACAGGGCGGCGACGGCGAAGACAGCGCTCGCGATCGCGAACGTGCGCTCCTTGCCGATGCGCCGGGACACGACGCCCCACGCCGGGGCGGCGAAGAGCGCGGGGGCGATGAGGGCGACGAACAGCAGCTCGACGGCGGCTTCCGAGTGCAGCACCCAGGTCGCGACGTACTGCGCGCCGGCGAGCATGAGGCCGGTCGCGAGCGCCTGCAGCACGAAGGTCGAGAGCAGCGCGCGGAACGGACCGCTGCGTCGCAGTGCCCGGACGCCGTCGGCGTAGTGCTGGCGCAGACTCCCCCGCGCTGCGCCGGGGAGCGTTCCGCCGGGGGCGCCGAGGGTCGTCGCCGTCACCGGACGCCGCGCGACCGTCGTCGCGACCAGCATGCCCAGGCCGATGACGACGCCCGCGACGATGCCCATCACGAGGTACCCCGTGGCGGGGTCGTCGGCGACGCGGCGCAGGGCAGGGCCGCCGGCGCCGAACGCCAGGATCGCGAGGGTGAGCACGACGACGCGCCACGTGAGCAGGCGCGTGCGCTCGTCGTAGCGGGGCGTGAGCTCGGCCGGGAGTGCGATGTACGGCACCTGGAACAGGCTGAATGCCGTCGCCGTCAGGGTGAACGCGAAGAAGACCCAGATCGCCGCGACCGCGGGGCCGAGCGCGGGCGGCACAGCGAAGGTGAGGGCGAAGAGCACCGGGATGCTGCACGCTCCGACGAGCATGAGCCGGCGGCGCGTGCCGTGGCGCGCGAGGTCGCGGTCGGTGAGGGCCCCGATCACCGGGTCGATCACGACGTCCCAGATCTTGGCCAGCGTGATCACAAGACCGGCCACCAGTGCGGCGACGCCGAGCGAGTCGGTGAGGTAGTACGTCAGCACGAGCCCCGGCAGCGTGCCGAAGCCACCGGTGCCGAGCGAGCCGGTGGCGTAGCGGGCGATGGTGCCGGTGGAGAGGCGGGTGCGCGCGCAGGCGGAGTCGGATGCCGCGGCCGCGCCGGCGTCGGGAGCGTCGGTGCTCATCGCGCCAGTGTAGGTGAGGCCCCGCTCCCGCGGTCGTGCCTGTGGACAGGGCGTTTCGTCTCGCGCCGCTCGCTCAACGACCGGAGGTCGCGTCTCCCCGCGCGGGGGGTCAGTCCAGCTCGGCCACGGCGTCGCGCACGGCGCGCAGGCCCGCGAGGGTCTCGGCGAAGCTCGTCGACAGCGGGGAGAGCCCGATCCGCAGTCCCTCGGGGTCGCGGTAGTCGGGGATGACGTCCTCGGTCCACAGCCGCGCGGTGACGGCCCGCATGGCGGGGTGCGACAGCGTGACGTGGCCGCCGCGGGCCGCGGCATCCCGTGGCGAAGCGACACTCACGCCGAGCGGACCCAGCAGCGCGTCGGAGACCCTCACCGCGAAGTCGGTCAGCGCCACCGACTTCGCACGGATGGCATCGATGCCCGCCTCCTCGATCAGCGCGAGGGTGTCCTGCATGGCGAGCATCCCGACGATCGGCGGCGTGCCCGAGAGGAACCGTCTCATGCCGTCGGCCGGCCGGTACTCCGGGCCCATCGCGAAGACGTCGGCGGTGCCCATCCAGCCCTGGATCGGCTGCGCCAGCGCGTCCTGATGCCGGGCGGCGACGTACGCGAAGGCCGGGGAGCCCGGTCCGCCGTTGAGGTACTTGTACGTGCAGCCGACGGCGAGGTCGAACCCCCAGGCGTCGGCGTGCACCGGCACCGATCCGGCGGAGTGGCACAGGTCCCACACCGCGAGCGCGCCGGCTTCGTGGATGATCTCGGTGAAGGCCGCGGCATCCGCCAGATATCCCGACCGGTACGCGACGTGGCTCAGCAGCACCACCGCGGTCGTCGGCCCGACCGCCGCCCGCAGAGCGTCGGACGTCACGCCCGCCGCCAGGTCGACGTCGATCCACCGCACGCGTCCGCCGCGCTCGCGCGCGATGCCGTCGACGAGGTAGCGGTCGGTCGGGAAGTTGTCGCGGTCGACGATGATGTCGACGCGGGCCGGATCGGCGGCGTGCTGCGCGTCGAACGCCGCCCGCACGAGTTTGTAGAGCAGCACGGTGGTCGAGTCGCCGACCACCGTCTGGCCGGGCGCCGCGCCGATCACCGCACGCCCGATCGTGTCGCCGATCTCGAACGGCAGCTTCATCCACGACTCGTCCCAACCGCGGATCAGCCGACCGCCCCACTCGTCGCGGGCGAAGGCCGCCAGCCGGTCGACGCTCGCGCGAGGCGGACGGCCGAGCGAGTTGCCGTCGAAGTACACCAGCGAGCTCTCGGCCCCGACGAACGCGTCGCGGTGGTGCCGCAGCGGGTCGGCCGCGTCGAGAGCGGATGCCTCGGCCTCGAGATCGGCGGTGGTCCCCGGCGCGCCGGGGTCAGTGGTCGTCATGGATGAGCTCCTCGGAGGGGACGACGGCCGCACGCCCCAGCCACTCGGCGACGTCGCCGAGCGTGGTGGGCGGCGGACCGGGGACGAAGGTCGAGACCCCGGCGGGGGCGGCTGCGGGCCACGGATCGCACAGTGCGGCGATCAGCCGGTCGCCGCGCACGCCGACCCGGTCGAGGGCGCGGAGCTCCTCGACGAGCACGCCGAACCGGCGGTCGCCGTTGCCGAGGTCGGTGCCGTAGAGCACCGTGCCGTCGGCGGCGACGAAGGCCTCGAGATTGGCGAGCGCGTTCGCCTCCGCCGCCGGGTCGGCGCCATGGATGCCGAGCGTCGAGATCCAGGTCTGCCCGGCGGCCACCGCGCGCCCGATGAGGTCGTCGTCGAGAGCCTCGGTGAAGGGCGTGTGCGCGAGGGCGTCGACGCCCGCGTCGAGCGCGAGCCGCGTCATCCCGTCTCCTTCGACGTGCGCGACGACGGGCAGGTCGTGTCCGCGCGCCGCGACGACGATCGCCTCGAGCGTCGCGGAGCCGAACACGGGGCCGGCGGTGGAGTTGAGTGCGACCTTGATGAGGGATGCCCCGAACGACGCCTGCTCGTCGACCGCCGTCGCCGCGCCGCCGGCCACACCGGGATGCGCGGACGGGCTGGAGACGGTGCGCACGATCGCATCCGGCGCCCAGCCGCGGCCGGACGGATAGCCGCCGGGGGCGGTGAGGAATGCACCGGCGTGCACGACGTGCGGCATGCCCGCGCCCTCGCGGCGGGCGAAGCCGATCGGATCGCCGCCGAGGTCGACGACGCCGGCGATGCCGCCCGCGGGCAGCGCGTGCTCATCGATGAGATGCACATGCACGTGGTGGTCGATCAGCGGCGGGAGCGCGACCCCCGGCTCGCCCGTGATGGCGCGGCGGCACAGCGTAGCCGTGCCGCCGAGGAGCCCCTGCAGTGCCTCGGTCGACCCGCGCGCCGCGGCGCTCCCCGTCGACCCGTCCCGCCCGGCATCCGTCATCGGATCTCCGTGCGGACGGCAAAGAGCTCGGGGAAGAAGGTCAGCTGCAGCGCTCGCTGCAGGAACGGCACGCCGCTCGACCCTCCGGTGCCGGTCTTGAAGCCGATGATGCGCTCGACGGTCTTGAGGTGGCGGAACCGCCACAGCTGGAAGTTGTCCTCGAGGTCGACGAGCTCTTCGCAGGTCTCGTACGCCGCCCAGTGCTGCTGGGGGTCGGCGTAGATGTCGGCGAACAGCGGCACGAGCTCGGGGGTGAACGTCCACGCCCGAGTGACATCGCGCTCGAGCACCTCGGTGGGGATCGGGTAGCCCGACCTCGCCAGCATCCGGAGGAACTCGTCGTAGAGGCTGGGCGCCTGCAGGGCCCGCTCGATCAGCTCGTGCGCGGCGGGATCGTTCTCGAAGACGCGCAGCATCGCCGCGTTCTTGTTGCCGAGGGTGAATTCGACGGCACGGTACTGCGCCGACTGGAAGCCCGAGGCGTTGCCCAGCACGCCGCGGAACTGCGCGTACTCGGCGGGGGTGAGCGTCGCGAGCACCGACCACTGCTCGGTCAGGGTCTTCTGGATGTGCTTGACGCGCGCGATGCACTTGAGCGCGGGGGCGAGCTGGTCTTCGCGCAGCAGCCGGCAGGCGGCGCCGAGCTCGTGGAGCACCAGCTTCAGCCACAGCTCGGTGGTCTGGTGCTGGATGATGAACAGCAGCTCGTCGTGGTGCTCGGGATCGCTCAGCGGCCGCTGCGCGGCCAGCAGGGTTCCGAGGTCGAGGTAGCCCCCGTAGCTCATGCGATCGGCGAAGTCGGTGACGACCGTGCCCTCGATCGCCCGGGTGTTGCGTTCGACGCCTTCGCTCACCCGCTCAGCCTAACGAGGGGGGATGCTCCTTCGTCAGGGCCTGTGAGCGGCCCGGTCCTTGCGGGGCTCCCGCGTCAGATGAGCTCGAGCTCGCGGAGCTTGGTCTCGACGTCGTCGTTCGTCGGCTCGACGTGGTGCGAGGCATCCGGGTACACCACGACGGGGATGTTCGTGCGGCCCGAGATCTCGCGCGCGACGTCGGCGGCAGCGGGGTCGGCCACGAGGTCCACGTAGGTGTACTGGATTCCCAGCGAATCGAGCTGGCGCTTGGTGCGGACGCAGTCGCGGCACCAGTCGGCGCCGAACATCGTGATCGTGGAGGGGGCGGAAGTCATGACTTCCATTCTCCCGTATCGATCCTGGAAGAGGGCCGGGTGCCCCCTGCCTGCCGCTACCAGACGGTTGGCTTCGTCGGCTCGTACGCCCAGACCCGGAAGAACTCGGTCAGGTCCTGACCCGAGACCTCCTCGGACAGGGCGATGAAGTCGGCCGTCGTCGCCGTGCCGCCGCCGTACCGGGCGACCCACTCCGTCGCCAGCGCGAAGAAGTCGGCGTCGCCGAGTTCGCCGCGCAGCGCGTGCAGCAGGGCGGCGCCACGGTCGTAGACAGCGGTGCCGAAGATGCCGAGCGGCCCGGGGTCGGCGAGCACGGTGCTCCACGTGGACGACGTCGCCGAGCGGTTCATCACGCCGGTGAAGAGGGTCGCGGTCGAGGATGTGCCGCGGTGCTCGCGCCACATCCACGAGGCGTAGGTCGCCCAGCCCTCGTTGAGCCAGATGTCGGCCCAGCGCTCCGGGCTCACGTGGTCGCCCATCCACTGGTGCGCGAGCTCGTGCGCGACGGTGTTCTCGGCAGCGCTGGTGGAGAAGAACGACCGGGTCTGGGTCTCCAGCGCGTAGCCCACCGAGTCGTTGTCGACGATCGCGCCGTACGAGACGAAGGGGTACGGGCCGAACCGATCCTCGAAGAACACCAGCATGTCGCTCGTCCGGGCGAGCGACCCGACCTGGCCCGCCGTGCGCGTGACGTCGATCGCGTCGATGATCGGGGTGCCGTTGGCTGCGGTGTACTGCCTGAGCTCGAACCTGCCGACGGTCGCCGTCGCGAGGTAGGCCGCCATCGGGTCGGGGGCATCCCATGTCCACGTCGTGCGGCCGTCCGCGGTCTGCGATCCGACGAGCAGGCCGTTGGCGACGGCGGTCAGGCCCTCGGGCACGGTGATCTCGTACGAGTAGGTCGACTTGTCTGTCGGGTGGTCGTTGACGGGGAACCAGGTCGCCGACCCGTCGGGCTCGCTCACGACCATCGCGCCGTCGCGGGTGGTCACCCAGCCGTAGAGCGCGTCTTCGATGTCGGTGGGGCGCGTCGTCGTGCCGCCGTAGGTCACGACCACCGTGGCGGACTGACCGGTCTTGAGCTTGGGGCGCGGCGTGATGACCAGCTCGTTCGCCGTCTGCTCGAAGGCCATGCTCTTGCCGCCCACGACGACCTTCGAGGCGGTGAGGCCCCGCAGATCGAGGTTGAACCGGTCGACGTCCGCGGTCGCGACGAGGTCGATCGTGGCCACGCCGTTCAGCGTCCCCTCGAGCGGAGCGGGCGCCGGTGCCGGCGGGGTGTAGTCGAGATCGAGGTCGTAGTGCACGACATCGATCCCGCCGTTGCCCGCAAGGGGGAAGTACGGATCGCCCGCGCCCTCGGCGCCGGGGCTGTAGCGCGGCGAGCCCGGCGACCCGGGCGCGGCGACTGCGGAGCTCGTGGCCACGAGGGCGGTCGCGACCGCGACGGCGGCGGCGGCGAGCGTGATGCGACGGAACGCAGGAATGGGCACGGCATCCTCCCCAGGACTTCATCGAACGAGGTCGACGCTAGCCTCGCCGCATTTCGGCAGCGTGTCGAGGGGGTCACCGAAAACGCACACCGGAGCGGTCGCTCCACAGGCCGGGTTCGCGGGGGCGGTTCGCCGTGCGACGATGGATCGCAGTGCAGCTGTCCATCATCGTTCCCACGTTCAACGAGGCTCCCAACGTCGCGGAGCTGGTCCGTCGTGTCACGGCGGCCGTCGGGGGGATCGAGGCCGAGGTCGTCTTCGTCGACGACAGCACGGACGACACTCCCGACGTGATCCGCGAGGTCGCGGCATCCGCTTCTCTCCCGGTGCGGCTCGTGCACCGTTCGACCCGCGCGGGTGGGCTGGGGAGCGCGGTCGTCGAGGGCTTCGCACTGGCCGAAGCCGACACGTGCCTCGTGATCGACGGCGACCTGCAGCATCCGCCCGAGCTGATCCCGGTGCTGTACGAGCGGTTCACGCGCGGCGACGCCGATGTCGTGATCGCGTCGCGCTACGCCGGCGGCGGCACCGCGACCGGACTCGCCGATCGCACGCGCGTGCTCGTGTCGAAGGCCGCGACCGCGCTCACCCGGGCGATGTTCCCCAACCGCCTTCGCGACGTGTCCGACCCGATGACGGGCTACTTCCTCGTCGACCGCCGGGCGATCGAGGCGTCGACGCTGCGGCCGCGCGGCTTCAAGATCCTCCTCGAGATCCTGGCGCGCAAGAGCCTGCGGGTCGCCGAGGTGCCCTTCGACTTCGCCGACCGCCACGCGGGCGAGTCGAAGGCCTCCGTGCGCCAGGGCCTGCATTTCGTCGCACAGCTCACGGCGCTGCGCTTCGGCAAGATGTCGCTGTTCGCAATCATCGGCGGGCTCGGCGCGATCGTGAACATCGCGATCGTGTGGGCTCTCACCGAGATGGGCGTCGGCTACGTGGTCGCCGCCGTCATCGCCGCAGAGACCACGATCATCGGCAACTTCCTGCTGCTCGAGCGCTTCGTGTTCCACGACATGCGCGAGGCCGCCTCGCGGGGCTGGCTCCGGTTCGCGAAGTCGTTCACGTTCAACAACGCCGAGGCGCTCGTGCGCATCCCGATCATGGCGCTGCTGGTCGAGTCCTGGCACATCTCGGTCGTCGTCGCGACGGCGCTCACGCTCGCCGTGGCGTTCGTCGTGCGCTTCGTGTTCCACTCCCTTGTCGTCTACGCTCCGCGCAAGGCCGGCGCCGAGCCGACCCGTGCGCGCCGCTTCGTCGAGGAGCTCGACGCGCAGGCGATGGCGCCCGGCGAGCTGTAGGCGCTCCAAGGGGGGCGGCAGCGGCCGCGGAGGACTACGCTCTCAGCCACGCAGCCAGGGGGTTCACACTTATGCGTCGCTCTGCGGCACCCGCACCGCCTGCCGATGGAGCGGTGGTCTCCTCGGCGGCAGTCTTCCGAGCCGGCCCCGTCGCTGATCGGCTTCCGCCCGACGCCCACGGGGCCGTCATCATCCCCGCGCACGACGAGGCGGAGGTCATCGCACGCACTCTGCGGTCGCTGGCCCCGCTCTGCACCCTTCAGGGTGTCGAAGTGATCGTGGCGTGCAACGGCTGCGCGGACGACACCGCGGGGATCGCCGCCCGGTTCGGGGGCGTGCGCGTGGCGGAGACGGATGTCGCATCCAAGGTGGCGGGGCTGAACCTGGGCGATCGCGTCGCGACGGCGTGGCCGCGCCTGTACCTGGACGCCGACATCGAGATCTCGCCGAGCGCCGTGATCGCCGTGTTCGACGCGCTCGACTCCCCGGGCGTGCTCGCGGCGCGACCCTGGTACTCCTACGACATCAGCGGCGCCACGGCGCCGGTGCGCGCGTACTACCGTTCGCGCGGCCGCGCCTTCGCCCCCGCCACGCGGCTGTGGGGCGCGGGCGGCTACGCCGTCGGTGAGGCGGGTCACGCGCGGTTCGCCGAGTTCCCGCGCGTGACCGCCGACGACTCATGGTTCGATGCGCAGTTCACCGAGGATGAGAAGCGGGTCGTCACCACCGTCCCGATGCGGGTTCGCACACCGCGCAATGCCCACGACCTGGTGGCCGTGCTGGCGCGCCAGCGCCGGGGCTACGTCGAGCTGGGCATCTCGTCGCACGCCGGATCGCGCGGGCGATCCGTCCTGCGCGCGGTTCGCGGGCCCCGCAGCGCCTGGGACGCGGGCTGGTACATCCTCCTGACCCTGGCCGCGCGTCGCCGCGCCGACCGGGTCATGCGCCGCAGCGGAGAGCGCAGGTGGGAGCGGGACGGCTCCAGTCGGCGCGGCCTTCCTACCGCCGGTTGAGGCCACCGGGGCCACACGGCCGGGCAGACGGGTTACGGCGGCGCGCACGCGGGGATAGGATGCCCGCACTTCAGTACGCGATCGAAGTCCGATGGGTGGGGGCACGCGATGACGGTACTCGGCGCGCGCGACCGGCTGCGCGGCCCGTACGACTGCTGCGTGGTGGGCGCCGGTCCGGTGGGGCTCGCTTTCGCGATCGAGTCCGCTGAGGCCGGACGCCGCGTCCTGCTCCTCGACGCGGGTGACCTCACGCCCGGTGGGCTCGGGATCGACGTCGATGAGCAGGCGGCCACCGAGATCGCCGACTCCGCGCGTCACGCGCCGCTGGACCTGACCTTGCGCCGGGGGCTCGGCGGAACCACGTGGCTCTGGGGCGGCCGGTGCGTGGCGTTCGAGCCGATCGACTTCGAGCGGCGCGACTACGTTCCGGGCTCGGACTGGCCGATCGCCATGGACGATGTCGCCCCGTGGTATCCCGCGGCCGCGGCGCATCTGGACTGCGGCGCGCCCGAGTTCCGCTCCCCCCTGACCGGCTGGGGCGGACTCAGCCGCTTCCGGATGTCGAACCTCGAGCGCTGGGCCCGTCAGCCGCGGCTCGCGCGCACGCTCGGGCGCCGCGTGATCGAGCATCCGCTGGTGGATGCCGCGTTCGGGGCGACCGTGACCGACCTCTCCTTCTCGCCCGGCGGGTCGGTCTCGCACCTGGTCATCGAACGCGGCGGGGAGATCACCACCGTGCAGGCACCGGCGTATGTCCTCGCGCTCGGCGGCCTCGAGACGACGCGCCTGCTGCTCGAGGTGCAGCGTGCGCGGCCGACGGCGTTCGGCGGAGCCGGTGGCCCTCTGGGGCGGTTCTACATGGGTCACGCAACGGGGAGCATCGCCGACGTGGTGTTGGACGACCCGGCTTCGGCGGCCGAGCTCGACTTCGTCCGCGATGACCATGACACGTACATCCGGCGGCGCTTCACCCTGACCGAGGAAGCCCAGCGGGAGCACGAGATCCTCAACACGTCGTTCTACATCGACAACCCGCCGTTCTACGAAGAGTCGCATCGCAACCCGACACTGTCGGCGGTGTTCCTCGGTCTCGCCATCCCGCCGATCGGGCGCCGCGTCCTCGCGGAGGGGATCCGGCTGCGGCACGTCGGCCCGCGACCGTATCGCGTCCGCGCGCACCTCGCGAACATCTTCCGCAAGCCATGGCGTGCACTCGCCGACATCGCCGACATCCTGGGACGGCGATACCTCTCGCGCGTGCGCAAGCCGGGATTCATCCTGCGCAACGACGGCGGCCGGTACGCCATCCACTACCACGCCGAGCAACTGCCCAATCCGGAGAGCCGGATCACGATGCGGACGGACACTGCCGGCCGCGGCGTCCTCCACATCGACTACCGCTTCCTCGAGGCCGACATCGACTCCCTGCTGCTGGCTCATCAGATGCTGGACGCGGAACTGCGCTCCGCAGGGAGAGGCCGTC
This sequence comes from Microbacterium flavescens, assembly GCF_018588945.1. Lineage (GTDB taxonomy): Bacteria > Actinomycetota > Actinomycetes > Actinomycetales > Microbacteriaceae > Microbacterium > Microbacterium flavescens. Next base: position 148,529 of record NZ_JAFIWA010000006.1, on the reverse strand, counting down.
TCGAGTACCTCGCAGGCGATCCCGACGCGGTTCGCGCCGCGGCGTGGGAGCAGGCGACCGACGGATTCCACAGCATCGGCACCACTCGCATGAGCAGGGATGCTGCGGCCGGAGTCGTCGACGGCGACTGCCGAGTTCACGGTGTCGAGAACCTCTACATCGCGTCGAGCAGCGTCTTCCCGACGAGCGCGGAGGCGAACCCGACGTTCCTCGCCACCGTCCTGGGGGTGCGACTGGCTCACCACCTTGCCGACGCGGGTTCACGCGGAACCGCGGTCCCGGCCCGCGCCGACCGCGATCCGATCACCGGCCGCTGACCCAGCCGCACGCCACCCCGAGCGGTCATTTCCGCGAGATCGCGCTGGTGGGTTCCCTTGGGCGGGATCCGGGCGTACGATGCCCCCGGGACCCGCCGTGTGCGTTGGGGAATTCGCACGGATGTCTTCTCAGCCGGTCGCTGGTGGCCGACGTGAAGGCGGCGCCGAGTTCGGCGTCGGGTAGTTGGGAAGCACATGGGGAAGAGCCAGCCTTTGGCGTCGGTTCGGTCGAGCCTTCGGACCTATCCGACGAGGATCGCCGCGTCCGTCGCGCTCGTCGCGCTCGTCGCGGCCGTACTCGTGACGATCGCGCCGCCGCCTGCGGCGCAGGCGGCGAGTCCGTGCGGCGCCAACATCAACCCGGTCGTCTGCGAGAACCAGAAACCGGGAACCGACCCCGCGGAATGGGATATCACCGAGGCGGGTGACGAATCCATTCAGGGGTTCGCCACGGAGATCAGCGTGAACGCCGGCCAGCGCGTCGACTTCAAGGTCGACACCGATGCCCGCGCCTACCAGGTGAGGATCTACCGCACCGGCTGGTACCAGGGACTCGGCGCCCGCTTCATCACGACGGTGAATCCCTCGGCCACCCTTCCCCAGCGTCAGCCGCAGTGCATCTCCGACGTCACGACCGAACTCTACGACTGCGGCAACTGGGGGGTCTCCGCGTCGTGGACTGTTCCCGCTGACGCGGTCTCCGGTGTGTACATCGCGCGACTGGTGCGCACCGACACCGGCGGCGACAGCCACATCCTCTTCGTCGTCCGCAACGACGGCAATCGCTCGGACGTGGTCTTCCAGACCTCGGATCCGACGTGGCAGGCGTACAACCCGTACGGCGGGTCGGACTTCTACCAGGGAGCCGCGAACGGGCGCGCCTACAAGATCAGCTACAACAGGCCGATCACCACGCGCGGGACCTACGAGCATCGCAGCTTCTACTTCAGTGCGGAGTATGCCAGCGTCCGCTTCCTCGAGCGCAACGGCTACGACGTGAGCTACATCGCGGGCGTCGACACCGACCGCCGGGGCGGCGACCTGCGGAACCACAAGGCCTTCCTGTCGGTGGGCCACGACGAGTACTGGTCGGGAGCACAGCGCGCCAACATGGAGGCAGCGCGGGACGCCGGCGTCAACCTCCAGTTCCTCTCGGGCAACGAGGGCTACTGGCGCACCCGGTATGAGCCGTCGGCCGACGCCTCGCACACGCCCTACCGCACGCTGGTCTCGTACAAGGAGACGTGGAGCAACGCGAAGATCGATCCGACGGCCGAGTGGACGGGCACCTGGCGCGACCCTCGGTTCGCGAGCGCCGCGCAGGGCGGGCACAAGCCGGAGAACGCCCTCACGGGGACGATGTACACGGTCAACGACATCTCGGCCCCGCTCACCGTCACATCGTCCGAGGGCAAGCTTCGTATGTGGCGGAACACGGGGCTGAACGGCCTTTCCACCGGAGGCTCCGCGAACCTCGGTCAGGGGATCATCGGCTACGAGTCCGACGAGGACGTCGACAACGGCATGAGACCCCACGGCCTGATCAGGATGTCGACCACGAACACGACCACCACGCAGTACATGTACGACTACGGGAGCACGGTCGCCCCAGGGCCGACGCGACACAACCTCACGATGTACCGTGCGCCGAGCGGCGCGCTGGTGTTCTCGGCGGGGACGGTGCAGTGGGGTTGGGGACTCGACGACTACCACGACGGGAACGGCACGGCCGACTCGAGACTGCAGCAGTCGCAGGTCAACCTCTTCGCCGACATGGGCGTACAGCCCGGCACGCTCATGGCCGGACTCGCTGCGGCGACGAAGAGCACCGACGCGACCGCGCCCACCACCGTCATCAGCTCTCCCACCGAGGGGCAGACCATCCCGAATGGGACGTCGGTCACGGCGACCGGGACCGCATCCGACGTCGGGGGTCGCGTGGCCGGCGTCGAGGTCTCGACGGACGGCGGGGCGACCTGGCGGGTGGCTTCGGGCACGAGCGACTGGTCCTTCTCGTACATCCAGCAGGGCGACGGCCCGACGCCGATCAAGGCGAGAGCGATCGATGACAGCGCGAACTACTCGGTCGCGGCCACCACGCGAACCGTGAACGTGACCGGACCGTACTCGGGCTTCGGCTCGAGAACTCCCGCAACGGCGTCCGCAATCGACTCCCAGGCGGTTGAACTGGGGCTGCGGTTCACCCCCGCAGTCGACGGCTTCGTGACGGCGATCCGGTTCTTCAAGGGCTCCGCCAATACCGGCACCCACACCGGATCCCTCTGGAACAGCGCGGGCGAGCGCATCGGATCCGTGATCTTCCGGTCCGAGAGCGCCACCGGCTGGCAGACCGCGGAGTTCGCCGCGCCGGTCGCCGTCGTCGGGGGCACCGCCTACACGGTCTCGTACACCGCCTCCAACGGCGGCTACGCCATCGAGACGCTGCACTGGCCGTACAACGCGCGCGCCTCCTACCCCGTGACCGTCGCCTCGAACGTCGGAACGGCGACCGCCGGCGTCTACGGAGAACCGGGGCAACGCCCCACACTCACGTGGAGCGAGTCGAACTACTTCGTCGACGTCCTCATGACCAAGACCGACACGTCACCGCTGCGGATCGCGAGCCGCACGCCGGCTGCGGACAGCTCCAGCATCGCGCTCGACGCGCTCGTCACCGCGACATTCACGAGAGCCGCCGATCCCGGCAGCGTCTCGGTGCGCGTCGCCTCCGCCGCCGGAACGCAGGTGGCGGGCACGGCGTCGTACGACGCTCAGACGAAGACCGTCCGGTTCGCGCCCGCCGCACCGCTCGACGCGGAGACCCGCTACACCGTGTCACTGTCGGCGACGGACATGGCGGGCATCGCCCTCGCTGACCCGCAGTGGTCCTTCGTGACCAGAGCCGCGGATCGTGCCGAGGGAGCGTGCCCGTGCAGCCTCTTCAACGAGAGCCGAACCCCCACGATCGCGTCCGAGACCGACGGGGCGAAGGTCGTCGTGGGTGTCGGATTCACCCCCGCTGTGCAGGGGCGGATCACCGCCATCAGGTTCTACAAGGGGGAGCGGAACACGGGTGCGCACGCGGGTGCGCTGTGGACGAGCGGAGGGCAGAAGCTCGCCGGTGCGACGTTCGGCGCCGAGTCGACCACGGGCTGGCAGACGGCTCAGCTGTCCGAGCCGGTGACCGTCGCGGCGGGCACGCGCTACGTCGCCTCGTACGTCGCCCCCGACGGCGGCTACTCGATCACGCCCGGTGCCTTCGCCTCGGAGTACGTCCGCGGCCCGCTCACCGTGGCGGCGAACGATGCTCTCTTCACCTACAGCGGGGACTTCCCACAGGAGAAGTCCACGACCGACTACAGCGTCGACGTCGTCTTCGAGCCGATCATCGTCGCCCCGACGGTCGTGCAGCGGATTCCGGCGGACGGAGCAGGGGGCATCCTCCCCTCCACCGCGGTGATCGCGTCGTTCAGCGCCCCGATCGCACCCACGTACACCGGGTCGGTCACTGCCGACGGCTCTCCGGTGACCGGCGCATGGTCGCTGTCCGACGACGCCAAGGCGGTGACATTCACGCCCGGCGCACCATTCCCGAACGGAGCACGCGTGGCAGTGTCCCTGAGGAACATCGTGGGCACGTCCGGGATGCCTGGTGCCGATGCGTCGTGGTCGTTCACCGTCGCCGCGACCACGGTAGACCCGGTGACCCTGCTCGAGGACGCGACGCCCATGTCGGCCGAAACCGCCGGCACCGCGTCCGTCGAGCTCGGCATGGCGTTCACGGCGTCCGTGCCCGGTCAGGTCAGTGCGATCCGCTTCCACAAGGCGCCCGGCAACACCGGCACCCACGTGGGCTCGCTGTGGGATGCCGACGGGACACGGCTGGCGTCGGTCACCTTCGTCGGCGAGACGGAGTCCGGCTGGCAGCGGGCCGCCCTCAGCGCGCCGGTGTCGCTGACGCCGGGGCGGACCTACACCGTGTCGTATCTGGCTCCTCGGGGCGGATACTCCTACACGTCCGGCGGCTTCGCGAACCCGGCGAGCAACGGACCACTCACCGCGGTGGCTCCGCAGAACGGCAGGTACCGGTACGGCACCGGCGGCGTCGTGCCCACCGCGGTGTGGAACTCCACGAACTACTTCGTAGACGTCGAGTTCGTGCCGGGCGCGGGCTCCACGCAGCCGGTTCCGAGCATCGCGTCGATGTCGCCGACGGCGGGCGCGACGGGCGTGCCCGTCGGATCCACGGTGAGCGCCATGCTGGATCGCGATCCCGGCGGCGGCGCGGTGTCGCTCGGACTCGCCGGACCCGCGGGCCCCGTGACGGGGACGGCGAACTACAGCGGGTCGACCCGTCGCGTGACGTTCGCTCCGGCCGCACCCCTCACGAACGCGACGACTTACACGGCCACGGTCACCCTCAACGGGCTGGCGCTGGACAGCTGGACATTCCAGACCGTCGAACCGCCGGCCAGCGGCGACGTGCAGAGCCTGTTCGGCTCGGAGGAGCCGGTGGTGCCGGCCGTGACGGAGACGGCTGCCGTCGAGCTCGGCACCGTGTTCACCGTGGCAGAGCCGGGGACCGCGACGGCCATCCGCTTCTTCAAGGGCCCGGGCAACACCGGGTCGCACCGCGGGACGCTCTGGGGGCCTGACGGCGAAGTGCTCGCACAGGTGCCGTTCGTCAACGAGACGGCGACGGGGTGGCAGCGTGCCGCCCTGAGCACCCCCGTCTCGCTGCAGCCGGGCACGAGGTACACCGTGTCGTACTTCTCCCCGGCAGGGAAGTACTCCTTCACGGGCGGGTACTTCGCGCAGAGCCGCACAGCCGGCCGCATCACGGGGATCGCGGTGGACAACGGCAGGTTCACCTACGGAAGCAACGGGGGGCTGCCTGCGACGTCCTGGAACTCGACGGCCTACTTCGTGGACGCCGAAGTCGACTTCGGCACACCGCCGACTCCTGTGCCGGCTCTCGCCGGCACCGCTCCGGCGGCCGGCTCCGCCAACGTCGACCCTCAGACGGCCACGGTCACGGCGACGATCGCCCACGCGACCACCGCCACGCTGACACTGACGGCAGGGGGCGTGCCGGTCGCCGGCGCGTCCGCCTTCGACGGCGCCTCGGGCGTCGTGTCGTTCACGCCGACCGCACTCCAATGGGGGACGAACTACACCGCGACGGCCACGGCGAACGGGGCTGCACTCGCCGGGGGCACCTGGTCGTTCACGACCCTCCCTCTCGCGACGGTCTCCGCGAGGACGCCGGCCGCGGGTGCAGCAGGCGTCGACCCGGTGACCGCCAAGGTGTCGGCCACGCTCGCGAACGCGACGACCGCCGCGATCACGGTGACGCTCTCCGGTGCGAGCGTGCCGGGCACGTCGAGCTTCAACGCCACCACCGGTGCGGTCTCGTTCACCCCGAGCACGCCGCTTCTCTGGAGCAGGACGTATACCGCGACGGTGACGGCGAACGGAACGAGTATCGCCGGCGGAACCTGGTCCTTCACGACCGCCGCCAAGGCCGACCAGGTCAGCCTCTTCGCCACAGGGACACCCACGAATGCGAACGCGCGATCGGGCACCGGCCTCGCGTACCAGGTCGGCACGCGCTTCCGCACGACGGTCGCCGGGGTCGTGACCTCGGTCAAGTTCTTCAAGGGCAACCTCAACACCGGCGTGCACCGGGGATACCTGCGCTCCGCGTCGGGGACGATCCTGGGCCAGGTCACCTTCTCGAGTGAGACGGCGACCGGCTGGCAGACCGCCGTGCTGGCATCGCCGATCCGGCTGCAGCCCGGCACCGAGTATCGGGTGACCGTCTACAACGCCTCCGGCCGCTATGCCCTGACGACCGGTGGACTCGCCTCCGCGGTGGTCTCGGGACCGCTGACGAGCATCGCCACGGGCGGTGTCGCGGGCTACGGCACCGCCAACCCGACCGCCACCAGCACGAACAAGTTCTGGGTCGACGTCGTTTTCGACCCTGATGACTGACCGGAGCGGAATCCGGATGACTGCCATCTGACTACTGGATCTTGGGGGAACAGCATGTCATCACGCTTGAACGTCGCGGTCGTCGGCGCGGGCTACTGGGGGCCGAACCTGGCCCGCAACTTTCGCGCATCGGTCGACTGGAACCTCGCCGCGATCTGCGATCTCGACATCGAGAGAGCCCGCCGCGTCTCGGACAGCGTCGGCGGTGTGCACGTCACGCCGGACCTCGGCGAGGTGCTTGCAGACACGGCGATCGATGCCGTCGCCGTAGCGACGCCGGCGCGGACCCACCACCCGATCGTGCTGGCCGCGCTGGAGGCCGGGAAGAACGTCCTGGTGGAGAAGCCGCTCGCCGACTCCGCGGCTCTGGGAGCAGAGATGGTCGCGAGCGCCCGTGAGCGCGGCCTCGTGCTGATGGCCGACCACACCTATTGCTATACGCCGGCCGTTCTGAAGATCCGGGAACTGGTGGAGCAGGGATTCCTGGGCGACATCCTCTTCGTGGACAGCGTCCGCATAAACCTTGGTCTGATCCAGCCCGATGTCGACGTGCTCTGGGATCTCGCCCCCCATGACCTGTCGATCATGGATTTCGTGCTGCCCGCCGGGCTCGACGCGGACGCCGTCGCCGCTCACGGCGCCGACCCGCTCGGAACGGGGAAGGCCTGCATCGGATACCTGACCATGCCGCTCCGAAACGGCGCGATCGCACACGTGCACGTGAACTGGCTGAGTCCGACGAAGATCCGCCAGATGGTGATCGGCGGCACCCGGCGCACCCTGGTCTGGGACGATCTCAATCCGCAGCAGCGCCTCAGCGTCTATGACCGCGGAGTCGACCTCCAGCTGCAGTCGAAGGCGACGGCCGACGCCCGTGCGGCGAACGTCTCGTACCGGCTGGGCGACACCTGGGCGCCCGCCCTTCCCGAGGGCGAAGCCCTCGCGAGCGTCGCCGCGGAGTTCGCGGGGGCCATCCGCGACAAGCGGCCGGCGCGGACCAGCGGTGAGGCCGGGCTGCGTGTCCTCGCGGTGCTCGAGGCCGCCACGGCGAGCCTCGCCGAAGGCGGCGCGCCCATCCGGATAGCCGTTCGCGATCGCGAGAGGACGCTCGTCCCATGATCGAACTCGAAGGCACGCGGGCCCTGGTCACGGGAGGGGCAGGGACGATCGGGTCGACCCTCGTCGACCAGCTGCTCGAGGCCGGAGTGGCGAGGGTCGACGTCCTGGACAACCTCGTCCGCGGTCGCCGCGCCAATCTCGAGGGCTCTCTCGCATCGGGCCGCGTCGAACTCATCGAGGGCGACATCCGCGACGCCCGGCTCGTGGACGATCTGACAGCAGGCAAGGACTTCGTCTTCCACGAGGCGGCGATCCGCATCACGCAATGCGCCGAGGATCCCCGGCTCGCCCTCGAGGTGCTCGTCGACGGGACGTTCAACGTCGTGGAGTCCGCGGCCAGGCACCGCGTGACGAAGCTCATCGCGGCATCCAGCGCCTCCGTCTACGGCATGGCAGAGCGATTTCCGACGACGGAACGCCACCACCACGAGAACAACGACACCATCTACGGGGCGGCGAAGACCTTCAACGAGGGCCTTGTGCGCAGCTTCCGTGCGATGGAGGGGCTGGACTACGTGCTGCTGCGCTACTTCAACGTCTACGGCCCACGGATGGACGCGCACGGCGTGTACACCGAGGTGCTGGTGCGCTGGATGGAGCGGATCGCGGACGGCCGCCCGCCGCTGATCTTCGGCGACGGACGGCAGACGATGGATTTCGTGTGCGTGCCCGATATCGCGCGTGCCAATGTCCTCGCAGCCCGCAGCGACGTCGCCGAGGGAACGTACAACATCGCGAGCGGCACCGAGACCAGCCTGCTGGAGCTCGCGCAGGCGCTCCTGCGAGCGATGGACTCGGATCTCGGTGTCGAGCACGGTCCGGAACGTGCCGTGAACGGAGTGGCTCGCCGTCTCGCCGACACGACGGCGGCCCGGCGCGATCTCGGCTTCGAGGCTTCGATCGACCTGGATGAGGGGCTTCGCCGGCTCGTCGAATGGTGGAGTCCCCTGCGCGAGGAGATCGCGGCGGCGCGGGAGAAGGTCGCGGGATGAGTGACCGCATCAATGTCATGATGCCGTGGCTGGGTCGCGAGGAGGAGGAAGCGCTCGCCGAGGTGATCGCCAGCGGCTGGGTCGCGCAAGGACCCCGGGTGGCACGCTTCGAGCGCGAGTTCGCCTCGGCCGTGCGGTCTCGATACGCGGTCGCGACGACCAGCTGCACGACGGCGCTCCACCTGGCACTCATCGTGGCCGGGATCCGCGAAGGGGACCACGTGGTCATCCCCTCCTTCTCGTTCATCGCGACTACGAACGCGGTCCGCTACGTGGGCGCTCATCCCGTCTTCGCTGACGTCGATCCGGTGACCGGCAACGTCACCGGTGACACCGTCGCCGCAGCGCTCACACCGCGCACCCGCGCCGTCATCGCGGTCGACCAGGGGGGCGTGCCCGTCGACCTCGATGATGTCCGTGCGGTGGCCGACCCCGCGGGGATCGTGGTGATCGAGGACGCCGCGTGCGGTGCGGGATCGACCCTCAGGGGCTGTCCTGTCGGCGCGGGTGCCGAGATCGCGGCGTGGTCCTTCCATCCCCGCAAGCTCCTCACGACGGGCGAAGGCGGCATGCTGACGACGAACCACCAGTCGTGGGCGGTGCGCGCCGCGCATCTCCGGGAGCACGGGATGAGCGTCTCGGCCGCTGAGCGCCACGCATCGGCCCTCCCACCGGCGGAGACGTACGACGAGGTCGGGTACAACTTCCGCATGACCGACCTGCAGGCCGCCGTCGGCATCGTGCAGCTCGGGCGCCTCCCCGAGATGGTGGCCCGAAGGCGCAGGATCGCCGCGCGCTACCAGGCCGCTGTCGACGGAGTGCACGGACTCCGCGCCGTGACCGATCCACCGCACGGCACGACCAACTACCAGTCGTTCTGGGTCGAAGTGGACGACGAATACCCGACGGATCGAGAGGGACTGCTCGAGGCACTGGCCGTGGCGGACATCTCGGCGCGACGGGGCATCATGGCCGCACATCGCCAGGCGCCGTATCGGCATCTGACGCCGCCGGAGGGTCTTCCCGCCACTGAGCGGCTCACCGATCGCACGCTGATCCTCCCCATGTTCCACCACCTGAGCGACGCGAACCAGGACCGTGTCATCGACGTGCTGCGCGATCCCGTGGGGGGCCGGCGATGACCGAGAGCGTGATCCTGGTCGGCGCCAGTGGGCTGGCGCGAGAGGTGATCGCGGCCGGATCGGCCGAGATCGTCGGGATCCTCGACGACGATCCCGTCCTGCACGGCACGGAGATCGCCGGCATCCCCGTCGTCGGCGGGGTGGCGGATGCCGCGCACCGCGCCGGCAGGCTGCTCGTCTGCGTGGGGTCCGGCGCGGCGCGACGGGACATCGTGCGACGCCTCCGCCGGATCGGCGTCGGAGCCGATCGGTTCATGACCTTCGTGGCACCCTCGGCCCGCATCGGCAGGTCCTCACGGCTCGGCCCCGGCAGCATCCTCCTCGATGCCGTCGTGGTAACCGCGGATGCCTCGATCGGCAGGCACGTGGTCGTGATGCCGAACGTCACGATCACGCACGACGCCGTGCTCGAGGACTTCGTCACCCTGGCGGCCGGCGTGTCCCTCGGTGGCGCGGTGCGCATACGCGAGGGCGCATACATCGGCATGAACGCGTCCGTGCGACAACACCTCGTCGTGGGGGCGGATGCCACGCTGGGCATGGGTGCCGCGCTGCTCAGCCACGTCCCCGACGGCGAAACGTGGGCGGGCGTTCCCGCCCGCCGGCTGGAGCGACGTCCATGAACGTCGATGTTCCCTTCCTCGACCTCCGCGCCCAGCAGGCGGAGATCGCCGACGAGGTCCTCCGGGTATGGCGCGCTCAGCTGGCCTCAGCCGATTTCATCGGCGGTCCGGAGATCGAGGCCTTCGAGCAGGAGTACGCCGAGTACATCGGCGTCGGCCACGTCGTCGGCGTCTCGAACGGCACGGACGCGCTCGAGCTCGCTTACCGAGCCGTCGGGGTCGGCGCGGGCGACGAGGTCATCATGCCGGCGAACACCTTCATCGCGACGGCGGAGGCGGCATCCCGCATCGGCGCGGTCCCGGTGTTCGTCGACGTCGACGTCGACCACCTCCTGATCGATCCGGACGCGGTCGAGGCCGCCGTCACGCTGAGGACGCGGGCGATCGCGCCCGTGCACCTCTTCGGCCAGACCGCGCCGCTCGAGGCCGTCTCAAGGTGCGCGGCCGTGCACGACATCGCGATCGTCGAGGACGCAGCCCAGGCGCACGGCGCGTCCGGCCCCGCGGGCCGCGCCGGCACGATGGGTCGCGTCGCAGCGACGAGCTTCTACCCCGGCAAGAATCTCGGCGCCGCCGGCGATGGCGGCGCCGTGCTGACCGATGACGCGCACTGTGCCGCACTGGTGCGCAGCCTCGCGGCTCATGGGAGCACGGTGAAGTACGTCCATGATCAGATCGGCATGAACGCGCGTCTGGATGCGGTCCAGGCGACCGTGCTGCGCGCGAAGCTCCGCCGGCTCGACGTATGGAACGCCGGGCGTCGCGCTGCTGCCGCGCGCTACGCGGAACTGCTCGGCGACGTCGACGCCGTACGCCTCCCGTCGGTGCGCCCGGGCAACGAAGACGTGTGGCACCTGTACGTGGTGCGCGTGCAGGACCGGGATCGGGTGGCGACCGACCTCACCGCAGCTGGTATCGGCACCGGCATCCATTACCCGACACCGGTGCCGCTCACGCCCGCGTACGCGCAGTCCGGATATCGCCGAGGACAGTTCCCGGTCGCGGAGGCCGCGGCCCGCAGCATCCTGTCGCTCCCCATGTTCCCCCATCTCACGGAGAGCCAGCAGGAAAGTGTGGCGGCGGCCGTTCGCGCGGCGACGGGTTCCCCCGCGGGCAGCCGGTCGCTGGTGGGACAGCGAGAGGGATGACGGCATGAGCTACCGACTGCCCTCGGCACCGCGGCGCCGCCACACGGCGACCGTCGTGATCCCCTGCTACAACTACGGTCGCTACCTCCCGGCTGCCGTCCGCGCCGCCCTGGACCAGCGCTCGGTCGACACCCGCGTGATCATCGTGGACGATCACTCGCTCGACGGGTCGGCGGAGGTCGCCCACCGGCTGGCAGCGGAGGACGCACGGGTGACCGTGATCGTGCACGAGACCAACCGGGGGCACATCGCCACCTACAACGACGGTCTTGCGGCCGTCGACACCGAGTTCGTCACCCTCGTCTCGGCGGACGATCTACTCGCTGCGGGAGCGCTGGATCGTGCCGCCGCCGTGATGGAGCGTCATCCCCGCGTCGGGCTCGTGTACGGCAAGGTGGTTCGCTTCGCGGATGCCGTACCGGCGGCCAGATCCTATGGCGCGGGCGTCTGGCGGATCATACCGGGGCGGGCGTGGGTCGACGAGGTGGTCTCGCAGGGGTTCAACCCGATCATGTCCCCGGAGGCCGTGCTCCGGACGACGGCGTTGAAAGAGGTGGGTGGCTACAACCCCCGACTGCCGCACTCGGGCGACCTGGAGTACTGGCTGCGGCTCGCGGTCGGGTGGGATGTGTGCCAGATCCGAGGGGCCGTACAGGCCTACTACCGAGTGCACGGCGGCAACATGCACCTCACGCGGTTCGACGGCGGGATCGACAACATCCAGCAGAAGCTGGCGGCGTTCGACGTGCTCCGCTCGGAGACTCTCTCCGCCGCGGGCCACTGGGGGACGGAGGTGCACGCCCGAGGCGTGCGGTCGCTCGTCGAGGAGTCGCTCGGCAGCGCGAGAGCGCGGATCGAGCGGGGCGAAGTGGGCGATGCTCTGCCCTTCCTCGGCTTCGCCCAGCGGCATGCGGCCCAGCCTGCGCACCAACGCATGGCATCCGTGCTGCGGAGCGAGATCGAAGATCGAGGCCCGGACGGAGCCGGGCGATGGTGAACGACGACGGCATCGCCACTCCGGTCTCCCTGACGACCCGCGCGGCGTCCAGCATCGGCTGGCTGACGGCCCAGACATGGGCCGCCAAGATCGGCGGCTTCGCGACGATGATCCTCCTCGCTCGGCTGCTGACTCCGGCCGACTTCGGCTTGGTCGCGGTGGCAATGTCGGTCCTGCCCCTGGTGTACCTCGTTGCCGACCTCGGATTCGGCACGTTCCTCGTCCAGGCCGATTCGCTCCAGCCCATCATGGTGCGGACCGCGTTCTGGTACTCCCTCGGCTCAGGCGTCGTTCTCTGCGCGGGGCTCATCCTGACCGCCCCCCTTCTCGAGGCGATGTTCGGGATCACGGGCGCTGCCCTCGTCATCGTCGCTGTGAGTCCCGCGGTCGTGTTCGTCAGCCTCGGCTCCGTCCCCACCGCGCTGCTTCGCCGGGGGATGCGGTTCCGGGCGCTCTCGCTCCAGAACGGCGCAGCGGCGATCGCCGCGCAGGCGGTGGCCATCGTGCTGGCGCTGGCAGGGGCCGGCGTCTGGGCGCTCGTGGCGCAGATGTGGGTGTCGCAGATCATCGGTCTGGCGGGGGCATGGATCACGTCGAGATGGCGACCTGGAAGGGGCTTCTCGTGGCGGCAGTTCCGGACCATGGCGGCCTTCGGCACCAATGTGATGGCGGTGAACGGCGTTGCCCTCGCTCACGTGTGGGCGGAGAACGCGATCGTGTCGAACGTCCTGGGCGCGAGCGCCCTCGGTCAGTTGAGCGTCGCCCAGCGACTGGTGCAGACGACGCAGGACCTCGCCGGATCGGCCATCGCCCCCGTCTCGACAGTCGTGTTCGCCCAGGTCCGCGACGACCCTGCCCGACTGCGGCGCGGGTACGACCGGGCGATCAGCATGACCTACGTCCTCATCACTCCCGCGCTGACCGCCGTGGCGGTAACGGCGCCGGTCCTCGTGCCGCTCCTCTTCGGTCCCCAGTGGACCCAGAGCATCGGCGTCACTCAGGCGCTCGCGATCGCGGCGGTCTTCGCGGTCGGAGCGATGCTCGACCATGGGCTGTTCTACGGGCTCGGGCGTCCCGGACGGTGGCTCGCCTACGCGGTGGTGGTGGATGTCGGCGCGGTGGTCGTCACCGCCTTCGCCGTGCAGTCGGGCATCACAGGGGTCGCGGTGGGCTTCCTCGCCGTGGCGGTGCTTGCGACGATCGTCCGCTGGTTCCTCGTTTCGAGGGCGATCGGCCTGGGGTTGTGGGCCGTCGCTCGACGCACGGTCGCGGTGGTCGTGATCGCAGGGGTCGCCGGCGTGGCCGGATGGGCGGTGGGCGCGATGGCAGCCCCCCTTCCCGCGGTGCTCCAGATCGCGGCCGCCGGAGCCACCGTCTTCGTCGTGCACCTGGCCCTGTCGAGCATCCTCCTGCGCGGCGCGTTCCTCGAAGTGGTGCGCGGCGTCCGCGGGCGCGTTCGGCGGATGCAGGGGGCGGTGTAGGAGGTGATCGGGATGCCGCAGCCGGTGCGAGCGCGGGGGGAGAGTCGAAGGACCGCCGCCGGGTTCTATCTCGCCCTCGAGCGGCTGGGGCGCTGGCTGCCGGTCCCGGTCCGCAGGTTCGCCCGCAGGCTTGTCCCGACGTCGTCCGAGGCAGTGGTCATCCCCGGATGGTCGGAGCGGCTCGACGGTCGAGGAGACGTGGTGTGGCCCCCGCGCGCGGACTCGGCGCTCCCGCCGGAACAGCGGTCGGTGACCGATCTTCCGCCGGTTGCGCGCTGCCTGCTCGTCACGGGCACCCTCGACGCCGGTGGCATGGATGAGTTCGTCGCGTTCCTGGCGCAGGGGCTGCGGGCACACGGCATCCGGACGGCGGCTCTGCTGGCGCCCCTCGACGAGGGAGCGCCGGACGGGGAGATCGCGCGGCGACTGAGGCACGCCGGAATCGAGGTTCGCGACGGCGCCACCAACCAGCCAGAGGCCGTGTCGTGGGTGCGCGCCTGGCGTCCGGACGTCATCGCGGTGCATGGCAACGCCACGTGGCCCATAGACCTCGCCGGTGAGATGTCCGTTCCGGTCGTGCTCGTGCTCCACGGCTTGCACGATCTGTTCGGGGCGCCCGAGCAGGAGGTGCTCGAGCGGTACCGCAGGGCTGCTCTGGTCATCTGCGTGAGCGAGCTGGTGAGGCAGCAGTACCTGTCCATGTTTCCCGTCATCGACCCGACCCGCGTGCGCACGATCCCCAATGGGATCGCACCCGTGACCATGCCGTCGGGCGGCCGCACCGCCGCGCGTGCTGCGCTGGGTCTGACCGACGAGTTCCTGTTCCTCTCGCTTTCGCGGCACGCCCTCCAGAAGAACACCTACGGCCTGGTCTCGGCCTTCGGCGAGGTCGCGGAACGCGATCCGCGCGCGGTCCTCGTCGTCTGCGGACGCGAAGACGACCTCGCCTACACGCGGCAGGTCATCGCCCTGCGGGAACGTCTGGCATGCCCGGGGCGGGTCCATCTCCGCGGCGGCACCACGCGCACGGACGTGCTCCTCGCGGCGGCGGACGCGTTCGTCCTCGATTCGTTCTTCGAAGGCTGGGCGCTCGCGAGCATGGAATCGCTGTCGGCGGGCGTTCCGGTGATCCTCAGCGAGGTCGGCGGCGCGCGCGAACAGCTCGAGGGCGGCCCGTCCCGCGGCATCCTGGTGAAGAATCCACTCGGAGATCCGCTCGCCGTGGACTGGACGTCCATCGGATCGGCCCGCTTCGTCCGTCAGGCGAATCGGGAGGAACTGGTCGAGGCGATGATCGCGGTGTCCGCGGGCGCCGTGCGTTTCGCCGATTCCGAGGTCATCGCCGCCGATGCCGCCGAGCGGTTCAGCGAGGACCGGTGCCTCGCGCTGCATGCGCGCGTACTGCGCGAGGTCGCGCATGACCGGGGCGCGATGGTGAGAAGTGCGGAGGCAGGACGATGACGCTCGCCACCCCCGGTCAGCTCGCGCGCTCCGCCGCGGAACGGTACCGGACCTACGCTGATCTGCGGTGGCGTCGGCTGCCCGAGCTGCGGGTGAAGCGCGGCACAGCCACCCCGACGATCTACTACCTCGCGCCGCACGTGAAGAAGCCGGCCGGTGGGGTTCGAGTGGCGTACCGACACGTCGACCTGCTCAATGAGCTGGGCTTCAAGGCGGCGGTGCTGCACGATCGCCGCGGATACCGTCCATCCTGGTTCCAGTCCACGACCGCCGTCGTGTCGTCCGACGAGCTCGAGTTCCGCTCCGACGACATCCTGGTGGTGCCCGACGTCTACGGCACCTCGCTGGCCGCCCTCAACCCCGACATCCGGGTTGTGGTGTTCAACCAGGGCGCCCATTACACATTCGAGGCGCTCGACTACGGCAGCACGGGTCCGGGTGCGCCCTACCTCGATGTGCCGCGGCTCGAGGCGATCGTCACCGTCTCGAAGGACAGCGCCGCGCTCCTCGCGCACTCGTTCCCCGGCATCCGGATCGACATCGCTCGGCCCGTCGTCGACCCACAGGTGTTCCATCCGGGGCGGGATGTGCGCGACAGGACCTTCGCGTACGTGCCGACCCGCCGCCAGAGCGAGCTCAACCACGTCGTCCATGCGCTCCGCGCCCGAGGATCGCGGTGGAGCCCTCTTCCTCTCACCGGGCTCACCGAGACCGCGCTGGCGGACGCGCTGCGCCGTGCCGCCGTGTTCGTGAGCCTCAGCGACCGCGACGGGTTCGGTCTCCCCCCAGCAGAGGCGATGGCGTGCGGATGCTACGTCGTCGGGTACTCCGGCGGGGGCGGCGACGAGTTCTTCGATCCCGGGTACTGCACGCCGGTCGGATCGACCCTCGAGCTCATCCGCGAGTTGGAGCGCACCATGCGGCGTCCGCTCGACGATCTGGCGCGCGCGGGAGCGCACGCCTCTGCGGTCATTCTCGATCGATACAGCGCTGACGGCCTGCGCGCAGACCTGTCGGCGATCTACGCGGAACTGGTCAAGACATGACGGTTCGCGCTCTCCTGATGACGATGCTGCGGCGCTGGTATGCAGTGCTCGCAGCACTCCTCGTGGCCGCCGCGATGACGGGGCAGTTCATGCAGGACAGCGGCGTGCACGCCTCCAAGACGACGGTCGTGTTCACCTGGCCCGGCACGAGCACGCTCATGCCGTACAACGGAAACGACAGCTGGAGCCTCATCGCCTTCGCCCAGACCGTCGCCACCGTGGTCAACGACGGTCGGGTCCACACGGAGGTGTACGCGAACAGCGATGCTCCGCTGTACGGCGCCGGCATCCGCGAAGCGGTCGTCGTCGCCGTGCAGGAGGAGGGGAACCAGTGGAGCTCCAGCACATCTTCCGCGACGATCGAGATCCAGGTCGTGGGCCGCACGCGCGACTGGGTGCAGGATCAGCAGGACGCGATCGTGGCCCGCATCGAGAGCGTCGCGGCGACGGAGCAGCGCTCCCGCAGCGTTCCCGAGGGCGATCGCATCGAGGTGCACGTGGAGCCGCTCACCCGAGCGATCGAGGACGTTCGGCCGTCGCGCACGGCGCGGTTCGCAGCCTTCGGGGCGATGGCGGCGCTGGGTCTGCTCGGCGGCGCCACGGCGGCGTGGATGCTCGACCGCAGTGCCCTGCGCCGCCGCTCGCGTGCGCGAGCCGGCGCTCACCCATTCAGTGACGGGGGTCGATCTCGATGAACGTGCTGGACGTGCTCCGTGGCCTCATGCGCCGGTGGTACATCGTCGTCCCGGGCATACTGCTCGCCGCCACGATGGCGTTCGCGATGTGGACGCTGACTCCGCCGCAATACGAGCGGAACGCGTCGCAGCTGCTGCTCCCCGGCGAGGGGGTGCTGCCCGAAGGCGCCACGAACCAGTTCCTCTACACCGGCGGGCTGTCTCCGGTCGCGGACGTCCTCACGCGCGCGGTGGCCTCGGACGACACGGTCCGCGGCTTCGTCCAGAGCGGTGCAGAGGTCACCATCGCGCGGGATGCCACCGCCTCCAGCCCGGTCGTGGCGATCCAGGTCACCGCCGAGAGCGATGAGGTGGCTGCCGAGATGCTGTCGACCATCGTGGAGCAGGCCGAGGTCACCCTCGAGGAGCTCCAGGCCGATCAGGGCATCCCGCCGGGCGACCGGGTGACGATCTCCAACATCTCCATCGATGAGGAGAGCACCGTCAGGGAGCGATCGCGGATCGTCGTGACCCTGGTCGCGGGACTCGCGACACTGCTCTTCGCGCTGATCGTGGCGAGCGCGGTCGACGGGTTCGCGATGAAGCGCCGGCGCCGGATGCGCGCCTCGGTCGCGGAGGAGATCGACCAGCAGGTCGACACGGAGTACGACGACGATGCGGGTGACCTGTCCGACCCCAGCGAGGTGCCCGAGTTCCTGCCTGTCGCCAACGCACCCCGTGCTGAAGACCTCGACGAGGCGGAGGAGCCGACCGACGCGGTCGTCGCCCCGGACGCATTGCCGGAGGCCGAGCTCACCGGTGACCCCGATCAGCAGCCGGCCGCGTCAGCGCCGACGGGCGGCAAGAAGGTCCGCTCACCATCCGGGAAGCGCCGATGAACCCGGGGGCGAACGAGTCATGAGCACGCAGCAGTTCGCTCCGGTGGCGGCCCTCGACCATCGGGGAATCCGCCGGCCCCGTCGGCTGACGGCGGACGCGATGCTGTGCGTGTACGTCATCCTGCTGTTCGCTGTTCCCTCGAATATCGGGATCACGGGCATGGGCGGTCTCGGGCGGCCGTCCCTCCTCTGGGGCCTCGCTCTCCTGCTGTGGTGGGTTCTGAGCCATCTCCAGGCCAGGGGAGCCGACGTCATCACCCCGACCCAGCCTGTCCGCTGGATGCTCGGCCTCCTCGTGCTCGTGATCCTGGCGAGCTTCGCAGCCGCCATGCTGCGGGGGCAGCCGGGCGACCAGGTCAGTCCTGCGATCAGCTCCCTCGTGCGACTCGCGTCGTGGGGCGGCGTCATCCTCGTGGCGATGGACGGCATCCGGACCCACAATGCCGCCGCCCGGGTCGTACGGGTCCTGGTCGTGGCAGTGGGATGCGTGTCGGCGCTCGGCGTCGCGCAGTTCCTGCTCGGATCGAGTCTGCTCGAATGGATGGGCTCGCTGCCGGGGCTGTCATACGACTGGGGCGGCATCGACAGTCGTGGCCGATTCACGCGAGCATCCGGAACGGCGACGCATCCCCTCGAGTTCGTCTCATCGATCGTGACCGTCCTGCCGATCGCGATCGCCGCGGCGATATCGGGAGGCTTCCGCCAGCAGCCGCGCCGTCGAGGTCTGTGGTGGCTGATCGTGGGACTCATCCTTTTCATCTGTCTCGTGTCCGTCTCCCGGTCCGCGATCATCGGGCTGGTGGTGGCCCTCGTGCTCGTTCTGCCGTGGATACCGCGGGCCTACCGGTTCGCGAGTGTGGCCGGTGGCCTGTGCATCGCGGCGGCCGTCGTCGTCGTCGTGCCCGGCATGTGGACAGCCACCCTCGCGCTGTTCGTGAACGCATCAGCGGACACCAGCACGCAATCGCGCACCGGAGCGCTCGAGAAGCTGCCGCAGTTCATGGAGTCTTCGCCCCTGATCGGACAGGGGTGGGGGACCTTCCTGTCCCGCTATTACGTCTTCGACAATCAATGGGCCGCCACGCTCGTCGAGATCGGACTGCTCGGCGCCTTCGCCTTCGCTGCGCTGATCGCCGTGGCCGTGTGGAGCTCCCTCGGCGCGTCTCGGAATTCCAGGTCTCCTGAGACGAAGGTCCTCGGCGGCGCGGTGAGCTCCGGTCTGATCACCGTGACCGTCCTGCTCTTCTTCTTCGACGGGCTGAGCTTCCCCATCACCGCAGGGGTCTTCGTGCTCCTCCTCGGGATGGCCGCAGCCCTGCGCCGCATCGCGCTCTCCGACGCCGGAGTGCGCGCAACGATCGCCGACGTGGAGCGCGCGCCGCACAGCGGACGCGAAGGCCGGGGTCGGTAGCGCGATGGAGTCGGAGGCGCCCGCTGACACCCTGATCGACGTCCTGTACACGGACCTCGGGCGGGGATGGGTTCCCATCACTCGGCTGGCCTCCCTGACGGCGCGCGTGCTCGGCGCACGACTCGTCACCTTCCGCAGCCGCCGCTACGAGCGGCAGCTGGCGCTGTTCGCCGCCCGGCAGCGCCTGCCCCCTCGCCGCGGCGGCGAACGGATCGCGTTGGTGATCGCCGCACGACCGGAGCACCTCACCGCTGTGCTGCGGCTCGGCCCGCTCACCAGTCGCTACGCGAGCGTGGTCGGCTGGGTGATCGATTCGTTCTGGCACGAACGCATCCCGTACGTGTCTCGGACCGGCCGGTTCGACAGGATCTACGTGACGGACGAGGACGACGTGGGTGACTGGCGCTCCGCTTGCGCCACCACTCCCATACATGTCCTGCCCTGGGGCGCCGACACCGCGCAGGCGGTGCCGGTGCGCAAGACGGTGGACATCCAGCGGCTCGGACGGATGCCGCCCGCGTGGGACGACGATGCGGAGGGATCCGGATGGGCGCGCGCGCAGCATCTCGACTATCGCGGTCGGCCGTCCTTCGGACAGGATGACGCGGAGGCGCAGCGCAACGTGGATGACGCGCTCGCGGTCGCGCGGTTCGTCCTGGCGTTCTCGAACCTGACCAGCGGCGCGTCCTACACGCACCCGACGCGGGACTACCTCACCGCGCGCTGGACGGACGGTCTCGCGCACGGCGCGGTCGTGGCCGGCGCGGCCCCGGCGAGTACGACGGCCCGCGAGCTCCTCTGGCCGGGGGCGACGCTGGAGCTTCCCCCGGACGACCTGCGGGGCGGCATGGCCCTTCTCGCCGAGGCGAACAGCGGATGGACGCCCGAGACGGCGGAGGCGAATCGTCGCCGCGCACGGGATCTGCTCGATTGGAGGCTTCGCATCGCGGTCATCGCTCGGGACCTCGGCATCACGTCCGCGATCCTCGAGGAGGAGCTGCGAGCGATCGCGAAGGCGTGACGGACGCGGCGAACGCGCGCGCCGCGGTCACGGCCGGCGGTCCCGCCCTTCGACCGTCGCGTCGATGATGCGACGGCGGTCCGCGAGGCTGAGCTCCTCGGTGGACTGAATCGCCACGCCGACCTGATGCGGCGCCATGCCGGCCATGAAGGCGGAGAGGCCCTCCGACGTGGCCAGATCGTAGAACCAGCCCGCGTGCACGAGATCCTCGGTGGTGAAGAGGTGCCCGGATCGCGCTCCGCCGAGCACGTGCTCGACGAAGACGCCGTAGAGGATGTACTCCGAGAACGCCGACCGGGATGCGACCGCCTTGTCCCAGCGTCTGCCGGTATTCCGGGCGATGGCCTCTTGGAGGAGCAGGAGCACGGAGCGCCGCCAGGTGATGAGGTTGCCGATGTAGTCGGATCCGAGGTAGCCGTCGGGCTCCATGCCCAGCATCTGCGCGGCGACCCGGTGCCAACGCACGTGGTCATCGCTGTCGGCGGTCGCGCCGGGGACCCGGTACAGTCGCGCCTGTCCTCCGAACACCAGCCGATCTCCGCCGAAGGCGGACGTCAGCTCGATGTCGCTGTCCGCGAAGACGATCACCTCCCGATCGCAATATGAGGGAGCCGCCAGCTTGACGATCTGCTGCACGATCCATCCGCGCGCCAGACCGGCGGGAGTGAGCCACATCTCGCGGATGCGGCGATGCAGTCGTCCGATGCGGATCTCCTGCGGCGCAGGGATCCGTCGGTACCCGGGGGGCAGCACGTCATCCACGATGACGATGCGGCGCCGGTCCGAGCGGAGGGGCTCGAAGAGGGCTGCGTCGACCCGCGAGACGACCAGCAGGTGCTCGATGGCCGGGTCCAGGTACCGGTCGACGCTGCGGCAGAGTTCGCGCGCGAGTCCGAGATCGCCCCGATAGCTCACGGTGAGCAGCGACACGTCGTGGGCCCCAGTGATCGTCGGCGGTTCCATCATGCGCCTCCTTCGGCAGCAGGCTGCTGCGGCGCGGCGGCGCCGGAGTGCGGGAGCGAAGCCCACGTGCGCCCGGAGGCGACGGTGCGCAGTGTCGCGCGATGCTGCGCGCGCGCCGACCGGAGGAACTCGCCCATGATGACGGTTCCGCGGTACGCGGCGGTCCAGGCGGCGCTGTGGTGCTTGCGGGCGTATCGGATGCGGTTGACGGCGAGGAGCCGGTCGAGTGCGCCCGAGCTGCCCGATCCGCCCTGAGAATGGTGGACGATCGCCGTCGGCTCGTACCAGACCTCGTACCCCGCCCGACGCACCCGCCGGCAGTAGTCCGTCTCTTCGGAGTAGAGGAAGAACCGCTCATCCCACTCGCCGACGGTGGCTGCGGCATCCCGTGACACGAGCAGCGCGGCGCCGGTCGCCCAGTCCATCCTGCGCGCTGTCTCGTACTGGGCGGGGTCGCGGACGGACTCGGACAAGGCTGCAGGGCGACGTTGCCAAAAGCGGCCGAGAACAGCATCGGCGAGCGATCGCGAGATGCGGGGCTCATTGTGGAGGGAGGATGCTGTGCCGCCGCTGGCGTCGCGGATCCGGGGCGCGACGATCCCGGCGCCGGATCGCGCCGCGAGCGAGCGGCGAAGGGTGCGGACGGCGCCCCGCTCGACGCGGAGATCGGGGTTCAGGATGAGGACCGCGTCGGCGTCTCCGACGTGGCGCATCGCGACGTTGATCCCGCCGGAGTATCCCAGGTTGCCCCCGGTGGGCACCGTGACGAGGTCGGGATGCCGTGCCAGCTCGGCGAGGGTCGCATCCGTCGACGCATTGTCGGCCACAACGACGCGCATCGACAGGTCCTGGGTCTCCGCACGCAGGGACTCGACGAGCGCGCCGATGTCGCGCGCGCTGTTGTAGGTGACGACGACCACGGCGACGTCCACGGGTCCGCTCGTACGGAAGGCGACGGTCATGGCGTCGTTCCCCGCGTCGCGCTCGGCACCGCTCCGCCTATGTGGGAGGGTGGGGCCATGACGCGCCGGTGGGTGGTCTGGGCTCTCGTCGCGTACCTCGTGGTCGCGGCGCTAGTCCTGCTCGCCCCGGTCTCGTACAGCGAGATCATCGTCGGCGTCTGGTCGTGGCTGCGGAACGACCTCGGGTGGCTGTGGTTCGGCGCGGGATGGGTCGAGTTCGCGGCGAACGTCGTGATGTTCCTGCCACTCGGCTTCCTTCTCACCCTGCTGCTGCGCCACCACGTGTGGGGATTCGTCCTCGCGCTGACGCTCTCGGTGGCGGCCGAGCTCGTGCAGAGCGTGATCCCGTCGCGCGTCCCGAGTCCGCGCGACGTCCTCGCCAACGCCCTCGGAGCGGCGCTCGGCGCGGCGCTGGCCTGGCTGCTCGTCATCCGGCGCGAGCGCCGCGCGGAGCAGACGGCGGATCGCAACCCTGCTCGCTGACTCATCGGCGCACCACCGCCGGCGACCACGCATGCTCGATGAAGAGGTAGGGATCGCCGGACCCGTCGGCATCCGCCGCCCACACGTCGGTGTCGCCTGCCTCGCCGGGGCGCGGCATCCCGTACATGACCGTGTCGTCGTCGATCCACGCGATCTGATCGTCGACACTGCGGCTCTCGGGCACGAGCCGGACGTCGCCCGTCGCCAGGTCCATGATCGCCGGAGCCCAGTGCGCGGTCGCACCCGAGCCGGAGGTCACCCGCTTGAACGCGATGCGCGACGCGTCGGGCGAGAGGGACGGGCATTCGACATCGGATGCTACAGCCGTGAGTGTCCGCGCAGGTATGTCCCCCTTGACGAGGTAGGTCTGGCCCGAGGTGGCCATGCCGACCGTCGCATAGAAGGTCTGGTCATCGACGAAGGTCACTCCCCAGTAGTTGCGGTCGACAAGCGCGCTCTCCGCGCCGTCGATCATGAGGGTCCAGTCCTCGAGGGTGCCGAGCGTCCCGCCGTCCTTCGTGCGGATCACCGTCTCGGTTGAGAAGCCCACGGTCGCATAGGAATGACCGGTGACGAACGCGGTCGTCGCGACGAGCGATCCGTCGGGTGAGAATCGCGTCCGGCTTGGAATGCCCGGCAACGACCACTCCGAGACGACCTCGCCGTCGTTGGAGCGCAACGTCGCGGTGTAGCCGGGCACCACCCCTCGATCGGTGTGCAGGCATGCGAACTGCTCGGCGTTCGCGTCCACCCGCTCGCACGCGGTCGAAGACAGCCTGCGCGCTCCCGCGGGATCGTCGAGCGGAACGCTCGCGACGAGACCGTAGCCCTGCCCGATGGCGGTGTTGCGGAAGACGATCCGCTCGCCTGTCGCCCACGCGTCGCCTTCCGCTGTCACCGCGGCGCTCGCCCGGCTCTGACGCGATTGGTAGTCCTGCCACGCCACGATCCCGGCGACGGCCGTCCCCCCGAGCGCGACGATGGAGATGCCGAGCACCAGCATCCACTTCCCTCGTTCGGTCATCCGCGGACCCCAGACGGCTCGTCGTCCACCACGGTCCGGGAGTCGCCCGGCGACGAGAGGTACGGCCTGAGGAGCAGCGCGACGAGAGGCACGGCGAAGGCGAGCAGCGCCGCCATCACGAGGACTGCGGACTCGCTTCCGATCGCGAACCAGAGGAAGCCGAAGGCGCTCGCTGACAGGAACCGGCTGAGCGCCACGACGGTCTGCGTAGCCGCGATCCCAGTCGCTCGCGTCTCGGGGGAGGTGAGCTGGCCGGCGAGGGCGGCCAGCACCCCGTCCGTCGCGGCATAGAACCCGCCGAGGAAGACCAGGCAGAGGATCGTCGCGGCCATGTCGGCGATCGGCAGGGCGGCGACCAGGTAGGCCGCGAGCAGGCCGACGTGCCCGAACACGAAGACCCGTCCCCGGCCGATCCGGTCCGAGAGTCGGCCGAGAGGGATCGCGAGCGCGAGGAATGCGACGTTCGTGCCCACGTACAGCAGCGGGAACAACTGCGCCGCGAAGTCGCTGCGGGATTGCAGCACGAGGTACACGAAGCCGTCGCCGATCGTGAGGAGCCCCAGGATGCCTGCACCGGCGATGACGCGCCGCATCGGCCCGGTCGTCACGGCGGCCCAGCCGAACCGCGATCCGCTGGCGCGGTCATCGGTGGCCTCCGGCGCCGCCCGTGTGCGCAGATTCGGCACGAGGATCCCGAGGATCGCGACGGCGATGATCGCGAAGGCCAGCGACGCGAGGAAGACGGTGTGGAATCCGTCCGGGATGACCAGCAGAACGAGGAACGCGATGAGCGGGCCGATCGCGGCGCCGATGTTGTCGAGCGTGCGGTGCACGCCGAACGCCGTGCCGAGGCTGTCGGGACGGGACGCCGCGGTGATGAGCGCGTCGCGGGGAGCGGTTCGGATGCCCTTCCCGATCCGGTCGGCGGTGATGACGACGGCGATGGCCGCGAACCCGGACGCGAAGACGAGGAACATCCGAGCGACGGCCGCCAGACCGTAGCCGGAGAACGCAATCCACTTGGGCCTGCCGACTCGGTCGGAGGTGTAGCCGCCGGCGATGCGAGCGATCGCGCTCACGCCCTGGTACAGGCCGTCGATGAACCCGAATGCGATCACCGACAGCCCGAGCGCGCTCGTGATGTAGAGGGGGAGGATCGCAGCCACCGACTCCGACGAGATGTCGGTCAGCATCGACACGATGCCGAGACTGACGACGGTGGAGGAGACAGTGCGCACGCCGGGGCGTCGCGTCGCGGACCGACGCCCATCGTGGCCCGGCGCGCTTTCGGCCCCACTGCCGGGCTGCGCGGCGTTCGTCAGGGAGATGTACACGCGCGATCCTCAGCTCGACCGGAAGACGCCGTAGACCGCGTACACGGTGCCCGTGCCGCCCGGGGGGCTGAAGGCAAGCGAGAGAGTGGCGAAGGAATGGGAGAACGAGGCTCCGCCGGGCGCAGAACCCGCATCCGTGAGACCGAGGCTCGCCCACAGGGTGCTGTAGTGGGCTCGCACGTCGTCGGCCGAGGCATCCGAGCGCGCAACGAGTGTCACCTGCATCCGGTCGCCGTCCGTTGCGATCGCGCTGGTGATCACGTCCGACCCCGGTGCGGGGGCCATGATCGCACGGGGGAACCCGTCGACGAGCGTGCCCGAGGCCGACGCAGACGCCGGTAGCGGCGGGTCGACGAGGGGAGATGGCTGCGGGAGCGGCGGCAGCCTGTTGCCCGGCGGGGCGGTCGGGTCGGGATCCGGCACCTCGCTGCCCGTCGTCGGCGTGGCCTCCGGCACCGGCCCGGGGGTGGTCTCCGGCAAGGGTCCGCCATCCGAGGGCGTCGGCTGGGTGCCCGGTGCACTGTCTCCGGACGATGAGTCACCGGGAGCCGCAGCGCCACCTCCCGGGGTCCCGGAGAGGAGCGAGCCGCCCCCGCCTACGGACAGCCAGAGCGTCATCGCCAGGCCGACGGCGGTCAATGCGCCGACGATGAGCAGGACCCGTCGCATGCCGGGCGTGAGCCCCCGCCGCCGCGCGTCCTGTGGCCCGTCGACCGCAGGACCGCGCCCGCTCATGAACTCACCTGCCGCATATCCGACTGGAGGAGGCGGCTCGCCCGCCGCACGGCGAGGTATGCCGGAGGTCCGTCGACGAGATAGCGGCGCGCCAGTCGGCGCGGCTCCCGCATCAGGCGCCACGCCCACTCGCCTCCCGACTGCGAGACCCACACGGGGGCTCGGGAGACCGTGCCGGCGAGGAAGTCGACCGCGGCGCCGAAAGCCAGCAGCGCACCCGCCCCCGTGAGCAGGCCGTACTCGTTGATCCACCGTTCCTGCCTCGGCTTGCCCAGGCAGACGAGCAGGATGTCGGCGCCGGACGCCCGGATCTCCGAGGCGAGGGCGCGCGACCGGAGCGAATCGGAGACGTCATCCCGCTCGGGCGTCCAGTGTCCGACGAAGCGGACCCTCGGCCACTCCTCCGCCATCCGATGCGCGAGCGGGTCGATGACGGATCCCAGGCCTCCGAGCACCCCCACCGACCTGCCGGATCGAGAGGCGTCGTCGAGGATCGGCCCGATGAGGTCGCTTCCCGAGAGCTTCGGATAGACGCGGCCCGTCAGGCGTCGCGCCTGCGCGGCGATCGGGGCGCCGTCGATGAGATCGAGCCAGTCGACCCTGTGGCGGTCCACGAAGGCTGAAGCCGGGTGGGCGTCTGTGTGCGTCGTCCCGAAGTGGTGGATGTGGTCGAGATTGACCGACACGACGCCGAGCGGCTTCTCCGTCTCGTGACGGCTTGCCGCCGAGATCGCGGCAAGGGCGGAGCCGGCATCGACGAGATGCACGGGGATGCCGTCGATCTCCATCGTCCGCGGCAGCTCCGCGTCCGTCCCGGGGACGGTCATCGCGACCGCCCCCGATGATGGCGCACGGCATCGCCGTGCACGTGCCTTCGAGGGACCCGCGGCCGCGCCCGGCTGGGGGAACGGAGAGCCGCCGCGCCGAGGAATGCCAGTGCGCACGTGGCGCGCCGCGGCGGCACGCGACCGCGGATCCGGCTCATGCCGGCCGACGACATCCTTGTCGCCGGCCGAGTCTGGTGGGGAGACATCAGTACGCCCCCTTCGGAGCGATCATGACCTTGGCGGTGCGCCACATGATCATGAGGTCGGTCGCGATCGACCAGTTCTCGACGTACCGCAGGTCGAGCCGGACACTGTCGTCCCACGACAGGTCGCTGCGACCGCTGATCTGCCAGAGCCCCGTGATCCCCGGCTTGATGTACAGGCGGCGACACACAGCGCCGTCATACGTCGTGACCTCGCTGGGTAGCGGCGGCCGCGGGCCGACGATGCTCATGTCGCCGCGCAGGACGTTGAGGAACTGGGGCAGCTCGTCGAGCGAGTACTTGCGGAGGACCGCGCCGACTCGCGTGACACGCGGGTCCTGCTTGAGCTTGAACAGCGGGCCGGATGCCTCGTTCCCGACCAGCAGCGCATCGCGCTGACCCTCGGCATCCGCTGTCATGGTGCGGAACTTCAGCATCCAGAACTGCCTGCCGTCGCGTCCGACCCGGAGCTGTCGGAACAGCACCGGTCCGGGTGAGCCGCGCTTGATGATCACAGCCAGGATGGGGGTGAGCAGCAGGATGGGCACGAGCGCGAACAGCGCGAGTCCGATGTCGGTGGCGCGCTTGACGGCGTGCATGCCGCCCTCGAACTCGGGGATCTTCACCTGCACCAGCGGCAGTCCGTCCAGCGGGCGCAGTGACAGCCGAGGACCCGCGACGTCGGTGAGGCGATTGCACAGCACCAGTTCGGCAGCGCTTCCCTCCAGCTCCCAGCCGAGCCTCCGCACGAAGTCGCGGTCGTCACGCGGGGTGCTTGCGACCACGATCGTGTCCGCGCCCGCGATGCGGCCGTACGCCGCCGTCTGGTCGATCGTTCCGACGACCGGATAGCTGCGCCCGTCGACGGAGATGGGGGAGTCGAGCCCGTCCGTGGTCGTCGCTCCGATCACCAGGTAGCCGTGATGGGAATCGCGAACGAGCCTCTCGATGACGTAGTGCACGTCCTCGCGTGTGCCCGCGACGATGGCGCGTGACAGGCACTCCCCCTGTGCGCGTTCGCGGATCAGGCGCTTCCGCCACAGCCAGCGGACCACCATCAGCATCAGCAGGCCGAGGGGGAAGGCGAAGACGATCTGCATGCGCAGCCCCGGCAGCTGGAGCACCAGGAAGGCGATCGACAGAATGCCGAAGGCCAGACCGCTCGCGTGGACGACACGCGTGTACTCCGTCGCCCCGGATCCGAGGATCTCGGGTTCGCGTGAGCGGATGAGCCACAGCAGGACGAGCCAGGCGCCGGCGACCAGCACGGCGACCCGTGCCGTGCGGTCGAAGGCGAGGCCGGCGGGCGAGCCGCGCAGGAGGAGGAGCTGGGTGAACCCGGTGGCTCCGGCCACGACGAGTGCATCCGTGATGGCGAGGCGCCGCCGATGACGGCGCTCCCATTGATGCCTTCGCACGAGCGAAGGCTGAACGCGCGGCGCGATAGCAGCCGGCAGGAGGTCCGGCCATGGCGGACTCGGCACCGCTGGGCGGCGGAAGAGGCTTCTGCTCCCCCCTCCGTCGCCCATAGGCGACGCCGCGTCGGTCACGGTCGACTTCAGTCCGCGTACCACCGCACGCACGTCAGTGCGTCCCTTGCAGTCATGTTTTCCCCAACGCAAGCATGAACGGCGACTGCGTCGTTCAGTTCAACCCCAACGCGCCGGTCCCCTCCCTTTCGGGTTCCAACGACCGCGGGACCCCCAAAGTCCCTGGCGCGCTTTCACTGTACTCCCGGCCCGCACTGAAGGGAAGAAAAAACTTGACGAATCGGCGTGGAGGTGATACGGAGGGAATCTCCAGCGAAAGCCCAGGAACTTTTCGGTGATACTGTGCCGACCATGCTGCCGCCCGAGTGGATCGAACACCGCCGCCCCGACGGCGAGGTGCTGGGCTGGATGATGGCGGACGGCGACGGCTTCCGGGTCTTCGACCTGCTGGGCCGCGAGCGCACCGGGGGACCGGTCGACTGGCTCGAGGCGGAGGAGCTGCTCGAGGCGCTGGGCATCGGCTACCTCGCCGACCGCTGGACGCTGCGGCTCGCCGACGGCACCGAGCGCCCGGTGCGCATCTCCGAGGCGAGCTCCCGCGGTATCACCGTCGTCGGCGACGAGTACGGCGCGGCCTCGGCGGTGGGCGCCGTGCTCGATCGCTTCCGCCTGCCGTTCCCGGCCCCGCAAGAGCTCCGCCCCCGGGTGTGACGCAACCCGCCCCGACCCGTCCCGTGCGGTCGCTACGCTGTCGCCCATGACAACTCTCGTGCTCACCGTGGTCGGCAGCGATCGCGCCGGCATCGTCGCGTCGGTCGCCGACGCGGTCGCCGCGCACGGCGGCAACTGGGAGAACAGCCAGCTGGCCGAGCTCGCCGGCGCGTTCGCCGGCATCGTCGAGGTGTCGGTGCCGGCGGAGAGCGCCGACGCCCT
This sequence comes from Microbacterium flavescens, assembly GCF_018588945.1. GTDB lineage: Bacteria > Actinomycetota > Actinomycetes > Actinomycetales > Microbacteriaceae > Microbacterium > Microbacterium flavescens. The sequence goes on along the minus strand of NZ_JAFIWA010000006.1, from coordinate 119,247 downwards.
GCGCGCCGCGCTCGCCGGGCTGGATGGCCTCCACACGGTGACGGTGCAGGCGGGGACGGATGCCGCGCCCCGGCCCCGGCAGGATCTCGTGCTGCACGTGCTCGGCAACGACCATCCCGGCATCGTGCGCGAGCTCTCCGCGGCGCTGAGTGCCCACGGCGTGAGCATCGAGCGCATGACGACCGAGACGCGCGATGCGGCCATGGCCGGCGGTCGGCTGTTCGAGGCGACCGTGATTGCCGCCGCCCCGGCTGATGTCGACGTCGCGACCGTGGCCGCGGAGATCGAGCGCCTGGCGGCCGAGATCCAGGTCGACGTCACCCTCGACTGAGCCGGGACGACGAAGGGGCCCGGCGGTCCGAAGACCACCGAGCCCTGTGGGAGGCCGGCTCACGCCGACCTCCCGGGTCGATCAGCTGAAGGTGCCGGCCAGCGCTGCGAGCGCCGTCTGAACCTCCGAGCCCGGCAGACCGGACTTTCGGGCGGCGTTGTCGAGCTGCGCCTTGACCGCACGGTCGTTCGCCGGGCCGGCCGCGAGCTTCTCGGCCTGGTCGACGTGCTTGCGCACCTCGGTCAGGGCCTTGCCGCTCAGGCTGCCGTCGCGCTCGGCCTGGTCGACGTACGACCGCGCCACTGCGAAGCTCGGCGCGTGGCCGTACATCGGCTGGCCCTGGGCGTTGAACTCGTCGAGCTGGAACTCACCGGCTGCGGCGATCTCGTTCGCGCTCAGGAACTCGCTCGGCTGCAGTGCGAGGCTGTCGAAGCCGCGGCCGATCTCGTTGCCGAACACGTTGCCGTTGTACCAGTACGTCGACCAGTACCCGCCCGTGACCAGACGCGAGGCGTCGTTGGGGCCACGGTCGAAGTACGCGATCTCGACCGGGTTGGCGCTGTCGGTGAAGTCGAAGATCGACAGACCGCCCTGGTACCAGGCCTGCACCATGATGTCGCGACCGGGCACGGGGATCAGCGAGCCGTTGTGGGCGACGCAGTTCTCCTGTGCCGTCTGGGCGGCGGGCATCTTGTAGTAGCTGGCGAACTCGAGCTTGCCGTCGACGATGTCGAAGATGGCGTTGGCGCCCCAGTTCATCGGGTCCACCGCGCGGCAGCGAGCGGCGCTGCCGCCGCCCCACTCGTCGGTGAAGACGACCTTGGTGCCGTCGTTGTTGAACGTGGCCGAGTGCCAGTACGCGAACCGCGGGTCCGTCACGGCATCGATGCGCACCGGGTTCACCGGGTCGCTGATGTCGATCAGGATGCCGTTGCCCTCACAGGCTCCCGCGGCCAGGCCGATCTCGGGGTACGCCGTGATGTCGTGGCACGCGTCGGTCGCCGACGTCGTCTGGAGTCCCGCGCCGTGGCTGCCGCCGGGCCACAGGCCCGCCGGGCTGCCGCTCTCGGCCGCGAACAGGCGCGCCTCGTTGACGACCGCGGCGCTCGCCGGGTCGGCCAGCGGAACCTTGATGACCTCGACCTGGAAACGCGCGGTGTCGATCGGGTTGCCGTTGGCGTCGAGGTGCGCCGCCTCGGTGTTGGCGTTGGTCGGGTTCACGCAGCCCTCGAGCGCCGTGGTCGTGGTGCGCACGCCGCCGGTTCCCGAGACGTAGACGTAGACGTTCTCGGCGTCATCGGGGTCTTCCACGACGGTGTGGGTGTGCGAGCCGCGGCAGGTCTGAACCGCGGTGACCTGCACCGGGTTCTGGATGTCGCTGATGTCGAACACGCGCACGCCGCGGAAGTTCTGCGGGTCGGTCGCGCCGACGCTCGTGGTGCCGCAGTCCAGGCGGCCGGGGGCCGACTCGACCGACATGAACAGGAGGTCGCCGTAGACCGAGACGTCGCCCTGACCGCCGGGACACACGAAGGTGCCGGTGAGCTCCGGCGCCGCCGGATCGCTGACGTCGTAGACCTGGAAGCCGTAGTAGTTGCCCGAGATCGCATAGTCGCCCGTGAAGGCGAGGTCGGAGTTCGTCGTGAACGGCGAGGTCTTCTGCTGAGCGGACAGCAGTGCGATGTTGCTCGCCGCCTGACCCGCATCGTGGAGCCCGGCGCTCAGTCCCTCACGAGGGTCGGCATCGGGGGTGTCGGCACCGGCCGCGGTGGCGGTCATCATCGAGAATCCGAGCGTCAGCGCGCCGACGGCGGCGAGCGTTCGTGTCCTCCAGCGTGATCCCTGGGGTGATCGTATGTTCATGCGGGTAAGGCCCTCCCAAATCGGCACTGCGTCATCGATATGTCAGTTTGTTGCTCAGGCCGAAGTGCATTCCGCACCTTTCGAAGAGGGCACCGATCGCACTTCGCGTATTGCATGGATATGGAGTTATATGAATGGAACGTATCGGCGCGAAGCGCGTTACCGCTACCGAAATCGTTAAATCTTCGTTTCGAACGCTTCATCCGACGCCCTGTCGCCCGCAAGATGGAGCGACGCCCCCGACGAGAGGTACCCTCCATGCCGACGCCGATCCGGTTCGCCTCACTCGGCGTCGCCGCACTCCTGATCGCCGGGCTGACGGCCTGCACCGCCGAGACCGAAGACGCCGCTCCGCTGCCGACGACGCCGGTCGTGCAGCTCGGCGCACCCGGCGAGCCGAACCAGACGCTGTCGCCGGAGGAGGCCGCCGAGCTGACGAGCCCGTCCCATGGCGAGGACGACGTGCTGTTCGTCCGTGACATGCTTCACCACCACTCACAGGCCATCGAGATGACCGGATATGTCGAGGAGCGCACCGACGACGAGGACGTCCGCCTGCTCGCGGAGCGGATGGACCTCAGCCAGACCGACGAGATGGTCCTGCTCGAGAAGTGGCTGCAGGCGCGCGGCGAGCCGGTGAGGGATCCGGATGCCTCGCACGAGCACGCCGCGGATTCCATGCCGGGGCTGCTGACGGACGCCGAGATGGCCCAGCTCGAAGCCGCGGAGGGCGACGAGTTCGACGTCCTCTTCCTGACGTTCATGATCCGCCATCACCAGGGCGCGATCCAGATGGTCGAGGAGCTCTACGCCGCCGGCGGCGGCCAGGAGACCGAGATCGACACCTTCGCCCGGCACGTCGAGGCAGACCAGGGCATCGAGATCACGCGCATGCAGCAGATGCTCGCAGAGCGCCAGGGCTGAGCCGGAAAAGGTATCGGCCCCCGGAGGACCGGTGTTCCGTGTCCTCCGGGGGCCGTCCGCATCCCCTGTGCGGAAAAATCCCGTGGCCCGAAGTCCACGTTCCCCTACGTTTTACCGCGAATCTCGGGCCGGCTCCCCAGAAGCCATCTCCCCAGATTTGCCCGGGATCCGCAGTGAGGCAAATGTACCGTGTCCCCCATATGGGGGACACCCCCATCCTGCGAACTTCAGCAATTCCTGAGGTTCGGACTGGGGAAAAGAAGAAACCCCCTCCATGTAGAAGCTAGGAGAGGGTTTCAGTGGCTCCGACCGGCATCGATCCGGTGACCTTTCGATTTTCAGTCGAACGCTCTACCAACTGAGCTACAGAGCCGCGCAGCATCCGCGAGTCAACACGATCGCCGCGTCCTAGACGAAAGGCCCTCTCGAAAAAGGGCCCGTCGCTCGGAGCGACCCTGACGGGACTTGAACCCGCGACCTCCGCCGTGACAGGGCGGCACGCTAACCAACTGCGCTACAGGGCCATGCTTGTTAAGTTGTGTTCTCGGAGTGTGACCCCAACGGGATTCGAACCCGTGCTACCGCCGTGAAAGGGCGGCGTCCTAGGCCGCTAAACGATGGGGCCGGGTGAACCCGGGGGCTCACGCTTACCGAGGGTCAAGCATACGCAATGGATCTCGAATGCGCCAATCGAGGGCGTGGCGCCCTTGTGTCTCGCGCCCTCCCGGATGACACTTGCTGGGTGACCGCCGTCCCGAGGCGGCAGTCAGGTTGCGCAGAACCGGTTGCAGATGTGACTGATGTTGCTAGTGTGAAAGACGTCGACGTCACGAAGGGGGGCCCGGTGCAGACCGAAGACGCCCTCGACGAGTGCGGCTGCGCTCCGTCGCCGCGCGAGCGACGTGTGCTCTGGCCGGCCGTGAGCCGGCGCGGCGCCCTCGGGGTCGGAGCCATCGCCCTGGCGACTCTCGGCGCGATCGGCGGGCCGCTCATCGCCCCGGCCTTCGCCGCGGAGTATCCCTCGTGGGACGACGTCCAGCGCGCCAAGGCGAATGAGACCGCCAAGGCGGCCGAGGTCACGAGGATCCAGAACCTCATCCAGGCGCTGGCCGATGACGTCGCCGCGAAGCGCGCGCTCGCCGAGCAGGCTGCCGATGAGTTCTACGTCGCCCAGCAGGAGTACTTCGACGCGGCCTACCGGGCCGACCAGCTGCAGCTCCAGGCCGACGAGCAGGCACAGCTGGCCGTGGATGCCGCGAACAAGGCCGGCCGGGTCGCCGCGCAGCTCTACCGCAACGGCGGCGACGACACCTCCCTCGAGCTCTTCTTCTCCGGATCCGCAGCGTCCGCCGACGATCTGCTCGCGCGCCTCGGCACGATGGACAAGCTCATCGAGCGCAACCAGGCGGTGTACGCCGACGCCATCACGGCGCGCGACTCCGCCCAGAGCCTCAGCGACCAGGCCGAGGTCCAGCGCGTCGAGCGCGACCGCCTGCAGCAGGTCGCCGAGCAGAAGATGGTCGCGTCGCAGCGGGCAGCCGACGAGGCGCAGGCGGCCCTCGACGAGCAGAACGCCCGCCGGGATGAGCTCGAAGCGCAGCTGGCCGCTCTCCAGGACACGACCGCTCGCACCGTCGCGCAGTACCAGGCGGGCGTCAAGGCGGCCGAAGAGGCCCGCCGCAAGGCGGCCGAGGAAGCGGCACGCCGAGCCCGCGAGGAAGCCGATCGCCTGAACCAGGGCGGTGGCGGAGGCGGCGGCGGTGGTGGCGGAGGCGGCGGAGGTTCGGTCGTCGGGTCGGGCTGGGCGCGACCCTCGTCCGGCTGGCGCAGCTCGGGCTACGGCCCGCGATCCGTCCAGTGCGGCAGCGGCTACTGCTCGAGCGGCTTCCACTACGGCGTCGACCTGGCCGCCGGGTGCGGTTCGGGCATCTACGCCGCGCATGCCGGCACCGTCGAGTACGCCGGCTACAACGGCGGCTACGGCAACTACATCAAGATCAATCACGGCGGCGGCATCGGCACCGGCTACGGCCACATCCGGCCCGGTGGCATCTTCGTGCGTCCGGGTCAGTGGGTCAACGCGGGGCAGCTCATCGCGAGCGAGGGGAACACCGGAAACTCCTTCGGCTGCCACCTCCACTTCGAGACCTACGTCAACGGCTACCCGGTCAATCCGATCAACTTCATGCGCGACCGCGGCGTCTCGGTCTGACCCGCACGCGCCCTGGACGACGAAGAGCGGATGCCTGACGGCATCCGCTCTCCTTGTGATCGTCGTCAGAGCGTGCTCGGCGCGACGCCCTCACCCTGGGTGCGGGTCTCGCCCTCGTGCTGCTTGAAGCGGTCGAACGCCTCCAGCACGAGGCGCTCGGCCTCGGCCGCGTCGGCCCACTCGTCGACCTTGACCCACTTGTTGGGCTCGAGGTCCTTGTAGTGCTCGAAGAAGTGGGCGATCTCCTTCTGGAGGAACTCGGGGATGTCGCCCACGTCCTGGATGTGCGCCCACCGCGGGTCCTTGGCGAGCACCGCGACGACCTTGTCGTCGCCGCCGGCCTCGTCGCTCATCTTCAGCACGCCGACGGGGCGGACGCTCGCGAGGATGCCGGGGGAGAGCTCGACGTCGAGGATGACGAGCACGTCGAGCGGGTCGCCGTCCTCGCCGAGCGTGTTCTCGAAGAAGCCGTAGTTGGTGGGGTAGCCCATCGGCGTGTAGAGGATGCGGTCGAGGAAGACGCGGCCCGTGCCGTGGTCGACCTCGTACTTCACGCGGCTGCCCCGCGGGATCTCGATGACGGCGTCGTACGCGCCCATGGTGGTGCTCCTTCGGAAAAGACGGTGGAATGCCGCGACAAGCCTAGTCGCGGCCTCCTTCCGGTGCCCGCCGTACCCATTGCAGGACCGGTGCGGCCGGTTCGGCTGCGCGCCCGCGTAATCACGTGGCGCCGCCGCGGCAGGGGACGGGTCGTCCTGCGTTCGGTACGCGCCGCGGCGGTGACCGGTGGGTACGGTGGGCGGGTGGAACACCGCCCGGGCCTCGATCCCGCAGTCGCCGAAGTGCGGCTCGCGGTGCGGCGCGCGCTCGCCGGCCTCGACTCCGGCTCAGCTGTCGTCGTCGCGCTCTCGGGCGGCGCCGACTCGCTGGCCCTGGCGGCGGCGACGGCGTTCGAGGCGCCGAAGCTCGGGCTGCGTGCGGTCGCGGTGACCGTGGACCACGGACTGCAGGAAGGCTCGGCGGATGCCGCGTCCGCCGCTGCCGCGAAGGCCGAGGCGCTGGGACTCGAGGCGAGGGTCGTGCGCGTCGAGGTCGCCCGCGACGGCGGGCCCGAGGCAGCCGCGCGCGACGCGCGCTATCGCGCGCTCGTGGAGGCCGCCCGTGCGGCCGGCGCGGCGGCCGTGCTGGTCGGCCACACACTCGATGACCAGGCCGAGACCGTGCTGCTGGGCCTCGCCCGCGGATCCGGCGGCGGAAGCCTGCAGGGCATGGCCGCGGCCACGGAACTCGACGGCGTCGCCCTGCTGCGGCCGCTGCTCGACGTGCGGCGGGCGACGACGCGCGCCGCCTGCGCGGCCGAAGGCCTCGAGGCCTGGGACGACCCGCACAACACCGACCCGCGGTTCGCCCGCGTGCGGGTGCGCGAGACGGTGCTGCCGGTGCTGGAGGCCGAGCTCGGCCCGGGGATCGCCGAGGCGCTCGCGCGCACCGCCGCCCAGCTGCGCGAAGACGCCGAGGCGTTCGACGAGATGATCGACGAGACGATCGAGGACATCGTCGAGCACGCCGAAGCGGGCATCTCGGTCTCGGTGGCGGCACTGGCCGCGAATCCTGCGGCACTCCGGAGCCGGATCATCCGCCATGTCGTGGCGAGCGAGTTCCACCAGAGCCTCACGCGGTCGCAGACGCTCGAGGTCGCACGACTGGTCACCGACTGGTCGGGGCAGGGGCCGATCGATCTGCCCGGATGCCGCGCCCGTCGTCTCGGCGGCCGGATCGAGTTCATGGCCCGCGGCGACGCCTAGACTCTCAGCATGCGCGCGGCCGACATCCAGAGCGAACTGACCGAGATCCTCGTCACCGAGGAGGAGATCGCAGCCAAGCTCGAGGAGATCGCGGCCCGCGTGGCCGAGGACTACGCCGGCAAGGATCTGCTGCTCGTCGGCGTGCTCAAGGGCGCGGTCATGGTGATGGCCGACTTCTCCCGGCACCTTCCGGCGTCGGTGCCCATGGACTGGATGGCCGTCTCGTCGTACGGCGCCGGCACGAAGTCGAGCGGCGTGGTGCAGATCCGGAAGGACCTCGACACCGACCTGCACGACAAGCACGTGCTGATCGTCGAGGACATCATCGACTCGGGACTGACCCTCAGCTGGCTGCTCGAGAACTTCGCGTCGCGCGGCGCCGCATCGATCGAGGTCTTCGCACTGCTGCGCAAGCCGGATGCCGCGAAGGTGCAGGTCGACTGCAAGTACGTCGGCTTCGACATCCCGAACGAGTTCGTCATCGGCTACGGCCTGGACTACGCCGAGCAGTACCGCAACCTGCGGGACGTCGCGATCCTGGCCCCCCACGTCTACTCCTGACCCTCACCACGCCTGCGGTCTCCGTCCCCGGCGAGGGCACACCGCGCAGCGGTCCCCCATCAGCGCTTACGCCGTCGGCGTGTCTCGATACGCTCGCTTCGCTCGCACTCGACAACCGATTCGGCGTCGGCTTACGCCGTCGGCGTGTCTCGATACGCTCGCTTCGCTCGCTACTCGACAACCGATTCGGCGGCGGCTTACGCCGTCGGCGAATGCACAGTCAGCGCCTAGGAACCCCGCGATACCCTGATTCCACCGCTCGCGCGCCGGTCTGAGACGCGCGACGGGTTCGTCGACGAAAGGGATCGGGTTCGCGCCCGCACCATGGACTTCAAGAAGATCACCCGCAACCCGCTCTTCTACGTCCTGCTGATCGGGGTCTTCCTCATCGTGGGGTTCTCGCTCATCTCGAGCCTGAACGGTGCGAAGCAGATCTCCACGCAGGAGGGTCTTGAGCTGCTCGGCGGCAGCACCGTGACCGAGGTCGTGAACACCGACGGCGACCAGCGGGTCGACATGAAGCTCTCCGACGACTACGAGGGTGCGAGCGACGTGCAGTTCTACTACGTCTCGGCGCGCGCCGACGAGGTGGTCAGCGCGATCAACGCGGCCGACCCCAAGGACGGCTTCAACGACGCCGTTCCGCGCGCCTCCTGGTTCGACGGGTTCCTCTCGCTGCTGCTGCCGATCCTGCTCCTCGGACTGCTGTTCTGGTTCCTGCTGTCCAGCGCCCAGGGCGGCGGCAGCAAGGTCATGCAGTTCGGGAAGTCGCGCGCGAAGCTCGTGACGAAGGAGATGCCGCAGGTCACCTTCGTCGACGTCGCCGGCGCCGACGAGGCCATCGAGGAGCTCGAGGAGATCAAGGACTTCCTCAAGGACCCGGCCAAGTTCCAGGCGGTCGGCGCGCGCATCCCCAAGGGCGTCCTCCTCTACGGCCCTCCCGGAACCGGCAAGACGCTGCTCGCCCGCGCCGTCGCGGGTGAGGCGGGCGTCCCGTTCTACTCGATCTCGGGCTCGGACTTCGTCGAGATGTTCGTCGGCGTCGGCGCGAGCCGCGTGCGCGACCTGTTCAACCAGGCCAAGGAGACTGCCCCGGCGATCATCTTCATCGACGAGATCGACGCTGTCGGCCGCCACCGCGGCGCAGGCATGGGCGGCGGCCACGACGAGCGCGAGCAGACGCTCAACCAGATGCTCGTCGAGATGGACGGCTTCGACCCGAAGGCGAACGTCATCGTCATCGCCGCGACGAACCGCCCCGACATCCTCGACCCGGCGCTGCTGCGTCCGGGCCGCTTCGACCGTCAGATCGGCGTGGACGCCCCCGATCTCAAGGGCCGCCAGCGCATCCTCGAGGTGCACGGCCGCGGCAAGCCGCTCGCCGACGGCGTCGACCTCGAGGTCGTCGCGCGCAAGACGCCGGGCTTCACCGGCGCCGACCTCGCGAACGTCCTCAACGAGGCCGCGCTGCTGACGGCGCGCTCCAACGCGCAGCTGATCGACAACCGCGCCCTCGACGAGGCGATCGACCGCGTGATCGCCGGCCCGCAGCGCCGCACGCGCGTGATGAAGGACAAGGAGAAGCTCATCACCGCGTACCACGAGGGTGGGCACGCCCTCGTCGCGGCCGCGATGAACCACACCGACCCCGTCACGAAGATCACGATCCTCCCGCGAGGCAAGGCCCTCGGCTACACGATGGTGATGCCGCTCGACGACAAGTACTCCATCACCCGCAACGAGCTGCAGGACCAGCTGGCGTGGGCGATGGGCGGCCGCGTCGCGGAGGAGATCATCTTCCACGACCCGACCACCGGCGCCTCGAACGACATCGAGAAGGCGACGAACATCGCCCGCAAGATGGTGACCGAGTACGGCATGACCACCGATGTCGGCCCGGTGAAGCTCGGCCAGTCCTCGGGCGAGGTCTTCATGGGCCGCGACATGGGTCACGGCCGCGACTTCTCCGAGCGCGTCGCCGAGCGCGTCGATTCGCAGGTGCGCGGGCTCATCGAGCAGGCGCACAACGAGGCGTACCAGGTGATCAACGAGAACCGCGAGGTGCTCGACCGGCTCGCCCTCGCGCTGCTCGAGCAGGAGACGCTCGACCACCTCGAGATCGCCGAGATCTTCACGGATGTCAAGCGCCTGCCCCCGCGCCCGCAGTGGTTGTCGAGCGAGCAGCGTCCGGTGTCGGCTCTTCCGCCCGTCGAGGTGCCCGTCCGGCCGCAGCCGGTCGGCGCCGCGGCCCAGACCGAGGCCGAGCAGCCGTCGGCCGAGAAGGCCGCCAAGCGTCGCCCGACCGGTCAGGCGCGACCCGCGACCGCGTAGGCTCGGCCCGTGGCCGTCGACCGTGAGCGCGTCGCCGCGCTGGTGCGTGAGCTGCTCGAGGCGATCGGGGAAGATCCGGACCGCCCGGGGCTGAAGCTGACCCCCACGCGGGTCGCCGACGCGTACGCGGAGTTCTTCGCCGGAGTGGGGGAGGATGCCGCCGCCCCGCTCGCGCACACCATCTCGGTGACGCGCGGCCCGGCGCCGGAGACGCTGCCGTCCGGGGCGGTGATGGTCCGCGACATCCTCTTCCGGTCGATCTGCGAGCACCACCTCCTGCCCTTCCGCGGGCACGCGCACATCGCGTACCTCCCGGGCGAGCAGGTCGTCGGACTGGGTGCCCTGCCGCGGGTGGTCGACATCCTGTCGTCGCGACCGCAGGTGCAGGAGCGCCTGGGCGAGCAGATCGCCGATGTCATCGCTGGGTCCCTCGACACGCGCGGCGTGCTGGTCGTGCTCGACGCGACGCACGAGTGCGTCACGATGCGCGGTGGACGCCAGACGGATGCCTCGACCGTGACCATCGCCGCACGCGGAGAGCTCGCCGACCCCGCGGCGCGCGCCGAGCTGATCGCGCTGCTCGGGAGTCGCGAATGACGCTCGTCATGGGCATCGTGAACGTCACGCCCGACTCGTTCAGCGACGGCGGCCGGTTCTTGGATGCCGACGCCGCGATCGCGCACGGGCTGTCCCTGCGGGCGCAGGGGGCCGACATCCTCGACGTCGGCGGCGAGTCCACGCGCCCCGGGTCGGAGCGCGTCGACCCCGCCGTCGAGCAGGAGCGGGTGCTGCCCGTCGTGCGCGCGCTCGCCGACGCGGGGGCGTACGTCAGCATCGACACGATAAACGCATCGACCGCGGTGGCCGCGGTCGATGCCGGAGCACGTCTGGTCAATGACGTCTCGGGCGGACTGGCCGATCCCGACCTGCTGCCGGCGGTCGCGGCATCCGGAGCCGACATCGCGCTCGGTCACTGGCGCGGGCCGTCCGCCGACATGTACGCCCGTGCGGACTACGCCGACGTCGTGGTCGAGGTGGTCGCCGAACTGGGCGCGCGCGTGGAGGCGGCCGCAGCGGCGGGCATCCCGCCGGCGCGCGTCGTCCTCGACCCCGGCATCGGGTTCGGCAAGCGCGGCGAGCAGAACTGGGCGACGCTGCGCGGCACCGAGCGGATCGCCGCGATGGGCCCGCGCGTGCTCATCGGCACGAGCCGCAAACGATTCCTCGGCGACGCGCTCGGTGCGGCGGAGGACGAGCCCGCGGAGCTGACCGAGCGCCGACGCGACCTCGCGACAGCGGTCACGAGCGTGCTCGCCGCGCAGGCGGGTGCCTGGGCCGTGCGCGTGCACGACGTCACCGCGACGCGCGATGCGCTGCGGGTCGCGCTGGCGTGGAAGGGGGAGAGCCGATGGGCGGCGCCGACGAGATCACGCTGACGGGCCTGCGGGTCTTCGGCCGGCACGGCGTCTACGACGAGGAGCGTCGCGTCGGTCAGGACTTCGTCGTCGACGTCACTCTGCGCCTCGACACGCGGCGCGCGGCGACCACGGACGATGTAGCCGACACCGTGCACTACGGCGAGCTGGCCGAGCAGATCGCGGCGATCGTCGGCGGCGAGCCCGTCGACCTGCTCGAGACCCTGGCCGCCCGCATCGCCGACCAGGCGCTGTCCGCCGACCTGGTCGACAGCGTGCGCGTCACCGTGCACAAGCCCTACGCACCGATTCCCCTCTCTTTCAGCGACGTCTCGGTCACGATCGAGCGCACGCGGGGGCCGCGATGAGCCGCCGGCTGGCCCAGGGATTCCAGGGCGAGGCGGCACCGGCCGATCGCGCCACGGTCGACGCCGTGGTGGCACTCGGTGCGAACCTCGGCGATCGCGCCGCCACGATGTCGGCCGCGATCGACGCGCTGCGCCGCCTGCCGCTGGTCGACGCCGTGCGCGCGTCGGAGCCCGTCGAGTCGGTGGCGGTCAAGCCGGACGGGCCGGATGCCTCGGCCCCCACATATCTCAACGCGGTGGCGCTCGTCACCACCCGGCTGGCGCCCTCGGTGCTGCTCGCCTATCTGCATGCGATCGAGGAGCGCCACGGCCGTGAGCGCCGCGAGCGCTGGGGCGACCGCACGCTCGATCTCGATCTCATCGCCTACGGCGACCTCCGCAGCGAGGATCCCGGACTCCTGCTGCCGCACCCCCGAGCCGCGGAGCGTGACTTCGTGCTGGCGCCGTGGCTGTCCATCGACCCCGACGCGACGCTGCCGGGCACCGGCCGCGTCGACGCCGCGCTCGCGCGGCTCCGAGGAGAGCGATGAAGCGCACCGGCGCCGGCACCCTTCTCCTCGCGGCCGCCATCGGCATCGCGGCGGGGTTCCTCCTCGACCAGCTGCTGACGTCGGCGGGCCGTGCCACGTTCACGCCCGCCGTGACGCTGCCGATCCTCCTCGTGCTGCTGGGCGCCGTCGTCGTCGTGCTCGCGGTGCCGATCCGGCAGGCGACACGCGGCTCGGCGTCGAAGATGGTGAACCCCTTCCGCGCCGTGCGGGTCGCGATGCTCGCGAAGGCGGCGAGCATCGTCGGCGCGGGCATGGGCGGGGTCGCGCTCGGGCTGCTGCTGTTCCTCGTGACCCGGCCCGTCGTCCCGTCGATAGGCTCGATGGCGACGGTGATCGCGACCGCCGTCTGCGGCGCGCTGCTCGTGGCGGCCGCTCTCGTCGCGGAGCACTTGTGCACGATCCGGAAGGACGACGATGACGAACACCCCGGCGGGGAGCCAGGACTCGAGCCCCGCATCCACGGCCACTGAACCGGTCGGTGCGACGTTCGGCAGCCTCGCCGAGCCGCGTTCCGAGAACCGGCTGGTGCTGGCCTCCGGTGTGTGGCACCAGATCTCTCCGAAGTACGTGAGGGTGCAGTTCATCTCGACGGGCTCGTTCCTGCTCATCGTGATCGCGGCGATGCTCGTGCTCACGCTGCTGATGCACCAGCCCTGGGCGTGGATCCCGGGCGGCATCCTGACGGTCATCCTCGTCTGGACGCTCGCGATCCTGCCCCGCCAGGCGCGCTCGATCGGATACCAGCTGCGCGACGACGACCTCGTGTTCCGCCGAGGCATCCTGTGGCAGCGGTTCGTCGCCGTGCCCTACGGGCGCATGCAGCTCGTCGACATCACCCACGGGCCGCTCGACCGCGGCTTCGGAATCGCACAGCTCAAGTTCGTCACCGCCGCTGCGACGACGGGCGTGGTGATTCCCGGGCTCGAACAGCAGACGGCCGAGACATTGCGCGATCACCTCATCGAGGTCGCCGAGAGCCGGCGCACGGGCCTATGACCGATCCGACTCCGTCGCCCGACGCTCCCCCGCAGGAGCTCGTGCGCTCCCCTCTCAGCGACGGCGAGTGGCACCGCCTGCATCCGCTCACGCCCCTCCTGCGCGGCGGGCTGTTCCTGCTCGTCATCATCGGCATCGTGGTCGCGAACCTGCGCGACCGGCTCGTCTTCCTCTTCCTGCCCTGGCTCGCGCCGGAACTCGGTGACGAACTCGAGGTCGAGGTCCGCGAGTGGGAGGGCTCCGGCGACCCCGTCGACTTCATCATCGCGAACAACCTGTACGTCCTGGCTCTTCTCGCGGTGCTGGCGGCGCTCCTCGTGATCGTGGCGGTGTTCTACACCTCGTGGCGCTTCCACACGTTCCGCATCACCGACGACGACGTCGAGGTGCGCAGCGGCATCCTGTTCCGCACCCAGAGGCGGGCCCCGCTGGACCGGGTGCAGGGCGTCAACCTCACGCGGCCGATGATCGCGCGCCTGCTCGGCATGGCCAAGCTCGAGGTCGTCGGCGCGGGCACCGACTCGAACGTCAAGCTCGAGTACCTGTCGACGGCTAACGCCGAAGCGGTGCGCGCGGACATCCTGCGACTCGCCTCCGGCAGGAGACTTGCGGATGCTGCTGCCCACGCCGCGCCGGGCCGCCCGGCCGGCCGCGTCGCAGCGCTCGGACAGACCGTGGGCCGCGAGCTCACGGGGCTGATCGAAGGACCCGAGCAGCCGGTCGCCGTGCCGGACTCGGTCGCGAACATCCCGGTCGGCCGGCTCGTGGCATCCCACCTCGTGAGCATGTCGACGGTCGGCCTCCTGTTCGCCGCCGCCGCCATCGGGGTGGGCGTCTCGCAGGGCGTGACGTGGCTGCTGTTCGGATTCGTTCCGGCGATCATCGGCTTCGGCGCGTACTGGGTGCGCTCGATTGTGCGGTCGCTGCGCTACTCGATCGCGCCGACGCCGGATGGCGTGCGGATCACGTTCGGGCTGCTCACGACCATCACCGAGATCGTGCCGCCGGGCCGCATCCATGCGGTGGAGGTCACCCAGCCGATCCTCTGGCGCCCCGCCGGATGGTGGATGATCCGCATCAACCGGCTCACCGGCCGCAGCGCGACCGACACCAACACCGATCAGTTCACGACCGTGCTCCCGGTGGGCACCGCTGCCGACGTGGAGCGCGTGCTGCGGCTGGTGCTGCCGCAGGTCGCCGAGGCGGAGTGGCCGCTGATCGTGCAGCAGGGTGTGCTCGGACCGCGCGACGACGACTCGTTCACGAACACGCCGCGCCGAGCCCGGTGGATCCGCCCGTTCTCGTACCGGCGCAACGGCTTCCGCCTCACACCTGACGTGCTGCTCCTGCGGAGGGGCGTCGTGTGGCGCAAGCTCGCGATCCTGCCGCTCGCCCGTCTGCAGAGCATCGGCCTGCACCAGGGCCCGCTCGACCGGGCGTCGAGGGTCGCGTCGCTGCGCGGGCACCTGGTCACCGGCCCCGTCTATGCCCATCTCGCCGCGATCGACCGGGACACGGCGATCGACCTCTTCGACGAGGTCGCCCGGGGTGCGGTCACGGCTGCGGGCGGCGACCGGACGCACCGGTGGGCCGAGGCCGAGACAGAGGTCCCGGCGGGGGAGAACGTGCCGGAGGGCGGTGCGCGTGAATCGTGACGGCCGACTCGGCGTCGGGATCATCGGTGCCGGTCGTGTGGGGCCTGTTGTCGGCGCCGCGCTCGCCGGAGCCGGGCACGCGCTCGTGGGGATCACGAAGGGCTCCGATCCTGAGCGGGTGGAGGCGATCCTGCCGGGAGTGCCGGTGCTCGAGGCGACCGAGGTCGTCCGCCGGAGCGAGCTCGTCGTCATCGCCGTGCCGCATGACCAGCTCGAGGGGCTCGTGACCGGTCTCGCCGCGATCGGCGCCTGGCAGCCAGGCCAGCTCGTCATGCACACCGACGCCGCGTACGGGACGGGCGTGCTCGCGCCGGCGGTCGCCCAGGGCGCGATCCCGCTCGCGGTCCACCCGGCGATCGTCTTCGCCGGCACCTCGATGGATCTCCGCGCACTTTCGACGGGATACGCGGCCGTGACGGCGCCCGGTCCGGTCCTTCCGATCGCGCAGGCGCTCGCCGTCGAGCTGGGATGCGAGCCCGTCGTCGTCGCCGAGGAGGACCGCGCGACGTACGCCGAGGCGGTCGATGCCGCGACGGAGTTCTCGCGGTCGATCGTGCGCCAGGCGGCCGAGATGCTGAGCGAGGCGGGCGTGCCGAACCCGGGGGCGTTCCTCTCCGGGCTCGTGCACACCACCATCGACCACGCGCTCGCCGCCGCCGGTTCCGGCGAGCCCGGTGACCCCGCCGCTACGATCGACGGATGATCAGCACCGTCGACGAGCTGCGCACCCGACTGGCCGAGGCCAGAGCCGCGGCTCCGAAGGGGGCCAGGACCGCGCTCATCTCGACGATCGGCGCGCTCCACGACGGCCACATCGACCTCGTCCATCGCGCACGGGAGGTCGCCGACATCGTCGTGGTGTCGGTCTTCGTCAACCCGCTGCGCTTCGCGAACCCGTCGGAGTTCGCCGCCTACCCGCGCACGCCCGAGGACGACGCGAAGCTCCTCGAGTCCCTGGGCGTCGACGTCGTCTTCATGCCCGACACCGCCGAGCTGCTGCCGCACGGCAGTGCCACGACGAAGGTGAGCGCCGGCGATCTCGGCTTGCGCTACGAGGGGCGGGCGCGTCCGTTCTACTTCGACGGGCTCCTCACGGTCGAGGCGAAGCTCATCAATCTGGTGAAGCCCGACGTCGTGGTCTACGGCGAGCGCGACCCGCAGCGCGTGTTCCTCGTGCGCCGCATGATCCGCGACCTGTGCTTCGACGTCGAGGTCGCCACCGTCGAGACGGTGCGCGGCGACGACGGCCTGCCGGTGTCGACCCGCGTGGGGATGCTCGAAGATCGCGATCTCGCCGCGGCCGGCCTGCTGCCCGCGGCCCTCGACGCCGCCGCGTCCAACGCCGACCGCGGCGTCGATGCGTGCATCGCAGCGGCGCAGTCGACGCTCATGGGCGAGTCGCGCATTCGCCTGGAGTACCTGAGCGTCGTCGACCCCGGCTCGTTCCTCCCGGTCGACGAGGGCCATCGCGGCCCCGCGCTCGCGCTCATCGCGGCGAGCGTAGCCGGGCATCGATTCATCGACAACGCGCAGATCTACATCAACTGAGGCGGCGGAAGCCGGCAAGCGCATCAGTCGCATTCGGCGAACCGACGGCGCTTGCCGAGAGGCAGCACGCACCCGAAACAGACCGACAGGGAGCGCAGAGACTGCGCCGATAGACTTGGCGGCGACTTTGCGAGGAGCCCGTCGATGACCGAAATGCCTGCGAACACGCCTGCCGAGGCGCCCGAACCGACCGAAGAGGACGTGTTCGAGCAGAAGGCCGTCCGCCTGGCCAAGCGCGAGCGCCTCATGGCGGAGCGGACGGATGCCGCGGGCGGCGCCTACCCGGTGACCGTGCCGATCACCGCCACGATCCCCGCGCTGCGTGAGCAGTACGGAGACCTCGAGGCGGGTGCCGAGACCGGCGTGACGGCGGGCGTCGCCGGCCGCATCGTGTTCAGCCGCAACACCGGCAAGCTCTGCTTCGCGACGCTGCAGTCGGGCGACGGCAGCCGCATCCAGGCGATGGTGTCGCTCGCCGTCGTGGGTGAGGAGTCGCTCCAGCAGTGGAAGGAGCTCGTCGACCTCGGTGACCACGTGTTCGTCGAGGGCGAGGTCATCTCCAGCCGCCGCGGCGAGCTGTCGATCATGGTGTCGACCTGGCAGATCGCCGCCAAGGCGGTTCTCCCGCTGCCCAACATGTACACCGAGCTCAGCGAGGAGAGCCGCGTGCGCAGCCGCTACCTCGACCTCATCGTGCGCGACCGCGCGCGCGAGACGGTCGTGGCGCGCGCGAAGACGAACGCGAGCGTGCGGCAGACGTTCGCGAACCACGGATTCCTCGAGGTCGAGACGCCCATGCTGCAGGTGCAGCACGGCGGCGCGTCGGCGCGCCCGTTCATCACCAACTCGAACGCCTTCGACACCGACCTCTACCTGCGCATTGCTCCGGAGCTCTTCCTCAAGCGAGCCGTCGTCGGCGGCATCGAGCGGGTCTTCGAGATCAACCGCAACTTCCGCAACGAAGGCGCCGACTCCACGCACAGCCCTGAGTTCGTGATGATCGAGGCCTACCAGGCGTACACCGATTACAACGGCATCGCCGACCTCACCCAGGAGCTGATCCAGAACGCGGCGATCGCGGTCACCGGCTCGACCCTGGTCACCTGGGCAGACGGCACCGAGTACGACCTCGGTGGCCAGTGGGAGCGTCTTCCGATGTACGGCTCGCTGTCGCAGGCGTCGGGCAGGGAAGTCACGCCCGAGACCCCGCTCGACGAGCTCGTCGCCTTCGCGAACGAGGTGGGTGTCGACATCCCGCCCCACGCCACGCACGGCAAGCTCGTCGAGGAGCTCTGGGAGCACTTCGTCAAGCCCGGCCTCAACCGGCCGACGTTCGTCATGGACTTCCCGATCGACACCAGCCCGCTCGTGCGCGAGCACCGCTCGGTCGCGGGCGTGGTCGAGAAGTGGGATCTCTACACGCGCGGCTTCGAGCTGGCCACGGGCTATTCCGAGCTCATCGACCCGGTCATCCAGCGTGAGCGCTTCATCGAGCAGGCCAAGCTCGCCGCCCGCGGCGACCTCGAGGCGATGCGCATCGACGAGGAGTTCCTGCGCGCGCTCGAGCACGGCATGCCCCCGACCGGCGGCATGGGCATGGGGATCGACCGCCTGCTCATGGCGATCACCGGGCTCGGCATCCGCGAGACGATCCTGTTCCCCCTGGTCAAGTAGAGCTCGGCCGGTCGGTACGCCTCGCCGCCGCCGCACGGTCACAGCACCTGCGTCACCGCGCGGGCCGCTGGAACGCCCAGTCGGGCAGATGCCCGGCATGCACGAAGGACCGCACGATCTCGCTGAGGCCGTGCTCCGGCTCGATGTCGCAGGCTTTGCCGGCGTACAGGTCGGCGTGCGTCGAGCGACCGAGCGCCCACGACAGCCACGCGCACATCGCGAGCGGGCCGGGGCGGGATGCACGCGGAGCCGACGCCGCGACGAACCGCGAGAGCTGCAGCGCCCGCACGAGGCGCTCGGGATCAGGCTGCTCGCCCTCGCCCCACATCCGCATCGCGAGGTGCGCCGGATACTCCTCTCCCGACTCCCAGCGCAGCTGCGCATCGAACGCCTCGTCGCCGGTCGTCAGCGTTCCGCTCCACTGCACGAGGGCGATATCCCGCAGCGACGGCCGCGACAGGCACCAGACGAGCGTCGCTGCGTCGTATGCCCGGAGCGCGTCGGCCTTCCAGCCCAGGGCGTCCTCGAACAGGGTCGGCAGGTCGTCGAGCGCGCACACCGCCGCAAGTGCCGCGGGGTCGATACGGTCGGCGTCGTCGGAAGCGAGGTCGTCGCCCGGGTCCGCATCGGCGTCGGCCGGGGGTTGCGGCCCCGACGGACGGGATGCCTCAGCGGCCGGCTCCTCCGGCCCGCACAGGACTTCGATCGCCCGATCCAGCGACAGCAGTGCGCGGGCGACCCGCTCGCTCTGAGCGACGTCGACCTCGGGCAGCTCGGCCCCGGAGCCCTGGTCGCGATCGGCGCCCACGTCGGTCGCCGGAGCCAGGTCGAGGTCGGCGAGCGGGCGGCCGCCGGCGGGGCAGTGCGCATCGAGGAGTGAGCCCCATCCGTCCTTCGCCACGCACAGGGCATCGGTCAGTCGCAGGCCGCACGCGTCGGCGCGACGCTCCAACGCGCGCAGGAGCCCGGTGTGCGGCATCCGATTCTCCTCTCCGAACGCCGCGTCGGTGAACGTGATCGCGGCGACGGCGTCGGCGTCGGGAAGCCGGCACACCGTGCCGATGACGGTCGCCGCCACGCGGTCGACGGCATCCGGCTCGTCGCCGGGGAGATCGAATCGCATCGCGCCGACGCTGCGTGATCCGTCGAACGGGATCATCACGAGACTTCGCGTCGGGACGTAGCCGAGCATGCGGGGGACGAGGGACAGGAACTCCGCGGCTCCCGCGGCTTTGACGATCGTGGTCATGGCTCGACTGTCGTCGGCCGTGCCGTCGCCGCGGCCCGCCTGGATGCCGACGGGGGACGGTGTGATTGTTTGCCAGGGGTGTGGAGGAGCCGCGGGCGGCCGGTTCCCGCGGGCCGCGTATCCTTGAGTCATGGACGATTACTGGGTCGCGGTCGTATGGACGCTGCTCCCGACCATCGTCGTCAGCCTCATCTTCTTCTTCGTGCTGCGCAGTGTGATCCGCGCCGACCGCAACGAGCGCCGTGAGTACGCCCGCTTAGAGGCGAAGGAGCGCGTGAAGCTGGGGATGCCACCGGCCGCTGCATCCGTCGACACAACCGGCCCCGCCGAGCGCTGACCGCCGCCCCCACTAAGGTGGGGCTCACGCTGTCAGCGACCGGGAGGAGCACGCGTGATCACCATCACGTTCGATGCGACGTGGTGGCTGGTGCTCGTCTTCGTCCTCGACCTGATCATCCGCATCGCGGCGATCATCATCGTTCCGCGCAATCGACGGCCCACCGCCGCGATGGCCTGGCTGCTGGCGATCTACTTCATCCCGATCATCGGCGTGTTCCTGTTCCTCCTGATCGGCAACCCGCGCCTGCCGCGCGAGCGGCGGCGCAAACAGGAGCGGATCAACGACTACATCCGTGACACGAGCGCGTCGCTGGACTTCGGCACCCTCCGCCCGCACGCCCCGTCCTGGTTCACCTCGCTGGTCACGCTCAACCGCAACCTCGGTGCCATGCCGCTCGCCGGCGACAACGCCGCGCACATCATCAGCGGTTATCAGGACAGCCTCGACGCGATGGCCGACACCATCCGGGCCGCGAAGCGCTACGTGCACATCGAGTTCTACATCTTCCAGGCCGACAGCTCGACGGCGAACATCTTCCGCGCCCTCGAAGAGGCGTGTGCCCGAGGCGTGACCGTCCGCGTGCTGCTCGACCACTGGGCCAACCGCGGCAAGCCGTTCTACAAGAAGACACTCAAGCGCCTCGATGCCATGGGGGCGCAATGGCACCTGATGCTTCCCGTCCAGCCGCTGAAGGGGAAGTACCAGCGTCCCGACCTGCGCAATCACCGCAAGCTCCTCGTCGTCGACGGGCGCGTGGCGTTCACCGGCTCGCAGAACGTCACCGACTCGACGTACAACCTGCGCAAGAACGTCAAGCGTGGCCTGCACTGGGTCGACCTCATGGTGCGCATCGAGGGCCCGGTCGTGGCATCCGTCAATGCCGTCTTCCTCTCGGACTGGTACAGCGAGACCGACCAGATCCTCACCGACGAGATCGACCTGTTCGACGTCGCGTCCGGACCCGGTGACCTCGACTGCCAGATCATCCCGTCCGGTCCCGGGTTCGAGTTCCAGAACAACCTCAAGCTCTTCGCGGCCCTGCTCTATGCGGCGCAGCGCCAGATCATCGTCGTCAGCCCGTACTTCGTTCCCGACGAGGCGCTGCTGCTGGCGATCACGACCGCGTGCCAGCGCGGCATCCACGTGGAGCTCTTCGTGTCGGAGGAGGGCGACCAGGCCCTCGTGTATCACGCGCAGCGCAGCTACTACGAGGCGTTGCTGCGCGCGGGCGTGAAGATCTGGATGTACCAGCGCCCCTTCATCCTGCACTCCAAGTCGATGACCATCGACGACGAGACCGCGATCGTCGGCTCGAGCAACATGGACATGCGGTCCTTCGGTCTCAACATGGAGATCTCCATGCTCGTGCGCGGCGAGGAGTTCGTGCGCGAGATGCGGCGCGTGGAAGACGGCTATCGTGCGCTGAGCCGCGAGCTCACGCTCGACGAATGGGAGAAGCAGCCGCTGCGCTCGACCGTCCTCGACAACCTCGCGCGGCTGACGTCGGCGCTGCAGTGATCACCCGCGCCGGGTGATTGTGATCAGCGCGTTACCGACGACCCTGAGATCACGCGCCGATCTGCGACACCATAAGGCTGACGGATGCCGCGGTCCCGGGCGTTCGCGCTGCTCAGGGAAGGATCTCGCATGACTCCTCGCACTCGTACCGCTGTCGCAGGACTCGGCCTCGCTGCACTCCTCGCGGGTGTCCTCACCGCCTGCGCCACGACCTCCGGCGGCACCGCGCCCACCGGCGGCGACCCCACCGGCTCGGGCACGCCGAACGGCGACTCGAGCGAGCAGGAGGTCGGCGCCGCCTGGCTCGACGGGGGCCGCCTGATCGGCATCGTGACCCAGGGCAGCTCCACGTGCATCCCGACCGCCGAGGAGGCGACCTACGAAGACGGCGTGATGAAGGTCACGCTCGTCGACGTCGAGGGCGACACGGCGTGCACCGCCGACCTCGCTCCGCGCGTCTCGCTCGTCGGCGTGCCCGAGGGCGTGGATCCGGCCCAGGGCGTCGAGATCGAGGTGACCGGCGACGGCTGGCAGGGCGACACCGACCTCGACGGCGTGCCCGACCTCGCCGCCGGAGGAGAGACCGACTACCTGCCGTCTGCCGGCTGGACCGACGTCGACGGACAGTTCGTCGTCCTCTCGTGGGGCTCGTCGTCGTGCGCCCCCGTCGTCGAGAACACCGAGGCGACGAGTGCGACCGAGATCACCGTGACCTTCGCGACGCCCCCGGAAGACCAGGTCTGCACGATGGACATGGCCCCGCGCGCGGTGGTGACGTCGGTGCTCGAGGCCGACGACGACGCGGAGACCTTCGCGATCCTCACCGGCGGCGAATTCGACAACGTCCGGGTGCCCATCTACCCGAACTGACCTGGTTCGGGTCGTGCCGATGCTCCCCTGTCACGATATGTCGGTGTGACCAGCGTTTCGTGACAGGGGAACTACGGTGCTGTGCTCCCGCCGACGCTTGCCTGTCGCGATCTGTGGATGGAACCCGCGATTCGTGACAGGGGAGCGGGCGCGGGGGTGAGAGCAGCGCTCCTCCCCAGGTCGGCTCACGCGAGCTGAATCCCCTACCGTCGACGAAACGGCGGCACCGCCGGCCGCGGTTGCGCATGATGAGCGGATGCTGCGGCAGCCGCTTCCGGAAGGCCTAGGCGACCGGTTCTCTGTGTCGGAGGCGCTGGGCGCGGGTGCGTCGCACAGCCGCTTGCTCAATGACGATCTCGAGAAGCCGTTCTGGGGCGTCCGACGCCGAGGCGACGGGCTCGACATCGATGCCCGCGTCGATCGCCGAGGGTCGCCGCGGGGAGCGCTCGAGCTGGATCATCTGCGTCGGGCATTGGACTACGTGCCGCGGATGGACGAGCACCAGTTCTTCTGCCGGGTCACCGCCGCCGTGATCCTCGGCATCCCGTTGCCGGTCTCGCTGGCGCAGACCGACCACATTGATGTCGCGGTGTTGGCGCCGCGCCGCCTGCCGCGGAGCAAGGGCGTCCGCGGCCACCAGATGGTCGCCCGGCTCACCACCGTCGAGCGAGACCCTTCCCTCCATGTGGCCCTGACCGATCCAGCCACCACGTGGGCGTCGCTGGGTGCGGTGATCCGGCATCCGGATGATCTGATCGCCGCTGGTGATGCCGTCGTGCGGGACTGGCGCAGCGAACCGCTTGCATCGATCGCAGACCTTCAAGCCGCGATCGATCGGGGGAGACGCGTGGGCATAGGTGCCCTGCGCGAGGCCATACCGCACATTCGAACGAGGTCGGCTTCCCGACCCGAGTCGCGGTTGCGCCGCGTCATCGTTGCGGCGGGCCTACCCGAACCGGAACTGAATCACGACGTCGTCGAAGATGGCGAGCACCTTGCCTGCTCCGACCTCGTCTACCCCGAACTGCGGATCGCGATCGAGTACGAGGGCGAGCACCACCTCACCGATTCCGAGCAATGGGCGTACGACATCGCGAGATATGACCGGCTGCGCGACGCCGGCTGGCACGTGATCCGTGTCACCAAGTCAGACCTGTTCCAGCACCCCGAGCGAGTGATTCGCAGGGTGCGAGCAGCGATCTCCGCCCGCTCTTCTTCGTAGCGCGCCAGGCCGCGAGGTCCGCTCACCGCTCGCCTGTCACGTTCAGTGGCACCGATCCACGTTTCGTGACCGGTGAGCGAGGCCGAGCGGATGCCTCGGCCGAGGCATCCGCTCAGTCCGTGCGGACCAGCAGGTCGCCGATCTCGCAGTCGAGCGCCTGGCAGATCGCCGACAGGGTGGAGTACCGGATGGCCCGGGCGCGGTCGTTCTTGAGGATCGACAGGTTCACGACCGAGACCCCGACGAGCTCGGACAGGCGCGTGAGGGTGATGCCGCGCGCCTCGAGCAGCTCGTCGAGGCGGCAGTGGACGCCGCTCGGGCCCTCGTCCTCTGCCGGGCTCACACGAGCCCCGCGGTCTCGCGCTGGAGGCGGGTGCCGTGGCGGAAGATCGCCGCGAGCGCGCCGAGGGCGGCGGCAGCGCAGATCGGCCACCACGACACCGAGACGCTGTAGATCCCCGTCGACACCACGTCCGCCCCCGGCGCGGGGAAGATCTCGTTCGCGAGGATGGTGCGCCCGAGGCTGCCGAGCAGCTCGCCGCCGAGCCCGGCGACGAGCACCGGGACAGCGCCGATGAGCAGCCAGTGGCTCACGACGCGCGAGAACGGGACACCCTTCAGCGCCTGGCCGCACGCGATCGCGAGCACCACGCCGGGCACCGCGATCGCGATCAGCGAGAGCACGTCGCCCGCGGCGAGCAGCAGCCGCATGCCCGCGTCGACGCCCGCGACGCTCACATCCACCCCGGAGACGCTGCCGCAGACCAGCGTCGGCGCGGTCGCAGCCACCGGCTCCTCTACGCCCCCGCACGACAATCCCGCCACGTGAACGACGACCGGCATGTCGGCGATCCAGACGTCGCCGCCGAACCACCGCCACACCGAGATCACGACGCCGACGCCGGTGAACGCGACCCAGATCCGGGCCAGCGCGCCGGCGACCTCGATCACCACCGAGGGGCTCCGTCGGCGCCGCGCATCCCACGCCACGAACCCGATGAATGCGGCGGTGACCAGCAGCCCGCCGGCGATCCAGAGCAGCGCGCCGGGCAGATCCGGCCATCCGAAGTTCACGAGCGCACCTCCACGTTCATCGACATCAGACGAGCGCCTCCGTGTCCTTCTGCATGCGGGTGCCGATCTGGAATGCGGCCGCGACGAGCGCCAGCCCCAGAGCCCACCCGATCGGCGCCAGCTCGAGCGTCAGGCTCCACCCAGCGAGCCCCTCGTAGGGCCCGTCGCCCGCGTCGCCGGCGGTGATGGTGCGCTCACCCAGGAATGCGACGACGGATGCTCGCGCGACGCTGCCCAGCACCTGGGAACCGAGCCCGCCCACCAGAACCGCGATGGCCGCGATGCCGATCACATGCGGGAGGGACCGCACGAAGGGACGTCCGCGGAGGAGTCCGATCGCCAGCCACGCTACGGCGACGCCGATCGCGAGAGCCGCGATGAGAGGGAGCGCGCCCTCGAGATAGAGCAGCCACCGCGTCCCGTCCGGGAGGCCGGCGATTTCGAGCCAGGCGGATTCGTAGCCTGCCCCGACGATCGCATCGGACTTCTCGACGAACTCCGGCGTGGCCGCGTTCGCAACGGGAAAGCCGCCGACCCGAGCGGGCTCACCGGTGAAGACCTGGAGCCCCGACAGCACCAGGAGCACAGCGCTTCCTGCCGCGACGAGCATGGCGCCGGTGCCTACGAGCGCGACGACCCACTCCTCGAGTCGCGACAGCGCGCCGGCTTCCGCGGTGCGCCGGCTCCGCACCAGGAGGATCACCACGATCGTGCCCACGGCGAGCGGCAGTCCGACCCACAGTGCAAGGAATCCGATCCCCATGCCGGGACCTCCATATCGATAGTCGTTGTTATCGACAAACGATATGCACATGCGGAGCCGGGGTCAAGGCATCCGCTCTCTCTCGCACGACATATCTGGTGCGCCAGACCCCTCGCTATGCCCCTGGCGAACACGGGCTCAACCGATGCACCCTCTCGTTACCCTCGATGTAAGGCGCGGAGGTCCCTTCCGACCCGCGGCGCCCCGAAGGAGTGAACGATGTTCGAGAGATTCACCGACCGTGCCCGTCGTGTGGTCGTCCTCGCCCAGGAAGAGGCGAAGATGCTCAACCACAACTACATCGGCACCGAGCACATTCTGCTCGGGCTGATCCACGAGGGTGAGGGAGTCGCCGCCAAGGCGCTCGAATCCCTCGGCATCTCGCTCGACGCCGTGCGCGAGCAGGTCCAGGACATCATCGGCCAGGGCCAGCAGCAGCCGACCGGGCACATTCCCTTCACCCCCCGTGCCAAGAAGGTGCTCGAGCTGTCGCTGCGCGAAGCGCTGCAGCTCGGCCACAACTACATCGGCACCGAGCACATTCTGCTGGGGCTCATCCGCGAGGGCGAGGGCGTCGCCGCCCAGGTGCTGGTCAAGCTCGGCGCCGACCTCAACAAGGTGCGCCAGCAGGTCATCCAGCTGCTCTCGGGCTACCAGGGCAAGGAGCCGGCCGCCGTCTCGGGCGCCGCGCACGACAACCCGCAGTCCGCGCAGGGCGGCTCGCAGGTGCTCGACCAGTTCGGCCGCAACCTCACGCAGGCCGCGCGCGACAACAAGCTCGACCCCGTCATCGGGCGCGAGAAGGAGATCGAGCGCGTCATGCAGATCCTGTCGCGCCGCTCCAAGAACAACCCCGTCCTCATCGGCGAGCCCGGCGTCGGCAAGACCGCCGTCGTGGAGGGCCTCGCGCAGGCGATCGTCAAGAACGACGTCCCCGAGACGCTGAAGGACAAGCAGCTCTACTCGCTCGACCTCGGCTCGCTGATCGCCGGCTCGCGCTACCGCGGTGACTTCGAAGAGCGCCTGAAGAAGGTCACCAAGGAGATCCGCACGCGCGGCGACATCATCGTCTTCATCGACGAGATCCACACGCTCGTGGGTGCCGGTGCTGCCGAGGGTGCGATCGACGCCGCGTCGATCCTCAAGCCGCTCCTCGCCCGTGGCGAGCTGCAGACGATCGGTGCGACCACGCTCGACGAGTACCGCAAGCATTTCGAGAAGGATGCCGCGCTCGAGCGCCGCTTCCAGCCGATCCAGGTCGCCGAGCCGAGCCTGCCCCACGCGATCAACATCCTGAAGGGGCTGCGCGACCGCTACGAGGCGCACCACAAGGTGCAGATCACCGACGGCGCGATCGTCGCCGCGGCGAACCTCGCCGACCGGTACATCTCGGACCGCTTCCTGCCGGACAAGGCGATCGACCTGATCGACGAGGCCGGCGCCCGCCTGCGCCTGTCGATCCTCTCGAGCCCTCCCGAGCTGCGCGAGTTCGACGAGAAGATCGCGAACGTCCGCGAGCAGAAGGAAGTCGCCTCCGAGGAGCAGGACTTCGAGAAGGCAGCCTCGCTCCGCGATGAGGAGAAGTCGCTCCTCGCCGAGCGCCTGCGTCTCGAGAAGCAGTGGCGCTCGGGCGACGTCGCGTCGCACGCGGTCGTCGACGAGGGCCTGATCGCGGAGGTGCTCGCCCAGGCGACCGGCATCCCGGTGTTCAAGCTCACCGAGGAGGAGTCGAGCCGCCTCGTCTTCATGGAGAAGGCCCTGCACCAGCGGGTCATCGGCCAGGAGGAGGCGATCGCCGCCCTCTCGAAGACGATCCGTCGTCAGCGCGCCGGCCTCAAGGATCCGAAGCGTCCGTCGGGCTCGTTCATCTTCGCCGGCCCGACGGGTGTCGGAAAGACCGAGCTCGCCAAGGCGCTCGCCGAGTTCCTCTTCGACGACGAGGGCGCACTGATCTCGCTCGACATGTCGGAGTTCGGTGAGAAGCACACCGTCTCGCGTCTGTTCGGCGCCCCTCCCGGATTCGTCGGGTTCGAAGAGGGCGGCCAGCTCACCGAGAAGGTGCGCCGCAAGCCGTTCTCCGTCGTGCTCTTCGACGAGATCGAGAAGGCGCACCCCGACATCTTCAACTCGCTCCTGCAGATCCTCGAAGAGGGTCGCCTGACCGACGGTCAGGGTCGCATGATCGACTTCAAGAACACGGTCATCATCATGACGACCAACCTCGGATCGTCGGCCATCGCCGGCGGACCGGTCGGGTTCCAGGTCGAGGGCAACAGCGGCACGACCTACGAGCGGATGAAGGGCAAGGTCAACGAAGAGCTCAAGCGCAACTTCAAGCCCGAGTTCCTCAACCGCGTGGACGACATCATCGTCTTCCCGCAGCTCGACAAGGATGAGCTGCGCCAGATCGTGGGTCTGTTCACCAAGCGCCTCGGCGAGCGTCTGCTCGATCGCGACATGACGATCGAGGTGACGGATGCCGCGAAGGACAAGCTCATCGAGATCGGCTTCGACCCCGCGCTCGGCGCCCGCCCGCTGCGTCGTGCGATGCAGCGCGAGGTCGAGGACCGCCTGTCGGAGAAGATCCTGCACGGCGAGCTCGACCCGGGCGACCACGTGAAGGTCGACGCGGTGGACGGTGAGTTCGTGTTCGAGCACGGACCGCGCGGCGAGAAGGTCGCGGTGGGCGTCGTCCACAACGGCGAGATCACCGCCACGCCCGACCTGGCGGCCAACGCCTAAGAGCCTGAACGAACGAGGAGCGGATGCCACGAGGCATCCGCTCCTCGTCGTTTCGGCCCCGCCGGCCGCCTTCGAATCGCGAACTCGACCGCTCGCCGTGGCCCGCAGGCGGCAAAGTGCGCGATTCGAAAGGCGGGGGGCGGCGCGCGCTCTACGCTGGACGGATGAGCGAGATCACGGTGCGGCCCGCGCGCACGCGCGACGTGCGCGGCATCCAGGCGATGCTGGAGCCGTTCGTGCAGCGCCGCATCCTCCTCGGCAAGGACCTGGTCGTGCTGTACGAGGCGACGCAGCAGTTCCTCGTCGCCGAGGACGGCGAGGGCAACCTCATCGGCTGCGGCGCGCTGCACGTCATGTGGGAGGACCTCGGCGAGATCCGCACCCTCATCGTCGTGGACGAGTGGCTGCATCACGGCGTCGGACGCGCGCTCGTCGAGGCGCTCGAGAACCAGGCGCGCACGCTCGGGCTCACGCGCCTGTTCTGCCTCACGTTCGAAGTCGACTTCTTCACCCGCCGTGGCTTCTCGCCGATCGGAGAGCAGGTCGTCGACCCCGACGTCTACTCCCAGCTCATCCGCTCTCCCGACGAGGGCGTCGCCGAGTTCCTCGACCTCGCGCACGTGAAGCCCAACACCCTCGGCAACACGAGGATGATCAAGAACCTCTGAGCGGATGCCGCGCCCTGCGCGCCGCTCGGCGGCGACGTCGCAGGAGCGAACGCCGGGCGGCGGGCGCGCCGACACGGCGGCTCGGACCCCTCCGCCTACCCTGGTCTCATGACCGGCGAGACCCCACGCAGACGGCACTCCCCGGCGGTGTATCGTCGCCGTCGCATCGCCGTGCTCATCGCGGTGCTGGTCGTCGCAGGTCTCATCTGGCTGCTCGTCGCCCAGCCCTGGCGCGGCAACGCGTCGGAGGGAGCCGCGCCGCAGACCGAGAAGACGCAGGAAGGCGCGGGGTCGCTCCCCGTTCCCACCGCCGGCGCCACGCCGGCGAAGACTCCGACCGGTAAGGCGAGCACCGACGAGACCACGGGCGGCAAGGCGACGCCGAAGCCGACGCCATCGGGCACGCCGGCGGCGGAGCCGTGCGTCGGCAGTGACATCGCCGTCGAGGCCGTCACGAGTCAGGACGCGTACTCCAACGACCAGGTGCCGTCGTTCTCCATCCGGCTCACCAACGAAGGCGACGCGGACTGCACGCTCAACGTCGGCACGAGCGGCCAGGTGTTCACCGTGACGAGCGGCAGCGACACCTGGTGGCGGTCGACGGACTGCCAGAGCGAGCCCAGCGACATGGTCGTGCTGCTCACCGCCGGGCAGACGGTCTCGAGCGCCTCGCCGCTCACCTGGGACCGCACGCGATCGGCGGTCGGGACGTGCGACGACGAGACCCGTCCCCGGGCCCCGGGCGGCGGCGCCTCGTACCACCTGGCCGTCGAGATCGGCGGCGTCGCCGCGACCGAGACCACGCAGTTCCTGCTCTACTGAGCCCGGACTCATGCGCCCGGAAGACGGGCAGTTCGTGGCGCACGCTTCGCACCGGCGGGAGGGCAGGAAAAGGCCCCCGGGGTTGGGGACTCCCGGGGGCCCGCCATCGTCATGCAGTTCGGGCACACCCCATGGCGCGCGATGCTCGACGATGAAGAGAGAGTGCTGGGGACACTTGCTCTCAGAGGTGCTGGGGACACCTCGTGATCTAGGGTACGGGAATTGGTTGTACCTTGTATGTCCCCACTTCGGTGGACAAAAGGGTGTTTCTCATGAGAATTTCACCGACTTCTGTCCTCCGAACGGGGGACAGACCCATTTTACCGGCGGGAGTAGCCTGGTTCGCAGCTCCCGTGACCGGGCTCGACGCTGTCCCCCAGCAGAAGTCTCGTACCCCCAAGCGAGCAGTCGATCCGCCGGTGAGCAGTAGGCCCTCTCGAGCCGCCGTGGGAGAACGGCGCGAGGGGGCCGCTCATTGTCTCCCGGGGTGCGCACCAGAGTGCTTGCGGGCAAAGTGACGGGGCCGGCGCGTCCCCCCGGATCGCCCCCGGCCCCGCCTGTCCCCCTTGCTAGGGCTTCTCGCCGCCGAAGACCTCGGCCTCCATGGCGTCGTAGCCCTCCGCCTGCGGATCTCCGTGGGTGCCGCCCGACAGGGCGTACTCCTCCTCGGGAGAGAGCACGAGGCGGTGACGGAAGAACAGGGCGAACCCGACGAGGATGATGACGTAGACCACGAAGATCGCGATGATCGCCGGCACGAACGTCGGGTTGAGCAGGAACCCGACGAAGATCAGGGCGGCGATGACCGCGGCGATCACGGCACCGGTCACGCCCCACGGGCTGCGGTACGGCCGGCTCGCGTTCGGGAACTTCCTGCGCAGGATGATGAACGAGATCATCTGCAGCAGGTAGGCCAGCACGGCGCCCCACACCGCGATGTTCAGCACGATCGCACCCGCGACGGCACCGGCGCCCTCGTTCAGCGCCGCCACGGTGTCGAGCACCACGAGTGCGATGAAGCCGATGACGGCGCCGACGACGAGCGCCACCCACGGCGTCTTGCGCTTGCCGGTGAGCGAGAGGAACCTCGGGTAGTAGCCGGCGCGCGAGAGCGAGTACATGTTGCGGCCGTAGGCGAACATGATGCCCTGGAGCGAGGCGAACAGGCCGACCAGGGCGAACAGCGCCAGGACGGCAGCGAGCCCGTCGCCCACGATCGCGCGGAAGCCGTCGAGGAGCGGCTCGGCTGCTTTGCCGGTGGCCTCGGCTCCGATCACGCCCGTGTTGAGGAAGAGCACCAGCAGGCCGGTCACGATGAGCGTCCCGCGGGCCCAGAACCCGGCGCGCGGAATGTCGCGGACCGGGTCGTGCGACTCCTCCGCAGCCAGCGGGAGCTCCTCGATGCCCAGGAAGAACCACATCGCGAACGGCAGTGCGAAGAGGATCGGCAGCACGCCGTGCGGCAGGAATTCGGTCTGCCCCGGGTCGGGAGCGATGTCCCACAGGTTGGCCCACTGGAATGCGCCCGACAGGATCGCCATCACCGAGAACACCAGGATGATGCCGATCGAGATGATCGAGACGACGATCGCGAACTTGAAGGAGATGTTCGCGCCCGAGGCGTTGAGCCCGATGAACAGCAGGTAGAGGACGGTCCACCACACCCACGCCGGCAGTGAGATGCCGAGCAGCTCCGAGGTGATCGCGTCGGCGTACGACGCCGAGAAGTAGACGATGACCGCGGTGGTCGCGACGTACTCGATCGTCTCAGCGGCACCGGTGACCAGACCGCCCCAGGGGCCCATCGCGGATCGCGCGAACGAATACGCGCCGCCCGTATGCGGCATGGCAGACGCCATCTCCCCGATGGAGAAGATCATGCCGTAGTACATGGCCACCAGGATCACGAAGGCGATCAGCATGCCGCCGAAGCCGGCGAAGTCGATGCCGAAGTTCCAGCCGGAGAAGTCGCCCGAGATGACGGCGGCGACGGCGAGTCCCCACAGACCCCACACGCCGGCCGATCGCTTCAGCGTCCGCTTCTGGAAGTAGTCCTGACCGGCCCGCGTGTAGGTCGCTCCCGCGACCTTCGCCGGACCATCGCTCGACTGTGACATCGATCCTCCGTGCTCTCGGGTTGGACGCGGGGGGTGCGTCTTGGGCATGATTGTGGTGCCTATTGGCGGGTTGTGTCTACCTTTGGACCCAGATTCATCGTTACTGTTGGCGAACCCCGACCGGGCTCGTGCCGCCGCAAAGGTCGGAACTGGAAGGATGGACGTATGCCGGGCAACCTCAGCGTCGACGACCTGAACGCCGCGATCTCGGCGGGCGAGATCGACACCGTCATCGTCGGGTTCGCCGACGCGCAGGGCCGCCTGATCGGCAAGCGGGTATCGGCGCGGCTGTTCCAGGAGGAAGTGCTCCCGCACGGCGCGGAGGCCTGCAACTACCTGCTCTCGGTCGACGTCGACATGAACACGGTCGACGGCTACGCGATGTCGAGCTGGGACACGGGCTACGGCGACATGATGCTGCTGAGCGACACGGACACGCTGCGGCACGTGCCGTGGGTGCCGGGGAGCGCGCTGGTGATGGCGGACCTCGGCTGGGAGAACGGCGACCCGGTTGTGCAGTCGCCGCGGGAGATCCTCAAGCGCCAGCGTGCGCGCCTCGCCGACCGGGGGCTCGTCGCCTTCTCGGGCACCGAGCTCGAGTTCATCGTCTTCGACGACTCATATCGGGATGCCTGGGCCAAGGGCTATCGCGACCTCAAGACGTCCACCGACTACAACGTCGACTACGACCTGCTCGCGTCCGGGCGCCTGGAGCCGCTGCTGCGAGACATCCGCCTGAGCATGGACGGCGCGGGCCTCTACACGGAGGGCGTGAAGGGCGAGTGCAACCTGGGCCAGCAGGAGATCGCGTTCCGCTACGCCGAAGTGCTCGAGACCGCCGACCAGCACACCATCTACAAATACGGCGCCAAGTCCATCGCCGACGCGCACGGCAAGTCGATCACGTTCATGGCCAAGTTCAATGAGCGCGAGGGCAACAGCTGTCACATCCACCTGTCGCTGCGCTCCGACGACGGCGAGCCGGTCATGGCGGGCGACGGCGCCCACGGCTTCAGCCCGCTGATGGAGCACTGGATCGCCGGCGTGCTCGCCACGCTCCGCGAGTTCACGTTCCTGTACGCGCCGACGATCAACTCGTACAAGCGGTTCGCGCCCGGCTCGTTCGCCCCGACGGGGATCGCATGGGGAGTCGACAACCGCACGTGCGCACTGCGGGTCGTGGGCCACGGCTCCTCGCTGCGGGTCGAGAACCGCGTGCCGGGCGGAGACGTCAACCCGTACCTCGCGATCGCGGCGATCATCGCGGGCGGTCTGCACGGCGTCGTGCACGAGCTGCCGCTGCCCGACG
This sequence comes from Microbacterium flavescens, assembly GCF_018588945.1. GTDB lineage: Bacteria > Actinomycetota > Actinomycetes > Actinomycetales > Microbacteriaceae > Microbacterium > Microbacterium flavescens. The sequence continues at coordinate 86,319 of NZ_JAFIWA010000006.1, read as the reverse complement.
CGCTCACCGGCAACGCTTACGCTGCCGGCGTGGACCACCTGCCGACCACCCTGCGCGAGGCGGCCCAGCTCTTCGACGAGTCCGCCATCGCCCGTGCCGCGTTCGGCGACGACGTGGTCGATCACTATCTGAACCAGGCGCGCATCGAGGTGGAGGCCTTCGACGCCGCCGTGACCGATTGGGAAAGGGTGCGTGGCTTTGAGCGGCTCTGATCTCGATACACCGCCTCCGGTGGCACTCGATCCGGCGGATCTCGATACACCGCCTCCGGTGGCACTCGATCCGGCGGATCTCGATACACCGCCTGCGGCGGCACTCGATCCGGCGGACCTCGCCGAGACGCGACGGCCGGTCATCGGCCTGACGACCTACCTGGAGCAGGCGAAGCAGGGCGTGTGGGACGTGCGCGCCGCATTCCTCCCGCAGCAGTACTTCGATGCGGTCACCGACTCCGGCGGGATCGCGGTGCTGCTCCCGCCGCAGCCGGGTCCGGATGCCGCGGCCGAGGCCGTGCTCGACGGCCTGGACGGACTCATCCTGACCGGCGGCATGGACGTGCAGCCCGAGCTGTACGGCGCGGAGCGGCATCCGCTCACCGATCCCGCGCGGCCGGAGCGCGACGAATGGGAGCTGGCGCTCTTCCGCGGCGCGGAGGAGCGGCGGATGCCCGTCCTCGCGATCTGCCGGGGCCTGCAGCTCGTCAACGTCGCGCGAGGCGGCACCCTGCACCAGCACCTTCCCGAGGCGATCGGCACCGAGCGCTACCGCATCGGGGGCGGCGTCTTCGCCACGAACGAGGTGACGGTCGACGCCGACTCGCGGCTCGCCGCGCTCGTCGGGGCCGGCGCGCTCGACGTGCACAGCTACCACCATCAGGGCGTCGACCGGCTGGGCGACGGGCTCGTCGTCACCGCGCGCACCGACGACGGCCTCGTGCAGGCGTTCGAGTCGGAGGGCGAGCAGTACCTCGTGGGCGTGCAGTGGCACCCCGAGGAGAACGCCGAGGATCGCCGACTGTTCGCGGGGCTCGTGGCCGAGGCATCCGAATATCGCGCAGCTTCTCAGGGGGTGTCGGCATGAGCGGCACGTTCACCGTCATCAACCCGGCGACGGCCCAGCCGATCCGCGAGATCGGCCGCGCCACCGTCGAGGATGTCGACGCCGTTGTGGCGCGGGCCGTCCGGGCACAGCGGACGTGGGCAGGCCTCGCGCCGGTCGCCCGTGCCGACGCGCTGCGCCGGTTCGCGCGGGTCGTCGAAGACCACGTCGAGGAGCTCGCGCAGCTCGAGGTGCTCAATTCGGGGCATCCGATCGAATCCGCTCGCTGGGAGGCGTCGCACGTCGCCCAGGTGCTCAACTTCTCCTCGGGGGCGCCGGAACGGCTGAGCGGCCTGCAGATTCCGGTCGCGGGCGGGCTCGACGTGACCTTCCACGAGCCGTACGGCGTGGTCGGGATCATCGTGCCGTGGAACTTCCCGATGACCATCGCGTCGTGGGGGTTCGCGCCGGCGCTCGCCGCGGGCAACGCCGTCGTGATCAAGCCCGCCGAGCTGACCCCGCTGACGGCGATGCGCCTCGGCGATCTCGCGCTCGAGGCCGGGCTGCCCGACGGTCTGTTCACGGTGGTGACCGGGTCGGGATCGGTGGTCGGCCAGCGGTTCGTCTCGCATCCGGATGTGCGGAAGGTCGTGTTCACCGGCTCGACGGAGGTGGGGACGGATGTCGCGGCCGGATGCGCCCGCAACCTCAAGCCCGTCACGCTCGAGCTCGGCGGCAAGAGCGCCAACATCGTGTTCGACGACGCCGACCTCGAGCTCGCCGCCGCGTCGGCGCCCGGTGCGGTGTTCGACAACGCCGGGCAGGACTGCTGCGCACGCAGCCGGATCCTCGTGCAGCGGTCGGTCTACGACCGGTTCCTCGAGCTGCTCGAGCCCGCCGTGGCCGAGTGGAAGGTCGGCGATCCGGCGCTCGAGTCCACGCAGATGGGGCCGCTGATCTCGGCATCCCACCGTTCCACCGTCGCGTCGTTCCTCGACGACGCGGATGTCGCGTTCCGCGGCTCGGCTCCCGAGGGCGACGGATTCTGGTTCGCGCCGACGGTCGTGCTCGCCCAGCCGAGCGATCGCCTCGCGCAGGAGGAGGTCTTCGGTCCGGTCGTCGCGGTGCTGCCGTTCGACGACGAGGCTGACGGCATCCGCCTCGCCAACGACACCGCGTACGGTCTTGCGGGATCGATCTGGACCGAGAACCTCGGCCGCGCCGTGAGGGTCTCGCGCGCCGTGAAGAGCGGCGTGCTGTCGGTGAACTCCCACTCCTCGGTGCGGTACTCGACGCCCTTCGGGGGCATGAAGGCCTCGGGGCTCGGCCGCGAGCTCGGGCCCGACGCCGCCGAGCACTTCACCGAGACGAAGAACGTCTTCTTCGCGACGGATGCCTCGTGACCGGCACCAGGCCATCGAGCGAGCTGACCGCGACGAAACGCCCCGCACGAACGGAGAACCCATGACCATCGATCTCACCCAGCGCCTGAAGGACCGGGTCGCGATCATCACCGGGGGCGCGTCCGGGATCGGGCTCGCGACGGCGCGCCGCTTCGCCGCCGAAGGCGCGCGCGTGGTCATCGCGGACCTCGATGCGGCGTCGGGCGAGGCCGCGGCGGCCGAGGTCGGGGGCGCGTATCGACACGTGAATGTGGCGGACGAGGCATCCGTCAACGAGCTTTTCGACGGCGTCGCGGCCGACTTCGGCAGGCTCGACATCGCCTTCAACAACGCCGGGATCTCGCCCGCCGACGACGACTCGATCGAGACGACGGAGCTGCCGGCGTGGGATCGCGTGCAGGACGTCAACCTCAAGAGCGTGTACCTCTGCTCGCGGGCGGCGCTGCGGCACATGGTGCCCGCGGGGAAGGGCTCGATCATCAACACCGCGTCGTTCGTCGCGCTGCTCGGGTCGGCGACCTCGCAGATCTCGTACACCGCGTCGAAGGGCGGCGTGCTCGCGATGACGCGCGAGCTCGGCGTGCAGTTCGCGCGGCAGGGCGTGCGCGTGAACGCCCTGTGCCCCGGGCCGGTGAACACGCCTTTGCTGCAGGAGCTCTTCGCCAAGGATCCCGAGCGCGCGCAGCGCCGGCTCGTGCACGTGCCCATGGGCCGGTTCGCCGAGCCCGAGGAACTCGCGGCCTCGGTCGCCTTCCTCGCCTCGGACGACGCGTCCTTCATCACCGCCACTGCCTTCGTCGTCGACGGGGGCATCACCAACGCGTACGTGACGCCGCTGTGAGGGAGAGGTCGTTGAGCGAGCGCAGCGAGACGAGACGCCCCCGGCTTCCTCGTCGGGCCGGGGACTTTCGTCTCGGTCACTGCGCTCCCTCGCTCAACGAACGGGCAACGGGGTGGGGCCGGCCATGACCGAGACGCCGCTGCGGGAGGTGCGACGGGCCGTCTACCGGCCGGTGCGCGAGGGCAACGCCCTCGAGGACACCGTCGCGCGCCTGGTGCAGACCATCCGTCTCGGCGTCGTCGCGCCGGGTGAGTCACTCCCGGCCGAACGCGAGCTCGCGACGCTGTATGCGGTGAGCCGCGACACCGTGCGCGAGGCCATCCGCGAGCTCGCCGACACCGGATACCTCGTCCGGCGTCGCGGGCGCTACGGCGGCACCTTCGTCGCCGACCCCCTGCCCCAGCCGCCGCATCCCGGAGTCGTCGACCCCGCACAGCTCGACGACGTGCTCGGGCTCCGGCGCGTTCTCGAGGCGGGCGCGGCGCGGGCCGCGGCATCCCGCTCCCTCGATGCCGCGCAGCGCGACGAGCTGTGGGCGCGGTACGAGGCGGTCTCGGGCGCATCCGCCACCGACTACCGTCGGCTCGACACGCTGCTTCATCTGGTGATCGCCGAAGTCGCCGGCATCCCGTCGCTCGTGGCGCTCGCCGCTGAGAACCGGGCCCAGGTGAACGGCTGGCTCGACACGTTCCCGCTCCTGCCGCGCAACATCGAGCACGCCAACGCCCAGCACGAGCACATCGTCACCGCGATCCTGGCAGGGCGAGCGGATGCCGCGGAGGCCGCAGTCCTCGACCATCTCGCCGGCACCGAGGCCCTGCTGCGCGGCTTCCTCGCCTGAGCCGGTCTCGTGCGGGGCTCGCCTGTCGCATTCGGTGGGTCGCATCGACGTTTCGTGACAGGCGAGCGGGGTTGCGGTGCCCGGTGCGGGGTCAGGCCACAGGGTTCCCCTGTCGTATTAGGTGGGTCGCATCGACGTTTCGTGACAGGGGAGCGGGGAAGGAGGGCGCGCATGGCGCCGTCTACGCTGGACGGGTGGCAGGAAAGAAGCGCGCGAAGAAGACGGAGCCCCTCGAGTTCCGGAACACCCAGCTGAGCGACGCGCTGCAGACCCAGGACATGGCCGCCGTCGCCTTCGCGCTGCGGCACGGGCCCACGGTGGTGCCGCTCATGCGTCCGGGCCAGCGCGACAACCCGCTCGACGTCGGCGAGGTCTGGACCTACCGCGACCCGCGGACCGGCGACATCGCGCTCCTGCTCTTCAGCGACGCGGCGAACAAGCCCGAGACCCTGCCGCCGAATGTCGCGCTGCAGTCCCCCGCCTGGCTGCGCGCCTTCCTCGGCACGTACGAGGCGGAGATCACCACGGTGTTCTTCGACATCGCGGGGCCGCACCCGCTTCAGGCATCGCCGACGGACCTCCTCGCCGCGCTCGACGCCTAGAACTCGGGGACGTCCGCCCCGCGCACCGGGCGCAGCCGGGTGCGGACGTCGTTCAGAGCACCGCGCAGCGTGCCGGACCGGTTGTCGATGACGTCGGTGTAGCCGAGTCGTGCGGCCTCGGACCGCCGCTGCGCGGCCTGGGTCACGGGACGCACCTCGCCCGCGAGGCTGAGCTCGCCGACGGCGGCGAGCGTCTTCGGCGCGGACTCGTTGTTCACGGCGCCCGCGACGGCGACCGCGATCGCGAGGTCGGCCGCCGGCTCGGTGAAGCGCACGCCGCCGACGGTGGAGACGTACACGTCCTTGTCGCTCGTCTTGACGCCGCCCCGCTTCTCGAGGACGGCGAGCACCATCGCCACGCGGGCGGCGTCGACGCCGTTCACGATGCGCCGCGGGTTGGGGCTCGTCGCGGTGATCGTCAGCGCCTGCACCTCGACGGGCATCGCGCGGCGCCCCTCAAGGGCGATCGCGACGCACGTGCCGGGCTCGGGCGAGCCGTGGCCGAGGAACAGCGCGCTCGGGTCGGGCACCTCGGCGATGCCAGCGCCGGTCATGTCGAAGCATCCGACCTCGTCCGTCGGCCCGAAGCGGTTCTTGAGCGCCCGCACGAACCGCAGGGAAGTCTGCCGATCGCCCTCGAAGTGGCACACGACGTCGACCAGGTGCTCGAGGATGCGCGGACCCGCGATGGACCCGTCTTTCGTCACGTGCCCGACGATGATCACCGGCAGCCCGCGCTCTTTGGCGACGCGGATGAGCGTCGACGCGACCTCGCGCACCTGCGAGGGGTGGCCGGCCATGCCTTCGGACAGCGACGACGCGACAGTCTGCACCGAGTCGACGATCAGGAGCTCGGGACGCACCTCGTCGACGTGTCCGAGGATCGTGGCGAGATCGGTCTCGCTCGCGAGGTAGAGCTCGTCGTGCAGCGCGCCGGTGCGCTCGGCCCGCAGCCGCACCTGCGCCGTGGACTCTTCCGCCGAGGCGTAGAGCACCCGGCGCCCGGCCTTCGCCGACTGCGCCGCGACCTCGAGCAGCAGCGTGGACTTGCCGACACCGGGCTCGCCCGACAGCAGGATGGCCGCGCCGGGCACGACCCCGCCGCCGAGGACGCGGTCGAACTCGCCGACTCCGCTCGTGCGCCGGGGGGCGTCGGCGGTGTCGATGTGCGTGATGGGCCGCGCCGCCCGGCCTGCACCGGGCGCGACCGGCGTGACCGAGCGCAGGAGTCCGGTGGGCTCGGATGCCTCGACCACGGTGCCCCACTGCTGGCACTCGCCGCAGCGGCCGACCCACTTGATCGTCGTCCACCCGCACTCGGTGCAGCGATACGGCGCGGTCTGCGTGGGTCGTCGGGTGGCGGCCATGGGCTTCAGCGTACGTCGGGGTCGCGACATCGCTCCCAGGCGCGGCGTAGGGTGACCGCATGCGGGTGGATGCGGCATCCCGGTTCATCGCGGCCGAGCCCGACGACGTCTTCCGTGCGTTCGTCGACCCCGGCGCCATGCTCGCGTGGCTGCCGCCGGACGGCATGACCGGAAGGTTCGAGCACTTCGACGCGCAGACCGGCTACCGGATGGTGCTGACGTACGACGAGCCGCCCGAGGGCGGCGGCAAGGCGACGGAGGAGTCGGATGTCGCGGACGTGCGCCGCATCGCCGTCGACGCCTGCGCGCTCATCGTCGAGGAGATCGACTTCCCCTCCGACGATCCGGCGTATCGCGGCACCATGACCATGACGTGGACCTTCACCGAGGGCGACGGCGGAACCCACGTCCAGGTCGAGGCGTCCGGCGCGCCGTCCGGGATCGACCCCGACGACCACGCCGTCGGCCTGGCATCGTCGCTGAGCAACCTGGCGCGGCTCGTCGAGGGCGGGGGCCGCGGCATCCGCTGATCTTGGCGAAATCGCCCGACTCAGCGCTCGGGTGACACGAATGCCGCACCGAGGGCGGCCATCGTCTGCCGGCGCTCCTCGAGCCGGCGGTGGAGCTCGCGCTGTGCATGCTCCACCATGGCCGCATCCAGGGGCACGCGAGCGGTGTGCGGGACGCCGTGGTGGTCGCGGATGTACGCCTCGAGCGCGGGACCCGACTCCCACGACGTGATGAGGCTGTAGCGCGGGGCATCGCCGCGGTGCCACACGGCGTGCCAGAAGCGCTGCGTGTCGACGATCACGCGCGAGCCGGCGGGCAGCGGGATCCGCAGCTCGGTCGACGGATCGAAGCGGTCGCGGCGCAGGAGCAGCAGTGAGTCGGAGTCGTCGGTCAGATTGAAGAACGCGCGCACGACCCACCCGGTGCCTTCGGGGTTGAGGCGGTTGTTGTCGTCCTGATGGAGGTTGTACACGGCATCGGCGTACTCGTTGCGCTGCAGCTCGACCACCCGGCAGCGCCCCACTCCGGCGCCGGGCTCCTGTGCGCGACGCACGAGGTGCGCAGCCCGCTCGACCTGCGAGGCGATCCACACACCGTCCTTGTCTGGACGCGGCGGCGTGTGATTCCAGAAGCCGTTGCACTCGATCTCGCCGGCGTAGCTCGTGAGGGGTGCGAAGCGGGTGACGCCCGATGAGCGCCAGACGGTGTACTCGAGGTCGAGCCACTCCTCGGGGTCGCGCGACTGGTCGTAGGGGTCGAGCACGACGAAGCCGGTCTCGTCGAGAGCCGGAACGGTGATGTGGTCGATCATCGGCCTCAGCTCCGAAGCGAGTCGGCCACCTCGCGCAGTGCGGCGGCGGAGCGGTGGAACAGGTCGAGCTCGTTCGGTGCGAACTGCGTCTCGCGCACCGGCACGGCCCCCGCCGCGCTGACGACGGACGGCACGGAGAGCGCGACGCCGTCGACGCCGTGGAAGTCCTGCAGAACCGGTGAGACCGGCATGACCGCGTGCTCGTCGTGGAGGATCGCCTCGATGATCCGCGCGCTCGACAGGCCGATGGCGTAGTTGGTCGCGCCCTTGCCCTGGATGACCTTGTAGGCCGCGTCGCGCACGTCGACGGCGATCTGGTCGAGCTCCTCGGCGGTCATGCGGTCGCCCGCCGGCGTGACCCAGTCGAGGATCGGGACGGTGCCGATGGTCGCCCGCGACCACAGCGGGAACTCCGTGTCGCCGTGCTCGCCGACGATGTAGGCGTGCACGCTGCCGGTCGAGACGCCGGCGCGCTCGGCAAGCTTCCAGCGCAGGCGCGAGGTGTCGAGTACCGTTCCGGAGGCGAAGATGCGCTCGGGCGGCAGCCCGGTCTGCTCCTGTGCGAGGACGGTGAGCACGTCGCACGGATTGGTGACGATGACGTAGATCGCCTCGGGGGCCGCCTCGAGCAGCTGCGGCATCATCGACTTCATGATCCGGGCGTTGACCCCCGCGAGCTCGATGCGCGTCTGGCCGGGGTTCTGCTTCGCGCCGGCGGTGATCACGACGACATGGGAGCCCTCGACGACCGAGAGGTCGCTTCCGCCGATGATGTCGCTCGATCCGGTGAACTGGGTGCCGTGGGCGAGATCGAGTACCTCGGCTTCCGCCTTCTCCGTCGCGATGTCGTAGAGCGCGACGTGCCGCGCCGATCCGCGGATGAGCGCCGCATACGCGGCGCTCGAGCCGACGCTGCCGGCGCCGACGATGGTGACTTTCGAGTTCTCGATGACGGCCATGCCGCCAGTCTTGCAGGGGCGGGATGCCGCGTACCAGCCGCCGGCCGTGTCAATACGGCAGCACGTTGAGCGGCGTCATCTGGCCGACGGCGATCTCGACGGACGTCGACGCACCTCCCGACATCTCGTACACGTACGTGCCGGTGATGCTCTCACCCTCGTCGAGCGCGCCGGTCGGAGGGGCCGGGTCGACGCCCAGTTCGGGAGAGGGGTCTCCGTTGGTCGTCTGCGAGCCGCCGAGAACGACGTGCACATCGGATGCCTCGCCCGGGCCTCCCGCCGAGCGGGTGATGGTCACGGTCGCGGTCATGTAGACGTTGCCCGCCGCCGGCACGGCGTCGGGATTCGCGGCCATGACGGCATCCGTCGCGTCTTTGCTCACCGCATCCACCACGACGGTGAAGCACTCCACCACGACGGGATCGCCCAGCGAGAAGGGATCGTCGACGGCACCGGTGGGGGCGTCGGCCGGAGGCGCGAGGCAGTCCGCGGCCGGCGTGGAGGGCGTCGAGGGACTCGACTCGGTCTGCGCGGTGTCGGGTTCAGCCGAGGCGCCGGCACTGCAGCCGGCAACCAGGAGCGACGTCCCCAGAAGCATCGCGAGTGCGAGCCGCCGTGCAATCGGGCGGTTCATGCGCACAGCATGGCACCGCCCGGTAGCGAAGGGAAGATGCTCGGCCGTCAGGTGGCGTTCGTGGCCGCCTGATCGTCTTCGGCGACGATTTCGGGGTTGCGGATTCCCGCCCATGACACCAGGCCGCCCGCGATCATCATGGCCGCGGTCACGATGGCTGCCCGATGGAAGCCTTCGAGGTCGAGCTCGCCGCCGACGATCGCGGCGAGCATGGCGATGGTCACGAGACCGGCGACGCGGGCGACGGCGTTGTTCACCGCCGAGGCGATACCGGAGCGATCGGTGTCGATTGCACCGAGGATCGCCGTGGTGAGCGGCGAGACCGTGAGCGCGAGCCCGAGGCCCATCAGGATCATGCTGGGCAGCACCTGCCACCAGTAGTCGAAGGCCTCCGTCACCGTGAGCAGCAGCAGCGCGCCGGCGCCCATGGTGATGGGACCGACGGTCATGAAGATGCGCGGACCCCATTTGCCGGCGAGCCCGCCGACCCGCGAGCTGAGCAGGATCAGCAGGATCGTCACCGGCAGGCTCGCGAGCCCGGCGAGCGTGGCCGGAAGGCCGGCGCCCTGCTGCAGGTAGACCACGACGACGAAGCCGTTCAGCGCGAGCGCACCGTAGATGAAGGTGGTCGCGACGTTGCCGGTCCAGAAGTTGCGCACGCGGAAGAGATCGAGGGGAAGCACCGGATGCCTCGTGAAGCGCTGCCGGATGATGAAGGTCGCGAAGAGTCCGGCGCCGACGACGAGCGGCAGCCAGATGGCCGGAGAGGTCCACCCCAGCCTGGGCTGCTCGATGAGCGCGAACACCATGAGGCCCAGGCCGAAGGTGCACAGGGCTGCGCTGAGCCAGTCGATCGAGGCATCCGCTCGTCTGGTGTCTTTCACGCCAGCCCGCGTGAGCAGCCACAGGGTGACTGCGATGGGGACGACGTTGATGAGGAACACGAGACGCCACGAGAGGAAGTCGACGAAGAGCCCGCCGAGGATGGGGCCGGCGATCATCGCAGTCGTGGTCATCGCCGTCCAGATGCCGATGGCGCGGCCCTGCGCGGCGCCGCGGAACGTCGACGTGATGAGGGCGAGCGAGCTCGGGACGAGGAAGGCACCCGCAGCCCCCTGCAGCGCCCGGGCGATGATGAGGAACTCGGCGGTCGGCGCGAAGGCGATCGCGACGCTGGTGATGCCGAAGCCGATCAGGCCGATGCGCATGACGAAGGCGCGGCCGTAGGCGTCGCTGACCGAGCCGGCCACGAGGATGAGGGCGCCGAGCGTGATTAGGTAGGCGTCGACGACCCACTGCTGCGTGGTGAGCCCGCCTCCGAGTTCGTCGCTGATGGCGGGCAGCGCAACGTTGACCACGGTGCCGTCGAGGAAGGCGACGAACGACGCCAGCACCGCGATCGCGAGGATGGCGCGCTCGCGGCCGGTCATGGTCTGAGGCATGCGGCCAACCTATCCCCGGGGGCGGACGTGCGGGGCTGAGGCGGTGGGATCGGGCGTGCGGGGGCGGTTCTGCGCCGATTGGCGGCTCAGCGCCGCGTGACGTAAACTCGTCGGCGGTGACGTGTCCGAGCGGCCGAAGGTGCAACTCTCGAAAAGTTGTGTAGGGTAACCCCCTACCGTGGGTTCAAATCCCACCGTCACCGCCACTTTTATCCCAGATCAGCGTCACATTTCGTGGCGCTGATCTGCGTTTGGGAAAGGATCTGGGAAAGGCCGGTCGGCGTGTCGGTTACCCCCCTTCTTTCCCACAACGGCGCTAGCCACCCTGGAATGACCGCCGCATCCGCGTGATTCCGCGGATCCGGCGGCTACTTGCGGTGGGAATGTGACTCACGGTCAGTAGCCCCCGGTGACGCAGGCCAGGTACCGCGTAGAGCGCGTCCCGTCGACCCCTAGGAGTCGCAAGATCGACGCCGGATGATAGGTCGAGGGTGACCGCGATGAGGGGATACAGATGAACGACAGCCGGAGCGGAAGTGGGGAGCGGCGAGTCCTCGACATCATGACCGTGTTCGTGCTCTCGATCACGGCGGTGCTGACGGCGTGGTGCGGGTTCGAGGCATCCAAGTGGGGCGGCGAGATGTCGATCGCGTTCAGCCAGGCATCGAGCGCGAGAATTCAGGGGGAGTCGGCGGAGGGGAGGGCACGCGACGCGCGACTGTACGACCTCAGCATCTACACCGAGTGGGTTCTTGCCGAGGCCGACGGGCGAGACGAGCTCGTCTCTTTCATCGAGGAACGTTTCTCCCCGGAGTTCCGCACTGCTTTTGATGCCTGGGATGCCGGTGGCCGTGTCGAGCAGGGACCGTTGGCGATGCCCGAGTATGTGCCGCCCGGCACCGTGGAAGCGGCCGACTTCAGCGAACGCGCGGATGCGAAGTTCCAGGAAGCGTTGGACAACAATCAGCGCGGTGACAACTACTCACTTCTCACCGTGCTCTTCGCACTGGTGCTGTTCCTGACCGCGATGTCCCAACGGGAACTCACACCGTGGATGCGGCGCGTGCTCCTCGGGATGGGAATCGCTGTCGGAGTGACCTGTGTCATCGTCATGCTGACCTTCCCCATCAAACTCTGACCGGCAGGGTGAAGATCGTGATCCCCGACGACTTCGGTCACGGCTGGTCCTCTCGGCCGGCTGCCTCGACGAGTGCGGCCAGGGCGGTGCGGTTGGTGTCGAAGATGGGTTGCCGGTCGAGCAGTCCGAGCTCGGCGAGCCGGCTGCGGACCGCAGGTCGCATGCGGCTGAACGCGAGCGCGACATCATTGTCGATGAGCCAGTGCTGCAGGGTCTCGAAGGATTCGGCGCCGGTGACGTCGATGTCGGTCACCGCCTCCATGTCGAGGACGAGGTGACGCACGGGCGGGCCGTCGACCGACGTGATGGCGCTCTGCACGGCGGCGGTGAAGACGCTCGCATTCGCGAAGAACAACGGCGCTGCCAGACGGATCACGACCACTCCGGGTGCGGTCGTCGTTCCCGCGGGAGCCTCTTCGAGGAGCGATTCGCCCGGGTCGCCGTCGGACTGCAGGACGTCGATGGCGGGGTTCGCGGCACGCTTGGCGAGGTTGATGAGGGCGAGCACGAATGCGACGACGATGCCGGGGATGGCGCCGAAGAACAGCGTGACGAGGAAGCACGTGGCGCCCACGGCGCACTCGAACCGGTCCTTCTTCCACAGCTCGATGAAATCGCGGATGCCGAGTAGCGGGATGATCGCGACGGCCACGACAGCGCCGATGGCGGGCGAGGGGATGTCGGCGAGGAGAGCCGTGCCGAACAGCAGGAGCAGCAGGGTGCCGACGGCCAGGACGAGTGAGGGCAGCTGTGTGCGCGAGCCCGCCTGGTCCATGGCGGCCGTCCGGGAGGTCGATGCTCCGACGGCGAAGCTGCCCTGTGCGCCCGCGGCGATGTTGGCGACGCCGAAGGCGAAGAGGTCGCGATTGGCGCGGAACGGGTAGCGGCGGCGCTCAGAGTATGAGCGGGACACGAGAAGACCCTCGGCCGTGGTCACGAGCGTGAGGGCGATCGCCGACGGAATGAGTGCGAGCCACAGCGTCCAGTCGATGATCGGCCACGTGAAGACGGGCGGGCCGGCGGGCACCGCTCCGAGCACCGCGACGCCGAACTCGTCCAGGTGGACGACCATCACGAGGATCGTGCTGACGATCAGCACGACGAGCGCCCACGGCACGGCCGGAAGCCAGCGTCGACCGACGAGCAGGATGACAATCGATCCCACCGAGATGAGCAGCGACCACACGTTGGCGGTGCCGAGCCCGGTGACCAGACCGATCGTCTTGTCGACGAATTCGCTGCCCGAGTCGATGCTCACACCGAGCATCTTGGCGATCTGGCTGATCAGGATGTCGAACGCGAGCCCTCCCACGAATCCGACGAGGATCGGCTTGGAGAGGAAGTTCGCGAGAAAGCCCAGCTTGAAGACCGACAGCAGCACGAACATCACTCCGCAGATGATCGCCTGAGCCAGCGCGAGCGTCGCGTAGTCGGCCCTCCCGGCCGCCGCGAGCCCGCCGATCGACGACGCGACGAGGGCGGCGGCTGCGGCATCCGGCGACGCCACCACTTGCCGGGAGGACACCACCAGGACGTACACGACCGTCGGCACGATCAACGCGTACAGGCCGGCGGTGGCCGGCAGCCCGGCGATCTGCGCGTAGCCGATGTTCAACGGGATCGCGATGGCGAGCAGCGTGACACCCGCCAACAGCTCCGTCATCACGTTGCGACGGGTCAACCCGGACAGCGGCCGAGCCATCGTCATCCGTTCCAGAGCAGGGTTCTCAGCGGTGACGTCATGGAGTAACGATCGGGAATGCCTCATCACCGGGATCGAGGACGCCCAGCAGGCTGGAGAGCACCGCAGGGTCGCCGTCGGTTTCGATGTCATCGGACTCCAGGTCGCCGCCCAGGAGGGCGAGGAGGCGCATCTTCGTCAGCTTCAGTGTCAGTTCGACATCACCTTCACCGTCCTCGAGGTAGATGAGCACGCCGTTGCGGAGCGTGAGCAGGAACCGGCGTTGGAGGTCGGTGAGTTCGATGACCAGCGCGAGATCGAGATCCCACGCTGCCGGCCCGTCCACCTTGATGGCGATCGCGTCGAACAGCATCTCCGGGGTGAGCTGTGCGAGCAGCGAGGGCGCGTTCGTCTTCGTCGGTGTGCCGAAATTACTGCCGCGGAGTTCGGTCGCGCCTGAGAGGAAGAAGTTGCGCCAAGTCCCGTTCTCAGATCCATATGCGAGCTGCTCGAATGTGTCGGCCAGGAGCGCCCTGGCGGCGGCGTGACTCTCGTCGACGAACACCGCGTGGTCCAGCAGTGTCGCCGCCCACCGGTAGTCGCCCGCGTCGAAGGCCTGCTGCGCGATCTGGACTGTACGGTCGACGCCGCCGAGGGCATCGACGTAGCGCTGTGCGAGCTCGGTCGGCGGGTGTGGCCACAACCGTGCCGGGTTGCCGTCGAACCACCCGAGGTAGCGCTGCACGATCGCTTTCACGTTATGACTGACCGACCCGTAATAGCCACGGGCATGCCACGCTCGCTCCAGCGCCGGCGGCAGGACGAACACCTCCGCCGCTTCGACGCCCGTGTAGCCGCGATTGATGAGGCGGAGAGTCTGATCGTGCAGATACGCGTAGAGATCACGCTGAGTCGAGAGGAACTCGACGATCTGCTCTCGGCCCCACGTCGGCCAGTGATGCGACGCGAACACCACGTCCGTTCTGTCGCCGTAGCGGGCGATCGCCTCGGTGAGATACTGCGACCATCCGTGCGGGTCGCGGACGATCGCGCCGCGGAGCGTGAGCAGGTTGTGCAGAGTGTGGGTGGCATTCTCGGCCATGCACAGCGCGCGGAAACCCGGGAAGTAGAAGTGCATCTCGGAGGGCGCCTCAGTACCCGGCGCCATCTGGAATTCGATCTCCACACCGTCGATGGTGTGTGTCTCTCCGGTCGACTCGATCAGGAGCGTCGGCGCGATGAGCCCCACCTCACCGGTCGAGATCGTCTGTCCGAGGCCCGCGCCGACCTGTCCCTGCGGACCCCTCTCCAGTGCCGCACCGTACATGTAGGCGGCACGCCGGTTCATGGCCACGCCGGCATAGACGTTCTCTGAAACGGCGTGCTCCAGGAAGCCGGATGGCGCGATGATCTGGACGTCTCCGGCGTCGACCTCCGCCTGAGAGGTCACGCCGAAGATGCCGCCGAAGTGATCGGCATGGCTGTGGGTATGGATGACCGCGACGACTTTGCGGTCGCCACGGTGCTGGCGGTACAGGGCGAGCGCTGCTGCGGCGGGCTCGGTCGACAGCAGCGTGTCGATGACGATGATCCCGGTGTCGCCTTCGACGATCGTCATGTTCGACAGGTCGATCCCCCGCAGTTGGTAGATGCCCTCGACCACCTCGAACAGTCCCGCCCGTGCAGCGAGTGTCGACTGACGCCACAGGCTCGGATTGACCGTGTCGGGTGCCACGCCCTCGAGGAACGCATAACTGTCGTTATCCCAGACGACGACGCCCTCGCCGTTGTGGAGACGGTTCGGGCTCAGCTCGGCGATCAGGCCGCGCGATGTGTCGTCGAAATCTCGGGTGTCGTCGAACGGCAATGCGGACAACGCCGACTGCTGCTGTGCGCGGATGAACGACGAGGCGGGCTTGTGATCCATGGGCGTGCCACTCCGATCGACTCGATCTTTTCTCCAGCCCATACTGTCGGCGAAACGGTCCCTATGGCTAGGCTGACCCCGCGGCGGCCTCTCACCACCACGCACCGACTCGGCCGGCGCCACACCGATTCGGGGGAAAAGACGTGTCACTGTCCGCCACCCGTTCGCGAGCGGGAGCCGCGACCGCCGTCCTTGCCCTTGCGATATCTCTCATCGCCGCTCCGACCGCAGCGGCCGCGCCGGTCATCCCCGATCCAGCTCCGGTCGATGTCACCGCCGTCGCCTCCCTCACAAAGGAGGCGAGCGTAGCCGAGGTGGGGCCGGACCAGACCTTCACGTACACGTTGACCGTCGGCTGCTCGTCGATCACCGACCTGGGCTGCCGCGACGCCGTCCTCACCGACGTGGTCCCCGCGCCGTTCGAAGTCATCGATGCCGTGGTCGGCGCCGGAGTGAACTCCGCCCTCGAGCCGACCATCTCCGGCAATACCGTCACCGTCACGTGGGTGACCGATCTCGACGGCGATGCCGGCGACGCCGTCGGCATCCTGGATGCAACCACCGGCGTGGTCGAGATCACCGCGCGTCTCCCCGAGGACGCCTCGTATGACACCAACGACGTCGAGGTGTTCAACGAGGCATATATCGAAGGCTCGAACTTCGTCGACGAACCCGGCTCGGCGGGAGTGACCCCGGTCATTCCGCTCGAACTGGCCACGACGCCGACGAAGTCGATCACGCCGGCATCGGCCATCGCGGTGCCGGGTACCTCGGTCACCGCAGCTCTCGGCGGGCGCAACGACTCGAACGCGACCGTCGATACGCTCATCATCCAGGATCCGGCCGACGAGACCGCCGCTCCGAACCCGTTCGAGATGCTCGGGTTCACGGGCTTCGGCAGCGTCACCGCGCCTGCGGGATCCACGGCCACGACGTATGAGGTCTATGTCCCGCCCACATGGGTGGAAGCCCCCGGCGGGGCGCTGCCCGCAGGCGTGGCCGCCGAAGACGTCCGCGGCACACGCGTCACCTTCACCGGCGCGATTCCCGCGGGAGCCACCGCATCCGTCGAACTCGACCTCGCCACGACCGACCTCGCAGCGACTCAGCCCGACGGCACGGTCGTCGAGAACACGGTGTCGTCGGAGGTCGCGCTCGGCGACGAGACGGTCACAACCCCGACGAGCGCCGACTTCACAATCCTCGCCAACGATGTGCAGGTCACCGCGACGAAGTCCTTCGACCCGAGCCTCGTGATCGCGGGCGAGCCCAGCACCGTGACGCTCGGCGCAACCAACGCGTCGACCATCCCGCTCGAGCAGCTCACGATCCGCGAACCCTCGGCGGGGGAGTTTCCCGCCGAGTACACGTTCGCCGGGATCACTGAGCCGATCGAGTACCCCGCGGGCGCGACATCCGGCACCGTGATCTACCACCTCATCGGCGGCGGCGAACAGTCCGAGCCCTTCGCGGACGGTGCGGTGCCGCCCGCCACCGAAGGAGACCCGGCGCTCGTCGGATGGTTCGAAGTCGTCTTCGAAGGCCCGATCCAGCCAGGTGCCGAGACATCCGTCGTCCTCGAGGTCGACACCGATCCCGACCTCACGGGGCTTCCTCTCTTGGTGACGAACGTGGTCGGCGTCGAGGGCCACAACCAGGGAGTCACCGGTGACGCGGATGCCCCGGCCGACCTCTACATCTACGACGAAGTCGTCGAACCCTACATCACCAAGCAGGTCCGGCCATCGCAGATCCTCGCCGTCCCCGGTCAGATCGTCACGGTCTCGCTCGAGGGCGGTCTCACCGACCGGCCGAGTCCGCCGGACACCCCGACGGGGTCCACCGGCAACGCGGACGTCATCGTCATCCAGGATCCGCAGGACCCGATCGACGGCGACGCATGGTGGAACGCGTTCGACATCACCGCGATCACCCAGACGCCTGTTCCGGGGCAGTCCTCGCTGACGATCGAGTACTACGACACGACGGACGGGCAGTGGAAGGTCCTCACCGCAGACATCGAGGGTGCGCAGATCTACTCCGCACCGATCGACCCCGCGATCTCCGCCGTGGCGGGAGGCATCCGCTTCACGTATACCTACACGGGCGACGACGGCCTCGGATTCCCGCCCGGAACAGATCTCGCACCGAACTTCACGAGCGAACTCCGAGCTGACGGGCGTTACACCGGAACTCCGCCGTTCTCCGACGTCGAGTCCACCTTCGTCCCCAACTGTGCGCAGTCGTCGGCCGAGGCATCCACCGATGGAGTGCCCGACGGCTCGGCGACGATGCCGGCAGACGAGTGCCCCGAAGTCGAGCTGATCCCCGCCGACCCCGGCACCGCGGACCTCATCGACAAGACCTTCGGCACCTCGAGCTCCGGCGGGGTGAAGACGGTCATCGCGCGGTCGGGTGACACCATTCCCTCGACGCTGTCCTGGTCGACCGGCGGCTACTCCGGCCTGGAGACCGTGCAGATCACCGACGTGGCGGCCCCGGACGACATCGCGGTCGCGTTCAGCATGTTCGACGCGTTCAACCTGACGCGCGTGCAGCCCATCTCGACGGCGACGGACCCGCTGATCGCCTACGACCAGGTGGTCGAAGTGCTCCTCTGGAACGGCACGGCGTGGGTCGGCGCAGCCAACGATCCCTGTCCCGCGGCCTGTATCGGCCAGTTCCCCGGCATGAGCCTCACCGCGGCGGAGCAGGCGAGCACCACCGGCGTTCGGCTGGTGCTCGCCGAGAGTCCCGACCGTGCGGAGGCATCGGCGGGCGTGCCGGACGCGCCCCCCGTCGGCTCCGGTGTCGCCCGCTCGTTCGGCAACACCCGCCCGGTCACGCTGGTGTGGCAGGTTCGCGATGAACGCCGCTCCGACGGGGTCCCCGCACTCGGTGACATCCTCTACAACCTCGATGACCCGGGCGTCGTCCGCAACACGGCTCGCGCCGCGGGCTTCCCCGCCGACGGCGGGACGCCGCTCAGCTCCGACGCATCCGATGACGTCCTCATCATCGACGTCCCGATCACGACGACGACCGACAAGAACTGGCAGGGCGGTCCGCTCGCCGTTCCCACCGACGCGGACATCCCGATCGGCCAGTATCCGCTGAGCCGCCTCACCGTGACGACCCGCAACACGACGCCGGCGCGCGTCGATCAGCTCGTCATCGCCGACCCCGCGCCGACGACGATCGTCGACCGCCGCCAGGATCCGTTCCAGGCCTTCACCTTCAACAACTTCTCGGCGATCACGGTTCCGTCCGGCACCACGTCGACGGTGGTGCGACTCTTCTGCCCGGGCGGACAGGCGCCCGAGGACTACACCGTCGCCCAGGCACTCGCGCTCGTCCCGGCCGCGCTCCCGTGCGACGTGACGGGCATCCAGGTGAGCTTCGACGGCCGGATCGCCGCAAACGGCGCCGGTGTGGTCGCGTTCGACGTGCGGCTGCGCCCGTACTGGCGAGGCACGACCGAACGCGTCTCGGTTGCCGACTCGCCGATCGCGAACACCGCCCAGGGCGTCGTGGCCGACATCGAGCCGACCGGCCCCTGCCCCCCGCCGGCGGACTCCCGCTACGCGTGCGACCAGCAGACCGCCTTCATCCAGCTCGAGGAGCCGACCTTCTCCGTCACGGCGGGCAAGTCGTTCTCTCCGGCGTCCCAGAAGGACGGAGACACCGGTCAGATCACCATGACCCTCGCGGGCCAGCCCGGCGGGTCGGCCCGGGCCCGGTTCCTGACGATCACGGACGACGATCCGACGTTCTGGAACGCGATGGACTTCGCGGGGATGTCTCCGTCGTGGGCGCTGCCGGTGCCGGTCGGCCAGGTGCGTGCGTGCTACCTCTCGGGCGGTGACTTCAGCGCGGCGAACGTCGTGGCCGACACCGTCGGCGGCACGTGGACGTGCCAGCCGATCACCCCGGGCTCGATGACGGTCGCGACCGCGAGCGCGTTCCTCGACGCCGCACCCGACGACCTCCACGGCCTGCGGTTCACCTTCGCGCAGGCCAACGACCTCGGCTGGCAGAACCCATCCAACCCGGTCGTCAACGTGCCCGTCCTCCTCGAGCGACGCGCAGACCTTCGCACCGGCGGCCCCGTGCCCACGACCCGCGCCGATCAGGTTCCCTCACCCGGCGAAGCGGACGCGGGCACCTTCTGGAACACCGTCGAGGTGGACGGCGAGTCGGCCAACGTCGGCTCGGGTCCGCTGACAGACAGCGACACCGCTGAAGCGGAGTACCGCTACCTCCATCTCGAGGCGGCGATCTCGGTGACGAAGTCGCCGAACGGCGACATTCGACCCGGCGCGGTCGTCCCGTTCACGCTGTCCTTCACGAACACCGGCGAGGCGCCGCTGCACAACCCGCTGTTCGAAGACCGGCTTCCCACGGACGCGGACGGCATCATGCTCGTGCTCGATCCCGACCGTGACCCGACTGTCTCGCCGTACACGTTCGCACTGACCGGCACGGCGCCTGATCCGCCGAACGGCACGGCGCTTCCCACCGATCCGGATGTCGTCGACGTCGATGTCCTCGACGACATGATCTTCTTCCGGATGCCCGGGGGCAGCGTCCTCGAGCCGGGCCAGACGTACACGATCACGATCCAGCTCATGCTGCGGCCGGGACTTCCCGCGGGGACCCAGGTGCAGAACTGGGCCGTCGTGAGCGTCGATGAGCCGCTCGACGACTGCGTGCCCACCCTCGGGCCGAACGGCGAGTGCATGGATGACGCGATCGTCTCGCCGCTCGCGGTGCCCGCGCTCAGCACCATCAAGTACGTCCGGTCGGATGTCGATCACAACCAGCCCGGCATCCCGGAGGTGTTCTCGACGGTCGAGGGCTTCGAGTGCGAGGGCACCGCCGTCGCCGGCCGCTTCTACCGCGCCCCCTGCATCCCCGTCACGCTCCCGGGCGGCACTGAGACCTGGCGGTTCCGCGTCGTCAACGCCGGCACGCTTCCGCTCGACCAGGTGGTCTCGATCGACAACCTCCCCACCCCGGGCGACCAGGGACTCATCGTGCAGCTGCCCCGCGAGAGCGAGTGGGAGCCGACGTTCGTCGGCGGCGTCGTGCTGGTTCCCACGGCGACGACCCCCGCGGGTGCGGTGCTCACGACCTACTACTCGACCGCATCCGTCCCGTGCACGGCCGATCTCAACCCGCTCGGCACGCCGTGCGGGGCGGGAGCGTGGATGCCGCTCGACGGTTCCGTCGACCCGGCGGTCGTGCGCAGCCTGAAGTTCGTCGTTGAGTTCCCCGACGCCGATCCGCTCCAACCGGCCGAGACCCTCGACATCCAATTCCAGACCCGGACCACACCCGACGCGCGCGCCGCGTCGGACTTCCCCATCGCCTACAACACGGTGTCGACAGGCGGCTCGGCGATCGGCGCCACGCCGACGGTCGTGCCCGCCACCGAGGGCCGGCGGGTGGGCGTCAGCCACCCGACCGGGCCCATCCAGCTACAGAAGATCGTCTCGGGACCGGCGGCCGAGTTCGCCCCGGACACATTTCCCGTGCAGTTGACCTGCGTCAGCGGCGGCATCGAAGTGCTCTCGCTTCCCGAGCTGATCCTGGTCCCCGGCGCCGACCCCGTCGAGGTGGACAGGGTGCCGTGGGGCGCCGAGTGCGCCGCCACCGAGGGCCAGTTCGGGCAGACGACGACCGTCATCGGAACCGCCACCGTCGGCGGACCGGACGACGAGATCGGTCTGGTCACGATCGAGAACGTCTACGACGTCGCAGCGCTCACCATCCGCAAGATCGTCGACGCCGCCGGCGTCAACGCACGCGGGAACCCCGTCGAGTACGGCCCCTTCCCCTTCAGCGTCTCGTGCACGTTCGAAGGGGCCGAGGTCTGGGCCGACGGCTACGACGCCGAGAATCCCATGGCGGAGTCGCTCACGACCGATGAGACGTGGGCGCTCGGCGGGCTGCCCGTCGGAACCGAGTGCACGGTAACCGAGGATGACACGCTCGACGCGACCTCCACCTCCTTCGTCGTGAGCGTGGCCGGCGAACCGCAGGAGCCGGTCGACGGGACCGAGGTCGCTGTGACGGTGGTCGAGGGCACGGTGGTCGAGGTGGCCGCGGTCAACACCTTCGCCGCGGGGGCGCTGCTTCTCGAGAAGGAGGTGACCGGCCCCGCCGCCGAGGACTTCGGCCAAGGACCGTTCCGTCTCGCCGTCGATTGCGTACTGGACACCGGGAGCGGGCCCGCGCGCGTCTGGGCCGGTTTCGTGACGCTCGGCGCCGACGACGGATGGGAGGCCGAGATCGACGACATCGCGACCGGCGCGACCTGCACGGTCACCGAGGTGTCGACCGGCGGAGCGACCAGCGTCGCCGTCGAGCCAGGCTCGGTCACCATCGGCGACGGCACCACCGTGGAAGTGGTCGTCACGAACACGTTCGCCGCCGGCTCCCTCACGGTGACGAAGCAGATCGACGGCGACGGTGCCGAGCTCTGGGGCGCGGGACCGTTCGAGGTCACGCTCGAGTGCGTCGACGGCATCGGTGACGCCGTCGGGATTCCGGGCGGGGCCACTCGCGAGCTGTCCGTCGACAACGACTACACCACGACCTACGAGCCGCTGCTCGTCGGACTGCAATGCACGCTCACAGAGACCGACGCGGGCGGAGCCACATCAACGACGATCACCGACGCCGAGACGGGTGAACCCGTCGAGCTCGTGGAGGTCACCGAGAGCGCGACAGATCTGGTCGTCACGAACATCTTCGAACTCGGTCAGCTCGTCGTGTCGAAGACGCTGTCGGGGGATGCTGCGGCAGACCACGCCGATGACGCGTTCGAAGTCACGACGACGTGCGCGTGGAACGGATCGGAGATCGACGTCCCCAGCGGGGGCGTCCGCGTTCTCGCTCCGGCGCAGCCGGTGACATATCGCGATCTTCCCGTCGGGGCGGAGTGCACGATCCGGGAGACCGATGACGGCGATGCGTCGGTTGTGACATACAGCCCCGCCGCAGCCGACGGCACCGATGCCGCCGTGGTCACGGTGAGCGCCGGGGCCGCGGCATCCGTCTCGATCGACAATCGATTCGATCCGGACCTGCCGCCGACGGGAGTGGACGGAGGACGCTTCACGCTGCTGACCTTGGTCGCGGTTCTCCTCTTCGCCGCAGGGATGATCGCGCTGAACGTGAGGCGGAGGCGGCGTAGCTGAGCGGCGTCACCTGTGTGCGACGCCCAGCGGGATCCTCGTGAGCGAGGCTCTGCGAAGATCAACCGGGCCACGGACCGACCCGGGCTGCCATTGTCGGGGCTGCGATCCACTCGGGTTGGTCCGAGTTGCTCCGCTCGGGTGCCGACGCGCGGTTGTGCTCGAACAGGTGAGCCGCATCGGCAAGTGCTCGTGGGAAAAGCCGGTGAAAGAAGTGGCGCATCGCTACACAGCCTCGAAAGATCGGGTTCCGCGGAATGACGCGGAAAGTCCCCCCTCGCGCATCCATGAAAGGTGGTCGGATAAGGGTTCAAATCCCACCGTCACCGCCACTTTCATCCCAGATCAGCGTCACATTTTGTGGCGCTGATCTGCGTTTGGGCACCGATTTGGGAATGACCGGCCGGGGTGTCGGTTGCCCAATTCTTTCCCACAACGACGCTCGCGACTCTGGAATGACCGCGGCATCCGCGTGATTCCGCGGTTCGCCCGGGCTACCTACCGTGGGATCAATCCCAATGTCAGTGGGGGTTCGCCACTCAATGCGATGCAGCCTGCGCCCGCGAAGTGGTTGTGCGGACATCGCCACGAACGCCCCAGCGTCCGGACCTCTCGGTCCGGACGCTGCGGCTCGTTGGCCGTCCGTTTATAGTGACATCGGCCGTGCCGATTCCACTTCGGGCGGACCCCGCCACGACGGCTACGGTCAGTGAGACGGTGGCGACGATTGCGAGGAACGGGACCGAGAACCCGCCGCTAAGCGCTTCCGTGGTGGAGGCCTCGGCGTGGTGGAGCGCCTCGGTGCGAGGCTGGCGATGTGAGGTCGAGGTCCTCCGCGATCGACGGAATGTAGGGGTCGAGCATCACCACGGGTTGCGCGGCCACCATGGGGAGCGCAGGCGGCATGTTGCGCTCACGCATGGGCTATCGCCTCCAGTACGGGAAGCTTCGCCGCACGGATCGCGGGCGCGATACCGGCAAGAAGACCCGCGACGGCGACGATGCCTGCGAGGGTCGCCAACTGCAGTACAGGGAATTCGATGGCCAGCGGCGCGATGGTTGACAGGGCGCCTACAGCCGCAAAGCTAGCTGCGGTGCCCAGCAGCAGCCCGGAGGCAACGGCGGCAACCGAGACGATGGCCGCTTCGGCCTGCACCATGAAGGCGACGGAGCGGAGGGACATGCCGACGGCACGGAGCATCCCGATCTCACGGGTGCGCTCTGTGATGGACAGCGCCAGGGTGTTAGCGATTCCGAGCACGGCAATGACCATGGCGAAGGCGAGGAGGACGGTGACCAGCCCGAAGATCTGGTCCACCGATTGCGTGCGACCGGCGATGACAGCCGCCTGATCGCGCACTTGAACGGTGGGGTGGTCCTCGAGTGCGGCCTTGAGCGCCGAGGTGAGCTTCGAAGGCGTTGTCCCGTCGGCTGCCAGGACGAAGATGCTCGCGTCCATGTCCTCCGTGTAGAGGTCAGCGTAAGTCCCAAGGGAGACGAAGAAGTCGGTCTGCAGCGCCTGGGCTGACCCGTCCGCGATGACTCCCACGATGGGGAGCGTCATCTCGCCAGTGCGGGCGAAGGTCATCGGCAATTCATCTCCGACGGTGAGCTCTCTCTCGACGGCGACGCGTTCTGCGATGACGACGCCACCGTCTTGTAGAGCGACGAGTTTGCCTTCGACCATGCGGACGCTTGCGACCTCACTGATGGCGACGGGGTCGAAGCCGGTAAGCGCGCTGGTGCTCTCACCGTCCTTCCAATGGCCGTACTTCAGCCGGGTTGCCGCACCGACCTCTGCGACTTCGCGCACTTCGTCGTAGACGGCTGCATGGACGCCGCCGAGCATCTCCTGGCCGGCGCTTTCGATGACGACGTCTGCGGCGATGACCTCCCGGTACTGCTCGCCGGTGGCGGTCTTGACAGACGCGCCGACCACCGAAACGAAGCTCATGAGGGCGAGCCCGAACGCCAGTGCCATCACTGTCGCCGCTGTTCGGCGCGGTGCGCGCAGCGCGGCTTCACCCGCAAGCTGTCCGGGCACGCTCGCCCTCGCGCTGGCGCTGACAAGCACGACGAGGGGTCGCAGTGCGATCGGCGCGACCATGACGATACCGACTAGCGCTGAAACCAGCCCCACCCCGAGGAGGAGCGTCGGTCCGCCGACCGCCGGCAGAGCGGCCACTGCCGCGCCGACGATCACCAGCACGCTCCCGGTGATGAGGCGACCGCGCCCGAGATTCCGCGTCTCCGCTGCGCTGGCGCGCATCGCCGCGAGCGGTGACACGGCCGCGGCACGACGGGCGGGTCCAACAGCCGAGATGAGCGTGACGACGACCCCAACAATCACGGCGACGACGACGGTTCGGGCTTCGATAATGAGGTCACCGGACGGGATGCTGACACCGAACACCTGTGCCAGCGCGCGAAGTCCGTAGGCGCTGGCGATGCCGATCAATACACCGGCTGCCGAGGCAGTCACGCCGACGAGCAACGCTTCGATGAGGACGGAGGCGAGGACCTGTTGTCCGGTGGCTCCGGTCGCGCGGATCACCGCGAGTTCGCGGGTTCGTTGCGAGATGACGATGCTGAACGTGTTGGCGATGAGGAATGCACCGATGATGAGGGCGGCAACGCTCATCACGACGAGCACGACCTGGAGCATCTCGAGGTTCGACGCGGCCTGCTCGGCGCCGGCCGCCGCGAGGTCCTGAGCAGTGGCGACCTGAACGCTTTCGTCGAGGGCGTCAGCGACGAGCGGTTGGAGTTCCGCTGCGGTCAGGTCGGATGTGACGAGGATCTCGGAGAGCCCGTCGCCGAGGTCGAGCGTGCTCTGAGCGGTGGCGAGACTGGTCAGCGCGACCGACCCGACGGGAGGACCGTCGCTCTCGCCGAACCCGACCAGGCCGACGACGCGCAGCTCAACTGTTGCGTCTGCGACGAGAGTGACCGAGTCACCGATGCCGATGCCCAGCTCCTCAGCGGCGTTCTTGTCGAGGACGACCTCACCGGCCCGGGTGGGCGACACGCCGTCAAGGAGCGGGTACGCTCCGATGGGCTGGTCGACCCACGTGCTCAGCTGCACGCTACCCAGGTCAGTGGCACCCTGCTCGAGGTGTGCCGCGCCCTTCGCGACCGGGACCGCTTTGGTGACCGCAGCCACGTCGCGGACGGTGTCGAGGGTCCCAGCGGGAAGCGGGTCGCGCTCCACCTCGACACCCATTCCGGAGTCGAAGGCGGTGGCGGTGCGGACGGTGAGGTCGGCGCCGGCGGCAGCAGTGGCGAACTGGTCGTCGAACAGCTTCTGTGCGGTGTCGTTGAGCACAAGGCTGCCGGAGACGAACGCGACTCCGAGCGTGACGGCGGCGACCGTCAAGGCCAGGCGCAGCCGGTGAGCGATGACTTGCGCGAAGGCGAACCGGATCATGCCGCCACCTCCGTACGGTCAGCGTCGAAGCGTTCCATGCGAGCCAGGACGGTTGCGGCGGTCGGGTCGTCGTGACCGTCGATGACCTCGCCGTCGGCGAGGAACTCGACCCTGTCGGCATAGGCGGCCGCAGACGGGTCGTGGGTGACCATCACGATGGTCTGCCAGAGCTCACTCGCGGCGCGGCCGAGGAAGGCCAGGAGGGCTTGGCTGGAGCGTGAGTCGAGTGCGCCGGTGGGCTCGTCGGCGAAGACGACCTCGGGGCGAGAGATGAGGGCACGGGCGACAGCGACACGCTGCTGCTGGCCACCGGAGAGTTCCGCGGGCCGGTGTGTGAGCCGGTCGACGATGCCGAGCGTCGCGGCGAGCTCCAGCATCCAGTCCCTTTCGACTTTCTGCCCCGCCAGCCGGAGGGGCAGTGCAATGTTCTCCTCTGCGGTAAGGGCAGGAACCAGGTTGTACTGCTGGAAGATGAACCCGACCTTCGTCCGACGCAGGAGGGTGCGCTGCTTCTCGCTCAAACCGACCAGTTCGGCACCGCCGAGCAGGATGCTGCCCGAGTCGACGGTATCCAGCCCTGCCATCGCGTGCATCAGCGTGGACTTGCCGGATCCGGACGGCCCCATGATCGCGGTGAATCGGCCGCGACGGATGTTGAGGCTGGCGTGGTTTAGGGCACGCACGGCGGTGTCGCCGGTGCCGTAGGTCTTGATCAGGTCAGTCGCTTCGATGGCGAACGTGGTGCTCATGAGTGTGTCCTTCGGTTGATCAGCGGACCGCGGCGAGGTGACGGCGGTACTGCGCCGGGGCCCACGAGGCGGTCATCTTGGTGTTGAGAGAGGCGCCGAGACGGGCGTAGAAGCGCTGGCCGGCGTGGTTGTCCAGGCGGACGCCCCACTGCACGAGCAGGTTGTCCTCGGCGGCGAGCCGGGCCACGGCAGTCATCAGCTGGCTGCCGATTCCCTTGTCGCGGTGGCCGGGTCGAACGTAGAGGTCGTCGAGAGCGAGCAGGTCGCCGCCGGTCCACAGGTGGATCCGGCGAACGATGCTCGTGAAGCCGATGGGACCGGATTCGTCCTGGGCAATCAGGACCCGCACGTCTGGCCGGGCGAGCAGTTGTCCCCACCTGTTTGCGTCAACGAGGACGTGGTCGAGATCTCCCTCGTGAGCGGCGAGCTCTCGCACCATGTCGTCGAGTGCCGCAGCGTCGGCGGTAGTGGCCTGTCGAATGTGTACCATGACTTCTCCTTACGATGTCGAGATATCTCTGTACAGTGTACGGATACGGCGTACATATTGCACCGTACGATGTACACTGTCAAGCAGGAGGTTCCGAATTGGCAGAAAAGCTCACACAGCGAGGGATCGCAGAAGCGGCTCTCGCGGCTATCGACGCCGAAGGCATCGAGGGACTCAGCATGCGGAAACTCGCGCAGAGCCTCGGATCCTCGCCCATGTCGGTGTACACGTACTTCCCGGACAAGGACGCGCTACTGGACGGGGTCGCTCAACTCCTGCTCGCCGAAGTCGACACGCCGCCGGAAGACATCCACTGGCGTGACGCCATGCGATTCATCATGCGATCTGTACGGCAGGTGGCCATGCGCCATGCAAACGCCTCACGGCTCATCAACCGCTTCCCGCCTCACACTCCCGACGCTCTCGCGTTCGTCGAGGCGGGGTTCCGCAGCTTTCGCCGTGCGGGCTTCGACGAACTCAGCACTGCGCGCTGCTACCGCGCCCTGGCCGCGTACTCACTCGGAACACTCGATATCGAGCTGGGCGGATACTTCTCGCCCGAGACGCGCACCATTACATCCGACATCCGAGACGGCATGGATACACCCACGGCGGCCAAGATCCTTCCGCTTGTCACCGAGATCACCCCAACGCTCCTAGCGCAGGACGACGCAGCGGAGTTCGAGTACGGCCTCGAACTCCTGCTCGACGGCTTCGCTGACGCGATGTCCCGGGCCGGCCGGACAGCCTGAGCCCCGCCAGGCTGGGAGATCCGGAAGACGCACATGCCCCTTTTCGACCACATCGGTATCACCGTCGAAGACCCGCACAGAGCAGCCGCGCAGTTCGATCCGGTGCTGACCGCACTCGGAATGCGCCGCTACGATTCGGCCGACTCCGTCGCGTGGCTCGCTCCTGGCGAGACGGAAGTCATCCTCTACCCCGCCCGCCAAGAGAAAACGGGGCCACATCGGCACGGACACGTCGGATGGCAACATCTCGCGTTTTCGACGGAATCACGCGACGACGTTGACCGCTTACATCGCGTCGCTGTTGCTGCGGGCTGGACTGTCGTGCGCGAGCCGAAACCCTACCCGCGTTTCAGCGATCGGTATTACGCCGCCTTCGTTGAGGACGAGAACGGCATCCGCATCGAGTTCATGCACAACCCTCCGGCTCACGAGTAGCGGGGTCATCAACAGCGGCTCGATGAAGCACCCCATGAGCCGGCTGGGACAGCCGTCGGAACAGGAGTGTCGATCCGCAGGCTCGCGGGAAAGATCGCGGACAGAGCCAGTAGTACGGGATGCCGCAGATCGAATAGTTCGGGTAGCTGTCGGCGACGACCACCGTGACGTCGACCGAGGGGTCCAGTTCGCGAGCGCGAAGCGCTGCCGAGATCCCCGCGTCGCTGCCGCCGATGGCGACGATGTGCCTTGTTCCCGCCGACGGAGGCGCCATCACGCCCCTCGGGTCGGGACGAGCTCCGCGAGGAGCGTCTCGATGCGGGTGCGGATGTCGTCTCGGATCGAGCGCACCGCGTCGATTCCCTGGCCGGCCGGGTCGTCGAGCTCCCAATCCTCGTAGCGCTTGCCCGGGAAGATAGGGCACGCGTCGCCGCAGCCCATGGTGATGACGACATCGGACTCGCGGACCGCGTCGACCGTCAGGATCTTGGGAGTGTTCTGACTGATGTCGATGCCCTCTTCGGCCATCGCCTCGACGGCGACCGGGTTGATCGTGTCCTTCGGCGCCGAGCCGGCAGACAGCACCTCGACATCGTCGCCGCCCAATGCTCGAAGGTATCCGGCCGCCATCTGCGAACGGCCGGCGTTGTGGACGCAGACGAAAAGAACGGTGGGCTTGTCAGCCATGGCGGTCTCGCTTTCTCTCTCCAACGAAAGCATAGACCACGATCTATTGAATTACTGAGACCGTCTTCTACGTCGCCGGGAGCAGCTCGGCCAGGAGGGCGCGCACCCGCTCTTCGATGTCGTTCCGGATCGCTCGCACCTGGTCGAGGGGTTTGCCTACTGGATCCTCGATGTCCCAGTCGAGGTACCGACGACCGGGATACACCGGACAAGCGTCACCGCAGCCCATGGTGACGACGACATCGGCGGCGCGCACAGCCTCATCAGTGAGCGGTTTGGGAAATTCGCCACCCAGAGGCACGCCGATCTCGTCGAGCGCGGTGACCACGGTCTGGCGCACATCCGATGCCGGAGCGGATCCCGCCGTGTGGACGACGACCTCGTCGCCGGCGAGCTGTCGAAGAATGCCGGCGGCGAGCTGAGAGCGTCCTGCGTTCTGCACGCAGACGAAAAGAACGGTGGGCACAGCCGAGATGGCGGACTGCGCTCGGCTCAGCGCTTCCAGCCGCGTCGCAGCGAAGGCGGCCGTGCGGCTTGCGAGCAGCGGAGACTTCGAACCGCGGGCCAGGAGCTCGTAGCTCTCCATGACGGTGGCCCGGACCGTCTCGGGGCTGAAGACACCGCGGAACCGACTGGCGAGGTTGCTCGTGATGCGGTCCAGGTCTGGCGGTGGGGATGATCGCGGTCCGTCGCCGAGGAGGGCGTCGACGCGATCTGCGTGCTCGGAGGCGACCGAGTACCAGACGCGTCGGCCATCGGGCTCGCGCACGACGACGCCGTCCTGATGCAGCGCCTTCATGTGATGGCTGACGGTCGGTTGGCGGAGGTTCAGCGATTCAGCCAGTCGCCCGACGAGTGCTCGGCCGTCCTCCGACTCTCGGATGAGCCGGAGAATGCGCGCACGCGTCGGATCCCCGAGTGTGGTGAGGTCTCCGGCATCCGTGGGCCGATTCATAGATACCAGCCTATCTATGCGCGAGACCGTCGGGTCAGCGATCGGCGCGTGCGAATCCTCGCGCTCGCTCACCCAAGGCAGTCAGGCTGTACCGCGCTCCGACGCGTTTCACCCATTCGAGGTTCTCCACCTCCCACAGCAGCTGATCGATCATCTGTGGGACGCGAGCAGCGACGCGCTCCGACACCGCCGGTCGCCTCTTCAGCCAGCGCAGAACGAGCTGCTCGCGATCGGGTGTGTCTTCCGCGTCGATGATGTCCAGCAGGAGCACCCGTGTGCCGCTGAGGTGGCGGCGGATCATGGCGTCGTTCATGGAGTCAGCGGTCAGCTGTCGTTCGACGCTCGATGAGGATGGTGTCGCGCCACCGGCCGGCGTGGGGCCCGACCTCTGCTCGAGCGATGCGCTCACGGCGGCCGACCGTCCTGAATCCGGCTGCCTCGTGGAGCTTCAGGCTGGCACCGTTCTCCGGGAAGATGCTCGACTGGATCGTCCACACCCCTGCCTCGTCTGCCGCGGTGACGAACGCGTCAAGGAGTTTCCTGCCGACGCCCTGGCCCCGCGCGTCGCGGTCGACGTAGACCGAGTGCTCGACGACGCCGCGATAAGCCGGGCGGGAGGAGATGGCGGATGCCGCCACCCAGCCCAGCAGCGTGCCCTGGGTGTCCTCGGCCACGATGCGCATATGGGGGAGCCTGGCAGCGTCGAAGGCCTCCCACGTCGGGGTGGCGATCTCGAAGGTCGCCTCCCCGTCCTCGATGCCCTGCGCATAGATCCTCTCGACGGCCGGCCAGTCGTCGGCAGTCATCTCACGCAGCCTGATCACGAGCAGCAGCCGCCTCCGTCGCTCACGTTCGTCGAGCACACGCCCGTCGCCGGGAGCACCAGTTCCACCTTCGATGCCGATGTCGTGTCACCGGCCAGCCAGGCGGTGACCGAGCGGACCTGCTCGTACCCCGTCGCGAGCAGGAAGGTCGGCGCGCGACCGTAGGACTTCATCCCGACGATGAAGAAGCCCTGCTCCGGGTGCGTCAGTTCACGGAACCCGTGAGGCTCGACCGTGCCGCAGGAGTGGACGTTCGGGTCGATGAGCGGCGCCAGTCGCTTGGGTGCCTCGACGATGTCGTCGAGCTCGAGACGGATCTCGCGGAGCATGTCGAGATCAGGGCGGAAGCCGGTGGCATTGACGACCACGTCCGTGCCGTGCGCGACGACTTCGCCGCGACGGTACCCGACGAGCTCGATGCCATCGGCCACCCGACGGCCGCGGATGATCTCGAACTCGTCGAGGACGGTGATGCGGCCGTCGGCGACCGCCCGGTCCACGCGGCTTCCCAGGCGTGCCCGATCGGCGAGCTCGTCGTCTGGGGAGGACGACACGCGGACGGCCTGGGCGTTGCGGATCAGCCAGGTGACGCCGGTACGGGGGACCTGGCGCGCGAGCTCCGCCAGTCCGAGCAAGGTGTTCGCAGCCGAGTGGCCAGCACCCACCACCGTGGTGCGGCGCCCTGCGAACAGAGCACGGTCGCGACCGAGGACGTCGGGCAGTGCAGGAGTGACCGCGTCGGCGATGTCGGCCATACCAAGCAGTTCGAGCCCGCTCGAGGACAACGAGTTCGGCGTGCGGTAGGTGCCGGAGGCGTCGATCACCGCGCGGGCGGTGACATCTTCGACGGCACCGTCGGCGGTGCGGACGCGGAGCGCGAACGGCGTGGCGGCGCGTGCACGGGTGCGTGTGCGGTCCATGCCCTCGCGCGTCACCCCGATCACCTCGACGCCGGTGCGGATGCGGGACGCGATCGCGTCAGTCTCGGCCAGGGGCACGATGTACTCCTCTACCAATTCCGCCCCGGTGGGGGCACGCTCGGGGTCCGGCAGCTCCCAACCGCCTTCTTCGAGAAGGCGGCGGGATGCCGGGTCGACCAGATGCTTCCACGGCGAGAACAGGCGTGTGTGGCCCCACGCCCGCACGCTGGCGGCGATCTCGTCGCCGGCTTCGAACACGACGAAGTCGATGCCGCGCTCGGCGAGGTTCGCCGCCGCGGCCAGGCCGATCGGCCCTGCGCCGATGATGGCGACGGGGAGAGTGGACACACGGTCGGTGTCAACGACGCGGGGAGTCAGGTCGAGCAGGGTCACAGCATCCTCCAACGAATATCGATGAACTTCGATACCCGATTCTTCACCGATCTATCGACATCTGTCAATATCGATTAGTCTCGATGCATGACCACGATGCTCGACGTGACCGACGTTACCGCCGGGGCGTGCTGCGCACCTCTGGTGCGCGAGCCGCTGAGTGCCGCCGAGGCAGACCAGCTGGCGACCACGATCAAGGCTCTGGCCGACCCGACTCGGTTGCGGCTGCTGTCCATCGTGGCAGCTTCGGAGAACTCCGAAGCCTGCGTCTGTGATCTGGTCGAGCCGGTCGGTCTGAGCCAGCCGACGGTGTCTCATCATCTCAAGATCCTGACCACGGCAGGCTTCCTCACCCGCAGCAAGCGCGGCACCTGGGCGTACTTCACCCTCGTGCCCGGCGCGCTCGACCGCGTCTCGCAGCTCCTCGTCGCCTCGTGAGCCACACTGTTCGCGCTGCCGCAGGAGAGTTCCTTGGCAGCGCGGGACTTGCCGCGGCCGTCGTCGGGTCCGGCATCGCCGCGCAACGCCTGTCGCCTACCGATGTCGGTCTCCAGCTCTTCGAGAACGCGTTCGCTACAGCGCTCGGATTGGCGGTTCTCATCGTTGTCTTCGCCACCGTGTCGGGCGCGCACTTCAACCCTGTGGTGACCGTTGTGGACATCGTGCTTCATCGCCGCGCCTGGTCGACCGCAGCGGTCTATCTGCCGGTCCAGATTCTCGGGTGCATCGTCGGCGCCATCCTCGCCAACGTGATGTTCGCCGCACCGGCGGTCGCGTGGGGCACCACGGACCGATCGGGGTGGCCGCTCCTGCTGTCCGAGGTGGTCGCCACCGCCGGACTCATCCTGGTCATCTTCGCGCTCGTCCGTACCGGCCGATCACACCTGGCAGCGCCAGCGGTGGGTGCCTACATCGGTGCGGCGTACTTCTTCACATCGTCGACGAGCTTCGCCAATCCCGCGATCACAGTCGGGCGCATGTTCACCGACTCCTTCGCCGGGATCTCCCCGGCAACCGCGTGGCCCTTCATCGTCGCCCAGTTCATCGGGGCCGCACTCGGCTTCGCCGCAGTCCGCTTCCTCTTCCCCGTTGCGGCGTCCGAACCGGTCGTCGCACGAGGCTGATGTCCCCGAGTCGGCGCTCCGGGCTCGCCCTCAGCGTCCTCGCGATCAGCCAGATCGTCGCCTGGGGTGTGCTCTACTACGCCGTGCTCGTCGCCGCGCCCGCGATCGCGGCCGAGACCGGGTGGCCGGACGAGGCCGCCTTCCTCGCCATCACGGCAGGACTGCTCACCTCCGCCGTCTGCGCGATACCTGTCGGCCGCCGGCTCGATCGACATCCGCGACGTGTCATGGTCAGCGGCGCGATCGTCGGGACGGTCGCAATGCTCGCGGCCGCGGCATCCCCCACCATCTGGACCTTCACGGCAGCGTGGATCATCTGCGGCGCGGCGCAGTCCGCCGTCCTCTACCAGGCCGCGTTCACGATCATCACGCACCGCCACCAGGAAAGACGTCGCGGACCGCTCACGCTGGTGACGCTCGCGGGAGGACTGGCGTCGACCATCTTCGCTCCGCTCACTGGGTGGCTCGTCGTCGAGGTGGGGTGGCGAGTCACGTTCGTGATCCTGGCTGCGATCCTCGCCACCGTGGTGATTCCGGCATACGTGGTCACAGTCGAGCGCACGTGGCCGCACCGGGACGCGTCGGGGACAGCGAGCGGAACCGCGGGACAGGCTTTGCGATCCGCGCGGTTCTGGATGCTCACCCTCGCGCTCGCACTGATGTCGTTCTCGCTGTACGCAGTGACGCTGGCCGCCGTTCCTGCCGCAGTCGAGAAGGGAATGGACCTTCAGCAGGCAGCTTGGGTCCTCGGACTCATCGGTGCCGGTCAGGTCCTGGGACGCCTCATCTACCTTGCGATGCCCCACACCGCTGCGCCGTGGATCGCGCCCGCCGGTGTGGGGATCCTCGGCGCGACCATCCTCATCGGCTACTCGCTGGCGGCGGGTTCGATAGCGATGTTCGCCACGGCCGTCATCGCCGGCGCGATCCGTGGCACGCTGACGCTCGTCCAAGCATCGGCGGTCGCCGACCGATGGGGGGCAGTCTCCTACGGAAGACTGAATGGAGTGCTCGCCGCGCCGATCACCGCCCTGACAGCCCTCGCTCCGGGGGCGGCCGCGATGGTCGCGGTGGCGATGGGGTCGTATCAAACAATGGCGATCGTGATGGCCGGCCTGTGTGCAGCCGGAGGCCTCCTCGTCATCCGCCGCTAGCCCGGTGATGTCGTCGATGCTGACGTTCTCTGAGCCGGGGCGACCGATTGGGCAACGGTTGATTGGGCCTGTCAGGTTCGGCTGATGATCAGTTGGCTCGAGCGCCATCCCTCGGGACCGAGGTGACAAGTGGCCGCATCGCCTGCACTTTGATTCCGAGATCCCATGTAAACACTGGGATCGCGGGGCTTCTCTCGTTGCGGAACCGACTCGGGGCGGCGAGCCGCGCGAATGTGGCGCTCCTCGAGGTGAGCGGAGGGGGCGAGCGAACTCGCACCCCTCCGATGTCGCACTCGGTTAGCGCCGCACGGTCACCGTGACCGGCGCGCTGACCGTTGAGCCGGCCACATTGGTGAACTCGACTCGATAGGCGTGCTTGCCCTTCGCGGCACTGACCACGTCGAGCCGGGCGATCTGCGGGCCGGGAGTTCTCGCCGTGAGGAGTCCTTCACCGATCACGGCATCGCCTTCGAGGAAGCGGTACGACGTCGCGTTGGTGCCCCACCAGAGGTTGGCGGTGAGGGTGAACGTCCCGTCCCCGTCGTGGTTGTCGTGGCTGAGGACGGGCTTTGCCGGAGAGGCGTCGCTCACCTTCACCTTGAGGCTCGTCGTCGCGGTGACGCCCTTCGAGTTGACGAGCTCGCCCGTGTACACGTAGGTCCCGTTCGACTTGCCCGAGACCGGCACGCTCGCCTGCTGGGCGGAGAATGCGCCATACGCCAGCGGGACCGTCGCCAGAAGAGCGCCGTTCTCGAACAGGCGGAACTCCGTCGCGTTCTGACCCCACCACAGGTTCATGGTGACGTTGTACTCTCCGTCGGCCAGCCCGGTGTCCCATCCGTTGTCGTGCGACAGGACTCCCTTCGCGGGAGCGAAGGCCGCGCCGTCGGGAACGACGACCGCCGCGCTCCACTCGGACTTCGGTCCCTCACCGGCGCTGTTCACGGCGCTGACGGCGAACCGGGCGCTCGTTCCCGACACCAGGCCGGTGACCGCAGCCGACGTCGTCGACGCTGTCGCGACGGGCGCCTCGACGCCCTCGCGGTAGACCCGGTACTCGCTGACCGGTGCGCCGCCATCGTCCGCCGGCGCCGTCCATGCCACCGTCGCCCCGTCGGCCGTGGCCGCCGCGGTGACCTCGGTGGGAGTGCCCGGCACCTCTACCGGCGCGGGGATCTTCCACATCGTCGGGGTGATCGGGGTGACCGTGATCGCCTGGATCACTGCGGTGCCGCCCTCGGACCATGCCGTGATGTCGTCGGCCCCGGCCCGAGGGAAGACCTGGTCCGTGATCGTGACGCGGCCCTCGGCGGCGAACAACTCCACCGACGCCCGGTCGAGGTACAGCTCCAGGGTGACGGTCCCGTCCTCGCTGAGCGCGACGGGCGCGTCCTCGACGGAGACGAACGCCGGGTGGAAGTCCACGTCGCCGGAGTCGCGCCGGTCGACGAAGACGCGCTCGGTGTCCGCGTCGTAGCCGATTCGGGTGCCTGTCTCGCCGTCGCCGAAGACGACGATGCCGGCGCGGTCGGCGTCACCAGGCTGCAGCGTCAGGTCGACCTTGACGACCTCGCCCGACAGATCCAGCGCGGTGTCGCCTGTCACCGTGACGTCGGATCGCCTCTGCGCGGCGTCGGTCTGAAGCTGGTCGTCGATCTGCGAGACGACCTTCTGCGTGAGCCGCGGGCCGTCGGGTGTCTCGGTCAGCTTGACCTCGCGGGGCAGGGTCATCGAGCTGCGCCAGGGCGCCGTGGGGATGTCGTTGGCGTAGTCCCAGTTGTTCATCCAGCCCTGCATGATGCGCGTCCTGCTGTCCGGCGTGCCGAAGTACGAGACGGTCGCGTAGTAATCGCGGCCCCAGTCGAGCCAGTCGTAGCTCTCCAGGCGCGTGGCGGCCGCGGCATCCGACGTCATCACCTGGTCGAGCAGGATGTGTCCCCACCCGCCGCGGTTGTTGTCGACGACGCGCACGGTCGCCTGCTGCCCGGCGAACTCGCGGACGTCCCAGCTGGCCCAGTCGAGGTGCTCGCTGTTCGAGCCGGTGGCGGATCGGACGACCTCGCCATCGACGACCAGGTTCACGGACGTCTCGTCGCTGCGCAGCTTGGCCTCGACATCGCCGGCCACGACGTGGTCGAAGGTGAGGTGGCCCCACCCGCCGGTCGCCTCGTCACGGATGCGAATCTGCGCCTGCTCACCCGCGAACTCAGACACGTCCCAGGACACCCAGTTGAGGGCCCCCGACTCAGGGCCGGTCTTCGTCCTGACGACTGCGCCGTCGATGACGAGCTCCGCCTGGAGGGTGCCGTCGGTGCGCTTTCCGCCGCCGATGAGGAACGAGACGACGTCGCCGTCGAGGGTGAACGCGGGGGAGAGCAGCTCGCCGACGTTGTCGTCGCCGCGCGGGCCGCCTTCCCAGGTGTTCAGCCGCTTGGTGCCGAGGTGGTGCTCGCCCCCATTGGTCGAGGGATTGCGGGCCGGATCGGTGGCGAAGTCGCCGGTGATCTGCCAGCCGGAGTCGGCCAGGGTCTGGCCATCGGGCAGCTCGAAGTCGAAGACCGTCGTGCCCGCGGGTGGATCGTTGGTCAGCTGGGATCCGGCGACGTGGGGATGCCGTCCTCCGCCGACGAGCAGGTTGACGTAGTCGTCCGAGACGGTGAACGCCGGCGACTCGAGGGTGCCGATGGGCCAGTCGCCGTCGTAGAAGCCGTTCACCAGGCCGCCGCCGACGTAGCCGGTGACCGTGTTCTGACCGGGCAGGGTGCCCGCCGCGGGCTCGAGCCCCCACGGTCCGTTCAGGTGATTGCCCGGTTCGTTGGAGACGGTCCAGCCGTCGAACGAACCGTTGTCGAATCCGGCGAGAACGTCGCCGGCAGGGAGGTCCTCGGCGCCCTGGGTGCTCTCGCTGGTAAAGGTGGTCCCGTCGAACTCGCCGACGAAGTACTGGCCGCCGCTGCCTCCGGCGACCGCGCCGGGGTTGAGGTTGACGACCATCACCCACTTGGTGTTGTTCGGATCGCCGTCCACGGGGAGCTCGCTGTCCGAGCGACTGCCGACAGACGTCACGACGGGGGACGACATCGTCGCCTACCGGCGCGCCGGGGAGGCTACGCGGTTGACCGCCGAGGAGTTCGCCGCACGATTCGGGCTGTCCTCCCGCGTGCTGGACATCGATGGCACTCCGGTGACCGCGCTGCGCGCTTCCGCCTCCGAGACTTCGGGGAGGGTCGTCTTCTTGCATGGCGGCGGGCTCATCGCCGGTACTCGGACTGACGGTCTCGACGTGGTCGCCCGCCACGCCGCCGACCTGGTGCTGGAGGTGTGGAGCGTGGAATATCCGCTGGCACCCGAGCACAGCTTCGACGACATGGTCGCCGCGGCTCTGCGTGTCCTCTCGGCGGCCGGTGCCGATGCGACCCGGGTCCTCATCGCGGGGCAGAGCGCCGGCGGCGCAGTGGCGGCCGCCAGTGCCCTCGCCAGTCGTCAGACCGGCGTCCGGATCGACGGCCAACTGCTCATCTGCCCCATGCTCTCGCGGCGGCCGACCGCCTCCAAGCGTCAGCACGCGGACGATCCGTCGTGGAGCGCGCGCAGCAACGCGACGGGATGGGACGTCGCACTGGCGGGATCCCGGATGCTGCCGCCCGGCGAGCGCGACGATCTGAGCGGACTGCCTCCCACCTACCTCGACAGCGGATCCGCGGAGCTGTTCCGCGACGACATCGTCGCATTCGCGAGCGCGCTGTGGGTCCACGGCGTCAGCACGGAGCTGCACGTCTGGTCGGGGGGATTCCACTCGTTCGACGGGGTGGTCGAGACGGCGATCGTCTCCGTGGAGGCGCACCGAGCTCGCCGCGAGTGGATCCGGCGCTGGCTCCACGGCGAGCTCTGAGCGGCCGAGGCGACGAAGCAGCCGGCCCGGGGCTGGCGCGAACCGGCGGGCTCCGCGAGGATGCCGACTGACCGCCTTACGAGCGGCGTAGCGTCTGGACGACACTCAGCCCCTGAACGGAGCAACCCGCATGCAGAAGACATCGTTGATCGCCCTCGCTCGTCACGAACTGGCGCATGCGCTCGAAGCGTCCAGCGGCCGGAGCTCCAAGACGGTGTTCGGTGGCCACGAGCATCAGCTTCGGCAGACGGTCATCGCACTTCGCGCGGGCCAGGAGCTGTCCGAGCACGAGAACCCGGGAGAGGCGACGCTGCAGGTGCTCGAGGGGCGGGTGCTTCTCAAGGCCGGCGACGTCTCGTGGAACGGATCCGTCGGCGACCTGATGACGATTCCCGATGGATTGCACTCGCTGGATGCTGTCGAAGACTCCGTTGTGCTCCTGACGGTGGTCAAGATCCGCTGAACCCATCGTGACGAGTCGCCGTCACGCCTGGACCACCCTCTGCCGGCGCGCTAGGAAGATCGTGAATCCGAGCGCTGCGATCGCAGTCAGGCAGAGCAGCCCGAGACCCACCGCGTAGCTGTGCGACTCGGCGTTGTACGTGGCTCCCATCACGAGTGGCGGCAAGAATCCGCCAAGACCGCCCGCGGCACCCACGATCCCGGTGACGCTTCCGACCCGTTCTGCGGGTGCACGCTGCGCGACCCAGGTGAACACGGCGCCCGTGCCGAGTCCGAGAGCGATCGCCATGAGCACGAATGACGTGCCGGCGGCGAGCTCGGGAGGCGGTTGCAGAGCGATGACGACGGCCATGACGGCGGCACCGGCGAGCGAGATGCAGAGGACCACGGCCGGGCCGATGCGGTCGGAGAGCCACCCGCCCACCGGCCGGGCGATCACCGCGGCGATCGCGAACCCCGCGGTGCGCGCACCGGCATCGGCGAGATCGTACGAGTACACCTCCTTCAAGTACGTCGGCAGATACGTCGAGAAGGCGACGAAGCCGCCGAACGTGACGGCGTAGAGGACGGCCATCTGCCACGTCACGGCCAGTCTGGCTGCGGCCGCCAGCTTCGGCACCACCGGGCTTTTATTCGCCGTCCATACCGGGGAGTCCCGCATCATCAGCCACATGACAGCGGCCACGACGAGAAGGACGACCGCGATGATGACATGGGTCGCGGCGTAGCCGAACCATGCCACCATGCGTGGGGTGAAGAACGCTGAGAGTGCGGTGCCGCCCATGCCCGCTCCGAAGAGCCCGGTCGCGAATCCGCGCTTGGACGGCGGATACCACGCGTTCACGAACGGGATGCCGATCGCGAAGGTCGTTCCGGCGATGCCGAGCAGGAAGCCGAAGACGATGAGCAGCGTGTACGAGCCGAGCGCGCCGGCGAGCGCCACGAGGAGCACCGGGACCGCGGAGGCTGCGGTGAGCACGGTGAACATCAGCCGTCCACCGTACCGATCTGTGAGCGCCCCCGTCAGGATGCGTCCTACGGATCCGACGAGCACCGGGGTCGCGATCAGGAGCGAGGTCTGCGTCGCGTCGAGATCGAGCTCGTCGGCGTAGCGGACCGCGAGGGGCCCGATGATGTTCCACGCCCAGAACGTGATCGTGAACGCCAACAGCGCGAGCGAGAGATTCCGTCCGCGCCCGGGGAGTGCGTCCGAGCCGATGGGGCCTGACGCCTGCTGTGTCATCGGGGTGTCCGTCGCGGCTTCGCTGCGGCGGCCTTGTCCGAGGTGCGATCGGAGGTTCCCACCGGCGCCCAGCCCCTTCGGATGGCACGCGCGGTCGTGGGGCGCGCATCGCGCGAGCGATAGACGATGTAGGGACGGAAGAGATAGTGCAGGGGAGCCGTGAAGGCGTGGACGAGCCGGGTGAACGGCCAGATCATGAACAGCGCCATCCCGATGAGCGTGTGGATCTGGAAGTCGAGGGATGCCGCGGCCATCGCCTGGATGTCGGGCTGGAGGATGAACAGCGACCTGAACCAGGGCGCTACCGTGTCGCGGTAGGTGACTTCCTGATGCGGCCCGAGGACACTCAGCAGCGTCGTGGCGAGGCCCGCGACGATCGCCGCGACGAGCACCACGTACATGCCCTTGTCGTTCTTCGTTGTCGCCATGAAGACCGGACCGGTCGTCCGGCGCCGATAGATAAGGATCACCACGCCGGCAAGGGTTGCGATGCCCGCGATCGTTCCGAGCCCGAGAGCTGCGACGTGGTACATGTCGTCCGAGATTCCCAGCGCGTCGGTCCACGCCCGGGGAATCACGAGTCCGGCGACGTGCCCCACGATCACCACGAGAATCCCGAAGTGGAAGAGCGGGGAGCCGATGCGCAGCAGGCGCGACTCGTAGAGCTGCGACGAGCGCGTCGTCCAGCCGAACTGGTCGTACCGGTAGCGCCAGATCGTGCCGCCGACGAGCACCCCCACCATCACGTAGGGGAGGATCCCCCACAGCAGCAGAGTCATTACCGCCCCGCCGGTTCGAGCGGGATCAATCGCGGATCGTGCGGGTCGAGACCCACCGACTCGGTGGGCGGACCCGCGGCCGCCAGAGCCATCGCCTGCTGCCGGTCGGCAGGTGAGCGACCGGGGAGAGTGGCGCACACTGCGGCGACCACATCGGCGTAGGGCGAGCCTCGTTCAGTCAGCGCGATGCGGATCAGCTCGAGACTGGCGCGATACTCCTGCAGGAGCGCCGCGCCGTCGTCCGGGCGATGGCGCGCGAACTCCAGCACGAGCGGCACGTAGTCGGGAAGCTCGCCGGTCCCCGACAGCGCGAGTCCGGCATCCCGGTATCTCTGCTTGAGGTCGGCGAGCACCGCCCCGCGGCGGCGGGTGTCGCCGTCTGTCCAGTAGCTCAGGTAGAGCGCGTGCCGCTTGGACATGTCGAAGGTCTCGACGTACGCCTCCCGCACCTGTTCGGACGGGGTCTCGTGCCACCAGGTCAGTAGGGGAGCGAAGGATGCCGCGGCCGCCGGCGCTTCCTCCTGCAGGGCATCGGCGATCAGGCGTGCCGCCCCCAGTACGGTGTCATCCGGGTAGCTCAGGCACAGCGATGCCGCCTGGTAGACGATCTCTCGCTTCATGGCCCGGTCCCCGCTTCGGCATCCGGATCGTCCGTCCTGCGGGCCGGAAACAGGCCGGGTGGGGCTCCATTGCCATCCCAGTTGAGAAGGTTGACCCGACCCCGCATCGACTGCTCACCGGCTCTGGTGTCCGACGTCTGCCGCTCCTGGAGGGCCTGGAACGTCTCCACGGCGACCGGCACGGGGCGTCCGCTCGCCTCGCCGAACGGGCCCGACTCGTTCGCGTACGGGCCGCCGTCGAAGTCCAGCGAGCAGCCGAGTTCCTCGAGCTCATGCGCGCGCTCGAAATGGGCGGTCGGAATGACATACCGGTCCTCGTACTTCGCGATCGCGAGCAGGCGATACATCTCGTAGATCGTCTCCCCCGTCATTCCGACCGCTGCGGGAATGGACTCGTCCCGCTCGCGCTCGAGGGAGATGTCGCGCAGGTACGCGCGCATCGCGGCGAGCTTGAGCAGCACCCCGGTGATGATGTCGGCGTCCCCGGCGGTGAACAGCTCGGCGAGGTACTCGACGGGGATCCGCAGTGCGTCGATGGCTCCGAAGAGGGTGCCGGCCGACTCCGCATCGTGGCCCTGGTCGCGTAGCAGATCGACGATCGGCGACAGCGGTGGAATGTACCAGACCATCGGCATGGTCCGGTACTCGGGGTGCAGAGGCAGCGCGACCCGGTACTTCTTGGCCAGCGCATACACCGGCGAGCGGCGTGCGGCATCCAACCAGTCGTCGGGAATCCCTTGAGCGTGCGCAGAGGCGATCACCGCGGGATCGCTCGGATCCAGGATGAGGTCGAGCTGCGCTTCATAGAGGTCGCGCTCTTCGGGCGTCGACGCCGCCTCGGTCACGCGGTCTGCGTCGTAGAGGAACAGCCCGAGATAACGGAGGCGACCGACGCAGGTCTCCGAACACACCGTCGGCAGCCCGACTTCGAGTCGCGGGTAGCACAGAGTGCACTTCTCGGCCTTGCCGGTCTTGTGGTTGAAGTAGATCTTCTTGTAGGGGCATCCCGTGATGCACTGTCGCCAGCCTCGGCAGCGATCCTGGTCCACCAGAACGATGCCGTCTTCTTCCCGCTTGTAGATCGCACCTGACGGGCAGGAGGCCATGCAGGACGGGTTCAGGCAGTGCTCGCAGATGCGCGGCAGGTAGAACATGAAGGTCTGCTCGAACTGGAGCTTGATCTTGTCTTCCGACTCGCGCCGCACCTTCTCGACGATCGGGTCGAGGTGACCCATCTCGCTCGACCCGCCGAGATCGTCGTCCCAGTTCGCCGACCACGTGATCTTGGTGTCCTCGCCTGTGATGAGCGACTTCGGCCTCGCGACGGGGAAGTCATCTCCCAGTGGCGCGTTGATCAAAGTCTCGTAGTCGTAGGTCCACGGCTCGTAGTAGTCCTCGAGCTTCGGCTGCACGGGGGAGGAGAAGATGGAGAGCAGCCGCCGCATGCGGCTCCCCGTGCGCAGGGAGATTCGTCCGCGGCGATTGAGCGTCCACCCGCCCCGCCACTGCTCCTGGTCCTCGTAGCGGCGCGGGTACCCTTGGCCGGGCCGCGTCTCGACATTGTTGAACCAGACGTACTCGGTGCCGGCCCGGTTCGTCCAAGCCTGCTTGCAGGTGACTGAGCAGGTGTGACAGCCGATGCACTTGTCGAGGTTCATGACCATGCCCATCTGGGCCATCACACGCATCAGTAGGTCACCTCCTGCGACCGGCGTCGGATCGTCGCGACCATGTCGCGCTGGTTACCGGTAGGGCCGAGGTAATTGAACGCGTAGGACAGCTGCGCATAGGCGCCGATCAGATGCGTGGGCTTGACGAGCAAGCGGGTCACCGAATTGTGGATGCCGCCGCGTCGGCCGGTCGCCTCCGACTTGGGCACGTCGATCGTGCGCTCCTGCGCATGGTGCACGTAGACGACTCCCGTCGGCATCCGATGGGACACGATCGCCCGCGCGACCAGGACGCCGTTCGAGTTCACGCACTCCACCCAGTCGTTGTCGGCCGCGCCGATGGAGGCGGCGTCCGCCGGGCTCATCCACACAGTCGGTCCTCCGCGTGAGAGCGAGAGCATGAAGAGGTTGTCCTGGTACTCGGAGTGGATCGACCACTTCGAGTGCGGAGTGAGGTATCTCACCACGACCTGCTGAGCGCCGTCGGGTCCGAGCTTCGGCTCCCCGAACAGGAGATGCATGTCCAGCGGAGGGCGGTAGATCGGCAGTGCCTCGCCGAGATCTCGCATCCAGTCGTGGTCGAGGTAGAAGTGCATGCGGCCCGTGAGAGTGT
This sequence comes from Microbacterium flavescens, assembly GCF_018588945.1. GTDB lineage: Bacteria > Actinomycetota > Actinomycetes > Actinomycetales > Microbacteriaceae > Microbacterium > Microbacterium flavescens. The sequence continues at coordinate 42,734 of NZ_JAFIWA010000006.1, read as the reverse complement.
GAAAGGGCTTCAGCCGCTCGATGTTCACGGTGAACGGCGCATAGCGGCGTCCGCCGGTCTCAGAACCCGACCACTCGGGCGAGGTGATCACCGGGACGGGAGCCGCCTGTGTCATCGCGAACGTGATCCGCTTCTCCTCCGACCCTTCGGCGAGGTCCGCGAGCGGCTTGCCGACCCGCTTCTCGAGGGTGCGGAACCCCTGCGCGGCGAGTTCTCCGTTGGTCGTTCCCGAGAGCGTGAGGATCGCCTCGGCCATCTTGACGTCCGTGTCGAGCGCGGGGCGTCCGTCGGCGGCCCCGCCGAGCATCACGCCGTTCAGGTGTGCAAGCCGGTCGACCTCGTGCACGACGTCGTAGGTCACGTTCTTGGTGGTGAACCCGAGTTCGTCGGCGAGCGGACCGAGTGCGCCGAGCTTGTCGGCGATTGCGGTGTAGTCGCGTTCGACGATGGTCAGCTGGGGCATCGTCTTGCCTGGAATGGGGGCGACATCGCCCCGCATCCAATCGCGGACGGTGCCCCCCGGTTGCGCGGTCTCGCCGGGGGTGTCGTGCTGAAGCGGCACGGAGACGAGGTCTCGGCGGGTGCCAAGGTGAGTGACCGCCATCCTCGAGAACTCTTGGGCGATCGCGTGGAACATGTCGAAGTCGCTTCTGGCTTCCCAGGGCGGGTCGATCGCAGGTGTGAAGGCATGCACGAAGGGATGCATGTCGGTCGAGGACAGGTCGTGCTTCTCGTACCAGGTGGCTGCCGGGAGCACGACATCGGACAGGAGGGTCGTCGAGGTCATGCGGAAGTCCGCGGAGACGAGGAGGTCGAGCTTTCCTTCGGGGACGTCGTCGTGCCAGGCGACCTCGGTCGGGCGGACCGCCGCCTCGTCGCTGGCCATCAGGTTGCTGTGGGTGCCGAGCAGGTGCTTGAGGAAGTATTCGTTCCCCTTGGCGCTGGATCCCATCAGGTTCGAGCGCCACAGGGTCAGGAGTCGGGGCCAGTTGCGTGGCGCGTCGACGTCGGAGATCGCTGTCTGGAGGCTGCCGCTCGCGAGCGCGCCGGTCACGTAGGATGCCGCATTCGCCGCCTCTCCTCGGTCGACCGCCGCTTGGGCGCGGTCGGCGAGGTCGAGCGGATTGACGTCGAACTGCGGGTAGAAGGGCATCCAGCCGAGGCGTGCCGCCTGCGCGATCGTGTCAGCCGTGTGCATGCCGGTCAGGTGGCCGTCTGCGAGCGGCGAGGCGAGAGCGTCAGCCGCGTAGCCGTCGAATCGCCATTGGTCCGTGTGCATGTACCAGTAGGCGGTGCCGATCATGGTCCGTGGCGGGCGCGCCCAGTCCAGCGCGTTCGCCAGTGACAGCCAGCCCGTGATCGGCCGGCACTTCTCCTGACCCACGTAGTGAGCCCACCCGCCGCCGTTGCGGCCCATCGCACCGGTGAGTATGAGGAGGGCGAGGATCGCTCGGTAGGTAGCGTCGCCGTGGAACCACTGGCAGATTCCCGCGCCCATGATGATCATCGAGCGACCCTGCGACTCCATCGAGTTCGCGGCAAACTCGCGGGCGATGCGCGTGCACGCCGCCGCAGGGACCCCGGTGATCTCCTCCTGCCACGCCGGAGTGTAGGGCGAGTCGACATCGTCGTAGCCCCGAGGCCAGTCGCCCGGGAGACCCTCCCGCCCGACCCCGTACTGGGCGAGCATCAGATCGAGCACCGTCGTGACGACGACGCCGCCCACCCGGGTGGCCGGAACCCCGCGACGGAGCACCGCCCCGGATCCGTCGGCGGAATCGAACCGGGGCAGAAGGACTTCGATGGCCTCCTCGCTGACCTTCGCGTCGCGCACGGACAGTGCCGGCACGACATCCTCGAGGTCGAGATTCCAGCGCCCCACACCGGACTCGGCGTAGCGGAACCCCATAGACCCGTTGGGGACTTGCGGTGCGCCGGTCGCGGCATCCATCACCACCGTCTTCCAGGCGTCCTCGGGCGCTGTACCGCCGAGGTCCGCCGCGGTCATGAACTTGCCCGGGACGAATCCGCCACCTTCGCGTTCGATCAGAGTGATGAGGTGAGGAAGGTCGGTGTACGTACGCGCGAAGTCCACGAAGAACGGCACTCGCCGGTCCACGTAGTTCTCTTTGAGCACGACGTGGCCCATGGCCATCGCAAGCGCGGCGTCAGTCCCGGCCTGGCACGGCAGCCACTCGTCGGCGAACTTGGTGTTATCCGCGTAGTCCGGACTGACAGTGACCACCTTGGTGCCTCGGTAGCGCACCTCCGCCATCCAGTGGGCGTCGGGGGTGCGGGTGACGGGCACGTTCGAGCCCCACATCATGAGGTAGGTCGCGTCCCACCAGTCCCCTGACTCCGGAACATCGGTCTGGTCGCCGAAGACCTGGGGGCTCGCAACGGGCAGATCGGCGTACCAGTCGTAGAAGGAGGTCATCACGCCGCCGACGAGTTGCGTGAATCGGGTGCCGATGCAGTGCGAGACCATCGACATCGCAGGGATCGGCGAGAACCCCGCCACCCGATCCGGTCCGTACTCCTTGATCGTGTGCACATAGCCTGCCGCGATCAGTTCGACCGCCTCGGTCCAGGACGCGCGCACGAGACCGCCCTTGCCGCGCGCGCGCTGGTACCGGCGCCGCGTCTCGGGATCGGTCGAGATCTCGCCGAACGCGAGCACCGGGTCGCCGAGTCGAGCCTTCGCCTCGCGAAAGGCCTCGAGCAGCACGCCCCGCACATACGGATAGCGCACTCGTGTCGGCGAGTATGTGTACCAGGAGAACGCGGCGCCCCGAGGACAGCCGCGTGGCTCATACTCCGGACGGTCGGGGCCGACGCTCGGGTAGTCGGTCTCCTGGGCCTCCCAGGTGATGATTCCGTCCTTGACGTACACCTTCCACGAGCACGACCCTGTGCAGTTCACTCCGTGCGTCGACCGTACGACCTTGTCGTGGCTCCACCTGTCGCGGTAGAAGGCATCGCCGTCGCGACCGCCTTCGAGGAACGCCGCCCGGTGATCGGGCGTCTCTTCCCACCTCGTGAAGAACCGGCCCGCCGCGAGGAGAGCATCAGACGCTCGACCGTCCACACCGATGTGGGGGGTCATGTTCAGGACGATAGCGACCAGTCCGAAGCGGCGCTAGATGCCGCGCGCCGGTTCTTTCCGACACTGTGTCGGAAACAGGGTATCGTAGGTTCTCGTGATTCACGACACCGATCGATTCCATCGCCTCCGCTGGTGGGGGCTCGCCGCGATCTCGCTGGGCGTGGCGCTCATCATCATGGACGCCACGATCGTCGCCGTCGCGACGCCGGCCATCATCGAGTCGCTCGACCTCACCACCATGCAGGTCCAATGGGTGCAAGAGGTCTATACGCTCGTGTTCGCGGCGCTGCTGATGGTGTGGGGCACGATGAGCGATCGGATCGGCCGACGCCGTCTGCTCGTGATCGGGCTCAGCATTTTCGTCGGCGCCAGCATCCTGTGCGCCTTCGCCACGAGCGGCACCTGGCTGATCGCCGCCCGCGCGCTCCAGGGGGTCGGCGGATCGATGATCCTGCCCACCACCCTGGCCCTGTTGAACGCCACCTTCCGCGGGAGCGAGCGCAGCATCGCCTTCGCCGTCTGGGGATCCACCATCGGCTCCATGGCGGCCGTCGGCCCGGTCCTCGGCGGCTGGCTGACATCGGCCTTCTCCTGGCACTGGGCGTTCTGGATCAATCTGCCCTTCGGCATCCTGGTCATCATCGGAGTGCTGATCTGCGTCCCCGAGTCCCGCCAGCTCGGCGCGCGTCGCTTCACCGACTGGATCGGGGCGGGCGCGTCCATCCTCGGCTTCGGCATGCTCGTGTTCGCGTTGATCGAAGGACGCGCATATGGCTGGTGGGAGGCGACCGACTCCGCCCCGGTCAGCCTCGGCGGCTTCAGCATCATCCCGATCCTCTTCGTCCTCGCCGTCCTCGTCCTCGGCGCACTTGTCCTCCGGGAGAGATCGCGGGTCACCGCCGGCAAGTCGGTGCTGCTGGATGTCACGCTGTTCCGCATCCCTTCGTTCAGCAACGGCAATGTCACCGCCCTGACCGTCTCACTCGGCGAGTTCGGGCTCATCCTGTCGCTCCCGCTGTGGTTCCAGTACGTCGTCGGCATGGATGCGCTGCAGGCCGGCCTCGCACTCCTTCCCCTCGCTGTGGGGTCGTTCGTGGCGAGCGGATCGATTCACTCGCTGGGGAAGCACCTGACCCCCGTGCAGATGGTTCGCCTCGGCATCCTGCTCGAGATCGTCTCCCTCGCGGTGATGGCGCTCCTCATCCGCCCCGACTCGACCCTGTGGGTCACCGGAGTGCCCTTGTTCTTCTACGGCATGGGCGTGGGGTTCGCGACTGCTCAGCTGACTCAGCTGATCCTCGTCGATGTTCCCCTCGACAAGTCGGGCCAGGCTTCGTCCACCCAGTCGACCGCCCGTCAGGTCGGGTCCGCCCTGGGCATTGCGGTCCTGGGGACCGCGCTCTTCACGACCCTACGCGTGGGGACGGAGGCGCGTCTGAGCGACCAGATCGCGGCGGACCCCGCCGTCGCGGACCTCGTCGTCGGGGTCTCCGACTCGGCTGGCGCACTCATCGCCGAGCTGGCGGAGAACCCCGCAACCGCCCCCATCGCGGACGCCGCTCGAGAGGCGCTCTCTCAGGGTGTCTCGGTCGCCGCGTGGGTCGCTGTCGGCGCTCTCATCGTCGGGCTGCTCACCACGATCCCGCTGGGACGACGGAGCGCGGAGGCCGCCGTCGAGGCCCCGGTCGTCGTCGATACGGAGAGCTGAAGTCGCCCCGATCGAACCCGGGCGCGGTTTCGCAGCGGTAAATTATCCGACACAGTGTCGGTAAGGTGTGTGTATGGAGATCCTCAAGAACGTCATCCTCGCCCTGCACATCATCGGCGTCGTCGCGCTGCTGGGCGGTGTCCTGTATCAGATCGGCGCGATGCGCGAAGGCAAGGCCCGGATCCTGCCCGCCATGATGCATGGCGCGTGGACGATGCTCCTGACCGGGCTGCTGCTCGTCGGCCTGCAGTATCCGCTGGGCAACGACGTGAACAACGTCAAGATCTCCGTGAAGCTCGTGGTCCTCATCGCGATCATCGCGATTGCCCTCATCAATCGCAAGCGCGAAACCGTCGCCGCGTGGGTGCTCCCGGTGATCGGGGGACTGACTGTCGTCAACATCCTGCTCGCGACCGTCTGGCGGTGAACGCCGCACAGCCGGCGCGAACGAAGGCGCCGGTGAGGTTTCGACTTGGACGCGGCCGCCGCGCATAATTGCGAGATGCCCAAGATCTCTGCGCCGACGGTGGCCGAGCATCGTGCGATGCAGCGGGCGGCTCTCGTCCGCGCGGGCGAAGCGGTCCTGCTCGAGTCCGGCTTGGCAGCGGTCACGCCGCGCAGCGTCTGCGAGCGGGCGGGGCTGGCGCGCTCCAGCTTCTACGACTACTTCGCCACCAAGGACGACCTGCTGGTGGCGATCGCCATCGCTGCGATCGAGCAGTGGGATGCCGAGATCGAGCAGGAGCTGACCGGGGCCGAGCCCGGCCTCGGAGAGCTGCGCCGATTCATCGACGCGACCATGGAGATGACCGCTGCTGGCAAGCACGCGATCGCCGGGGCGCTCAGCGATGCGAATCTCAGTCCGAGTCGGCTCGAGGATCTGATGACCCTGCACGACGCACTGCTGAGGCCGCTCGTCCGGGTGCTCTCCCACCTGGGGCTGTCGGAGTCGAAGTCCGCTGTGGCGCTCGTCCAGGGGATCCTCGGCGCCGGTGTCCAACTCGTCTCGCATGGCGTCGACCACCGCGCCGTCGCGGACGACGTCTACCGCCTCATCACGCGCGGGCTGACCGACTGACCTCGCATCGTTGCGCCGGTCCGCCGGGTGCAATTCGGACGATCAGCCGCCGTCGCCACCCAGACCTCACACCCCGCGGGTGATGACGCCGCCTGGGGATGCTGGAAGCATCGCCTGACATCCAGCGACGAGGAGACGAGCATGGCAACAGAGCCAACCAACGGACCGGGTCTCACAGCCGAGCAGCTCGCCGAAGAGGTTTCGCACGTCTCCACGCCCGACCGGCTGTCGACTCCGTTCGGCGACTTCGAGTTCTTCGACGGTGTGCCCCAGCGGGAGTCGCGGCAGGCGATCTTCGACGGGCTCGATATGGTCCGCGGCATCACAGCCTTCCTCGACGCCGTTCCCGGCGCCTCCCTCGTCGCCATGCGGCGCGGGCTTCGCTCCGCCGGCGTGGACTCGCCAGACAAGATCGGCTACACCGACCCGAGGTGCACCTCCACGCCGATCTTCCTCACGCCGAACACCGAGACGACCTACGGAGTGACGTTCCTCGATCTCAAGGCGTGGGGGCCCACGGTCATCGAGGTGCCGCCGCAGTCGCTGTGCGTCGTGGACGACTTCTGGTTCCGCTACGTCGCTGACATGGGCATTGCGGGCCCCGATCGCGGTGCGGGTGGCAAGTACCTCTTCGTCCCCCCGGGCTACGAGGGCGAGCGACCCGAGGGATATCACGTCTACGAGAGCCCGACCTTCACGAACTTCCTCGTGATCCGGGCACTCGCAGGAGTCGCGGCCATCAAACGGTCGCGCATCTACCGCCTCGAGGACGCCGACACGGCACCCGAGAACACGTTCGTGAACATCGGCGAGCAGGCCATCAACACCGTCCATGCCAACGACTACTCGTTCTTCGAAGAGATCGCGGAGCTCATCGCCGAGGAACCGGCGGGATCCCTTGACCCCGAGCGTGCCGGAGCACTGGCTTCGCTCGGCATCGCGCACGGTGCACCGTTCGAGCCCGACGACCGGCTCCGCGCGATTCTCGACAATGCGGCTCGCACAGGTGCGGCGATGGCACGGGCCACGCTGTACGCCTCGAGGAACGCACAGTCGTTCCGGTGGGAAGGCTCCTCGTGGAAGGAGGGCTTCGTCGGCGGAAGCTACGAGTTCCTGAGCGATGGCGCGCGCAACCTCGACGCACGCACGCTCTTCCACTACGCGGCGACCGTGATCACGCCGGCGATGGCGCACGCCCAGATCGGAGCGGGCTCCGCCTACCTCTACACAGCCGAGGACTCCGACGGCGCCATTCTCGACGGAGCGGCCACCTACACGCTCACCATTCCGGCGGACGCGCCTGCGAAGAACTTCTGGGCGATCGACGTCTACGACACCCAGACACGGTCACTGCTGCAGTCCGCGCCATTCCCCGCCGTGTCGAGCCTGTCCGAAGCGCTCCAGCCGGAGGACGACGGCTCCCACGTGCTGTGGTTCGCCCCGGTCGCCCCGGAGGGCAAGGAGTCCAACTGGATCCCCACACTCCCGGGCAAGTCGTGGTGGCCGCTGCTCAGGCTCTACGGTCCGCTCGAGCCCTGGTTCAACATGACGTGGCGGCTGCCCGAGATCACTCGCGAGAAGAACTGAGCGGATGCCGCGCCCCGACGCCGCCGCGAAGCCCCGCGACCCTGGGGATGTGAGTCGCGGGTTTCTCTTGTGACGTCAGCATCGGTACTCCTCCAGTTCGATCCACTCTGATCTGCTGGCTGTCACGCCCGGTCCAACGAGCCGACGGCCGTCCGAGCCGGAACGCTACTCCCGAACAGCCTCGTTAGGAAGCGTTTTCTCAGAAAGTCTCGACCAGGGGTGAAACGTTAAAAGCTGACTCTTGCGCTCGGCAGCGCAAAGGGGCATCATGGCCGGAAAGCGGTTGCCCGACAAGGTGGTCCTGGCACGCTCCCTCGCGAACTGAGATCACTCGAAGAGGAGAATCAAGAATGCGAAAGACACTGCGCTCGCTCGCGCCACTGTCACTGGCGGTGGCGGTTGGCGTCTCGCTGTTCGGTTTCGGCCCCCCGGCTGCGGGAGCGGGACCCCAACCCGACCTTCGCCCGGTGGAGGGCCTCACTCGCGGACTGGTCGCCGCGCAGGTGCCAGGAGGCGTCTTCCTGAGCTGGCGCTTCCTCGGCGATGAGCCCGACGGCCTCTCGTGGAACGTCTACCGCAAGGACGGTGACGCGGGGTTCGTGAAGATCGCCGGCATCGCCCCGAGGGACGTGCAGCCCGAGAGCGACTACGACGCCAACCCCGGCGTCGTCAAGGAGCACGTCACCCCCTCGAACTACACCGACCCGGATGGCACCATCACCTCGGTCTACGAGGTCGCCCCGGTCATCGACGGGGTCGAAGGCGATCGACAGGGCATGAGCGTGTCGATGCTGTCGGCGCTCCCCGGCGGAGCCGGCCAGGCGAATCGCGGTGCCGTCCACTACATCCCGATGAAGCCTGCGCCGGCACCCGTGCCGCTCGCGCACTTCACCTATCGGGGCGAGGGCAACCGGTTCGGTCCCGGCACCAACCTGAATGCGGCCAACATGGTCATCCCCGGCACCGGCGGCCAGAACTGGTACGTCGTCGACATGGACCTTCTGAGGGGCTTCCGGTCGGCTCACGAGGAGCAGACGACCGTCACGCAGGAGCAGCTCGACACCTGGGTCGCCGAACTCAACGAGAAGAACACGACCCCGAACACGCTCGGTGTGGCGACGTACGAGAGTCCTCGTCCGCTGACGAACAGCCTGGTGGGCGGCAAGATCACCGAAGCGCTGTACGACGAGCTCGAGGGCGAGTTCATCAAGTACGTCGAGAACCTCGACGCCGGCCAGTCGCTCCCCTATGCGAAGACCGGCGCGGGCGCGATCCACACCTCGCAGAGCAGCGCGTACTCCACGCACGACATGACGGTGGGTGACTTCGACGGAGACGGCGAGTACGAGGTCGTCGTCAAGTGGCGCAGCACGCAGCAGGATCCGATGTACTCGGAGCCCATCTTCGGCGGTGGCAACACCACGACCGCCCCCGAGTACATCGACGCCTACAAGCAGGACGGCACGCTGCTGTTCCGCATCGACATGGGCTACAACGTGCGAGCCGCCAACGACCACGAGACGACGCTGTTCGCCGAGGACTTCGACGGCGACGGCAAGTCGGAACTCATGCTCAAGACCGCACTGGGAACGCGCATCGGCAACTGGGACGAGGCGACGCAGTCCGTGGTCTACCCCGACTCGGGAGTCGTGGGCGGCCAGGACGGACTGAACGCCACCACCGACAAGTTCAAGGAGTACTTCTCCACCGGTGACGATCAGGCGCTCGACACCTACTGGTCGCTGCTGAACAGCTTCGCGATCTCGTACCGCAGCCCCACAGCGGGCGGCGGCAACGACGGTCCGAACGACCCGGCCATCAAGCGCTGGATCAAGACGTACCACGTCGGTCCCATCGGCCCCGCGAAGGACGACCAGGAGTTCTTCTCCGCGTTCGAGTGGGACGCCGAGGCAGGCGAGGGAGTGCTCGTGGACAGCGAGAAGTACCCGTTCCCATACGAGGCCAGCGTCGACGGTGAGAACTGGGCCATGACCCCCGCCACCCAGCGAGGCAACTACTCGTACCTCGCGTTCCCCGGCCCAGGCGCCGGCAGCTCGGCAAGCGACTACAAGGCGCAGATCATGGCCGAGTCCGAGGCCTACTGGCTGGAGCATCCGTGGAAGGCAGCCTCGTACGGCGACGCGCAGGGAAACCGCGCCAACCGCTACGTCGGTGTCGTGGCTGCACTGGACGGCGTCAACAAGTACGCGGTCTCGCAGCGCGGGTACTACCACCGGACGACCCTCGCCGCCTTCAACATCGAGGACGGACAGGTCAATCTGCAGGCGAACTTCGACTCGGCCGACCCCGAGTACTGGTCGCTGGGCGGCAGCGCCTACGACTACCAGAACCGCGGAAACCATGACACCAAGTCGGCCGACCTGGACGGCGACGGCTGGGATGAGGTCGTTCTGAAGGCGATGGTCCTCGGGCTCAACGCCGACAAGACCAAGATCCTGCCCAAGGTGCTCAACGGCGACGTCATGCCGACCATCGAGGGCCTGGACGGCGTGCCGCCGGTCGTCGGTCAGTTCCAGTTCGCCACCGACGAGGTTCGGAACAACCCGCTCAACGTGTGGGCTCCGCTGCGTCACGGCGATCGAGGGGCACTGCTGCCGGTCGACAAGGACAACAACATCCGCGAATGGCGGCATGGAGGAGCACCTTCTCGACGACCTGCGAACGGGTCACCACCTCGGCTGGATTCCCGGACCGGCGGGCTACGACCCGATGAAGGGCAAGCGGCTCGACGAGAACGGCGAGGTCGTCTACGAGAACTCGCTCCCGTGGGGCGTGTACCAGGCGAGTGATGACGAGGGCAGCGTTGCGGGCAACTTCTCCAACCGCTGGCCCGGCGCGCAAGCCGGCTCGGGTGCGGCGACGAGGGAGGTGCGGAGCATGGTCACGGGTGAGATCCTCACCACGACGAACACGGCTCGTGGCATCGCTCAGGGCCAGAACGCCATCTGGTTCGGCGGTGGGCTGACGCACATGGCGGTCAACGGGGCGACGATCAACACGATCAACGACCTGACGTTCGCGCCGTCGTCCTACCTGGCGACCGGCATGACGTCGACCGGCAACAAGAGCACCCCCACGCTCAAGGCCGACCTGCTCGGCGACTGGCGCGAGGAGCTCGTCCTGCGGGCGAGCGGCAACCGCCTGGGCATCATCACCACCCTGGCGCCGACCGAGTACGGCATCCGCACGCTGATGCACGACCCGATGTACCGCAACGGCGTGGCCAACAAGAACAACGGCTACGACCAGATGGGCTTCGCCAGCTTCTACCTGGGCGACGAGGCCGAGCTGCCCTCGATGCGGACCGACATCCTCGTGCCCGACACGAAGAAGCCGACCGTGACGGTCATGCCGTCGTCCAAGGGCGAGGACGGCGTCTACAGCAAGGTCTCCTTCAAGCTCTTCGACGCGGGGAAGATCGACAAGGTCGTTCTGAACGGCGTCGAGGAGGACCTGGCCGACCGGACGACGGCCGTCGTCAACAACCTCCAGGTGGGCAAGTTCGGAGGCAAGGCCGGCAGCAACGAGCTGAAGGTGTACGACGTGGCAGGCAACGTCACGATCGTGACCTTCGTCCTGGTGAAGTAGCCCGGCAGCGCGACGTTCGAGGGGGTCGGTCCTGTCGGACCGGCCCCCTTGGGCGTCGGTGCGTGCTGCGGAGGCTGTCAACCCCCTCGGGTCGCCTGCTCCCCGCTCCTAGCGTGGAACCATGACCGATCTGAACGGAAAGCGCGTCGCCTTCGTCGCGACGGATGGATTCGAAGACAGCGAGCTCACTTCTCCTTGGCAGGCGGTGACGGATGCCGGGGCCACAGCTGTCATGATCGCTCCGGAGTCCGGCGAGATCACGGGCAAGAACGGCCACACGCAGCCCGTGGACGCGACGACGGCCGACGTCGATGCCGGCGACTTCGACGCGCTGGTGCTCCCCGGCGGAGTCGTCAACGCCGATCACCTGCGCATGGACGGCGCCGCGGTCGCCTTCACCCGTGCGTTCTTCGAGCAGCAGAAGCCGGTTGCGGCGATCTGCCACGCCGCCTGGACGCTCATCGAGGCGAAGGTCGTCGACGGACGCACGCTGACGAGCTACCCGAGCCTGCAGACCGACCTGCGCAACGCCGGTGCCACCTGGGTGGACGAAGAGGTGGTCGTCGAAGACGGCCTCGTCTCGAGCCGCACCCCCGACGACCTGCCGGCCTTCAACGCCAAGGTCGTGGAGGAGATCGCCGAGGGGCGGCACTCCGCGCAGTCCGCGTAGAACCGCCGCCCGGCGGGTGCGTCAGACCTGACGCCAGTCGTCCGACTCGATGTGGGAACCGGCCTGCGGGCCCATCTGGAGCATGCCGCCGTCCACCGCGTAGGACGCTCCCGTGACGTAGGCGGCGTCAGGGGAGGCGAGGAAGGCCACCACAGCCGCGACCTCGCGCGCGTCGCCCGGGCGGCCGAGCGGAACCCCGGGGCGATCCTTGCCGCGCGGGTCCTCGTCCTCCTGGTCGGTCATCGGGGTCGCGATCTCGCCGGGCGCGACCGAGTTGGCGGTGATCCCGTCGCGTCCGAGCTCGAGGGCGATTGTCTTCATCAGACCTCCCAGGCCGTGCTTGGCCGCATCGTAGGCCGCCGATCCGACGCGGGGCTGATGCTCGTGCACGCTCGTGATGGCGATGAGGCGTCCGCCCTGACCGCCACGCTGCATGTGGCGCGCCGCGCGCTGCAGGCAGATGAACGCCGCCTCGAGATCGACGCTCACCGTGTGGCGCCATTGGTCGAGCGTCAGCTCGACGAAGAGGGCGTTGTGGCCGGTGCCGGCGTTGTTCACGAAGACGTCGAGGCCGCCGAGCTCGGTCGTGAGGTCGTCGATCACGTCGCCGCATCCGGGCACCTCGGTCGCATCGAGGCGCCGCACGACGGCCCGCCGGCCCTGCGACTCGACCTCGCGCGCGGTGTCGCGCGCGCCTTCCTCATCGGAGTGCCAGGTGATGCCGACATCCATGCCGGCTGCCGCCAGCGCGACGGCGACCGCCTTTCCGATGCCTGAGTCAGAGCCGGTCACGATGGCGCGAGTGGGTTGGAATGTCATGCGGCGAGGATGACCGGCCGTCCGACCGACCCGGAACAGGGTTGACAATCGCCCTGGCGCCGTTTCGGCGGTCAGCTCTGTCGGCCGTTCCATCCGCCGCTCATACGACGCGACGCGCGGTCTGACAAGCCCCTGGTCGGTTGATTCGCGCCACCTGACCATGTCGGCCATGAGCGATCGATCGTCTACAGGAAGTCGCGGCGGCAGTGCTACGGGCACCGGCCCCCACGATGTGCCGGGGGTGCGCGCCCGCTCGCGGATCGACCTCGTGGCACCGGGAGTCACGCGCCTGCAGCGCGCGGGGGTCAACTGCTATCTCGTGGAGTCGCCCGATGGCGTGATCCTGATCGACGGGGGATTGCCCGGGATGTGGTCGCTGCTCGAACGGGCGCTGCGCGCGTTGGATGCGGGCCCGGGCGACGTGCAGGCGGTGCTGCTCACCCATGGCCACTTCGACCATGTGGGCATGTGCGAGCGCCTGTTCAGCGAGTACCGGCGGCGTTCTCACGTTCATGAACTGGACCGCGAACTGGCGAGGCATCCGTATCGCTATCGTCGCGAGTCGTCGCCGCTGCGCTACCCGTTCCGGTACCCGAAGGCGCTCCTGACGCTCGGGCCGATGACGGCTGCCGGGGCCCTGTGGGTGGAGGGCGTGAAAGCCAGGACCGACGTGCGCAACGGGGAGCCGATGGATGTGCCCGGGGCACCCGTGCCTATCTGGACGCCGGGTCACACCGACGGGCACTGCGCGTTCCACCTCCCCGATCGAGGCGTGGTCTTCACCGGAGACGCGCTGGTGACTCTCGACCCCTACACCGGCCGCACCGGACCGCGCCTGGTCGCGCGGGCGGCAACGGCCGACGTCGAGGCGAATCTCCTGAGCCTCCGAAAGATCGCCGACACGGATGCCGCGCTGGTGCTGCCCGGGCACGGCCTGCCCTACGCCGCCGGCGCACGATCCGCGGTCGCGGAGGCGCTGCGCGCCGGGGCGGCGTGACTCGGCGGGGGTCGCTCGGCGTCGTCCTGGGCGCCTCGCGGGTTCTACGCCGCGACGCGGGCGATGGCAAGCCGGGTGACGAAATCGAGTCGCCTTCCTTTGGGTAGGACCTCAGCCGCTTCCGAACCGCGGCCGGATGAGGAGAGAGACATGTTTTTCCACCGACAAGAACTGCAGCACACGGCGACGCCGGAGAAGCCCGATGCCGTCTACGCTCGCAAGCTCCAGGAGGTGCTGGGCGGTCAGTACGGCGAGATCACCGTCGCCCTCCAGTACCAGTTCCAGGCCTGGAACATGCACATCCCCGGCAAGTACCGCGATCTCGTCTACGGCATCGGCGCCGAGGAGATGGGGCACGTCGAGATGCTGGCGATCATGATCGCCCAGCTGCTCGAGAAGGCTCCTCTCGGCATTACCGACGACGCGGTGCAGGACGACCCGACTGTGGCAGCGATCGTCGGTGGAACCGACGTGCAGCACGGGATCGTCGCCGGCGCCGGCGCGCGTGCCGTCGACAGCAACGGCAACCCGTGGATGGGCTCGTACATCACGGCGAGCGGCAACCTGCTGGCCGACTTCCAGGCGAACGCCAACGCGGAGATGCAGGGGCGGGTGCAGGTCGCGCGGCTGTACCACATGACCGATGACCACGGTGTGCGAGACCTGCTCGCCTTCCTGCTCGCCCGCGACACGATGCACCAGAACCAGTGGCTGGCAGCCGCCGCAGAGCTCATGGAGGAAGGCGTCGAGGCGCTTCCCGTGCCGAGCAACTTCCCGCTGAAGAAGGAGCACCGCGACGTGTCGTACCAGTACATCAACTTCTCGAACGGCGCGATGGCCGGCGATGGGCGATGGGCGAGCGGTCCGACGCCGGACGGGCACGGAGAGTTCTCGTACGTCCCCGAGCCGCCGGCGGGCGTCCCCGCACCGCCTCCGACGCACCCGGATTCCCGGTTCTACGGCACGACCGAGATCCCGAACATCGTGGAGAAGGCCGCGGGCACCGTTCAGGACGCCATGAACAAGGAGTGACGAGTGGATGCCGAAAGGCCCGGCCGAGGCCGGGCCTTTCGCGTCGCTCGACGTGGCTCCCTCACTTCGTCTCGCCGGTCGCGGCATCGGTCGTCGGTGCGTCGGGGGCGTCCTTCGCCGGGCCGACGCCGACGGGGATCCCCGCCTCGGGGTGGTTCAGGTCGAACGCCGGACGCTCGCTGCGGATGCGCGGGATCGACGTGAAGTTGTGGCGCGGGGGCGGGCATGAGGTCGCCCACTCGAGCGATGCGCCATATCCCCACGGGTCGTTCACCGTCACGCGCGGCGCCTTCCGGGCCGTGATCCACACGTTGTAGAGGAACGGGAGCATCGACGCCGCGAGCAGCATGGCCCCCACCGTGGACACCTGGTTCTCCCAGGTGAACCGGTCTTCCGAGGCGTAGTCCGCATACCGGCGGGGCATGCCCTCGACACCCAACCAGTGCTGGATGAGGAAGGTCATGTGGAAGCCGATGAACAGCATCCAGAAGTGCACCATGCCGAGGCGCTCGTTGAGCATCTTCCCCGTGAACTTCGGCCACCAGAAGTAGAAGCCGGCGAACATCGCGAACACCACCGTGCCGAACACGACGTAGTGGAAGTGCGCGACGACGAAGTAGGAGTCGTGGAGGTGGAAGTCCAGCGGCGGCGACGCGAGGATCACGCCGGTGAGCCCGCCGAACACGAACGACACCAGGAAGCCGAGCGCGAAGACCATCGGCGTCTCGAATGTGACCGAGCCGCGCCACATGGTGCCGATCCAGTTGAAGATCTTCACCCCGGTGGGCACCGCGATCAGCATGGTCATCAGCGCGAAGAACGGCAGCAGCACGGCGCCCGTCGGGTACATGTGGTGCGCCCACACCGCGACCGACAGTGCCGCGATGGCGATCGTCGCATAGACGAGCGTCTTGTATCCGAAGATGGGCTTGCGGCTGAACACCGGGAAGACCTCCGACACGATGCCGAAGAACGGCAGCGCGATCACGTACACCTCCGGGTGCCCGAAGAACCAGAACAGGTGCTGCCAGAGCAGGACGCCGCCGTTGGCCGGATCGTAGATGTGCGAGTCGAGGATGCGGTCGGACGCGCCGGCGAAGAGGGCCGCCGCCAGCACGGGGAACGCGACGAGGACGAGGATGCTGGTGATCAGCGTGTTCCACGTGAAGATCGGCATCCGCCACATCGTCATGCCGGGAGCGCGCAGCGTGATGATCGTGGTGATGAAGTTCACGGCGCCGAGGATCGTGCCGAAGCCGCTCATGCCGAGCCCCAGGAACCAGAGCGAGCCGCCGACGCCCGGTGTGAACGTGTCGTCCGCCAGTGGTCGATAGGCGGTCCAGCCGAAGGAGGCCGCGCCCTGCGGGGTGAGGAAGCCCGAGACCGCGATCACCGACCCGAAGAGGAAGAGCCAGAAGGCGAACGCGTTCAGACGGGGGAACGCCACGTCGGGCGCACCGATCTGAAGCGGCATGATGACGTTGGCGAAACCGGCGAAGAGCGGCGTCGCGAACATCAGCAGCATGATCGTGCCGTGCATCGTGAACAGCTGGTTGTACTGCTCCTTCGTGGGTAGGACCTGCATCCCCGGCTCGAAGAGCTCAGCACGGATCAGCAGCGCCATCACGCCGCCGAGGAGGAAGAAGAGCACCGACGAGATCAGATACAGGTAGCCGATTGTCTTGTGATCGGTGGAGGTGATCCACCGCACGATGATGTTGCCCTTGTGCTCGACGCGCGTCGCGCTCAGCAGCGCCGCCTGTCGCGGCGGCAGCACGGTGGGGCGATCGGACGGGGCTACGGGTGGTGTCTCAACGGCCATGGCTCAGCTCCTCGCAGGTGCGCACATCACGCCAGCGTGACCGTAGGACGCTGGGCGCTCCGACGAGAAAGGGGTTGACGCGCCCGAGATGCGGGAGTATCAGACCGTGAACATCACCATCGGCGCCATCCTGCCGTACGCCCTCGGCATCGCGATCAGCCCGATCCCGATCATCGCAACGATCCTCATGCTTCTCTCGCCGCGGGCGCGGGTCACGAGCCTCGGCTTCCTGCTCGGCTGGTTGGTGGGCATCATCGCCGCCGTCACGGTGTTCACGCTGCTCGCGTCGGTCATCACACCGCAGGACCCGGATGCCGCCAACCCGACGCAGGGCGTCATCCGGATCGTGCTGGGCGCGGGGCTGCTTCTACTGGCGCTGCGCCAGTGGCGTGGGCGCCCCCGGCCCGGGCAGTCCGCGGCCCTGCCGAAGTGGATGGCCGCGATTGACAAGACCACGTTCCCTGTGGCGCTCGGACTCGGCTTCCTGCTCTCGGCCGTCAACCCCAAGAACCTGCTGATGGCGGCGGGCGCAGGGGTCGACATCGGCAGCGCCGGGCTGGACGTGTGGCCGGCCGTGATCGCCATCGCGGTCTTCACGCTGATCGCCGCGTCCACCGTACTCGTCCCCGTCGTCGCGTACCTGATCGCCGCCGACCGCCTCCGTGCACCGCTCGACGCCCTGCGCGGCTGGCTCGAGAAGGAGAACGCAGTCATCATGAGCATCCTTCTGCTCGTCATCGGCGTCGTGCTCATCGGCAAGGGCATCGGCAGCTTCTAGACGAGCCGCGGGCCCTCCGTCGGACGGGCTACACCTCCGCGGACACCGTGACCTCGCGCGCCGTGTCGGCGGGTGGACGCTGCGCCCTGCTCAAGAGCACGAACGGGATCGCGACGGCTGAGATGACACCGCCCCAGATCAGCGAGGTGCCGTAGCCTCCGGCATCCGCTGCTCTTCCCAGCACGGGCTGGATCACCACTCCGCCGCTCGAGCCGATCAATGAGTCGAACGAGAGCACGGTCGCTCGCTGCTTCGACGGGATCATGTCGTTCAGATAGGCGCGGTGCACAGGGTCGTCGATCGCAGATGCGATACCCCACAGCGCCACCAGCACGATGGCGAACCAGAAGTTCTGCACCAGTCCGAGCCCGAGGAGCACCAACGCGCTCGACACGGTGGCGAGCAGGATCGCCGAGGTGCGGCGGCGGAAGAGCTTGCGCACCCACGGGGCGAGTGCCCCGCCGACGATCGCCGCTCCCGACAGCAGGGCGGCCGCAAGTCCGGCGATCGAGTACGCCTCCTTGTCGCCCCACAGTTCCAGCAGATACGGCTGCAGCGCGTAGAAGACGTAGAAGCCGACGCCGGCGGTGAAGGGGCTCGCGAGCATGAGCCAGCGGACGGGCGGATCGCCGAGGCCGTACCTGAACGACGCGCGCAGGATGGTGCGCGTCGCGCGGAGCGGGGTCTCGCTGCGGTCGGGCGTGAATCCGAGGTCGCGCATGAGCAGCGCGGCGACGACGAACATCACCAGCAGGATGGCGCCGCGGATCACGAACGGCACGCCGAGGTTCGTCGCCTGCGCGACGATGCCGCCGAGGACGGACCCCGACAGCATGGCGACGCCGCCCACGATCTGCGCCCGCCCGAAGACGGTCTCGAGGCTGCCCTGATAGCCCGTCGCCTTCAGCGCATCGACGAGCCAGGCATCCACCGCGCCCGAGAAGAAGGTGAAGCCCAGCCCGAGCAGCACCGAGACGATCGCCCATGCCCAGAACGGCGACTGCCACACCCACAGCAGCCAGTACATGACGGTGGTCACCGCCAACGTGATCGTGCCCAGCAGATAGGAGGCGCGGCGTCCGACGGTGTCGGCGACGACGCCGGTGGGGATCTCGAAGATCAGCATGCCCGCCGTGAAGAACGCATTCGCCGAGAAGGCCTCGAGGTTCGACAGCCCGGCGTCGAGCAGGAACAGGGTGTTGACACCCCAGATGAAGGACGCGGCGAGCGTGTTGCCGAGCATCAGCGTGTAGTACGTGCCCTGCACCCGGCGCGGCGTGGGAAGAGCGGGCGCGGAACCGACGTGGGAGATGGCCGCACCGCCTCTCTGCGCGAGCTTCGACGACAACGCGACAGTAGCCCCGTTGCGCGGAGCCGTCCACGGGGTGTGCCGGCGGCCGCCGAGGGCAGGGTCAGTCGGGCAGGAAGTTCTCGCGCGCGAGCGGGGCGACCTCGAGGTCGTCCGCATCCGCGCGGGTGATCCACCGGAGTTCGGCGATCTCGGCGCCGACGATCGGTCGCTGCGATCCGATGTCGGCGGCGAACACGTCGGCGACGACGAGGAAGCCCGGCTCGTTGGCCGCGGCGGCGGTGTAGGCGCCCAGCGAGCGCAGGGCGTTGACCGGAACATGGATGCCGAGTTCCTCGGCGAGCTCGCGGCTCAGCGTCTCGTCTGGCGATTCACCCGGCTCCGGCTTGCCGCCCGGCTGCATGAAGGCGGTCGTGCCTTCCTTGCGAACGAGAAGAAGACGGCCCTGCTCGTCGTGGATGACGGCGGCCGACACGTGGATGCGGCGGGGCTGCGTCGGGTGGTCGGTCGGGGTCGTCACCCCGGCACGCTAACAGGTCGCGTCCATGCGGGCCGACGTAGAATCGCGTGTGCCCGACGAGACCCCCGCCGCCGACCTTCCGCCGAGCGGCATCGACCCCGCAGACCTCGAGACCACCCTCCGTGTGCTCGACGGCATGGCCGGTCTCGATGAGACGCACCCCGACTTCGTCGCCGTCCGGCGCGCGACCGCCGCCATGTTCAAGGCCGTGAAGAAGGTGCGCCGGCGCGAGATCCGCGACGCCATCGCCCAGGCCGACAGAGCGGTCGTCGCGGCGACGGCCACGGGCGCCCCCGACCGGATCGACGACGAGACGCGCGGCATCCCCATCAGCACCTCGACGACCGCGCCGATCGCCGGCACGCTGCTGAAAGCCCGCGGCTGCTACATCTGCAAGCAGCCGTACACGGTCGTCGACGCCTTCTACCACCAGCTGTGCCCCGACTGCGCGGCCATGAGCCACGAGAAGCGCAACGCCCGCACCGACCTCACCGGGAAGCGTGCGCTGCTGACCGGCGGCCGCGCGAAGATCGGCATGTACATCGCCCTCCGGCTGCTGCGCGACGGCGCGCACACGACGATCACGACGCGCTTCCCCCGCGACGCGGTGCGCCGCTTCAGCAGCCTGCCCGACGCCCCGGAGTGGCTCGACCGGCTCAAGGTCGTCGGCATCGACCTGCGCGACCCGGCCCAGGTGATCGGCCTGGCCGACGAGGTCGCCGCCGCCGGACCGCTCGACATCCTCATCAACAACGCGACGCAGACGGTGCGCCGCTCGCCGGGCGCGTACCAGCCGCTCGTCGACGCCGAGCTCGCGCCGCTGCCGAACGGCCCGCTGCCGGAACTCGTCACGTTCGGCCACACGAACGACCAGCACCCGCAGGCCCTCGAGCGCTCGGTCAGCGCGCACCCGATCCTCGCCGCGGCGGCCGCGCGGGCCGACGAGCTCACCGAGCAGGCGATGGCCGCTGGATCGAGCTCGCTCGAGCGGCTCGCCGCCGGCACCGCGATCGACGCCGGCGGGCTCGTCCCGGATCTCGACCACTCCAACTCGTGGGTGCAGCGCGTGGACGAGGTCGACCCCCTCGAGATGCTCGAGGTTCAGCTCGCCAACACGACGGCGCCCTTCCTTCTCATCTCCCGCCTGCGGCCGTCGCTCGCCTCCAGCTCGGCACGGCGCACGTACGTGGTCAACGTGAGTGCGATGGAGGGCGTGTTCAATCGCGGCTACAAGGGGCCGGGGCATCCGCACACCAACATGGCCAAAGCGGCCGTGAACATGCTCACCCGCACCAGCGCGCGGGAGATGTTCGAGAGCGACCGCATCCTCATGACGAGCGTCGACACCGGCTGGATCACCGACGAGCGCCCCCACCCCACCAAGGTCCGTCTTGCCGAGGAGGGGTTCCACGCCCCGCTCGACCTCGTCGACGGTGCGGCGCGAGTGTACGACCCGATCGTGCGCGGCGAGGCCGGCGAAGACCTGTTCGGCGTCTTCCTCAAGGACTACGCACCGGGCGCATGGTGAACCTGCCCGAGCCGGGTCGCCGCGTCGTGGTGCGGTACCTCCTGCCCTCGGGGCAGGCGACCGATGCGCTCGGAGAGCTCCTCGAGGCCGATGCCGAGACCGTCGTCGTCGACGGCAAGCGCGGCGTCGAGCGGATCGCACGCGCGGCCATCATCGCGGCGAAAGAGGTTCCGCCGCCGCCCGCTCCGCGCCCGCGGATCGTCTAGGCTCGTCCGCTATGGCACTCGGCGCGACCATCCACACCTTCGACGTGTCGTTGGCCGACGTCGATCGAGGGGTCTACGAAGATCTCATGCTGCGTGTGGCGCGGCATCCCTCCGAGACGGACGCGTTCATGATGACGCGCGTGCTCGCGTACTGCCTCGAGTACGAGGAGGGGATCGCGTTCAGCGAGGGCATCTCGGCGACCGACGAGCCCGCGGTGCTCGTCCGCGACCTCACCGGCCGCCTCACCGCGTGGATCGAGGTCGGCGCGCCCGACGCCGAGCGCCTGCACCAGGGCAGCAGGCTCGCCGAGCGCACCGTCGTGTACACGCATCGCGACCCGGCGAAAGTGCGGGCTCCGTGGGCCGGCAAGCGCATCTACAACGCCGAGTCGATCGTGCTGCACAGCTTCGATCCGGGCTTCGTCGACACCGCCGTCGGCGGGATCGCCCGCCGCAACACCATGACGCTCTCGGTCACCGAGCGGCAGCTCTACCTCGAGCTCAACGGCACCAGCACGAGCTCGGCGATCCACGACCACCCGGTGGTCTGACGGGGGCTCGCTCGCGGACGCGTTTCGTCTCGGTCGCTCCGCTCCCTCGCTCAACGCCCCGTAGCCCGGCCGGCCCCGCTCAAGGCCCGGAAAACGCTCCGCGGCGGCGCGCGAGCGCGGGAGGATAGGCCCTCGACGCGCCTCCCGCAACGGGGGAGCCGTGGAGCGCCGCGCGTTCTAACCTCGCCACATGAGTTACGACAACGCCCCGCGCAACGACCGGGATCGCACTGTGCACGAGGCCGATACGGTCGCCGCCGCACCGGTGTCCCCGGCCGACCTGCCGCACGGCGATGCACTCGACCAGGAGAAGCGCCGCTTCGGCGGTATGAAGTTCGGCTCGGCGTTCTTCGGCTGGCTCGCCGCCTTCGGAGCCGTCGTCCTCCTGTCCGCCGTCGTCGGCGCTGTCGGCGCGGCCATCGGCATGGAGACCGGCACCACCGTGGAGGATGTCGCGAGCGCGGCATCCGACGACCCCCAGACCGTCGGCATCGTGGGCGCGATCGCGCTCGCCGTCGCCCTCTTCGTGGCATACCTCGCGGGAGGCTACGTCGCCGGCCGCATGGCGCGGTTCAGCGGCGCCCTGCAGGGCTTCGCCGTGTGGCTGTGGAGCATCATCATCGCGATCGTGGTCGCGCTGCTCTCGATGCTGGCCGGCAGCCGGTGGGACGTCCTGGCGACGCTCGACGGCTTCCCGCGCATCCCGATGGATGCGACGGTCACAGGAATCATCACGGCCATCGTCGCCGCGCTGATCACGCTCGGTGGCGCGATTCTGGGCGGCATCCTCGGGATGCGGTACCACCGCCGAGTCGACCGACTCGGCGTGGATCGCGACGCCGACGGCATGTGAGCACGATCCGAACACAGACCAATCAGAGAAGGGAGACGCCCATGGGTGCAGGAGATGACGTCAAGCACGGCGCGGAAGAGATGAAGGGCAAGGTCAAGGAGGGTGTCGGCGACATGACCGACAACGAACGACTCCAGGCCGAAGGCAAGATGGACCAGGCCAAGGCCAACATCAAGCAGGCCGGCGACGACGTGAAGGACGCCTTCACGGACGACCGCTGATCTGGCGTGCCGAGCAGTGCCCCCGGCTTCGGCCGGGGGCATTGCTGCGTCTACCTGCGGTTCACGCGCCCGGGCGGCGCGTGCGCACCTGCGGTGGGGCGCTCGAGTCGAGGATCGCCCGCAGGCGGGTCACCTCGTCGGCGGGCATCCCGTACCCGTGCTCGGGCTGCGGATACGCGCGAGTGCGGACCTCTTCGGCATAGGCCGAGACGGCGGCGATCATCTCGCCGCGCAGTTCGGCGTACCGCTTGACGAAGCGGGCCGTGTGGCCGTCGTAGATCCCGAGCAGATCGTGGAACACCAGCACCTGCCCGTCGGTGCCCGGGCCGGCGCCGATGCCGATCACGGGAACCGACAGCTGCGGCACGATCGCGTCGGTGACAGGCGTCGGAATCGCCTCGAACACGATGGCGAAGCATCCCGCATCCTGCAGCGCGATCGCGCTCTCGCACAGGGCGACCGCCTCCTCGGCGGTGCGGCCCTGCGCGCGGTAGCCGCCGATGGTCGCCGCCGTCTGCGGCGTGAGGCCGACATGACCCATGACGGGGATGCCGGCCGCGACGATCGCCCGGGCGCGGTCGACCGACGAGCCGCCGCGCTCGATCTTGACGGCGTCGCACCCGGTCGTCTTGACGAAGCGCTGCGCGGTCGCCACGGCCTGCTCGTCGGACTGCTCGTACGATCCGAACGGCAGGTCGGCGACGAGGAGCGGCGTCGAGAGCCCTCGGCGGACCGCGGCCGTGAGCATCAGCATCTCCTCGACCGTCACGGGAACGGTCGATTCGTGCCCGAGCACGGTCATGGCCGCGGAGTCGCCGACGAGGACCATGTCGACGCCCGCCGCCTCGGCGATCTGGGCGCTGGGGTAGTCGTACGCGGTGACCATCGCGATCGGCTCGCCGCGCTCCTTGAGCGCGGCCAGGCCGGCGAAGGTCATGCGGCGGCGGGCCGGCGGCGTCGCGGAGGAGAAGGATCCGGCACTCATGGGGTGGCCTCCAGGATTCTGTTGTCGATGAGTCGCGCCGCGCCGACGCGTGCGGCCACGGCGAGGAGGGCCTGGCCATCGACGCGGTCGAGTTCGGCCAGATCCTCGGCGGAGCGCAGCTCGAGGTACTCCGGCTCGATGCCCGCACCCGTAAGAACGGTCCGCGCAGCCGCGATGACGGCATCCGCCCCCGTCTCACCGCTTCGCACGGTCGTCTCGGCGGCATCGAGCGCTCGGTTGAGGGCGGTCGCCTGCTGGCGCGCGGCGGCATCGAGGTAGACGTTGCGCGAGCTCATCGCGAGGCCGTCGGGCTCGCGCACGATCGGGCAGGCGACGATGCGCACCGGCATGTCGAGGTCGCGCGCCAGGCGCCGGATCACGAGCACCTGCTGCGCATCCTTCTGGCCGAAGTACGCGGCATCCGGCCCCACCATCTGGAACAGCTTGGTGACGACCGTCGCCACTCCGTCGAAGTGGTGGGACCCGCGGTGGGCGCCGTCGAGCACGTCCGTGATGCCGGCGACGTGGATCGTCGTCGCGAACCCGCTCGGGTAGACCTCTTCCACGGGCGGTGCGAACAGGATATCGGTGCCCGCGTCGGCCGCGAGCTGCGCGTCGCGCGCCTCGTCACGCGGGTACGAGGCGAGGTCTTCGGTGGGCCCGAACTGCGTGGGGTTGACGAAGAGCGACATGACCACGAGGTCGTTGTCGGCCCGGGCCTGGCGGATGAGCGAGAGGTGGCCGTCGTGGAGCGCCCCCATCGTCGGCACGAGCCCGACGGAAGCGCCCTGCGAGCGCGCCTCGCGCACAGCGGCGCGCACGTCGGCGACGGTGCGGACGATCCTCATGCGGGCGATCCCTCCGTGCCGACGAGCGCGCGGGTGCGGTCGGTCAGTTCGTCGAACAGCGGAAGAAGCTCGGGAGCGGATGCCTCGACCGCCGCCCGCTGCCGGTCCACGGTCGGCTCGTCGCCGCGCACGATCGGTCCGGTGAGCGCGTCGCGGGGGCCGTGCGCCGCCCAGTTATCGACCGTGCCGCGCACGAGCGGTACGAGGTGCGCGCGGAATCCTTCGGGAAGACCGGATGCCTCGGCCAGCCGCTCGGCGGCGGCCTCGAGGGTCACGAGATAGTTCGACGCGAGCGAGGCGGCCGCGTGGTAGCCGGCGCGCTGGTCGTCGCGGACCTCGAACGGCCGGCCGCCGACGGCGACCGCGAGCTCCTCGGCGATCTGCAGCGCCTCGGGCGTGGTTCCGGCGACGGCGCAGCCGATGCCCGCGAAGGCATCCGCGCCCTCGTCGCCGACGAAGGCGCGCAGCGGGTGCAGCCCGAAGTCGACGCCGGAGTCGGCGACGGGCGTCGCGCCGGACGTGTGGCCGACGTAGCCCGCGTTGCCGCGGACGGCGGTCGCGGCATCCGGGATCTCCCGATCGGGAACGCAGAGCAGCACGATCGTCGCAGCGGCGACGGGTTCGCCGCGACCGGTGGGTCCGTGCACCTCGTACCCGGCCGCGCCGAGCGCGGCGACGGCGGCACGGCCGACGCGGCCGGCTCCGACGACGCTGACGCTGACGCTCGCTGCGGTGCGACTCTGATTCGAGGTGCTCATGATGTGGTGGCCGCTGACGGCGGACGTGTCGAGTATCCCATTGCGTCACCGGGCGGGGGACAGCGGGGACTTTCATGGAACGGCGAGCGGAAACCGCCGCCGCAGGATGATGCGCTGCACCAGCGTCCAGACGACCGTGGTCGCGAGGTAGATCGCCGCTGCGAGCGGGACGAACAGCGCGATGACGGCGGTCGTGAATTGCAGCACGCCGACGGCTCTTGCGACTCCCGCGCCGGCGAGGGGCGAGGCATCCGCTCGCTCCATCACCGGCGGCCGGAACGCCCGGCGTGTGATCTCGGCGGCGATCACGATCACGACGATCAGCACGCCGAACACGGCGAAGGTCGCCGCGGTCGCCGTGCCGGCGGCCAGCGATCCGACGACACTCGCTCCGAGCGGCACGCCGAGGAGCGTCTCGGTCAGCAGGGCGTTGGCGTGCCCGGCGATGGCGGGGTAGGCGAACAGGGCGTAGACGATCGCGATGACCGGCGCCTGGGCCAGCAGCGGCAGACAGCCGGCGAACGGCGAGGTGTTCTCGTCGGCGTACAGCTTCATCGTCTCGCGCTGCAGCCTCTCGCGGTCGCGTCCGTAGCGCTTCTGCAGCTCACGCAGCTTCGGCGCGAGACGGCTGCGCGTCTGCTCCGCCCGAGCCTGCGACACCCCGGCTGGCACGAGGGCGGCGCGCACGAGGAGAGTGACGAGCAGGACGGATGCCGCAGCCGCGGCCCCTCCCGCGAGAGGCTCGAGCAGGGCGGCGAGCTGCATGAGCGCGGTGTAGGCCGCGTCGAGGATCGCGGCGACAGGGGGGAAGGCGTAGATGTCCAAGGGTGGTTCCGTTCGTCGATGCCGAAGTGGTCGCGTGCGGCCACGACGACACCGGCATACGCCGACGGCACCCCGCGGACGGGGGAGCGCGGAGGGCGCGGGGGCGGAACCGGGTCAGGCGGCCGAGGCCGCGCATCCCGGCGCTCGCGGGCGCGAGTGGCCGGGGGCATCCGGATCGCTCTGCGACAGTTGCACCGAGACGTCGATCGCCCGCCGCGGATGCGGCGACGACCCGACGGCAGAGGCGGGAACGTCGAGCACGACGGCGGTGAGCGCAACGATCGCGATCGCCGCCAGGGCGGCGGCGAACACCAGCGCGCTCGGCTCGCGGACCGCGACGGCTCCGAAGACCTCGAGCAGCAGGCGGAGCAGAACACCCAGGGACTCGGTCATGCTCACCGCCTTCCGTCGATCGCGCTCACGCTAACACGCGCGCCTGGGCGGAGGGCGCTCGCGCTCGCGCCCCTCTTCGTTGAGTGTCCAGGAAACGCCGCGCCGCGGGTCGGTGCAACGGCGTTTCCTGGACACTCAACGAAGAGGGTGGGGGCGTAGGGCGGGGCATGCCGCGGGCTGCGGGGATCGGGCTAGACTGACCGCGTGTTGACCTGTCGCTGTTGTCGCTGAGTGCCGCCGGCACCCTTCCGCGACCCCGACAGCCCACCCGCGCCGAGCGCGGCGACACCGAGGACACATCCGTGCGTTACGCGAAGAGCGTGGCCGACCTCGTCGGCAACACCCCTCTCGTCCAGCTGAACCGCGTCACCGAAGGCATCTCCGCCACGGTGCTCGCGAAGGTCGAGTACTTCAACCCGGGCAGCACCGCTAAGGACCGCATCGCCCGCAACATCATCGATGCCGCCGAGCGCGACGGACTTCTCCGCCCCGGCGGCACGATCGTCGAGCCGACGAGCGGCAACACCGGCGTCGGCCTCGCGCTGATCGCGCAGCAGCGCGGCTATCGGATGATCTTCGTGGTGCCCGACAAGTTCGCCGGCGAGAAGGTCGCGGTGCTGCAGGCCTACGGCGCCGAGGTCGTGATCACCGAGACGAGCGTTCCGCCCGACGACCCGCGGTCGTACTACAGCGTGTCGGACCGCCTCGCGCGAGAGATCCCCGGCGCCTTCAAGCCCAACCAGTTCGCGAACCAGAACGGCCCCCGCGGCCACTACGAGTCCACCGGCCCCGAGATCTGGCGCGACACCGACGGACGCGTGACGCACTTCGTCGCCGGCATCGGCACGGGTGGAACGATCACCGGCACGGGGCGATACCTGCGCGACGTGTCGGGCGACGCGGTCCGCGTGATCGGGGTCGACCCCGAGGGATCGATCTACTCCGGCGGTCCGGTGCACGGCTATCTCATCGAGGGCGTGGGCGAGGACTTCTGGCCCGAGACCTACGACGCGTCGGTGCCGCACGAGGTGCTGCGCGTGTCCGACGCCGACGCGTTCGCCATGACCCGGCGGCTCGCCCGCGAGGAGGGACTGCTCGTCGGCGGATCGAGCGGGATGGCCGTCGTCGGCGCCCTGCGCGCCGCCCGCGCCCTTCCGGCCGACGCCGTGGTCGTCGTGCTGCTGCCGGACCACGGGCGCGGATACCTCAGCAAGATCTACGACGACGACTGGATGCGCGCGCGGGGCTTCGACGTCGCCGCGCCCGAGCAGGCAGCCGACCGACCGCACCACCGACCCGAAGGAACCCAGGCATGACCGACACGACCGAGCCTCGCGGATTCGAGACCCGCGCCGTCCACGCCGGACAGGCGTTCGATGCGACGACGGGTGCGGTCATCCCTCCGGTCCACTTCTCGACGACGTATGCCCAGGACGGCATCGGCGGTCTGCGCGAGGGCTACGAGTACGGACGCAGCGGCAACCCGACCCGGACCGCGCTGGAGTCGCAGCTGGCCGCGCTCGAGGGCGGCGCTCACGGACTCTCGTTCGCGTCGGGCCTCGCCGCCGAGGACGCCCTCCTGCGGTCGGTGCTGAAGCCCGGCGACGAGGTCCTCCTCGGCAGCGACGTGTACGGGGGCACCTACCGGCTGCTGGCCCGCGTGCTGGGTCCGTGGGGCGTCGGCCTTCGCGTCGTCGACATGAGCGATCTCGGTGCGGTCGAGGCGGCCCTGTCCGAGCGGCCGTCGCGGATCCTGTGGGTCGAGACGCCGAGCAACCCCATGCTCCACATCACCGACATCGCGGGCCTCGCGCGGCTCGGACACGACGCCGGTGCCCTCGTGGTCGTCGACAACACGTTCGCGTCGCCGGCCCTGCAGCAGCCGCTCGCACTCGGCGCCGATGTCGTCGTCCACTCGACGACGAAGTACCTCGGCGGGCACTCCGACGTCGTCGGCGGCGCTCTCATCATCAACGACGGCGCGCTGTACGAGCAGGCGAAGTTCCACCAGTTCGCGGTCGGTGCCGTCTCCGGACCCCTGGATGCCTGGCTCACGACCCGCGGCATCAAGACGCTCGCCCTCCGCATGCAGCGGCACAGCGAGAACGCGCAGGCCGTAGCCGAGTTCCTGAGCGCTCACTCGAAGGTCGCGCGCGTGCACTACCCCGGACTGCCCACCCACCCCGGTCACGAGCTGGCCGCGCGGCAGATGAGCGGGTTCGGCGGCATCGTGTCGGCGGAGCTCGAGGACGCGGCATCCGCTCGCCGTCTCGCGGAGTCGACGAAGCTCTTCCAGCTGGCGGAGTCGCTGGGGGGAGTGGAGTCGCTCATGAACTACCCCGACGCCATGACCCACGCGTCCGTGCGCGGGACCGAGCTGGCGGTTCCCGAGGAGCTGGTGCGCCTGTCGGTGGGCATCGAGAGCGTCGACGACCTGATCGCGGATCTCGACGCGGCACTCGCCCGCCTCTGAGCCGGGCGCGCCCGCTCGTCGCGGGGCGAGGACCGTAGGCTCGAAGCATGACCGAGAGCGCGCTGGCCCAGCCCCTTCGGATCGGCTCCGTCACCGTGCCGAACCGCATCATGCAGACGGCGCACTCGAAGCAGTACTCCGACCGGGTCGAGTCCGATCGGGAGACGGCGTACTTCGTCCGGCGGGCCGAGGGCGGCTGCGGGCTGTTCATCGCGGGCAACCACTTCGTGCACCCCTCGGGCTCGATCCGCGGCTTCCAGGACGCGTTCCGCCCCGAGTCCGTTCCCGCCAGCCGGCGCATGACCGACGCCATCCACGACGCCGGATCCCGGGTCTTCGTGCAGCTCAACCACCACGGCGCGCAGGCGCAACCGGACGGAGCCGACGGCCCGCGCACGGTCTATGCCCCTTCGCGCATACTGTCGCCGTCGACCGCCCACGCCACACGCGCCATGAGCCGCGACGACATCGCGTCGGTGGTCGAGGGCTGGGCGACGTCGGCGGCCCACGCGCGCGCGGGCGGCTTCGACGGCGTCGAGATCCACATGGCGCACGGCTATCTGCTGCACCAGTTCCTCTCACCGCTCTACAACGCGCGGCGCGACGAGTACGGCGGCGACCTCGAGGGGCGCACCCGCTTCCCGCGCGAGGTGCTGCGGGCGGTCCGCGCGCGTGTCGGCGACGACTTCCCGGTCGGCATCCGCATCGTCGCGAACGAGTTCCACCCCGACGGACTCGACGGCGAGGCCATGCGTGCCGTGATCGCGCGCCTGCGGGCGGAGGCGCGCATCGACTTCCTCGACCTCGCTGCGGGCGGGTACCACAACGTCCACTACGTCTTCCCGTCCTCGGCTATGCCGGTCGCGTGGCTGCGCGACGACGTCGCGGCGGTCAAGGCGGCGAACCCCGACGTGCCGGTGTTCGGCGTCGGGGCTGCGCGATCGGTCGAGGAGGCCGAGGAGGTCCTCACGTCGGGCATCGCCGACATGGTGGCCCTCACCCGCGCGCAGATCGCCGATCCCGACCTCGGCCTCAAGCTCACGAGCACCGACGCGCAGGCGGCGGGGCGCGGCATCCGTCATTGCATCCGACTGAATCAGGGATGCCTCGGCCGCGGCAGCCGCGGACTGCCGATGTCGTGCACCGTCAACCCTCTCGCCGGCCGGGAGCGGGAACGGGGCGACCGCCCGCATGCCGAGGTCGCTCAGCGATGGACCGTGATCGGCGGCGGACCCGCGGGCATGCGCGCGGCGATCGAGCTCGCCGACGACGGGCACGACGTGACCCTTCTCGAGGCGGAGCGGGAGCTCGGCGGCCAGCTCCGGCTCGCGCGGCGCGTTCCGGGCCGGGAGAGCGTCGGCCTGCTCGTCGACGACCTGGTCCGCGATCTCGCCGACTCGGGCGTCGAGGTGCGGCTCGGCGTGCGCGCGACGGCGGCGGAGCTCCGCGCCGACGGCCCCGGCAGCCCGGACGGCATCGTGATGGCGACGGGTGCCACGGCACCCCGCCGGACCTCGCTCGCGCTGGGCGGCGCGTACGCCGGCGGATTCCCCCTCGAGGGCACGATCGACGCGTTCGCCGCGGCATCCGATCCCGCACACCTCGGCTCGCGGGTCGCCGTCGTCGACGCGGACGGCACGGCTTACTCGGCCGGGATCGTCCTCACACTGCTCGAGCACGTCCGCGAGCTCGAGCTCATCACGCCGTTCGAGTCGGTGTTCCCGCACATCGGCGCGGGCTACGACCGGCCGCTGCTGCTGGAGCGGCTCGGCGCGCACGGCGGCTTCCGGCGGCGCGCGTCGCAGTCGGTCGTCGCCGTCCGGCCCGGTGCCGTCGACCTCGCCGACACGCTCACGGGGCAGGCCGAGACCCTGTCGGGGCTGAACGGCATCGTCGCGATCGAGCCGCGCGCGTCGGTCGTGATCGACGGACTGGCGGATGCCGCGCCCCGCGTCATCACGATCGGTGACGCCTACGCGCCCCGTACGATCGACGCCGCGATCTTCGAGGCGGTCGAGCTCGCCTACGACGTCGCCGGACTCGGGGTGCTGCGCGGCTGACGCTGCCCCGGCCGCCCGACGCCGGAACCCCGCGGCTGACGCTGACGGCGCCCGCTGGCTAGGGTGGGCCGGGTGGACCCCGTCGCGGCGACGCTGATCATCCTCGCACTGGCGATCGTCGCCTTCGTCAGTAATCGCGTGCCCCTGGGCGTCGTCGCCATCGGCGTCTCGCTCGCGCTGTTCTTCACGGGAGTTCTCACGCTCCCCGAGGCGCTCGCCGGGTTCAGCGATCCGACGGTGCTGTTCATCGCCGCGCTGTTCGTGGTGAGCGAGTCCCTCGACGCGTCAGGCGTCACAGCCTGGGCGGGTCAGAAGGTGATCGGCCGGGCGGGCACGCGCCGCCTCCCCCTGCTCGTTCTCATCTGCCTGCTCGTCGCCGCGACGTCGGCGCTCATCAGCATCAACGGCGCGGTGGCCGCGCTGCTGCCGCTGGTGGTGGTCGTCGCGTCGCGGGCGGGCATTCCGACGTCGCAGCTGCTCATGCCGCTCGCGTTCGCCGCGTCGGCGGGCTCGCTGCTCCTGCTCACCGGCACCCCGGTGAACGTGATCGTCTCGGAAATCGCCGCGGAGAACGGCGGCCGGGCGTTCGGCTACTTCGAGTTCGCGCTCGTCGGGGTGCCGCTGGTCATCGTCACGGTCGCGTTCATGGCGCTGTTCGGCAAGCCGCTGCTTCCCGTGCGCAACGGCGACCGGATGCCCCTCGACCTCGTGCGGCACGCGCGTCTCCTGCGTCAGCAGTATTCGCTGAGCCTCGACACCGGCGTGATCATGGGACCGCGGAACGGTGTCAGTGAGGTCGTGATCCCGCCCCGGTCGCCGCTCATCGGCACGACGGTGTACTGCGGCATGGCGGCCCCCGACGGCGACCTCGTGATCCTCGCCGCCCGCCGCGGCGACGAGGAGCTGAAAGGCCAGGAGATCACGATCCAGGCCGGAGACGTGCTGCTGATGCAGGGCACCTGGGACGACCTCGCCCGTCATGCCGCCGGCAGCGGCGTGCTGGTGGTGGACTCCCCGGCGAGACTGCGGCGCTCGGTGCCGCTCGGCCGTGGCGCGAAGCGGTCGCTCGCGGTCCTCGCGGGCATGATCGTGCTGCTGGCCACCGGCATCGTGCCGCCCGTCGTAGCCGGGCTGCTCGCGGCCATGGCGCTGATCCTGACGCGCGCCGTGACGCCCACCCAGGCCTATCGGTCGATCTCGTGGACGACCATCGTGCTCATCGCGGGCATGATCCCGCTGTCGACGGCATTCATCCAGACGGGCACGGCCGACCTCGTCGCCGACGGGCTGCTGTCGATGCTCGGTGCACGCGGACCGCACGTCGCCCTGGCCGCGCTGTGCGTCCTCACCGTCGTGCTGGGCCAGCTGATCAGCAACACGGCGACGGTGCTCATCGTCGCGCCGATCGCGGTATCGGTCGCGGCATCCCTCGACCTGTCGGTCCAGCCGTTCATGATGGCGCTCACGGTCGCCGCGGCGGCATCGTTCCTGACGCCGATCGCGACCCCCGTCAACCTGATGGTGATGGAGCCCGGCGGCTACCGGTTCGGCGACTACTGGAAGCTCGGGCTTCCGCTCGCGGTGATCTTCCTCCTCTTCGCCGTGTTCTACGTCCCGCTCGTCTGGCCCTTCTGACCTCGTTCAGGCTCGATCGAGGCGGAGCGGAGCGGTATCTTGACCGAATCGGTCAGGGGCTTCAACCGGACGACCATGTCCTCGAACTAGGCTGAAGCCGTGCAGAGCACCGCATCCCCCCGTGCGAATCGCGGTCCCGCCGCCGCCGCCGAGAACCGAAGAGCGCTCATCGCCGCCGCCCGCGAGGTCTACGCCGATGGTGGCCTCGCCGCGCCGTTCAGCGCTGTCGCCAAGCGCGCCGGCGTCGGCCAGGGCAGCCTCTACCGTCACTTCCCCGACCGCACGGCGCTGGCTGTCGCGGTGTTCGAGGAGAACGTCGGCGACCTCGAGGAGTACACCTCATCGCCCGATCGGACGATCGACGACCTGCTCGACCGGGTCGTCGAGCAGGCGGTCGAGTCGACAGCCCTCATCGAGCTCATCACCGCCGATCTGAACGACTCCCGCGTGCGGCCGCTCAGCGATCGTTTCGCCGCCGTGGTGAACTCGCTCGTCGAGCGCGACCGCGCGGAAGGTCGCATCAGCGATCACATCGACGCCGAGGACGTGATGATGGCGGTGAGGATGCTGTCGACCGAACTCGCCCGCACCGAGGCGCCCGCCCGGCCCGCCGTCGCCGAACGCGCGCGCCGACTGTTCCACGCGGCGTTCGCGCCGCGCTGATACGCGTTCTATGCTCCTCGCATGGGGAGATTCATCTACGACACGTCGGCGAACGCCGTCGACATAGACGACCGAACATTGGCGCACCTGCGCATCGTCATGATGAACAAGCTCCGCCGTTCGGAGCCGTTCATGTTCGATGTCGAGGTGGGTGACGGCAGCGGCCGTCGCAGCTTCTGGATCCATCCCGCTGTCGCGCTGCAGTTCCACTTCTTCGGCAGCCGTCAGCCGCGCATCAACCGCCACTGGATCGAAGCCCTGATGCTGTCCGCGAGCGGACCCTCAGGTCTCTCGATCGTTCCCGAACCCGAGGAGCCGACGCCCGAGAAGGGCTGACCGCCGTTCAGTCTCGCGGGACCTCGGTCGCGGGCACTTCCTGACCGGCGACTGTCAGGCTCCCGACATCCAGATTCTCCACCTCGACGCTGCCGAGCGACACGTCACCCTCCACGCCGTTCACCGTCGGGATGGGCCCGGTGTCGAAGTGCTCGGCGACGAGTGTGATGCCGCCGGAGGAGTTCGCCGAGTTCGCGAGATCTTCGATCCACTCGCGGCTGAGCTTCGCCGGCTCGGGGTCGTCGAAGACGAACCGCAGAGGGATGGAGGGGTGCAGCCAGATCGTGCTGCGGCCTCGCGGCTGATCGTCGGGATGCTGCCAGGAGACGGTGAAGCTCTCGCCGCGACGCAGCTTCGTCGCGATCACGACCTTGAGGTGAGCCAGCGCCCGATCCTCGATGTGAATCGGAGTCGCCGACCCTCCGTAGTAGATGGTGCCCACGGTGAGATCCTATGCCTCGCCGCTCCGGGACGGCGGTTCCGGTTCGAGCAGACGCGCGAGAAGGCCGAGCGACTCCGACTGGGTCACCGACTCATCGAGCATCCACTGGGTCTGCAGTCCGTCCGACGCGGCGATCACGAGCGACGCGACAGCTTCGGCGTCGACGTCCTTCCGGATGCGTCCGGCGGCCTGACCGCGCTCGACGCGGGCGACGAGATCTGCGCGCACGGCGGAGAATCGCTCGACGGCGAAGGCAGTCGCGTCGGGATGTCCCGGCTCGAGTGCCGCCGCCACCAGCGTCGAATACAGCTGCACGAGTCCGGGCACGGTGTGATTGCGCCGCGCGGACTCGGTCATGATGTCGACGGGCGAGGCGTCGGCGCTGTGCGGCTCGGCCTCGCCCTTCTGCCGCTCCGCCTCGCGGTACACCTCGACCAGCAGCTGCTCGCGCGAGGAGAAGTAGTGCGTCAGCGCGGCGTGCGAGACGCCGATCTCCTGGGCGATCGAGCGGAGGCTCGTGCCGGCCGATCCGCGCCGCGCGAACACCTCGATGGCCTGGTCGAGGATCTGCTGCCGCCGGGCGAGTCCCTTCGCGTACGGTCCGCGAGCACGCGCGGCGAAGTCGTCGTCGGCGACGGCCGCAGGCTCTTCGGACATGCAGGCATCCTAACCGAATCAAAACCTCCACGCGGAGGTTTTGTGCTAGCGTGCTGACGTGGCGCCCGCTCGGCGCACGTCGACGTCGACCGCACAGGAGAGGTTCCATGACGGCACTCACATCGGTTCAGCTGTTCACCGTGAAGGACGCACTGGAAGCCGATCTCGACGGCACCCTCGCCGAAGTCGCCCGCCGTGGGTTCTCCGCGGTCGAGCCGTACGACTTCGTCCGCCGCGCGGCGCCGCTCGCGGCATCCCTCACCGCTCATGGACTCGCAGCGCCGACCGGTCACGCGTTCCTCGCCTCGCCGTCCTTCGTGAACCCCGACGGCAGCGGCACGACCCTTCCGGTGCCCACGCCCGACGAGGTCTTCGACGCAGCCGAGATCCTCGGCATGGGAACCGTCATCGACCCGTACACCGAGCCCGCGCGCTGGGAGTCGCGCGAGCAGATCGCCGAGACGGCGCGCCTGCTCAACGCCGCCGCCGAGATCGCGGCCGGCCGGGGGCTGCGCGTCGGCTATCACAACCACGCTCACGAGCTCGAGGCGCAGTTCGACGGGCAGACCGGGCTGGAACTGCTCGCCGAGCTGCTCGACCCCCGGGTCGTGCTCGAGGTCGACCTCTACTGGGCCGCCCGCGCCGGAGTCGACCCGGTCGCCCTTCTGCAGCGGCTGGGCGACCGTGTGGTCGCCGTGCACGTCAAGGACGGCACGCTCGACGCCGAAGCGATCCAGGCCTATCCGCCGGCCGACCAGGTGCCGGCCGGGATGGGCGGCGTTCCGCTGGCCGAGGCGCTGGACGCGGCATCCGCTCTCGAATTCGCGATCGTGGAGTTCGACACCTACGCGGGCGATCTCTTCGAGGCGATCGAGCAGAGCCGGGTCTTCCTCGACGAGCGGGCGGCTCGCTGATGGCTGCGCCCGTCGGCGTCGGCATCATCGGCGCGGGGAACATCAGCGATCAGTACCTGACGAACCTCACGAAGTTCCCCGACGTGAAGGTCATCGCCATCGGCGACCTCATGGAGGACCGCGCGCGCGAGCAGGCGGCGAAGTACGGCGTTCCCCAGGCGGGCGGCGTCGATCTCGTGCTGGGCGACCCCGACATCGAGATCGTCGTCAACCTCACGATCCCGGCCGTGCACGTCGAGGTGTCCGAGGCGATTCTGGCCGCCGGCAAGCACGTGTGGACCGAGAAGCCGATCGGCGTGGATCGCGAGTCGTCGCTGCGCATGCTGGAGAGAGCGGATGCCGCGGGCCTGCGCGTCGGCGTCGCGCCCGACACCGTGCTCGGCCCCGGCGTGCAGACCGCGAAGCGTGCGATCGCGCGCGGCGACATCGGGCGTCCGCTCTTCGCGCAGACGACGTTCCAGTGGCAGGGTCCCGAGATCTTCCACCCGAACCCCTCCTTCCTCTACGCCCGGGGCGGCGGACCGCTTCTCGACATGGGGCCGTACTACGTGTCGGCGCTCATCCACGTCTTCGGTCCGGTCGCCTCTGTCGCAGCTGTCGGCCAGCGCGCGACCGACTCTCGCGTGGTGCAGGTCGGGCCGCTCGCCGGTCAGGAGTTCCCCGTCGAGATCCCGTCGACCGTCTCGGTGCTGACGCAGTTCGAGGACGGCGGCCAAGCGTCGAGTCTCTACAGCACCGACTCGCCGCTACTTCGGCAGGGGATCGTCGAGATCACCGGCACCGAGGGCACGCTCGTCATTCCCGACCCGAACACGTTCGGCGGGCGCATCGTGATCACGCGCCCGCTCGCTGAGATGATCGTGCCGCCGGCGCCCATCGTGCAGGAGGTCGTCGAGGTCGAGCAGGAAGGCGTGCTCGCCGGGCGCGGACTCGGGCTGCTCGATATGGTGCGCTCGATCCATGCCGGTCGTCCGCACGTCGCGACCGGCCGGTTCGGCTACCACGTGCTCGATACGCTGCTCTCGATCGAGGAGTCCGTCGAGTTGGGCGCCTTCGTGCCGGTGCAGAGCACGGTCGACGAGGTCGGCTCGATCGCGGCGGACTTCGACCCCTACGCCGCCACCCTCTGACCCCGTCTCTCGCTCTCCGGTCGCGTTCGCGCGGGCACTCTCCCACTCCCGGGTCGTTGAGCGACGAGACGAAACGCGCTGACTCCCGGGTCGTTGAGCGAGGAGCGAAGCGACGAGACGAAACGCGTTCGCGCGGGCACTCTCCCTCTCCGGGTCATTGAGCGAGGAGCGAAGCGACGAGACGAAGCGACGAGACGAAGCGCATCCTGCCTCCCCCGCAAACGCGCTCGCATACCGCACCCAACCGCGCAGAATCTGCGGGCGGGCTAATCGGGCACTGCAGCTCTGGTGGATCGCTGCCCGCGGGCGGACCCTTGGTCATGAATGAGATCAAGATTGGATATGCCAGGGTGTCCACGATCGAGCAGGACCTCTCTGCTCAACGTGAAGCGCTCAGGCGGCTGGGTGTCGACGAGGACCACATCTTCGTCGACCACGGGATGACGGGAGCGAATCGAGCGCGTCCCGGCTTACGCGAAGCGCTGGCAGCGGTGAGATCCGGCGACACGCTCGTCGTCACGAAGCTCGACCGACTCGCCCGTTCGCTGCGCGACGCCCGGGACATCGCCGATGAGC
The DNA here is from genome assembly GCF_018588945.1 of Microbacterium flavescens. Taxonomy (GTDB): domain Bacteria; phylum Actinomycetota; class Actinomycetes; order Actinomycetales; family Microbacteriaceae; genus Microbacterium; species Microbacterium flavescens. The sequence continues at coordinate 5,645 of NZ_JAFIWA010000006.1, read as the reverse complement.
TGACCGCCAAGGGCGTAGCGCTGAGCATGGGCGGCAGCACATATGACCCGACCGACCCGATCGGCAAGCTGCTGTTCAATGTGCTTGGAATGGTGGCCGAATTCGAAGCAGACCTGATCCGCATGCGCACCAAGGAGGGGATGGCGATCGCGCGTGCCAAGGGCAAGCTCAAGGGCAAGCAACCCAAACTGACCCGCACTCAACGAGCGCATCTCTATGAGTTGCTCGACGGTGGCGCCTACACCCAGACCGAGATCGCCGAACTCTTCGGGGTCTCACGGGCAACCATCTATCGTGAGACACGACGCCGAGCGGCGACGCCCCATCCGTAATCACGGCAGCGCCCGCGTCCGACGCGGGCGCACTGTCGTGCTCGCAAATGGACCGGTTTGCGGTCTGGTCTCGGGACACCCCGTAGGTTCTCAGTCATGGCGGCCAATATCGCGATGCTCATCTTTACGCTTGTGGGCATCGGAGGCGGGTTGGCGATTCTGCGGTGGCCCAGAAAAGTCGCCCAGTTCTTCCATCACGCGGCCGAACCGCTCTATAGCGCCGCGAAGCGCGACAAGATCTACACAGAGAGCGGCGCGAAAGCTGCAGGAGTCGGATTTGTCCCGTTTGGCGGCCTAAGTCTCTGCATACTGATCTGGCGCCTACTCAACGGGTTCGGGCTCGCCTAAACGTCATCGCGATTGCTCGCGCGGTCGAGCGGGCTCGCCCGACGAGCCGCTCACTTCACAGACCGCTCGGGGCCCGCGATTGGGCGAGGCCGCCGGCCGGAATGGTTGTACGCTGGCGTACTCGAGCGTGAGGGGGGGGTCGATGTCTTTTCGGGATGCTGTGGACCTGCTCGTCACTGCGCGGGCGCGCGCCATCGCCGGCGGCGGATTCGCGGTGCTCGCAGTCGACGGCGCGTTGGCGGCTCTCGTCGCCGGCCGAAATGGAGAAGCCCTGCGTGAGCTCGCCGGTCTCGGACCGCTCCGGGAACTGCTCGACATGATCGCCGAGGTGAACGTGTGACCTCCAACAACCGGATCGGGGGCACCAACACCCGCCACGGGACGGCGCTAGGCGCAGCCGTACTTGTTGCGGGCATGGCGATCGTCGTCGTAGCCGTCGCCGGGTTCTGGGCACTCGCATATGACCCGCTGTTCTTCGCGGACAGGAATGGCGAAGTCCACATCTACCTCGGCCCTTACGAGGTGACCGACTTCGGGCTCTTTGCTGGAGCAGGCCTGTTTGCGGGACTGATCTCGGGGACCGTCATGGCGCTGGCTCGACCACTTTCCACGCCAAGGAAGCGGGTCGTCTCAGCATCGATTGGTCCGGTCGTCCTGCTACTCGGGGGCGCGGCCCTCATGCTCCTTTGGCAGACCTTCTTGGTGCCCTTCGCCGTGGTGGCCTCAACAAGCGCAGTCGCTTCTTCAGTGGGGTTCCTTGGCGCGCTCCGGCTGGCACAGGAGGTCCCAAGCTCGCCGCGCTGAACTTCCGGCGGCCGCGGATCGAGCGCAAGAGGCGAGACATAGGCACGAGCGGCGTGCGCGCCACCCTCGCTCGACCTGTCAGGCGGGTGAAGTGACCGCTGCGGGACCGATCATCGTCCGGCGCGGGACCCCTCTACGTCAGGTGCCCCAGGGCTTTGAGAACGTCTGCTAGCCATACGAGTTCGAACGAGATCGTGTCGCCCTGGCCGCGCTGGAGGTTGGCCCACGACTCGGTGAGCTGACCGATCGTCGGGGCCGGCGGGCGACTCGTCACGTCGTAGATCTCGGGAAATGGCATCGAGTAAAAGTAGTCCTCGTGCAGAGTGAGGGACCGGCCCTTCGTCTGCTCCAGATGAGAGATTAGTCGCTCGAACACTTCACGGAGTTCCCCGGTGTCGATCGTTAGCCCGCCCCACGATTCCATGCGTTTACGCTAGTCCGCCGATGGACTTCGCAATGCTCGGTCACGGACTGGCTATCGACCGGCTCCAGTCGGTGTCAGGGTGGCCGCATGGAGATTGTCGAGTGGTGGCCGAAGCTGGACTCTGACGCTAAGGCGTGGCTCATCGCCCACAACGGCGAACCGGTCTCTCCCGAAGTGTTGAGCGAGATCATCGCGGTGGGCGGCTCCGTCAATTCGGGCGCGTGGGTCGGCGAGTCAGGACCGGACGGGTTCTTTCTCTCGGACGAAGCAGTCGACTGGATCGAGGCCGCAGCCAACGACGAGTCCGACTGAGACGCGCCCGGTGTCGGACCGGCACGGGGCCTGGGAATGGACGTGATAGAACGATTCGACATCGCCCGAATGACCCGAGAGCCGGCAGACGTGAGCAGTGAGACCGCCCCCTTATACCTTCATGACCTAGGCGACCTTGTGAAGAGGTCAGCCGTTCAAGCTCGAGCACGGCGAGACGCAGCTTTGAACGAGGCTGAGGGTCCGTTCGAGGCCGGCCGCCTGTTCGCCTACGTCGAGGTGATCTCGCTGATGCAACAGCAAGCAGTTGCGTTCGGTATCGACCTCACCGAGTTAGGTCTCGACGACATCGATCCGGAACGAGATCTCCTGTAAGAGCACCGCGCGGTGAGCGACCGGTCGAAGTACGCCCGACCTCCATCGGCGAGACCGATAGCCCGAGGCCCACGCTGTCCCCCAAAGGTCCTACATCGGTGTAGTTCGCCGGTCCGTAGGCTCCAAGACGTCCCACCTCGTCTCCCCCTGGAAGGAATGGACATGGTTATTCGTAGCGCCACAAAGATGGCACTCGCTACAACAGCGGCTTTGCTGATGGGTGTCTCGATCGTGAGTCCCGCCGCCGCGGCAGAGCCAGCGCCGATCGTCGATCTGTCGGACTCCGACGAGGTCAAGGTCCGAGAGTTCTTCGACAAATTCAACGTGGCAGAAGACACGCAAGATCGACTTATCGCGGAGTTTGAAGCCGGCGGCACATGGGACGCACAGTCCTCTACGGCGAAGGCCCGCAAGAAGTCCGTCCGCGAGATCGACGGCGTGTCCTGGACCGTCAGCACCTACGCTGATGGCTCAGTAAGGGCAGAAGGCATCGGCGAGGGTCCGGCCAGCGCGGGCGGCGTTACCCCGTTCGGCGTGGATGGCTGCGGCTACAAGGCAGGCGCCACAGGCAACTTCTCGTCGTGTCACATCTACTATTGGGTCGGCGTGGTCCAGTTGGGCTTCTACGCGAACTTCACGATCAGTAAGACGGGGTACGACAAGATCACCAGCGCGTGGAGCGGTACCCTGTTCGCCGGCGGCGCGTGCAGCCAGAACGTCCCCGAGGCCCGAGTCGTGAAGGGCACCGAATCGTCCACGGGCAAGGCAGTCGCGGGCTTGACGGCGCAGGCCACAATGTGCGCGACGAGCTTCACGGTCAATTTCCCGTCGTACCTCCACGTCGGCGGCAACCAGGCCACGCACGTCTATAGCTGACGCGGCGGCCCGTCGAGGAAAGGAACCAACCATGGACTCTCTGGCAGTGTGGAACACATACGTGATTGTTTCGGTGGTCGTCATCGCGGCCCTCATCGTCGGCGCAGTGCTCTGGGCGCGCGCTCGCAAGAAGCGCCCTCAGTAGCTCCTCCTGCACCGCACCGCAAGAAGGGTCGGCCCCAGCGCCGGCCCTTCTCGCCGTGAACCGATCAGTATCGCCGATACGCGGACATCAACAGACGCCCATGATGCGCGGCGAGGGACCGTCCGGCGGGCGTCCTCCTGGCGGGAGGGCCCGCCCACTCAGACGATGATCAGCCGCTCGCCGTGCCCGACTTGAAATGCCTCGTATCGGTCATGACCGTCGATGAATCGGACCGTCAATCCGCCGTCGAAGACGATAGACAAGCTGCGGGGATCGTCCACGCGGACGTCGGCGACTCGGTTAACGAGCGAGCTAAGCAAGGGGGTGGCTACCAATCGAGAGTCCTGCACCACGGTCTCCTCGCCACCGGCATCACGAACGCGAAGATCACTCTCGACAGTAATCCAGACCATCTCGTCGAACTGGAGCGTGAGCGCATGGCGCCCGAAGCGAAGCTGATCCAGAGATCTCCCTCTGAGTAACTCGAAATTCTCGCCCTGCGGGATCGCCAATTGCCGGACGACCTTTCCAGATACCCGGTTCGGTGGAATGATCCTCCCAACCATGAAAGGACAGAGGATGCGTCGATTGCGAACGCTAGCGCTTGCTGTGAGCGCGTGCGTGCTTCTCGGGGCACTGGCTGACCCTGCTGTCGCGTCGTCGAGCGATCCGGACGCGGCGAACGAGGCGCTGCGGGCCAGTATGGATGAGAAGGCCGAGCAGGAAGCGGAGGACGAGTTCCTGGAGGACGAGCAACGTAGGAGCGAGCCAAGTTCGTTGGTAACGGCCGGGTTCAGTCCTGGCTACTACATCCGCGATGACGGAATTGCAGTAGTCCGCGAGTTCGCTGACAGCGACGGCAGCGTACGACGAGCAGCTGCGAACCTAGAGCATCCGGTCATCTTCGAACGCTCTGCGTACTCGGCCGAAGGTTTCAACGCAGTTGTTCTTGCTAGCTCGCAATTAGAATTGAGCGACGGAGTCAGCGTGGGCAGTTCGTACGATCCCCGCGCCGATGTTCTTGCATTTGAAGGCAACCTCGCACCTGAACTGCTGGCGGAACAACTTGGCGACGTCGTCTATGTTTATCGCTTCGTTCCTGAGGACGCACCCGCCAGGTTCTCTGGAACCCGGACGAGTGACAGCACGCCCCACTATGGTGGGGCTCGTATCAACTCGAATTGCTCTACTGGGTTCACGACTAAGTTCAACGACAACGTGAGGCGCATGCTAACAGCAGCGCACTGTGGCGCCTTGAACTCAGTCGCGACATCGGGCTTGCACTATGTCGGAACGATGACATACAGGCTGCCTTTCCCGGCGTACGACGTGGCATGGCTCGCGTCGAGCACATACACCGGAGTCGTTTATGGAGGCGGATCCACCGGAACGGCGATGTTGGTGGGCGGCAGCGTCGGGAATCCCGGAATGGGTGGCAACTACTGCGCGTCTGGTGCGTTCGGCTACGAGCATTGCGGAATGGGCGTCACAAGTCTCTCCGCAACCTTCTGCGACTCGGGCGGATGCACGCCGAGCCTCGTCACCACGAACAACACGGGGGTCATCCCTGGGGATTCGGGTGGGCCGTTCTACGGCAAGCCCGCCTCTTACGCCCTAGCCCGGGGAATCGTTCTTGGTGGCAACTCGTCCACGGTCTATTTCACGCCGTGGCAACGGATCAAGTCCTACTACACGAGCCTCGAGATAGTTCCGGGTTAGGTAGACCGCTCGATGCCGTCGGGTTGACTTTGACGCAGCCCAGGCGAGATCGAGCTGGCTGCTCCATTCTTGGTCTTCTCGCGGGCCGGCGGGAGGTCGAAGATCGCGGTCGCGTACTTGTCGCCGAACCGGGTGTGACGCCGAACGTGCTCGTCGACACCGATCGGTGCCGCGTCGAACGTAGGCCGAGTGGCGGACACGACGGTGCGAAAGTCATTGCCTGGTTCCGTGGGGCACTTTAGGAAATCCGGCACATCGCTTGAAGCCTGGCCCAAGTTGATCTGGGATCGCCCGCGCTCCGACTTCATCGCTCGGGGGGGGGGGGGGGGGGGGGGGCTCTTGCGGCGGGGGG
>NZ_JAFIWA010000005.1 GCF_018588945.1 Microbacterium flavescens | reverse complement strand
GGCTCGGGCTCGTGGGCGGGGGGGGGGGGGCGAGCGCCCGCCGACTCGACCGCGGCGCTGGCGGCGGCGCTGCGCGCCGCCGTGGCCGACATCGAGGCGGGAACAACGCCGGCGGTCGACCCGACGATCCGCGAGCGCTTCCGCCAGTCGTCCCGCACGGCCGCGATGATCGAGATCTACGACCGGGTCATCGCCGGCTGATCCCGCGGGTTCCCCTCCCCGGGTCGTTGAGCGAGCGAAGCGAGACGAAACGCGCTCGGGTTCGAGGGTCCTCGGCCGGGACGCGTTTCGTCTCGGTCGCTTCGCTCCGTCGCTCAACGACCGGGGCTCGGGGGCGAGCGAGGTGCGGGTCGTTGAGCGAGCGAAGCGAGACGAAACGCGTCCCGCTCGCTCCCCGGGTCGTTGAGCGAGCGAAGCGAGACGAAACGCGCCCCGGCTCGAGGGTCCTCGGTCAGGACGCGTTTTCGACTCGGTCGCTTCGCTCCCTCGCTCAACGAGCGAGTGGGAGTCGTGACCAGTCGGTCGGGGTGCGACGGTAGCCGTCGTTGCGGAGTGCCGTGATCGACGAGGCGATCGCGACAGCGGACAGGGCTGCGAGAAGAATCACCATGAACATGGCAGAAACGCTACGCTTGCGCATGTACTGCCAACAGTGGCAGGATGGACACACATCGCACGAAAACTGCCATGGCAGTCCGACGCAGGAGGTTCCCATGAAGACGGTCGCCGTCATCGTGCAGGACGGGTTCGCGCCCTTCGAGTTCGGAGTCGCGTGCGAGGCGTTCGGCCTCGATCGCACCGAAGACGGCATCCCGAACTTCGACTTTCGCATCGTGACGCCCGACCCCGGCGTCGTGCAGTCCAAGATGGGCTTCTCGATCAACGTCGACCTCGACCTGTCGTTCGCGTACGAGGCCGATCTGGTCGTCGTCTCGCCGACGCCGCGCCAGTACTGGGCACGCAGCGCGTCCGACGAGCGGGTGCTCGACGTCATCCGCCAGGCCGTCGCGCGCGACGCGTGGGTGCTGAGCGTCTGCAGCGGATCCTTCGTCGTGGCCGCCTCGGGAGTGCTCGACGGCCGCAAGGCCACGACGCACTGGATGTACGCCGACACGATGGCGCGGATGTATCCCGCGGTCGACGTCGACCCCGACGTGCTCTACGTGCAGGACGGTCGCATCATCACGAGCGCCGGCACCGCGGCCGGTCTCGACGCGTGCCTGCACCTGCTGCGGCAGGAGCTCGGTGCCGAGCTCACCAACAAGATCGCCCGGCGCATGGTCGTGCCGCCGCAGCGCGACGGCGGCCAGGCGCAGTTCATCGACCGGCCGCTGCCGGAGGTGGCGTCGCTGTCGCTCTCGCCCGTCACCGACTGGATGCTCGAGAACCTCCGCCTCGACCTCACCGTGGATCAGCTCGCCGCGAAGGCCCACATGTCGCCGCGCACGTTCGCCCGGCGCTTCAAGGCCGACTACGGTGCGACGCCCGCGGCGTGGCTCGCACGCCAGCGGATCATCCACGCGCAGCGCCTGCTCGAGAAGACCGACCTCGGGCTCGACCGCATCGCGTACGAGAGCGGGTTCGGCTCTGCCGCGGTGCTGCGGCAGAACTTCGCGCGCGTCCTCGACACGACTCCCACCGCCTACCGTGCGCGGTTCTGCTGCACGCGCGAGGCCCGGGAGGCGGCGGGAGTGGATGCTGCGACCGCCCGCCGCGGCGAAGCCGCCGTCCTCGAGCCGGTCGCGTAACCACCCGCCGCGGGCGAGGCTCCGGCCCCGCGGCGTCGGTACGGTGTGACCGTGCGGATCGATCCGAGGCGGTGGTTCTCCCGCAAGACCGTGGGGAAGGATGCCGCGGCCGGCCTGGTGCTGGGCGTGGAGGCCGTTCCCGATGGCCTTGCGGCCGGCCTGCTCGCCGGCGTCAATCCGCTGGCAGGCCTCTATGCCTACCTGTTCGGGATGGTCGGCGCGGCCGTCTTCACGAGCAGCGCCTTCATGGCTGTCCAGGCGACGAGCGCGATGGCGCTCGTGGTCTCCGACGCCGGGCTGGACACGACGCCGGATCCCGACCGCGCCCTCTTCACGCTGGCGATCCTGACCGGCATCGTCATGGTCGTTGCCGGGCTGCTCCGCGCCGGCCGGCTGGTGGCCTTCGTGCCGACGCCGGTGATGACGGGGTTCATCACCGCGATCGGCGTGAACATCATCCTCGGGCAGCTCTCGAACCTCACGGGCTACGCCGCACGCGGATCCAACCGCCTGACGAAGACGTTCGACGTCCTGCTGCACATCGGGCAGTGGAGCATCGCCTCCCTGGTGGTGGGCGCGATCACGATCCTGATCATCGTCGTGCTCCGGCCGACGCGGGTCGGCAGCCTCGGGCTGGTGGTCGCAGTGGTCGCCGGCTCGGTGTGCGCCGCGGTGCTCAACCTCTGGGTGGGCGATCCTGCCGGTCAGCTGCGCGACATCGTCGACGTTCCGCGCGGGCTGCCCGCGCCGGTGCTGCCGAGCATCGCCGACGTCCCCGCGCTGATCGTGCCCGCGATCTCCCTGGCGTTCATCGGGCTCGTGCAAGGTGCGGCCGTCTCCGCCGGGATCCCGACGGTCGACGGCAGACCGGCCGACGCGAACCGGGACTTCATCGGCCAGGGTGCGGGCAATCTGGTCGCGGGGGTCTTCCAGGGCATGCCGGTCGGCGGGTCGATGTCAGGATCCTCGATCATCGTCCAATCCGGTGCCAGGACGCGCCTCGCTCTCTTCGTCGCAGGGGCCGTCATGGCCGTCGTGATCTTCGCCGCGTCCGACCTCGTCGCGTTCGTCGCCATGCCGGCGCTCGCCGGCCTGCTCATCGTGGTCGGGTTCGGCACCATCAAGCCGAGCCGCGTCTACTCGGTCGTGAAGTCCGGACCCCTGCCGACCTCGATCATGGCGGTGACCTTCGGCCTGACGCTGATCATCCCGCTCCAGTTCGCGGTCCTCGCCGGAGTCGGCCTCGGGATCATCCTGTACGTCGCGCAGCAGTCGAACCACGTGCGGGTGCGCGCCGTCGGGCTCACCGCTGACGGCCGCCTGCGCGAGTCGGACCCGCCTCCAGTCGTGCCGGGCGGCGAGGTGCTGGTGCTGCAGCCCTACGGCAGCCTGTTCTTCGCGAGCTCGCCGATCTTCGAGAAGCAGCTGCCCGAGGTGAGTCGCGAGTCGCGCAACGCGGTGGTGATCGTGCGGCTGCGTGGCACGGACCAGATCGGGCTGTCGCTCGTCGATGTCCTCCGGCGCTTCGCACGCCGGCTGGCCGACGCCGGTTCGAGTCTCAAGGTCGTGGCGACCGAGGACCGCGTGATCGACCAGCTCGAGGCGGGAGGTCTGGTGGGCGACATCGGTGAGCGGAACGTCTACAAGGGCACCGAGTGGGTGGGCGACACCCTCCGCCGTGCGCACGCCGAAGCGCAGGACGAGATCGACCGCCGGGCGTAGTGGTCAGTCGTCGAGGACGAACGTGACCTCCAGCACGACCTGGTACGACGTGATCTCGCCGTCGCTGCACTCGACCTTCTGCTCCTTGATCCAGGCACCGCTGACATTGCGCAGCGTGGCGTGGGAGCGCGCGATGCCCTCCCGGACTGCGGCGTCGAAGCCCTCGGGCGACCGGGCGGTGATCGTCGTGACGCGTGCGACCGTCGTGCTGCTCATCATGAACTCCTTCGTTCGTGGGTGTGGGGTCCAGCGTTCTCTCCCTCGACGGGGGAATCAACCCCTGGACAAACGACCGGGGTCGTTGCTGAGGCACCCGCTCTGCTGGTAAACTTGAGCCATCACGACTCAACTTTGGGTCTGAGCAGATTTCAGGAGACACATGAACGCCACCCAGCAGCCCGGGCAGGAGGACGCGCGCAGCGCCCTCGAGCAGTTCGGCATCAACCTCACCGACCGCGCCCGTCAGGGCAAGCTCGATCCGGTCATCGGCCGCGACAGCGAGATCCGCCGCGTCAGCCAGGTGCTGACCCGCCGCACCAAGAACAACCCCGTCCTCATCGGCGAGCCCGGCGTCGGCAAGACCGCCGTCGTCGAGGGGCTCGCGCAGCGCATCGTCGCGGGCGACGTCGCCGAGTCGCTCAAGGACAAGGAGCTCGTCACCCTCGACATCTCGGCCCTCGTGGCCGGTGCGATGTACCGCGGCCAATTCGAGGAGCGCCTCAAGAGCGTGCTCAAGGAGATCACCGAGTCCGACGGCCGCATCATCACGTTCATCGACGAGCTGCACGTGCTGATGGGCGCGGGCGGCGGCGAGGGCTCGGTCGCGGCGTCCAACATGCTCAAGCCGATGCTGGCGCGCGGCGAGCTGAGGCTCATCGGAGCGACGACGCTCAATGAGTACCGCGAGTTCATCGAGAAGGATGCCGCGCTCGAGCGCCGCTTCCAGCAGGTCTACGTCGGCGAGCCCAGCGTCGAAGACACCGTGGCGATCCTGCGCGGGCTCAAGGAGCGGTACGAGGCCCACCACAAGGTCGCGATCGCCGACGCGGCGCTCGTGGCCGCGGCATCCCTCAGCCATCGGTACATCCCGAGCCGGCAGCTGCCCGACAAGGCCATCGATCTGATCGACGAGGCCGCCTCGCGGCTGCGCATGGAGATCGACTCCGCGCCGCTCGAGATCGACGAGCTGCGCCGCCACGTCGACCGCCTGAAGCTCGAGGAGCTCGCCCTCAAGAAGGAGAAGGACGACGCGTCCAAGGAGCGACTCGCGACCCTGCGCGAGACGCTCGGCGCCGAGCAGGCCCGCCTGAGCGAGCTGCAGGCGCGGTGGGAGCACGAGCGTGCGTCGCTCAACCGCGTCGGCGACCTCAAGACCAAGCTCGACGCCGCACGCATGGAGGCCGAGCGCGCGCAGCGCGAGGGCAACCTCGAGAAGGCGTCGCGGCTGCTGTACGCCGAGATCCCCTCCCTCGAGCGCGAGCTGATCGCGGCCGAGCGCGACGAGCCCGCCGGCGACCGCATGGTCAACGACCAGGTCACCGACGAGGACATCGCCGCGGTCATCGCAGCGTGGACGGGCATCCCGGTCGGCCGGCTGCTGCAGGGCGAGACCGAGAAGCTGCTGCACCTCGAGGCCGAACTGGGCAAGCGGCTCATCGGGCAGAAGGACGCCGTCAAGGCGGTGGCCGACGCGGTGCGCCGGTCGCGCGCGGGAATCAGCGACCCGAACCGGCCGACCGGCTCGTTCCTGTTCCTCGGTCCGACCGGCGTGGGCAAGACCGAGCTGGCCAAGGCGCTCGCCGAGTTCCTCTTCGACGACGAGCACGCCATGGTGCGCATCGACATGTCGGAGTACGGCGAGAAGCACACCGTCTCTCGGCTCGTCGGCGCCCCTCCCGGCTACATCGGCTATGAGCAGGGCGGCCAGCTGACCGAGGCCGTGCGCCGGCGCCCGTACTCGGTCGTGCTCCTCGACGAGGTCGAGAAGGCGCACCCCGAGGTCTTCGACGTGCTGCTGCAGGTCATGGACGACGGACGCCTCACCGACGGCCAGGGGCGCACGGTCGACTTCAAGAACGTCATCCTGATCCTGACGTCGAACCTCGGCTCGCCGATCCTCATCGATCCGACGCTGTCGACCGAGCAGAAGCGCGAGCAGGTGCAGGGTCTGGTCCGCCAGGCGTTCAAGCCGGAGTTCGTGAACCGCCTCGACGACATCGTGATCTTCCAGGCGCTGTCCCAGGACGACCTCGCGCAGATCGTCGAGCTCGCAGTGTTCGCACTGCAGCGCCGCCTGAAGGACCGCCGGCTCACGCTCGCGGTGACCCCGGATGCCCGGGGCTGGCTCGCCGAGCGCGGCTACGACCCGATGTTCGGCGCGCGGCCGCTGCGCCGGCTCATACAGTCCGAGATCCAGGACCGCCTCGCGATGGCGATCCTGGGCGGCGGGGTGCACGACGGCGATGTGGTGAGGGTGGATGTCGCCGCCGACGGCTCGGGCCTGTCCCTCGTCAGCGAGGGGCCGTCACCGGTCCCGGAGACCGCCGACGACGAGGACGAGGTGATCGAGGCCGAGCTCCTCGACGACTGACGCCGATAGCGGGCGGCACGGCACGGAGCAACCCGGCGCATCCCTCGATGCGCCGTGAGAGCATCGGATCGTGCGCACCGTCCGGGCCCTGTGGGGATCGACCCATCCCGGTCCGACGCTCGTCGTCACGACGCTCGCGCTGACACTCGGCATCGCCGTCGGCCTCGAGCCCTGGCGCCTCGCCCTGCTGACCCTCGCCGTCTTCGCGGGTCAGGTGTCGATCGGCATCTCCAACGACGCGCTCGACGTCGCCCGCGACCGCGCGGTGGGGCGCACCGACAAGCCCATCGCGCGGGGAGACGCGTCGGAGCGCGCGGCGTGGGGCGCGGCATCCGTCGCCCTCGTCCTCGCGCTGGCGCTGTCGGCGCCCCTGGGATGGCGGATGCTCGCGGCGCACGGGCTCTTCCTCGGGTCGGCGTGGGCGTACAACGCGGGGCTGAAGTCGAGCGTGCTGTCGATCGTCCCGTTCCTCGTGAGCTTCGGCATCTTCCCGTCGCTCGCGACGCTGTCGGCACCCGAGCCGGTCTTTGCGCCCGGATGGGCGTGGGTGGCCGGCGCGGCCCTCGGCGCCGCGGTGCACCTGACCAACGTGCTGCCCGACCTGGAGGACGACGCGCGCACGGGGGTGCGCGGTCTGCCCCACCGGCTCGGGCCGCGGGTGTCCGCCGTGCTGGCGGCCGGCGCGGTGCTGGCGGGGGCGGTTGCGGTGCTGCTCGGCGCGTGGGGAGGCGACCTCGCCTCCGTGCCGGTCGTCGCGTGGGTGTTCTTCGGTGGCGTCGTGGTCGTCGCGGGGTGGACGATCGTGCGTGCCCTCGTCCGGCCGCCCGCCCGCGTGCTGTTCCGGCTCGTCATGATCGCCGCGCTCCTGCTCGCCGCGCAGCTCGTCGCGAGCGGCGCGGCCCTCGCGGGCTGAGCCCCCGGCGAGGCGCGGGTCAGGCGTCGGCGTCGAAGCCCATCGCGTAGGCGCGGGCGAAGACCCGGTCGACGGGTGCCGTGAGCATCGCGCGGACCAGCGCACGGCGTCCGGCGTCGACCGCTCGCGGGGCGCTCCGTCCGAGCGCCGTGTTCGCCGCGGCCAGGCGCGCGGCGGTGCGCGCCGAGGCCACCCGCCGGGCCTCCCAGCGCGCGAGCTCCGCGTCGGGCGCTTCCCCCGTGCGCACCCAGGTCGCGAGGAGCGGCGCGAGGGTCGCGGCGTCGAGCAGGCCGAGGTTCATGCCCTGCCCGCCGATCGGGCTCACCTCGTGCGCGGCGTCGCCGATCACGAGCACGCGGCCGTTGCGCAGCTTCGGCGCGACGAAGCTGCGAACGCCGAAGCCGGTCGCCTCGGAGATGGCGACGGATGCCTCGGCCTCGCCGCGCGCATCGAGTGCGTCGCGCAGGCGCGTGGTCCGGGCCGCGGGATCGGGGTCGGCGCCCGGCTGGTCCCATGTGACGAAGCGGCGCCAGCCCCCCGGCAGCGGGAACGACTCGAGCACGCCCCGGCCGTCGAGGTGGATCACGGCGAGGTCGTCGTCGTCGCGGGCGCCGGTCGCGGCATCCGCCATCAGATAGCGGTCGCGATACTCGTGCGCGCGCACGGCGCCGGGACGGAAGACCAGGTCGCGTCCGCCCGCACCCGTCGCGACCACGACGATCGGGGCCGTCAGCTCGGTGGGGCGTCCGCCGATCCCGATGCTCACGCGGACGCCGTCGGGGCGAGGCGTCACCGCCATCGCTGTGGCGCCACGGGTCGGCTCGGGCGCGCCGGCGGCCAGCACGGCCTCGGTCGCCGCCTGCGGCAGGGTCGCGACGAAGGGGAACCGGGTCGACAGGCGCGCGAACGAGACCGAGCCCAGCGAGCGTCCTGCCGAGCGGGCCTCGCCGCGGGGGACGCGGGCGGCGACCGCCAGCAGACGCTCGGTCACGCCGCTCGACTCCAGGGCGGAGAGAACCGGCGCATGCACGCCGATCGCCCGCGTGCCCCCGCCCGCGGCCGGACGGCGCTCGTACAGTCCGACGTCGACGCCCCGTCGCGCGAGCTCGCCCGCGAGCAGGGTGCCGACCGGCCCGGCGCCGATCACGACGACGTCAGGCACGCGGCGATCCTGTCCGGTCGTCGTCTGTGCCGGTCGCGCCGCCGCCCGCGCCGCCGCCCGCGCCGAGACCGGGCGCCGCGGCGAGGAGCCGGAACGGCGCGTGCCGCGCCACCGACCACGCGCCGGGGTCGGTGCGGTCGAGCACGCGCTGCAGCTCGGACCGGGTGAAGCTGCGGCGGATCGAGCGGAGGCCGTCGGTGCGCAGGAAGGTTCCCGGTGCGAGCGGTGTGACGGCGATGGCGTACAGCACGTACGGCAGCCGTCCGCGGGCGATGTCTCCGTGAAGCACGAGACCGTGCGAGAGCTCGCGCGACTCCGAGAGGAACGTCGCCGTGTCCTCGCCGAGGTGGTGGAGGACGTGGTTGGACAGCACGGCGTCGAAGGTCTCGCCCTCCGCGCGGAGGGTCGCGGCATCCGCGTTCCGGAACCGCACGTTGGGCGGCGCGGGCCGCTCGACGGCGACCTCGTGCGAGCGCGGGTCGGGGTCGACGCCGGTCCACGACACGTCGAGGCCGTCCTTCGCGGCGAGCCTCGCGAGGCGCAGCACGAGGTCGCCGCCACCCGAGCCGAGGTCCAGCACGCGAGCGGGGCGACCCAACTGCGCCAGGTGGGAGGCGAGCCGGTCGCGATAGACGGCGCCCCAGCCTGAGAAGAGGCGGTTGATCACGCCGAACCGCTGCAGGGTCGCGCGCAGGCGCTGCGGATCGCAGGCCGGATCGTCCATGAGCTCCTCGAGCTCCTGGTCGCGGACCGCCAGGCTCATGCGCCGGCGACCGCCCCGACCGCGGCCTCGACGGGCACGGCGCCGACACGCGGGGCGCCGCGTTTGGTCAGCAGGGCCGACTCGACGGTGAGCCCGGGACCGAACGCGAGCGCCGCGACGCGTGCTCCGTCGGCGAGCGCGTCGTCGTGCAGCATGCGCCGCAGGATGAAGAGGATCGTCGCGCTCGACATGTTGCCGTAGTCGCGCAGCACCCCGCGCGAGACGTCGAGCGCCGTCGCGTCGAGCTCGAGCCCGCCCTCGACGCGGTCGAGCACGCTGCGTCCGCCGGGGTGCACCGCCCACGCATCGGGCGCCCCCTCACCGGCGAGGAAGCGATCGACCGCGCCGCGGATCTCGCGCCCCACGATGCGGGGCACCTCCGCCGACAGGATCATCTCGAAGCCGTGGTCGCCGATGGTCCAGACCATGTCGGCTTCGCCCTCCGAGGTGAGGGCGGTCGTGAAGCGGTCGAGCTCGAGGCCGCCCTCGCGCCCGGCGGCCGGATCCGCGGTGACGATCGCCGCGGCCGCGCCGTCGGCGAAGACCGACGCCGCCACGATCTGCTGCGGGTCGGGCGACGGCCGGATGTGCAGCGTGCACAGCTCGACGCACACCACCAGCACGACGGCGGACGGGTCGGACTCGGTGATCCGCGAGGCCAGTCGCAGGCCGGGCATCGCCGCCGCGCAGCCGATGAAGCCGAGGTGGTAGCGCTCGACCGACGGGTCGAGCCCGAGGTCGCGCACGAGGCGGTAGTCGGGTCCGGGAGCGAAGAATCCGGTGCACGAGACGGTGACGACGTGGGTGATCGCGGATGCCTCGACCTGGGCATCCGCCATGGCAGCCCGTGCCGCCTCGGCGTACAGCGCCGGAGCCGTGCGGAGGTAGAGGTCGTTCCGCGTGCCGGTGGTCGGCCGGAGGAGGCCTCGCTCGGAATCGATGAAAGCGGTCCCGTCGTCGGGTCCGGGCGCTCCCGACAGCGACAGCTGCGCCAGTACCGTGTGCCGGTGCTCGATCGCCGCGGCATCGAAGGCGGCGCTGATCAGCCGAGCAGCCAGCCGGTCGACGCCGGGCTGCGACGCGAACAGGTCGCGGGCTTCCGTCTGGGCGATGCGGGTCGTCGGGACGGCGGTTCCGATCGAGACGATGCGCGGACTCATGCTCACACCTAAGCATCCCGAGGCGATTATCGGGGCGGTCTTGCGCGAACGATCAGGTTCGTGCAGACGACGGGGCGAGGCATCCGCTCGGTACTACGGTCGGATCATGCACATCGAGGGCACGGGCCGCTTCGTCTTCTACGCCCAGTGGCCGGTGGCCGTCTTCCTGCCGGTGCTGTTCTTCATCGGGCGGGGCAATCTGGGCGCCGAGGTGGGCTGGCTCGGCTTCTTCGGGCTCGTCTACGGGATCATCGTCATCGCACTGCTGCTCGTGCCGCCCGCGATCACACTGTTCGACCGCGAGGTGCGGCGTGCCCGTGCGACGAGGCTGAACTACGACATCGCGAGTGCGGTGCTGTGGCTCGGCTTCACCCTGGGAGCGCTGACCGTGCCCGATGCGGGCGACAGCGGACCCCTCGACAGCGTGCTCATGTCGTGGTTCGGCATCACGGCCGAGACGTCCGCGGCGCTGTTCGCGATCAGCGCGGGCCTCATCGGACTCGCCTACGTCGCCCAGCTGGCACTGGCCGTGATGGGCGCTGCGCGCAGCCGGTCCGCGAGGATTTGACGCGAGGTCAGGCGCTGCCGTCGGATGCCGCGGCCGAGGTGTGCTGGTCGGGAAGCTCGCGCATCGTCCAGAACGGCGAGAACACGACGAAGGCGGCGGACAGCAGCTGCCCGATGGCGCCGATCCACATGGTCGGCACGACGCCGAGCCACGTGCCGAGCCCGCCGGCGAGCAGCGCCGCGATCGGCATGAAGCCCCAGATCACGAACCGCACGGAGGCGTTCATGCGTCCGAGCAGGCGGGCGGGCGTGATCCGCTGGCGGAACGTCACCTGGGTGATGTTGTACACGAGCACCATGAAGCTCATGACGAAGAACTGCGCGACCAGCAGCGGGAAGGCGATCGCGGGGGTGAGGGCCGCGACCGGCAGCAGCAGGGCGATGAAGCTGAAGCCGAGGGCCGAGACCGGGATGGCGCGCGCTTCGCCGATGCGGCGGACGATGTGCGGGGTCGCGATCGCGCCGAGGAGTCCGCCCACCGAGGCGAGCGAGAAGATGAGCCCGAGCGACGCGGGGGAGAAGCCGAGGTCGCGCAGCAGGAACAGCGGCAGCAGCGTGGTCGAGATGGTGTTGAAGAAGTTCGACGTCCCCGTGGTCGCGACGATGCGGCGCAGCAGCTTCTCGGTGAAGACGAAGCGCAGTCCCTCCCAGATCTCGTGGAGGATCGGTCCTCGCTGGGCCGGGTCGTGCGCCTCTTCACGGTCGCGGGTCAGCATCAGGGCGAGCGCCGATACGACGTAGGTCCCGGCTGTGGCGAGCACGGCCAGCGGCGCCGTGATCACCCCGATCAGCCAGCCGCCGACGCCGGGGCCCGCGATGTTGGCGAGCTCGTAGGTGGACTGCAGCTTTCCGTTGGCCTCGGCGATCTGGTTCGGCCGCACCAGCGACGGCACGATGCTCTGGTACGAGACGTCGAAGAAGACCGTCGCGATGCCGATGACCCCAGCCACGGCGACGAGATGCCACACCTCGAGCACCCCGAGCGTCCACAGCAGCGGGATGACCGCGAGCGCCGCCGCGCGCACGAGGTCGGCTGCGATCATGACGTGGCGCTTGCGCATGCGGTCGATCCACGCCCCCGCGGGCAGCCCCACCAGGAGGAAGGCCGCGACGTTGGCGGCGTTGAGCACGCCGACCTGGAACTCGTTGGCATTGAGCAGCAGGACGGCGAGCACGGGGATCGCGAGCTCGGCGATCTGCGCGCCGAATTGGCTGAGGGCCTGGCCGCTCCAGAGGGTCAGGAAGTTGCGGTCGCGCCAGAGCGATGGGGCACGGCCCGGCGTCGGGAGGGGCTCGGCCTGGTCGGCGTCGGCTGCGGCGTCCGCACGGGCGACTGAGGATGTTCCGGATGCCTCGGCCCGCGCCTCGGCGAGGACAGCGTCATCGACGTCGGTGCCCTTCCGGGGATCGGGCGAGTCGGATGCGCCCGGCGATCCGGCTGATTGAGACATGCCAATCAGTGTCCGACACTGATTGAGGTTTGTCAATCAGTGTTCTAGCCTGGTGAAGTGACCGATCAGCGTGCCGAGGACGAGGTCGTCCCGCAGACCGACCCGGAGGCCGAGGCGCGCCTGCGGGCATTGAGCTCGCCCCTGCGGCTGCGGGTGCTGCGCCTGTGCGCCTTCGAGGCGCGGACGAACAAGGAGCTGGCCGAACTCCTCGACATGAACCCCGGCACGATGCTCCACCACGTGCGCACGCTCGTGCAGACCGGGTTCCTCTCCGCCCAGCCCGAGCGCACCGGCGCGCAGGGATCGCGCGAGGTGCCGTATCGGGCGACGGGCCTGTCGTGGCGCACGCCGATGCCGCACCGGAGCCGCGTGCTCGTGGAGGTCTTCCTGCAGCAGATCGAGCGCGTCGACTCGGAGGATCTCGACACCACGTGGCTGGGACTCAAGCTCAACGCGGAGCACAAGGCCGAGCTGCAGGACCGCCTCCTCCAACTCCTCGAGGAGTTCAAGGATCGCGAGCCCGATCCCGACGGCGAGGCGTACTCGCTGTTCACGGCCCTCCACCCCGACCTGAACCCTCCCGCCGCCCCGCCGTCTCCCCCGGTCGTTGAGTGCGCCCCGCCCTCCAGGTCGTTGAGCGAGCGAAGCGAGACGAAACGCGTCGTTCATCGAGGCCCCCTACCCCCGGGTCGGTGAACAGACGAAACGCCGCCCGCTTCACCGCCGAGGAAATCCGGCGATTCTTCCTCGCCGTCCGCCGCGCCGAGCGCCGGCGCCGCGCCTAACGTGGCCGCATGACCATCGCAACGGCCGACCTGTACGACGAGCGCGGTGACGCGCTCGACTCTCTCGCCCTGCAGCTCCACGACTTCGGCGGGCGGGTGGCGTTCGACGGTCCGATCCGCACGGTCCGGTGTCACCGCGACAACGCCCTCGTGAAGGCGCTGCTCGCCACTCCGGGCGAAGGGGCGGTGCTGGTGGTCGACGGGCGGGGGTCGCTCGAGTCGGCGCTGGTCGGCGACCTCATCGCGGCGTCGGCCGTCGAGAACGGCTGGGCGGGGATCATCGTGCACGGCGCGATCCGCGACCGTGAGGCGATCGCCGCGCTGCCCCTGGGCGTCAAGGCCCTCGGCTCGAATCCGCGCAAGAGCGCGAAGGAGGGCGCCGGCGAGGTCGACGTGCCCGTCGTGATCGCCGGCGTCGTCTTCGCTCCTGGCCGGCACGTGTGGGCCGACGCCGACGGCGTGCTCGTCGAGCGCTGAGGCCGGGTGGGGGACGCGTTTCGTCTCGCTTCGCTCGCTCAACGACCCGGGGGCGGGGCGGGCCGGGTGGGGGACGCGTTTCGTCTCGCTTCGCTCGCTCAACGACCCGGGGGTGCGGCGGGCTCGGTGGGGGATGCGTTTCGTCTCGCTTTGCTCGCTCAACGACCGGGGGCGGGGTAGGGCGGGGGAACGCCCGGGTGCGCGGGGCGGTGGCACGATGGAAGCAGCGAGCGAAGGAGACGCGATGACCGAGGCCTATGTGTACGACGCGGTACGCACCCCGCGAGGCCGGGGCAAGGCGACGGGTGCCCTTCACGGCGTCGCGCCGCATGAACTCGTCGTCGGACTCGTCGCCGCGCTCCGCGATCGCCACCCCGGCCTCGACCCCGCCGGCGTCGACGACATGATCCTCGGCTGCGTCACACCGATCGGCGACCAGGGCTCCGACATCGCCAAGGTCGCCGCGCTCGCCGCCGGCCTCCCCGACTCCGTTCCCGGTGTGCAGCTGAACCGATTCTGCGGATCCGGACTCGAGGCCGTGAACCAGGCGGCCGCTCGCGTGCGCTCCGGCTGGGAGGACCTCTTCCTCGCGGGCGGCGTCGAGTCGATGAGCCGCGTGCCGATGGGCTCCGACGGCAGCCCGTTCTCGTCGGGGCGCGCAGCGGCGATCTCGCCCGACTCGGTGCCGCAGGGCATCAGCGCCGACCTCATCGCGACCCTCGAGGGCTACACGCGCGAGGACGTCGACCGATTCGCGGCGACCTCCCACGAGCGCGCCGCGCGCGCCTGGGAGGACGGCCGGTTCGACCGCTCGGTGGTTCCGGTCCTCGGCGAAGACGGCACGGCGCTCCTCGCACGCGACGAGACGATCCGGCCCGGCACCACGGTCGAGACCTTGGCGGCCCTGCCGCCCGCGTTCGCCGCGATGGGGGCAGAAGGGTTCGACGGCCTCGCGCTTGCCAAATACCCGCAGGCGGGCGCGATCGACCACGTCCACCACGCCGGCAACTCATCGGGGATCGTCGACGGCGCGGCGCTCGTCCTGGTCGGCAGCGAGCGGGCCGGCGAGCGGCACGGCCTCACGCCGCGGGCGCGCATCCGTTCGGCAGCCGTGGTGAGCACCGAGCACACCATCATGCTGACCGGCCCCGGGCCTGCCTCGAAGCTCGCGCTCGAGCGGGCCGGGCTGACGATCCACGACATCGACCTCATCGAGATCAACGAGGCGTTCGCGTCGGTCGCGCTCCGTCTGATGCGCGACCTCGACGACTTCCCGCACGACCGCACCAACGTCAACGGCGGCGCGATCGCCATGGGGCACCCGCTCGGGGCGACCGGCGCGATGATCCTCGGCACGCTGATCGACGAGCTCGAGCGCACCGGCGGTCGCTACGGCCTGGCGACGCTCTGCATCGGCGGCGGCATGGGCGTCGCGACCGTGGTCGAGCGCCTCTGACCGGCGCCGCGACCGGCACGATCCCACCGGCGCCGCGCAGCGCCCCTCTGGACACCGCGCCGCCGGAGGCGGAGGCTGGCGGAAGCCACGACCCAGGGAGACACCCATGTTCACACCCGATCGCGCCTTCAGCAGCTTCGCCGTCACCGACCTCGACGCGGCGAAGGCCTTCTACGGCGACACCCTCGGCATGCCGGTGCAGCTGCTCGACATGGGCATCCTCGAGCTGCGTGTCGGCTCCGGCGCCCGCGTGATGGTCTATCCGAAGGCTGACCACGAGCCGGCGGTCTTCACGGTCCTGAACTTCGATGTCGACGACGTCGAAGCCGCCGTCGACGACCTCAACGCGCGCGACGTCGTCACGAAGATCTACGACGACTCCGAGTTCCCGACCGACGAGAAGGGCATCGCCCGCGACATGGGGCCCGAGATCGCGTGGTTCCGCGACCCTTCGGGCAACGTCATCGCGGTGCTGAAGGCGAGTTAGACAGCGGATGCCTCGTCCCTCCGCAGTCGCGCAGGGACGAGGCATCCGGAATCAGGCTCAGCCGGCGAGCGCCTCCGAGAGCTTCACGCGGCCGCCCATGCGCAGCAGCGAGTTCTCGTAGATGCGCGAGCCGATCAGGATCGCCGCGATGCACGTCACGATGAGGATCGCGAGCGAGAGCAGCGGCTCCCACCACTGCGCCTCGCCGAGGAACAGCCGCATCGGCATGCCCACCGGGGCCGAGAACGGCACGTACGACATGATCCCCAGCACGAGCGGGTTGTCGAAGAAGAAGATCACCAGGAAGTACGGCGCCATGATCAGCATGGTGAGGGGCGTGGTGGTCGAGCCGACGTCCTCCATGCGCGACACCATCGATGCCGCCGCCGCGAACAGTGCGGCGAGCAGGATGAAGCCGAACAGGAAGAACACCGCGAACCACGCGATCGGTCCGCCGAGCCCCTGCAGCAGCGCCGTCTGATCGGTCACGGTCAACCCGACGATGGCGATCGCCGCCAGGAGCAGGATCTGCCCCATCGCGAGGATGGTGTTGCCGATCACCTTGCCGGCGAGAAGGGCGCGCACCGGGATCGCCGAGATGAGCAGCTCGACCACGCGGGTCTGCTTCTCCTCGACGACGCTCTGCGCGATCGTGCCGCCGAACATCGACGCGGCGAACAGGAACACGACTCCGAAGCCGATCGCGGCGAGGTAGCCGAGCGCCTGATTGCCGTCGTTCGGGTCGAGCAGCACGACCGTCGGCGCCTGCGACAGCTGCAGCAGCAGCTGCGAGGGGGCGCTCGAATCCGCGATGACGGCGATCCCGACGGGCGACTCCGGGTCGGCCACGACCGCCGCGTCGACGTCGCCGTTCTCGACGAGCGCCTCGGCCGCGGCGCGGTCGTCGACCTCGGTGATGTCGAGGCCCTGCACGTCGGAGACGGCGGACGAGGCATCCGCTGTCACCGCGACGGGGGTTCCCGAGGAGTTCGCGGCCGCGAAGCCGCCCCACAGGACGAGCGCCAGCGCGCCGATGAGCAGGATCGCCGTCGAGATGACGAACGCCTTGCTGCGCAGCTTCGAGCCGATCTCGCGCTCGGCGACGAGCCAGACGGCCTGCGCCGTGCCGAGTCCGGCGGCGGGGGTGCGGGTTGGGGTGCTCACTGGATGACCTCCTTGAAGATCTGGGCGAGGGTGGGATGCTGCGGCGCGAAGCTCGCGACATCGCCCTGGTCGACTGCCCGGCGCAGCACGCGCTGGGCCGTTTCGTCGGAGTCGGCGTCGAACACGGCGTAGCCGCCGTCGAAGTCGAGGACCTCCACTCCGGGCTCGGTGCGCAGCCAGCCGGCATCGCCGGACGACACCAGCTCGAAGCGCCGGGTGGAGTGCTGCGCGCGCAGCGCGTCGCGCGCGCCGGCCGCACGGATCGTGCCGCCGGCGATGATCACGAGGTCGTCGCACAGCCGCTCGACCACGTCGAGCTGGTGCGACGAGAAGAGCACCGCCGCGCCCGCCGCCGCGCGCTCCTGCAGCACGCCGGCGACGACGTCGACCGCCAGCGGGTCGAGGCCCGAGAACGGCTCGTCGAGGATCAGCACCTGCGGGTCGTGCACCAGGGCCGCGGCGATCTGCGCGCGCTGCTGGTTGCCGAGCGAGAGTGTCTCGACGTTGTCGTTCAGGCGCTCGCCGAGTCCGAGCTGCTCGAGCAGGGCGGTGGCGCGGGCCGCAGCATCCGCTTTCGTGAATCCGTGCAGGCGCGCGAGATAGACGATGTGCTCGAGCACCTTCATCTTCGGGTACAGCCCGCGCTCCTCCGGCATGTAGCCGAAACGACGGCGATCGGATGCCGTCACCGGGGTGCCGTTGAGCGTGACGTCGCCGCCGTCCTTGGCGAGCACGCCCAGGATGATGCGCATCGTGGTGGTCTTTCCAGCGCCGTTGCCCCCGACGAAGCCGGTGAGCCTGCCCGGTTTGACGTCGAACGCCACGTCGTCGAGCACGCGCCGCCCTCCGTAGCTCTTGGTGATCCCGGTCAGCTGCAGCATTCCGCTCCTCCTGTGTCGCGTTTCCCCCGTGTGTCTCCCACGCTAGGGAGCCGGGCGCGGCGAGGCATCCCCCGTGAGGCGGGTTCTGCTGCTCCGCCTCGCGGATGACACACGAGGAAATCTTCATGCGCGGGAATAGATCGGCGTTGCGGCCTCTTGGACCGGGTGGAACGTCCACGGTGGTCCCCGCCGGGGACCCCTTTCTGTTTATGGAGGAACATCGCCATGTCCGACCGGACCA
This sequence comes from Microbacterium flavescens, assembly GCF_018588945.1. Taxonomy (GTDB): domain Bacteria; phylum Actinomycetota; class Actinomycetes; order Actinomycetales; family Microbacteriaceae; genus Microbacterium; species Microbacterium flavescens. The sequence continues at coordinate 312,322 of NZ_JAFIWA010000005.1, read as the reverse complement.
TCGGCTACATCGTCGGCAGCATCTCGTCGACGTCGATCAACCGCCGCCTCGCCAAGGCGCTCGAGCGGCTCGCGCCCGAGGGCACGACGCTCGTCGAGATCCCGATCAAGGACCTCCCGTTCTATTCGCCCGACTTCGACGCCGACTACCCGCAGGTCGCCCGCGACTTCAAGCAGGCGATCGACGACGTCGACGGCGTCATCATCGTGACCCCCGAGTACAGCCGCTCGATCCCCGGCGTGCTGAAGAACGCGCTCGACTGGGCCGCGCGCCCGTGGGGCCAGGGCTCGTTCAACGGCAAGCCCACCGCTGTGATCGGCACGTCGGGCGGCGGCATCGCCACCGCTGCGGCGCAGCAGCACCTCAAGGCGATCCTCAGCCACTTCAACGCGCCGACGCTCGGCCAGCCCGAGGGATACGTCCAGGCGACCCCCGGCCTGTTCGCGGACACCGGCGAGGTCACCAACGACCAGACGGCGGAGTTCCTCGTCGGCTACCTCGAGGCCTTCGGCGCACTCGTCGACCGCTACACCCAGGTCCCCGTCGCGGCCTGAACCCGACGCCCCCCGGGCTCGTTGAGCGAGGGAGCGGAGCGACGCCCCCCGGCTCGTTGAGCGAGGAGCGGAGCGACGCCCCCGGCTCGTTGAGCGAGGGAGCGAAGCGACGCCCCCCGGCTCGTTGAGCGAGGGAGCGGAGCGACCGAGACGAAACGCCTCGCGCCGACGATCTGCGTCGGTTCGGGGCGTTTCGTCTCGCTGCGCTCGCTCAACGACCCGGGGCGAGGGTCAGGCGAGGCCGTGGCGGTGGGCGAACACCACCGCGGCGACCCGGTCGCGGGCGCCGAGCTTCTGCAGCACGTTCGAGACGTGCGTCTTGACGGTCGCCTCGCCGATGTAGAGCCGCTCGGCGATCTCGGCGTTGCTGAGGGCCTGCGCGATCAGCCGCAGCACCTCGCGCTCGCGCTCCGTGAGCTCCGGCATGCCGTCGGGCACGCGCGCGGCGGGCGGGGGAGCGGATGCCTCGCCATCGGCGAACCGCGCGATCACGCGGCGCGTGACCTCGGGTGCGAGCAGCGCGTCTCCGGCTGCCGCCACGCGCACCGCCGACACGAGCTCCTCGGGGCCGGCGTTCTTCAGCAGGAAGCCGCTCGCCCCCGCCGACAGTGCCGCGAAGAGGTAGTCGTCGCGGTCGAACGTGGTCACGACGACGACCGCCGACGACACGGCCGGATCGGCGACGATGCGCCGGGTGGCCTCGAGCCCGTCCATGTCGGGCATTTGCACGTCCATGCACACGACGTCGGGGACCAGAGCGGATGCCGCCGTCACCGCCTCCACCCCGGTCGACGCCTCGCCGACGACGGCGATGTCGCCCGCCGCCTCGAGGATCATGCGGAATCCGGCGCGCATCACGGCGTGGTCGTCGACGAGGAGCACCCGCACCTGCGAGCCCGTCACGCGCTGACCCGCTCGGACAGGGGCACTCGCAGCCGCACGAGGAACCCGCCGCGCGCGCGGGGCGCCGCCTCGAGCGTTCCCCCGGACGCGCCCGCGCGCTCGCGCATCCCGACGATGCCGAGGCCGGGCCGCAGGGCCGTCGCCACTCGCCCGGAGTTCACGATCTCGAGCTCGACCGCGTCGCCGGCGTAGCGCAGCCGCACGTCGGCCGAGGCATCCGGTCCGCCATGGCGGCGCGCATTCGTGAGCGCCTCCTGCGCGACGCGATAGATGTTCACCTGCACGAGGTCGGGCACCGGCACCTCGTCGCCGATGACCGACAGGGTCGTGGGCAGGCCGTTCTCGTTCGCGTGGGCGACCAGCTCGGCCAGTCCGCTGAGCCGCACCGTCGACGCGTTCGGCGGCTCCCCATCGGGCGTGCGCAGGGTCTCGAGCAGGTGGCGCAGGTCGTCGAGAGCGGATCGAGCGGATGCCTCGACCCCGGCCAGTGCCGTGCGGGCGGCGTCGGGGTCGCGGTCCATCACGGCCCGGGCGGCTCCTGCCTGCACGCCCATCGCCGAGACGTGGTGGGCGACGACGTCGTGGAGTTCGCGGGCGATGCGCACGCGGTCGAGGGCGACGGCCTGGGCGGCCGTCACCTCGCGCTCGCTCTCGAGCTCGCGGGTGCGCTCCTCGAGGGCCGCGCGCTCGAGCGCAGAGGCGTACGCCCGGTCGCCCATGTAGTACGACCCGCCGAAGAAGGCCGCGTTCACGAGGAACTGGATCAGCATGAACGCCACGAACGGCGAGAAGAGGCCCTCGCGCGAGAGGCCCTCGTCGGTCGGCGCGGTCGCCGACTGGAACGTCGTGACCAGCAGCCACAGGAACATCCCGACGATGATCGCGACGCGCACGAGCATCGCTCGGCGCCGGTCGTCGACCCAGGCGCCCACGGTGTACATCGCGATGAACACGGCGATGTTGCCGACGTAGAGCTCCGGGATGCGCACCGTCACGCCGACGAAGAACACGACGGCGATGACGGCGGCGACGATCTCGGGGTAGCGGCGGCGCAGCGCCAGGGGAGCGGTGAGTCCGACGGCGTACAGGAGCGACCACTGCATGCCCTGCGCCGTCTCGTCGCCGTAGATGCCGGCGACCGAGCCGAGCGCGGCGCTCAGCACGGCTCCCAGCAGCAGCGCGGCCGCGAGCCAGCCATCGTTGCGCAGCTCGCGGGGCGACGGCGGACGGCGCCGGGCGGGGGAGATGTCGGACATCCCCCCACGGTACGGCGGAGGCCGGGGCGCGGCATCCCCCGCAAGACGGAGCCAGCGGCGAACTTGCTATTGACAAGCGAGCTTGCTTTTTGCAAGTATCAACGCATCGCCGGGGAAGACCTCCGGCAGGCAACGACCGGCAAGGAGCAGGGCAATGACGCACATCTTCGTGAACATCGCGACGAGCGACCTCGAGAGGGCCAAGTCCTTCTACACGTCGCTGGGCGCCGGCATCAATCCGCTGTTCACCGACGAGAACGCCGCGTGCATCGTGTGGGACGACAACGTCTACTTCATGGTGCTCACCAAGGAGTACTTCTCGACGTTCACCGACAAGAAGCTCGCCGACCCGACCACCCACGCGCAGGTGCTGATCGCGCTCAGCCGCGAGTCGCGCGAGGCCGTCGACCAGATCGTCGAGGCGGGACTGGCCAACGGCGGCACCGAGCCCACCGAGCCGAAGGACTACGGCTTCATGTACAGCCGTGACCTCGACGACCCCGACGGCAACGGCATCGAGTTCGTCTTCATGGAGCCCCAGGCGGCCGAGCAGGGTCCCGACGCCTACGCGAGCCAGCAGGCGCCGGCGTAAGTGGCCTCCCGCAGCTACGGGCAGTACTGCGGGGTCACGACGGCTGTCGAGCTGATCGGCGAGCGGTGGGCGCTGCTCATCGTCCGCGATCTGCTCGTCGGCCCGCGCCGCTACACCGACCTCAAGCAGGGGCTGCCGAAGATCCCCACCAACATCCTCTCGACGCGGCTCAAGGAGCTGCAGGAGGGCGGTGTGGTGCGCCGCGTGCCCCTCATGAACTGCGGCCTGGTCTACGAGCTGACCCCGTACGGACGACAGCTCGAGCCCGTCGTGCTCGCACTCGGGCGGTGGGGCTTCGCGCAGATGGGCGACCCGGCTCCGGAGGACGTGGTGACGGCGGACTCGCTCACCATGGCGCTCCGCACGGCATTCCGAGCGGATGCCGCGGCCACCCTTCCCGCGGCTGATTACGAGGTGCACGTGGTCGATGTCGCGCTGCGCGTGCAGGTCGACGGCGCGCAGCTGCGCATCGCCCAGCTGGCGCCGCCGGCTCCGCCCGTCGGAGGGAGGGCTCCCGCCGGTGAGGCCGAACTCGTCTTCGCGGCAGGCCCGGGCATCCGCCGGCTGATCTCCGGCGAGCTCACGCCTGCCGAGGCCATCGACCGCGAGGTGCTGGCCGTGGTCTCGGGCGACGCGACGCTGCTGGAGCGCTTCGCCGCGACCTTCCACATCGATTCCGCGCTGGCCGCCTGACCCGGGCGTGGCCGCGGCCGCCTCGCCGACTCGGCGTGTGCCACCGAGGGCACGGCCGCGCCCCCGCTAGCGTTCGCATGTGAGCGAGACCCGCGGAGCCGTGACCGCACGCCGTCGGCGCGACGTGCCCATCGGGGTCGTGATGGTCGGCATGGCCGTGATCGCCTGGTGGCCGGCATTCACTCTCGGCGTCTACGGCGAGATCTTCTTCGACGACATCCTCGCGGTGTGGGCCGCATCGACGGCGGCGTTCGTGTTCGTGCTGGTCGAGCGCAAGCCGGTCGGGGGCAAGCTCGTGCGCGCCTTCCTCCTCCTCCTGCCGTCGGTATGGCTGCTGCTCACCTTCGTCGTCTCCGACAACGAGACAGATCTGCTGGTGGCGATCGTCGATGTCGTCGCGATCCTGGCCGTCCTGATCGGCATCCCCTTCACGCTCTGGGTGCTGGTGCGCGTCGCATTCCCCGACTTCGCCCACGAGACGAGCCGGGGCACCAAGTGGCTCATCGCCGGCGTCGTGCTGGGGATCGCGGTCATCTCGTTCGTCCTCGGCCTCAATCAGGAGCACTTCCTGACGTGCTGGGACTTCCAGCTCAGCGGCAACTACCCGCCTGCGGGCTGCACGCATCCGCCGACTCCCGACAGCTGATCAGGGTCAGCCGCCGGACTCGAGCGCGTCGCGGAGCGTCGGGGTGAGTTCGGCGGCGAGATCCCGTGCGAGGAACCCCAGGCCGACGCGGATCTCGAGGCGCGCGCCCGCGCGGGCGTGGGTCCAGGAGCCCCAGACGGCGGCGCGCTCGACCGGAGCCCCTCGGGCGAGGAACCCGCCGATGGCGCCGGCGAGCACATCGCCGCTGCCCGACGTGCCGAGTCCGGCTCCGCCCTCGTCGACGTGCCACGTGCGGCCGTCCGGGTGCGCCACCGTGCCGTAGCAGGCGACGACGGCGTCGAACCGCCGGGCGACCTCGGCCACGTCCGCGGTCTCGTCTCCTGCGTCGCGCCCGAGCAGGATGCCGAGCTCGTCCTTGTTCGGGCTCAGGACCACTTCCGGCGGGAGCAGCGCCCGTTCGATGTCGGGCAGCACGCCGAGCGCGTACGCATCGAGCACGAGTCGCATCGCACCGGCGGACGCGACGGCCAGGAGGGTCGCGCGGGCCTCGTCCGGGTCGTCGAAGCCGGGACCCACGAGCACGGCGTCCGCGCTGCCGACCCGGTCGCGCAGTCCTCCCTCGAACGGGTCTTCCGCACTCTCGGGCAGCGCGTACACCCCGGCTTCGGGCAGCGCCACCCCGACATGGGCGTCGATCGATCCGGGAACGGCGAGGGATACGCGACCGGCCCCGACGCGGAGCGCCGCCTCGCCCGCCAGCAGCGCCGCCCCCGGGGCGCCGCGCGATCCGCCGACCACGACCACGTCGCCGCGCGCCTTCTTCGAGTCGCCCGGATCCGGCAGACTCCACGTCCGGAGCAGCTCGGGATCGACGGGTTCAGGCCGGTTCGACATCGGGGCTTCCCGGGTGCACAGTGACGGCGGCTCCCTCGCGCTGCAGGTGCGCGACGTCGGCGAAGGCCATCAGCTCCCAGCCGGGATCGCGGCGTACGAGGTGCGTGACCGAGGCGTTGAGCACCGTGTTCTCGGCGGCGAAGTCGAGCACCTGATCCTCGCGGAGGGGGAGGAGCACGTAGAGGAGGAGCATCACGACGGCGTCGTGCGCGACCAGCATCGCCGCGTCCCCCGGGCCGTCCAGGCGGTCGCGCAGGAACGAGCGCAGCCGGAGGGCGACGTCGGCCCACGACTCGCCGCCGGGCGGCCGGTGATAGAACTTGCCGAGGTGCAGCCGCCGCGCCCGCTCCTGCGGGTGCAGCCGCTGGACGCCGGTGCGGGTCAGCAGATCGAGGATGCCGAGCTCGCGGTCGCGCAATCGTTCGTCCAGCGTCGGCGGCGACGCGGTGGCACGCTCGCCCAGGGCGATGCGCAGGGTCTCCTGTGCGCGGACGTACGGCGAGACCCAGTAGGTGTCGATGGCCGCGTGATGGGTGTCGAGCCAGTCGCCGAGCGCAGCGGCCTGCTCGCGGCCCGTGTCGGACAGCGGGACGTCGGCGTCGCGGATGTCGAGGGGGATCCTGTCGAGACCCTCCAGCTCCGCCTGCGTCGCCGCGACGTTGCCGATGCTCTCCCCGTGTCGGACCAGCCAGAGCTCGTTCACCACCATGAGCCCAGGCTAGGGACGGGAGGGTCCTGGACCCAGTGCTTGACAGCGGGGGTTCGAGCCGGGTGTGCCCGCTCGCGTCAGAAGATCATCGGGCGGTCGTCGTCGTCGGGACCCTCGAGATCGAGGTCGACGACCACGGGAACGTGATCGCTCGGCGCCTCGCCCTTGCGCTCGTTGCGGTGGATGGCGGCGCCGGTGACGGCGTCGGCGACGGCGTGGGATCCGAGGATGAAGTCGATCCGCATCCCCTCGTTGCGCGGGAAGCGCAGCTGCTTGTAGTCCCAGTAGGTGAAGCCCGTCGGCACCAGCGGGCGGACCACGTCGGTGACACCGGCGGCTTGGAGGGCGGCGAACGCCTCCCGCTCGGGCGGCGAGACGTGCGTCGAGAAGCCCTGCACGATCTGGGGCACCCCGTTGTCGGCGTCGGTCGGGGCGATGTTGAAGTCGCCGACGAGGGCGAGCGCGAGATCGGGGTTCGCGGTCAGCGACTCGCGCGTGTACTGCTCGAGCGCCGCGAGCCAGTCGAGCTTGTAGAAGTAGTGGGGGTCGCCGAGCGAGCGCCCGTTGGGAATGTAGAGGCTCCAGACCTCGACCCCGCCGACCGTCGCGCCCATCGCCCGAGCCTCCTGCGGGGCATCCGGGCCGTTGTGTCCCTTCTCGAAGCCGGGCATTCCCGGAAACGCGGTGCGCACGTTCTCGAGGGGCTCGCGACTGGCGATCGCGACGCCGTTCCACTGCGAGAAGCCGTGCGCCGCGACATGGAATCCGGCGTCTTCGAAGGCCGCGAACGGGAACTGCTCGACCTTGCACTTGATCTCCTGCATGGCGAGCACGTCGAGATGCTCCCGCACCGCGAAGTCGACGATCCGATCGACTCGGGCGCGGATCGAGTTGACGTTCCAGGTGGCCAAGCGCATGACCTCCAGCCTAGGACGGGTGGCGGACGCCGGTGGGCGCACGGAGCGACCGACGGTCGCATCGCCGACCCTTGTCAATGTCGTGCCACGGTGGCATGCTCAACGCACAAACCCAGGGAGAGGGGTATGCATGCGCCACAAAGCGCTCGCCGCAGTCGTTGCGGCATTGGCACTCATCGGACTCAGCGCCGCACCGGCACAGGCCATCACCGATGGCGTGCCGGACGGAGACGGACACCCCGAGGTCGGCCTCATGGTCGCCTTCATCGACGGCGAGCCCCAGTGGCGCTGCAGCGGCACGCTGATCTCGCCCACGGTGTACCTCACGGCCGGGCACTGCACCTTCGGTGCCGACCACGTCGAGCTGTGGTTCGACGACGATGTGAGGGATGCCGCGGCCCACGGCTATCCGACGACCGGCGAGGTCAGCGGCACGCCGTACGCGCACCCGCAGTACGACGACGCCGCGTTCTACCTGTACGACCTCGGTGTGGTCGTGCTCGACGAGCCGGTCGTCCTGGACGAGTACGGCGCTCTGCCCACGCTCAACCAGCTCGACGCCCTCAAGACCAACAAGAAGAACGCGACCTTCACGGCCGTCGGCTACGGGCTGCAGAAGAGCTTCCCCGACGCCGCCGCATGGAAGGACCAGGCCGACCGCCTGCGCATGGTCTCGACGCCGAAGCTCATCTCGATCAACACGGGCTACACCGGTGACGGCTCGATGATCCTCTCGAACAACGCCCACACCGGCGGCACGTGTTCGGGCGACTCCGGCGGGCCGAACTTCCTGGGCTCGACGAACGTCATCGCGGGTGTGACCTCGTTCGGCAAGAACAGCACCTGTGCCGGCACCGGCGGCGTGTACCGCGTCGACCGCGCCGACGACCTCGACTGGGTGAACACCTTCCTCGACTGATCCGCGTCACGGGAGCGGGTGCGATCGTCAGGTCGCACCCGCTTCTGCGTGCCGGGGCATCCGTAGAATCATCCCCATGACCGTCGCCTCCACGCCCGAGCTCGAAGCCGATCGCCAGTACCTGATCGCGCTGATCCAGGACGAGGCGGTCTTCCACGGCGACTTCACGCTCTCGAGTGGCAAGAAGGCGACCTACTACGTCGACATGCGCAAGCTCACCCTCGACCACCGCGCCGCCCCCTCGATCGGGCGCATCATGCTCGATCTCATCCGCGGCATCGACGGCATCGTCGCGGTGGGCGGCCTCACCCTCGGCGCCGACCCGATCGCGAACGCCGTCATGCACGAGTCGGCCCGCACCCACACGCCGCTCGACGCCTTCGTCGTGCGCAAGGAGCCGAAGGACCACGGTCGCGGCCGCCAGGTGGAGGGAGCGGACGTAGCGGGCAAGCGCGTCGTGGTGCTCGAAGACACCTCGACCACCGGTCAGTCGGCGCTGAAGGCCGTCGAGGCGCTGCGCCGCGAGGGCGCCGAGCCCGTCGCCGTGGCCGTGATCGTCGACCGCAAGACCGGGGCGCAGGCGGCCGTCGAGGCCGAGGGCCTCGAGTGGCTGGCCGCGATCGACCTCGACGACCTCGGGCTCGAGCCGCAGTAGGTCAGTCGTCGTCGCGGCCGCGGCCCCGCAGCCACTGCCACACGAAGACGATGAGCGTGCCGCCGAGCACGATGGCCGTGCCGGCGAAGAGAAGGTTCTGCTCGAACTCGGTCATCGTGGCCTCCTGCCCTCGGCGGCATCCGCCACGAGCTTCTCGATGCGCGCGGCCCGGGTCTCGGGCCGCCGCGCGGAATCGACCGCGCCGATCCCCATCTTGCGAGCCGACGGGGGGAAGGCGTCCCACTTCTCCCGTGCGCCGGCATCGGCATCCAGGGCGGCGGCGAGATCGTCGGGCTCGATCATCGCCTCGGCGTTGTCGAACACCGTCCAGGCGCCGTTCTTCTTGGCGACCTCGACGGCGCGGATGCCGGCCTCGGTCATGAGCCCGGCCGCTTCGAGCTCGATCAGCCGAGCCTTGTTCGTCGCGGCCCAGCCGCTCGATGGCCGGCGCGGCGCGAACCACAGGCCGCCGGTGGCTTCGTCGAAGGTGCGCACGGGGCCGTCGATCCAGCCGAAGCACAGCGCCTGCCGGATGGCGTCCTCGTACTCGACGTAGGTCAGACCCGAGTCGCGCCGTGCGCGGACGAGCCACGCGCCCTTCGACGTGCGGTGGTTCTTCTCGAGCCAGTCACGCCAGGTCGCGGCATCCGCTGCTTCCACCTTCTCGCCGTCGTCGAGCGCACCCATGCGGCGACCCTACCGGGAGACCCGGACGTCGCGTGTCCGCGTCAGGGCTCGCTCAGAGGATGTCGGCCTCTTCGGTCTCGATCGGGTGCTCGGCGAGCAGGTCGGCGACCGAGTCGAGCACCTCGTCGGGCCGGAAGGGGTACCGCTGGATCTCAGCGGGATCGCTGATGCCCGTCAGCACGAGCACGGTGTGCAGGCCCGCCTCGATGCCCGCGACGACGTCGGTGTCCATCCGGTCGCCGATCATGCCGGTGTTCTCGGAGTGTGCGCCCAGGCGGTTCATCGCGGAGCGGAACATCATCGGGTTGGGCTTTCCCACGACATACGGCTCCATGCCGGTCGCCTTCGTGATGAGAGCCGAGATGGCGCCGGTCGCCGGCAGCAGGCCGTCGGTCGAGGGACCGGTCGCGTCGGGGTTGGTCGCGATGAACCGGGCGCCGGCGCCGATGAAGCGGATCGCCTTGGTGATCGCCTCGAAGGAGTAGTTGCGCGTCTCGCCGACGACCACGTAGTCGGGGTCGGTCTCGGTCATGATGAACCCGGCCTCGTGGAGGGCGGTGGTGAGCCCTGCCTCGCCGATGACGAAGGCGGTGCCGCCGGGCATCTGACTGCGCAGGAAGTCGGCCGTCGCGAGCGCCGAGGTCCAGATCGACTCCTCCGGCACGAGGAGGCCGGACGCCCGCAGACGCGCGCTCAGGTCGCGCGGCGTGAAGATCGAGTTGTTCGTCAGCACGAGGAACGGGGTGCCGGTGTCGCGCCACTGCTGGAGCAGCTGTGACGCTCCCGGAATCGGGGTGTTCTCGTGGACCAGGACCCCGTCCATGTCGGTCAGCCAGCATTCGATCTCGGCACGGGTCCGCATGCGCCCAGCCTAGGCGTCGCGGGGGTTATGGTCGAAGTCGTGCGCACGACGTGGGATCCCCGCCACCTGCCCGACCTGACCGGTCGTGCGTATCTCGTGACCGGCTCCAACGCCGGGCTCGGCTACTTCGCGTCCGAGCAGCTCATCCGGGCCGGCGCCCGCGTGTACATGACCGGCCGGCACCCGAATCGTCTCGCCGCCGCGCGCGCTGCGGTGCGGCGGAGGGTTCCGGATGCCTCTCCCGACGCCACCGAGACGCTCGTGCTCGACACGAGCAACCTCGGGTCGGTCCGCTCGGCCGCCGCGAGCGTACGCGGCAAGGGGGGCCTCGACGGCGTCCTGCTCAACGCGGGCATCGTGCATCCGCCGAAGGAGCGCGAGACGACGGTCGACGGGCACGAGGTCGTCTTCGCGACCGCAGCACTGGGTCACTTCGCGCTCGCCGGGGAGCTGCTCCGGCCACTCGCCGAGAGGTCGGGACGCATGGTGTGGGTGGGCAGCATGTCGACGTCGCTCACGCCCTACGACCCCGTAGATCCGCAGCTCGCCGAGGGCTACACGGCGTGGCGCGCGTACGTGCAGTCGAAGATCGCGACCAGCGCGCTCGGCTTCGAAGCCGACCGGCGCCTGCGGGCCGCAGGAGTGCCGGTCGAGAGCGTCGTCGCGCATCCCGGCTACTCGACGAGCGGTCGCACGCCGGGCATCGCGGGCGTCAACGCGCCCACCAAGGGAACGCGCTTCGCCGACAACCTCCAGGCGGCCATCACCCAGTCCAAGGAGCACGGCGCCTGGTCGCTCGTGCGCGCTCTGATCGATCCCGAGGTCGAAGGCGGCGAGTTCTGGGGTCCGCGCACGATCGCGCGCGGCGAGCCCCGGCGGCAGCGCGCGTCGCGCATCACGCGTGATCCCGATGTCGCGGCGCGACTGTGGCGCGCGGCCGAAGAGTCGACCGGCGTGCGCTGGCCCTTCGAGAAGGTCGCCGCGGCCTGAATGCACGCGGGCGCAGCCTCACGCGTTCCTCGGCGCAGCCTGACGACCGCAGACGCGCGCCTGGCAGACTTCCCTCGAGGAGGTCGCATGGCCGACGATGCCGCGTCGCTGTGGGCTCGCTTCCGCGCGCGCGTGCGGGACTCGTCGTGGGCCATCGATGCGAACGACGGCATCATCGCGACCGCCGGTCTGCTGCTCGGCTTCGCCGGTGCCGGGGCGGGCGACCGCCTGCTCCTGTTCGCCGCCACCGCCACGATGCTCGCGGGCGGGTTGAGCGCGGGCGGAGTGAAATGGGCGGAGATCGCGGCGGAGCGCGAGTCGGAGCTGGAGCTCGCCCAGCAGGAGGCCGAGGAGCTCGCCCGCGACCCCGAGGGAGAGCTCGCGGAGCTCACGGAGCACTGGCGCGAACGGGGGCTCGACCCTGTGCTCGCCGGCGAGGTCGCGCGGCAGCTGATGGCCCGCGACCCCGTCGCCGCCCACCTCGATTCCGAGTACGGCCTCGAGGAGATCACGCCGCGTGCCGCTCCGTGGTGGGCAGGGATCGAGGCGACTGTGGCGTTCATGATCGGCGCCGCCATTCCCGTCGTGATGACCTACGTCGCACCGGTGGCGATCGAGGCGTGGGCGATTCTGATCGCCGTCGTCGTCTCGCTCACCCTCACGTCGCTGGTCGCGGCGGGTCTGGGCCGCCTGTCCGCCTTCCGCATGCTGGGCCGCAGCCTCATCGTCGGCCTCGGCACCATGGCCGTGAGCTATCTGGCCGGCCTCGTGTTCTTCTGAGCCGCCGACGACGAGCGGATGCCTCGCCTCAGGCGCTGAGCCAGACGGCCTCCGAGGCCGCGGCCGGCAGCACGACGTCGACGTCGCCGATGCGGAGGGTCGCGGCATCCGTCACCGTCGCGTCCGCACCCACCGCGACGCCCGCCGCCTCCACCGCACGCAGCAGCTCGGGATCGCGGTCGCTCACGCGCAGCACGCGTCCGGTGTGGCCGGTGGGCGCCGCGGCGAGCAGCATGAAGGGGACGCGCTCGACGTGGCCCGCGGCATCCGGGATCGCATCTCCGTGCGGATCGAAGCGGGGGCGTCCGAGCCGCTCGTCGATGCCCTCGAGAAGCCGGTCGCTGATCGAGTGCTCGAGCACCTCCGCCTCGTCGTGCACCTCGTCCCAGGCGTAGCCGAACTCGCGCACGAGCCACGTCTCGATGAGGCGGTGACGCCGGATGATCGCCGCGGCCCGCAGCTCGCCCGCTTCGGTGAGCGCGATCGGGCCGTACGGGCGGTGGGTCACGAGCCCCTGCGCGGCGAGCTTCTGCACCATCTCGGTGACGCTCGAGGGGGCGAGCCCGAGCTCGGATGCGAGGTGCGACGGCGTGATGCGCTCGGTCTGCCACTCGGTGTGATGGTAGATCGTCTTCAGGTAGTCGTCGACGGCAGGGGAGGCCACCTGCTCAGGCTACCGGCGGGCTTCACGCGCCCGTGAGCACGAGCCACAGCAGGATCGCGTTGAGGGCGATGAGGAACACGGATGCCGCAACCCCGGCGATCGTCGTGAGCGCGCGGTTGCGGAACCGGCCGAGCACCTCGGTCTTCGCCGTCAGCGCGACGAGCGGGATGAGCGCGAACGGGATGCCGAACGAGAGCACCACCTGGCTGAGCACCAGAGCGAGCGTGGGGTCGACGCCGACGGCGAGGATCGCCAGCGCCGGGATGAGCGTCACCAGCCGCCGTGCGAGCAGCGGCACCCGCACGTGCAGCAGACCGTGCATGATCTCAGCCCCGGCGTAGGCGCCCACCGACGTCGATGCCAGCCCGCTCGCGAGCAGTCCGACGGCGAAGAGCGTGGCCACGGCCGGACCGAGGCCGACATCGAGCGCGGCGTACGCGCCCTCGAGGGTGTCGGTGCCGGGCACGCCGGCGAGGTTCGCGGCCGCGAGGAGCAGGATGCAGAGGTTGACCGTGCCGGCGATGAGCATCGCGATCGTCACGTCCCATTTGGTCGCGCGCAGGAGTCGCGCGGTGCCGATGCCACGGAGCTCGTCGAGCGGCGCTTCGATGCGCGGGCCGGGCGAGGCGTCGGCCCCGGGTGCGGGACGGGGCGGTGCGAATCGGTCGCGGGCGAGCGCCGAGTGCGCGTAGATCGCGTGCGGCATGATCGTCGCGCCGAGGATGGATGCGGCCAGCAGCACCGAGCCCGTGTCCTCGAAGCGCGGGACGAGCCCAGCCGCGACGCCTGCCGGGTCGGGCGGCGCCACGAAGACGCCGTAGGTGAAGCCGATCGCGATGATGACGACGAGCCCGATCACGACGAACTCGAACGTGCGCGCCCCGCGACGAGACTGGATGAGCAGCAGCACGATCGACACCGCGCCCGTGATCAGCCCGCCCCACAGCAGCGGCACCCCGAAGAGGAGATTGAGCGCCACCGCCCCGCCGATCACCTCGGCGATGTCGGTGGCCATCGCGACGAGCTCGGCCTGCAGCCAGTAGGCGCGGCGACCCCACCTGTTGCGGATGCGGTGCCCCAGCGTCTCGGGCAGGCTCTGCCCGGTGACGATGCCGAGCTTCGCCGAGAGGTACTGGATGAGCCACGCCATCACATTGCCGATCACCACCACCCAGACCAGCAGGTAGCCGTAGACGGCGCCCGCCGTCATGTTGCTGGCGACGTTGCCGGGGTCGAGGTAGGCGACGCCGGCGACGAGGGCGGGGCCGATCAGCCAGGCGGCGCGCGGGGTCGTGGGGGCCTTCTTCCCGCGGGAGCGGGCGGGCGGCGGCATCCGATCAACGCTGACGGGACTTTTCGGCATACCGAAACCGTACGCTCTTTTCGGCTTCCCGAAAACCCCGCGCTGTTGAGTGTCCAGGACGCGCCGCGAGGACGGCCCCGCGTGCGGCGTGCCCTGGACACTCAACCCGGGAAGCGGGGGGAGCGGGGCGATAGCCTGAGCCGGTGAACGCGCCCGACGACGGCCCCGAGCCGACGCTGCCGGTCGGCGTCGGGCCGTGGCCGGGAGGAGCGGATGCCTGGCCCGACGATCCGCGCTACGACCCCGAGCTGCTCGCGCAGGGCGATACCCGCAACGTCGTGGACGCCTACCGCTACTGGACGATGGACGCGATCGTCGCCGACCTCGACCAGCGCCGCCACGGATTCCACGTCGCCATCGAGAACTGGCAGCACGACATGAACATCGGGTCGATCGTGCGCAGCGCCAACGCGTTCCTCGCCGCCGAGGTGCACATCGTCGGGCGACGTCGCTGGAACCGGCGCGGGGCGATGGTGACCGACCGCTACCAGCACGTGCGTCACCACGAGAGCGTGGCGGCTTTCCAGGAGTGGGCGGATGCCGCATCCCTCCCCATCATCGCGATCGACAACGTGGCGGGCTCCGTCCCACTGGACCGCGCCGACCTGCCCGAGCGGTGCGTGCTGCTGTTCGGTCAGGAGGGACCGGGACTGTCGCCCGAGGCGGTGGCCGCGGCATCCGCTGTCGTCGAGATCACCCAGTACGGCTCGACGCGCTCGATCAACGCCAGCGCGGCCGGCGCCGTCGTCATGTACGAGTGGTGCCGCCGCTGGGCGTGAGCCGTCAGGCCGGGATGGTCATCCAGGTCGTGCCGCGCACGCGCCAGCCGAGGGTGGCGAGACGGGCGAGCATGTAGACGCCGAAGAAGGCGACCGCGAGCCACGCGAGGCCGGCGGCGCCCTGAGGCTGCAGCAGCCCGATGATGACGAGTGCGGGCAGGTAGGGCACGAGGTTGAGGACGCCCACGATCGCGAGGTACTTCGCGTCGCCCGCGCCGATGAGCACGCCGTCCAGCACGAATACGACGCCGCACACCGGCTGCGCGATCGCGAGCACGATGAGCGCCGGCTGAACGAGGGCGGCGATCTGCGGATCGCCGGTGAACAGCAGGCCGATCACCCCCGAGAGCGCCCCGATGACGGCCCCGACGATCACGCCGAACCAGGCGCCCCACGCCAGGGTGCGCCCGAGGACGCGACGCACCAGAGGGCGGTCTTCGGCTCCGAGGCCCTTGCCGATGAGCGCCTGCGCGGCGATCGCCAGCGCGTCCAGTGCGAAGGCGGCGGTGGAGAAGATGGTGAACGCGACCTGCCACCCGGCCAGCTCGCCCGTGCCGAGCGTCGTCGCGACGGCGACCGTCGCGAGGAGGGCGACACGAAGCGACACCGTGCGCAGGAACAGCCAGCCGCCGGAGCGGGCCGAGCCGCGCACCCCCTCGCGATGCGGGCGGACGGATGCCGCGTGCCGGCGTGCGAGCCGGCCGACGACGAGCACGTACGCGGCGACCATGCCCCACTGCGCGAGGACCGTTCCCACCGCCGACCCGGCGATGCCCCAGCCGACGCCGTAGATGAACAGCCAGTTGAGCAGCGCGTTGGCGGCGAACCCGATGCCGGCGATCCACAGCGGCGTCACGGTGTCCTGCATCCCGCGCAGCAGGCCGGTCGCCGCGAAGACGATGAGCATGGCGGGGAGTCCCCACATCGAGATGCCGAGGTAGATCTCGGCCTGCTCGGCCACCAGGGGAGTGGCGCCGAAGAGCCCCACGAGGAACGGCGTCGCGAGGTAGCCGACCAGGGCGAGCACGCCGCCGATGCCGAGCGCGAGCCACATGCCGTCGATGCCCACCGAGACGGCGCGTGACGGATCGCCGGCGCCGAACCGGCGCGCGACCGCGGGCGTCGTCGAGTAGGCGAGGAACACCATGAGCCCGACGATCGTCTGCAGCAGCGCCGATGCGATGCCGAGCCCCGCCAGCGGGGTCACGCCCAGATGGCCGACGAGCGCCGAGTCGACGATCAGGAAGAGCGGTTCGGCGACGAGGGCGCCCAATGCGGGGACGGCGAGCCGCAGGATGTCGCGATTCAGCGTCCCAGGCAGGCTCCTCACCCTTCGAGCCTAGGTGCCGCCTGCGACGCCGGACGGTCATCACAATGCGGTCACAGCCCGGATTGGTTCTGTGAACAACTCGCCCCGGTGGCCGGGGCGCATATTGTGGAACGCATGACCGACGCCCCCCGATCCGGTCTCGCGCTCGACGAGCTCAGCGCTGAGATCCGCCCGCAGGACGACCTCTTCCGTCACGTCAACGGCTCATGGCTGGAACGCACCGAGATCCCCGACGACAAGGCCCGCTGGGGGTCGTTCCATCTCATCGCCGAACAGGCCGAGAAGGACGTGCACGCGATCGTCGAGGAATCGCAGGACGCAGAGCCAGGCACAGAGGCTCGCAAGATCGGCGACCTCTACACGAGCTTCATGGACACCGAGCGCATCGCCGCCCTCGGTGCCGCACCGCTCGCCGGCCAGCTCGCGCGGGTCGACGCCGTCGATTCGATCGCATCCTTCCTGCGCACCGTCGGCGAACTCGAGCGCGACGGGGTCGCGGGCGTGGTGCACCTGTACATCGAGCCCGATCCCGGCAACCCGCAGCGCTACGTGCCCTTCTTCATCCAGGGCGGCCTGTCGCTCCCCGACGAGAGCTACTACCGGCTCGAGAACTTCGAGGCGACGCGCATCTCGTTCCGTGCCCACGTGCAGAAGCTGCTCGAGCTGGCGGGCGTGGCCGAGGCGTCGGCATCCGCTGATCGCATCGTCGCGCTCGAGACCGAGCTCGCGACCCACCACTGGGACAACGTGCGCAGCCGCGACGCGGTGGCGACGTACAACCTGATGTCGTGGGCGGACGTGCAGGCGCTCGCCGGCGTCGACCTCGCGCCATGGATCGAGGGCGTCGCCCCGGCCCACGTCGCCGCGTTCGCCGAGGTGAACGTGTACCAGCCCAGCTTCGTCGAGGGTCTCGGCTCGGTCCTGACCGAAGAGCGGCTCGAGGACTGGAAGGCGTGGCTGCGCTGGTCGATCGTGCACGGCTCGGCGGCGTTCCTCTCGGACGAGTTCGTCGACGAGAACTTCGCGTTCTACGGCACCCAGCTCACCGGCGTGCCGGTCAACCGTGAGCGGTGGAAGCGCGGCGTCGCGCTCGCCGAGGCTGCGCTGGGCGAGGCGATCGGGCACGTCTACGTCGAGCGGCACTTCCCGCCGGCGTCGAAGACCGCGATGGACGAACTGGTCGCCAACCTCATCGAGGCCTACCGGGAGTCGATCACCGGGCTCGAGTGGATGACGCCCGAGACCCGCCAGCGTGCGCTCGCCAAGCTCGACGCCTTCACGCCCAAGATCGGCTACCCGGTCAAGTGGAAGGACTACTCGTCCCTCGAGATCGACGCGACCGACCTGCTCGGCAACGTCCGCCGGGCGCACGTGTGGGAGCACGACCGCCAGCTCTCGAAGGTCGGCCAGCCGATCGACCGCGACGAGTGGTACATGACGCCGCAGACCGTCAACGCGTATTACAACCCGCTCATGAACGAGATCGTCTTCCCGGCGGCGATCCTGCAGTACCCGTTCTTCGAGGCCGATCGCGACGCCGCCGCCAACTACGGCGGCATCGGCGCGGTCATCGGCCACGAGATCGGACACGGCTTCGACGACCAGGGCAGCCGCTTCGACGGCGACGGGTCGCTGCGCGACTGGTGGACCGACGACGACCGTGCGGCATTCGAAGAGCGCACGAAGAACCTGATCGCGCAGTACGACGCGCTCACGCCCCAGGGCCTCGACGGTGACCATCACGTCAACGGCTCGCTGACGGTCGGCGAGAACATCGGCGATCTGGGCGGACTCGGCATCGCCCTCAGGGCGTACCGCCTGCACACCGAGAAGGCGGGCGATCCCGTGATCGACGGGTTCACAGGCGTGCAGCGCCTGCTGCTGAGCTGGGGTCAGATCTGGCAGCAGAAGGGCCGGGATGCCGAGACCATCCGCCTGCTGACGGTCGACCCGCACTCGCCCAACGAGTTCCGCTGCAACCAGATCGTCCGCAACATCGACGCGTTCTACGACGCGTTCGGTGTCACGGAGTCCGACGCCCTCTGGCTCGACAAGGAGCAGCGCGTCACGATCTGGTGAGATGTACCCGTGCGTGTCCTGGGGACGCGCACTCCCCACCCGAATCCACTGGAAGGAAACCCACCCGTGGGCACTGAGCCCAGAAGGGATGCCGAGTCGCTGCGGGGGTCGCGACGGAGCACCAGCAGAAGACCGCCGAGGAGGGCGGCGGTCGGACGCCGATCATTCACGTCGACGCTGAAGGCGCTCGACGACCTCGCCGCATCCGGCGCCAAGATCTCAGTTCGCATCACCGACCTCGACAGGGGTGGGTCGGTGCTCGCGGGCGACGACTTCGTCACCCTGCCGGTAGCGGGCCTCGGCGTGGTGCCGCTGCTGATCGAGGTGGCCGCCGGGTTCGAGGCGGGCACGCTCGATCCGCTCGAGATCATCGACCGTTCGCAGGTCGACCCGGTCACGGTCGGCGGCGTCTGGCAGCACCTGAAGGCGCCGGCGCTGCCGTTGTCCGATCTCGCCGTGCTCACGGCGGCGACGGGCGACGCGCTCGCGGCGAACGCGCTGCTGGCGCGGGTCGGCATCTCGGCCGTTCGCGGACGCATCGAGCGCATGGGGCTGGCGCGCTCCGCTCTGCTCGACCGCTTCCGCGACGAGCGCGGCCCCGACGACGCCCCGCACTTCGCGCTCGGGTCGGCGCGCGAGCTCGCGGAGGTGTTCGCGGCGCTGGTCAACTCGCAGGTCGTCTCGGCGAGCGTGAGCGCCCAGGTCGCGGAGTGGCTGAGCCTGAACCACGACCTCTCGCTCGTCGCGTCGGCGACCGGTCTCGACCCGTTCTCGCACGAGAACGACGAGCACGGGCTGCTCTTCATCAACAAGACGGGGCGGGATGCCGGCATCCGCGTCGAAGCGGGAGTTCTGGCGGGCCCGCGCGCCGGCGTCTCGTACGCACTCATCGTCTGCTTCGACGACCTGTCGATCTACCACCGCATGCGTGCGCACGAGGCGTTCCGCACGCTGGGCGTCGAGCTCATGGAGTACGTGTTCTGAGCAGCGGGCGGCGCGGCCTCGGCTAGCATTTCGGGCATGACGAAACCCGGTCCGATCGACGACGTCTCGATCGGAGGCGACGCCATTCGCCTCGGGCAGTTCCTCAAGTTCGCGGGCCTCCTCGACTCCGGCGGAGACGTGAAGGAGGCCATCATCGACGGCTTCGTGACCGTGAACGGCGAGGTCGACCGCCGCCGCGGCCGGCAGCTCGAGCTGGGCGACGTCGTCGGCTTCGAGGGACACCGGGTCCGCGTCTGCCCGTGACCGTGCTGCTGTAGGCGCGGTCAGGCACCGCGCGAATCCCCGTCTGTCGTTGAGCTGACCTATCCGCAGTTCGGGCGGCAGCCGCGCTGGGTGACCGCGTCGATCAGCACCGTGCCGATGTCGGTCGGCTTCAGAGCCTGATACGCGGCGCCGTCGGTGGCCGCGGCGATCTGCTCGAGGGCGGCCTGGTCGGTGTCGGGCCCGTAGCCGATGGCGATGACAGCGACCGGCTTCGCCGGATCGTGCAGCTTCGCGAGCTCAGCGAGCAGGCCGGGCAGATCGAGCCCGTCGTCGTCTTCGTTGAACCCGTCCGTGTTCAGCAGCACCAGGTTCACCTGGCCCGGGACGTACGTCTCGCGCAGGTAGCTCACCGCGGCGAGCACGCTGTCGTAGAGTCCGGTGCCGCCGCCGACCAGGCTGTCGAGGCTGTTGGCCGAGTCGATCATCCGCTGCTTGTGCGCGGGATCGCCGAGCTCGCCGAAGGGGACGATCTCCTGCCAGTCCTGCGCGCCGATCCGCCGGCTGGAGAACACCCAGTTGGCGATCGACGAGTCGGCAGAGAGCGAGTTGATGGCGCGCACCGCAGCCTGCTCGAACAGGTCGATCCGCCGCATGTCGGCGGTCGCGGGCTGGTTCATGGATCCCGAGACATCGTTGAGGGCGATCATCCGCGAGGGCGCAGTGAGCTTCTGCCACGTGCGGAGCGCCCCCGCGTGATTGACGCCGTCGGCCGGGTCGGTGCTGACGCGCGCATCCTCGGCGTCGGCTGCGGTCGCGTCGAGAGCGTTGCCCGCCGCGTCACGCAGACCGTGCTCGGCGAGTCGGTCGGTCGCGGCTGCCACCGCGGTGGTGAGAGCCTCGGCGGCCTCGAGCGTCTCGTCCGAGGCATCCGCCAATGTGACAACGGGCACGCTCACTGCGGGCTTCACGTCGGTCGGGTAGACCGGCACCAGCGGGGTCTCCGCACCCTCTCCGTAGGTCAGCACCGCCTGCTCGGTGGTCACGGCGATGGTCGGCGATGGTGCAGCGGATGCCGCGTCGAGCGCTTCCGCGGCGGTGGAGACGACGCCCGGCTCCAGGCCGAGGGACAGAGCGGTGAACACCCGCGCGTCGCCGCCGACCGCGGTCTGCAGTGCGAGCAGCGCGGCGGAGCTCGACGCGACGGTCGAGGGATCCGGCAGGACGGCGGCGACCGACTGTCCCGCGAGGCTCGCGAACCCGGCGCCCTCGCTCTCGAGCGCGGCGGCCGTGGGCTCCGTCGCTGCGAAGACGACCGGCGTGCTCGCCACGGTGCCGCTGACCACGAGGTCCGCGGCATCCACTCCCGCGAGCTCGGCCTGCCCGGCCGCGCGTTCGGGCCACATCGTCGAGTCGGGCACCCAGACGTCGAACTCCGGTGCCGCGCCCGTCGTCAGCGCTGCGGCGGTGAGCGCGCTGTCCTCGGCCTGGATCGTCACGGCGGGGCAGTCGGTGCGAGAGCCGGCGAGGTCTTCGACGATGGCCTCGAGCGCGCCCGCGACGGCTGGATCCGCGGTGATGCGCAGGCTGGTCGGAAGGCACTCGCCCGCCGCGGACTGCTCCTCCGGGGGCGCTCCGGCGGACCCGCGGACGAAGATCACGCCGAGCACGACGACGAGCGCGACGACCAGCAGGAGGATGACGCCCAGCAGGATCAGCGAGCGCTTCCGCTGCTGCGCGGCACGGACGGCCGCACGTGTCGGGGTGTTGCCGTCGGCGGGCGTGTACGACTGAACTCGGACCACTTGCACTCCGATGAACGGCGGGTGGGGAGCCCGCTTGTGGGGGGATACGGCGTCGTATCTGCGGTGTACGGCACCGTGGTTCGGGAGGGGGGATACTTCAGGGGGAGTCTAGGTGACGGCGCTCCGAGGTCAAAGGGAAGCCCTCACGCGGGACCGCGCGGCACCTTCGCTGCTGGAGCCCCCGGTCGTCAGGGGGTGGCGGGCGGGACGGTGATCCGCATCACCGTCTTGCTCTTCCCGATGTGCCGCTCGAAGGTGAACCCCGCCTTCTCGAACATCGCCCTCGTGCCGTTGTGCAGGAACGAGGACGACGTCCTCTTGCCGGGCAGGAGCTCGTTGGGGAAGGAGACGACTTCGCCCCCGCCGGCCCGTGAGATCAGCTCGAGCGCGCCGTCGAGGGCCTCGCGCGCCACTCCCGACCGTCGGTGATCCCGGTCGACGAAGAAGCACGTGATGCGCCACGGTGCCGGATTCGTCTCGCCTGCGTCGTACTGTTTGCGGTGATAGATGCCCGGGAGCTCCTCGGGGCTGCCGTACTGGCACCACGCGATCGCGTCGTCGCCGTCGAAGACCAGCGCCGCGTGCGCGACGCCCTCCGCCACGAGTCGCCGTTTGAACGTCGGTCCGTCGTGCTCGCGCTTCACGGTGTGCTCGGTGTCGCCATGGAAGTACGAGCAGTAGCACCCGCCCCACACCCCGTTGTGCTTCTCCGCCAGAGCCAGCCACGCCGGGAAGGTGTCGGGGCTGAGCGGTTTGATCACGTGCGGACTCGTCACGGCAGGCTCCTCGCTCGGGGACTCCAGTGTGCGGCCCGCTCCGGCACAGGACAAGGCCACGGGCACGGGCGCTCTTCGCTGTCGGCGGCGGAGCTCGGGGGCGCCTGCCGGCGACCAACAGCGTCGGATCATTGACGAGCGTGCGTAGTTAGCGGTAACTTTCTGCCAGTCGTTAGCGCTCACAAGGTGCGAGCTGGCCAATCGGCGTGGAGCGACGAAGCTTCCTCGCCAAGGTTGGTCGATAAACCAAACCGGAATCGTTCATTCGGTCGATCAACCGTTCGAACCACCAACACGGAGGTTGGATTGTTCACCAAACCGCGCAAGAATCGCCGGGTCGGCGTGCGTAGATCGCTTGTCTCAGCGCTCTCCGCCGCGACAGCCGGCGCACTGATGCTGGGAGCGGTCAGCCCAGCGCACGCCGTCGATGACTTCGGGCTGGGAGACCCTGTGCTCGAACTGCTGTTCGAGGACTCGGTAGCCGACAGCAGCCCGCTCGCCCACCCGACCGCGCTCAAGGGCCACAACGGCAGCACCACACTCAACCACACGTACATCGACGGGGCTAAGCCCGGCACCAAGGGCCTCAAGCTCAACGGGAACACGTTCCTCGACCTCGGCACGGCCAGTGAACTCGTGCCCGCAAACCTGACCGTTTCGTTCTGGTTCAACCCGACCCAGTCCATGACGGGTGAGCAGCTCATCTCGTGGAACAAGCGTGCGTACAACAGCGATGGGTGGTACGTCTCGTCGGTGAGTGCGACGAACCCGCTGCTGTTCTCCTTCGGCGCAGGCACGGGCTTGCCGCACGAGGTGCGCGCCGCCACGACCGACCGTGCTGCGTTCTTCCCCGTCGGCCAGTGGACTCACATCGCCGCGACCTACAACAGCGCCAGCAAGGAGTTCGGTCTCTACCGCAACGGCGCGAAGGTCACCACGAGCGTGCAGACGGCGACGAGCGCCAGCTCGACGGGCATCATCAAGGAGGCCACGCCCGCTCTGCCGAAGTCGATCGGATACAACGGCCCCAACTACAACGGCGGCTACTTGACCAGCGCGCTCGACGACTATCGTCTCTACGACGGCACGGCTGATCTTGCCGGCATCGTCGCGCTGTATGAGGACGGCGGCGGCCAGGTCGACCGCGCCGCTCTTGCCGCCGCTGCTGCACAGACTCTGACGGTTCCGTCGGTCGCGACATCCAGCCTCGTCCTGCCGACGACGGCGTCCAACGGTTCCCGCGTGCAGTGGAGCTCGGACACCCCTGAGGTGATCAGCGAGAATGGCACTCTGGTCCGCCCCGAGGCGGGCGACGATGACGTGACAGTCACGCTCACTGCGCGCGTGTCCTACGTCGGTGGCCCTTCGACGGAGCGCACCTTCGAGGTGGTGGTCCCCGCCGACATCGCACCGATCCAGGACACCGGTCTCGAGGACGTCGAGCTCGTCGACGATTACCTCGTGAACGCCCAGCAGAAGGAGATCGAGTACCTCCAGAGCCTGGACCCCGAGCGCTACCTGCACTGGTTCCGCGTCACGGCCAACACCTACAAGCCGGGCGCGTTCCCGATCAGCACGACGAGCTACCCCGGGTGGGAGAACGGCTCAGTGACGTGGAACTTCCGCGGACACTCGTTCGGTCACTACATGTCGGCTCTCGCGATGAACTACGCGAACACCGATGACGCGGAAACGAAAGCAGAGCTGCTCGCAGACCTCGAGGGCCTCGTCTACGGGCTCCGTGACGTCCAGGCCAGCTACGAGGAC
The DNA here is from genome assembly GCF_018588945.1 of Microbacterium flavescens. Taxonomy (GTDB): domain Bacteria; phylum Actinomycetota; class Actinomycetes; order Actinomycetales; family Microbacteriaceae; genus Microbacterium; species Microbacterium flavescens. Next base: position 288,535 of record NZ_JAFIWA010000005.1, on the reverse strand, counting down.
ACGACGCGGGCGGGCTATGTCGGGCCGTTCCGGGACTCGGCGCTCGACGCGGTCGAAGGTCGCGGCACCTCCGATGATCAGGTCATCGTCCCCTACTACAACCTCCACAAGGTGCTCGCGGGTCTTCTCGACGCGTACGAGTATGTGGATGGACCGGTTGGCGCAGCAGCACTCGATGTGGCGGAGGGCTTCGGTGAGTACATGCACGGTCGCGTCTCGACGCTGACCAACACCGCGACCCTTCTCGGCACCGAATACGGCGGGATGAACGAGGCGCTCTACGAGCTCTTCGACGTCTCCGGCGGCAATCCGCACTTCAAGCTCGCCGCGGAGCGCTTCGACGAGGTTTCGCTGTTCCAGTCGCTCGCCAACGGCAACGATGTCCTCGCAGGCCGGCACGCGAACACGACCATCCCGAAGTTCATCGGGGCTTTGAAGCGCTACACGGTGTTCACTCAGAACCCCGAGTACTACGAGATGCTGACGGCAGCGGAGAAGACGAATCTCGGGATGTACCTGACGGCGGCGCAGAACTTCTTCGACATCGTCGTCGACCATCACACGTATGTGACGGGCGCGAACAGTCAGTCCGAGCACTTCCGTGCACCGGACACCTTGTGGCGCTATGCCACTCAGCAGGGGGCGACCGGCAACCCGCAGACAGCCGAGACGTGCAATGAGTACAACATGCTCAAGCTCGCTCGAGAGCTGTTCAAGGTGACGCAGGACGTCCAGTACATGCATTACTACGAGAACACGTTCATCAACACGATCTTGTCCTCGCAGAATCCCGATACGGGCATGAGCATGTACTTCAACCCGATGGCGCCGGGCTATTACAAGGTCTACGGGCCGACGCCGAACGAGTCCCAGCTGTTCTGGTGCTGCATCGGCACCGGCATGGAGAACTTCTCCAAGCTCGCCGACACGCTGTACTTCTCCCGCGACAAGACCGTCTGGGTGAACTTGTACTTCAGCTCGACGTACGACCACTCGGACAGCAATATGCGGATCACGCAGGAGGCGAACTTCCCGAACGACGACACCGTCACCATCTCGGTGGCGGCGGTCGACGGTGAAGCCCTTGCCGAAGGCGCGACTCTGCGGTTGCGCGTTCCCGACTGGGTAGCCGGTGACCCGGTCCTGGTCGTCAACGGCGAGACAGTCACCCCGCGCATCTCGGGCGGATACATCGTGCTCGACGAGGTCGCAGCCGGGGACAGCATCCAGCTGACAACGCCCATGGAGGTCGTGGCTTACGACACACCTGACAACGCGGACTTCGTGGCGTTCAAGTACGGTCCGGCCGTTCTCAGCACCGATCTCGGAACCGAGAACATGACCGGCTGGGGAAGCGTCGGGGTGAGCGTGCGCATCGCGCTCGCGCCCTCGAACGCCGTCCAGCAGTCGATCACGGTGGGGACTCCGACGACGCAGGACTGGTATGACGACGTCGCCCAGAATGTGGAGCGCATCGAGGACAACTCCGCGGGCGAGGTTCAGTTCCGGCTGAACGGCACCCGTGACGGTCAGGATCTCGTGTACACGCCGCACTACTCCCAGCACGGGAACCGGTACGGCATCTACATGAACTTCGAGGTCCCCGACTCTGCTGCATCGCAGCAGGCGATCCTCGAGGAGAAGCAGCGTCTTCGCGCCTCCGAGCGTTTCATCGACACTCTCACCACTTTCGACAACAACAACGGTGAGGCGGCGAAGAACCTGAAGACGTCGGGCAACACGAGTGTCGGTGTGCACAACGGTCGGCAGTACCGTCACGGCAACTCCGGCGCCTGGTTCAGCTACGACATGGCTGTAGCCCCGTCGGAGACGGCCAACTTCCTGGAGACCACCTACTTCTCCGGAGACAACGGTCGGAGCTTCCAGGTGTACCTCAACGACGAGCTGTTCAAGACGCAGCAGATCACGAACGCTGCCGGCAGCGGCGTGTTCTACGAGGTGCGTGACCAGATCCCCGCGAAGTACCTGACCGCGGAGAACGTGCGGTACAAGGTCGACGCGAACGGTGAGCCCGTGCTCGACGCGAACGGCGATCGGATCCCCGTCATCACGGTGCGGTATCAGTCGACCGGGAGCTTCGTCGGCGGTGTGTTCGGCGTGTACACGTCGCGCCCTGCTGAGTACAGCACCGCCTCGGCACTCTCCGCGCTCTCCGTCGACGGTGGCACCCTGGCGCCGACGTTCGATCCGGCGACGACGTCGTACGTCGTCAATGTCCCGGTCGGGACCGACTCCGTGTCGTTCCGCGCGACTCCGAGTGTGCCCAGCGGTCTCGTGAAATTCGGAGACATCCTCGTCGATGACACGCAGCCGCGCACGGTGGAGCTCGAACCGGGTGTGGAGAAGACCCTGACGATCAACTCGATCGCACAGGATCACGTCACCACCACGCCGTACACCGTGGTGGTGCGTGAACAGGCTGCTCCGGCGCTCAGCGTCGAGGCGACCGTCTCGAAGCGCTGCATCGGCGGAAAGACGATCCTGGTGGTGCAGGCGACCAACGTCAACGATGTGGCTGTCCGAGCCACCCTGCGGTCAGCATTCGGCGACAAGACCTGGGCGCAGCTCGCCCCCGGTAAGACTGCGGCGCAGTCGTTCACGACGCGCCTGCCGTCTGTCTCCGCGGGCAGCGTGGCGGTTGAGCTCTCGGGTTCGATCGGCGGCGAGGAGGTGACCAGCAGCCACACCGTTGAGTATTCGGCGATGAGCTGCATGGCCAACTAGCGTCAGGCGGGGTGCCGGTGAACTCCACCGGCACCCCGCCCCTCCCTTCCGTCACTCCGAACGACCGAAAGACCCCGTGGCACAGCGACGTCAAACGAAGTGGAGGCCGCGCTCGCCGATCCCCGGCCGCACGACCCCCACCCTTCCCGCCCAGAATCGTCGTCCGACGCGGTCCTTGCGTGCGCGGCGCGTCATGGCCGGTCTCGCGTGTGTGTTCGTGCTCACCGGCATCGTCCTTCTCCCGCAGCAGTATTTCCGGGACCCGCTGCCGGCTCGACTGCAGGATGGTCTCACGCTCGCCGTCAGCGTCCTGATCGAGTCGTTGCCGTTCGTCATCCTCGGCATCCTGCTCTCCGTGGTGATACAGGTCTGGGTGCCCCCCACCGTCATCGAACGGATGCTTCCCCGGCGCGCGTGGGCGCGGCGAGCCGTGCTGTCTCTCCTCGGGATGCTCATCCCTGTGTGCGAGTGCGGAAACGTGCCGTTCGCGCGCGGTCTCATGATGCGCGGACTCAGCGTGCCCGACACGCTGACCTTCCTGATCGCGGCGCCGATCGTGAACCCGATCGTCATCCTCACGACCCATCAGGCCTTCGGCTGGGACGACGGGATTCTCGTCGCACGCCTCGTCGGCGGATACCTCATCGCGAATCTGATCGGCTGGCTCTACAGCCGTCACCCCGACCCCGCGTCGCTCCTGACCCCCAGTTTCCGGGACGCCTGCGACGCCGTCGCCGCCGAGTCCAGCGAGACGCGCGCGCATCGGTCGGTCCGTCAGGCCGTGGTCGAGTTGAGGGCCATCATGCCGGCCCTCGTGATCGGCTCGGCGATCGCGGGCGCTGTCCAGGTGCTCATTCCGCGGGACGTGCTGCTGGCGATCGGAAGCGACCCGGTCTTGTCGATCTTCGCGATGACCTCGCTCGCGCTCGTGGTGGCGATCTGCTCCAACGTCGACGCCTTCTTCGCGCTCTCATTCGCCTCCGCCTTCACCCCGGGTTCGATCGTCGCCTTCCTCATCGTCGGTCCACTCATCGATGTGAAGATGCTGGCGCTCATGCGCACGACCTTCCGCACACGTGTGCTGATCGGGATCGTCGCCGTCGTCATCCCCGCGGCGTTCGTGATCGGGACGGCGGTGAATCTCCTTGCGTGACCTGTGGGAGCGGTGGCTCGGTGCCGGCATCGCCGGCGCCCTGGCCGTACTGACACTCGTTCTGGCACTCACCGGTCAGCTCGATCTCTACATCAACCCGGCCAACGCCTGGTTCGCCGTCACGATGTCCGTGATCGCGATCCTGGTCGTCGCCGCGTCATTCGGCATCCGACGCGGCGCCGAGCGCGACCACGACCATGACCATGACCATGACGCGAGTCACGAAGGCCCCGACGGAGAGCACCCGCGTCGGCGCACGCCCGGCGTCGTGACGATGACAGGCGGTGTGCTGGCCACGCTCGTGACGCTCGCTGCTCTCGTCGTGCACCCGACGGTGCTCTCCGTCGACCTCGCCATCGCGCGCACGTCGACCGCGCCGACGCTCTTCGGAGGGGAGGAGATCGTGATGCTCGCGCAATCCGGGGACACCGCCCACTTCGGCGTTCCTGACTGGTCCACCGTCTTCGCGACCGCCACCGCGCCGGAGCAGTTCGTGGGTGACGCCGTCGACCTGACCGGGTTCATCGCGCCCAACCCCGACGATCCGGACGCCTTCCTCCTGACCAGGCTCGTGATCACCCACTGCGTGATCGATGCGCAACCCGCCACGCTCCCCATCGTCGAGGCGGGGTGGGCCGGCGTCCACGAGGTGGGCCAGTGGGTGAAGGTCGAGGGCACCGTTGCGTCGGAGCGTGACCACCTCGTCATCCATCCCACCGCCGTCACGCCGGTCGATGTGCCGGAGGATCCCTATGAGTATTGAGGCGTCCGCTCGCCGCGGGCGCTCCTTCCTCGCTGTCTTCCTGGCTTCCGTGAGTGCGCTCGTGCTCGTCGCCGTACTGGGCGCGGGCGCGAGCGTGGCCCAAGGGCCACGGGTCACGGCGGTGCTCGCCGACCCGATCGCAGCGGCCGGCACGAGCGGCTCGCGCGTCATCTTCACGGCCAATCAGCCCCTCGCGACCGTGAGCGCCGGTCAGGTGACGGTGGTTCCGAGCGTCCCGTTCGCCGTCGACACGTCGGGCCGCAGCGTCGGCGTCCGCTTCAGCGAGCCGCTCGCCGATGGAGCCCGGTATACGATCACCGTCGACCGAGTGTCCGGCCTGTCCGGCGTCTCGACCTCGCGGTTCGAGACAGTCGTGGACACGCCCGCCGTCGAGGTGCACGTGCTCGAGCGTTCCGACTCCGACGACGACCGCATCTATCGTTCAGATTTCGACGACGACGATCGAGTCACGGTGTTCGAACACCCCCGCATCGAGGACTTCCGGCAGTCACCCCGAGGCCTTGTGGTCTCGACCATCAACGACCAGGGCGACTCCGATCTCATGATCGTTCCCGTCGACGGTCGTGAGGCGGTGGAGGTGAAACTGCCCGGAGTCGGGCGGCTGTCGCGGCTCCAATTATCGGATTCCGGCGATCGGATCGCCTACACGTGGACCGATCCCGCGATCGAAGGTCTGCCCGCGCGGGACTCCGTTGTGTATCTCTCCTCCACAGCAACCCCGGAGGCCCCGCCCTCGCGCCTCGATCTCGGAGCCGCCGATCCTCGTATCGATGACTTTCGATTCGTGCAGGGGACACGGTCGCTCCTCCTCGTCACGCGCGGCAAGGAGCTCCTTGTCGCCGACCCCGTGACCGGCGGAGAGCCCACTCGGCTGGGTCAGGCGACACTGATCGACGAGGTCGCGCGCGACGAGCCCGTTGCCTATGTGCGCACCGAGGAGGGGCCCGCTCGGGTGGATCTTCGCACCGGCGACCGAACGGAGCCCGCCGCCGATCACCCCGAGTACGGACGGCCCTTCGCCGCCGAGAAGGTCGTCGGACACGGCATCCTGTCGACGTACCTCTCGATCGACGACGAAGGCAGCCTCTCCCGTCAGGCCCTTGTCTTGGCAGACGATTCAGGGGCGGAGAGGCTCCTCGCAGATGTCCCCGTTTCGGACGCCGTGATCCAGGTCTGCGCAGCCCCGAGCGGACGGTTCGTGGCCGTCACGATCGCACCGGACATCACGACGAACGCCGTCGACGACGCTGTTCTCGCGATGCCCGGCGACATGGTGACGCGAATCATCCCGCTCGAGGGCGGCGCATCCCGGGAGTTGCCGGGCTTCGCGATCTCCTGGTGCCGCGGGCCGGCGTCCTAGGGGCCCGGCCCACCCGTCGATGGCAACGCGGACACCATCGTTCCGCTACCGCCGGTGGGCCGCCCGCTCGTTGCCGCGTTTGTAGTTGCCGGTCACGCGGGCCATCACGTGCTGCGGGTCACCGCGCTCGACGTCGTCGAGGAACCGGAGTGCCGCCGCGTTCCGCAGGGTCGTCGCCGGTCGGCCGTGGTGACGGATCTCGACAAAGTCGCCACGGACGGTGAACTCGAAGCCAGAGGGTCCGCCCGCCACGGTGTCGAGCATGCCGCATCCCCGCCCGGCCGTCACTCCCGCGGCTTGCGGAACACGGCGATGGTCGTCGCCGCGAGCACCACGACGCCGATCGACTCGACGATGACCGTCTCCGGCACGAGCATGTAGTCCCACGACTGGGTGATGCCGAACAGCCCTACCGTCAACGCCAGCAGCAGCGAGCCGAGCGTCGCGATCATGAAGAGCAGGCTCAGCACGGTCGCAAGCTGCAGCAGCCGGCCGCGAAGCGCGACCAGGGCGATCGCCAGCACGAGCCCCGCCATCCCGTTGAGCACGAACATCACGCCGAGGATGCCGCCGACGCCGTTGAAGGCGAGGTACAGATGGATTCCCCCCGTGGCGAGCAGGAGGACGGCGCTCAGTATGCGGAGGGCCCACTGCCCTCGACGGCTGCCTTCGTTCATGTGCTCGATCCTTTCCTTCGGTGGCCCGTCTCGAGACGGGCGGTCTTCGCAGGTCGCCGGGCGATCAGCCACAGCACGTCACGCCCGAACGACTCCAGCAGCAGCGCGAGCGCGATGACGGTCACAGAGACACCTGCCCACAAGGGCAGGAGATCGGATGCCGCGACCGTCAGCGCGATCCCGGCGAACGCGGTCACCACCTTGCGCCAGTAGCGCGGCGGCAGGGTCGCCCGCATCCAGGGCAGCATCCATCCGGCGACCACGAAGACGTAGCGCAGCAGCCCGATCGCGAGCACCCACCACCCCAGCAGCTGGGCGACGTAGACGCTGAGGGCGAGCAGGAGGAAGGCATCCACCTCCATGTCGAAGCGGGCCCCGAGCTCGGTCTCGCTGTGCGTGCGCCGCGCGACCCAGCCGTCCACACCGTCGAGCACGAGCGCGATCGCGGCCACCACGACCAGCAGCGGCACGGAGATCGGCGACGTGAACGAGGTGGCGACCAGCGCGGTGACGAAGGCGATCAGGGTCGAACGAGTGGCGGTCGCCCAGTTCCCCCAGCCGAAAGCCGACATCTCGCGTCGTTGCAACCCCCTGGCGAGCAGCGCGTTCGAGACGCCAAGGTAGAGGAGCCCGGCAGTCCATCCGGCTGCCGAGAGCGGGGAGACGACGGCGATCGCGATCATGCCGACGACCCCCGCCGCGATCGACGAGAGCGGAGCGAGATGAACTTTCGGCATGGGGAGCTCCGTTCCTCCGTCATGGATACCACCGGTTACACGTATCCGGGGAGTGCCCCGGTTCAATCGGCCGGGGTTGAGGCCTGACCGTGGCGACCGCGTTCTGGGTGGAGGCGCCGGCGGAAGGGGCGCTGCGCGACGAGGTCGTGACCGACCGGCGGCCGGGCGAAGTGCTCGTCCGCACGCTCTACACGGGCGTCAGCCGCGGCACCGAGTCGCTCGTGTTCCGCGGCGAGGTGCCCGAGAGCGAGCGGGAGCGGATGCGCGCGCCGTTCCAGCAGGGCGACTTCCCTGCGCCGGTCAAGTACGGCTACCTCAGCGTCGGCACGGTCGAGCAGGGGCCGAGCGACCTCGTCGGGCGAACGGTGTTCGCGCTGTACCCGCACCAGTCGTCGTACGTGGTGCCCGAGCACGCCGTCACGGTCGTCCCCGGCGGCATCCCGCCGCGGCGGGCGGTGCTTGCGGGCGCGGTCGAGACCGCGGTGAACATCCTGTGGGATGCCGCGCCCCTGGTCGGCGACCGGCTCATGGTCGTGGGTGCCGGGATGATCGGCTGCGCAGTCGCGCGTGTGGCACGGGGCATCCCGGGTCTTGACGTCACCGTGGTCGACGTCGATCGCGCGAAGGCGGACGTGTGCGGGCTGCTCGGCGTCTCGTACGCGCATCCCGACGACGCTCCGCGAGACCAGGACATCGTGGTCGACACCAGCGGCTCGGGTGACGGGCTGCAACTGGCGATCGAGTGCGCCGCGACCGAGGGCGACATCGTCGAAGCGAGCTGGTTCGGGGACCGCCCCGTGAGCCTGCGGCTCGGCGGCGACTTCCACTCGCGGCGGCTGACGATCCACTCGAGCCAGGTGGGGGTGGTCTCGCCCCGCCGGCGCGGCAGCCGCTCGACCGGCGACCGGCTCGGACTCGCCCTGCGGCTGCTGAACGATGAGGCGTTCGATCACCTGCTCACCGGGGACTCGTCGTGGCGGGAACTCCCCGCCGTGATGGCCGGGATCGCCGACGGGACTCTGCCCGGGCTCTGCCACACCATCGACTGGAGGGACTCCGCATGACCTACTCCGTGACCGTCCGCGACCACATGATGATCGCCCACAGCCTGGCGGGCGAGGCGTTCGGCCCCGCCCAGGGCCTGCACGGCGCCACGTACGTGGTCGACGCGACCTTCCGGTCGGCCGAGCTGGACGCCGACGGCGTGGTGGTCGACATCGGGCGGGCGACGGAGGCGCTGCGCGGCATCCTGTCCACTCTCTCGTACCGGAATCTCGACGAGGTGCCCGAGTTCGCCGGCGTGAACACCACGACCGAGCGCCTGTGCAGCCACGTGGCGGAGCGACTGGTCACGGCCGTGCGCGCGGGTGAGCTGGGCGGCGGCACGGTGTCTGCCATCGAGGTCACGCTGCGCGAGTCGCACGTCGCGTGGGCGTCGTACGAGGTGACGCTGTGACCGGAGCCCAGCTCGTCGTGTGGTTCGTCGTTCCGGAAGGGATCGACGATCCGAGCCGCGTGAGCGGCGGCAACGTCTTCGACCGGCGGGTCGGGTCGGAGCTGCGGCGGCTGGGCTGGGACGTGCGCACCGTGGAGGTGGATCCGGCCGCGTCGTCGGCCGCGGATCCCTTCGCCGCGGTGCCCGACGGCGGACTCGTGCTGCTCGACGGCCTGGTGGCGATCGGTGCGCCCGAGGCGGTCGAGGCCGCTGCTCGCCGAGTGAGCCTCGTCACCCTCGTGCACATGGTGGCAGACGCCTTCCCGGACGCTGATCCGCGCACGGTCGAGGGTGAGGGCCGGGCGCTGCCGCACGCGCAGCGCGTGATCGCCACCAGTGCGTGGGTGCGCGACGAGCTGGTGCAGCGCTGCCTCAGCTCGCCCGAGCGCATCGTGGTGGCGACGCCCGGCGCGGACGCCGCGGCGACCGCCGAGGGCACCTCGACCGGCGGTTCCCTGCTGTGCGTCGGCGTCGTCGCACCTCACAAGGGGCAGGACACGCTGATCGAGGCGCTCGCAGGCCTGGCATCGGATCCGTCGTGGTCGTGCACGATCGCCGGCTCGGTCAGCTCCGACCGCGGGTTCGCGGAGCGGCTCGAGACCGACGCTGCTCGGGCCGGACTCTCGGAGCGGATCACGTGGACGGGCGTGCTGAGCCCCGACGACCTGGACGCCGCCTACGCGCGCGCGGACGTGCTCGTGGCACCATCACGCACCGAGAGCTACGGCATCGCCGTCGGAGATGCGCTGCGCCGTGGCATCCCGGTCATCGCGACCCGCGTCGGGGGACTCCCCGAGGCTGCCAGGCCTGAGGATGCGGCGATCCTCGTGCCGCCGGACGATCCGAAGGCGCTCGGCTTCGCGCTGCGGCGCTGGATCGAGGATCCGGGCCTCCGGTCTCGCCTGTCCGCGGCCGCTCGACGCGCCGCTCCGCATCGCGCGTCGTGGCGCGACACCGCGCGCACGATCGACCAGACGCTGGCGGGGCTGACGTGAGCGTCGTCATCCCGGTGTCCGCCGACTGGCTGACGCTGAGGGAGGGAGCCGACGCGGGCTCGCGTTCGCGCGCGCTGGCGACGAGGGCGGCTCGGATGCTGCGACCCCCCGTCACCGTGCACGACCTCGGCAGCGGCACCGGATCGATGGTGCGCTGGCTTGCGCCGCTCCTGCCGGGGCCGCAGACCTGGGTGCTGCACGACTGGAACCCGGCCCTCCTCGAGCACGCCGCGCGGGCGACCGTCAACGACGTCGAGGGCCAGCCGATCGCGATGCGCACCCGCGTCGGCGAGCTGGGCCACCTGCGCGCCGCAGACGTGGCCGGTGCGTCGCTCGTCACGGCATCCGCGCTGCTCGATGTCCTGGCCGCCGACGAGGTCGAGGCCATCGTGCAGGCCTGCGTCGAAGCCGGGACGCCCGCCCTGTTCGGGCTGTCGGTGACCGGCCGGGTGACGATCGATCCGCTCGATCCCGGCGACCGCGTGTTCGAGGTCGCGTTCAACGACCATCAGCGGCGGAGCGTCGACGGGCGTCGCCTGCTCGGACCGGATGCCGTGACCGTCACCGCCGGGCTGTTCCGTTCGCGCGGCTGGTCGGTTCGGGTCGCGGATTCGCCCTGGCAGCTGGGCGGTGAGGATGGCGCGCTCATCGCCGAGTGGATCGACGGATGGCTCGCCGCCGCGGTCGCCGAGCGTCCGGCCCTCCAGGAGTGGGCGGAGGAGTACGCCCGCGCGCGAACCCGGCAGCTCGCCGCGGGGGAGCTGCGGGTCGCCGTCCACCACGAGGACCTCCTGGCATGGCCGCCGTGACCGCCGCCATCAGCACGGGGACCAGCCGGCGCGGCGGGGCCGCCGCACGGTGGGGGCCCTGGATCCGCGCCGCGGTCGGCGGGGGCATCCTGGTGGCGATCATCGCCGCAGCCGGCGCCGAGCCGTTCGTCCGGGGCTTCGCGGCGGTGTCGCCCGCCGCCATCGGCGCCGCGGCCCTCCTCGCCGCTGCCGCGACAGCGGCGGCGTCATGGCGGTGGCGGATCCTGGCCGGGCGCATGGGACTGCGGCTCGGCTGGGCGGAGTCCGTGGCCGCCTACTACCGGTCCCAGTTCCTCAACACCGTGCTGCCGGGCGGTGTCGTCGGTGACGTCCACCGGGCGGTGGCGCACGGGCGCAGCGTCGACCACGTCGCTCAGGCCGCTCGCGCGGTGGCCGCGGAACGGGCCGCCGGTCAGGCCGTGCAGCTCGTGCTCGCCGTCGGGGTGCTGGCGTCGATCGGATTCTCGGCCTACAGTCCGGCCATGACCGTGCTGCTGGTCTCGGCGGTGCTCGCGGTCGCGGCGCTCGCGCTCGCAGCGACCAATCGGCGCGCGCGGTCGGCGCTGGGCCGCGAGTGGGCGATTCTGCGGGGGGCCTTCGCGACCCCTGCGGCGCTGCTCGGGGTCGTGGCCGCGTCCGCTGTCGTCGTGGTCGCGCACGTCGCGACTTTTCTGGTGGCCTGCATCGCCGTGGGCATCGATGCTTCCGCCGAGCGCATGGGAGCCGCGGCCGTCGTGGCGGTGCTGGCGTCGTCGATTCCCCTGAGCATCGGGGGATGGGGGCCGAGGGAGGGCGCGGCGGCGTGGGCTTTCGGCGCCGTGGGCCTGGGCGCCGCTGCCGGCCTCGCGGCTGCGACGGCGTACGGTGTGCTGGTGATGATCGCACTGGCCCCGGGAGCGGTCGTCCTCGCGATCTCGCTGGCGCGCCGGCGGCGCGTCGCCGGGGGGCCGGTGTCATGAACCGGCCGTACGTCACGCTGAGCTGTGCGATGTCGATCGACGGGTATCTCGACAGCGAGACGCCGCAGCGTCTGGCGATGTCCAACGCCGAGGACTTCGACCGCGTCGATGAGCTTCGCGCCGCGAGCGACGCCATCATGGTCGGGGCCTCGACCGTGCGCCGCGACGACTGCCGCCTGCTGGTGCGCAGCGAAGAGCGTCAGCGGGAGCGGCTCGCCGCGGGGCTCACGGCGTCACCGGTGAAGGTCACGGTCACCGCGAGCGGGGAGCTGTCGGCCGAGTCCTCCTTCTTCGCCGCCGGCGACGTGGAGAAGATCGTCTACTGCCCGCGGGCGGAGGGCGAGCGGATCACGCGCACGCTCGGCGAGGCGGCGACGGTCGTGGTACTCGGCGAGGAGGTGCGGATGCGCGACGTAACGGCCGACCTCGCCGACCGCGGCATCGGACGCCTGATGGTCGAGGGCGGGGGACGCCTGCACACGCAGTTCCTCGTCGAGGACGTCGCCGACGAGCTGCAGCTCGTGATCGCGCCCTTCTTCGTGGGCGAGTCGCTGGCGCCGCGGTTCGTCGGCGCCGGGGAGTTCCCGTGGACCGCGCGTCGTCGTGCCCGGCTCGTCGAGACGAGGCAGATCGCCGACGTCGTCCTGCTGCGCTACGCCCTCTCGGAACGGTTCGATGGCGGCCCTGCGTGACAGCGGACCGGTAGCGGACGGCCGGGGGGTTCGCAGTGCAGTGCAGACCGCCCTCGCATGCGCCACGGTCCTCGTCGCCCCGCTGATTCCGGGCGCGCTCGGCGATGATGGGCCGCGGGCGCTGCTGGCGGTTCCGGTCGAGTCGGTCGCGGTGATCCTCGTGCTGGCGGCAGTGCATCATCGCCTCGCACGCAGGCTGGTCGCCGCGGCCTATGCGGTCATCGTGGTGACGGCGATCGTGGTCGCTGCCCTGGACCTCGCCTACGAGTCGACCATCGATCGTCCGTTCAGCCTCGCCGAGGACGGCGGATCGCTCGTCTCGGCCTACGGGGTGGTGTCCGATGCGATGGGACCCGTCGGCGCGGCGACGGTCCTCGCGCTGATCCTCGGACTCGCCACGCTCGCAGGGCTGGGGGCGGCAGCTGCGGCGCTGCGCGTCGGAAGCCTCGTCGCCGCGGAGGGACGACGCGGCCGCCGCGTGATCGCGACGGTGACCGCCGCGTGGATCGCGTGCTCGCTCGTGGGCGCCCAGCTCGTGCCCGGCGCGCCGGTGGCGGCATCCCGAACCGGCGAAGCCCTCGTCGCGTCATCCGCGCGAGCGTTCACCAGCGCCCGTGAGCAGGCGGCCTTCGAACGCGCGCTCGCCTCCGACGCGCTCGACGATGCGGCGCACGACGACATGCTCGCGGCGCTCGCGGGGAAGGACGTCGTCATCGCCTTCGTCGAGAGCTACGGGCGCGTGGCGGTCGAGCCGGGGGACTTCACCGAGGGCATCGAGCGGGTGCTGGAGGAGGGCGATGCGCTGCTGACGGAGAACGGCTATGCGGCGCAGAGCGCCTTCCTCACCTCGCCCACCTTCGGCGGCGTGAGCTGGCTGGCGCACTCGACCCTGCAGAGCGGCGTCTGGGTCGATTCGCAGACGAAGTACGCACGGCTGTTCTCGTCGGATCGCCTCACGCTCAGCAGCGCGTTCGGTGCGGCGGGGTGGCGCACCATGGCCGTCGTTCCGTCGAACGACCGCGAGTGGGAGGCCGGCGAGGAGTTCTATGGATTCGACACGGTGCTCGACGCCCGGAACCTCGGCTACCGCGGTCCCTCGTTCGGATACGCGCGGATGCCCGACCAGTACACGTGGGGCGCCCTCCACGACCGCGCGCTCGCCGGCGACCGTGAGTTCGCCGACGATCCGCGCCCGGTGATGGCGGAGGTCGACCTCGTGTCGTCGCACACGCCGTGGACCCCGCTGCCGCGCATGGTGCCGTGGACGCAGCTCGGCGACGGCACGGTGTTCGCATCGCAGCCCGAGGAGGGCGAGTCCGCGATCGCGGCCTGGGGGGATTCCGACCGTGTGCGGGAGCTCTACGCGGAGTCGGTGGCGTACACGCTCGAGGCGACGTTCTCGTACCTCGCGACGTTCGACCAGCCCGACCTCGTGATGATCGTCGTCGGCGACCACCAGCCGGCGCGCGTCGTCAGCGGCGAGGACGCGAACGACGACGTGCCGGTGACGATCATCGCCCAGGACCCGGCCGTCTTCGCCGGCATCGCGTCGTGGGGATGGGAGGAGGGCGTGCACCCGTCACCCGACGCGCCGGTGTGGCGCATGGACGCCTTCCGCGACCGCTTCATCGAAGCCTTCACCCCCTGACCGCCCCCCGGGTCGTTGAGCGAGCCCGTCCCCCCGGGTCGTTGAGCGAGCGAAGCGAGACGAAACGCCCTGCCGTTCCGCCCTCGTCCTCCCGGGTCGTTGAGCGAGCGAAGCGAGACGAAACGCCCCACCCCACCCCTCCTGTCAGAAAACGATCGTGTGGTTGCCGTGCCGGATCACACGGTCCTGCGCGTGCCAGAGCACCGCGCGGGAGAGCACCTGGCGCTCGACGTCGGCCCCGCGGCGCGCGAGCTCGGCGACCGAGTCGCCGTGCGTGACGCGGATGGTGTCCTGGTCGATGATCGGGCCCTCGTCGAGATCGTCGGTGACGTAGTGCGACGTCGCGCCGATCAGCTTCACGCCGCGCTCCTTGGCCTTCTTGTACGGCTCGGCGCCGATGAAGGCGGGCAGGAACGAGTGGTGGATGTTGATGACCGGAACCCCGACCTGCTCGAGGAAGTCCGACGACAGGATCTGCATGTACCGCGCGAGCACGATGAAGTCGACGTTGCCCGCGAGCAGCTTCACGATCTCGGCCTCCGACGCGGACTTGTCGGGACCGGGCGTCGAGGGGACGTGGAAGAACGGCACCCCGAACGAGCGCACGTCGTCCGCCGAGGTGGTGTGGTTCGAGATCACCATGGGGATCGTGACCGGCAGGTCTCCTCGGCGGTGCCGCCACAGCAGATCGAGCAGGCAGTGGTCCTGCTTCGACGCGAGGATCGCCATGCGCTTGGGCACCGACTGGTCGGTGATCGTCCATTCCAGATCGAACCCCTGGCCGAGGGTCTCGGCGAGGTCGGCCTCGATCGCCGGCAGGGCCGCGGCCAGGTCGGGCCGGTGGAACACCACCCGCTGGAAGTACGCGCCCCCGGTGGGGTCGTCGGAGTACTGGTCGAAGGCGACGATGTTGCCCCGATTGCGCGTGATGAGAGCCGACACCGCGGCGACGATCCCCGGCCGGTCGCTGCCGTGGACGATGAGGCAGGCGTGGTCGGGAAGAAGATGCGGGCTGTGCGCGGCCATGCATCGATTCTGCCCTGTTCGCCGTGCCGCCCGCGGCGCGCCGTGGTTGGAGCGGATGCCGCTACGCGACCGCCTCGCGGCGGATGAGGTCGCCGTGCTCGCTGCGCTGGAGATACTCCGCCACCGCATCGCGGCTCTTGGTGAGGCACGCCAGTCGGGTCTCGAGCGCCTCGAGTTCGCCGGCGAGCTCCTCGGCCAGTGCCCGCGAGCAGCTCGGCGGAGCCGCGAGCGCGCACTGACGCTCGAGGTCGAGCACCACGCGGGTCATGCGGGTCGACAGGCCGGACTGGATGAGGCCGCGCACGCGCGATGCCCTCTCGACGTCGGCTTCGTCGTAGCTGCGATAGCCGTTCGCGGTGCGCTCCGAGTCGAGGAGTTCCTGCTGCTCGTAGTAGCGCAGCATCCGCGTCGGAATGCCCGTGCGTTCGGACAGTTCGCCGATCTTCATCGGAAGTACCTCGTAAGGCTTGACATTGACATTAATGTCAAAGTTTAGCCTCGCATCATGACGATCTCAACGGCCTCGGCGCCGGCATCCGCTCCGGTCGCCCGCTTCCCGCTGCGCCCCCTTCTGATCCTCAGCTTCGGCGTGCTGGTCACCGTGACCGCCGAGTCGCTGCCGGCCGGGCTCATGCCCGAGATGGCGGCCGACCTGGCAGTGTCGCCCATGCAGATCGGGCTGCTCATCTCGGTGTGGGCGATCACCGTGATCGTCACGAGCATCCCGCTCGCTCGAGCAACGTCCCGCATCGACCGCCGGCTGGTCGTCGGCATCTCGCTCGGGGTGTTCGCCCTCGCGAACGTCGCGACCGCCTTCGCGCCCGCGTACGCCTTCGCCGTGGCTGCGCGCGTGGTCGCCGCGACAGCTCACGGAGTCTTCTGGGCGGTCGTGATCGTCTACGCCACTGCCCTCCTCGCTCCCGGGCACCTCGGGCGCGGTCTCGCAATCGTCACGGCGGGAGGCACCGCGGCCACGGTCGCCGGACTGCCGCTCGCCACCCTCCTCGCCCAGGCGTGGGGATGGCGGGCGACGTTCGTCGCACTCGGCGCCGTCGCCCTCGTCGTCGGGGTGGTCGTGATGCGGGGGATGCCGCGCCATGTGCCGGCTCGACCCGACACGTCGGAGCGCGCGCAGGGGTTCTGGCGCGACCCGTCGCTGCCGGCGCTCGCCGCATTCGGGCTGGCGTCGATCCTCATCGCCGTCGCGCAGTTCGCGTCGTTCACCTACATCCGGCCCTACCTCGGGGTCTCGGCGTCGATCGACGCCGAATGGGCGGCCGCCCTGCTCTTCCTCTTCGGCGCCGCCGGCATGGTCGGCGTCGTCGCCGCCGGATTCCTGGCCGACCGCTTCCCGCGGGCGTCGCTCACGGGCATCCTGGTGCTCTTCGTCGCCGTGTTCGCGGTGCTGACGCTCGCCGCCTCGAACCTGGTCGCCGTCATCGCGGCGCTCGCGGCATGGGGATTCGCGCTCGGAGCCATGTTCCCGCTGCTGCAGACGACGCTCATGCGCGTATCCACCGAGCGCACGCGGACGCTCGCGAGCGCCGGCATCGTGGTGCTGTTCAACATCGGGATCGCCGTCGGCCCGTGGCTCGGCGGGGCCACGGGCGGGGAAACGTCGCCCACCTCGACGACAGCGGTGTCAGCATCCGCCATGCTCCTCGCCGCCGTCGTGGGCGGTGTCGGACTCGCGCTCGCAGGCCGGCGGATGCGCACGGGCGGCGCGGGATAGACGGCCTCCGGGTGATCGTCAACCCCCTCCGGTGCGCGGGCCCGTCTGCCTACGGTGGACAGACCGCAGATCAAGGGAGGAACCATGGCCAAGCCGAGCACGATGAGCGCCGGAATCGACGTCGATGCGCCGATCCGGCCCGTGTACAACCAGTGGACGCAGTTCGAGTCGTTCCCGAGTTTTCTGCACGCGGTCAAGGAAGTGACCCAGCTCGATGACACCCGCACGCGCTGGGTGGTAAGCGTCGGCGGAGTCCGCCGCGAATTCGAGGCGGAGATCACCGAGCAGGTGCCCGACCAGCTCATCGCCTGGGCGAGCATCGACGGCAAGAGCCACACCGGCCGTGTCGCCTTCACCCCCAATGCCGACGGCGGCACGCACGTCGACCTCGAGATGATGTGGCTGCCCGAGACGTTCGTCGAGAAGGTGGGCGCCGCGCTCGACTTCGACGAGCGCCAGGCCGAGGCCGACCTCCAGCGCTTCCGCGAGTTCATCGAGGAGCGCGGCCGTGAGACCGGAGGCTGGCGCGGCGAGGTGCATGACGGTGTGACGGAGCGGGATGCCGAGGCAATGACCGGCGGCTACGGCTCCGACGCGCCGGCCGGTACCGCCGGATCGACCGGCATGTACACGACGGAGGGCCCCGCAGCCCCGTACTCCGAGGGCGACGACCGCGTCTGACCCCCGGGAACCCTCGAGGGGCGTGTGCGTCAGCGCACGCCCCTCATCAGCTTCAGCACCGGCTTGACGAAGACGAGCAGCACGGCGCCGACCGCGATCGCGATGAGCCCGAGCGTCAGGAAGTACGGCACCTCGCCCTGCGGGTCGTTCTCGGGATCGTAGAACCCGGCCAGCCAGCCGGCGATCGACGTGCCGAGGGCGACCGACAGGAAGAACAGCGCCACCATCTGCGTGTGGAAGCGCGCTGGGGCGAGCTTCGTCGTCACCGACAGCCCGACCGGCGACAGCAGTAGCTCGGCGACGGTGAAGACGAACAGGATGCCGACGATCGCCATGAGCGGCGTCGAGTTCGGCGCGCCGCCGGTGAAGGGCAGGAAGAGGAGGAACGCGATGCCCATGATGATCGACGCGAGGCCGAACTTGACCGGCGTCGACGGCTGGCGGGTGCCCAGCTTCGTCCACAGGGCCGCGAACACGCCGGACAGGATGATGATGAAGACCGGGTTGATCGACTGGATCACCGAGGGCGGCAGCTCGAGGCCGAAGACCGTCCGGTCGAGCTGCTTGTCGGAGTAGATCGTCAGCACCGTGAACTGCTGCTGGTACAGCGACCAGAATGCGACGCTCACGAGGAACAGCGGGATGAAGCCGAAGACCCGCGACCGCTCGACGGACGAGATCGCGCGCGAACTCAGGATCACGGCGAAGTAGGCCACGGCGGCGATCACGGTGACCAGGATGACCACCTGCGCCAGGTTGTCGGGCCGGATCACGCGAACGAGCACGAGCACCACGATGAGCACGATCGCCGCGACGGCGATGCCGATCCACAGGCCGTAGCGGTTGCGCGGCAGCGGGTTGGACACGACGCTGGCATCCTTCGGCAGCCCGCGCCGACCGAACGAGTACTGGATGAGGCCGGCCGCCATGCCGATCGCGGCGAGCAGGAAGCCGGCGTGGAAGCCCCAGGTCACCTGTGCCCAGCCGGTGAGGATCGGGCCGAAGAACGCGCCGAGGTTGATGCCGAGGTAGAACAGCGAGAAGCCGGCGTCGCGCCGGGTGTCGTCCGGTGCGTAGAGGGTGCCGACGACCGCCGTCGCGTTGGCCTTCAGTCCTCCCGACCCGACGGCGACGAGGATGAGCCCCACGCCGAGCCCCCAGAAACCGGGGATCAGCGCCAGGCCGATGTGGCCGGCCATGATGACGATCGCGCTGTAGAAGAGCACCCGCTCCGAGCCGAGCAGGCGGTCGGCGACCCACGCTCCGAGGATCGTCGAGAGGTACACCGTGCCGCCGTAGGCGCCGACGATGCCGGCGGCGGTGGCCTCCGGCATCCCGAGCCCGCCCTCGGTCACCGCGTAGTACATGTACAGCAGCAGGATCCCCTGCATGCCGTAGAAGCTGAACCGCTCCCACATCTCGACGAAGAAGATGTGCACGAGCGACCACGGCTGTCCGAAGAACTTCGTGTCGTGGTCGCCCTCGCCGACCGTGACGGCCGCGTCGGTCCCGCTGCGCTCCGCGGCGAGTGCGCCGGTGGCGGTGGCGGATGCCTCGGCCCCGGCTGCTGTCGCCCCGTCGGGCGCCCCGACCGGCACCTGCTCGGGATCCAGATCGTCGCGCTCGCTCATGCTCGCTCCCGTCGCCGCCCCCCGGTGGATGAAGGTCAGGTTAGCGCCCGGCGCGGCCGCTCGACAGTGGGGACCTCACTCCGGAAGGGAGGGGTGCCGCTCCTGCGCCGAGCGCCGCCGCGGGATGAAGAGCGCGACGACGAGCGCGATGACGGCGGCGACCCCGCCGAGCACGAACGAGAGCTGGAATCCGGCCGCCGAGGGCACCGGGGTGCCTTCGTACGAGACGGTGTAGGTGGCGAGCACCGCGCCGACGACGGCGGCGGCGGTGCTGGTGCCGAGCGAGCGGAAGAGGGCGTTCAGGCCGTTCGAGGCGCCCGTCTCGGACTGCGGCACCGACCGCATGATGAGCATCGGCATGGCGGCGTACCCGAAGCCGATGCCCGCGCCGATGAGGAAGTTCGCCGCGACGAGGTGCCACACCTCCGACGAGAAGAGGAGGGTGAACCCGTAGGCCAGGATCAGGGAGATCGCGCCCATCACGAGCAGCAGCTTGGGCCCGATCGTGCGGGCGAGGCGGCCGGAGAACGGCGAGAGCACCATCATCACGATGCCGGCGGGCATCACCACGAGGCTGGCGGCCAGCAGCGACAGGCCGAAGCCGCCCGTGGCGACGGGCAGCTCGAGCATCTGCGGGTAGACGACGTTGGACGCGAACAGCGAGAACCCCATCGCCACCGAGGCGATGTTGGTCAGCAGCACCGGACGCCGCGCCGCGACGCGGAGGTCGAGCAGCGGCTCGGCGATGCGCAGCTCGAACCATCCCCACGCCACGAGCACGGCGAGACCGCCGAGCCCGAGGGCGAGCACCGGCGCGGAGAGCCAGCCCCAGTCGTTGCCTCGCGAGATGGCGAGCAGGATGCCGAGGAGGCCGAGGCTGAGCCCGGCCGCGCCGACGAAGTCGAACCGGCCGGCTGTGCGCAGCACGCTCACGGGCACGATCCACAGGACGAGGGCGAAGACCACGACGCCGAGGCCGGCGGCGACCCAGAAGAGTACGTGCCAATCGCTGCGCTCGGTGATGAACGCGCTGATCGGCAGGCCCAGCGCGCCGCCGACCCCCAGGGTCGCGCTGATGAGCGCGATCGCGGTGTCGACGCGGTTCTCGTGCAGCACGTCGCGCAGGATCGAGATGCCGAGCGGCACCACCCCCACCACGGCGCCCTGCAGCGTGCGGCCGACGATGATGCCGACGATGCCGGGGGAGAGCGCCGCGATCACCGAGCCCAGCACCAGGAGCCCGAGCAGCACGAGCACGATGCGGCGCTTGCCGTACATGTCGCCGAGCCGGCCCGAGATCGGCGTGATGATGGCCGCGGCCAGCAGGGTCGACGTCACGACCCAGGCGGTGTCCTCGCGGGGTGCATCCAGCAGCTCGGGGAGCTTGGACTGGATCGGCACGACCAGCGTGAACATGAACGACGAGGCAAGGCCTGCGATGGCCAGGACGGCCACGATGGCGCCCTGTCGAGGCATCCGGGTGAGTCTTCTTCTCTCGTCCTCACCCCGCGTGCGCATCCGTCCAGGCTAACGGCGCGACGACCACACGGCGCGGAGTACCGTGATCGCATGGCCGACTCCGCGACCCCACCGGGCATCGACATCCGCGCCCTCGACACCGTCGAGGCTGTCCACACGGCGTCCGACGTGCTCGCCGAGGTCTGGGGCGGCGACCGTGGCGGGATGCCGCCGAACCTGCTGCGCGCGCTCGCCCACTCCGGCAACTACGCGGTCGGCCTGTACGACGGCGAGCGCATGGTCGGGGCATCCGTCGCCTTCTTCGCCGCGCCGGCGGCGCGCTCGATGCACAGCCACATCACCGGCGTGCTGCCGGGGCTGCAGAGCCAGGGGTTGGGCCGGCTGCTGAAGCAGCATCAGCGCGAGTGGGCGCTCGCCCGCGAGGTCGGCCACATCACCTGGACCTTCGACCCCCTCGTCGCGCGCAACGCCCACTTCAACCTGCGCACGCTCGGCACGCGGGTGACCGAGTACCTCGTCAATCACTACGGCGCGATGGACGACGGCATCAACCGCGGCGACGAGACCGACCGCATCCTGGTGTCGTGGGCGCTGGCCGCGCCGCCCGTGC
This sequence comes from Microbacterium flavescens, assembly GCF_018588945.1. GTDB lineage: Bacteria > Actinomycetota > Actinomycetes > Actinomycetales > Microbacteriaceae > Microbacterium > Microbacterium flavescens. Next base: position 267,322 of record NZ_JAFIWA010000005.1, on the reverse strand, counting down.
CGACGCCGGAGGATGACCGCGTGGTGGCGTCGGTCGCCGTGCCGCCCGACATCGAGGCGCTCCGGAAGGACGATCCGACGGATGCCGCGGCCTGGCGCGCGCGCGTCCGGGACGAGATCGTGCGGCACCTGGCCGCCGGCCTGGTGATCGGCGGGTTCGACGACGAGCGCGGGTACCTGTTCGTCGCCGGGCGGTAGGGGCGCGTTTCGTCTCGCTTCGCTCGCTCAACGACCCGCGGGGGGGTTCGCTCGCTCAACGACCCGCGGGGCGGTCCGCTCGCTCAACGACCCGGGGGAACGGCGGGAATCCGACGATGTGCGGCAGACGACGGGATCCGGCCGGTTCTAGGCTCGCGGCATGCCCGAGTATCGCGCCCACTTCGACTTCGACATCCGCTTCGCCAACGGAGGAGGACTGTCGGGCACCGGCTTCCGCCTCGACGTGCCGTCGCCCGAGGCCTCGGAGGCCGAGATCGGCCGGCTGCTGGTGCAGCACCTCGGCCTGGCACTCGTCGATGAGATCGAGCTCCGCGGCGTGCGCGTGGTCGAGGAGCCGCACCGCGGCAGTCGGGGAGTGGAGACGGCGGGTCCCGCTGTGGGCGCCGGGACGCGCGTCATCGACCTCAGCCACCCGATCCGCGCCGGGCTGGTGACCTACCCCGGGCTGCCCGCGCCCACCATCACGCCGCACCTGACCCGCGAGGACTCGCGCGCAAGGTACGCGCCGGGCACCGAGTTCGCCATGGACATCCTGACGATGATCGGCAACACCGGCACCTACCTCGACAGCCCGTTCCACCGCTACGCCGAAGGACGCGATCTCGCCGGGCTCGACCTGGCCTCGCTGGTCGGGCTGCGCGCCGAGGTCTTCCACCTCGAGGACGCGTGGACGCCTGAGCGCCGCGGCATCCGCGCCGAGACGCTGGCCGACCGCGATGTCCGCGGGACGGCCGTGCTGCTCCACACCGGCTGGGACCGCTGGTTCGGCCGGCCCGAGTACGGCTCGAGTGCGCCGTTCCTCACCGGCGAGGGCGCCCAGTGGCTCATCGACGCGGGGGTCGTGCTGGTCGGCATCGACTCGCTCAACATCGACGACACGGAGTCCGGCGGGGAGCGGCCGGCGCACTCGCTGCTTCTCGGCGCCGGTGTGCACGTGGTCGAGCACCTCACGAACCTCGGATCGCTGCCGCCGCGCGGTGCCCGTTTCACCGCCGCCCCGCCCGCCGTCGAGGGCTTCGGCACATTCCCGGTGCGGGCCTTCGCCGAGATTCCCGCCTGAGCCCTGCGTATCAGGGCGGTGTCCGCGTGCTCCTCTCCTTCAGCACACGAAGAGGAGACGATCATGCACGAGCACATCGAGATGATGATGGCAGCAGTGGCGGCGAAGCTTCGCCGCGAACCCCACCGCACCCCGCGCCGGCGCCGCGGCCCGCGCCGCGCTCGCGGCACCTTCGTTCCGGTTCGACCGGACGCATCGCTGCGCCTGGCCCATTGACGCTGCGTGGCGCTGGGCGGGCGTAGCCTGAGCGCATGCCCATCGCCTCGCCCGCGGCATCCGTCGCTCTCGAGGGATTCGAGCTGCGCGTCCTCCACCTGCCGCTCGTCTCCCCATTCACCACGTCGTTCGGCACCGAGACGGTCCGGGAAGTCATCGTCGTCCGCGCACTGACCGACGGCGGCGACGGCTGGGGCGAGATCGTGACCGGCGCCTCCCCCCTCTACTCGAGCGAATACACGCAGGGCGCGTGGGACGTCGCGCTGCGCTTCCTCGTGCCCGCGCTGCTCGAGCGCGGCACCATGGCGCCCGAGGCGGTCGCCGAGGTGCTCGCGCCGTTCGTGGGCCACCGCATGGTCAAGGCGGGTCTGGAGCTCGCGGTCCTCGACGCCGCACTGCGCAGCGAGGGCCGCGCGCTGGGTGAGTACCTCGGCTCGATGCGCGACCGCGTACCGAGCGGCGTCTCGATCGGCATCCAGCGCGATCCGGCCGCACTCGTCGACGCTGTCGACGGATACCTGGCCGAGGGGTACGCGCGGATCAAGATCAAGATCAAGCCGGGGCGCGACATCGCCGACACGGCCGCGGTCCGCGAGGCGTTCGGCACCATCGCGCTGCAGGTCGACGCGAACTCGGCGTACACGCTCGCTGATGCCGACACCCTGGCGGAGCTCGACCGGTTCGACCTGCTGCTCATCGAGCAGCCGCTCCAGGAGGATGATCTCGTCGACCACGCGACGCTCGCCCGCCGACTGCGGACTCCCGTGTGCCTCGACGAGTCGATCGTCTCGGCGAAGGCGGCCGCCGACGCGCTCGCGCTGGGATCGGCGTCCATCATCAACATCAAGGCCGGCCGCGTCGGCGGCTATCTCGAGGCGGTCGCGATCCATGATCTGTGCCGGGATGCCGGCATCCCGGTGTGGTGCGGAGGCATGCTCGAGACCGGCATCGGCCGCGCGGCGAACGCGGCGCTCTCGGCGCTGCCGGGCTTCACGCTGCCGGGTGACGTGTCGGCGTCGAACCGGTTCTACACGCGCGACATCGTCACCGAACCGGCGATCCTCGAAGACGGACACGTGAGGGTGCCGACCGGGCACGGCATCGGGGTGGAGATCGACCCCGTCGCGCTCGACGACTTCACCGTGGCACGGGAGACCCTGACGCGATGAGGTCGCGCGGGGGCGTACGTGGAGCGGCTCTCGTCGCCGCGATGCTGCTTGCTCTGCCGCTCGCCGCGTGCGCGCCGGGCGGTGAGGCGACCGAGCCCACCGGGCTGCCCGACGGAGTGAGCGTCGAGCTGCAGCAGGGCCGGTCGGACGTCGCCGCACGGCAGGCGCAGGTGGTCGTGCGCAACGCGACGGACGAGACGCTGGTGGTCGGGGCCGTCGAGGTGGACGACCCGCGCTTCGCCGATGCGATCGTCCGGGTGGAGGACCGCGAGAGCACCATCGGTCCCGGGCGGACGGTCGGCATCCGCGTACAGCTGCCCGACGTGGCCTGCGGCGACGACGCTCCCGATGCCGAGATGCCCGAGTCCCACGTCACATTCGACTACACGCTCGCCGACGAGTCCGGACGCGCGTCGGCCGGGATCGAGGATCCGATCGGATTCATCGGGCCGCTCCACGAGCGCGACTGCCGTGCGGCCGCCGTCGCCGACGCGGCGCACGTGTCGTTCACCGGCTTCAACCCGTCGCCCTCCGGGGAGCCGGCCGCGCTGATGCTCGGGGTCGCGCCGACGGGTCGCTCGGCCGTTCTGATCACGGGCATTCAGACCACGAATCTGATCACGTTCGACGATGGGGCCGACGCCACGGTCGAGACGTATCCCCTCGGGATGGACGTGCGCGAGGGCGAGACCGGGGCGGCGCAGATCGCTCTCCCGATCGTGCCGATCCGCTGCGATGCCCACGCTGTGCAGGAGGACAAGCGCGGCACGATCTTCGACGTGGAGGTGGAGCTCGACGGCGAGCCCGCCGAGATCGAGCTGGCCGCGTCGGAGGACCTCCGCGGTGAGATCCTCACCTGGGTCGCCCAATGGTGCGGGTTCGGCGGCTGACCCGCCGCCGACCCGCCTGAGCGCGGTCAACGGCGGTTTGTCAACCCCTCGACCGGAAGCCGGGATGCCGGGAACCTGTGTTCATGACCGGACTCGCAGTGATCCTTCTCATCGTCGGCATCGTGCTTCTGCTCCTCGGAGTGTTCATCGAGGCCGCGAAGTTCCTGCTGTGGATCGGCATCGTCATCGTGATCATCGCGGTGATCGCCTGGCTGATGCGCTTCATCCGCCGCCAGACCTGACTCGACCCCCATCGCTCCCTCGATCCCCAGCGTCGGAGCAAACCGGAAAGGGCGGGCCCATCGGGAGCCCGCCCTTTCGCCATGCTCGGGGCAATCCCGCGCATAGGCTGTGGCCCATGGTTCAGAGCATCGACGCTCCCCACGACCCCGCCGCCGCGCGCGGCATCTCGCGACGCACGCAGTCCGATGTCTATCGCGCCGGGATCAGCGGCACGAAGCCCCGGGTGCCCGTCGACGCCGAGCGTCTCGAGGCAACGGCGCGGCGAGCGCTCAGCGCCGAGGCCTTCGCCTATATCGCCGGGGGAGCGGGCGCCGAGCGCACCGTCCGGGCCAACGCGGCGGCGTTCGACCGGTGGCAGGTCTGGCCTCGTCCGCTGCACGACGTGGCGACCCGCGACCTGTCGATCGACCTCTTCGGCCGCCGTCGCCCGACGCCCCTGGTGCTCGCCCCGCTCGGCGTCATGGAGCTGGCGCACGGCGACGCCGATCTGGCGGTGGCGCGGGCCGCGGCATCCCTCGGCGTGCCCTATGCGATCAGCAACCAGGCCTCGTTCCCGATGGAGGAGATCCGGGATGCCGCGCCCGACGGATCCCGCCTGTTCCAGCTGTACTGGTCGGCCGACGACGAGCTCAACGCCTCGCTGCTGCGGCGGGCCGAGGCATCCGGGTGCGAAGCCGTCGTCGTCACCCTCGACACGCACCTGCTCGGATGGCGCACCCGCGATCTCGACCTGGCGTACCTGCCCTTCACGCGCGGCATGGGGATCGCGCAGTACACGAGCGATCCGGTCTTCCAGCAGCTGGTGCGCGAGCGCGTGAGGAGAGGACCGGATGCCGCGGCCCCGCCCGCCCCGCCCGTGCGGCTCACCGCGCAGACCGTCGCCGCCGGCGTGAAGATCGCCCGCAAGGGGGCGCCGCTCACCGGAGGGACGCTGCGCGAGAACCTGCGCTCGCCGCTGCCGCGCGCGGCGGTGGAGACGTTCCTCGAGGTGTTCTCGACGCCCGCCCTCACGTGGGACGACCTCGCCAAGGCGCGCGAGTGGACGACGCTGCCGATCGTGCTGAAGGGCGTCGTCCATCCCGATGACGCGGCACGCGCCGTCGATGTCGGCGCGGACGGCGTGTGGGTGTCGAATCACGGCGGTCGGCAGATCGACCAGTCAGTGCCCACGCTCGACGCTCTGCCGGGCGTGGTGGAGCGCGTCGCCGGACGCGTTCCGGTGATCTTCGACTCCGGCGTGCGGCAGGGATCGGATGCCTTCATCGCGCTCGCCCTCGGCGCCACCGCGGTCGCGATCGGCCGTCCGTATGCGTATGGACTCGGCATCGCGGGGGAGGAGGGGGTGCGCGAGACGGTGCGCAACATCCTCGCCGAACTCGACATCACGCTCGGGCTCTCAGGGCATACCTCGATCGCCGATGTGGGACGCTCCGCGCTGCGCGAGGTCTGACGCGGAATCCGGGGGTCAGCCCCCGTGCACCGCGATCCTCCGCGCCCCTAGGCTGAGGCGGTGACCACGCCTCCGCCGTACCAGCCGGCCTCCCCGTACGCCGCCCCGCAGCCCCAGCCGATGAACCCGTCCGATGAGAGGCTCTGGGCGACCCTCATCCACCTCGGCGGGCTGTTCTTCGGCTTCCTCGCGCCGCTCATCGGATTCCTCGTACTCAAGGATCGCGGACCGTTCGTGCGCGCGCACTCCGCAACCGCGCTGAACTTCCAGCTGACGCTCGTCATCGCCTACGTCGTGGGCGGCATTCTGAGCATCGTCCTCATCGGGTTCTTCATCATCGCCGCGGCCTACATCCTGAACATCGTGCTGTGCATCGTGGCCGCGGTGAAGGCCAACCGGGGCGAGTGGTACAAGTACCCGATGTCCATCGGGTTCGTCTCCTGACGCCGCCGCTCCACAGGCGGGCGGTCGCGCCCGCCGCGGGCGCCGTTCACCCGTAGGCTGGCCCCATGCCAGCCCGACGACGGCGGGTTCCCGCCGCCCCCTCGCACGTCTCCCCGTTCTCGCCCGAGCGCCTGCGCGGGCACGCCCGGCAGGGTGCCGTCGTGGCGACGATCCTCACGGCCGCGATGGCGCTCACGGCCTGCTTCGGCGGCGGTCCCGACGGCGGCGACTTCGGCGACGGCGACTTCGCCGACGACGGATGCACGAGCGTCGTCGTCGCGACGTCGTCCGAGAAGGTCAACATGCTCGACGCTCTCGCCGCGGCGTTCAAGGAGTCGCCGGAGCACGACGCACTGGACGAGTGCGCGACGGTGCGTCCGATCAACGTGTCGTCGGGTGACGCCACGCGATTCCTCACGTCAGGACAGGACTGGCCCGATGAGGACACCCGGCGCTGGCCCACCATGTGGTCCCCGGCATCCACCGTGTGGACCGAGCGAGTGGCGGCCGCGGCATCCGCTTCGCTCGTCGGCGAGCCCGCGTCGTTCACCCACACCCCCATCGTGTTCGGGGTGCCCGAGACCATGGCGAAGGCGCTCGGCTACCCGGGCTCCGACATCGGCATCGCCGATTTCGAGCGCCTGTGCCAGGACCCCGACGGGTGGGGGAGCGTCGGCAAAGACCTGTGGGGCTCGTTCAAGATCTCCAAGACCAACCCGAACACGTCCACGACCGGGCTCTCGGCGATCCTGATGCAGTCGTACGAGGCATCCGGCAAGACCGCCGACCTCACCGCCGACGACGTGGCGGCCTCGGCCGACTTCTCGCGCGTGTTCGAGGAGTGCGTGATCCACTACGGCGACACCACCGGCAAGGTGCTCACGACGCTGTACGACGAGACGCAGAACGGCGCCGGCGGCTCGGGCTACGTCTCGGCCGTCGCGCTCGAAGAGACCTCGCTGCTCAACTACAACCAGGGCAACCCCGACTCGCACACCGTGCAGCCGGGCGAGAAGCTCACTCCCCCCAAGGAGAAGCTGGTCGCCGTGTATCCCTCGGGCGGGTCGATGTGGTCCGACAACCCGATCACGGTGCTCGGCGCCGACTGGGTGACCGCGGTGCAGGCCGAAGCGGGCGCCGCCTTCGCGGCGTTCCTGCAGACCGGGGCCGCGCAGGAGATCCTGCCCGAGTACGGCTTCCGCCCGCTCGACGAGTCGGTGCCTCTCGGCGACCTCTTCACGGCCGCGTACGGCGTCGACCCCGCGGGGCCCGCGGTGTCGCTGCCGCGTCCGGAGGTCGACGTCGTCTCGGCGGCGATCGACCAGTGGACGCAGATCCGCAAGCCCTCGTCCGTGCTCGAGGTGATCGACATCTCGGGCTCGATGGACGAGGCGATCGGCGACGGACGCTCCAAGCTCGACGGCGCGATCGAAGGCGCGCAGGCGACCCTCGGCCACTTCCGCTCCACCGACGAGGTGGGCGTGTGGGCGTTCACCACCGGTGTCGAGTCCGAGGCCGGCGAGAACCTCGTGGTGCTGCGCGACGTCACGCCGCTCGCGTCCGACCGCGAGTCGGTCGAGTCGTCGCTCGACGACCTGCGCTTCGCGACGCGCGAGGGCACCCCGCTCTACGACGCGATCGCGCAGGCATACGACGAGATGACCTCCCGCGCCGAGCCGGGCCGCATCAACGCGATCGTCGTGCTCTCCGACGGGCAGGACACCGACTCGGCAATCTCGCTCGACTCGCTCGTGGCGAAGATCGGCAAGGCGACGCGCGAGGGCGGCGACGACGCCCCGGTGCGCATCTTCCCGATCGCGTACGGCGAGGGTGCCGACACGGGGGCCCTGCAGCGCATCGCCGAGGCGACGGGCGGCCAATGGTTCGACGCGTCGGATGCCGCGAAGATCGACCTCGTGTTCGCTTCGGTCATCAACAACTTCTAGGCAGAGACGAGAGGTGCGCAGCACGATGGACGGCCAGGGCTACGTCGACGACGCCGTCGACGCGCTCGCGGCCGACAACGTCTACGTGTCGTCCGAGGTGACGGGCGCCGCGGCGCTGCGCGACCAGCTGGCGCAGCAGATCGGCGACGAGTCGATCGCGGTCGCCGTGTTCTCCGACAACGCGGCGCTCGAGGCATCCGGACCCGACATCGTGTCGGAGCTGGCGGCCGCGCACCCGGGCACGGCGACCATCATCGTGGCGGTCGGCGACGACCTCTCGGCCGGCTCCCGCGTGCTCGCGCCGGGCGAGGCCATGCGGGTCGCGAACGAGGCCGAGGTGTCGGCCTCCGACGTCGACACCGCGCTCACCGAGACGATCCAGGGCGTCATCGCGCTCGAGCCCGACGCCCCCGCGTCGGGCAGCTTCGACGCCGGTCCGCTGGTCGGGGTCGCCGTCGGCGCGGCCGTGCTGCTCGCGGCGGGCGGCGCGCTCTTCGGCGTGATGCGGTCACGACGCCGTCGCACGGGCTCGGCCGGGGCGCGGCATCCGCTTCCCGAACCGGTGCGCACCCACGTCCACACGCTGCAGGTGCTCACCGCCGAGTACGCGCAGGCGGGCGCGGCCGGCGTCCCGCAGGCGGGGGAGGTCGCGACCGACGTCGGCAGGATCGCCGCGCACACCAGCGAGCTCTTCGACCGCCTCGACCGCAAGGGCGAGGAGGGGCAGCGCGCGACCGCCGCCGTCGAGTACGGCGAGACACTGCGCAAGCTCACCGGCGCGCTCGACCGCGACTACCTGCTCGACATCCTGATCCACCCCGACCTGTGGGACGACCCGGTCGAGCGCACCGACGAGGTGCGCAGCGCGGTGTCGGCCTTCTCGGTCGAGCTCGTCGAGAACATCAAGCAGGTCAACGCGCGGCGCGGCCTGCACTTCCAGGTGTCGCTCGACGGCCTCATGGGGCGCCGCAAAGAGCTGCGCGAATGGGATCGCGAGTTCGAGCGGGCGGCCGGCGACGAGCCGGGCCCGTCCGGGCGGACCGGCTCCGCCGACTAGAATCGACGGATGCCGCGGCCCTCGCCGCCTCAGGCACGAAAACCCATCCCGACCATTGGAGCCACCGTGGCCGAGCAGTCCCGCCTCGACAAAGTCATCGCCCTCGCCCGCCACCGCGGGTTCGTCTTCCAGGCGGGCGAGATCTACGGCGGATCCCGGTCGGCATGGGACTACGGTCCCCTCGGCACCGAGCTCAAGGAGAACATCCGCCGCCAGTGGTGGCAGACGTTCGTGCGCGGCCGCGGCGACATGGTCGGCCTCGACTCGTCGATCATCCTGCCCAAGCGCGTGTGGGAGGCATCCGGTCACGTCGCGACGTTCACCGACCCGCTCGTCGAGTGCATGCAGTGCCACAAGCGGTTCCGCGCCGACAACCTCCTCGAGGACTTCGAGGCACGCAAGGGCCGCAAGGCCGAGAACGGCCTCGCCGACGTGCCGTGCCCGAACTGCGGCACCAAGGGCCAGTACACCGAGCCCAAGGCCTTCTCGGGCCTCGTGAAGACCTACCTCGGCGTCGTGGACGACGAGTCGGGACTTCACTTCCTGCGTCCCGAGACGGCGCAGGGCATCTTCGTGAACTTCTCGAACGTGCTCACCGCGTCGCGCAAGAAGCCGCCGTTCGGCATCGGCCAGGTCGGCAAGGCGTTCCGCAACGAGATCACGCCCGGAAACTTCATCTTCCGCACGCGCGAGTTCGAGCAGATGGAGATCGAGTTCTTCACCCCGCCGGCCGACGCCGGCCAGTGGTTCGATCACTGGGTGCAGGCGTGCTGGGACTGGTTCATCGATCTCGGCATCGACCCCGAGAACCTGCGGCAGTTCGACGTGCCCGAAGAGGACCGCGCCCACTATTCGGCCGGCACCATCGACGTCGAGTACCGCTTCGGCTTCGCCGGCAAGGAGTGGGGCGAGCTCATGGGCGTCGCCAACCGCACCGACTACGACCTGTCGAACCACACCGAGGCGTCGGGCCAGAGCCTGACCTACTTCGACCAGGCCTCCGGCGAGAAGTACATCCCGTACGTGATCGAGCCGTCGTTCGGCCTCACGCGCGCCATGATGGCATTCCTCGTCGACGCGTACCACGAGGAGGAGGCGCCGAACGCGAAGGGCGGCACCGACACCCGCACGGTGCTCAAGCTCGATCCGCGCCTCGCCCCCGTCAAGGTCGCGATCCTGCCGCTCTCGCGCAACGAGCAGCTCTCGCCGATCGCGCGCGAGGTGGCCGACGACCTGCGCGGCGAATGGAACGTCGACTTCGACGACGCCGGAGCCATCGGCCGCCGCTACCGCCGCCAGGACGAGATCGGCACGCCGTTCTGCGTCACCGTCGACTTCGACTCGCTCGACGACCGCGCCGTCACGGTCCGCGATCGCGACACCATGGGCCAGGAGCGCGTGCCGCTCGAGAACCTGCACGCCCACCTGGGCGAGCGGCTCCAGGGCGCCTGACCCGGACTCAGACCTAGACAGAAGAGCGGATGCCGCGACCCGGCCTCGGTCGCGGCATCCGCTTCTCTCGTCTGCGGGGCGACCGGCTACTTCGCCCCGGCCGGGGACTTGTCGCCGTCGACCACTGCCGTCGCGGCGCCGAGCACGGCCTGCGGGTCGGCTCCCGCCGCCTTGATGGCGAAGGCCTGCATGAGCGTCGTCAGGTCGAGGCCGGTGAGGTTCTTGACCACCTCGGTGCCTTCGCCCAGCACCTTGCCGACGGTCTTGGTGAGCTCGGACGCGCCGTCTGTCGAGACGACCGTGAGCTTGTCGATCGACGCGATCGGCTCGGCCGCCGCGCGCACGATGTCGGGCAGCCGCGAGATGATCTCCTGCGCCAGCGCGGCCTCGCCGTACTTCTGGAGGGCGAGCGCCTTCGCGTCGGTGGAAGCGGCCTCGGCCAGACCCTCGGCCTGGATGGCGGCGGCGCGCGCCTCACCCTCGGCCCGGATGCCCGCGGCGAGGGCGACCTGCTTGTCGCGCTCGGCCTCGCCCGAGAAGCGGACGGCGGTGGCGGCGGCTTCGGCGTCCTGCACGGCGGCCACCTTGTTCGCCTCGGCGATCTTGGTGCGCTTGAAGGCGTCGGCCTCGGTTGCGGCGTTCGCGGCGTCGCGCAGCGCCGTCGCGCGCTGCACCTCGGCGTACGCCTCGGCCTCCGCGGGCTTGCGCACGTCGATGTCGAGGCGCTCCTGGGTCACGTTCGCCTGCTCCGACAACGCGTCGCGCTCGAGGAGGGCCACCGCCTTGTCCTGCTCCGCCTTGGCCAGCTGGCCCGACGCCTCGGCCTCGGCGTTGGCCCGGTCGGTCTGCGCCTTGATCGTCGCCTGCCGGAGGCTCAGCGCCTTCTGGCGCTCGGCGATCTGCTCCGCGGCGTCGATGCGGGCGAATTCGCTGGCACGCGACGCCTCGGCCTCGCTGATCTCGGCGACCTGGCGGGCGCGGGCAGCCTCGGCGCGACCGAGGTTGGCGAGGTAGTCGCTGCCCGGCGTCGAGATGTCGCTGATGTTGAGGAGGTCGACCTGCAGGCCCTGCTCGACGAGGTCGGTCTTCGTCTCGGCGACGACCCGGTCGGAGAGGCCCTTGCGGTCGGAGATGATCTGCTCGATCGTCATGTCGCCGATGATCGAGCGCAGCGATCCTTCGAGCGACTCCTTGATGATCTCGGTGAGCGCGCCCTGCTGCGAGAGGAAGCGCTGGGCCGCACGGCGCACACCATCTTCGGTGCCCGACACCTTGAAGTTGATGGACGCCTTGATCGCGATCTTGATGCGGTTCTTGTCGACCCCCTCCACCGTGATGCCGATCTGGCGCTGCTCGAGGGAGATGGAGAAGCCCTGCTGCAGGATCGGCCACACGAAGGTGCGTCCGCCGATCACGACCCTCTGGCCGATGCCGGATTCGCCGGGTGCGGGCTTGCCTGCCCCGCGGCCGACGATCACGAGGGCCTCGTTCGGAGGCACGCGCCGGATGCGGCGCGCGATGAACGTGATCAGGCCGAGCACCGCGATGATCAGGGCGACGACGGCGATGACCTGGATGAGAGTCGGGTCGAGCATGGTTTCCTTCCGGAGGCGGAATGGGGCGGACGTGCGGTCGGGCTATTCCGCGACGACCTTGACGCGGGTGCCGGAGTGCTCGACGACGCGCACGCGCACACCCTCGGCGATGGGCTCGTCCGAGTACGCCAGGCGTCGTTCGAACTCGCCGGGACCGTCGAGGCTCACTTCGCCGCCTGCAGGCGAGATGTCGGAGCGGGAGACACCGGAGAGGCCCGCAGCCGAGAGCGGCGCACCGTCCGAGCTCTTGGTGAGGCGCTTGATGAAGAACACGGCGACGAGGTAGGCGAGCACCGCGAGCACCACGGCCAGCACGTACGCCCACACGGTGTCGAGCCCCGACGTGAAGGTGAGTACTCCGGATGCCCCGAACACGACCGCGGCGACACCGAGGGCGGTGCCAGAGATGGCGCCGTCGCCGATGTCGAAGTGATCGAAGATGTCGCCGACGATGAGCGAGATCAGCAGGACGGCGAGGCCGACGCCTCCGACGATGAGGAAGGGCAGCATGACGACTCCGTGGCGAGGGGGCGGGGTTCCCCCACCCTAGCGGCGCGGTCGTTCGCGGGCGCTGTCCACTCCGTGCGTGTGGATAAGCGGATGCTCCGCGGGCGGCTCCCCGCGCGCGTCAGTCGGTGACCGTGAAGATCGCCTCGCCGGTGTCGCCCTCGAGTACGCGGCGGTAGTCCTCGGCGATGATGCCGCGCAGCACGTCGGCGTCGACCGCCTCGACGTCCTTGAGATAGAGGCAGCCGGCGCCGGTCTCGTGCGCCCCGAGCTTCGCCAGCTCCGCCGCGTGCGCCCCGGTGTCGAGGAGGTAGACCGTGGTCGCCTGCCGGCGGGGCGAGAAGGCCGCGATCGGCACATCGCCCTCGGTGCCGGTGGGGTAGCGGTAGTGGCACGCGCCGAACCCGACGATCGTGCCCCACATCTCGGGCTCGCGCCCGGTGACCTCTCGCATCAGCGCCACCACGGTCGCGGCATCCCGCTGCCTCTTCGCCGGTGTAACCCCCGCGATGAACGCGGCGACGCTCTCACCCGTCTTCTTCATCAGACCCCTCCGCCCCCGGACTTCGCCGCGGCCTTCATCGCGCGCTTGTGCTCGCGCACCTTCGCGAGGGAGTCCGTCGAGACGATGTCCGCGACGCTGCGGAAGCTCCCCTCCTCGCCGTAGGGAGCGGATGCCTCGCGCCAGCCCGCGCCGTCGAAGCCGTACTGCTTGCCCAGCAGCGCGAGGAAGATCTTGGCCTTCTGCTCGCCGAAGCCGGGCAGCGCCTTCAGCCGCTTGAGCACCGTGGCGCCGTCGGGGTCGCCGTCGCGCCAGATCGCCGCGGCGTCGCCGGCCCAGTCGTCCTGGATCGCGGCGCACAGCGCCTGCACCCGGACGGCCATCGATCCCGGGAACCGGTGCACGGCGGGCGTGGCCTTGAAGAGCTCGGCGAACGCGTCCGGGTCGAACGTGGCGATGGCCGCGGCATCCAGCGTTCCGGCACGCTCCGCGATCTTCAGCGGACCCGCGAACGCCGTCTCCATCGCCACCTGCTGATCCAGCAGCATGCCGATGAGCAGCGCGAGCGGGTCGTCGGTGAGCAGGCGGTCGGCGGTCTCATCGCCGGTGATGTGGAGGCTCATGCCCGCCAGTCTCGCACTCGCACGCGCGGCAGGCGACCCGGGCCATGGCGCGTTCGGGTGGGAGGATGGAGGTCATGTCCGCGACGCCCGAGCCCTTCGACGCCCTGGTCACCCACGCGCACGAGACGAGGGTTCTCGTGGTCGGCGCCGGCATCGCCGGACTGGTCGCCGCGCTGGAGTGCGCGAAGGTCGGGATGCCGGTCACCGTGCTCGAAGCGGCGGGCCGCCCGGGCGGCACGATCGCCGAAGCCGAGGTCGGCGGCCTGCGCGTCGACGTCGGGGCGTCGTGCTGGTCTACCGCCGACGGCGACGTCGACGCCCTCGTCGCCGAGCTCGACCTCGCGCCGCGCGCCGTCTCGCCGAGCGCGTCCGCGACGTGGATCGCCGGGCTCGGTCGCTCCGGTGCGGCGGCCGCTCCGGTGCCGGCGGACTCGGTGCTCGGCATCCCCGCAAACCCGTGGGCCCAGGACGTGCGGCCGTTCATCGGCCTGAGCGGCGCGTGGCGCGCGTACCTCGATCGCCTGCGTCCCCCGCTCACCATCGGCAAGGAGCGCAACCTCGATCGCCTGGTGCGCACCCGCATGGGCGACGCGGTCGTCGATCGGATGGTCGCGCCGCTGAGCGTCGGGCGGTTCGGCCTCGCGCCGTCGCACGTCGACGTCGCCGCCGCCGCTCCGGGGCTGAGCTCGGCGCTCACCCGCACCGGCTCGCTCGGGGGAGCGGTGGCCGACCTGCTCGTCGACCGTGCGACCGGCCCCGGGATCAAGAGCCTGGAAGGCGGGATGCCGCGGCTCGTCGACGCCCTCGTCGACCGGCTCGTCACACTCGGCGCCGAACTCGTCGTCGACGCGCGCGTGTCGGGTGTGGAGCGCGGCGCCGACGGGCGCTGGAGCGTGACGGCAGAGTCAGCGGGCGGCGAACAGGTCGTGGTCGCGCCCGCGGACGTGCTGTTCGTGGCGACCGGACAGCAGGACGCCGCGCGCCTGCTGGCGGCGCACGTCGGCGCTTCACTCGACGATTCGATGACGGATGCCGCGCGCCTGCGCGAGATCGTGACGCTCGTGGTCGACGCGCCGGACCTCGACTCGGCGCCGCGCGGGGCCGAGGTCTACGCGGTGCCGGGCACACGCCGCGCCTCCGGACTCGTGCACCAGACCGCGCGGTGGGACTGGCTTTCGCGCGCAGCGGGACCGGGCCGGCACGTGCTCAGCGTGGCGTTCGACGGCTCGATCGACGATCCGCCCCACGCCGGCCTCGACGAGGCCGAGGTCGCCGCGCTCGCGCGGGACGAGGCATCCGCTCTCCTCGGCGTGCAGCTCGAGGCCGCGGCGGTGCGCGGAGTGCATCGGGCCCGCTTCACGCTCGCCCCGCCGGCTTCGGCGATCGGGCACGACGACGCGACCGGCTCCGTGCGCACCGCCATCGCGGGCACGCGGGGCCTCGCCGCCGTCGGGTCCTGGTTCGCCGGAAGCGGGCTGTCGCGGGTCGTCGCTGATGCGCAGTCGGAGGCCGAGCGACTGCGCCGAACGGTGCTCTGGGAGTCGCCGCCGGCGGCGTGAGTCCGCCGTCGGCCCACTTGTCAAGGGTGGATGCCGGAATCGGAATACAGGGCTACCCTGAGAGGGTCATCAGCGCACCACCGAGCGTGAGGAGACCCCATGAGGGGCAAAGCAGGACTCGTCGTCGGACTGGCCGTCGGGTACGTGCTCGGCAGCCGAGCAGGTCGCGAGCGCTACGAGCAGATCAAGACGCAATGGCTGAAGGTCTGGAATCTCGACCCCGTCCAGGAGCAGGTGGGCAAGGTGAAGGACTTCGCAAAGTCGAGCGCGATGGCGCTCCCGAGCACGCTGTGGGACTCCGCCGTCAAGGTCGGCAAGGCAGCCTCGACCAAGGGCACCGCCGGGCAGAGGCTCGACGCGGCGCTCAAGGTGAGCAAGGACAACGCCGACGACGTGGGGACCGCAGCCAAGACGTCGGCCAAGGCCGCGAAGGATGCGGTCGAAGATCTGATCGACGAAGCCACCGACGACACGCCCGCCAACGGCCGCGGCGGAGCGTGACGTGACTTCGCCGCGTGGATTCAAGGACCGCGCCGACGACAGTCTGCTGACGCTGATCGGCGAGATTCCGGAGCTGATCCGCAACCTCGTCGTCGCCGAGATCGAGTCGGCGAAGAAGTGGGCCGCCCGCACCGCGAAGGACGGCGGATGGGGCGCGCTGTGGATGTTCGCGGCGCTGTTCGTGCTGTTCTGGTCGGTGCCGGTGTTCGGCACCTACCTCATCGCCGGCCTCTCCTCGTGGTGGCCGGTGTGGCTCTCGGCCCTCGTCGTGTTCTTCGGCATGGTCATCGTCGCCGTGCTGCTCGCCCTGCTGGGCGTGCTCCGGTTCCGGAAGATCGGCAAGAGCAAGAATCCGGTCCAATCCATCGCCCAGGACGTCAAGGAGGTGCGCGATGAGCTCTGACGCGCCCGTGCCGCTGCCCCGCACCGCCGTGCCGCTGGGCATCACCGACCCGGTCGAGCGAGCGCGCGCCGAGCTCAAGGCGACGCTCGCCGCGATCGAGGTCAAGGCGAACGTGCCCCGGCGGCTCTCCGTGAAGATCGACGACTCGATCGAGAAGGCGCGGGACTTCAAGCGCCGCAGTCCGGGCCTCGCGCTCGGCGCCGTGGTCGTCGCCGCGGCCGCGGTGGGTGCAGCCGTGTGGGCCTTCGTCCGCTCCTACAGCCGCTGACGGGTCGCCGCCCGTCGGACTCGCCGACCGGACACACCCCGTAGACGTGGGGGTATGCTCGGGGTGAGGCAGTGCAATGGTGCGAATGCTGCCGAGCGCGCGAACCCGATTCGTTCGCGCATTCGGCTGCTCGAACGTCTGGGGCGGCCGACCGAGCGCCACGAGAGTCGACCCCATGAACACAGCCCCGCAGCACGTACCCGCCAAGCCCCTCGCGGGCTGGCGTGTCCTCGTGCCCCGAGGCGGCCCGTGGGGCGACGGAGTCGCCGCCACGCTGCGCCGCCAGGGCGCCACTCCGGTGATCGCGCCCCTCATCAACTTCGCTCCGACCAACGACCAGGCCACGCTCGAGCAGTCGCTCGCCGACCTCGCCGCCGGAGCCTTCGAGTGGCTGACGGTCACGAGTGCCACGACGGTCGACGTGCTCTACGCGTACCGCGCGGTCGTGCCGCCGACGACCAGGATCGCCGCGGTCGGCGAGACCACCGCCGCCGCCCTCCTCGCCGTGGGCTACCGCGTCGACCTGGTGCCCGACGAGGACAACTCCGCGGCCGGCATGGCCGAGCAGCTCATCGCCCTCGAGCCGAAGCCTCGCGACATCCTCACGCTGCGCAGCGAGATCGCCAAACCCGTGCTGACGCGCATGCTGTCCGACGCCGGGCATCGCGTGCGCAGCGTCGTCGCGTACCGCACGGTGGGCGTTCCCGTCACCGACCGCATCGCCGAGGACGTCCGCTCCGGCCGCATCAACGCGATCCTCGTGACGAGCGGCTCGGTGGCGGAGCAGGTGCACCTGCAGTTCCCCGACGTTCCGCCGACCACCCTCATCGCGGCGATCGGACCCCGCACGGCGAAGGACGCCCGCCGGGCCGGACTCAACGTCGACGTCGTCGCCGACGCGCAGACCGTCGACGCCCTGATCGACGCCGTCGCCCGCTTCTCGCTCCCGCATGCCGAGGACGAGTTCGCGCCCCGCACCGGCGTGATCCCGCAGCTGCGGTCCGACCGGGGCTGATCCGCCGGTGACCGGCCCGCCCCGCATCGTCGTGCTCGCCGGCGGCGTCGGCGGCTCCCGCTTCGTGCTCGGCGTGCGCGCTGCGCTGCGGGCGCGGGGCATCCACGACACGGCCGCCGCCCTGACGGTCGTGGTCAACACCGGAGACGACCTGTGGCTGTCGGGCGTGCGACTGCAGCCCGACGTCGATTCGATCACCTACGCCCTCGCCGGCGTCAACGACACCGAGCGCGGCTGGGGCCGCAGCGGCGACAGCGAGAGAGTCAACCACGAGCTCCAGGAGTGGGGCGCGGGCTGGCCGTGGTTCACGCTCGGCGACCTCGACCTCGGCACGCACCTCGCTCGCACGGGATGGCTGCGCGAGGGGCTCACCCCGACTCAGGTGATCGAGCGGATGTCGCGCCGCTGGCCCCTGGGAGTGCGCCTGGTCCCCATGACCGACGTCGAGGTCGACACGATCGTCGTCCTCGAGGACGGCACGCGACTGCACTTCCAGGAGTGGTGGACGCGCCACCGAGCGACCCTGGCGCCCGCCGGTTTCGACAACCCGGGCATCGAGCGCGCCCGGCCGGCCCCAGGCGTGACCGAGGCGATCGCCGAGGCCGACGTCGTGCTGCTCGCGCCCTCGAACCCGGTCGTGTCGATCGGCCCGATCCTGGCTGTGCCCGGCGTGCGCGACGCGCTGCGCTCCACGCCCGCCGCCGTCGTGGGCGTCTCGCCGATCATCGGCGGCAAGGTCGTGCGGGGCATGGCGGATGTGTGCCTCACCGCGATCGGAGTGGAGACCTCGGCCGCTGCGGTCGCGGCGCACTACGGAGCGCGCGCCGGCGACGGGCTGCTCGACGCCTGGCTGATCGCCGAAGAGGACGACGCCCTCGCCGCCGAGGTCGCGGGTCGCGGCATCCGCTCGCTCGTCGCTCCGCTGTGGATGACGGATGCCGCGCGGTCGGCCGCCCTCGCCGAGGCCGCGCTCGGCGCAGCCGGGGTCTAGGGGTGCCCGAACTCGCCTGGTGGGCCTGGGTGCTGCTCGCCGTGGCGGCGGCGGTCGTCGGCCTCTCGAAGACCGCCGTGCCCGGCGCGGGCACCGTCGCGGTCGCCATCTTCGCCGCGGTGCTTCCCGCGAAGCAGTCGACGGGGACGCTGCTGCTGCTCCTGATCGTGGCCGACCTCTTCGCCGTCGCGATGTACCGCCGGCATGCCAACTGGCGCGAGCTGCTGCGCCTCGCGCCCGCCGTGGTGGCCGGTGTGCTCGTGGGCGTAGTGTTCCTGTGGTTCGCCGACGACGTCTGGGTGAAGCGCACGATCGGCGTGATCCTGGTGGCCGTCATCGTGATCACCCTGCTGCGGCGCCGCTTCGCGTCCGGTGTCGAGTCGACGGGCGCGCACCGGGTGGCGGCGGCGACCTACGGCACGCTCGGCGGGTTCACGACGATGGTCGCCAACGCCGCGGGTCCGGTCATGTCGATGTACTTCCTGGCGGCGCGCTTCCCCGTGAAGGAGTTCCTCGGGACGGCGGCGTGGCTGTTCGCGATCGTCAACATCTTCAAGGTGCCGTTCTCGATCGGGCTGGGGATCATCACCGGGCCGGGGCTGCTTCTCGACGCCGTGCTCGTGCCGGTCGTCGTCGCGGCGGCGCTCGCCGGCCGGTGGATCGCCGACCGGCTGGACCAGCGACTGTTCGAGAGGCTGGTGATCGTCTTCACGATCGTGGGGGCGGGCTACCTGCTCGTCTCGTGACGTTCGTTTGAATGTTCGGTTATGCACATGTGGATGAGGCTGTGGAATCGAATCGAATGTCGGAGGGTCCTGCGAGAATCGAGCCATGAACCCGCCGCCGGCTCTCGATCCCGAGATCGAAGACCTGCTCTGGCGCGAGCGGATGCTGGTCGCCGAGACGTGGGAAGAGCCCTACGAAGGCCCGACCGAGGTGGACTCCGCGCCGCGCGTGACGCGGCACAGGTGGGACGCCGCGGCGTCGCGCCGTGAGGAGCTGCTCTACGCGTGGGAGAACGCGGCCGAGCAGATCGCGCGCTGGCAGGGCGTGCAGGCGCGGCTCCTCGCCGAAGCGATGGACCTCGCTCTCGAAGACGGCGCGACGCGCGACGACGCCCCGCTGTCGGTGCGCGACATTGCGGCCGAGCTCGCTTGCGCCGTCGGCCTGTCCGATCGCACGGTCGAGCAGCGCATGGACGACGCGCTCGTGATGCGAGACCGCTTTCCGCAGACCATGGCAGCGCTCGAGGCGGGCCGCCTGTCCCTGCCGCACGCCCGCGTGATTGTCGACGCGGGAGTTCGCGTGCCGGCGGCCGACGATCGAGCGACCTTCGAGGCCGCGGTGCTCGAGCGGGCCGCCGGCCTCACGACGGGCCGCCTGCGTGTGGTCGCGGCGTCGATCGCCGAGGAGACGGTTCCCACCTCGATCGCGGACCGTCATGCCGAAGCGCGGACCGCACGGCGCGTCGCCGTCCGCGACGTCGGCGACAGCATGTCCGAGTTGTGGGCGCTGCTTCCGTCGGTGCTGGCGCACGGCATCCATGACCGGCTCACGCGCATGGCGCGGTCGGTGAAGGATGCTGCGCACGGCGAGGGCGGGGATGCTTGGGTTGACAGCGCCGACGGCGATGGCGACGTCGCCGTGCCGGAGGGTGTCCGCACGATGGACCAGCTCCGGGCCGATGCTCTGTGCGACCTCGCGCTCACCGGGCACCCGACGCTCGCGTCGATCGACCGCTCGGGCGGCGAGGGGATCGATGCGCTGCAGGCGATCGTCCAGATCACCGTCCCGTTCCAGACGCTCGTGGGCGATGAGGGTCCGGCACCCGTGCTCACCGGGCGAGGGCCGATCGACCCCGAGTCGGCGCGGCGGCTGCTCGGCGCGGCGACACTGTGGGATCGCGTGCTCACCGATCCGGTCTCAGGCGACGTCCTCGCCGTCGATCGAAGATTCCCCACCGAGGCCCAGCGGCGCCACCTCCGGGCACGTGACGAGCATTGCCGGTTCCCCGGCTGCCGCATGCCTGTGTGGCGTTCCGACATCGACCACACGGTCGACCACCAGCACGGCGGCCCGACCGCGCACACGAACCTCGCGCACCTGTGCCGGCGACATCACACGCTGAAGCACCACACCCCGTGGCGGGTCGAGCAGCACGCCGGTGGTGTGCTCGAGTGGACGAGCCCTGGGGGCCGGAGCTACATCGACCGTCCGTCGCCGGGCGTGCGGTTCGTCGCCCCGACCTAGGGCGTCCGGTCGGTTCGGATCATCGCCACGGGGCGGGGCGATCCTCGGCGCGTTCGCTGTCGTCCGGGAAGTGCGGCAGCTCATAGCCGCCGGCGCGGATGCAGAGCCATCGCAGCTGCTCGGGGCTGTCCGGCAGGGCGCGCCAGGTGCGCCACACGCCCTGGCCGACGCGGACCGCGGAGCCCGGGCCGACATCGACGACGTCAGCGTCGAGTCCCATCTGCCCCCGCCCGCCGAGGAACACGTACAGCTCCTCGACGCGAGCGTGCCGGTGCCAATAGCCCGCCTCTTCGCCGGGCTCGAGTGCGTTGGCGGTCATGCCGATGAACTGCATCGTCAGCTCGTGGTCGACGACGCGCCGTCCGTCGCGTGAGCTCTCGGGGCGGAACCCGCCGTAGTGGTCGCGCCACTGGTCGAGGCCGCCGATCTCCAGCACGTCGTAGTCGCTCACGTCGTCAGGCTAGTGGGGGAGCGGGGCCGGACGACGGGAGTGGCAGATTCTCGTCCCGGGATGGCGGAAATGTGCGCAGGTGGGCCGTGGCCGCCGCCGAGTCCGCAGCCCGCGGCGCGGCGAGGATGATCGCGATGGCCTCGACTCCGAGCAGCGCGAGCGGACCGTGCGGCCAGTATCCCGTGGCGAGGGTTCCCGCGACGAGCAGCGGCAGGGTCAGTCCCAGCACGATCCGCACCCACAGACGCCAGCGCGATCCGGCCGTGACGGCCGCGAGAATGCCGGCAAGGCCGACCGCGATGAGGACGAACGCCTCCGTGCCCCAGAGCACGTGCAGAGGCGACTCGGTGGGCGTGTTGAGGTAGCTGAGCGCAGTGACCGGCGCCCCCGCGATGACCAGCCACGCCATGAGCGCGCCGCCCCATCCCGCACGCCGCAGGTCCGGGAGCAGCGCGAGTCCGATCGCCAGAAAGGACAGGGCCGCGAGCGCCCCGAAGACGATGTACGGATCGTGCACCGACTCGCGCGCCCAGAAGTAGGCGCGGTGGCGGAAGACCCAGGCCCACAGAGGCACTCCGAACTCCGTCGCCGGGAACGGCAGGATCGCCAGTGCCCACAGTCCGCCGAGGCCGGCGAGAGTCGCGCGCCAGGGTCGTGATCGGTCGATGAATGTCAGACGGCTCCGCCCCATGCGCTGATTGCATCACGACCTCGGCCGGCGGCGCCAGCGTCGCACCCCGAGCTTCGCGCTCCCTAGCGCGGGTAACCGGCTAGGGTTGCGCGAGATGCCTAGGCCGGACGGAACCGTAGTGCTCTTCGACGTCGACGGCACGCTCGTGGACGCGGTTGCGAACCAGCGGCGCATCTGGGGCAGCTGGGCGGACCGGTTCGGGCTGGACGGCGACGAGGTCTACGCGCTCGCCCTGCGAACCCGTCCCGCGGAGACTGTCGCTCGGTTCCTCCCGCTACGGGCGCGTGATGAGGCGCTCGCCGAGTTCCAGCGGCTCGAGGACCAGGATGTCGTCGAGGGTGACTACGAGGCGTTCGCCGGGGCAGCCGGTCTGCTGCGAAAGCTCGACCCCGACCGGTGGGCCCTGGTGACGGCGAACCTCCGCCGTCGAGTCGAGGGCCGGTTCCTCCGTCTGCAGCTGCCGACTCCGCGCGTCATCGTCGACGCGGAGTCCACGGTGCTCGGCAAGCCCCACCCTCAGCCCTACCTCGCCGCAGCCGCTGAGCTGGACGTCCACCCCGGTCGGTGCCTCGTCGTCGAGGACTCGAGGTCGGGAGTCGCTGCCGGCCTGGCCGCGGGGATGACGGTCTGGAGTGTCAACAGCGCCACCCCGGTGAGCGGGGCTCATCGGCACTTTCCCGCGCTGGCGGATGCAGCGGCCGAGATCCTCCGATTCGCCGCGTAGTCCCACCCCGGTCTGCGCTGCACAGGGGTGTGGACGGGGCACGGGCGACCGACGAGGATCGGAGCATGGCTCACGTCCCCTCCCCCATCTCCGCCTTCATCGACGCCACGAACGCCGGAGACTCCGACGCGTTCGTCGCAGCGTTCGCGGAGGATGGCTCGCTCGACGATTGGGGCCGCGTGGCACGCGGTCACGACGCCATCCGCGAGTGGGACCGCACCGACAACATCGGCAAGCGGTCGCGCTTCGAGCTGGTCGACATCGCCGAGGAGGGGCCTGACACCTACCTGGTGCATCTGAAAGTGACCGGCAACGGGTTCAACGGCACGAGCCCGTTTCGCTTCACGCTGCGCGGCGACGCCATCGAACGCGTCGTCATCCTGCCCGACTGACCGCGGCGCGGCCCGCCGGCCGCCCGTGATCAGGCGCCGAGCAGCGCCGCGGTCCGCGGGCCAACGCCGAGGCGGACGGCGGCCTCGAGCTGGGCGGCGGTGTCGACGTCGCGGCGGAGGGACGAGGCATCCGGAATCTCCACCGCCGCACAGCCCGCGGCGGTGTGCCGCGCGAACGAGCCCTCGCCGAACGACGACGCCCACGCCACTCCCGGCATCGCCGTCACGAGGGTGGACCCGGTGCCTTCGGCGTCGGCGACCACAGCACGGTCGACGGATGCCGCGGCCCGCAGCGCGCCGGCGAGGTCGACGGGTCGGAGGGCGGGGAGGTCGCCGAGAAGGGCTGCGCGCGGCATCCGTCCGCTCGGATCGACCGCCTCGATGCCGCTCGCGATCGCGGCGTCGAGTCCGCGGGGGTCTTCCTCGGGGACGATCCGCAGCGCCGGGATCGTCGCGGACTCCCGGGCGAGCGCGGGGTCGTCCGAGACGACCACGACCTGCAGCACGACCTCGCAGCGCGCGGCCGCTTCGATGGTGTCGAGCGCGATCGCCCGCGCGAGCTCGGCGCGGTCGACCCCCTCGACCTGCAGCCGCGACTTCCCCTGCGCGGACCTCTTGACGGGCACGACGACGATCCACCGCGGTTCAGGGTTGGGTGCTTCCCCGGCGCGGCGCCGTCGGAAGAGCGGCGTCACGCGCCGTACTTCGCGCGCAGGCGCGGGAGGATCTCCTCGCCGTATCGGCGCAGGAACGCCGCCTGGTCGTGACCGGGATCGTGGAACACCAGGTGACGGAACCCGAGGTCGATGTACCAGCCGATCTTCTCGACGTGCTCGTCGGGGTCGTCCGACACGATGAACCGCGACGCCGCGCGCTCGATCGGCAGCTCCTCGCCGAGACGCTGCATCTCGATCGGGTCGTCGATGCCCATCTTCTCGTCGGGCGTGAGGGCCAGCGGCGCCCAGAACCGCGTCTTCTCCCGGGCGGCGTCGAGCGTCGTGTCGAGCGAGACCTTGATCTCCATGAGCGTGTCGATCGCACCGGGCTCGCGGCCGGCCCTCGACAGGCCCTCTTCGAGCGCGGGCAGGAGCGTCTCGGTGTAGAGCTCGCGCTTCTTGCCCGACGTCGTGATGAAGCCGTCGGCGATCCGCCCGGCGAGGCGCGTCGCCGCCGGTCCGGCGGCGCCGATGTAGATCGGCACCGGCTCTGGGAGCTTGTCGTAGATCGTGATGTTCTTGGCGTGGTAGTACGTGCCGTCGAACGTGACACGGTCCTCCGACCACAGCCGGCGGATGAGGCCGATCGCCTCCTTGAGCCGCTGGAACCGCTCGGGCGGGTCGGGCCACTGGATGCCGAGGTTTGCTTCGTTGAGCGCCTCGCCGGTGCCGACGCCGAGGATCACGCGCCCGGGATACATGACCCCGAGGGTCGCGAAGTCCTGCGCGACGACCGTCGGGTTGTAGCGGAACGTCGGTGTGAGCACCGAGGTGCCGATCAGCACCTTCGAGGTGCGGGCGCCGAGAGCGCCGAGCCAGGGGACGGATGCCGGGGCGTGACCCCCCTCGTGCAGCCAGGGCTGCAGGTGGTCGGAGATGAAGACCGAGTCGAACCCGACCTCCTCGGCGAGCACCGCGTAGTCGAGCAGCTCCGTGGGTCCGAACTGCTCGGCCGAGGCCTTGTAGCCGAAGCGCAGGGGGATCATGCGGGTCTCCTTTCGAGGGGCGCCGGGAGCGCCAGGAATTCGGATCCGTCGGCCCGGGAGAGCCGGGCGCGGAACGCGTCCACGGTGCCCGGCCACAGCAGCGTCAGCCGGCCGGAGCGTTCGTCGACGTACCAGTTGCGGCAGCCGCCGGTCATCCAGCGAGTGGATGCCGCCGCCTGGGCGATCTCGTCGGTGTACAGCTGTTCCGCGTGCGGGTCGACGCGCAGCACGCGGCCCGCGCGATCGTCGAGAACGCGGGCGACGTAGGCCGCCTGCTCCTCGATCATCAGCACCGACGAGGAGTGGCCGAGCGAGGCGTTCGGACCGTTGAGCACGAACATGTTGGGGAAGCCCGCCACGACGGTGGAGGCGAAGGACGTCATCCCCCCGGACCAGTGCTCGGCGAGAGACCGCGCGTTCTCGCCGCGCACCAGGTCTGCGTAGGGCTGCCGGGTCGAGGCGAACCCGGTGGCGAGGACGAGCGCATCGACGTCGTGACGTGAGCCGTCTGCGGCGATGAGCGTCGATCCGGTCACCGCGGCGAGGCTCGTCGGCACGAGGGTCACGGCGTCGGAGGCGACCGCGGGGTAGAAGTCGTCCGACAGCAGCACGCGCTTGCAGCCGAAGGCGTAGTCGGGCGTGAGGGCGGCGCGCAGCGCCGGGTCGGCGATCTGCCGTTCGAGATGTGCGCGCGCGACAGCCTCGGCGGCCGCCGCCGCAGCGGAGTCACCCGACCGCGACGCGAAGCGCGCCTCGCCTTCGGCGTAGAGATCCGCGCGCAGCGCCTCGAGGGACGTGGGATCCGCCACGAACCGCGCGTGGTCGTCGTCGGAGTAGGAGTCGCCGCCGCGCGGCACGATCCACGCCGGCGTGCGCTGGAACAGCGTGACGTGCCCTGCCGTGCGTGCGAGTTCGGGCACGATCTGCACCGCGCTCGCCCCGGTGCCGACGACGGCGATGCGTGCGCCGGCGAGGTCGGCGTCGTGGTCCCAGCGGGCCGAGTGGAAGAGGGGCCCCGGGAAGTGCTCGAGGCCGGGGATGCGGGGGATCGACGGCTCGGTCAGCCGGCCGCAGGCGAGTACGAGGGCGTCGGCGACGAAGGTGCCGGCCGAGGTATGGATGCGCCACACCTCGTGCTCGGCATCCCAGTCGGCCGAACGCATCGCGGTGTGGAGCCGCAGCCGGTCGCCGAGACCCTCGGACGCGGCGACGTCCTCGAGGTAGGAGTGGATCTCGGCGCCGCGCGCGTAGGTGCCCGACCAGTTCGGATTCGGGTGGGTGGCGAACCCGTACAGGTGCGACGGCACATCGCACGCGACGCCCGGGTAGGTGTTGTCGCGCCAGGTGCCTCCGAGCGACGCGGCCCGCTCGAGCACGACGAAGTCCTCGCGGCCGGCGCGGCGCAGGGCGATCGCCATGCCGAGGCCCGCGAAGCCGGCCCCGACGATCACGACCTCGACCCGGGTGTCCGACGCACTCATCGATCCGACTCCTTTGGACGGGGCTCGCGGTAGTCCGTGGTGCGCAGGCGGAAGGGCCGGAACAGGCGCGCGGCGATGGCCGAGGCATCCGCCACCGGCAGTTCGAGGCCGTGCTCGATGCCGGCCTCGGGCTTCACCCGGCCGTCGAGCAGGGTACCGCCGAGGTCGTCTCCGCCCGACTGGAGGAGGACAGCGGATGCCTCGCGCCCCACGCGCGTCCACGGGATCTGCACGTGGGGGATGCTGCCCGAGAGGAGCAGGCGCGACACCGCGACCATCGCGCGGTGCTCGTCGAGCGGCTCGCGGCCGGCGACCAGCGGCACGCCGCCAGCCGGTCCGGGCAGCGGGATGGGCACGAACTCGGTGAACCCGCGCGTCTCGTCCTGTATCGCCCGCAGCCGGCGAAGGTGCGCGATGCGCTCGGCGGCGGACTCGACGTGGCCGTAGAAGATCACGCTCGTCGAGCGGAATCCGGCGCGTTGGGCCGCGGTGATGCCCTCGGTCCAGCGGTCGATCTCGAGGTCGTCGGGTGCGACGAGCGCCCGCACGCGTTCGCTCAGCACCTTGACGCCGGTGCCCGGGACGGTGTCGACCCCCGCCTCGCGCAGCGCCGCGAGCGCGCCGTCGAGGCCGAGCGCGCCGCGGTCGGCGAGGTCGCGCACGTCCTGCGGCCGGTACGCGTGGAGGTGGAGGCCGGGGGCCGCGTCCTTCGCAGCCCGGACGATGTCGAGGTAGGCCTGCGGATCGATGTCGCCGGGGAGGAGCCCCTGCACACACAGCTCGGTGGCACCGAGGTCCCACGCGTCGGCCGCGATGGCGCCGACGTCGTCGAGCGTGAAGGTCGTGGGGTCGTCGGTCGGCGCCGGCCGCAGCCCGGACGAGGTGAGGTTGCGGTTGACGACCAGGGTCACCGCCTCGCCCACGGTGTACCGGCGCACATCGTCGGCCGTTTCGGTCAGAGCGTCGAGGTCGCTGCCGGTCGCTTCGAGGAGGGCGGCCCACTCCGCGTCGTCGAGAGCGAGGGGATCGGATGCCGCGGCCTCGGCGAGGCGACGGACGCCGGCCCGGTTCGCGTTCGCGTTCACCCGGTCGTTGAGTGGGCGGATCATCGCCTCCACCGGGTCGTTGAGCGAGGGAGCGGAGCGACCGAGACGAAACGCGTCGCCGTCCGAGGAGTCCTTCGCCAGCCCGGTCGCGGGGTCGGCCAACCGCTCGACGGCGGGTCGCAGTGCGGGGTCGATCCAGGTCACGGCGTCGAGCACGAATTCAGGCTGAGCGGTCAGCCGCTCGCGCAGCTCGAACCCGAGTTCGGCGGTGCGCAGCGCGAGGTCGTCGAGGTGCGGCCACGGACGCTCGGGGTTCACATGGTCGGCTGTGAGCGGTGACACACCGCCCCAGTCGTCGGCGCCCGCGCGGACGAGCAGGTCGAACTCGGCCGGATCGGACAGGTTCGGGGGAACCTGGATCCGCATCCGCGGACCCATCACGAGCCGGGCGACCGAGACAGCGGCGACGTACTCGAGAAGCTCGGCATCGGGCGCGCCCTGCATCGCAGTGCGCGGCTTCGCTCGGAAGTTCTGGACGATGACCTCCTGCACGTGCCCCTGTCCGTCGACCTGATGCCGTTCATGCGCCTCGCGGATCTCGATGAGCGACTCGGCCCGGTCGCGCAGGGTCTCGCCGATCCCCACGAGGATTCCCGTCGTGAAGGGCACCCGTTCACGCCCGGCGCCGTCGATGACCGACAGGCGCAGCGCGGGGTCCTTGTCGGGGGAGCCGAAGTGCACCTGCCCCGGCTCCTCGAACAGGCGCCGCGAGGTCGTCTCGAGCATCATCCCCATCGAGGGGGCCGTGGGGCGCAGCATCCGCAGCTCTTCCGCGCTCATGACGCCCGGATTGAGGTGTGCGAGCAGCCCCGTCTCGGCGGTGACGAGCCGGGCGATGTGCCCGACGTAGTCGAGCGTCGAGGCGAACCCGTGGTCATCGAGCCACGCGCGGGCCTCCGGCCAGCGGTCCTCCGGCCGGTCGCCGAGGGTCAGCAGCACCTCTTTGCAGCCCATCGCCTGACCCTGCCGCACCACGGCGAGCACCTGCTCGGGCGACATGAACGCCGGCTTGTGCTTCTTGAGGAGCTGACCCGGGGTGTCGACGAACACGCAGTAGTGGCAGCGGTCGCGGCACAGCGTGGTGAGCGGTACGAACACCTTGCGCGAGTACGTGATGACGCGAGGACGACCGGATGCCTCGAGCCCCGCGTCGCGCATCGCTCCCGCGAGCTCCAGCAGACGGTCGAGCTCCGGCCCTGTCGCGGCCAGCAGTGCAGCCGCGTCATCGACCTCGAGGCGCTCGCCGGCGGCCGCCCGGTCGAGCGCGCGCGCGGTCTCCGGCGGCGAGACGAGGGAGGATGCCACGGAGGTCACCGGTCCAGTCTCGCACCGCACGCGCCGCCCGGCGCAGTCGATCGTTGCCCTCCTGTAAGCAAATGACTCCGTTCATGGGGGTGGCCGCTGGCAGACTAGGGGCATGGTGACCTTGCTGCTCGACTCGACGCAGCTCCAGATCGTGCTGTCCGGGGCCGAGCGCGCCATGGCATTCCACAAGGGGAATGTCGTGATCGAGCGCTCGACGATCACCAAGGTCCAGCTCACCGAAGACGCGTGGACCTGGCTCCGAGGCGTCCCGAGTCCCGGCACTCACCTGCGCGGCATCGTCGCCATGGGCACCTGGAAGTCCGCCGGCGCCGACGATTTCGCGATCATCCGCCGCCACCGCCCGAGCGTCGTGATCGACCTCGAGGGGCACCCCGAGTTCCAGCGCATCATCCTGACCACCCGGCACGGACTCGAGCTCGTGCAGGCGCTCCGCGTCGAACTCGCCGCGGAGGCGAGCGACGTCGTCGACATCGCGGCCGAGACCGGCTCGACTCCGACCGCTCCCGCGCGCAAGCCGCGCGCTCGCAAGTCGCCGACGACCGCCCCCGCGGTCTGAGCCGGGTCCCCCCGGGTCAGCTGACGTCGCGACGCCAGCTGACGAGGTAGCCGAGCACGAGGAAGACCGCGGCATAGCCGGCGAGGACGAGTCCGCCGACCCACCACTCGAGGACCTCCGCGGAGCCGCCCGGCATGCTCATCGTGAAGACGCTCGCGCCGACCAGCGCGTCGCTGGCCGCGCCCGGCAGGTACCGGGTCGCGTCGCCGATCTGCTCGACGAAGGATGCCGCGACCCGCGCGATCGGCTCGACGAACTGGGTGAAGACGAGCACGCCGACGATCGCGCCGACCTGGTTGCGCACGAGGGCGCCGACCCCGATGCCCACGAGCACCCACAGGACGTAGGCGAGCAGCATCCTGCCGAACTGCGCCCACGTGTCGACCGACGTCAGCGCGGTGTCGAGACCGTAGCCCGCGAGGAATCCGACCGACGGTCCGACCGACGCGACGATGCCGATCGCACCGTAGAGCACGCCCAGCAGCACGCCCACGAAGAGCTTGGCCCACACCACTCGGCCGCGGCGGGGCGTGGCGAGGAAAGTGGGGGTGAGGGTCTTGTGGCGGAACTCGGCCGTGACCATGAGCGTGCCGATGAGGAGGGGGAACACGTAGCCGACCGATGTCGCGGTGCTGTACAGCAGACCGGCGAGGCCCTCCTCGGGAAGCCGGGGCGCGTCACCGGGAAGCGCCCCGGTCGCTGCCGCGGAGAAGACGAAGCCGAGCGCGGCGGCGGTGAGGCCGACGTAGCCGGCGAGCACGAGGGCGAGCACCCACCACATCGCGGTGGAGAACTGTTTGGTGGTCTCGGAGCGGGTTGCTGCGGCGAGGCTCATCGCTGCTCACCCCCTTCGTGATCGGTGGGTTCCGCGGGCGGGGGCTCGGGCTCGGGCTCGGGCTCGGGTTCGGGTTCGGGTTCTGGCTGGAGTTCGGGTTCGGGTTCGGGCTCGCGTTCGGGTTCGGGCTCGCGTTCCGGCTCGGATTCTGGCTGTGGTTCCGGTTCGGGTGCGGGCGACTCCGCGGACTCGGGCGGCTCCCCGGACTCGCGCGACTCCGCCGACTCGCGCTCCGCGGCCTCGCGTGCGGCGGCCTCGGCGTCGAAGGCGGCGAAGAAACGGTCGGCCTCGACGTCGGCCTCGGTCCTGACGTAGTCCTCCCACGAGCGGTCGTCGTCCTCGGCGACGAACGGCGGCTCGTCGCCGAGTTCGTCTTCCGGCGCGCCCTCGTCCTCGCCGGTCTCCGGTTCCGCCGCGGACTCGTCAGCGGGCACGATGTCGATGACTCCCGTGCTCGCGACGCTGAAGGACGCTGTCCGCACCGCGGGCTCGGAGTGGGGGGCAGGCTCGGGTACGGACTCGGGCTCGGGTACGGACTCGGGCTCGGGCTCTGCGGTCGATGCCTGTTCCGGCTCGGGCGCCGGTTCCGGCTCGGGCGCCGGCTCGGCCTCGACCGGCTCGACCTCGACCGGCGCGACCTCGACCGGCTCAGCCTCGACCGCGGCTTCAGCGTCGGCCGAGGCATCCGGAGCCGTCTCCTGCGCGGGAACGACCGCGACGGGGGCCGATTCGATGGCGGGGATCACGTCGTCCCTAATGCCCGACGCGCTCGCGTGCACGCGCGTGCCGCTGACGAGGTCGAGGAAGACCTCCTCCAGCGCCGGACCGCGCTTGTGAAGCGTCGAGAGCGGAACTCCGCCGGCAGCCGCCGCCAGACCGACCTGGGCGGGCTCGATGCCGCGCACGGTGAGACCCGACCGCAGCACCTCGAACGGAACTCCCGCAGTTCGCAGCGCCTCCGCCAGGGCCGCACGATCGTCGGAGTCGACGACGGTGGCCTGCTCTGAGGGGTCGACGAGTTCGTCCATGCCGCCCTGGAACACCAGTCGGCCCTGCGAGATGATCAGCAGCGCGTCGACGGTCTGCTGCACCTCGGTCAGGAGGTGTGATGAGACGAGCACGGTGCGTCCTTCGCGGGCGAGCTGCCGGAGGAACCCGCGGATCCACTTGATGCCCTCGGGGTCGAGGCCGTTGGTCGGCTCGTCGAGCACGAGCACGCCCGGATCGCCGAGAAGCGCGTAGGCCAGGCCGAGGCGCTGCCTCATGCCGAGGGAGTACCCGCCGACCTTGCGGCCCGCGGCGTCCGCGAGCCCGACGAGGCCGAGCACCTCGTCGACGCGCGCCTTGGAGATCTGCGCCGCGTGCGCGTACACGGTCAGGTGATTGGCGCCGGTTCGGCCGGGATGGAAGCTGGATGCCTCGAGCACAGCGCCCACGGTCTGCAGCGGGTTCGTCAGCTTCGCGTAGCGCGCGCCGCCGATCGTGGCCTGACCGGCGGTGGGGCGCACGAGGCCGAGCAGCATGCGCAGGGAGGTCGTCTTGCCGGCGCCGTTGGGGCCGAGGAAGCCGGTGACCAGACCGGGTTCGACGCGTGCGGAGAAGTCCGAGACTGCGGTGACGGCGCCGAAGCGCTTCGTCACGCCGGAGAATTCCAGCACTTGTCCTTCGGGCATGCCGAAACCCTCTCGTCGTCGGGAGCACTCCAGCCCATCCTGGCGGAAACTGCCCTCCCACGTACAGACGGCGTCGCTTCGGCACCCGCCCGTCGGCGGCCGTCCCGGTAACGTTGCGACCGTGACCAACCCCGCCGAGCCCACCGTCCTCGTCCGCGCCCGTGGCGGGCTGGGACGGCTCACCCTCAACCGTCCGCGCGCGATCAACGCCCTGGATCTCGACATGATCCATCAGCTGCACGCCGCGCTCGACGCGTGGGAGCACGACAGCGAGGTCGATGTGGTCCTCCTCGACGGCGCCGGGGAGCGGGGGCTGTGCGCGGGGGGCGATGTGCGGGGCCTCGCCGAGCGGGTCACGAGCGGACGCCCGGAGGACTCCGCGCTGTTCTTCCGCGACGAGTACGCGCTCAACGCGCGGATCGCCGAATATCCCAAGACCTTCGTCGCCCTCGCCGACGGCATCACGATGGGCGGCGGGATCGGCGTCGCCGGCCACGCGGCGATCCGCATCGTGACCGAGCGGTCGCAGCTGGCGATGCCCGAGACGCGCATCGGGTTCACGCCCGACGTGGGCGGCACGTGGCTGCTGGCCCACGCGCCCGGTCGCCTCGGAGAGTACTTCGGACTTACGGGAGCGGTGATGGATGCCTCGGACGCGCTCTACGCCGGTTTCGCGGACCACTATGTGCCGTCCGCCAGCCTCGACGGACTGCGCGACGCGCTCGAGACCCGCGCCGATCCGTCCAGCCCCACCGAGCTCGTGCTGCTCTTCGATGAGACCCCGCCGCCGTCGAAGCTCGAGCGCGCACGCGAGTGGATCGACGACGCGTTCGCCGGCGAGACCGTGGCCGACATCGTGCAGCGCCTCCGGGCGCGGCCTGAGGCCGAGGCATCCGCCACCGCCGATCTGCTCGGCGAACTCTCGCCGACCGGACTCGCCGTGACCCTCGCGTCCGTCCGCCGGTCGCGCGAGCAGCCGGGGCTGCGCGACGCCCTCGAGCAGGAGTACGGCCTCGTGATGTGGTTCGCGACGAGCCAGCCCGACCTGCCCGAGGGCATCCGGGCGCAGGTGATCGACAAGGACAGATCTCCGAAGTGGCGGCCCGCGACCATCGCCGACCTGCCGCCGGACGTCGCGGCATCCGCTCTGGCTCACCGGCCCGAGGTGCCGCTGTGGGGAAGCCCCGCCGGGAACTGACCATGACCAGGAAGCGGAGCTACTCGATCGGGATCGCGATCGACTGGTTCTTCTTCGTGTTCGCGGGACTCGCCGCGATCTGGCTGGCGTACCTGAGCTTCACCGAGACCTTCAAGGTGGGCTGGTGGGGCATCGCGTTCTTCATCGCGTTCTGGGTGCTGCTGGCGTATCTCGTGCTGCCGAGGCTGCACCGCATCCTCACGACGATCTACGTGCCCGACTACTTCATCGGGCGCACGCGGACGAGTGACGGCCTGCTCGGCGATCCGGTGAACCTCGCGTTCCTGGGCGAGGGGGGGCAGATCGAGCGGGCGCTGCAGGCAGCGGGCTGGACGAAGGCCGATCCCGTCACGCTCGCCTCCTCCTGGCGCATCGTCACGTCGACCGTGCAGCGCCGCAGCTACCACCAGGCGCCGGTGAGCCCGCTGTTCCTGTTCGGCCGGCAGCAGGACTTCGCCTACCAGCAGGAGGTCGACGGCAACCCCGCCCAGCGCCATCACGTGCGGTTCTGGCGGTGTCCGGAAGGCTGGCTGCTGCCGGGCGGGCGCCGGGTCGACTGGCTCGCCGCCGGAACGTTCGACACCAGTGTCGGGCTCTCGCTGTTCACGCTGCAGGTCACCCATCGCATCGACGCGGAGACCGACATCGAGCGCGACCACATCGTCTCCTCCCTCGCTGCGGTCGAGCCCGCGATCGTCGTGGACGTGATCGCCGACTTCGCCTCGGGCTACCACGCGCGCAACGGCGGCGGCGACACCATCCGCACCGACGGCGACCTGCCGATCGTCGACGTCCGCGCTCTGGCGGAGGTGAGCGCATGACCGACCGCGAGCAGCCCGCTTCGGCGCCGGCGGCGGCGACGCCGATCGTCCCGGCCAAGCGTCCGGCCTACGAGCCGCCGGCGAGGCTCCTGAAGCCGATCGCGCGCGACCCGCACATGCGCCGGCCCGCTTCGGTCACGGCCGGGGCGGCCCTCGTGCTGCTCCGGGTCATCGCCGGCGGCGTCGTCCTGGCGAGCATCGCGGCGGGGTGGGACGCGCTGCGGTCCGACACCGGTGCTGTCCTGGAAGGCTTCGAGCCGACGCCGGAAGGATGGCACGCGGCGCTGTGGGTCGTGCTCAGCGTCGGAGCGGCCGTGCTTCTGATCGATCTGCTGCTCGCCGTGTTCGTCTTCCTCGGGCAGAACTGGGCGCGCGTGATCGTGATGTGCATCTCGGTGCTGTCGATCAGCACGGTGTTCGGCGCGTGGTGGGTGCAGGGCCAGGAGATCACCGTGGAGGGCAGCTTCGTGTCACTCGCGATCGACATCCTGCTGCTGCTCGCGCTGTCGAGCCGCAGCGCCGCTGCGTACGCGCGGCGCAAGGAGCGGCCCTGAGTCCCGCGTGCCCGGGCGTGGTTTAGCCTGAGATCCGCCGCTCCGGCGGCAGGGATCAGGGAGGGTGCGTGTTCGACAGTCCGCTGTCCGCGTCGGCCTACGAAGTTCTGGGGGTCGATCCGAAGGTCGACGAGGAGTCGCTGCGCAAGGCGTACCGCCTGCGCCTGCGCCAGACGCATCCCGACACCGGCGGGGACGCCGCGGTCTTCATCCAGGTGCAGCGCGCCTGGGAGCTCGTCGGCACCGCCGACGCGCGGTCCGCCTACGACCGCGGCCACGGCTTCGGAGAGGCCCCGGCCCCCGAGTGGTCGGGCTGGCGGGCTCCGGCGCCGCGCACCGACACGCGTCCGCGTGCCCGCTCGTACGGGCATCCGGGAGGCTGGCGTCGCGAGCGATATCTGACGCTCATCCGCGAGTGGGCTGGTCGCGGCGTGACGCTCGACGATCCGTACGACCCTGCGCTGGTGCGCTCCGCCCCGCAGCAGGTGCGGCGGCTGCTCGCGGACGCCCTCGCCGAGGAGGCCACCGCGCGCATCGTCGCCGATCTCGGCATGGGCTACACGGTGTGGCACGACGTCGCGCCGTCCGCCCGGGGTGCCGATCCCGACGCCAAGATCGACCACATCGTGCTCGGACCCAGCGGGCTGTACGGCCTGCTCTCGGAGGACTTCGGCGGTCCGGTGGGCCTGCGCCGCGGCGAGCTCGTCGGCGACGGAGTCGACGGTGCTCCGATCGCCTCGCTGGTTGCGCGGATGCGCGGCCTGGCGCGCGCCGCGGGCGTGCGCTTCAGCGGGGCGATCGTCGTGCTGCCCGACGACGACGTGCTGCAGGTGATCGACGAGATCGGCAAGGTCAAGGGCACGCCGGTCGCCGTCGTCTCGCGCGGCGCGCTGTCGACGGTGCTGCGTCGGGGGATCACCGGCGTGCGCGCCATCGGCGGCAACGAGGTCTTCGACGTGCGCACGCGCCTCCAGCAGGCGGTGCGGTTCGCCTGACCGGCCCGTCCGGTGCAGGACCCGCGTCCCGCGCCCCCCTTTTCCGCGAGACCGCATCGGTGCACCGAAACCGCAGCTAGCGGCTGCTCTCTCGGTGCACCGATGCGGTCTCGCCGAGGGTGGGGGTGGGGCGGGCGGGGCGGGGCCAGGCCGGGCGCAGGCGCCGGGCGCAGGCGCCCGGCGCGGGCGGGGTCAGTCGGTGAGGCCGAACAGCTCGAGGGGGTGGGTCAGGCGCCACCAGGGGCTCGGGTCGTCGATGTCGCCGTCCAGCCGCAGGTCGACGGTGGCGGCATCCAACGGCCCTTCGACCGTCAGCGAGCCGACGGTGTCGCCGTCCTCGCGCGCCTCGCCCAGGTCGTAGGTGGGCGTGACCGCTCCCGAGCCGCCGTTCCAGAGCACCACTGACGCGTCGGCGGCGACCACGATGCGGGCGGTGTCGCCCCAGTCCGTGTCGACCGTGCCGGCGAGCGTGCCCGCGGCCACCGACGGATCGAGCTGCAGCTCCTCCTCGAGCCGGTCGTAGAGCGCGCGCGACGCGTCGAGCCGGGCGGCGTCGTCGGGCTGGCCGAGCACCGAGGCGTACAGCCGGACGGGCGTCTCGCCGATCGTCACGTCCTTCGCCGAGAGGAGGTTCCAGGTGTCGAGCGTTCCGGTCTTGATGCCGACGACGCCGGGGTCGGCGAGCAGCCCGTTGGTGTTCTCGACCTTGCCCGCCCCGGGCAGGTCGACCGTCCCCTGTGAGACGATCTCGGCGATCACGGGGTTCGCCAGCGCCTTCTGCGCGAGGACGATGAGCGCCTCGGGGGTGGCCTTGTTGCGCGAATCGATCCCCGTCGGCTCGACGATCCGCACCCCGGACACGCCGTGCGTCTCGAGCCAGGTCATCGCGGCATCGGCGTACACGGCGTCGGACGGGAACAGCCCGCTCGCCAGCCGGTCGGCGTAGTTGTTCGCCGATCCGATGAGCATGCCCTCGAGCATCTGGTACTCGGTGAGGGTGCCGTCGACGGGCACGTCGAGCGCCGACTCGCCGCGTGCGCGGTACTCCCAGTACGTCAGCATGTCGCCGTAGCCGAAGCGGTAGTCGGGACCCTGTTCACCCACCGCGAGCGGCAGCTCGTCGAGCACGACGAGTGCGGTGACGACCTTGGTGATGCTCGCGATCGATTCGGCGTCTGAAGCGGATGCCGCGTGCCCGGCCATTCCGCCGACGGCGACGGCCGCGCTGCCTTCCTCCGGCCAGGGAAGCTCGGTCGCCGGGGCGGCGACGGACTGCACCTGCACGGCTGCCACGGTCGGCTCGACCGCGTGCAGCGGCCACAGCAGCGTCGTGGCGGCGTAGGCGCCGACCAGGCTCGCGATGATCGACGCGGGGACGAGGACGCCCGCCCGCAACGGCGAGCGGCGCGGGACGTGGGCGAGGAGATCGTTCTCGACGGGGATGTACGACGTCGCCGCGGCGGACAGGTTCATCGGAGCGGGAGGAGCCGCCACCGCGCGTTCGTCCACCCAGGTGAGCGCCGTCGGAGTCGCGGCCGGCGCGCCGGTGTCAGTATCGGTCGACGGCGCCGGCGCAGGTCCTCCGGCCGGGGCTGCGACCGGGCCGAGTGGGGTGGTGGCCGTGAGCGTGGGCTGGGTCGCGGGCTCGGCGGCATCCGCCGACGGCGCTGCGATCGAGCTCGTGGGCGTCGGCGCCGCGGCAGTGGAGGCGTGGTCCAGCGTGAGGGTGCCGTCCGAGGCATCCGTCCCCGCTGGTGTGACCGCGAACGCACCCGTCCTCGCGCGCGAACGGCGCGTGGGGGCGGGGGTGTCGTCAAGAGTCACCCGCTCAGAATACGGGGCCGCGCCGCGTATACTCTTTCGCACAACCACGGGAGTCCGGTGAGCCGGGCTGAGAGGAAGCGATCCACGCTTCGACCGTCGAACCTGATCCGGATCATGCCGGCGCAGGGAGGAGAAAGAATGCACGCGTCCACGTCTGTTCCCACGGCCACGCAGGCACCCACGTCGCCACCGGCGAACCCGTACCGCTGGCGTGTCGTCGATATCGTCGTCGCCAGTGTCATCGGCGTCGCCTCGGGACTCGTCTTCCTGCTGTGGAACGTCGCCTACCGCGGTCCGAGCGCGCTGCTCGAGCCGCTCTGGCCCGGCCTGCAGGGTCTGCTCGACGGTCCCTGGCTGTTCGCGGGGGTGCTCGGCGCGCTCATCATCCGCAAGCCCGGCGCGGCCGTGTTCACCGAAGTGGTGGCCGCCGGCGTGTCCGCGCTGACGCTGATCGGCAACACGTGGGGCGCGTTCCTCACGCTCGAAGCCGGTCTCATCCAGGGCCTCGGCGCGGAGCTGGTGTTCCTGCTGTTCTTCTACCGCCGCTGGTCGCTGCCCGTCGCGATCCTCGCGGGGATCGGCGCCGCCCTCGCCGGTGGCGTCAACAACCTGCTGCTCTGGTATGCCGGCGCCGACCTGCCGTTCGTCGTCGTGTACCTCGTCAGCACGTCGATCTCGGGCGCGGTCATCGCCGGCGCGCTGTCGTGGTTCATCGCGCGCGGGCTCGCGGCGACGGGGGCGCTCAATCGCTTCGCCTCCGGGCGCGAAGCGCGCGCTCGCGTCTGACCCGTGACGGAGGTGGCGCCCGCGCCCGCTGCGGTCGAGGCGCGCGGCTGGGGCTGGCGTCACGCGTCGCGCAACGCGTGGGCGGTGCGGGATGCCTCGTTCCGCATCGAGCCCGGTGAGCGCGTCCTGCTGCTGGGGGCTTCCGGCTCGGGCAAGTCGACCCT
The DNA here is from genome assembly GCF_018588945.1 of Microbacterium flavescens. Lineage (GTDB taxonomy): Bacteria > Actinomycetota > Actinomycetes > Actinomycetales > Microbacteriaceae > Microbacterium > Microbacterium flavescens. The sequence goes on along the minus strand of NZ_JAFIWA010000005.1, from coordinate 229,684 downwards.
GCTGCACGGGCTCGCCGGCGTGCTGGGCGGCGACGAGGAGGGCGAGCAGGAGGGGAGCCTCCTGATCGACGGCGCGCCCGCGGGCCAGGCGCGCGGCCGTGCGGGACTCGTGCTGCAGGACCCCGACGCCCAGGTGATCCTCTCCCGGGTGGGCGACGACGTCGCGTTCGGCTGCGAGAACCTCGGCGTGCCCCGAGACCGGATCTGGCCGCGGGTGCGTGAGGCTCTCGATGCCGTCGGCCTGGACGTCCCCCTCGACCGCCCCACGAAAGCGCTGTCGGGTGGTCAGAAGCAGCGGCTGGCGCTGGCCGGGCTGCTGGCGATGCAGCCCGGACTGCTCCTGCTCGACGAGCCGACCGCGAACCTCGACCCCGCCGGGGTGGCGGAGGTGCGCGACGCCGTCACCGGACTCCTCGAACGCCACCCGGCGACGCTCGTCGTCGTCGAGCACCGGGTCGAGGTGTGGCTGCCGGTCGTCTCCCGGGTGATCGTGCTCGGCGACGGCGGCGTCATCGCCGACGGCGCACCGCACGACGTGCTCGGACGCGAGGGTACGTCGCTCGCCGCACGCGGCGTCTGGGTGCCGGGACTGCCGCCGGCCCATCCGCCTGCTCCGGCGTCCGCGCCGGGCGAGACGCTGCTGAGGGCGGCCGACCTCGCGGTGGAACGCGTTTCGGGGCATCCGGTCGCCTCCGGCGTCTCGGCAGTCGTCCGCGCCGGTGCGGCGCTGGCCGTAACGGGGCCGAACGGCGCGGGCAAGTCGACGCTCGGCCTGACGCTCGCGGGACTGCTGGCCCCGGCATCCGGCACCCTCCTCGCCACGCCCGCGCTCGCCGCCGGCGCGGGGGAGACCCCCATTCGCTGGAGCTCGCGTCAGCTCCTCACGCGCATCGGGACGGTGTTCCAGGATCCGGAGCACCAGTTGCTCGCCAAGACCGTCCGAGGCGAGCTCGAGATCGGGCCGCATGCCCTCGGGCTGCCGCCGGCGGAGACGGCTCGCCGGGTGGACGAGCTGCTGGAGCGGCTGCGGCTCGCTCCTCTCGCGCTCGCGAACCCGTACACGCTCTCGGGTGGCGAGAAGCGGCGCCTCACGGTCGCCGCCGCCCTGGCCACGGCGCCGCGTGTGCTCGTCCTCGACGAGCCGACGTTCGGGCAGGACGCGCGCACGTGGGCCGAGCTCGTCGCCCTGCTGGCCCGGCTGCGCGACGAGGGCTCGGCCATCGTCGCCATCACCCATGACCTCGACGTCGTGCAGGCGCTGCATGCGGAGCGGCTCGAGCTCGGAGCGCCGCGATGACGCTCCTCGACGCGCACGCGCGGATGGGACGGATGTCGCGCGTCAATCCCGTCGCGAAGCTCGGCGCCGCGGCACTGATCACCATCCCGCTGGTGCTCACCCTCGACGTGGTGTCGGCGAGCGTCGCGCTCGTCCTCGAGCTGCTGCTGATGCCGCTCGCGGGGCTCGGCAGGCGCGAGTTCTGGGCGCGCACCTGGATCGTGTGGGCTCTCGCGCCGCTCACCGGCGTGACCATCGCCCTCTATGGACGCACGAGCGGCGAGGTCTACGCGGACTGGCTGTTCGTCACCGTGAGCGAGGGCTCGCTCGTGCTCGCACTCGCCACGACGATCCGCGTGCTCGCCATCGCGCTGCCCTCGGTCGTGCTGTTCGCAACCGTGGATCCCACCGATCTCGCGGACGGCCTGGGTCAGGTGCTGCGGCTGCCGGCGCGCTTCGTGCTCGGCGCGCTCGCGGGCCTGCGCATGGTCGGCCTCTTCCTCGACGACTGGCGCGCGCTCGAGCTCGCCCGCCGCGCGCGCGGCGTCGCAGACCGCGGGCGCCTGCGGCGGTTCGTGGGGATGGCGTTCGCTCTCCTCGTGCTGTCGATCCGGCGGGGCTCGAAGCTCGCGACGGCCATGGAGGCGCGTGGGTTCGGAGCACCCGGGCAGCGCACGTGGGCCCGCGACTCGCCGTTCGGCGGCGCCGAGTGGGCGCTCATGGGAGCCGGCCTCGCGATCGCCGCGGTGGCGACGGCGGCGGCGCTCGCGGCCGGCACCTGGAACTTCATCCTCGGTCCGGGCGTCTGACGCGTCTGCCCGCGGTCAGCCGGCGGCGACCAGCGAGCGGTACGCCGGCTGCATGGCCGGGAAATAGGCGTTCCACGGCACGGTCGAGGCATCCCGCCCCTTCGTCACCGCCACCAGCCGGTCGAGGTAGTACTCCCAGCCGGGCCCGATCGACCCGACGACCTCGCCGGGATTGAGACGCTGGCCGAACACCAGGAGGGTCGCCTCCCCCTTCTCGACGAGCTCGAACCACAGGTGCCACGATCCTGTCTCAGCCGAGGTGTCGCCGGCGAAGCGGCGCGGAGGATCGCACTCGAGGATCGTGTACTCCTCGGGCGGCACATCCTCGTCCTCGGCGGTCATGAAGAACGCGATGCGCCCGGTCTTCGGGTCGCCCTCCCAGCGGCCGATCCACTTCTCGAGGCGGGCGGACTCGGTGAGCTCGCGCCACAACTCGGCGGCGCGCATCGGGAAAGTGCGGGTGAGAACGAGGTTCGGATCGCCGTCGATGTCGGTGACGGTCCCCGTGATGTCGCTGCGGTCGGACATGTCGCGTTTCAGAGCTCCGATCGATCGGGGCGTCCCCGCCCCGATCCATGCTGGCATCGACCGGCCGTGCGCGCTACGGGCTCCTTTCGGCGGTGTATAACGGAATCGAGGCGAGCGTTGAGGAGTCACGATGAACGTCGGCGTCACGCCGTCCACCGCGGTGGTCATCGAGGACGATGAGATCGTCCGCGAGCTGCTGGTCGACATCCTGGATGGGGCGGGGCTGCACACGATCGCCGTCGACAACGGCGCGGACGGGGTGCGGGCGGTCGTCGAGCACAATCCCCTGATCACGACCGTCGACATCAACATGCCGGGGATCGACGGGCTGGAAGCCACACGCCGCATCCGCGCGCGCAGCTCGACGCACATCATCGTCGTGTCCGCGCTCACCGATGAGGCCGACGCGGTCCTGGCGCTTTCGGCGGGAGCAGACGACTTCGTCGCCAAGCCGTTCCGCGCCCGCGAGTTCCGGGCCCGCATCGACTCGGTGCTCCGGCGCGTCCGCGAAACCGAAGCCCCATCGGCCTCTGCGGCACGGACCGAAGACGATGCCGACGCGGTGCTGCAGCATCACGACCTCGTCGTCGACCGCTCGACCCGCGTGGTCCGGCGCGCCGGAGTCGAAGTGGGCCTCACGCGGACCGAGTTCGACATCCTCGTGGCCCTTCTCCAGACCGGGCGACGGGTGCGGGCGAAGAGCGACCTGGTGATGGTGGTGCGGGGCGACCGTCAGGACGCCGCGCCGATCACCGACGTGGATCTGCGGACCATGGAGACGCACATCGCCAACCTCCGGCGCAAGCTCGCCGAGGACTCGCTGGCTCCGCGCTACATCGAGACCGTGCGGGGAGTGGGATATCGGCTCACCGAGGTAGACTCGGCTTAGACTGCGGCCATGGGGGCCTGGGAAACGACCGGTCCGGTCAGGCTGAGCTCTCCCGCGCTCGACCTCGCCGAGGCGGACGCCCGTGTGCGTTCGATCTGGATCTGGCAGCTGGCGCTGTGCGCCGTCACGGGGATCGTCGTCGTCGTCGTGGCCGTTCTGGACCCCAGCGTCCTGGCCATCGTGCCGGTGGCGATCGGCATGACCGGCATCTTCCTCACCACCGTCGTCGCGCTCATCGTTCCGTGGCGACGCCTGCCGGAGGCCGTCCCGTCGGCCCTGCCGTACCTCGACATCGTGTGGGTGGGCCTCCTCACGTTCAGCACCGAACTGCGGCTCTCGCATCTCTGGGTCTTCCCGATCGCGTGGCTCGCGACGCAGTTCGGGCTGCTGCGGCTCGCCGGAGGGCTGGCGGTCGTGGCCATCGTCACGCTGGTCGAGGTGCTGGTGAACGACATGTCCCGCGCGAGCGCTCTGCGCGTGCTCATCGCGCTGCTCGCGCTCGCCTTCATCGGCGTCACTGTGAACAACGCCGCGCGCCAGGCGGGGGCGTACCGCACCCTCCTCCGACGGCAGGCGCGGCGGTCGACGACGTCGCTCGACCAGGTCTCGATCGAGAAGCGCAGGGTCAGCGACACGCTGGACGGCGTCAGCATAGGCATCGCGAGGGTCTCCCCGGACGGCGAGCTCCTCTCTGCGAATGCCGCCTATCGCGAGCTTTATGCGCTCGACGTCGCCGATCCCGCCCAGCCCGCCCACTCCGTCGAGTACGACTCGCTGCGCGGAAGCGCCGTGCGAACGCGAGACCGCACGTTCGCACGGGCCGCCCGCGGCGAGACGCTCGACGAGGAGAAGGTCTGGCTGTACGACCCGGAAGGCCGTTGGCACGCGCTGGCGGTCACCACGCGCTCTCAGGCCGCACAGGGAGAGGAGGAGCCGAGCACGGTGCTGATCGTGCGCGACCTCACCGATGTGCTGCAGGCGCAACGGCGCCGCGACGCGCTCGCCGCGGTGGTGTCGCACGAGCTGCGCAATCCGCTCACGGCGATCCTGGGGCAGGTGGACCGTCTGCTCGAGCGCGACGACCTCGATGCCGACGCCCAGCGCCGCATCCGCATCATCGAGGAGTCCGGCGAGCGCATGAGGCAGCTCGTATCCGCGATTCTCACCGCACCTCTCGAGCAGGTGGCCGACCCTGGCCGCGATGCATGGGCCGTGACCGACCTGCGGAAGATCCTCGATGCCTCGGTGGACTCGTTCGAGACGCTCGCGGCGGAGCGCGACATCACACTGGAGATCGCCCCCGGTGACCCGCTCGAGGTGTGGGCGGATGCCTTCCGCCTGCGCCAGCTCGTCGACAACCTCCTCAGCAACGCCGTGAAGTACTCGCCCGCAGGCGGCAGGGTGACCGTCACCGCGCGGACGGTCGATGCCGATGCGGAGTTCGTAGTGGCGGACGGCGGAATCGGGATCCTTCCCGCCGACCTGCCGCACATCTACGATGACTTCTTCCGGTCGCGCGCCGCCGTCGACAGCGGAATTCCAGGCACCGGGCTCGGTATGCGCATCGTGCGCCACATCGTCGATCAGCACGGCGGCTCCATCCAGGTCGAGAGCGCACCGGGAGTCGGCACCACCGTCACCACCAGAATTCCGAGGGAGGCCGGATGACGTCGTCCGCACTCGAAGGCGAGGTCCTGCTGGCGGTCTTCGCCATCCTCGCCGCGCTGCTCATGTTCGGCCTGGGCTTCCTCTACCGCCCGACGTGGTCGACTCTGCTCTGGTCGATGGTGTTCTTCCTCGTGACCATCGGCACGTTCGGTGTCATCGTCGCCGGCGCGACGACGCTCGACTGGATCGACGACATCGCAGTGGGGCTCATGCTCGGAGCCCCGGCGCTGGTCTGGTCCGGGCTGCGGGCGGAGCGCGCTGCCCCCGCACGATCGTGGATCGCGCTGGCCCAGGGGGTCGCCGGAGCCCTGCTCCTGCTCGCCACGGCGGGGGCGCCGATCCACTCACTGGCCTACTCGGCCGCGTACTTCGGATCCACCGTGATGGCCGCATTGTCGGCCGTCGAGCTGCTGCGGCGGCCTGAGCGCGGCGGTGGGATGCTTCTTCCGCTGACCGTGGTGTCGCTCGTGCTCCCCGTCATCGGCGTCGCCAGCGTTTCCGCCGCCCTGCTGGCGGACGGCAACACGCAGCACACCGTCCTCCCGGACATCAAGGTGGTCGGGCAGGTCGTGTACCTCACCTGTGCGCTGGTGACCCTGCTGTTCCTGACGCGGTTCGCGGATTCGGTGGCTCACGTCAAGGGCCAGACGGAGTTTGCGCATATCGTGAGCGACCGGCTGACCCGCGCGGCCGCCGCCGAGGACCGCAACTGGGTGATGCTCGCTCTGTCGCTCGATGACACCGGGCCTCTCCGGGTCGCGGTGGGCGAGCCGGGACTGCAGCGCATCATGGCCCGCTTCGCGGCGGACGTGCGGGCATCGTTCCCGGTGGAGGCCGACATCGGCCCGGACTCGCCGTACGGGTTCCTGGTGCTCATGTCGCGACCCGACGGTGTGGTGAGGGAGTGCATCCGCGTCCTGCTGGAGCGCATCGGCACGGTGACCCCCGACCAGCCCATCGAGACCGAACTGTCGGCGAGCGTGGGGTGGGCGCCCACCCGCGTGGTCGGCTTCGACGCGGTGGACCTGATCGACGCCGCCCATGCCGCCATGACGAGCGCACGGGAGGCCGGCGGCAATCGCTGGGAGCGCGTGGACGGCTGAGCCTGCCCGCCCGGCTCAGGTCGCGTTCCAGAGGTCCCGGTAGTACGCGAGCCGCTCGCGGTCGGGAGCCACGCCGTAGGCCTCGATAAGGGCGTCCTCCCACCCCGGACCGTAGTTCCACTCCGTGCTCATCGATGCCACGGCGATGTCGCCCCACCGATCGCCGACGCCCATCAGCCCCAGGTCGACGTGCGCGAGCCACCGGCCGTCGTCCGCGATGAGCGTGTTCGGGCAGCAGGCATCCGCGTGGCACACCACGAGGCGATCGATCGGCGGCGGCTCCTGCAGAGAGCGGGGGACTCGGATGCCGCGACCCGCCGCATTCGCGATGCGCGACGGCACCGACCAGTCGAACGGACACTCGTCGACCGGGAGCGCGTCGTGGAGGGCTCGCAGACCCTCGCCGACCGCGCGGACGGCCGTCGCCGGCTCGGCAACCCAGCGCGCCGCCACCGCGCTCTCTCCGGGGATCGCCCGGGTCACGAGCCACTCCTCGGTCTCGTCGGCTCCGGCGTCGAGCACATGCGGCACGCGGATCCAGCGGCCCGCCCATTCGAGTCGTTCGGTCTCGCCGGCGAGCGACGACTCCGCGTTGAGCGGACCGTGCTTGATGTAGCGGCCGTCGTCGGTGCGGAAGGTCACCCCGCCGTAGTCGTTCCGCCACACCGGCACGAGCTCCGCGCCTCGGGCGACCTCGCGCACACGCGCGGGCACGGGCAGCTCTTCCTCCGGGATGGACACCGGGTCAGAGCCCGAGCACGTCGAGCAGAATCACGGCGTGATTGCGCTCGGCGTCGTTCACGCCGTAAAGCAGGGTGGACGTCTCGTGCTCGGCGAGCTCGGCCCGCAGCATCCCGACCGCGGGGTTGTCGGCCAGCTCCTCGCGGTACGCGGACTCGAACTCCTGCCAGGGGAGGTCTCCCTGATGGAACGCCCGGCGCAGCTCGGTGGAAGGCGCCACGTCCTTCGCCCAGCTGTCCACGGACGCACGCTCCTTGGTCAGGCCGCGCGGCCACAGCCGGTCGACGAGCACGCGGAACCCGTCGTCGGGGGAAGGGTCGTCATAGACCCGCTTCAGCATCACCGCCATGCCACCATGATGCCCCGCCCACTAGCCTGGACGTGGCATCCCGTCGGTCATGAGACTCAGTCCCGCGTAGGGTGGGATGCAATGTCTCGGCTGTTCGAAGGAGAACGCATGGATCTCACGGGCACCTCCGCCCTCGTCACCGGTGGAGCGAGCGGGCTGGGCCTGGCCACCGCGCGCCGCCTGGCCGCCGCCGGCGCGACCGTCACGATCGTCGATCTTCCCGGCTCGGCCGGAGCCGACGTCGCCGCGGAACTGGGCGGATCGTTCGGCCCGGCCGATGTGACCGACCCTGCGCAGGTCGCCGCCGCCGTCGAGACCGCCGCCGCTGCGGGCCCGCTGCGCGTGGTCGTGAACTGCGCCGGGATCGCACCGCCCGCGAAGGTCCTCGACCGCGACGGCGCTCCGACCCCGCTCGACGGGTTCGAGCGCATCGTGCGGGTGAACCTCATCGGCACCTACAACGTGCTCTCGCAGGCCGCGGCGGCGATGGCCCGCACCGAGCCCGCCGCCGACGGCGGCCGCGGCGTCATCGTCAACACCGCGAGCGTCGCGGCGTTCGACGGCCAGATCGGCCAGCCGGCGTACGCCGCGAGCAAGGGCGGCGTCCACGCGATGACGCTCCCGGTCGCCCGTGAGCTCGCCCGCTACGGCATCCGCGTCGTCACCATCGCCCCGGGCATCATGGAGACGCCGATGCTGATGGGCCTGCCCCAGGCGGCGCAGGACTCGCTCGGTCAGCAGGTCCCCTACCCTCAGCGTCTCGGCCGGCCCGACGAGTACGCACGACTCGTCGAGTCGATCGTCGACAACGGCTACCTGAACGGCGAGACCATCCGCCTCGACGGCGCCATCCGCATGGCACCCAAGTAGAACCAGGACGACAATGAGCGATTCGATCCTCCTCCACGTCGAGGGCGGGCTCGCCCGCGTGACGTTCAACCGGCCGGCGTCGCTGAACGCGATGGACTTCGAGATGGGCGGGCGCTGGCGCGACCTCGCCCGCCAGGTCACGTCCGATCCCTCCATCGGGGCGGTGATCCTGGATGCCGCCGGTCCGGCGTTCTGCGCGGGCGGCGACGTCGTGGCCATGGCGACGTCGGGCGCGGGCGGCGAGGCCGTGACCGCGACCGCCCACGTCATCCACGAGGGGATCCGCACGTTCGCGCTGTCGGACAAGCCGATCGTCGCCGCAGTGCAGGGAGCGGTCGCCGGCGGCGGGCTCGGCCTCATGCTGACCGCGGACTACGTCGTCGCCGCCGACACGGCGAAGTTCGTCAGCAAGTACGCCAACATCGGCCTCACGCCCGACCTCGGCGTCTCGACGCTCCTTCCGGCGGCGATCGGCCAGCGCCGCGCGCTGCAGCTGCTGCTGCAGGACCGCACGCTCAGCGCGGCCGAGGCCCTCGACTGGGGGCTCGTCGCCGAAGTGCTCCCGGGTGCCGAGGTCGCCGTGCGCGCCGCCGAGATCGCCCAGTTCTGGCTCGCCAACGCGACGGCCGCGTTCGGCAACGCCAAACGACTGGTGCGCGTCGGCGCGGACCGGTCGTTCGCCGACAACCTCGACGACGAGGCCGCCTCCATCGGGGCCCGCTTCGACACCCCCGAGTCGCAGATGCGGGTCGCGGCCTTCGCCGCCGCATCGCGCAAGGCCTCAACCAAGGAGAACGCGTGACCCCTTCGACAGGCTCGGCGCCGAACCTCGCCGGCAAGACCATCCTGATGTCGGGCGGAAGCCGCGGCATCGGGCTCGCTATCGCGCTGCGTGCGGCCCGCGACGGCGCGAACATCGCGATGCTGGCCAAGACGGACAGCCCGCACCCGAAGCTCGAGGGCACCGTGCACACCGCCGCCGAGCAGATCCGCGCGGCCGGCGGTCAGGCGCTGCCGATCGTCGGCGACGTGCGCAACGACGACGACGTGACCGAGGCCGTGCTCAAGACGCAGGGTGAGTTCGGCGGCATCGACATCGTGCTGAACAACGCCAGTGTCATCGACCTGTCGCGCTCGCTCGACCTCTCGGCGAAGAAGTACGACCTGATGCAGGACGTCAACGTGCGCGGCACGTTCATGCTCAGTCGCGCCGCGGTGCCGATCCTGAAGGATGCCGCGAACCCCCACATCCTGTCGCTGTCGCCGCCCCTCAACCTGTCGCCCAAGTGGCTCGGCGCGCACACCGGCTACACGCTCGCGAAGTACGGCATGACGATGGCGACCCTCGGCCTCGCGGCGGAGTTCGCCAAGGACGGGATCGCGGCGAACACTTTGTGGCCGGCGACCACCATCGCGACGGCCGCCGTGAAGTTCGCTCTCGGCGGCGACGCGATGATGAAGGTCAGCCGCACGCCCGAGGTGTACGCGGATGCCGCGTACGAGGTGTTCCTGAGGCCGGCGGCCGAGTACACCGGCCAGACGCTCATCGTCGAGGACGTCCTGCGTGAGTCGGGTGTCACCGACTTCTCGGGCTACGCGGCGACGCCCGGAACTCCGGACGACCAGCTCTTCCCCGATATCTTCCTCGACTGAGCCCGCCTGCGTAGGGTGGGGGCATGGCCGTGCGGAGCCTGTTCCCCATCCTGCTGACGCGCGATCTGCCGCGGCTCGTGAGCTTCTACGAGCACGCGCTGCAGGCACGGGTCGGCTACCGCTTCGGGAGTCCCGACGAGGACGACTACGTGTCGCTCACGATCGGCGAGGCGTCCCTCGGGATCGGGCGCGACCCCGGCGTCCCGGGCCGGGGCAGCGGCGACCGCATCGCGCTGTGGTTCTACGTGGACGACGTCGACACGGCCTTCGTGCGCTGGCGGGCCGCGGGCGGCGACATCGTGGCCGAGCCCGCCGACATGCCGTGGGGCGAGAGGGTGGCACAGGTGCGCGACCCCGACGGGAATCTCGTCAACCTCGGGCTCGCGGCATCCGCTTCGTCGGATTGATTCCGCGGCTCAGTGGTCGCCGCCAGTGAACAGCAGGATGCCGCCCAGCCCGATCATCAGCCCGCCGCCCGTCGCGGACAGCCGCGCGATGCGCTTCGGCGACCTGCCGAACCAGGTGCGCGCGGACGCGGCGATGAGCGCCCAGACGGCGTCGGAGATCAGGGCGATCCCGAAGAACACCAGTCCGAGCTGGATCATCTGCAGCGGCACCGAGCCGGCGGCGAGGTCGACGAACTGAGGCAGCACGGCCACGAAGAAAGCGATGGTCTTCGGGTTGGTGATGCCGACCACGAAGCCTTCGCCGAGCTGGCGCCAGGCCGACCTCGGGGCGATCGCACCGTTGGCCTGATCGGCCGCCCGGTCGCGATGCCGGATCGCCTGGATGCCGAGGTACACGAGGTAGGCGGCGCCGGCGACCTTGACGATCGTGAAGAGAACGACCGACTGCGCGACGACGCCGCCTACGCCCAGGGCGACGAGGCCCACCACGGGAAGGAGCCCGAGCGCGTTGCCGAGCACGCTCAGCAGGCCGCCCATGCGGCCGAGGGCGAGCGCACGGCCGATGGTGAAGAGCACGCTCGGTCCGGGGATGACGATGAGGACGACGGCGGCGAGGGTGAAGGCGAGGAGGTTCTCGGGAGGGACCACGAGCAAACGATAGTCCTGTCAGCGCAGGGGGTCATCGCCGAGCAGGACGGTGACCGCCTGGTCACGACGCCACCAGAATCCGAGGCGCTCGCCTTCCTCCATCCCGACGGGCCGATCCGCGTCGGTGATGAAGGTGAAGGGGACGTCCACCAGCAGCGCGCTCTGCGAGCGGATGGAGGCCGGCACGCAGCGGCCCCGCGTGACCTGGCCGCGCTCGACGAGCAGGCAGTGGTCGCGCCGGAGACCCGCGGTGTCGACCATGGCACCGGCGATCCAGACCTCCCATCCGAAGTACTCCCCGATGTGCACCGCCCATTCGACTTCGCCGGCGGTCGGGAATTCGGGCACGTGTCCGTCGGAGGGGAGGTCGATGAAGCCGCCGAACGATCCGTCCAGCGGGATGTTGAGCAGGGTGGTCGCGTCGCCGTCGCGTGCGAACGAGTACGCCGCGCGCGAGGCCTGGAACGCGGGTGACAGCGTCGAGCGCACCTCCGGCGTCTCCGGCGGGGCGCTGATCAGCCGGATGCCCACGATCACGGTGAGCGCGAGAGCGAGGGCTGCGCCGACGATGGCGAGCGTGGGTCTCCCGCGGCGACCAGCTGCCGGGCGGGGCGCCGGGGGAGGTTCCGGATGCCCCGGCCGGGGCTCGGCGGGTGCCGGAGCGAGCGAGGGCTCAGGCGGCGACGCCGGCCCAGCGACGGATGCGGCCCGCGGGGGTGCGCCTTGCACGGGTGCGGCTCGAGCGGGCGCGGGGGCGGGGGCCGGGATGCGTGGAGGGACAGGCGGCGGCACGGCGCGGTCGCGCAGCACGAGATCCTCGAGCTCGGCCAGGCGCACGAGCGCTTCCGCGTCGCCGTCGATGTCGGCCGTCGGGCCATAGGCGCGGCGACGCAGACCGGCCAGCTCGACGCGGATCGCGGCGTCCACGGGTACCACGGTAGTCCTGATTCGGGCGAGCGTTCAGGTGCGTCCCCTACCCTCGAATCATGACAACCGAGCCTCCCGTGCGCACCACGAAGCCCCGTCAGGTGCGTCCCGCCACGGAGGGCTGGTCGCAGAAGAAGGATGCCGAAGGGCGGCCGCTCCTCCAGTTCGCGAGCCCCAAGCGCGGCAAGCCCCCCGTGCACCTCGCCGACCTCACGCCCGAGCAGCGCGTCGAGAAGGTCAAGGAGCTCGGCATGCCGGGATTCCGTGCGAAGCAGCTCGAGAAGCACTACTTCACGCACTGGACCCACGACCCCGCCGACATGACCGACCTCCCCGCCGAAGGGCGCGAGGAGTTCGTGCACGGCATGCTGCCGCCGCTGCTCACCGAGGTGCGGAGGCTCGAGACCGACCGCGGCGACACGATCAAGTTCCTGTGGAAGCTGCACGACGGCGCCCTCGTCGAATCGGTCCTCATGCGCTATCCCGGTCGCATCACGCTGTGCGTCTCGTCGCAGGCAGGCTGCGGCATGAACTGCCCGTTCTGCGCGACCGGCCAGGCCGGCCTGACCCGCAACATGTCGGCGGCCGAGATCGTCGAGCAGATCGTGCGCGCGAACCGCCTCATCGCCGAGGGCGGACTGGGCGGCAAGAAGAAGGACGACCACTCGGCCGAGCGCGTGTCGAACATCGTCTTCATGGGCATGGGGGAGCCCCTCGCCAACTACGCCCGGGTGATGCAGGCGGTGCGCGTCATGACCGACAAGACCCACGGACTGGGCATGAGCGCCCGCGGTGTGACGGTCTCGACGGTCGGCCTGGTGCCGGCGATCACGAAGCTGGCGAGCGAGGACATCCCCGTGACGTTCGCCCTGTCGCTCCACGCGCCCGACGATCGGCTGCGCGACGAGCTCATCCCGGTGAACTCGCGCTGGAAGGTCGACGAGGCGCTCGACGCGGCCCGCGCGTACTTCGACAAGACCGGCCGCCGCGTCTCGATCGAGTACGCGCTCATCAAGGACATGAACGACCACGCCTGGCGCGCCGACCTCCTCGCCGAGAAGCTCAACGCCCGCGGTCGCGGCTGGGTGCACGTCAACCCCATCCCGCTGAATCCCACGCCCGGCTCCATCTGGACGGCCTCCGAGGTGCCGGTGCAGAACGAGTTCGTGCGTCGCCTCAACGAGGCCGGCATCCCGACGACCCTGCGCGACACCCGAGGCAAGGAGATCGACGGCGCCTGCGGTCAGCTCGTCGCCACGGAGGACGACCAGGCGGTCGCCGCCGTCACGCCGCTCGAGGACTGATCCGGCCGTGCGTCACACCACGAGCAGGGAGGCGATCGCGACGAGCACGGCCGCGACGCCGGCCAGCGCCATGGCCCACCGGATGCAGCGGTACTTGCGCTGCACGACCGCCGAGAGCACGAACAGCTGCTGGTAGGTTCGCTCCGGCTCGGGAATCGCGTGTTCGGCCATCGCCGCCATGAGCGCACGGTGCGACCGGTAGCCGCGCACGTGTGCCCAGAAGGCGATGACGCCGTCGGCCGGCGCAGGAGTGAGCCGCGGCCAGACGGCCAGCGCCGCCGCGGCCACCGACGCGATGGCGGCCACGGCGCCCGCGATCCACATGACGAGCCCGGCTGAGGAGAGCGTCTCGGTCGTCCAGTCGCCGCCCAGCAGCCCGCTGAGGACGATCGTGAACGCGATTCCCAGGCTGCCGATCAGGAGCGACGCCTTCTCGTCGGCGTGGGCGATCTCGGAGGTCACCTCGTCGAGCATCCTCGCCGCGAGGGCGTCGGCCGCGGCATCCGTCGATCCCGTCTCGGCGCCCGCCATCACTTGATCCCGAAGGTGAACGTGAACGACGTGCCGTCGGCCAGGTTCACCCGGTAGGTGTACTTCTGGCCGCCCTTCAGCGTCGCCGACCCGATCGTGCCGACCCACAGTCCCGTGAGCTTCACGTACACCGGCTTCACGGTCGGCAGCAGCAGCGGCAGCTCGTTGACCCGGGTGCCCTTGTTCGGCATCGCCGTCGCCGAGACCTGCGTGACGCTCGTGACGGATCCCTTGGCGGTCACGAGGCGCCCGACCGTGTCGCACAGCCGGAACATCACCGGAACGGCCGAGATGCGGGCGAACACGCTCGATCCGTCGGGGTTCACGGGCTGCATGACCACGCGGCTGCCCAGGCGGCAGGAGGGCGACGGCGCGATCACCGTATACGCGACCGTGACGGCGGTGCTGTTGCCGGCGACGTCCGTCGCCCGGCAGGTCAGCGTCTTCGCACCGGCCGTGGCGGTCGCGGGCTGATCGCACGACTGGGTCGAGATCCCCGATCCGGTGTCGGTGGCGACCGGGACGGCGGTGGCGGTGCCGCCGACGGCGACGGGGTCAGGAGAGACCGACGGTGCGAGCGACGGCGCGGTCGCATCGCGCCGGACCGTGATGCCGGCGGTCGCCTCACGGCCCAGCTCGTCGGTGACGCTGCGCTCGACCACCGTGCCGTCGGTGTCGGCCGAGACGGTGACGGGGCCAGGGCACACCACGCCGATGCCGGTGCACGTGAACGACACGACGACGTCCGCTCGCGCCCAGGTGCCCTCGTCGTAGGTCTCGCCGTCCGTCGTCGCCCAGACCGCGATGGTCGGGAGAGCGACGTCCTCGCCGACGCGGATCTCGCCGACGGCCGCATGACCGTCGGTGCTGCCGTCGTTCGGGATGGCCTCCACCCGGATCAGGTCGCCCGTCACCGCGACGCCGCCGAGGGGGAGAGAGGAGGTGACCGCGCCCTCGATCAGGATGCCGTTGCGGTACCACCGGTAACTGAGGCTCACGACGTCACCGTCGGCGTCGGCACCGGTCGCCTCGGCATGCAGGGTCGACGAGGGCGACGCGTCCTTCTCGAGGAAGCGGACCGTCGCGGTGGGCGCGGTGTTCTCCGGGGTCACGGTCAGGCCGAATGCGGACGGCTCGCTGCACACGACTCCGCCGGCGCGGCACACCCGCAGCTCGGCGGTGAAGGCTCCCGGAGTATCCGCGACGACGTCGAGCGTGGCACGCTGCACGCCGTCGGAACCGGTCGCGAGCGTGAGAGGACCGGAGCGGATCATGTCGCCGTTCGGGCGGAGCAGGCGGTAGCGCCCGGTGAGCGCGTCGCCGGGTTCGACGTCCTCGACGACGAGGCTGCGCACCACGCGCTCGCCCGCGGTGACGGCGAGGTCGTCGCCGCCCTCCGCCAGCGTCGGGCTCGCCGCGTCCGCAGCCGGGAGCCGGCCGCGATCGCTGTCGGTGGTCACGTTGCCCGCGGAGTCGACGACCTGCAGGATCCACCGGAACGGCCCGTCGATCCCCGCGGGGCGCTGAGCGCGCCATTCCTCGCCGGACGGCGTGAGCTCGACCGGGATCCACTCCTGCGCCGTGCCGTCTCCGCCGTCGTCCTGCGCATCCTGGACGAGCAGCACGACGCGCGAGATCGCGCCTCCGCCCGGGTCGTACGCCGAGACCGAGAACGGCCAGCCGACGTCGCGGGTCGTGATCACGGGGCCGGTGACGTCGGTCGTGTCCTGGCTGTAGAGCACCGCCACATCCATCGAGGTGAAGGTCTCGATCCGTCCGGCGCCGTTGGCAGGAGCCTGCACGCTCGCGGGGGTCACCACCAGGAGGCCTACAGGCCCTGACGGCGTGTCCTGCGAGGTGACGTTCGCGAAGGTCGACGGGAACGCGACATCCTGCTTCGTCATCGAGGCGGCCTCGACGCCGATCAGCGGGTCGGCTACGAGCGGATGGACGTCCGACGTGTACTCCGACGCGAGGCCGGTGATCAGCGCGCCCTTGGCGACCTTGCCGCCCTCGTCCGACAGTGGAACCTGCATCACGGTCTTGGGCAGGGCCGGCTGGCCGGCGACGGTGAGGGGCGCTTCGTCCCCCACGGTGAAGTACGTCCGAGCGGGCTCCGAGCCGTCGCTGCCGTCCGGGTCGACGGAGCGTGCGGTCAGGGCGGGGGTGAGTGTCAGCGAGGCGCTGGCGAGTCCGTCACCCTCGTCGACGATCGTCAGGCCCTCGGCGACGGCCGGCAGCGGCGGAGCCTTCTTGGCGGTCTCGTCGCCGGCGAACCCGTACATCGGCACGCCATAGTAGACGGCCTGCATGAGGACCTTCTCGTCGTAGCCCGAGTACGTCCCGACCTGGCCGAGATACGACTGCTTGGCGTACATGAGCGCCTCGCCCGCCGTCACGCGCCGGTCGTCGGTCTCCACGCCGATCCAGTCGGCGTACGCGGCGAGCAGACGCTCGCTCAAGGCGGTGGTGACGCTGTTCGCCAGACCGAACCCGGTGTTCCCGACGTATCCGGCCGACTCGGCGAAGACGTCCGCCCAGTCCGTCACGTCGCCGTAGTACGACGTCGGCAGGTTGGTGCCCGCGTGGCATCCGATCATGAACACGAGTGAATCCTCGAGCCGGGATGCCTCAGGCAGCAGCTCGTCGGCCGACATGAGGTCGGTGCCCTCCGGCGCCCCTTGCGCCGCATCCTCCACGCCCGGGAGCAGGTTCCGCTCATCGGCATGCGTGTTGAGCGACACGATCCGCGGAGCGTCGTCCGAAGGGGGGAGCAGGCGGTCCAGCGCGTCGGCCTCGGTCCAGGGCTCCTGCAGCGGCGCACCCTGGCCGGACAGCCGCCACGTCAGGTTGGCTTCGACCAGCTCGGGAAGCTCGGCCCAGGCGCCATAGCCGCCCGTCAGCGACGTGTCCGCCTCGAGCAGGCCGGTGAGCGATCCACGGTAGCGGTCGAGCTGCGCCACGATCTGCTCGGGCGTGTCGACGAGCCGCCCGAGGGCGACCGTCGGCACGTACAGATAGCCGCCGAGCGACTGGTACGCATCGGCCAGCCCGTAGGGGTCGTCCGTGAGGATGTAGTCGCCCGCGGCCGCCGCCGACAGGGGCGTCGCGCACGGATCGGGGAGTCCGCCCGAGACCTCGGGGCACGGCGAACCGTCGGGCAGCTCGTCGAGGCGCAGGTCGGCGGCGTGTCCGCTCTCGTTGAACTGGGCGGTGTTCTGGGCGACCGGCGCGAACGGGATGACGTCGTCGCCGCCGACCACCACGACGCTGCGCACCTCCGCGCCGCTCGAGTCGACCACCGACTGCACGTAGCGGTTGATCGCGGCCGCGAGGGCTCGACGGGCGGGCATCGAGCAGGGGTTCTGGTCGGCGATCGCGCGCGCCTCCTGCACGGCCGGGTCGGCATCGACCGTGACGAGAGCGCCGTCCACGCCGATCTCGTTCAGGTCGCTCCAGGCGTCGACCAGACGCAGCTCGTTCTCGACGGCATCGGCGCCCTCCTTGCCGTACAGCTGGCGCATGCGGGTGACGTCGGTCAGGTAGAGGGTGTTCGTCTCGGCGCTGACGCCCATCACGTCGTCGATCAGCGGCGGCGGCCATTCGGGATCGAGGGGGACCGCCGGCTCGAAGGGGAGGCAGGACTGCTCGGGTGCCTCGTCTTCGTACGCGGCCCGCAGCGAGTAGAGCTGGCGCCCCGCCTCACCGGTTCCGCTCGTCACGCGGACGAGCCAGCGCTCGCCGCCGTCGACGGCCGCCGAGCCCGCCTCGACCGTCGCGGTGCCGTCGCCGCCGACCGAAGCCTGGTCGACGAGCACATGGTCGGCCGCCGCGGCTGACGCGTCGGCGCCCGATTCCGCAGGGGACGAGGCGGCGCCCGAGTTCTGCTCGACGACGACGGTCCCCTGTGGTCGGCCCGGGCCCTCGACGCCGAGCGGGGTGGTCGTCGGGGTCGGCTTGAACAGGGCGAGCGCGAGCTGGCCGTCAGCGGCGTTCGTGGAGACCACCAGCCGCTTGCCTGCCGGAGGCGGATCGACGAGGAACCAGTCCTCGTCGTCGGCCGGGCCGAACACGCGCTCGTTGCTCTCCTCGTCGTACTCGATGTTGAATGGCGCGACCCACTCGTAGTACACGCTTCCGGGGCTCAGGACGATCCCGCCGCCTGCCTCCGTGGTCATCGTCCACTCGCCCTCGGGGGTGCGGTTGTTCACCTCCGAGTCGTAGTAGGTGTAGTCGTCGGCGGCCGGCATGAACAGGAACGCCTCGGCGCCGGCCTCGCCGCTCGTCAGCGTCGCTCGCGATTGCCACGAGCCGGGTCGGCGCACCTCCGTGAAGTCGACCGTGATCTCCCGTACGGTGCCTCCGACCGTGTCGGGCAGGGGGAAGGTGAGCATCGACCCGTCTTCGAGCACCGGGCCTGTGTAGGGAGTTTCCTCGAACTGGCTGAACGAGGGTCCGGATCCGCCGCTTCTGATCGCCCGCGCCCGGGTCGCCCCGGGGAGCTCGATCGTCGCGGTCGGAGCCGTGAACGTGGTGGGCTCACCGGGACCGGGGTCGAAGGTGAACTGATACTGCAGGAAGGATCCGCACCGCTCGGTGCCGTTGCACCATCTCGGCTGCGACTGCTCCGTCGTGGCGCCGGCCGGGATGACCGCCGGATCGATCTGCTCCCACGGGTAGTCGGCGCTCTCGAGCAGCGACAGCAGGATCGTCCCGAGCGTCACCTGATCGGGCGCCCCGGCGGCGAGGTCGGCGGTCGTCGCGGACGGCCGGATGTCTCCCGCGTTCTCGGCGAGGGTGCCCGTCCGGACGCCGCCGAAGATGGCCACCTGAGCCGAGGTGCTCAGCTCGGAGACATCGAGGTCTCCGAGGGGCGTGCCCGCGAACTGCAGGCCGGGGGTGCCGTCGGATGCGGGAGTGAGCGGGATGCTGTCCAGCAGCGTGTCTTCGATCGGGAGCGTGTTCGCGATGACGGCATCGACGCCCGAGCTGTCGATCGCCAGACCGCCGGCGTCGAGTTCGGCCAGCGTCGTCTCGTCGTCGAGGGTGACAGCGAGCCCCTGCGCATCGGCGACCGCCTGCCACCGCTGCAGCGGGTCTGCGGCATCCCCGGCGATCTCGACGTGGGCCAGCCGCGCGCCGCCCAGCACCATGGAGGCCAGCGACAGCGACTCGATGCCGCTTCCCTCGAGTCCCACGTCACTCAGCGTGAGGCTCTGGATGCGCTCGGCGGCGCGTCGCTCCTCCGCGGTTCCGCCCGCGCCGGCGAGCAGCTCGTTCGCCCACGTGAGCACATCGGACAGAAGGATGCTCTGACTCAGATCGCCGGCGAAATCCGTGGCGGCGAGGAGCTCGCTCCAGCCGCCCGGGATGTCGAGTCGGTAGATCGGGAGCCGGTAGATCGGGAGGCGATAGATCGGCAGCCGGTAGATGGGGGCGTCGGCCACCTCGAGGCGGTAGATGGGGGAGTCGCCGATCATCAGCCGGTAGATCGGGAGACGGTAGATCGGCAGCCGGTAGATGGGTAGCCGGTAGATGGGCAGCCGGTAGATCGGTGCGTTCGCCAGGGCGGCGGCGTAGTCGGAGACCGCCGACGCGGGTATGTCCGAGACCTCGACGCTCGTGATGAACCCCATCGTCGAGAGCTGGCCCATCGTCTCCGACACCGACAGACCGTCGTGCTCGTGCGTGTCGACGGCGGTGACCTCCGCTTGGGCGGCGCTCATCTGGCTCGGGCCGCCGAGCGCGACGGTGCGCCCGCTCGCGGAGATGCTCGGCGCGTCTCCTGGGCCGATCTCGACGGCCGACGTGCTGCCGTGCTCTCCGACGCAGTCGAGGTCGTCAGGATCCGCGTCGAGCCAGCCGACGGTCGAGAGCCGGATCACCGGCTGGGTCAGGGCGTCCGGGTCGGTGTCGTTCGGCTGGAGGGGCTGAGTCGTCGCGTAGGCGACCGCCGACCCGTCGGCCGAGATCGCCGGCGCCCGCACATCGCCCACGGTGCGCTTGACCGCGAGCGTGCCCAGCCCGGTCACGTAGACCCGGCTGAACGGGTCGAGGGTGCCGGCCACCGCCGCCGGTGCCCCGCCGCAGTCGTCGGCGATCGCCGCGAACTCCTTGCCGGTCGAACCGAGGTCGCCGTCGTGAGCGCCCTCGAGGAGGGTGATGTAGCGGAAGTCCGCCGCGCGCGGGAAGCGGAAGAGGCGCGGCGTGTCGGTGGCCTGCTGACTCGAGCCGGGATCGTCCACGAAAGCGGTGACGACGATGTACTCGCCGTTTCCGCTGATGGCGGGCTCGCTCATGCCGCCGGGGACGCTCGTCCCAGGGAACAGCCGGCGCACCGACGGCGCTTGGTGGACGCCGTCGCCGTCGGGGTCGAAATCCGCGACGAAGACGTCGGGAGCGGCGTTGGTGTCCTCGGCCCACAGGTTGGTGGCCTCCGACTCGAACACGACGTACCGGCCGTCGTCCGACATGTCGGGCTCGTACGAGTTGCCGTCCGGTTCGACGCCGGCATCCACGCGCAGGGTGCTTCCCGTGACCACATCGTGGACGTAGACGTTCGACCGCCCCGGCGCGCCGCCGCCGGGTACCAGGTTGGTCGCGCGGCTGACGAACGCGACGTAGCGCCCGTCCGCGCTCGCCACGGGGTCGAAGCTGGTGTCGTCTGCGGGTTCATCCGGCAGCGATGCGTCCGGCCGGCTCACGAGCTGCGGCGAGCCGGAGAACGGATCGCTGGAGCCCTGGATCGCGGTCGCGAGGAAGATGTTCGACGTCGCCGGCCGGGTGCCTTCGGCGAGATCGCTCGCCGTCGAGGCATAGGCGACTTTCTGCCCGTCGGGCGTGATGTACGGCGAGCCCGAGACGCCCTGGTCGGTGCGCGAGACGAGGTACACGTCGGCCTGCGCCGGAAGCGGCGTCACGTCCGCCGCGGCGGGGGCCGCGGGGAGGCTCACCAGGCCGGCCGCCACGAGCCCGGCCGCAGCCAGCACCCCGACGGACCTGCGCGGGGTGCGACGCGGCGACGGGACGACGGTCATGACTGCTCGGATTCGTGTGCGGGCTGAGGGGTCGTCGCGTCGCCGGAGGCGACGAGACCGGTGACGTCGGTGACACCGAGCTCGCCGAGGATAGTATCCGCCTCCGCGCGGAGAAGCGCACCCTCGGGGCCGCTCCACCCGGCCAGTTCGGCGAGGCTGAGGGCCCGGTCGTACATCATCGGGCCGGCCGCGTCGGCCGCCGCCCGCGCGAGCTCGCGCGCGCCGCCCTCATCGCCGTCGGACGCCGCGAGACGAGCACGCGCCCGCAGCACGAGGCTCGCGGCGCGGCCGGCGAGTGGAAGCGACTCGAGCTCCGCCACGAGTTCACGGGCGCGCACGGTGTCGCCGGCGTCGAGCAGGGCGTGGATCCGGCGTGCACGGGCGTCGAGCGCGGCGTCGGTCTCGTCGAGCGCCGCGAACCCGCGCGCTGCCGTCTCGAAGGCCTCGGCCGCGGCATCCGGCTGTCCGGAGCGCAGCAGCGCGCGTCCTTGGAAGCCGGTCGCGAACGCCACCAGGTACGGGTTGTCGGAGCCCTCGAAGACGCGCCGGGAGGCCTTGAGCAGCGGCAGCGCATCGTCGACACGGCCCTGGTCGATGAGGATCTCGGCGGCGTTGGCGGCCTCGATGGCGGCGCCCACGACGTCGCCGCCGCGCTCGGCCGCGTCCTGTGCCTGGGCATACAGGCCGGCCGCGGTCGTCCAGGCGCCCCGATAGTAGGCGCGCGCACCCAGGATGTTGAGCACCTTCGACCGCGAGAGTTCGTCGCCGATCCGGTCGTAGAGGTCGAGCGCCCGCTGCAGGTGCGTCATGGCGGCGTCGCCGTCGAGCTCGCCCGCGGCGATGTCGTGATAGCGGAACGCGTCGGCGAGCACGCGTCGCTCGTCGTCGGTGGCCGCCGCGCCGTCGAGGAGGTCCATCGCCTCGCGGGCGAGCAGCTGCGCGTCGGCCCATCTCGCCTGCCGCAGCCGGAGGCCGGCCTCCGTCACCGACAGGCTCGCGAGCAGTGCGCGCCCGTCGTCTCCCGCACGCGTGGCGCTGCGGCGGGCGGTGCGGACGGCCGTTGCGGCGTCGGCCGCGCGCCCGAGGATGTTGAGCGCGTACGCGCGGTCCTGATCGATGCGGGCCCGCTCGAGGGCGTCCTTCGCCAAGGCGCGGGCGCGGTCGAGCGCCTCGAGACCCTCACCGGCGCGACCGCTCGCGACGGCGGTGCGTGCGAGGCCTCGCCACAGGGCGGCGAGCTCGGGCGGATGCGGCCGCGTGCGTGCGGCGGCCCCGACGGCCACGCGATAGGCCGCGACGGCATCCTCGACCGCGAACGCCGTCTCGGCGGCCTGGGCCGTGGCCCACGCCGCGCGCCAGGCGCGTGCGAGGTCGCCCGCTGCCTCGTAGTGCATGGCGAGCATGGGCTCGACCGGCCCGGCTGCCAGCTCGGGCTCGATCTCGAGTGCGGCGGCGATCGCCCGGTGCAGCTCCCGCCGGGTCTGGAAGTTGAGCTGCTCGTACGCGACCTCGCGGAACAGCGGGCTGCGGAAGCGCACCGAGTCCTCGAGACGCTCGAGGAACCCCGAGACCCCCTCCGATTCGGCGAGCTCGGCCGGACCGACCCAGCGCACGAAGAGGCCGAGGGGCACGCCCCACCCCAGCACCGCCGACCGCCGCACCACGGCGCGCTCCTGCTCGGCGAGGGCGTCGATGCGCTCGCCGACGAGCTGCTCGATGCCGAGCGTGTCGCTGCCAGAGGCGAAGGCAGCCGCGAGCTCGGTCAGGTAGAGCGGGTTACCCTCGGCGCGCGACACGATCGGCGCGAGGTCGGCGGGCAGGAGCGTGCGCCCCACGAGGGATTCGACGAGATCGGATGCCGCGTCCTGCGCGAGCCCGCTGAGCTCGATCGTGCGCCCGGAGAGCTGCAGGCCGCCCTCGGCCTCGCGACGGGCGACGATCACCGCGTGGCCGATGTCGCCCGAGAACACGTGGGCGAGCGCGGCGGCGGACGCCTCGTCGACCCAGTGGGCGTCGTCGATCAGCACCAGGGCGGGCGCCGGCAGGAGGTCTTCGAGGAGGCGGCCGAGCACGGCGTGCGCCCGCTCCTGGCGGAACGCGTCGTCGAGCGCGTCGACGGCGGGCGTCGACGCGACCTCGGCGCCGGCGAGCGGGGCGAGCAGGGGCACCCACATCGACATCGCGGGACGCAGTCGCGCGACCGCGTCGGCGAGCTCTGCTCCGGCGACGTCGGCGGGCGCCTCGGGCGCGATGCCGAGCAGCGGACGCAGCAGCGACTGCAGCGTTCGGTACGCCGCTCCCGCGAACCGGTCGCCGCTCAGCCGCAGGACGGGCAGCGGACTGCCCTCGGCCGCCGCGGCCAGCAGGCGTGACTTGCCGACCCCGGCACCGCCGGTGACCGTGAGGGATCCGCCGAAGCCCGTGGCCGCGGCATCCCGCAGCGTCAGCAGCTGTGCGAGCTCGGCGTCACGTCCCAGGAACGGCACGTCGCCGATCACGCCGTCGGCGCTCCGGCCGGCCGAGGTCACGACGGCCACGGGGATCGGGTCCGACTTGCCCTTGACGGTGATCTCGCCGCCGTCCGCGGCATCGAAGGCGACGGCCGAGCGCTCGAGTGCCGAGCGGGTCACGAGCACCGTGCCCGGTTCGGCGCGAGACGTCAGTCGTGCGGCGAGATTGGTGGAGTCGCCCATCACGGTGAACGTCTGGCGGTTCATGGCGCCCACGAAGCCGGAGAACACCCTGCCCGAGGTCACGCCCGCGCGCAGGGTCAGGCCGCTCCCGGATGCGACGATCCGCTGCACGGCGGTCAGCAGGCGGCCCTCGGGATCTTCGATGGAAGTGGGGGAGCCGGCGGTGAGGAAGTAGCGGTAGCCGCCGATGGCCGGGTCCACGTCGAGGAGCGTCGCACCGGTGTCGGCGAGCGCGGCCTCCACCGTGGCGGTAACGGCGTCGACGCGGTCCAGGTCGGCGTCGTCGAGCTCGGGCGGGAGCCCGCCGACCTGCACGAAGCCGATGGCGGCCCAGCGGTGATCGGGCTCGGCGCTGAGGAGGTCGGGGCGCTGGCGGAAGACCCTGGGCAGGAAGCGCTCGCCGCCGGCGCCTCCGGAGGAGGTGAGCGCGAGCAGCGAGTGGGACGGGACCGTGCCCGCCCGCAGCAGGCGGAACGCCCCCTCGACCTCTTCATCGGGCGCGGTCTGCTTCGGGGGGAGCGCCGCCGCCGTCTCGCCGCTGACGAGGATGCGACCCGCCGGCGCCGCACCTTGAAGCTCGAGGACGCGATCGGTCGCCGCGCCGGCCAGCACCACGCTCACGGAGTCGGCGCCCGTGAGGAGGAGCTCGAACACTCCGGAGTGCACGCCCACCGACATCCGCAGTCGCGCGCGGGCGGCGGGCAGATGGACGTCGCCGATCGCGGCGAGCACGCGATTCATGTTCCAGGCGGCGTGCGCGGCGTGCTTGGCGTGGTCGTCGCCGCGGAAGAGGACGAACAGCGCGTCGCCCGCGAACTTGAGGATGTCACCGCCGTCGTCGGTCGAGGGGAGGAGCACGGTGAAGATGCGCGACAGCGTCGCGATGAGCTGCTCGGTCCCCTCGCGCCCCGCGGCGGCGAGCTGCTCGGACAGGGTCGTGAAGCCCGAGATGTCGATGAGCACGGCGGTGCCGTCCACGCTCAGTCGACGGCCCGTCGGCCCGCCGTGCTCTACGAGCAGACGGGGCACGAGGTCAGACGCCGCCACGCGAGCTGCCATGCGACCCGCTCCCCAGAGAACCCCAAGCGACACGAGCCCCCCAATGGACGGGTGTCGTACTGGTGTCACTATCTCACTGCACACGGGGTCAGCGCTATGGGGCCGCCGGACGCGGCAGACCGAGAGCCGAGGCATCCCACCGCCGCTAGCGTTGAGGGATGGTCAACTATCGGTATCTCGGCAACAGCGGTCTCAAGGTCTCGGAGATCACCTACGGCAACTGGGTGACGCACGGCTCGCAGGTCGACGACTCCGCGGCGATCGAGACGGTGCACGCCGCACTCGACGCCGGGATCACGACGTTCGACACCGCCGACGTGTACGCCAACACCGCGGCGGAGACGGTGCTCGGCAAGGCCCTGGCCGGTCAGCGCCGGGAGTCGCTCGAGATCTTCACGAAGGTCTACTTCCCGACCGGCCCGCGCGGCGCCAATGACACCGGGCTCAGCCGCAAGCACATGATGGAGTCGATCAACGGATCGCTCACGCGCCTCGGCACCGACTACGTCGACCTCTACCAGGCGCATCGCTATGACTACGAGACGCCCCTCGAGGAGACGTTCCAGGCGTTCGCCGACATCGTGCGCCAGGGCAAGGCGCTGTACATCGGCGTCTCGGAGTGGACCGCGGAGCAGCTGCGCGCGGGTCACGCGCTCGCCCAGAGCCACGGCATCCAGCTCATCTCCAACCAGCCGCAGTACTCGATGCTCTGGCGTGTGATCGAGGGCAAGATCGTGCCGACGTCGGAGGAACTGGGCATCTCGCAGATCGTCTGGTCGCCGATGGCCCAGGGCGTGCTCTCGGGCAAGTACCTGCCCGGGCAGCCGGTGCCCGAGGGGTCGCGGGCCACCGACGAGAAGAGCGGCGCGAACTTCATCAAGAGCTTCCTCCGCGCGGAGGTGCTCGAGGCCGTGCAGCGGCTCAAGCCGATCGCCGCCGAGGCCGGGCTCACGATGCCGCAGCTCGCGATCGCCTGGGTGCTGCAGAACAAGAACGTCGCCGCAGCGTTGGTCGGGGCATCGCGTCCCGAGCAGCTCGCCGACACCGTGAAGGCCTCCGGCGTCGTGCTCGACGCCGACGCGATGGCCGCGATCGACACCGCCCTGCGCGGCGCCGTGTATGACGACCCGGAGGACACCTACACGCTCTCCCCCAAGACGCGCATCGTCTAGGCGAGCGAGCGAGCGAAGCGAACGAAACGCCATGGTGACCACGAGCGCCGGCATCCTCCTCTACCGGCTCGGCGCCGATCCCGAGGTGCTCATCGCGCACATGGGAGGGCCGTACTGGGCGGCGAAGGACGCCGGCGCCTGGTCGATCCCGAAGGGCGAGTTCGACGAGGGCGACGAGCCCGCGCTCGACGCCGCGCGGCGCGAGTTCCGCGAAGAGCTGGGCATCGACCCGCCGGAGGGGCCGTTCGCCGAGCTCGGCACGTTCCCGTATTCGTCGGGCAAGCGCGTGACGGTGTTCGTCGCCGACGGCGAGGGGCTGTCGCTGGACGAGCTGGACTTCGGCGAGTTCGACCTCGAGTGGCCGCCCCGGTCGGGGAAGACGGTGTCGTTCCCGGAGGTCGACAGAGTGGAGTGGATGCCGCTGCCCGAGGCGCGCGAGAAGCTCGTGAAGGGCCAGCGCCCCGCACTCGACGCGCTCGAGGAGCACCTCGCCGAAGCCGGCGCCTGAGCTGAACGGACCCCGTGGGAAGGGTCAGCGGCCGTTCTTCGGGGCGGCGGAGACGTCGATGGGGTCGTGTGCTCCGAGCGACGACCACGCGCTCGCGACGCCCTTCGCCGCGTGCTCGGACGCGCGCACGGCGCGCTCGTCGGCCCAGGCGTTGAGCACGTGCCCGGAGTGGCCGCGCACATGCTCGAGGACCACGTCGGGAAGGCCGGCCGCCCGGCGGGCGTCACGGGCGGTGATGAGCTGCTCGAGCAGGTCGATGTTCTTCGTCGGCGCTCCCGTCGACGTCTTCCATCCGCGGCGCCGGTGGCCGTCCATCCACTTGGTGTAGGTGTCGATGGCGTACTTCGAGTCGGCCTGCACGACGAGGTTCTCCACGTCGGGGTGGTCTTCGATGGCCTTGAGCAGCCCCATCAGCTCGCCGATGTTGTTGGTGCCCACGGGAATCGATCCGGCCGCCCACTGGCCGTCCTCACCGACCCAGGCCCAGCCCGCCGGTCCGGGATTGCCCTTGCAGGCTCCGTCGGTGGCCACGATGTAGCGGGGGGAGTCGGTCACTCGGGCAAGGCTACCCGCGGTCGGCGCGCCACTCGTCCACGAGCCGAGGCATCCGCTCGGTGAGATAGCGCAGGAAGTCGGCGATCTCCCGCGCCCGCGCGACCGAGATCGGGGCGCCGGCGTTCTCGTCGGCGATGCGGTCCAGCTGCGTCGCCAGCGCCGCATAGAGAGGAGAGCTCGACGTGATCATGCCGCCCCACGCGTCGTCCACGAGGTCGTAGCGGTCGCGACGGTCTCCCGGGCGGGAGATGCGCTGGATCAGTCGCATCGAGATGAGATAGCGGACGGCACCCGAGACAGCGGCGGCCGACACCCCGAGGCGATCGGCCAGCTCGGCGGCGGTGTACCCCTCGTCGGGCGAGCCGACCAGGGCCATCATGACCCGGGCCGGCAT
Source organism: Microbacterium flavescens (assembly GCF_018588945.1). Taxonomy (GTDB): domain Bacteria; phylum Actinomycetota; class Actinomycetes; order Actinomycetales; family Microbacteriaceae; genus Microbacterium; species Microbacterium flavescens. The sequence continues at coordinate 202,563 of NZ_JAFIWA010000005.1, read as the reverse complement.
GCGCGCCATCCCCGCGGCGGCGAGCATGGCGGCAGCCTGCTCGGCCGCCTCGACACCCGGATGCGCTGCGCTGGCGTGTGCGTCCCCCATCGGATCCTCCCGTCTCGAACCTATCCTCCCGGCGCGAGCTCCCTGTTGCGCATCAGCAGGACGGATGCCGCGGCCCCGGCCAGCGCGGCGACCGTCAGCCACACAGCGCCGTTCGGGTCGATGCCGTCGCCGTCGGGCAGCGGCACAGCCGCGAACGGCGAGAGAGCCACGATGTCCTCGTCGACGCCGAAGATCGTGCCGAACAGCGCGAGGCACGCCGCCACGAGGACGATCCCCCAGCTCAGCGGGATCGTCAGCCTCGGCACGAGGGCGAAGACCAGGGCGGTGAGCACGGTGAAGACGGCGGCGGCCAGGGCTTGGCCGGCGCCCACCACCACGGCGTCCCCGAGCAGCGAGCCGTCCCCCTCGGTCGCGACCAGGGCGATGCCCGCCCCCGCCACTGCGGCGGCGGTGATGACCACGATGCCGACGAGGGCGACGAGCAGGAACGCGCCGAGCCACCGCCCGCGGGCCAGGGGGGCTGCGAGCACCGGCTCGGCCGTGCCGTGCGTCTCCTCTTGACGCGCGCGCTGCACCGTCTGCACCCCGAAGCACGCCGCCAGCACACCCACCATGACGAAGAGCGTCACGAGCAGCCCCTGGTCCATCGATCCCTCGGCGGCCAGTCGCTCGAGGATCGCCTGCACCGCCGCATTGCCGGTGCCGACCTCCTCGACGACGGCGGACAGCGAGGTGGAGAGGGCGCCCACCACGGCGGCGCCGAGCGCCCAGGCGACCAGTGATCCCGCGCTCAGCTTCCACACCAGCCCGACGGGGCCTGACAGCAGCGGTCCGGCGTGCGGCGCGGCGCGGCGCGCAGCGAGCACCCCCGACCCGACGTCCCGTGCGGCCTGCAAGGCGAGCGCGATGCCGGCCAGAACGAGGCTGACGGCCACTGCGAGCAGCAGCGGGCGGACGTCGTCGTCGGCGAAGGGCCGGCTGTTCTCGGCCCACACGAAAGGTGAGACCCACGCCAGACCGCTGCTCGTCATGCGCGTGAGCGTGTCGTCGGGCGAGCCCAGCGCGTTCCCGACGCCCCCGACGATGAAGGTCGCCACCAGCAGCGAGACGGTGAGCGAGTTGGCTGCCCGAGCGCTGTAGAAGAGCTGGGCGGCGACGAGACCCACCGTGAGGAAGACGAGTCCGGTGGCGGCGATCGCCGCGCCGGTGACCAGGCTGCCCGTGACCCCGAGGCCGCTGAGCGTCAGCCCGAGTGCTCCAGCGACGCCCACGAGGATGCAGGCGATGATGCCGTGCACGAGGGTGGCGGCGAAGGGCACCCCACGCCCCGCGGGCGTGGCGGCCACCAGGTCGGCTCGGCCCGACTCCTCGTCGGCCCGCGTATGGCGGACGGCGAGGAATGCCGCCATGAGCGCCGCGAGCATCGCCAGGAAGGGCAGCACCAGGAACACGATGAACGCGCCTTCGTCCGGGCCCGACGGCAGTCCGCGGAACAGCAGGATGACGGGGTTCGCCACGGCCAGCGAGAGCAGCGATGTGCGCTCCTCGAGGCTGCCGAAGTTCTCGGTGACGCCCACGCTCGAGCCGTAGGCCAGCAGCAGCACGGCCAGGGTCCAGATGGACACCTGCACCGCGTCGCGCCGCGCCCGCAGCCGGAGGAGCGCGCCGAAACCGCTCACCTGGCGTCCTCGAGCTCGCCGCCGGAGACCTGCTCGCTTGCAAACCCCGGACGCGCGACGGTTCCGAGCTCGTCGCCGTAGTGGCGGAGGAACAGCTCCTCGAGGGACGGCGGCGCGATGCGCAGACCCGCAGCGTTTCGCCGGCCCAGTTCGGGAAGAGCGGATGCCACGGCCGCACTCTCGATCGTGAATCGAACCCGCCCGTCCTCGGCCGAGATGTCGTTCGCACCGGCGATGCCGGCCGCGGCCGAGGCATCCGCTCCCTCGAACGAGATCTCGGTGCGCGTGAGGTGGCGGAGCTCGGCGAGGGTGCCGGACTCGACGATCCGCCCCGCGCGGATGATCGAGACGCGATCGCACAGCTGCTCGACCTCGGACAGGATGTGGCTCGACAGGAGCACGGTCGCCCCGGCGGCGCGCACGCGGGCGACCTCGCGGCGGAACATCACGTCCATGAGCGGATCGAGCCCGCTCGTGGGCTCGTCGAAGATGTAGAGCTCGGCCGGCACGGCGAAGGCGGCGATGAGGGCGACCTTCTGCCGGTTGCCCTTCGAGTAGGCGCGGCCCTTCTTGCGCGGGTCGAACTGGAAGGCCTCGACCAGGCGCTCGCGCTCCGCGCGGTACGCCGCGTCGCGCCGTGTCGCGCCGCGCAGCCGGGCCATGAGGTCGATCGCCTCGCCCCCGGAGAGGTTGGGCCACACGCTCACGTCGCCCGGCACGTAGGCGATGCGTCGATGCAGACGCACGGCGTCGCGCCACGGGTCGGCACCGAACACCGTCGCTTCTCCGCCCGTCGCCCGGGCGAGTCCGAGCAGGATTCGGATCGTGGTGGACTTGCCGGCGCCGTTGGGGCCGAGGAAGCCGTGGACCTGTCCCTCGTCGACGTGGAGATCGAGGCCGTCGAGGGCGTGGACGCGACCGTAGTGCTTGGTGAGACCGCTCGTGCGGATGACATTGGCCATGCCGGGAAAGCTACACCCATTTCATGATTTTGTGAATCTTGGTGCGACTGCGTCGAGACGCGGGGTGCTCTATGTATACGAATAGGGCAGGGATGCGGCATCCGTTCGCCCTTCGATCGGTTTATGTATACACTGGGTCGCGTTGTCAACGAGGAGGTGCGATCGATGCGAGCCAGTGATCGGGCCTACGCGACGCTCCTCGACGAGATCCAGGACGGCGCGCTGCCGCCCGGGACCGTGCTCGGGGAGGTCGAGCAGGCCGCCCGGCTGGGCGTCAGCCGCACCCCGCTGCGCGAAGCCCTCGGGCGTCTGGCCGCCGACGGGCTCGTCGTCCAGCAGTCCCCGCGCGTGACGGTGGTCACAGCCATCGACGCCGGCGACATCCGCGAGATCTTCGAGGTGCGTCGCGCACTCGAGGAGTCCGCCGCCCGGCTCGCTGCGGAGCGGGGGGATGCCGCGGCCTTCGCCGATCTGGCGCTCGAGTTCGCGCGCACCGACGTCGCCGGCCCGGCCGGTCTCGACGCGTACTACGCACTCATCGGGCGGTTCGATCGACGCCTCGACGAATCGGTCGCGAACGACTACCTCACCGCGGCCCTGCGCACCGTCCGCACCCACCTCGTGCGGGTGCGGCGTCTCGCCCGCGACAACCCCGACCGTCTCGCGGCCTCCGCCGCCGAGCACCGCCTGATCGCCTCGGCGATCGCCGCGCGCGACGCCGACCTGGCGGCGCACGCGACGCACGTGCACCTGCACAACGCGCTCACGAACATCCTCGAGTCACTGAAGTTAGGACGATCATGACCGTCACCCACCACCTCCGCGTCCACCGGAGCGACGAGAACCTCGCGCGCGAGGGTCAGCTGGCCTGGCACATCGCCGAGGTCGCCGCCGATCCCGTCGAGGTCGAGCCCGATGTCGTCGACATGATCATCAACCGCGTGATCGACAACGCCGCCGTGGCCGCGGCATCCCTCACCCGTGCGCCCGTCAGCGCCGCACGCCAGCAGGCGCTCGACCACGCCGTGTCGGTCGGCGGCAACGGCGCGACCGTGTTCGGCTGCGCGCTCGACCGCCGCACCAGCCCGGAGTGGGCGGCGTGGGCCAACGGGGTCGCGGTGCGCGAGCTCGACTACCACGACACCTTCCTGGCGGCGGACTACTCGCACCCGGGTGACAACATCCCGCCGATCCTCGCCGTCGCGCAGCACGTCGGCGCCGACGGGGCAGCGCTCGTGCGCGGCCTCGCGACGGGCTACGAGATCCAGATCGACCTCGTGCGCGCCATCTGCCTCCACAAGCACAAGATCGACCACGTCGCCCACCTCGGACCGTCCGCGGCGGCCGGCATCGGCACGCTCCTCGGCCTCGACGTCGAGACGATCTACCAGGCCGTCGGCCAGGCTCTGCACACGACCACGGCCACGCGCCAGTCCCGCAAGGGCGAGATCTCGACGTGGAAGGCGCACGCCCCCGCGTTCGCCGGGAAGATGGCGGTCGAGGCCGTCGACCGCGCGATGCGCGGCGAGACCTCGCCGAGCCCCATCTACGAAGGCGAGGACGGCGTCGTCGCATGGATGCTCGATGGGCCGGACGCCTCGTACGACGTGCCGCTCCCGGCCGCCGGCGAGCCGAAGCGCGGCATCCTCGACTCCTACACCAAGGAGCACTCGGCCGAGTACCAGGCGCAGGCCTGGATCGACCTGGCCCGTCGCCTCCACGGCGAGCGTCCGGAACTCGTCGACCCGGCCAACATCGAGTCGATCGTGCTGCACACGTCGCACCACACGCACTACGTGATCGGCTCGGGGGCCAACGACCCGCAGAAGTACGACCCGAAGGCGTCGCGCGAGACGCTCGACCACTCGATCCCGTACATCTTCGCGGTCGCGCTGCAGGACGGCGGCTGGCACCACGTCGACTCGTACGCCCCCGAGCGTGCGGGACGCGAGGACACCGTCGCGCTGTGGCAGAAGATCACCACCGCCGAGGACGCCGAGTGGACCCGCCGCTACCACTCGGAGGACCCGAACGAGAAGGCGTTCGGCGGTCGTGTCGAGATCCGCCTGACCAACGGCGAGACCATCGAGGAGGAGATCGCCGTCGCCGACGCGCATCCCCTGGGCGCGCGTCCGTTCGCCCGCGAGGACTACGTCCGCAAGTTCCGCATCCTCGCGGAGCCGGTGCTGTCCGCCGCCGAGATCGACCGCTTCCTCGAGCTCGCCGAGCGCCTGCCGGAGCTCACGCCCGACGAGGTGCAGCAGCTCTCGATCGTCGCCGAGTTCGGCGTGCTGGCCGCGGCGCCCGCGCCCAAGGGGCTGTTCTGATGCGCGTCGGGTCGGTGAATCTCCGGTCGTTGAGCGAGCAGAATCTCCGGTCGTTGAGCGAGCGAAGCGAGACGAAACGCCCCGAGCCGACGGGGAGCCTCTGATGCTGTACTCCACCGTCCCGGCGCACGAGAAGCGGCGCCTGTTCCGCGAGCGGCTCGCCTCGGGCGAGCTGCTCCGGCTCCCCGGCGCGTTCAACCCCCTGTCCGCTCGACTGATCGAGCGCAAGGGCTTCGAGGGCGTCTACATCTCGGGCGCGGTGCTGTCGGCCGATCTCGGGCTGCCGGACATCGGCCTGACGACGCTCACCGAGGTGGCCGGCCGCGGGCAGCAGATCGCCCGCATGACCGACCTCCCGGCCATCATCGACGCCGACACCGGCTTCGGCGAGCCCATGAACGTCGCGCGCACCATCCAGACGCTCGAGGACGCGGGGCTGGCGGGCACGCACATCGAGGACCAGATCAACCCGAAGCGCTGCGGGCACCTCGACGGCAAGGTCGTCGTCGACGAGGACACCGCGGTGAAGCGCATCCGGGCGGCCGTCGATGCGCGCCGCGACCCGAACTTCCTGATCATGGCCCGCACCGACATCCGCGCGGTGGACGGAATGGATGCCGCGATCGACCGGGCGAAGGCGCTGGTGGATGCCGGAGCCGACGCGATCTTCCCGGAGGCGATGCGCGACCTGGCCGAGTTCGAGGCGATGCGCCAGGCTCTGGATGTGCCGATCCTCGCCAACATGACGGAGTTCGGGAAGAGCGACCTCTTCTCGACCGAGCAGCTGCGCAGCGCCGGCGTCAACATCGTGATCTGGCCGGTCTCACTTCTGCGGATCGCGATGGGCGCGGCATCCCGTGCTCTCGACACGCTGAACGAGGACGGGCAGCTCACGTCCAGACTGGGCGAGATGCAGCACCGCGCCGACCTGTACGACCTCATCGACTACGAGCAGTACAACCACTTCGACCAGGACGTCTTCAACTTCCAGATCGCCCGCTGAGTCACTGACCCGAAGGAGCAGTCATGACTGAACCCGACATCAAGAAGGGCCTTGCCGGCGTCGTCGTCGACTACACGGCGGTCTCGAAGGTCAACCCCGACACGAACTCGCTGCTGTACCGCGGCTACCCGGTGCAGGAGCTCGCGGCGACCCAGTCGTTCGAGTCCGTCGCCTACCTGCTGTGGCACGGCGAGCTGCCGAACGACGTGCAGCTCGCGCAGCTGCGCGCCACCGAGCGCGCGTATCGCCCGCTGCCCGCCGACGTGCGCGCCGCGATCGACCTGGTGCCGATCGACGCGCATCCGATGGACGAGGTGCGCACGGCGGTCAGCCTGATCGGCGCCCGCGACCTCGCCGGCATGGGCTCGGTGCTCGACGCCAGCGGCAGCGCCGACGAGAACCTCGCCCGCAGCGTGCGCCTGTTCGCGGTGCTGCCCGCCATCGTCGCGTACGGCCAGCGCCGCCGTCGCGGCCTGCAGCCGGTGGCGCCGCGCGACGACCTCGACTACGCCGCCAACTTCCTGTGGATGACGTTCGGGGAGGAGGCCGAGGACGTCGTCGTCGACGCGTTCAACCGGTCGATGATCCTCTACGCCGAGCACTCGTTCAACGCCTCGACATTCACCGGCCGTGTCATCGCCTCCACGCTCAGCGACCTCTACTCGGCGGTCGTCGGCGCGATCGGCGCGCTGAAGGGCCCCCTGCACGGCGGTGCCAATGAGGCCGTCCTGCACATCTTCGACGAGATCGGCACCGCCGAGAACGTGGGGCCGTGGCTCGACGAGGCGCTCGCCGAGAAGCGCAAGATCATGGGCTTCGGGCACCGCGTGTACAAGCGCGGCGACTCGCGCGTGCCGACGATGAAGGCGGCGCTCGACACGCTTGTCGAGCACTACGACCGGCCCGAGGTGGCCGCGCTCTACGACGCCCTCGAGTCGGAGTTCGTCAGCCGCAAGGGCATCTACCCCAACCTCGACTACCCGTCCGGGCCGGCGTACAACCTGATCGGCTTCGACACGCTCACCTTCACCCCGCTGTTCGTCGCGGCGCGCGTGACCGGCTGGACCGCGCACATCATGGAGCAGCTCGCGTCCAATGCGCTCATCCGCCCGCTGTCGGCCTACAACGGCCCCGACGAGCGTCACATCGAGGGATACGTCCCCGACGCCGCGGTGCTCGAGGCCGCGGAGCGCGCGGAGGAGGCGGCCGAGTGAGCCTGTGGTTCGGGGACGTCGCCGGCATCGACCTGTCGGCGATGGCTTCGGGCACGCTCATCGAGAACCTCGGCATCGAGATCGTCGAGCTGCGCGACGATGCGCTCGTCGGACGGATGCCGGTGGACCGCCGCACCGTCCAGCCCGCCGGCGTGCTGCACGGGGGAGCGTCGGTGGCACTGGCCGAGACCCTCGCGTCGTGGGCCGGCTTCCTCGCCGTGGATCGCGAGCGGTTCCACGTCGTCGGTCAGGAGATCAACGCGAACCACATCCGGCCGATGTTCTCCGGCTGGGTCACGGCGACCGCGACTCCTGCCGCGATCGGCCGGCGCTCGCACGTCTGGGAGGTGCGCATCGCCGACGACGCGGGGAAGCTCGTCTGCATCTCGCGCTGCACGCTCGCGGTGATCGAGCAGCGCTCGACCTACGGGACCCCGGGCGAGCGGGGCTGATAAGGGCCGCGCTCGGCCGGATACTCCACTAGGGTGTCGCGGGTGAAGCGGATGTGGGTGTTCGTCATTCCCGGGATCCTCCTCGTCGTCGTCGGGGCCGTGTGGGCGCTGCAGGGAATCGGCATGCTCGGCGGTTCCGCGATGACCGGCTCGACGACGTGGGCGGTCATCGGACCGATCGTCGTGGGGGTGGGGCTGGTGCTCATCGTGATCGGCATCGCGCGACGGTCGCGCAGCCGCTGACCGCCTCCTCCACACGGCTGGGAGATCGGGGTTATCCACAGGCTCAAAACATCCTCTGATCTGGGCCTTTGAATGTCGGAACCCCTCGCCAGAATGGGGGTATGACGAACTTCGCCGAGGCCCTCGCGGCGGTCGGCGATGCGCTTGCTGCCTTGTCGTCCGCGGCTCTCGCCGACGACGGATTGCGCACCCGAGATGACAACGAGGTGCTGTCCGTTCTGGCGGCGGCGGGTCGTGTGCAGCGCGGTGTCGAGGCGGTCATGATCGAGGCGGTGGCGCTGGTCCGTGAGCGTGACGAGCAGCGCCCGCACTCCGACCGTGTCACGACCCGCTACGGCTGCCGCAACCTCAGTGAACTGGTCCAGCGGGCGACCCGCGTGTCGGGCCGAGGCGCGACCGCTCTCGCCGCTGCCGCGGGGGCCGTGCGACGGAGCACGGCGTGGGCGACGGGGGAGCTGCTGCCCGCTGAGTTCCCGCGACTGCGAGCGGCGCTCGCGGAGGCCTCCGTGGGCGTGGACGGGGTCGTCGCTGTCGCATGCGCGTTCCGGCGTGCAAGCGCAGGGCGTGCGGGGCTGCTTGCCGCCGATGAAGAGCTCGCCGCCGCAGCCTGCGGACGGGGTGCGGATGCTGCAGGGCCGGCGTCGGCCGACGAGCTGGGTGCCCTCGCGCAGGTGTGGGCGGCCTACCTCGATCCCGATGGGGCGGAGCCGGCCGAGACGCGGGCGATGCGCAAGCGTGGGCTGACCTTCGGGAGGCGTGACGGTGACGGGCTGATTCCGGTGCGGGGCGGCTTGCTGCCCGAGGTCGCCGCGCAACTGCAACTCGGAATCGACAGCGTTCTGAACCCGCGCGTCGACGGCGCTCCGGCGCCTGGTCCGTGCTTCATCGAGACGGACGCCGACTCACACGCGAATGGCCCACGCGAGGACGCCGCCGACCCCCGCACCCCGGCACAGCGACGGCATGACGCCCTGGCGGTGCTCGTGACAGCGGCTGCGGCATCCGGTGAACTGCCCATGCTCGGCGGGGCGGCTCCCACCCTGGTCGTGCACGTGCGTGAGGACGACCTCGCATCGGGGCGCGGGAATGCGCACCTGCCCGGTGACGACGAGCCGATCCCGCTCGCCGCGGCTCGGCACGTCGCGTGCGCGGGTGCGGTGCAGCGGGTCGTGCTCGCCGACAACGGCCGGATCGTGTCGCTCGTGACGCTGGACCGCGTGTTCAACCACCATCAGCGGCGCGCGATCACACTCCGCGACGGCGGATGCCTCGTTCCCGGGTGCGGCGTTCCTCCGCAGTGGTGCGAGGTGCATCACGTGCAGGAATACTCGCGAGGCGGGCCGACCGACATCGACAACGGCGTCCTCTTGTGCTGGTTTCACCATCGCACCATCGACACCGGCGGATGGCAGGTGTGCATGGTCGACGGCGCGCCGTACGTGAAGGGCCCGTATTGGTGGGACGCCGAGGTGAGGTGGCGCCCGGTCACGAAGTCTCCGACCCGGCGGCGGGATCAGATCGCCATGCGCACGTGATCGGACGCGGTTTCGCTGATCGAGTGCGCCGCCGGGCCGCAGCACCGCAGCACGGCCGTGGCCTCGCGGCGATCAGAACGGCGGATCGGTGTAGAGCTCGGTGGAGCAGCCGATCTCGCCGGGTTCCAGCGAGACGCGGCGGAAGCTGGGGAAGGTGACCGCGCCCGTGGAGTCGCGGAGCGCCAGGATGCACTCGAGCTCCGCGGGGATCCCGACCGCCGCGACCACTCCGTCGTCGGCCTCGTCCGTCTCGACGGTCACGTACTCCTCGGGGAATGCCTCGCGCAGAGCCCCGGCCGCATCTGCGGCCGTCGTGTGCCCCACGAGGATCGCCGCCACGCGGTCCTGGTCGGCCTGCGTGAGGTCAGGCCGGGCAGCGGGCTGCGGCCGGGCGGGTGCGGGCCCTTCGGGACACGCGATCTCCGACCGGCGGGCCGGTTCGTACCGGACCCACTCGAGTCGGAAGCAGCGCGTCGCCGAGCCGGCACTCCACGATTTCCCGAAGATCTGCGCCGACGAGTGCGCCTCGACGTCGACATCCACCCTGATGTCGATCGTCGCCTGACTGCCGGCGGACTCTCCTGACCAGGCGAGGGGTTCGACGATCGCCATGCCGGGTTCGGCCGGCGTCGGGCTCTGGGGTATCCACCACGCGATCATTTCCGGGACGGTGATGCGCGGGACGTTCTCGGAGTGCGCGGCGATGTCGTCGGCGATGCGCTCCGCAGCGCGCGCGGCCTGCCAGTCGCCGTCCGCTGACGGCAGTCCCGAGCACCCCGCGACCGTGACGGCGAGTGCAAGTGCGAGGGCGGCGGCTGCCATGCCCCGCAGGGGACCGGTGACGAGGGGCATCGCCAGATTCTGCCCGTGTCACCGTTGATTCCGCGGATCGCTGTGGCATGTCCACAAACTCGAGCGGTCAGCGTCCACCCCGATTGCAACCCGTCCCGCAGACCTCATCCACGCTGCAAGCGATTGCGCGGACCGGTTGCGCGAGCCGAGCGCGCCGGGCGAGGCATCCGCAAATGAGCGACTTCTCATAATGTAAGCGCTTGCAGTTTCGACTCCGCCCCTGCTAGCGTCGGCCGCACACTGCACCAACAGGTACGTCGTCGTGCCCTGCCTCCCCCAGGAGTTTTCCGTGTCGAAGCCGACATCCGCACGTGTCCGCCGTTCCGCTGCGATCCTCACCGCCGCGGCCCTGATCCTCACGGGGGGACTGGTCGCCATCGCCCCCGCGGCTGCCGCCGAACGCACCTTCGCGCTCGTCGGCGACCTCCAGAACGAGGTCGGCTGCGCCGGCGACTGGGATCCGGCCTGCGCCGCGTCCGAGCTCGCCCCGACCGACACCGCGGGCATCTATGCGGCGGAGTTCGAAGTGCCGGCCGGGTCGTACGAGTACAAGGTCGCCGTCGACGACGCGTGGACCGAGAGCTACGGTGCCGACGGCGTGCAGGGCGGGGCCAACATCCCGCTCACGGTCGCCGGTCCGTCGACGCTGCGCTTCAGCTACGACGACACGACCCACCGCATCGGCATCGAGGTGCTGTCGGTCGCGGCCGGGTACACCGACGCCGACGACGCCCTCGTCGCCGCGCCGGTGCGTCAGCCGGGCAGCGCCGAGCAGTTCTACTTCGTCATGACCGACCGCTTCGCCAACGGCGACGCGTCGAACGACACCGGCGGGATCGACGGAGACCGCCTCGCGCACGGCTTCGACCCGGCCGACAAGGGCTTCTACCAGGGCGGCGACCTCGCCGGCCTGCACTCGAAGCTCGACTACATCGAGGGCCTCGGAACGACGGCGATCTGGCTGACCCCGAGCTTCAAGAACCGCCCGGTGCAGGGCGCCGGCGCGGATGCGAGCGCCGGCTACCACGGGTACTGGATCACCGATTTCACGCAGATCGACCCGCACCTCGGCACGAACGCCGAGCTCGAGGCGCTGATCGACGACGCGCACGACCGCGGCATCAAGGTGTACTTCGACATCATCACGAACCACACCGCCGACGTGATCTCGTACGCGGAGGGCTCGCAGACCTACATCACGCAGGAGGCCGAGCCGTATCGCGACGCCTCCGGCACCGCCTTCGACCCCGCCACGTACGCCGGAACGGACACCTTTCCCGCACTCGACCCGGCGACGAGCTTCCCCTACACGCCCGTCATCGCCCCGGCTGACGCCGACGTCAAGGTTCCGGCGTGGCTCAACGACCCGACGCTGTACCACAACCGCGGCGACTCGACCTGGGCGGGCGAGTCGGTGACGTTCGGCGACTTCGTCGGGCTCGACGACCTCATGACGGAGCACCCGACGGTCGTCGACGGGTTCGTCGACGTCTACCAGGACTGGATCGACCTGGGCATCGACGGCTTCCGCATCGACACCGCGAAGCACGTGAACTTCGAGTTCTGGGAGACCTGGTCGACCGAGGTGCTCGACTACGCGCACGCGGCGGGCAAGCCCGACTTCTTCATGTTCGGCGAGGTGTACGACGCCGACCCCGCCAAGCTCTCGCCGTACGTGCGCAAGAGCGACATGAACTCGGTGCTCGACTTCACGTTCCAGAGCGCCGCCACCGCGTACGCCAAGGGCACTGGGGCCGCCGCCACGCCGACCGGCCTGCGCACCCTCTTCGCGGGCGACGACATGTACACGACGCCCGACTCGTCGGCGACGGCGCTGCCGACGTTCCTCGGCAACCACGACATGGGCCGCATCGGCCACTTCCTCGCCGGCGCCGACGCGCTCCAGCGGGACGAGCTCGCCCATGAGCTGATGTACCTCACACGCGGCCAGCCGGTCGTCTACTACGGCGACGAGCAGGGCTTCGCGGGCACCGGCGGCGACAAGGACGCGCGTCAGACGCTGTTCGCGACCCAGACCGCCGACTACGCGAACCAGCCGCTCGTCACCGGCGAGCAGCTCGGCAGCGTCGACCGCTACGACACCGACGCCCCGCTGTACGAGCACATCGCCGCGCTGGCCGACCTGCGCTCCAGCCACCCCGCGCTCGAGTCCGGCGCGCAGATCGAGCGCTACTTCGACGACGCCGCATCCGGCGTCTACGCGTTCAGCCGCGTCGACCGCGACGAGAAGATCGAGTACCTCGTGGCGACCAACAACGCGACCGCCGACAAGACCGTGTCGATCCCGACTCTGACGACGGACGCCTCGTTCACTCCCCTCTACGGCGGCGGCAGCGGCTTCACCACAGACTCCGCCGGCGTCGCGTCGGTCACCGTGCCGGCGCTCTCGGCCGTGGTCTACACCGCCGGCAAGGCCGTCACCGCTCCCGAGCAGGCCGGGGACATCGCCGTCACCGTCCCCTCAGCGGGCGCGGGCCTGAGCGGCGTCACCCCGGTCGGCGCCGACATCGCCGACAGCGTCTGGGCAGAGACGAGCTTCGCGTGGCGCGTCGTCGGCGACGACGAGTGGCACGTGCTCGGCACCGCGGAAGACACCTCGCCCCGGGTCTTCCACGACGTCGCCGGCCTCGCGGCGGGCACGCTCGTCGAGTACCGGTCGGTGTCGACGGATGCCGCGGGCCACCGTTCGGCCGCATCGACGTACGCCTCCGTGGGCAACCGCGTGACGCTTGCCGCTCCCGACGAGCCCGAGGAACCCGAGACGCCGGAAGAGCCCGAGCCGCAGGAGCCGACCGACTACGGCTTCGTCAGCGTCCCCGGCAGCTTCAACAGCGAAGCGGGATGCCCCGGCGACTGGCAGCCCGAGTGCGAGGCCGTGCAGATGACCGAGGCCCAGGGCATCTGGCACCTCACCCTCGATCTGCCTGCCGGCGACTACGCCTACAAGGTGGCTGTCGAGAAGTCGTGGGGCGAGAACTACGGTGCCGGCGGGGCGCCCGGCGGCTCCGACATCGTGCTGGCCCACGACGGCGGCGCGATCACCTTCTACTTCGACTCCCGCACGAAGAACATCTGGTCGACGGCCGACGGACCCGTCCTCACCCTGCCCGGCTCGCTGCAGAGCGAGCTCGGCTGCCCGGGCGACTGGCAGCCCGAGTGCCTGGCGACCATGATGTTCGACCGCAACAGGGACGGCATCTTCCAGTACACGACCGACGACCTGCCGACCGGCTCGTACGAGGTCAAGGTCGCGCACAACCTCAGCTGGGACGAGAACTACGGGGCGGGTGGCGCGCCCGGCGGCGCCAACATCACGTTCAGCGCCACCGCGGGCAAGGTCGTGACCTTCCGGTACAACCTCGAGACGCACATCCTCACGGTCAAGGCGAGCGACCCGCCGCTCGCGGGCACCGGTGAGCTCCGCGCCCACTGGATCGATGCCGAGACCATCGCCTGGCCCGCCGATCTGGGTACGACGGCCGCGGATGCCTCGTGGCAGCTGCACGCGTCGGACGACGCATCCCTGGTCCTCACCGACGGCGAGATCACCGGCGGCGACGCGATCGACCTCACCCGTGTCGACGGCGGCCTGACCGCCGAGCACAAGGAGCAGTTCCCGGCACTCGCAGGCTTCGTCGCGCTTCACATCGACGGAGCGGCGGCGGCGACGCTGCTCAAGGGTCAGCTCATGGTGTCGCAGCGCGACGCCGGCGGGGTGCTCAAGGCCTACACCGGCGTGCAGATCCCGGGCGTCCTCGACGACCTCTACGCCGACGCGGTGGCAGACACGCCTCTCGGCGTCTCGTTCAAGGCCGGCAAGCCGACCTTCCGGCTGTGGGCGCCGACCGCGCAGCAGGCGACGCTGCTGACGTGGGATGCCGGAACCGCCGGCGACCCGACCCGTCACGAGGCGGCGTGGGACGCGGCATCCGGTGTCTGGACGGTCCAGGGCGCGAAGGCGCTCAAGGGCGACGAGTACCTGTGGGAGCTCGTGGTCTACGCTCCGTCGGCGGGCGAGGTCGTGACGAACGTCGTGACCGATCCGTACTCCGTCGGGCTGACGCTCAACTCCGAGCGCTCGGTCGCGATCGACCTGAACGACAAGTCGTGGAAGCCCAAGCAGTGGGAGAAGGCGAAGGCCCCGGTCATCGACCGGCCGGTCGACCGTGCGATCTACGAGCTGCACATCCGCGACTTCTCGATCACCGACGAGACCGTGCCGGCCGAGGAGCGGGGCACGTACCGCGCCTTCACCCGTGACAGCGCGGGCACGAAGCAGCTGCGCCAGCTGGCCGACGCCGGCATCAACACCGTGCACCTGCTGCCGTCGTTCGACATCGCGTCGATCGAGGAGGACCGCGCCGCGCAGGCCGAACCCGACTGCGACCTGGCGTCGATGGGTCCGGGCAGCGAGGAGCAGCAGGCCTGCATCGCCGAGGTGATCGACGCCGACGGCTTCAACTGGGGCTACGACCCGTACCACTACACGACGCCCGAGGGCTCGTATGCCGTCGACCCCGAGGGAGGGGCGCGCGTGCACGAGTTCCGCGAGATGGTGGGCGCGCTGCACGACATGGACCTCCAGGTCGTACTCGACGAGGTCTACAACCACACCGCGCAGTCGGGTCAGGACGCGAAGTCCGTGCTCGACCAGGTGGTGCCCGGCTACTACCACCGCCTGAATCTCGCCGGCAACGTCGAGACGTCGACGTGCTGCCAGAACGTGGCCACCGAGCACGCGGTAGCGCAGAAGCTCATGGTCGACTCGGTCGTGACGTGGGCGCGCGACTACAAGGTCGACGGCTTCCGCTTCGACCTGATGGGCCACCACTCGAAGGAGAACATGCTCGCGATCCGTGCGGCGCTCGACGAGCTCACGCTCACGGCGGATGGAGTGGATGGCGAGGCGATCTATCTGTACGGCGAGGGCTGGAACTTCGGCGAGGTTGCGGACAACGCGCTCTTCGAACAGGCCACGCAGGGACAGCTCGGCGGAACCGGCATCGGCACGTTCAGCGACCGGCTGCGTGACGCCGTGCACGGCGGCAGCCCGGTCGACGGCGCATCGATCTTCTACCAGGGCTTCGGCACCGGCCTGTTCACCGACCCGAACGGCCGGCCCGATGTTCCCGGAGACCCGGCGGGCGATCTCTCGCACAAGACCGACCTGGTGAAGCTCGGCCTCGCGGGCAATCTCCGCGACTTCGAGATGACCGCGTCGGACGGCACCGTGAAGGCGGGCGACGAGCTGGACTACAACGGCTCGCCGGCGGGGTACGCCGACCAGCCCGACGAGGTCATCACGTACGTCGACGCGCACGACAACGAGACGCTGTACGACCACCAGGTGTTCAAGCTGCCGGTCGACACCTCGATGGCCGACCGCGTGCGCATGAACACGCTGTCGCTCGCGACCACGACGTTCTCGCAGACGCCGTCGTTCTGGCACGCGGGCACCGAGCTGCTGCGCTCCAAGTCGCTCGACCGCAACAGCTACAACTCGGGCGACTGGTTCAACCGGATCGACTGGACCGGTCAGGAGTCGACCTTCGGGTCGGGCCTGCCGCGCAAGGCCGACAACGAGGACAAGTGGTCGTTCATGAAGCCGCTGCTCGAGAACCCGGCGCTCAAGCCCGGAGCATCCGACATCGCGGCGGCCGAGGCATCCGCTATGGATCTGCTGCGCATCCGCGAGGAGGTGGGTCTCCTGCGTCTCGGCTCGGCCGACCTGATCAATCAGAAGGTGTCGTTCCCGAACAGCGGACCGGATGCCACGCCCGGCGTGGTCGTGATGCTCATCGACGACCTCGTCGGTGACGACGTCGACCGCGAGCTCGAGGGTGCGCTGGTGGTGTTCAACGCCTCGCCCGAGGCGACGACTCAGGCGCTGCCCGACCTCGCGGGGCGCGGGTTCGCCCTCACCGCCGCGCAGGCGAACGGTTCCGACGCGGTGGTGAAGACGACGACGTGGGATGCCGCGGCCGCGACGCTCACCGTGCCGGCACGGTCCGTCGCGGTGCTGGTCGACAAGGAGGACGTGCGCACGGCGGTGCTCGCGGCTCCCGACAAGGTCGTCGCCAAGAAGGGCGCGGCCGTCAAGGTGGTCGGCAAGGTCGTCGCCGCCGATGGCTCCGCGCCGGTCGGCACGGTGACCGTCACCGACGGGGCGAAGGTCATCGCGACGGCGCAGCTCACGGCGTCCGACAAGGGCAAGGTCAGCATCGCCCTTCCGGCGCTGGGCCGCGGCCTGCACCTGCTGCGCACGTCGTTCGACGGCGCGGCCGGGTTCCAGGATTCGCGCGCCGTCGTGCCGGTGCCGCTGCTGATCCTCTGAGCTCGGCCGAGGGTTCGGCGCGTTTCGTCTCGCTTCGCTCGCTCAACGACCCCGGGGAGAGGCCGTTCCTCCGGGTCGTTGAGCGAGGAGCGGAGCGACGAGACGAAACGCCTCGAGGGATGCCGGAAGTCATCCTCGGGGTGGACGCCGATGAGACCTGCGACGGACGCGCGGCGGTACGACGCTCCGTAGCGTCGTTGGGGTGACAGCGACCTCTCCGATCCAGACCACCCGCCGGGGGCTCTCGAACGCCGGCGCCCTGCTGCTGACGGTGGCGGGGAACATCCTCGTCGTGATCATCGTCGCGGTGGCGCTCGCGGCGGTGGCAGCCGCCGGCGCGTTCGTGTTCGGCGCGGCCGTCCTCGAGGGCCTCTGAACGAGATCGGCCTCCGCCGCCGAGAGAAGTTCGCGCGAAGTGTCGATCGAGCGCCGTGACGTCCGACGCCCCACACGAGGGTGGTGTCAGGCCGCCCCGCCACGAAAGGATCAGACCATGAAGTTCATGATGTTCGTCGTCAGCGACCCGCAGCCCGATGCGCCGGAGGACCAGTCCGACATCGACCTGTGGGTCGAGCCGCTCGATGCGAGCGGCAAGCGGGTGATCGGGGAGGTGCTCGCGCCGCCGGCCGACTCGACCGTCGTGCGGGTGCGCGGCGGCAAGGTGCTCACGACGCGAGGACCGTTCGCCGAGACGAGCGAGGTGATCCTGGGCTTCGACATCCTCGAGGTGGAAGACCTCGATGAGGCGATCGAGATCGCGGCGCGGCATCCGATGGCCCGCAACGGGCAGATCGAGCTTCGCGCGTTCGCGCCCTGGGACGAATAGCCGTCGGGACTGCGGGGCGGCTCACAGCCAGTTGCGGCGCTTGAACATGACGTAGATGACGATGTCGACCACGACCATCGCCACGCCGATCGCCAGCCACCCGTACTGCCACTGCACCAGCGGGATGTTCTTGAAGTTCATCCCGTATAGCCCGGCGATGAGGGTCGGCAGAGCGAGGAGCGCCGCGAACGCCGAGATGGTGCGCATGTCCTTGTTCTGACGTGCGGCGACGTTGTTCTCGTGGCTCGACAGGATCGCGTCCAGCGCGCGGCTCTGATTGTTGATCAGGGCGGCCGTCCCCGCAGCATCGTCCAGCAGGTCGTGCAGGTACGGCACCACGTGCTCGTTGCGCACCGTCATGGCGTCGAGGTGGTCGGTGCTCTCCCGGAGCGCAGCCGCGATGCTCGAGACCGCGCGGTCGATGCGGCCGATGTTCTTCCGCACCCGGTAGATGCGCCGGTGGTCCTCCGTCGTCGAGTCCGTGAAGACCTGCTCCTCGAGCTCCTCGAGATCGGACTCGACGTCGGCCGCTGCCTTGGCATAACCGTCGACGATGTGGGCCATGATCACGTACGCGGCCGCCATCGGACTGTTCCGCAGCTCCACGGGCGACTCCGAGACGAGCTCGTGGAGGTCGGTGGCCTCGCCGTCGGTGCGCTGGACGGTGAGCAGCCAGCCCTCTCCGATGTAGAGGAAGGTCTGGCCCAGGTCGATGTCGCTCGAGCCGTCCTGGGGGAGGATCTGCCAGAGCAGCACGAAGAGGTGCTCTGCGAACTTCTGCACCTTCGGCTGCTGTCGCCCCGACACGACATCCGCGGCGGCGACGGGATGGATGCCCAGCCGCTCCCGCGCTTCGGTGACGAGGTCCTCATCGGGGTTCACGAGCGACACCCAGACGAAGCCGTCGCGCCGTGATGCCCTCTTGATCGCCGCGGGGACATCGGAGACGTCCGCGTCGTCGAGCCTTTCGATCCCGTCCAGCACCTGGAAGACGGCGCCGTTCGAATCGGCCTGCGTGGTCTGAGACATGTGAACCCCTCCCGTGGCGGGCTCAACGGTAGGCGTCGGCAGCCCGCGGAAGAAGGCCTTGTGATCTCGGTCGAAGCGGCGTAGCGGCCGCGCAATCTCTGACTCCCTCGCAAATACATGGAAGTCCATGTAAAATCGGCAAGGTGCCAACGAAGGCACGGTGACTTTCATCAGGATGCCTCACGAAGGCGTTCCGGTGAGGCTGAAGGAGCAACGATGTCCATGACGATCACCCCACCGACTGCCCTCTCGCCGGACGAGCGCGCCGCCGTCATCGAAGCGGTCCGTGAGTTCGCCGCTGCCGAGCTGGCGCCGCACGCACTGGAGTGGGACGAGCAGAAGCACTTCCCGCGCGACACACTGCACCGCGCCGGTGAGCTCGGGCTCGGCGGCATCTACGTGCGCGAGGACGTCGGCGGAACCGGACTCTCCCGCTCCGACTCGGCGGCCATCTTCGAGGAGCTCGCCGTCGGCGACCCCGCGATCGCGGCGTACATCAGCATCCACAACATGGTCGCGTGGATGATCGACACGTACGGCACCGACGCGCAGCGCCAGGAGTGGCTCCCCCTCCTCACCTCGATGGAGGGCTTCGGCAGCTACTGCCTGACCGAGCCCGGTGCAGGATCCGACGCCGCCGCCATCACCACGAGCGCCATCCGCGACGGCGACGAGTTCGTGCTGACCGGCGTCAAGCAGTTCATCTCCGGCGCGGGCGAGGCATCCGTCTACATCGTCATGGCACGCACGGGCGACCCGGGCGCGCGAGGAATCACCGCGTTCCTCGTGCCGGCCGACACCGCCGGGCTCTCGTTCGGTGCGAACGAGAAGAAGATGGGCTGGAACGCGCAGCCGACGCGCCAGGTCATCCTCGACGAGGTGCGCGTCTCCGCCGCGAACATGCTCGGCAGCGACGGCCAGGGGTTCAAGATCGCCATGTCGGCACTCGACGGCGGCCGTATCAACATCGCCGCATGCTCGCTCGGCGGAGCGCAGTGGGCGCTCGACCGGGCGGTCGCCTACGTGCACGAGCGCTTCACGTTCGGCGAGCCGCTGGCCGAGAAGCAGTCGGTCGTGTTCACGCTCGCCGATCTGGCGACCGAGCTGCGCGCGGCGCGTGCGCTGGTGAGGGATGCCGCGGCCGCGGTCGACGCGAAGGCCGCCGACGCGTCGATGCAGTGCGCCATGGCCAAGCGCTACGCGACCGACGCGGGCTTCCGCATCGCGAACGAGGCGCTGCAGCTGCACGGCGGCTACGGCTACCTCCACGACTACGGCATCGAGAAGGTGGTCCGCGACCTGCGGGTGCACCAGATCCTCGAGGGCACGAACGAAATCATGCGCGTCATCATCGGCCGCGAGCTGCTGGGAGCCTGACATGCGCATCGCCTTCCTCGGACTCGGACACATGGGCCTCCCGATGGCCCGCAACCTCGCCGCCGCGGGTCACGAGGTCGTCGGCTTCGACGTCTTCCAGGGAGCGATGGATGCCGCGGCCCAGGGCGGACTCGCGGTCGCCGAGTCGGGCTCGGCCGCGGTGGCGGCGTCCCGTGCCGAGATCGTGATCACGATGTTCCAGTCGGGAACCCAGGTGCTCGACGCCTACCGCGGCGTCGACGGCGCCGACGGGCTGCTCGCCGTCGCGGAGCCGGGCACGCTGTTCATCGACTCGTCCACCATCGCCGTCGACGAGGCGCGCGCCGCCCACGAGCTGGCCGAGGCCGCAGGACACCGCTCGCTCGACGCGCCCGTGTCGGGCGGGGTCGTCGGCGCCGAGAACGCGACGCTCGCCTTCATGGTCGGCGGTGGCGACGACGACTTCGAGGCGGCGCGGCCCGTCCTCGAGGCGATGGGGCGTCGCGTCGTGCACTGCGGCGGAGCAGGGCTCGGCCAGGCGGCTAAGGTCTGCAACAACATGATCCTCGCGGTCTCGCAGATCGCGGTCGCCGAGGCGTTCGTGCTGGGGGAGCGGCTCGGGCTCTCACACCAGGCGCTCTTCGACGTCGCCTCGAACGCCTCCGGCCAGTGCTGGGCGCTCACCACGAACTGCCCCGTGCCCGGACCTGTGCCGACGAGCCCCGCCAACCGCGACTACCAGCCCGGCTTCGCGGGCGCCCTCATGTCGAAGGACCTCGGGCTCGCCGAGCACGCGATCCTCTCGACGGGGGTCGATGCGCAGATGGGCATGCTCGCCCGGCGGATCTACCAGGAGTTCGCCGACGGCCCCGGTGCCGGCCAGGACTTCTCGGGGATCATCAACACCATCCGCGCGGACACCGACTGACCCGGCGTCGCCGAGCGGTCTCCGCTTGCCGAGATCTCCTGTTCTGGCGCAGGCAGGACGATTGCGGCCGGATCGGCCTGTCGCCGCCAGATCACCTGTTCTGGTGAAATGTTCACGACCCTGAGACGAAAGCGGGCAACGATGGCCGAGTACGAGACGATCCTGGTCGAGACGCGTGGACGCGTCGGCTGGATCACCCTCAACCGCCCCGAGGCGCTCAACGCCCTCAACACGCAGACGATGCGGGATGTCGTGGCCGCGGCATCCGCTTTCGATCTCGACCAGGGCATCGGCGCCATCGTGCTCACCGGGACCGAGCGGGCGTTCGCCGCCGGTGCCGACATCAAGGAGATGGAGTCCAAGAACGGACTCGAGATGCTGATGGGCGACCACTTCGGCGGATGGGCGCAGTTCGCCGCGGTGCGCACGCCGGTCATCGCGGCGGTTTCGGGCTACGCGCTCGGCGGCGGCTGCGAGCTGGCGATGATGTGCGACATCATCCTCGCCGCCGACAACGCGAAGTTCGGGCAGCCCGAGATCAACCTCGGGGTCATCCCGGGCATGGGCGGCTCGCAGCGCCTGATCCGCGCGATCGGGTACTACAAGGCGGCCGACCTGATCCTGTCGGGCCGGATGATGGATGCCGCGGAAGCCGAGCGCTCGGGACTCGTCTCGCGCGTCGTGCCGGCCGCCGATCTTCTCGACGAGGCAGCGAAGACGGCGGAGGCGATCGCCTCGAAATCGCTGCCCTCGCTGTACGCGGCGAAGGCGACGCTCGACGCGGCCATGGAGGTGCCGCTCGCCGAGGGGCTGCGTCTCGAGCGCCACATCTTCGCGAGCCTGTTCGACACCGCCGACCAGAAGGAGGGCATGGCGGCCTTCCGCGAGAAGCGGTCGCCTGACTTCCAGGGGCGGTGAGGCGCGTTTCGTCTCGCTTCGCTCGCTCAACGACCGGGGGGTGGGGCGGTCAGGGCGCGTTTCGTCTCGCTTCGCTCGCGCAGCGTTACAGAGGGTCGGGCTGCGGCCGCGGGTCGGTGAAGTCGCCGGAGTCCTTGCGGAACCGCGCGATGATGCGCACCAGCTCGGCCGTGTCGTCCTCGGTGAGGCCGACGTCTTCGAACACGCCCTCGTTGAGGGCGACCGTCGCGTCCTCGACGAGATCTAGCCCGGCGGGCGTGATGACGAGCATCGCGGCGCGCCCGTCGATGGGGTGCGGCTCGCGGGTGACGAGGCCGTCACGAGCGAGGCGGTCGACCGTGTTGGTGACGCTGGTCGGATGCACCTGGAGTCTCGCGATGGCGCTGGCCATCGGCATCCGTCCCGCTCTCGTGAAAGCGAGGAGGCGAAGCATCTCGTACCGGGCGAAAGAGAGGCCGAACGGCTTGAGGGTCGCGTCGATGCGGGCGAACAGCAGCTGCTGTGCGCGGATGATCGAGGTGACGGCGGTCATGCCGGCCGCGGCCGGCTCCCATCCGTGCTCGATCCACTGCCTCTTGGCCTCGGCGATCGGATCGACCGGAAGACGCTTGGGTGCTGCCATGTCGACCTCCTCGATCCACCGTAGCGTGGAAGAACTCCCGTCCTCCGCTCACTCAGTGCGACGACGGGTTGCTCCCGGGCGAATCGCGTTGCCAAGGTGGATGTGCGTTCTTCGGGTCGCCCGGATCCGCTCTCTGTGTATACATTGTCCGGGATCTGCGCGACCCGTTACCTGCCCGCAACGCTCGATTGGGTACATTCTTCGCTGCGTCTTAGACTCGTGCCCAGCGTGAGGAGATCGATATGAGGATCGTCGTCCTGGTCAAGGAAGTCCCGGATACCTACGGGGATCGCAAGCTGTCTCTGGAGACCGGTCTGGCCGATCGCGGGGCATCGGAAGCGGTCATGGACGAGATCGGCGAGCGCGCGATCGAGGTCGCGCTGTCGTATGCCGACAAGAATCCCGGCACCGAGGTCGTGGTGCTGTCGATGACGCCGGAGTCGGCGACGTCCACCGTGCGCAAGGGCTTGGCGATGGGTGCCGCGTCGGCGGTGCAGGTCGTCGATGAGGCGCTGCTCGGTGCCGACATGGGGCTGACCGCGGAGGTGCTGGCGGCGGCGGTGCAGCGCACCGGCTTCGATCTGGTGATCGCCGGGAACCAGTCGACGGACGGCTCGGGTGGCGTGGTCCCCGTCATGGTGGCGGAGATCCTGGATGTGCCCGCCGCGACGTATCTGACGTCGGTGGAGATCGGCGAGGGCACCGTTTCGGGCACGCGCGCGGTCGAGGGCGCGTCGATGAACCTGTCGGCGACCCTGCCGGCGGTGATCTCGATCACCGAGGCCCTGCCCGATGCGCGCTTCCCGAACTTCAAGGGCATCATGGCGGCGAAGAAGAAGCCGTTCGAGACGCTGTCGCTGGACGACCTCGGGATCGACCCGCACGATCCGAACGCGTCGCGGTCCATCGTGATCGGTCTGTCGGAGAAACCGCCGCGTGAGGCGGGCACGAAGATCGTCGATGAGGGCGATGCCGGCGAGAAGCTCGCCGAGTTCCTGATTCAGAACCGGCTGGCGTAAGGGTGCGTGTGTGATGACGTTTGCTGAAGATTCGATCCTGGTCCTGCTCGACGTGACCCCCGGCGGCGAGCTGGCGAAGTCGGCCGCAGAGGTGCTCGGTGCAGCCGCGCAGGTCGGCACGCCGGTCGCCCTCGTGGTCGGCTACGAGAAGCTGGCGACGGATGCCGCGGCCCTCGGCGCCGGATCCGTGCTGGTCGCACCCGCCGGCGACGGTCTGGTGGTGCCGATCGCGGACGCCCTCGACGCCGCTGCGACGCTGGTGCGCCCGGACGCCATCCTGGTGTCGCACTCGGTGACCGGCCGGGAGGCGGCGGGACGATTCGCGGCGCGCACGCGGTCGGCGATCGCGGTCGATGCCGTCGGCGTCTCGCGCGACGACGAAGGCGTGCTCGCGCAGCACTCCGTGTACGGCGGCGCGTACAACGTGCAGTCCGCGGTCACGTGGGGTGCGCCGGTGATCACGATCCGGCAGGGCTCGGTCGACGCGCGGGCGGACGCGGTCGCCTCTCCCGCGGTGGAGGCGCTGCAGGTGACGCCGTCGGGCCGCAAGACGGCGACGGTCGAGTCGGTGGATGCCGCGGTCGTGTCGTCGTCGCGTCCGGAGCTGCGTGGTGCGACGAAGGTCGTCTCCGGCGGTCGCGGTCTCGGCTCGAAGGACCAGTTCGTGCTCGTCGAGCAGCTCGCCGACGCACTCGGCGCAGCCGTGGGCGCATCGCGTGCCGCGGTCGATGCCGGATACGTGCCGCAGGCGGCGCAGGTCGGGCAGACCGGTGTGTCGGTGGCACCGCAGCTGTACGTCGCACTCGGGATCTCGGGGGCGATCCAGCACAAGGCCGGCATGCAGACAGCCAAGACGATCGTCGCGATCAACAAGGACGCCGACGCGCCGATCTTCGAGGTCGCCGACTTCGGCGTCGTGGGCGACCTCTTCACGGTCGTTCCGCAGCTGATCGCGGCACTCGAGGCGAAGAAGGCGTAGCGGAGTCATGGCGACCTACGGCACGACCCTGCGTCGCGGCCTGCCGCGCATGACCGGCGGCGAGCCCTGGCCTCCGAGCGGTGAGGCGCCGGACGGCGTCGCTGCTTCGCCCGCTGCGGCTCCCGCTGCCGCTCCCGAGGTTTCGGGGTCGTCGAGCGAGGAGCGCAGCGACGAGACGAAACGCGCTGCGCAGCCAGGGACGCCCGTCGAGGACGTCTCGTCTCGCCCCGCTCGCTCAACGACCGTGACCAGCGGCGTCGAGGGCCGCGCGATCCGTCGCGGGCTGCCGCGCACGCCCGGCGGCGAGCCGTGGCCGCCCGCGGGTGTCGTTGCCGCGCCGGCCGTTGCCGCGGCATCCGCGCCTGCTCCTTCCGGGTCGTTGAGCGAGGAGCGAAGCGACGAGACGAAACGCGCGGAGCAGCCCGAGACTCCGGCGGGCGACGTTTCGTCTCGCTCCGCTCGCTCAACGACCGCGGCCGGCGTCGAGGGCCCGAAGCTTCGCCGCGGACTGCCGCGAACGCCCGGCGGCGAGCCGTGGCCGCCGGCCGGGTTCGCGCCCGCCGCGCCCGTGCCCGCGCCCGAAGCGCCCGAGGTGCCGGAGGTCGCGGCATCCGTCACCGCTCCCGCCGCTCCGGCGGCCGCTGCCGTCGCGGTCGCACCTGAGCCTGCCCGCACGCCGTCGGGGGTTCCCCTGGATCGGCCGCTGCCGTTCACCCGGACCGTGTGGCCCGGGGCCGCGGCGTCGGCCCGCCCGGCAGCCAAGCCCGAGCCGGCGCGGATCGGACCGTTCACCAAGACGCAGTGGGCCGGCGCGGCCATCGTCGCCGGCGGCGGTCTGCTGTTCGCCGCGGGCATGGCGGTGTTCGCGGTGCGGTGGCTGCTCTCGACGCAGTGGGGCACCGACTTCCTGGCGGCGTACCCGGGCGAGTACCACCTGCCCGAAGGAGCCCCGGTCGGGTTCCCGGCGTGGCTCGGCTGGCAGCACTTCTTCAACGTGTTCCTGATGGTGCTCGTCATCCGCTCGGGCATCAGAATCCGCGGCGAGAAGCGACCGACGGCGTTCTGGACGCCGAAGTGGAACAGCAAGCGCAAGATCAGCCTGACGATCTGGTTCCACCAGTCGCTGGACATCCTGTGGCTCGTCAACGGCGTCATCTTCGTGGTGCTGCTGTTCCTCACCGGGCAGTGGATGCGGATCGTCCCCACGTCGTGGGAGGTTTTCCCGAACGCGATCTCTGCGGCGCTGCAGTACGTGTCGCTCGACTGGCCGACCGAGAACGGCTGGGTGAACTACAACGCGCTCCAGCAGATCGCGTACTTCGCCACGGTGTTCGTAGCGGCTCCGCTCGCCGTCATCACCGGCGTGCGGATGTCGGGGATCTGGCCGAAGAACGCCACAGGCCTGAGCAAGGCGTATCCCGTGGAGTGGGCCCGTGCGGTGCACTTCCCGGTGATGATCTACTTCGTGCTGTTCATCTTCGTGCACGTCGTCCTGGTGTTCGCCACCGGGGCGCTGCGCAACCTGAACCACATGTACGCCGCGCAGGGCTCCGTCGACCCGAACGCCTACGCCGACAACTGGGCAGGATTCTGGATCTTCGCCGTCTCGATGCTCGTCATCGCGGCTGCCTGGATCGCGGCTCGGCCCCTCGTCCTCGCGCCCATCGCCCGGCTGTTCGGCAGCGTCTCGAGTCGCTGACGTGACGCCGTCTCCGGATCGCTGGACGCGGCTGGTCACACGGGTGCTCGCGCCCAATCCCGGGCCGATGACGCTGGACGGCACGAACTCCTTCCTCATCTCGTCGCCCGGCGCCGACGGGGTCGTCGTGGTCGATCCGGGTCCGGAGGATGCCGCGCATCTGGAGCGGATCGCCGGGTTCGGGCGGGTCGAGCTGATCCTCATCACGCACCACCATCCGGACCACGTCGAGGGGGTCGATTCGCTCGTCGCGCTCACTGGCGCCCCTGTCCGGGCGTGGCGGTCCGACCTGTGCCGGGAGGCGGCGCCCCTCTCAGCGGACGAGGAGATCGAGGCTTCTGGCACGCGCATCCGGGTGGTGGCCACGCCCGGGCACACCACGGATTCGGTCAGCTTCCATCTTCCGGAGGACACGGCGCCGGGCGGTTCCGCTGCAGGCGGCACGATGCTGACGGGCGACACCATCCTCGGCCGCGGAACCACCGTGATCGCGCACCCCGACGGTGCCATCGGCCCCTACCTCGCATCGTTGGACACGCTCGAGGCATTCGGATCGATCCCCGTGCTGCCCGCGCACGGAGCGATGCTCCCCGACCTCGCGGCGACCTGCCGCGAGTACCGGGCCCACCGCAGCCAGCGCCTGGATCAGGTGCGCGGCGTTCTCGCGGAGCTCGGGGCCGAGGCATCCGACGATCCCGCGCTGGTCGAGGCGATCGTCGACCGCGTCTACGGCGAGATCGACCCGCGCGTCCGCTTCGCCGCGGTGGCCTCGACGCGCGCCCAGCTGGACCATCTCGCGGGCTCGGCTCCCTGACCGCACACCGGTACGCCTACGGGGTGGATGGAGCTGCGGATGCCGCGCCAGCGGCGTACCCCTCGGCATACGCCTCGTCGGCGCCGAGGCGGAACATATCGCGCTCGAGGGGGCGCACGATCGTGCGGGCGCCGGGAAGATCGAGGGAGCCGACGAGGTCGGCGCGCCCGCGCACCACGGCCACCGGACGCCGAGCCGCCTTGCCCTTGACCAGGTCGGCCGCCGCGGCGAGCTCGTCGGCGACGCACGGCATCGTGACGACGAGCGGCCGGCCCTCGGCGTCGGTCCCGCCGCGGAGATCCTCGAAGACGTGCACTCCGCCCGCGCCGATGGCGTGGTCGGTCTGCCCGTCGCGCCAGGCGCGGCCGAGCGTGTCGGAGACCAGCACGCCGACCTGCACGCCCAGGCGCTCGCGCAGCCCGGCGGCGATGAGCCGTGCCGAAGCGTCGGGATCCTCCGGGAGCAGCAGGATGGTGCCCTCGGGGGTGTTCGACGCGTCGACGCCGGCGGCGGCCGACACCATGCCGAGCCGGTTCTGCACGATGCGCGTCATCCCGCCGTTCGGCGTCGGCCGCGATGCCACCACCCGCACCGTCTCGGCGGTGATCGCATCCTCGCGGTCGTCGGCCGCCAGGATGCGTCCCTCGGCCTTGGACACGATCTTCGACGTCACCACGACGATGTCGCCGTCGGACAGGGCGCCGGCCGCGGCATCCGCGATCATCGACACCAGGTCATCGCCCGGCGCGATCTCGGGGATCCCGTCGAGAGCCCAGACCTGCAGCACGTCAGCGATCAGCGGACGAAGCGGACCTCGGTGAGCGTCTCACCCAGGAACGGCTCGGTGTGCGATGCGCCGTCGAGCGTGAACCCGTTGCGCGTGTAGAAGCGGTGCGCGCGCGGGTTGTCGTCGGCGACCCAGAGGTACAGCTCTTCATCGGAACCGACCACGGCGTCGAACAGCTTCTGGCCGATCCCGGTGCCGTGGTACTCGTCGAGCAGGTAGATGAAGTAGAGCTCGCGGAAGCGCGGGGCATCCTTGTCGCGTGCCGGGCCCGAGCCGGCGAAGCCGACGATCTCTCCGCCGACGAGCGCCGCGAACATCTTGAACTCAGGGCCCTGGACGGCCCAGTGGGTCCACAGCTCGGCGAGCCGCTTCGGCGAGACGGCCTCGAGGGCGGCCTTGCTGATGAGGTGGTCGTAGGTCTCGTGCCAGCAGGTCGCGTGGACGCGGCCGAGGGCCTCTGCGTCCACGTCGCGCACCGGACGGACGACGATGTCGGTCTGGAGTTCGGCTTCCATGGGCCGACTCTACGCCGGGCCTCGCACGACGCGAAATCGACCGGACGGGGCCCGTCTCGGGGTCGGGCAGGGGAGTGGGATGCCGCGCCCCGGTGTGTCGGAAACCCACAACCGAATGTCGACGGCGGTCGTGGATCGCTACCATCACTCCCCGTGAACGTGATCTGGCGGACCCTGCTCGTGATGCTCGCTGCTCGGCGTCGGGTGCGGCGCGAAGGGCGCCTGCCGCCGACCGGCATCGGCCGCGTGCGCCTGACGACTCTGCCGACCGACCTCGACATCCTGATGCACATGAACAACGGGCGTTACCTGTCCCTGTTCGACCTCGGGCGCTGGGATCTGCTGATCAGGACAGGGCTCTTCGACGTCATGAAGCGCCGCGGCTGGTACGCGGTCGTGTCGAGCGAGACGGTCACCTTCCGGAAGTCGCTCGAGCTGTGGCAGCGGTTCGACATCGAGTCGCGCATGATCGGCCACGACGACAAGGCCGTCTACCTGGAGCACCGTGCGGTGGTCGAGGGCGAGGTGTACGCCCGCGTGATCGTCCGCGCCCGCATGATGAAGCGCAGCGGCGGCACGCTCTCGCACGAAGAGCTGTTCGCGGCCGTCGGCTATCCGGACGGCATCCCCGAGATCGACACGTGGGTGCACGACTGGGCCGCGGCATCCGCTCTCCCGCCGTCGCGAGGGCCGGCGCCGAGCGTCTGGGGCTGACGGCTCAGGTGAACAGTGCGGTGGCGATGGCGGCCAGGGAGGCGACCATGGCGACGTTCACGGACAGCAGGAGCGCCGTCCAGACTCGGGTCGGTTCCATCGGCGCCAAGGGTCCTCGCCCGACGGCCTCGAGGGCTTCGGGCAGTGAGTCGAACTCGCCGACGGTGCGGCCACGGGGCGTGCTGGCGACGTAGACGCCGCGCTCGCGGCGGACGGAGCCGACCTTGCGGCCACCGCGACCGGCCTCCCAGCCGCCGCGCTCGAGGCTGCGCCACTGCACACGCCAGGACGCCGGGGCTGTCAGAGTGGGAAAGGTCATGTCGGCAACGCTATGCGGGCCGCTCTCCAGCAGTGGGGCCTTGACTAATCCGACGGCGCGGGGTATTCGCGCGAGCAGATGTTCTACCGCGGGGCTGTGGGGTCGTCGGGCTCGGGCACCAGAGACAGGCCGGCAGGGGAGTTCGCCGCCTTGGTCAGCGCCTCGATCCACGCGGGGTTGAGGCGGGGCTGGCGGCTGCCGAAGTACTCGAACGAGAGCGGCACGTGCGGGCTGAGCCACACCGACGTGCGCCCCATTCCGCTGCGCATCGGGTCTGTCCACGTGAACGGGAACTGCTCGCCGCGACGGAGCTTGGCCCAGACGACGGCCTGCAGGTGCGCCAGCACGCGGTCATCGATCGAGACGGCGATCTTCGAGTCGTAGGTGAGCGTGCCCATCTCGCCAGATTAGCGCGGAGTGGGGCCTGGAGGACGCGGTCAGCCGGCGCGTGGCGGGAGTATACGCCCTTCCGGCTTTCGTGTCTGGTGTTGCACGAAATGCGCATGTGCATCCAGGCTGTCACGGTGACCACTTCGGAGACGCTCGTACGGGACCTGCGTGAGGCGGTGTCGTCGGGGGGTCTGACGGTCGCCTACCAGCCTCAGTTCGCACTCGACGAGGGACCGCCCGGCGGGCGTCCCGTCGCCGTCGAAGCCCTCTGCCGGTGGACGCACGCGCCGTACGGCGAGATCCCGCCGGCGACGTTCATCCCGCTGGCGGAGGACGCCCGGCTGGTCGAGGAGATCGACATCCAGGTCCTCGAGCGCGGCGCTGCGCAGATCCTCGACTGGAGCCTCTCCGGCCGACGCATCGGCCTCGCGTCCAACGCGTCGCCCTCGCACATCACCATGGAGTATGCCGAGGAGGTCATCGCGCGCCTCGAGGGCACGGGGCTCGACCCCGCACTTGTCGCCATCGAGATCACCGAAGCGCCGTCGCCGCAGCTGCTTCCCGAGATGAGGGGAGCGCTCGCACGTCTCCGGTCGTTCGGCGTGGCGATCTCGATCGACGACTTCGGGGCGGGTGACACACCGATCGAGATGGTCGAGTCCCTGCCGATCGACGAGGTCAAGATCGACAGGTCACTGACGCAGCGAGCGGATGCCGCGGCCGACGCGATCGTCGCCGACGTGGTTTCGCGCGCGCGCAGCCAGGGCTGGCGCGTCGTCGCGGAGGGCATCGAGACGTCCGACGACCTCGCCCGGTCGGTGCGCCGCGGCTGCCACCGCGGGCAGGGCTATCTCCTCGGAATGCCGATGAGCGCCGAGGGCATCGAGCGCCTCTGGGACGCCCCGACGCTCAGAGGCTGAACTCGTCCGGCCCGTCGGCGACCGGCTCGTCGGCGGGGCTCGCCTCGCCGACGTCGATCTGCGACCACGTCACGGGCATGCCCGGGGAGAAGAGGATATCGATCCCCGGTCCGCCCCGCAGCGGCGGGATGTTGACGTAGCCGCCGCCCGCCTTGATCGCCTCGAGGATCTGGGTCTTGAGCCCCGTCACCGGGTCGGGAAGGAAATAGTCACGTCCGTCGACGGTGAGTCGGTTCACGATGGCCATGCGCCCCAGCGTACCTGCCAACCGGCATGCCGAGATTAGGATTGACGCGTGGGCACACTTCACTACGGCTCGCCGGCCACCGGCTTCGCACTCGACGACCGCACGCTCGCCCACGTCGAGCTCGTGATGATGGCGAAGCTGCGCCGGCAGGAGAGCTTCGCCTTCGCGATCACCGACGAGAAGACGCAGGTGCGTCAGGCCGTCTGGATCTCCCCGGTCACCGCACTGCGCTTCGAATACGAAGCGCCGATGCCCGAGATCAACCGGCTGTGGCTGCAGGAACTCGTCGACACCGCCAACTCGTCCGGCGGCCTCCGCATCGTCCCCGAGCCGGATCCGACCGCATCACGCTGAGACGCGGTCGCCGCCCGCCCGCTTCGAGCGGTACATCGCGGCATCCGCGGCATCCAGCAGCTCCGCGGCCGCCATGCCGGGTCGCGCTGCGACGATTCCCGCGCTGGCGGTCACGTCGATCACCGCGTCCGACACGGCGATGGGCTTTCCGATCGCCCTGATCGCCCGCTGCGCGGCGTGGCGTGCATCTGCTTCATCGGCGCCGACACAGACGATCACGAACTCGTCGCCCCCGAGGCGGACCACCATGTCGGACGCGCGGGAGACGCCCGCAAGGCGCTTGCCGACCGCCGCGAGCACCGCGTCGCCCACCTCGTGGCCGCGGCCGTCGTTGATGAGCTTGAAGTCGTCGATGTCGAGGAAGATGAGCGCGAGGCGCGGACCCGGGCTCGCCAAAAGCGCGTCGAGGCGGTCGTCGAGGAATCGCCGGTTGTGCAGGCCGGTCAGCGCGTCGCGCAGCGCGAGCTCCGCGAGCTCGGCCTGCGACCGCGCCGCAAGGGCCGCCTCGATCTCGTCGCCCAGCTCGCGTGCGTCTTCGGCGAGCTCTCCCCACGGCAGGCTCCGCCCGGTGACGCTCTCGCGCCAGGCGGAGAACGACCGGCGCGGCGACAGGTCGTCGTCGCGGTTGGCGGCGCCCTGATCGCCCAGCCAGTCGACGGTGCGTGCCACCTCGCCGCGCAGGAAGACCAGCCGGTCGCCGTTCGTGCCGAGCGGAACGTCGAGCAATCCCGCGACGCCGGGCAGCTCCACCGCGAGCTCGGGACGCTCGAGGGGCAGCGCCTCCCAGACCGAGCGCTCTGCTGCCAGCTCGTCCACGATGTCGAGCAGCGCGTCGTGGGCCGGGACGGTGCCCAGGGCGTGCACCGAGTCGCCGATCCGGAGAACCACGCCGTCGGCCGGGACGACATCGAGGACCGTCCGCTCGCCGCCCAGGAGCACGCCGGCCACGTCGCGCCGGCCGTAGAGCGGTGCCACGATGGCGATCCGGCGCTGCCGCGCTTCGAGCCGCCGCCGCAGGCTGCGGATCTCGTGCGCGGCCGTCAGCTGCATCGTCACCTGGGCGGCGAGCACCTCCAGCGCGCGCCGCAGCAGGACAGGGAGGCGCCGAGGGCGCCGGTGGGCGCATGTGAACATGCCCACGAGCCGGTCGCCCGACACGAGCGCGAGCGTCAGGGTCGACGCCTGGCCCATGTTGCGCATGAACTGCAGGTGGTGCGGTGACACCGCCCGCAGCTCCGCCGCCCCGATGTCGAGCGGCTCTCCGTGGGCGAGGATCGTGGAGATCCCGACGCCGGCGTCGCCCGTGTCGACGATGACGCGCGAGCGCTTCTCCAGGTAGAGGGCGCGGGCCTGCGACGGGATGTCGGAGGCCGGGAAGTGCAGGCCGAGGTACGGCTCCATGTCGGGCTCGCGCTCGTCGGCGACGATCTGACCGTGCCCGTCCTCGTGGAAGTGGTAGCACATCACGCGGTCGAAGCCCGTGATCTGCTTGATCTCCGCGGCGGCGCGCGTGCGCAGCTCGTCAGGATCGGTGATGCCCGCCAGGCGCTGGATGGCGCTCACGACCCCGGAGCGGGCGTACTCGAGCTCGGGGATCACGGGCTCCAGCTCGATCACCACCGGCGAGTGCCCGCGGTGCACGATCACGTCGTAGCTCGAACCCTCGAACTCGGCACGCACCGGGTCGACGGCTTCCGCGTGCGATGCCGCCCAGGTGAGGGTCTCGCTGCCGGTGTCGCGCAGGCTGCGCCCGAGCCAGCCCGCAGCGTTGTCGCTCGCGGCGACGATCTCGCCGGTTGCCTCGTCGACGGCGAGCAGGATGCCGTGCGACTGGATGCGCCCGATGGTGCGGAGGGGCTCGGTGGCGCACTCCTGCAGACGGCGGGCTTCGGCGTCACCTCTCTCGCGGGCGCTCTCGAAGGGCACGGCGGTGAGATCGGTCAACGTGCCTCCTCGGACGCTCCTCGATCGATCGGTCGGTTCGCCGAGGAGAAACCATCCTATGTTCCGGCCGTACCGGACGGCGAGTGCGCGCGCAAGGGCGTTGCGGGCGGCGCCGCGTTCCGGTTTGGTGCAGACATGCGCGGACGCCCCCCGCCCGCGCAGGGAGGAGGAACGAGCCATGGATACTGCGACCCTCATCTGGATCATCGTCGGCGTGATCGTCGTGGCGATCATCGTGGTCGTGGCGCTCGCGCTCACCGCGCGAGGCCGTGCCGAGAAGAAGCGCCAGGCCGAGCACGAGAAGGCGGAGAAGATCCGGGCGGAGGCCCGGGAGACCGAGCTGGCCGCTCGCGAGAGCGAGGCGCGCGCCGCGAAGAGCCGAGCGGATGCCGCTTCCGCCGCGGCCGCGGCACAGCAGGCGCAGGCTCAGGCCGCCCAGGCCGACGTCGACGCCCGCCGTCTCGCCGACACCGTCAGCGAGCACGACGCCGAAGCCGCGAAGCACCGTGCCGAGCAGGAGGAGCGGCTGCGCAAGGCCGACGACGTCGACCCCTACGTGACGACCGACGGCGACGACCGCGACGGCGACGGCCGGGTGGACCGCAACCGCGACGGCAGCGATGTCCGCGAGGAGCGCACGGTCGTGCGCGACGACCGTGACGCCGCCGTCTCGCCGGCGGCGACGCGCAGCGACCGGAGCGACGTCCACGACGGCGTGCCGCCGGCTCCCGACGGAGTGGTGGGGCGGGATGCCTCGACCCACGACACGACCGGGCAGGACCCCGCGATCACGCGCCCGCCCTCGACGGCGGCCGACGCCCGGGTCGACGACGGCGACGACGGCGTGCCGCCGGCCACCCGCCGCGATCGCGCCTGAGCACCGTGGCCGTCTGCCCGGCGAGACAACCGTGCACGCGCATGGGCGTCGCGCCGGGCGGGCGGCTTTAGGCTTGTCGGCATGGTGACCGACCCTTATCGGGGGGACACCGACCTCACGGCATCCGGCGACGACCTCGCCGAGCGCGCCGTGGTGCTGGCGCAGCGGTGGATCACCGAGAGCGCCGAGGTCGACGTGGACCCCGCAGCCGAGCGACTCGCCGGCGTGCTGAAAGACCCCAACGGACTGCCGTTCACGATCGGCTTCGTCGACGGCGTGATGCGGCCGGAGAGCCTCACGGCCGCGGCATCCAATCTCCGTCGTGTCGCCCCGCTCGTGCCCGGCTTCCTGCCGTGGTACCTGCGAGGAGCGGTGCGTGTCGGCGGCGCGGTCGCTCCTGTGCTGCCGTCGCCCGTCGTCCCCATCGCGCGGCGCGTGCTGCGCGAGATGGTCGGCCACCTCGTGGTGGACGCCCGGCCCGAGAAGCTCGGCCCCGCCATCGCCGGCACCCGCGAGTCCGGTGCGCGCCTGAACCTCAACCTTCTCGGTGAAGCGGTGCTCGGCGAGCAGGAGGCGCTGCGGCGGCTCGAGGGCATCCACGAGCTCATCCGCCGCGACGACGTGGACTACGTCTCGGTGAAGGTCTCGGCGATCGCCAGTCACATCTCGATGTGGGCGTTCGACGAGGTGGTCGCCAAGGTCGTCGATCGCCTGATGCCGCTCTACCTCACGGCAGCCACCGACCGCACCTTCATCAACCTCGACATGGAGGAGTACCGCGACCTCGACCTCACGATCGCGGTCTTCACGAAGATCCTCGAAGACCCGCGCCTGCGCGATCTCGAGGCCGGCATCGTGCTCCAGGCGTACCTCCCCGACGCACTCCCGGCGCTGCAGCAGCTCACCGCGTGGGCGCAGCAGCGCGTCGCGGCGGGTGGCGCACGGATCAAGGTGCGGCTCGTCAAGGGCGCCAACCTCGCGATGGAGCGGGTGGACGCCGTCATGCACGGCTGGTCGCTCGCCACCTACGACGCCAAGGTCGACTCGGACGCCAACTACGTGCGCTGCCTCGACCACGCGCTGCGTCCGGAGAACGCCGCCGCAGTCCGCGTCGGCGTGGCCGGGCACAACCTGTTCGACATCGCCTACGCCTGGCTGCTGGCCGGGGAGACCGGCGTGCGCGACCACCTCGAGTTCGAGATGCTCCTCGGCATGGCGCAGGGCCAGGTCGACGCGGTCGCCCGCGAAGTGGGCCACGTGCTGCTCTACGTGCCGGTCGTGCGACCCGACGAGTTCGACGTCGCCATCAGCTACCTCGTGCGCCGTCTCGAGGAGAACGCGTCGAGCGACAACTTCCTCTCCGCCGCGTTCGAGCTCGCCGACGTCCCCGCGATGTTCGAGCGCGAGCGCGACCGGTTCCTGGCCTCGCTCGGCCGGGCGGCTGAGCCCGCCCTCGGGATCGGTCCGAACCGCACCCAGGACCGCACCGCCGCGCTGTCCGAAGAGCCCGGCACCCGAGCTCGTCTCCGTGGCAGCGGACCGATCGCCGACGACGACGGTCTCACGCAGGCCGTGATCGGAATCGCGCGCTCCGCCGCGGTCGATCCCGCCGCCGTCGACCCCGCCGAGACCACGCCGATCGCGCCGTCGGCCGAAGAGCAGCTGTTCGCCGGCGAGGCGTTCGTCGAGACCGCCGTCTTCGCACCGCGCGAGAGCGGCGAGCGTGCGCTCGGGGCTCCCGGGTTCCGCAACGCCGCCGACACCGACCCGGCGCTCCCCGCCAACCGCGCCTGGGCTCGCGACATCCTGCGCCGCATCCACACGTCGCGCGCAGGGGACGACACGATCGCGGCGGCGCGCATCGACGACGCCGAGGCCCTGGAGGCCGTCGTGAAGACGGTGACGGATGCCGCGGCCCGATGGGGCGCGACCCCGGCGGCGGACCGCGCCGCGGTGCTCGCGGAAGCGGGGCGCGCACTCGAGGCGCGGCGCGGCGAGCTGATCGAGGTCGCCGCCTCCGAGACCGGCAAGATCTTCGCCGAGGCCGACGTCGAGGTCAGCGAGGCCGTCGACTTCGCGAACTACTACGCCGCGACGGCGCGCGAGCTCGATCGGGTGAGCGGAGCGGTGTTCGAGCCCGCGAAGCTGACCGTCGTCACGCCGCCGTGGAACTTCCCCGTCGCCATCCCCGCCGGCGGCGTGCTCGCGGCGCTCGCGGCCGGGTCGGGCGTCGTCTTCAAGCCCGCGCCGCAAGCACGCCGCTGCGCGGCCGTCCTAGCCGAGGCGCTGTGGGAAGCCGGCGTTCCGCGCGACGTGCTCGCGCTCGTCGACATCGACGAGGGCGGCCTCGGGCAGGCGCTCATCTCGCACTCCGCCGTCGACCGCGTCATCCTCACCGGCTCCTTCGAGACGGCGGCGCTGTTCCGCTCGTGGCGGCCCGACCTGCCGCTGCTCGCCGAGACCAGCGGCAAGAACGCCATGATCGTCATGCCGTCGGCCGACCTCGACCTCGCGGCATCCGATCTCGTCAAGAGCGCGTTCGGCCACGCCGGCCAGAAGTGCTCGGCCGCGTCGCTCGCGATCCTCGTCGGTCCGGTCGGCCACTCGCAGCGGTTCGCGCGCCAGCTGGTCGACGCGGCGCAGTCGCTGCGCGTCGGCTCGCCCACCGATCCGCTGTCGGAGGTCGGTCCTGTCGTCGAGCCGCCGCGCGGAAAGCTCGAGTGGGCGCTGACCACGCTCGCCGACGGGGAGCAGTGGCTCGTCGAGCCGAAGCCCGTCGACGCCGGTCCGGAGTTCACCGGCCGCATGTGGACCCCCGGCATCCGCACCGGCGTGAAGCCCGGTTCGCGCTTCCACCACGAGGAGTTCTTCGGCCCGGTTCTCGGCGTCATGCATGCGAGCTCGCTCGCCCAGGCGATCGAGCTGCAGAACGCCGTCGCATACGGACTCACGGCGGGTCTCTACACGCAGAACCCCGATGACCTCGCGCTGTGGCTCGATCGCGTCGAGGCGGGCAACCTGTACGTGAACCGCGGCATCACCGGGGCCATCGTGCAGCGTCAGCCCTTCGGCGGCTGGAAGCGGTCGTCGGTGGGCGCCGGCACGAAGGCCGGAGGCCCGAACTACCTGATCGGCCTCGGGTCGTGGCGGAGCACGTCCGGCGGCGCCGCGTCGACGACGCTCCACCTCCGCGGCCTCGACTCGCGCATCACGTCGGTCATAGAGGCGGCCCAGCCGTCGCTGGACTACGACTCCTTCGAGTGGCTGCGCCGTGCGGCGCTGTCCGACGCGATCGCGTGGGACCGCGAGTTCGGCCAGGTGAAGGACGTCTCGGGGCTAGGGATCGAGCGCAACCTCTTCCGCTACCGCCCGATCGCCGAGGTGGCGCTGCGCGCGACCGGAGATGCGTCGTGGCAGTCGGTGCTGCGTGTCGCGATCGCGGGCATCCGGGCGGGGTCCGCCCTCACGCTCAGCGCACCGGTCGGCCTGCCGGCCGGCGTGCGTCGCGCGCTGAGCGAGCTCGACGTCGCCGTGTTCGTCGAGACCGACGAGCAGTGGCTGCAGCGCATGGCCGCACCCGAGCCCGGGCTCACGGGGGCAGTGGCGGGCGAGGCATCCGCTGCCCGTCCTCCGCGTGTCCGGCTCATCGGCCCGCGCCAGTCGGTGGCTGAGCTCCACCGGGCGCTCTCGACCGCGATCGGCGGTGACCCCGACCTCGCCGTCTACGACAACGAGGTGACGACGGCCGGCCGCCTCGAGCTGCTGCCGTTCCTGCATGAGCAGTCGATCACGATCACCGCGCACCGGTTCGGCAACCCCGACCCGTGGTCGGAGGACGTGATCTGACGGAGTCGTCCGGGGCGGGCGGTGCGCGAGCCTAGTCGGCGTCGGTGTCGGCGAAGCCGGTCGACTCGCGCGCCACGATGCGGAACGCGGGCTTGATCGTCTCGGGCTCCCGCCGCTCGCCCTTCTCGCTGATGCGCTCGATGAGCCGATCGACCGCGATCGCGGCGATCTCGGCGCGGCCCGTGTCGACCGTCGACATCGACGGGACGGAGTACTTGCTCTCGTCGATGTTGTCGAAGCCGATCACCGCGACGTCATCGGGAACACGCAGGCCCTCTTCGCGCAGGGCGCGCAGAACACCGAGGCCCAGCGTGTCGTTGAGGGCGAACACCGCGTCGAAGTCCACGCCCTCCTGGACCATGCGGTGCGTGGCCTCGGCGCCGCCTCCTCGGTTCCACCGGTGCATGGAGGTGGGGCGGACGAGGGCCCGGTCGAACTGGATGCCCGCCTCCTCGAGAGCGCGCACATAGCCCTTCAGGCGCAGGCTGGCCGAGCTCGTCTCGTCGCCGTGCTCGAGGTCTGCGCCGATCAGGGCGATCCGCCGGCGGCCGATCCCCACGAGATGCTCGACGGCGGCCTGGGACGACGAGGTGTTGTGCATCGTGACGTGGTCGGTCGGCCCGCCGAAGATGCGCTCTCCGAGCAGGACGAGCGGCAGCTCGACGTTGAGCGCTTCCGCGTCCTCCTGACCGAGGCTGACCGGGCTGAAGAGCATGCCGTCGAGGAACCGCGGCCGGTTGCCCGTCACCGCGCGAAGCTCGGAATCGCGGTCGCCGCTGGTCTGCTCGACCATGACGCCGAGTCCGCGCTTCTCCGCCGCGCGGATCACCTCGTCGGCGAGCTCGGCGAAGTAGTTCTCGCGAAGCGAGGGCACCGCGAGCCCGATGACCCCGGTCCGCCCGGAGCGGAGACCGCGGGCGGAGAGGTTCGGGCGGTAGGCGAGCTGGCGGATCGCATCGTTGACCCGATCCCGCGTGCCGGGGCGCACGTGCGGATAGTCGTTGATGACGTTCGAGACGGTCTTGATCGAGACGCCGGCGACCCGAGCGACATCGTGCATCGTCGGTCCCATCGGTGGCCCCCGTCTCCCTGTCCGATCATTGCACTCTACTGGTTCCGCCGACCCGGCCGTCCCCCGAAAAGGCCAGGCGAGGACAGGATGCCTCGGGGCAGTGCAACGTTGTAAAGATAGTGTAACGTGCCCGATGTGCGAGTCAGGGAGGACCGACGATGCTGACGGCGAACGACTGGCCGATCGCGGCCGCGCTGCTCTCCCAGGGCGACGCCCATCCCACCGGCGAAGCCGGCTCGCCGGTCGAGCGATGGCGCGTCGACCTGCTCGAGATCGCCGACGCGGGCTTCAGCGACGTGGACCTCACCGATTCCTGGGTGAGGTACGGCGACCTCACGCCCCGGCAGGCGACTGACCTCGGAGAGTGCCTCGCCGCGACCGGACTGGCGCCGGCGTCGCTCTCCGCCATCCGCCGCAGCGTCATCGACGAGAGGCACGGGGCCGAGCACCTCGCGTATGCCCACCGCACGCTCGACGTCGCCGCCGGCCTCGGCGTCGGCGTCGTGTCGGTCGGCCTGCATCGTGCGCTGACCCCCGAGCAGCGCAGGCAGCTGTGGTTCTGGACCGTCGAGGGCCACCGTGATCCCGTGGACGACGACGACACCTGGTCGCTGGCCGTGACGCGGCTGCGTGAACTCGGACGCCACGCCGGCGAGGTCGGCCTGCTGCTCTCGCTCGAGCTCTACGAGCACACCTACCTCGGTACGGCCGCCTCGGCGGTGCGCCTCGTCGAGGACATCGGCCTCGACGTGGTCGGGCTCAACCCCGACATCGGCAACCTCATCCGCCTGCACGAGCCCGTCGAGGGTTGGCGGGCGGTCGCCGAGGCGACGATGCCGTACGCCAACTTCTGGCACGTGAAGAACTACACACGCGATGAGGATGCCGCAGCCGGCTTGTTCTCGACCGTGCCCACTTCTCTCGAACTGGGCGTGATCAACTACCGCGAAGCCGTCAAGATCGCGCTGCGCAGCGGTTTCCAAGGGGTCATCTGCGTCGAGCACTACGGCGGAGACGGGCTCAGCGTGAGCGCGACGAACCGCGACTACCTCCGCGGCCGGGTGCTGCCCCGCCGGGAGTACTCCCCGGGCGTCAGTCGCGTCCGACAGACACACGGAGAGGACGTGGGATGACGAGGATCTTCGCGGACCCGGATGCCTTCGTCGCCGACGCGCTGCGCGGCTTCGCCGCCGCGCACGCCGGCGAGGTGGCGCTCGTCGACGGTGGGGTGGTGCGTGCGCAGCCGCTCGAGCCCGGCCGCGTGGCCGTCCTCATCGGCGGCGGCTCGGGACACTACCCGGCGTTCGCGGGCTTCGTCGGGCCCGGTCTCGCCGCCGGTGCGATCTGCGGCAACATCTTCACGTCGCCGTCGACGGCGCAGGCGCTCCGCGTCGCCCACGCGGCGGACGCGGGCGGCGGCGTGCTCTTCACCTACGGCCGGTACGCGGGTGACGTGATCCACTTCGGCGAGGCCGAACGGCGGCTGCGCGCCGAGGGGGTCGACGCCCGCACCGTCCTCATCACGGACGACGTGGCGAGCGCCGCGCCCGACGCCCGCGACGAGCGGCGCGGCATCGCCGGCATCCTGTGCGTCTTCCATGTCGCCGGCGCGGCTGCCGAACGCGGCGACTCGATCGACGAAGTCGAGCGCCTCGCGGCGCACGCCAACAGCAGGACGCGCAGCCACGGCGTCGCGTTCGCCGGCTGCACGCTGCCGGGCGCGGGACACCCGCTGTTCGAGGTCCCGGACGGCGTGATGTCGATCGGGCTCGGGATCCACGGCGAGCCCGGCGTGAGAGACGTGCCCCTTCAGCGCGCACCAGAGCTGGCGGTGACGCTGGCCGAGCCGCTGCTGGCGGAGCGACCCGAGGGCTGCACCCGGGCAGCGGTGATCCTCAACGGGCTCGGCTCGGTGAAGTACGAGGAGCTGTACGTCCTCTTCGGCCATGTCGCCGAGCATCTGCAGGGCCACGGGATCGAGATCGTCGAGCCCGAGTGCGGTGAGTTCGTCACGAGTCTCGACATGGCGGGGGTGTCGCTCACCGTCCTCTGGCTCGACGATGAGCTCGAGGAGCTGTGGACGGCGCCGGCCTCCTCGCCGGGATTCCGCAAGGGCGCCGTCGGCGGGCGGACTGCGCCCATCGCGCATCGCGAACCCCCGGCGCCGCGCGCGAGCACCGAACCGGCCGCGGCGACCCCGGCCGCGGCATCCGTCACCGATGCCTCCCGCGACGCGGCGCGGATCGCCCGCAGACTGACGCGGCGGGCGCGCGACGCGGTGGCGGCCCAGGCCGACCACCTCGGAGAGCTCGACGCGGTCGCCGGAGACGGCGACCACGGCATCGGCATGGTGCGGGGACTGAACGCCGCCGCGGAGGCGGTCGAGGCGGCGGACGAGGCGACGGGCGTGCGCGAGCTGCTCGGCACGGCGGGCGATGCGTGGTCGGAGACCGCGGGAGGCACGTCCGGAGCCCTGTGGGGCGCGGCCCTCACGCAGCTCGGGCAGTCGCTCGGCAACGCCGATCGCTTCACGCCGGAGGATGTGGTGGCGGCCGTCGCCGCCGCCTGCGCGCGGATCGCCGAGATCGGCGGCGCACACCCCGGCGATAAGACGATGCTCGACGCGATGGAGCCGTTCCGCAAGGCTCTCGCCGCCCGCGTGCAGACGGGAGAGGACCTCGCCGCCTGCCTGATCGCCGCAGCCTCCGCCGCACGGGAGGGGGCGGATGCCACCGCGGCGATGACTCCGCGCCTCGGGCGGGCGCGTCCGCTGGCGGAGCGCAGCATCGGGCATCCCGATCCCGGAGCGACGTCGTTCTGGATCATCGCCGACGCCGTCGCCCACGACGTCGCCGGCCGCCGAGAAGGGGAGTGAGAGATGGGCCTGAGGATCGTGATCGGCGCCGATGACGCCGGCTATGAGTACAAGGAGGCGCTGCGTCAGCTGCTCGCCGACGACCCGCGTGTGAGCGATGTCGTCGACATCGGCGTCGCCAGCGCGGACGCGACGCCGTATCCGCGCGTGGCGATCGAAGCCGCACGTCGTGTCGCTCGGGGGGAGGCCGACCGAGCGCTGCTCGTCTGCGGCACCGGCCTCGGTGTCGCGATCACGGCGAACAAGGTGCGCGGCATCCGGGCGGTGACCGCGCACGACAGCTACTCCGTCGAGCGGTCGGTCAAGAGCAACAATGCGCAGGTGCTGACGCTCGGGGCCCGCGTGATCGGGCTCGAGCTGGCGAAGAAGCTCGTCGAAGAGTGGCTCGGTCACCGCTTCGATCCGGCGTCGCCC
Source organism: Microbacterium flavescens (assembly GCF_018588945.1). Lineage (GTDB taxonomy): Bacteria > Actinomycetota > Actinomycetes > Actinomycetales > Microbacteriaceae > Microbacterium > Microbacterium flavescens. The sequence goes on along the minus strand of NZ_JAFIWA010000005.1, from coordinate 160,426 downwards.
TCCGCCGAGAAGGTGGAGCTGATCGAGCGACTCGAGGACGAGCGATGATCGCGAAGGTCGCGGTCGTCGGATCGGGGTACATGGGAGGCGGCATCGCGCAGGTGCTCGCCCTCGCCGGAAGGGATGTCGTCCTCGCGGACGTGAGCGCTGAGCTCGCCCGCGCGAACCGGGAGCGGATCGTCCGCGAGGCGGCCGACTACGCCGAGCGAGGGATCTTCCCCGTCGACGCCGGCGACACGATCGCGAGCCGGGTCACGGCCGCCGGATCCATCGAAGAGGCCGTCGGCGCGGTCGACTTCGTCGAGGAGGCCGTGCCGGAGGTGCTCGCCGTCAAGCACGAGACGCTGCGGCGCATCAGCGAGAATGCGCCTCCGGAGGCGCTCATCGGCAGCAACACGTCCACGATCTCCATCTCCACCCTCGCCGAGGCCGTCACGGCACCGGAGCGCTTCCTGGGCGTGCACTTCAGCAATCCGGCGCCGTTCGTTCCCGGCGTCGAGGTGATCCCCCATGCCGGTACCCGGGCGGACGCCGTGGATGCGGTGGTCGCGCTCCTGGGTGAATGCGGCAAGGTGGGCGTCCCCATCGCCGACGTCACCGGCTTCGTGCTCAACCGCCTGCAGTACGCGCTCTTCAGCGAGGCCGCACGGCTCGTGGAAGAGGGGGTCGCGACGGCCGAATCCGTCGACCTCATCGCCCGGACGACGTTCGGGTTCCGCCTGCCGTTCTTCGGCCCGTTCGCGATCGCCGACATCGCCGGGCTGGACGTCTACCAGTTCTGCTACGCATCGCTCCACAGCGCGTACCCCGACCGCTTCGCCGAGCCGGCGATCCTCGAGGAGCGTGTGGCTCGGGGCGAGAAGGGCGTCAAGTCCGGCCGCGGCTTCCTCGCGACGCCCGCCGAGCGGGCACCCGAGCTCGCGGCGTACCGCGACGAGGCCTATGCGGCCCTGCGGGACCTCGTCACCCGGCTCGGCGAGCCCCCGATCGACTACTGATCCCGCAGAACTTTCGCGGGACGCCGAGAAAATTTCGCCTCGCTCTTGACAGTGATCGGGCGGCGGTGGAAAAGTGTCTACAACGTTGCTCTACAACGTTGTAGACCACACCCGAATCGCGCGCACCCAGCCTTCACGAGCCCGATATCGGACACGGTCGTGCACCGACGAAGAAGTCAGCAATACCGAAAGGAAACTCCAGTGAAGACGAAGCATGTCCTTGCTGCGGTCACAGCGCTCGCCTTGGTCGGCGCTCTTTCCGCGTGCAGCGCCGGAGACGGCGGCGACAATACCGGTACCGGCAACGAAGACGCGAACTGCACGAACTCCATCCCCAAGGAGGACCTGCCCATCGTCACCATGTGGGCCTGGTACCCCAACATGGAGCTCGTCGTCGACAACTTCAACGAAGAGAACGACGAGGTTCAGGTCTGCTGGACCAATGCCGGGGCCGGCGGTGACGCCTACGACAAGTTCCAGACCGCCATCTCGGCCGGCAGCGGCGCTCCCGACGTCATGATGGTGGAGGCCGACCGCATCGCGACCTTCCAGGCCCAGGACGCCCTCGTCGAGCTCAACGACCTCGGCTACGAGGACGTGAAGGACAACTTCAGCGAGGGCGCGTGGAAGGACGTCTCGGTCGGCGACGGCGTGTACGGCGCACCGGTCGACGGCGGCCCGATGGGGATGATCTACCGCACCGACATTTTCGACGAGTACGGCATCACGCCGCCCACGACGTGGGAGGAGCTCGAGGCCACCGCACAGAAGGTGAAGGACGCCGGTGGGCCGGTGTTCGCGAGCTTCGCGGCCAACCAGCCCGCTGCGACCACGGCTCTCATGTATCAGAACGGCGCCCAGCCGTTCGAGTACGACCCGGCCAACGAGGGTGAGATCGGCATCAACCTGAACAGCCCTGAGATCAAGGAGGTCCTCGACTACTGGAGCGGCCTCGTCGAGAAGGGTCTGGTCGGCACCGAGGACCAGTTCACTCCGGAGTACATCGCCGGGGTCATCGGCGGAGACTACGCGACGTACCTCTCGGCCGCCTGGGCTCCCGGCTACCTGCAGGGCGCGGGCGTCGGCGAGGGCGCGGACGCGGGTGTCTGGGCCACCGCCCCGATGCCGCAGTGGGACCCGGACAACCCGATCGCGATCAACTGGGGCGGCTCCGCCTTCTCCGTGTCGAGCCAGGCGCAGAACGCCGAGCTCGCGGCGAAGGTGGCGTTCGGCGTCTATGCCGATCAGGCCTCGCTGGATGACGGCTGGCAGAACCAGATCATCTTCCCGCTGAACGTCAACGTGCTCGAGTCGGACGACTTCCTCAACTACGAGGTGCCCTTCTTCAGCGGCCAGCAGGCCAACAAGGAGGTGTACGTGCCGGCGGCCAACGCCTACGAGGGCATGACCTACACGCCGATCGGGCAGTTCTACTACTCGCAGCTGACGGAGCAGGTCGCCCGCATCAACGAGGGGGCCGCGACGGGCTCCGAGGCCGCGGACGCCCTGCAGCAAGCTGTCGTGGCGTACGCGGAGGAGCAGGGGTTCACCGTCAAGTGACGTGACCGCAGGGCCGGTCCGTGCTCATGCGGACCGGCCCTCGGGCATCTCTGCCAAGACCTGGAGAAATCATGACTGCGTCACTCGCAAGTCCCCTCAAGACGAAGCACCGGCGGTCGACCACACGCCGTCAGACCCTGCTGGGCTGGCTCTTCGTCGGACCGTTCGGGATCATCTTCCTCGCCCTGCTCGTGCTGCCCATCGGGTTCGCCCTGTATTTGAGCATGTTCCAGAAGTCGCTGATCGGCGGAACGAGATTCGTTCTCTTCGGGAACTACATCAAGGCCTTCAGCGACCCGTCCTTCCTCGACGGCGTCTGGTTCGTCATCCGGTTCTCGCTCGTCCTCATCCCGCTGCAGATGGCGGTCTCGCTGGCGATCGCACTGATGCTCGACATCCTGATCACCCGGTTCGCCCGGTTCTCGCGGCTCATGATCTTCATGCCGTACGCGATTCCAACGGTGATCGGCGCGCTGATGTGGGGGTTCCTCTACAGCGACAACTTCGGCCCGCTCGCGGAGATCTTCGGAAGTTTCGGCGCTGAGGCCCCGGACTTCCTGAGCAGCGGCCTGATCTTCTACGGCCTGCTCAACATCGTCACGTGGCAGTGGGCCGGCTACTACATGATCATCCTCTACGCGGCGCTGCAGGGAATCGACCCGACGCTGTACGAGGCGGCGCGCATCGACGGCGCGTCCCAGTGGCAGATCGTGCTGCGGATCAAGATCCCCCTGCTCGCACCCGCTCTCCTGCTGATCCTGGTGTTCGCCCTCATCGGCACCCTCCAGTTCTTCAACGAGCCGCAGATCCTGCAGCAGCTCGCGGCGGGAGCCATCCCCAACGACTTCACCCCCAACATGTACGCGTACCAGCAGGCGTTCTCGCTCGCCAACTACAACTACGGGTCGGCGATCTCGTTCGCGCTGGGGGCGGTCGTGTTCATCTGCGTGTACATCTTCCTGTTCGCCACTCGCAAGCGAGGGAGCTTCTTCTCATGACCGTCACCCCCATGGAGCTCACGGGCACGAGCCCGACTCCGCGGCGACGCATCGAGCGCCGATCCACTCCCCGCACGCGGGGCCGGATCCCCATGAACCTCGTGCTGGCGCTCCTGATGATCTACTTCCTGGTGCCGTTCTGGTGGCTCATCGTCAACAGCTCGAAGAGCGCGGCGGGCCTGTTCGGAGGCGGGAGCTCGCTCTGGTTCGCCGACGACGTGAATTACCTGAGCAACCTCACCGACCTGTTCACCTACAGCGGCGGCATCTACGCGCGGTGGCTGGCCAACTCGGCCATGTACGCCATCGTCGGCGGCGTCGGGGCGACGGTGCTCGCGGTGCTCGCCGGGTACGGCTTCGCGAAGTACCGCTTCGCCGGGCGACGCGTCGCGTTCGCGATCCTGCTCGGCGCGGTCATGGTGCCCACGACGGCGCTCGTGATCCCCACCTTCGTGCTCTTCGCCCAGATCGGCTGGACGAACACCGCCTGGGCGGTCATCTTCCCGAGCCTGCTCAATCCGTTCGGCGTCTACCTCATGAACGTCTATGCCCGAGACGCCGTCCCGGACGAGCTGCTGGACGCCGCACGGGTGGACGGCGCAGGAGACTTCCGGACGTTCCTGCAGGTCGCGCTGCCGCTCATGCGGCCGGCCATCGTCACCGTGCTCCTGCTGTCGGTCGTGGCGTCGTGGAACAACTACTTCCTGCCGCTCGTGATGCTGTCGGACAACCGGCTCTTCCCGGTGACCGTCGGCATCGGACTCTGGCAGTCCACCGCGTCGACGTACGGGGCTGCGGGCGGGCAGAGCCTGTGGAGCATCATCATTCTGGGAGCGCTCGTCTCCGTCATCCCGCTCATCATCGCCTTCCTCGGGCTTCAGAAGTACTGGCAGGGCGGGCTCTCCATCGGGAGCCTGAAGTGAGCCGGCGCCCGCCTCGAACCACCCTCCTCACGCGTCCTCGGAGAGCAGCATGATCCGCGCACATCTCACCATCGACCCGCATTTCACGATCGGGCAGATCAACCGGAGACTCTTCGGCTCCTTCGTGGAGCACCTCGGCCGCTGCGTCTACGACGGGATCTACGAGCCCGGCCACGAGCGCGCAGACGAGGACGGCTTCCGCACCGACGTCATCGAGCTGGTCCGCGAGCTGGGCGTCTCGACGATCCGCTACCCCGGCGGCAACTTCGTGTCGGGTTATCGGTGGGAAGACGGCGTCGGGCCGCGCGACGCGCGGCCGCGGCGGCTGGATCTGGCGTGGCACTCGACCGAGACCAACCAGATCGGCCTGGACGAGTTCGCCGGCTGGCTGAGGAAGGTGGACAGCGAGCTCATGTACGCCGTCAACCTCGGCACCCGAGGCATCCTCGAGGCGCTGGACGTGCTCGAGTACGCCAATCTGCGCTCGGGCACGCACTGGTCCGACCGACGGGTCGCGAACGGCCACCCCGAGCCGCACGACATCCGGATGTGGTGCCTGGGCAACGAGATGGACGGCCCCTGGCAGCTCGGCCACAGCACGGCGGAGGAGTACGGGCAGCTCGCAGCGAAGACGGCCAGCGCCATGAGGCAGATCGACCCCGACCTCGAGCTGGTCGTGTGCGGCAGCTCGAGTGCGCAGATGCCCACGTTCGGCGACTGGGAGCGCGTGGTGCTCAACCACACGTACGAGCACGTCGACTACATCTCGTGCCACGCGTACTACGAGCCTCGGGGCGACGACTACGGCAGCTTCCTGGCGTCCGGGGTCAACATGGACCGGTTCATCGATGCCGTCGTGGCGACGGCGGATCACGTGAAGGCCATCCGCCACAGCGACAAGACCATCGACATCTCGTTCGACGAGTGGAACGTCTGGTACCAGTCGCGCTACAACGAGGTCGAGAAGATCACCGATGTCGCGGACTGGCCGGTGGCGCCCCGCCTGCTGGAGGACTCGTACTCGGTCCTCGACGCCGTGGTGTTCGGCAGTCTGCTGATCTCGCTCATCCGCCACGCCGACCGCGTCACGGCCGCCAGCCTCGCCCAGCTCGTCAACGTGATCGCTCCGATCATGACCGAGCCCGGCGGCCCGGCCTGGCGGCAGACGACCTTCTACCCGTTCTCGCTCACGTCGCGGCTGGCGCGTGGCGTTGCCCTCGAGCTCAAGCTCGACAGCCCCATGTACCGGACCGAGCTCTACGGCGAGGTGCCCCTCGTGGACGCCGTGGCGACCCGCGATGAGAACGGCGGCGGCACGACGGTGTTCATCGTCAACCGCAGTCTGGCCGACGAGGTCTCGCTCGAGATCGACGTGATGGCGCTCGGTCGCATCGGCGACGCCGCCGCCCAGTCGCTGTTCGATGACGACATCCACGCGGCGAACACGCTCCACGATCCGGAGCGGGTCGCGCCCAGGACGAACTCCTCGGTTCAGGTCGGAGACGGGACCGTGACGATCACGCTTCCGCCCGTGTCGTGGACCGTTCTGACATTCGACTGAGCCGCACGCGTCGAGCCGACGACGGCCGCACCAGCAAGCAGGAAGGAAACAGGATGCCGCAGCACGTGCTCCGCGTGTCGGGAACCCGCATCATGTCGGGCGAGCAGCCCGTGACCCTGAAGGGCTTCGGGCTCGGCGGGTGGATGAACATGGAGAACTTCATCACCGGCTACGCCGGTGCCGAGTCGCAGCAGCGCCGCGCGCTGCGTCGCGTGCTCGGAGATGAAGCCTACGAGCGCTTCTTCGCGCGGTTCATGACCGCGTTCTTCGGAGCGGAGGACGCCGCCTTCCTCCGGTCGCTCGGGCTCAACTCGCTCCGCGTCCCGATCAACTACCGGCACTTCGAAAGCGACGACGAGCCCTTCGTCATCCGCCCGGAGGGGTTCCGCCTGCTGGACCAGGTCGTGGACGCCTGCGCGAGTCAGGGGATCTACACGATCCTCGACCTCCACGCGCTGCCCGGTGCCCAGAATCAGCACTGGCACAGCGACAATCCGACCCAGTGGGCGAGCTTCTGGTCGCAGCGGCAGTTCCAGGACCGCGTCGTCCATCTGTGGGAGGCGATCGCCGAACACTACCGTGGCAACCCGTGGGTGGCCGGCTACAACCCGGTCAATGAGCCCGCCGATGCGGAAGGGGCCGCGATCGGGCCGTTCTACCGCAGACTCGAGGCGGCCATCCGGGCCGTCGACCCCGACCACATCCTGTTCCTGGACGGAAACCGCTACTCGACGCAGTTCGACCAGCTCGGCGACCCGCTGCCGAACTGCGTGTACACGGCGCACGATTACGCGCTGCCCGGGTTCGTCGACGGCGGACCCTATCCGGGTGAGTCACGCGGTCAGTACGTCGACGCGGACCGCGTCGAAGAGACGTTCCTGCAGCGAACCGCCTACATGCGCGAGACCGGCACGCCGATCTGGGTCGGGGAGTTCGGGCCGGTGTACACGGGAGATCCCGCGCGGGACGAGCAGCGCTATCGCCTCCTCGAGGATCAGCTGGCGATCTTCGATCGGCACGACGCCAACTGGGCGCTGTGGACCTACAAGGACATCGGCCTGCAGGGCGTGGTCACGGTGGATCCGGACTCGGCGTACCTGCGGCGCATCGCCCCGGTGCTCGAGCGGAAGGCCCGTTTCGGAGTGGACTCGTGGGGCTCGACCGACGCCGGGGTGCGCGAAATCCTGGAGCCGATCGAGCGGCTGTTCGAGGAGGAGTTCCCCGACTTCCAGCCCTATCCGTGGGGCGCCCGCAGGTGGATCCACGGACACGTCCGCCACGTCATGCTCGCCGAGGCCATGGTGGACGAGTTCGCTCGGGCGTTCGAGGGCGTCGGGCCGGACGAGGCGGAGTCCCTCGCCGACGCGTTCTCGTTCTCGCAGTGCCGAGTCCGGGAGGACCTGGCGACGATCCTCCGACGCGCGGCGAACTAGCCGGGTGTGAGATGTCACGAGCCCAGCGGGTGACGCTCAAGGAGATCGCCACCCAGACCGGGTTGTCGCTCACGACCATCTCGAAGGTGCTCAACGGCGGCGAGGATGTGTCCTCCGCGACCCGCGACCTCGTCGAGGAGCAGCTCCGCCGGAGCGGGTACCGGCGCAGGAGAAGCAGGCAGCGGCGCGAGTACATCGAGGTGGTCCTCCACGAGCTCGAGGGGGAGTGGGCTCTGGCGGTCCTCGAGGGCGTCCGCGAGAGCGCCGCCGAGGAGGGCCTCGCGGTCTCGCTCTCTGTGAGCGGCGATCGTCGCGCTCCCGGCCCGGAGTGGCTGGACTCGGTCGTGCGACGCGCGCCGACGGGCATCATCCTCCTCTTCGCCGACATTCCGACGGAGGGTCGGGAGCGGCTGAAGGCACGAGGCATCCCGTACGTGATCATCGATCCCGCAGGCGATCCCGCGGAGGACATCCCCTCCGTCGGATCGGCGAACTGGTCGGGTGGTCTCGCGGCCACGCGGCACCTGCTCGAGCTGGGCCACCGTCGTGTCGCCGCGATCACCGGTCCGGAGACGGTGATGTGCGCACTGGCCCGGCTGGACGGCTATCGCGCCGCCATGTCGACGGCGCGGGTGCCGGTCGCACCGGATTGGATCCGCTTCGGCGACTTCCAGCGCGACGCGGGAGAGCGGCACGCGCTGGAGCTGCTGCGGATGCCCGATCCGCCCACGGCCATCTTCGCCGGGAACGACGTGCAGGCCCTCGGCGTGCTGCACGCGGCCGCGTCTCTCGGGATGGCGGTGCCGCGCGACCTCTCGGTCGTGGGATTCGACGACCTCGCCGTCGCCGAGCTCGCCCATCCGCGGCTGACGACCGTGCACCAGCCTCTCCGGGAGATGGCCGAGCAGGCCACTGAGCTCGTCCTCCAGCTGCTGGACCATCCCCGTCCGGAGATCACCCGCATCGAGCTCGCGACGCGGCTGGTGGTCCGGGACTCCACCGCGCCGCCTCCGCGCACGCCGACGGGCTGACGGCACGGGAAACGCGGGTTGCCGGCCGAGGAGATCTGCCGGCAACCCGCGTGGCGAGGGACTACTGCCAGTGGCCCACGTTCGTGAGGATCTTCTGAGCCACGGGGAGGAGCGAAGCCGACTGCTCGGCAGTGAGCTTCCCGGATGCCGCGAACCCGTCGACCTGGGCGACGAAGCCGTTCAGGATCTCGAGGGCACCGGCGCTGTCACCCTTGGCGACGAGGCGCAGCGCCTGGTCGAGCTTGACCGTCAGGGCGTTCTTGTTGCCCTTGTTCAGGCCCGTCGCCGCGACCGCTGCCTTGAGCGTGTCGATCTCGTCCTGGATGAACGCCTCGGGCTGCCAGAGGTAGTCGCGTGCGAACGTCGTGAACAGCTGGTTCCAGGCGTTGAAGTCGTGCGCACCGGCCACGACGACGTTCTCGACGAACCCGATCTCGTCGAGCCCCGCCACCGCGTTCGCATTGGGCAGACCGAAGTCCCAGAGCCCGCCGCCGTAGAGGATGTACGGCGCAGCCAGGTCGGGCGTCGTCGCCCGAACGCTCACCCCGCCGCTCCACGGTCCGTAGTACCCGAACGCGTCGGCGTCGTAGTTGATCAGGTTCTGCGTCACGAAGCTGCCGGCCGACAGCCCTGCGAATGCGCGGTCGATCGGCTGCGTGGAGACGTTGTAGTTCGACTCGACGAACGGGATCACGACGTTCCGCAGGTTCGGGTAGCCCTGGTTGGCGGCGCCGAGGTAGTTCGTGTTCGTCGTGATGACGACCGCCGGTTCGGTGTCGCCGTCCTGGATGAGGTTGTCCATGATGAAGGGCACATCGCCGATGTTCATCCAGTCGGACTGGTCCTGGCCGCCGCCGTGCTGCATGTAGATCGTCTTGTACGGCTCCGCTCGGTCGGCGTCGTAGCCCGGCGGAAGGTAGACGCCCACGGTGCGCGTCGTGCCGTTGACCTCGAACGGCACGTAGCTCCAGGTGCCCTTCGGGGAGTCTGCCCGGGGGAGTTCGATCTGACGTGCGGCGAGCGGCGCGAAGTCCTGCTTGGCCGCGTCGTACGGGACGTACACCGCGTTGAACGCGCGGCGCGCGGTGCCCGTGAGGCCATCGGGGGCGAAGATCGGCGAGTTCGCCGGGTCGGCGACCCACAGGTTGGTGTTGCCGTCCACGTAGAACCAGTACTGGTTCACGCCTGCCGCAAGCGGCACGTCGGTCACCCAATAGCCGTCTCCGGCGTTCGTCATCTCGACGTCGTACGCGCCGCCGCCCCGCATGAGGCCCGGCTCGTACTCGGTGGGCAGGTAGACCTTCGTGTCGGTGGTGTCCGCCCAGTTGCGCAGCATGATGTCGGCGACGAAGCGCACGCTGGTGGCATCGGGGTCGTAGTAGACGAAATGACCGGTGTAGCCGGTCGGGGAATCCGGGTCTGCGACGACCGTCGGGCCGGGCGTCAGGTTCACATCCGCCTGGGCCGTCCCGGGCGCCATCGTGAGCAGCATGGCCCACGCGACGACCGTCACGGCGAACATCCTCCATCGCCGGCTGCCGAAGATCCGGTCCTGGGGGACCTCGTGCGGATCTCCTGCGTCACCTCGGCGCTGTAGCGCGATACTCGTCACCGTTCCTCCTTGAATGGCTGTTGAGCGCCGGAAAGGGGCCCGGCGGGGGACACGCTACAACCGGTTTACCACGTTGTAAAGTTAATCTTTACCACGTTGTACTTTTCTCTTGACCCGACGCGAGTGGCTCTGTAAGAGTGGGCGACGGCGGGAGTTACTACGTTGTAAATGCACGTCGCCGTGCGTCCCGTCTTCGCCAGCCGGCCCCGGGCCACACCGCGCTCCGGAGCCTGTCGAGTCACACGAGATGAGGAATCGATGGAGATCACATCCGAGAGCCGGTCCCCCCGCCGGCTCGGGAGAGCGAGACGAATCGTCGCCGTCGTCACGGCCGCGCTCCTGGCCGTCACCGGCCTGACCGTCGCGTCACCTGCGGCTGCGGCCGACCCCTGGGTGCTCCCGGTGGAAGACGGCTACCTGCGGATCGCCGTCCCCAACGCGGCGGTCGAGGCCGCCGTCGGACCGGTGTCGCAGGTGGTCGTCGAGGGCAATTTCGGGCCCTCGCACAACTGGGCGCAGATCGGCCTCTCGCGCAGCGGCGCGAACTGGACGGCGACCTACGGGCCCTTCGAGCCCGGCCTGTACTAGTACCAGATCACGGGAGACGACAGCAAAGTCCTGAAGGACGGGAACAACCCCACGAGCGTCGCCTCCGAACCGGAGTGGAGCACGTTCTTCATCCCCGGGGAGTCGGCCGCCCTGCTGGCGGACGCGCCCGAGGAGGCCGGTGTCATCCAGACGCTCTCCTACACGAGCTCCGTCGCCGGAGAGGAGCGTGAGGCCCTCGTCTGGGTGCCGCCGACCTACCGCCCCCAGGGGAAGAAGTCGCCGGTGCTGTACCTCCAGCACGGAGGAGGGCAGAGCTACCGCGACTGGGTCGAAGTGGGTCGAGCCGAGCAGATCCTCGACAACCTGTGGCTCCGCGGACAGCTCGCCGACATGCTCGTGGTGATGGGCAACGGCAACGTCCCGGACTTCCCCGCTGAACTGCTGGACAACATCGTCCCGGCGGTCGAGGAGAGCTACAACGTCTCCCCGTCGAAGAACAAGCGGGCGCTTGCCGGCCTGTCGATGGGCGGCGGTCAGGCGTTCGAGGTCTTCAGCGAGCACCCCGGCGCCTTCGGCGCGGTCGGCACGTTCGGAGCGGGCCGCTTCGGCAACGTCGATTCCAGAACCGTCGACCGGATGAACGACCGCACCGAGCTGTTCCGCGTCTACGTCGGCAACAAGACCGACATCGCCTACAACGACGTGTACGACTCGTTCCAGAAGTTCGACGCCCTGGGCCTGGAGTACCAGTTCGACGGGGTGAACCCCGACGCCGGTCACAACTGGAACGCGTGGCAGGAGAACCTCATCGACTTCGCGCCGCGGCTGTTCACCGGTGCGGCGTCCGACCCCGCGATGAGCGAGGGGCACACCGCCCTCACGGAACGCTTCGAGCCTCCTGTGGTGGGCACGACGCCCACCCCGTGGCTCAGCGAGGACGGGTTCGTGACCTTCGAGACCACGACCGACTTCGCCGACGCGGAGTACGTCTCGGTCTGGGCCAACTGGGCGCCCGGCGGAAGCTGGCTGCGGGTGGAGATGAACAAGGTCGGGGATCGCTGGAGGGCGACCGTCGGCCCGCTCGAGGAGAAGTTCTACCACTACCGGCTCATCGTCGACCGCCAGTCCGTCAAGGACACGTCCAACCCGACGAAGGTCACCTCGGAACCGGCGTGGAGCACATTCCTCGTGCCGGGAGAAGGGTCGCGCCTCCTCGCGGACGTCCCCGCCGGCCAGGGCGGGAACCTCGACGTCATGACCTACCAGAGCACCGTGGCCGGTCAGGAGCGCAGCGCCTATGTCTGGACTCCGCCGGGATACGACGCCGATCGCGCGGAGCCGTATCCGCTCTTCGTGCTGAACCACGGCGGCGGGCAGAGCTGGACCGACTGGGTGGAGGTCGGGCGTGCGCGCCAGATCCTCGACAACCTGTCGCTCGACGGCGCGATCGAGCCGATGGTGGTCGTGATGCCCAACGGCAACGTCGGCAACTATCCGCGGGAGCTGCTCGAGAACGTCGTGCCCGTGACGGAGGAGCGCTACAACGTCAGCAGCGATCCCGCCGACCGCGCACTGGCGGGTCTCTCGGCCGGTGGCGCGCGGACGGTGTCCGTGCTCAAGGCGCATCCCGGTGAGTTCGCCTGGATCGGCACGTTCGCGGCCGGCTTCGGCGGCACGGCGGGCGTCGACGCCGAGGCCATCAACGCGGGGACCGAGCTGTACCGGATCTACACCGGCGACATCACGGACTTCACCTACGGGTCGGTGATGAGCTCGCTCCCGGTGCTGGACCAGCTGGGAATCGAGTACGAGTTCGACGGCGTGACGATCGGCCCTCACGGGTGGGACGTGTGGCAGAAGAACCTGATCGACTTCGCCCCGCGTCTGTTCCAGGAGGGCGGCGAGTAGCAGGCAGGAGGACGACGCGCCGGCGCTCCCCGATGTGGGGCGCCGGTGCGCTGCCGTCTACAGATCAGACCGGATCGGCGGCCAGATCCCTCACATGGTAGAACTCCTCGTCCCAGAGGAGGTAGACCAGCCAGGCGGGGAGATAGTAGGCCGACTGCAGATAGTTCGCCTGCGACGCGTGGATCGCCCAGCCCTCGTGCTTCTTGCCCGTCTCGGCCGACATCGCGTACTCGGGGTCGGGCTGGTTCTCGACGACGAGCTTCCCCTGCTCGCCGCCGAACAGCGACAGCGCGGTGGTCGGGCTGATCGTGTAGACGAGGTGGTCGGGGCCGTCGTACGCCCCGCCCGCGTCCTTCAGCTGAGCGATGGCGAGCTCGGTCACGCGTCCCATCTCCATGTGGTCCTTGTGCCCGGTCGCGCCGCTCTCGGGCCAGAAGCCCACGACCACATCGGGCTCGACGCGCTTCATGGCCTCGACGAGGCGCTCCACGAGCTCGTCCTCGTCCGCCTCCGGCACGCCGCCGTCGGGGTAGTCCCACACGTCGTGCTCGTCGACGCCGAGGTTGAAGCTGTTCTTGAGCGCTTCGGCGGTGCGTACGACGCCGAGGTCCTCCTGGCGTGCGACGACGGGCACCTGGTGTCCGGCCTCGCCGGCGGTCGCGGTGATCATCGCCGTGTACGCGCCGTCCTGCTGCTTCGCCCGCCAGAACAAGCCGTTCACGGTCTGCTCGTCGTCGGGGTGGGCGAAGACCCCGAGCACGCGCTCGCCGCCGATCTCGCCGATCACCGAGTCGACGCCCTTCGCGGTGGGCATGTGGAACAGGCTCCGCCCCGCCCAGTACAGGCCGACGAGCAGGACGACGAGGACGGACGCGACGACGATGAGCGCGATCCAGCGCTTGCGCATGGGAACTCCGGGTAGGTCAGGCCGTCTGCTGCGACGGCCCCTGCATCCTAAGTCGGCGTCGGGAGCGCCGGTGACCGCCTGTGAGCGGAGTGTAAAAAATTCTTGACATGGATGCCGCGGCCGACGTACCGTGGATGTCAAGAATCTTTTACAGACGAATGAGGAGCCGAGCCATGGTCTACCAGGAGCGCAACATCTGGACGAGTCTGATCGTCAGCGCGGTCGGCATGGCGATCTACACCGTCATCGTGCTGCAGCAGGCCGTGGAGCGTCCCGTCACCGAGATCGACTGGGTGCCGATCATGCTGTGGACGATCGGCGGCAGCATCGTCGCGGCGATCGTGCTGAGCATCCTGTGGGGCATGTTCGCGGGCATGCGCGACCCCGATGGGGTCGGCAGGTCCGACCAGCGTGACCGCGACATCAGCCACATGAGCGCGCGCGTCGGCCAGGCTTTCCTCGTGATCGCGGGCCTCGGCGTCATCGTCGAGTGCGCCGTGCAGCTCGACTGGTTCTGGATCGCGAACACGATGTTCTACGGGTTCGCCCTGTCGTCGATCGGCGGCGGCGTCGCCAGCGTGATCGCCTACCGTCGCGGGCTCGTCTGATGGTCAAGCCGACGAAGGTCACCAACTCGATCCGCGCCGCCCGCGAGGCGGCCGGCATCACCCAGGCCGAGCTCGCGCGCAGGGTCGGGGTCACCCGTCAGACGCTCATCGCGATCGAGCAGGGGCGGTACTCGCCGACCCTCGAGCTCGCGTTCCAGCTCGCGCGCGCCTTCGACGTGGGCCTCGACGACCTCTTCGACTACCCGGAGGCATGACCGCCGGCGATCCCAGCCTGCTCCCAGGTGTCATGAGACAATGGGTCCGGCGTGCCCGGTTGCCGGCTTCCGCAGCCCCGCCGGGCCAATGGACAGCGTCCGCCGCCCCTTCGCTAGGAGCAAGATGTCCACGCAGAACACCGCGCCCGCCACCGCCCCCTCGGCCGAGGCATCCGTCACCCGCATCCAGCAGCACCGCAGCTACCTGATGTGCCGCCCCGAGCACTTCACGGTCAGCTACACGATCAACCCGTGGATGGAGCCGGCCAACCCGACCGATACCGCCAAGGCGGTCGCGCAGTGGCAGGTGCTGTACGACACGTACGTCGCCCTCGGCCACGACGTGCAGCTCATCGATCCGATCGAGGGTCTGCCCGACATGGTCTACACGGCCAACGGCGGGTTCGTCATCGGAGGCGTGGCCTACGGGGCGAAGTTCCGCTTCCAGGAGCGTGTGCCCGAGGGCCCGGCGTTCATGGAGTGGTTCGCCGCGAACGGCTTCGAGGTGGCCGCGCCGGTCGAGGTCAACGAGGGCGAGGGTGACTTCCTGCTCGTGGGCGACACCATCCTGGCCGGCACCGGCTTCCGCTCGACGGGTGACAGCCACCGCGAGCTCGGCGAGGTCTTCGGCAAGGAGGTCGTGAGCCTGAACCTCGTCGACCCGCGCTTCTACCACCTCGACACCGCGATCTCGGTGCTCGACCCCGTGCAGGGAGAGGGCGGCGTCGAGAAGGCGAACATCGCCTACCTCCCCGGTGCGTTCGACGACGAGAGCCGCCGCATCCTCGAGGAGCGCTACCCCGACGCGATCCTCGTCGACGACGAGGACGGCGCCGTGTTCGGGCTGAACTCGGCCAGCGACGGCCTGAACGTGATCATCTCGCCGCGCGCCAAGGGCTTCGAGGCCCAGCTGCGCGAGCGGGGCTACAATCCGGTGCTCGTCGACCTCTCCGAGCTGCTGCTCGGCGGCGGCGGCATCAAGTGCTGCACGCTCGAGCTGCGGCGCTGACAGGAGACCCGACATGACTTCCACCTCGCCGGACGTCGACACCGCGATGGCGCGCGTCATCGCCGATGAGAACGAGCACGTCGCCCACAACTACCACCCGCTGCCGGTCGTGATCTCGCGCGGCGAGGGTGCGTGGGTGACGGACGTCGAGGGCAGGCGCTACCTCGACCTGCTCTCGGCCTACTCGGCCCTCAACTTCGGGCACGGGCATCCGGCCATCCTCGCCGCCGCGCAGGAGCAGCTGAACCGCCTGACGCTCACCAGCCGCGCGTACCACAACGACCGCCTCGGACCCTTCGCGGCCGCCCTGGCGGAGCTGTGCGGCAAAGACCTCGTGCTGCCGATGAACACCGGCGCCGAGGCCGTCGAGACCGGCATCAAGGTCGCGCGAGCGTGGGGCTACCGAGTGAAGGGCATCGAGACGGATGCCGCGACCGTCGTCGTCGCGCACGGGAACTTCCACGGCCGCACCACCACGATCGTCGGGTTCAGCGACGACCCCCAGGCGCGCGACGGCTTCGGCCCGTTCGCCCCGGGATTCGTGAACGTGGCCTACGGCGATGCAGCCGCGATCGAGGCGGCCATCACGCCGTCGACCGCTGCGGTGCTGATCGAGCCGATCCAGGGCGAAGCGGGCATCGTCGTGCCGCCCGAGGGCTACCTCCGGGCGGTCCGCGAGATCTGCACGAAGCACAACGTGCTCTTCATCGCCGACGAGATCCAGTCGGGCCTCGGCCGCGTGGGCGAGACCTTCGCATGCGATCGCGAGGGCGTGGTGCCCGACGTCTACCTGCTCGGCAAGGCGCTGGGCGGCGGCATCCTCCCCCTCTCCGCCGTGGCGGCGGACCGCGACGTCCTCGGGGTGATCCGTCCCGGAGAGCACGGCTCGACCTTCGGCGGCAACCCGCTGGCCGCGGCCGTCGGGCTGCGCGTGGTCGAGATGCTGCAGACCGGCGAGTTCCAAACGCGCGCCAAGGCACTCGGCGAGCACCTCGAGGCGCGTCTGCAGTCGCTGGTCGGGCAGGGCGTCACCGCCGTGCGCGTCGCCGGGCTGTGGGCCGGCGTCGACATCGACCCGGCGATCGGCACCGGCCGCGAGGTGGCCGAGCGGCTGATCGCGCGCGGCGTGCTCGCGAAGGACACCCACGGGCAGACGATCCGCATCGCTCCGCCGCTGGTGGTCCGCGCCACCGAGCTGGACTGGGCGGTCGAGCAGCTGCGGGTCGTGCTCGCGGGCTAGGACCGCCGCGCCGCGACGCCGGTCTCCGCGGTGGTCGCGATGCCGAAGTGGCGTCGCATCGCCATCCGCGCCCCCTCGGGATCGCCCGCCGCGATCGCCGCGAAGATGTCCTCGTGCGACAGGTCGAACTCGCCGCCCGAGCCGTCGCGCGCGACCGCCTCGCGCCGAGCGCGCATGTCATCGCTGAGCGCGCGCTGCAGGCCTTCGCGAAGCAGCTGGAGGACGGGGTTGTCGACGACGTCGAGCAGGCGCCGGTGGAAGTCGGCGTCGGCCTCGTGCGCGAGCTCGATGTCGCCGGCCTCCTCGGCGGCGTTCATGCGATCGAGGGAGTCGCGCAGTTCGTTCAGCTGCGGGGGAGTGACCTTGCGGGCTGCGGCCTCCGCGACGGCCTCCTCGATCAGCATGCGCGCCTCGGAGACGTGCGGGTCGGTGATGTAGCCGAGCGAGCGCGCGATCGCGAAGTACGTGCGCACGAATCCGTACGACGGGGTGTCGAGATAGGTCCCGCGTCCCTGTGTGCGGTGGAGGAATCCGAGGCTCTCGAGCACCGAGAGCTGCTCGCGCAGGGCGCCGCGACTCATGCCGAGCGCGTCGCCGAGCTCACGCTCGGGAGGAAGCCGGCGCGCACCGGTCTCCTCGTCGACCGTCGCGAGTTCCAGCAGACGGGCCACGAAGCGGGCGAGCGGTTCCTGCACCGGACCTCCGAGAATGCGTTCCCGGGCATGCTACCGTCATCGCCGCCGATCACCCGACGTTCTCACTCGAAGACGGTGATGAACCGCTCGTGCCAGCCGCTCGCCCCATCGGGCGCCGGATGCGCCCGCTCGGACGTCTGAACCTCTCCGGCGCGGTTGGTCGCTCGACACCGGAGGAGGTGATCGCCCGCCTCCGCCGTCCACGGGAGGCTCCACTGCACCCACGTGTCGTCGGAGATGGCCGTGGCGAGTTCGGCCTGCCGCCACCTGCCGTCGTCGATCTGCACCTCGACGGCCTCGATCCCGACGCCCTGCTGCCACGCGACGCCGGCGATCACCGTCTCGCCCGCCTTCAGCCCCTGGCTCTTACGGGGCACGTCGATGCGGGACTGCAGCTTGATGGGCCCGCGCTCCGACCAGCCGCGGGGGGTCCAGTACGCCTCGTCGGCGGCGAAGGTGGTCACCTTGAGCTCGGTCAGCCACTTGGTCGCCGAGACGTAGCCGTACAGGCCCGGGACGACCATCCGCACCGGGAAGCCGTGCTCGGACGGCAGGGGCTCGCCGTTCATGCCGACGGCGAGGATCGCATTGCGATCGTCGGTGAGCGCTTCGAGGGGAGTGGATGCCGTGAACCCGTCGATCGACCGCGACAGCACCATGTCGGCCTCCGGCAGCGGCCGTGCGCGGGCCAGCAGCTCGCGTACGGGATAGCCGAGCCACAGGGCGTTCCCGATGAGCGTGCCCCCGACCTCGTTCGAGACGCATGCCAGGGTCGTGTGGCTCTCCTCGAGCGGCAGATCGAGGAGCTCATCCCAGGTCAAGGTCACTTCCTCGGAGACCATCCCGTGGATGCGCAGCGACCACTCCGCCGGGTCGACGCGCGGCACGACGAGGGCCGTGTCGATGCGATAGAACTCGTCGTTCGGGGTGATGACGGGGGCGAGTCCGGGGAGGCCGAGCTCGGCGGTGGCAGGAACAGGCGGAGCGGCCTCCGCGGGCTTGGGAAGCACGACGGCCTTGATCGCGGTGAGCGCCGCGTCGCCCGCACGCATCGCGCTCGCCGCGAGGGCGGCGAGGATGCCGGCGGCGGCGGCACCGGCCGACCAGGCGAGGAAGGAACGGCGGCTCGGGGCGTTCCCGGCTGCCGCGTTCTCGGTCGTCGAGGCGGCGAAGCGAGACGGCACGTCGCCGGGTCGCAGCATCCGGATCAATCCCCACAGGGCGAGGGCGCCGACGACGCCGGCGAACGCCGACGGCAGCCACGACAGGGCGCCCGCATCGGGGCGCGTCATCGCGACCGCCGCGCCGACAGCCCCGAAGGCCAGGACCACCACGCGGCCCCAGGGCGGGTACCTCGCCTCCAGCCATCCGGCGAAGGCGGCGAGGAGGAGCACCACCAGGGCGATGCCCGCGACCAGCGCCACCTTGTCCGCCGTGCCGAACAGAGCGATCGCGGTGTCCTTGGCCCACGGCGGAGCCAGGTCGATGAGCGTCCCGCCGACCGCGACGAAGGGTCCGGACGCCGGCGCGAAGATCGCCGCCAGCAGCTCGCCCAGCCCGGCGCCGAGCGCGACGGCACCCACACCCGCCGCCCACGTCAGGGGAGGTGGGATGCCGCGTTCCCCGCGCGACCTCGTCACGATGCCAGCGTACGACCGCGGGGGTCCCGCAGGGCGGGCGGAGCGAAACACTGCGGCAACACGGGTACAACTAGGCTCGTCGCATGGGAGATCTCTTCGACGGCTACGGCTCCACTCTGGCGCCGCGCAAGACCGCCTCCGGAGTCCCCGCGTACGACGAGATGTTCGGCAGCCCGGCGCATCCGGGTGCGCTCGCGGAGTCGCGCGAGGCCTATCGCGAGCTGTACCAGGCGCTGGCGCAGATGACCCAGGAGGAGCTGCGCGGGCGCACCGACTCGCTCGAGCGGTCCTATCTCGCGCAGGGCGTCACGTTCGACTTCGCCGGTGAGGAGCGGCCCTTCCCGCTCGACGCCGTCCCCCGCGTCATCACGTACGACGAGTGGTCGCACGTCGAGTCCGGCGTCAAGCAGCGGGTGAAGGCGCTCGAGGCGTTCCTCGACGACGCGTACGGTCGTCAGCACTGCGTGCGCGACGAGGTCCTGCCCGCAGGGCTCATCGCCTCGTCGCAGTACTTCTACCGTCAGGCAGCCGGCATCCGCTCGGCCAACGGGGTGCGCATCCAGGTCTCGGGCATCGACCTCATCCGCGACGAGCACGGCGAGATGCGGGTGCTCGAAGACAACGTGCGCGTCCCCTCGGGCGTCTCCTACGTCATCTCGAACCGCCGGGTGATGGCGCAGACGCTCCCCGAGCTCTTCGTCTCGATGCGCGTGCGGCCCGTCGGCGACTACCCGAACAAGCTGCTGGCCGCGCTGCGCGCCTCGGCTCCTGCGGGCATCGAAGACCCCAACGTCGTCGTGCTCACCCCCGGCGTCTACAACTCCGCGTACTTCGAGCACACCCTGCTCGCCCGGCTCATGGGCGTCGAGCTCGTCGAGGGCCGCGACCTCCTGTGCGTGGGCGGCAAGGTGTTCATGCGCACGACCCGCGGACCCAAGCGCGTGGACGTGATCTACCGCCGGGTCGACGACGAGTTCCTCGATCCGCTGCAGTTCCGCGCCGACTCCATGCTCGGCGCCCCCGGGCTCATGCTGGCGGCGCGGCTCGGCAACGTGACGATCGCCAACGCGGTCGGCAACGGTGTCGCCGACGACAAGCTGCTCTACACGTACGTTCCCGACCTCATCCGTTACTACCTCGCCGAGGAGCCCATCCTCAAGAACGTCGACACGTGGCGGCTCGAAGACCCGAACGCCCTCGAAGAGGTGCTCGACCGCCTCGACGAGCTCGTGGTCAAGCCGGTCGACGGGTCGGGCGGCAAGGGCCTGGTAGTGGGTCCGGATGCCTCGCCCGCAGAGCTCGAGAAGCTCCGGCAGCGACTGCTCGCCGACCCCCGCGGGTGGATCGCCCAGCCCGTCGTCATGCTCTCGACGATCCCGACGCTGGTCGAGGACGGGATGCGCCCGCGCCACGCCGACCTCCGGCCGTTCGCGGTGAACGACGGCGAGGATGTCTGGGTCCTGCCGGGCGGCCTGACGCGCGTCGCGCTTCCCGAGGGCCAGCTCGTCGTCAACTCGAGTCAGGGCGGCGGGTCGAAGGACACGTGGGTCATCGGCGGCTCCGCCCCCTCGCACGTGGAGTACGGGCAGGGTCACGGTGTCCCGGGCCTTGTAGCCGATCAGGCCGCGACCATCACGGCGGCCATCCCGATCATCTACGACGGCCAGCCCGAGCCCACGCACTCGCCACAGGACCGCCCGCGATCCCGCACCGAGCAGCAGGAGCAGCAGCAGCAGTCCCGGGCTGCCGCCGCGCCCGCCGCCGCCGCGGCGCCCGCCGCGGCCGCCGCACCCGTCCCCCCATTCCCCGCGAGACTGCATCCGCGCACCGAGACAGCAGGCGGTACCTGCAGTCTGGGTGCACCGATGCCGTCTCGCGAGGAAGTGGGGCGGTCGGGCCGACCGGAGAGCGGGGGTGAGGGGGGATGCTGAGCCGCATCGCGGAGTCGCTGTTCTGGATCGGGCGCTACATCGAGCGCAGCGACGGGACCGCCCGCATCCTCGACGTGCACCTCCAGCTGCTGCTCGAGGACCCGTGGATCGATGAGGACACCGCGTGCCGGTCGCTGCTCAGCGTCATGGGCTCGTTCCCTCCGGAGGGCGTCGACCACGTGCGACGTGAGGACGTGCTCGCCCGGCTCGCCGTCGACCGCATGAACCCGTCGAGCATCGCCTACGCGCTGACCGCGTCGCGCGAGAACGCCCGCCGCGCGCGCGAGATCGTGTCGACCGAGCTGTGGGAGACGCTCAACACGACCAACGCCCGCATGCCCCGGCGCCTGCAGACCGACAAGGTGCACGAGTTCTTCCAGTGGGTGCGCGAGCGCGCCGCGCTCGCCGTGGGCATCGTCGACTCCTCGACGAGTCGCGACGAGGCCTGGCAGTTCTTCACCCTGGGCCGCAGCATCGAGCGCACGGATATGACGGCGCGTCTGCTCGCGACGAGGTCGCTGACCGAGGCATCCGGCCCTTCCTGGACCACCATCCTGCGATCGTGCGGCGCGTACGAGGCGTACCTGCGCACCTACCGCGGCATGCCCAGTGCCCGCAATGCCGCGGAGTTCCTGCTGCTCGACCGGCTGTTCCCGCGGTCGATCATCTACTCCATCCAGCGTGCCGAGGAGTGCATGAGCGCCATCGACCCCCGTGCCGACCGGGTCGGCCACTCGAACACGGTGCTGCGCGCGCTCGGTCAGATCCGCAACGACCTGGAGTACCGCCCCATCGGCGAGATCCTCAGCGAGCTGCCGCAGCACATGCAGCGCGTGCAGACCGTGAGCCGCGAAGCATCCGAGGCCATTCGCAGCCGGTTCTTCCCGACGCAGGCCGAGCCGAGCTGGATCGGGGAGATCTCGTGATTCGACAGGCTCGACAACCGGTGCTGTGCCTGCGCGAGCGGAGGCACGACACATGAAAAGACTGCGCATCGAGCACCAGACGGGCTTCAGCTACCAGGGCGACGT
This sequence comes from Microbacterium flavescens, assembly GCF_018588945.1. Lineage (GTDB taxonomy): Bacteria > Actinomycetota > Actinomycetes > Actinomycetales > Microbacteriaceae > Microbacterium > Microbacterium flavescens. Next base: position 138,577 of record NZ_JAFIWA010000005.1, on the reverse strand, counting down.
ATCGGCCTCGTACAACGAGGCCCGCATGCTGCCGGGCTCGACTGACAGCCAGTTCGTGCTGAACTCGTCGCTCGACATCGAGCCGTCGACGTCGGTCAACCAGTACGTCGACTACTTCGGCACCCGCGTCGCCGCGTTCGACGTGCTGTCACCTCACGCGGCACTGACGATCACCGCCAAGTCGCTGGTCGAGGTGCGTCCGCGGCCGCTCGAGCACGTCGACGTGACGTGGCACGGTCTGGCGCGCGAGGTCGGGCGCTCGATTGACACCGTCGAGCAGATGACGCAGACAGGCCGCACTCGACCGCACCCCGAGGTGGCCGAGCTCGCGCGGGAGATCGCGGCGAAGCACGACCACCCGGGCCGCGCGGCGCACGCGATCGCGACGGGGATCGGCGACGCCGTCGAGTACATGCACGGCATCACCGGCGTGCACTCCACGGCGCACGAGGCGTGGGAGGCGCGAAAGGGCGTCTGCCAGGACATCGCGCACGTCACCCTCGGCGCTCTGCGGGAGGTGGGCATCCCGGCGCGCTACGTCTCGGGCTACCTGCACCCGCGCCCGTCCGCCGAGGTCGGCGTCGCCGTCACCGGCGAGTCGCACGCCTGGATCGAGTGGTTCGCGGGCGAGTGGCAGGGCTTCGATCCGACGAACAACATCGAGATCGGCGACCGCCACGTGCTCGTGGGCCGTGGCCGTGACTACGGCGACGTGCCGCCGCTGCGCGGGGTGTACGCCGGGCCGTTCAAGAGCCACCTCCACGTGAAGGTGACCATCACGCGGGAGGCGTAGCCCGCCCCACCGCCGGTTGAGTGTCCAGGACACGCCGTTCCCTCGGCGGGTCTCGCGGCGGGTCCTGGACACTCAACCGGGACCGGGAAGAGCAAGAGGTCAGGCGGGCGGGGAGTCGGGGTCCAGCATCTTGAGGGTGTCCTCCTCGGCCGGGTTGTCGGCCTCGAGCTGGTCTTCGGTGGTCTCGTCGCCGCCCGTCGGGGCGTCCTGCTCGATGGGCTCGTCTTCGGCGCGTCGTTCGTCGGTCATGGCCTCACGCTAGGCCCCGCGACGCGGAAGGGCACAGGGGTTGACGAACCGGCCACCGGGAGGGATCACAGCCCCGCGATCACCGCGTTGTCGACCTCGTCGATCTCGACGCCCGGCCGCTCGGTGCGATTCGTCATCAGCACCCACGCGACCCCCGCGGATGGGTGGACCCACAGCTCCGTTCCGGCCCAGCCGCCGTGTCCGTAGGCGTCGGTGTCGATGAGGCCGGGCGCCCGGGCGCGGAGGTTCCACGTGAACCCCCAGTCCTGCCCGCGCTCCGCGCGGTACGGCTCCAGGCGCGGGATGTCGCCGGTCAGCGGACGCAGCATCATGCCGAGCGTCGCCGGCTGGACGACGCCGCCCGTCTCGCCGTCGCCGATGCGCAGCAGCGCCGAGCCGATCGCGAGCAGATCGGTCGCCCGTCCGAGAAGACCGGCTCCGGGATGCCTCAGCCCGATGAACGCGTCGAAGTCGAGGCCTGTGGCCGCGGCATCCGTCACCTCATGCGGGTCGCAGGCCTCGTCGAAGGTCAGTCCGTCGGCGCCGAGCGAGGACGCCCACTCGGCCACGTCCTCGTGCCACGGCACACCGGTGGCGTGCTCGGTCATCGCCGCGATGCCCTCGAACGCGAGGGTCGAGTAGCGCGACATCGTGCCCGCGGTGAAGTCCCGTCCGGCCGAGATCAGCGTCGAGCGCAGGTTCGGGGCATCCATCGCCGGCTCCGTGATGCCCGACGTGTGGCTCGCCAGATGCCGCAGCCGCACGATGTCGTCGCGGTCGGCGCCGAAGTCCGGCAGGGCGTCGGTGAGCGGCGTCTCGGGCGTCAGCAGCCCCCGCTCGATCGCCCGCGCCGCGACGAGGCCGACGAGCGGCTTGGTGACGGAGAACAGCCGGTAGTGGTCGTCGACCTGGGCCGTCCGGCCGTGGGTCGAGCCAAATGCGTCGAGCGCCGCGATGCCGGAGGCGGTCGCGACACCGAGCACGGCGGTCGGCAGGCGGCCGGCGTCCACGTGGCGGCGGGCCCAATCGAAGGCGGCGGCGTAGGCGGTCATTCGGTTCCTCTCGCGAGCGGGACTTCTATCCTGCCCGCGGTTCGTACCGCACGGGAGGGAACGCGGCCGCGACGGCCTCCCGCAGGGTCTCGAGCGAGGCATCCGCTCCGAACCAGCCGTGCGCGCGCGCCTGCACGAGCACGTTGCCCAGCGCCGTCGCCTCCACGGGTCCGGCGAGCACGGGCAGTCCGGACCGATCGGCGGCCGCCTGGCACAGCAGGCGGTTGAGCGCTCCGCCGCCGACGAGATGCACGACGTCGATGTCGCGGCCGGTGAGCCGGCCGGCCGTATGCACCGTCCGGGCGAACGCCGCCGCGATGCTCTCGACGATGGTGCGAGCGAACGCGGCGCGCGTCGCGGGCACCGGTACGCCGGCTTCGCCGAGCACCGCCGCGATGCGGGCGGGCATGTCACCCGGTGCGGACAGGCGCGGATCGTCGGCGTCGAAGAGGGGGATCTCACCGTCGACGGATGCCGCGGCCTCGAGCAGCTGCGGAAGATCGATCGCCGCTCCATCCGCGGCCTCCCACGCACGCACCGACTCGCTGAGCAGCCAGAGCCCCGTGACGTTGTGCAGAAAGCGCACGCGCCCGTCGACGCCGCCCTCGTTCGTGAAGTTCGCCTCGCGGGCCTCGTCGGTGACGACGGGCTCGTCGAGCTCGACGCCGACCAGTCCCCACGTGCCGCACGAGATGTAGGCGGCGTTCGGTGAGCTCAGCGGCACGGCGACGATCGCCGAGGCGGTGTCGTGAGACCCGACCGCCACGACCTCGAGCGGTGCGCCGACGTGCTCGCAGGCCCCACGCGACAGCGCGCCGATCCGGGTGCCGGGGTCGACGAGCGAGGGGAGGATGGATGCCGGGACCCCGAGGCGCTCGGCCAGTTCGAGGTCCCACTGGCCGGTGCGCACGTCGACGAGGCCGGTCGTGGACGCGTTCGTGCGCTCCGCCACGCGCGCGCCGGTGAGCAGGAAGGCGACGAGGTCGGGGATGAGCAGCGCAGCCTCGGCATCGGTGAGCCCGCTCTCGGTGGCGTACTGGTACAGCGTGTTGAAGGGCAGGAACTGCAGGCCGTTGCGGCGGTACAGGTCGGCGAACGGCTCGATCGCGTGCACCCGCTCCACGCCCTGCTGCGTTCGCTCGTCGCGGTAGTGGAACGGCTCGCCGACGAGTTCCCCGCTGTGCACGAGACCGTAGTCGACTGCCCAGGAGTCGATCCCCACGCTCGCCAGGCCGGGCTCGCGCGCGACGGCGTCGCGGAGGCCGTCGAGGATGTGCGCGTACAGCCGGGTGAAGTCCCAGTGCAGGCCGTCGGGGCCGGGCACGGGGCCGTTCGGGAATCGCGCGACGGCCTCGAGGCGCAGCATCCCGTCGTCCACGTAGCCGAGCATCACGCGACCGCTCGTGGCGCCGAGGTCGACGGCCGCGACGACGCCGCCGGTCATCGCCCGGCCCCTCGCGTTTCGTCTCGCTGCGCTCGCTCAACGACCCGAACCTCGGAACGCGAGGTCATCGGAGGAACGCGGCGGCGACGCCGGAGTCGACGGGGATGTGCAGACCCGTCGTGCGCGAGAGCTCGGGACCGGTCAGCACGTAGACGGCGTCCGCGACGTTCTCGGGCACGACCTCGCGCTTGAGAATGGTGCGGTTCGCGTAGAACTGGCCGAGATCCTCTTCCTTGACGCCATAGGTCGCGGCGCGGTTGGCGCCCCAGCCCGCGGCGAAGATGCCCGAGCCCCGCACGACGCCGTCGGGGTTGATGCCGTTGACGCGCACGCCGTGCTCGCCGAGCTCGACCGCGAGCAGTCGCACCTGGTGGGCCTGGTCGGCCTTCGTCGCCGAGTAGGCGATGTTGTTCGGGCCGGCGAAGACGGAGTTCTTCGACGAGATGTAGATCACGTCGCCGCCCATCCTCTGCTCGATGAGCGCCTTCGCCGCCGCCTTCGCGACGAGGAACGAGCCCTTCGCCATGACGTCGTGCTGGAGGTCCCAGTCCTTCTCGGTGGTCTCGAGCAGCGGCTTCGACAGCGACAGCCCGGCGTTGTTGACGACGAGGTCGACGCCGCCGAACGCGAGCACGGTCGCGTCGATCGCCGCCTGCACGCCGTCGGCGTCGGCGACGTTCGCGGCGACGCCGATCGCGACGTCCGCGTTGCCGAGCTCTGCCGCGGCGGCCCGCGCCTTCTCGAGGTCGAGGTCGGCGACGACGACGCACGCGCCCTCCGCCGCGAGGCGGGTCGCGATCGCCTTGCCGATGCCGGAGGCGGCGCCGGTGACGAAGGCGATGCGCCCCTGATGGGTCTTCGGCTTCGGCATCCGCTGCAGTTTCGCCTCTTCGAGCGCCCAGTACTCGATGCGGAACTTCTCGGCGTCGGAGATCGGACTGTACGTCGAGACCGACTCGGCCCCGCGCATCACGTTGATCGCGTTGACGTAGAACTCGCCGGCGACGCGCGCCGTCTGCTTGTTGGCGCCGAACGAGAACATGCCGACACCGGGCACCAGCACGATCAGCGGGTCGGAGCCGCGGATGGCCGGCGCATCGGCCGTTGCGTGGGCGTCGTAGTACGCCTGGTAGTCCGCACGGTAGGCCTCGTGCAGCTCGGCGAGGCGGGCGAGGGATGCCTCGACGCCCGCGTCGGCGGGAAGATCGAGCAGCATCGGCTTGACCTTCGTGCGCAGGAAGTGGTCGGGGCAGCTCGTGCCGAGCCCGGCCAGGCGCGGTGCGTTCTCGGAGGCGAGGAAGTCGAGCACGACGTCGGAGTCAGTGAAGTGGCCGACCATCGGCTTGTCGGTCGACGCGAGCCCGCGGATCGTCGGAGCCAGCGCGGCGGCCTTCGCGCGCCGCTCCGCCTCGGGAAGCGCCTCGAAGCCGGCGCGCACGCCGCCGAACGGCTCGGACTCGCCGTGCTCGTCGAGGTAGGCCTGTGCGGTCTCGATGATCCACAGCGAGTTCGCCTCGGCCTCGTCCGACGTGTCGCCCCACGCCGTGATGCCGTGCCCGCCGAGGATGCAGCCGATCGCGGCGGGGTTCTTCGCCTTGATCTCGGCGATGTCGAGGCCGAGCTGGAAGCCGGGCCGCCGCCACGGCACCCACACCACCTTCTCGCCGAAGATCTCCGGCGTCAGCGCCTCGCCGTCGGCTGCCGTGGCGATCGCGATGCCCGAGTCCGGGTGCAGGTGGTCGACGTGCGCGGCGTCCACGAGCCCGTGCATCGCGGTGTCGATCGACGGCGCCGCGCCGCCCTTGCCGTGCAGGCAGAAGTCGAACGCCGCGACCATCTCGTCTTCGCGCTCGACGCCGGGGTAGACGTTAACGAGGGCGCGCATGCGGTCGAGGCGAAGGACGGCCAGGCCGGACTCGGTGAGTGTGCCGAGGTCGCCGCCCGAGCCCTTGACCCACAGCAGCTCGACCGGCTCGCCCGTCACGGGATCGATCTCCGTGCCCTTGGCGGACGTGTTGCCGCCGGCGTAGTTGGTGTTCTGGGGATCGGCGCCGAGGCGGTTCGACCGCTCGATGAGTTGCTGTGCAGTCTCGTTCGTCATGTTCTGTTCCTTGAGTGAGTCATCGGGGTCGAGTGTCCACGACGCGCCGCCCCCGGCTGGGGGTGCGCGGCGTGTCCTGGACACTCGGCGAAGAAGAGGTGAGGGAGAGAGCGGCGAGGCGGGTCGCGATGCGGTCGAGAGAAGCGGATGCCGCGCCCCCGGCGTCCGGTCGATTCAGATGTCCGTGATCGGTGCCGGGCTCGATCACGACCTCGATCTCGCGGCCGGCGGCGGCGAGGGTGGACGCGAAGACCTCGCCCGAGACGCGGAGCTCGTCGACCTCGCCGTTGATCATGAGGGTGGGCGGGAAGCCGGCCAGGTCGGCAGGTGCGGCGCGGCCGGGAACGGCCGGAAGCGGAGCATCGTCGACGCGACCGCCGAGGTAGTTCTCGTACATGTCGCGCACGGCGTCCGGTCCGAAGCGGTCGGCCTCCGGGTCGGCGTCGAGCGCGGCACGCAGAGCGGCGTCGGGCGCGGGCTGGACGGCGAGGAGCGTCGGGTACGCGAGGACCACAAGGGCGGGCAGGGTCGGCGACCCCGCCTCGAGCAGTCGCATCGTCGCGCCGGCGGCGAGGTTGCCGCCCGCGCTGGCACCGCCCAGGGCCAGGCGAGCGGGGTCGATGCGCAGGCGGTCGGCGTGCGTGACCGTCCACTCCCACGCCGCGAGGACGTCATCGGAAGGACCGGGGTAGACCGTCCCGGCGCGCGGCGCGGTGCCCCCGCGCTCGGCCCAGAGCCCCGAGACCGGCGCGAGGCGGTAGTCGACGGAGACGACCATGGTTCCGCGGGCGGCGAGCGAGCGGGCGACCCAGTCGGCTTCCGGCATGTCGAGCTCACCGAACGCGAACCCGCCGCCGTGCGCCCACACGAGCCCCGCGCCGTGCGGGGCGGGCGCCGGGTAGACGCGCACGAGCCCGTCGGCGTCGGCGTACGGTTCGGTCATCTGGGTCGATCCTCTCGCTGCTCCGCCGTCACCTGGAGGTCAGGCTCCCCAGCCCGCCTGGGTGCCGCCGACGCGATCGGAGGCGATCCGCTGCTGGTGACCCGAGGCGGCGTACGCGGCCATGGGGTCGGCCGGGAGTCCGCGCGACTCGCGCCATTCGGCGAGCGCCGGACGCACGTCCGTGTAGAACGCGTCCATGAGCACGGCGTTCGCCGCGAGCACGTCGTTCGCCGCCTGAGCTGCCGCGAGGGCGTCGCGGTCGACGAGCAGCGCGCGCGCGGTCATCTCCTGCACGTTGAGCACCGAGCGGATCTGGCCGGGGATCTTGTCCTCGATGTTGTGGCACTGGTCGAGCATGAACGCCACGTCGGGGTTGTTGAGCCCTCCGCCGCGGATGACCTCGAAGATGATGCGGAACAGCTGGAACGGATCGGCGGCGCCCACGATGAGGTCGTCGTCGGCGTAGAAGCGCGAGTTGAAGTCGAACGAGCCGAGCTTTCCGAGGCGGAGAAGCTGCATGACGATGAACTCGATGTTGGTGCCGGGCGCGTGGTGTCCGGTGTCGAGGCAGACCATCGCGCGCTCGCCGAGAGCAGCCACCTGCGCGTAGGAGGTACCCCAGTCCGGAACGTCGGTGTGGTAGAACGCCGGCTCGAAGAACTTGTACTCGAGCACGAGGCGCTGCTCGTCGCCGAGGCGCGCGTAGATCTGCTGCAGCGAGTCGGCGAGGCGGTCCTGGCGGGCGCGCATGTCGTTCTGGCCGGGGTAGTTCGACCCCTCGGCGAGCCAGATCTTCAGGTCGCGCGACCCGGTCGCGTGCATGATGTCGATGCACTCGAGGTGATGGTCGATGGCCTTCCGGCGGATCGCCTCGTCGGCGTGCGTCAGGGCGCCGAACTTGTACTCCTCGTCCTGGAACGTGTTCGAGTTGATCGTGCCGAGCTGGACTCCCAGATCCTCCGCGTGGCGGCGCAGATCGTCGTACGAGTCGACCTTGTCCCACGGGATGTGCAGCGCGACGCTCGGGGCGAGCGCGGTGAACTCGTTGACCTTGGCCGCGTCGGCGATCTTCTCGAACGGGTCGCGCGGGGTGCCCGGCGTGGTGAACACGCGGAAGCGGGTTCCCGAGTTGCCGAAGGCCCAGGACGGCAGTTCGATGCCCTGGCCTTCCAGCTCGGTCAGGATGTCGGGGGAGAGTACGGTCACGATGGTTCGCTTTCCGCCCCGGATGCCTCGGCATCCGCGAGCTGGTCTTCGAGGTGGAAGATCTCGGTCAAGGGGGTGGCCGCCTGGTCGGGACGCCCGTCGAGGCCGACGAAGAAGCGGCTCATCTCGGCTTCCCAGCGCGCGGCCACCTCGGAGGTCGCCAGGTAGGCCTGCGCAGCGGCGTCGTCGTCGGTCTCGTAGTAGCCGAGAAGCCGTCCGCCGTCGGCCAGGAAGAGGGAGTAGTTGCGGCGTCCGGCTGCGGCGATCTCCGCCAGCATCTCGGGCCAGACCGGAGAGTGGCGGCGGAGGTACTCGTCGAGCAGCCCGGGCTTCACCTGCAGCTCGAACGCGACGCGCGTCGGCGCGGTCGGTCTCGTCATCGAGGACTCCTCATCGATTGCGGTGTGAATCGTTTCAAACTCTAACCCGCATGTATCGTTTCACGCAACCCATGGGCCGAGGCGAGAGTGAGACGATGACGATCAGCGTGAAGGACGTCGCCGCGCTGGCGGGCGTCTCCGTGGGCACCGTCTCGAACGTGCTGAATCGCCCTGAGAAGGTGGCGCCCGCGACCGTCGAACGCGTGCAGGGAGCCATCGACGAACTCGGGTTCGTGCGCAACGACGCCGCGCGACAGCTGCGTGCCGGCCGCAGCCGCAGCATCGGGCTGATCGTCCTCGACGTGCGCAACCCGTTCTTCACCGACGTCGCCCGAGGTGCAGAGCTGCGCGCCGCCGCCGATGATCTGTCGATCCTCCTCGGCAACAGCGACGACGATCCCGGGCGCGAGTCGGGGTACCTCGACCTCTTCGAGCAGCAGCGGGTGCACGGCGTTCTCATCACCCCTGTCGACGACGTCTCCGCACGCCTCGACCGGCTTCGCGCTCGGGGCATCCCCGCGGTGCTCGTCGACCGGCTGAGCGACGGCGCCGACTTCTCCTCCGTCTCGGTCGACGACGTCCACGGCGGTCGGCTGGCGGTGTCCCACCTCATCGAGACCGGTCGCCGGCGGATCGCCTTCGTGGGCGGACCCGCGACGGTGCGCCAGGTCGCCGATCGCCTCGAAGGCGCGCGCCGCGCGGTGGCGCAGCATCCGGACGCCTCGCTCGAGGTCGTCGAGACCTCGGCGCTCACCGTGCTGGAAGGGCGCGCCGCGGGCGAGCTGCTGCGGGATCGCCGCCCGGACGAGCGGCCCGATGCGGTCTTCGCGGCGAACGACCTCCTGGCCGTCGGCGTGATGCAGGCCCTCGTCATGCTGGGGTCGGTGGCGGTCCCCGGTGAGATCGCGATCATCGGGTACGACGACATCGACTTCTCGGCGGCGACCGTGGTGCCCCTGTCGTCGATCCGCCAGCCCAGCGGGCTGATCGGCCGGCGCGCCGTCGAGCTGCTCCTGGCCGAGGTCGAGGGGGCCGACGAGCATGAGCAGGTCGTCTTCCAGCCCGAGCTCGTCGTGCGCGAGTCGACGGCGGGCCGATCATGACGCGCAACTGGGCGGGAACCTACGACTACGCCGCACCGCGCATCGTGCCGGTGTGGAGCGAGGCCGACGTGCTGCGCGAGCTCGCCGGCGACAGCGGACCCGTCCACGCCCTCGGCACCCGGCACTCGTTCACCGACCTGCCCGACACGGCGGGCACGCTGCTCGACCTCGCCGGTCTCGAGGGCGGGCTCGCGCTCGGCGACGGCACGGTACGCGTGGCCGCGGGCACCCGGTACGGCGTGCTGGCGGCGTGGCTCGACGAACGCGGTCTCGCGCTGCACAACCTGGGGTCCCTGCCGCACATCTCGGTCGCGGGCGCGACGGCCACGGGCACCCACGGCTCGGGCGACGACAACGGCGTGCTGACGACCGCGGTGCGCGGCATCCGCTTCGCCGATGCCGATGGTGCGGTGCACGAGGTCCGACGGGGCGACCCCGACTTCGACGCCCTTGCGGTGGGCCTCGGCGCCTACGGCGTCGTGCTGTCTCTCGACATCGAGACGCGGCCGTCCTACCGCATGCGGCAGGACGTCTACCGGGGAGTGTCGTGGGATGCCGCCCTCGGCGCCCTCGACGCCGTGACCGGCGCGGGGTACAGCGTCTCGGTGTTCACGCGGTGGGAGCGGCCGTCGGTCGGCTGGGTCTGGGTGAAATCGCGGATCGACGCCGACGACCAGCCGGTGCCGGACAAGCTCCTCGACGGCGTGCTCGACATCGACGCCGAACCGCTCGGCGGGCTCGCCGACGTCACCGAGCTGCGCGGCGTCGCCGGGCCGTGGATGCTGCGGCTGCCGCACTTCCGCCTCGACGGCACCCCCTCGTTCGGTGACGAGATCCAGAGCGAGTACTTCGTCCCGCGCGAGCATGCGCCGGACGCGCTGCGGGCGATGCTCGCGCTCGGCGATGTCATCCGTCCCCTGCTGTTCGTGAGCGAGCTTCGCACCGCTCCTGCCGACGACCTCTGGCTGAGTCCGGCGTCGGGGCACGACGTCGTCGCGATCCACTTCACGTGGCGCAACGACCCGGCCGGGGTGGACGCCGTGATCCCTCGCATCGAAGCGGCGCTCCGGCCGTTCGGGGCGCGCCCGCACTGGGGCAAGCGCCACGACTTCGATCGCGCGGCGATCGAGCGCGTGCACCCGCGGCTCGCGGACGCACGAGGCGTCTTCGAACGGCTCGATCCGCGCGGGCGATTCTCCAACGCGCACCTGGAGCTCATGGGCGTGCGCGAACCGCGCTGACGCTCCGCGCGCCGGGTCAGCTCGCGCGGCGCTGGTGCATCCGGTCGGCGTCGGGCACGCGCACCGGCGTGGTGGAGGCGACCTCGTCGCTGAACTCCTCCGGCGCGGGCTGCACGACCGACAGCGGCCGGGTCTCGTCGATCGTGAGCAGGAACCGGCGCTCCTCGTGACGGTGGAGGCGTCCGGAGACGATCAGCCACGTCGCGCCGATCGCGAACGCCACCAGCGCCGCTCCGGCACCGAGCAGGATCGCCTGACGGGGTCCGAACTCTGCGGCCACCCAGCCGACGATCGGAGCGCCGATGGGCGTTCCGCCCATGAGGATGGCCATGTAGAGGGCCAGCACGCGACCGCGCAGGGCCGGGTCGGTCGTCGTCTGGACGTAGCCGTTGGCCGTCGTCAGCATCGTCACGACCGCGAACCCCGTGAACATGAGCGTGATGGCATATGCCCAGTAGGTGGGCATGAACGCCGACACCGCGGCGGCGCCGGCGAAGAGGAGGGTGCCGCCGATGACGACCCGGATGCGCGCGCGGTCGCGTCGTGCGGCCATCAGTGCGCCCGCGAGCGAGCCGATCGCCAGGATCGAGCTGAGCAGGCCGTAGCCGTCGGCCTGCTGGCCGAACTCGAGCGCCATCGTCGAGGCGAAGATCGGGAAGTTCATGCCGAACGCGCCGACGATGAACACCATCGCGAACGTCACGATGAGATCGGGGCGGCGTGCCACGTAGCGGAACCCGTCGGCCAGCCGGGACGCGCCGGGGGCCTTCACCCGCGGGATGAGCTCGTTCGTGCGGATGAGCAGCAGCGCGACGATCATGGCGAGGAACGTGACGCCGTTGACGAGGAACACCCACCCGGTTCCGATCGCGACGATCACGACGCCCGCGACCGCGGGTCCGATCATGCGCGCACCGTTGAAGGAGGCCGCGTTCAAGGCCACGGCGTTGGACGCGATCTCGCGCGACACCAGGTCGGAGACGAACGCCTGGCGGGCGGGGTTGTCGAAGGCCGCGATGACGCCCAGACCCAGCGCGAACGCGTACATGAGCGGCAGCGTCATGACGCCGAGCAGGAGCAGGATGCCGATCACGACGCCGACCACCAGCAGGAGACTCTGCGTCACCACGAGCAGCTTGCGCCGGTCGAACTTGTCGGCCACGAACCCGGTGACGCCCACCAGCAGGAGCGGCGGCGCGAACTGCAGCGCCATCGTGACGCCCATCGCCGCGGCGTCGTTGTCGGTGAGCTCGGTCAGCACCACCCAGCTGAGTGCGGTCGCCTGCATCCAGGCGCCGACGTTCGAGACAAGCGCGCCGATGAACCAGACCCGGTAGTTGAAGATCGAGAACGACCGGAACATCGCGGTCACAGGGCCACCATCCGCTGCATCAGATCAGCCGCCTGTTCGAGCGTCCTGCGCTCGTCGGGCGACAGCTCGGCCAGCGCCGCCTCCACCCACGCATCGCGTCGGCGTGCGGTCTCGTCGACGACAGCCCGACCCTCGTCGGTCAGCGAGATCACGACCTTGCGGCCGTCGTTCTCGTCGGCGGACCGCACGACGTAGCCCAACTCCTGCAGGCAGTTCACGGTGCGGTTCATCGAGGGGGCGGACACCCGCTCGCGGTCGGCCAGCTCGCCGAGCGTGTGCGAGCCGTGCACCCACAGCGCTGCGAGGACGGCGAACTGCCCGTCGCTCATCGAGTCGACTGCGCGCTGCGTGCGCATGCGGCGGGCGAGCCGGAAGGTCGCGATGCGCAGGGCCGAGGCCGCCGCGGAATGGTCGTCGAGGTGGTCTGTCGTGGTCGTGTGGGTCGTCGTATCGCTTCTCATCCGATTAGTTAGCATAGCTCATTAGTCTTGCTAAGGGAATTCGGGATGCTCGGCGCGGGGTCGCGGCATCCCACTTCTCCTAGACTCTGCGCATGCCCGAGTTCATCGATGCACACGGCATCGCGATCGTCTACGACGTCCATCCCGCGAAGACCGAGCCTCGGGCGGTCGTGCAGCTGCTGCACGGAGTCGGAGAGCACGCCGGCCGCTACAGCGCGTTGATCGCCGCCCTCACCGCGGACGGCTACACCGTGTATGCGGCCGACCACCGCGGCCACGGTCGCACCGGAATGGGCCAGCATCGCGGCGACGTCTCGCGTCTCGGCCATCTCGGCCCCGGTGGCCTCCGAGCGGCCCTCGCCACGATGTGGCAGTTCAGCGAGCAGCTCCGAGCCGAGCACTCGACGCTGCCGCTCGTGCTGCTGGGCCACTCGGGAGGGTCGGTGCTCGCGCAGATGCTCGTGAACCTCCATCCCGACGCGTACGACGGACTCGTCCTGACCGGCTCGGCGCTGCGGATGCCGGGTTCGATCCGCACCAGCGGTCTGAACAGACCCTGGGACGGACCGGACGCGACGGGCACGGAGTGGCTCTCGAGCGACCTGACGGTCGGGCGCGCCTTCCTCGACGATCCCCTGACGACCTCGGAGGACCCCATCAAGCTGATCGGCGTGGTCGACTCCCTCCGCATGTACGGCCGGCCCCGTCGCAACCTGGGCCGCGACATCCCGACGCTCCTGATGGTCGGTCGCGACGACACCGTGGGCGGACCCCGCAGCGTGCACCGCCTCGCCGACGCCTACCGGACGCGGTCCGGTTTCACCGACGTCACCACGCTGGTGTATCCCGGCGCACGACACGAGATCTTCAACGAGGTGATGCAGGCCGACGTGCGCGGAGACCTGCTGGCGTGGCTCGACCAGCGGTTCCCCGTTCGGGTCTGACCTCGGTTCCGCGTCTTACCCGTTGACGCCCGGCGCAGGGTGCGTCATCCTGTGACCAATGACCGTCGTGGGAGCGCTCCCACGCTTCGCGACGGCCGGTTCGCGACACCGACGCCGTGAGCCGTGGTCGACGATGACCCCGGAGAGGAATACCCCCATGTCCCACTCATCCCCCCACTCGGTGCGACGCAGGGCGGCCGCGGTCGGCGCGATCGCCGCCCTCGCCGCAGGGCTCGCGATCCCCCTGGCCGCAGCCCCCGCCGGCGCCGCCGAGGGAGGACTGGCCGGCTCCGAGCTGTTCCTGAATCCCTGGAGCACCACGCTCGAGGCCGCGCAGTCGCTCAAGGGCCAGGCACGCGCGGATGCGCAGCTCCTCGGCTCGATCCCCTCCGCCGACTGGTTCACCGAGGGCACGCCCGCGGAGGTGCAGGTTGCCGTCGACGACGTCGTGAGCGCTGCAGCGGCCAAGGGTCAGATGCCCGTGCTGGTGGCGTACAACCTGCCGTTCCGCGACTGCGCCCAGTACTCCGCCGGCGGCGCCCTCGACACCGCCGCTTACCAGGCGTGGATCGACGGCTTCGCCGCGGGCATCGGCGACCGAGCGGCCACCGTGATCCTCGAGCCCGACGGACTCGGCATCATCCCCCACTACACCACCCTCGACGGAGTCACGGAGTGGTGCCAGCCGGCGGAGGTGCCCGCCGAGACGGCTTCCGCCGAACGCTACACGCAGCTGAACTACGCGGTCGACGCGCTCGGCGCACTCGCGAGCACCTCGGTCTACCTCGACGGAACGGGATCGAGCTGGCTCAACGTGGGCGAGATCTCGGACCGCCTCCTCAGGGGCGGTGTCGAGCGCGCCGACGGGTTCTTCCTGAACGCGTCGAACTACCAGTTCACGACGAACTCGACCTTCTTCGGCACGTGGGTGTCGTCGTGCATCGCGTACGTCACCCAGGTGAACCCGGGTGATTACGGCTCGTGCGGAAACCAGTACTGGAACGGCGGCCCGGCGACCGACTGGAACGGCACCGCGATGTCTCCGTACGGGGAGTGGGGGCCGGGCAACCCCGACCTCACGCTCAACACCGACGGCGTGGACTCGCGCTACGAGTCGATCCTCGGCGGAGTCGAGCCCACCACGCGATTCGTCGTCGACACCAGCCGCAACGGCCTCGGGCCGTGGGACTACCCCGAGGGTGTCTACCCGGAGCACGAGGACTGGTGCAACCCGCCCGACCGGGGCCTCGGTCTGCGCCCCACGACGGAGACCGGCGCCGCGCTGGTCGACGCCTACCTGTGGATCAAGGTGCCGGGCGAGTCCGACGGCAAGTGCTTCCGCGGGACCGGCGGTCCGCTCGACCCCGAGCGCGGCATGGAGGATCCCGCCGCGGGGCAGTGGTTCGCCGAGCAGGCGCGCGAGCTCATCGCGCTGGCGAACCCGCCGCTCGCGCCCCTCGACTGCCAGGTCAAGGTCGTGGGCACGAAGATCGGCAAGGGCTTCCTCGCCGCGCTGACCGTGCGCAACAACGGGGCGGCGACGCTCGCTCCGTGGACGCTCACGTGGACGTTCGACGGCACCCAGAAGGTCGTCAAGGTCGTCGGCGGCTCGTTCGCGCAGGACGGAGCCACGGTCACGGTCGAGGGTGCGCGAGCGCTGCGCCCCGGCAAGACGGCCGCCCTCGCGGTGACCGGCGTCGGCGCCGCCGTGGAGCCGTGGCAGTTCCACCTGAACGGGAGGGCCTGCACCTCCTGACGACAGAAGGCTGGCGACAGAGGGCCCCCGTCCCGGGTCGTTGAGCGAGCGAAGCGAGACGAAACGCGCTCGTACGCGCAGACGCGTTTCGTCTCGGTCGCTTCGCTCCCTCGCTCAACGACCCGGGGGTCGGCCTACGACCTGGGGGTGGGTCGCTTCGCTCCCTCGCTCAACGACCCGGGGGACCACGCCCCAGGGTGCGACGCCCCGGAGACGGCGTGGCCAATAGGCTGAACCCATGCACGGCGAATACAAGGTGCCCGGGGGGAAGCTGGTCGTCGTCGACCTCGAGGAGCGCGACGGCCGCATCGCCGACTTCCATCTCGCCGGCGACTTCTTCCTCGAGCCCGACTCCGCGCTCGACGACATCGACGCCGCGGTGAACGGCCTGCCGATCGAGGCCGACGTCACGGCGATCGCCGCGGCGGTCCGCGCGGCTCTGCCCGAAGGCGCTCAGCTGCTCGGGTTCACGCCCGAGGCCGTGGGCACGGCGGTCCGCCGTGCCCTGGTCACGGCGCCGGGGTGGCGCGACTTCGACTGGGAGATCGTCCACGACAAGCCGGTCTCGCCCCGCATGAACCTGGCGCTCGACGAGGTGCTCACCAGCCGGGTCGGCGACGGCCGCCGCCGGCCGACCCTGCGTCTGTGGGAGTGGGACGAGTCCGCCGTCGTCATCGGATCGTTCCAGTCCCTGCGCAACGAGGTCGACCCGGAGGGCGCGCAGCGCCACGGCTTCGACGTCGTGCGCCGCATCTCGGGCGGCGGGGCGATGCTGATGGCGGCGAATTCGATCGTCACGTACTCGCTCTACGTGCCGGCATCCCTCGTCGCGGGCCTGACCTTCGCCGACTCGTACGCGTTCCTCGACGACTGGGTGCTGCAGGCGCTGCGGTCGCTGGGGATCGAGGCGACCTACCAGCCGCTCAACGACATCGCGTCGCCGCAGGGCAAGATCGGCGGGGCGGCGCAGAAGCGGCTCGCCAACGGCGGCGTGCTCCACCACGCGACGCTCAGCTACGACATGGACGGCCAGATGATGACCGAGGTGCTGCGCATCGGTCGTGAGAAGCTCAGCGACAAGGGCACGACCTCGGCCGCGAAGCGCGTCGACCCGCTGCGACGCCAGACCGGGCTGCCCCGCGAGGCGATCATCGAGCGGTTCAAGGAGACGTTCGCGAAGCTCTACGGCGCGGTCCCCGGAAGTATCACCGAAGAGGAATACGCCGAGGCCGAGGCGCTCGTCGAGTCGAAGTTCGCCACCGACGCCTGGCTGCGCCGGGTGCCGTGACGCCGCTGACCGAGGCGGGGCGACCGTGAGCTCGCCCCCTGCCGGGGCGGAGGCATCCGGAGCCGTCGAGATCCACGAGGGGGACAACCTCGAGGTGATCCGCGGGTTCGCCGACGGGTCGTTCACGCTCGTCTATCTCGACCCGCCGTTCAACACCGGCCGCACGCAGGAGAGGGCGATGGAGACCGCGCGCGCCCCTCAGGAGGACCGCGCCGCCGACGCCGTCATCCGCAGAGGCTTCCACGGCCGCGAGTACGAGCGGCTGCGCGGAGACCTGCGCGCGTACGGCGACCGCTTCGACGACTACTGGGGCTTCCTCGAGCCGCGTCTCATCGAGGCATGGCGGCTCCTCGCCGACGACGGCACGCTGTACCTGCACCTCGACTATCGCGAGGCGCACTACGCGAAGGTGCTGCTCGACGCCCTCGTCGGCCGCGACAAGTTCCTCAACGAGCTGATCTGGGCCTACGACTACGGAGCGAAGACCCGCAAGCGCTGGCCGACCAAGCACGACACGATCCTCGTTTACGTGAAGGATCCCGACCGGTACTGGTTCGACTCCGAGGCCGTCGACCGCGAGCCCTACATGGCGCCCGGGCTCGTGACCCCCGAGAAGGCGGCGCGCGGCAAGCTGCCGACCGACGTGTGGTGGCACACGATCGTTCCCACGACCGGACGCGAGAAGACCGGCTACCCGACGCAGAAGCCCGAGGGCATCCTGCGCCGCATCGTGCAGGCGTCGTCGCGCCCGGGCGACCGCGTGCTCGACTTCTTCGCAGGCAGCGGCACGACGGGCGCGGTCGCCTCGGTGCTCGGGCGCCAGGCGGTGCTCGTCGACGACAACCCCGAGGCGATCGCGGTGATGAGCGAGCGGATGCCGCGGGCCACGGTCGTGCGCCACGCCACGTCGCCCTCCTAGGCTGGAGCAATGCGCTTCGGAACCTTCATCCCCCAGGGCTGGCGATTCGACCTCGTCGGCATCGAGCCCGCAGACCAGTGGCGGGTCATGGCGACCCTCGCCCAGCTCGCCGACGAGGGCCCGTGGGAGTCGCTGTGGGCCTACGACCACTTCCACACCACGCCCGTCGCCTCCGAGGAGGCGACCCACGAGGCGTGGACGCTCATGGCCGCCTTCGCCGCCGCGACCAGCCGCATCCGCCTCGGGCAGATGTGCACGTGCATGGCCTACCGCAACCCGGCCTACCTCGCGAAGGTCGCCGCGACCGTCGACTCCGTCTCGGGCGGCCGCACCGAGATGGGCATCGGCGGCGGCTGGTACGAGCACGAGTGGCGCGCCTACGGCTACGGCTTCCCCGAGGTGAAGGACCGGCTCGGGATGCTGCGCGAGGGCGTCGACATCATGACCCAGGCGTGGACCACCGGCAGCGCCACGCTCGACGGCAAGCACTACCAGGTCGACGGCGCGATCGTGCGGCCGCTCCCGCTGCAGGACGGCGGGATCCCGCTGTGGGTCGCCGGCGGCGGCGAGAAGGTCACCCTCAAGATCGCGGCGAAGTACGCGGCGTACACGAACTTCAACGGCACTCTCGAGGTCTGGGACCACAAGAGCGAGGTTCTGCGCGGCCACTGCGAGGCGCTCGGCCGCGACTTCGGCACCATCACCCGATCGGCCAACTTCAACACGATCGTGGGCGAGACCGAGGCCGAGGCATCCGATCGCCTCGCGGCGGTGAAGGCGCGTCTGCTTCCGCACGTGGGTCAGGAGCGCGCCGACGCCATCGAGGCCGAGTACCGCTCCTCGCCGGCGTTCGGCACGGTCGAGCAGGTCGCCGAACGGCTGGCCGAGCGTGAGCGGCACGGCCTCGGGTACGCGATCCACTACTTCCCCGAGGCGGCGTACGACCGCTCGGGCGTGCAGCTGTTCGAGCGCGAGGTCGTGGGCGCGCTGGCCTGACCCCGGGTCAGGCCCAGGCGGTCGGGCCCGCGACGAGCGAGCGGACGCTGCGGTAGCCGTCGGGATCGACGTCGGGGCGGGATGCCTCGCCCCCGAACATCCGGGTCGTCCCGGGCTGGTCGGCCCACGTCGGCCATCCCGGGTCGCCGTCGCGGATGAGCGCGACGGCGGATCCGTGGACGGCGTCGGCCAGGCGGCGGGGCGGGGCGTCACCGGCGATCGCCGGCACACCGACCGCGTCGAGGCAGTCGAACCAGAACGGCACGTCGAGGCAGTGCAGTGCCCAACCGCGCACGGGCGAGACCCACGTGAAGCGGTACGCCCACGTGCGGGCGTCGCCCCGCGCCTCGGCGACGCGCACGACGTCGGAGCGGAACACCACGTCGGTGACGTAGCGGCCGAGCACGGCCGCCGTCCCCTTGCGCCGCTGCGCGAGGTTGGCGGCGAGGTAGGCGCGCCGCGCGCCGCGCGGCATCTTGAGCTTGCTGAGTGCGAACGAGGCGGGGACCAGCCGGAGCTTCGCCCGCGCGGAGTCGGTGACCATCGTGAACTCGTCGTCCATCGTGCCGATCACGAGCGGCTTGTCGGCGCCGACGCCCGACGCCAGCGAGGCGACGGTCGGCTGCGTCAGAAGGTCGCCGTCCACCATCGGACCCCAGGAGAGTCCGTCCTCGAGCAGCACGTGCACGCTGGCCAGCGGGTCGCGCGAGTCGGGGGTGGCGGCCTTCTGCTGCAGCTCGTGCAGGGTCTCCTCCGGCACGGATGCGAACCCGTCGCGGCTCGGCTGGACGCCGGCCAGGTGGGCGAGCTTCGCCGACAGGGTGCGCGCCCGCTCGGGCGCGACGTCGGCGAGGGCCGCCGACATCGCCCACGCCGAATGGAAGAGGTGCTGGGCTGCCGGCATCCCGAGCAGTGCCAGCACTGCCCCGCCGCCCGCGGACTGTCCGGCGATCGTGACGCGCGCCGGGTCGCCCCCGAAGGAGGCGATGTTGTCGCGCACCCACTCGAGCGATGCCAGCCAGTCGCGCACACCGCGGTTGGACGGAGCGCCGGGGATGTGCCCGAAGCCGTCGAAGCCGAGGCGGTACGAGATCGTGACGGTGACGACGCCGTCGCGGTTGAACGAGCGGCCGTCGTACCAGGGGCTGGCGGGTGACCCGGCGACGTAGCCGCCGCCGTGGATGTAGACGAGCACCGGCAGCCGCGCGGCGGTGTCGCCTGGCGCGGGCGTGAAGACGTTCACGTTCAGCGTCGAGTCGCCGGGGATCGCCGGCTCGGGGATGAGGGTGTCGCCGGGATCCACGCGATGTGCGGTGGCGCCGTACTCGAGCGCGTCGCGCACGCCCTGCCACGGTTCGGGCGGCACCGGCGCGGCGAACCGCAGCTCGCCGACGGGCGCCTGGGCGAACGGGATGCCGAGGAACGCCGCCGACGCGCCTGGCTCGCCGGGCTCGCCGCGCCAGAACCCGCGGACGTCGCCCGGGGCGATCGAGACGATGGGGTGGTCAGGATGCTGCGCCACGGCGGTCCTCCTTCGCTGCGGTGCCCGAGCCCGTCCCTGATTCGGTGCGCGGCTCGAGCGCGGTGAAGAGAGCGTCGATCGTCCCGGCCATGTCGACCTCGGGCTCGAGCATCCATTGCACCTGGAGGCCGTCGGCGACGGCCTGGAAGATCCGGGCGAGCGTCTGCGGATCGACGCGATCGCTCAGCGCGCCGGCCGCCTGCTGCGCGGCGATGGCCGACGCGAAGGCGTCCCGCAGGGTTTCGCCGCGCGACACGAAGTAGTCGTGCGCGGAGTGGTCGGGGTCGGTCGCCTCGACGGACAGTCGCGCGAACAGCTGGACCAGACCCGGCACGTCGGCGTTGTGGCGGATCACGCTGAGGTACCCCTCGCGCAGGTCGGCACCGGCGAACCGGCCGTCGTCGCCGGGGACGAAGTCGGCCGTGTCCACTTCGTCGCGCTTGCGGAGGATCGCCGTGAACAGCTCCTCCTTGCTGTCGAAGTAGTGGAGGAGGCCGGCCTGGCTGAGGCCGACTGCGTCGGCGAGCTCCTTGATGGACGCGCCCCGGTATCCCTCGCGCGCGATCACCTCGAGTGCGCGCTCGAGGATCTCCTCGCGCTTCGCGACGCCCTTCGCGTACGAGCCCCGACGTTCCCTCCGGCTTTCTGCCATGGGGACAGTAAACCCGAATCATGCTTGATTTCTCAAAACCAAATGTCATATGGTTTTGCTGATGCTCGACGCGGAGCGTCTCTCCATTCCCGATTGGACCGTCCATGACAACGCCGTCTGACTCCGCGCTCGCTCCCGAGCCGGCACTCCCGCCGACCGCACCCATGACCGAGAACACCTTCGTCGCCACCGCCGCCGGCAACGACGATCCGCCCGCGCCGATCAAGGGCCTCGGACGCCTCCTGGGCTGGATCATCCCGGCCAACCTGGGCATCTTCCTCATCTGGGGCGCGGTGCCCGGAATCCTTCTCCCGCAGCAGGTGACACTCGCTCTCGGCGAGGAGAACAAGGTCGCGAACCTCGCGATCATCGCGACGATCGGCGCGTTCGCCGCGATGCTCGCGCAGCCCATCGCCGGGCAGATCTCCGACCGCACGCGCTCGCGGTTCGGCCGCCGCGCGCCGTGGATCGTGATCGGCTCGCTCGCCGGCGGGCTCTCGCTCGTCGGGCTCGCGTTCGCGAACAGCCTCATCGGCATCGCCATCGCCTGGACGCTCGTGCAGATCGCCTACAACTTCGCCCAGGGGCCGCTCAGCGCGGTGCTGCCCGACCGCGTGCCGCTGAAGCGCCGCGGCACCTTCGCCGCGCTCTCGGGGATCGGCCTGATGGTTGGCGCCCTCGGCGGTCAGATCGTCGGATCGCTCTTCTTCAACAGCATCGCGGTCGGCTACGTGACGTTCGCCGTGATCTCGCTGGTCGTCCTGACGCTCTTCGTCGTGATGAACCCCGACTACTCGAGCACGAAGCTCCAGCCCGAGCCCTTCCGGCTCGGCGACTTCCTCCGGACGTTCTGGGTGAACCCGGTCCAGCACCCCGACTTCTTCTGGGCGTTCACCGGTCGCCTGCTGCTGTACACCGGCTACTTCGCGGTCACCGGCTACCAGCTGTTCATCCTCACCGACTACATCGGCGTCGCGAAGCCCGAGACCGTCATCCCGATCCTCGGCCTGCTCAGTTTGGTCGGCATCCTCATCTCGACCATCGTCTCGGGTCCGCTCTCCGACAAGGTCGGCCGGCGCAAGCCGTTCGTCTTCGGCTCCTCGGTCTTCGTCGGCCTCGCGATGCTCATCCCGATCGTCTCTCCGACGCTCGAGGGCTGGATGCTCATGACGTTCATCTCGGGCTTCGGCTTCGGCATGTTCCAGGCCGTCGACACGGCCCTGATGAGCGAGGTGCTCCCGTCGGCGAAGTCGTTCGCCAAGGACCTCGGCGTGGTCAACATCGCCGCCACGCTGCCGCAGACCCTCGCTCCGGCGGTCGCCGGCGTGATCGTCCTCTCGTTCGGCTACGTCGGCCTCTTCCCGGTCGGCATCGTGCTGAGCGTCGTCGGCGCCTTCGCCGTGTGGCCGATCAAGGCGACCCGCTGACGCCGGGCCGCGCAGACCACCCGACCCCAGACACCCTCATCCACGAAAGGATGGCCCCATGACCGACACCACGACCGCTGCCCAGTCCGCGGCATCCGTCTCCGACCTCACCCTCGAGGAGAAGGCGTCGCTCACCAGCGGCGCGAGCTTCTGGTACACCAAGCCCGTCGACAGGCTCGGCATCCCGAGCATCATGGTCACCGACGGACCGCATGGCCTGCGCAAGCAGCGCGAGGGCGGGGATCACCTGGGCCTCGGCGACAGCGTTCCCGCGACGTGCTTCCCGCCCGCCGTCGGCCTCGGCTCGTCATGGGACGTCGACCTCGTGCACCGGGTCGGCGAGGCGCTCGGCACCGAGACCTCGATCGAGAACGTCGCGGTGCTGCTCGGTCCCGGCATCAACATCAAGCGCTCGCCTCTGTGCGGCCGCAACTTCGAGTACCTGTCGGAGGACCCGATCGTCTCGGGCGTGCTGGGCGCCGCGATCGTGAAGGGCATTCAGTCGAAGGGCGTGGGCACCTCGCTCAAGCACTTCGCCGCGAACAACCAGGAGGACGACCGCATGCGCTCGTCGTCCGACGTCGACGCGCGTCCGCTGCGCGAGATCTATCTGCGCGGCTTCCAGCGCGTGGTCGAGGACGCGCAGCCGTGGACGGTCATGTGCTCGTACAACAGGATCAACGGCGTCTACGCGTCGGAGGACCCGTGGCTGCTCACCCAGGTGCTGCGCGACGAGTGGGGCTTCGAGGGACTCGTGGTCTCGGACTGGGGCGCGGTGAACGAGCGCGTGCCCGGGCTCGCCGCAGGGATGGACCTCGAGATGCCGACGTCGAACGGCGTCACCGACGCCCAGATCGTCGCCGCCGTGCACGAGGGCTCGCTCGACGAGAGCGTCGTCGACACGGCCGCCGGCCGCGTGCTCGACCTGGTCCGCAAGGCGCAGGCCGGCGCCGGGTCGGCGCAGGGGCCGCTCGACGTCGACGCCCACCATGCCCTCGCTCGCGAGGCCGCGAGTCGCTCGATCGTGCTGCTGAAGAACGACGCGGTCGCGGAGGCCGGCGCACCGCTCCTTCCGCTGTCCAAGGACGCGCGCCTCGCCCTCATCGGCGAGTTCGCCGAGAAGCCGCGCTACCAGGGCGCGGGGTCGTCGATGATCAACCCGACGCGCCTCGACACGGCGCTCGACGAGATCCGCGCGACCGCCACGGGCGACGTTTCGTATGCCCAGGGCTTCAGCGTCAAGCCGAACGTCTCGCTGGAGGAGACGGCATCCCTGCGCACGGAGGCGGTGGCTGCGGCATCCGCTGCCGATGTCGTCGTGCTGTTCCTGGGCCTGCCCGCGCGCCTCGAGTCGGAGGGCTACGACCGCACCGACATCGACCTCCCCGCGGATCAGGTCGCGCTTCTCGACGCAGTCGTCGCCGTCAATCAGAACGTCGTCGTGGTGCTGTCCAACGGCGGCGTCGTGGCGCTGCCCTTCGCCGACCGGGTGCCGGCGATCCTCGAGGGCTGGCTGCTCGGCCAGGCCGGCGGCGGCGCGGTCGCCGACGTGCTCTTCGGCGCCGTCAACCCGTCGGCGAAGCTCACCGAGACGATCCCGCTCCGCCTGGAGGACATCCCGGCGTTCCTCGACTTCCCGGGCGAGTTCTCGCACGTTCGCTACGGCGAGGGCCTGTTCGTCGGCTACCGCTGGTACGACGCGCGCCGCATGGACGTCGCCTTCCCGTTCGGTCACGGCCTGTCGTACACGACGTTCTCGTACGGCGACGCCTCGGCCTCCGTCAACGCGCGGGGCGATATCGACGTGACGCTGACGGTCGCGAACACCGGCGACCGGGCCGGGCGCGAGGTCGTGCAGGTCTACACGTCTCTCCCCGGCGGCAGGGTGCAGCGGCCGAAGCGCGAGCTGAAGACGTTCGCCTCGGTGGCGCTCGAAGCGGGCGAGGTCGCCGAGGTCACGCTGACCGTGCGGCGCAAGGACCTGGCCTACTGGGACATCCGGCTGGACGGCTGGGCGGTCGAGGGCGGTGACTACGTCATCGACGTGGCGGCGTCGAGTCGCGACATCCGCTCCACCGTCGAGGTGACGGTCGAGGGCGACCCGATCGTGCTGCCGCTGACCCGCAGCTCGTCCATCGGCGAGGTCATGGCCCACCCGGTCGTCGGTGCGATGGTGCAGGCGGCGATCGCCCAGATGATGAGCGGCATGGAGGGCGTCGAGGCGATCATGCCCGAGGGCGTCGACGCGTCGAAGATGATGGAGTCCTTCCCGATCGGCCGCGCCGGCATGTTCGCCGCCGGCGATTCGAACGGCGCCGTCAACCCCGAGATGATCGACGGTCTCATCGCGATGGCCAACGCCCCGCAGCAGCAGGGCTGACGGACGAGCGGATGCCTCGCCCCAGCGCGGGGCGGGGCATCCGCTGTTCCGTCGAACGGGCGAACGGAGCATCCTGGGGGGATGACGGAACAGCGAGCAATCGTGCGCATGTGGAGCGGCGTGGTCCGCACGGCGGACCGGGACGCGTACGTCGACTACGTCGAGCGCACCGGCATGGCGGAGTATCGCATCACGCCGGGAAATCTCGACGCGTGGCTCCTGACGCGCGACCTCGGCGACGACCGAACCGAGATCACCACCGTCTCGAGGTGGGAGTCCTTCGAGGCGATCACGCGATTCGCCGGAGCCGACGTCGAACGCGCGGTGTTCTACCCGGAGGACGATCGGTTCCTGCTGGAACGGGACGACCGCGTGCGCCACTACCGGCAGGCGACCTGAGACGACCGCCGGCAGCGGAACGCCCCGGTCGACCTTGTCAACCCTGGTTCGCCTCTCCCGGCCGCCGCGTAGGTTCGCGGGTGGGGGAAGAGAGGACGAGCCATGAACCGCAATGCGCCAGACGAGGCACGCAGCAACGACCCGGAGGGCACCGAGAAGCCCGGCGGACTCGGCCAGGACGGCACGATCCCCGATGACCCCGACGGCGTCGCCGCGGGTCACACCGGTACGGCGTCGACCTTCGAGCCCGAAGAGGACGAGCAGGCCTGAGCCGCGGCATCCCTCACCCGACGGGACGGGCAGCCGGCCCGCCTCAGGTCCAGGGCAGTCGCGTCGACTCGACGATGTAGATCCCGATCGCCACGAGAAGGGCGCCGAGTGCCATCGTGCCCATCAGCCAGGCGAGCCGCCGGTTGATCGCGGCGCGGTCACCGCCCCCGCGAGAGGTGATGAACATCACGACCCACATCACGATGACGAAGACGATGCCGATGACCGGCAGCACGATCTGGATCTGGAACGCGAAGCAGTACAGCACGATCGCGACCGCGGCGAGCACGCCGGCGGGGACGAGCCAGCGAGAGGTCGCGCCGTAGCGCAGGGCAGGCTGCGCCGTGACGTCGGTCGGCGACGGAACGGGCTGTTCGTCGGGGAGCTTCTCGGGACCGTGGACATCCTGGCGTGGATCGGACATTTCGCCTCCTCTGCGTCGAATCCAGCCTGGTCGTAACCGCGGCGACGGTCGGGGGGCTTGACAACCGCCGGGCGGTCGGGCCCTCAGCCGCCCGCCCGCAGCCGGAGCGCTCGGAAGTAGCGGCGCCGGGCGACCTGCTGCGCCACGAGCAGCGCAGGGTACGCCGCCCGCCATCCCGCGCGGTCGCCGGGCCGGGTCAGCGAGCGGATCGTGAGCATGACGTCGTCGTCGCGCCGGTGCGCGATGAACGCCTCTTCTCCGGAGACCGGGTGGCCCGCCAGCGTGCGGTACGCGAACCCGACGCGATCCGGCGTCTGCACCACGGCGACCACCTCGACCGGCTCGCGCACGGACAGCCCGAACGCGTGCGCGACGATGACCGGCCGCGCGCCCGTCTCGGCCGGACCCTCGGGCGCGACCGCGAACCCGCTCCGGGTCTTGACGCCCCACCGCAGCAGCTCGGCGCTCACCCAGCGCCAGACGTCGTCGCCGTGGCCGAGCACCGCGGACTTCTCCCAGCGGCGGTAGGACGCCGGGGTGGATCCCCACGTCTCGTCAGCGGGGGCGGTCAGGGTGGGAGTGGAGGGCATGGCCCGATCGTGCGCGGCTCAGGACTTGAGGAACGCCAGGAGCGCCTCGTTGACCTCGGCGGCGTGCGTCCAGAGCAGGCCGTGGGGGGCGCCTTCGAGCTCGATGTACCTCGCGTCCGGCAGCATCGTGCGGAACTGCCGGGCCGTCGCGTCGATGGGCAGGATGTTGTCGGCCGTCCCGTGGAGGATCAGCGTCGGCACGTCGACGGCGCCGATGTCGGCGCGGAAGTCGGTGGGCCAGGTCAACGGCGCCGCCGAGATGCCCGCGTTGCCCGCCAGGTTCGCGACCTGCATGCTGGCGTCGACCGCCTCCTGCGAGATGCGCGAGCCGAGGTTGTCGTCCAGGTTGTAGAAGTCCTTGAAGAACCCGGTGAGGAAGGCGTAGCGGTCCTCGCGCACGGCGGCGGCGATGCCGTCGAAGAAGTCCTGCGGCCCGGCCCCGTCGGGATTGTCGTCGGTGACGAGCAGGAACGGTTCGAGCGATCCCAGGAAGGCGGCCTTGGCCACGCGCGAGCTCCCGTACCGCGAAAGGTAGCGGGCCACCTCGCCCGTGCCCATCGAGAACCCGACGAGCACGACATCGTTCAGGTCGAGGTCTTCGATGAGGGCGTGCAGGTCGGCGGCGAACGTGTCGTAGTCGTATCCGGAGCCGGCCTTCGAGGAGGCCCCGAAACCCCGCCGGTCATACGCGATCACGCGATAGCCGGCATCCAGCAGTGCCGCCTGCTGCTTCCCCCACGACTCTCCGTTCAGCGGAAAGCCATGGATCAGCACGATGGGCTGACCGTCGCCCTGATCGGTGTAGTAGAGCTCGATGTCGGCCGAGTTCTCGGTCCCGACGGTGATGTATCCCACGTGGTCGCTCCTTCCGGGCCGAAGGCGAGCGGATGCCGTGGCCCACGTTCGACGCTAGGGCGAGGCATCCCTCCACCGCCAGGGGTTGACGGCCGACTCCCGGAGACGGGCGGTCTCAGGCGTCGCGCGCGGCTCCGTCGGACGGCGTCACCGTGAAGATCGTGGGGACGGCGAACCCGGATGCCTCGAACGCGGCGGTCACGGCGTCCGTCACGCGCTGCACCCCGTCGTGCGGGACGAGCGCGATGGCGGCGCCGCCGAAACCGCCGCCCGTCATGCGCGCGCCGAGGGCACCCGCCTCCCGCGCCGCGTCGACGGCGGTGTCGAGCTCGGGGACCGAGATCTCGAAGTCGTCGCGCATCGACGCGTGCGAGGCGAGGAGCAGGTCGCCGATGGCGCGCGGACCCTGCTCCGCCAGGATGCGCACGGTGTCGCGCACGCGCTGGTTCTCGGTGACGACGTGGCGGACGCGGCGGAATGTGACGTCGTCCATGAGCGTCTCGGCGCGCGCGAGGTCGTCGACCGACACGTCGCGCAGGGCGGGCACGGCCAGGATGGCGGCCCCGCGCTCGCACGCCGCCCGGCGCTCGCCGTAGCCTCCCGTCGCGTGCGAGTGGGAGACGCCGGTGTCGATGACGACCAGCTCCAGCCCTGCGGCGCGGAAGCCGAGGTCGACCACCTGAGCTTCGAGCGAGCGGCAGTCGAGGAAGATCGCCGCGTCGGCACGGCCGAGCATCGACGCCATCTGGTCCATGATCCCCGTCGGCGCGCCGACAGCCTCGTTCTCGGCGCGGCGGCCGGCCCGGGCGAGGGCGACGCGGTCGAGGTCGAGGCCCCACGTGTCGGCGATGGCCGAGGCCGCGGCCCCCTCGATCGCGGCAGAGGACGAGAGCCCCGCGCCCACGGGCACGTTCGACGCGAAGGCGAGGTCGAGGCCGCGAGCGGCCGGTCCGGCCGCGGGGACCAGCGCCCAGGCGACGCCGAGCGGGTAGCGCGCCCACTCGGCGATCTCCTCGCGACGGTCGGGGAACACGGCGTCGAGGTCTGCCAGCGGCACCTCGACGGCGTCGTCCGCGAACGTCGAGGCGACGCGGATCACGCCGTCGTCGCGGGTTCCGAGCGCGACGTGCGTGCGGTGCTGGATCGCGAAGGGCAGCACGAATCCGTCGTTGTAGTCGGTGTGTTCGCCGATGAGATTGGCGCGCCCCGGCGCCGACCACGTCCCGACGGGCTGCGCATCGAAGCGCTCGGCGAAGTGCCGCCGCGCCTCGGCGGCGGCGGAAGGCGGGGTCACAGGGTCTCCTCGGGGATGGACCTGACGGCGGCGCGGAGGCGCTCCGCGGCCGACTCGGGCGGCACGTCGCCGATCCAGGCGCCCATCGCCGCCTCCGACCCGGCGAGAAACTTGAGCTTGTCGGCCGCCCGGCGGGGGGACGTCAGCTGCAGGTGCAGGCGGGCGGTGTCGCGTCCGCGGTGCACCGGGGCCTGGTGCCACGCCGCGATGTACGGAGTGGGGGTGTCGTAGAGCGCGTCGACACCGCGCAGCAGTCGCAGGTAGAGCGGGGCGAGCTCGTCGCGCTCGGCATCCGTCGTCTCGGCGAGGTCGGCGACGTGGCGGTGCGGCAGCAGATGCACCTCGAGGGGCCAGCGGGCCGCGAACGGCACGAATGCCGTCCAGTGCTCGCCCTGCAGGATGACGCGCTCCGAGGCGCGCTCGGTCTCGAGGATGCGGGCGAACAGATCGGCGCCCTCGCGATCGATCGACGCGAGCAGGGTCGTCGTGCGGGGCGTGACGTAGGGGTAGGCGTAGATCTGCCCATGCGGGTGGGGCAGCGTGACGCCGATCGCCTCGCCGCGGTTCTCGAACGGGAACACCTGCTCGATCCCGGGCAGGGCGGAGAGGGCGGCGGTGCGGTCGGCCCAGGCCTCGATCACGGTGCGGGCGCGCGTGACCGTCTGCGTGCCGAACGAGCCGGAGTGCTCGGGGCTGAAGCACACGACCTCGCAGCGTCCGACCGACGTGCGGGTGCGGCCGAGGCCGGGGGCGTCCAGGTCGGCGAGGCCGCCGGGGGCGTCGATGCCGGCGGGAGCGTCGCCCAGAGCCGCTGCGAGGGCGGGGCCGAAGGACGGCGACCTGTTCTCGAAGACCGCGACGTCGTACAGCGACGGGATCTCGGACGGGTTGGCGGCTGACTGCGGCGCGAGTGGATCGAGTTCCGCAGGCGGCAGGAAAGCCCGGTTCTGGCGGGAGGCGGCGATCGACACCCAGTCGCCGGTCAGCACGTCGCGACGCATGGTGGCGGTCTCCGGGCGCGGCCCGAGCTGCCGCGCATCGACGGAGCGCTCGGGGCCGAGTGACGTGCCGGGGTCGTCGTAGTAGATCAGCTCGCGCGCGTCGGCGAGACGCGTGGTGCGTTTGACGACGCCGGCGCCGAGCGTCTCGACGGGACCGTCCTGAGCCGTGTTCACGTCAACACGGTAACAAGCCGACCGTGATAACGTCAACATCGGCCCACGTCCCGGGCCACCGCCGCATCAGGAGGTCTCGTGCGACCACGCGTGTCGATGGCGGACGTCGCGGCGGTCGCCGGCGTCTCGGGGCAGACGGTCTCGCGCGTGGTGAACGACAGCCCGCGCGTCGACCCGGCGACGCGCGCCCGCGTGGAGTCGGCGATGGCGCAGCTCGGCTACCGGCCTCACCGAGCCGCTCGTGCGCTGCGCACCGGCCGCACCCAGACGCTCGGCCTCCTGGTCTCGACGCTGGCGACGGTGGGCAACTCGCGCATGCTGCAGGCGGTGGCGGATGCCGCGGCCACCCGTGGCTACGCCCTCACCGTCGTGACGCTCGGCGCCCACCCCGACGTGTCGTCCGCCTTCGAGCGTCTGAGCGACCAGGGCGTCGACGGAGTCATGGTGCTCAACGAGGCGACCGCAGCCGCACGGGACGCGCCCGCGCCCGCCGGACTCCGCGTCGTCGTGGTCGACACGCTGCCCGAGCCCGAGGGGGAGCGGCGTTTCGGCATCGTCCAGTCCGACCACGCCGGCGGCGCCCGCGCCGCGACCGAGCACCTCCTGTCACTCGGGCATCGCACCGTCCACCACCTCGGAGGTCCGTCGACGTCGTTCGCGGCATCCGAGCGGGAACGCGGCTGGCGCGAGGCGCTCGCGGCCGCCGATGCACCGCAGCCGCCGGTCGTGCGCGGCGACTGGACCGCGGCGTCCGGCCACGCCGCCGCGCCCGGACTCCTGGGCGACGCCGCGACCGCGGTGTTCGCCGCCAACGACCAGCTCGCGCTGGGGGCGATCCGCGCGTTCGCCGACGCGGGACGCGAGGTGCCCGGCGACGTGAGCGTGGTCGGCTTCGACGACATCGCGGATGCCGCCGACTACCGTCCGCCGCTCACCACGGTGCGCCAGCACTTCGACGGGCTGGGTGAGCTCGCCGTCGCGGCGCTCGTGGCCGCAATCGAGGACGGCGTGGCCGGCTTCGAGCTGGTGCCGACGACTCTGCAGGTGCGGGAGAGCACGGCTCCGGCCCGCTGACCGGAAGCCGCCGGCCGCGTCGCTCAGTCCAGCCGCGCGGTCCAGCGCGCGGCGCGCGCGATGATCGTGCGCAGCGCGGGGGAGGCGTACGCCCGGGCATCGTGTCCGAGCGCGCACACGCAGGCGCGGGTGGGCTGCTCGCGCACCCAGACGAGCGGATGCCGCGTGCCGTCCTGCTCGTGCGCGGCCAGCACCTCCAGCCCGTCGTCGAGCACCAGATCGGTGTAGCGCTCGTCGAACAGCTCCACGTCGTCCATCCCCGCGGTGATCGGGTGCGTCGCGTCGACGATCCGGACGCGGGCCTCGCCGATCTCCGGATGCCGCGACGTGCCGTCCTCCCACGACCCGCCGATGGCCGCGCGCCAGGCCGGGTAGTCCCGCAGGCTGGACAGTGCGGAGTGGATCGCCAGCAGTCCGATGCCCCGTGCGATCGCCGCGTCGAGACCCTCGCGCGCGGACGGCGACACGAATCGGCGGGCGCCGGGGTCGAGCCACGGATCGCCGGCGTTCACGACGAGCAGCGCGGCGCCCTCGAGCCGCGTCAGCGCGACGTCCGGATCCTCGACGACCTCGACAGACCACCCGTCGGCACGGAGGACGGCGGCCAGGTGCCCGCTCGTCTCGGCGAACGGGTGCCACGGGTCTGCGTAGCGAGCCGCCCCGCTCGCGATGACTGCCCGGGGCGGATGTGCCGGTGCCGTGCCGGCGTCGATCTCGGGGGTGCGCATCGAACCATGTTGCGGCAAGAGAGCGTGTGCCCGCATCCCCCTCCCCACCGGTGGAGAATGGCCGCATGCATACTGTCGTGATCGCCCCTGATTCGTACAAGGGCACGGTCGCGGCCGCCGAGGCCGCCGCCTGCTTGGGTGAGGGGTGGGCCCGTGTCCGCCCGCACGACCGCGTGCGGCTCCTTCCCATGGCCGACGGCGGCGAGGGCACGATCGACGCCTTCGCGACGGCGATCCCGGACGCGCAGCGGATGCCGATCACGGTGACCGGACCCGAGGGCACGCCGGTCGAGGCGTCCTGGCTCCTCCTCCCCGTCACCGCCGACGCACCCGGCGGAACCGGGGTCGTGGAACTCGCGTCGACCAGTGGCATCGAGCTGCTCGGCACCCCCGCCCGGCTGCGCCCGCTCGACGCGAGCACGCGCGGATTCGGCGAGGCGATCGCCGCGGCGCTGGGGCACGGCGTCTCGCGACTCGTGCTCGGCATCGGTTCGAGCGCGTCGACCGACGGCGGAACGGGGATGCTCTCCGCGCTCGGAGCGAGATTCGCGGATGCCTCGGGCCGGCCGATCGCCGACGGTGGACGCGGACTCGCCCAGGTCGTCACCGTCGACCTGTCGGGACTCCCGGCGCTGCCGCCGGGCGGTGTCACCGTGCTCAGCGACGTCACGAACCCGCTCGTCGGGGCGTGGGGCGCAGCCGCGGTGTTCGGTCCGCAGAAGGGGACGTCGGGAGAGGATGTGCTCGCCCTCGACGCCGAACTGGGCCGTTACGCGGAGCTGCTTCCGGCCGATCCCGAGACGCCCGGCGCGGGCGCCGCCGGCGGCACCGGCTTCGGACTGCTCGCCTGGGGCGCGACGCTCGTGCCCGGGTCGGCCGCGGTCGCCGACCTCGTGGGGCTCGCCTCGGCGGTGGCCGAGGCATCCGTCGTCATCACCGGCGAGGGGTCGTACGACGGCCAGTCCGCCGCGGGCAAGGTGCCGGCCCACGTCGCCGCCGTCGCGGCAGCGTCGCAGGTCGCGGTCGCGCTGGTTGCGGGGCGCATCGCCGGCGACGCCGACACGTCGGGATTCGCGGCGGCAGTCTCGCTCACCGACCTCGCCGGCTCTGCCGAATCGGCGATGGCGTCACCGGCGCACTGGCTGGTCGAGGCGGGAGCGGCGCTGGCGCGGTCGCTGGGCTGACCCGCGAGCGAAACGCCGCCCCGGTCAGGTGCTGCGCCGCGGAGTGCTCCCACGCACGACCACGTCGAGCGTGAGCGGCGGGTCCGCGTCAGGCTGCCAGTCCGTCTCAACGGCCGCGCGCAGTGCGCGGTGGCCGAGCGCGGCGAACGGTGCGCGCACCGTCGTCAGCCCCGGGCCGATGTCGCGGCTGGTGGGGATGTCGTCGAACCCAGCGACCGCGATGTCGGCGCCGACCTCGCGGCCGGCATCACGCACAGCCGACGCGATCCCGGCTGCCACCACGTCGCTGATGCCGAACAGCAATGTGCCCTCCGGCAATCCGTCGGCGAGCAGCTGCCGCGCCGCCGCGTAACCGGCCTCGCGGGTGGTCGCGCCGTGGCGCACGGCGGCGACGGTTCCGCCGCCCGCGGTGAAGCCGGCCGTGAAGCCGTCGATGCGGTCGTCTGACGCACGGAGACCTTCGAGTCCGCCGACAACCACGGCGTCGCGGTAGCCCAGTTGCGCGAGCTCGGTGCCGAGCGACTCCGCGCCGACACGGTTGCCGAGGCTGATCGACCGCTGCCCCGGCTCTCCCTCGCCGAGCACCACGATGTGGCAGCCCACGGCGGCGAGCGCGGTGAGCTCGTTCTGGAGACCAGCGGAGTCCGAGCCCGCGTTGCGCGCGACGCCGAGGATGAGCCCGCGGGGCCGCTGCCCGCGCATGGTCCGCACGAGCCGCAGCTCGCGCTCTGGATCCCGGTCGGTGTCGGCGATTGTGACGACGAAGCCGGCTTCCTCGGCGCCGCGGACGACCCCGGAAGCCAGCTGGCCGAACGAGACGTCGCCGATGTCTGCGACGAGCAGGGCGACGATGGCCGAAGTTCCGCGGGCCGTCGCCTGGGCAGACAGATTCGCGGTGTAGCCGAGCTTCTCGGCTGCGGCATCCACCCGCTCGCGGTAGCTCTCGGCCACCTTGCGGGTCGATCCGTTGAGCACGCGGGAGGCGGTCGCCAGCGACACACCCGCCTCGCGTGCGACGTCGTGCAATGTTGCGGCGCCTCGGGCAGGCGCGTGCATCTCGCTCACGAGGCTGAGTCTAGGACCTTTGTCCGGATCGCGGTCTGGTCAGGCGAACCTCTCCATCAGGCGCCTTCGCGAACAAGGGCAGCGTCCTCTAGCCGTCCGTGGTCAGCACCCGCCCGTCCCGAGCCCCAGGTCGTTGAGCGAGCGAAGCGAGACGAAATGCGGGCACCCACCCCCGGGTCGTTGAGCGAGCGAAGCGAGACGAAACGCAGCCCGCCGCGACTTAAGCCCCGCCGAGGGCCTCGGTCACGACCGCACGGGCCTCGGCCTGCACTTCGGCGAGGTGCTCGGGTCCGCGCAGCGACTCCGCGTAGAGCTTGTAGACGTCCTCGGTGCCCGACGGCCGCGCGGCGAACCAGGCGTGCTCGGTCTGCACCTTCAGCCCGCCGATCGCGGCGCCGTTGCCCGGCGCGTGCGACAGCTTCGCGGTGATCGTCTCACCGGCGAGCTCGGTCGCCGTGACGGCCTCCGGGGCGAGCTTTCCGAGCGCGGCCTTCTGCGCCGGCGTCGCCGGCGCGTCCACGCGCTGGTAGGCCGACGCACCGAACTCCGCTTCCAGCTCGGCGTACCGCTGCGACGGCGTCTTCCCCGTCACCGCGAGGATCTCGGCCGCCAGCAGGCACAGCAGGAGGCCGTCCTTGTCGGTGGTCCACACCGTGCCGTCCTTGCGCAGGAACGAGGCGCCGGCCGACTCCTCGCCCCCGAACGCCACCGATCCGTCGAGCAGTCCGGGTACGAACCACTTGAATCCGACCGGGACCTCGAGCAGCGGCCGGCCGAGCGACTCGGCGACGCGGTCGATGATCATCGACGAGACGAGGGTCTTGCCGATCGCGGCATCCGTCGGCCAGTCCGGACGGTGCGAATAGAGGTAGTCGATCGCGACGGCTAGGAAGTGGTTGGGGTTCATCAGCCCGGCGTCGGGCGTGACGATGCCGTGGCGATCGGCGTCGGCGTCGTTGCCCGTCAGGATGTCGTACTCGTCGCGGCGGGCGACGAGCGCGGCCATCGCCGACGGCGACGACGGATCCATGCGGATCTTCTCGTCCCAGTCGAGCGTCATGAACTTCCACGTCGGATCGACGTCGGGGTTCACGACGGTCAAATCCAGTCCGTGCACTTCGGCGATCAGCGCCCAGTACTCGACCGACGCGCCGCCCAGAGGATCGGCGCCGATGCGCACGCCAGCGGAGCGGATCGCGTCGACGTCGATGATGCTCGCGAGGTCGCGCACATACGCATCGCGGAAGTCGTAGTCGCCGAGGGCATCGCCGTCGAGGTCTTTGAACGGCGTGCGCGCGACGCCCTCGAGACCCGCGGCGATGAGCTCGTTCGCGCGGTTCGCGATCCAACCGGTGGCATCGGTGTCGGCAGGACCGCCGTTCGGCGGGTTGTACTTGAAGCCACCGTCTCGCGGCGGATTGTGGCTGGGCGTCACGACGATGCCGTCGGCGCGGCCCGGGTCCGCGGCATCCCGCCCCTTGTTGTACTGCAGGATCGCGTGACTGAGCGCCGGTGTCGGAACCCACGAGTCGCGGGAGTCGACGCGCACGTCGACGCCGTTCGCGACGAGCACCTCGATGGCGCTGCGCTCGGCCGGGAGCGACAGGCCGTGCGTGTCGCGGCCGAGGAACAGCGGACCCTCGATGCCCTGCTCGCGGCGGTAGTCGACGATCGCCTGCGTCGTCGCGAGGATGTGCACCTCGTTGAAGCTCCCCGACAGCGACGAGCCGCGGTGGCCGCTCGTGCCGAAGGCGACGCGCTGCTCGGGCACCGACGGATCGGGCTTGATGTCGTAGTAGGCGGAGATCAGGTCATCGATGTCGATGAGGTCGGATGCTTCGGCGGGCTGTCCTGCGCGACTCATGGTTCCAGTCTGCCTGTCTCAGCGGAGGGGCGCACCGTCTTGACGCCGGGCGTCGGCGGGCGGATGTGTGACACAGCTGCTCCTGAGCGGACCGCGGGCAGTCCGACCCCGCGTGTTTCCGCGGCCGGCTGTTCCACCGCGGCGGAGTTGTGCGCCCGGCTAGGCTGGCACGCGTGACTTCCGAGGTCGGCTCCGCCGAGGCACCCGCCGCCGTCCGACGCACCTACAGCTATCTCGGGCCCGCGGGCACGTTCACCGAGGCGGCGCTCGCCCAGGTGCCCGAAGCCCGCGCGCAGAACTGGCGGCCGGTGCGCAACGTCGGCGAGGCGCTGGCCGACGTCGTCGAGGGGCGGTCCGACGCGGCGATGATCGCGATCGAGAACTCCGTCGACGGCGGGGTGTCGACGGCTCAGGATGCTCTGGCCACCGTCCCCGGACTCCGCATCGTCGGCGAGTACCTGGTTCCAGTCGAATTCGTGCTCGTCGGACGCCCCGGCGCCGCGCTCGACGATGTCTCGCTCGTAGCCGCGCACCCCGTGGCCTACGCGCAGTGCCTGCAGTGGCTCTCGCGCACGCTGCCCGCCCACGCCCACATCCCGGCCGCGAGCAACGTGGCCAGCGCCATGAGCCTGATCGACGGATCGAGTGATGCGGATGCCGCGATCGCGCCGCCGGGAATCCTCGAGCACCACGAACTCGAGCTGCTGGCGTCGGCGATCGGCGACAACCCCAACGCGGTCACGCGGTTCGTGCTCGTCAGCAGGACGGTCGCGCCGCCGCCGCCCACCGGCGCCGACAAGACGTCGCTCATCGCCGAGCTCCCCGACGACCACCCCGGCGCCCTCCTCGAGATGCTCGAGCAGTTCGCGACGCGCGGCATCAACCTCTCGCTGCTGGCGTCGCGCCCGGTGGGCGATGCGCTCGGCCGGTACCGGTTCGTCATCGACGCGGATGGGCACATCCAGGACGAGCGCATGGCCGACGCGCTCCTCGGCCTGCGGCGGTTCAGCCCGAAGGTCGTCTTCCTCGGCTCGTACCCGCGCGCGGACCGCGCCGTGGTGCACTATCCCGACCGCTACTCCGACGATGTGTTCGTCGAGGCGCGCGACTGGCTGCGCGGCCTCCTCAGCGGTGAGCCGGACCTGGCATGACGGCGGCGGAGCGGTTCGAGTTCGACCCCGCGAACGAGACCCACGCGCGCACGCTCGCGCGACTCCAGGGCGAGCAGGTCGCCTGGCTCGGCACGATCGGCCGAGACGGCTTCCCGCACGCCGTGCCCATCTGGTTCCTGTGGCGCGACGGCCGCGCGCTGATCATGAGCGAGCCGGCGACGGCGAAGGTGCGCAACATCCGCGCGAACGACCGCGTGCTGCTGCACCTCGAGGCGGGGGCCGACGGCGAGCAGCTCAGCGTGCTCCGCGGCATCGCGACGCTCTCGCCCGAACCGTCGACGGCGTGGCTCCCGCGCATCGCGGACGAGTACACGGCGAAGTACGACGCCTGGCTGCAGCGCCTGAATCTCACGACCGAGACGATGGCCGAGCGCTATTCCGTCGTGATCGAGGTCACGCCGCACACGCTGATCGCCTGGTAGCGCCGGCGCCCGCACCCTGCGGCCGCCCGGGCCCCGGCAGTACCCTGGACCATGCTCGATCCCGCGAGCTCCCTCGCCGCCGGCCGACAGGCCTACGCCGCGTCCGACTGGTCCGGCGCCCTCGCCGGGCTGAGTGCCGCCCGGGAAGACGCGCCTCTCGACGCGGACGATGTCGCCGCCATGGCGCGTGCCGCGTGGTGGCTCGGGCGGATGCCCGACTCGCTCGCGTTCGCCGAGGAGGCGTTCCGCGGCTTCCTCGAGACCGATCGGAATGTGGACGCCGCGATGACGGCGCTCCAGCTCGGGCTCCTGTGGATCACGCGCGGCGACCTCACGATCGGCAACGCCTGGGTGCACCGCGCGCGGCGGCTCCTCGCCGACGAACCGGATGGCCCCGCCCACGCCTACCTCGCCTACCTCGACGCTTCGCTCGCGCTGATGTTCCAGGCCACCGTCGACTGGGACGAGCATGTGGATCGGCTGGCCGACCTCGCGCGCCGGTTCCCGGATCCGGCGGTGGAGGCGCTCGCGCTGGCGGGGCGAGGCCTCGCGGCCCTGCGCAGCGACGACTCCGCGCGGGGGTTCGCCCTCCTCGACGAGGCGATGCTGCCCGTGCTCGCGGGGCGGCTCCCCGCGGAATGGGCCGGAGACATCTACTGCACGGTGATCCACGTGAGCCACGAGCTCGCCGAGTTCCGCCGCATGGAGGAGTGGACCCGTGCGACCGAGCGATGGTGCGAGCAGTTCGGCAGCGAGTCGATCTACACCGGCATCTGCCGGGTGCATCGCATGGAGCTGCGCAGCGACCGCGGGGAGTGGACGGACGCCGAGGACTCCATCGTGCGGGAGTGCGCCGACTTGGCCGGCGGCAACCCGTGGGTCGCCGGCGAGGGATTCTACCAGCTCGGCGAGCTGCGTAGGCGCCGCGGCGACCGTGCGGGCGCACGCGAGGCGTACGCTCTCGCCCGCGCGTCGGGCATCGACCCGCAGCCGGGGGAGGCGCTGCTGCTCCTCGAGGAGGGCGATGCGATCGGCGCGCGGACCCTGCTCACCCTGTCGCTCGCCGAGCGGGATGCGCTGGCGCGCGTCCGTCTGCTGCGCGCCGCGGTCGAAGTCGCACTCGCCTGCGGCGACAGCGCGGGTGCGGCATCCGCGGCGAACGAACTCCGACAGGCCGCGGATCGTTTCGCGAGCGCCGGCTTCGCGACGTGGTCGGCGCATGCCGACGGCATGGTCGCGCTGGCTGCGGGCGATCACGCGTCGGCGCTCGCCGCGCTGCGACGGGCCGAGGCATCCTTCCGCGGCGACCGGCAGCTGTACGAGCTCGCGCGGGTGCTCCTCCTCGAGGCGCGGGCACACGAGAAGGCGGGGGATGCCGCGGCCGCCGGCGCGGCGCGCGACCATGCCCGCGGCATCCTGGACCGGCTCGGCGCACGAGTGGAGGAGGGCGTCGCGCGGGCTCCGGCAGAGGGGCCACTCACCCCACGCGAGCGCGAGGTGCTGGCACTGGTCGCCGAGGGAGCGGGCAACCGGGAGGTCGCGCAGGGCCTCTACATCAGCGAGAAGACCGTCGGCCGGCACCTCGCGAACGTCTATCTGAAGATCGGGGTCGGCACGCGCACGGCGGCGGCGGCATGGTGGCACGCGCAGCGGGCAGCCGGCCCCGGCGGCGGTCATGCAGACGCGGGCCGCGCGGATCTGCATGATTCTCCCGATTCGGCCGGATCGCGCCCGTCCTAACGTCGGTGGTGCGAGGCCGCTGGGCGCCTCGTTCTCGCCGGAAGGACCATCGCATGACCATTGCAACCCCCGACACCGCGGCGTCGACATCGACGGCGGAGGAGTACGCCGAGCGGATGATGACGTCCGCGCTCGGCTGGATCGACGTCATGTCGGCCTACCTCGGCGATCGGCTCGGCTGGTACCGCAGCCTCGCCGAGCACGGTGCGTCGACCGCACAGGAGCTCGCCGAGCGCACTGGCACCCAGCCGCGCTACGCGCGGGAGTGGCTGGAGCAGCAGGCCGTGAGCGGTGTGCTCCTGCTGGAGGAGAGTGAGGACGGCACACATCGATACACGCTTCCGGATGCCGCGGCCGAGGTGCTCCTCGACGCCGACAGCCTCAATTACCTCGGGCCGCTGCCCCGCCTCTTCGCCGCCGTGAGCCGCACCATGCCCGAACTGCTCGACGCCTACCGGCACGGCGGAGGCGTCAGCTGGGAACGACTCGGCGCCGACGCGCGCGAGGCGCAGTCCGAGCTCAATCGACCCCTGCTCGCCGAGCTTCCGACCGCGTTCGCCGGGGTGGGCGACGTCCAGTCGGTGCTCACCCGGCCGGGCGCACGCGTCGCGGACATCGGCATGGGAGGCGGCTGGTCGTCGATCGCCCTCGCCCAGGCCTACCCCGGACTCGAGGTCGACGGATTCGACATCGACGAGCCGTCGATCGAGTTGGCGAGGGCCAATGCGGCCGCCGCCGGCGTCGCCGACCGAGTGCGGTTCCACAACGCCGACGGCGACGGGCTCGCCGCACACGGGCCGTTCGACGCGGCGTTCGCCTTCGAGTGCATCCACGACATGGCCCGGCCCGTCGACGTGCTGGCGGCTGTTCGGCAGGCCGTGGCCGACGGACCGGTCGTCATCATGGACGAGGCCGTCGGCGAGCGCCTGATCGCGCCGGGCGACGACCTCGAGCGCCTCATGTACGGGTACAGCATCTTCTGCTGCCTGCCCGACGGACTGTCGCACCAGCCCAGCGTCGGGACGGGAACGGTGATGCGCCCCGACACCCTCCGCGACTATGCGCAGGCGGCCGGCTTCGCCGACCTCGAGATCCTCCCGATCGAGGACTTCGGGCCCTTCCGGTTCTACTCGCTGAAGCGCTGAGGGGTCAGGCGCGTTTCGTCTCGCTTCGCTCGCTCAACGACCCGGGGGTGAGCGCGTTTCGTCTCGCTTCGCTCGCTCAACGACCCGGGGGTGAGGGCTCGTTTCGTCTCGCTTCGCTCGCTCAACGACCCGGGGGTGAGGCGCGTTTCGTCTCGCTTCGCTCGCTCAACGACCGGGGGTGAGGCGCGTTTCGTCTCGCTTCGCTCGCTCAACGACCCCGGGTCCGCAACCCCCGGGTCGTTGAGCGAGGGAGCGGAGCGACCGAGACGAAACGCGGTCAGCCGGCGAGGGGAAGCTCGGCGGCGAGCAGCTCGAGCGTCTGCTCGCGGCCGGGCGAGGCATCCATCGGCTCACCGTCATACGAGCCGGCGATCGGCGAGATCATGATCTCGTCCACCCCGTGCGTGGCGGCGAAGGCCGTCAGCTCGCTCGCCACCGCAGCGGGGGTGCCCACGAACCAGTTCGCGCGTGCCGAGG
Source organism: Microbacterium flavescens (assembly GCF_018588945.1). GTDB lineage: Bacteria > Actinomycetota > Actinomycetes > Actinomycetales > Microbacteriaceae > Microbacterium > Microbacterium flavescens. The sequence continues at coordinate 98,470 of NZ_JAFIWA010000005.1, read as the reverse complement.
TCATGAACGAGTCGCCCAGGCCGTCGAAGTCGGCGGCGCCGGCGATCGACTGTTCGACGGTCTCGAGCGGCACGAGCGGACGGTTCGTCCGCAGTCGCGCGGTCATGCGCAGGTTGGGAAGGGCGCGCGCCTCGGCCTCCTCGGTAGTGGGGGCGGCGAGCACGTTGGCCGTCAGGAACGTGCGGGGCTCGGGGTGCGCCTCACTCGGCTGGTACCCGGTGCGATAGAGCTCGAGCGCGCGCTCGAGGCCCTGTCCCGAGAAGTGGTTGGCGAAGACGTACGGCAGCCCGACCGCCGCCGCGAGCTGGGCCGAGTAGTCGCTGGAGCCGAGCAGCCACACCTCCGGCACCGTGGAGGCAGCGGGGGTGGCGTGCACGTCGTACGTGCCTCCCGACGTGAATCGCACGGACGCGCCGTCGGGTGAGACGAGCGACACGATGTCGCGCACGTGGTCGGGGAACCGCTCGACGTCGCTCGTCGTGCCGCTCTGCCGCAGCAGCTGGGTGATCACCGGGTCGGATCCCGGCGCCCGGCCGAGGCCGAGGTCGATGCGCCCGGGAGCGAGCGCCTCGAGAGCGGCGAACTGCTCTGCCACCACGAGCGGCGAGTGATTCGGCAGCATCACGCCGCCCGAGCCCAGCCGGATCCGCGAGGTGCGAACGGCGGCAGCGGCCGCCAGCACGGGCGGGGTGGTCGAGGCGACGGCCGGCATGTTGTGGTGCTCTGCGAACCAGTAGCGCCGGAAGCCCAGCTCGTCGGCGCGAGAGACGAGGGCGAGGGATGCCGCGACCGCCTGTGCGCTGGTCTGGCCGGAGCGCACCGGCACGAGGTCGAGGACGGAGAGGGCCGGTGCAGAAGTCATCCCTGAAGGCAACAGCCGGAACGGCGCGAGCTATTCCCTGGGTGTTCCCCGTGAACGGTGTCCCCCATTTGGGGGACAAGCAGTCCATGTGATCGAATGGAAGAAGATGCCGGGCTGGGGAGCCCAGGGTGTGAGCGTGAACGCGCCGCCCGCATCGGGGGAAGCGCCGCCGCTCCACAGGAGTGGAGCATTTCGCGGCGCATCGCAAACGAGGGCACGTTCGTCGTGCCCGGGGAATGGGGAATCGATGTCTGTGAAGCACGTTCGCGCGCGCCGAAGCGGCCTGGCGGCCACGGCGACGACGCTCGCCGGTCTTCTCGCACTGGGCGCCGTCTTCGGCGCCGCGCCGGCAGCCGTTGCGGCGGATTCGACCATCAACCCGTTCGATGCGAACGGCGGCTTCACCGTCGTCTCGCTGGGGGACGCGTCGCTCGGCAACGGCGAGCTCGAAGGCTCCGTCGCCGCGCTCGGGGCGGTCTCCAGCACCGCGGACAACTACCCGATCCGGCACGACGTCGCCAGCGACGGGTCGTACAGTGTGCCCGTCGTCGACGGCGTCCCGGTGCGCGTGCTCGCGGCATCCTTCGCCGGCACCGGCAACTTCCAGATCACGAACGCGAGCGGCAGCGGCAACGCGAGCGAAGCGGATGCCGCGGCCTCGGTCAAGCTCGAGAACCTGACCGGCATCGCCCTCAGCGCCCGCAGCGGCGGTGTGGGGCCGGCGGCCGGAGCGGACTTCGCGCGGCTCACCAACGCCGCCGGCGGATGGATGGACCTCCTCGCCGTGCGCTACACGGCCGACGCGCTCGACACCGTGCGCTCGGCGTCGCCGGTGTCGTCCTACATCGACACGGCACGAGCGGATGCCGCGGCCGAGGCCCTCGCGGCCGTCTACGGCACCGACGGGGTGAACGAAGTGCCGCTCGCGATCGAGGGCGGCCTGGTCTTCCCGCTCTCGTTCGCTGCCGACCGTCCGAACGTGATCGACTACGGGGACGTCGCCGACCGCACGATCAAGCTCGAGCGCTCGGGCGGCTACGTGCCGACGGCCGAGGCGCCCTTGATCATCCGCGTCGCCCCCGGCACCACGACGATCGGCCGGATCAACGTCGAAGGCTGGAGCGCTCAGCACGGCGCCCAGCAGGGATACGCGCGTCACATCATGATCGACGCGTCGGCGGTCACCGGCTCGCTCACCGTCAGCGGACTCGAGCTGGGCGCGGTCTTCGCACCGTACGCGGACGTCGTCTTCGACTCGGGCGTCTCGCACAACGGCCAGTGGCTTGTGAAGTCGTTCACGTCGCGCGGCGGCGGCGAGCTGCACCACTACGGCTTCGAGGGCCAGGTGCCGGTCGACCCGACCGATCCCACGGACCCGACGGACCCGACGGACCCGACGGACCCGACGGACCCGACGGACCCGACCGACCCGACGGACCCGACCGACCCGACGGACCCGACCGATCCCACGGACCCGACCGACCCGACGGACCCGACGGACCCGACCGATCCGACGGACCCGACCGATCCGACGGACCCGACGGACCCGACCGATCCCACGGACCCGATCGACCCCGGTACCCCGGTGTCACCCGAGACTCCCGGCGACGGCGACGAGTCTGAGAGCGGCGTCGTGCTCGGCGACGGACCGGAGGCCGAGCTCGCGGTGACCGGCCAGAACGGCCTCGTGATCGGCGCGCTGGTCGGCGCGGCCGCCCTCGCGATCGCTGGCGGAGCCTTCTCGCTGCGCGCTGCCCGACGGCGCGCCTAGATTTCCCGAACCGTCCGGCGGACCCCCCATCGCCGGACGCCCCGACCCGCGGCCGAAGCCGGCGCGGGTCGGGGACCTTTTCTTCCCGCCGAGGTCCGCGCGGCGCTCAGGCCCGCGCAGACCGCTTCACTACGTCGTAGGCCTCGAGCGCCGCGCGCCGCGTCTCGCGCAGGTCGACCATCGGCTCCGGAGGGGCGTCCGAGAGGTGCTCGGGCGCCCACTCCCGCACGTAGTGCCCGTCCGGGTCGAACTTCTTCGCCTGGAGATCGGGGTTGAAGATCCGGAAGTAGGGCGCGGCATCGGCCCCCGATCCTGCGACCCACTGCCAGTTGAACGCGTTGTTCGCGGCATCCGCGTCGACCAGGGTGTCCCAGAACCACTGCTCGCCGAGCCGCCAGTCGATGAGCAGGTTCTTGATGAGGAAGGATGCCGCGACCATCCGCACGCGGTTGTGCATGTAGCCGGTCTGCCACAGCTCGCGCATGCCGGCGTCGACGAGCGCGATGCCGGTGCGGCCGCGCTGCCACGCCTCGAGCTCGGCCACCCGCAGCGGTGGCCAGGGGAACGCGTCGAACTCCCGGCGGAGGTTCGTCGTCGCGAGATCGGGGGAGCGGAACAGCGTGTGCCAGGCGAACTCCCGCCAGCCGAGCTCCGACAGGAACTTCCCCGCCCGCCCCGACGCGACCCCCTCGTGCCAGACCTGGTGCGGGCTCAGCTCACCCCAGCGCAGCCGCGGTGAGAGCAGCGAGGTCGCGCCCGCGGCGGGTTCGTCGCGTGCCCGGTCGTAGTGGTCGATGTCGTCGTGCAGGAACTCACGCAGGCGCCGGCGCGCGGCGGGCTCGCCCGGCTCCCAGGTCTCGCGCAGCCCGCCGGCCCAGTCCGGTGCGGACGAGAGGAGTTCCCAGTCCGCGAGCCGGTCGGAGTCGATCGGATGCCGCGCCCCCGCGAGCTCCCGCGGCTCGGGCAGCGGAGCGCGCGGCGCGGGAAGGGCCAGGCAGGCGCGCCAGAAGGGAGAGAACACTGCGTACGGCGTGCCGGCTCCGGTCCGCACGGTCCAGGGCTCGAAGAGGACGGATGCCGCGAACGACGCCACCTCGACGCCGTCGTCGCGAAGCCCGGCCTTCAGCGCACCGTCGACCTCGCGCTCGGGTCCGCCGTACCGCCGGTTCCAGAAGACGGCGCCGGCCGAGGCATCCGTCACCGCCTCCCGCACTACGCGCGCAGCCGGACCCCGCCGGAGCACCAGGGTGCCGCCGCGCTCGGCGAGCCGCTCGGCCAGCGACGCCAGCGAGCCGTGCAGCCACCAGCGCGCGGCCCCGCCCAGCGGGCGGATGCCCGGGGACGCCTCGTCGAGGACGTACAGCCCGATGATCGGCTCGCCTCGGTCGACCGCAGCGCGAAGCGCCGGGTTGTCGGCGAGACGCAGGTCGTCGCGGAACCACACGATCGACGGGCTCGGCATGGCCCCATCCTCCCCGGGCGCGTGCCCCGCCGGGTGGTCTTGACACAGCGCCTTCGCGTCTCCTTCGGGCTCACCCGCGCCAAGGTGCCACCTCGGGCAGCCCCGGGCCGCCACCGCCGCGTCGCACAACCAGTGGCCTCGCGCCCCGGGAAGCCGCGAGTTCAGCGACTCGGGATGCGCGCGTGTCTCACCTACTGCGGGCAGGGTCGTGGCATCCCGCAGATTCTGCGACACACCGCGAAGCCGCGGGTGTGTGAGGAGCCGCTTCCCCCGGGCTACAGGCCTTCGAGCACGTGGTCCTTCGGAACCACGACGTGCAGCGCCCCCGGGTCGACCCGCGTGCGGACCGAGACGGCCTCGCCGAACTCGTCGCCGTCGAGCTGCACCGGCCGGGGCTCCTGGGTGGCGATCTCGATGCCGGAGCCGCGCGAGTACCGCACCGCGTTGTCCTTCGTGCGCAGGGCGAGCACTCGACGGCCGGTGCGGAAGCGCCGGAGGAAGCTGTTGTCCCACGCGACGCGGCGCCACACGAAGATCCAGCCGAGGGGGCCCTTGGGCTGGAAGATCACGATGTCGAGTGCGCCGTCGGCGACGGATGCCTCGGGGATGAGCTCGAGTCCCGCGGGCAGCGATCCGCAGTTCGCGAAGAGGATGCTCTGCACGCGCGCCGAGTGCAGCCGCGCCTCGGGCAGCTGATACATCACACGGAACGGCTTGGCGCTCGGCAGCGAGCGCGCAGCGCCGTCGACGTAGGCGACCCATCCCATCGTCTTCTTGAGCTGCGCGCTGGTGTTGGCGATCATCGCGGCGTCGAGCCCGATCCCACCCATCACGACGAACGCGCGCTCCTCGGTCTTGCCGTCGCCGCGCTTGAGCGTGCTCCACCCGACGTCCATGGCGAGCGTGTCGCCGTCGAACACCGCGCGCATCATGGCCTCGGGCTCGGTCAGCGGAAGCCTGAGATTGCGCGCCAGCAGGTTGCCGGTGCCGCTCGGCACGATCGACAGCCGCACCCCCGACCCGCTCATGGCCTCGGACACCGCTCGCACCGTGCCGTCGCCGCCCGCTACGAGCACGGCGTCGGCGCCCGCCTCGAGCGCCTGGCGGGTGACGTCGTCGCCGAGGTCGTCGACCGTCGTCTCGTAGAAGAGCGGCTCCGACCACCCCGCCTCGGAGGAGAGGCGCGTGAGCGTCTCTCGCAGCGCGTCGCCGTCGGCCTTGATGGGGTTGTAGACGAGCGCGGCCTTGGGGCTGGGGCGCTCCTCGCCTCCGGCCATGGGCTTCGTCTCGCCCTCGGGGCCCACGCGCCGGGCCTCGCCGCCCTCGCCGTCCTGGGTATCGGGTGCGACGTCCTCCGGCTCGCGGATCACGTCGTCCGGTGCGGCTGCCTCCGCGGGGCGGGGCGCGTCGTCGTCGCCGTGCGATTCGGCGGGACCGTCGGGTGCGTCGCCTTCATCGGCCGCCTCCGCCGCGGCTTCGGCCACGCGCTCAGCGTCCGCCTCGACCTCCTCGGGGGCCGGTCCGTCGGCGTAGATCTCGTCAGCAGGGTGGACGGGGTCGGAAGCGTCGTCACCGCCCGGCTCAGCCGCGCGGTCGGAGTCGGGGGCGGTCACCATGCGTACAGGTTATGGCCAGATGAGGGGCCGGATGCCGCGTCCCGACCGGCGACTAAGGTTGTAGGGTGATCGATCCCGTCCTGCTTCGCGAGAATCCCGTGCTGGTCAAGCGGTCGCAGGAGGCCCGGGGGGAGTCGGCCGACACCGTCGACGACGCGCTCGAGGCCGACCGCGTCCGCCGCGCCGCCATCACCGCCTTCGAAGAGCTCCGCGCCGCGCAGAACGCCCACGGCAAGCGCGTCGCGCAGGCGCCGAAAGAGGAGAAGGCCGCCCTGGTCGCCGAGGCCAAAGAGCTGAGCGAGCGGGTGAAGCAGGCCCAGCACGCCGTCGCGGCGGCGGAAGAGGCATCCGCTCTCGCCCTCTCCAAGATCGAGAACATCGTCATCGACGGCGTGCCCGCCGGCGGCGAAGAAGACTTCGTCACCCTGCGCACGCACGGCGAGGTGCCCGCGTTCGGCTTCGAGCCGCGCGACCACCTCGAGCTCGGCGAGATTCTCGACGCGATCGACATGGAGCGCGGCACGAAGGTCTCGGGCAGCCGGTTCTACTTCCTGAAGGGCATCGGCGCGCGTCTCGAGCTGGCGCTCATGAACCTTGCACTCGACCGCGCGCTGCAGGCAGGGTTCGTGCCGCTCATCCCGCCGACGCTCGTGCGTCCGGAGGTCATGCGGGGCACCGGATTCCTGGGCCAGCACGCCGCCGAGGTCTACCACCTCGAAGACGATGACCTCTTCCTCGTCGGCACGAGCGAGGTGCCGCTCGCGGGCTACCACATGGACGAGATCCTCGACCTCGGCAAAGGCGCCAAGCGCTACGCCGGCTGGTCGACGTGCTACCGGCGCGAGGCCGGCTCGTACGGCAAGGACACGCGCGGCATCATCCGCGTGCACCAGTTCAATAAGCTCGAGATGTTCGTCTACACGACAGCAGCGGATGCCGAGGCCGAGCACCTGCGTCTGGTCGAGCTGCAGGAGCGCATGCTGCAGGACCTCGGCCTGAGCTACCGCGTCATCGACGTCGCCGCCGGCGACCTCGGCTCGAGCGCCGCGCGGAAGTACGACATCGAGGCATGGGTGCCCACGCAGAACGCCTACCGCGAGCTGACCTCCACGTCGAACTGCACCACCTACCAGGCGCGCCGGCTCGACATCCGCCACCGTCTCCCGGCCGAACCCGGAAAGGGCAGCGGCAAGACGGAGCACGTGGCGACCCTCAACGGCACGCTCGCCACGACCCGCTGGATCGTCGCGCTGCTCGAGACGCATCAGCGCGAAGACGGGTCGGTGACGGTGCCCGAGGTGCTCCGCCCGTTCCTCGGCGGGCTCGAGGTCATGGAACCTGTCGCATGACAGAAGCTCACCTGCCCGCGACAGGCTCCATCAAGGTCGTCAAGCCGAAGAAGGCGGCGAAGCTCGTCGAGCAGGTCGCGCGCGACACCGAAGACCCGTCGGTCGTCACCGAGCGCCTGCTCATCGTCCTCGACATCGACGGCACGCTGATCCTCGAGGACGAATCGCTCAGCCCTGGCGTCGTCGAGGCGGTCGAGCATGCGCGACGCGCGGGCCACGAGGTCATGATCGCGACCGGTCGCAGCTGGGAGGGCACGCGCGGAATCATGCGGGTGCTGGGGCTGTCGCCCGAGTACGTCGTGTGCTCCAACGGTGCCGTGGTGCTGAAGCGCGTCGACGGCGACGAGGTGCGCTACGAGCGCGACCACGTCGAGACGTTCGACCCCGCCGAGGTGCTCACGCTGCTGCGCGAGCACCTTCCCGACGCGCGCTACCTCGTCGAGCTGCCCGATGGGCAGCGGCTGTACACCGAATACCTCGAGGACTGGAACCTGGTGCACGCGCGCCGCGTCGGATTCGACGAGCTCGGCAACCAGCGCGTGTGCCGCATCGTTGTCGTCGCCCCCGAGCGGGGGCAGGAGGACTTCCTCGACCTCGTCGGGCGGATCGGCCTCCACCAGGTCACGTACTCCGTCGGCTGGACGGCGTGGCTCGACATCGCGCCGGAGGGCGTCGACAAGAGCACCGGGCTCGAGCTCGTGCGCACCGAGCTGGACATCGACCCGGCGCATGTGCTGGTGATCGGCGACGGCCGCAACGACGTCGGCATGTTCCGCTGGGCGCTCGAGAACGGCGGGCGTGCGGTGGCGATGGAGCAGGGCCCGCAGGAGGTGCGGGATGCCGCGGGCGAGACCACGACGTCGGTGCACGCCGGCGGGGTCGCGGCGGTGCTGCGGAAGCTCTGACGGCGCGTTTCGTCTCGCTCCGCTCGCTCAACGACCCGGGGGGTGCGCTCGCTCAACGACCCGTGGGGTTCGCTCGTTCAACGACCCGGGGGGTTCCCGGCGGGACGCGGAGTGCCTTTCAGAGCATCCACAGCCGTCCCTGGAAGAATCGGGGATGGTCTGGTCGGTTAGACTCGACGCCTGTTCGACGGATGCCTCGATGAGGCGTCGTCGGGAGGGTTGTCCGAGCGGCCGATGGACCTGGTCTTGAAAACCAGTGGGCAGCAATGTCCCGTGGGTTCGAATCCCACACCCTCCGCAGAACGCCGGGGGCGTACGAGTGAGAGTCAGCTTCCCCGAGAGGACACGAGTGGCCGAGACGACCAAGCCCGCAAAGCGCGGCCGTCGCACCGTCGCACGGCACGGTGAGCTGACCTCGCCCCACCCCCTCGCGCTGATCATGAAGCTGGTCGGCGTAGTCGTGGCTGTCGTCCTCGTCTCGACCGCGGGCATCGCCGCGTATGCGCTGACCGATCTGACGGGCAGCGTCGCCGAGAACGCGGTCGCGCTCGAGGGACAGGAAGAGGTTCCGCCCGACATCGGCGCGATCGAGGGCGGGGTGAACCTGCTCCTCGTCGGCACCGACGAGTGCGAACCGCAGTACGCGAAGTACTTCGGCGAGCGGTGCACCGGAGCCGACTCCGAGGGTCAGCTGAATGACGTGAACATGCTGGTGCACATCTCCGACGACCCGCGACGGGTGACGGTGGTCTCATTCCCGCGCGACCTCATGATCCCGATTCCCTCGTGCACGGCCGAGGACGGATCCGTCACGGGTGAGATCTCCAAGGAGCAGATCAACACGGCGTGGTCGTACGGCGGGCTGTCGTGCGTCAACAAGACGATCTCCGAGCTCAGCGGCCAGAGCATCCCGTTCGCGGCGAAGGTGAGCTTCGGCAACGTCATCAACATCACCGACGCCATCGGCGGCGTCGACGTCTGCATCGGCAACGGCGGCATCCGCGATCGCTACACGGGCATCGACTGGCCAGCCGGCGAGCGGAACGTCCAGGGGCTCGAGGCCCTGCAGTTCCTGCGCACGCGCTACGGCCTCGAGAACGGCAGCGACCTGGCGCGCATCAGCAACCAGCAGCAGTACATGTCGAGCCTCGCCCGCAAGCTCGTGAGCGAGGAGGTGCTGTCCGATCCCGCGACGCTGTACAAGCTCGCGACGACCGCGGTCGACAACATCACCCCGAGCGAGTCGCTGGCCAATCCGATGACCCTCGTGCAGATCGCGCTCGCGGTGAAGAACGTGCCGTTCGAGGAGATCGTGTTCGTGCAGTACCCCGTCGAGCAGGACCCGTTCGACGAGGATCGCGTGGTTCCCAACCGTGCGGCCGCCGACGCCCTGTGGGCGGCGCTCGAGGCGAATGAGCCGATCAATGTCACGCACGACGCGAACCTGGGCGGCGGTGTGATCACCGTCGAGCCCGACTCCGAAGAGCCGGCGACGCCGACCACGACGCCGACCCCCGGAACGACGCCCGATCCCACCGACACCCCGGTCGAACTTCCGGACTCGATCCCCGGCACCTCCGCCGCCGACCGCACCTGCTCCGCAGGCAACGTGCGGGCCGACGGCTGATGCCGGCCGGCGCTCGGCCCTCGCGGGAGGGCCGCCCTCCCCTCGCGCGCCACGCGGTGCATCGCGACCGGCATCCGCTCGTCTCGTTTCTCGCGATCTTCGCCGTCGCGCTGTCCGTCGTCGGCGTGAGCGCGGCGGGCGTCACAGCCTTCAACGTGTGGGATGCCGCGAACTCGCTCTCCGCCAACGCCGTCGTGCTCGGCGAGGACAAGCCCATTCCGCCGTCGCTCGGCGCGATCGAGGGCGGCGTCAACCTGCTGATGGTGGGCACCGACTCGTGCGAGGGCGACAACGCCGCCCTCTCCGCCGCCTGCCAGAACGGCGACGTCGAGGGCGAGCGGAACGATGTCACCCTGCTCGTGCACATCTCCGATGAGCCGCGCCGCGTGACGGTGGTGTCGTTCCCACGCGACATGATCGTGCCGATCCCCGAGTGCCCGAGCCCGGACGGGACGAGCGCCTTCCCGGCGATGAGCGCGCAGCCGCTCAACGCCTCGTACGCGTACGGCGGGCTGGCGTGCACGGCGCTGACGATCGAAGCGCTCATCGGCGACGAGATCGACTTCGCGGGGGCCATCCGGTGGGCCGGCGTCATCAACATGTCCGACGCGATCGGCGGCGTCGATGTGTGCGTGACCGGCGACGTCCACGACCCGCACACGGGCCTCACTCTCGCCGCCGGAACGCACACGCTCGAGGGCCGGGAGGCGCTCCAGTTCCTGCGGATGCGGCACGGCATCGGCGACGGGTCAGACCTCGGCCGCATCTCCAATCAGCAGCAGTTCATGTCGTCGATGGTGCGCAGGCTCCAGTCCGACGCCGTCCTGGCCGACCCGGGCGTGCTCTTCACCCTGGCCACCACCGCGATCAACCAGGTGCAGCAGAAGCATCTCGTGCTCAGCCAGTCGCTCACGAACCCCACGCTCATGGTGCAGATCGCGATGGCGGTCAAGGACGTGCCCTACGAGGACATCGTCTTCGTGCAGTATCCGACCGCCTACTCGCAGGACGGCATGCGGGTGTACCCCGTCTCGGAGGCGGCGGCCGTGCTCTTCACCGCGCTCCAGGAGAACAAGCCCCTCAATCTGACCGGCGAGGCGAGCCAGGGCCTCGCCATCGAGGTCACGGGCGAAGCCGTCTCTTCGGCGCCGACCCCGTCCGCGACCCCGTCGCCCGATCCGAGCGGTACACCCGTCGCGGGGGAGCGGGTCGACCTGCCCTCCGACATCGCCGGGCAGACCGCAGCGCAGACGACCTGCACCAAGCCGCAGGAGTAGTCGGGTTTCGAAAACTCCGAAAAGGCTTGCGGGCCTGATCCTGTTACCGATAACGTCCCCCTCATCGAGGAATGAGGACAACGTGGTCTTGAGATCGAAGAGGACGATGGCTGCGCTGGCGGCCGCGGCGGTGGGTGCGCTCGTCGTCACGCTTGCGCCCCTGTCACCCGCGGTGGCGGCGACGGAGAACCCGATCATCGGCGACGGCTCGGTGTACTCCGCCGACCCCAGCCTGCTCGCCGACGGCGACACCCTGTACATCCATGCGGGCCGCGACCAGGCCGGCACCACCACCAACGACTTCATCATGAACGAGTGGCAGGCGTTCTCCACGACCGACGTCGACAGCGGCGACTGGGAGCACCACCCGTCGATCATGCGCCCGGAGACGGTGTTCGACTGGGCGACCCCCGGACGCGCCTACGCCGGCCAGGTCGTGAAGGGCGTCGACAGCCGGTACTACTGGTACGTCCCCGTGAACGAGGCTGCCAGCACCGCTTCCGACAAGTTCGGCATCGGCGTCGCGGTGTCCGACACCCCGCTGGGTCCGTGGACCGACCACGCCGGCGGGCCGATCGTGTCGCAGACGATCCTCGGCAACGACGCGCACAACATCGATCCGACCGTGCTCGTCGACGACGGCCGGGTCTGGATGTACTGGGGCAGCTTCGGCCGGCTGATGGCGACCGAGCTGCAGTCCGACATGAAGACCCGCATCGGAACGCCGACCACCGTCTCGAGCGGAGTCACGGGCTTCTTCGAGGCGGCCTGGCTGTTCAAGCGCGGCGAGACCTACTACCTCGCGTACGCCGCGAACAACGCCGGTCCGACGAGCACGTGCACCCCGGCGAACTACCACGCCTGTATCGCATACTCGACGGCGTCGACCCCGCTCGGTCCGTGGACCTTCCGTGGCCGCATCCTCGCCCCCGTGTCGTCGACCACGAGCCACCCGGCCATCGCCGAGTTCGACGGCGAGTGGTACATGGCATACCACACGGCCGACGCCGTGGGCGGAAACCACTTCCGCCGCTCGGTCGCCATCGATCACCTTGAGTGGGACGACTCGCAGACCCCGGCTCGCATCCTCCCCGTGACCACCACGCCCGTGAAGGGCCCGAACCTGACGCCCCGGTCGAACGTGGCGCCCTGGGCGACGGCATCCGCTTCCAATGAGCCGATCCCGACGCAGTACTGGATCAAGTCGCTCAACGACGAGCTCATCCGCCCCAACCCGCTTCCGCCGGACATGTGGGGCAGCTGGACGGGCACCCGGCCCGCGCAGCAGTGGATCCAGTACGACTGGGACACCCCGGTCCGGGTCGACAGCGCGCGCATCAAGTTCTGGCGCGACGCTGCTCCGGGCACCGGCAACGGCGTCTCCGACCCCTCTTCGTGGGTGCTGCAGTACTGGGACGCCGGCGAGTGGAAGGACGTCCCGAACCCCAGCGGGTACCCGACGACCACCACGGCAGTGCACCAGGTGACCTTCGATGCGGTGACCACCTCGCGGCTGCGCGCGGTGCTCAACGCCTCGCCGAACGCCGCCAACCCGCCGCAGTACTCGGCGCTCGCCGTCGAGGAGTGGGAGGTGCATGCCGCGCAGCCCGACGGCGTCGAGCCCGTCGCCGTGCAGACGGTCGTCGGCACCGCGCCCGAACTGCCCGAGACCGTGGCGCTGTCGTTCGGCGACGAGGCGCTTCCGGCACCGGTGCGGTGGGACGAGGTCGACCCGGCCGACATCGCCGCGGCGGGCCAGTTCACCGTCAGCGGCTTCGTCGAGGGCTATGCCGCGGGCCGCGTGAACGCGACCGTGACGGTCCTCGGCGAGGACCCGTGGCGTGCCAACCTCGCACTCACCGGTGCGCCCGACGCGGAGGCGACCGCGAGCGGATCGTCGCTCGCCGCCCTCAACGACGGGGAGATCGTCTACTCGGGCTCGACGCATCCCGCGTGGATGACGGCCCCCGGCGACGCCGCGACCCGCTGGGCGGGCTACACGTGGGCGGAGCCGGTGCGCATCGACGCCGTGACCGCGCACTTCTGGAGCGACCAGGCCGGACCCGGCGCCGGCGACGGTGTGGCGGTGCCCGAGTCGTGGGTGGTGCAGGTGCTCGTCGACGACGAGTGGCAGGACGTCTCCGGTGCGGATGAGTACGGCACCACCGGTGACGCCCCGAACGCCGTGACGTTCGACCCGGTCACGACCACCGGCGTCCGCGCGGTGCTCGCGGCGCAGTCCGACGGAGAGACCTACGCGGGTGTCGGCCTCGGCGAACTGGAGGTCTTCGGCGAGACGCTCGATGCCGAGGCCCCCGAGGTGACGCTCGCGGTGACCGGCGTCGAGGGCGCGAACGGCTGGTTCCTCTCCCCGGCCACCGTGCGTGCGACGGCCACGGACGACCGCGACGTGCGCACGCGCATCGAGCTCTCGGTCGACGGCGGCGCGTGGCAGGCGAGCGAGAACGTGCGCTTCGCCGAGGCGACGGTGTCGGGCGACGGTGAGCACTCGGTGAAGGCGCGCGCGACCGATGCCGCCGGCAACACGTCGGCCGAGGCTTCCGTCACCGTCCGGATCGATGCGACGAGGCCCACCGTCACCGGAACGCTCGACATCGCTGCGCGTACGGTGAGCGCGACGGCCGCCGATGCCGGATCGGGCATCGCGGGGATCGAGTACGCGATCGACGCGCCGACCGGCTGGCAGGCCTACGGCGCGGCGGTGCCGGTCGACGACCAACGGCACGTCGTGTACCTGCGATCGAGGGATGCCGCGGGCAACCTCTCGACGCTGGCCACGGTCACCGTGCCGCTGTCGCCGAATGCTCCGCTGGAGGGCAACATCGCGCCGATCGCGACGGCCACGGCGTCGTACACGTCGAGCTGGAACTCGGTCACGGCGGTGAACGACGGCGCACTGAGCGGAGCGTCGTGGGGCACCTGGCCGAACGTCGGCGAGCAGTGGGTCCAGCTCGAGTGGGATCGCGTCGTCACGGTCGACAAGGCAGGGGTGCTGTTCTTCCGCGACTCCGCCGACGCGTCGAACGTGGGCATGATCCCGCCGCGCGAGTGGAAGCTGCAGTACGTCGACCTGGCAACAGGCGAGTGGAAGGATGTCGCGGCCACGGGCGCGTACGGCCGCTCATCGACAGCGGTGAACGAGGTCGGCTTCGCGCCGGTCACGACCACGAAGCTCCGCGCGCTCATGCAGGCGTGGGGCACGGCGAGCGCGGGCGGATCCAGCGGCATCCTGGAGTTCGAGGCCTGGGCCGCGACGACGGCGGAGCCGACGCTGGACGTCGAGCTCACCGTCACGGGCCGCTGCACGGCGGGCAAGGCGACGCTCGCGGTCACGGCCGCGAACGGCGACGACGTGCCGGTCGAAGTCGCGCTCGCGACGCCCTACGGCGCGAAGACGATCGCCGTCGCCCCGGCGAAGCGCAGCACGCAGGCGTTCTCGACGCGTCAGACGTCGGTGCCGGGCGATGAGGTGACGGCCGTCGTCACCGGCGTGGTGGACGGCGAGACGGTGGAGTCCGAGGTGAGCGCCCAGTACGGCGCACTCACCTGCTGACACCCGAGCAGGACGGGTCCGAGCCCGGGGCGCGCAGTCGGCGTCCCGGGCTCGCGTCCGCTCAGGGCGTAGATCCGAGGTCACGATCTGTCCGGGGTTCGGCGTACCCTGAGACTCGCTCATTTCCGGATGCCGGCACTCCGGCTCCCCCTCGTCGAGCGTTCCCTCACCATCGGAGACCTCCCCGTGCTCGGAAAACTCCTCATCCGCTATCTGAAGGAGTATCGCTGGCTGCTGCTCGGCGTGCTCGTCTTCCAGTTCGCCTCGGCGATGGCATCCCTCACCCTGCCTCGCCTCAATGCCGACATCATCGACAACGGGGTGGCGACCGGCGACGTCGCGTACATCTGGTCGACAGGCGTCGCCATGCTGACGATCTCGCTCGGGCAGATCACGGCGTCGATCATCGCGACCTACTTCGCGGCGCGCGCCGCGATGGCCGCCGGCCGCGACATCCGCCGCGACGTCTACGGCAAGGTGAGCGCGTTCTCCGAGCGGGAGGTGTCGAAGTTCGGCCCCGGCTCGCTCATCACCCGCAACACCAACGACGTGCAGCAGGTTCAGATGCTCGCGATGATGGGCGCGACCATGCTGGTCACCGCGCCGCTGCTCGCCATCGGCGGCATCATCATGGCGCTGCAGCAGGATGTCGGCCTCAGCTGGCTGATCGCGGTGTCGGTGCCGCTGCTGCTCGTGATCGTCGCGATCATCATCAGCCGCATGGTGCCGCTGTTTCGCAGCTTCCAGACGAAGCTCGACGCCGTGAACCGGATCATGCGGGAGCAGCTCACCGGCGTCCGCGTCGTCCGCGCCTTCGTGCGCGAGGGCATCGAGGAGGAGCGCTTCCGCGGGGCGAACACCGACATCATGGTCGTCGGGCGCAAGGTCGGCTCGCTGTTCGTGCTGATGTTCCCGCTCGCGATGCTCATCCTGAACGTGACCGTCGTCGGCGTGATCTGGTTCGGCGGCATCCAGGTGGATGCGGGCACGGTCGAGATCGGCACGCTCTTCGCCTTCATGCAGTACGTCGGTCAGATCCTCATGGGCGTGCTCATGGCGACGTTCATGACGATCATGATCCCGCGCGCGGCCGTGTCGGCCGAGCGCATCAGCGAGGTGCTGGCGAGCGAGTCGACGCTCACGCGCGCCGAGAACCCCGTCAGCGACTTCCCGGCCCCCGGGTCGGTGCGCTTCGCCGACGTCGAGTTCACCTACCCCGGCGCCGAGGCGCCGGTGCTGCAGGGCATCAGCTTCGAGGCATCCCGCGGCGAGACCATCGCCGTGGTCGGTTCGACCGGTGCCGGCAAGACCACGCTGGTGTCGCTCATCCCGCGCCTGTTCGACGTGACGGGCGGATCCGTGCAGGTCGGCGGCGTCGATGTGCGCGAGGCCGATCTCGACGTGCTGTGGAAGGGCATCGGCCTGGTGCCGCAGCGCCCGTTCCTCTTCACCGGAACGGTCGCCTCCAACCTCCGTTTCGGGCGCGAGGAGGCCACCGACGACGAGCTGTGGCACGCTCTCGAGATCGCCCAGGGCCGCGACTTCGTCGAGGAGATGGACGGGCAGCTGAACGCGCGCATCGCGCAGGGCGGCACCAACGTCTCGGGCGGCCAGCGACAGCGTCTGGCGATCGCCCGAGCGATCGTGCACCAGCCCGACGTCCTCGTCTTCGACGACTCCTTCTCCGCACTCGACCTGACCACCGACGCGAGGCTGCGGCAGGCGCTCTGGCGCGAGCTGCCCGACGTCACGAAGATCGTCGTCGCCCAGCGCGTCTCGACCATCACCGAGGCCGACCGGATCGTCGTCCTCGAGGACGGCCAGATGGTCGGCATCGGAACCCATGAGGAACTCTTGAGCACCAGTCCGACCTATAGAGAGATCGTCGACTCGCAGCTGGGGGTGGAGGCATGAGCGCCCCCGACCTGCTGACCGAGGAAGAGCGTCTCGAGCTCGAGCTGGCCGAGCAGGCCCGCCTCGGCGCAGACGATTGGAGCAGCGTCGCGCCCGGCAAGGCCGCGAACTTCGGCAAGAGCTTCGGGCGTCTGATCGGGCTGCTCAAGCCCCACGCCGTCGCCTTCACCCTCGTGTCGATCCTCGGCGCGATCGGGGTCGTGCTCGCCGTGATCGCGCCCAAGGTGCTGGGCGAGGCGACCAACATCATCTTCGAGGGCGTCGTCTCGTCGGGGCTCGCCGCGCAGTTCCCGGCGGGCACCCCGCAGGAGGTCGTCGTCGAGAGCCTGCGTGCCGCCGGCCAGACCGACATGGCGAACATGATCTCGGCGATGCGCGACTTCACCGTCGGCGCGGGCGTCGACTTCGACGCGCTGCGGATGGTGATCGTCGCCGTCATGGCGATCTACGTGGTCTCGGCCCTGCTGACGTGGGCCCAGGGCTACGTGATCAACGTCATCATGGTGCGCACGATGTGGCGGCTGCGCGAGTCGGTCGAGGCGAAGATCAACCGGCTTCCGCTGTCGTACTTCGACAAGGTCCAGCGCGGCGAGCTCATCTCGCGGGTGACGAACGACATCGACAACATCACGCAGACGATGCAGCAGTCGCTGTCGACGGTGGTCACCTCGGTGCTCACGGTCATCGGCGTGCTCTTCATGATGTTCTCGATCTCGTGGCAGCTGGCTCTGGTCGCGCTCGTCTCGCTTCCGCTCATGGCGGTCATCTTCGGAGTGATCGGCCCGCGCTCGCAGAAGGCCTTCGGCATCCAGTGGCGCAAGGTCGGGCGCCTCAACGCCCGTGTCGAGGAGTCGTTCTCCGGACACGCGCTGGTGAAGGTGTTCGGCCGTGAGGCGGACTCGGCCGAGAAGTTCGCGACCGAGAACGAGGAGCTCTACGAGGCCGCGTTCAAGGCGCAGTTCCTGTCGGGAATCATCATGCCGGGCATGATGTTCATCGGAAACCTCACCTACGTCGGCATCGCGGTGCTCGGCGGCATCATGGTCGCGAACGGGCAGCTGCGGCTCGGCGATGTGCAGGCGTTCATCCAGTACTCGCAGCAGTTCACCCAGCCGCTGTCGGAGCTCGGCGGCATGGCTGCGGTCATCCAGTCGGGCACGGCGTCGGCGGAGCGGGTGTTCGAGCTGCTCGACGCCGACGAGCAGGAGCCCGACGACGAGGACGCCCCGGAGCTCGCCGAGGGCCGCGGCGTCATCGAGTTCAAGAACGTGAAGTTCTCCTACACGCCCGAGCGCCCGCTCATCACCGACCTGTCGTTCCGGGTCGAGCCGGGCCAGACTGTCGCGATCGTGGGCCCGACGGGCGCCGGGAAGACGACGCTGGTGAACCTCATCATGCGGTTCTACGAGCTCGACGACGGACAGATAATGCTCGACGGGCAGGACATCGCCCAGCTCACCCGCGACGACGTGCGCTCGCGCACGGGCATGGTGCTGCAGGATCCGTGGCTGTTCGCCGGCACGATCCGCGACAACATCCGGTACGGGCGTGAGTCGGCGACCGACGATGAGATCGTCGAGGCGGCCCGGGCGACGCGCGTGGACCGGTTCGTCCACTCGCTGCCCGACGGCTACGACACCGTCCTCGACGAGGACGCCTCGAACGTCTCGGCGGGCGAGAAGCAGCTCATCACCATCGCCCGGGCGTTCGTGGCGCAGCCGTCGGTGCTCATCCTCGACGAGGCCACATCTTCGGTCGACACGCGCACCGAGCTGCTGCTGCAGCACGCGATGGCGGCGCTTCGGGAGGGACGCACGTCGTTCGTGATCGCGCACCGCCTCTCGACGATCCGCGATGCCGACCTGATCCTCGTCATGGAGCACGGCGACATCGTCGAGAAGGGTTCGCACGACGAGCTCATCGCGGCGCAGGGCGCGTACTGGCGCCTGTACCAGTCGCAGTTCGAGCAGGCGGCGACCGACCTCGACGCCGAAGCAGCGCTGCTCGAGCCGGACGCGGACCCGCAGTCCAGTGCGGCCTGGGAAGCGGTGGAGGCGGACCCGGCGAAGGCTGAGTCACCGGCTCAGTCGTAGCCGGCTGCACGCACGAGAACAGGCCGTACCCGCGACGGTGCGGCCTGTTCTCGGTGGTGTCGTGGGCGGCTCACGGCTGGGCTGTGGCCAGCTGCGGAGGCGTGCGTTGGGCCGGATCGCACAGGGTATGATTGCCGGGTGCATCCGCGCGTTTGTGCGAGCGGATGCCTGGAGACGTCGCATAGTCAGGCCTAGTGCACCACCCTGCTAAGGTGGAGTCCCCTCACGGGGACCGAGGGTTCAAATCCCTCCGTCTCCGCAGAAAATCCCCGGTCAGTCGCTGTTTCTCGCGAAGCATGCGAATGATGGAATCTGCGGTTTCGCATGCCGTCGACGACACGTGTCCCCCGGAGTGTCCCCAACCCTGCAAGGTGTTGCACCCCGCACAGGTGGTGCCCTTGATGCAGCTGCCCGTCTCCGATCCGCGTTCGTTAGGGGCGAGGCCGCTGGTCGGTCCAGAGGCGGCGCGATGTGCCCTCGCATCCAGTGGTGGCTGGAGCGGACGCGCGCGAGGGTCTTCCCTCGTTCGCAGCCGGCAGACAAGGGGTGCTCGGAGTGGCGACATCAATCCTTGGCGGTCTACCCTCGAACTATGGGAACGATCTGCAGCGCGCTGGTGACGGCGTGCGCTTTCTACATTCGCGACCGCCGCGCCTGACGGCGCGATCGCTGGTTTCTGCGTAAGCGCGCCGTCGTCCGGGAGTCCTCGCACCCCGGCCGCGCGTCCTCTTCAGCCGTGAGACGGCTTTCTCCTCGACGCCTGTGGCGGGGTGCTCCACTTCTTTCTTTGGAGCGCTCATGCGAAACCGATCCACACACCCCACTCTCCGTTCCGAACGCCGTTCGACGAACGGCGGCCAGCACGAACTCGGCCAGAACTTCCTCATCCACCGGCCCACGATCCGGAGCATCGTCGACCTCGTCGCAGCAACGGGCGGTCCGATCCTCGAGATCGGCGCCGGCGACGGCGCCCTGACTGCGCCGCTTGCGGGCCTCGGGCGCGACCTCACCGCGATCGACATCGACGAGCAGCGCATCCGCCTGCTGCGACAGCGGCTGCCCAACGTTCGCGTGGAGCACGCCGACGCACTGGGGCATCCCCTGGATAGCCCCGTGGTGGTCGGCAACGTGCCATACCACTTGACCACGCCAATTCTTCGACGACTGCTGACCCGGCGGGGCTGGCGCCACGCCATTCTGCTGACGCAGTGGGAGGTGGCGCGGAAGCGCGCCAGCGTCGGCGGTGCCACCATGATGACGGCACAGTCGGCGCCGTGGTTCGAGTTCGAACTGCACGGCCGCGTGCCCGCCCGGCACTTCCGTCCCATGCCCAGCGTGGACGGCGGCATCCTGACGATCACCCGTCGCGGGTCGCCTCTGGTCGACCCACGCGACCGGGGGCGGTATGACGGGTTCGTGCGCGACATGTTCACCGGAGCGGGCGGCGACCTGGCCGCGATCCTCCAGCGGAGCACCGGCCTCAGCCGCCGCAGCGCGCGCATGATGCTGAAGGATCTTGGCGTGGCCGACAACGCGTTGCCGCGTGACCTGCGCCCGGTCCAATGGGCGGCGTTGTGGCGAGAAGTCTCCAGCCGCGGTGGGGAGCGCGTCAGTCGTGGAAGATGACGTCTTCGCATGCCAGGGTGCATGGTGCTGCAGTCCCGGTCTTCTTCGATCGTCGCGCCCCGTTTGTATCCGGTTGCGCACTCTTCGATGCGTGGGGGCGGTCTGTGCTTGCGTGGCCCCGATGATCGGCCGGGTTCGGGTCCGAGTCCAGGGGGATCAGGCATCGGACAACGATCGCCCGTTGCGGGCTGGTATGGTCGCATCGATCGCGCTTGCGCCTCCTCTGTGTTGAGGGCGCGATCCCTGCGTTCGTGCGCGAACGAAGGGTGTCGTCATGACAGAGGTGCTGGCAGTACTCGCCGCATCGTGGGCGGTAATTATGGGGCTGGCCCCGCTACTGCAACTGCGGCGAATGGTTCACACAGGTTCAGCCGATGACGTGTCGATTGGCTACCTGCTCATCCTGCTTCCCGGGTTCGGTCTCTGGATTGCATACGGGATCTCCGCCGCCAATCTGGCTTTGATCGTGCCCAATTCCGTCGCGCTCTTGGTTGCCTCTGTTACCACGGGCTACGCGGTCTGGCTGAGGCGGTCCGTGGCGTACCGGCGATCTGCGGCGGACGCTTCGCGTTGAGAAGAGTCGAGCCGGTCGCCGAGCCTCCGACCTGGATCCGATGAGCGGTCGTGTCAGGGCTGTGCCGAGCCGTCTGCGTCCAGCACAGCGAGAACGTGTTCGCTGAACGGTCGCACCGATAGTTCGGCGGACCCCGGTGGTTTCTCGCCGAGGCGAACGGCCACTGCGTCGTGCGATGGGAGGAACGCCAGAATTTGACTATGGAACCCGAGCGCCCACACGGCGTCTTGGGGTGCGACCGGAACGATCGGTCCGTCGATCGCCCCTCCTTGGCCGGTCGTTGCTACTTCGGGTGTCACGGCGGGCCCCGGATGGTTGAGCCACCAGAGCAGGCCGTATGCCGCGTTCAGGTCGGTGCTCGGTGCCTCGGTCGCATTACTGATGTAGTCCGCCGAGACGACACGATCTCCGTCGGGACCGACGCCGTCGTCGATGATGAGCTGGCCCAGTCGGACGAGATCGTTGCAGGTCGGCATCTGCCCACATCGTGCCCGCAGCTGTGGGCAGACAGGTCGATTCCGGGATACACGCACCGAATGCCCACATCTCGATCAGCGAGGCCGCGTTCCGGCGAGTCCGCGCCGTTACACCCTGCGTCACGAGATGGTCATACCGGTACCTCGGCGAGCGCGTCTGCGTGCCTGCGGAGATATTCGTCGAGCCCATGCGGGCGCTGCGTGAGCGTGAGATTTATCATCGCGATTCGACGTGCGACGAAGAGTCGGTGCAGCAGATGAGAATTGAGGTTCTGCGGCCAGTTCGCGTGACGCTCATAGCCGCGCCGGAAGTCGGTGGCGAGGCCGCTCTGGACATTCCCACCGGTGACGCCGTAGAGCGAGTTCGCCAGGTCCTGAGCACGGTGACCCCATGTCAGGTCTTCGAAGTCGATTGCCGCCGAGGTGCCGTCCGCGGTGATCACGACATTCCGTGGGGTGAGATCGAAGTGGAGAACTCGCGGGCTCTCATCGGCGTCTTCCCAAAGATCGCGGATCCACTCGCCGGATTGCTGGCTGCGTTTCGCGAGGATTTCTCGGTACGGTGACGGCGCGGTGGCAATCGCGTCGGGAACCTCGAAGAGGGTGGTCCGGCGGCCATCGAGAACGCCCTTAGGGGGTTCCGGAATCTGCGGAGATGCCAGATGCAGGCGAGCGCTGAGGCCTCCCAGAGCGATGACTTGGTCGCGACTCATTGGATGTCTGGGCGGGGAGCCGTGTACCCAGGTCAGCAGCATCGCCCGTCGACGGTGACTCGCGGTATCTGTCACCCTGAGGTCGCCCTCAGCGGTCCGGATGATTCGGGGAACAGCGAGGCCAGCCTCCGCGAAGCGTGCGGTCCACGATTCTTCGGCTTCTGGCGCGTTCGGCTTGTGGATGATCGGCGACCTGCTCACTCGCAACATGAAGTCGCCCTCGTCGGCACGCACCCGGTACACCGTGTTGAACGACTCCGCTGCACGGGTCGCTCGGGGATGTGAGATCGCGAACTTGGTCAACACGTGCGCGACGAAGTCGTCATTCTCGTCGATGCTGGGATCCGCTTGTTGATTCGAGCGCATCAGATCCATCCTGAGTCGCGGGCAAGTCGGACGGCGTCGGAAGAGCTGTTCGCGTTGAGCTTGATGCGAATCGCCGTGAGCAAGTTGCGGACGGTGCCGCGGGCGAGATGCAGGCGGCCAGCGACCGCGGCTGCGTCGAGACCGTCCGCCGTGAGCCGAAGAACCTCCAGCTCGCGATCAGTCAACGGGGACGGCGGCAGAGCGAGCGCTTCGGCGGCCAGCGCGGGGTCCACATAGCGCTGCCCGTCGTGTGCTCGTCGGATCACATCCGCGAGCGTTGACGCAGGAGCGCCCTTGACCACGAAGGCCTGTGCCCCGGCGCGCAACGCCGCCGACATATGCACTGGGCGGCCGCGACCGGTGAGTATCACGACGATGCAGCCCGGGTGTGCGCGCCTCAACTCAGCTGCGGTTTCGATACCGTCGAGGGCGGGCATCTCGAGATCCACCACTGCGACGTCAGGACGATGGCGCCGAGCCTGCTCGACCGCGGCACGGCCGTCGGCCGCATGCGCGACGACCTCGATGTCCTGTTCCAGGTCGAGCAGATGTGAGAGGGCAACTCGAATGAGGTCCTCATCGTCGGCAAGGAGCACCCGAATCACGACGGCGCATTCATCGTGGCGTGCAGCTCGAATCGCTCGTCGATGCGGATGACAGTCAGACTTCCACCATGTTCGCGAAGCCGCTCTCGAATCCCGTCGAGGCCGCTGCCACGGGGCTGTTCGCTGTCGCTCCTGTGCATCACGCCATCGTTCCGCACGGACAGGACAATCTCGCCGCCAACGCGCTCCACGGTGATCTCGCACCACTCAGCCCTGCTGTGTCGCAGCACGTTGGTGACGGCCTCGCGGAGCACGCGAGCCAGGACGGCGTCACAAGTGTCGGGCACCCCGGTAGAGAGTCGGATCTCACTGCGGACGCCGGAGGCTTCGAGAACCTGACCTAGCGCTGCAAGCTCTTCGGTGAGCACGATCCGGCGGGAATCCGCCACCGTACTGCGGACCTCCTCCAGTGCAGACGCGGCCAGGCGCCGAATCTCGGCGGCTTCGTCCTGCACCTGGCGCTGTGGCGGGTCGGTGCTTCTCTCGAGCAGTTCAGCTTTCAGGGCGATCACGGTCAGACGGTGCCCGAGGACGTCGTGCACCTCCCGAGCGAAACGCAGCCGTTCTTCGCTGATGGCCAGCGCCGCCACCGCGCCACGGGCTGACTGGGCGTCGGCGATGACTCTCCACAGCCAGATCGGGCCCACGTTGATGATCGCGATGGAGCAGCCGATCACAATGATGATCAGCAGGGCCTGTATTGGCGCGCTACCGGTGACAAGCGCGACGCCGACGCCCACGCCGCACACCAACGCGGCACAGGCGATCGCCGGCGACGGGCGCAGCACCAGTGGGAGAACACCGACGATCCCCGCGCCGATCCACGCCCAGGTCTGCCAACTTCCGGCCGCCACCGGACCGACCAGAGGGATCGACAGCACGCTGGCAGCAGCGAACGCGAGCCGCCAACGCCACCCGCCGGCTTCCGGCGTGACCGCGCCGTACAGGACCCCCGCTTGGGTGGCCGCGAACAGAACGATTCCGATCGAGCCGAGTACCGCCCAGAGTGGCTGGCCTTCTCGCAGCACACCGATCCCCGGCATCAAGACGCTCGTGAAGACGGCCGTGGCGAGCCAGACCAGGGTGAGAGTCCGCGCACGTCGCACTCTGCCGGCGTCGAGAATCGGATTGGCCGCGGTGCTCACAGGTAGGGAGTTTACGGTCCGGGCGGTCACTACTGAGGTGTGAAAGTCGCACGGAAAACCGTGAACGATCCACGGGATCGGGCGCAGCGGGGACCAGCACCCTGGGGTCATGTCAACATCACTCGGACACAACGCCCTCTCCTCCTCGAATCGACGGACGGGGCCGCGACCTGTCGCTCAGATACTCGGTTTCCTCGAGCTCTTCGGTGTCGCGCTCCTCTCGATGGTTCTCGTTGACCAGGTCACAGTCACTGCCCTGGGATGGTTGGGCGCCCTTGCTGTATTCGGCGACCCGCTGGGTATCGCGGCGATCATGACCATCAACGTGGCCTCCGGCACGGTGCTCTGGATGCTGCACCGACGCCGCACGACGCGTGCCATCGCGGCTGTCATGTTCGCGGTCGCCGTCGGCTTCGCTGTGCCGCTTCCTGCATTCTGGACTGGACTGATCACCGGTCCGATGGCGGTCCTCCTCGGCCACGTATTCGTTATCCCGGCTCTGGCGGTCGTGGTGGCACTGATCCCTTGCGAGCTCTCGACCGGACGCGCCGCGTGGACGCCTCGCGAACAGAAGGTAGCCCCAGTGCGCGCGGCCCTGGAACGGATCGCGCTGCGATGGCCGACCCTGCTGGCGCTGCTGCTCACATTCGGCAAGATCGTCGACCCCGACATCGCACCGGCGTGGGTGCTGGTCATTCTCGGGTCGGAGTACTTGATCATCGGCGCGGCACGGAAGCAGTTCCGCAACAGGCGCCTGCTGGTCGTGTATGTGGCCGGTGCCGTCGCATATGCCGCCCTGGCATTGGCGTCCACTTTCACCGAGCCGGGTGTAGCCGGCGTCCTGATCGGAGTCGGTTGGATCCTCCACGCCGTCTGGGACGGACTGCTCTATCGCGCCAACGTCGTTGTCTGGCGGTGGTTCGCCGAGGCATGCGCCGTCTTCGACATCGTCGTGGGCGTGAGCGCGATCGCGGCGGTCGTCATCGCGACCGCCTGAATGCGCGTCGACGACTCGTCAGGCTCGCCGCGACCGCGGCTAGGGACACAGCGATGCTCGAGATCGGTGGCGGCTGTCGAGTCAGCGCATGAACAGACCCCGGTGGGCAGGCTGGTCGTTGCGAAGAGCTCCCGTTGACAATCTCAGAGAAACCTTCTACGGTTAAGCGATCCATTAATTAAGGAGTTGCTTACGTGGATTCCGTGGCCGACGAGCTCAACCTCGTGTTCCAGGCGCTGGCCGACCCGACGAGGCGTGCGATCATCTCGCGCCTGCGCGCAGGGCCGACCACGGTAGGGGAGCTCGCCGAGCCGTTCGCCATGAGCCGCCCGGCGATCTCACAGCACCTCAAGGTGCTCGAGCGCGCGGGCCTCATCGACCGGACCGCCGACGCCCAGTGGCGTCGGTGCACTCTGCGCACCGAGCCCCTGGACGAGGCGTCGGTCTGGGTCGATCGGCATCGCGATGAGTGGAACGAGCGGTTCGACCTGCTCGATGAGCGACTTCGAGAACTGAGAGGAGAGGCTGATGCCTGAGCAGACCGACACCAAGGAGTTCACGATCACCCGGGTCTTCGAGGCCCCGCGCGACGTCGTGTGGCGTGCATGGACCGCCGATACGGAGGTTGCGACCTGGTGGCACCCGCGCGGCATAGAGGTCAAGGCCGGCAGCACCGTCACCGACGTACGCGTCGGAGGCCGCTACGCGTACACGATGGTCAACCCGCTCGATGGGCAGGAGTATCCGACGGCCGGCGTCTACCGCGAGGTCTCGCCGCCTGAGCGGCTCGTGTTCACCTGGGCATCGCCCAACGACGCCGACGACGAAGCTCCCGTCATCACCGTCGAGCTGAGCGAACTCCCCGACGATCGGACGGGGATGCGCTTCCACATGATCGGATGGGTCGGGGAACCAGGCGACGGCAACGTCTACGACGGGTGGGCATCCGCGTTCGACATGCTCGCCGAGCACCTGGCGGACCACCGGGGACACCTATGACCACATCCACGGCGGCGGGCTGATGGCCGCTGGGCTCTTCGACGTCGTCATCGTGGGCGGCGGGCCGGCGGGATTGAGCGCGGCGCTCTCTCTCACCCGCGCCCGCCGCCGCGTGCTCGTCTTCGACGCCGGCGATCCGCGGAACGCGCGGGCCGCGCACATGCACGGCGTCCTCGGTCACGATGGGCTTCCACCGGGTGACCTGCGCCAGCGAGGGCGCGCGGAGATCAGCAGCTACGGCGGAGGATTCATCGACGAGCCGGTCGTGTCCGCACGAGTCGTCCCCTCGGGATTCGAGATCTTCGGATCCCGGACGGCGGTGACGGCGCGGCAACTCGTTGTCGCCACCGGGCTCCGGGACGAGCTGCCGGCAGTCCTCGGCCTGAGCGAGCAGTGGGGACGTGGCGTCCTCGTCTGCCCTTACTGCGACGGCTGGGAACGACGCAACGATACGATCGGCATCCTCGCCACCGGACCGCAGGGTGTGGACCAGGCTCAGCAGCTGCGCCAATGGTCGTCGAGCATCGTCTATTTCCCCAACGATCTCGGCGAGCCCTCGACAAAAGACCTGTGCTCGCTCGAGCTGCGCGACATCCGAGTCGAGCGGGGGCGCGTGCGAGCGGTGCGCACACGTGATGGACGGGTCGAAGCCGTCGAGTTGCTCGATCGTGTCGTACCGGTGGACACGATTTTCACGTCGACGACGATGAAACCCAGAGACGAGTTGCTTCGCCTTTTGGGCGCGCGCACTCGCGAACATCGCGGCCAATCCTGGATCGCGGTGGACGCGGATGGACGCACAAGCGTCACAAGGCTCTGGGCAGTGGGCAACGTGATCGATCCGCGATCGAACGTTTCCGTCTCGCTCGGCGCAGGGTCCCTCCTTGCCGGCGCCGTCAACGCCGATCTCACCGCAGCTGACATCGCCCGATGTGAAGCTTCGGCTACGCCGGCACCGCCGCCGGAAACGGCCGCCGCGCGATGAACATCCTCGTCAGGCACCACTCGTTCCAGGCCACCCAGTGGTCAGGCGTCGTCGTCATGTGCCCGCCAACGGAAATCGACTCCGTTTACGGACGTCGCTCAGCGATCCCGATTCCACGCCGAACAGGACATGACTCAGCCGATGTGCGCGGGTACCATGCCCGATCCGCCGTAGTTTGGCGCGTCGTTGCCGGCTGGTCAATCGACTCGGCGAACTCGTTGTCTTGGATTCTGTCGTCCTGCCCGTCGCTGTCTAAGTCGCCGTTGCGGTGGCTCGTGAGGTCGCCCACCCATTCCTGACGGTCCTGACGATCGGCGTCATCTCGGGTCATGGTTCTTGGCCGGCGCCGGAGTCATTCGAAGGCGCAGGACTGACGTATGTCACCCACGTCCAACGCATAGGATCTACTCGAACTCCCCGTACGGATTGAGGGCGCTTTGACACGACTGAACGTCGTTTTGGCCCAGATCGGCCAACCGATCGCGGCGAACTACGACGATGACGCGGGTGTCCCCCAGGTGTCCCCGCGCTTCGTGAGGCGCGCGAGCCTCGCAATGTGAGGAGTGTCGGGAGTGCATAGAGAGCGTGCGCGATTACGGGCAACTACCTGGTAAACCCTCAAAACCCGCGAGAAACCGCGCGACAACCGACGGGGCTGGTGCCACCTCCGGGACACGAATTGACCCTGCTAAGGTGGAGTCCTCGCAAGGGGACCGAGGGTTCAAATCCCTCCGTCTCCGCAGTTTTCAAGGTGTTTCGCGGTCGTGCAGAACCGCTTGAGATGCATTTCCGGGACGATCCAGCCCAGTCACGTTAGTACGCGGCGGATGGGTTCTTTCTCAAATCCTTCCCAGATCAGAAGCCGCTTACTGATCGGAGCTCTGAAGCGTCAGCGAAGTGAGAGCTGCTGGCGGACCGCGCCTAGCGATCTGCTCATCGATGCCGATGATTCGCAGCAGTCCACTGTATTGAGAAAGATCTGAGAAAGAAGAGACGGAGGGGTAGTTACCCTCGGTCTCGTCAGCCACAACTCGGCCTCTCGTTTTGGCCGGAGTCCGCGCATGCCCGCCGTCGCCGTCGGCGCCCAGGCTGCCGGAGCTGCCGCCCAGCGAGTACGGGTTCAGATCTCAAGGTAGGCCCTTCCGTTTCCTCGCGTTGATTCCGCTTCGGCCTCAGTGAGCGGAAAACATTGACAGGCGGGCCAGGAGTTGATCTACTTTGGGATAGGAAACTTTACTAACTTGGAGGAGCCCATGCGCTTCAACTCTCATCGCGCGTCCGGTGCAATGCTCGTGGCTGTGGCCATCGCCGGCACGACAACTCTCGCCGGCTGCTCAGCCAGCAGCGACCCGGATGCCGTGACGATCAGGGTCGCCATGGGTTCCTCGGGGGATGCTGTCGACCAGGGCTTCGAGGTGCTCAAGGAAGAGTACGAAGCGAAGTACCCCGGACGAACGGTGGAGATCATCATCCAGGAGGATGACGTCTACCAGACCACCGGCCTCGCGACTCTGCTCTCGAGCAGAGAGGCTCCGGACGCCTACTTCGAGTGGTCCGGCCCCCGCATGCGCGGGCACGTCAGCGATGGCGACGGTGCCGACCTCAGCGAAGCGCTCGAGGGCGACCTGTTCGCAGGACGCTTCGATGCCAACGCGTTCAACAACATGGATGTCGACGGATCGGGCATCTACATGGTGCCGTGGACCGGTGACGTCACCAACGTCATCTGGTACGACGCCGATGTCTTCGATGATCTCGGCCTCAGCGTCCCGACGACGTGGGATGAGTACCTCGACGCCAACCAGGCTATGCTCGACGAGGGCCTTCTGCCCTTGGTCGAGGGGAACAAGGACCAGTGGCCGGTGGGCAGCGTTGCCTCGCACATCGTCTCGCGCATGGTCGGCGAGGAGCAGTACTCCGCGGTCATGGACGGTGAGGCGCCGATGAACTCGCCTGAGATGGTCGAGGCCTTCGAGAAGCTCGCCGACCTCGCCCCGTTCGTGAACCCGAGCATCAACGCGCTCGCGGACGACGAGGCCATGACGCAGTTCTTCCTGCAGAAGGCTGCGACGCACCAGATCGGCAGCTGGCTGATGGCGGATGCTGCCGAGAATGCCGGAGACCTCAACTTCGACTACTTCAACCTCCCGGCCTTCTCCGATGGCGCCGGCGACCAGGGCAGTGTGCTGGGCATCTCGACCGGGTTCATGGTGAACGAGAAGTCGGCGCACCAGGAGGAGACGCTGGAGTTCCTCGCGATGCTGGCCGATGAGGACGGCACGAAGATGTGGGCCGAGGCAGGTCTCGCCCCCATGACGATCGACCCGTTCAAGGGCGTCGACGCCGACCCGCGCACGGTCGCCCTCGCCGAGATGATGGGCACCGCGAGCGCACTCGTGGCACCGGCGGACAGCGGCCACGACATCGAGATCGCTGCCGCGTTCTACGACGCCGCGGCGTCGGTGATCGGAGGCACGGCGACACCGCAGGAAGCCGCCGACACCGCGCAGTCGCGGATCGACGCCGCCAACTGATCATGGGTGCGGGACGGGACGGGTGACATCCCGTCGCGTCCCGCACTGTTTCGAGGAGTCCTGCTGTGAAACCCACCCGCGCCTGGTCGCCGTACCTGTTCGTGGCGCCCGCGATACTCGTGTTCGCGTTCGTCGTGCTCATCCCCGCCCTCGCGAACACGGCGCTGAGCTTCGCCAACTGGTCGGGCACTGACGCCATCCAGTTCGTCGGTCTCGACAACTACTTCCGCGCCTTCCGGGACGAGATCTACCTGGTCGCCTACCGGAACACCTTCGTCTACATCCTGCTGACACTCGCGCTCGAGGTCGTCGTCGGGCTGCTGCTGGCGGGCCTCGTGACGATGCAAGGGCGGCGGACCACGTTCTACCGCGTCGCGTTCTTCGTGCCGGTCACCCTGCCGATGATCGTGATCGCGATCCTGTGGAGCTTCGTCTACAGCGATGACATCGGGCTCATCAACTCCGGGTTGCGCGCATCCGGGCTCGACGGACTGACCCGGGTGTGGCTGGGGGATCCCGACACAGCCCTGCTCGCCATCTCCGTCGTCTCGGGCTGGATCTACGCCGGCTTCTACATGGCGATCTTCTACGCCGCGCTGCAGCGGATCCCGAAGCATCTCCTCGAGGCCGCGACGCTGGATGGAGCCAGCCAGTGGCGGGTGTTCTGGAGCGTCAAGGTGCCGCTGATCCGGCCGATGATCGAGGTCGCCGTGCTGCTGTGCATCACCGGCGCGTTCCAGAGCTTCGATCTGTTCTACGTGATGACCAACGGCGGGCCCGACCACTCGACGGAGATCATCACCACGTATCTCGTGGAGGTCGTGTTCCGGTATCGCGACCTCGGCTACGGTGCCGCGCTGTCGACGATCATGACGGTCGTCGTGGTGGGCATCGCGCTCATTCTCGTCAGGATGCGCACGAAGGGTGGAAGCAATGACATTGAGTACTGAACGTCCCGCGCCTCCCCTCGCGCAGCAGCGCCCCTTGCAGCGCCGCCGCGCGAGGCGGACGATCGCCGTCGCGGGCAGCAGGACGCTGTACCACACCGTGATGATCGTGCTGTCGCTGATCTACATCGTCCCGCTCGGCTGGATGGTGATGTCGTCGTTCAAGAGCAAGCGCGAGATCTTCGATGCGCCGTTCTCACCGCCGGCCGTCCCGGACTTCAGCACGTGGGCGGAGGCATGGGAGCGCGGCAACCTCGGCGGCTACGTCCTCAACAGCGTCATCGTCACCGCCTCGGCCGTGACGATCATCCTGCTGTGCGCGCTCGCCGCGGCCTACGCATTCAGCCGGTTCGAGTTCCGCGGCAAGACGCTCCTGCTCGCTCCGTTCATCCTGGGTCTGCTGCTCCCCGTGCAGTCCTACATCACCGCGCAGTCGCGGATCTTCGACTCGGTGTACCTTCTCAACACGCGGTGGGTGCTGATGGTCGCGTACGCGGGCCTCGGGCTCTCGCTCGCGGTGTTCTTGCTGAAGGCCTACCTCGATTCGATGCCGAAGGAGATCTTCGAGGCGGCGCGCGTCGACGGGGCCGGCGACTTCCGCACGCTCGTTCAGATCGTCCTGCCGCTGATGGCTCCCGGCATCTCGACGGTCGCCGTGTTCTCGATACTCTCAGCGTGGAACGAGTTCCTCCTCGCGATGCTCTACGTGCAGGACGATGACCTGCGCACCATCCCTGCCGGGCTGCTCGCCTTCACGGGACGTCACGCCACCGACTATCCGATGCTGTTCGCCGCGCTCTCGATGATCACGCTGCCGGTGATCGTCGTCTACACGATCTTCCACAAGCAGGTCATCGCCGGCGTCACCGAGGGCTCGGTGCAGTGATCCTCCCGGCTCGTGGCTCGTGCGGGTCACAACGCGCGGATCATGATGAGCTCATCAGCGCTCGAGGCGGAGGGCTCCACCTCGAACCGGAAATGCTCATAGAAGCCGATGGCGCGGAGGTTCGCGGGCGAGACCCCGAGATGGACGCCGGGCGACCCGGCCTCGGCGAGGGCGTCCAGCAGGGTGCCCAGCATCCTGCCGCCTCGGCCGCCCCCCTGGACATCGGGGAGCATGTCGATGTGCAGGTGCGAGGGGTAGGCCTCCAGAAGCGAGGCGGGCCGCCGCTGCGGGTGGTGGAGGTACTCGACCATCTCCCGATCGTGCGGATTCGCCGTCTCAGGCACGAGAGGATGCCGCGCCCGCAGCACCGGCCACCATGCGGTGGCCAGCACGTTCTCGAACGAAGTCGTGTCGAGGACGCCGAGCACGTACCCTCGTGCGCGGTCGTCCGCGTCGGCGTACGCCCAGGCGAAGTCGGGGGAGTGGCGCAAGTAGGGGCCGACGAACACCTCTCCGAGCAGGCGGGGATCGTCGTAGAGATCGCTCGCGTCAGTCCCATCGGCGCCGGTGCCCAGACACACGGCGTAGAGGTCGTCGGTGTCGGCCTTGCGCGCCCGGCGGATTCCCATCGGCCCTCATCCCATCTCGTCGATGCGCTCTCCACAGTAGTGAGAGCGGCATGACGGTCGCGGTGGATGTCGCCGTCGACGGCGGTCAGACGGGGATCCGGGTGCGCGTCACCGGAGCTGCGGAACCCGTCGTCGTGGAGGGCCTGGGGCGACTCGAGGGCGACCTCGGAGAGGGCCTGATCGACCGCATCCGCCGCTGCCTCACCCACCTCCCCGGCGGTATCCCGGCGATCCGCCACATGGTGCTCGGCCTGACGACCCTGCCGGCTTCTTCGAGCGAGCGCGAAGAGCTGGCCGCTCGCGTCGGCCTTGCGCTCGGCGCCGAGCGGGTGTCGGTTGCCGGGGACGCCTTGACGGCGCACGCGGGCGCCTTCTCCGGCGCCGCCGGTGTGGTTCTCACCGTCGGAACGGGCATCGCCTGCATCGGCTTCGATCCCGGCGTCGACGGGTTCCGCCTCGTGGATGGCGACGGATTCCTCCTCGGGGATGCCGGCAGCGGCTTCTGGATCGGGAGCCGCGGAGTGGAGGCGGCCCTGCGGGCAGCGGACGGCAGGTCGGGACCGACCTCGCTCTCCGAGGCCTGCAGGGCGCGGTTCGGCGTCGAGGCCGGACTGGCTGCGCGCCTGCATTCGCTTCCGCGCCCTGTGGCCTCGATTGCAGCGTTCGCCGTCGACGTGCTGGATGCCGCGCGGGGCGGCGATGCCGTCGCCCTGGCCATCGTGGACGAGGCCGCGGACGAGCTTGCTCGCACGGCGCGCGCCGCTTCTGCAGTGGTGTCGACCCGGCCGGTGCGGATCGCGATGAGCGGCAGGCTGGTGGCGCCGGGCACGCCGCTGCGCGCGCAGCTGGAGGCGCGGTTCGCGCACGATGGTGAGCGTGAGATCGCCCCTGCCGCGGGCGATCCCCTCGACGGCGCGTGGGCGCTCGTGACCGAGACGCTGGGGGACGCCTACGATCACCACATGACCGGATGGAGAGCCCCATGATCGATCAGAACGCCGAGGCGCTCTCGGCGCCGGCTGCGAGCTATCTCGCCCACGCCGCATCGCTCCTCGCGCGACTGGCGGACGAGCAGCACGAGTCTCTGGCCGTGGCTGGTCGTGCGGTCGCGCGCACCCTGATGCGTGACGGGCTCGTGCACATCTTCGGGTCGGGGCATTCGCACATGCTGGCGCTGGAGGCCTTCTACCGTGCCGGCGGCCTGGCCGCTGTCGACCCGGTGCTCGTCGAATCGTTGATGCTGCACGGGAACGCCGTCCTGTCCACCGCGCTGGAGCGGACTGCCGGGATCGGCGACGCCGTCTTCGCCGACATCGATCCCGGGCCCGATGACACGTTCATCCTCGTCTCCAACTCGAGCCGCAATCAGGTCGCGATCGAACTGGCGCGCGCCGCGCAGGCTCGGGGGCTGACCGTCATCGGCATCCTCAGTCGCGCTCACGCGGAGTCCACGGCCGCCGTGGCACACTCGCCGGGTCTGCTCGAGCTCGCCGACATCGTCATCGACAACCTCGGGACGGCGGGCGACGCCGCCACGACGGTGCCCAGTATCCCAGCGCCGATGGGGCCGACCTCGACCGTCACGGGGGCCGCGATCCTCCACGCGATCGCCATCGAAGCGTCTGCCATCGCGGTGGCCTCGGGCAGCGTCCCCGCCGTGTTCACCTCGAGCAACATCCCCGGCGGCGACGCGCTCAACGTCGAGGCCGTCGCACGCTATCGCTCCCGGGTGCGATCGCTGTGAGCGGGATCGAGACCAAGGGCATCGTCGAAGGCTTCTATGGCCGTCCGTGGACCACCGACCAGCGCCTGGACATGGTCGATTTCATCGCCGAGATCGGCATGAACACCTATGTGTACTCGCCGAAGGACGATCCCTTCACACGTCGTCGCTGGCGCGAGCCCTATGACCGCGCGGCGGCCGACGAACTGCAGATCCTCACCGATCGCGCGCGGGCGGCAAAGATCTCCCTCTCCTACGGGCTGTCCCCGGGCCTGTCGATGCGGTACGCAGAGCCGGACGATACCGCGGCGGTCCACGCGAAGCTCGACTCCGTCCGCGAACTCGGCATCACCGATGTCGCGCTGTTCCTCGACGACATCCCCTGGCGCCTCCAGCACCCCGGCGACGTGGCGGCTTTCCCCGACCTCGTGGCGGCTCAGCTCTCCCTGGTCCGCTCGCTCGAGCGCGCGCTCGACAGCGCCGGCGGAAGCAGGCTGACGGTCTGCCCGACGCTGTACTGCGGCCGCGGGGATGAGCCGTACATCGCGGCGCTGGGTTCTGGCCTGCACCCCGACACGCACCTGTTCTGGACGGGCCGTGCGATCTGCTCGCCGGAGCTGGATGCCGCCGACGCCGACGTCTTCGCCCGCGCGACCGGTCGCCGACCCCTCTATTGGGACAACTTCCCGGTGAACGATGTGGCGATGACCGGCGAACTCCACATCGGGCCCTATCTCGGGCGGGATCCTCGCCTCAGCGAGGCTGCGGCCGGAATCATCGCCAACCCCATGCCGCTCGCCGAGGCGTCCAAGATCGCGCTCGCCGGCGTCGCCGACTTCTGCCGAGACCCGGAGGGCTTCGATCCCGAGAAGAGCTGGGATGCCGCGCTCGGTCGAGTCAGCGGCGCCCGGGATGCAGCGGACTTCCGCGAGTTCGCGGATGCCTTCCGCGGGTCGGCGCTGTGCACGGACGACGCACCACGGCTGGGCGACGCGCTCGACCGTTTCGCGTTCCGGTACGAATTCGACGACCGGGCGGCCGCCGTCTCCGAGCTGCGAGCGGAGCTTCAGCGGCTGGCCGGTGTGGCGGACCGGATGAGGCGGCTCGACAACGCGGCGCTCGGCGCGGAGATCGCGCCCTGGATCGAGCAGTACTCGCGGGGGATCGACGCCCTCATCGTCGCCGTCGACAGTCTCGATGCTTCCGGCTCGGGCGGGCCGCCCGAGGTGATCGGCGCCGAGCGGGACGCCGTCTTCGCACGGCTGCAGGGACTGCGGTCGACGGGTCTTCGCGCCTTCGGCGATCGGGTCGACATGTTCCTCTCCGACATCGTCGGCGAGTTCAGCTCCCGCTGATCGGCACCCTCACGCGCTCTCGCCACGAGCGGGTGGCCGCCTCGAGGACGACCGCCTGGTGGATCGCATCGTCGATGGGGAACAGCAGCTCGCCGTCGCCACGCACCGCGGCGTCGAAGCACGCGACCTGGAGGGCGTAGTGATCGGCCGGGGGCACCGCGATCACCCGTGAGTCGTCCCCTTCGCCGAGGACGATGCCGGCGTCATCCGTGGCAGAGCAGAGGAACGCGCGGGGGATCTCGATCCAGCCTCGGGACCCGATGACGGTGACCGTGTCACGATCGCCGTTCCACATTCCCAGCTGCGCGGTTGCGCCGACGCCGCCGGGGAACTCGAGGAGCAGCGAGGTGCTCATGTCGATGTCGCCATGGACGGCGGAGCTCATCGCATGGGCGGTGACTGCCTCCGGCTCGGCGCCGATCAAGGTACGGGCCACGTGCACCGCGTAGCACCCGACGTCGTAGATCGCCCCGCTGCCGGGAGCTCCCTGGAATCCGGAGTGGCCGAGCTCGCCGGACGCATCGAAGGTGAACGTCACGTGGATCGAGCGGATGTCGCCGATGGCGCCGTCCGCGATCAAGCGCCGAACGAGGTGGTAGCGCGGATGATGCGCGTACATGAACGCCTCGGCGAGGTGCACACCGGCCGCGGCCGCGGCATCCGCCATCTCCCTGGCCTCGCTCGCGGTGACGGCGAGGGGCTTCTCGCACAGGACGTGCTTGCCCGCGGCGACGGCCCGCAGCGTCCACAGAGCGTGCTGTGCGTTCGGAATGGGCAGGTAGATGGCGTCGACCTTGGGGTCCGTCAGCAGAGCGTCGTACCCGACGTACGGGTCGAGGCGCTCGGTCGCGGCGACCTCTCGAGCCCGTCCCTCGTCGCGACTGGCGACGCCCAGGAGCTCTGCGCCAGGGCAGGCGCGGATCGCCGGGACCATGGCTGCGTTGATGCCCGCCACGCCCAGCACACCCCATCGAATGACGTCGGTCATCTCCGGTCTCCCCAATCGATGAGCACCCCGAGGTGGGCGGTGCGGTCGTGCTCCAGCGCCCGATACAGCTCGGGTGCGCCCTCCAGCGTCACGCGGTGGGTCATGAGCGTGGACAGATCCATCCGCCCGTCCACGACGTACTGGAAGAAGACCGCGAGCATCGCGGCCGTGCTCCAGGGATCGGCGGGGGTCGGGATCTCCGCCGCGGTCCCGGCGTGCACGCCGATGATCGAGATGCCGTCGGCGACGATGCGTGGGCCGAGGTGCTGCAGGCTCGGACGCGGAGCGTCGCCCACGAGCACCAGCCTGCCCAGCGGCCGCACCAGCTCGGATGCGCCGGCCAAGGCAGCGGGGTGCCCCGTCACATCGAGCACGACGTCGAAGGAGCCTCGGAGGGTTTCGACGGCGTCGGCTGCGGTCATCGACAGGACTTCATCGGCGCCCCCGGCGACCGCGAGAGCAAGCCGGTCGGCGTCGGTGTCGATCGCGACGATCCGGCGGGCGCCGGCGATGCGCAGATAGCGCACGAGCAGCTGCCCGAGCAGGCCGAGGCCGATGACCGCCGCCGTCTCGCCCAAGGCGAAGCCCGCGCGCCGCAGGGCCCATTGCGTCGTGACGGCGAGCGATGCCCACGCCGCATGATCGGCCGGGACGCCGTCGGGTATCGGGACCACGTCACGCGCGGCAGTGAGGAACGCCTCCGCGTGCGGCGTGAAGGAGAACACACGGTCTCCGGGGCGGAAGGCCGTCACGTCCGGCCCGACCGACTCGATACGCGAGACCATCGAGTAGCCGGGAGCGAACGGATACTGCACCCATTCCTCCCAGAACGTCCGCGGATCGAACTGCCCGCGCAAGCAGGTCAGCTCCGTTCCCACGCTCACGAGCGAGACCTCCGCGGCGCAGCGGAGCTCGCCGGAACCGGGCGGGTCGACCTCCGCGGCGAGGATCTCGATCTCGCCCGGCGCAGGGAAGCTCAGACTGCGTGCGTGCATCAGAACACGCCTGTCAGCTGCGCCTCGGCGTCGGCGAGGACGCGGACGACGTCGCGTCCGAACCGCACATCGCACTCGTGCGAGCGATCACCGGACTCGATCAGGCGGCCCAGGTCTTCGTACGCAGTCACAAAGGCGGCGACGGGGTCTACATCGTCGACCGTCACCGACGCACGGCCGGCCGGGCCCCACAGCAACGTCGAGAAGCCGTCGGCGGCGTCGGGCGCCCGGAGCGTCATCGTCACCGTCGAGGTGCGCCCGTCGTCGTGCGAGAGGACCAGGTGCACCAGGTCGCCCTCGCCGGCCTCGGCGCGGACCGCGCTGATGGGACCGATCGTCTTCCACAGCACCGAGATGGCGTGCGGTCCGAGGTCCCAGAGGCCGCCCTTGTCGTGGCGCCACGGCGTGTTGAAGGGGTTCTCGTCATTGAGGGCCGACCCGAGCCACAGCCCGGCGCCGCCCGTCCATCGCCGTCCGACGCGCACCTCATCGATGAGCCGCCGCACTCGCGGGTCGTAGAGCATCGTGAACATCACGATCGCCGCGACGCCGTGAGCGTCCGCCGACGCCACCAGGCGATCGGCGTCCCCCAGGCTCGTCGCGATCGGCTTCTCGAGCGCGACATGCTTGCCGGCCCGGATGGCGCGCACGGCGAGCTCTGACTGCAGCTGCGGCGGAACGGCGAAGGTGACGGCATCCACCTGCGCGAGGAAGGCGTCGAAGTCGGTGCCCGCATGCAGGGCGCCGTGGCGCTCAGCGAGAGCGGCCGCCCGTCCGGCGTCGCGACCCCACACCGCCGCCAGGTCCCAGGAGGGGGCGGCGGCGGCGGCTGTGGCGTGCGTCACGTCGGCCCAGTACCCGGTGCCGACAAGACCCAGCCGGAGCGATTCGGTCACACCCGCGCTTCCTGTCGCGTGGCGAGGCTGACGCGCAGGTTCCGGCGCCGCTCGGCGACATCGCCTGGGCGTCCGGTGAGGGCGTCCAGGTGGTCGAGCCCGAGCAGCGCGGAGCCGAGCACGGGCTCCGCGTCCACGATCTCGACGGAGGCGCGGGGAGCAGCGGTGGCGATGGTCGCGATCACCGGGCCGAGGAGAGCGGGATGCCGGCTGGTCAGCATGCCGCCGCCCAGGACGACGTCCACAGGCTCGTCGCCCAGATCGAGGCGGGTGAGCGTGGTGGTCACGAGGAGGCTGATCTCGTCTGCCTGCTGGCGAGCGATCGCCTCGGCGATCGCATCGCCCGCGTCGACGGCCTGGAAGAGAAGGGGGACCACCTCGTGCAGACGGTCGCGATCCACCGTTCCGAGATGCATGCCGGTCGCAACGCCGACCGCGGTGTCCCGCTCGAAGTGGCGGGCGACCAGAGCAGCCAGTCCCGTCGCGGGACCGCGCCCGTCCTCGGCGCGCGTCGCGTGCCAGAGAACCTCTTTGCCGATGCCGAACCCGCCGCCCCAGTCGCCGGTGATCCTGCCCAGAGCCGGGTAGCGCACGTCGGCGCGGCCCGGCGCTCTGCCGACGCAGTTGATCCCGGCGCCGCACACCACGGCGACGGCGGTTGCGGCATCCGTACCGGCCCGCAGCATGGCGAGGGTGTCGTTGCCCACGACGACGTGATCAGCCCAGCCATGCGCAGCGATCGCTTCGGCGATCGCCTCCTCCTCCTCGGGGAGATCCGCGTTGGCGAGGTAGCCCGCGACGACCGACGCGCGCCCGCCCGGCACCGACGCGAGCACCTCGGTCACGGCACCGGCCAGCGAGGCGACGGCGGCCGGGGCTCCGACGATGTGCGGCACGAAGGCGCCCGCTCGCGCGCGGGTGATGACGGTACCGTCCTCGGCGACGAGGAGGACGTCGGTCTTGCTGTTGCCGCCGTCCAGGGCGAGCAGGCAAGGTTCGTTCAACGGGCCCACGGCAGCCACTCCAGGTTCTCGGTGATGAGCGTGTCGGCGAGCGCCTGAGCGGTCTCGTACTGCCCGATGAGCGGGTGTGCCAGCAGGGCGCGCACGACGCGGTCACGGCCGCCCTGGATCGCTGCATCGACGCCGAGCTCCTCGTAGCGGGCGACGTGCGCGATCAGCCCGGAGGCGAGCGCCGGGACCGGGGGTGCGGCGCGCACGCGCAGCGTGCCGGGCCCCACCTCCACCCTCGTCTCGATGATCGCGTCGGCGTCCAGGAACGGAAGCGTTCCCCGATTGCGCACATTCACGATGTGGTCGCGGACCGCTCCTGTGCCCAGAAGGCTCGAGAGGAGCCCGATCGCGGCTTCGGAGTAATACGCACCACCCCGCTGAGCCAGCTGCGCCGGCTTCTCGGCGAGTTCAGGATCCGCATAGCGGGCCAGCAGCTCACTCTCGATCGCGGCCACCTCCACGGCGCGCGACGGCGCGGTGCGCGCGTGCTCGACGAGCGCGTCGTGCGCAAGGTAGTACCGCAGGTAATAGGAGGGAATGAAGCGCTCGGTCCTGAGGAGGGCGAGCGGGAGTTCGGTCTCGCGGACGAGAGCCTCGCCATGCTCGTCGAGGAGACGATCGAGGACCTCGGTCGCAGTGCCGTCCTCATGGCGCACTCGCGCGCCCAACTCCCAGCTGAGGTGGTTGAGTCCAACGTGGTCGAGTTCAACGGCCTCGGGCGCAACCCCGAGCTCGGCCGCGAACAGTCGCTCGAAGCCGATCGCGACGTTGCACAGTCCGACCGCGCGGTGCCCGGCATCCAGCAGTGCACGGGTCACCATGCCGACCGGGTTGGTGAAGTTCACGATCCAGGCGTCAGGGTTGACATCGCGAACCCGCGCGGCGATGTCGAGCACGACGGGGATGGTGCGCAGCGCCTTCGCGAGGCCGCCTGCCCCTGTCGTCTCCTGGCCGATGCAGCCGCACTCCAAGGGCCACGCCTCGTCTCGGGCGCGCGCCGTCTGACCGCCGACGCGCAGCTGCAGGAGCACCGCGTCGGCGCCCACGGCGGCATCTTCGAGGCTCGTGGTGGCTTCGACGGTGCAGTCACTGCCCGCAGCGGCGAGGATGCGCGCAGACAGGCCGGCGACCACGCGTGCCCGCGCGAGGTCGGGGTCCACGAGGATCAGCTCCTTGACAGGGAGGGACTCTCGGAGCCGAGCGATCCCGTCCGCGAGTTCGGGCGTGTAGGTGGATCCGCCGCCCACGACCACGATCCGCAGGGCGCGCGGTGTCGCGTTGCTCATGTGGTGAACACCGATTCCCTCGCGAGGTCGAGACTCAACAGCATCGCGCCTTCGAGGATCGGCGCGTCTGCGACGGCGGCCAGGCCCAGCGGAGGGGCGCTGATGACCAGCCGGTCCAGGTGCGCCGCCACGGCGTCACCCAGTCGGCTGCCGCCGATACGGGCCACTTCGCCCGCAAGGATGAGGCGTGAGGGGTCGACGAGCGCGATGACTGATGCGAGGCCGAACGCGTAGCGCTGGGCGATCTCCTGGATCGTCTCGGCCGCACCGGCATCTGCGAGCAGGGCGGCGATGGCATCAGCAGTGGAGCCCACGGGGTGGCCGGCATCGGCGGCGAACTCGCGCAAGGCGTCCGAGCCGACGAGACCCTCGAACGCGCCCTTTGACCGATGCTCGCCATCGAGGCGCGAGCCAGGGGGGAGCAGGAACGCCGCTTCGCCCGCGGCGCCTCGGCTGCCGCGGAACAGCGAGCCGTCCATCATGAGCGCGCCGCCGATGCCTTCATCGAGCCACAGGAGGAAGAAGCTCTCTCCAGCGACGTCGGAGGCTCGGTGCTCGGCGAGTGCGACCAGGTTCACGTCGTTCTCGAGAGACACCGCGGCCTTCCCGAGATGGCGACGCAGTTCCTCGCCGATGCCGGGCTGCTGCCAGCCGGGGAGATGCTCCGCGTAGCGGAGCAGATCCTCTGCGACATCGTACGAGCCAGGGACCGCCACCACGATGGCGTCGAGCTCATCGACGGCGATCCCCGCGATGCCGCAGGCGCCGGCGAGGACCTGTGCGACGTTCTCGGGTCCGCGTGGGTCGGGGAGCTGCGTGATCTCGAATTCCGCGACCACGACGCCACTGATGTCGGCGATGCGCGCCGAGATCGACTCGGGACGAACATCCACGGCGGCGGCGTGCCCGGCGCCCGGATTGATCGCGTAGAGCTGCGGCGCCCGGCCGCCGGGGCCGGTCTCGCCGTAGCCGCTCGGAAGGACCAGCCCGCTTTCCTCGAGACGGGTGAGCAGCTGTGACGCGGTCGGCTTCGACAGTCCAGTGAGGTCGCGTACGTCGCCGCGGCTCAGGGTGCCGCGTTCTATGAGAAGGTCGAGGACGACCCGGTTGTTCATGCTGCGAAGCAGTCCGGGTTGAGCCGGAGCTGGGGCTCGGCTGTCACCCCGTGAGCTGAAAGTCACAACGCCTCCGCGTGGTTAGGAAACTTTACTATCTCACGTTAGCGGCGAGTCGCGGCCACTGTCAATGCGCCGGGCCTAGCCGCGCACGGATGCTCCTCTGGCCGCGCGGTACTCCTCGATCCGGGGCATCTCGGCCGTCATCCACATGGAGGATATCGGGCGGGCGTCACCACGTGCCCGTACTGAGACCCAGCATG
This sequence comes from Microbacterium flavescens, assembly GCF_018588945.1. Taxonomy (GTDB): domain Bacteria; phylum Actinomycetota; class Actinomycetes; order Actinomycetales; family Microbacteriaceae; genus Microbacterium; species Microbacterium flavescens. The sequence continues at coordinate 56,904 of NZ_JAFIWA010000005.1, read as the reverse complement.
ACGCGCTGACAATCTTGCGGAGCGCGCGAGCAGCGCGGCAAGCGGATGACAAAGGCCGGGATCGACGCTGGTGGCGTCGGGTTCAGGACCCGTTCTCGTCGAGATCCGCAATCCCGGCGACGACTCGATGGCGACCGTCCCGCTCACTGCGCGCCGCGAACGCCGGCCGCCACCGGGGGCCCTGTTGGCGCGGAGCCGACCGTTGACACCGCGATCCGCGGCGGCTAGCTTCCAGATAGTAAAGTTTCCTAACTTGACGGGAGAGTCGCAGTGCAGCGGACTGACGAAAGCTCGAAGTGAACGTCGAATCGAATACGGCGTCATTGCAACATCACAACCAGGAAGGAAAAAACATGCGCATCAAATGGAAACCAGCGATTCTCATCCTCGCCCTACTCGCCTGCCTCATGGGAGCGTCGCCCGTCTTCGCCGCCCCGCCCGCGCACGCAGGGAAGGCGACAGTTCTCTACACCTACGATGAGGCGCTGAGCAAGCTCGGTTCATCCGATGCGGAGGCCTCCGTGAAGGAGTACATCGGCTTTGTTCGGGATGCGACGTATCATCCCGCGACCGCGAACCCGGGCGTCGATATGCCCGCAGACCTCTCCAACGCCGGCACCTTCGTCAACCACGAATTTGATGTCAAGCCGTCGCTCTTCCCGGCGCTCCGCGGTGTAGACACCTCGGTTCTCGACCACAACCGCAAGAACCTTTGGATCGGCACGGATGAGGGCGTCACGAAAATCAACTTGAAGAGCAACAAGATGACGGAGTACACGACAGCCGACAAGCAACTCGTCGACGACAAAGTGCTGCTGCTCATCTCCGATGGCGGCAAGGGCGTGTTCGCGATCACGGAATCCGGCGTTGCACGGATTAACCAGTAGGAAGGGGAGCGACTCCATGTCAATCATGAACAAGAAGCTCAAAATGCTGATCGGCAGTGCCACAGCCGCCGCTTTGTTGGTCTCGTTGCCTGCTATGCCGGCACTCGCGGCTAAGCCGCAGGCATCCTCGTTCTCGGCAGTCAAGCTCGAACCCGTTCGAACGAAAGAGGTCACCTACTACAAGCCCGGTACGACCACCCCAGAGATTCACTGGGTGACCGACAAGAAGGCGCCGACATTCCTGCCGGTCGCAGTGACCGATGATGTCACGAGCGTGGTGAAGGACGCAGAGGGCGTCTACTGGATCGGTACCCTGAACGGACTGCAGCGCGTCAACTTCGAAGAAGAGGATGAGCGTGACATCGTGCAGTATTTTGCCGGACCACGCTACCTGTTCGACGGTGACGATCATGTGACTGCGCTGGCCAGTGACGGGCAGGGCGGCGTGTGGGTTAAGAATGCGCGAGGTATCACGCATATCGCGATGCCGTTCAAGACGCTGGCGGAGAAGGCCACCGCCTATGAAGACATCATTCAGGCGGTCCATGATCGCCGAGGGATGACCTCGGATGCGCGGTTCACCTTCACCCCCACCGACGCAACTCGCGGGATCAACTACAACGACGGCGCGTTCGAATCGCTTGCAGAAACGTCCGACAACGACGGACTGTGGACGGCGATGTACGCCATCGGTGAGATCTACCGTTACCGGACGCTGCTCGAGCAAGGCGGTTCGCAAGCGGAAGTCGCTGCAGCGAAGAGTGCCGCGCTTCGCGCCACGAAAGCGGTGCTGCTGCTCGATTACGTGTCCGGCCGTGGCAATGGCTTTCCGGCACGCTCATACATGCTGACGAGTGAAGCGGGAGCGCAGACATCTGACGGCACGGACTTCGGCTACCAGAGCCAGAACGGCTTCTGGTTCCATCCTGTGATGGACGGCTCGCCGAATCCGAATGGCGTCATTCCGAGCATGGAACGTTTCGATGAGGACAATCACCCCATCGAGCCGATCGGTTACTCGATCGTCCGTGTGACCAAAGATGCGATGACCAAAATCGGCGGCAAGCTGTTCCCTTCAGGGGGAGACGGCGAGATGAACTACAACGGCCTTACGCTGACGGCGGATGCGGTAGCGAAGCTGAACGCTTCACGACCTGCCGATGCGCAACTGGGCACTGACATCTATGTGGAAGTGAACGATTCCGTGCAGCAGGTGCTTCCTGTTATCAGCTCGGCTACCAACACAAAGAAGAAGCCGGGCGCTGACACCACCACGAGCGCTGCGAATCCGGCCCTGTTCCAGCTCACCGTGCCGGTTTACGAGCAGATCCCGACGTTCTTCAACGACTTGTTCCCCGAGTCGGCGATCAAGGACGGCAACATCGACATGAGTCAGATCGTCTACAAGGCGGACACGTCGTCGGATGAGGTCATCGGCCACTATTCGCTGTTCTTTGCAGCCAGCGAGTACCTGGTGGGCGACAGCCAGGATCCGGAAATGCTCGCCCTGAAGGGCATCATCGAGCAGGCAACCGAGCGGATGACCGATCTGATCCTGAAGGATGACCACTTCTACATCGAAGATGCGACAGGCAAGTCGACCCTGTGGTCGAAGTGGTTCGCGAAGTACTTCAACGACACGACCGGTGCGATGGAGCAGCGTCCGGAATGGGCCTCCCACGTCGGCGTCGACGCAGACGGCGAAGATTCGCTTTCATACGGCTTCGAGGATGCGCCGCTGAATGCGCTCGAAGTGATGTCCATGCTCAAGACAGCCGGCAACATCATCGGCAAGCAGGAGTACAAGGACGCCTACGACGCGCTGTTCGACGCTTCGGGATACAGCAAGGAAGAGCCATATATCAACGGCAAGGGATATATCGGCATGGCGAACGAGTACATCGACCGCCGTCTCATCAGGCAGGCGACGAATGCGTACGGGATCAACAACAACGAATTGGTGACCCGGGACAACTACGAAGCCGCCTATTCCGAAGCCGGTGACGACATCCAAGCCCGTTCCAACATCAACGCCACTGTGCACAATGATTGGACGCAGTACATCAACTACTCCGACGAGGAGTTGGCTTGGTTCGCGCTTTACCCGCTCATTCTGCAGGAGAGCGATCCGACCAAGCGTCCGCAGATCGTCGCGGCATTCGATCAGTGGTACGCGAATGAGGTGCGGGAGGAGAACCCGTACTATACGTTCCTATATCAGCTGGCACACCCGAAGAGCAAGGACATCGATCTGCAGTCGGCCGTTCGATACTTGTCTCGGCAGTACGAATATCAGATCGAATTCCCGATGCAGATGAACCGTCAGGACGTCTTCTACATCGAACCGGGAGATCGTGACGATTACAAGCAGACGAACTACGCTCTGCCGCCTGACGAGCGACCTGCAATGAAGAACAACGGGAATCCATTCGAAGCTCAGAACTCGGCTACTGGGGTATATCCCAATTACGATTACAGTAGCGGGGAGTTTGTCGTCGGATTCACGTTCACGTTGCCCTACTGGATGGGCCGGTACCACGGCATCATCAAGGAGTAGCGCGGCGCGAACCGCATGAGAAGACCACCACACTGGCGTGTGACAACGTCGTGTGGTGGTCTTCTCAGTCTTATAGGAAGAGCACGAATCTGCTCGATCAACAAACAGGTCCTGAGAGAACTCGCGTCGGGACCTCTTCATCAGCTCACCGACGACGCGTGAACCCTTGAGCCCCGAGTAGGTCCGCCGCCATCCCACGAGTTCCCGCGTGCGACGTCTATCCGAACTCCGGGAGCCGTGAGCCGCGAACTGCAGCGGGCACGGGCGTTGACACGGTCACCCCGACCACTATGGTCTAGATAGTAAAGTTTCCTAACGTCCGGGAGGATCGCGATGAACCCATCGGTACCAGGCGACAGCCGCGGCCCGGCACCCGCACAGCCAGGCCTGCTACGCAATCTGAATAGCCGTGTCGTGCTCGACCTTCTGATCGAGCACGACACGTTGAGCCGCAGTGACGTGCGCACGCTCACAGGGCTCTCGAAGCGCACTGGGTCGTTGCTGCTCCAGCGGCTGGAAGAGAAAGCGGTCTCGGGGGCCCGAGCGGGTTCGGCGATACTGGTCCGGAGGCCGTGCACCGCAGCGCTTGGACGGCGGCATCCCTCAGTGAGCGCTGAAGTAGCGTGATGAGGGTTCATCTCACCACAACGGCGCAGGACCTTGGCGCCCTCTCGGCCGAACTCGTCCGGAGAATTTCGGGCTTGCGTGTGCTCGGCGTGGCGACCGGGTCCTCCCCGGCGCCGCTCTGGACTGCCCTCGCCGCGGATACCGGAGGACTCGCCCCCCGCGCCGTGTTCGCCCTGGATGAGTACGTCGGACTTCCGCCAGGGCACCCAGCGGGCTATCGCGCAGTCGTCGATGCGACCGTGACCATTCCTCTGGGTCTGGATCCTGCACGCGTGCACGTCCCGGACGGGAATGCACCGGACCTTGAGCTCGCAGCCGCGGAGTTCGAGACGGCCATCGGTCGCGCCGGGGGAGTCGACCTGCAGGTGCTGGGAATTGGCCGAAATGGACACATCGGATTCAACGAACCCGGGTCAAGCGTCGACTCCCGGACTCGCGTGGTGGAACTGGCCGACCAGACTCGGCACGACAACGCGAGGTTCTTCTCGTCGGTCGATACTGTCCCCACGCTCGCCGTGACTCAGGGGATCGCAACGATCATGTCCGCGCGACGAATACTGCTCATCGCACGCGGAGAGTCCAAAGCCGACGCCGTCGAGAGACTCCTGTCCGGTGGCACCGACCCTTCGTTCCCGGCATCGATCCTGCACGAGCACGACGAGGTCACAGTGCTCCTCGACGCATCGGCTGCTCGGCGCACGGCAAACCTTGCCCACAATGTTCCGTCCCGTCGGTTTGCCTCGGCCGGCGAGACGGAACCGCACCCCTCGGCACGGTCGTGAGGCATAGCCCGTTCAGGGAGCGATCGGGATCGTCGGCCGAGACCGCATGGCACGCGTCCATGCCGCCGCGTGGGTGCGCTCGTCTCGAAGAACGGCCCGGGCGGCTCAGACGAGCCCCAGCGAGCGTGAGAAAAATTTGAGAAAACCTCGGTAGCTATTGATAGCTCCGAGTTCACTTCAATCCTCACGCGAAGCGCGGGAAATCGCGCGAATCGCCCTCATCGCCTGTGGGGAGTAGCTTCCTCAGCGGAGTTCAAATCCCTCCGTCTCCGCAGAATAAGCCCCGGCCAGCCGGGGCTTTTCTCATGCACGGACGCGTCAGTCACGCCGCGATCCGCGTGGCTACGCTGGCTTCGTGAGGACGCCCGCGGAGAAGGTCATCACCGTCCGGAGCGGCGCTGTGCATTTGGAAGGCACGCTTTGGTTGCCGGATGGGCGGCGAGGTCGGCCAAGGGCCCTGCTCACGATGTATCCCGGATCCGGTCCCAGCGACCGAGACAACGACATCTTCTTCCCACCTATTCGGCGGCGCCTTCTGGACGCCGGAATAGCCGTCGTATCGTTCGACAAACGCGGGGTGGGCAATTCGGGCGGCTCGTGGCTGGAGATCGGAATCGAGGAGCAGGCGGCAGATCTGCTCGCCGGACACGCCGCCGCTGCCGCATTGGTCCCGGGCGTGCCGGGAGGCGTCTTCGGGCACAGTCAAGGCGGTTGGGTGGTGCTGGAAGCCCTGCGAATGTCGCGGGATGCAGCATCCTTCGCCGGCAGTCCCGCGTTCGGAGTGACCAGTTCCGGACCCGGAGTCACCATGGCGGACCAGGAGCGGTTCGCGGCTGTGAATTCAGTGACCGGCATCACTGCCGACCGCGCCGATCGAGAACGCGCGCTCGGTGCAGCGTGGACCGTCATCGGAATGTTCGAAGCCGGTCGAGCTCACCCGGAGCTGATGGCGTGGGCGAACGAGCCCGGCAACACGGATGACCTCGAACTCGTCAAGCGCCTCTACGGCGACGATCTGCTGGACGTACGGATGTGGGACCACCTGGTGCGGCTTGCCGGGTTCGATCCGATTCCCGCACTGGAGGCGATCGACGTACCTCTGCTCGCCGTTTTCGGCTCACGCGACACCGTCACCCCCGTAGAACCCAGCGTGGCGGCGTTCACGGCTCACGTCGCAGCTCACCGGCTGCAGATCGCCGTGATCCCCGACGGCAACCACCGCCTGCAGTCGGCTGACAGCACCGAGTTCGCGCTCGGCTACCCGGACGTCATCATCGACTTCGTCACCGCTGTGGCTGCGTGACCTGCACTCGCTCCGCGCCTGGACCCACCCGAGCGGGACGCCTCACCGTCGACGCGCGGGGCGGCGGGTCAGCAGGCCAGCCAGTCCTCCGATGAGAAGCGCTGCGGCGAGCGCCATCCCTGCGACCGGCGCCTCCACGCCGGTCGGGGCGAGTTCAGGGTCCGCCGAGTCGGCGCCTGTCGGAGGAGCCGGAGCGGACGTCGGAGTCGGAGTTGGCGTGGGTGTCGGCGTGGGCGCGGTGTTGGTGATGGTGACGCTGACGGGGGTTTCGAAGACGGGGACGATGAGGCCGGTCGTGGAGGTCTCCTCGCCGTGCTCATAGACCACGGTCCATCCGGGCGGCAGCGAACCGGGCGCCTCAGCGATCGCACAGTACGTTCCGGCGGTCGTCACGATCGGAGCCGAGGTGCCACCGTCGCTCGGCAGAGTGAGCGTGCCGGCGGTGCCGTCGGTGCAGGCGTACTCGATCGCGAACTCGCTCGGCACGTCCGCGCCCGCCGCGGCCTCGATGACCTTGGTGACGGTGAGGCTGCCCTGGAGAACGGCGACCCCGGAGAAGTCGTTGACCACCCCCACGTGCACACCGGCAGCGTCACCGATCTGCACGGTCGAGCCTGGTGAGAACGACACGACGGTCCCAGGCGGGAACGCGTTCGTTCCCAGCTCCGCGAGCGTGCAGGTGGTGCCGATCGGCAGGCCATCGAGCAGCACGGTCCCGGCATCCAGTGCCACACCACCGAGCAGACCGAAGGTGACGGTGATCGGCTCGAAGCCAGGCGAGTCGCAGCTCACCAGGACACTGAACGACGTGGGCAGCGACTGCGCCGGAAGGCTCAGCGGTGGAATGACCTGCTTGCTGACCACGAGTGACCCCGTGGGCAGGTCATCGAAGTGATAGCAGACGAACCAATGGCTGATGCGAGGGATGTTGCCGGCACCGACCAAGGGGGAGATGTAGCCCTGCGGCGGAGCTGCGATCGGCGGAAGCACCTGCGGGTTCGTGTAGAGGTTGAACCCGTCCCCACCCTTCACGACGACGGCATCGATCACCACACCCGCGGCCGTCCCGGGCGCGGTGATGGCCACATCGACGTACCGTTCGTCCCGAGTTGTGACGGACACATATGCGTCGCCACCTTCGGAGGCTCCCACTCCTCCGACTCGGATGGCGACGTCCAGTCCGACCTGCGCACAGGTGGTCGCGTTGCCCTCGACGAACTCGGCCCGTGGATCAGACGGAGCAGCAACAGGCGCGGGGACCGCCGCCGCGGGCACCGCGAACATCAGCGTCAGCGCAAGCGACGCGAACAGCGCCCCGGCCGCTCTCCAGGTGCCGCCCAGGCGGCTCTTCCGCTCGTCCTCGACCAGCGTGCGCATCGCCGGCTCCTCACTGTCGGGGAAAGGTGACCGCTCGATCGCATAACCTACTCCCCGAGTCGACTGCTCTCTAGAGGGGCTGGGACGCCAGGGTCAGAGCAGGAGAAGGACTCCCGTCGCGACGAGCCACAGTGACCACACGATGTAGGTGAACGGGGTGAGGGCCGCGGCGAGCTTCCAGCCGCTGCTCTCGAACGGCCCGACGAACTCGAGCGAGCAGAGAACGAGGACGGCGCCGACGACGATCCCCGCGACGCCCAGCCACGTGGGCAGGTGGGAGCTCTGGGTGATGGCGGCTCCGACGAGGATGGTCCACGTGCCGGTCAGCAAGAACCCCAGGTGCTCACCGATGGCGACGCCGAGGAACCGGTTGAAGGATTGGAACACGATGTCGATCGCATCTCTGCGCGCGGGGCTGAGGTCGGGAGCGGCGGATGCCCGCGCCAGATAGGGGACGAGGAACGGCCAGCGCACGAGTCCCAGGAACTGGACGACAGCGGCGAGGACTCCCACGGTCGCCGCGACCATCAGCAGGATCGGGTCCGCTCCGACGATGACGGCGGAGAGCATCACGGCGACCGGCGCCAGGACCACGGCCGTCATCGCGAACCCCCACCACAAGAGGATGAGGCTGGGGCCTCCGGCTCGAAAGCGCGCGAGCACCTCGTCGGTCGGCCTCCGGAGGATGTCGGGGTAGCCGAACGTCACAGCAAGGGCCGCGAAGGCGGCGTTGAAAGCCACGGGCAGCCCGATCAGCACCCAGCCCGTCGCCACGGAGGCGATCATCAGGTGCCGTCCACGCCGACGGCCTCGGAGGAAGTGCCGATCTCCGCTGTCTGCCGCGTCGGGACCGGACCGAGGATACGGCGGAGGACGATCGTCGTGACGACGGTGACGAGCAGAGCGCCACTCAGGCCGAACGTCACGAAGCCCGAATCGATGTTCACCGCGATGACGTTCGCGCTGATCATCCAGGCGAGAGCCCACGTGCCGGCGACCGTCGCTGTCCAGGCCGCGGAGACTCGTCGGCCGCGGTGAAGCGTGAGGGCTTGGAGGGCGCCGACGAGCGATCCCGTGATCAGTCCCGTGAGGCCTAGGGCGGGAATCTCAACGGAGGCACCGGTCAGGGCTGTGGAGAGGGTGACTCCGGCGGTCATGCTGACGAGTGTGGCGAGTCCCCAGCGCACCCCTCGACGGCCTCCCAGCGCCAGACCCTGTGCCAGGCCGATGACTGCGCCTGCGATGGCGGCCGCTGCCGCTGCGGTGCGAGCGTCGCTGACCGGGCCGACGAGCTGGAAGGCGATCCAGCCGCCGATCGGGAAGGCGATGATCGTGATTGCCCAGCGAATCCATGACATGAGGAGCTCCTTCGAAGTCCAAGCTTGTGTACTGCGTACGCTAATCTATAACGTACGATGTACACAAGACCAAACGTGAAGGAGTTCCAGATGCCGGAGACCGAGGCCACCCCGCCGCGCACGCGGCGACGACGAAGCTCGCTCACCGTCGAGGCGATCCTCGACGCAGCCGAGATCGTGGCCGCGCGTGGATTCGAATCGGTCACCATCCGAGCGGTTGCGGCCGAACTCGGGTCCTCTCCGATGGCGCTCTACCGGTACTTCACCACCAAGGATGAACTGATCGACGCCCTCTTGAACCGGATGCTCGGACGCTTCACTGCCTCGCCGCCCACCGGCGACTGGATCGCAGACCTGCGGGCGTTCGCACTGGACCACCGCAGGCTGCTGAGCGACCACCGGTGGGCGATCACGCCGCTCACAGTGAACCCGAACCCGGGGTCGAACGCTCTGCCCATCGGCGAGGCGGCACTGCGCATCCTCCATCGGGCGGGAATCGACGGCGACGAGGCGGTAGCGACCTTCAGCGGGCTCATCGCGCTGAACTACGGCTGGGCATCATTCGTCGCGGGCAGGCAGCGGGGGCGTGAAGCGGATCACCACGCGGTCGATGCGCCACTCGCTCAGGCGACGTCGGAGTTTCCCCTCACCGTCGCGGCGGCTGAGTCGATGAGCCGCTACGGCAGTGACGCCCACTACGACATCGTCCTGGGCCAGTTCGTCGCGGGGATCGCCGCCGGTGCAAACAGCCCCCGAACCTAGTCCTGACGATCTGCCGTGCGACGATCCTGCGCGTGAGCGGCGGCGAGGCCGTCGAGCAGCAGCTCGAGCCCGTAGTCGAACTCATTCCCGTAGGCGTAGCCCGGCGCGAGGATGAGTTCTGCGGCCATGTCGGCGAGGTGAGGGAACGCCTGCGCCATCTGAGCCTGCTGCGCCATGATCTCCTCCGTCGCGATGCCGATGTCGCCGGATGGGTCGAGCGGCAGCGAGACCTCCTGCTGGGCGAATCCCTGCACGTAGCTGTCGAGAAGCGACATCGCATGACCGATGAGGGGCATCGAGAAGCCGGCTTCCCTGAGGCACCCGATCACCGCATCCAGGTGACCGAGGGTCGCGGGCCCGGGCGTGGTACGCGCCTTGATCGTGATCGCCCAGGGATGCCTCGCCAGCACAGCACGGGTCGAATGCGCGCGATCGTGCATCGCCTGCCGCCACTCGTCGCCCGCACGCGGCGTCGAGTACTCGGTGTAGACGACGTCGAGCATGCCGTCGAGCAGGTCGCTCTTGCTCCTGACGTGGTAGTAGAGCGACATCGCCTCGATGCCCAACTCGGCGGCGAGCTTTCGCATACTGAGCGACTCCAGCCCGCCGGCGTCGGCCAGCCTCATCGCGACACGGATGGCGCGATCGCGCGTGACCGGTTCACGCGGTTCGGGTCGCGGCATCCGTGTTCTCCATCCTTCGCTCTGGACGTACCTTACAGCGTATGGTAGCGTCCGGATCGTACCTTACATCGTAAGGTCGCAATCGCGAGGAGAAGCCATGAACGGCCACCGCACGCAGAATGCAACGTCGGACTGGACCACCGAGCGCATGCCCAGGCTCCAGGGGGCGACGATCGTCGTGACCGGCGCGAACAGCGGCATCGGCCTCGAAGCCGCGCGGGTGTTCGCCGCCAAAGGCGCGCACGTGGTGTTCGCCGTGCGCGACGTGAAGAAGGGTCGGGATGCCGCGGCCGCCGTCTACGGGTCCACCGAGGTGCGCCACCTCGAGCTGGCCGACCTCGACTCCGTCCGCGCCTTCGCCGCGGGATGGACCGGCGGCATCCACGTGCTCGTGAACAACGCAGGGGTGATGGTCCCGCCCCTCGGGCACACGAAGGACGGCTTCGAGCTGCAGTTCGGCATCAACCACCTCGGCCACTTCGCGCTCACGAACCTCCTGCTTCCGCACATCACGGGCAGGATCGTCACGGTGGCCAGCAACGCACATCGCTCGGGCGCGATCGACTTCGACGACTTGAACTGGGCGACGCGGAGGTACGGCGGGGGCGCGGGCGGATACGAGCAGTCGAAGCTCGCCAACCTCCTGTTCTCCGTCGAGCTGCAGCGCCGACTGGCGGCATCCGGCTCCTCGGTCATCTCGACGGCGGCCCATCCGGGCATGGCATCGACCAACCTCATGTCGAGCTCCGAGAGCGCCATCATGACGGTCTTCGCGAAGGTAGTCGTGCGCCTGTTCGCGCAGGATGCCGCGGCCGGCGCCCTCCCGACGCTCTTCGCCGCCACGGCGGACATCCCCGGGGGCAGCTATGCCGGACCCGCCGGCAAGCGCGAGATGTCGGGCGCGCCGGTCTTGGTCGGCCGCTCGCGGGCGGCGGCCGACCCGCTCATCGCCGCTCGGCTGTGGGCGGCGTCGGAGGATCTCACCGGTGTGCGCTACCCCGACGCCCGCGTGGCGAGCACCCCGTGAAGGCCATCGTGCAGCGCGCCTACGGCGAGCCGAGCGTGCTGGGCCTGGAGGATGTCGAGCGCCCGGGGATCGGCGCCGGCGAGGTGCTGGTCCGTGTTCGGGCGTCGAGCATCAATCATGCCGACTGGGTCTACATCTCCGGTCGGCCGAGCATCTCCCGGTTGGCGTTCGGCTTGAAGGCGCCGAAGAGTCCGGTGCGCGGCAAGGATGTCGCCGGAGTCGTCGAAGCAACCGGGCCGGGGGTCACCGCGTTCGCGGTCGGTGACGAGGTCTACGGTGAGTTCGACGGCGGAGCATTCGCGGAGTACGTCGCCGCGCCGGTCGCGATGATCGCGCGAAAGCCGGCCAATCTGACCTTCGAGCAGGCGGGCACTGTGCCGCTTGCGGGAATGACGGCGTACCTCGGTCTTCGCGACGCGGGCGCTGTCACGACCGGACAGCGCGTGCTGATCAACGGCGCCTCCGGCGGCGTCGGCACTTTCGCCGTGCAGATCGCCAAAGCGCTCGGCGCAGAGGTCACCGCGGTGGCGAGCTCGCGCAACGCGACGCTTGTGCGCCAGCTCGGAGCAGATCATGCCATCGACTACGTTCGTGACGATTTCACGCGCGGCACGACTCGATACGACGTGATCCTCGACCTGATCGGCAACCACCCTCTCGCCAGGCTCCGGTCGGTGCTCACGCCCAAGGGCAAGCTGGTGCTTTCCAGCGGGACCGGGCATCCGGTGTTCGGACCGATGGGACGCCTTCTCCGTGCAGTCGCAATCTCGCCGTTCGTCGGTCAGACCCTCAGCCTGTTCTCGCAGCACGGCAGCTCCCAGGCGCTGGACGAACTGCGCGAGCTGGCAGAGGCGGGACTCATCACCCCGGCCATCGACCGCACGTTCCCGCTCGCCGACGTGCCGGCGGCCGTCCGATACTTCGTCGAACAGCACGCCCGCGGCAAGATCGCGATCTTGCTCTGACGTCGCACCCGACCGGCACCCCGCTAAGCCCGCTTAGTGGAGCACCTAGAGGGGCCGGCCGCCAGCGCCTCGCAGACCTGCACGACGACGCTGCCGCGCTTGCGACCGGTGTCGACGTACCGGTGGGCCTCGGCGATGTCGTCGAACGAGTACACGCGGTCGATGGTGGGTCGCAGCACTCCCTCTTCCGCGAGCTGGAAGACGTGCTTCAGATCCTCCGCCCGGTACCGGCCGGGAGCGGTGACGACGGTGATCCCGTACCGCCGTGCGTCGCGCCGCGCCAAGAGCAGCGAGCGGAGATCGCCGGCGATGAGCAGCACCGCACCGCCTCGCGCGACGCTCGCGCGGATTCGTCGAACCGGTGCGTTCCCGACGCAGTCGACGACGACGTCGTAGACGCACCCATCCGCACTGAAGTCGTGCTCGGCGTAGTCGATCGTCCGCTGGGCGCCGAGACTGCGCACCATTTCGCTGTTCGCGGCGCTGGTCACCCCGGTCACGTGAGCTCCGACCGCGGCGGCCAGCTGCACGACGCTCGCACCGACAGCACCCGATGCCCCGTTGACGAGAACCCGGGTTCCCTTCCGGACGTCGACCTGGTTGAGGAACGCCTGGGCAGTGATGCCGCCGAAGACGATACTCGCTGCGGCCGCGAAGTCGAGGGCGCGCGGCTTGTGTACGATCGCGTCGCCCTTCGCCGCGATGGCGTACTCAGCGTGTCCGCCGAATCGACTGCCGAGCATCGCCACGACCTCGTCGCCGACGGAGAACTCGTCGATCTCGCTTCCGACCGCAGCGACGACGCCCGCCGCATCCATCCCCAGCACAGGGCGCTTCGGGCGACGGAATCCGAGGACCAGCGAGCTGGGGAGTGTCAGTCCGCGAGGGATGTCGCGGGCACGGGAGCGATGGTCGGCGGCGGAGACCGTCGTCGCGTGGACCCGGATGAGGATCTCGTCCGGTCCCGGTTCGGGCGTGGCGACCTCGTCGATCTGGACGACGTCGGGTCCGCCGAAGCGGCGGTACACGGCGGCCCTCATGACGCGTCCTCGGCGGGTGTGAAGTGTGAACTGGTCACGATGTGCTCCTTGGGTGTGTGGGGGTGTGACGCTGATGGACGGGGGACGGAGGTGCGAACGGGTGCGGCGGCGCGGCGCTTTCGGGGCGTCTGACGGGCGCGCCGTCTGATCGCGAACTCCGCGACGGTCAGATTGACCAGCCAGGCGAGACCCATCACGAGTGCGCGGACGACTTCGTGTGCCGACGCGGGGATCGACCCGGCGATGATCGACACGGGGATGAGCAGGATCGCCTGCGTGCCCGCAGCAACGCCGAGTGCGTAGGCGCGCGTCATCCAGGCGCCGTGCTCGGCGAACCGGCGGCCGATGATCGCACGCACACCGAGCACGATGCTCACGACCATGTAAGTGCCGAAGACGATCCGCAGCACCAAGAGCAGGGGACCGTCGCCCGCGGGCAGGTCGGAGAACGCCGCCATCCAGAGCCCGCTGAGGGCCACGAGCAGGCCGGCGGGGATGAGGACGCGGCCGGCCAGCATATGCCAGCTGCGACGGCCGCGTCGAAGACCGGGGAGGAACTGGAACGCGCCGAGGATGCTGAACAGTGCGGCGGTCACGATGTGCGTGATCACGGGGAGGGGGAACACCGAGAAGCGCTCTGCGTGGGGGAGTACCTCCGGACCGCCCGCGAGCTCCGTGACCCGCAGCGAGCCGGAGATGATCGGAATGAGGCTCAGCAGGATGAGCCCGGTCGGGACCAGCCAGCGCATGCTCTTCGTCGGCGGTGTGCGGGTGTTTGCGGAACTGCTCATACCCGAACGCTAGGAACGGATGTGGTGACCGGTCATCACCACATGTGGTGATCTATCGCGGCGGTCTCAGCAGACCCAGTTCGCCCGCGCGGTGAACGGCCGCGCGCCGGGATGTCACGCCGAGCTTCACGTAGATGTTCTTCGTGTGCGTGCGGACCGTGTTGAGCGAGATGAAGAGGTGGCGTGAGATCTCCGGTCCCGACAGATCGCTCGCGAGCAGGCGGAGCACCTCGAGCTCGCGCTCGCTGAGCGGGTCGAGTATCTCCTGAGCGGGCCGTGGCGGCGTGGACCCACCTCTCCCGGCGCGCTGGAGGCGCTGCAGGTAGGCGTCCGCACCGTCGCGCTTCGCGAGTTCTGCAAGCATCCTGGTCATTCCCTCGCCCTCGTCGGCGAAGACACGGACGTGGCCCTCCGGCCGAGCCAGATCGACGGCCCTCCGAAGCGTGGCCAGCGCGTCGGCACCTCGCGCCTGTCGCTGGAGGGCGAGTGCCTGCAGCACCAAAAGCTCGATCACGACCCCGTTGCGACCGCCGCCGCCCGCTGCCAGCAGGAGCCGCTCGAGCAGGCGATGTGCGGTCCCCGCATCGTCCGGCTCCGCCGGCTCGGCGAGCAGCAGTCGAGCGAGCGTGATGTGATCGAACTCCGCAAGGTAGTGCAGCTCGTCGTCGGCAGTGATCCGGCGAGAACGCGCCCACCCGCGCGCTTCGTCTGCCATTCCGGCGGCGAGCTGGGCGCGCGCCCGCATCGCCGCGATCGGGCGGACTTCCGGGAAGAAGTCGGCTGTGTAAAGCCGCTCGGCTTCGTCGAGCAGTGGGATGCCGGCTGCCGGATCGCCTTCCGCCTGCAGCAGCCGCGCCCTCACGATGCGCCGTCGGTGGCGGTTCTGCGGCAGCCCGGCGTACTCGCCCAAGGACTCGGCAGCGCTGAGGTGGCGGTGTGCGCCCTCGAGGTCTCCGCGCTCGCGGAGCAGGTCGGCCATGCCCACGTGCATGTCGGCGGTGCCGCGCAGCGGCGGGTCCCCGCGGGAGCCGAGCTCGAGCGCCCGCCGGTACACCTCGTGCGCGTCGGCGAGTCGTCCCTGTGCGGTCAGGATCTCGCCCAGGGCGATCGATCCGCCGAGCATGTCGGACAGGTGCCCCGCCTGCTCCAGCTCGGCGAGCGAAACAGCCCAACTGATGCGCGCGCGCTCGAGATCGCCCGACGCCCACAGCACGAGGCCCCGAAGCCCCGCGGACGAACCGCGGCTGATGTGGCTTCCGCTCGCCGACAGCTGGACGGCTGCGGCGGAGTGCTCATCCGCAGCACGGAGGTCGCCTCCCGTGAGAGCCCGCGCAGCCCGGTACAGCGCGATGGCGCTGCGCAGGGCCAGGATCCCATCGGTCGCGCTGCCGGCCGCGGCCTCGGCATCGGCCAGCAGGCGGTCGACACCGTCGGTCCGTCCCGCTGACAGAAGAGCTCCGGCGTAGCCGATGCCGAGTTCCGGGTGGTCGCGCACGACGTCGCGCGGCAATGCGTCCAGCCATCTCACGAGCGCGACCTCCTGACGCTGCTGCTGCATCGAGGGCATCGCCGCCTTGATCAGATCGGCCGCGCGCTCGAACGCTTCGGCCGCGAGCGCGTGGTCGATCGCGTCCGCGGGGTGACCGTTGCGATTGAACCAGTCGCTCGCGCGCAGGTGGAGGTCGCGGACTCGTCCGGGCATCTCGTCGTGGAGCCTGGCACGGAGCATCTCCGCGAACAGGTGGTGGTAGCGGAACCACTCGCGGTGATCGTCGAGCGGCACCACGAAGACGTTGGCCCTCTCGAGCGTGTCGAGCCGCCCAGCGCCGCCCGGCGTCGCGGTGACCGCGTCGCAGAGGTCTCCGTTGAGGCGCCCGAGCAGCGACGTCTGGAGGAGGAACGACCGCATCGCCTCCGTCTGCCTCTGGAGCACCTCTTCGACGAGGTAGTCGACGACGTAGCGGTCGTCTCCGGCGAACCCGGCGATGAAGGAGGTCGGGTCATCTCGCCCCTGGAGCGAGAGCGCGGCGAGCTGCAGAGCCGCGATCCAGCCCTCCGTGCGCTCGCCGAGCGTGGCGACGTCGTCGGCGCCGACGGCGAGGCCCATCATCTCGTTCAGGTACGTCGTGGCCTCGTGCGGCGTGAACCGCAGGTCGACGGCGCGGAGCTCGGTCAGCTCGCGATGGGCACGCATCCGGGCGAGGGGGAGCGCAGGATCGGAGCGCGTCACGATCACCGGTCGGACGTTCGACGGCAGATGGTCCACCAGATACGCGACGCTCGAGTGGACTGCGGTGCTTTCGATGACGTGGAAGTCGTCGAGGACGAGCACGATGTCCACGGAGCTCGCGTGGAGGCTGTTCACGAGTGCGGCCACGACCTCGTCAGCCGCCGCCCCCGCCGTAAGAAGTTCGAGTGCCTCCGCGGCGATGCCGGGCGCGGCCCGGTCGAGGGCGGTGAGGACGTATCTCCAGAAGACCGTCGTCTCATCATCCCGCTCGTCCAACGACAGCCAAGCCACGTGCGTATCGGGGCCGAGCGTCGACAGCCATTCGACCACGACGCTGGTCTTGCCGAACCCCGCGGGGGCGGCGACCAGCGCCAGCCGGGCCGGCTCGGCCAGCCGCTGCGTCAAGTGCTCCCGCGACACGCTGTTCGCCCGGCGTCGCGGGACGTGGAGCTTGGTCGCGAGCAGCGGGCCGGACACATGAGCACAATACCGACTTCACGCCGGGCGGCGTGCCGCGCAGGTGGTCACGCTCGGTGGGATCGGTCGGCGGAGCGCGCCCCGCCATCGAGCGGCACGACGGAGACCAGGGGAGCGCCGGCGTCGCGCAGCTTCTGGAGGACGCCGTAGAGCGCGGCCTGATCCGGGATGATCCCGCTGAGCACGGTCGTGCCGTCGCTCTGGACGGCGAGCGTCATGCCGTCGAACCGTGCCGCCCAGCGGGAGTCGAGATGGACGCCGACGCGGATCGCGTACTGGTTGCGGAGGCCGCCGGATGAACTCATAGGCGCACGCTAGAGCGCGGGCTGGTGAGCGCGCATCACCACATCGGGTGATCTCGCTCTGCCTTGACCGTCGGGCTTCCGGCGCGAGCGCGGCGCGCGACGGATCGCAGCATCGCACGCATCAGCACCCGATGGGCGCGCGAGCCGATGACGGCGGCGCGGTAGGCGCGTCCGTGCAGGCCGGGGAAGGCGGCGTGGGATCGCGCCCGAAGCAGGGTTGCGGCATCCCGTCGCTCCAGCAGGAATGTCAGCGTGTACCGAGAGAACCGGTGCTCACCCGACAGCGTCAGCGCGCGGAGAGGCTCGACCGCGGTGACGGCGAACCCGGGAAGAGTGCCGCCGAGCCGCGGGAACTCGCCGACCGCCCGTCGTGAGTCAGCGCCGACGAACCCGACGTAAGCCCTGACGGGCAGCTTGTCGGATGCCGCGAGATGAGCGGTGAGCGCGCGCCAGACCTCCTCCGCCGATGCCTCGATGAGCCGTGCGTGCTCGTCGATGAACGGCGGCTCGGTGGTAGGGCCGCCGGGTGCCGGCAACCTGTCCGTAGGGCTCATGTCGACACCTCGGTTCGCGTGTCGCTGCGCAGGTCACGCAGTCACCGAGCTGCTCACTCGGTCGGCTGTCGTGAGGATCGTCGCGAAACCGCGAGCGCCGAGGATGCTCTCGGTACGCCGCATCAGCTGCTCGCCGGTCACCGCCTCATACCCCGGCCCGGCGCCGATGCCGGAGGTCGTGGTGGCGTCGGAGACGAAATCGACCTGATAGCCGAGATCGCTCGCCACGCGCGCGGTCGTCTCGCAGCACTGCTCCGTGCGGATTCCGCAGATGACCACTCGGCGGATCCCGCGGAGCGTCAGCTGCTGGTGGAGGTTCGTCGTGGTGAACGCGTTGATCGACGTCTTCGTCACCTGCAATTCATGCTCTCGCGGGTCGAGCTCCGCAACGACGTGAACGAAGCCGAGAGCCGGGTCGAACACCCCGGCCGTACCGGGTTCGGCATGCGTGATCCACGCGACATCGTCGCCCACGGTGCGCGCGTGATCCACGAGGCGGGCGATGTTGTCGAGCACCTGCGGATTGGCCGTCGCCGCCCAGTCCGCAGGTCTCTGGCGGAAGGACTCCTGCGCGTCCACGACGAGCAGCGCTGAGCCGGTTGTGTTGGTCATGCCTTCACCTTCGTCAGGTCCTCATCGCCGTGCAACGCGCAGAGGTGCCACACACCGTAGCGATCCGGTCACAGCACGAAGCAGAACAGGGTCGTGGCGACGCAGATGACGAGCATCCCTGCCGCGTTCAGGTAGAAGTTCCGCCCGAAGTCCCGCGCGGCGATATGCATCGACATCGCGACCAGGAAGTACAGCACGAGCGCACCGCAGGTGAGCGCGCCGAGGTACGGGATCCAGATCCCGGCGATCAGCCCTGCCGCGGCTGCGAACTTGATCGGCGGCATCATCCACCAGTACCGGCGCGGCCAGTTCACTCCCTCGAAGCAGGCGGCGATGAACGAGGCGGGCTTGATGCAGAGAACTCCGTCGACGACTTGGATGAGAGCGAGTACGACGACGGGCCAGACCGGGTCAGGCAACGATGTCATGGCGAAACCATACCATACGGAATGGTATGGTTGTTCGGAAGTCCTTCGAACCGAGCAGCGAGGGAGAAGTGAGATGAATACCGGATCGCACCCGTCGAGCCGCGTGGCTGTCGTCACCGGCGCCGCGACGGGTCTGGGGTCGGCAACCGTTCGCGCGCTCCTCGCGGCGGGCTGGACGGTGGTTGCCACCCGCCTGCCCGGTCAACCCGCGCAAGAGGGTATGGAGCGCGCGCGGTTCGTGGAGGCCGACCTCCGCACGGCCGATGCGCCGGCGCGCGTTGCTGCGGCTGCGGAGGAAGCCGGCGGAGCGGCGCTCTTCGTCAGCTCCGCGGGGATCTCGCTCCCCGGCCCCGTCGAGCTGCGGGCCGACGACCTCGCGACCGAGTTCGCGGTGAACACCGCGGCCCCGGCGCGCATCGTCGCGGCGCTCCTCCCGCAGCTGCGCCGCACACGCGGGCGGGTGGTGCTGATCGGGGCGGGCCAGGGGCGCGTCGCCCTTCCGTTCGGCGCCGGATATGCGGCCAGCAAGGCGGGGCTCGTCGCGATCGCGGATGCCCTCCGCGCGGAGGTGCGCCATGACGGCATCACGGTCAGCCTGATCGAGCCCGGGGCCGTTCGGACCGGCATCCTCGACGCGAGCCGCGATCGCGCTCGAGTTCTCATGACGGATGCCTCGGACGAGGCGCGCGAGCGCTACTCCGTGCCGCTCGCCCGCAGCCTCGATGCGGCGGGCCGGGCCTTCGCGAACGCCATGCCCCCCGAGCGCGTCGCCGAGCTGGTCCTGACGATCTCGCGGGCGCGAACCCCCAGACCGCGCTACCTCATCGG
This sequence comes from Microbacterium flavescens, assembly GCF_018588945.1. Classification (GTDB taxonomy): domain Bacteria; phylum Actinomycetota; class Actinomycetes; order Actinomycetales; family Microbacteriaceae; genus Microbacterium; species Microbacterium flavescens. The sequence goes on along the minus strand of NZ_JAFIWA010000005.1, from coordinate 37,311 downwards.
CCGTGAGGCCTGGGTGGTCGCGGCGCTGGCTCTGCTCCCCGCGCGTTGGAGGGCAGGGCTCGTCGCGAAGCTCGGGGCGGAACCCCGCTCGCGCGGTCGGAGCACGGCGTCGTGAGCGTCTCCATACGAAATGGTATGGTCCGACGGTGAGCAAGGCACGGGACCGCTGGCTCGATGAGGGACTGCACGTCTTGGTGGAGGAAGGTGCCGCCGGCGTGCGCATCGATCGGATCGCGGCGCGGCTGGGATTGTCCAAGGGCTCGTTCCACCATCACTTCGCCGGGGCGGAGGGCTACAAGCGCGATCTGCTGGCGTACTTCGAGCGCCTGTCTGTCGAGGCGCTCGAGAGGGCGATCGCCGAGGCATCCGCTCAATCCGACGCCCGAGGCGTGCTCCGCCACCTGACGGAGCTCATCCAACCCGCCCCCGGAGGCCTGTATCGACCGGAGCTGGACGTCGCGGTGCGCGCCTGGTCGAATTCGGACGCGGAGGTGCGAGCCGTCCAGGGCCGGATCGACGCCGCGCGGCTGTCGGCGCTCCAGCAGGTCTGGCGGCCGTATGTCGGGAGCGACGAGGAAGCGCGAACGGCCGCGCTGCTGCCGTACCTCGTGGCGGTCGGGGCGTCGATGGTGTCGCCTCCCGTCGACGCGGACGAGCTCAGAGGGGTGTTCGAGGTTCTGCTTCCCCTCGTGCCCGAGCATCCACCGGCCGTGTGATCTGCCGCCCCACCGCGGCTATCGCAGGGGGTCGCCGCCGTGGTCGATCTCGCGGTCGGGGACCTCGTCCACGTCGCCGAGGGCGCGAGGGTCGTGATCGACCACGCGGTCCACATCCGACGTGGGGACGCCCGGGGGCTCCGCGTTCTCTGCCTCGAGAGCTCGCATCGATGGGTGACGCGATGGTCCGTCGGAGGCGTACCCCATGCCGGGGCTCGGCGGCAGCGGGTCGGGAAGCCGGCCGATGCGGCGGGCGATCCGCCGCATCCAGGACGGCTCGTGCAGCGCGCCCCGAGCGGTCGGCTCCTCCACCTCGAGGCCGTAGTACTCGCCGATGTGGTCGACGAACTGCGCGCGGGCGGCCCGGTCGTAGGCGCGGCGCTCGCGGCTGAAGGCGACGACCGTGGACCAGCAGATCAGCAGCATCACGACGCTGAACGGCAGCGCGATGATGATCGCGGCTGTCTGAAGCGCCTGCAGGCCGCCGGAGAGCAGCAGGGCGATGGCGAGGACGGCGCTGGTCAGCGCGAAGAAGGCCCGCACCCACCGGCGAGGGCTGATCTGACCGCCGGTCGCGAGCATCGCCATCACGAGCGCACCCGAGTCCGACGACGTCACGAAGAAGACGGTGATCAGCACGATGACCCCGATCGTGAGCACCGGGGTGCCGGGGATGTACTCGAGCATCTGGAACAGCGCCGTGTTGAGGTTGACGGTGCCGTCCGGCTGCGTGAGGGCGCCCGGCGTGGTCAGTTCGATGAACAGCGCCGATCCGCCCAGCACGCTGAACCACAGAATCGTGATGAGCGTCGGCACCACGATGACGCCGACCACGAACTGACGCACCGTGCGCCCGCGCGAGATGCGGGCGATGAAGATGCCGACGAACGGCGCCCACGAGATCCACCATCCCCAGTAGAACGACGTCCAGGCCGCCTGCCAGGCTTCACCGGCGGCGCCTTGGAAGGCGCTGACGTTGAAGGAGAGGCCGATGAAGTTCTGGATGTAGTTCCCGATCGACTGCACCCACTCGCGCAGCAGGAACTCCGTCTGGCCGAACACCAGCAGATAGACCACGAGCAGGCCGGCGAGCATGAGGTTGAACGACGACAGCCACTTCATGCCCTTGGTCACGCCCGACAGCACCGACGCGAGCACCAGCACCGTGATCACGGCGATGATGCCGATCTGAACGGGGACCGTCGGCTCGAACAGGCCAGCGGCGTCCAGGCCCGCACTGATCTGCAGCACGCCCAGCCCGAGGGACGTCGCGACGCCGAAAAGCGTGCCCACGAGCGCGACGACGTCGATCGCATTGCCCCATGCCCCCTCGACGCGCTTGCCCAGAAGCGGTTCGAGCGACCAGCGGATCGAGATGGGCCGCTTCCGCCGGTGGATCGCGTACGCGAGCCCCAGACCGACCACGACGTAGATCGACCACGCGTGCACGCCCCAGTGCAGGTACGTCTGGCTGAGTGCCGACTGCGCCAACTGCTCGGGCGTTCCGCTGACGCCGGGCCGTGGTTGGACGAAGTGGCTCAGCGGTTCGCTGACGCCGTAGAACACGAGTCCGATTCCCATTCCCGCCGCGAACAGCAGCGAGAACCACGCGCCGAGCGAGAACTCGGGCTTGTCGTCGTCGGCACCCAGGCGGATGTCGCCGAACCTGCTCAGCCCGATGACGAGTGCGAAGACGACGAAGAATGCCGCGATCAGCACGTAGTACCAGTTGAAGGCGTTGACGATCGTCGACTGCACGGCGCCGAAGAACTCCTCGGCGAGATGCGGCGCGACCAGCGCGAACCCGCTGAAGGCGAGCGTGACGACCGCGGCCGGCCAGAACACCCATCGCTTGATCGTGGACGTTCGTCCGCCGGATGGCGCACGCGCCGGCCGTTGCGTGGTCATCACTCCACCCTAATCAGGCGCCTCCGCGCTGTCAGTGCGGACGAACGGTGCCGACGCGTCAATGGTCCGACGCAGGAACGCCGCGGGGGTGAGTTCGTGTGCCGCGATCGCCGCCTCTCCGTCGCTCGCCTGGGTCAGTGCGACGAGGTACTGCTCCAGTGCCGCGTTGGCCTCCTCCAGACGCGTCGGCGAGTCATCGGCGTGTACCGGGGTGGCCACCAGAGCGGCGCAGGTCCGGATCGCCTCGGCCAGGGCAGGGCGTACATCACGCCCGAGATTCACATCGTTCGCATGGGCGAGCGTCTCCAGGACATCTGCGAACTCGCGTGCGTAGAACACCGTGCGCTCCAGTGCACGGAGGCGGGCGAGATTCTCCTCCGGCTTCGAGCGGTGACGTCGGCCGCGTGGGTTCACCTTCCGGCTCTCGTCAGCCTCGTAGACCTCGACGCGCACGTCAGTCGCCGTCTGGTCGAGCTCCGCCAGAGCCTCATCGAACGCCTCGGCGTCCACCGTTCCCGCCGCCACGTGATCGGCGATGGCTTCCAGCAGCGCACTCAGGGTGTCGCGCAGCTCGGACAGCCGCCTGCTCGCCCGCTCGAGATAGAGCGGCGGCACGATGATGAAGTTCGCCAGCACGCCGATGACGACGCCGAACGCCATGGTCACGAGGTACGACAGAGTGAAGTCCTCGGTGTCACCACCACTGAGGAGGAGGACGAACAGCGCGGCGACCGCCACCCAGTCGCGACCGAGACCCAGGGCCTGGACTCCGCCGAACAGCACGCCCACGCCGACCACGGCGGCAAGCGCGAGCACGCCCGGCACTCCTGCGAAGAGCGCCGCGACGCCGAGCAGCCCCAGGCCGATTCCCATCGCCAGGCCGATGATCGCCTGCAGGCCGGAGCGAGCGGATGCCGCGACCGTCGGGTACATGCTGACGAGAACTCCGAGCGGCGCATAGTACGAGTACTGGTCGTCGGTGATCGGCAGCAGCGGAGCGAGGTACCAGGCCAGTGCGGCAGCAATCCCTGTCTTCAGTGCCAGCAGGAGCCGGCCCGGTTCGGTCATGGCCCGCAGCCACCGCGCCGGCGCCGTCATCACTGGGGGAGTCATGAGTCGATTCTCGCCTGCGCGGCTGTGCACGCCGAGGGTCGGCAAGATCTTGCCGGACGCGGGTGACCGAGTACGCGGCCGCGCTGGACCTAACCGGGCGATCGAGTCGACGTGCGAAGGCGGTAGAGGCTCGTGGTCGCGGCGATGAACAGATCCGTGCCGTCGTCGCCGCCGAAGCACACGTTGGCGACGACTTCCGGGACAGGGACGAAGAGAAGCTCGGTCCCCTCCTCGTCGAAGACGTGGATGCCGTCGCCGGCCGACGACCAGACGCGGCCTTCGACGTCCACGGCGATGCCGTCGGGCAGACCGGCGTCGATGGTCGCGAAGTGCCGCCCGTTGCTCGCTCGGGGGCCCGTCACGTCGTACGCGCGGATCCAGTGTCCGGGACCGTCACCGAGACCGGAAGCCGTGTCCGTGACGTACACGGTGAGCCCGTCCGGCGAGAACGCGATGCCGTTCGGGCGGTCGATGTCGTCGATGACGGAAGTGAGCCCGTCGACGGGCGACCAGCGGAAGACGCGGCAGTCGCCGTATTCGTGCTCGCCGGGGTGTCCTTCGTTCGGCTGCACGATGCCGTAGTCGGGATCGGTGAACCAGTACGACCCGTCCGGAGCGCGGGCGACGTCGTTGGGGGAGTTCAGACGGTGGCCGTTCCAGTCGGCGACGAGCTCGGTGGTGGTGCCGTCCGGGTGCTCGCGCTCGAGCCGTCGCAGACCGTGGGAGCACTGCACGACGGTCCCGTCGGGGTCGAGGAGCCGGCCGTTGGTGAACTCGACGTCAGTGCGGTGAACGCCGGCGACGCCGGTCGCGGCATCCCACCGAAGGATTCGATTTCCGGGGATGTCGCTCCAGCGAACGGCGCGTTCGTCCGGAATCCAGAGCGGCCCTTCGCTCCACGTAGCCCCGGTCGCGAGTCGCTCGACCACCGGTCCATCAGGCAGCAGCTGCGCTCCTGGGCTCATTCGTTGCGCCCTCCTCGGCTCGGCGCTGCATCGTGGTGCGGGTTACATGAGGCTGGTGATGCGCCGCGCTGTAGTTTCGCACGGGTTCCCGCAGGCGGATCTCGCAGCCTCGCCGTCTTGCGGGCGAATGAACAATCGATCAGGATACTGAACATGAGTTCAGCCCTGACCGAAGACATCACTGCTCGCGGCCGCATCGTGGGCGCCGCGATGACGCTGTTCTCAGCGCAGGGCTTCCGCGCCTCGACGGTTCGGGCGATCGCTGAGGCGGCCGGAGTGAGTCCGGCGCTGGTCGTCCACCACTTCGGTGGGAAGGACGGGCTCCGGCGGGAGTGCGATGGCCGCGTCATCCGCTTCGTGAAGACGAAACGGGAGGCGGGTGCCGTCGGCGGCGTCCTGGCGGAGGCGACCGATCGGTTCGGACCTTATCTCGCGCGGATGCTCAGCGAACCCGGCGCGGCCGCCGATGCGCTGTTCGATCAGCTGCTCGACGCTGCGCGCGATGCCGTGGCGGAGGGTGTGCGTTCCGGCACGATGCGGGGATCCGCCGACCCGGAGGCGCAGGCGGCCGCCGTGGTCATGCTCGGCGTCGCCCCGTTCTTCCTCGCCCACCAACTGGCCCGCTGGGCCGACGGCGACGCACGGAGCGGCATCGGTCGCGTCGCGCAGCCGCTGGCAGACATCTATGCACGAGGGCTGTTCGTCGCAGCAGACGGGAGCCGGTCGTGAGACTTCTGCTGGCGACCGCGGGTTCACGCGGAGATGTCGAGCCGTTCGCCGCCCTGGCGCGCCGGGCCGCGACACGCGGGCACGAGGTCCGTCTTGTCGCGCCGGACAACTCCGGAGCGGATCTCACCGGTGTCGACACAGTCAGCATGGGAGTCGACTACAGCCGGATGATCGAGGACCAGGGCGTCTCGATCGCCGCCGCCCTGCGTTCGTACCGCAACGTGGTGCGCCCGGTGATGCATGCGGTGATCGTAGAGTCGGCTCGCGCGGCGCTGGAGTACCGGCCCGACGTACTCGTCACCCATCCCAAGATCCTCTCGGCGCCGCTCGTCGCGCACGCGCTGAGCATCCCGCACGTCATGGTCGAGATCGTCCCGGCGATGACGCCGACCCGAGCTTTCCCCGCAGCGGGCACCACGACGCGTGACCTGGGCTTCCTCAACCGGCTCACGTACCGGGCGGCAGCAGCGAGCTCCGCCATGTTCCGTGCGGACCTGAAGGAGGTCTCCGCCCTGACGGGAGTCAAGATCCGCGACGCCGGCCCGCCTGTGGCGACGCTGATGCCGATCAGCCCGGCGATCCTCCATCGGCCGGCGGACTGGCCGTCCAGCGTGCATCTCACCGGTCCGTGGCGCTCGCCGCCGGCCGATGCGGCACTCTCGCCGGACGTGGCCGAGTTCATCCGGGGTGGCGGCTACGTCTACGCCGGCTTCGGGTCGATGGCCACCGGTGACCCGATAGCGCGTGCACGCGAGGTCGTTCGAGGCATCCGGGAGCACGGGGCGCGAGCCCTGCTCGTGACGGGGCTGGGTGGGCTCGAGCTCCCCGCCGACCTGCGCGGCGACGACACCCTCGCGGTGCGCTCGGTGGACCACGACGCAGTGCTGCCCCTCGCGGACGCGGCCGTGCATCACGGTGGGATCGGCACCGTCCACGCCGCGACGCGCGCGGGGGCGGCCTCGGTGGTGGTCCCGTTCATCGCGGACCAGCCGTTCTGGGGAGAGCAGCTGCACGCGAGCGGGCTGGCACCTGCCCCGATTCCGCAGCGGAAACTGAGTGCGAGCAGGCTCGCCGCGGCATTGGCCGCGGTCGCGAATCACCGCGCGGCGGTAGCGTCCGCGGCGGAGGCCATGGCCGGCGAAGACGGAACCGGTGCGGCGCTCGCCATCCTCGAGGGTGTGCGCTGACGCTCGGAGCCTGCGAAGCCCGGTGAATCCGGGGCGCGAGCGGGGATCAGTAGAACTGCCGCAGCGCAGCCGCGTGAATGGAGGTGTCGACGATGTCGTGCCAGCCGAGCGCGACGTCGCCCGCGGCATCCCGAGCCGTCGTCACCGTCTCGAGGACGCGGTCGCGCAGGAGCTCGCCGTCCTCCCAGCCGGTCACGTCGAGGGTGACCACGTCGATCGAGTGGCCGCGGGTGCGCTCGAGCGTGGAGTGCATCCGGGTCGCTGCCTGGGCAGCGCTGCCGAGGCACGATCCTTCGGGCAGCGATCCGCCGTGGGTATAGGCGACGAGCACATGCGTCAGCCGCGGGTAGATCGCTGCGACACGCTCGACTTCCTGGCAGACCTGGCGCAGGCGCTTCTGCGCGGCGTGGCGTGACCGTTCATCGCGGAGGTCGAGTCCCCAGACGAGGGCGCGCGGCGAGTCGGCGCCCGATGCCTGAACGACGGCGAGCGGGAGCAGAACGGGGAGCTGGTCACCCCGGACGATGAGATCCGCAGTCATGATGCACCTTTCCGTCGTGTCGCTGACACAGTGCCGACCAGACTTCCCGGCTCACCTGCCCGACGGTATCTCCGTGGACCCGACTGACCATACGCCCGTCCAGGGACAGGATGGGCCGCGGCGCGCCAATCCTGAGGCCATACTCAGCCGCCCTTTCCGGGGCAGGTGCCCGCCCCAGACCTAGACTCGCGTCGTGGACGTGCGCGAGAGATCCGCCACCGCCGTCGGTGCGGCCGCTGCGCTCGTGCTCGCGGTCGCCGCGATGTCGTGCCTCGCCGTCGCCGACCTGCTGTGGCGTTCCCATTTCGCGGGGGAGGCCCTGGCGAGCATCGCCTTCATCGCCGGGTGGGTGCTGTTCGTCTGGGGAATCATCGTCGGCGTGGTGACCATCGTGGCGCTGATCCGCCGCACTATGGCGCGTCGGCCGGACTCGCCATGGACGGCTGTGACGCTCGCCGCCGGTGCCGCTGTGATGGCGCTGACGCTCGTGATCTACCCGCTCTGGGGCGCCGGCGGGGGGTCGGGTTCGGCCGAGAAATCGCTGCGGGATCGCGCCGCCGTGACCGCCGCGGACTGAGCGGGCACGGAACTGCCTCTTGGCAAAGCGCCGTTGTGATCGCTAACATTCCCATCAAGCCCAAGGTTGATGGATAAACCTCATCGGCACGGCACGATCGAACACCACTCGACAACGGCACGAAGGAGTGTCCCTCACATGCCCCACCCCATCACCGCTCGACGAGGTCGGCTGACCGCACTGATGACGACGGCGGCTCTCTGCGTCGGCGTCACAGTCGCCACGCCGGCCGCGGCCGATCCCGTGTACGAGGACGTCGTCGACGGCCTCGTTCACCAGTTCCTGCTCGAAGAGACGACGGGCACCCGCGTCGCCAACACCGGCAGTGCCGGCGCGGCAGCCGACGCCACGCTGGTGAACGCCGACAGGGCGGAGCCGGCGGGGCGCGGCATCCGCTTCAATCCCGACGAGTACGCCGATGCGCTCACGGGCGCGTATGTCCAGCTGCCGAACGACCTGACGGCCGGCATGCAGGCGATCACCGTCGACTACGACATCTGGATCGACCCGGCCAACGTCGGCGAGCATCAGATCTGGAGCCTCGGCAACAAGGCGTCGTGCGACGCCGCCACCGGCCAGCAGGGCCAGCTGTTCTCGTCGAACACGCAGCGCCTCCGCGTCGCTGCGGGGTCGGTCAACGTGCAGCAGAACCGCGTGCGTCTGCCCGAGGGAGTGTGGAAGCACGTCACCTACACGCAGACGCCCAACGCCAACGGAACGTCGTGGACCGGCACCCTCTTCGTGGACGGCGTGCAGCACGCGCAGTCCGCGACCATCACCACGCCGCCGTCGGTGAACGCCGCCGGCACCAACTGCAACTTCCTCGCGCGTTCGCAGGTGCCCGGCAACTACTCGTTCCGCGGCACGCTGGCCGACTTCCGCGTCTACGACCGCGGACTGAGTGCCGCAGAGGTGGCGCTGCGCGCGGCGCAGGGCAATGACGAGGGAGTGGAAGCGGATGCCGCGGCCCTCGACCTCGGACTCACGAGCGCGATCGTCGAAGACCTCGAGCTGCCCAAGCTCGGCGACGAGGCCGGATCCTCCATCACGTGGGAGTCCTCTGACCCGTCCGTCATCGAGGTGGTGAACCCGCCCACCGCCAACAGTGCGCGCAAGGTGCCGATCCGCGGCGTCATCACACGCCCCGCACTCGGTGCTCCCGACGCGAGCGCGGTGCTCACCGCGACCCTGCGCAAGGGGAGCGAGTCCGTCGCGGTGCGCGAGATCCCGATCACGGTGCTCGCCGAGTTCGATGCATCGCACTCCGCCGACCGGGACGCGATGGATCTGGAGCTCTACGCGACCGATGACGTCCGCGGCAACATCGAGCTGCCCAGTGAAGGCCGCTGGGGGTCGACCATCACGTGGGAGTCCAGCACCGAGCTCATCTCGCCCACCGGCGAGGTGACGCGCCCTGCCTACGGCAACGCCGATGTCGAGGGCACGCTCACCGCCACGGTCACCAACGGCGAGGCATTCGTCGAGAAGTCCTTCGACGTCGTCGTGAAGCCGCTTCCGCGCGAAGAGGAGAACGAGCGGTACTTCCTCGGCTACTTCAAGGGCGAGGGCATGGCCGACGGCGAGCAGATCATGTTCGCGACGTCCAACGGCAACACGGCGCTCGACTGGACGGGACTCACCGGCGGCATGCCGTCGCTCGTCTCGCAGCTCGGTGACCAGGGCCTGCGCGACCCGCACATCGTGCGGTCGCCCGACGGCGACACGTTCTACATGATCGCGACGGACCTCAACTGGTACGACCAGGGCGGCTACGCGATCAACGACACGCAGTACATCGAGGTGTTCGAGTCGAACGACCTCGTCAACTGGACGCCGCAGCGTCACGTCAAGGTGGCTCCCGACAACGCGGGCAACGCGTTCGCTCCGGAGTCGCTGTGGGTCGACGAGATCGGTGCCTACGCGGTCTTCTGGGCGCAGTCGCTGTGGAACGACCCGCTGAACCGGACCGGTCAGGGCAACGCTCAGATGTGGTACAACATCACGCGCGACTTCCAGACGTTCTCGGAGCCGAAGGTGTGGCAGAACCCCGCACCGCAGTCCCGGATCGACACCACGGCGATCAAGGTCGGCGACGAGTACTACCGCGTCACGAAGAACGAGGCGGGCAACGCCGGGTCGGACATCTTCTCCGAGAAGCACACCGACTTCCTCGACAGTGACATCAATGCGTGGGAGCTCATCGCACCCGCGCTGGGTCGCACGACGTGGCAGGCGAACGCGGGGTACGAGGGTCCGGTGATCTTCGAGGCCAACCCTGGAGACACCTCCTGCCCCGGGCAGTTCTACCTGTGGGGTGACCGCTACACCAACGGCGGCGGGTACCAGGCCGCGTGCGAGGCGGACATCGAGGCGCAGACCTGGCAGCCGAAGACCATCACGATGACCAATGCCGGTGTTCCGCGTCCGCGTCACGGCACCGTGATCCCGATCACGCTGCGCGAGTGGAACAGCATCCGCGGCATCCCGAACGAGGACGTCGCCACCACCGTCGAGGTCTCGGCGGAGGACATCCGGGCCGACGAGGACGCTGCGGTGACGGCGTCCGTCACCGCTGCGGACGGCTTCGAGACCGGCGGCCAGGTGCGGTTCAGTCTCGGCGACTGGTCCGAGACGGTCTACCTCGATGGCGGCGAAGCATCGGCGACCATCCCCGCGGGGCTCGCCGAGGGATCGCGGGAGGTCATGGCCGAGTTCCTCGGGTTCGACATCCTGCTCGGCTCCGAGGCGACGACGTCGTTCGAGGTGCTGCCTGCCGTGGCGGCATCGGTCGACGTGACCAGCCGCTGCGTCGGCGGCAAGGTCGTGCTCGCGGTCGTCGTGGCCAACGACGACGACCGCCGGATCGCGCTGCGCATCGACACCGACTACGGCGTGAAGCAGGTCGGTGCGCTGGTGTCGGGCAAGAGCCACGCGTCGGTGTTCACGACGCGCGCTGCGACCGTGCCGGCCGGGTCGGTCACGGCGACCGTTTCGGCGGGCAGCGGCGGCGACAGCGTCGAGTCGGTGTACGACGTCGCGTACGAGGCGGCGTCCTGCACACGGTGATCGGTTCCGGTGGGGGGCCGCGTCATGCGGCTCCCCACCGGGGCACCCCCTCAGCGCGTGCTCTCGCGCACGACCAGTCGCGTCGGCACCATGATGCGCCGCCGGTCGCCGGACGGCGGGCCGGACTGCAACCGGGTGAGCATGACGCTGACGATCTCGTCGGCCATCTCATCGTTGCCGGGCTCGATGGTCGTGAGGCGGGGGATTGTGTAGGCGCCGGCCTGAACATTGTCGAAGCCGACGATCTGCACCTGCGAGGGAACCCCGACGCCCCGGTCCGCGAGCGCCCGCAGAGCGCCGTGCGCGCTGGAATCCGTCAGCGCGAAGACGCCGTCGAACTCGACGCCCTGGTTGATCAGCTCGGTGATCGCCCGGTAGCCGTCCGCGATGTGGAGACCGGCGTCGAGGATCAGTTCGGGGCGAGCCTCGAGGCCCCGCTCCCGGTGCGCGTCGTCGTAGCCCCGGGTGCGCAGAGTCTGGACGGACTCCGGTCCGGAGCGGACTCCGCCGAGAGCGACCACCGACCGTGCCCCGCGGTCGAGAAGGTGGCCGGTCGCCGATCGCGCGCCGCCGACGTTGTCCATCAGCACATGGTCGAACCGGCTCGACAACGCGCGCTCGCCGAGCAGCACGATGGGCTTCGTGGGCAGGATGCGGTTGAGGTCGGCCGACTCGCTGGCCGCGATCGCCAGGATGTATCCGTCGTACGTCTCGAGGTGCGACGCGGCGAGCGACTCCACCTCGGCCGGCATCGCTCCACCGGTGTTCTCCGTGACGAGACGGATGCCGCGCTCGGCGAATCTGCGCGAAAGGCGTTCGGCGAGCTCACCGTAGTACTCCGACGCGAGGACGGGCACGCCGAGGCCGATGATGCCCGTGCGGCCCTTCCGCAGCGACCGCGCGCTCTGGTTGAGCCGATAGCCCAGTTCGTCGATCACACGGGAGACGCGCTCGATCGTCTCGGGCCCGACACGCGCGGTGCGGCCGTTGACGACGTTCGACACCGTCTGCGCCGAGACACCGGCTCGGTCCGCGACATCCTGCATCGTCACATGCGGGTTCGGGTGCGAGGTGGGAGGTGGTTCCATCCGAGTCTGTTCGGGTCGGCGCCGGGGGATACGGCGACTCTATCCCCGACGCGCCGCATGCCGCTGTCCGATGGCCGCCCGTGTCCCGCGTCGGGGCCGGAACCTGCTTGCTCGGGGTGACGGATGAGTCCGGTCGCGCATGCCCCGGAGCGGGCCTCTCGTCCCACCATCTACGACATCGCCCAGGCGGCGGGCGTATCGCACACCACGGTCTCCCGAGCCCTCAACGGCCTGGACGGCATGACGGACGAGACCCGCCGCCGCGTGCTCGGCATCGCCGCGCGGGTGGGCTACGAGCCCAACGTGTCGGCGCGCGTCCTGTCGTGCGGCCCGCGCCCTCGGCTCGTCGCGCTGGTGGCGTCAGCCGGACACGACTGGCGCGAGCCGGCACGGCTCGTCGAAGCCCTCGCCCGGGAGGCGCGCAGAGCAGGGTTCGCGGTCACCCTCGTCGGCGTGGACCCGTCCGACGAAGGGTCCCTGTCTCACGCGGCGACACGAGCCTCCGAACCGGGAGCCGCCGGCACCGTCCTCCTCGGGGGCGACCAGCTCATCCACGAGCGGCTGCTCGCCCTGCTTCACGCCTCGCCGTCCCGCGACTCGACCGCAGGCGGGGTCGGGCCGGTGCTGGCGCTCGGCGCCGACCCGGGCGAACGGATGGACGCTGCGCTGAGATACGTCGTGCAGCTCGGCCACCGGACGATCGCTCTCGGCGCTTCGGAGCACGCGGGCCACTCCACCCTCGGGTCGGCGACGGGCGGAGTCACGATCCGGTCGATCCCCGCCGACACGACCGCCGAGGCGGGCTTCCGGATCGGCGCTGATATCACCGCCCTGTCCGGGTGCACGGCGCTGGTCGCACCGACGTTTTCATTCGCGCTCGGGGCCGTTCGAGGGATCCGGCAGCGTGGGCTCCGAGTGCCGCACGACGTCAGCGTCATCAGCCTGGAGGATCACCTCGACGCCGCGCACGCCGCGCCGCCGATCACGGCGATCTCGGCGCCGGTCGACGACCTCGCGACGTGGGCGGTCGCCGCTCTCATCGACGCCGGCCGCGGCATCCCACCGTCTGTGTCGCCGCCCGTGCGTGCGCATCTGGTCGTGCGGCAGAGCACCGCCGCTCCGCTCGGCGCGAGCTGATATCCGAGGCACCTCTGACCGTCTACCAGTTTGATAGCGCGAACAATTGGGTCTTGTGACCGCCTGCTGTGACCGCTAACATGCGAAGCATCCGCCAAGGGGGTCGGGACGCACGCAGCAGTGCCCAGCAGACCTGAGGCAAGGGGAGACCAGTGCCCAGCCCCCATTTCCCCCCGCTGACGAAGCGGTGCAGGCGGACCAAGGTTGATCGATCAATGAGGAGGAAACCTTGACCACCAGGGAGATGACACATCGTGCGGCCGTGCGCCGCAGGATGGCAGGCGTCCTAGGCGCGGCTGTCGCCGCGACGGCGCTCATCGTCAGCGGGCTCGCCGCTCCGGCCACCGCCGCCGACGAGGAGCTCATCGTGAACGGCGGATTCGAGAGCGGGGTGGAGGGCTGGTTCGTCAACAACGGCAACGCCACCGACGGCGGCACGCTGTCCATCGTCGACGACGCGTTCTCGGGCGAGTCCGCCGTGAAGGTGAGCGGCCGCACCACGACCGGCTCGGGTCCGATGCAGGATCTGAGCGGCAAGGTGCAGGCCGGCCAGACCTACAGCATCAAGGCGCGGGTGAAGTACGACAACCCGAGCAGTCCCGCGACCAAGCAGTTCTTCGCGACGATGCACTACGGCGGCGGCACCTACACGAACCTCGCGAGCACGACTCCGGCACGCGGCCAGTGGGGGTACATCAACTCCACCTTCACCATCCCGGCCGGGCAGAGCGTGTCGACCGCGCGGCTGTTCATCGAGACGCCGTGGACCAGCGATCCCTCGACCGCCCCGGACACGCATCTCATGGACTTCATCGTGGACGACGTCTCGCTGATCGGCACGCCGCCGCCGCCCCCGCCCTCGAAGACGATCGAGGTCGTCGGGAAGGTCCCAGGCGAGCACAACCCGCTCATCGGACACAAGTTCGGCGCCGACGGCTTCGGCTACGCCGAGGACGGCCGCGTGTACATGTTCATGACGAACGACACGCAGGGCTATGCACCCGACCCGGTCACGGGCATCTCTCCCGCGATCAACTACGGGAACATCAACCAGATCACGCTGATCTCGTCCGAAGACCTCGTGAACTGGACCGACCACGGAGAGATCCAGGTGGCAGGACCCCAGGGCGTGGCTCCGTTCACCGGCAACTCGTGGGCCCCCGGGTTCGCGAAGAAGGTCGTCGACGGTGAGGAGAAGTACTTCCTCTACTACGCCAACGGCGGCGGCTCGAGCAACGTCATCACGGGCGCCAGCCCGCTCGGCCCGTGGATCAGCGAGCGCAGCAGCACGCTGATCAACGGCTCGACGCCCGGCGCGGAGGACGTGGCCTGGAAGTTCGACCCGGCCCCGCTCGTCGACAAGGACGGGAAGAACTACCTGTACTTCGGCGGCGGTCCCGCGTCGACGAGCATGCCCGCCGCCGAGCGGTACAACAACCCGAAGAACATCCGGGTCATCGAGCTCGAGGACGACATGGTCACGACCAAGGGCTCCGCGATGGTCGTCGACACGCCTGTCTCCTTCGAGGCGGCGCACGTGTTCGAGCGCGAGGGCACGTACTACCTGACGTACTCGTCGCACTTCGGCGGCAACGACTTCGGCGGCAACCAGACCCCGCTGCCTGGGTACCCGGGCGGGGGCCAGATCCCGTACATGATGTCGGACAGCCCGACCAACTTCCCGAAGGAGAAGTACGTCGGCCTGCTCTTCCCGAACCAGTCGCAGTTCTTCGGTGCCGGCACCGGTGGAAACAACCACCAGTCGGTGTTCGAGTTCGAGGGCAAGTACTACTTCACGTACCACGCTCCGACGCTCAACAAGCGGATCAACGGCAACACGACGCAGGGGTACCGCAGCCCGCACATCCAGGAGCTGGTCTTCAACGAGGACGGCACCATCCAGCAGGTCGTGGGCGACTACGCCGGCGTGGAGCAGGTGCACGATTTCGATCCGTTCCGCACCTTCGAGGCCGAGACGTTCGGCTGGAGCAAGGGCATCGCGACCCAGAAGGTGACCGGCGCCTCGGCCCAGTTCGGGTCGACGGCTCCGAACCTCGTCGTCAAGGACATCGACAACGGGGACTGGACGGCGCTGTCCTCCGTCGCCTTCGGCGACGCGGGCGCGGCGGAGGTCACCGTCAAGGTGAAGCCGCTGCAGGCCGGTGGATCCATCGACGTCCGCACGGGCAGCGAGACCGGAGCCGTCATCGGAACGATCCCGGTGACCGGTGCGGCAGGCGAGTGGACCGAGCTCACGGCGGACCTCTCGGGGGCGACGGGCACGCAGGACGTGTTCTTCACCTACCGGGGCGGAAGCGGTGACCTGTTCGAGCTCGACACGTGGTCGTTCGCCGAGGCGGACGCGCGCAGTCTCGACGTCACGGCTGAGACGGCCTCGCGCTGCGTCTCGGGCAAGTCGGTGCTGACGGTCAAGGTGACCAACGCCGACGACGTTCCCGTCGTCGCTTCGGTGACCACGGCGTTCGGATCGAAGTCCTCGGTCACGATCGCGGCCGGCAAGTCGGTCTCGCACGCGTTCTCGACGCGTCTCGCCGCTGTGCCCGGCGGGGTCGCGGCGGTGTCCGTGACTGCGACGGTCGGCGGCGAGGCCCTCACGGGCTCCGTCGAAGCGGCCCACGCAGCCCACAGCTGCGGCTGACGCAACAGGGGTGGCGGCCCGAACGGGCCGCCACCCCCTCCGCCCGCGGACCCATGCTCCGACGGGCCCGCTCGACAGCGCCGTCGGAACGTGACAGGCGCCGCACGACTTCCTCGATGAAGGAGAGAACCGTTGTCCCACGCATCCATTCTTCGCTCGCTGCGTTTCGCGCGCCGAACGAGTCCCGACCCAGACGCCACCCGCCCCGCGCTGCGACGTCCGCTGCGATCGATCGCGATGACCGGCGCTGCGGCCATCGCCGCCGGGCTGCTGCTCGCCCCGGCGGCACTTCCCGCGAACGCGGCCGAGCCGTGGAACCCGGACTCCGGATACACCTCCACCGACAAGGGCGACGGCACGTACACGGTCCCGCTCTTCAACGCAGACGTGCCCGACGTGTCGGTCGAGCGGATCCCCGCGGCCGAGAACGACGAGGGCCGTGACATCTATTACATGATCAGCACCACGATGCACCTCAGTCCCGGTGCGCCGATCATGAAGTCCTACGATCTCGTCAACTGGGAGATCGTCAACTACGTCTTCGATCGCGCCGACATCAGCGACTCGTTCTCGCTTCGCAACGGTCAGTCGTCCTACGGGCAGGGGCAGTGGGCGTCGTCCATCCGCTACCACGACGGCAAGTGGTACGTCGCGTTCAACACCAACAACCTCGGCGGCTCGTACCTCTACGTCACCGAGGACATCGACAACGGCTCGTGGGAGCGGATCGCGCTCGGCCGGGCCTATCACGACCCCTCTCTCTTCTTCGACGTGGACGGAACGCCGTACATCTTCTACGGCTCCGGGTCGACGAGTGCGGTCAAGCTGAGCAGCGACATGAAGACCGTGGTGGCGGAGTACCCGCAGATCCTGCGGACCTCGGACTACCCGGGCGCCTCGTTCATCGGCGGCCTCTTCGAGGGCGCTCAGGTGCAGTACATCGACGGCAAGTACTACATCGTGATCATCACGTGGCCGTCGGGCCAGGGCCGGCAGGTCGCACTCTTCCGGTCGGATGAACTCCTCGGGCGCTATGCCACGGCGGACGGCAGCAACCCCTACGAGGCGAAGGGCGTGCTCAACTCGAACGGATTCGCCCAGGGCAGCCTCGTCCCCATCGCCGGCGAGGACGGAACCACCGACTGGTCGGGGATGTTCTTCCGCGACACGTTCCCGATCGGTCGCATCCCGGCCCTGATCCCGGCCACGTGGTCCGACGGCTGGCCCACGTTCGGCAACAACGGCTCCGTTCCCGTCAACGGTCCGTTCGCCAAGCCGATCGAGCTCTCGCCTGAAGAGGAGCTCTACGAGCGGCAGAAGAGCATCGTCGTGTCGGACGACTTCGACAACGACGCACCTCACCGCGCGTACATGGACGAGGACTGGGAGCTCCCGGCGGCGCCGGACATCGACGAGTCGCTTGTGGGTGTGGAGCTCTTCACCAACCCGGGATTCGAAGACGGCACGGCCGGCTGGATCGTGAACGACACAGCGACCCTCTCTTCGTCGGCGGATGCCGCGTCCGGTGCGAGCTCCGTGCAGGTCACCGGGCGCACGACCACAGGATCGGGTCCGGCGCAGGATGTCTCGGGCAAGGTGCAGCACAACGTCACCTACGACATCTCCGCAAAGATCAAGTACGAGAACCCGAACAGTCCCGCGACAAAGCAGTTCTTCGCGACCGCGCGGTACGGCAGCAGCACGTTCACGAACCTCGCGTCGGTAACGGCGACGCGAGGACAGTGGGCGACGATCACCGGCAGCTTCACGGTTCCCGCCTCGCAGAGCCTGTCGTCGATGCGCATCTTCATCGAGACGCCGTGGACCAGCACGCCGTCGACGGCGCCGGACACGCACCTGATGGACTTCAAGGTCGATGACGTGTCGCTCAAGGGGCGCCCGGTCTCCGTCGAGATGCCGCATCCCGACGAGGTCGCACCCAACGGCTCGCGGCTCGCGCTGCCGTGGCAGTGGAACCACGCTCCCGACAACCGCTACTGGTCGCTCACCGACCGCGACGGCTGGCTGCGACTTACCACGGGCAAGGTCCTCACCGGCGCCATGAAGCACCTGAAGCTCGCGAACGACGACGAGGCGACGTACCTCGAGGAGGCGCGCAACACGCTGTCGCAGCGCACGTTCGGTCCCCGGCAGTCGGCCGAGACCAAGCTCGACATCTCGGGCATGAACAACGGCGACGTGGCAGGACTCGCTGCCTACAACCGCGGCTTCTCCTATGTGGCGGTCAAGCGCGTGGGCGGGGTGAACACGGTCGGCGTCGTCAACAGGACGCAGCCGTTCGCGACGAGCATCGATCAGACGACGATCGAGTCGTTCCTGCCGGGGACGACCGCGGCGCTCGGGTCGGCGACCGAGGTGCACCTCAAGGCGGACCTCGATTTCGCGAACCCCGTCGGCCAGCTGTGGACGACGTTCTCCTACAGTCTCGACGGCGTCACGTGGAACCAGCTGGGCAACCGGGTGGGCCCGCAGACGCTCGACGGGAGCCTGACGCACTTCATGGGTCACCGCGTCGGCCTCTTCAACTACGCCACGCAGCAGGCCGGCGGACACGTCGACTTCGACCACTACCTGCTGAGTGACACGCTGACGTCGCAGAATCTCCCGCTGGACAGGAGCGGGTTGGATGCTGCGATCTCGTACGCCCATGCGCTGGACGAGGGCGACTACCCGGCGGACGAGTGGGCCGAGCTGGAAGACCTGCTCGCGGACGCGGAGGCTGCGTCCGCAGCCGCGCTCGGCACGCAGAACCAGATCGACGCGCCCGAGCGTGCGCTGAGCCTTCAGCTGGCCCGGCTCGGCGTCGTGAAGGAGGCGCAGCCCGAACTCGATGTCACGGTGCTCGCCGTGACGCGCTGCGTCTCCGGCAAGGTGGTGCTCACCGCGCAGGCCACCAACGGCGAGGACGTGCCGGTCTCGCTGTCGCTGTCCTCGGCGTTCGGCACGAAGGCGCTCGCGCCCCTCGCGCCGGGCAGGACGGTGTCGCAGCTCTTCAGCACGCGGCAGGCCTCGGTGCCCGTCGGGGAGATCGACGTCGAGGCATCGGCGACGGTCGACGGCGAGACCGTGACGTTCCCCGTCCAGGCGGAGTACGCCGCGCGCAGCTGCGGCTGACCTGAGGGGGTGGCCCGTCGAGGGATCGGGCCACCTCTTCTCGGTTCGAGTCGGCGGCCCGGGAGCGTGCGGCTTGACGCAGCCGAGAATCCTGTGTGCAATACATCGCATGCCCATTCCGCGATCATCACCCAAGGTCGGGCGCTCGCTGCTTCGCGACGACGTCTACGCGCGCCTGCGCGACGCCATCGTCGACGGGACCTTCGCGCCCGGTGAGGTTCTCCGCGACGGCGAGCTCGCGGAGTGGCTCGGCGTGAGCCGCACCCCCGTGCGGGAGGCGCTGCTGCGCCTCGCCGCCAGCGGCCTGATCGTCGCCCGTCCGGGACGCTCCACCGTGGTCGCCGAGATGGAGGAGGATGACGTGCGCCACGCGCGGGACATCGTCGCAGCGATGCACGGGCTCGCCGCGCGCCTCGCAGTGCCCTCCCTTCCGGCGTCGGTCCTCGAGCGCATGCGCCGAGCCAACAGCAGGTTCGCCGCGGCGGTCGAGTCGGGCGACCCGGCCGGCGCGATCGAGGCCGACGACGACTTCCACGGAGCCGTGGTGCAGGCATCCGGCAACTCCTCGATCGCGACGGTGCTCCAGCAGTTCGAGCCCGTGGTCCGCCGGGCGGAGTTCCTGCGATTCGTGTCGGTCGACCGGTTCGCCTCGCGCGAGCGCCACGAGGCGCTGATCGACATGTGCGCCGCCGGCGACGCGGAGGGCGCCGCCCGGCTGGCATTCGAGACGTGGCACAGCCTCCCCGTGGCCGTGCCGGGTCAGTCGTCGAGCTAGGCGCAGGAGGGGACAGGCCTGGTGGTCTTTCGACGCATGCAATATATTGCGTACTGCCGGTGTTGCATCCCACAACCGACGGCCTCGGCCGCCCACCTCGATTACGAAAGGCGCAGAAATGTCTGTCGCAGACACCACCACACACACGCCCGGCTCCCTCCCCAACGTCGTGCTCGTGCACGGCGCGTTCGCAGACGGGTCCGGATGGCGGGCCGTGTACGACCGCCTCACCGCTCGCGGTCACCGGGTCACGATCGTCCAGAATCCGCTGACCTCGCTCGCCGACGACGTCGCCGCCACCCGCCGGGTGCTCGACCTCCAGGAGGGGCCGACCATCCTCGTGGCCCACTCGTGGGGCGGCACCGTCATCACCGAGGCGGGGGATCACCCCAACGTCGCCGGGCTGGTCTATGTCTCAGCGATCGCGCCCGACGTCGGCGAGACGACCTCGCAGCAGTACGAGGGCTTCGCGGCGACGCCCGACTTCGTCATCAACGTGGGGGAGGACGGCTTCGGCTTCCTCGACCACGACCGCTTCATGACCGGTTTCGCGCACGACGCGAGTGAGGCGGATGCCGCGTTCCTCCGCGACAGCCAGATTCCGATCAACATGGCGGCCTTCGGCGAGAAGCTGGAGCACGCCGCGTGGCGGACGACGCCCAGCTGGGCCGTCATCCCCACCGAGGACCGCGCCTTCGACGGGGCGATGCTGCGCCACATGGCCGAGCGGATCGGCGCCACCGTCACGGAGGTGCGCGCGAGCCACGCGGTGTTCCTGACCCAGTCCGACATCGTCGCCGAGACGATCGAGCGGGCCGCCGACTCCGTTCTGAGCCCGCGGTCGTGAGCCGGCGGCGGTCGCGGGCGGTGTCGTCACGCGACGGCACCACCCGCGGTCGCCAGGCGCTCCCGCCCTCACTCGTGCTCCGGCAGCAGCGGCGTCGACCAGCCCGGGTCGCGCCCCAGCTGCGCGGCACGCGCAACCGACGTCGCGCCGAAGCGATCCCGCACGGCGTCGAGCACGGTGTCGAGACGCGCGCCGTCGTCCCAGTCGATGGGAAGCTCCGGCTGGATGCTGTCGGCACGCCCGAGCTGTGAGAGGGACACGCCGATCAGGGTGAGGCCACGCTCGGTGATCTGCGGCTCGGCGGCGGCGAGCAGCCGCCGGGCGACGGTGAGCAGCACCGCCGTGCGGTCGGTCGCGAAGCGGACGGTCTGCGAGCGGGTCGCCTTCGTGAAGTCGCCGTAGCGCAGTCGCAGCACGACGGTCCGGCACACGCGGTCGCGATCACGCAGGCGGCCGGCGAGCCGATCGACGATCTGGGTGAGGATCAGGTCGATCTCGTCCGCCGTGCGCGGGCGACTGCCCAGCGCGCGCTGAGACCCGATGGATCCGCGACGTCGCGTGGTGTCGACCGGGCGCGGATCGCGCAGGCGCGCCAGCGCGTGAAGGTGCGCTCCCGTCGCCCTGCCCAGCAGCCTCTCCGCCGTCGCGGCTTCGAGCTCGGCCAGCTCGCCGACGGTGTGGATGCCGAGCCGATGAAGCTTGCCGGCCGTCACCGCGCCGACACCCCAGAGCCGTTCGACGGGGAGCGGGAGCAGGAACTCCTGCTCGCGGTCGGGCTCGACCACGAGCAGCCCGTCGGGCTTGCTGACCGCGCTGGCGACCTTGGCGAGGAACTTGGTGCGGGCGACCCCGACCGAGATCGCGAGCCCGACCTCGGAGCGGACGCGCTGCCTCAATCGCACGGCGATCTGCTCGGGCGTGCCCGCGATGCGTCGGAGGCCCCCGACCTCGAGGAACGCCTCGTCGATGGACAGACCCTCGACGAGCGGAGTGGTGTCGCGGAAGATCGCGAAGACGTCACGGCTGGCTGTGGAGTACGCCTCCATCCGCGGCGGCACGATCACGGCATCCGGACACAGCTCCCGCGCCTGCCTGCCGCCCATCGCGGTCCGCACTCCCCGGGCCTTCGCCTCGTAGCTCGCCGCCAGCACGACACCGCCGCCGACGATGACCGGGCGGCCCCGGAGCGCGGGCGCATCCCGCTGTTCGACCGAGGCGTAGAAGGCGTCGAGATCGGCGTGCAGCACGGTCGCTTCGCCCCGCATCTCGCCCTCCCGCCCGATCGCCCGTCGTGCGGATCGTCCCACGCACCGGAGACATCGCAGTGAGCAGGACTGCCCGTGCGCATAACCGCAAGGGGGTGGCCTGCGCGGCGGGCGGGGCGGAGGCTGGCGAGACCAGGCAACAGAGCGAATCGAGGGCTGGATATGTCGTACAAGGTCGGATACTTCGTCGGGAGCCTCTCCTCGACATCGATCAACAGGACTCTCGCGAAGGCTCTCATCGCCCTCGCGCCCGAGGACCTGGAGTTCACCGAGATCCCCATCCGCGACCTGCCCCTGTACAGCCAGGACTACGACGAGGACTATCCGCCCGAGGCGCTGGCGCTCAAGCGAGCGATCGAGGCATCGGACGCCGTCCTCTTCGTCACTCCCGAGTACAACCGCTCGATTCCCGGAGCGCTGAAGAACGCGATCGACTGGGCCTCCCGGCCGTGGGGGCAGAACTCGTTCGATCACATCCCGGCCGCCGTCATCGGTGCCTCGGTGGGATCGATCGGAACCGCTGTCGCCCAGCAGAGCCTGCGCGGTGTCCTCAGCTTCTGCAACGCGCGCCAGATGACCGCTCCGGAGGCGTACATCCAGTTCTCACCCGACGTGTTCGGCGACGACGGCACGGTGCACAAGGCCGAAACCGAGGACTTCCTCCGCGGCTACATGGTGGAGTTCCGCGACCACATCCAGCGCGTGCTCACGGTTCTTCCGCGCCAGCAGTGACGGACGAGGGCGTCAGGTCCGACGTCGGCGTGACAAGACTGAGAATCGCGGATGCCGCGGCCCGAGGTCTCGACTCCTGCACGACGTGGTGCCCGCCGGGGATCTGCACGACCGTCGCCCGTGCCGCCCGATCCCGGAGGTGGCGGCACCACTCCAGACCGGCGATCGGGTCGCGTGCGCCGCGGATGATGACGAGGGGCACCTTCAGCTGCGCGACGCGCTCCTCGATCGGATAGGTCAGCATGTGGCGCAGCTGCGCCAGGTACCAGCGCGGACCGCACCGGAGGTAGTCGGAGAAGACGATGGCGTTGATCCGGGGCGTCTCACCGAGCGTGTCGACGGCGAGCGCCGCCGTCTGCGCCACGACCGACCGGTGCGCCGAGTCGGTCACGGGGCCCATGATGACCACGTCGGTGACCAGATCGGGGCGCTGCAGACCGACCTCGACGACCCACTGGGTGCCCATCGAGTGGCCCACCAGCGCGACCGGTCCGCGCCCCAGCGACTCGATGACGGTCGCGAGGGCCGTGGCCATCGCCGGGACGTCCAGGTCGCCGGGCGGCTTCGGCAGCCCGCCGAAGCCGGGCAGGTCAACGGACACGACCTCCCGTGTCTCGGCGAGCACCTCGTGGAGGCGCCTGAGGTAGCGGTGCGACACCCCGATCCCGTGGACGAGCACGATGGCCGGGGGGTCCGGTGCCGCCGCTGCCGCGGGCGCGTCGGACGACATGACGACGCTGAAGGCGAGCGGGCCGACGTCCACACGTCTGCATCCGGGTGCACGCACGGATCTAGCCCTCGCGCGTCTCAGTGAAGGCGGCGTACACGCCGTACACCGCCAGACCCGCGAGGTGCCACTCGGTCGCGCCCTCCGGACCCATCGCGACCACCCGCGGCCGGTCGACCAGCGGCGGGTTGATGCGACGGTGATCGGCCATGCCGTCGATCACGGACATGATCGCGAGCGCGAGGTCGCGCTCGGTGACGCCGGCGCGCATCCGGATGCCGACTGCCGCGTTCAGCTTCTCGTAGAGCACGGACATGCGGTCGACATAGCGGTCTTCGATCTCCCCGAGCAGCGTCCGGATCTCATCGCCGCCCGGCACGGCGTCGCCGCTCGCGAGCGCCGCCGACATCGTCTTGTAGGCGCGCCACGCCATCGAGTTCTCAACGGCCACGATGTTGTGCGCGACCGCGACCCGCACGGCGGCGCGCAGGGCGACCTGCTTCTCTTCGGCGGAGTGCCCCGCGCCCGCAGGGGACGAGGTCGCGTGCTGGAGCATCTCGAGCGTCTCGCCGTCGAAACCCGCCTCGAAACCCGGATCGGCCTCGAACAGAGCGCGCACGAGATCGGCGATGAACGCCATCCGGTCGGGCCAGATACGGAACACCGTGGAACGGGGCACCCCTGCGGCGCGGATGAGGTTCTCGAGCTCGATGTTGGCGTAGTCGAGCAGAAGTCCCTCGGACTTCACTCGTTCGACGGCGACCTGCAGCATGAGCGTGCGAGTCTCACCGGCTGGCTTCCGCGACCGTGGTTCTGATTGCGGCACGGTCTGATTATCGCCCGCGTGCCCGTCCGGTTCGAGAGGTGTGCGATCATCGGCGCGCCGGTAGCGGTGCCGGGTCCCCACAACCCGGCACCGGCCCGCTCCGCAGGGCTGCGCAGGCCTTCGGCGAAGCGTGGTGCAGAACCCCAGATCCGGCACCTCCGCCACTCTAGGGACTCGGAGTCTCAAGTCTCAAATCCAGACGGTTAACCGAAGACCGCGGGTTCGTCAACCCGGGCTCCGCCCCCGCGCGGCGAGGTCACACTGGACCGCGTGAGAGCCCGTACTGCACGCCTGCCGAACGGTCGGCACTTCGCCGTCACGTGGTCGATCCCCGACGACTTCGGCGGCATGACCGAGGCGATCCTCCGCCGATCGCGTGCGTTCCGCGAGGTCGCGGGCACCCCGGTCGACGTCCTCACCTTCGATGCGCGGCCCGACTATCCGGAGCTCGAGCGGCGTCTGCGCGCCGCCGGCTCGCTGGCCGACGGCATCCGTGTCCTCAATCTCTACGACTGGCTGCGCGACCATGAACTGCCCGAGTCGGACGCCTCGGCCGCGCCACTGACGGACGACCCGCCCCTTCCCTCCGGGGTGCCCGGCTCCGAGCGCCGTCGGGACGGTCGCGTCCTCTCGCGGGTGGTCCGCGACACGGACGGCGGGATGCTGCACACCGACCACTTCCGCGCCGACGGGACGCTCCTGCTTACCGACCGCCGCGACGTGCGCGGGACGCGCGGTGCGCGCCGGCTGGTGCTCCATGACCGGAGCGGACGCCCGGTGCGGGCGTGGCGCAGCGCGTGGGCCCTGTACGCGGAGTGGCTGGACGCGCTGACCGGCGGCGCCCGCAGCTACATGATCGTGGACAGCAAGACGATGGCTCCGTTCATGCAGACGTATCGGCGGCCGCACGTGGTCACCGCGCACCTGATCCACGGCTCGCACCGTGATGCGGCCGGTGACCTGCGGGCTTCGCGCCGGGCCGCCCTCGCCTCGGCGCACCGATTCGACGTGGTCGCCGTGCTGAGTCGCTCGCAGGCCCGCGATCTCCGCCACGACGTCGACCGGATGCCGCGCGTCGCCGTGGTCTCGAACCCCCGAGCGCAGTGCGGCACCGCTCCGCCCACCGATCCGCGCTCGCCGACGCGGGGAGTCGTGGTCGCGTCGCTCACCAGGCGCAAGCGCGTCTCGCATGCGATCGACGCAATCCAGCGCGCGAACGAAGGGCGCCGATCGCCCCTCACTCTCGACGTCTACGGCGACGGCGAGAGTCGCGATGCGCTCGAGCGGCGGGCGGCGGGGGATGCCGGCATCCGATTCCACGGCTACGAGCCGGGTGCCCGCGACACGCTCTCGTCCGCGTCGTTCGCGCTGTTCACGGCGCACTCCGAAGGCTTCCCGCTGGCCCTCGTCGAGGCGATGGCGGCGGGCTGCATCCCCATCGCCTACGACATCGACTACGGCCCGGCCGACATCATCCGCGACGGCCGCAACGGCTGCCTCGTGACGGCGGGCGACGTCACCGCGCTCGCGGACGCCGTCTGCCGCGTAGCCGACCTTCCCGAGCGGGATCGTCAGCGGATGCGGGCGAGGGCCGTCCGCGCGGCGCGGGCGTTCACCGACCAGGCCGTCTGCGCGCAGTGGGCGGAGGCCTTCGAGCTGGCACTGGTGCGGCGGACCCTTCGCCGTCGACCCGCCGTGCGGGCGGCGCTGGCGCGCTGGCCGCAGGTGCGCTCGGCAGGAGCTCCCGTCATCCGCGTCCTGGCCCGGCTTCACCGGGCAGGCGATGCGTCGCCCGACCACGCGAGGCGCCTCGGCGTCAAGCCCCCCTTCGCGACTCCCGGCGCCGATACGCTTCCCCGGTGAGCACCGCCAAATCCGCCGCCCATGTCGCGCAGGACTCGACCTTCTTCCGTGTCGCCGCGCGCATCGGCTACGTCGTCCTCGGCATCGTCCACCTCGTCATCGGGGGGATCTCCATCTCGGTGGCGACCGGCGGCGGCGGTGAGGCGGACCAGGGCGGCGCGATGGAGCAGATCCGCAGCTCGCCGGCCGGCGTGGCCCTCCTCTGGGCCATCGCCCTCGGGCTTACCGCGCTCGCGGTGTGGCAGATCGCCGAGGCCGTCGTCGAGTCCGACCCCGACGGCAAGAAGAAGTGGGGACACCGCCTCAAGTTCGTGGGAACCGCCGTGGCGTACCTGGCGATCGCGTTCACCGCCGTCGTCTACGCCTTCGGGGGCAGTTCCGACTCCTCCCAGTCGTCGCAATCGCTGAGTGCACGCCTGCTGTCGACACCCGGTGGAGTGGTGCTGCTCGTGCTCGTCGGGCTGGTCGTGTTCGCCATCGGCGCCGCCTTCGTCGTGCGCGGCGTCACCCGCGCGTTCGAGAAGAACCTCGACGTGCCGAGCGGGGCGGCGCGCAAGGGCATCGTGACCTTCGGTGTGGTCGGCTACATCGCCAAGGGCGTCGCCGTCGGCGTGACCGGTCTGCTCTTCGTCGTGGCCGCCCTCACGCACGACGCGGAGGCGGCCGGGGGAATGGATGCGGCCATCCACACGCTCGCCCAGCTGCCGTTCGGCGCTGTCATCCTCTGGGTGGTCGGCATCGGGCTCATCGTCTACGGCCTCTTCTGCTTCGCCCGGGCCCGGTACGCCCGGATGTGAATCAGCCCGCGGGGCCGGCTCAGCGACCCTCGAGGATCACCAGCTGCTGCGTCGCGCGGGTCATCGCGACATAGCGGTCGACGGCTCCCTCGATGCCGCCCCCGAACGATCCGGGGTCCACCAGCACGACGAGATCGAACTCGAGGCCCTTCGCCAGTTCGGGCGACAGCGACTGCACACGGTCGGTCGGTGCGAACGCCGGGTCGCCGATCACGCACGCCACCCCCTCCGCGTGGGCCGCGAGCCACTCCTCGAGGATGGCGTCGCGCTCGCTGCGCGCGCCGCGCCGCACCGCGTCGCCGGTGCGCCTGATCGAGGTGGGCACGTTCGCGTCGGGCAGGGCTGCGCGGATCACCGGCTCGGCTTCGGCCATGATCTCCTCCGGCGTGCGGTAGTTGACGGTGAGCGAGGCCAGCTCGACCCTGCTCATCCCGATCCGCGTCAGCCGTTCCTCCCACGTCTCGGTGAAGCCGTGGCGCGCCTGAGCGCGGTCGCCGACGATCGTGAAGCTCCGCGAGGGGCAGCGCAGCAGGAGCATCCGCCATTCCGCGTCGGTCAGCTCCTGCGCCTCGTCGATCACGATGTGCGCGAACGGCCCCGCCAGCTGATCGGGGTCGGCGTCGGGAAGGCCCGATTCGTCCACCAGGGTGTTCTGGAAGTCCTGGCCGCGCAGCATCGACATGACGCCCATCTCGGAGTCGTCCGACGCGATCAGATCGTCGATCACCCGATCGCGCAGCTCGCGCGCGGCAGCGAGGGCCGCGTCGCGCCGACGCCTGCGCCGGACCGCGTGCGGGTCGCCGATCCGCTGGCGCGCCGCGTCGAGGAGAGGAAGATCCGAGACGGTCCACACATGCCCGTCGTCGCGCTGAAGCAGCGCCACGTCGTCCGGGGCGAGCCAGGGAGCGCAGTGACGCAGATACGCGGGCGCCGACCACAGATCCGCGACCACGTTCACCGGGTCGAGGAGCGGCCACGCCCGGCTGAAGGCTGTCATCAGTCCTTCGTCCTGCACCAGCGCCCGGCGCACCAGGTGGGGAGGCGCGTCCTCGGGGTGCTGGTCGACGACGATGGTGAGCAGCTCTTCGAGCACCTGCTCGCGCGCCTCGTTGTGCGGCGTCGCGGGGTCTGCGGCGGCGAAGGCGTCCGCCCAGTCCTCGGGTTCGAGCCGCACGTCGGCCCAGGGCGTGCCGACGTTCATGCCGCGCGACGGCGGCTGCTCGTAGTGGCGCACGGCGGGCTCGACAGCCGAGACGAGTCTGCCGGTCGCCTTGAGGGCCGCGACGCGCGGGTCGGATTCGACGGATGCCTCGGCCCCCTCCGGCACGAGATCACGCAGCGTGCACGTCAGAACGCCCTCTTCGCCCAGCCCCGGAAGCACGTCGGCCACGTACGCGAGGTAGGGCTGGTGCGGACCCACGACGAGGACTCCGCCGCGGGCGCGGCTCACGCGGGGATCGGCGTAGAGCAGGTACGCCGCGCGGTGCAGGGCGACGACCGTCTTGCCGGTGCCGGGCCCGCCGTCGACGACGAGCGCACCGCGCGAGTCGGCGCGGATGACGGCGTCCTGGTCGGCCTGGATCGTGGCGAGCACGTCGCGCATCCGGCCCTCTCGGCTGCCACCGAGGCTGGCGATGAACGCAGACTGGTCATCGAGGGCGACGGGGCCCTCGAGCCCTTCCGCCGTGAAGACCTCATCCCAGTAGTCCGTGATCCGACCGCCGCTCCACCGGTACCGCCTACGGCTGGCGAGTCCCATCGGATTCGCATGGGTGGCGCCGAAGAACGGCTCGGCCGCGGGTGAGCGCCAATCGACGAGCAGCTGGCGGCCTTCGTCGTCGGTGAGCCCCAGGCGTCCGATATACACGGGGGCCGAGGCATCCGTCCCCACCATCCGTCCGAGGCAGATGTCGAGACCGAAGCGACCGAGCGCGGTCAGCCGCGCCGTCAGCCGGTGGATCTCGAGATCGCGGTCGAGCGCGTGCTGTCCGCTGCCTCCCGCTTCGCGTCGCACCGCATCACGGCGTGCGGACAGATCGCGGATCGAGTCCGCGAGGGTGCGGGCGATGGCGGCGAAGTGCCGCTCGTCCGCGCTGATCAGCTCGGGGCCGGCCTTGGCCGACAGCCGTCCGGGCAGGTGGAAAACACTTGTGGCCAGGGGATTCACGTGGGGCGCTCCAACTCTCGCTCGCGATCTCCGCTCCGCTCGGAGGATCACGGCCGACCAGTATGCGCCCCGAGGGGGGCCTTGCGGCAAGGCCCCCCTCGGTCGGTATCCTGGAAATGCGTTCAGTGGTGGAAAGTGCCCGCTTCCTCCTCCGTCATCGAGCTGACGATCGGATGCCTGTCGAAGTGCTCGATCGCCGCCCGGTAGTCGCTCATCAGCAGTGACGCGGCATCGCGGTCGAATCCCTGCCGCACGAGGATGCGCTGCACCGGGAGGTCCTGGCGGTCCTTCGGCATCGTGTAGGCCGGCACCTGCCAGCCCCGCGTGCGCAGCCGGTCGGCCAGGTCGAACAAGTTGAACGGATGCTCCACCCCGTCGGTCAGCTTCCACGAGACCGCCGGGATGCCTGCCGACGCGCTGCCGTCGTTGATGATCTCGAAGTGTCCGAACTTCGAGATCTCCTCGGCGAGGTACATCGCCGTGTCGTGGCACGACATGTGGACCTTGCGATATCCCTCGTGCCCGAGCCGGACGAAGTTGTAGTACTGCGCGACGATCTGCCCGCCGGGCCGGGAGAAGTTGAGCGCGAACGTGGGCATGTTGCCGCCCAGGTAGTTCACGTTGAAGACCAGGTCCTCGGGCAGGTCGGCGGCATCCCGCCACACCACCCAGCCGACCCCGAGCGGAGCCAGCCCGAACTTGTGTCCTGAGGTGTTGATCGACTTCACGCGAGGAAGGCGGAAGTCCCACACCAGCTCGGGAACCGTGAACGGCGCGATGAAGCCGCCGCTCGCGCCGTCGACGTGGATCGGGATGTCGAGGCCGGTGTCCTCCTGCAGCTTGTCCAGTGCGTTGCTCACCGCGTGGACCGGCTCGTACTGTCCCGTGAACGTCACGCCGAGGGTGGGGACCACGCCGATCGTGTTCTCGTCGACCCGCTTGATCACCTCATCGGCGTTCATGATGAAGCGCTCACCCTCCATCGGGATCTCGCGCAGCTCGACGTCCCAATAGCGGGCGAACTTGTGCCAGCACACCTGCACCGGGCCCGTGATGAGGTTCGGCTTGTCGGTGGGCTTGCCGGCCTCCCTCTGTCGCGCCCGCCACTTCCACAGCAGCGCCATACCGCCGAGCATCGCCGCCTCGCTGGAGCCCGTCGTGGACGTGCCGAGGGTGTTCTGCGCCTCGGGGGAGTTCCACAGATCGGCGAGGATGTGCACGCAGCGCGCCTCGAGCTCGGCCGTCTGCGGGTACTCGTCCTTGTCGATCATGTTCTTGTCGAGCGTCTCGGCCATGATCGAGCGCACCTCGGGCTCGAGCCACGTCTGGCAGAAGGTCGCGAGATTCTGACGCGAATTCCCGTCGAGCATGAGCTCGTCGATCACGACCTGATAAGCGTGCCGCGCGAGGTGCTCGTTCTGCGGCATCCGGTACTTCGGCAGTGAGACCGACAGGTCGTTCGAGGCGAACACCTCGTCGAGCAGCTCGTCTCTGACGTCGTCTTTCCTGTGCAGCATGTGCCTGCTCCTCCGTGCGTCGCACGCCGTGGGGCGGTTCCGGATGCCGTCGGGACCGGTGGACCAGGAGGGTCGTCGACGAGTACGGGGCAAGAATTCCGGATGCCGCAGCCACTGTCAACGGCGCGCAGAAGGCGTCGGCAAAGGTCACCCGGACCGGGTGACCGCGCGCCGGGTCAGACCCAGAGGCCGCCCAGGAGGCCGAGGCAGGGCCCGATGACGATGAGCCAGGTCGCCGCCGAGACGATGAGCACGCCCGTCGCGAAGCGCCGCCAGCGCTGCGAGAACATGAGCAGGCCGGCGAGGACCGGCACCAGGATGAACGGCCACAGCAGGCCCCAGATCGAGGTGACGATTCCCGTGGTCAGGAAGAACAGCACCAGGGCGAGGATCTGCAGACCGCATCCGGTTCCGATCCCGACGCCGACGCTCGGCCGCTTGTCGGGCTGCGGTGCGGGCTCGGCCGACGGCGTGAACGCCGGGGGCGGAGCGTAGCCGGGGGGCGGCGCGTAGCCGGGCGGCGGCGCGTAGACGGCCGGCGGGTCGGCGTCCGGCGGGGGAACGTCGCCGTGCAGCGGGTCGCCGGCCGTCGGCTCCTCGGCTGGCGTCGGCTCCTCGGCTGGCGTCGGCTCCTCGGCTGGCGTCGGCTCCTCGGCTGGCGTCGGTTCCTCGGCTGGCGTCGGTCCCTCGTCCGGTGTCGCGCCGTCGTCGGGGAGGTCAGGCGGTCTGTCCATGCGTTGCCATCCTCTCTGCAGGTACCACCAGTCGGCCGCGTGCTGCCTGGTACGCGATGCGGGCCAGGAGAAGCGGGATCGTGACGATGAGGAAGAGCTGCGGTCGCGTCAGCCCCATCCAGGCCACCTCGTTGCCGCGGACGAACTCGACCGAGAAGCGGAACACCCCGTAGGCGGCGACGTACAGGGTGAGCAGCTCCCCGGCCGCGATGGGGCGGTGGCGCAGCCAGAACCACAGCGCCGCGAAAGCGACGAGGTGGAAGACGATCTCGTAGACGAAGCTCGGGTGGAGGGGCACCCCCGCGGGCGCGCCGGTGTAGGCCGCGGCATCCGCATCCAGCACGATGCCCCAGTCGGAGCCCGTGGGCGTTCCGGGGATCTCGGTGAAGAGGCATCCGAAGCGACCGACCGCCAGGGCGAGCGCGACGGCGGGGGCGAACAGGTCGCCCGTGCGCGGCCCGTACTTCACGATCCGCTTGGCGACGTGCACCCCGAGCCAGGCGCCGACTAGGGCGCTGAGCATCGACGCGTGGCCGAACGCGAGCTGCTCGAAGAGGGAGAGGTTCTTCGACGGATCGAGGTGCTGCGCCCACGTGCCGAGCCGCGAGAACACGGCGGCGCCGGCGAGCGCGCCGAGGACCAGGTAGGGGATGCGAGGATCCGTCACACCGCGCCGGCGCGACTCGACGAGGAACACGACGCCGGCCAGGCCGAGCGCCAGTGCGACGAACGCGGAGTGCGTGTCGATCGGCAGGCCCCAGCCGAACAGATCCTTCAGCGTCGGGAACATCGCCTCAGGTCCAGATCCCGGCCCAGAGCATCACCCAGAAGGGCACCGCGACGGCCGAGAGCACGGCGATCGCCGAGAGGTAGATGAGCACGAGACGGGTGTCGCCGAGCTTGCACCTCGATCGCAGCAGCCCCGCCCGCCGGGCGGCAGCGTAGCCGGCGATCGCGACCAGGGCGAACGCGAGCACGGCGATCGGCCCGAGCAGGCACGCGATGACGGCGACCGTCGTGAACACGCACAGTCGCAGCGGGTCGAACGGGGGAGCCGGGTCGCCGACCGACTCGTCGTACTGATTGAGCCCACCGGCGTCGAACGCGGTCATGAGACGGTCACCGGGATCTCGCGGCGGCCGCCGGTGGCGGTGGACAGGCGGCGCCGGGACAGGGGCGCCCACGCCTGCACGGCGCAGAACGGCGCGCACTGATGGGCGTCGGTCGTCTCGTTGACCGTCGCGACGTGCACGCAGCACTGCGTGAGGCGCTCCTCGATCATGGTGTTGATGTCCATGAAGGGCTTCACGGTGATGCGCAGCACCCGGTCGCCGAGCATCGCGCGCAGCCGCTTGTGCTGACCCGGCAGCGCCGAGGTCGCGAGCGCCGTGAGCGTGCCGATGCCCAGATCGCAGTTCTGGCAGATGTCGCGCCAGATCGTGGTCATGGACGGGTGCGAGAGCGAGGACTGCTCGCTCAGGAGGTCGAGCAGCGATCCCTTGACCGCGTCCTTGAGCGCCTGGTTGATCGAGCTGTCGGCGATGCGGTTGGCGAGGAGATCGGGCTCGAGGTCGAGGAACTCCTTGAGGCGCTCGTGGCCGATCAGGGCGGTCAGCGACTTCCAGTCGCCGGAGTCGTCGCGCAGGAGATACCCCACCGAGCAGCAGTGCGGATGGCTGCACGGCAGCGCGGTGAGGTCGCGCCAGGTCACCTCGCCGTCGGTCTGCGGCCCGAGCCGGGTGAGGACGCCCGTGTGCGTCAGCCGATCGTTCGGGTCGATGCCCGACGAGCGGCCCGAGCCGAAGACGGGCTGGATCGTCACTCCGCCCACGTACGGCGTCGCCATCGCGCGGCGGATGACGGCGCCGATCTCGCCGTCGTTCACCCCGAGCGTCGCGGTCATGGTGAGTGTCGTGAAGACACCGGCCTCCGAGAGCCGGGCGATCGCGCGCTCCTTGAAGCGGCGGATGTCGGCCCCGCGGTGGAATGCGGATGCCTCGGCGCTCTCGCCGTCGTACTGCAGGTAGATCTCGACGCGCTCGCGGTGCTTCTTGAGCACCTCGACGAACGCATCGTCCTGCGCGATCCGCAGACCGTTCGAGTTGATGAGGATCCGCACGATCGGGCGCGTCACCAGGTGGTCGAGGAGCTGCTCGAGCCAGGGGTAGAGGGTCGGCTCGCCGCCCGACAGCATCAGCACGTCGATGCGGTCGTTCTCACGGGCGAGACGCGCGTCCACTGAGGCGAGCACCTCCGCCAGGGGGGCGATCGCCGAGGCCGCCGGGCTCGATTCGGCGAAGCACGTCGGGCAGCGCAGGTTGCAGTGGTCCGTCAGATCCTCGAGGAGGATGCACGTGTGCTGGGTCTGCATCTGCGGCAGCCCGTCCTCATACGCGGAGGGCACCGGCTTGAAGTTGCCGAGGGTGTCGGGGCCATGCACCTTCGTCGGCGCCGTCCACTGCTCGAGGTAGGAGAGGATCTCGGCCGACTCGTCGTACAGCGTGCGCACGAGGCCGTGCTCGGGGCATCCGCGCTCCAGCCAGACCCGCCCGTCGCGTACCGCCAGCCACCCCGACAGCCGGGCCACCTGCGACAGCTCGCGATCAGGATGCTCTTCGTGGCATGCGGGGCAGAACGCGTTGACGTACCGATGGATGCGATAGTCGCGCAGCGGCATGCCGGCACCGGGGCTCTGGCTCATGCGCCCAACATAGTGCCGGGAGCACGGCGTCAGCGGTAGCCGAAGACAGGCGGGAACACGACCAGGATGACTGCCGACCACGCCAGGTACACCGGGATGAACCCGGTCTGCCAGCGCTCGAGGCGCGCGAACCGAGTCCGCCCGATGACGAACCGCAGCTGCAGCCACGCTGCCCCCGCGAGGTTCGCGAGCAGGATCAGGTTGAGCCCCAGCGAGGCCAGCTTGTTCGGGCTCGCGCCGTACTCCGCGATGCGGCTGACCATGGCGATCAGCACCAGCAGGTCGACCAGGATGGCGGCGACCACCATGACGAGCTGAAGACGATCGAACCAGGATGCCTCGACCAGCGGGTCCCGGGCCGAGAGGGCGTACAGCAGCAGGGCGAGCACGACGACGAGGACGACGTCGAAGATGATCAGCATGTCGCGCTGGCCGAACATCACCAGCCCGTCGTCGGGATCGACCAGGCTGCCCTGCACGAGGCCGGCGACGAAGAACGCGAGGAGCAGCACCGTGAACAGGGGCGTGAACAGCTTGGTGAGCACGGGAGCGATGTTCTCGATGACGCTCTGCTTGGCCTCCACGAGCCAGCCGGCGACGACCACCGCGCCCGCGATCCCGCAGGGGAGCAGCCAGTTCTCGACGACGTCGGCGGCATCCAGGCCGATCGCGCCGAACACGCCCATCGTGAGGCCGATGAGCACAGCGCCGCCCAGCGCGATGAGCACGAAGTAGACGAACCACTCGCCGGTGAATCGCACGAAGTCCATGCGCGCACGGCTCGAGCGAACGTCGCCGTTCGCGTAGGCGATGCCGGTGACGATCCACAGCGCCACCACCGCATGGATCGCGGCGAGCGTGAGGGTCGCGGCATCCGTCCCGAAGGGATAGATGTTGAGCACCAGGGCGGCGACGGCGAACGGCGCGGCGACGGCGACGACGGTCATCGCCGAGGAGCGGTGCCGGATCAGGAAGTACGCGGCGAGGAACGGCAGCACGAGCACCGCGATGTTGCGGGCGTAGAAGTCGCCGTCCGACTCGAAGTCGATGCCGAAGAGAGCGGGAATCTTCACCGCGATCGCGGCTCCGAATGCCAGCGCGATCGCGAGGGGCAGGGCGCGCGAGCGCGGTGCTGAGCCGGGTTCGGCCATGACCAGCTGCTTCCACAGCCGGTCGGAGTGCTCACGAGCGAACTCGCGCGAGAGGTCATCGAGGCCGCCCATGCGCTTTACGGCGACGAGGAAGGCCTCGTCGGGCGCGAGACCGGATGCCTCGAGCCGGTCGATCTGGCCGCGGAGGTGGTCCTCGAGCTCGTCGACGTCGCGGCCGTCGATCGCCTGCCGGCGGCCCACGTACTCGCGCCAGGCGGCGATCTGCTGCTCGAGCTGCGGATCGAGGTCGGCGGTCATGCGGGGGCACCCCCGAGAGCGAACGGGCTGCGGCCGCCGTCGCGGTCGGCCCACACCTTCTGCAGCGCGGTGCTGACGACGCTCCACTGGCGGCGCTGCTCGGCGAAGACCGCCGCTCCGGTGGCGCTGAGGCGGTAGTGCTTGCGCGGGCGGCCGGTCGGCGACGCGCTCCAGCTGGCCTCGATGTGGCCGAGCCGCTCCAGACGGTGCAGCAGCGGATACAGCATCCCGTCGCTCCATTCCAGCTCGCCGTCGGACAGCTCGCTCACGCGCTGGAGGATCGCGTAGCCGTACGACTCGCCCTCGGCGAGGATGCCGAGCACCATGGGCGTCGCTGCGGCGGCGACGAGGTCCTTGCCGATCTTCATGAGCTCTTCTCTTCGATACCTAGAGGTGCAAGGTACATAGAGCTACAAGGTAACACGATGCGACCGGAGATGGCACGAAGCGCCGGTTCAACCGCGCCGATGGGCGCCTCCGGGCGAGCGGATGCGGCACTTCGGCGCGGTTGAGCGGATGCCGCACTTCGGCGCGGTTGAGCAGTTGCAGGTCGATCCTCTCGGCATCCGCCAACGCCACGAACCAGAACGCGTGGATCGAGATGATGGAGGAGGAGCTGGCCGCCAGCCACCCCGACATCGAGCTCGTCGAGGTCGTCTACGGCGACGACGACGACCAGACCTCGTTCGACAAGACCGCGGCCCTGCTGCAGACGTACCCGGAGCTGAAGGGCATCATCTCGCCCACCACCGTCGGTGTCGCCGCAGCTGCCCGCTACCTGTCGACCTCGGAGTACAAGGGCAAGGTCGCGCTGACCGGCCTCGGCACGCCGAACCAGATGCGCGAGTACGTCGAGGACGGCACCGTCACCGCCTTCGCGCTGTGGAACCCGGCCGACCTGGGCTACCTCGCCGCGTTCGCCGCTCAGGCCCTGATCACCGGTGAGATCACCGGCGAGGAAGGCGACACGTTCGAAGCCGGCAAGCTCGGCGAGTTCGAGGTCGGCCCTGACGCCGGCGTCCTGCTCGGCGACCCGTTCGTCTTCGACGCAGAGAACATCGGCGACTTCGACTTCTGATCCGGAGCGTCGCCTCCGAGCGCCCGGTCCGCACCCCGCGGGCCGGGCGCTCGGCCGTCCGCGCGAGCGGCGTTTGGGTAGCCTGGACGCGGGGACGAGGCATCCGTCTCCACCCGTCTGAAGGAGTCCCATGCCGCTGGTCGTGATGGGGGTCTCAGGATCGGGGAAGTCGACCGTCGCGGCGGCCGTGGCCGGTGCGCTCGACGGCATCTACCTCGATGCCGACGATTTCCACCCGCCGGCGAACGTCACCAAGATGGTCGCCGGGATCCCGCTGACGGACGAGGATCGGATGCCGTGGCTCCGGGTCGTCGGCGAGGCCATCGTCGCCCAGGCCGCGCGCGGCAGACTCCCGGTGGTGGCGTGCTCGGCGCTGCGACGCCGGTATCGCGACGCCCTGCGCGCGACGGCCGGCGAGCTCTTCTTCGTCCAGCTCGACGGCTCGCCGGAGCTGCTCTCCGCGCGCATCGGCGCCCGGCCCGACCACTTCATGCCGCCGGCGCTGCTGCGGTCCCAGCTCGAGACGCTCGAGCCCCTCGAACCCGACGAGCAGGGCGTGGTGGTGTCGGTGGACCAGTCGGTGGAGCACATCGTGGCGGCCGTGCGCAAGCACTGGGCGGCGAGAACCGGAGTCTGACATCCTGAAGCGACCCGGTGGAGGTGCCGGACGGCGCGAGGAGATCACATGCCCGGCAAGTACGACCTCGAGACGACGACGCTCGGTCAGCTCCTGAACGATCCCGAGGCCCGCGGCATCATCGTCGAGCTCGTTCCGGAGCTTCCGGATCACCCGATGATCGGCTTCGCGAAGAACATGCCCGCGGCCACGGTGCTGCAGATGGCGGGCAACCAGCTGCCCGCAGACACGCTCGACCAGCTGAAGACGCGCATCGCCGCGCTCTGACCTCCGGCTGCGGGTCACGGCCGGTTCGCCCCCCTCGCACGGAACTCTCGCCGAGACGGCATCCGTGCACCGAGACTGGGACTAGTGGCGGCGGTTTCGGTGCACCGATGCCGTCTCGCGGTGGGGTGGGGCGGTGGGGTGGGGCGGC
>NZ_JAFIWA010000004.1 GCF_018588945.1 Microbacterium flavescens | reverse complement strand
GGCGGCGGCCGCCGTCGCCCGGGCCGCGACGGCGCTTCGTCGAGGGGATGTCGCGGCAGCCGCCGCAGCCGTGCCCGCGATCGCGACCGGAGCTGCCGTCGGCGACGACATGACGCAGGTGCTCACTGCGGGCGGCGCGACCGGTGCGGCCACGATGCTGCTCCCCGCTCCCGACGCCGACGTCGTCGAGGGCGAGGAAGCGCCCGAGAAGAAGAAGCGCAGCCCGTGGACCTGGCCGCTGATCGCCCTGATCGTGCTGCTGCTGCTCGTCCTGGGCGGGACCCTGTGGGCGATCTTCGCGAACCAGGACGACCCCGGACCCGACCCGACCACGCCGTCTCCCGCGGTCACGACGCCGTCGGTGACCCCCACCGTGCCCTCGCCATCGCCGAGCGCAGAGCGCGTCGATGTGAGCGCGCTCCAGCTCATGGGCAAGACGTGCGACGAGGCCCGCGCGCTCGTGGAAGGGGCCGACCTGGTCGCCAACTGCACCGAGGGCAACGCCGCGCCGACCGAGGGCGACCAGGGCCTCATCTACGAGGTCAACCCGACCGGACGCGTCGAGGTCGGCACGACGATCAACCTCACGGCCTACGGCCAGCAGACGCCGATGCCGGCACCGACCGCCCCGGCGTTCGACGCCGAGACGGTCGCTCCGGGCGGCACCATCAACGTGACCTGGCAGCAGTACGCCTGCCCGGCAGGCGAAGGATCGGTGAGCTCGTACAACCTCACGGCGACGAAGGGCACCTTCCCGAACGGTCAGTCCACGTCGTCGTTCGGCCAGGGCGACCGGAGCGCGCAGGTCACGGTTCCGAGCAACCAGTCGGGCAACGTGCTGGTGACCTACACCGTCACCTGCACGGGCGGACCCTCGGGTGAGCGGACGTCGGACGCATCTCCCGAGGCGCGAGCGGCGATCCAGGCCGACGAGAGCGGCGACAACAGCGGCGAGGGCGGCGAAGGCGGCGAGGGCACCACGCCGTGACGTCGAGCGGAGGCGGCGCCGGGAACGGCGTGCCTCTCCCGCTCGACTAGTCTGGCTGTTGATCCACGCAGGGAGTGACTGTGACAGCTGAGCCGCGCGTGCTTTCGGGGCGCTATCGCATCGACGAGCTGATCGGACGCGGCGGAATGGCCAGCGTCTACCGCGGTTACGACGTGACCCTCGGCCGAGCCGTCGCCATCAAGATCCTCGATCGCGAGCTCGCCGGCGACAACGCCTTCCGCACGCGGTTCCGGCTCGAGGCGCAGGCCGCGTCGCGCATGGCCCACCCGACCATCGTGCGCGTTTACGACGCCGGCGAGGACAGCGAGACCCAGCCCGACGGCACGGTCCGCCCGCTGCCGTTCATCATCATGGAGCTCGTCAAGGGCGCGCTGCTCAAGGACATCATCTCGGCCGGCCCGGTGCCCGTCACCGACGCGGTTCGCTACGTCGACGGCATCCTCGAGGCGCTCGAGTACTCGCACCGCGCGGGCGTCGTGCACCGCGACATCAAGCCGGGCAACGTCATGGTCACCGACGCCGGACAGGTCAAGGTCATGGACTTCGGCATCGCGCGCGCGGTGTCGGACAGCTCGTCGACCGTCGCCGAGACGACCGCCATCCTCGGGACGGCCGCCTACTTCTCGCCGGAGCAGGCCAAGGGCGAACCCGTCGACGCGCGCGCCGACCTGTACTCGGCCGGGGTCGTGCTCTACGAGCTCATCGCCGGGCGCCAGCCGTTCCGCGGCGAGTCGCCGGTCGCGGTGGCATACCAGCACGTGAGCGAAGCGCCGCTGCCGCCGTCCGAGGTGAACGAATCGGTGCCGCGGTCGCTCGACGCCGTCGCCCTCCGCGCACTGGCCAAGGATCCGTACCAGCGGTACCAGGACGCCGGGAGCTTCCGCGAGGCCCTCGACGCCACCATCGACGGCCGGTCGCCCAGCAAGCGCCAGCTCGGGGCGCTCACCAGCGAGCTCTACGGACCGAACCCGAAGCAGGCCGCCGAGACAGCGCGCTCTCTCCGGCAGCTCAGCACCGACACGACCATGAAGCGCACGCAGGCGGGGCCGCCCGTCGCGTGGATCTGGGCGGGCGTCGGCGTCCTCGCCGTGCTGCTCATCTCGGTGCTCTTCTGGGTGCTGACCATCGATCCGACCGAGAACGTGCCGGCGAACGCGCGTCTGGTGCCCGACGTGTCCGGCATGACCTACGACCGTGCGAATCAGGAGCTCCTCGACGCGGAGCTGCTCTCCATCCGCGAAGACGAGGAGAACGGGGAGGTCGCCGAGGGGATCGTCATCCGCACCGACCCGGAGTCCGGTGCGTCGGTGAACCCCGGCCAGGAGATCACCGTCTACGTCTCTCTCGGGCAGGAGATGTCGACCGTTCCCACCGTGACCGGACTGGGACGGGATGCCGCGACCGCCGCGCTCACCGACGCCGGGCTGACCCTCGGGTCGGTCACGCAGCGCAACGACGCGGCGCTCGCTGACGGCACGGTGATCTCGGCCGACCCGGCCGAGGGGGCGAGCGTCGCCGAGGGCACCGTCGTGAACCTCGTCGTGGCCTCGGGGAAGATCACGATCAACGACGTCACCGGCTACACCGTCGAGGCGGCGCAGCGCGAGCTCGAGGCGCTCGAGCTCACGGTGACGACCAAGGAGGACCCGTCCTGCACCGCGTCGGCGCCTCCGACGGTGTCCACGCAGTCCCTGGCGCCGGGTGACGTGCCCGTCCACTCCACCATCGAACTCGGCTTCTGCTCGGGCGAGTAGGCGTCGAGCCCTCAGCGCCGCGGACCGAGCGCGGCACCGCGGGACGCGGCATCCGCGAAGCCGACTGTTTCGAGCCAATTGCCCAGCAGCCGGTGTCCGCCCTCGGTGAGCACGCTCTCGGGGTGGAACTGCACGCCCACGATCGGGGCGGTGCGGTGCGCCACGCCCATGATCACGCCGCCCGGAGTGCGACTCGTCACGACGAGTTCGCGGGGGAGGGTGTCGGGCACGATGGCGAGCGAGTGGTACCGCGTGGCGGTGAAGGGGTCGGAGAGCCCTCGGTAGAGCAGGCTGCCGTCGTGGTGCACCGGCGACGTCATGCCGTGCATGAGCTCGGGCGCGTGGTCGACGGTCGCGCCGAACGCCTCGCCGATCGCCTGATGGCCGAGACAGACACCGAGAAGTGGGATGCCGCGCCCCGCCGCCGCCCGCACCACGGCGATCGACGCGCCGGCGTCGGCGGGAGTGCCTGGGCCGGGGGAGACCAGCACCCCGCGATATGGGGCGATCAGCTCGGCCGGGTCGCCGACGGCATCGGCTTCGACGAGGTCGGTCGCGGCACCCAGCTCGTGCAGGTACCCGACGAGCGTGTGCACGAAGCTGTCGTGGTTGTCGACGACGAGGATCGGCGACGCGCTCATCGGCGACCGGTCACTCGACCGTGACTTCCTGCGGGTTCACGAACTGGCTCACCCAGGGGAACGCGTAGAACACGAGGCCGTACAGCACTGCCGCCGCGAGGATCAGCAGGATGAGCACCCGCACCCACCACGGCCCCGGCAGGATCCGCCACAGCGCTCCGTACATCAGGCGACCACCCCCAGCGAGGCCGGCGCTCCGGCGGCGCGCGGCGTGAACGATTCGAAGACACCGTACGCGACGATGCGCTCGGCCAGCGAGTACATCGGACTGCAGCTGGTCATGGTGATGTAGCTGGTGCCGGGCGGGGCGTCGAGCTGCTGCGGAACAGGGAGCAGCACCTCCACCTCGTCGGGCGTCACGTATTCGAGGGTACGGAAGCGGTAGGTGTACCAGCCGTCCTCGGTCTCGACGACGATGGCGTCGCCGACGCGCAGGTCGGCGATGCGGTTGAACGGCTTCCCCCACGTGGTGCGGTGGGCGGCCACGGCGAAGTTCCCGGCTTCGCCCGGCATGCTCGTCCCGGGGTAGTGGCCGATGCCGATCGGGTCGAGCGTCGTGGCGCGCGACACTCCGCCGGCCATGGGGACGGCATAGTCCGCGCCGAAGCGGGGGATGCGCATGACGGCGAACTCCTCGCCGTCGGCGGGTTCGTCGAGGATGATCGGCTCGACCGTCTCATCGGGCGCAGCGGCGCCGGGCTCGTTGGTGCCGGGATAGGCCTGGGCCCACTGCTCCGAGATCTCCTGGCCGGTCGCGTTGCGCTCGGCGCCGTAGATCATGTCGCCGACCCAGAGCTGCCAGACGACGTAGAGGAGGATGATCACCCCGGCGGTGAGGAGCAGCTCGCCGATGACCCCGACCACGGAGGTTCGGCGTCTCGCAGGCACGCGGGAGCGACGGGGTCCAGCATCCCCCAGGCCGCCGGCGACAGCTTCCTCCACAGGTGGATTCTAGCCAGCGCACGCTGAGGGCCGGCTGGCAGTTAGACTTCTGGCATGGCACGACCCGGCAAAGAGGACGATTCGCTCGTCGAACGCGCAGAAGGCGAAGCTGCACCCAACCCGGTGTGGTTCAAGCCCATCATGATCGGCCTCATGCTGGTAGGCCTCGTATGGGTGCTCGTCTTCTATCTGAGCGGCATGCGGTACCCGATCCCCGGCATCGACGCCTGGAACCTCGTGATCGGATTCGGCATCGCCTTCCTGGGCTTCCTCATGACCACCCGCTGGCGCTAGCCGGCCCCACGACCACCCGAAGAGCCCCGGCCCGTCCGGGGCTTTTCGCCGTCCAGAGGTTGTTAACAGGCTTGTTAACAGGTGTGAATTACACGGGTGTGATTCATCCCCATGTGTGGATGAACCTGTGGATAACTCCGGTCAGCGCAGGACGAGCGCGGGAACGAGAACCGGCACGAACAGCAGTGCGACGAGCGCGGCGAACACCGCGACGAGCAGGCCGACCTGCAGCGCCCGCTGCTGCCGCGACCGCGTGCGCGTGAAGATGAACGCCACGAGCAGGCCGGTCAGCAGGCCGCCGACGTGCGCCTGCCACGACACGTTGAACCCGGGAATGAAGCCGATGGCGAGGTTGACCCCGAGGATGATCGCGATTCCGCCGATGTTGGCGCCGATGTGCCGGCCGATCACGAACAGGGCACCGAAGAGTCCGAAGATGGCCCCGGATGCCCCGACCACGGGCGTCAGGAACGACAGCAGCGTGACGGCGACCGATCCGCCGAGCGCGCTCAGGACATAGAGCGTGAGGAACCGCCAGCGCCCGAGGAGCGGCTCGAGGCTGCGCCCGATCATCCACAGCGCCAGCATGTTGAGCCCCACGTGGAAGAAGCTGCCGTGCACGAGCGCCGCGGTCAGCAGCCGCCAGGGTTCGAAGCGGCCGGTGAGCTCGGGATACAGCGCCGGAGCGAAGTAGAGCAGGCTCTGCTGCA
This sequence comes from Microbacterium flavescens, assembly GCF_018588945.1. Taxonomy (GTDB): domain Bacteria; phylum Actinomycetota; class Actinomycetes; order Actinomycetales; family Microbacteriaceae; genus Microbacterium; species Microbacterium flavescens. Next base: position 331,576 of record NZ_JAFIWA010000004.1, on the reverse strand, counting down.
GACTCGAACCGATGCCGGGAATCAGCGTCAGCAGGTAAACGAACAGCGTGATCCCGATGATCGAGTAGGTGACGATGGGGCGGGTGTCGCTCACCGTCACCGCGCGCGAACGTGACCACCGACGCTCCGCCTTCCGCTGCGCGGGTGAGGCGGACTTCTGCTGGTCGCGCAGGCACTCCGGGCAGATGACGCCCACAGCGGCGGGCGTCTGGCACTCGGGGCAGATCGTGCGCAGGCACCGCTGGCAGAGCACGAAGCTCTGCCGGTCAGGATGCCGGTAGCAGAAGTTGTCGCTGTTGCGACGGAGATCGTCGGCGGTCACGAAGCGGCGGATGCCTAGACCGCGACGACGTCGACGGACTGCAGCACGACGGGCTCGATGGGGCGGTCGCCCGCAGCCGTCGGAACCTCGCTGATGGTGTCGACGATGCCCTTGGACGCGTCGTCGGCCACCTCGCCGAAGATGGTGTGCTTGCCCTGCAGCCACTCCGGCCCACGCCCGCCCTGACCGGGGACCGTGATGAAGAACTGCGAGCCGTTGGTGCCCTCGGCCTTTCCGGTGATGGCGTTGCGACGCAGACCCGCGTTGGCCATCGCGAGCTTGTAGGGCTCGGTGAAGGTGAGCTCGGGGCTGATCTCGTCGTTGAAGTTGTAGCCCGGACCGCCGACGCCCTGTCCGAGCGGGTCGCCGCCCTGGATCATGAAGCCCGAGATGATGCGGTGGAAGACGACGTCCTTGTAGAGCGGGCCCTCACCTGGCTTGCCGGTGGCGGGGTGCGTCCACGAGCCCGTTCCGTCGGCGAGGCCGATGAAGTTCTGGACCGTGCGAGGAGCGTGGTCACCGAAGAGGTTGACGACGATGTCGCCGTAGTTGGTGTGAAGGGTGGCGACAGCGGTGTGAATCGGCATTGCTACATTCTTCCAGAGTTCTGTGCAACCCCTCCCGCCTCTGCGCAGGTCTGGCAAGATGGGTCGAACCAGATCCAAGGTTCGATCAGGAGGGCATCGTGAGCCTCAGCCGCAAGCGCAAGAAGGAACTCCGCAAGCTCCAGACCCAGGCGACCAGCCTGTGGGAGACGCAGCAGGTCCTGGTCGGTGAGGCCGCATCGGTCGCCCGAGAGGCGGGTCGTCAGCTCGGCCACCTCAATCGTGAGCAGGTCAAGCCCCGCGTCACGGCCGGCTACGAGACCTACGCCGCCCCGTACGTCGAGAAGGGCAAGCGTGTCGTCAACGGCACGATCGTGCCCGCCGCCGGTGCCGTGGTCGGCTCCGCACTCTCGGTGTGGGACGCCGCGAACAACACGCGGTCGCGCCTCGCCGAAGGACGCGGCATCAGCCTTCCCGGAAGCTGGGGCAAGCCCGCTCCCGCGCCGGTGAAGAAGGGGATGGGCGCCGGCGGCGTCATCGCCATCATCCTCGGTGTCGCAGCCGCACTGGGTGTGCTTTACGCGGCCTGGCAGACGCTCCGCGCCGACGACGAGCTGTGGGTGGCGGACGACCCGCTGCGCGCACCGGATGCCTGATCCCCTCGACCGGGTGAAAGACGCGGCCGCCGCTCGCGGGCTCGACATCGAGATCCGCGAGCGGCCCGTCGCGAACAGCCTCGCCGAGGCGGCCGAGATCCTCGGGATCGCGCCTGCCGGCATCGTCAAGACCCTCGTCGTGAAGCGCAGCGACGACACCTACCTGTTCGCGCTGGTCCCCGGCGATCGCGCGATCTCGTGGCCGAAGCTCCGTGCCGTCGTGGGAGTCAACAAACTCCAGCTCCCCGACCCCCAGCGCGCGCTCGAGGCGACGGGGTACGAGCGGGGCACGATCGTCCCGATCGGGAGTGCGCACGACTGGCCCGTGTACGCGGATGAGCAGATGGTCGGCCAGCGGGTGGCGATGGGGGCCGGCGCCCACGGCTACAGCCTGTTCGTCGACGCCGACGATCTCATCGCGGCGTACGGCGCGACGGTGGCCGACATCTCACAGCCCGCCGGGTAGCGGCATCCGCTCAGTCAGATCTTCGCCATCTCGAGGGCGATGTCGACGAGCTTGACGCGCTGGAGCGTCTGCACCTCCGCGAGGGGGAACCACGCCGCGCGGTCGGTGGACCCGTCCTTCTCGTTGCGGAGCTTTCCGCCCACCACATGCGCGCGGTAGACGATGCGCAGGGTGTGCAGCGGCTCGGTCACGCCGGGCGTGAGCCGGCGTCCGGGCGGGATGACGCGGGAGTGGATGCCGAGGAGCTCGTCCACGATCACCTTGTAGCCCGTCTCCTCGCGCACCTCACGGCGAGCCGCTCGCTCGGGATCCTCGCCGGGTTCGAGCCCTCCGCCGGGCATCGTCCACGCGGCGCGGCGGCCCTCGTTCCAGTGGGCCAGGAGCAGGCGCCCGTCGTCGTCCATGACCACGGCGTAGGCCGCGACGCGCAGATCCATGCTTCACCCTAACCGGCGATCCCCGCCCTGCCGAGGGAGGGGATCGCCGGCCGCGAGGTCACACCCGGACTGCGCCGATCGGCGGAGCCGAGGAGGCACGACGCGAGCGGCGCCGGTCGCGATGACGGTCGAGCGCGACGATGCCCGCGCCGATCACGACGAAGGCGATGAAGATGCCGACGATATAGATCAGTGCCGATCCCCACCCGCCGGCACCGTGCGGATCGAGGAAGGGGTAGGGGTACCAGTACGGCGCCGCACCGGACGGGTCGGCGACGAACTCCCCGCGGATCATCGTGTGCATCAGCCAGAGGACCGGATACGCGAGGATCACCGCCAGGCCCCACCACGGCAGGCCGCGCCGCTTGCTCGCGAACAGCAGATCCGCGAGGAAGTACAGCGGCAGCACCACGTGGAGCACCTCGATCGCGAAGGTGTCGAGCATGGCGATGCCCGCCGAGTCCCCGAGGGCAGCTCCGCTCGGGCCGCCCCGGAGCAGCACGTTGTACACCACGCCGAGCAGCAGCATCGGTGCCGTGACGATCCCCATCACGAGCGCGATGCCGAGAGGTTCACGCTCCGCGTCCGGATGCAGCCGCGCCCACGCCGCGGCCGATGCGAGAGCGGCGACGGCCATCATCGTCGAGACGATGGTGAACATGCTGAAGTAGTTCGCGAGGACGACCGCGAGGTCCTGGCCCTGCCGGGTGGCGCGGTCGACGTTGACGATGTAGCCGGCGGCCACGCCGGACAGCGCCACAGCAGCCGCCGCGAGTCTCATCCATGACCAATACATGTGATTCCCCTTCCCAGTCGAACAATCGGTTGCCCCCAAGTTCGTGAGGAAGGTCTATCGCCGGTCGGAGGGCGGGCGCGCGGATGCTGTCGTCGTGGCCGGAGATCCGCGTGCACGTCGAGGATCGAACTTGTATAAGTCCTACACAATGTCCACCGATTGGGGGACGTTCTCGACAAACGCTTTCCGAGGGCGCTGGAGATGGAGAAAGGACCGGCCCTTCGGGCCGGTCCTTGGACTGTGGAGCCTAGGAGATTCGAACTCCTGACATCCTGCTTGCAAAGCAGGCGCTCTACCAACTGAGCTAAGGCCCCGGGGCTGTGTGTTTCGGTGGGGCTACCAGGACTTGAACCTGGGACCTCTTCATTATCAGTGAAGCGCTCTAACCGCCTGAGCTATAGCCCCGTCTGCTGCGACGCTTTCACGTCGATCAACCTCAGAGACTTTACCCGACGTGGGCGGTTTTCACGAATCGGGTCGGGACGCAGAAGCGGGCCCGATCGGTGATCGAGCCCGTTCCGTGAAGCGACGTCAGTTGGAGGTGAAGCCGACGAGCAGGCCGCCGGTCACCTTGACCGCCAGGTTGTAGATGCCGGCCAGGACCGCGCCGAGCACCGTCACCACGACGAGGTTCAGGATCGCCACGATCGCCGAGAAGGCGAGCACCTGAGGCAGGCTGACGAAGTTCGAGAGCAGGATGGTGCCGTCGGTGAAGTTGCCGAAGAACTCGTCCGCTCGCGTGATGAGGCCGGTCGTCTGCACGACGAGGAAGACGAGCACGAACGAGACCACCGTCACGACCGCGATCGCGATGGCGGCAAGGAACGACAGCTTCACAGCCGACCAGAAGTCGATGTACACCAGGCGCAGGCGGACCTGCTTGGCAGAGGTGCGGTGGGTGGACTTCTTGGCGAGCTTGTCGGCTACGGTGCTCATGCGTCAGTACTCTCTTCGGGGATCTCGGGCGAGGCCTCGGGGGATGTGCCGGACTCCTGGTCGGCGGCCTCGGCGTTCTCGGCCAAGCCCCGCTCTCCGTTCCGTGCGATCGCGATGATGCGATCCTCGTCGGCGGCGCGGGCGAACACGACACCCATGGTGTCGCGGCCCTTCGCTGGGACCTCGGCCACGGCAGAGCGTACCACCTTGCCGCTGGCAAGAACCACAAGGACCTCGTCGTCATCCGTGACGATCAGACCGCCCGCCAGATCGCCCCGATCCTCGTTCAGACGAGCCACCTTGATGCCCAGACCGCCGCGGCTCTGGCCCCGGTATTGGTCGACCGCGGTGCGCTTCGCGTAGCCGCCCTCGGTGACGACGAACACGTAGCCGTCGTCCTTCACGAGCGAGGCGGACAGGAGGCTGTCGTCGCCCCGGAAGGACATTCCCTTGACGCCCTCGGTGGAGCGGCCCATCGGCCGCAGGGCCTCGTCGGTCGCGGTGAACCGCAGCGACATGCCGTGCCGGCTGATGAGGAGGATGTCGTCGCCCGAGTCGACGAGGAGCGCACTCACGACCTCGTCGCCTTCGCGGAGCTTGATCGCGATGACCCCGCCCTGGCGGTTGGTGTCGTACTCGGTGAGACGGGTCTTCTTCACCAGACCGCTGCGCGTCGTGAGCACCAGATGCTCGGCGACGCTGTAGTCGCGGATGTCGAGGATCTGAGCGATCTCCTCGTCGGGCTGGAGCGCGAGCAGGTTGGCGACGTGCTGACCCTTCGCATCGCGCCCGGCCTCGGGAACCTCGTAGGCCTTCGAGCGGTAGACGCGACCCTTGGTCGTGAAGAACAGCAGCCAGTGATGGGTCGTGGTGACGAAGAAGTGCTCGACGACGTCATCCGCGCGCAGCTGCGCGCCCTTCACTCCCTTGCCGCCGCGGTGCTGCGAGCGGTAGTTGTCGCTGCGCGTGCGCTTGATGTAGCCGTCGCGCGTGACGGTGAGCACCATCTCCTCTTCGGGGATGAGGTCCTCGATGGACATGTCGCCGTCGTAGCCGTGGAGGATCTGTGTGCGACGGTCGTCGCCGAAGCGCTCGACGACGCCGGTGAGCTCATCGCGGATGATCGTCCGCTGCCGCGCCGGGGTGGCGAGGATGTCGTTGAGGTCGGTGATCTTCGCCTCGAGGTCGGCCGCCTCGTCGATGATCTTCTGACGCTCGAGCGCGGCGAGCCGGCGCAACTGCATCTGCAGGATCGCGTCGGCCTGGAGGTCGTCGATCTCGAGGAGGACCTTGAGGCCCTCGCGGGCTTCGTCCACGGTGGGCGAACGGCGGATGAGCGCGATGACCTCGTCGAGCGCGTCGAGCGCCTTCAGGTAGCCGCGCAGGATGTGCATGCGCTTCTCGGCCTCGCGCAGCCGGTACGTGGTGCGGCGGACGATCACCTCGATCTGGTGGTCGATCCAGTGCGTGATGAATCCGTCGAGCGGCAGCGTGCGGGGAACGCCGTCGACGATCGCGAGCATGTTCGCGCCGAAGTTCTCCTGCAGCTGGGTGTGCTTGTACAGGTTGTTGAGCACGACCTTGGCGACGGCATCCCGCTTCAGCACGATCACCAGACGCTGTCCGGTACGGCCGGACGTCTCGTCGCGGATGTCGGCGATGCCCGTGATCTTGCCCTCGCGCGCGAGGTCGCTGATCTTCACCGCGACGTTGTCGGGGTTCACCTGGTAGGGCAGCTCGGTGATCACGAGGCACGTGCGGCCCTGGATCTCCTCGACGTTGACGACCGCGCGCATCGTGATCGAGCCGCGCCCGGTGCGGTACGCGTCCTTGATGCCCCGGGTGCCGAGGATCTGCGCGTGCGTCGGGAAGTCGGGCCCGGGGATGCGCGCCATGAGCGCCTCGAGCAGCTCCTCGCGCGTGGCATCCGGGTTCTCGAGCGCCCAGAGAGCGCCGGCCGAGACCTCGCGAAGGTTGTGCGGCGGGATGTTCGTCGCCATGCCGACGGCGATGCCGACCGAGCCGTTGACGAGCAGGTTCGGGAAGCGCGCCGGGAGGACCGTGGGCTCCTGCGTCTGGCCGTCGTAGTTGTCTTGGAAGTCGACCGTCTCTTCCTCGATGTCGCGCACCATCTCGAGCGCGAGCGGGGCCATCTTGGTCTCGGTGTACCGCGGCGCGGCGGCGCCCTGGTTGCCGGGAGAGCCGAAGTTGCCCTGACCGAGCGCGAGCGGGTAGCGCAGCGACCACGGCTGGACGAGGCGCACCAGGGCGTCGTAGATCGGGGCGTCACCGTGCGGGTGGTAGTGGCCCATGACCTCGCCGACCACACGCGCGCACTTCGAGAACGACTTGTCGGGACGGAATCCGCCGTCGTACATGCCGTAGATGACGCGGCGGTGCACCGGCTTGAGCCCGTCGCGCACGTCGGGCAGCGCGCGCCCGACGATGACGCTCATGGCGTAGTCGAGGTAACTGCGCTGCATCTCCAGCTGCAGGTCGACCTGGTCGATCTTGCCGTGATCGTGGAAGGGGGCGGGGCGTTCTTCGTCAGCCATTCGCGTGTCTCTCTTCGTGTCGTTTCGTCTCGCTGCGCTCGCTCAACGACCGGGGGGTCGCCGAGACGAAACGTCTAGATGTCGAGGAAGCGCACATCCTTGGCGTTGCGCTGGATGAAGCCGCGGCGGGATTCCACGTCCTCCCCCATCAGGACCGTGAAGATCTCGTCGGCCGCGGCGGCGTCGTCGATCGTCACCTGCTTGAGGGTGCGGGTCTGGGGATCCATCGTCGTCTCCCACAGCTCGTGGTCGTTCATCTCGCCGAGACCCTTGTAGCGCTGGATCGCGTTGTCCTTTGGGATGCGGCGGCCGGCCGCAGCCCCCTCGGCGAGGAGCGCGTCGCGCTCGCGGTCGCTGTAGGCGTACTCGTGCGCGTGGTTCGACCACTTGAGCCGGTACAGCGGCGGCTGCGCGAGGTAGACGAAGCCCGCCTCGATGAGCCCGCGCATGTAGCGGAACAGCAGCGTCAGCAGGAGCGTCGTGATGTGCTGGCCGTCGACGTCGGCATCGGCCATCAGGACGATCTTGTGGTACCTCGCCTTTTCGATGTCGAAGTCCTCGCCGATGCCCGTGCCGAAGGCCTGGATCATCGCCTGGACTTCCTTGTTGCCGAGCGCGCGGTCGAGCCGGGCGCGCTCGACGTTCAGGATCTTGCCGCGCAGAGCGAGGATCGCCTGCGTGTGCGGGTCGCGGCCCTGCACGGCGGAGCCGCCGGCCGAGTCGCCCTCGACGAGGAAGATCTCGCTGATCGAGGGGTCTTTGCTCGTGCAGTCCTTGAGCTTGTCGGGCATCGCCGCCGACTCGAAGACGCTCTTGCGTCGAGCGGTCTCGCGCGCCTTGCGCGCGGCGAGCCGTGCGGTCGCCGCGTCGATCGCCTTGCGGACGACGTTCTTGGCCTGGACCGGGGTGCGGTCGAACCAGTCGCCGAGCTGCTCGCCGACGACGCGCTGCACGAACGCCTTCGCCTCGGTGTTGCCGAGCTTCGTCTTGGTCTGGCCTTCGAACTGCGGCTCGGACAGCTTGACCGAGAGCACCGCGGTGAGACCCTCGCGGATGTCCTCGCCGGTGAGGTTGTCGTCCTTCTCCTTGAGCATGCCCTGGGCGCGCGCGTACTTGTTGACGAGCGTCGTCAGCGCCGCGCGGAAGCCCTCTTCGTGGGTGCCGCCCTCGTGCGTGTTGATCGTGTTCGCGTACGTGAAGACGTTCTCGGTGTAGCTCGTCGTCCACTGCATCGCGAGCTCGAGCGCGATGTTGCGGCCGGTGTCCTCGCTCTCGAAGTCGATGATCTCGTCGTTGACGACCTCGGCGTGGCGCACCTTGTTGAGGTGTTCGACGTAGTCGACGAGTCCGCGCTCGTAGAGGAAGCTGTCGTGGCGCGGCTGCAGTTCGTCGCCTTCGCCTTCCTCCGCGACCTCGACGAGACCCTCGGGGCGCTCGTCACGCAGGGTGATGCGGAGTCCCTTGTTGAGGAACGCCATCTGCTGGAACCGGGTGCGCAGCGTGTCGTAGTCGAAGTCGACGTTCTCGAAGATCGTCGCATCCGGCCAGAAGGTGATCGTGGTGCCGGTCTCCTCACTCGCCTCGCCCTTCTCGAGCGGGGCGAGCGGCTGGCCGCCATCGCGGTACGACTGACGCCAGACGTGACCCTGGCGGCGGACCTCGACCTCGAGCCGCGTCGACAGCGCGTTCACGACGGACGAGCCGACGCCGTGCAGACCGCCCGAGACCGCGTAGCCGCCGCCGCCGAACTTTCCACCGGCGTGCAGCACGGTGAGGACGACCTCGACGGTCGACTTGCCCTCGGTGCGGTGCATGTCGACCGGGATCCCGCGGCCGTTGTCCACGCAGCGGACACCTCCGTCTTCGAGGATCGTCACCTCGATGGAGTCGCAGTAGCCGGCGAGCGCCTCATCCACCGAGTTGTCGACGATCTCCTGCACGAGGTGGTGCAGGCCACGGGCTCCGGTCGAGCCGATGTACATGCCGGGGCGCTTGCGCACGGCCTCGAGGCCCTCGAGCACCTGGATGTCATCAGCCCCGTACTCGTTCCGAACCGTCTCGGCGGGTCGTGCTTCGGGTTCTTCAGGAACGCTGTCGGGGTTCACGGACGTCATAAGTCAGGGCGCTCCAGATCAATCGGCGGGGGCCCTGACAGTCTATCAAGCCAGACCCGCCGCGCGGAGGTTCTGCGCCCCTGTGGCGCGATGAAATCCTTCCGGACGATATCTGACGTGGCTCAGCCGTAGGTATCGCGCGGGCCACGCCCTGGAATCGTTCTGGGACCCCATTTCCAGGAGGGGACGTCCGGCCCTATGAAACGGATTGCATCGACCCCCGCATCCGGGAAGCGGCGGACGATCTCCGACAGGATGTGCGCACGCATGAGCTGAAGCTGCTTGGCCCACGCCGTGGAGTCCGCCTGAACGGTGAGCGTGCCCTCCGAGAACGCGACCGGCCGGGTGTGCCCCGCGGTGTCCTCACCCGCCACGTCCGACCACGCGCGCACGACGTCCTCGCGCGCGAGTTCCTTGTCCCATCCGGCCTCGCGGGTGAGTGCGGAGAGCACGTCGCCGACGCCGCGGGGGTCGCGACCCGGGGTGAACGGGGCGTTCTCGTCGTCGGCCACGCGGCGCCGGCGCTTGCGGAACGACCGCGCCGACGGCTCCAGACCGCGCAGGCGCAGGTAGGTCGCGACGGTCTCGGGAACCGTGCCTCCGGCGGGAGCGGATGCCTCGCCCTCGGCGCGCGCGTCGGGATCAAGCATCCGCTTCCTCCAGGATCGTGCCCGCCTCGACGCGCACGATCCGCGCGCGCAGTGCTGTGGGGACGTCCTCCTCGACGGCGGCGGTCACGACGACCTGCTCGTAGCCGCCGGCGAGCTGCGCCAGCCGCGCACGGCGATCGGCGTCGAGTTCGGCGAAGACGTCGTCGAGGATGAGGACAGGATCGCCGAGCCGCGACTCGGCGCGCAGCAGCTCGGCCGAGGCCAGCCGCAGGGAGAGTGCCACGGACCACGACTCACCGTGCGATGCGTAGCCCTTGACCGGCAGCTCGCGGACTCGAAGCACGAGGTCGTCGCGGTGGGGCCCCACCAGCGTGAGCCCGCGATCCAGCTCGGCGCTGCGGCGTGCGGCCAGAGCCTGGCGGAAGAGGTCCCCGATGCGGGAGCCGGATGCCTCGGCCACGGGCGCGTCCGCCCCTTCCTCCGGATCGCCCCCGGTCACCGACAGCGCCCACGTCGCCTCGGGACGGTGGTCGGCGCCGGCGATGGCCGCATAGGCCGCCGCAAGGGGCTGGGCGAGATCGGCCGCCAGGCCCAGGCGTGCCTCGATGACCTCCGTGCCGAGCGAGACGAGCTTGTCGTCCCACACGTCGAGCGTGGTCAGCGCGTCGCCGCGCACTCCTCGCGCCTTCGCCGACTTGAGGAGAGCGGTGCGCTGCTTCAGGACGCGCTCGTAGTCGGCCAGCACACCCGCCATCCGCGGCGCCCGCTGGATCAGCAGCTGGTCGGCGAACCGACGCCGCGACGACGGATCCCCGCGGACGATCTGCAGGTCTTCCGGGGCGAAGAGCACGACCTGGGCGTAGCGTGGCAGTTCCGCCGGCTTGACCGGCGCGCCGTTGACCCGCGCCTTGTTCGAACCCTGGCGGTTCAGCTGCACCTCGAGCATGACCCGCCGGTCGCCGTGGGACAGACGCGCACGGATGATCGCGGCATCCGCTCCGTCGCGCACCATCGGCGCGTCATTGGAGACCCGGTGCGAGCCGAGCGTGGCAAAGAATCCGATCGCCTCGGCGAGATTGGTCTTGCCCTGACCGTTGCGGCCGACGAAGACGTTCGGACCGGGAGCCAGGGTGACGTCGGCGACCGCGTAGTTGCGGAAGTCGACGAGACTCAGCTGCTCCACGATCACCGGTCAAGCCTAGTGAGCGGGGGCGACGTCCTGGTCGTCGAGGACCGCTGCGCGAGATCGTCCTCCGGCGCGCTTACCCGCGGCGTCGCCTTCGGCGTCGGCGCCCGCCAGTCCCGAGCCCGCGCGCTCTCCGGACGATCCCGCTCCGCTCAGCTCCTCACACCCGGGTCGTTGAGCGAGCGAAGCGAGACGAAACGCGTCGCCCGTCGGGGATGGGTGAATCAGCGCAGGAGCAGGTTGGGCTGCAGCAGGTAGCGGAACGAGTCGGCGCCGGCCTTGTCGACCGACGTCTGCGGCGTGATGAGCACCGGGCTGAGCTTGTTCGCGTTGTCGCTCGACGTGAACGTGATGCGGACGAACTCGCTCTTCACCGCGCTCAGCGACTCGAGGAGATACTGCGGGTTGAGACCGAGCGTCACGTCCTCGCCGACGAGGTTGGCATCGACCGACTCCGTCGCACGCGCCTGCTCCGTGCCCGAGGCATCCATCGACACACTGTCGGTCGTGAACGTGAACCGCAGCGGCGCGGACCGGTCGAGCACGAGCGACACACGGCGCACGGCCTCGGCGAGCTCAGCGGTGTTCACCACGGCGTGGTGCTCGGTCGCCTCGGGGAACAGCCGGCGGACCGGCGGGAAGTTGCCCTTGATGAGCAGCGAGGTGACGGTCTTGTTGCCCGCGGTGAACGCGATGATCTCGCGGTCGCCCGAGCCGGAGAATGCGATCGAGATGTCGCCGCCGTGCGCGAAGGTCTTGCCGACCTCGGTCAGCGTGCGGGCCGGAACCAGCGCCGTCGTCGACTCCTCGGATGCCGTGCCGCCGCCGTCCCACGGGATCTCGCGGAGCGCGACGCGGTAACGGTCGGTCGCGACGAGGCTGAGCCCCGTGCCCGAGACCTCGAGCTGCACGCCCGTGAGGACCGGGGTCACATCGTCGCGCGACGCGGCGAAGGCCACCTGCGCGATCGCAGTCGCGAAGTCCTCCGACGGCACGAGCCCGGAGTCGCCGGTGACCTCGGGGATCGCCGGGTACTCCTGCACCGGCATGGACGAGAGCGTGAAGCGCGCCGACCCGCAGCTGAGCAGGATGCCGCCGTCGTCATCCACTTCGATCTGGATGGGGGCGTTGGGCAGCCGGCTCGCGATCTCGGAGAGCAGACGGCCGTGGACGAGGATCGTGCCCGGCTCATCGACGGTGGCTTCGATGGTCGTGCGAGCGGATGCCTCGTAGTCGAAGGCTGCCAGCGACAGACCCGCGTCGGATGCCTCGATCAGCACGCCCGCGAGAATCGGCTGCGGGTTTCGCTGCGGCAGGAGCTTGACGACGAATGACACGGCTTCGCTGAACACATCGCGATTGACGTGGAACTTCACGGATGCTCCCTCGACTGCGGTTGGGCCTCCAATGCTAGTGGCAGGGCGTGCCGATGCCAGTCCTTCACGGGACGAGCATCCGTCCACCGCTCTTTCCACCGTCAAGGTGATCGAACGGGAGATCTATAAATACTTCTTGTCATGGTGTTAACGGCTGTGGAAACTGTGGACAACTCAGCCGATCCCAGTCGGCAGATGGGAATCACATCTTTGTGAGATGTGGAACGGCTGCGGAGGGCGGAGCGGAGAGGTCGAGCGCGGCGCGAGGTGTTTCGACATTCATCCACAGGCACGTGCCCGTCGCCCACAGCGTTTCCGCAGGGCTGTGGAGTTATCCACAGGTTTTCCACACTGTGAAGAACGCGAATAATGGCCCTGCCTCCGGCGGGTGTCAAGCACTTCTTGCGGCATATGACCGCACGCCGGATCAGCGGCCGTTGCGACCCAGCTGAGCGGTGATCTCGGAGACCTGGTTGTAGATCGACCGGCGCTCTTTCATGAGATCGCTGATCTTCTTGTAGGCGTACATCACGGTCGTGTGATCGCGGTTGCCGAACAGCTGGCCGATCTTCGGGAGGGAGAGGCTGGTGCGCTCACGGCAGAGGTACATGGCGATCTGGCGAGCCGTCGCCACCGACTGGGAGCGGCTCGAACCGTACAGGTCGTCGACGGTGAGCTTGAAGTAGGCGGCCGTGGCCGTGATGATGTCGGTCGGCGAGATGACGTTCGCGTCATCCTGGTCGACGATGTCGCGCAGCACCGTCTGGGCGAGCGACATATCGAGTGTCGAGCGGTTCAGGCTGGCGAATGCCGACACGCGGATGAGTGCGCCCTCGAGCTCGCGGATGTTCGACGACACCACGGTGGCGATGTACTCGAGCACCTCGTCCGGAATATGCAGCCGCTCGCTCTGCGCCTTCTTGCGGAGGATGGCGATGCGGGTCTCGAGGTCGGGCGCCTGCACGTCGGTGATGAGGCCCCATTCGAAGCGGCTGCGCATGCGGTCCTCGAAGCCCGTCAGGTGCTTCGGCGGGACATCGCTGGTGATCACGACCTGCTTGTCGTGGTCGTGCAGCGTGTTGAACGTGTGGAAGAAGGCTTCCTGCGTTTCGGCGCGTCCCTGCAGGAACTGGATGTCGTCGATCAGGAGGATGTCGACATCGCGGTAGCGCGCCTGGAAGGCCGAACCGCGGTTGTTGGCGATCGAGTTGATGAAGTCGTTCGTGAACTCCTCGCTCGACACGTACCGTACGCGGATGCCGGAGTACAGGCTCATCGCGTAGTCGCCGATGGCGTGGAGCAGGTGGGTCTTGCCGAGGCCCGAGTCGCCGTAGATGAACAGCGGGTTGTACGCCTTGGCCGGCGCCTCCGCCACTGCGACCGCGGCGGCATGCGCGAACCGGTTCGACTGCCCGATGACGAAGTTGTCGAAGGTGTACTTCGGGTTGAGTCGCGTGTCGCTGCGGGAGGCGGCGGATGCGGCATCCGGAGCGTCCTCACGCTGCGCGTGCAGAACCGCGGTCGGCGCGGGGGCCGGCTGCGACATCGGCTGCGCCGATGACTGGACGGGGATCGGGGCCGTGAGGTGCGCGTCGACGAGCTCGGGGTTGACCACCACGCGGAACGTGCCGGCGCGCTGGGTGTCGTCCTGGTCGACCTTGGCGAGCGCTTCCATGATCGGAGTGCGCATGCGCTTGGTGAACTGGGCGGCGGTGAGGTCGTTGGGGACGTCGAGGTAGAGGGTTCCGCCCATTACGCCCTGCGGCACGGCGAGACTCAGGAAGCCATGGAGCTGCGGGGTGATCCGCTCGTCCTGGATGAGCTCGTCGAGCACGGCTGACCAGACTGGGACATCTGGAACTTCGTGCGGTGACATGGCCCCCCCGGGTTGTTGATGATTCCACCGGAGGCCGCGTTTCGAGTGCGCCAGGCCTGTGGATAACTGCCGGAGCCACGCTAGTTCGCAGGCGTCTCCGGAGCAAACTCCACTGTAGATCGGGCGGGTGTGTCGTTGCCAGGACCGAAGTGCCCGCCCAGGGATAATGTCCGGTCGGTCGCGCTCGGTTTGAGTTCTCAGTCAGTCCGGCGTACCCTAAATCGGTTGACTTATGCCCTCGCGGCAGTCCCTTTGTACGTAGCGTCTCCGGTCTCATTCTCCCGGTGACACCCGATCCGGAAGCGATCCCATGAGCAAGCGCACCTTCCAGCCCAACAACCGCCGTCGCGCCAAGAAGCACGGCTTCCGTGCCCGCATGCGCACCCGCGCCGGCCGTGCCATCCTCTCGGCTCGTCGCGGCAAGGGCCGCACCGAGCTCTCGGCCTGACCCCCGAGCGGTGCTGGCGAGGCCGAACCGACTCACCCGCGGAGCGGAGTACAAGGCCGTCGTCCGTCGGGGCCGTCGGTGTGCCGGAACGCACACCGTGACCTATGTGAACAGCGCCGTGGCCGATGGCCCGGCGCGGTTCGGTTTCATCGTCAGCCGGCAGGTGGGCGGCGCCGTGGTACGCAACACGGTCCGCCGCAGGCTCAAGGCGTTGTGCGCGGAAGCGCTGCCGTCCGTGCGCGACGGCAGCGACATCGTGATCCGGGCTCTGCCGAGCGCCGCGAACGCCCCGTTCAGCGAGCTGCGCGACGAGGTCGCTCGATGCCTCGCTCGGAGGGCGGCATGAGCGTGCTGCCGGCGTACGCTCTCGGCGACGCCCACTTCGAGGCATCCGACTCACTCCGTGCTGTGCCGCTCCTCCCCCGCAACGCCGCGCTGGCGCTGCTGCACGGCTACCGCGCCACCATCTCGCACACGTACGGCGACGTGTGCAAGTACTACCCGTCGTGCTCGGCGTACGCGGTCGGTGCTGTGCAGCAGTACGGCGCGCTGAAGGGCGTGGCTCTCACCGCGGCCCGACTCGCCCGCTGTCATCCCTGGGCGGTGGGCGGCGTCGATGACGTCCCGCCGCACGCGAACTTCCGGCATGCATTGACCCCTCGCGGGTTCGTGGTGCCTGTCCCCTCTGGAAAGGACTGATCCTCCGCATGGATCTTCTACTGGCCTCCGCCCCCGCACCCGACGCCGGAGGGTTCGATCTGATCGGGACCATCCTGTGGCCCCTGAAGTGGGCCGTCGAGGCTGTCCTTGTCGCGTGGCACTGGTTCTTCACCGCCATCGGCCTTCCGGCGGCCGACGGCATCACGTGGGTGCTGTCCATCGTCGGCCTGGTCATCGTCGTCCGCTCTGCCCTGATCCCGCTCTTCGTCAAGCAGATCAAGAGCCAGCGCAAGATGATGGAAATCGCCCCTGAACTGCGAAAAGTTCAGGAGAAGTACAAGGGCAAGCGCGATCAGCTCTCGCGTGAGGCGATGAGCCGCGAGACGATGGCCCTGTACAAGAAGCACGGCACCACCCCCGTTTCGAGCTGTCTGCCGCTCCTCGTGCAGATGCCGATTTTCTTCGCCCTGTTCAGCGTGCTCAACGACGTCAGCAAGCACGCCAGGCTCGAGGTCGGCGGCGTCGGACTCCTCAACGCCGAGCTCACCGCGGAGTTCTACAACGCGAAGCTGTTCGGCGTCGCGTCGCTCCACGAGACGCTGATCGACGCGGTGAACACCGGCAACACCGCGGCGATCGCGATCCTCGCGACGCTCGTCGTGCTGATGATCGCTTCGCAGTTCTTCACCCAGCTGCAGATCATCTCGAAGAACCTCTCCCCCGAGGCCAAGACCGGCCAGGCCTACCAGATGCAGAAGATCATGCTCTGGGTGCTTCCCTTCGCCTTCGTCTTCTCGGGAGTCTTCTTCCCCCTCGGCGTCGTCATCTACTGGTTCGTCTCGAACCTGTGGACGATGGGTCAGCAGTTCCTCGTCATCCGCGAGATGCCGACCCCCGGGTCGGAGGCTGCCAAGGAGCGCGAGGAGCGCCTCGCACGCAAGGGCAAGGCGCTCGACGCGACGGGCAAGGTCGTCCCGATGGAGAAGTACCTGGCCGAGCAGAAGCGACTGTACGAAGAGGCCGAGCGTGCTCGCGCCGCAGCCCCCAAGCGTCAGCAGCCCGTCAGCAAGCAGCGCGCCAAGAAGCAGGGGCAGAAGCCGAAGCCGACGGGCACCGACTCGTCCGGCGGCGCCGCGGGCGCGGCATCCTGAGCCCGCTCTGTCTTGATCAACGACGACCGACGTATCTGAGGACACCATGACCAGCACGCCCGACTTCGCTCCCACCGAGGTGGCCACCGAGCGCGAGCCCGCGACTGTGGAGCAGCTCGAGCAGGAAGGTGACATCGCCGCTGACTTCCTCGAGGGTCTGCTCGACATCGCCGACATCGACGGAGACCTCGATCTCGACGTCCGCGCCGGACGCGCCTACGTCTCGGTCGAGGCGCCGGAAGGCGGGTCGGTGTCGCTGATCGCCGATCCGGACACGGTGCAGGCGCTGCAGGAGCTCACGCGGATCGCGGTGCAGAACCGCACCGGGCGCTTCTCGCGGTTGATCCTCGACGTCGGCGGGTCGCGCAGCACCCGGCAGGCGCAGCTTGCGACCCTGGTGGACCGCGCGATCGAGCGTCTCGAAGAGGGTGCGTCGCAGGCATCTCTGCCGGCGATGTCGAGCTACGAGCGCAAGCTGGTGCACGACATCGTCTCGGAGCGCGGCTTCGTCTCGGAGTCGTACGGCGAAGGCGCCGAGCGCCACACGGTGATCCGCCGCGCCTGACGCGGTGTTTCACGTGAAACGTTGCGTTGAAGGTTCGGCAGTTGATGAGTGAGATCGAGTCAGAGCCGGCGGTCGCCGAACGGATCTTCGGTGAGCGGATCGAGCTGGCACGCCAGTTCACCGCTGCACTGGGCGAGCATGGCGAAGAGCGAGGGCTGGTCGGTCCCCTCGAGCCGCCTCGACTGTGGAGCCGGCACATTCTGAACAGCGCCGTGATCGCTCCCCTGTTCTCCCCCGGTCGTGTCGGCGACGTCGGCTCGGGCGCGGGGCTCCCGGGTCTCGTGCTGGCCATCGCGCGCCCGGATGTGCAATGGGTGCTGATCGAGCCGATGGAGCGCCGCGTCGCGTGGCTGACCGAGCAGGTCGACGCACTCGGACTGGACAACGTCGAAGTCGTCCGCGCGCGAGCTGAGGACTGGCGGTTCGGGCCCGTGCTCGACTCGGTGACGGCACGAGCCGTGAGCGCACTGCGCACGCTGGTGCCGATCACTGCTCCGCTGGTCCGTGACGGCGGTGAGCTGATCCTCCTGAAGGGCGCAAGCGCCGTGAACGAGATCGAGGCCGCTGAAAAGCAGCTGCGCAAGTTCCGGGTGACGAACGCGCGTGTCGAGGTCGTGGGCGAGGGCCTTCTGCCCGAGCCGTCCCGCGTGGTGCGTGCGACCGTCCGCTGACCGCCGCGTTTCACGTGAAACATCGCTTTGGGCGCAGTAGGCAGCACCCGCTGGTGGAGTAGGGCGAAGCGCGTTATGGGATCCGGCCGGGTGCGCACAGGCCAGTCGCCGTGTACACGTTCCCGCTGATCGAGTAGCGCGAAGCGCGTATCGAGAGCTCCCCGCGCGGTAGCTCTCCGGCGTTTCACGTGAACATCCCCGGCGCGAGCCCACGGTGGTCCGGGGTCTCACGTCACTCACCTCGATAGTCGTATCGGCACCCGCTGATCGAGTAGTGCGAAGCGTGTACCAAGCTCCTTCTCGAGCGCGCGCACTAGGCAAGTCGCCGCACAGGCGTTCCCGCTGATCGAGTAGCGCGAAGCGCGTATCGAGATCCCGTCTACGTGCCGTACCTCCGCTCGATTGCAGGCGTTCCCGCCGATCGAGTAGCGCGAAGCGCGTATCGAGATCCCGCTGGGGGCGCACATGGCCAGTCGCGCGGTGCACACGTTCCCGCTGATCGAGTAGCGCGCAGCGCGTATCGAGATCCCCGCCCCGGAGCGACGTTTCACGTGAAACATCGCTCCCAGCCGTTATGAGCGCAGGCGCGCACCGCTTCCTCCCCGGCTCGCGCAGCATCTGGACACTCCACGGGATCGCCTACGCACGCGGCACGCAACCCGACCCAACAGCAGGCTCTTCCTCATGGCCTATATGTACATCCTTGAGTGCTCCGATCGGTCGCTCTACGTCGGAAGCACCCGCAACCTCGAATACCGACTTGCTCAGCACGGCGAGGGTGAGGGATCCCAATACACGCGCACTCGTCTCCCGGTGAGGCTGCTGTACTTCGAGCAGTTCGACCGCGTGAGCGATGCGTATCGGCGCGAGAAGCAGGTCCAGGGCTGGGGTCGGGCAAAGCGGCTCGCGCTTGTGAAGGAGCAGGCCGAGAAGCTCCCGGGGCTGAGCAAGAAGGACTTCACCGGGGCGGGAGTAGACCGTCTTCGGGCATGTTTCACGTGAAACGTGTTGGGGGTGGGTCTCGATACGGCGCTGGCGCGCCTACTCGACCGGCGGGGTGGTGGCGGGGGCCGCTGATCGAGTAGCCCGCGAAGCGCGCGCATCGAGATCGTCCGCACGGGTGGGTCTCGATACGGCGCTGGCGCGCCTACTCGACCGGCGGGGTGCGGGTGCGGGCACCGCGGTCGATGTTTCACGTGAAACGCGGCCTCCCTGATGGCTGGTCTCGATACGGCGCTGGCGTAGCCCGCGAAGCGCGCGTATCGAAATCGGTGCAGCGACTGGGTCTCGATACGGCGCTGGCGCGCCTACTCGACCGGCGGGGTGCGGGTGCGGGCACCGCGGTCGATGTTTCACGTGAAACGCGGCCGCCCTGATGGATGGTCTCGATACGGCGCTGGCGCGCCTACTCGACCGGCGAGGTTGTGGCGGGAACCGCTGATCGAGTAGCCCGCGAAGCGCGTATCGAGGTCACTCTTGGCTGCCGGTCTCGATACGGCGCTGGGGCGCCTACTCGACCGGTGGGTGCGACGCCGGCCGCGCGCGGGGCGGGGGATGGGGTGGGGGCGGGATAGAGTGGGAGACGTTGTTGATCGCTCGCGAAAGGGAGAGTGTTTCACGTGAAACAGCCCGACGAGGCGGGGGCCGCAGCATCCTTCTCGTTCGACGACACCCCTCTCGCTCGTGAACTCGCCGATCTTTCCGCGCGACGCCGCGCGCTCGAGAGCACCGACGTCCGACTCAGCGGCCGTACCCGCGTCCTGACGGTCTCGAACCAGAAGGGCGGCGTCGGCAAGACGACGACCACGGTGAACATCGCGGCCGCGATGGCCTCCGTGGGCGCCCGGGTCCTGGTCATCGACCTCGACCCGCAGGGAAACGCGTCAACCGCGCTGGGCGTGCCGCACACGGCCGACATCCCCAGCGTCTACGACGTGCTGATCGACGAATTCCCGCTCGCCGACATCGTCCAGGTCAGCCCGGAGTCGCCCAACCTGCTGTGCGCACCGAGCACCATCCACCTCGCCGGGGCCGAGATCGAGCTCGTCTCGCAGGTCGCGCGCGAGCATCGGCTCAAGACCGCGCTGGACGAGTACCTCGCCACGCTCGAGGACCACATCGACTTCGTCATCATCGACTGCCCGCCGTCGCTGGGCCTCCTGACGATCAACGCCTTCACGGCCGCCAGGGAGCTGCTCATCCCGATCCAGTGCGAGTACTACGCACTCGAGGGCCTGAGCCAGCTGCTCGGCACCGTGCGCATGATCCAGAAGCACCTCAATCCGGTCCTGAAGCTCAGCACGATCCTGCTGACCATGTACGACGGCCGTACGCGTCTGGCGCAGCAGGTCGCCGAAGAGGTCCGCGAGCACTTCGCCAAGGAAGTGCTCCACACGGTGATCCCGCGGTCGGTGCGCGTCTCCGAAGCCCCGAGCTTCGGCCAGACCGTCATCGCCTACGATGGGCAGTCGGCCGGCGCGATCGCGTACCGCGAGGCGGCCGTTGAGATCATCCGCCGTGACGGAGAGCCCGTCGCGGAGAAGAACGTCGAATCGCAGATCGAAGGGGGTGCCTGATGGCCAAACGCACAGGCCTCGGACGGGGGATCGGCGCGCTGATCCCGACGACAGAACCGGCAGAGGATCGCCCCGCGGACGTGTTCTTCCCGCGCGCGGTGCCCAGCGACGACGACGCTCCCAGCGCGCAGGCGGGCACGCAGCCCGACGACGCCCCGGCCGACGACCTCGTCCAGGTCCCGGGCGCACGCCTCGCGCACATCGACCCCCACTCGATCGTGCCGAACCCGCGCCAGCCGCGCACGCACTTCGACGTCGAGGACCTCGCCGAACTCGTCCACAGCGTGCGCGAGTTCGGGGTTCTGCAACCGGTCGTCGTCCGCGCCAACGAGGACGGCGAGTACGAGCTCATCATGGGGGAGCGCCGCACCCGCGCGGCACGCGAGGCCGGGCTCACGTCCATCCCCGCGATCATCCGCGAGACGGCCGACGAGCATCTGCTCCGCGACGCGCTTCTCGAGAACCTCCACCGCTCCGAGCTGAACCCGCTCGAAGAGGCCTCGGCGTACCAGCAGCTCCTCGAAGACTTCGGCATCACCCAGGAGGAGCTCGCCAGCCGCATCGGCCGGTCGCGTCCGCAGATCAGCAACACGATCCGCCTCCTCAAGCTCCCGGTTCCGGTGCAGCAGCGCGTCGCCGCCGGCGTGCTGACGGCGGGACATGCACGCGCGATCCTCTCGCTCGACACGCCCGAGGCGATGCAGCGCCTGTCCGACAAGATCGTCAACGAGGATCTCTCGGTGCGCTCCGCGGAAGCTGCCGCGAAGATGACGGATGCCGGATCCCGCCCCTCCGCCAAGCCCACCGCCGGCTCGCGCCGTGCACACCTCGACGAGGTCGCCGAACGCCTCGGCGATCGCCTCAACACACGTGTCCGAATCTCACTGACCGCGCGTAAAGGCCAGGTCAGCATCGATTTCGCGAGCATCCAAGACCTCAACCGCATTCTCGAGGAGCTCGGCGAGACGGGCTACGGCGCGGCCTGACCCACACCGGCGCCGAGCGCCGCGGCCCGGCGTCGGAGGACGGTAGCCTCGGCCTCGTTGCCCGGCAGTGATGCGGCGGCGAGGAACTCCGCGGCCGCGGCATCCGGTCTCCCCATCCGCTCGAGCAGCTCGGCACGCACGGCGTGCAGGGGACGGAAGCCACCCAGCTCCGCGTCCAGCTCGTCGATGATCGGCAGGGCGGACTCGGGTCCCTCGGCCATCGACACCGCGACAGCCCGGTTGAGGCGCACGACGGCCGACGGCGCGAGCCGCTCGAGTGCGTCGTACAGCCGCAGGATCCGCTCCCAGTCGGTCTCGTCGAAGGACGGCGCGATCGCGTGGCACTCGGCGATCGCCGCCTGCAGCCCGTAGTAGCCCAGCCCGCGGGGCGAGGCATCCGCTCGCTCCATCGCCTCGCGACCCCGACCGATCGCGGAACGGTCCCAGCGGTGCCGATCCTGCTCGGCCAGAGTCAGGGGCAGCCCGTCGGCGTCGGTGCGGGCGGCGAACCGCGACGACTGGAACTCCATGAGCGCGATGAGCCCGTCGACCTCCGACTCGCCGGGCGCCAGCGCGTGAAGCTGCCGAGCCAGGCGCACAGCCTCGCGCGCGACGTCGGCCCGCACCGGGCGGTCCCCGGACGCCGCCGCATACCCCTCGGTGAATAGCAGATAGATCACCTGCAGCACGCTGGCCAGTCGTGCTGGACGCTCGGCCCGATCGGGCACCTCGAACGGCACCCCGGCATCGGCGAGCGTGCGCTTCGCCCGCACGATCCGCTGCTGGACGGTCGGCACGGTCATCAGCAGCACACGGGCGATCTGCTCGGTCGTGAGGCCCGCCACCGTGCGCAGGGTGAGCGCCAGGCGTGCCTGCGCGGGAAGCACCGGGTGGCAGGCCACGAACACCAGCCGCAGCACGTCGTCGTCGATGCGATCGGGATCGCCGAGGTCAGGGACCGAGTCGTGTCGCTCGGCGTCCTGCACGTCGACCGCCAGCAGCGGCTCGCGCTGACTAAGGCGCTCGCGGCGCCGCCAACCGTCGATCGCACGCCGCTTGGCGACGGCGAGCAACCAGGCGCCCGGATTGTCCGGGATGCCGCTTCCCGGCCATTTCGCGACGGCTTCGACAAGCGCATCCTGCGCCAGATCCTCGGCCCAGCCGAAGTCACCGGTGTGCCGGGTCAGGGCCGCCACGATCCGGGCGGACTCGGCCCGCCAGACCGCCTCGACCGCCCGGCGGGTGCGTGCGTCGTCCTCGGTCATGATGCCAGCGTAGGCGTGGAACGCGGCCCGAGGTCGGCAGGGCGTCGTACCCTGGATGGGTGCCGAACGCAGATCAGAGCCCGCGCCGCCGAGCGAGTCTCGAGCTGCTGCGTGCCGAGGCATCCGATGAACTTGCGGTCGTGATCGCCGAGCGTCTGCGCGCCGGCGAAGACCCGTGGGACTTCATGGACGACCTGCCGACCGTCGATGAACTGGTCGTCTTCACCCTGCGGGCCGAGACCATCGAGGCGAACGGCGGAAACCGGCCCAACGCCGCGCGGCACTATCGCGTGCTCCGGCAGATCGCGCTCGACTACCCGCCGCTCACCCGCGCCGTGTGGCGTCTGCTCGGCGACGCGAACACGCACCGCCGCTGGGATGCGACGGCGCGTGCAGACGCGTCCTGACGGGCAGTGACGCCAGGCCGGTCGATCAGGCGTTGGCAGCCCGCCACTCCTGCTCCTTCGAGATCCACTCGTTGTCGGGCATGTCGAAGTCGCTCAGCTCGTTCACGCGCCGCACCTCGAGGGCGACACCCGGACCGAGCGGGCATTTGCGGGCCCAGTGCTCGGCCTCCTCGCGGTTCGCGACCTCGAGGATCCAGAAGCCGGTGAAGACCTCGCGCGCCTCGGCATAGGGTCCGTCCGTCACCACCGGCGGCGCGGACGAGAAGTCGACGCGGAATCCCTCGCTCGCGTCCGAGAGTCCCTCGGCCGAGAGGAAGACGCCGGCCTTCTGCAGCTCCTCGTTGTACGCCCCCATGGCGGCGATGACCTGCTCCATGTCGAGCTCTTCGGAAGCCGTGGCTGCGGCCTCGGGCTGCACCTGCATGATCAGCATGTAACGCATGTCTCTGCTCCTTGTCGTTGCGGGCCGCTCGGCCCGGAGAGCCGCTCCGGCCCCGTCATCCTGTACGTCGAACGACGAAGGTCGGGATCGACATCCTCTCGCGAATTTCTCCGGAAATGAATGGATGCCTCAACCGGCATGCAACGAAAAACCCCGCTGACCTGCGGTTCGACGCAGACAGCGGGGTTTCGGCGAGGGGCGGCTCAGGCGATGTACGCCTCGAGGTCCTTCTCGAGAGCGAACTTCGGCTTGGCGCCGATGATCGTGGTCTCGACCTGGCCCTTGTTGAACACCTTCATCGCCGGGATCGACGTGATCTGGTACTTCATGGCGAGGTCGGGGTTCTCGTCGACGTTGAGCTTCAGGATCGTGAGCTTGTCGGGGTGCTCCGACTGGATCTGGTCGAGGATGGGCGAGACCATGCGGCAGGGACCGCACCATTCAGCCCAGAAGTCCACGAGCACGGGTCCTTCGGCCTGGAGCACGTCCTGGTCGAACGTGGCAGACGTCGTCGCCTTGGCGGTCATGTTGTCTCCTTCAGGTGGAAGTCGTTCATGGTGTCGAACGCACCGCGCGCCGGTATTGTTCCGCCGCGAGGTGCGGCGCGGTCAGGCTGCGGTCTGCTCGGGATCGGCCTCGGGGAGGCCCTCGATCTGGTCGCCCACCACGTCGGGCGCGCCGGCCTCGCCGAGCGAGGCGAGGTAGTGCTCCACGTCCAGCGCCGCGACGGTGCCGCTGCCGGCTGCGGTCACGGCCTGCCGGTAGGTGGGGTCGATGACGTCTCCGGCGGCGAACACACCCGAGACCGACGTGCGGGACGACCGGCCGTCGACCCAGATGGTGCCTTCCGGGGTGAGCTCGAGCTTGTCGTGCACGAGGTGCGTGCGAGGGTCGTTGCCGATGGCGACGAACAGCCCGTCGAGCGCGAGGTCGCTGCGCGTGCCGTCGACCGTGTTCTCGAGGACAACGCCGGTGACGGCGTCATCGCCGAGGACGTCGACGACCTCGCTGTTCCAGACGAACTCGATCTTCTCGTTGGCGAACGCGCGCTCCTGCATGATCTTCGAGGCGCGCAGCTCGTCACGGCGGTGGATGACGTACACCTTCGAGGCGAACTTGGTCAGGAAGGTCGCCTCCTCCATCGCGGAGTCGCCACCGCCGACGACGGCGATGACCCGCTCCCGGAAGAAGAAGCCGTCGCACGTCGCGCAGTAGGACACGCCGCGACCCGACAGCCGCTCTTCGCCCTCGATGCCGATCTTGCGGTGCGCGGAGCCGGTCGCGTACACGACCGAGCGCGCCTCGTGCACCGTGCCGCTGCCCAGGGTGACCTTCTTGACGGGGCCGTCCAGCTCGAGGGAGACGACGTCGTCGAACAGCACCTCGGTGCCGAACCGCTCCGCCTGCTCCTGCATACGGGTCATGAGGTCGGGACCCTGGATGCCCTCCGGGAATCCGGGGAAGTTCTCCACATCGGTGGTGGTCATCAGGTCGCCGCCGGCCTCGACCGAACTGGCGATCAGCAGGGGCTCCAGGTTCGCCCGCGCCGCGTAGATCGCTGCCGTATAGCCCGCAGGACCTGAACCGATGATGATGACGTGACGCACTGCGACCCCTTCTGTCGAGGGCACTTCGGCCCCGTACACCTCAACACATGGTAACCGCGCGGCATTCCGCCGCGACGGTCGTCGGCGGCCTGGCGCCGAGCCGGGCGGTCAGCGCCTGCCGGGCAGGACCCGCTTGGCGAGGGCGGTCGCCGCCGACAGCTCCGGTGCGCGCAGGAGGGCGAGGAACGCGACGTAGACGAGGAGCACCACCGCGCCGATCACGGCCGATCCGAGCACGCCGAGGATCTTGTCCGAGACCGTCCATCCGTCCGCGCCGCCCAGCAGCTGGAAGGTGAGCCAGCCGGCGCCGGCGGCGGGCACCGCGGCCAGGGCGAAGCGGCCGAGTGACAGCATCCACGACCCGATCCGCAGCCCGCCGAGGCGCCGTTGCAGCAGCCACGTGGCGACGATGACCTGGCACACGCTCGCGAAGGACTGGCCGAGTGCCACGGCCGCGGCGAGCTGTCCCATGCCGATGACGTCAGCGTCGGCGGCCCACGAGGCGAGCAGCGCCGTCAGCACCACGATGACGCACTGCCCGAGCGTGAAGAAGAACGGCGTGCGGGTGTCGTCGTAGGCGTAGAACGTGCGCTGGATCACGAAGAGCACGGCCAGCGGGATGAGGCTGACGAGGTAGCAGAGCAGCACGCCGGCGGCGCCGACGGCCTCTTCGCGCGAGTTGGTGAAGATGCGCGACATCGGGATCGCCGCGACCGCCAGGGCGGCTGTCGCGGCCACGATGAAGAGACCGAGGGTGCGGATGCTGCGCCCTATGTCCGCGCGGACCTCGTCATCGCGGCCGGCACCGGCGTGCTCGCTCAACTGCGTGAAGTAGGGCGTCCCGATCGACAGCACGATGATCGAGTACGGGAGCATGAAGATCAGCCAGGCGTTGCCGGCGACGAAGAATCCGGGATCGCCCTCGGGGATCTGCGACATCACGCGCGACTGGACGATGCCGGCGAGCTGCCCCGCGACGACCATGAGGAAGGTCCAGCCCGCGAGCCTCCCGATCTGGCCGAGTCCCACGCCGCGCCAGCGGAAGTCGGGACGCACGTGCAGGCCGGTACGGCGCCAGAACAGGAACAGGATGCCGGTCTGGACGACGATTCCCAGGGTCGCCGTCCCCGCCAGGACGGCGATCATCTCGGGCGTCCACTGGGTCGACGTCGCACCGGCGCCGAAGAGCCAGATGAAGACGAGGAAGCCGGCGATCGAGACGACGTTGTTGACGATCGGCGCCCACGTGTAGGGGCCGTAGACCCGGCGAGCGTTCAACGACTCGCCCACGAGCGCGAAGAGGCCGTAGAAGAGGATCTGGGGCAGGCACCAGTACGCGAACGCCGTTGCGAGGGCCTGCTGAGCGGGCTCGTAGTCCGGCGCGTAGAGCGCGACCAGCCACGGCGCCGCGAGGGTCGCGAGTGCGGCCGTGCCCAGCAGCACCACCGTGCCGAGGGTGAACAGCTTGGAAACGAACGCTCTGCCGCCGTCATCGTGGGCGGCGGCCTTGACGATCTGCGGCACGACGACGGCGCTGAGCAGGCCCGTCGAGATGATCGCGTAGATGTTGTTGGGCAGCTGGTTGGCGACGGCGAAGGCGTTTCCGCCGGCTGTCGTGGCGCCGACGGCCCACACGAGAACGATCGTGCGCAGAAGTCCCGTGACCCGGGAGACGATCGTGCCCGCCCCGATCAGCGCGCTGGCCCGTGCGACGCTCACGAGGTCTCCTCCGAGGGAGGCTGTTCAGCCGCGGGCTCCTCGGCCGTGGCATCCGCTCCTCGCCGACGGGCGCGCAGCTTCAGCACCGTGCGGACGACGCCGAGCAGCAGGAGCCCGCCGACGACCACTCCGAGGGCGGCGAGTCCGAAGCTCTCCCATTCGGCACGCACGTTCACCTCGACCGACTCGGGATCGCCGATCGCGACGCTCGCCCGGCTGCGCAGCTGCAGGTCGAGGGTGACCTCGCCGTTGCCGACGCGCGCCTGCACGGGGACCTCCACGCGACTGTTGCTGCCGGCCGGGGCCACCAGCGGATTGGCTCGCTGCACGTTGAGCCGCAGGTTGTCGGGCGTGACGTAGAGCACGAGGTTCACGGGGTAGGGCAGGTCGTTGCGCACCCAGAACCGCAGTCCCACGTTGGAGCCGAAGAGGTTGATGGCGCTCGTCGGCACGAGTCCGACCGAGTCGAGCGTGGTGACGGTCGCGGCACGGTGCTCGTCAATCGCCTCCGTCCAGGCGGCGTCGTCGGCGAGCCAGCCGATCCCGAGCAGCTGGAGGATCTCCGCCCGCTGCGGCCCGGTGATGAGGCTCGTGTCGTCGAGGATCGTCGCGAACCGTGCGAGCTCGCCCTCCTCCTCGAGGAGAGCGGATGCCGCGGCCGCCCGCTCCGGCTCTTCGGGGGCGTCCTCGATCTCGACCTCGCGCACGGCCGAGTTGGCCAGCCCGCCGAGGGTGAACGGGGTGACGTCGGGCGCGGTGGTGGCGGCGCCGATCGTCGCGCCGATGGCCACCCGGGAGCGGTCGAGGTCGCGGCCCAGGCTCACCAGGAGCGGCGCTCCGTCGGTCTCGGCCGCCGCGAAGGCGAGGTAGGCCGTCGCCTCCGCCAGCGCGGCGCCGCGCAACGGGGGCTCCTCGAGGCCGGACGCCGTCGCGAGCGCGTCACTGACGTCGGCGTCGTAGACGAGCACCTCCGCCTCGCCGGCGCGGCCGTGTGCGGGGACGGTCTGGCCTGCGCGACCCGCGGTGGTCGAGTCGGACGAGATCAGCGTCAGGGACGCCTGGTCGTCGATGCGGATCTCGCCGAGCCCTTCCACAACGGCGGGTCCTGCGGTGCCGGCGACGGGCCAGTAGACCGCGGCGCGGGAGCCCGTGCCGATGTCGAGCAGCTCGCCAAGCGTCGGGTAGACCGGGGCCGCGGGGTCGACCACCTCGGTCGGAGTCGGCGTCGGGGTCGGCTCGGGCGTGGGGTCCGCCTCGGGCACGAAGTCCGCCGGATCCATGTAGGCGCGGAGCGAGGTCGGTGCGAGCGGGCGGGCCAGGCCGGACTCGATCTGCGGAACGACGTCCGCGTCGCCGAACTGCAGGGCGAACCGGGAGTTGGGAAGCGCGTCCAGGCGCTCGAGCCATTCGGTGGCGGTGACGGGCGCGGCGGTGCCGAGCACTCGGATGGCCGCGGGGATGGCGGGGTCGACCGCGAGGATCGCCGTCGTTCCCTCGACCCCGTCGAGCTGCGCGGTGAGGGCGCCGCCGGGCTCGGTCAGGGTGCCGAGCTCCTCGGCGCTGAGAAGCCCCGCGCCGAGCGGGCCGACGGTGATGGGCACGAGCACCCCGATGCCCACCTCGTCGCCGTCGGTCGGGGGAACGATGATCGCGCTCGTCGACGTCACGGTCCCCGACGGGGCGGCATAGGTCGCACGCAGCGGGTACACGCCGGGCGCGAGCCCACGGAGGGCGGCGTCCGTCGCCTCGACACGTGCCGCGGCGACCCGCGACGAGCCGGCGGGGACGGATTCCAGCGGCGCGGTGGCGACGGGCTCCGTCGTCACACCCGCTTCCTCCCCGTCGAGCCAGGCGGTGAGCGCGGTGCGGTCGGCCAGCGCCCGGCGCCCGAGCGACAGCGTCGCGGTGGCGGGCGCGGTCGGCGAAAGCGTCTCGTTCTGCAGGGTGAGCGACACGACCAGCGGTTCGCCGGACCGGACGATGCCGTTCGAGATCGGGGTCAGGGTGAACGCGGTCGTGCCGGCCGGGATCGGCGGGGTGGGCGTCGGCGACGGTGTGGGCGTGTCGGCGAACGCACCTCCCGGCGCGAGCACGGCCAGGGCCGTCAGGATCGCCACGACGACCGCGGCGGCGCGCGGGGCGCGGCGACGGGCGGGCCTTCCCGGGGG
Organism: Microbacterium flavescens; assembly: GCF_018588945.1. Classification (GTDB taxonomy): domain Bacteria; phylum Actinomycetota; class Actinomycetes; order Actinomycetales; family Microbacteriaceae; genus Microbacterium; species Microbacterium flavescens. Next base: position 303,035 of record NZ_JAFIWA010000004.1, on the reverse strand, counting down.
GATCACGGTCATCCTGTGTGGTTCGCTCCTGTGCGATGTCCGGACCGCACGATCGAGTCAGATTCTACGGTCGCACCCTCCGAGGTTCCGGTACCCGGGCGCCGCGCGGCGACGCACGGTTGAATGGACGCGTGCTTCCCGAACCGGATCCCGCCCTCTGCCGCGAGCTGGCCGACGACCTGCGCGACGCGGGCTACACCGCCGAAGCGCTGCGCGAGGCGTGGGGCGACGCGGCCGACGACGCCATTGCGCGAGGACTGCGCGCCCCGGCCGACCGCGCGCTCGGCGCGCGCGACGACGCCATCGCGGTGCTCGGACGACTCTTCATGCTCGGGATGCCGCAGGCCGAGGCATCCGTCTCCCTCGCCCTTCCTCGCACCGGCGTCGACGGACTCGCGCGGCTCGGACTCGTCGAGGCCGCGGACGGCGACGTCGGGCCCCTGGCCGTGGTGCGCCCGCAGTCCTATGCCGACGCATCGGCGTCGGACGGCGGGAGCCAGTGGTGGATCGCCAGCGACCTCGACGAGGCCGCGCTGGGCGGGCCGCTGCCGGAGGACCACGTGCTCGGCGTCGGCGGGGCGTCGCTGACCCTTGCGGCGCTGCAGCTGCCCACGCCCGCCCGGCGGGGACTCGACATCGGCGCCGGCTGCGGCATCCAGGCGCTGCGGGCCCGTCGCAGCGTCGATCACGTCGTCGCGACCGACATCTCCCCGCGGGCGCTGGCCTTCACACGGCTGAACGCGCTGCTGAACCGCGTCGACGGGATCGAGGTGCGACTCGGCAGCCTGTTCGAGCCCGTCGCCGGCGAGCGTTTCGACCGGGTCGTGTCGAATCCGCCGTTCGTCATCACGCCGCGGGTCGCGGACGTTCCGGCGTACGAGTACCGCGACGGCGGCATGGAGGGCGACGACGTCGTCGGGGCGTTCGTGCGCGGCGTCGGCGATCACCTCGAGCCCGGCGGGATCGCGCAGCTGCTCGGCAACTGGGAGACGCGGGCCGGAGAGCCGGGACTCCAGCGCGTGCGCGCCTGGGTCGAGGCATCCGCTGTGCCGCTCGATGCGTGGGTGGTCGAGCGCGAGAGCCTCGACCCGCTGTCCTACGCGGAGCTCTGGGTGCGCGATGGCGGCACCCTGCCGGGGACCGCCGGATTCTCGCGGCTGATCGACGCCTGGCTCGATGACTTCATCGCGCGCGAGGTCACCGAGGTCGGCTTCGGCTACCTGCTGCTGCGCCGCCCGGCGGCGGGCGAGCCGACTCTGCGGCGCTTCGAGTCGCTCCACCAGGCGCTGCCCGGCGAGGGCCTCGGCGCCCACCTCGCGGAGGCGCTCGCCGCCCACGACCGTCTCGCCGTGCTCGACGACCACGCGCTCGCGGCCTCCGTCCTGGCCGTCGCGCCCGATGTCACCGAAGCCCGCCATCACATTCCCGGCCAGGAGGATCCGACCGTCATCGAACTGCGTCAGGGCGGCGGTTTCGGCCGTGCCCTCGGCGTGGATCCCGGGCTCGCTGCCCTGGTCGGGGCGTGCGACGGCGACTTGCCGGTGGGGGTGCTGATCGACGCGATCGCCGAACTGCTCGAAGCGGATGCCGCGGCCCTGCGCGCGGATCTCCTTCCGAGGGTGCGCGAGCTGACGTTCACCGGGTTCCTGCGCTTCGCGTAGCCCGCCGCGAAACCGGGGGTATCACCGTCGGTAGGCTGAATCCCATGCTCAACATGGCCGAGGGCATCGCGCGCCTCGGCGCGCTCGCCGAGTCTCCCGTCGTCTCGACGCTCGCCGACGCCTTCGCCGCCGCCGGGCACGACCTGGCCATCGTCGGCGGTCCGGTGCGCGACGCGCTGCTCGGACGCACGACCAACGATCTCGACTTCACGACCGACGCGCTCCCCGACCAGATCCTGCGCATCGTCAAGCCGATCAGCACCGCGCAGTGGGACATCGGGCGCGCCTTCGGCACCATCGGCGCCAAGGTCGCCGGCGAGCAGGTCGAGATCACGACGTACCGCGCCGACAGCTACGACGGCGTGACGCGCAAGCCCACCGTGGAGTTCGGCGACACGCTCGAGGGCGACCTCGCGCGCCGCGACTTCACCGTCAACTCGATGGCGCTGCGAGTGCCTGCCCGCACACTGGTCGACCCCACCGGCGGGGTCGAAGACCTCGTCGCGCAGCGCCTGCGCACGCCCGCCGATCCGTCGGTGAGCTTCGGCGACGATCCGCTCCGGATGCTGCGTGCCGCACGCTTCGCGTCGCAGCTCGGCTTCGAGGTCGACCCGGCGACGGCCGACGCGATGGCGGAGCTGCGCGAGACGCTCTCGATCGTCAGCCCCGAGCGGATCCAGAGCGAGCTCGTCCGCCTGCTCCAGACCGATGACCCGGTGCGCGGCATCCGTCTCCTCGTCGAGACGGGGCTCATGGATCAGTTCCTCCCCGAGATCCCTGCCCTGCAGCTCGAGGTCGACGAGCACCACCACCACAAGGACGTCTACGAGCACTCGCTGACGGTGCTGCGTCAGGCCATCGACCTCGAGAAGACCAGGAATCCGGATACCGCACCCGACGTGCCGCTGCGGCTCGCCGCCCTGCTGCACGACATCGGCAAGCCCGCGACCCGGCGGCTCGAGCCTGGCGGCGGCGTCACGTTCTATCACCACGACATCAAGGGCGGGCGGCTCGCGCGCAAGCGGCTGCAGGCGCTGCGGTTCGACACCGACACCATCGGCGTCGTCACGCGGCTCATCGAGCTGCACCTGCGGTTCTTCGGCTATGCCGAGGGCACGTGGACCGACTCCGCCGTGCGGCGGTACGTGCGCGACGCGGGAGCCGAGCTCGAACGTCTGCACATCATCACGCGGGCCGACGTGACGACGCGCAATGTCAAGAAGGCGGGCCGTCTCTCCCGCGCGTACGACGACATCGAGCGGCGCATCGCCGAGCTGTCGGCGCAGGAGGAGCTCGCCTCGATGCGCCCCGAGCTCGACGGAAATCGCATCCAGGAGGTGCTGGGCATCGCGCCCGGGCGCGAAGTGGGCGAGGCGTACCGGTACCTGCTCGACCTGCGCCTCGACGAGGGTGTCGTCGGCCAGGAAGAAGCCGAGCGCCGGCTGCTCGAGTGGTGGGCCGCCCGCGGCTGACTTCGTGCACTTCGGCCCGGCGAAGGGGGCCCTTTCGGGGCATTCTGCGCACTCGGCAGCCCAGTTCGTTGAGTTTCAGTCTCGTTACGAATCATTCACCGGATTGCCCTTTGGCTAGTGCGGGGTGAGGATATCCCGAGGGCCGCGCCACCTGGGTGCGGCCGACCCGTTACACAGCAGAGGTAGCACTATGTCACTGCACCACAGCAAGCGCGGCCGTCTCGGCCTCGCGATCGGGGCCTTCGGAGCCTCGGCAATCCTCCTCGCCGGCTGCGCCAGCACCGGCGGCGGCGGCGACGACGACAACGGCGACGCCTCGGGCGAGCCCATCATCGTCGGCACCACCGACAAGGTCACCACGCTCGACCCCGCTGGTTCGTACGACAACGGGTCGCTCGCCGTCCAGACGCAGGTCTTCCCGTACCTCGTCAACACCGACTACAACAGCAACGAGGTCGTTCCCGACCTCGCGGAGTCGGCCGAGTTCACCTCGCCCACCCAGTACACGGTCACGCTGCCCGAGGGCCTCACCTGGGCCAATGGCAACGAGCTCACGTCGTCCGACGTGAAGTTCTCGTTCGACCGCAACATCGCGATCGCCGATCCGAACGGCGCCTCGAGCCTGCTGTACAACCTCGAGAGCATCGACACCCCCGACGAGACCACTGTGGTCTTCAACCTGAAGACCGCGAACGACCAGGTCTTCCCGTTCATCCTCACGAGCTTCCCCGGCGCCATCGTCGATGACGAGGTCTTCGCCGCGGACGCACTGACGCCCGACGACGAGATCGTCGACGCGAACGCGTTCGGCGGGCCCTACGCGATCACCGCGTGGGACTTCAACAAGACCGTCGAGTTCACCCCGAACGAGAACTACCAGGGTCTGCTCGACGCACCGGTCAACGAGGGCGTCATCCTCTCGTACTTCGCCGAGTCGTCGAACCTCAAGCTCGCCGTCCAGGAGGGCGAGGTCGACGTCGCATACCGCAGCCTGTCCGCCACCGACGTGGACGACCTGAGTGGCAACGACAACGTCCAGGTCATCGACGGCCCCGGCGGCGAGATCCGCTACATCGTGTTCAACTTCAACACGCAGCCGTACGGTGCCACCACGCCCGAGGCCGACGAGGCCAAGGCACTCGCCGTCCGTCAGGCCGTGGCTGACCTGGTCGACCGCGAGGCCATCTCGGAGCAGGTCTACAAGGGCACGTACACCCCGCTCTACTCGTTCGTCCCCGAGGGCTTCGCCGGTGCGACCGAGGCGCTCAAGGGCCTCTACGGCGACGGCGAGGGTGGTCCCGACGTGGACGCCGCCGCGGCACGCCTCGAGGCTGCCGGCGTCGAGACTCCGGTCGCGCTGAGCCTGCAGTACAGCCCCGACCACTACGGCCCCTCGTCGGGTGACGAGTACGCCATGGTGAAGTCTCAGCTCGAGGAGAGCGGCCTGTTCACCGTCGACCTCCAGTCGACCGAGTGGGTGCAGTACTCCGAGGACCGCACGTCGGACGTCTACCCGGCCTACCAGCTCGGCTGGTTCCCGGACTACTCCGACGCCGACAACTACCTCACGCCGTTCTTCCTCACGGAGAACTTCCTGGGCAACCACTTCAGCGACGCCGAGACCGAGGAGCTCATCCTCGGCCAGGCCGTCGAGCCCGACGCAGACACGCGCACGCAGATGATCGAGGACATCCAGGGCCGTGTGGCCGAGCTGCTCTCGACCGTGCCGCTGCTGCAGGGCGCGCAGGTGGCCGTCGCCGGAGCCGACGTCGACGGGGTCATCCTCGACGCGTCGTTCAAGTTCCGCTTCGCGCCGCTCACGAAGTAGCCGATCGACGGTCGATGGGGCGGTCCGCTCGACGGGCCGCCCCATCGCCGCGATCCGCCCGATTCCACAGTTAGGCTCACCCCATGACGACGAGTGACGTCGCCGCGTCCGTCGAAGAACCGCCGCCGTTCCTGGCGAAGCGCCGCCCCAAGTCGGGCGGAACGCTGGGCCGGTTCATCCTGATCCGGTTCCTCCTCATCATCCCGACCGTGTTCATTCTGGTGACGGTCGTGTTCTTCCTGATCCGGCTCACGGGCGATCCCATCACCGCCGCCCTCGGCGGGCGTCTGCCAGCGGACCAGCTGCAGGAGCGCATCCACGAAGCCGGCTTCGACCGGCCGGTCCTGGTGCAGTACCTCGAGTACCTCGGTCAGATCGCCACCGGCAACTTCGGCACCACGATCACCGACAATCAGCTCATCACCCAGGTGCTGGTGAACTACGGCGTCGCGACCTTCGAGCTGGTCGTCTACGCCATGATCGTCGCCTTCGTCATCGGCATCCCGCTGGGCATGGTCGCGGCGGCGATGCGCGACCGCGCCCCGGACGCCGTGCTCCGTGTGAGCGCCATCCTCTTCTACGCGACGCCGGTGTTCTTCGCCGGTCTTGTCGCGAAGCTCATTTTCTCGGTATGGCTGGGCTGGTTCCCCGTGAGCGGGCGCGCGAGCGTTCGCACAGAACTCGCCCTGACGCGCGAAGACGACAGCACGGGCATCTATCTCATCGACGCCATCCGGTCCGGCAATCCCGCCTACGTGCAGGACGTCCTCCAGCACGCCTTCCTGCCGGCGATGGTGCTCGGGCTCGTGACCGCCGGCGTGTTCCTCCGCCTCGTGCGCACGAATGTCATCGCGACCCACAACATGCCGTACGTGGACGCGGCCCGCTCGCGCGGAGTCAGCGAGTTCCGGCTTGTACGCAAGCATGCGTACAAGCCGGCCCTCATCCCGATCGTCACGGTCGTCGGCCTGCAGATCGCGCTCGCGCTCGGCGGTGCCGTTCTGACCGAGACGACGTTCGAGTGGCAAGGACTGGGCTTCCAGCTCGTGAAGTACCTGCTCGCCCGCGACTTCGTCGCCATCCAGGGCATCGTCGCGATGATCGCGATCATCGTCGCGCTGACCAACTTCGTCGTCGACATCGTCGCGGCGTTCCTCGACCCGAGGGTGAGGTACTGACATGGCCAAGCGCCGTCTCTTCGACCGCCTGCCCGTCGTCCACCAGCTGCGCCAGAGCGTCGGCCTCCAGCGCGGCATGCTCGTCGGGGGCCTGGTGCTCTCGGCGATCTTCCTGCTGATCGCGATCCTCGCGCCGTGGATCGCCCCGTACGGCTTCAGTCAGCTGCGCGGGCCCGACGGACTGTTCGGGTCGCAGGTGCCCCCGAACCCGCTCAACCTCCTCGGTACGACCGTCGGCGGCTACGACGTCCTGTCCCGGACGCTGTGGGGCGCCCAGACCGCCCTCATGGTGATCGTCATCGCGATCCTGCTGTCGGTGTTCCTCGGCATCTTCATCGGTCTTGTCTCGGGCTACCTGGGCGGGTGGGTGGACCGCGTGCTGGTGGTCATCGCCGACGCGATCTACGCCTTCCCGTCGCTCCTGCTCGCGATCATCGCGGCGATCGCGATCAGCGGCGGCCAGTCCGGCCTCGTGCCCGGCATCCTGGCGGCCGCCATCTCGATCACCGTCGTGTTCATCCCGCAGTACTTCCGCGTCGTGCGCTCGGAGGTCGTGCGGGTGAAGTCTGAGGCGTTCATCGAATCGGCGAAGGTGATCGGCGCGTCGACGCCGCGCATCATGTTCCGTCATGTGCTGCGCAACGCCACCCGCTCGCTGCCGCTCATCGTCACCCTCAACGCGTCGGAGGCCATCGCCACCCTCGCGGCGCTCGGCTTCCTCGGCTTCGGCATCCAGCCGACCGCGGCGGCGGAGTGGGGTTACGACCTCCAGCAGTCGATCGGCGACGTGTCGGCCGGCATCTGGTGGACGGCGATCCCGCCCGGTGTGGCGATCGTGCTCACCATTCTGGGTGTGACGCTGATCGGCGAGAGCCTCAACGACCTCGCCGACCCGCGACTGCGCGCACGGCGACGCGCCGGAAAAACGCAGACGCCCGCCGACGCGGTCGCCGCGAGCCAGCCGGTGTCGCGCGAGTTCATGGGAGAGGTGGAGTGATGGCGGCATCGACCGATCAGCTCGCCGTCGAGATCGACGATCTCAACGTCTCGTTCGCGACCGACGGCGGTGACGTGCACGCGGTGCGGGGCGTCACCCTCGACGTCCGCCGGGCCGAAGTGCTCGCGATCGTCGGCGAGTCGGGCAGTGGGAAGACAGTGACGGCGCGAACCATCCTGGGGCTGCTGCCCGAGTCGGCGCGCACCGAGGGCACGGTGGTCCTCGACGGCACCGACGTCGTGGGGCTCGACAAGAAGGGTCTTCGCTCGATCCGCGGCACGAAGGCCGCCATGATCTTCCAGGAGCCGTCGACCGCACTGAACCCGGTGTTCACCGTCGGCTGGCAGCTCGCCGAGGGACTCCGCGCCCACGGCAAGTACTCCAAGGCGGAGGCCCGGCAGAAGGCGATCCAGATGCTGGGACGCGTCGGCATCCCCGAGCCGGAGCGCCGCGTCGACGACTACCCGCACCAGTTCTCCGGCGGCCAGAAGCAGCGCGTCGTGATCGCCATGGCGCTCGCGCTCGAGCCGACGGTCATCGTCGCGGACGAGCCGACGACGGCGCTCGACGTCACCGTGCAGGCCGAGATCCTCGAGCTGCTCCGGCGCCTCCGCGACGAGGACGGCACGGCCATCGTGCTGATCACGCACAACATGGGCGTGGTCGCCGACCTCGCCGATCGCGTCGCGGTCATGTACAACGGCGAGATCGTGGAGACGGCGACGGCCACCGACCTGTTCGCCGCGCCCCAGCACGAGTACACGCGCAAGCTCCTCGCCGCCGTCCCCCGCCTCGAGATCGCCGACCGGCAGCTCGCCGTGCCCGCGACACCCGTCGAGCCGGTGGTCGCCGCCGACGAGCTCGTCATCGAGTACGCCGGCCGGTTCGGCCGATCCGCGTTCCGCGCGGTGGATCGCGTCAGCTTCTCGATCGCGCCGGGCGAGGTGCTCGGCCTCGTCGGCGAGAGCGGTTCGGGCAAGACCACGATCGGCCGGGCCATCGCCGGGCTCACGCCCGTAGCCGGCGGCTCGCTGAAGGTGCTCGGCACCGAGATGCTCGGGGTCAAGGAGCGCGAGTTCCGGCGCCGTCGCCACGAGCTCGGCTTCGTCTTCCAGGACCCGGCGACGAGCTTCAACCCGCTCCTCACGATCGCCGACAACGTCGCCGAACCGCTCATCGTCCACGGCGGGATGCGCAATCCCGCCGAGGCGCGGCCCAAGGTCGACGAGCTTCTCGAAGCCGTTCAGCTCCCGAAGGACTTCGGCGACCGGTTCCCGCACGAGCTGTCCGGCGGTCAGCGCCAGCGCGCCTCGCTCGCGCGGGCGATCGCACTCGACCCGAAGCTGCTGATCGCCGATGAGCCCACGAGCGCGCTCGACGTGTCGGTGCAGGCTCGCGTGCTCGAGCTGTTCGCCGAGCTGCAGGAGCGCTTCGGGTTCGCGACGCTGTTCATCACGCACGACCTCGCCGTCGTCGACCTGCTCGCCCACCGGGTGGTCGTGCTGCACAAGGGCGAGGTCGCCGAGGCCGGCCCGACGGCGCAGGTGCTCGGTCAGCCGACCGATCCCTACACCCGGCGGCTGATCGCATCGCTTCCGGTGCCCGACCCGGTGGAGCAGGCCGCGCGCCGCGCCGCGTGGGAGGCCGAGACCGGCGCCTGAGGCGTTTCGTCTCGCTTCGCTCGCTCAACGACCCGGGGGCTGGGTCCCCGGACCGGTCAGGCGCTGTCGCGGATGTCGCGCGCGAAGCCGGCGGCGTGGGCGCGCAAGGAGTCGATGCGACGCTGCCTGGCAGCCTCGACGTCGAAGCCGAGGTACGCGGGAGGCACCGGCCGGCGCACGTTCGCCGAGCATTCGAACCGGTCGCACAGCAGCGTGCCGACGGTGTCGCCGTTGCGGCCGGCCTTGCCGGCGCGCTTCGCGCTGAACATCACGACATCGCTCGGCAGGGTGACGTCTTCACACCATGAGCACTGCGAGCGGGTGCGGGTGCGCTGCTCCGTCTGACGCAACAGGATCCCGACGAGCTCGTCGTCGACGGGCACCACGATGAAGCCGGCGAGCGGCTGCTTCGGGTCGCGCCAGCCGAAGTAGTCCAGCACCGTCCAGTCGACGGCAGCGAGGTCGGGCACGACGAGGGCATTCCGTTCGCGCAGCGAGGCGTTGACGAAGGACGCGCGGATGTCCTTCTCGGTCAGTGCGTGCATGATTCCTTGATTCACGACGGGTCGTCACGGAGCGCGACGACAGGGGAAGGATGCCGCAGGCCGGCGGCCCGCGGTACGGTGACGGCGTCGCGCGTCAGAAGGCGCGACGCGCGCGGCTACCTCCGCTCGGCGCGTGACGCGCCGAGTACCCCCTCACGCCCACCGGGCGTCGTGTTCGTCGAATGCACGCCCGCCAGCCTACGCCCGCCGCAACAGGGAGGGCCGAGCCTCAGCGGAAGAACATCCCGAGCACGCCGGTCTGCGTGATGACCCAGAACAGCACCACCACGCCCACCACGACGAACGACACCCACGGCACGCCGCGCTGCAGCCGGCGTCCCTGGGGCGCGACTCCCGGCGGCGGTCGCAGCGCCTCGAGCGGAGCGACGAAGGGCACAGCCGATGCCGCGTCCCCCGCGCCGACCGACGGGACCGGCGTGGCCGCGGCATCCGTCATCGCCTTCGCCTGCGCCTGCAGCCGGTCGTCGCGCCAGCGCGCCCACTGCGCGAGCTTGTCGAGCAGCGCGCCGACGACGGAGAACAGCCACGCCCAGGTCGCCGGGTCGAGCGTGGAGAAGTCGCGCTTGGCGTAGAGGAACAGCCAGTCGTCGACGATCTCGACGTCGAGCGCCGCGGCGTTGTCGATGAACCGCGCCATGATGTCGGGCGTGAACAGGTACAGCGCATCGGGCTCGTAGCCGCGCGGGCAGGAGAGCGAGAAGTACCGGTCGAAGTCGCCCTCGAGGCTCAGGCGCTGCTCCTTGTCGAAGGTCGCCGGCAGGTTCGATCCGAAGATGCCGTTGTTGCCCTTCGCGTCGAGGACGATGTGCGGCAGCGGCACGTCGAGCTTCACCGCCACGTAGCCCCACGTGTGCGTGGTCTTGTTCTTGCCCGAGCCCGTCGTGTACCGGTAGTTCGCGAACTCGACGAAGCGCGGGCGCTCGCCGCGGACGATGTCGGTCGCGTGGCGCCCGCTGCCCAGGCCGAAGATCATGCCCGGGAGGCCGGGACTGTCGAACCGGGGCTGGTAGGTCATGCCGTTCGCGCGGGCGAAGCGGTCGAGCCGGAACATCTTCACCGCCGCGGTGCGGCCGGCAGTGACGAACCCGATCACCACCAGGGTGATCGCCACGCCGACGACGAGGAACGGGACCACGGTGAAGAGCGCCCCGGTGAAGCCCGCGCCCTCGCCGACGGCCCCCGCGAGCGAGGCGAAGATCGAGACGAACATGGTGAGGAACACCGACCCGAACGCCACGATGAAGACGCCGACGATCACCGCGAACACGGCGGTCGAGCCCGTGAACATGCCCTGGACGCGTCCGGTCTCGCGCAGTTGCTTCGCGAACGCGCGGGCCTGGGCCGGGTCGACGGGCTCCACCAGGGGGCGGGCGTCGAACGGGAACGACGTCGCCGCCGCTGCGCTGGGGAGGGTCATGCATTCACGCTACCGGGGGTGTGCACGGTGGCCGGGGCGTTTCGTCTCGCTCCGCTCGCTCAACGAGCGGCGCAGCCGACCGGCAGAATGGGCGGGACGGATGACTGAGGAGGCGGCTATGGAGCCCAGGAACCCCGATGACCTCGAAGCGCTGCGCGAGGCATCCGACGTCCTCGGACTCGATGCACTGCTAACCGACGACGAGCGCGCGACCCGCGACCGCGTGCGGGCCTTCGTCGACGAAGAGATCCGGCCGCACATCGGCGACTGGTTCGATCGCGCGCACTTCCCGGTCGAGTTGGTGCGCGCGTTCGGCGAGCTGGGGGTGCTCGGCATGACCCTCGAGGGGTACGGATGCCCCGGCCGCAGCGCCGTGGAGTACGGCCTCGCGGCGCTCGAGCTCGAGGCGGGCGACTCGGGGCTGCGCACCTTCGTGTCGGTGCAGGGATCGCTCGCAATGGGCTCGATCCACCGGTGGGGATCCGAGGAGCAGAAGGAGGAATGGCTGCCGCGCATGGCGATCGGCGAGGCGATCGGCGCCTTCGGACTCACCGAGCCGGCGGCCGGATCCGACCCGTCGAGCATGACGACGTTCGCGCGACGTGACGGCGGCGACTGGGTGCTCACGGGCGCGAAGCGCTGGATCGGACTCGCGTCGATCGCGCAGCTCGTCGTGGTCTGGGCGCAGACCGACGACGGCGTCCGCGGGTTCATCGTGCCGACCGACGCCCCGGGATTCCACGCGTCGGTGCTGGAGCCGAAGGGGTCGATGCGGGCGTCGATCCAGACGGAGCTGCACTTCGAGGACGTCCGGCTTCCGGCATCCGCTCTCCTTCCGGGGGCGAGCGGACTGCGCGGTCCGTTCTCGGCGCTGAACGAGGCGCGCTACGGCATCGTCTGGGGTGCGCTCGGCGCGGCCCGCGACAGCTACGAAGCGGCGCTGCGCCACGCCCTGCGCCGGCAGCAGTTCGGGGTGCCGATCGCGTCGTTCCAGCTGACGCAGCAGAAGCTCGTGAACATGGTCGTCGAGCTGCAGAAGGGAGCGCTGCTGGCCCTGCAGATCGGGCGGGCGAAGGATGCCGGAACCCTCACGCCGACGCAGGTCTCGCTGGGCAAGCTCAACAACGTGCGGGAGGCGATCGCGATCGCACGGGAAGCGCGGACGATTCTGGGCGGCGACGGCGTGCTGCTCGAGAACTCGCCCATCCGTCATGCCGCGAACCTCGAGTCCGTGCGGACCTACGAGGGCACCGACGAGGTGCACACGCTGATCCTCGGGCAGCACCTCACGGGCATCGGGGCGTTCCGTTGAGGGCGTTTCGTCTCGCTTCGCTCGCTCAACGACCCGGGTGCGGGCGGGAGAGGACGGGGCGTTGAGCGAGGAGCGAAGCGACGAGACGAAACGCGGACCGCTCGCGGGGCTGCTGGTCGCCGACTTCTCGCGCGTACTCGCCGGGCCGTACTGCACGATGCTGCTCGCGGACCTCGGCGCGACCGTCGTCAAGGTCGAGGGGCCGGCGGGCGACGAGACGCGCCACTGGACACCGCCGGAGCGCGACGGCGAGGCGACGTACTTCCTGTCGGTGAACCGCGGCAAGCGGTCGATCACCCTCGACTTCGACGAGTCTGCCGACCTCGCCGTCGCGCGAGAGCTCGCGCGACGGGCCGACGTCGTCATCGAGAACTTCCGGCCGGGCGGCCTCGCCCGGTTCGGCCTCGACTACGACGCCGTGCGCGCGACCAACCCGGCGGTCGTCTACGCCTCCATCACCGGGTTCGGGCCCGACTCGAATCTGCCCGGCTACGACGTGCTGGCCCAGGCGCTGTCGGGCATCATGAGCGTCACGGGTGAGGCGGACGCATCGCCGGCCAAGGCCGGCGTCGCGATCGTCGACGTCGTGACCGGACTCCACGCGGGCATGGGCGTGCTCGCCGCCCTCCGCCACCGCGACGTCACCGGCGAGGGTCAGCGCGTCGAGGTGAACCTGCTCTCGTCGGCGCTGTCGGCGCTCGTCAATCAGTCGGGCGCGTACGCCCTGGCGGGCGTCGTGCCGCAGCGGCTCGGCAACGACCACCCGAGCATCTTCCCCTACGGCCCGTTCCCGACCGCCGACGGCGACCTCGTCCTCGCGGTCGGCAACGACCGCCAGTTCGCGCGGCTCTGCGAGGTGCTCGGCGTGCCGGACGTTGCGGCCGACCCCCGATTCGTTCGTGCACCCGACCGCAGCGTCGCCCGGGATGTCCTCCGCCCCCTCCTCGACCGGGCCCTTGCAACTCGACCCGCGGCCGAGTGGGACGCGATGCTCGGGGAAGCCGGCGTGCCGTGCGCGCGCGTCCTCGCCATGGACGGCGCGTTCGCCCGGGCGCGCGAGCTGGGCCTCGATCCGATCGTGCACGCCGGAGGGTCGCAGACGCCGGGGGTGCGGCATCCGATCTCCCTCTCGTCGACGCCTGCGAAGTACCCCCTGGCCCCGCCGTCGCGCGATGCCGACCGGGCGTGGGTCCTCGACCTTCTCCGCGGTGAGCGGGACGATCCGGGCGGATTGGGCGGCTGACCAGGCTTCCGGTACGATAGGACGGTTGTCCGCACGCGCCCCTGTGCGCGAACGCCGGATGACGTGCACCACACCCTCCTGCTGCCGGGAAATGCCCGACAGCCGTTCAAGTCCGAAGGAGGTGGGTTAGTGACGCACCAGTACGAACTCATGGTCATTCTGAACCCTGAGATCGATGAGCGCCAGGTCGCCCCGAACCTCGATAAGTTCCTCAAGGTCATCACCAACGATGGTGGCTCGATTGAGAACATCGACATCTGGGGTCGCCGCCGTCTCGCCTATGAGATCCAGAAGAAGACCGAGGGCATCTACGCCGTCGTCAACTTCACCGCTACGAGCGAGACCACTCAGGAGCTCGACCGTCAGCTGAATCTCAACGAGCAGATCATGCGCACCAAGGTCCTCCGTGCCGAAGAGGCGATCGCCATGATCGCGTCCGAGAAGCAGCGCGCCGACGAGAAGGCTGCCCGCAAGGCCGCCCGTCCCGCGAAGCCCGTCAAGCAGGACGCGTAACGACGATGGCCGGCGAGACGATCATCACCGTCGTGGGCAACCTCACGGCTGATCCCGAGCTGCGCTACACGCAGAACGGTCTCCCCGTCGCGAACTTCACCATCGCGTCGACGCCGCGCAACTTCGACCGCCAGGCGAACGAGTGGAAGGACGGCGAAGCGCTGTTCCTCCGCGCGAGCGTGTGGCGCGAGTTCGCCGAGCACGTTGCGGGCTCGCTGACCAAGGGCATGCGGGTCATCGCGACCGGCCGCCTGAAGCAGCGCAGCTACGAGACGCGCGAGGGCGAGAAGCGCACCGCGATCGAGCTCGAGGTCGACGAGATCGGCCCCTCGCTCCGCTACGCGACCGCTCAGGTCACGCGCGCGGCGGGCGGCGGCGGTCAGTCGCGCGGCGGTCAGGCGCAGGTCGCCGACGAGCCGTGGTCGACCCCCGGTTCGGCGAACGCCACTGCCGGCAACGCCGGTGGCGGCGACGCGTGGGCCGCCCCGGGCGCCTACGGCGACGACACCCCGTTTTGACGATATCCGGGTGCCGAGGCATCCGTTGACTCACATCACTCAGTAAGGAAACACCCATGGCTGGAAAGTCAAGCGGCGATCGCCGCAAGCCGCGGAAGGGCGCGAAGAACGCCGCACCGGCGAAGCCCACTCGTGTCGGCGTCATCGACTACAAGGACGTCGCCACCCTCCGCAAGTTCATCTCGGAGCGCGGCAAGATCCGCGCCCGTCGTATCACCGGTGTCTCGGTGCAGGAGCAGCGTCTGATCGCCAAGGCGATCAAGAACGCGCGCGAAATGGCGCTCCTGCCCTACGCCGGCGCTGGCCGCTAAGGAGCACCGGAATGGCAAAGCTGATTCTCACGAACGAGGTCGCCGGGCTCGGTAGCGCCGGTGACGTGGTCGAGGTCAAGAACGGGTTCGCCCGCAACTACCTCATCCCCCAGGGCTTCGCTGTGGCGTGGACCCGCGGTGGCGAGAAGCAGGTCGCGTCGATTCGCGCTGCTCGCGAGTCGCGCGCGATCCACGTCCACGAAGAGGCCGTCGCACTCAAGGACGCCCTCGAGTCGAACAAGGTCAAGCTGACCGTCAAGGCCGGAGCCGAAGGCCGTCTGTTCGGCTCGGTGAAGACCGAGGCCGTCGCCGACGCCGTCAAGGCCGCCGGCCTCGGCGAGCTCGACAAGCGCAAGATCCACATCACCTCGCCGATCAAGTCGGTGGGCGAGCACGAGGCGACGGTCCGTCTGCGTGACGACCTCACCGCCGTGATCACCCTGCAGGTGGTCGCCGCCAAATAAGGCAGCGAAAGAGAGAACGGATGCCGCGGACCTTCGGGTCCGCGGCATCCGCCTTTTGTTCCCCCAAGAGACGGATGCCGCGCGCCCCCCGCCGCGGCACCCGCCCCGTCTCAGCGCCGTCCGATGACGGGGTGACCGGGTCCAGGCAGGTCGGCCTCCCCGTCATCGAAGGGCGAGGTGTGCGGGAGCGGGAGGGCCGGTGGGGAACGGCCCTCCCGCCACGCCCGCGTGCTCCGCGTCAGAGGCCCCCTAGGCAGCCTCCGACATGCGGGTCACGCCGAGCGCCGCCGAGACACGAGCGCCGACGCGCCCGCTGCGAGCAGCACCATTGCCAGCAGCAGCACGGGGAGCGCGCTCATCCCTCCAGTCTCGGCGAGTGCGACGGCGGTCGCGCCGGCCGGCGAGCCGGTCACGATCGCGTTGCCGCCGTCAGCCGAGGAGCCCGGTCCGCCGGGGCCGGCCGGGCCGGACGGGTTCGACGGGTCCGTCGGGTCCGTGGGATCGGTCGGGTCCGTGGGATCGGTCGGGTCCGTCGGGTCCGTGGGATCCGTCGGGTCCGTGGGATCGGTCGGGTCCGTGGGATCGGTCGGGTCGGTCGGGTCCGTCGGGTCGGTCGGGTCCGTCGGGTCGGTCGGGTCCGTCGGGTCGGTCGGGTCGACGGGCACGGCCGGGACGACGGTCGTGCTGTCGCCGATGACCGAGATGGCGTTGCCGCCGAGCGTGATCGGGACGGCGATCGGAGCGAGGATCTGCGTCCCGCCGAGGATCGAGTCCAGACCCGAGGTCAGCGCCGTGCCGCCCGTGCCGGCCGGAGCAGTGACGCTGCTTCCGGCCGACGTGCTGTCGCCGATGACCGAGATCGCGTTGCCGCCGGCGGTGACCGGTGCGGTGATGGGTGCGAGCACCTGGGTGCCGCCGAGGATGCTGTCGGCTCCGTCGGTCTGTCCGGCGGTGGTGCCCGTGCTGCCGGTTCCGCCGGTGGTGCCGGTGGTGGAGCCGGTGCTCGTGCTGTCGCCGATGACCGAGATCGCGTTGCCGCCGGCGGCGACCGGGGCGGTGATGGGTGCGAGCACCTGGGTGCCGCCCAGGACCGCGTCGCCGCCGTCCGTCCAGCCTGCGGTCGCCGTGCCTGCGCCGCCGGTGGAACCCGAGCCGGGCGCCGACGTGGCGCCCGTGCTCGTGCTGTCGCCGATGACGGAGATGGCGTTGCCGCCGACCGTCACCGGGATGGCGACGGGAGCGACGACCTGCGAGCCGCCGGCGATCGAGTTCTCGCCGCCGGTGGTCGCGTCGGTGGCTGATCCGCTGCCGCTGGTGCCGGCTGTGGTGGAGGCGTCCTGGCTATCGCTGTCGCCCACGACCGAGACGGCGTTGCCGCTCACCGTGATCGGGACGTTCACCGACACGATGCCCTGCGTCCCCGAGAGCAGCCCGCTGTCGCCCGAGGTGGTCGCCGGGGTGGCGGGGCTGGAGGAGGCTGCCGGCTGAGCGGGAGCCGCGGTCGCGGCATCCGATGACGAAGTGTCACCGACGACCGAGATCGCGTTTCCCGAGACGGTGACCGGCACGGTCACGGTGACGAGCGCCTGAGTGCCCGACGCCACGCCGTCCTCGCCGCTCGTCGAAGCCGGTGCGGAAGCCGGTGCCGGGGTCGACGTGGCCGCGCTCTGGCTCGTGGAGTCGCCGATGACCGACAGCGAGGTGCCGCTGATCGTCACCGGGAGCTTGACGTCGAGGAGGGCCTGGGTGCCCGAGAGCAGCCCGTCCTCCCCTGTCGTGTCGGCCGCGTGTGCGACCGTTGCGCCGAGCAGCGTGATGCCGCCGGCGAGAAGCGTGCCCAGAAGGGCGCGCTTGATGAATGTACCCATGATTGTTTCCCCTTTGGATTGACTGATGTCTCAGCACGCGAGGGTGCGCGCTGGTGCTCGTCCGCCTCGAGAAGAGGCGGTCTGAGCGGATCAGTCAGGGGAGACGTCGGTGGATCCTGCAGGCGCTGGTGGCGCGTGCTCGTCCTCCGGTCCTGCACGACGCACCCAGGCACGGAGAGCGGCGAGCGGACCGAGGGCGACGAGCGCCCAAGCGCCGGGACCCGCACCACCGGATCCCGAGGAAGAAGCGTTCGGCGGGCAGAGTGCTCCCGCCGGAGTGAGGTGGCCGCGCGCGTCGGACGACGCGGTGGACGGCGAGACGGTGTCGGAAGGCGCGGAGCCGGGCTCGTACGCAGCCTCGAAGAACGGGAGAGCGGATGCCGCGCCCCAGCCGCCGTCGACCGTCATGATCTGGTCGGCGGAAAGGCCGGGAAGCGTGGTGACCGAGACGTCGGTGGTGCTGGGCGCGGGCGATCCGTCGGTCGATCCCGAGCCGGGGAGGACGGGGGTTCCGGGCGAAACCGGGGGCAGCTCGGGAGTGCCGGTGGAGGGCTCGCCGCCTGTCGACGGCTGGCCGATGGCCTCGCCGGTGTCGGTGACGGCGCCCGTCACGCCGTCGACCGTGTCGTCGACCGTCTCGGCGAGGTCGCCCACCGCGTCGTCGAGCCCCGTGCCGCTGACGATGCCGCCGACGACCGGAACCTGCGTGACGACCTCGACCACGGGCTTCGTGATCGTGCTGACGGCGTCGTTCGAGACGACCTGGACCACGGGCTCGGCGACCGTGTTGACGACCGTGCCGACCGTCTTGACGACCTCACGCACGGGCTGCTGAACCGGAGCCGGCGCGACGTCGACAACCGTGTTCACGACCTCCGTAACGGTGGACGTGGTCTTGGTGACGGTCGAGGTGACCGAGGCGGCCGTCCGGTCGACCGCGGAAGTGACGGCACCCAGCAGGCCTTTGCCGTCGTCATAGCCCTCGGCCGCGTGCGCGGACCCGTATCCGAGTCCGAGGAGCAGCGAGAGGACGATCCAGGCGAACGCGGTTGCGGCCCCGATCAGGGCCAGCCGCCAGATCCTCGGCAGCTGCGAGGTTGCGATCTCCACGTTCACCTCCCACGACGAACAACGCCACGCATTCCGAACGGAATGCGCTTGAGGGTGCCTGGAATCCACAGGCTAGCGCCCTCCTCTCCCGCTGTCCAGGGTCTATTGAGCGATCCCCAGGCGAGGGATGCTCATCCACAAGCTTCGGAATTGTGCACAGGGGGCCGTCGAGCGGCCAACCTTCAAGCGCGACTTCAACCACATCCCCCTCCACAACCTGTGGACCAGGGAACCCCTGATCAGCAGCCCTATCTCTGGCCGACTTCGGGGAGAGATGCCGAGTTCTCCACAGGCATTGCCCACAGGTCTACCGGCGTTTCTCGCATACTCTCCACAGAGTTATCCACAGGCTGTGTTGCGGGTGTCCGAGCCCCTGCCTACCGTGGTCTTCGGCACTCCGGGGGAAGACACGGCGCGTCTGAGATGACGATGTCCGGGTCAGTACCGGCTCCCCGCCGCACTCGCTCTGCGACAGCCGTCCTCCGTTTTGCGGCGCCAGCGCACCCGACGCGGCGAGCCGCCCTGAGGGAATCACAACACGTGGAGGATCCTGCATCTATGTCGATCGCCGACATCTCCGAAGAGCGCATGGGCGGCCCCCGTGAGTTCGAGCGGACTCCCCCGCACGATCTCCTCGCCGAGCAGAGCGCGCTCGGAGGCATGCTCCTGTCGAAGGATGCCGTCGCCGACGTCATCGAGACGCTCCGAGGTGTCGACTTCTACATCCCGAAGCACGAGCTGATCTTCGAGGCGATCCTCACGCTGTACTCGCACGGCGAGCCGACAGACGTCGTCGCCGTCACCGACGAGCTGATCAAGACGGGCGAGCTGCAGCGCGCCGGCGGCGCCGACTACCTGCACACCCTCACGTCGATCGTGCCGACGGCCGCCAATGCGGGCTACTACGCGTCGATCGTGTCGGAGCGCGCCCTGCTCCGCCGTCTCGTCGACGCCGGCACCCGCATCGTGCAGATGGGGTACTCGGGCCAGGGCGAGGCGCTCGACCTCGTCAACAACGCGCAGGCCGAGATCTACTCGGTCACCGGTGCGGAAGCGGCCGAGGACTACGTTCCGCTCACGATCGCGGTCGACGCGGCCGTCGAAGAGATCGAGGCGGCCCGCGGTCGCGACGGTCAGATGACCGGCATCCCGACCGGCTTCTCGGGGCTCGACCAGCTCACCAACGGCCTGCACCCCGGCCAGATGATCATCATCGCCGCCAGGCCCGCGATGGGTAAGTCCACGCTCGCCCTCGACTTCGCGCGCGCCGCCGCGATCAAGCACGACATGCCGACGATCTTCTTCTCGCTCGAGATGGGGCGCAGCGAGATCGCGATGCGCCTCATGAGCGCCGAAGGCTCCGTCCCGCTGCAGGCGATGCGCAAGGGAACGCTCGACTCGCGCGACTGGACGACGATCGCGGCCACTCGGGGTCGCATCAACGACGCGCCGCTGTACATCGACGACAGCCCGAACATGACGCTCGTCGAGATCCGCGCGAAGTGCCGTCGCCTCAAGCAGAAGGCCGGCCTGAAGATGGTCGTCATCGACTACCTCCAGCTCATGACGAGCGGCAAGCGCGTCGAGTCGCGCCAGCAGGAGGTCTCGGAGTTCTCGCGCGCCCTCAAGCTCCTCGCCAAGGAGCTCGCGTGCCCGGTGATCGCGCTGTCCCAGCTGAACCGTGGTCCCGAGCAGCGCGCCGACAAGAAGCCGGCGCTCTCCGACCTCCGTGAATCGGGCTCGATCGAGCAGGACGCCGACATGGTCGTGCTTCTGCACCGCGAGGCCGCCTACGAGAAGGAGAGCCCGCGCGCCGGCGAGGCCGACCTCATCGTCGCCAAGCACCGAAACGGCCCGACCGACACGATCACCGTCGCGTTCCAGGGTCACTTCTCACGCTTCACCGACATGGCCCCGGCGGGCGACTTCAACTAGTGGGCCTCGCTGCTGCGACACGTCCGCGCGTTTGGCACCATGAAGAAGTGACTTCATCACCTGCAGCGCCGGTCGACGTCGAAGCCGGACGTCGAATGTGGGAGGAATACGCCGCCGCGCACCCCGAAGCACTCGTCGCGAGCGCTGAATACACCGTCGAGCATTTCGGTGACTCGGAGGGGCTTGCCGACCAGCTCCTCGCGCACGTGCTGAGCGGGAGGAAGCGCGCGACGTCGGAACTCGTCGAGACCTACGTCGCGAGCGGCGACGGAGTTCCTCGCATCGGGTCCCATTGGATCGCGTGCGACGGGCGAGGCGTGCCGACGGTCATCCTCCGCGCGGTTGAGCTGCGCCTCGGCGACTTCGCGAGCGCCGACGCCGCCTTCGCGGCGGACGAAGGCGAGGACGACCTGAGCCTCGCCAGCTGGCAGCGCGATCACCGCCAGTACTGGATCCGCGTCTCCGCGGCGGAGGGGCGCGAGTGGTCCGAGGCCGACGAGATCGTGTTCGAGCGCTTCCGGGTGGTCTGGCCTCCGCAGCACGCCGACTGACCCCGACGGACTCGAGGTTCCGCGCCCTGTGCACCGCCCCCACCCTCACCGTGCGAGGCTGGACCGGTGCTGACCGACGCCGCGCTCGAGTTCCTCCGCGAGTACCACCTCGCCACCCTGTCCACCCTCGGCCGGCGTGATCGCATCCACGCCGTGCCGGTCGGCTTCACCTATGAAGGAGGCATCGTGCGTGTGATCGGCACCCGCGGCTCGCAGAAGTTCCTCAACGCGCAGCGCCGTGGCCGGGCATCCATCTGCTCGGTCGACCGCGCGCGCTGGATCAGCTTCGAGGGCACTGTCTCCATAAGAGAGGAAGCGGATGCCGTTGCCCACGCCGTCGAGTTGTACGCGGCGCGCTACCGCCAACCGCGGGTCAATCCCGAGCGGATCGTGCTCGAGCTGACGGTCGAGCGCGTGCTCGGCTCACCGCAGTTCCGGGGCGCCCCCGGTCGTTGAGCGAGCGAAGCGAGACGAAACGCCTCTACGAGACCGCCTTCTTCACCAGAGCGGTGACCTTCTTCTCGACGGCGTCGTTCCACGCGAGGACCGCGAAGGCGGTCGCCCACATGTCGCCGTCGTCGAGGCTCGCGGGGTGCTCGAAGCCGAGCGTCGCATAGCGCGTCTTGAACTTGCCGGCCGGCTGAACGAAGACGACCATCTTGCCGTCGCCGTTCGCGAACCCGGGCATGCCGTAGTAGGTCTTGCCGACGAGCTCGGGGGCGACTTCGCCCACGACCTTCACGAGACCCTCGCAGATCTGCTTGTCAGTGCCGTCCAGCTTGGCGATCGCGTCGAGCACCGACTTGAGCCCGGCCTCGCGGTTCTTGCCCGCCTTCTCCTGCGCCCGCAGCTCCTTCGCGCGCTCCTTGATGGCCGCCCGCTCCTCGGCGGACAGTCCGGTGCTCGAGTCCTGCGTGGTCTTCTCGGCCATGGCCTTCTCCTTCACGTGGTGCGGTCGGTGGGATCGACTTCGCACTTCACGCTACGCAGGGGCCGCGGCATCCGCTTCTCCAATCCTGACCGGTTCGCGCAGCCCTCGGAGTGACAACCCGCGCGGCGGGATCTACCGTGGACTGTCACCCGAACCGTGGAGCAGCCCATGACCTCGCCCGCCCGCCCCGAGCAGATGCACGCGATCTCCGACGAGACCCGGCATGCCGTCGACGACGTGCTCGACTACGCGCGGCGCCGCGCGCTCTACAAGGACGTGCCGCTCGACAAGCCCATGCGTCCGAATGACCTGGCCCGTCTCGCGTCGGGCTCCATCACCGAGGACGGCATCGGCGCTCGCCGTGCCATCGCGCTGTTCGAGAACGTCCTCGCGCCGGCGTGCATCTCGACCGATCACCCGGGATACCTCTCGTTCATCCCCTCCGCGCCGAGCAAGGCGTCGCTCGCGTTCGACGTCGTGGTCTCGGCGTCGGCGATCTACGGCGGTTCGTGGATGGAGGGCGCCGGCGCCGTCTTCGCCGAGAACGAGGTGCTGCACTGGCTCGCCCGCGAGTTCGGGCTGCCCGAGAGCGCGGGCGGCGTGTTCGTGCAGGGCGGCACGGTCGGGAATCTCTCGGCACTCGTGACTGCTCGGGATGCCGCGCGGCAGCGCAACCGCGATGCGGGGCGCCCCGACCCGGCGCGCTGGGCCGTGCTGTGCAGCGCCGAGGCGCACTCGTCGATCGCGTCGGCTGCCGCCGTCATGGACGTCGACGTGATCACTGCGGCACCGGGCGCCGACGGCCGCCTGCACGGCGATGCCGTCGCGCGCGCCCTCGACGACCACGCCGACGCGGTGTTCGCCGTGGTGGCGACGGGCGGCACGACCAACTTCGGCATCGTCGACGACATCGCGGGGGTCGCCGCTGCGACGAAGGCTCGGGACATCTGGCTCCACGTCGACGGCGCCTACGGGCTCGCGGCCATGCTGGTCGAGGAGATGCGCCCGGCGTTCGCGGGCGTCGAGCTCGCCGACTCGGTCATCGTCGACCCGCACAAGTGGCTGTTCGCGCCCTTCGACGCCTGCGCCCTCATCTACCGGGAGCCGTCGCTCGCACTGCGGGCCCACACGCAGAAGGCGGAATATCTCGACACGCTGACCGAGTCGCCCGACTGGAACCCCTCCGACCTCGCGGTGCAGCTCACGCGGCGCTCGCGGGGGCTGCCCCTGTGGTTCTCGCTCGCCACCCATGGCACCGAGCAGTACCGGGCGACGATCGCGCACGGCATCAACCTCGCGCGCCGCATCGCCGACGAGATCGAGCGCCGCGACGGGCTGTCGCTGGTGCGCGACCCGCAGCTGTCGGTCGTGGTCTTCCGCCGTGAAGGCTGGTCGGCCGCCGAGTACCAGGCCTGGTCCGACCGCCTGCTCGACGATCAGCGCGGATTCGTCGTGCCCAGTTCGCACGCCGGCGAGCCAGTGCTGCGGTTCGCGATCATCAGCCCCCTCACGACCTACGAGCTGCTGGTCGAGATTCTCGATTCCCTCGGCTGAGCGGACTCATCCCGGGTCGACCAGCTCCGTCGAGATGAGGTCGCCGAGCACCGACTCGCGCTGCAGCCGCATCGCTCCGAGCGGTGACGCCGCATCGGCCGGCATGATCCGGACGATCTCACCGGCTTGAGCGGCGGGCGACCGGTAGACCGCCTCCGCGCGGGTGCTCCAGCGGAATTCACCCTCCGGAACCGCGCCGCCGTGCTGGATGACGATCCCCGGACGCCCCGCCATCCACCGGACGGTCGACTCGGCGGCCGGCGACACCCCGAGGGGCAGCGTCCATCCGAGCCCACCGGCGTCGGAGGGGACGGCGAGGGACGCCGACACGGTCTTCTCGCCCCCCGTCGTCTCGATGCGGATGCCGGGCCGGTCCCCGGCCAGCCGCTCGGCCGCAACGGAGTCGGTCGATCCCGACGCGAGTGAGGAAGCCAGGCGGACCAGTCCGCCGCGCCCGGCGATGGAGTGCCGGTATGCCCCGCCGCGACCCCGCAGCGTCACGCGGAGGTCGTCAGGGATGGGACCCTGGAACGCGACGACCTCCGGGCCGCCGACCCTGTCATCCTCGGCATGGATGAACGCGGCCCGGGGCAGCCCGCCGGCGGTGATGATCGTGTCGAGATCGAGCTCCGGCCGCCGCTCGATTTCCAGCTCCAGTTCGTCGGCCCAGGTGCCGGCCTCTGCGGCGATCACGCCCCAGGACTCCTTCGCCGTCGCCCAGCCGGGGAGCACGGCGGCCGACTGCAGTGCCGAACTCGCCACCTGGACGTCGACCTGAGCTGCGGCCGCGAAGCCGGTGAGCAGCGACGCAGAGGTCGCCAGCCGCTCCTGTGCGCGCAGACCTCCGAGCCACGGGCTCGGCGTGGCCGCGGCATCCGGCTCCACCCTCTCGACGATCCCGGCCATCGCGGCGGCCGCGCTGATAACGGCCTGTCCGCGCCACTCGTCGAGCAGCCGGCGGCGCTGATCGCCTACGAGCTTGCGACCGCCCGCCTCGACCTGCGAGATGCCGGCGCCGTCGCTCGTGAGGATGCCGCCGACGAGGCAGGCGAGCGCGGTGACCATGTCCCATGTCGGGGTGCGCAGCGGCGAGGCGACCGTGTGAGCGGGGATGTCCATCATGTAGCGCTCGCCGATCGAGCCGCGCTCCCACGGGCCGGCTTCCCAATCGTCGTACATGCCGTCGGGCTTGATGGCGTATGACCCGTCGGTGCGCACCTCGAACATCGACTGGTCGTTCGCGGTCGATCCCGATCCCCACGGCACGTTCGAGTCGGCGATGTACATGCGCTTGATCCCGTCGGGCTGCTGGTCGCAGTGGTAGACGAGAACCGCATGGCCGGCGTCCTTCTTGCGGAAGGACAGGACGACAGGCATCCCCTGATCGGTGCTGCGCTTCACCCGCGCCCAGACCTGGCGCGGGTCGCAGTAGTCCGACGACAGCTTCGCCCCGATCTTCCAGAGCACGACGCTCGCCGCCTTCTGCGTCCCCTGCGCACGGTTGATCACGCGCCAGACCGCGTCGTCGCGCTGGTCGCTGAGCTGAAGCGAGAGTGGCTGCGGGATCGGACCCAGGCCGAAGAACGCGTGTTGCGCGGACACGGAGTAGCCGAAGCAGTTGCCTCCGTCTGCGACGTCCTCGTACTCGGAGTCGTAGTACCAGCTGTCGAACGGGTCGGTGAAGTAGTTGACCTCATCGCCGTCGATGTCGACGAACGTCTCCTTGTACATCGTCCACGGCAGGTTGTCGCGGCCGGCGTTGCGGAAGCGCCAGAAGTGGTGTTCGCGCATCCGCTGCTGATCCGTCACGCTCGGCAGGGTGATGGCGTAGGAGAACTTCACGTCGCCCTGGTCGGCGTTGCTCGGAGTCCATTCGGTCGGACCCTGCTCGAGATGGGGGCCGAACGTGCCGGCGAAGCCCCAGAGCCCGTCGCCGTAGGTCCACGTCCTGTCGAGGGTCGCGAGATGGTCGTTCCTGCTCGCGCTGTCGTGGTCCCATGCCTCGATGCGCAGCCGAACGGTGGTCTCGGGACGCAGCGTGAACGGGGCGGTGACCCAGTCGAGGTCGACGGCGGTGTTGGCGCGGCCGCTCTCGCGATGGAGCACCTCCACGCCGTCCACCCACACCCATCCCTTGACGAAGAGCTCGGCAGTCGTGTCGCTCCGGGGAAGCGGCGTGAATTCGACGCCGTCGTCGATGTTCTGCGCCGTCACCCGCGTGATGGAGGCCTGGAACTGCTCGAAGACGCCGGTCTGATCCGTCTTCGCGAGCACTCCGGAGGCGAACGTCTGCCAGGACAGGCCCCGCCCGCCGGCATCCTTCTGCACCTCGCTCGTCGGCATGCCGTACCGCCCGAGTCCGCCGTTGACGTTCCAGTGGGCGAGGAAGTCGCCCGACAGCGCCACGGCGCCGATGTCCGGTCGCCAGTAGATCGCGCCCCTCTCGAAGAGCGATACGCGGGCCTGGGCGTCGGAGGCGACCACGGACTCGTCGGTCGTGGGGAACCCCCACGGGGAGGCACCCACCGGATGGTCACGGAGCATCCGCTGCAGGATCGCCCCGTGGACCTCGTGCGCGCCGGTGCCGGGCGACCAGTAGATGCGCCCGCCGGCGAACTCGGCGTAGGCGCCGCCGACGATGGAGATCTGGCTGTAGCGCGGGAGCCCCAGGAAGCCGTCGGCCGCCCCGAGGAGGAGCCAGTGGGCGAGGATCTCGTCGTAGAGCTCGATGATGCCCGCACCGCCCGTGCGGATGAGCAGGCCGTTCTGGAACATCTGGGCGCGTGGGCCGAGGATCGCGTACTTCGTCCCGTCGGCCACCACCTTCACTTCGACGCCGAACCTGCTCGACTCCTCGACGAGGGTCAGGAAGTCGGGAACCGTCTCCTCGAGTGAGACCGTGCTCTCCCTGTCGAGTCCTGCTCCGAGGGCGGGCGCCAGGCGAGGAACCTCCAGGTACGCGTCGGGGGCGAGGACGCTCGCTTCCAGCAGGCTCATCGTCTGCTGCGCGAGTCCGTCGCGCACCGACGACAGCACGCGCTGGCTGACACCGGCGGCGAGGTCGGCGGGCAGCTCCTCGCGGCTCGCGCCGGTCGGGCGTTCCACTTCCGGCTCGGGCCGACCGCGCCGGCGCCAGGTTCGCGCACCACCGCGGAGGCCGCCGCGCAGGGGCTCCTCCTCGACGTGACGGGCGAAAAGATCCTGTACCGTCCCCGAGGCGGCGAGGGCGGCTCCGGTCGCCGTGGAGACGAACGAATTCGTGTAGACCTGCTCGAGCTGCGCATGGATGAGGGCGGCCTCCGCGTCGGCCGCACCGAGGAGATCGCGCAGCGGAGAGGACGTGTGCTCGACGACGGGCGCGCCGCTCACCTGCAGAGCCGCGGCAGCGCGCACCAGCGCAGCCGAATCGACTGACGTGCCGGCGACCGAGACCACCGTGCCCGCGTCGGTCCCCACCAGGGTCCCGAGGTCGAACCGATCACCGCCTCGGCGGAACGAGTCCCAGGTGTCGGTGACGTGGGGGGTCGGCCGCGGCGGCCGCGGTGCGGCTTCCCCAGCCTCGATCACCAGGTCGCCCACGGTGAGGGCGCTCGCGGACTTCACCACATCCCAGACCGTCAGGCCTCTGAAGCCCTTGGCACGCGGAAGACGCAGATGCGCCGCGAGCTGCGCGAGTCCCATTTCAGCCGTCGTCGGCAGCCCCAGTCGCCCGGCGATTCCGCCGCGCGCATTGTGCCCGGTCAGGAACTCGCCCTTGACGGCGTGCGCACCGGTCGATGCCGACCAGTAGACCGTGCCGTTCTCGAACGGACGCCACCGCACCCGGCCGGACACCGTCTCGGCACCGGTCGGCGACCCGAGGAAGCCTTCCGCCCCCGAGAGCACGAGCGAGTCGATCTCACCGAGTCCAGCCGTCCCCGCCGCGGCGAAGGCGGCGTCCTCCTCGGCGGTGAGGCTGTCCCGCACGCGCACGGCCGCGATCGTCGCGGAACCGGTGACCGTGCCGCCGCCGATCACGATCTCGCCCGCGGGATCGGCCAGAGACCCCGTGAACCGGCGCCGGGCGACAGGAACGCCACCCCACACCAGAACGGCCTCCGAGCCCGCCGCCCACACTGCCGGCATGCAGAGGTCGCCGGGGGCGGGTGGTGGGACGACCGCGGAGAAGGCCACTCCGCCGCCCGACGTCTGCACCACCGCATTCAGCACGAGCCCGCCGGTCTCGGCGGGAGCGAGGGACAGGGCGGCCGGTGACCCGCCGCCTCCGATCCCAAGCGACGCCGCCGCGTCGACTCCCACCGCGACGACCTCGAGGGCGAACTCGCCGAAGAACGGCGCGTCGACGGTGACGGTCAGACCCTCGCCGCCCATCGGCGCCCAGCCATGGGTGAGCGGCGTGCGGAAGCCGGGCGGGAGGACTCCGGCTGCGAGCGGGACCGTGCTGACGTCGGCCGGCTGAAGCGCCGGCTCGGACGGGCCGGTGCAGACAGCGCCGGCCTCGGTGAAGCTCACGGACAGGAACGTGCTCATGGCGACCTCTCTCCGGGACACCGCGCTCGCGGCAGGCAGTCGTCGACCGACGCGGCCGACATGGTCCCGTACAGAAGAGGACGATCCCCGCGCGGAAGATACGCCCGCGGCGTCCGAGCGCCGTCGGCGAGGAGGGCCGCCCACCGTGCACGAACTAGACTGGGGGTGTCCCACCCCGTCTCAGGAATCCGTCGTGACCTCAGCTTCTTCCGATCGCACGTTCGACGTGCGCCATGTGCAGATCGCGCGTGCCGCGTGGGCGGCGCTCGCCGCGGTCATGATCACGTTCTCGCCCGACCACTCGGCACCGGTCGGGATGTCGGTGTTCAGCGGCTTCGCGATCGCCACGGGTCTCGTCCTCCTCCTCTCGGTCTGGCTCGTCTATCCGGCCGGCCGGCGCTGGCCCGCAGCCGCGCTCGGCGGGTCGACGCTCGTCGCCGGAATGGTGGGCGGGCTGGTGCCGCTGCGCACCGTCACGGGCTTCTTCTCCGTGGTGATCGCGTGGGCCGTCGTCAGCGGGCTCATCGAGCTCGTCGCCGGATGGCGCGCCATGCGCGGGCCGCGTGCCCGTCGCGAGATCGCGCCCGGCGTGACTGATGCGCGTCCCGTGATCGATCCCGGCCCGCACTCTGAGGGGCGCGACGCGGTCGTGGTCGGAGCGTTCAGCATCCTGCTGGGAGTCGCGCTCGCGCTTGTGCCCGCCGGCTACGCGCTCACCTACCGCGTCGAGGAAGCGGGCATGACCGGCACCTTGACCGGCATCATCATCGCCGTCGGCATCTTCGGCGTCTACGCCGCGATCGTCGCGGTATACCTGGGGATCGCGGGCTTCTCGCCCCGCAAGGAAGCCGACGTCGTCACCGCGACTCCGGCATCCGCCCCCGCCGACCAGAAGGATCCCGTGTGAGCGACGACCGCCCCACCCGCCGTGACCTCATGAAGCCCGTGCAGCTGCTCGGGCTCGCCTTCGCGGCGGCCCTGTTCGCCGGCCTCGTCACGCTGGTGTCGATGGGCTTCTTCCAGCACGGCGACAAGGCCCAGTCGGCGCTGGTCCTCGCGCTCATCGTGGCCGGCATCTCGTTCATCGCCGTGCTGCTGATCGTCTCGCTGCTGCTCCTCGCCGTCGACCCTGCCCAGGTCACGAAGACCGTCGACAGGCCCGTGCTGCTACGCGATGAGGATGACCCGACGGATGCCTCGACCCCGGGCGACCCGAAGGCCTGATCTCGATACGCTCGTGCCTCGCTACTCGATCAGCGGGGGTACGCTCGTGCCTCGCTACTCGATCAGCGGGGCTTCCCACCGGGTCGTTGAGCGAGCGCAGCGAGACGAAACGCGTCACACCACTTCGTCGACGAGCTTCGACGCGAGGCCGTCGTACGTCGCGGGGGTGAGCGCAAGCAGTCGCTCCTTCGCCGCGTCGCCGATGTCGAGTCCGCGCACGAACTCGGCGAGCTCGGCCGCCCCGACGCGGCGGCCGCGGGTGAGATCCTTCAAGAGGGCGTAGGGGTCGCTGATCCGCGATCGCCCGGCGGCGATCTCGGCGCGGACGACCGTCTGGATCGCCTCCGCGAGCACCTCCCAGTTCGCGTCGAGGTCGGCGAGGAGCACGTCCTCGGCGAGTGAGATCTCGCCGAGCCCGCGCTGCAGGTTGTCGAGCGCCAGGAGCGAGTGCCCGAACGCGACGCCGATGTTGCGCTGCGTGGTCGAGTCGGTCAGGTCGCGCTGCATGCGGCTCGTCACGAGCGTCTGCGAGAGGGTGACGAGGAGGCCGCCGGCGATCTCGAGGTTCGCCTCGGCGTTCTCGAAGCGGATCGGGTTGATCTTGTGCGGCATCGTCGACGAGCCCGTCGCCCCCGCGACCGGGATCTGGGTGAAGTAGCCGATGGAGATGTACGTCCACACGTCGGTGGCGAGATTGTGCAGGATGCCTCCGGCATGCCGCACCCGGTCGTAGAGCTCGACCTGCCAGTCGTGCGACTCGATCTGGGTCGTGAGCACGTTGAAGCCGAGGCCGAGGCCCTCGATGAAGGAGCGCGTGAGCTCGGGCCAGTCGACGTCGGGATCGGCGGAGAGGTGCGCCGACCACGTGCCGGTGGCGCCCGAGAACTTGGCGAGGTACTCGCCGGCCTCGATCTGGTCGGCCACGCGCGTGAGCCGCCAGGCGAACACGGCGAGTTCCTTGCCCATGGTCGACGGCGTCGCCGGCTGGCCGTGCGTGCGCGAGAGCATGGCAGCGTCGCGGTGCCGCACGGCGAGGTCGGCGAGCACGGTGATCACGGCGCGCAGCTTCGGCAGCCACACGCGCTGCACCGCGCGCTGGACCGTGAGCGCGTACGAGGTGGAGTTGATGTCCTCGCTCGTGCACGCGAAGTGGGTGAGCTCGGCGATGGCATCGAGGCCCAGGGTCGAGAGTCGGTCGCGCACGAGGTACTCGACGGCCTTCACGTCGTGCCGGGTCACGGCCTCCTTCTCGGCGAGCCAGTCGATCTCGGTCTGGCCGAACTCGAGGTAGAGCGCGCGCAGGCGCGCCTTGTCGGTCTCGCTCAGCGGGGCGGAGCCGAACAGCGAGCGGTCGGTCAGGGCGATGAGCCACTCGACCTCCACCTCGACGCGCGCTCGGTTGAGGCCCGCTTCAGACAGATAGGCCCCGAGTCCGGCGACGGCTTCGCGATAGCGGCCGTCGAGGGGGCTCAGCGGCTGCCACGGAAGATCGGCAGTATGCAGAGGGGTCACGATGCTCCCGTCGGAACGCAGAGGGCGGCGCCGGTGTCAGTGCACCGGACGGATCGCGGGTTCGAGCTGCCGGAAGAGCGCCCGGCTCGCACTCTCGATCATACCGAGCACCTCGTCGAACATTCCGGGCCCGGCATAGTACGGGTCGGGCACGTCCAGCGTCGTGGCCGACGGGTCGAACCGCAGCAGGAGGGCGATCTTGTCGGCGTCGGACTCGCTGCGCGCCCAGCCGTGGAGGATGCGCTCGTGGCTGCGGTCGAGAGCGATCACCAGGTCGCTGTGGGAGAAGTCCGCGTGGGTGAACTGGCGTGCGCGGTGGCGGGTGCCGTCGTAGCCGGCACGGTCCAGCGCGTCGATCGTGCGCTGGTCGGCACGCTCGCCGACGTGCCAGTCGCCGGTGCCGGCGCTCGTCGACGCCACGCGCGCGCCGAGGCCTGCGGCATCCGCGAATCCTCGGAACACGACATCGGCCATAGGTGACCGGCAGATGTTCCCGGTGCAGACGAAGACCACGCGAAAGGGATCGCCGGGGGTGGCCGTCATGCCTTCCATTCTGACGCGCGAGGCGGATGCGCCCAAGAGTCGCCGGCGCCCGTTCGGACCGATCGTCGCCGAATGTTATCGAACTCTCCTCGAACAGGTCTTCCCCGCGTGCCTCCCGCCGCTTAGCCTTGCGCCGAAGGCCCACCGGCCTTCTCTCATGTCCAGGAGGATCCGTGCGCCGTTCCACACGAGCAACCGTCGCCATCGCCGCCGCCGGTGCCATCGCCCTGACCGGGCTGACAGCACCTCCCGCGGTGGCGGCCGAGGCCCCCACCGAGCTGTTCATCAGCGAGTACGTCGAGGGGTCGAGCAACAACAAGGCCGTCGAGGTCCACAACCCGACCGGAGCGCCGGTCGACTTGAGCACCTATTCCGTGAAGCTGTACTTCAACGGCTCGGCGACCTCCGCGCTCAGCGTGCCGCTCACCGGCTCGGTCGCCGCGGGCGACGCGTTCGTCCTGGTCAACGGCGCGGCCTCCACGGAGCTCCAAGCGCTCGGCGACCAGGTCACCACGGGCAACTGGTGGAACGGCGACGACGTCGTCGCGCTCTTCAAGGGCGACACGGCCGTCGACGTCTTCGGGCAGATCGGCGTCGATCCGGGTACGGAGTGGGGCTCAGGCGCGACCGGCGCCCAGGACGCCACCCTCCGTCGTCAGGCCGATGTCTGCGTCGGCGACACCGATGGCACGAACGCGTTCGACCCTGTCGAGGAGTGGGACGGCTTCGCGGTCGACGCCTTCGACGGCCTCGGCGCCCACACCGCGAACTGCAGCGGCGAACCTCCCGTCACCACGGTCGTGATCAACGAGTTCTCGGCGAGCACCACGGGGGACGACGTCGAGTTTGTCGAGCTCCTCGCGACCCCGGGGACCGACCTGTCCGGCTACCGCGTGCTCGAGATCGAGGGCGACGCCACCACGACTCCGGCCTTCGGCGTCGTGGATGAAGTCGTCTCCTTCCCGGCGGCCGACCCCACCGGGCGCAGCCTCGCCTCGCTGGCGAACGGCGCGCTCGAGAACGGGACGGTGAGCCTGCTGCTCGTGACCGGCACGATCCCGGCGCTGGGCACCGACATCGACGCGAACGACGACGGCGTCATCGACGACGGTCTGGGCTTCGAGGTCGTCGACGCGGTCGCGGTCAACGACGGCGGTGCGTCCGACCGCACCTACGGCGGGGTGACGCTGGGCGTCGCCTACGACGGACTCACGTTCGCCCCGGGCGGCGCCTCGCGCATCCCGGACGGCGCCGACACCGACACGGCAGACGACTGGGTGCGCAACGACTTCGAGCTCGCCGGCATCCCCGGCTTCGTCGGCACGCTGGTCGAGGGCGAAGCGGCGAACACCCCGGGCAAGCCCAACTCGCTCACGGTACCGCCGGTCGACCCGCCCGACATCGAGGCCGGGTGCGATCTGACGCACGTCACCGTCGGCTCGGTCCAGGGCTCCGGCACGGCGTCTCCCGTCGCGGGCGCCGATGTGCTCGTCAAGGGCACAGTCGTCGGCGACTTCCAGACGGGCGGCTTCAGCGGATACTTCGTTCAGGATGCCGGTGACGGCGACTCTGCGACGTCCGATGGCGTGTTCGTGTACGCGCCGGGCGGCGCCGAGGTCTCCGTCGGCGATGTCGTCAGCGTGGCCGGCGAGGTCAAGGAGTTCGAGGGCACGACCGAGATCGTGCTCGCCGACGTCGAGATCTGCGACTCGGGAGTCGCGCTACCGGCGCCGGTCTCGTTCACCCTCCCCGCGACGACCGTTCAGCGCGAGGCGCTCGAGGGCATGTATGTGACGCTCCCGCAGAACCTCGCGATCCTCGAGTACTTCGAGTTCGCACGGTTCGGCACGATCGACGTCGGCGTGACCCGTCAGTCGGTCCCCACGGCGCAGTACTCGCCGACCGATCCCCGGGCCGCCGCACTCGACGCGTCCAACCTCGCCGAGCGCATCACGATCGACGACGGACGCAGTGCGCAGAACCCCGATCCCGCGATCCACCCGAACGGCGGCGTGTTCACGCTCACGAACACCTTCCGCGGCGGCGACCTCCTGCGGAACGTGACGGGCATCCTCGATGACCGGTTCGGCACGTACGCGATCCAGCCCACCGAGGGCGCCGATTACACGGCCGCCAACCCGCGGCCGGAGGTGCCCGAGGTCGGCGGCGACATCGTGGTGTCGAGCTTCAACGTCCTGAACTACTTCACTACGCTGGACGACCCGACAACGGAAGCCGACGACGACATCGCGCGCGGCGCGAACACGGCCGAGGAGTTCGAACGCCAGGAGGCGAAGATCGTGTCGGCCCTCGCCGAGATCGACGCTGACGTCTTCGGTCTGATCGAGATCGAGAACAACGCCGGCTCGCAGGCGCTCAAGACCCTGACCGCAGCGCTCAACGAGAAGCTCGGCTCCGAGGTCTACGCGGCGCTCGACACCGGCAAGATCGGCACCGACGTGATCACGACGGCGATCATCTACAAGCCTGCGACGGTCACGCCGGTCGGCGACTTCGCCCTGATGAATCAGGCGAAGGACCCGCGCTGGCTCGACAACCGCAACCGCCCGGGTCTCACGCAGACCTTCCAGAAGGCGGGCGGCGGCGACAAGTTCACGGTCGTCGTGAACCACCTCAAGTCGAAGGGCTCGGCGTGCACCGGCGAGGCGGAGGACCCGCTGCAGGGCAACTGCAACATCGTGCGCACGAACGCCGCCAACGCGCTCGCCGACTGGCTCGCCACCGACCCGACCGGCCAGGGCACCGTGGGTCGCGAGCTGATCATCGGCGACCTCAACGCGTACGACAAGGAGGACCCGATCACCGCGCTCACGGCCCGCGGCTACACCGACCTCATCCTGAAGTACCAGGGCGAGGACGCGTACAGCTACGTGTTCGACGGCGAGAACGGCTACCTCGACCACGCGCTGGCCGGCCCCGGACTGCTCGAGGATGTGCGCGGCGCAGCGCCGTGGAACATCAATGCCGACGAGCCGAGCCTGATCGACTACGACATGTCGTTCAAGCAGCCGGCGCAGGACGCGCTGTGGGCGCCCGACCCGTACCGGTCGAGCGACCACGACCCGGTGCTCGTCGGACTCGAGCTGACGCCGCCCGACACGACGGCGCCGACCATCGAGGTGACGACGGACCCGTCGTCCGTCTTCCCGCCCAACAACAAGGACCGGGCGATCACGGTGCAGATCGACGCGGCCGACGACCGCGGCGAGGTGACGGTCGAGCTCACGAGCGTGACCACCAACGGCCAGGCGCGTGCGGCATGGACCCGGATCGACGACACCCACTTCACGGTGAAGGCCGTGAACAAGGCGGCCTACACCTTCACCTACACGGCGACGGACGCCGCGGGCAACACCGCGACCGGCAGCGCCACGGTGGTCGTGGGGAAGAAGGCGCTCCTCGACGAGTGATCCTCGACAGACGATGAGGACGCCGCCCTGCTCGTCGGGGCGGCGTCCTCTCGGGTCGTGACGGAGAGCGGATGCCGCGGCATCCGCTCTCCTCCTTCACAAGCTGGGGCAGCACGCCCCCGTGCACACTTCGCCGCCCGTCCCTCCGCGCGTCCGCGGTGCTCGACGAGCATGGGCCGATGCACGACACGATGAGGGCGGCGGCCGCCGCATCCCAGCTCGACATCGTCGCGCGGGAACTGACCGCCGTCAGCGAACGACTGGTCGATGCCGCGGAGCGCGCTCGCGCGCTGTCCGCGGCGACCGACTGGCAGGCTTCGGCCGCTACGGCGTTCCATGCGCGTGCCGAGGAGTGGGCCGGCGAGATCTCGAGCCTCGTGTGCCTTGCCGAGACGGCCCGGCTGACAGCCGTGCGGGCGAGGGATGCCGTCTGGTTCTCGTGGGATCGGGGGCTGTGATGGCCGATGATCTGCAGATCACGGGCGGCGGTGCCGTCGCCGTCGACACCGAGACCCTGCGGCAGACGGCGGCGTCCTTCCTCTCGCTGCACGAAGACCTCGACGAGCTCTGCCGCCGTGTCGGCTCGCTCGAGCTGATGCTCTTCGCCGAGCGGGCATGCGCCTCAGACGCCGCGGGGGCGACCACCGCGCTCCGCGCCAGGCTCACGGCCTCCCTCGCCGGCGCGACGACGATCGCCGACGCCCTGCGAGAGGCGGCCGTGGTCTACGAGCTGGTCGAGCTCGACGCTCAGCATCACGCGGCCGTCCTGGCCGCCGATCGCGACGCCGCGGCGCGGATCGATCGCACGCGCGACGCCCTCATCGCGCGCTACCCCGACGCCGCAGCCGCGGCCGCAGAGGCCCGCTTCTGGTGGACGGTGAACGCGCCGGGCGATCTCGTGCGCGAGTCCACCGAGGTCGGCGTTCTGCTGGGCAATGAGATCAACGCGACCGGCGCCGTGGTCGGCGGCGTCGCGCTCGGAGGGCTGGCACTCGGCATCGGGGTCGCGGCGGGCGTCGGCGGGTTCGGCCGGCTCGGCCCCGACACGCGCCTCACCGGTCGAGGGCGCGAGCCGGTCACGCTGACGCCGGTGGTCCCGGTCGCGACGGCCACCGTCGCACCGACGAGCCTTGCTGCGGCCGCGCGTCGGATGCCCGGCGGTGGCGACTCCCGCGTACGGGTGGAGCGGTACACCATGCCCGACGGTTCGCGGCAGTTCGCCCTTTACGTGGCGGGCATGCAGACGCTTGCGGTGGGCGGCGACGACCCGTGGGACAACCTGTCGAACGTGCAGCTCTACGCCGGCTCGTCCTCGGCGTCGTACGAGGCGACCGCGTCCGCGCTCGCCGCGGCGGGCGCCGCGCCCGGCGACGTCGTCCACGCGTTCGGGCATTCGCAGGGCGCGATGATCGCCTCGCACCTCGCCCTCGAGGGCGAGTACGACATGCGCACGCTGGTCTCCTTCGGCT
This sequence comes from Microbacterium flavescens, assembly GCF_018588945.1. GTDB lineage: Bacteria > Actinomycetota > Actinomycetes > Actinomycetales > Microbacteriaceae > Microbacterium > Microbacterium flavescens. The sequence continues at coordinate 267,236 of NZ_JAFIWA010000004.1, read as the reverse complement.
CGCCGGTCGAGGCGGATGCCCCGTCGACGCTCAGCGTCGCGATCCGGCACACCGACGACCCCGTCGCCGCACTCGCCGGAGCCGGTCACGACGGCGCCGCCGGTGCGCCCGGCAGCTTCGTCGCCGAGCGCGAGGCCGACTCTCCCTCCGGTCTCCGAGACCTCGGCGTGCCGGCGCACCGCCTGATGTCGTACACCGAGACGGCGGCGCTCGTCGACGCATCCAGCGATCCGCGCATGGGCCCGGTCCGCGATGTCTTCGCCGAACTGGCCGCCGCGCGGTCGGTAGACGTCGTCGAGTTCGCCGCCGCGCGTGGCGGCGGCTCCGGGGTCAGTCCTTCTTCCGAGGCCGGAGGATGATGCCGAAGATCCAGTTGATCAGCGAGATGATGATCGCGGCGACGAGACCGAGCCAGAAGTCCTCGACGCGCAGTCCCCAGTCCCAGAAGCTCGTGATCCACGCGGTGAGCCACAGCAGGAACGCGTTGATCACCAGGCCGATCAGGCCCAGCGTCAAGATGTACAGCGGGAACGCCAGCACCTTGATCACGGTGCCGATGAGGGTGTTGACGAGGGCGAAGATGGCGGCGACCAGCAGCAGCGTCAGCACGAGCTGGAGGGTCTCGCCCGGTGCGAACGGGATGACCGTGACCTGCAGAGCCGTGATCAGAGTGACGACCCAGATCGCGAAGGCGTTGACGACGACGCGGATGATGAATCCCATAGTGAGCACAGTCTGGCACGCAGGAAGCGCGGGTGCGAGGACGCCGAGGCAGGTGTTCGGACACCCACGTATCCTCCCGTCGGCATACGGCGCGCTCGTAGACTCGCAGAGTGACCGACGCATCCGACATCCCCATCCGCGTCCGCCCCGAGATCGCCGCGCTCCCTCCGTACAAGCAGGGCCGGCAGGCCGGCGGCGACGCGTTCAAGCTGTCGAGCAACGAGAATCCGTTCGATCCGCTGCCCGGCGTCGTCGATGCGATCCGCTCCGCGACGGCCGTGAATCGATACCCGGATGCCTCGGCCGCCCGCCTCCGCGAGCGCCTGGCCGAGCGGTTCGGCGTCGCCACCGACGAAGTGCACATCGGTGCCGGGAGCGTGTCGATCCTCGCCCAGCTGATCCTCGCGACGTCCGGACCCGGCGACGAGGTGATCTACGCCTGGCGGTCGTTCGAGGCCTACCCGTGGCTCGCGGTCGTCGCCGGCGCCACGGCCGTCGAGGTCCCGCTCACCGACGGCGCTCGCCACGACCTTCCCGCCATGGCGGCGGCGATCACCGAGCGCACCCGCGCCGTCATCGTCTGCAGCCCGAACAACCCCACCGGCCCGATCGTCACGCAGGCCGAGTTCGAGGAGTTCGCAGCCCAGGTCCCGGCCGACGTCCTCGTGGTGCTCGACGAGGCTTATGCCGAGTTCGTGACCGACGCCGACGCGGTCGACGGGCTGCTGGTGCTCGGCAACGCCGCGTACCCGAACGTCGTCGTGCTCCGCACGTTCTCCAAGGCGTTCGGCCTCGCCGGCCTGCGCGTGGGGTACGCGATCGGCCACAGGCGCATCCTCGACGCGGCGCGAAGCACGAGCATCCCGCTGTCGGTGACCGCACAGGCGGAGGTTGCGGCGCTCGCGAGCCTCGACGCCGAGGAGGAGCTGCTGGAGCGGGTCCGGACGATCGCCGAACGGCGCGACCGGGTCGTCGCGGGTCTCCGCGACGCCGGCTGGCGGATCCCTGACGCGCAGGGCAACTTCGTCTGGCTGCCGACCGGCCCCGAGACGCTCGCCGCTGCGCAGGCCTTCGACGAGGCGGGCATCATCGTTCGCCCGTTCGCCGGTGACGGCATCCGCATCTCCGTGGGCGAGGAGGAGTCGGTCGAGAAGGTGCTGCGGATCGCGGCATCCGTCATCGGCGATCTCCCCGCCGGCCACGCGGGCGCGCGAGAGAGCGTCGAGCAGTGACGTCGCTCGACGGTTCGATCGGGGTCGCCTCCGCGGCGTTCGCCGACGATCCCGCCACGGTCCGCTTCCTCGATGCCGACGGCACGTTCGCCCCCTCTCCCGCCACCGAGCCCTACCGCGCGCTCGTCGACGGCCTGGCCGACGCCGACCTCGAGGGCTTCTATCGCGACATGGCGGTCATCCGCGCCTTCGATGTGCAGGCGACGAATCTCCAGCGGCAAGGGCAGCTCGCCCTGTGGCCGCCGAGCTTCGGCCAGGAGGCGGCGCAGGTCGGCTCGGCGCGCGCTGCGCGCACGCAGGACCACCTGTTCCCCTCGTACCGCGAGCACGTGGTCACGCGCATCCGCGGCGTCGACCCGCTCGACATCATCCGGCTCATGCGCGGCCTGACACACGGCGGCTGGGATCCGACAGACCCCAAGAACGGCAACACGCACATCTACACGCTGGTGCTCGGCGCGCAGACCCTTCACGCGACCGGCTTCGGCATGGGGCTCGTCTTCGACGGACGCTGCGGCACCGGCGACCTCGAGCGCGACGAAGCCGTCATCGTCTACTACGGCGACGGCGCCTCGAGCCAGGGCGACGTGCACGAGGCGATGGTGTTCGCCGCCAGCTACCGCACGCCCGAGGTCTTCTTCCTCCAGAACAATCAGTGGGCGATCTCCGTGCCCGTGGCGACGCAGTCGCGGGCGCCGCTGTTCAAGCGCGGCGAGGGATATGGGATGCCGAGCATCCCCATCGACGGCAATGACGTGCTCGCGAGCTGGGCCGTGACCCGCGTCGCACTCGACGAGGCGCGGTCGGGCGAGGGCCCCCGCGCGATCGAGGCGATGACCTATCGCATGGGCGCGCACACCACGAGCGACGATCCGACCAAGTACCGCTCGTCGGACGAGGAGGAGTCGTGGCGTCGGCGCGATCCGATCGCCCGCATGGCGGCGTATCTCCGTGGCCGGGGCGCGTCCGACGCGTTCTTCGCCGACGTCGAGGCCGAGGCCGAGGCGGTGGCCGACGACGTCCGCACCCGCACCAACGCGCTGGGCGGGATCGACACGGCGCTGATGTTCGACCACGTCTACTCCGAGCCGCACCCGCTCGTCGAGGCCCAGCGGGAGTGGCTCGCCGGGTACGAGGCATCCTTCGAGGAGGGCGCATCGTGAGCGACGTGACCACCATGCCGATCAGCCGCGCACTCAACGCCGGCCTTCGGGCGGCGCTCGCCGGCAGCGACCGCGTGCTGCTCATGGGCGAGGACATCGGCAAGCTCGGCGGCGTCTTCCGCGTCACCGAGGGCCTCCAGGCCGAGTTCGGCGACCGCCGCGTGCTCGACACGCCGCTGGCCGAGTCGGGCATCGTCGGCACCGCGATCGGTCTGGCGATGGCCGGGTTCCGGCCGGTGTGCGAGATCCAGTTCGACGGCTTCGTGTTCCCCGCCTTCGACCAGATCACGACGCAGCTGGCGAAGTTCACCAACCGCCACGAGGGCGCGCTGCAGATGCCCGTCGTCATCCGCATCCCCTACGGCGGACACATCGGCGCGGTGGAGCACCACCAGGAGAGCCCGGAGGCCTACTTCGCGCACACTCCCGGCCTGCGCGTGGTGAGCCCGTCGACCGCCAACGACGCGTACTGGATGATCCAGGACGCGATCGCCTCGCCCGACCCCGTCATCTTCCTCGAGCCGAAGGCCAAGTACTGGCAGAAGGGCGAGGTCGACACGGCGGCGCGCGCGATCCCGCTGCATGCGAGCCGCGTCGTCCGCCGCGGCACCGACGTCACCCTCGTCGGTCACGGCGCGATGGTGACGACGCTGCTGCAGGCGGCTGCGCTCGCCGAGAGCGAGGGCACGAGCTGCGAGGTGATCGACGTGCGCTCACTGTCGCCCATCGACTACGGGCCGATCCTCGACTCCGTCCGCCGCACCGGCCGCATGGTCTACGCGCAGGAGGCGCCCGGCTTCGCGAGCGTCGGCGGCGAGGTCGCCGCGACCGTCATGGAGCGTGCGTTCTACGCGCTCGAGGCTCCGGTGCTGCGGGTGTCGGGCTTCGACGTCCCGTTCCCACCCGCCAAGCTCGAGGGCACGTACCTGCCCGACGCCGACCGCATCCTCGAGGCCGTCGACCGCGCCCTCGCCTACTGACCGAGCCCCCCGTGCCCCTCACCCCGCGCCCCACCCTGCGCCCCACCGTGCCCCCCATCCTGCCCATCCCCGCGAGACTGCATCCGTGCACCGAGAACGCGCGCGGTAGCCGCAGTCTCGGTGCACCGTTGAAGTCTCGCGGGCAGTGGGGGCGCGGTGACGGGATGCTGCGAAAGGACCACCCATGAGCACCCAGACGTTCGTCCTCCCCGATGTCGGCGAGGGTCTCACCGAGGCCGAGATCGTGTCGTGGCACGTCGCCCCCGGTGACATCGTCGCGGTCAACGACGTCCTCGTCGAGATCGAGACGGCCAAGTCGCTCGTCGAGCTGCCGTCGCCGTTCGCCGGCACGGTGGGCGACCTGCTCGTGGGTGAGGGCGAGACGGTGAACGTCGGCGCCCCGATCATCACGATCGCAGCAGGAGCGGATGCCTCGGGCCCGGCGACCGTCGGACAGACCGAGCACGGCGCACCCGCTGATGCCGCCCCCACGGCCGAGGGCGACGGGGCGGTGCTGGTCGGCTACGGGACGGGGGGTCCGGTGCAGTCCCGGCGGCGGAAGCCCTCCGCGACCGCGCAGGAGCGGGTCGAGGCATCCGTCGGCGTCGTCGCCAAGCCGCCGATCCGCAAGCTCGCGCGCGACCTCGGCGTCGACCTCGCTGCCGTCACGCCGACCGGCCCCGCGGGTGAGGTGACGCGCGACGACGTCGTCAAGCACGCGTCGCAGGCCAGCGTCTTCCGCAACATCGAGACGCCCGCCTGGGGCGACGTGCGCGAGGAGACGATCCCGGTCGCCGCGTCGCGCCCGGCCGCCGTCGCGCCGGCCACGCCGGCTCCCGATGCCGCGGGCCGCGAGGAGACGATCGCGGTGAAGGGCGTGCGCAAGGCCACCTCGTCCGCCATGGTGCAGTCCGCTTACTCGGCCCCGCACGTCTCGGTGTGGACCGACGTCGACGCCACGCGCACGATGGAACTGGTCAAGCGGCTCAAGGCCTCGCCCGATTTCGCCGACATCCGCGTCTCACCGCTGCTGATCATGGCCCGTGCGGTGATCTGGGCCGCGCGCCGCACCCCGATGGTCAACGCCGCGTGGGTCGACGGCGACAACGGCGCCGAGATCCGCGTGCGCCGGTACGTCAACCTCGGCATCGCCGCGGCGACACCCCGCGGCCTGCTCGTGCCGAACATCAAAGACGCGCAGGACCTCTCGTTGCGCGACCTGGCGCGCGCCCTCGAGAAGCTCACGCTGACCGCCCGCGAGGGCAAGACGTCGCCGGCCGATCAGCAGCACGGCACCATCACGATCACGAACATCGGCGTCTTCGGCATGGACGCGGGCACCCCGATCATCAACCCCGGCGAGTCGGGCATCGTGGCGCTCGGCACGATCCGTCAGAAGCCGTGGGTCGTCGACGGCGAGGTGCGCCCGCGCTTCGTGACCACCGTGGCCGGCTCCTTCGATCACCGGGTGATCGACGGTGACGGGATGTCGCGGTTCATCGCGGATGTGGCGTCGATCCTCGAGGAGCCGGCGCTCCTCCTGGACTGATGGGAGGCGCCATCCCCTGCCCGAGCCGACCGAGGCCCGAGACCAGGATCTCGGTGAGCAGCCGGGCGTAGTCGCCGGTCGGGTCGAGATCGGGATCGAAGACCGTCACCTGGGCGCCGAGGGCGCGCGGGGCGAGCTCCGCGAGCAGGTCGGCGAGTTCGGTGGGCGTCAGTCCGCCCTCGGAGGGGCTGTCGACGGCGGGCATGAACTGCGAATCGAGGACGTCGACGTCGATGTGCAGCCAGTACCCCGCGAGGCTCTCCTGGTCGACGACTCCCCTCACAAGCTCCACGAAGCCCGGCACGTCTGACGTGACCTGCCGCGCGGGGATGACCTCGGCCAGCAGACCGCGCACCTCGTCGTACTCCTCGTCGTCGTCGCGGCATCCGAGGTGCACGGTGTCATGGGGGTCGAAGTACGGGGCGTGGCCGTCCAGGTCGGAGATGGCGGGCCAGTGCATTCCGACGGCGGCCGCGAGGTCCTCGCCGGCGACGCTCGCACACGCGTCGCTGTTGCCCGGGTGGCGGAAGTCGGTGTGACCGTCGATGTGCACCAGGCCGTGGCGTCCGCGTCTGCGCAGGGCGAGGCCGGCGCCGACGAGGATGCTGCAATCCCCGCCGATCACCAGCGGCGCGTCTCCGCGGTCGAGCACGCTGCCGATCCTGGCGGCGAGGCGCCGCGAGTGGTCGATCAGGGCGTCGTGGTTGCGCACACGATGATGGGCCGGGTCGGGGTCGTCGCGGTAGCGGCCGGGCAGGATCACTCCCGCTTCACCCGCGCCCAGCTCTGCGAACCGGGAGAACAGCCCCGCCTCGCGGAGGGCCTCCGGCGCCTTCCCCGCACCGGGCACCGTGCCCGCTGCGGGCGGGCGAAGTCCGAGATTCGACGGCGCGGAGATGAGTGAGATCATGTCGATGATCCTGCCTCCGGGGGCGGACACCAGGCTCGCCAAGTGTGACCAACCCGTTTGAGAACGATTATCAATAGCGTTATGGTGGGAGTATGACATCCCCTCGGCGTTCCCTGATCGTGCTCGGCGTGGCCGCCGCATCCGCTCTCTCCCTTGCCGGCTGCGCGAGCGGCACGGCCGCGGGGCAGAGCGATGAGGGCGCAGTTTCGGTCGTGGCGTCGACGAACGTCTATGGACAGATCGCCGAGCAGATCGGCGGCGACCTCGTGCAGGTGACGTCGATCGTGACGAACGAGTCGCAGGATCCGCATTCGTTCGAGCCGAGCGCGCGCGACCAGCTCACGGTCGCGAATGCCGACCTCATCATCGAGAACGGCGGAGGCTACGACGCGTTCATCGACGCGCTGATCGAGTCGAGCGGCGTCGAAGCACCGGTGGTCACGGCGGTCGAGTACTCGCACGACTGGCCCGAGAACGCGGGCCACGACGAGGAAGCCGAGGGCGAGGCGGAAGACCACGCTGATCACGAGGACCATGATCACGAAGGTCACGATCACGTCGAGGGCTTCAACGAGCACGTCTGGTACGACCCGCACACGGTCGCTCACCTGGCTGAGGGGATCGCGAATGAACTCGCCGAGCTCGATCCCGACAACAGCGACACGTACGCAGCGAACGCCGAGGCGTTCAACGCCGAGATCGATGCGCTCGAGGCCTCACTCGCCGAGATCGACGCCGCGCACGCCGGAGCCGAGGCGTTCGTCACCGAGCCGGTGCCGGCGTACCTGATCGCCGCGGCCGGGCTCGAGAACGTCACCCCCGAGGCCTTCACGGAGGCGGTCGAGGAGGGGCAGGATGTCGCGCCCGCGACTCTCCTCGAATCCATCCGGCTCTTCGAAGACGGGCACGTGAGCGTCGTCGTCACGAACACGCAGACGGCCGGTGCGGAGACGGCGCAGATCGTCGGGGAGGCCGACGGCCGCGGCATCCCGAGCATCGCGTTTTCAGAAACGCTCCCCGAGGGCCAGACTTACATCTCGTGGATGCAGGCCAACATCGAGGCGCTGAGCGGCGCTCTGGAGTCGTGAGCGATCCGGCTCCCGCCCTCGAGATCCGCGGCGCCGCGCTCCGCCGCGATGACCGCGAACTGTGGGCCGGACTCGATCTCACCGTCCGGCCCGGCGAGCTGATCGCCGTACTCGGGCCGAGCGGCTCGGGCAAGACGACGTTGCTGCGGGCGATCCTGGGGCTGGAGCCGCTCTCCGCCGGCACGATCTCGGTGCTCGGCGAACCAGTCCGCTCGCGGGGCAGCCGCCGCGTCGGCTACCTGCCGCAGAGCCGGCCGCTGCCGCCCGACACCGCGCTGCGCGGCCGCGACCTCGTCACCCTCGGGGTCTCGGGCCACCGGTTCGGCCTGCCGATCCCGCGCCGGGGCGATGCCGCGCGGGTCGATGCGCTGATCGACGCGGTCGGCGCGCGCGAGTTCGCGGACCGCCCCGTGGGCGAGCTCTCGGGCGGAGAGCAGCAGCGGCTCCGCGCGGGCCAGGCGCTCGCCGACGAGCCGGGTCTGCTGCTGTGCGACGAGCCACTGACGAGTCTCGACCTCGCCAACCAGCAGGCCGTCATCGGCCTGATCGACCGGCACCGCCGGGAGAAGGATGCCGCGGTCCTGCTCGTCACGCACGACATCAACCCCGTCCTCGGCAAGGTCGACCGCATCCTGTACCTCGCCAACGGCCGGTTCACGCTGGGCACGCCCGACGAGGTGCTGAACTCCCGCGTCCTCACCGACCTCTACGGAGCGCCGGTGTTCGTGCTGCGTGCGGGCGATCGGCTCGTCGTGGTCGGGGCGCCCGATGCCGAGGCATCCCACCACCATCACGCCCACGACGAGGACCACGCATGAACTGGGACGACATCGCCGACGCGATGTTCGGGGGTCTGCCGGTGTACGGCGACATCCTGATGCTCGTCTCGAACTCGCTGTGGGCCGGGGCGGTGCTCGGTCTCGTCGGCGGCCTGATCGGCGTGCTCGTGATGCAGCGCGACATGGCGTTCGCCGTGCACGGCATCAGCGAGCTGTCGTTCGCGGGTGCGGCGGCGGCGCTGCTGATCGGCTGGGACGTCGTCACGGGGTCGATCATCGGCTCGCTCCTCGCCGCGGCGATCATCGGCTGGCTCGGAGCGCGGGCACGTGACCGCAACTCGATCATCGGCGTGCTCATGCCGTTCGGGCTGGGCCTCGGCATCCTGTTCCTGTCGCTCTACGACGGGCGCAGCGCCAACCGGTTCAGCCTGCTCACGGGCCAGATCGTGTCGGTGCAGTCGGGCCAGCTCGGCTGGCTCATCGTGATCAGCGCGTTCGCTCTGCTCGGACTGCTGCTCATCTGGCGGCCGCTGCGCTTCGACTCGCTCGATCCCCAGTCCGCGTCGGCGCGCGGGGTGCCGACGACCGCCGTGTCGCTCGCGTTCATGCTGCTGCTCGGGCTGATCGTCGCCGTCGCGGTGCACATCATCGGCGCGCTGCTGGTGATGGCGCTGCTCGTGACGCCCGCGGCCGCGGCGATGCGCATCGCGACCGGCGCGCTCTCGGTGCCCCTGCTCGCGGCGCTGTTCGGATTCGTTTCGGCCGTGGGCGGCATCCTGCTCGCGATCATGGGTACGCTGCCCGTGAGCCCCTACATCACGACGATCTCGTTCGTGATCTACCTCGTGTGCCGCGGTGTCGGCTCCCGCCGCGGCCGGGTGACCCGCAATCGGGTCGCCACCGCATGACCAGCGCCACCGGCCCCGCAGCTCCGTTGAGTGTCCAGGACGCGCCGCCGGTGAGGCGCGGGCAGCGGCGAGTTGTGGACACTCAACCCGGGGTGTTGGGCGCTGCCGCCCAGCTCCGCCCCGCCCGGCAGGCGTCCAGGGGCCGCCGGTAGACTCGGGAGTATGGTCCAGCGCAATACGTGGCAGCGCGAACGCGTGCGCGAAGCGCTTGCCGACGCCCGGGGTTTCGTCAGCGCGCAGTCGCTTCACGCAACCCTGCGCGGCGAGAACACCGGCATCGGACTGGCCACCGTCTACCGCGCGCTCGCCGGCCTCGCGGCCCAGGGCGACGCGGATTCGCTGCAGAGCCCCGAGGGCGAAGCGCTCTACCGCGCCTGCACCAGCACGGGTCACCACCACCACCTGATCTGTCGCAGCTGCGGGCTCACCGTCGAGATCGAGGCGACGGATGTCGAGCAGTGGGCCAAGCGGACGGCCGAGCGCAACGGCTTCCGCGACGCCGAGCACATCGTCGACATCTTCGGGCTGTGCGCCACCTGCGCCCAGGCCCGGGACGAGAAGCGTGACGCGGACTGACACCCGCCCGGCGGCGCGGACGCGCCCTGCCCCCACGCTGGTCGCGCTCGCGATCGGCGTCGCCGTCGTCGCCGGGCTGTTCCTCGTCGACTGGCTCGCGCCGACGCTGTTCCCGGCATCCCTCCCCACTCGCGCACAGGACGGCCTGACGCTCGCGATCAGCGTGCTCATCGAGTCGCTGCCGTTCGTGATGCTGGGCGTGATCCTGTCGATCGCGGTGCAGGTCTGGGTGCCGCCGGGAGTGATCGAGCGATGGATGCCGCGCCGGGCGTGGGCCCGCAGGGCGGTGCTCTCCCTCCTCGGCATGATCGTGCCGGTGTGCGAGTGCGGCAACGTGCCGTTCGCCCGCGGCCTCCTGATGCGCGGGTTCAGCGTGCCCGAGACGATGACGTTCCTGATCGCGGCTCCGATCGTGAACCCGATCGTCATCATCACGACCCACCAGGCCTTCGGATTCAGCGACGGCATCCTCGTCGCGCGCCTGGTCGGCGGGTATCTCATCGCGAACCTGATCGGATGGCTGTACAGCCGCCACCCTTCGCCCGATGCCCTGCTGACTGACCGGTTCCGCGACACGTGCGAGCTCGTCGTCCACGAGCCCGGCGGAAAGGGCCGCCGCAGCATCGCGCAGTTCGTGGTCGAGCTGCGCGCCGTCATGCCGGCGCTCATCATCGGCTCGGCGCTCGCCGGGGCGGTGCAGGTGCTCATCCCGAGGGAGGCCCTGCTGGCGATCGGCTCGAACCCGGCTCTGTCGATCGCAGCGATGATCGCCCTCGCCATGGTCGTGTCGATCTGCTCGAACGTCGACTCGTTCTTCGCGCTGTCGTTCGCCTCGACCTTCACGCCCGGAGCGATCGTGGCGTTCCTGCTCGTCGGTCCGCTCGTCGACGTGAAGATGCTCGCGCTCATGCGCACGACGTTCACCACCCGCACGCTCGCAGGGATCGTCGTCATCGTGGTGCTGTCGGCCTTCGCCATCGGAACGGCGGTGAACCTCCTTGCGTAGGGCGGAGTGGATCGGCACGCGGTGGCTCGGAGTCGGGCTGGCCGCGGTCCTCGCCGTGGTCACGCTCGGCCTCGCCCTCACCGGCCGGCTCGGCCTCTACATCAACCCCGACTCGACGTGGTTCGCGGTCTCGATGGCGGTCGTCGCGCTCGTCGGAGCGGTCGCGTCGTTCGCCCTGCCGCTCGGCGCCGAGGCCGACCACGGCCACGACCACGGCTCCACCCTCGACACCCCAGGCTCGGCCCCCTCGTCCCCCCTGTCGAGTGTCCAGGAAACGCCGCACGCGGGAGGCGGGGAGCGGCGTGTCCTGGACACTCAACACGAGCACGACCACACGCACGCGCGCCGGCACCCGGCAGGCGTGGCGGCGACGATGGTGGGTGGGGTCGCGGCATCCGGAATCGTCGTCCTCACCCTCGTGCTGCCGCCCGCGTCGCTGTCGGCCGAACTCGCCATGTCGCGCGACGTCGGCGCAACCCCGCTGTTCGCGGGAGCGGATGCCGTCACCCTCGCCGCGACCGGAGACACGTCGTCGTTCGGGGTCGGCGAGTGGGCCACGGTGTTCGCGACGGCGACCGATCCCGAGGCGTTCGACGGAGACCCCATCGAGCTGACCGGCTTCGTCACCCCGGGCGAGGACGGCACGTTCGACCTGACGCGGCTCGTCGTCACTCACTGCGTCATCGACGCGCAGCCCGCGAGCGTCGCCGTCGCGGGCGCATCGAACCCCGGCACCGGCCAGTGGGTCACGGTCGCCGGCACGGTGCGCGCCACATCGGACGGCCGCCTCGAGATCGACGCGGCATCGGTCGCCGAGATCGAGGAGCCCGAGGATCCGTATGAGTACTGAGCCGTCGACGCGCCGCTCCCGCGGACGCCGACGGCGCGGTCGCGCGTTCGTCGGCGCCTTCGCGCTCGTCGTCGCTGTGCTCGCCGTGGCCGGCCTGGCGGGTGCCGCGGCGACCGTCGCGCAAGGACCCCGGGTCACAGAAGTGCAGGTCGACCCGGCGGCGGCGGCCGAGGCATCCGGCGGCCGCCTCATCATCACCACCACGCAGTCGATCGCCGACGTCGACCCGTCGCAGGTCACGATCACGCCGGCGACGCCGTTCGCCGTCGACACCGCCGGGCGCAGCGTCGGCATCCGGTTCGCGCTGCCGCTGTGGGACGACACCGAGTACTCCGTCGAGATCGACGGCGTGACATCGCTCGGCGGTGGTCCGACGGCGACGATCTCCGAGACGTTCCGCACGCCGCCGGCCCAGGTAGAGCTGCTCCAGCGCGGGTCCGACGGCGACACGATCTTCCGGAGCGACCTGTCCGGCGAGAGCGCCGAGCCCGTGTTCGAGCATCCGCACATCGAGGACTACCGCGCGACCTCCACCCACCTCGTGATCTCCGTCCGCACCGACGACGACCGCGCCGGGCTCATCATGACTGATCTCGACGGCGCGAACCCCCGTGAGCTGAGACTTCCCGGCGACGGCTTCGTCTCGAATCTGCAGAGCGCCGATCGGGGCGACACGATCGGATTCACCTTCTCGGATGCCGCGCTCACGGCCGAGAGCGGACGCGAGAGCCTGCTCTACACGATGTCGCTCCGGGATCCCGACGCCGAGCCCGTCGAGGTGACCGTCGACGGCGCCGATCCGCGCGTCGCCGAGTGGCGCTTCGTGCCCGACACCGACAGCATCCTGCTGCTGTCCTTCGACGGATCGCTGCTGCTGACCGGGTCGGCGGGCGAAGGGGCCACGGCCCTCGGGTCGGCGATGACCATCGAGGGGATCGCGCGCGGCTCGAGCGCCGCGGTCGTCGAGCGCACGGACGCACTCGTGTCGATCGACCTGACCGACGCGACCGAATTGCCGCTCGTCTCACCGGACCCCGATCCCGGACCCCCGAGCAGCGTCACGCCGCTCCCCGACGGTTCGACGATCCGCACCGCCGCGGTGCTCGAGGGCGACGGCGTGCCGACCGGCCGCACATCGATCTCGCTCGTCGCGCCCGACGGCGGCACTCGCCTGCTGAGCGAGGTCGCCGACACGGATGCCGTACTCCAGGTCTGCGTGTCGCCCAGTGCGCGCTACGCCGCCGTGCTCGTCGCCCCCGACGCCGTCGCCAATCCGTACGACACGTACCAGCTGCCCCTCCCCGAGCGCACCGAGACGCGGGTGCTCGAGCTCGCGGACGGCGCGGAGGTCACCGCACTGGCCGGATCGTCGATCTCGTGGTGCCAGGTTCCCCCGGCCTGACTCCGGCGGAATTCCGGCGTTTGCGAGCACCGCATATCTTCCCATTGACAATGGGAAGATATCTGCCTATAAATGACTCATGCGACGGAAACCAGGCACCCTGCTGCCGCTCGAGCTGGCGATCCTCGACGCCGCGCTGCAGCTTCGGCGCAGCGGCGAAGAGAGCTTCCACGGCTTCGGCATCGCACGGGTCATCGCCCAGGGCGATGAAACCGGGGGCCTCACGTCGCACGGCACGCTGTACAAGGCGCTCGGTCGGCTCGAGACCGCCGGCTTCCTCTCCAGCACGTGGGAGGACGCCGACGACGCGGCCGCCGAGGGGCGTCCGCGCCGCCGTCTGTACCAGGTCGACGGCACCGCCGCTTCGGCGGCGCTGGCCCAGCACCGGCAGTCATCATCCCGGGCGCCGCTGGCGCAGGGGCGAGCAGCGTGGGGAACACTGTGACCGGGCTGCTGGCCCGGGAGCGTGTCGGAGGAGCTGCGACCACGGGAATCGCCGTGCAGCTCGTCCGAGGATGGGTCGACTGCTACACGGGTTGGGTGAGCGCGCCGGCGGCCGAGCGTCGACGCGACGAGATCCACTCCGACCTGTGGGAGCAGCAGGCCTACGCGCGTGAGATCGGCACGCCGCCCGTCGCGGTGGCCTTCTCCATCGCGCGGCGAGCAGCGTCCGGCATCCCGGCCGACCTGCTCTGGGTACACACAGAACGCGCGGCACTGCGGAGTCTGCCGTCTGAACCGAAAGCAACGATCATGAACTCCGTCCTCCGTTTCACGTCCCGCTGGTGGTGGGTGCTCGGCGCCGCCGTCCTCGTGGCCTTCATCCTTCCGATGAGCATCGGGCAGCTGCTCCAGCCCGGAATGCCTTACCTCGAAGGCACCATCCAGGGCTTCGTGGTCTCGGCTCTGCTGCTGTCCGGCATCACTCTGAAGGCTCGGAGGCCTCGCACCGCCGCCGCTCTGGTCGTCGCCGGTGCCGCGACCCCCGCGGTGCTGTACTGGGCGCCGCTCATCATGGCGCTCGGCATCGCGGTCCTCCTGGGCGCGGCCGTCGACCTCGTCCGTCGTCTGGCGCATCGCGACGCCCGGCTGGCGAGCGTCGCCTCCGTCGGCGTGGTCGCCATCGCGGCCTCGCTCATCGGCTACACGGTCGCCGGCTCGAACGCCGGCGCACTCGGACTGATGTGGTCCGCCGGTGCCATCGCCGGCGTCGCCACGCTGGTGGCGGTGGCCAACGCCCGCCCTGCGACGTCGCGCGCCGCGACCGCCTGACACCTCCTCGCGGGGCGATCTGCGCCCACCCCTGACGTGTGCAGCGCCCAGACGCCGCACACCCGACTCCGGCGCGGTGAGGCGTGAAACGCTTCGACTCCGTGCGCGCCGGGGCGCGTCCCGGGATGCCGCTCGGCACGGCTTCCCGGGACGCGTTGTCCGTCCGTCCGCACGTAGACTCACGCCATGGCGGGAGACGAGCTGCGCGCGGCGACGCGCGACGATCTCGTCGGGCTTCCCGCCGATGTCGCGCCGCGCCTGCTCGGAGCGCACCTGACCACCACGGTGGCGGGCGAGACCGTCACCGTCCGCCTCACCGAGGTCGAGGCGTATCACGGCCGCGGCACGGGGCCGATCCCCGATCCGGGCTCGCACGCCCGAATGGGCCCGACCGCGCGCAACGCCACGATGTGGGGCGAGCCGGGCCACCTGTACGTGTACCTGAGTCACGGCATCCACTCGTGCGTGAACGTCGTGTGCGGGCCGGAAGGGGTGGCCGGCGGTGTGCTCCTGCGCGGGGGCGAAGTGCTCGAGGGCCTCGAGACCGCGTTCGCTCGCCGCCCCGCCGCGCGCACGGCTCGCGACCTCGCGCGCGGACCCGGTCGGCTGGGCGATGCCGTGGGGCTGCGGCATCCGCTCCACGACGGCATCGACGCGATCACCGGCGCGCCCCATCACGGTGCGGTCGCGCGGCTCGCGCTCGCCGCCGGGCAGATCGCCCCCATCGCGTCCGGGCCCCGTGTGGGCGTCGCCGGCGTGGCGGGCACGGCGAGCTTCCCGTGGCGGTTCTGGATCCCGGGCGAGCCGACCGTGTCGGCGTTCCGCTGGGGGCGCGGCGCCGCCGACCTGTGACCGGGGTGCCGGTTCAGTCCGCCAGGACCACCCGCCCCACGGCGCGGACGAGCCATGCGTGGTACGCGTCGGCGCTCCATCCCGCCTCGGTCACGAGCTGCGTGTAGCTCTCCGGCGAGATGAGGAAGGACAGTGCGTCGGCGAGTTCGGCGTCCGGGAGGGTGCTGTCGCAGAGTCCCCTGCGCCGGAACATCGCGACCGCGCCGACCATGTCGGCACGACGGCTCGCCTGCAGGTCGCGCAGTCGCTGTGCGACGTCGGCGTCCCCCGCAGCCGCTTCGAGCATCCGCGGCCAGAGCCGGGCGACGCGTGCGTTCGCGCTCCCCACGAACTCGACCAGGAACGGCAGCAGCCGGCTGGGCTCGAGCTCCTCCGCCGCCTCGCCGAGCTCGCGCGTGTGCAGCGGGCCCTCACCCTCTGCGCCGGAGAACGCGTGGTCGAACCCTGCGAGCAGCAGTGCCGACTTCGGGCCGTTCTGCTTCACGGTCTCGAGCGAGACACCGGCCTCTTTCGCGATGCGGGCGAGCGATGCGCCGGAGTACCCGGCCTCACCGAACACGCGCACCGCCGCGTCGAGGATGCGGGTTCGGGTCTGCGCGGCCTGGGCCTCGCGCAGAGGCGACACGTACGGGGTCATTGACTTTCCTGACAGGGTAGTGAATACTCCACGAGTAGTTTCAAAAGCCTATCAGTTGGAGAAGTCATGCTGTCACTGCTCATCTGCAGCACCCCGGTGCACGGACACGTCATGCCGCTGCTTGCGGTGGCGCGGACCCTCGTGACCGCCGGGCACCGGGTCCGCTTCCTCACAGGTGGCCGCTACCGCGACGTCGTCGAAGCCACCGGAGCTCGCTGGTGCCCGCTTCCGGCCGATGCCGACTACGACGATCGGGACATGGATGCCGCGTTCCCGGGCCGCGTCGGACTCCGCGGGGTCGCGGGGCCGCGCTGGGACCTGCAGCACATCTTCCTCGAGCCGGCGCCGAGTCAGCTGCGCGCCGTCGACGCGCTGCTCGCGGAGGAGCCGGCCGACGCCGTGCTGACCGAGAGCATGTTCCTCGGGGCGATGCTGCTGCTCGCGCGCACCGCGCACACGCGGCCCCCGGTGGTGAACCTCGGCATCGTCCCGCTCGGACTGCGGAGCCGTGACACCGCCCCGTTCGCGCTCGGGATCCCGCCCCTGGCCGGGCCGCTCGGCCGCGTGCGCAACGGGGTCCTGTCGTGGACGACCGACCGCTTCGTCTTCTCCGAACTGCAGCGGACCGCCGAGCGCATGGTGCGCGAGCTCGTCGGCACCGAGCTGCGGGCTCCCGTCATGGACTACCCGTCCCTGGCCGACGCCGTGGTGCAGTTCAGCGTGAGCGAGTTCGAGTACCCGCGCAGCGATCTGGCCACCCCCGTCCATTTCGTGGGCCCCGTCTCGCTCGCCGACGCGTCGACCGTCGAGGTGCCGGACTGGTGGGACGACTTGCGCAGCGGGCGGCCCGTCGTCCATGTGACGCAGGGGACCGTCGCCAACGGCGATCTCTCGGGACTGGTCCTTCCCACCTTCGAGGCGCTCGCCGACCACGACGTGCTCGTGGTGGCCTCGACGGGAGGACGCGACGTCCCCGCAGCCACGCTGCCGGCCAACGCCCGCATCGCGCCGTATCTCCCCTACGACCGACTCTTCCCGCTGCTGAGCGCCTTCGTCACCAACGGCGGATACGGCGGCGTGCACTACGCCCTCGCGCACGGCGTCCCGATCGTCGCGGCCGGCGACACCGAGGACAAGACGGAGGTCTCGGCGAGGGTGGCGTGGAGCGGCGCGGGTCTGCGACTGCGCCCGCGCGAGGGTCGCGTCGCGCCACCGCAGCTGCGGAAGGCGGTGGACAGCCTGCTGCGCGATCCGTCGTACCGCGACAACGCGCAGCGCATCGGCACGGCGATCCGGAATGCTCCCGGACCCGCTGGTATCGAAAGCGTGCTTCAGGCACTCCTCTCCGCCGGAGCCCGACGCTGACTGCATCATCGCGGCCTCCACGCGCCCTCTGAACCTCTGGACAATAACGATCACCCGACGACGAAAGAGAATGAACGTGACCATCGACCCCTCGCTCCCGACCCCCGACCAGCGGCCCGCGACGGCTGAGACCGCCCTGCCCGGCGAGCACTTCGAGCGGCTGCGCGCCGAGCTGTCGGGCGAGCTGCTCCTGCCGGACGAACCCGGCTGGGACGCCGCCCGGTCCGCGTGGCAGCTGCTGGTGGATCAGCGCCCCATCGCAGTGGTCATCGCCGCGGACGTGGACGACATCGTGGCCACCGTGAAGGCCGCACGCCGTCTGGGCCTCCACGTCGCGCCTCAGAGCACAGGCCATGGGGCCGGAGCGCTCGGTCCGCTGACCGACACCATCCTCCTGCGCACCGGCCGACTCGACCGAGTCGTGATCGACGCCGAGGCGCGCACCGCACGCGTGGGCGCCGGCGCGAGCGCGGCAGGCCTGGCCGCCGCCGCGGGACAACACGGCCTGGCCGCCGTCTCGGGAATGGCGCCGTCGGTGGGGGTCGTCGGATCCATCCTCGGTGGCGGGCTCGGCTGGCTCGCCCGCTCACACGGGCTGGGTGTCAACAGTGTCCTCTCGATCGAAGCGGTCGACGCCCAGGGCCGCCTCGTCACCATCGACGACGCCCATCATCCGGAGCTGTTCTGGGCGGTGCGCGGAGGCATCGCGCCCGTCGTGGTGACCTCGATGGAGCTCCGGCTCCACGTGATCGACGAGCTTCACGCGGGCGCGCTCCTCTGGCCGCTGGATCGAGCGGCCGACATCGCGCACGCGTGGCGGGAGTGGATCTCCGACCTCCCCGACTCGGTCACGTCGCTCGCTCGGGTACTGCGCTACCCGCCGATCCCCGAGATCCCCGATCCCCTTCGCGGCCGTTCGTTCGTGGCCGTCGAGACGGCGATCCAAGCGGATGCCGCCACCGCGGCTGCTCTCTTGCAGCCGCTGCGCGACCTCGCTCCCGACCTCGATTCGGTGCGGCCGATGGCGCCGGCCGAACTGAGCACGGTGCACGGAGACCCCCCGCAGCCGGCGCCGGGGCTCGGTGAGGCGGTCGTGCTCGCGGAGATAACTGCGGCGGCGATCGACACCCTGCTCGGGGTGGCGCTGGAGCCGGCATCCGAGGCGCTGCTGTCGATCGAGCTGCGGCACCTGGGCGGCGCGGCGTCGCCCAGGCGCGTGGTCGGCGGGGCGGTCTCGGCGGTCGACGGCGCCGGTCTCGTCTTCGCGCTGGGGCTGGTGCCGTTCCCCGGAGCCCGCGCTGCCGTGCAGGATGCGGCATCCGCCGTCGTCGATCGCATGCGCCCCTTCGCCGCACCCGCCGTCGTGAAGAACTTCACCGAGAAGCCGGCTCCGGCGGCGGATCTGTACGGTCCCGCCGCCGAACGGCTGCGCCGCGTCGCGCGCGCGTGGGACCCCGAGAGCGTCATCCGCGTCGCCCACGCCGTCGACTGAGGGGGCGCCCCGCCCGAGTCAAGCCGCCGCGCCGCCCGTGCTAGACTGACTCTTTGTCTGCGCGCACTCCAGCACGCAGTTCGCGTCCTCCACTTGATCGCGGGCCTTCACCGGCCGGGTCGAGCGCGGGATGCAGACAAGGGATCTTGGGTGGGGCCGTCCGGCCTCACGGTACTAAGGAGACATCACTATGGCAGCAGTGTGCCAGGTGACTGGAGCAGTTCCCGGCTTCGGTCACAACATCTCGCACTCGCACCGCCGGACGAAGCGCCGCTTCGACCCGAACGTGCAGAAGAAGACCTACTTCGTTCCGTCGCTGGGTCGCAACATCAAGCTCAACGTTTCGGCCAAGGGCATCAAGGTCATCGACGCCCGCGGCATCGAGGCGGTCGTGCGTGACCTCCAGGCGAAGGGTGTGAAGCTCTAATGGCCAAGAAGGCTCAGGACGTCCGTCCGATCATCAAGCTGCGTTCGACCGCCGGCACGGGGTACACCTACGTGACGCGCAAGAACCGCCGCAACAACCCCGACCGCATCGTGCTCAAGAAGTACGACCCGGTCATCCGCAAGCACGTCGAATTCCGAGAGGAGCGCTGACCTATGGCCAAGAAGAGCAAGATCGCGCGCAACGAGCAGCGCAAGGTGGTCGTCGACCGCTACGCGGCGAAGCGCGCCGAACTCAAGAAGGCGCTCGTCTCGCCGGAGTCGACCGACGAGCAGCGTGAAGCCGCTCGCGTGGGCCTGCAGAAGCTGCCCCGCAACGCGTCGCCCGCCCGCGTCCGCTCGCGCGACGTCATCGACGGCCGCCCCCGCGGTGTCCTCACGAAGTTCGGCATCTCACGTGTCCGCTTCCGTGACATGGCGCACCGTGGCGAGCTGCCCGGCGTGACCAAGTCGAGCTGGTAAGCACCACAGCACACCGGAAGGCCCGGAGTTCCTCGGAACTCCGGGCCTTCCGCTTGTCAATCGCCGTGACGGCAGCCGCACAGCGCGTCAGGATGGATCCATGCCCCTGGATCCGTTCTTCGCCGAGCGTCTGCGCGTGCACCGCCGGTATCTGTTCGACCAGGCGCTCGGTTCAGCCCGAGCTCGGATGAGGTCGCTCTGGCCGTTCGGTCGCGGCAGCGTCGTGCCCGCCGCCGGCCAGTCCGCCGCAGGCGCACCGGCTCCTTCCGCCCCGCGCGGGAAGGCGTCCGCGCTCGGACCCCGGGCGCGTGCCAGGGCGCGGCATCGCCGTGCGGCGCTGGCCTGGGACCGCACCGAGCTCAGCACCGTCGGCACGCCCGGACCCGAGGTGCGCACCAGTGAGCACCAGATCGCCGTGCCGGGGCATCCCAGCGTCCGCGTTCGGATCTATCACCCTCCCGTCGTGGACGACGCGCCCGTGCCCGCCGTGCTGTCGTTCTTCGGCGGCGCCTTCCGCATCGGAGGCATC
This sequence comes from Microbacterium flavescens, assembly GCF_018588945.1. Taxonomy (GTDB): domain Bacteria; phylum Actinomycetota; class Actinomycetes; order Actinomycetales; family Microbacteriaceae; genus Microbacterium; species Microbacterium flavescens. The sequence continues at coordinate 247,017 of NZ_JAFIWA010000004.1, read as the reverse complement.
GACTATCCGACGACGGATGCCGCGTACCGCCGCCGCGCGGTGGACGCGGGTGTCGCGATCCTGGCGGTCGACTACGCGCTGGCGCCCGAGCATCCGTATCCGACGCAGGTCGAACAGGGCTATGCCGCCCTATCCTGGGCCGTCTCCCACGCGGGCGAGCTCGGGATCGACGCCGAGCGGATCGGGATCGCCGGCACGTCGGCCGGAGCGAACATCGCCGCCGCCGTCACCCTCTGCAACCGCGATCGAGCACGGCTCCCGCTCCAGCTCCAGGTGCTCGAGGTGCCGGTCGTCGACCTCACCGGCCGCCGGCTCGATCTGCGAGCGACGCGGGCGCTCGGCATCCCGAGCCTCATCGCTCTGCGAGAGCTGCGCTCCGTCGCTCGCACGTATCTGCCCGATCCCGCGCTCGCTCGCGAGCCCTACGCGTCTCCGCTGCGCGCGTCGTCGCACGCCGACCTGCCGCCCGCGGTCATCTTCACCGCGGAGTACGACCCGCTCCGCGGCGACGGGGACGCGTACGGCGCCGCGCTGCGCGAGGCCGGCGTCGATGCGAGCGTGGTGCGGTACCAGGGCGTCACGCATGACACGCCGATCTTCACGGGCGCGCTTCCCGCTGCCCGGCGCTGGCACGACGACGTGGTGGCGGCGCTGCGCAGGCTCCACACCTGACAGCACGACGGCCCGGGGCTCTCCGAGCCTCGGACCGTCCTGCGTCCCACCGCGGACACCGGCCGAGAGACCACTCGACCGCCGAGACACCACGTGTCACCTGGTGTCTCGACGACGGAGTGGTTTCCCGCCGCGCCGGGCGGGGCATCCGACTACTTCGCCGCCTCGCTCTCGCGCACCTGGTGCGTGGTGGCCCACTCGAGTGCGTAGTCCGCGATCTCCTCCCAGCCGTCCTGGCTGACCAGGCGGTGGGTGCGGCCCGGGTACGTCTTGTACTCGACGACGGCAGGGCTGCCGGTGGCGTGGTACTTCTTCACGATCGCCTCGCCGATGGCCGGCGGCACGACGTGATCGATCTCACCGGTGATCACGAGCAGCGGCGCACGGTCGGTGCGGCCGTAGTCGACGTGGGTCACGCCGCCCTTCTCATTGAGCACCGAGAGCACGCCCTCGAAGAACACGCGGTTGTAGGAGTTGACCGCGTACTCCTCCCATAGCCGGTCCGACTCCTCGCGGGCCAGGTCGTTGCCGAACGTGAAGTGGAAGTGGCGCTTCGACAGCGGCTTGGCGCCGTTGCGGCCGAACGGGTTCGCGAGGATCGGCGTTCCGGTCCACAGGGTCGAGAGCGGCAGGGCCGTGACGCCGGCGGTCTGTCCCGGAGCGACCCCGACGTACGCGACGCCGAGTCCGCGGTCGGCCAGCATCTGCACGAGGACGCCGCCGAACGAGTGGCCGATGATGATGGGCTTCTCGGGGAGGGCGCGGATGATGCGCTCGTAGTTGTCGGCGATCTGCTTCAGGCCGATCCCCTTGAGGGCGGCCGGGTGCTTGCGGATGTCCTCGACCGTGCGGTCGTCGATGCCGGGCCAGCCGGGGACGATGACCGGGTGGCCGGCGGCGCGGAAGCGCTCCGCCCAGGTGTCCCAGCTCTTCGGGGTCATCCAGAGTCCGTGGATGAGGACGATGGGGGTCTTGGTCGTGTTGTTCATGTCATTCTCCTTGGGGCGTCCAGCGGCGGTGGGCTGCTGATGTGTCCGATGGTAGACCGAACGTTCTATATACACAAGACTATTCCCGGAGAATCCCAAATCGTCCGGAAGTGGCACGATGGATCCGGAGGCAACCCATGAGCACCACCCCCGCGCAGACCACGACGGCGCGCCCCTCCCCTGCCCGGCAGAGACTGCTGGATGCCGCGACCGACCTCTTCTACAGCGAGGGCATCCACTCCGTCGGCGTCGACCGCATCATCGAAGCGGCGGGCGTGACTCGGGCGACGATGTACAAGCAGTTCGAGGGCAAAGAGGGTCTGGTCCTGGCCTACCTGCGCGGCGAGGACGAACAGCTCAGGGCGCTGTTCACCGAGGCGAGCGCCGCCTCGTCCGATCCCGAAGTGCTGCTGGACCTCGTGATCGAAGGCATCGAGCAGGACATCCGCGAGCGGCACACACGCGGCTGCCCGTTCATCAACGCAGCCGCCGAGTATCCCGACGAGGGACCGGTGCGCTCGCTCATCGACGACCACCGCGACTGGTTCCGCGCGACGCTCGAGCGGGCGGCGACGGCTGCGGGCCTCACCGACCCTGCCGATGTGGCCGCCTCACTGGTGCTCCTGCGCGACGCCGCTCTTGTCGGAGGCTACCTCGACGGGCAGGACCGCGTGGCTCCCGCCTTCGCCCGCACCGCCCGCGGCGTCATCGCCGCGCACCGCGGCTGAGGGCGTCCGCCGACCACCCGAACTGTCCTGGAGGACGGGCTCCGAGGCCACGAAACGTCCGTCACATCGGTCACATGGGCCACTCTGAGCCCCGACACGCCGCCCGGAACGTCCGAAAACCCCGGAAATCCGCGGTTCTGCGCCCGAAGTCAGGTACATTCGAGGCGGTCGATCCGACCAGCCGGGGGGCGACTGCCGTCCGGTCCGAGCAATGAAAAGGCAGCGGTTCCGCCGCCTTTTGGAGGACAATCCCCATGGCCGACAAGTCCATCACCAAGACCGAACTCGTCGCGAGCATCGCCAGCGCGACCGGGCAGAGCCAGTCCGCCGTGTCGGGCGTGCTCGACTCCCTCTTCTCGACCGTCTCCGACGCCGTCGCCAAGGGCAGCAAGGTCTCGATCCCCGGCTGGCTCTCGTTCGAGCGCGTCGAGACGTCGGCTCGCACCGGCCGCAACCCCCAGACGGGCGAGGAGATCAAGATCCCCGCCGGCCAGCGCGTGAAGGTCACCGCGGGCTCGAAGCTCAAGGCCGCCGTCAAGTAACGACGACCACACAAGAAGGGGGATGCCGCGGCATCCCCCTTCTGCGTTCCCGGCCGCGGCGAGCGACGCCGAGTTCCGCGCCTAGGCTGGAGGAGTGAGTCCCCGCGCCCTGCGGGCCGCTGGGCCCGTGATCCTCGTCGTGACCGCGCTCGTCGTGCTCGTCTGGGCTCTGGCGTTCGGCGGCGGCGCGGCGCCGCTCGCCATCGGCGATCCCGGCCCGATCGCGCGGTGGGGACTCCCCGTCGCGAAGCTCCTCGTGAACCTCTCCGCCGCCGGCATGGTGGGTGCACTCGTCACGGCCCTGTTCGCGCTGCGCGCGGGGGAGCGCGAGTTCGACATCGCGCTGGACGCGGCATCCATCTCAGCCGCCGTCTTCACCGTCTCGGCTGCCGCCACCGGCTTCCTCACCTTCATCGACGCGTTCAACCCCGCCATCGACGCGGGTCCGGAGTTCGGGGCGCAGCTGGGCCGCTTCCTCGTCGAGACCGAGGTCGGCCGCACCTGGCTGATCACGACCGTCGCCGGCGCGGCGCTCACGGTGCTGACCTTCGCCGTCCGCTCCTGGACGGCTACCTTCTTCGTGGCGATCCTCGCGGCCGCCTCCCTCGTGCCGATGGGCACGCAGGGTCACTCCGGCGAGGAGGCGTTCCACCACGAGGCGATGACGGCCCTCATCCTCCACATCATCGCCGCGGCGGTGTGGCTGGGCGGCCTCATCCTGATGGTGCTGGTGCGGCCGCTGCTCGGTCGCGACCGCCTCGCGCCGGTCGTCGCGCGCTATTCGAGCATCGCGCTCGCCGCCTTCGTCGTCGTCGCGGCATCGGGCACCGTGCGTGCGGCGATCGGGCTGCAGAACTGGGACGCGCTGCTGTCGCCGTACGGCGCGATCCTGTGCGTCAAGATCGTGGCGCTCATCGCACTCGGCGTGTTCGGCGCGTGGTACCGGAGCCGGCTCATCGGCCGACTGCGGGAGGATGGCGCGTCCCGCGCCTTCTGGACCCTGATCGCCTTCGAGCTGGTGCTGATGGGTGCGGCCTCGGGGGCCGCGGCGGCACTCGCGCGCACGCCCCCGCCGGTGTCCTCGGCCCTTCCGGCGGAGCGGACGCCCGCCGAGGTGCTGACCGGTGCACCATTGCCCGACGAGCTCACGCCGCTGGCCTGGCTCACATCATGGAACGTCGATCTGCTGTGGGCCGTCGCCGCCGGATTCGGCGTCTTCTTCTACCTCATGGGTGCCTGGCGCCTGCACCGCCGGGGCGACGCCTGGCCGATCTACCGCACGATCATGTGGATCGCCGGTCTCGCCCTGCTGGTGTGGGTGACCGGCGGTGCCATCAACGTCTACCAGGACTACCTCTTCAGCGTGCACATGGTCGGGCACATGCTGCTCACCATGGCCATCCCGCTGCTGCTCGTCGCGGCGGCTCCGGTGACCCTCGCAGCGCGTGCCATCCGCAAGCGCGACGACGGCACGCGCGGCGGGCGCGAGTGGATCCTGTGGGCCGTCCACTCTCCCGTAGCCCGGGTGCTGACGAACCCGTTCGTCGCCGCGGCGCTGTTCATCGGATCGCTGTGGGTGTTCTACTACACCGACCTGTTTCGGTGGTCGCTGTACGACCATCTCGGTCACGAGTGGATGGTCGCCCACTTCCTCTTCACGGGCTACCTCTTCGTGCTGACGCTCATCGGCATCGACCCGGTCCCGTATCGGCTGCCGTACCCCGGCCGGCTCCTTCTGCTCATCGGCATCATGGCGATGCACGCCTTCTTCGGCATCGCGATCATGATGCAGTCCGGGTTGATGGTGGCCGAGTGGTTCGGATCGATGGGCCGCACGTGGGGGGCGACGCCGCTCGAGGACCAGTACACCGGCGGCGGTGTGGCGTGGTCGATCGGAGAGATCCCGACGCTCATCCTGGCGATCGTCGTCGCGATCCAGTGGAGCAGGAGCGACGCGCGCGATCAGAAGCGCCGCGACCGCCACGCCGATCGCACCGGCGACGCCGAGCTCGAGGAGTACAACGCGCGGCTGGCGGAACTCGCCGAGCGCGACGCGCGCCGGGCCCGCTGAGGCCGCCTACGGCGCCTCGGGTCCGGTCACCACGATCGACGCCCGCCCATCGGGCTGCACCGTGATCTGGCCCGACACCGTGAACGGCACATCCTCGCTCACGTGGCTGATCGAGCCGTCGAACAGCGACTGGATGTCGACCTCGATGTGGGCGACAGCCTCGGAGGGGACGATGCTCCAGCCGTCGCCCTCGGGCGTCACCGCGACGGCGGGATGCTGGGCGATCGACCACTTCGGCAGCGAGTCGATCCGGTCCTGCACCGTGTAGCCGAAGGGGCACCCGGTCGGCTGCAGCACCTCCTGGGTGGCGCACTGGGTGAGGAACTCCTCGACCTCCTGCTGCACGACCGCCACGAACTCGTCGGTCGCCTCGGCCTGGATCTCGACCGGGAAGGCGCGGAAGGGGCTGTCGGAGAGCACCGCCACCCCTGGCGTCGCCGAGATGGCCGTGTCGACTGCGACCGAGTACAGGCCGGGAGAGAAGACCAGGAGCGGGAGCGGGTCGAGGGGCTCGGCATCCGCTCCATCCACCGACACCTGCCGCTTGTCGATCTCGAAGCCGTTCACCGAGAACACCATCGAGCCCTTGACCACGAGATTCATCACCGCGAGCGGGCTCGTCGCGAAGCGCCAAGTGGGAGCGAGGCCGATCGACCCGTCGCGCTCCACCTCGAACGTCGTCCTACCGTCGTATCCGCCCGCGACGTACTCGACGGTGACCCGCGTGATCTCGCCGTCGGCCTCCTCCGACACGACACGGGTGTCGTCGAGCGGGGCGAGCGCCGCCGCGCGCAGCAGCGCCTCGTCGGCCGTCGCCGGCAGCCCGGCCGCGTCCAGCTCGGCCGACTCGACCATCACTCCGGGAACGGTGAGGGCCTCGGCGGCACTCCCGTCGGCCAGCATGTCGAGGTAGCGCTCGACGAAGGCGGTGGGGCTGTAGAACTCCTTCTGGATCGCGCCCACAGCGGCTGCCGTCGCCGCGATCAGCAGGATCCCCACGATGCCGAGCAGCGTGAGATCCAGAGCGAGCGTGCGGCGGCGCTTGCGCGGCGGCTGAATGCGAGCGGATGCCTCGCCCCCGAGGCTCGCGGAAGAAGCCGGGGGCGCAGAACCGCGACCGGCTGTGGTGTCCACCGCCCCTTGGTCCACGCCCCCAGTCTAAGAAGCAACCGCTCCAGAACCGGAACCCGCCGTCACACTGCGGTGATCAGATCGCGCACGATTCCGGCGGCAGCCATCTGCCCCGCGGCGATCGCCGCCGCGAGCGACACCATCGGCCCCGCCGCCGAGGCGACGTGAGCCATGTCGCCGGCGGCGTAGACCCCCGGTACAGACGTCTGGCCGACGGGGTCGATCTCGACGGAGCCGCTCGGGAGCATCCGGCAGCCCAGCTGCTCGGCGAACGGTGTGCGCTGATGCGGAGTCGGGGCGATGAACAGGCCGGCGACCGTCACCCGTTCGCCGTCGCGCTTCTCGATCCGGATTCCGTCGGTCTCGGAGACCACGCGCGCGATGTCGCCCGGCGGCACGATCGTCACGGTCGAGGCCACCGGTTCCAGCATCCGCCCGATCATGGCGGCGTGGTCGCCGTCGAGCGCGACGGCCACCGCGCGCCCCGCGAACTCGTGGCCGTGGCAGAACGGGCACTGCGCGACGCGCCGGCCCCACTCCGCCTCGAGTCCGGGAATGGGCGGGAGCTCATCGCGCACGCCGGTCGCCAGCAGGAGACGAAGACCGGTGGCGGCCCCGCCGTCGGTGAAGACGACGCGGAATGCGCCGTCGTCGGCCGTGACCCGGTCGACCGCGGCATCGCGCACCTCGACCGTGTCGTAGGCGGCGATCTCCGCCCGGGCGGCCGCCCGCAACTGGGCGGGGGGCGTCCCGTCGTTCGTCAGCAGATTGTGGGCGTGCTCGACCGTGCCGTTGCGGTACTCCCCCGAGTCGACGAGCAGCACCCGGCGGTGCATCCTCCCGAGTGTCAGCGCCGCCTGCAGCCCCGCCGGGCCGCCCCCGATCACGATGGCCTCGTACATGATGAGTCCCCTCTCGCTTGCTTTCTCCTCGATTCTGTGACTTCATGTCGACATGAAGTCAAGTGCTCTCTCGATCGGCGATGCGGCGGCGCGATTCGACCTTCCGACCCACGTGCTGCGCCATTGGGAGGACGTGGCGCTGCTTCACCCCGACCGCGATGCCGCCGGCCGCCGCCTCTTCTCCGACGACGATCTCGTCCGAATCGGCGTGATCGTGCGCAGCAAGGCCGCCGGCATGAGCCTCGATCAGATCGGCATCCTTCTGGACGAGCAGGCGCCTGAGCGACATCGCGTGCTCGAGGCCCATCTCGAGGACTTGGCACGGCGGATGGCCGACATGGAGCGCTCGCGGCGGATGACCGAGCATGCGCTGCGCTGCCGTTCCCACGACATCACGACGTGCCCCCGGTTCCGGGCGATCATGGACGAGGTCGTGGCTGGCACCGGGCGATGGCGCGACGCCGAGCCGGCCGCAGACGCGGTGCTGCCTGTGGATGGCCGGTCGTCCACCGAACCGGCCCGCGAGGGCCGGGGCGCGGCATCCGGTGGCTAACATGAATCGGTGACCACGCCGCCTCTCTCCGCCGAGCAGGAGGCCCTCTTCCGGCTCATCGAAGACACGCGCGAGCATGTGTTCGTGACCGGTCGCGCCGGTACCGGCAAGTCCACGCTGCTGCAGCACCTCGCCCGGCACACGAGCAAGTCGATCGCCGTGTGCGCACCCACCGGCGTGGCGGCTCTCAATGTCGAGGGGCAGACGATCCACTCGCTGTTCCGGCTGCCGATCGGTCTCATCGCCAAGGGCGAGATCGACCAGTCCGATGCGGCGCGCAAGATCCTCAACGCCATCGACACGCTCGTGATCGACGAGATCTCGATGGTCAACGCCGATCTCATGGACGCGATCGACCGCTCGCTGCGGCAGGCTCGGGGCCGTCGTGCCGAGCCGTTCGGCGGGGTTCAGATCGTCATGTTCGGCGACCCGTACCAGCTGGCGCCTGTGCCGCCGCGCGGTGATGAGCTGCGCTACATCCGCGACCACTACCGGTCGTTCTGGTTCTTCGACGCGAAGGTCTGGGTGGGCGAGGCGGCCGGCGACGGCATCATCGACATCGGCTCGTACGGGGCCGATCTGCACATCCGCGAGCTCGTCGACATCCACCGCCAGTCCGACCCGGCGTTCAAGGCGATGCTCAACGCCGTCCGCTACGGCAGGGTCACCGCCGACATCGCGCAGATCCTCAACGACACCGGCGCGCGCACACCGCCCGACCCCGCCGACGGCGAGCACCCGATCATCACGCTGGCCACGCGCAACGACATCGTCAACAGCATCAACCGACGCCACCTCACCGAGCTGGTCGGGCGCGAGCAGACTGCGGTCGCCGAGATCAACGGAGACTTCGGGAGGGGGGATGCCGCGTACCCGGCCGATGTCGAGCTCAAGATGAAAGTCGGGGCACAGGTGATGTTCCTGCGCAACGACACGCAGTCCTACGGGGAACCGCCCCGGTGGGTGAACGGCACGATCGGCACGGTCACGCGGATCGCCGGAGGGACGGTGCGTGTCGAGGTCGAGGGACAGGAGTTCGACGTCGAGCCTGCCGTGTGGGAGAGGTTCCGCTACGCCTACGACGCCGGCTCGAAGTCGCTCTCACGCGAGATCGTGGCCGAGTTCACGCAGTTCCCGCTGCGCCTGGCGTGGGCCGTGACGATCCACAAGTCGCAGGGCAAGACCTATGAGCGTGCCGTCGTCGACCTCGGCTCGGGGGCGTTCGCGCCTGGTCAGACCTACGTCGCCCTGTCGCGCCTGACCTCGCTCGACGGCCTCTACCTGTCGAGACCCCTCCGTCCGAGCGACATCCGCGTCGATCCCGACGTGCAGCGCTTCATGGCGGGGGTGCGGGCCTCCGCGGCTCAGGCGACCTGAGCCGCCTTCGCGTGCGCCAGGTCGTCGAAGAGCTCGGTGTTGAAGCGGTAGGCCAGCAGGACCTCGTCGATGACGCGCTCCTGCTCGGCGGCATCCCACGGCGCCTTGTCGAGCTGCTCCCGGTAGACCTCCTTGAACGCCTTGGGGTCGGCGATGTCGTCGAAGAGGTAGAAGCCGATGCCATTCGTGCCGAAGCCGAATCGCCGGGACATGAGGCGCCCGATGAACTGCCCGCCCGAAAGGTCGCCGAGGTAGCGCGTGTAGTGGTGGGCCACGAAGCCGCCCGGCCACGTCGCGCCCACCTCGTTGATGCGGTCGACGTAGGCGCGGGTCGTCGGCAGCGGGGTGATGGTCTCGCGCCAGTCGTCCCCGACCAGGAACTCGAGGTCGGCCTCGAGCGCCGGCAGCCGCGTGAGCTTTTCGCTGATGAAGACGGCGGCCACGGGGTCGTTGCGCATCTGGCCGGCGGTGCGCTCGAGGGCCTCGTAGATGAACCAGTGCTGGGCGACGAGCGCGATGTAGTCGTCGCGTGTGCCCTCGCCCTTCATGAGATCGGCCATGAACCCCGCGTGCTCGCTGGAGGAGTGGGCACGGCTGGAGCGCTCACGCAGCGCGATCGAGAACGGGATCAGGTCGCTCATAGGCCCCAGTCTAGGCATATTAGGGTCGCCTAACCTAACCCCCGTCACGCGTGTGGGCGGGGTTCGACCCCCAGCCGACGGCACGCCTCGTCGTAAAGCGCGACGATCTCACGCCGCACCTCGGGTCGCTCGGTGATGGGTCCGCCGGGCCAGGGCGCGCGCACTTCGGTGACGCTGCCATCCGCCAGCGTCGCCTCCCACGTTCCGCCGTCCCCATCGAATCGAGTCATGACCGCGTCGATGACGCCGCTCGGGCCGAATGCGCGGGCGATCAGGATGTTGTCGTCGCCGTGGTCGCCGTTCATGTGGCCGAGGACCCCCGCCCGCGCGGACTCGTCGAAGATGTGCGTCATGGCGTTCAGCCTAGGCAGTGGGTGCGGTCAGATTCAGCGCGGTGTGTTTGAATCTATGGACGATCACCGTGGGGGGTGAGGATGAGGACCCGACTTGCGACACGCCGCGCCATCGCCGCGGCATCCGCTGGGATCCTTGTCGCGCTCACCCTCGTAGCCTGCGCGCCCGATCGGCACGTCGAGGTCGATGTGCCGGCGCAGACGGATGCCGCCCTCCCGGAAGACACCGTGGAGCAGCTGCAGGATGCCGTCACCCACGCGATGACCGCGACGGGGTCGTCCGGCGCGATCGTCGGCGTCTGGGCGCCGTGGAGCGGCAGCTGGGTCGCGGGCCTCGGAACGCAGAGCCCGACCGACGACGCCGAGGTCACCGCCGACATGCAGTTCCGGGCTGCGCGCGTCACGCGGGCGATGATCTGCGACGTTCTCTACGTCGCCGCGGCCGAGGGCAAGGTCAAGCTGAACGACAGCGTGACGACGTGGGTCACGAGCGTGCCCGCGCTCACCGACATCACCCTCGAGCAGCTGTGCGACAGCACGTCGGGCATCGGCTCGTATGCCGCGCATCTGACGCCGCTGTGGCTGTCGAATCCGACCCGCACGTGGAATCCGCGTGAGCTCGCGAGCTTCGGGCTGGGGGCAGGGCGTTCCATCGAGCCCGGAGCCGCCTACCGCGACTCCGATGCCGGCTACGTTCTGCTGGGTCTGGCGCTCGAGAGCGCCCTGGGCAAGCCTGCGGCGCAGCTCATCGAGGAGTATGTCGTCGAGCCCCTCGATCTCGATGCCACGGGACTGGTCGCGCCCTCCGAGTCTGTGCTGATGGGGCTGTACGCACCTCCGGGCGAGGACGGCAAGCCCAACTGCGCCGAGCCGCTCGACGTGTCCGATGTGTCGATCACGACCGGGTTCACCGACAGTGGAGTCTCGAGCGACATCGACGACCTCGGGCGGTATGCCCAGGCTCTGGCCACGGGAGCACTGCACCCCGACAGGGACGACCGGTTCGCCGACCCGCTTCCCGCCGCGTCGGGTGCGCCGTCGTGGTACACGGCGGCGGGCGGCGCGCTTCAGGCGGGCTCGCTCGTCGGGCAGTTCGGCGCCGTCCCGGGTTACATCACGGCGGCGTTCTCCGACCCCGTCAGTGGCCTGACGGTGGCCGTGGTGCTCAACGACTCGGCAGCCGGGGCGAGCATCGGCGCGTACCTCGCGTGGGAGCTCGCCGCGATCGCGTCGAAGGCGCCGGCGGCTGCCGGACAGACCGCCCCCGAGGCGGGCCTGCCCTGGACGCCTCAGCAGTACCACGGGCGCGTCGCCGAGAACGCCATCTGCGCCCCGGCTGCGTGACCTCGTGACCCGCGGCGCGGGGTCGACCCCCGCGATCCTGCTCGTCATCGCCGGCCTCGCCTGCCAGGAGGTCGGCGCCTCGCTCGCGGTGCTGCTCTTCCCGACGGTCGGCCCACTGGGCATGGTGATGCTGCGCCTGGTGTTCTCTGCGGTGATCCTCCTGCTGATCGCGCGCCCCGTCCTGAGCGGGCACTCGCGCAGCGCGTGGACCGGCGTCGTCTGGTTCGGAGTCGTGCTCGCGACCATGAACGCGCTCTTCTACCTCGCGCTCGAGCGCCTCCCGCTCGGCGTCACCGTCACCATCGAGGTGCTCGGACCCCTCGTCCTGTCGATCGTCGCCAGCAGACGCGCGTCGGCCTGGCTCTGGGCTCTGCTCGCGCTGGCGGGCGTCGCGGCTCTCGGCGGAGGCGGCTGGGACCGGCTCGATCCGCTCGGCGTGCTGTTCGCGCTCGGCGCCGCGGCGAGCTGGGCGTTCTACATCCTCGCCTCGGCACGGGTCGGCCGCGACTTCCCGAAGCTCGACGGCCTCGCGCTGGCGATGGCCGTCGGCGCCGTGCTCGCCCTGCCGTTCGGCATCGCCGACGCCGGATCGGCCCTGCTGCGTATCGAGATCGTGGCGCTCGGCGCCGCTGTGGCGGTGCTGTCGTCGACCATTCCGTACGCGCTCGAGCTGGTCGCCCTGCGCCGGCTGCCCGCTGCGGTCTTCGCCATCCTCATGAGCCTCGCACCCGCGACCGCGGCGCTCGCCGGCTTCATCTTCCTCGGCCAGCACCTGGCCTGGCTCGAGCTGGTCGGGATCGCCCTCGTGATCGCCGCCAGCATCGGTGCGGTGCGGTCGTCGGCGCGCGCCGCCCGTGAGGCTGCCGAGCCGCTCGCGTGAGTATCATTCGGATGCCGCGCCCGGCGCATGCCGCTACGCTCGCGCCAGGAGGAATCATGAGCGAAGATCAGCACGTCGATTCCCGGTCGGAGATCGAGGACGCCATCGACCGTGCCCTCGAGGCGGCGAATCTCCGACCCGGTGACGCCACGACGACACCCGTCGCGTTCGTCGGACACGCCGAGCCGTCCGCCGTCGAGCTCGATGGCGGTGCCGGCGCTGGGGCCGGTGCTGGGGGCGCCGACGGGGATTAGCTGCTCGCCGCTGTTACCCCGATGACCCGCGCGGGTCAGCTCTCGGGTTGCTCGTCGGGAGCAGCGGCACGGATCGTGTACGCGAAGCTTCCCGTGTAGCGGAACGCCTCGCCGACCAGGGGCGCGGTGATCCGCACGTCCACGCGCTGGCGCGACGGGTCCGCCGGATCCGTGCGCTCGACGAGATGCATGGTGGCCAGGCGGGGCAGAGGGATGCGCGCGCGTCCGGCTCGGAGGGCGATGCGGGTGGACGTCATGAGCAGAGCGCCGGAGTCGTGCTCGCGACCATGAACGCGCTCTTCTACCTCGCGCTCGAGCGCCTCCCGCTCGGCGTCACCGTCACCATCGAGGTGCTCGGACCCCTCGTCCTGTCGATCGTCGCCAGCAGACGCGCGTCGGCCTGGCTCTGGGCTCTGCTCGCGCTGGCGGGCGTCGCGGCTCTCGGCGGAGGCGGCTGGGACCGGCTCGATCCGCTCGGCGTGCTGTTCGCGCTCGGCGCCGCGGCGAGCTGGGCGTTCTACATCCTCGCCTCGGCACGGGTCGGCCGCGACTTCCCGAAGCTCGACGGCCTCGCGCTGGCGATGGCCGTCGGCGCCGTGCTCGCCCTGCCGTTCGGCATCGCCGACGCCGGATCGGCCCTGCTGCGTATCGAGATCGTGGCGCTCGGCGCCGCTGTGGCGGTGCTGTCGTCGACCATTCCGTACGCGCTCGAGCTGGTCGCCCTGCGCCGGCTGCCCGCTGCGGTCTTCGCCATCCTCATGAGCCTCGCACCCGCGACCGCGGCGCTCGCCGGCTTCATCTTCCTCGGCCAGCACCTGGCCTGGCTCGAGCTGGTCGGGATCGCCCTCGTGATCGCCGCCAGCATCGGTGCGGTGCGGTCGTCGGCGCGCGCCGCCCGTGAGGCTGCCGAGCCGCTCGCGTGAGTATCATTCGGATGCCGCGCCCGGCGCATGCCGCTACGCTCGCGCCAGGAGGAATCATGAGCGAAGATCAGCACATCGATTCCCGGTCGGAGATCGAGGACGCCATCGCCCGTGCCCTCGAGGCGGCGAATCTCCGACCCGGTGACGCCACGACGACACCCGTCGCGTTCGTCGGACACGCCGAGCCGTCCGCCGTCGAGCTCGATGGCGGTGCCGGCGCTGGGGCCGGTGCTGGGGGCGCCGACGGGGATTAGCTGCTCGCCGCTGTTACCCCGATGACCCGCGCGGGTCAGCTCTCGGGTTGCTCGTCGGGAGCAGCGGCACGGATCGTGTACGCGAAGCTTCCCGTGTAGCGGAACGCCTCGCCGACCAGGGGCGCGGTGATCCGCACGTCCACGCGCTGGCGCGACGGGTCCGCCGGATCCGTGCGCTCGACGAGATGCATGGTGGCCAGGCGGGGCAGAGGGATGCGCGCGCGTCCGGCTCGGAGGGCGATGCGGTTGGACGTCATGAGCAGAGCGCCGGCGACGACGCCGACACGGATGGTGACCTCGAGGCCTCGCCGCTTCCCGAGCCGATCGACGATCCTCCCGTTCGCGGCGGTCATCGTGTCTTCCATGATCCGTGTCCGCTCGGGAAACTCGAACGTCCGAACGGCGCTCAGGCTGCCGTAGGGTCCCGGCGCGTTGATGACGGTGAACGGCACATCGCGCCCGAACTCCGGGAACAAGACGTGCCTGCTCGCGATCAGCGCGAGGACGGGTCGCAGCCATCGAAGCCGGGATCCGGCGATCTCATAGACGCCGGATCCGCTGCCGACGCAGCCGGCCGGGATCGGGCCGAAGTATCGCTGCAGATGAGGATCGAGCTTCGCGAATTCACTGCCGAGGGCTCGCTGGTACACCGACCCCACCACCTCCGGCGACTGCCGATCGCCGGACGCAGTGAAGCTCATGGGGACAGTCTCCCGTACGCCGCGGGGCTGGCGCGGCATCCGTTGTGCACGGGACGGGCTTCCACTAGCTTGGCCGCCGTGACGGTTGCGGGGACGGGCACCATCGACGAGGGTCATCTGCGGCGATGCGTCGCTCTCGCTACGCAGGCACTCGATAACGGCGACGATCCGTTCGGATCAGTCCTCGTCGACGCGGATGGAACGGTGCTGGCCGAGGCGGCGAACCGCGAGACGTCGGATGCCGATCCGACGGCGCATCCGGAGATCGTTCTTGTGAAGTCGGCGATCGCCCACCTCACGCCTGCTCAGCGCGCTGCATCGACGGTCTACACATCGGGCGAGCACTGCCCGATGTGCGCGGCCGCCCACGGTTGGGCGGGGCTGGGCCGCGTTGTCGCCGCGGCATCGGCGTCTCAGCTCGCGGAGTGGCGGGCGTCGTGGGGATTGCCGGCCGGTCCGGTGACACCGCTGCCGATCACGGATGTCGCGCCCGACGTGGTCGTCATCTCCCCGGTGGCACCATTCGACGCGCAGATGCGCGAGGTGCACCGGCGGGCGGCTTCGCGAGCCGAGTGATAGTCGTGCTTGCCGTCTGCGGCTCAGCCCAGGGGGGGTGCCAGACCGGCGGTCCGCGTTCACCCGGAACAGGGAGCATATTGGTGTCGATTCCAGAGTTAGGTGGGACGGATCTGCCTCCCGCCGCCTCAGACGGGACTGAAGATTGTGCGGTACTGTGTGCCGTGCCGCTGGCCGAGCGTCCAAAGGTACTTGGGACAAAGGGCCGGAAGATGCCCAGGCCAGTATGCATTTCCGTTCCCGCGGCCGTGTGCGGATAGCGTTCCGCCGGAGTGCGGATCGTTGCGCGGGCTAAACGGGCAACGGGTAACCGCCGCGATACGGAAGCTATCCGACCGGACACCGGTCGGATTGCGTCGCGATAGTTCGCGACCTCAACTCCGCTCATAGATCCACTTGCGGCGGTCGAGGACCGCCTCTCGCGCTGCGGCCGCACCGATCTCAGCACGCAGAACGACACACCGTCGTAGCCCTGCGAGACCGCTTCTCCACAGATGAACGATACCCATGCTGACCCGATCGGCCGTGCGGATACTCTCTCGGCATGACTGAGAAAGCCGTCACGGATCCCCTGCCCCGATACGCGCATTCCTAAGCACACCGCCCTGACGGTCATGTCCGTGTCAGCGCTAGTCCTCTCGGCAGTGTTGGGATTTGCAAGTGCGGTGATCAGCCCTGAGATAGCGACCGATACTGACCTTGCTTGGAAGGCGTTTACCGGGGCAGTCGCGAACCTTCTTCTGCTTGTGGCAGTGATGAGCGGCGTCGGCGCAATCGTCCTCAGCGGCGTCAGGCAGTTGCTCCACCGGTTCCGAACCAGAGCGCCGCTGTAGCCGGGACTCCTGGGTCAACCGCTGCGCGTGAACTCATCGACGGATGAGTGTTCGTCGGCCTGATTCGGCGTTATCGCAATCTCGTCCCCCAAACGGACGACTTGTGCGCACAAAGCGGCTTAGGGAACGATGAGCCCACCGACCGATGTAAGCGGTTCCCGACCGAGGCTCGTCAAGGAGGATGCGCCGGGGGAATCGTTTGAGGGCTCGAACCGTGGGCCCGTGGCCGGTGTTCGTTGTTCCCTTATTCCCCTGGAGGAAACATGAGTAGATTCGGACGGTCCGCGCGATGGTTCATCGCCGCGGCATCAGTCACAGCTGCAGCGATCGTGGGTGGGATGGTGACTGCTGGCGCAGTTAGCGCTGCTGCGGTTCCCTCCGCGGAGAGTTACGCCATCAACGCCCTGCACGCCAAGCCGACTAGGTCGGTCGCGCTTGACGCGCGACTAGTCGAAGGTGAGGTTTCCGAGAATCTCAACAGCGCGACGCTCAGGTCGTTTGGGACGTTTGACGGAGTCAAATACTGGATCGCGCTCGACAACGACGGACTTCTTTGCCTGGTCGCTCTCATCGACACCAAGGACTGGGTCGCCGGAATGAGCTGCGCCGGCCCCGAGGCCTTTGCAGCGCAGGGCACCGGTGTGAGGCTGCTCGGCCCCCGAGCGGAGGTCGAGGCGTACCTCATTCCAGATGGGGAAGTAGCACGCGCGGGATTCCTGACGTCCAAGACACCAAACCTGGTGGTCGCGAACCCAGCCGCATCTGCTCGCGACCGTGAGGTTGTAGCGCCTGCCGGCACTTCCCGCACGACGTCGGAATTCCAGCTGCGTGTGTTCGCCGGTCCGATCTCGAGGGACTGAAATGGGCACCCGAATCACCCCGCGCCTCCTCAACACGATCGTCGCTGCGGCACTGGCTCTCGTCATCGTCGGCGCAACCGCGGTCAGCGCTCAGGCTTACACCCGGAACTTCTACTACCAGGGCTACTTGACCGCGGGATACAAGATCTCGGCCTCGGCGAACTACATATACGGCTCCCGCATTCTGGCTGGCGGCGGTTCCATCCTGCACACTGCGGTTGCTCAGGTATACGCGGGCCCGACCCTGTACGCACAGGCAGAGGCCACCGGTGCCGCAGCTCAGGTCACCCACGCGCGGAAGATCGCTACCGCGAAGAGCTACTTCTACGGGCCATCGACCGGCGCGGAAGCCTACGTTCAGTCGAGTTACCTGACATGACCCAGCACATCTGCTTGAGAGGCAGCCGGACCACTCCGAGTCGACTGAAGTTGGCTCTAATAGCGTGCGTCACCGCCATCGCGCTCGCTGTAGCGGGCGTCGCATCCCCCGCCTCGGCCGTGGTATTCACGAAGTTCTACGATGGCCAACTCGCCCCCAACACTCCGAAGGTCGGTGGCCAGGGCTTCACTATCGTCGGAGGATCGATCAATATATTTCGCTTCAGAATTGGGCGGGGCTCAGTTTCGGAGACTCACGGATCGAGACCCGTAACAGCGGCGGCACACTCTTCGCCGCTCAAGCGACTGGTGCGGGGACTACGCTCAGCCACGCCGCAAGGACGAGCGCCTGGAACCGGTGTCTGTGGGTGCCATACAACGGCATCGGCGACCCGGCACCAGCTCAGTGCTATACACGCCGCCCGTGAACGGATCGGCCCACCAACGAAAGGGAATACGCGATGCACATACGAGCAGCCGCGGTGACGTCCACAATCGGACTGGCGCTTCTAATGTCAGGTTGTGCCTCCGGGCCGCTTGACAGCGGAACTCCAGCCGAGCTGCCCGCAGCGGTTACAGACGATGTGTTCACCTCCGACTCCGTCCGGTACCTCGGCGAAGACAGCAACGGAAGTGCTTACTATGCCGCGAAGAACGCCAACAACTCGGAGGAATGCTTGATCGTCATCACGACGGACGACTGGGCAAGCGGGTGCGGCCGGCTTCCTGTCAAGGTAACGATCAGTGACACCGACGCGACTCTGGCGAAAGAACCGCTCAGTGATGATGCGCCGGGCGAACATGTGGGCGACTACGTCACCGTCAGTACCTCGCCCTAAACTTCACCGGACGACGGCACCGGACCGACTGACGACCACGGAGACCCGGCCCCCTTTCGAGCGGGGCCGGGTCTCTGTGCGATGCAGCGGGTCGGTCGACTCCCCGGAGCGAGTTTCTCCCGCTAGCCCGACAGCTCGCGGCCGTAGACGGTGAAGACGATTCCGACAGCGTCGGCGGTCCAGCGCGAGGCGATCGCGGGTGCGAGCGTCCGCAGGAAGCCGACGTTTCCATGCCAGTCGCCGCAAACCGCCACCCGCCGGTCCGGGAGGTCGAGCCTTGCTGCGCTCTCCAACACACGCATTCCGACCTCGCCTCCGGACTCGGCTGACGCGCGACCCACCGCCGCACACGTCCACCCTGCCGGTGCGCCGTCACGCCGCGGCGGCGTGCGTTCCAACAACTGCGAACACCGAGGGACTACGGGCCGGTCTCCGGCAGATCATTGATTCGGAAGCGATCGACGAATCGGAGGAAAGGCGCATGTGCACATGCGTCCCAGACGACGAGCCGAACGAGGCGGACACTGCTGACGCTCACGACGACGAAAGTGAGCCGATGTACCCCGACGGATACCTCCAGGCGCTGCGGGATGAGTGGCCGGACTAGCGCACACATCCGGCTGGTCACCCGTCCCGGTGACTTCATCAGCCGCAGCGAAGCCAAACGACTCGCCACAGAGTTCGAGACATCCGGGTCGTCATCCTCGACTTCGAAAGGCCTCGACCTCATCGGGCCCGGCTTCGCCGACGAATTGCTCCGCGTGTGGGCGGGCGAGCACCCCAACGTCGAACTGCGGGTCGCCGGTGCGTCCCGCAGCGTGCAGTTCATGATTGACCGCGCACTCCGGAGCCGATGATCGTTACGCACGGTGAGCATCCCGCTGCTGGAGGCGGGAAGTGTGGAGCCGGCTGAGACCACGAGCTGCCATCGGATGCGCAGAGGCCGTGCAGTTCGTATCGCCGCGGTTCACCAATTCGCGCGGAGATCTCATACGGCTGGGCGACGGGCACCGCTGCGCACCCTACCCCGCAGCGGTGCGCTACATCCGCGACCCGAATTCGGAGCGCCACTGCACGAGCCCCGAGAAACGGTCGATGGAACTGTCCGGGATATCCGGATGGTTCGCCGCGGCCGGCCCGACCCTCAGCCCTCCGCGGAACCATCAGTCCCAACTAGCGCTGGAAAGTCCCATCTAGCTTTGGACTTGACAATTGGAGGGGATGACGGGAATCGAACCCGCGCTATCAGCTTGGGAAGCTGAAGTTCTGCCATTGAACTACATCCCCGGGCAGGCCTTTCGGCGTCTGGAAAGAATAACAGAGCCCGTCCACAGCCCGAAGCGCGCGCGGCCGACCCGCCGCTAGGCTGGCTTCGTGCTGCTCTCCGATCGCGACATCCGGCAGGAGATCGACGCGGGACGCATCGGGCTCGAGCCCTGGGAACCAGAGATGGTGCAGCCGTCGAGCGTCGATGTCCGCCTCGACCGCTACTTCCGGCTCTTCGACAATCACAAGTACCCGTTCATCGACCCGGCTCAGGATCAGCCCGAACTGACGCGGCTGATCGAAGTCTCGCCCGAGGAGCCCTTCGTGCTCCACCCCGGCGAGTTCGCGCTCGGGTCAACGTACGAGCAGGTGTCTCTGCCCGACGACGCGGCGGCGCGGCTCGAGGGCAAGTCGTCGCTCGGGCGGCTCGGACTCCTCACGCACTCCACCGCCGGGTTCATCGACCCCGGCTTCACGGGGCACGTCACTCTCGAGCTCTCGAACGTCGCGACGCTGCCCATCACCCTCTGGCCGGGCATGAAGATCGGCCAGCTCTGCTTCTTCCGGCTTTCGTCGCCGGCCGAGAACCCCTACGGGTCGGGGCCGTACGGCAACCGGTATCAGGGCCAGCGCGGACCCACGGCATCCCGCTCGTTCCAGAGCTTCCACCGCACCGATGTCGGGTCGACGGATGCCGGAGCCATGGGCGGCTGAGCCGCGGAAACCCGATCGCGCAATCGGGGTGGAACCGGCGAGCGGTGCCGGCACCACCCCGATGGCTGCCCCAGCGCCATCGGGCGCAGGTCAACCTTCCGATCGAGCCCGCCCCAGTCCGTGACCCGTGTCCCCACACGATTCGGCCACGATCGACCCGAAGGCTACTGCAGTTTGCAGTATAGGGATCGGGACGGCCCGCGTCGATGATTTTCTGAAAGCAGGATGCTGTGCCCCAGCGCGAGCTCTCCACGACCGCGTATCTCACCCTCGGACTCCTGGCGTCGAGGGACTGGTCGGCGTATCAACTCGCCGAGCAGCTCGGTCGTGGCGTGGAGCAGCTGTGGCCCCGCGCCGACCGCCAGCGATACAACATCCTGAAGCGATTGCTGGCCGCCGGCCTCGTCACGTCTCGGGCCGAGCAGTCGGGCAAGCGCGGCCGGACCGTCTACGCGATCACCGACGCCGGGCGGGAGGAGCTCGCGACGTGGCTTGCAACCGACACGCGCCCGGCCGCTCTCGAATTCGAGGGAATGGTCCGAGTGCTCGTCTCGGATCAGGGGTCCATCGGCGACCTGCGCCGCACGCTCGAGACGATGCGCGAGCAAGCATCGACCGCGCGCGCCCTTTTCGCCCGCTACGCCATGCACATCAGCGAGACGGGCGGCACCTTCCCCGAACGCCGGCACCTCTTCGCCCTGTCGAACACCTTCATGATCGGCCACTACGACCACATCATCCAGTGGACGACATGGGCACTCGAGCAGACCGAATCCTGGCCGGATGCCGCCACCCCGGCCGTGACCCACGATCAGCAGGTCCTCGACATGCTGGCGGCAGGCCGACAGGCCTGGGCTGAGTCCGTCCCGGTCGTCTCCTGATGCGGCGAACGCGCACCGCTCACGGCGACTCGATCGACAGCCGGGGTGTCAGGATATGCACGATGGACGACCAGTGGAGCGATGAACTGCGGACTCTGCGCGCCCGCGCGTACGGACCCACGGCCGACATCCACGACGACCCGACGGCTCTCGCCCGGCTGCGCGAACTCGAAGGGCGCGCGCAGACCATAGTGGCGCCAGCTGCCCCGGCAACCCCCGCCGCCCCGGTCCCAGCCGTGCCGCAGGAGGGCGACGCTGTGTCGGAGCCCGAGCCGGAGGGCGAGGCATCCGTCCCCGAACAGATTCCCGCGGCCGACGACGTCGCCGCCGCGCCGCCCGTACGGAGAGGTCGTCGCCTCTGGCCGTGGATCGCCACCGCCGTCGGGGTGGGCCTGGTCGTCGGGGCGGTCCTCGCGACTCTGGTCCCGGCCGTCCTGCCGGCGAACCGGGTCGCGGTGCTCGCCACGGCCGACCTGTCCGAGTGGGATACCGACGCGTTCGGCCCGCCGCAGGAGGGGTCGATTCTGTTCCACGACTTCCGAGATCTGTCGGTCGTGATGATCCCGAACGCGTGGGGTCTGGTCGACGAGGAATCCGCGACGCGATGCCTGTTCGTCCACAGTGCCCGCGGGGTGATGATCACGATCGGCTGCGCGGGTGACGGGTTCTCGCCGACCGCGTCGTTCACGGTGCGCGGATCCTTCCCGGACGAGCTCGGCGACGAGTTCCCCGACGGGACGTCGCTGCGGTTCGTGCTCGACGGTTCCGAGGTGTCGGTGTACGCCCGGCGGCCGTAGGCGGCGCTGAAGTACGCGCGCTGGACGTTCCCGAGCGCGCGTTCTCCCGATTCTTCAGCCCGGGCCGTCGGGATGGGTGAGATCGTAAGCGCGGGAGACCTTGTGGGGGACGACCAGGCGCCATGCGTCGACGACGAGCTCGCGAGCCTCAGCCGGGTCCAGCGACGCAAGATCGGCGTGGACCCAGTTGAAGCGCAGGTCCGACGCCGACGGCATCTGGAACTTGCGCGGGTCGCCGCCGACCAAGGCCGCTCGCTCCTCCTTCGGAAAGGCGAAACCCATCACGGTCTCGTCGAGGGAGAACGCCACGTAGACGATCTGACCCACGCGAAACTTCAACCTTCCGCGCACGTACACCCGGTACGAGCGCTCCAACGCGTCGCCCAGCGCGCGAACATCCTCGATCACAGCCATCTCAGAACCCGTCCGACATGCGCGAGCAACATGCCTGCCGGCGGGACCGCCGAGCGCCGCGTCGTCCTCAGTATGACCCTGTAGCTCAGCTTCCCGCGACCGCCTGGCTGACGTCGGTCGGGCTGTCGAACGAATCCCGGCCGGCGCTCTCCAGCGCGCCGACGAGGTCGTCGGGCGCGCCGTTCTCCCGCGCCGTGCGCACGAGCTCGTCGCGGCTCACCGGGTAGTCGACGCCGCCGAGGTACTTCTGCAGCTCGATCGGGGTGGGGTTGTCGCTCATGATGGCCTCCGCGTTGTGGTGATCCGGTCACGGTAGGACCGGCCTCCGCAGCGACGAACCCGCTTGACACCGTGCGATGCGCCAGCGACACTGCACGCGACACGTGGGCCCGCTCGCCGCGGGCCGCCGGTGTGACGTCGTCAGTGGGCGGTGCGCACGCCGACGGCGTCGTGCACGAGCACCGCGGCCGCGCGCGCGCCCTGGCCCGCGGCCACGATGAGCTGCTGCGGACCGGGGGATGCGGCGTCCCCCGCGGCATACAGGCCGGGCACCGACGTGCGTCCCGAGCGGTCGACCGCGAGGGTGCCGTCCTCATCGCGCTCGACGTCGTGTCCGGACAGGAATTCCAGCGCCGGCTGCCAGTGCGGCCGGACGAATCCGCCCGCGATCTCGATACGCGCGCCGTCCGCGAGGCGCACCGCAGATACGGCGCCCCGTTCGCCCTCGAGGTCGTCGATGGACCGGCGTTCGACCACGATTCCGGATGCCGCGAGCTCGGCCTCTTCGACGGTGTCGACCACCTCGGCACCGTTCGTGAACACGGTGAGCCGGTCGGTCCACCGGGCGATGAGGCGGGCGCGGACCGCGAGATCCGGCGTCTCGCCGATGAGGGCCAGGGGGCGATCCTGGAGTTCCCACGCATCGCACGCGGCGCAGCTGAAGAGCGACATGCCGTAGAACGCGCGCAGGCTCGGGATGGCCGGCAGGGTCTCGCGCATGCCCGTCGCCACGAGCACCGACCGCGCCGCGACGGCCGGGGGAGTGCGCCCGACCGAACCCTTCAGTGCGGCGATGAAGCGCATGCCGTTCGGGGCATCGGTCGGCAGCAGGGCCGTCACGACCGCACGGTCCAGCACCCTGACCGACGGGTAGGCGCCCAACTCGGCGCGCGCGAGCTTGCGCAGCTCGAGCGGCGGCACGCCGTCGCGCGTGAGGAATCCGTGCGAGCGAAGGGTCGCGGCATTGCGCGGACGGCCGGCGTCCACCACGACCACGGACGAGCGCGAGCGGCCGAGGTTGAGCGCCGCCGAGAGCCCGGCCGGACCGCCGCCGATCACGACGACGTCGACCTCGACCGGCACCGACGACGAGTCGTATGCCGATTCAGTCATGTCCGACTCCCTGCGGAGGCAATGCGGCGATGACCGGGTGGTCCAGGTGGATCACACCCACCTTGGCGGCGCCGCCGGGCGAGCCCACAGGTGGGATCGAGGCGGTCGAGATCTCGAAGAACTCGACGTTGGCCTTGTAGTAGTCCTGCCACTCGTCGGGCAGGTCGTCCTCGTAGTAGATGGCCTCGACGGGGCACACCGGCTCGCAGGCTCCGCAGTCCACGCACTCGTCGGGATGGATGTACAGAGACCGGTCGCCTTCGTAGATGCAGTCCACCGGACACTCATCGATACACGCCCGATCCTTCACGTCGACGCAGGGCAGCGCGATGACGTAGGTCATGTGCCGATCAGCGCCCCGGACCGCGAGATCGCGACCTGCTCATCGCGCGGGACGACCTTGACCCGCTCGCGCTGGTGCCGGTGGGTGTCGCCGAGTTCGCGCTCGTGGGCGTCGAGCGCGAGCCAGCCGTCCCACGTCGTGTATGCGACTTCCCGCGCATCGAGCAGGTCGACGACGTCGGCATCGAGCGTGGGCGCGTCGAGCCGCCCGTCCCTTGCGTCGGCGACGAGGTGGGCGACCGTCTCCATCGCGTCCGACTTCGTGTGGCCGATCAGGCCGACGGGGCCGCGCTTGATCCAGCCCGTCGCGTACAGGCCGCGGACGTGCCCGGCCGGGCCTTCGACCCGCCCTTCCGCATTGGGGACGACGCCGCGGCCGTCGTCGAACGGCGCGTCGACGACGGGCGTGCCGTAGTAGCCGACGGCGCGGTAGATCTGCTGCACCGGGACCTCACGGAACTCGCCCGTGCCCCGCACGCCGTCGTCGCCGGTGGGCTCGGTGCGCTCGAAGCGCATGGCTTCGACGCGATCTGCCCCAAGCACCTCGACGGGCGAGTGGTAGAAGTGCAAGTGCAGACGGCGGCTCGCGCCGGTCGATGCTCGGGAGCGCCAGCCGTCGAGGATGCGCAGCATCACCTTGAGCTGATTCGTCGCGGGTGTCACGCCTTCGAGGTGGGCGAAGTCCTCGTCGTGCACGACGATGTCGACACCGGGCACCTCGCCGAGCTCGCGCAGCTCGATGGGCGTGAATTTGATGTCCGCCGGCCCGCGTCGCCCGAACACGTGGACGTCGGTGACAGCGGATGCCTCGAGCCCGGCCAGCACGTTGTCGGCGATCTCGGTCGACCGCAGGTCCTCCGGGTGCTTCGCGAGCACACGCGCCACATCGAGTGCGACGTTGCCGTTGCCGATCACGGCGACCTCGCGTGCGTCGAGGGTCCAGTCGGCGGGCACATCCGGGTGTCCATCGAACCAGGCGACGAAATCGGCCGCGCCGTAGGAGCCGGGGAGGTCGATCCCGGGGATGTCGAGAGCGGCGTCGCGAATGGCGCCGGTTGCCAGGATCACGGCGTCGTAGCGCTCGTGCAGCTCCTCGAGCGCGATGTCTCGCCCGACCTCGACGTTGCCGAGGAAGCGGATGCTCCGACGGTCGCCGACATCCGAGGCGGCGTCGAGCATCTCGTGCAGCGACGTCACGATGCCCTTGATGCGCGGGTGGTCGGGCGCGACGCCGTAGCGGATCAGACCGTACGGCGCGGGCAGCGACTCGAAGAGGTCGATCGCGACGCGCCCACCGGCTTCGCGAACGGAGGTGGCCAGGATGTTGCCGGCGTAGATGCCCGCCGGGCCGGCGCCGACGATCGCGACGCGGAGGTTGTCGAGAGACGAAGAGGTCACGGTGCGGGGGCCTTTCCGGTGGCGTCGCCGGGTGTGACGGGCGAGGCGAGAGGGTTGAAGGTCGAGAGATTCGCGGTCGCGAGAGCGTCGGGGGCGTAGGGGCTGAGGCGCACGACGTCGCCCACGACGACGACGGCGGGCGAGCGGACGCCGCGGGTGGCCGCCTGCGCGGCGATCGTCGCGAGCGTTCCGACGGTGACCCGCTGCCCTCGGCCGTATCCGTCCTCGACGATCGCGACCGGGCAGTCGGCGCCGCGCGCTCCGCGGGCGAGGATGAGGGCGGAGTGCGCGAGCGTGCCGACACCCATCAGCAGCACGACGGTGTGGTCGCGGCCCCCGCCGAGGTCCTGGATCTGGTCATGGCCGGTCGCGACGGTGAACGCGGTCGCGAGGCCGCGATGCGTGAGTGGGATGCCGGCGATCGCGGGCACCGAGATGGCGCTGGTGATGCCCGGCACGACCTCGACGTCGACGCCGGCCTGCCGGCAGGCGACGAGCTCCTCGCCCCCGCGCCCGAAGACGTACGGATCGCCGCCTTTGAGCCGCACGACCTGCTTTCCGTCACGGGCGAGCTGGACGAGCAGCGCGTTGATGGCGTCCTGCGGCACGGCGTGGTGGCCGGGGAGCTTGCCGACGTCGACGACCTCGGCGGTCAGCTCCACGCCCTCCGCGGCGAGACCGTCGAGCACGCCGCGGGCGCCCAGCCGGTCCGCGACGATCACGTCGGCTCGCTCGAGCGCGCGGACTCCGCGGACGGTGAGCAGCCCGGCGTCGCCGGGACCTGCTCCGACGAGCGAGACCTTGCCGACCTGCGTCATCGGGCGCCTCCCGACACGAGGAGACCGCGACGCTTCAGCATCCGTCGCTCGAGCGGTCCGAAGAACACCAGCTCGATCAGGATGCCGATGAACAGGATCAGGATGATCGTGCCGAGCACGCCCGCGAGGTCGGCGAGCTCGCGCGACTGCTGCAGCATCGAGCCGAGACCGAACCCGATCGTGCCTCCGACGGCGATGATCTCGGCGGCCATGAGCGAGCGCCACGAGAATGCCCAACCCTGCTTGAGACCGGCGAGGTAGCCGGGCAGCGCTGCGGGGAGGATGACGGCGGTCGCCAGCTGCCAGCGCGATGCGCCCAGGACCGTTCCTACGCGCCGCAGCTGCGGTGGCACCTGGTCGATGCCCGCGATCAGCCCGTTGACGATGGAGGGGATCGCACCCATCAGGATGACGAAGTAGACCGTCGCGTCGGACAGCCCGAACCAGATGATCGCGGCGGGGACCCACGCCACCGACGGCAGGACCTGGAGGCCCGAGATGATCGGACCGACTGCCCGGCGGATCGGCCGCACCTCGGCCAAGAGGAGCCCGATCGGGGTGCCGACGGCGATCGCGATGAGGAATCCGACGACGCCACGTTCGAGGCTCGTGGCGACCGCCTCCTGCAATCGGCCCGCGTCCCAGGCCGCGCCGAGCGCGTTCGCGACGTCGACAGGACTCGGCACGATGTCGGGTCTCGGCTGGGCGATGACCACGTAGAGCTGCCAGGCGACGAGGAGGAGCAGCACGAACACGATCGGCGGAACGACGCTCTCGGTGATCCGCCGCCACCGTGCTCCGGCCTGGCCGGCGTCGGTCTGCAGGCGGTCGAGTCCGGCGGCGAGGCTACGAAGGTCATCGCCATCGGTCGTTGAGCGAGCGGTGCGAGACGAAACGTCGCTCATCGGCTCCCCGCGTTTCGTCTCGTCGCTGCGCTCCTCGCTCAACGACCCGATCAGTTCACGCGGCATTTCGACGGATCTCCTTGCGCAGCTGCTCGGTGATCTCCACCGACAGGGCAGCCACCTCGGGCGACTCGATACGGCGGCCGCGCGTCTTGGCGATCGTCCACTGCTGCACGATCCGGCCCGGACGGCTGCCCATGAGCACGACCCGCTGACCCAGGCGCGCGGCCTCGCGCACGTTGTGCGTGACGAAGACGATCGTGCGCCCGGTCGCGCGCCAGACACGCTCGAGCTCCTCGTGGAGCAGGTCGCGGGTGATGGCGTCGAGGGCGGCGAACGGCTCGTCCATCAGCAGCACGGGTCGGTCCTGCGCCAGGGCCCGGGCGAGGGCGACGCGCTGCCGCATGCCGCCCGACAGTTCGTGCGGACGCTTCTCCGCGGCATCCGCGAGATTCACGGTGTCGAGGAGTGCAAGTGCCTTCTCACGGCGCTCGGCGCGCGGGACCCCGCGCAGGCGCAGCGCCAGTTCTACGTTGCGGCGCGCGGTCAGCCACGGCATGAGTGCCGACTCCTGGAACATGACCGCCGAACCCTCCGCCGGTGTGTCGATGGTTCCCACGGTCGCGCGGTCGAGTCCGGCGATGAGATTCAGGAGCGTCGACTTGCCGCAGCCGGACGCCCCCAAGAGGCAGACGAACTCGCCCGGTGCGATGTCGAGCGTGACGTCGTCGAGCACGAGCGGCCCGGTGCCGAACCGCTTCGAGACGCCGTCGATGCGCACCGCCGGCGTCGGCGCCTCGGCGGGCACCAGGACCGGCGCGACTCCGTCGAAGCTCGGCAGGAGCACCGCCTGGGAGCCGGCACGCCGGGCCGCGTCGTCGACGGGCGGCGTCGCGGGACCGGTCACCCGGGGAGCCGATGCGGTCACGGCGAGTCCTCTCCGAGCCCGGCCGCCGACACCTGCTCGGCTCCCGATTCGGCGAGAAGGCCGTTGAGGATCCGCAGGTCGAAGAGCCCGTCGATCGAGCCCTCCTTCTGCGTGCCGGCCTGGAGTCCGTTCGCGACGAGCGTCTCGAATGCTTCGGCGTGCGGGTCGACGGAGAAGGTCACGTGCTCGAGGGCGCGAGCGATGACGGCGTCGCTCAGCGGCTTGCCCGTCTCGCCCTCGATCGCCGCGTTGATGACTCCGGGTGCCTCAGCGGGGTTGTCGGCGATCCATTGGACCGCGGCGGCGTGGCCCTCGAGAAGCTGCTCGACGACGTCGGGGTGCTGCTCGAGGAACTGGGCGCGCACGAGCAGGACGGTCGTCGGGAACGCGCCGTCGGGCCACAGGTCGGCCTCGTCGACGAGCACCTCGGCGCCCTCGTCCACCACGAGCCGCGACACCCACGGCTCGGGGAGCCAGGCGCCGTCGATCTCACCCTGCTGGAAGAGGGTGAGTGTCTGCGCGTTCTCGGTCGGCGTGATGGACACGTCGCCGGCGCCGGACGCGTCGGTCTCGTAGCCCTCCTCGGCCAGGTACACGCGAAGGGCGACGTCCTGGGTGTTGCCGAGCTGCGGCGACGCGAGCGTCGTGCCCGCGAGATCCTCCGGACTGTCGAGGTCGGGCCGGACGACGAGCGCGGCTCCACCCGTCGCGGCGCCGGCCACGATGCGCGCCGACTCACCGCCGGACTGGATGAAGGTGTTGATCGACGGGTTCGGCCCGATGTAGGTCGCGTCGATCGCTCCCGCGGTCAGCGCTTCGATCGCGGCCGGACCGGCGTTGAAGACCGACGTCGACAGGTCGATGTGGCCCAGCGACTCCTCGAAGAGCCCTTCTTCGAGCCCGACGAGCGCGGGTGCGTGGGTGACGTTCGCGAAGTAGCCGAGGCGCACCTCGGTGACGTCCTCTTCGGCGTCCGGTGTGCTGCCGGCGGCGGAGGCGCAGCCGGTCATCATGGCCGCCACAAGTCCCAGAGTGGTGATCGTCGTCGCGGTGCGGATGGTGTTCACGGTTCGCCTCCTTAGATGGCAGTGGGTGGAGCAGGACGGTGCGCGTCAGTCGCGCACGATGCCGGCGGCGAGCGTGGCGCCGTCGGACGGGCGGATGACGAGGAACGATCCCCCGTGCCGGCTCGCGCTGTAGGGCTCGAGCGGAAGGTCTGCGGCCAGGCGCAGGCGCGCACGGCCGATGTCGTTGGTCTGCAGCGTCTGCGCCGGTTCGTGCACGAGGGCATCGAGGTCGTAGCGCGACTCGATCTGGGCGACGATCGCCTGCACCGTGGTCGTGCCGTGCTTGACGAGCACACGCGCGCCCGGGGTGGTCGGCCGGGCGTCGAGCTGGAAGAGCTCGACGTCGACCTCACGACGGCCGGCGGGGAGCGTGCCCTCGGCGACCACGAGCGCGCCGCGCGCGGTGTCGAGGTCGTCGGCGAACTCGAGTGACACCGATTGCGACGCGACAGCCTTCTCGACGGGCGTGCCGGACGAGCGGATGCCGGTGACCGTGGTCGCGATGCCGGAGGGGAACAGCTGCACCCGGTCACCGACGCGCACGCTGCCGGACGAGATGCGCCCCGCGACCGCGCGGTAGTCGCGGAGACGCTCAGACTCGACCGGGTCGGCGGCGACCTCGGGCGCGAGTCCGCCCTGCGGCCGGAGCACCAGCTGCACCGGCAGGCGCA
This sequence comes from Microbacterium flavescens, assembly GCF_018588945.1. Taxonomy (GTDB): domain Bacteria; phylum Actinomycetota; class Actinomycetes; order Actinomycetales; family Microbacteriaceae; genus Microbacterium; species Microbacterium flavescens. The sequence goes on along the minus strand of NZ_JAFIWA010000004.1, from coordinate 217,623 downwards.
GCGGCTCGGGGGCGTCGGGTGAAAACGCCGCCGCAGGCAGCGTCTCGAGCAGCTCGAGCAGCGCCGGCCCGTCGTACCAGGGTGTGCGGTCGGACCGGTCGACCACGTTGTCGCCCTCGAGGGCGGACACCGGGAGGACGTGGAGATCGTCGATCCCGAGCTCGGCCGCGACCGCCTCGGCCTGCGCGGCGACGTCGGTGAAGGCACCCGCCGAGAATCCGACCAGGTCGATCTTGTTCACCGCGACGATCACATGCGGAACGCGCAGCAGGGCCACGACGGCGAGGTGACGGCGGGTCTGCTCCAGCACGCCCTTGCGCGCGTCGACCAGCACGACCACGGCGTCGGCCGTCGTCGCCCCGGTGACCATGTTGCGCGTGTACTGCACGTGTCCGGGGCAGTCGGCGAGGATGAACGAGCGCGACCCGGTCGTGAAGTAGCGGTACGCGACGTCGATCGTGATGCCCTGCTCGCGCTCGGCGCGGAGTCCGTCGGTCAGCAGGGCGAAGTCGAAGGCGCCGTGGGCGAACCCGCGCTCGGCCGAGGTGCGCGCGACCTGCTCGAGCTGATCGGCGAGGATCGCCTTGGAGTCGTGCAGCAGTCTTCCGACGAGCGTCGACTTGCCGTCGTCGACCGAGCCCGCCGTCGCGAACCTGAACAGCGTCGCACGCCCCGCTGACGGCACGCGCCGCGTTTCGTCTCGCTTCGCTCGCTCAACGACCGGTGCCTGCACCCCCGCTGATCGAGTAGGCGAGGGACGAGCCCCATCGAGATTCGTCATCAGAAGTACCCGTCCTTCTTGCGGTCCTCCATGGCCGCCTCGCTGAGGCGGTCATCGGCACGCGTCGCACCGCGCTCGGTGAGGGTGGAGATCGCGACCTCCGCGACGATGGCGGCGAGGGACGAGGCATCCGATTCGACTGCTCCCGTGCAGCTCATGTCACCGACCGTGCGGTACCGCACCGTGCGGCGCTCGACCGTCTCGCCCGCGCGCGGGGGCGAGAACTCGCCGACGGGACGCCACATGCCGTCGCGGGCATAGACCTCGCGTTCATGCGCGAAATACAGAGGAGGGAGTGGGATGTGCTCGCGCTCGACGTAGCGCCAGACGTCGAGCTCGGTCCAATTCGAGATGGGGAAGGCGCGCACGTGCTGCCCCGGGGTGTGGCGGCCGTTGTACAGGCTCCACAGCTCCGGGCGCTGGTTGCGCGGATCCCACTGGCCGAACTCATCGCGCAGGGAGATGATGCGCTCCTTGGCGCGGGCCTTGTCCTCGTCGCGCCGGGCGCCGCCGAAGACGGCGTCGTGTCGTCCGGCGGCGATGGCGTCGAGCAGCGGCAGAGTCTGCAGCGGGTTGCGGGTGCCGTCGGCGCGCTCGTGCAGCCGACCGTCGTCGATGTAGTCCTGCACGCGCGCGACCTCGAGCCGCACGCCGAGCCGGGCGACGGTCTCATCGCGGAACGCCAGCACCTCGGGGAAGTTGTGGCCGGTGTCGACGTGCAGCACGGGGAACGGCACCCGGCCTGGGGCGAACGCCTTCGCGGCGAGATGCAGGACGACGACCGAGTCCTTGCCGCCGGAGAACAGCAGCACCGGCCGCTCGAACTCTGCGACGACCTCGCGGATGACGTGGATCGCCTCCGCCTCGAGCAGGTCGAGCGTGCCGAGCTCCGCGGTCGTTGAGCGAGCGAAGCGAGACGAAACGTCCTGAACAGTCGAGAAAGTCATTCGTGGAGCCCGCATTCGATCTTCGAGGACCCGGCCCAGCGGCCGGATCGGGGGTCTTCGCCGGCGGCGACGGGCCGGGTGCACGGCTCGCAGCCGATCGAGGGGTAGCCGAACCCGACGAGCAGGTTCACGGGCGCCTTGTGCGCGGCGGCGTACGCGAGGACGTCGTCGAAGCTCCACGCGGCGACCGGGTTCACCTTGACGAGGCCGTTGCGCTCGTCCCAGGTCACGAGGGGCGTGTACGTGCGAGTGGATGCCTCGTCCCGCCGCACACCGGTGAACCACACCTCGTAGCCGCCGAGGGCATCCTGCAGCGGCGCGACCTTGCGGCGTGCGCAGCACAGGCCCGGATCGCGTGCGAAGAGCTGGGCCCCGAACTCGGCATCCTGCTCGGCCACGGTCTGGCCAGGCCTGATGTCGACGACGCGCACGTCGAGCGCGCGCTGCACCTCGTCTCGCGTCGCGCGGGTCTCGGTGAAGTGGTACCCGGTGTCGAGGAACAGGACGTCGACGCCGGGAAGCTGCTCGGCCACGAGGTGGGGCAGCGCGGCGTCGGCCATCGAGCACGCGACCGCGGCCGTCGTCATGGAGAAGTTGCGGGCGACCCACGCGATGACCTCCGCGGCGGATGCCTCGTGGTCGGTGAGGCTGCCGAGCTCGAGGTTGCCCTGCTCGGCGAGAGCCTGGAGCTCTTCGGGGGAACGCGTGACGCCGAGGCGCGGTGCGAGGGAGACGCTCATGCCGGTGGCTCCTCGTCGGCTCGGGGCGTTTCGTCTCGCTTCGCTCGCTCAACGACCCGGGGCTTCGGACACTCGACGAAACGCGTCGCCGGCGCGAACACCGCGGTCACTGGAGAGCCTCCTCGTCGGCTCGGTGCGCCCACTGGGCGAAGGTCTCGTCGGTCGCGGCATCCCGGTCCGTAAGAAACCGGCGCACCACGCGGTCGACGTAGTCGGCGATGCCGTCGGCGCCCACCTTGAGACCGCGCACCGTGCGGCCGAGTCCGGCCTCGTCGCGGTCGGCGCTGACCAGTCCGCCGCCGAGGTGCACCTGATAGCCGGGCACCTGCTCGCCGTCGATCGTGACGAGCTGGCCCTTGAGTCCGATGTCGGCGGTCTGGATGCGCGCGCACGAGTTCGGGCAGCCGTTGACATGGAGGGAGATCGGATGCGGCAGCTCGAACTGCTCGAGCCGCTGCTCGAGATCCAGCACGGCGGCCGTCGCGTAGGCCTTCGTCTCGACGATGGCCAGCTTGCAGAACTCGATGCCGGTGCACGCGATCGTGCCGCGGCGGATGAGGCTCGGCCGCGCCGAGAGCCCCAGCGCATCGAGGCCGGCGACGAGCGACTCCACGCGGTCTTCGGGGATGTCGAGGATCACGAGCTTCTGGTGCGGGGTCGTGCGCAGGCGTGTCGAGCCGTGCGCCTCGACGAGGTCGGCGAGCTGGGCGAGGATCGGGCCCGAGACGCGGCCGACGATCGGCGTGACACCCACGTAGAAGCGGCCGTCCTTCTGACGGTGCACGCCGACATGGTCGCCCTGGGCGAGCGGCTTCGGTGCGGCGGGTCCGTCGGGGAGGGCGTAGCCCAGGTACTCGTCCTGCAGCACCCGGCGGAACTTCTCGGCGCCCCACTCGGCGAGCAGGAACTTCAGCCGCGCCTTGTTGCGCAGGCGTCGGTAGCCGTAGTCGCGGAAGATCTGGGCGACGCCGTGCCAGGCATCCGCCACTCGATCCGGCGATACGAAGGCGCCCAGGCGCTCGCCGAGACGCGGTGTCGTGGACAGACCGCCGCCGACCCACAGGTCGTAGCCGATGCCCAGTTCGGGGTGCTCGACGGCGACGAACGCGACGTCGTTGATCTCGTGCACGACGTCCTGGCTGGGGTGCCCGGTGATGGCGGACTTGAACTTGCGGGGAAGGTTCGCGAGCGACGCGTCGCCGATGAACCGCGACGTGATCTCGTCGATCTGCGGGGTGGGGTCGATGAGCTCGTCCGCGGCGATGCCCGCGACGGGGGAGCCCAGCACCACGCGGGGCACATCGCCGCAGGCCTCGGTCGTGCCCAGGCCGACCGCCTCGAGGCGGCGCCAGATCTCGGGCATGGACTCGACCTCGACCCAGTGCAGCTGGATGTTCTGCCGGTCGGTGAGGTCGGCGGTGTCGCGGCCGAACTCCTGCGAGATGCCCGCGATGACGCGCAGCTGCTCGGTGGTGAGCTGGCCGCCGTCGATGCGCACGCGCAGCATGAAGAACGCGTCCTCGAGCTCGTGCGGCTCGAGCGTGGCGGTGCGGCCGCCGTCGATGCCCGGCTTGCGCTGCGTGTAGAGGCCCCACACGCGGAAGCGGCCGTGCAGGTCGGTCGGGTCGATGCTCGCGAAGCCGCCCTTCGCGTAGATCCTCTCGATGCGCTCGCGCACGGCGAGGCCGTCGTCGACCTGCTTCCACTCCTCGTTGCCGTTCAAGGGCGTCGTGCCGTCGATCTTCCACTGCCCGTTGGGCTTGGACGACGGCCGCGGCGGACGCGCGGTCGCCCCGCCGGCGCGTGCAGGCGGCGGCGCTGCGGCGCGGGTGTCGATGTCGCTGAGGGTCACGGTGGCCTCCGGATGGACCCGGGCTTGCCGGGACGGACTCTGGCGAGCCCATTCCGCGAGAGTAGAAGGGCCGCCGTGGACGACCTAGACCGCTGTCAATGGGCGTCACCGTGCGTAACGGTGCGTCACAGAGGTTGCAGTGACGTGGGTTTCCGGACGGGGTCCAGGATTCAGAGACTCTTCGAAGCCGTGACGGCGGCGCGGTAGCGGTCGACGACGATGTCGACGAGGGATGCCGCGGGCTCGTCGTCGTCGAGCAGGGGACGCGCCACGGGGGAGACGCCCGAGACCCGCGCGGCGAGGTCGTGGAAGTAACCGGGCGCGAGGAGGTAGTTCGCAACGATGGCCGTGCCCGCCGCCTCTCGCGCATTCGCGACGGCTGTGCCGAGGCGCGGTTCGGCCGCGGCTAGGAACCCCACCTCGACCGGTCGTCCGACGCGCTCCGCCAGCATCGCGCCCACCACGCGGCAGTCGTCGTTCGCCCGGTTGTCGCTCGACCCGGCTACCGCCAGCACGATGGCGCCCGCCGAATCGGGGCGAAGCTGCGCGAGGCGGGCCGCCAGCCGGTCTGCGAGGCGGGGGTCGGGCCCGAGCGCCTTCGCGATCGTCACGCCGTCGTGTCCGGCGCTCTGCTTCTTCAGGTCGATCCGCACGTGGTAGCCCGCCGACAGCAGCAGCGGCACGATGACGACCGGCTGTCCTTCGGGGAGGGAGCCGAGGGATGCCGCGACATCCGGCTGCTGCACGTCGACGTGCCCGAGCCGGACGGTGACGTCGGGAAGCCGTGCGGCGACGGCGTCGACGAGCGCCGCGACCGCGGCCTGTCCTTCAGGCGAGGACGTGCCGTGGGAGATCGCGAGCAGGGCCGGTGTGGTCACGGGCTCCATTGTGCTCCGGCCGGATGGCGGGCGTGTTACGCGACGACGCAGACGCGAAAAGGGCGGACTCCCGCTCCGTGAGGAGCGAGAGTCCGCCCTCGGGGCGAATCCGTCTCAGGCTGCGCCGACCTCCTGGCCGCGGCGGAATCCGGCGTCGAAGCCGCGCTCGAACGCGCGCTCGCCGCCCTTGCCGCCGTGACGGTGGTGGCCTTCGTGGCGGTGGTGACCTTCGTGGCCGTGGTGGTGGCAGTGGTGGCCTTCGTGGCCATGGTGGTCGTGGTGACCATGACGTTCGTGTCCGGGCCCGAACCCGGGCCCGAAGTCGTGGCGGAAGCCCGCCTCCCGGCCGAAGGCGCGCGGGCCGCCGAAGCGGCGTCCGCGTCCGAAGTCGCGGCGACCGGCGAACGGTCGGCTCTCGTCCCAGCCGAGCTCGCGGGCGATGGCCTCGAGCGTCGCCAGGGTGGTGGCGAAGTCCTCCTCGGACACGGCGCCGGCGACGCGGGAGCGGATGCCGCCCACAACGTCGCTGAGACGCGCGTGCGCCTCTCGACCGGCGTCGGTGAGCGCCCACGTGCCGTCCCCCTGCTCCTCGGCCCAGCCGAGGTCTTCGAGGCGGCGAAGTCGCTTGCCCTTGCGGGCCAGTCGCTCGGCAGCTTCGGGAGCGTCGATCTCGCCGGCGAGCAGGTTCAGCAGCATCCAGTCGCGGCGCGAGACGCCTTCGTTCTGGAACGCTGCGGCGAACTCGGTGGTGAGCAGGCCGTCGACGGCGCGCAGCCAGTAGCCCAGCGGCCGACGGTCGGCGGGGGTGCCGGCGGTCTCTTCGCCGCCGGTCTGGTTCTCGGTGTTGTCGTTGTCGTTCATGTGAAGTCCTTTCCGGGGGCGGTCAGGAACCGCCCGATTACATGTCTATGTGCATGTATATGTAGTGTGACATGCGATTGGCTTGTATGTCAAGTCACATGTAAATTGACCTCATGCCCCAGGAGCCCGCCAACCCCGCCGATGCAATCGCCGCCGCTCTGTCGAAGCTGCGCGGTCGGCGCCTGCCTCGCCCGCCGTGGGACGGCGGTGCGGACGCGCACGGCCACGCCGGTCACGACCACCACCATGGCGGCGGGCCGTGGGGCAGGGGCGGCGCGCACCACGGCCACGGCGGACCGCCGTGGGGAGGCGGTCCCCGCATCGGCGGCCCGGCGCGCATGCGACTCCTCGAGGCGCTGGCCGCGGCATCCCACCCTCTCTCGGTCGGCGAGATCGCCGACGCCGTCGGAGTCGATCAGCCGCGCGCATCGCGGCTCGTGCAGCAGGCGTTCGGGCTGGGGCTCGTGCGGCGCGAGGCCGATCCCGACGACGCGCGGCGCACCCGTGTGGCGTTGACGGATGCCGGAGCCGCCCTCGTGCGCGGATTCCGGGGCGAGCGGCGCGAGGCGATCGACACCGCGCTCGCCGGCTTCACCGATGACGAGCGCGCTGATCTCGCGCGGCTGCTCACCAAGCTCGCCGACGCGTGGCCCTGGGGCTGAACCGGTTCAGTCTCCGAGGGGCGCCTGCGCGGCGCGCACCGGCAGCGGCGGGGCCTTGACGAACAGCAGGAGCACGAAGCCGATCGCGAGGATCAGCGCGATGCCGAGGATCCCGTACAGGGTCTGGTTTCCCGCGACGGCGATGAACGCCCCCCACAGCAGCGGTGCCATCCAGCTCGCGGCACGGCCGGTCGTGGCGTAGAGGCCGAAGATCTCACCCTCCTGCCCGACGGGGGTCACGCGGGTGAGGAAGGAGCGCGACGCCGCCTGCGCCGGGCCGACGAGGGATGCCAGCACGATGCCGGCGGCCCAGAACAGCCCCTTGCCGGCGCCCGCGCCGATGAAGACGACGAGGCAGCAGGCGATGATCCCGCCGATCGCGATCAGGATGACCGTCTTCGGTCCGAATCGGTCGTCGAGGCGGCCGGCCAGGATCGTCGAGATGCCGGCGACCAGGTTCAGGACGACGCCGAAGATGACCAGATCGGTGAAGCCGAACCCGAAGACGCGAGCGGCGATGACGGTGCCGAAGGTGAACACGGCGGCGAGGCCGTCGCGGTACACCGCCGAGGCCAGAAGGAACCACAGCGTCGGCCGGTGTTCGCGCCACAAGCGCGCCACGGAGCGGACGAGTTCGACATAGCCGGCGAAGAACCCGACCCGCCTGGAGCCGCGTGACGCAGGCGGCTCCGGGACGTTCCGGAAGATCGGGATGGAGAACAGGACGGTCCACACGGTCGCCCCCGCAGCGATCAGCTGGAACGTGATCGCCTGCGTGCCGTCGAGGACGCCGCCCAGGATGAGGCCCACGACGATCACGAGCGCGACGATCCCGCCGATGTAGCCGAATCCCCAGCCCAGCCCGGAGACGCGGCCGACGGTCTTCGGAGTCGACACGGAGACGAGCAGGGCGTTGTAGTTCGCGCCCGCGATCTCGCCCACGACGCTTCCGAACGCGATCATCGCGACCCCGAACCAGAAGAGCGACGGTGTGCCCGGGATGAAGGCCATCGCGAGCTGGCTGAGGATGAGCAGCCCGGTGAAGATCCCGAGCATGAGCTTGCGACGCCCGGTCGCGTCCGCGCGCTGACCGAGCACGGGCGCGAGGAGGGCGATGAGGACACCGGCGAGCATGATGCCCCAGCCGAGGTTCGCATCGAGCCCGCCCAGTGCGCGGCAGAACTCCGTCAGCGCGTTCGCGGTGGTGTCGCAGTCGATCTCCTCCCCGTCCACGATGCCGGAGGCGGCGACGGCAGGGTCGAGGAAGAACGGCGAGACGAGGAAGCTCGGCACCCAGACGAAGGTCAGCAGCACCGAATTGAAGGGCTGGGTCGCCCAGTCCCACAGCGCCCATGAGAACACGCGCTTGCGCGGGACCGGGGCTTCGGACCCCACTTCCTGGAAGACGTCCGCGAATGGCCGGATCGCACCGGTGTTGGCTGTCGCGGGTGGCGCGGGGGTGCGGAAGTACGGCTCTTCGGGAGGCTCGGGCGCGCTCATGTCCGTCACGCTAGGACCCTTCGGTGAACGGCGGATGGCGCCGGCGGGCGCGTCGCCTCATCGCGACGCCTGGCCAGAGTACCCGTCGCCGCGCGACGCGATGTTCACCCGGGTGATCCCTGCCTGCAGGTCTGGTTGCCCGCGACCCGCTGTGGTTTGCTTCGCACATGTCCGCAGCACCCGCGCCGGCACCGGCCTTCAACGGCCGGCTGGCGATCCTCCTCGCGATGGCGATGTTCGTGCTGGTCGTCGACACATCGATCATGAACGTGTCGATCTCCGCCGTCGTGAAGGAGCTCGGCACGACGGCGAGCGGCGTGCAGGGTGCGATCGCCCTTGAGGCACTCGTCTCGGCGGCGTTCATCCTGATCGGCGGCAAGACCGGCGATCTCATCGGCCGCAAGCTCGCCTACACCCTGGGACTTCTGGGGTATGCGGTCGGGGCCGTGGCGATGACGTTCGCGCAGAGCCTGACCGCCGTGATCATCTTCTGGGCGGTGATCGGCGGGATCGGAGCATCCCTTCTCCTCCCGGCGATGCAGTCGCTCATCCACGGCAACTTCGCCGGCGACCACCAGAAGCGCGTGTACGCCCTGGTGGGCGCCTCCGCGGCGATCGCGGCGGCGGTCGGACCGCTGCTCGGCGGATTCATCACGACCTTCTGGTCGTACCGCGTCGCGTTCGCGCTGGAGGCCGTCATCATCGCGGTGGTGCTGCTCGGCCTCGGGCTCGTCAAGGACGTGAAGTACACCGGGGACCGTTCCATCGACCTCGTCGGCGCCGGCCTGTCGGTCATCGGCATGGGTGGTGTCGTGCTCGGCATCCTGGTGTGGCAGGAGGGCGGCGGCTACGTCGGGCTGATCATCGGCCTCGGACTCGTGGCGCTCGGCGGGCTCGCGTGGTGGCTCAATTCGCGCAAGAAGAGAGGCAAGCCCGTCCTGCTCGATCCGGTGCTGTTCTCGTCGAAGCCGTTCCGCACCGGGGTGAGCGGGCAGCTGCTGCAGCAGATCGCGCTGGGCGGCACGATGATCGTGCTGCCGCTGTACCTGCAGATGGTGCTCGAGTACAACGCGCTGCAGGCCGGCCTGTCCATCGCGCCCCTGTCGCTGAGCATGTTCGCGGTGGCGATCTGGGCCGGCCGCAAGGCGAAGGGCCGACCCGCCAACCTCATCCTCACCGGGTTCGCCCTGGCGCTCATCGGTCTCGTCGCGATCGTGCCCCTCGTGCCGATCGCCGACTCGGGCTGGACGCTCGCGATCCCGCTGCTCGTCGCCGGCTCGGGCCTCGGCCTGCTCGTCTCGCAGCTGAACAACTACACGCTGTCGCCGATCTCCGACGAGCGTGTGAGCGAGGCCGCGGGCGTCAACTCGGCGGCCGGCTCGTTCGGGCTGTCGTTCGGGCTGGCGTTCGCCGGAGCCATCATGCTCGCCACACTCGCCACGTCGTTCACGGCGCTGGCCGACGCGAGTCCGGTGCTCACCTCCGAACAGCAGCAGCAGGTGTCGACCGTGCTCGAGGACGACGCGCAGCTCATGTCGAACACAGGGCTCGCCGAACTGCTCATGGATGAGCCGCCGGATGCCGCAGCCGAGGTGATCCGCATCAACACCGAGGCGCGTCACATCGCCCTGCAGGTGGCTCTGCTGATCCCGATCCTCGCTGCGGGAATCGGCGTGCTGAACGGGTTCCGCATGCGGCGGCTGCCCGACCCCGAGGCGTCGTCGGCGGAGACGCTGCTGGGGTAGGGGCGCAGCCTGTCCCCAGGCGGCCGGCGGCTTGTCAGGAGGCCGTCGTTCCCTTTGCTATCGTTTACCGATTTCGCGCGGGGCCAGGTGCCGGTACGCGTGCCACCACCGTTCCGAAACGAGCTCCATGCCGCGCGTCCGCCTTCGACCCGTCCTCGCCGCGCTCGCCGCCGCCGGCCTCATCCTCGGCACGGCGGTTGCGGCTGAGGCTGCCGAGCCCACCGGCACCGTCCGCGGCGTGCTGCAGGACGAAGCCGGCGGGTTGCTGGTCCGCGATGAGACGAAGATCCGGGTGTCCCTCTTCGCGGGGGACGAGCTCGCGACGCCGACCATCACGACAGAGCTCCAGTCGATGGAGATGGGTGCGTTCGAGATCACCGGAGTCCCGGTCGGCCGGTATGCGGTGAAGTTCGAACCGCTCCAGGGGTGGGACACGGGGCGCGCCGGCGAGTGGTGGGGCGACACCCGCAGGGCGGCGGAGCGCGCGTTCATCGAGGTCAGCGACGGCGGTGTGGTCGAGCTGGAGGCGCGGCTCTCCAGCTTGGTCTCGATCCATGGCACGGTGACGGGCCGCCAGCTCGCATACCCGGTCTACGGCAGCAGCATCAAGGTGGGCATCACGTCCGGAGATCCGGAGCTCGACGCGTGGCTCCCGCGGCTGACGACGGATGTGCGGCTCTCGGACACCTATGCCTTCGCAGTTATTCCGGGCACTTACGACCTCGCCGTGACGGACACCACAGGCGCGCACGCACCTACGACAGCCGCTGACGTGGTCGTAGGTGCCCCGTCGACCACGAAGGACGTCGAGCTCCAGGCAGCCCGCGCCTCGATCTCGGGCAAATGGTCCCTGCGGACGACCGCAGGTGTGGTGCCGATGCGCGAAGGATCGGCCGTCCTGTACAAATGGTCGGCGTCGCAGAGCAGCTGGGTGAAGCAGCCGGCGACATGCCTCGGCGGGGCGAGCGGGGCCTTCCTCTTCGACTGCCTCGGCGCAGGACGATACAAGCTGGCGTTCAGACATAGTGGTGTGTCGACGGGCTTCTGGGGCGGCAAGGACCTCGAAAGCGCCACCGAGATCGTCCTCGCGAAGAACCAGACCGTGGCGGGTATCGACGTCGTGGTCGACGCGCACGCGCACGTCAGCGGAGTGATCGGCGTGTACGCCGGAGGGGAGTTCTACCCTGACTCGGGTGGCCGGCTCACCGTCTGGCGCAAGAACGACTCAGGCCGCTACGACCTGGTCGCGGACCCGCAGGGTGAGACGGTGACGCACGGTGACGGCGAGTTCGAAGCGCACCTTCGCCCCGGCACCTACCGCTTCAAGCTCACGCCCGGCATGTCCCCCTATGTCGGGTCCACGTACTTCAAGGGGGGCCGGTTCTTCGAGGATGCCACCGACGTCGTCCTCGCCCCCGGCGAAGATCGGGACCTCGGCAAGATCGTGTTCCCGAAGTCCTCGTTCGACGTCGACCGGATCGCCGGCGCCGACCGATTCGCGACCGCGGTCGCGATCTCGCGCCGGGTCGTCCGCGACGGCGAGCGTGCATCGGTCGTGTATCTCACGAACGCCTACGACTTCCCCGATGCACTCGCGGCGGGTCCTGCCGCGATGCGGGCAGGCGGTGTGCTCCTGCCGGTTGCGCAGCGCACGCTCCCCGATGCTGTCGCGAAGGAGCTGAAGCGGCTCCGCCCACACCGTGTGGTCATCGCAGGCGGTAGGGGCGCGATCTCCGACGCCGTCCGCAGCGCTGTCAGGAAGATCGTGCCGACGGACGCAGCCGTCGTGCGGCTGGGCGGATCCTCGCGCTACGAAACCGGCGATCTGATCGTTCGTGACGCGTTCGGTGACGACGGCAGTCGCTACGCGATCATCGCGACGGGAGCCACGTACCCCGATGCGCTGGCGGCCGGACCGGCAGCTGGTCATCTCGACGCGCCCGTTCTGCTCGTCGACGGCAGCAGGGAACTCACCGCGATGACCAGGCAGACGATCGCAAAGCTGGAGATCACGAAGATCTACATCGCGGGAGGGAAGGGCGCGGTCGGCAGCGACCTCGAGTCCGCCCTTCGTTCACTGCTGGGCGCGGGGAATGTGAAGCGTCTCGGATCCGCCGACCGGATCGCGACGGCGGTGGTGATCAACGAGGCGATCTTCGGCAGCGTCGACTACGCGTTCGTCGCGAGCTCCAGCGGATTCGCCGATGCACTCGCGGGCGCTCCGTTGGCCGCCGCCCAGGGCGCACCCCTCTATCTCAGCGCGCAGCACTGCCTGCGAGCATGGACGCTCGATGAGTTGCGCTGGCGGCAGATCGCTCGGCTGACGCTGCTCGGCGGAACTGGGGTGTTGGGGTCGGGGGTGGCAACCCTCCGCACGTGCGACTGGTAGTACTGCCGCATCTAATGTCGTAGGTATGTTCTAAAGTCGGAGCATGTGCAGCACCGACGCCCTCCACTGCGACGATGCCGCTCTCATCGTCGGCGAGCTCGACCGGGTGCGCCGCGCGCAAGCTGCACTCGAGGCCGAGCGCACCGTGCTGATCGACGCCCTCCGCCGCGCGAACGAGGCGCACGAGGAGCGGATCGTGGTGAGCGGTCGCGAGTCCGGCGGCGAAAAGGGCGCGTCCGGGCAGAGAGGTCGAGCGACGGATGCCTCGGAGTGGGTCGCACGATCCACCCGCGCCGAAGTCGCCTGCGTGCTTCGCATGAGCGAACGTTCTGCGGCTGATCTGATCGACGAGGCGCGCGTGCTCCGCGCCGACCTCCCAGCCACAACCGAGGCGCTGCGCACGGGCGACATCTCTTACCGGCACGCGAAGGCGCTGGTCGAAGACGCGCAGCTGTTCCACCCGCTCGACCGCGGCGCGTTCGAGCAGGCCGTGCTGTCCGGCCGGCTCGACGTGACGGCGCACCGCTTCGCGCATCGCTGCCGCCGCGTTCGCGAGCACCTCGACCCCGAGACGATCGACGAGCGCGCCGAGCGTGCCACCCGCTCGCGCGACGTGGTGATCCAGCCGGCCCGCGACGGCATGGCGTGGCTGATGGCGTATGGCCCCGTGATGCAGGTGCAGCTCGTCCACACTCTCCTCACCGGCACGGGCATGGACGAGCGCGACGCGGGCGACCCGCGTCTTCTCTCGCAGTTGAGGTTCGATGCGCTCGTCGACGCCGTCCTGCGGTCGGGGAGGCCAGTCGGCCTCGCCGACAGTGCCGACCCCTCAGCGTCCCTGCGTCCGGTCCGCGTCGCGGTGACGCTCACCGTGCCTGCGTTGACACTGCTCGGTCAGAGCGACGAGCCCGCGGTGATCGACGGCTACGGCCCCATCCCGCTCGAAGTCGCAAAGACGCTGGCCGCCGGCGCCGACTCGTGGCGTCGCGTGCTCACGCACCCGGTCACCGGGGTGCGGCTCTGCTTCGACCGTCAGACGTACCGCGTCCCGGCGGCGCTGCGCGCGTGGCTCGAGGACCGCGACGGCACGTGTCGGTTCCCCGGCTGCGACCGTCACGCCTCCACGTGCGACGTCGACCACAATCACGACTGGGCCGAGGGCGGATGCACGGATCACGACAACCTCTCGCACCTGTGCCGCACGCATCATCGGCTCAAACACCACACCCGATGGTGGGCGCGATTCGAAGACGAACTCCTGGTGTGGACGAGTCCGTCAGGTCATGAGCACACCAGCGGTCCTCGAGAAGACCGCGAGCCTGCGCTCACCCGCCTCAGGCGTTGATCCCGCCCCCCGGCTCTGCCCCTGCCACTCGCGCTCGATGTTCCCCGGCTATGTGCTGCGCCCGCGCTCGCTCTGCTCTGACCACTCGCGCTCCAGGATCGCGTAGTGCCCGGTGTCGGTCCACTCGCCCTTGAGCCACATGTGCTCGACGAAGTGACCCTCGTGCCGCATGCCGAGGCGCTCGCAGAGCCGAACCGACGCGTCATTCCGCGGATCGAGCTCGGCGCAGACGCGATGCAGGCCGAGTTCACCGAAAGTCAGGTCGAGCAGCAGACCCGCGGCTTCCGAGCCATATCCCCGCCCCTGCGCATGCGGCGCGAGGATCCAGCCGATCTCAGCGGTACGGTCCGGCTCGACGCTGTGCAGTTCGAGGTACATGGTTCCGAGGAACGCGCCCCGCTCGTCCCGGATCGCCGGCTGCAGATAGTCGCCCGCCTTCTCGAGACGGGTGGCCGCGGCGTCCCGTTCCAGCACGCGCTCCACGTCCTCACGCGACCGCGGCGCGTACAGCAGGTACCGGCACACCTCCGGATCGGACTGCATGGCGTAGAGGTCGGCGAAGTCGTCCGGGCGAAGCGCGTCGAGGGTAACCCGCTCGCCGCGGAGGGGCTGCAGGTCGTAGGGGAGCGGCATGGGAACATCCTCGCGGATCGTACGAAGGAGTGGGGGAGGGATGCCGCCCCTTCCGCCGCCCGGACATCGGGTCTGCCCCGGCGCTAGGCTCGCCGCATCGCTAACTCCGACGGAGGATCGATGGACGACGCCACACCGCCAGGCACCGGGCCGACAGGCGACGCGTCGCCCGATGCCGAGCCGCCGCACGAGCCCGCAGCGCCCGATGCCGAAGGCCCGCACCATGTCGAAGGCCCGCGGCACAGAGCAGCGCACCACCAGGCGCCGGCCCCTCGCACGCGCGGTCGCACCGCCCGAGCACGCAAACGCCTCGGCGACGATGCCCCGGAGTTCGTCGAGTACTTCAAGGAGCGCGTCTACGCGACGTTCACGGGCCTCGCGATCGTCCTCGTCGTCACCGCGAACGACGCGCACGACGCCGGCCATGCGGCGCTCGCCCTGCTGCTCGGCGTCGTCGGCATCACGGCTGCGGGCTTCGTCTCGGCCGTCATCTCGCATCTCGCCGTGCAGCGCGACTTCCCCGGACACGCCGATCTCGCGGTGCAGTGGCGGATCGCCGGTGGCGCGCTGGGCACCCTCGTCACGCCGATGATCCTCCTGGCCCTCGCCTGGCTCGGCGTGCTGTCGCTGCCGGTCGCCCTGCGCGCCGCCCTGGTCGTCTACATCGTCACCCTCGCGGTCATCGGATGGTTCGCGGTGCGGCGCTCACGCCTCGACCTGTGGAAGCAGCTGCTCGCCCTCACGATCCTCGTCACCCTCGGCCTTGTGGTCGTGCTGCTGCAGACCCTCGCCCACTCCGTCTGACTCTCACCACCACGCGCTGGCAAACTTGAGTCGTGTCATATCAAGTTCATTTGACACGCTCGGAACCCGCGAGTAGCCTTGAGTCATCGCGGCTCAACCTCGTCGTCGAGCGCGAGCGAACTTCCCATCAACCACGGGCCGAGGCATCCGCTTCGCCCACAAGAAGGAGAGAAACACATGGCACGTGCTGTCGGAATCGACCTCGGTACGACCAACTCGGTCGTCAGCGTCCTCGAGGGTGGCGAGCCGAAGGTCATCGCCAACGCCGAGGGCTTCCGCACGACCCCTTCGGTCGTCGCATTCACCAAGGACGGCGAGGTGCTCGTCGGTGAGACCGCCAAGCGCCAGGCCGTCACCAACGTCGACCGCACGGTGTCGTCCGTCAAGCGCCACATGGGCACTGACTGGGGCTTCGACGTCGACGGCAAGAAGTGGACGCCGCAGGAGATCTCCGCCCGCATCCTGCAGAAGCTCAAGCGCGACGCCGAGCAGTACCTCGGAGACACGGTGACGGATGCCGTCATCACGGTCCCCGCGTACTTCAACGACGCCGAGCGTCAGGCCACGAAGGAGGCCGGCGAGATCGCGGGCCTCAACGTGCTCCGCATCATCAACGAGCCCACCGCTGCCGCCCTCGCGTACGGCCTCGACAAGGGCAAGGAGGACGAGCTCATCCTCGTCTTCGACCTCGGTGGCGGAACCTTCGACGTCTCGCTCCTCGAAGTGGGCAAGGACGACGACTTCTCGACCATCCAGGTGCGCGCCACCTCCGGTGACAACCGCCTCGGCGGTGACGACTGGGACCAGCGCCTCGTCGACTACTTCATCAAGCAGTTCAAGGACACCACGGGCGTCGACGTCTCGGGCGACAAGATCGCGCTGCAGCGTCTCAAGGAGGCCGCCGAGCAGGCGAAGAAGGAGCTCTCGTCCTCGACGAGCACGAGCGTCAACCTTCCCTACCTCTCGCTGACCGACTCGGGCCCGGTGTCGCTCTCCGAGACGATCACGCGCGCCAAGTTCGAGGACCTCACGAAGGACCTGCTCGACCGCACCAAGAAGCCCTTCGAGGACGTCATCCGCGAGGCCGGCATCAAGGTCGCCGACATCGACCACGTCGTCCTCGTCGGCGGCTCGACGCGTATGCCCGCCGTCAGCGAGCTCGTGCAGCGCGAGGCCGGCAAGGAGCCCAACAAGGGCGTCAACCCGGATGAGGTCGTCGCCGTCGGCGCCGCGCTTCAGGCCGGTGTTCTCAAGGGCGAGCGCAAGGACGTCCTGCTCATCGACGTGACCCCCCTGAGCCTCGGCATCGAGACCAAGGGCGGCATCATGACGAAGCTCATCGAGCGCAACACGGCCATCCCGACCAAGCGCAGCGAGACCTTCACGACCGCCGACGACAACCAGCCGTCGGTCGCCATCCAGGTCTTCCAGGGCGAGCGCGAGTTCACCCGCGACAACAAGCCGCTCGGCACCTTCGAGCTCACCGGCATCGCCCCGGCCCCCCGCGGCATCCCGCAGATCGAGGTCACCTTCGATCTCGACGCCAACGGCATCGTGCACGTGTCCGCCAAGGACAAGGGCACCGGCAAGGAGCAGTCGATGACCATCACCGGCGGCTCGTCGCTGCCGAAGGAGGACATCGAGCGCATGGTCCGCGAGGCCGAGGAGCACGCCGCCGAAGACAAGAAGCGCCGTGAGTCCGCCGAGGTCCGCAACCAGGCCGAGACGCTCTCGTACTCGATCGAGAAGCTGATCAAGGAGAACGAGGACAAGCTGCCCGGAGACGTCAAGACCGACGTCCAGGCCGATGTCGACGCGCTCAAGACGGCGCTCGCCGGCGACGACGACGATGCCGTCAAGGCCGCGTTCGACAAGCTGAACCAGAGCCAGGGCAAGCTGGGCGAGGCGATCTACGCCTCGAACCAGGCCTCGCAGCCTGCCCCCGACGCCGCGGGCGAGCAGCCCGCCGACGGCTCCGGCCAGACCGACTCCGAAGAGGACGTCGTCGACGCCGAGGTCATCGACGACGAGGAAGACAAGAAGTAACCATGGGTGACAAGGACTTCGAAGAGCCCAACGGCGACGAGGTCCGGCCTGGCGAGGAGGGGTCGGAGGCGCACGCCTCCGATCCCGCCCCGCAGGACGGATCCGGCGACGAGGGCGAGGAGCTGACGGTCGACGACATCCTCGGTTCACCTCAGAACGCGGATGCCGCGGCCGAGGACGCCGTGATCGCCGACCTCGAATCGCAGCTGCTCAACGACCTGAAGCGCCTGCAGGCCGAGTACGCCAACTACCGGCGGCGCACCGAAGATCAGCGCGAGCTCGAGATCGAGCGCGCCAAGGGCGCCGTCGCCAAGGGCCTGCTCCCGGTCCTCGACGACCTCGACCGGGCCGAGAAGCACGGCGACCTCGTGGAGGGCTCGCCCTTCACCGCGATCGCCGAGAAGCTGCGCGCGCTCGCGGAGCGCATCGGGCTGATCACGTACGGCGCAGCCGGCGAGGCCTTCGACCCGCAGCAGCACGAGGCCATCTTCCAGGCACCGACACCCGGCACCACCGAGCCGACCATCCTCGAGGTCGTCGAGATCGGCTACCGACTCGGCTCCGTCGAGCTCCGCCCGGCGAAGGTCGTCGTCGCGGTGCCGGCCGAGTAAGCCGGAGGGCATCTATGGCCAGTCAGGACTGGTTCGACAAGGACTTCTACGCGATCCTCGGTGTGTCCAAGGACGTCAGCGACGCTGACCTCAAGAAGACCTACCGCAAGCTCGCCCGCACCTACCATCCGGATTCGAATCAGGGCGACGCCAAGGCGGAGGCGAAGTTCAAAGAGGTGAGCGAGGCGTACTCGGTGCTGTCCGACGCCGAGCAGCGCAAGGAGTACGACCAGATCCGGGCGATGGGCTCGGGCGCCCGCTTCACGGCGGGCGGCCAGGGCGGCAACGGCGGCTTCGAAGACGTCTTCAGCATGTTCAATCAGGGCCGCGGCGGCAGCCGCTACCAGAGCGAGGACTTCGACGACATCTTCGCGATGTTCAACCAGCAGGGCGGCGGCTTCGGCAACGGCCGATTCGGACAGTCGACCGGAGGCTATCGCGGCTACGGCGGGCCGACTCGCGGCGCCGACGTCACGGCCCGCACGACGATCGACTTCGTCACGGCGACCAAGGGCGAGACGATCACGCTGCAGGGCGAAGACGGCAAGCCGTTCAAGGTGAAGATCCCCGCGGGCGTCTCCGACGGTCAGAAGATCCGCCTGCGCGGCCGCGGCCGCCCGTCGCCCGACGGCGGCGAGACGGGCGACGTCGTGGTGCAGGTCGCTGTGCGGCCGCACCCGGTGTTCACCCGCGACGGCCTCAACCTTCGGGTGACGGTCCCGGTGACCTTCACCGAGGCGGCCCTCGGCGCGACCATCGAGGTCCCCACGCTGGGCGGTGACCCCGTCAAGCTGCGTGTGGCACCGGGCACCCCGTCGGGTCGCGTCCTGCGCGTCAAGGGCCGCGGCGTCCAGACCGCCAAGGGCACCGGCGACCTGCTGGCCGAGGTGCAGGTGGCGGTGCCGTCGCACCTCGACGACGCCGCCCGCGAGGCGCTCGAGCGGTTCCATGATCTCGAGCCGAAGGAGAACCCGCGCGCCGACCTCATGACGAAGGCGCGCGGCTAGTCATGAACCGGTCGTTGAGCGAGCGAGGTACGAGCGAGACGAAACGCTTCAAGCCGACGAATTACGCCGGTTCAGGGCGTTTCGTCTCGCTGCGCTCGCTCAACGAACGAATGCTTGAGCGGAGGTGAGTCCATTGGGTGAGCAGCACGACATCGACGACGACGCGCCGATCTTCGCGATCGCCGTGGCCGCCGAGCTCTCCGGCATGCACCCCCAGACTCTCCGCCAGTACGACCGCCTCGGACTCGTCGTTCCCGCCCGCACCCCCGGCGGATCCCGCCGCTACTCGCTCCGCCACGTCGCCCAGCTGCGCGAGGTCGCGCGAATGTCGGCCGAAGGCATCGGCCTGCCGGCGATCGCCCGCATCCTCGAACTCGAAGACCGGGTGCGCGAGCTCCACGGCCGGGTGCGCGACCTCGAAGAGCGCGTGCGCACAGAGCTCGAACGGCGTCCCGGCGCGCGGGTGTTCGCGGCCGGGGCGACCGGATCCGTCGTGACCCTGCGGCACGGCACGCGCCTGCGACGGGCGACCGAGCTCGTCGTCTGGCGACCGCGCCACCAGCTCGAGCGCGGCGATGCCGCCGGCACGTCCACCGACGACCCGGCGTGAGCCCCGTCCGGCCCAGCCGCCGCTCACGTTGGCACCGCGTCGGTCCACCGACGTCGCACAACCCTGTTGAAATCGATTTCTGATTTCGGCCCGCTCCTCGTATCGTGACAGGGACGATCGAGGAGGATCATGTCGGCTCAGAAGGCTCGTTCACGCCGTCGCACGGCGATCGCGGCATCCCTCGCCCTCGGCATCGCGCTGCTGAGCGGATGCGGACCGGCGGACCCTGCCTCGGGGCCCGTCCCGGTCGACCCCGACCCCGGCAAGCCCTTCGTGCTCGAGGGCGTGAGCAACCTGACCGAGATCGCGCAGCTCACAGGGCCCGACGCGATGAACGACACCGAGACCGCGGCCGTCGCCGGCACGGACCTCGGCTCGATGGCCAACGTGGGCGACAAGACGATCTTCTTCTTCGGCGACACGTTCGGTGATCGCGACCCCGACTCGATCGGCGGTCAAGGCGGCATCTGGCGCTCGAACGTCTCGGCGTGGACCACCGACGACGACCCGACCGACGGCATCTCCTTCGACGGATGGGCGCCTGCCGACGACATCGGCTGGGCCGAGGCCCTGGTCGAGGGCGACCACGACCCGAATGACGGCGAGGGCGAGGTCACGAAGATCCCGACCCACGGGTTCGCGGTGGGCGAGACGCTCTACATCTCGTACATGTCGGTGTCGTTCTGGGGCGAGCCGGGGGCGTGGGACGCCAACTTCGCGAGCCTGGCCAAGTCGACGGACGAAGGCGAGACCTGGACGGCACTCGACGGTCCGCGGTGGCCGGGAGACTCGAACTTCATCCAGGTCGCGCCTGCCCATGTCGTCGAGGACGGCACCGAGTACCTCTACTTCTGGGGCATCCCGTCGGGCCGCTTCGGCAGCGTGCAGCTCATGCGCGTGCCTGCCACCGAAGAGGCGGTCGAGGACCAGTCGGCGTACGAGTACTTCGCCGGTGCGGATGCCGCGGGTGAGCCCACCTGGGACGCCGACATGGCGGCGGCGGAGACCGTCGTCGAGGGGACGATCGGCGAGCTGTCGGTGATGTGGTCGACCCATCTCGACCGGTGGATCATGACATACTCCGACGGCGGCAACGCGTTCATCCGCGAGGGCGTCACGCCGTGGGGACCGTGGGCGGATCCCATCGAGCTGATCTCCAGCGCGGAGTACCCTGGGCTGTACTCGCCGTACATGAACCCCCGGTACGTCTCCGACGATGGCCGCACGATCTACTTCACGCTGTCGCTCTGGGATCCCTACAACGTCTTCTGGTTCTCGACCGACCTCGAGAAGGCCGAATAGGGCTCACAGCCCGTCGTTGTGAAATCGATACAGAGCGCTCGGCCGGCGATCGAGGCCCGGTGAGCGCCCGAATGGCGTCTTCGAGCGTGTTTTCAGGCCCTGAACGTCGGTTCGGTCACCGCAGCGCCGTCGAAGACGCAGCGAGTCGGCATTGCGCTTGAAATCGATTTCGCTTACGCTGGCCCGCAGACGAGATCAGTGACGATCCGCGGCGCCACCGCGATGCACAGATGGATGTCAGACCGGGCTTCCTGACCGGCCACAGCGTCGACTCATCGCAGAGTCGAGTTCCTGAGGAGGGACGAATGCACAAGAGATACAGCAGGCTCGCGCTCGCCGTCGTGGCGACCGCCTCGGCGGGCGCACTGCTCGCCGGCTGCGCCGGGGGCGGCAGCGCGCCGACGACCGAGGATGGCAAGACGAAGGTCATCTTCTGGCAGCAGCAGTTCGAGGACTACCAGCAGGAGTGGTTCAAGGCGCAGGTCAAAGAGTTCAACGCGCAGAGCGACGACGTCGAGGTGCAGTACCTCGTCGTTCCCGCCGACACGTGGGACCAGAAGCTCAAGGCCGCGCAGGCCGCGGGCAAGGCGCCCGACGTCAAGACCACGAACTACGGCAACATCAAGCCCATGCAGGCGAACGGCCAGCTCGCCGACCTGACGGCGCTGATGGATGAAGAGGCGTTCACCGACATCGCGGAGAACATCAAGCCGTTCGTCACCGTGGACGAGGGGGTCTACGGCTACCCGCTCCTCGTGGAGCCGTCGACCGTGCTCTTCTACCGCACCGACCTGCTCGAGGCCGCCGGCATCGACGCTCCGCCGACCGACTGGGACGAGCTCGTCGAAGACGCGCGCAAGCTCACCGGCGACGGTGTGTACGGCATGAACATCGGCCAGACCGCGCCCGACCTCGGGTGGTCGAGCTGGGGCCTGCAGTACAACACAGCGGGCGACCTGCCGCTGCGCGGCGACTGGTCGACGGCGGACGCCACCGACCCCGCGTACGAGGAGCTGCTGGGCCTGTACCAGACGCTCTACACCGAGAAGCTCATGCCGCAGGAGCCGACCTACGGCTACGCCGACTGCTCCTTCTTCGGTGAGGGCAAGGTCGCGATGAGCGCGTGCGGTTCGTGGGCGCTCGGACAGATCTCGTCGAACCCCGACTGGGCCGAGGTCTGGGAGAACACCCAGGTCGCGCCGTTCCCGTCGCACAACGGCGACGAGACGCTGCCCACCTCGACCCTCGGCGGCTGGACGCTCACGGTCGACTCGAAGTCGAAGTCGACGGAGGGCGCAGCCGAGTTCGTGGAGTGGCTGCTCGCCGATGACACCGACCGTCTGGTCGACTTCTTCACCGCCACCGGGTTCTCGAAGTACCCGGCGCGCGTGTCGGTGACCGAGGCGCTCGCCGAGACCGACGAGGCCAGCGCGAACCCGTTCCTCGCCACCATCACCGAGCAGATCGTCCCCTACGCCAAGTCGGAGCCGGCGTACCCGTGGGACGTCAGCCTCGCCTTCGCGACCGCGATCGAGAAGGCCATGAAGGGTGGTGACATCCCCGCGGCACTCGAAGAGGCGCAGGTGGCGATCGAGGATGTCATCGAGAAGCAGAAGCTCGCAGGCACCGGCACCGGCGACTGATACCGAGCAGTGGGGCGGATGCCGCGGCATCCGCCCCACCTCCCTGACATCCCCCTACGAGTCGAAGGAGACCGCCATGACGATGTCGCCGCAGACGACGACGCACATGGGCACCGCTGCGAGCGTCGCGCTCCAGCCGGAGAGGCCCACCAAGGGCCGTCGTCGCCGCCAGGCGCGCGAGCGCGTCAGCAAGCACATGATGGACAACCGCACGGCGTACCTGATGCTCGCGCCGATGATCGTGCTGCTCGCCATCTTCGTGTGGTGGCCGCTGCTGTGGTCGTTCTACCTCTCGACCTTCGAGATCAGCTTCTACGAGGACCCGGTCTTCGTCGGCCTGCAGTTCTACCGCTACGTGCTGGAGGACCCGAAGTTCTGGCACTCGATCGGCATCGGTGTGCAGTACGTGCTCTTCACCGTCCCGGCGATCATGATCATCGCGTTCCTCATGGCGAGCTTCATCCGCACCTGCGGCATCAAACTCGCCGGTCTGCTCAAGACCACGGTCTACATCCCGACGGTGGTCTCGGCCGTGGTCGCCTCGATCGTGTTCATCTTCATGTACCGCGCCGACGGCGGCATCATCAACTGGCTGCTCAGCTTCGTCGGCCTCGGGCCGTACGCGTTCCTGTCCGACCCGAACCTCGCGCTTCCGGCCATCTCGATCCCCGGCATCTGGCTCGCCTTCGGCATCACGACGCTGATCATGCTCGCCGGCATGTACGACATCCCGCAGAGCTACTACGAGGCGGCGCAGCTCGAGGGAGCGAACTACTTCCAGCGCACGTGGTTCATCACCATCCCGCTCATGAAGAACGTGCTGCTCTACCTTCTGGTCACCGCGACCATCGCGGGCATGCAGCAGTTCGAGCTGCCGCTCATCATGACCGGCGGCGGGCCGACCAACGCCACGATGACCCCCAACCTGTTCATCTTCAACACCTTCAAGGACCCCACTCCCTACGCGACGAGCTTCTCGCTCACCGCCGCACTCATCCTGTTCTTCGTCCTCGGCACCATCAGCGTGCTGATCTTCCGGGTCATCCGGTCGGACAAGGCGATCGACGCGTAGGGACCCGCACACTCATGAACACTTCCGTCGGACGCCGCATCGGGACGTACGTCCTCGCCACCCTCATCGTCGTGAGCACCATGCTCCCGCTCGGCTGGATGGTCATCTCGGGATTCAAGGGCAAGAGCGAGGTCGTGAAGACCCCGTTCCAGTTCTTCCCGGAGATCTGGCTGTGGCAGAACTACGTCGACATCCTCCAGGACCCCGCCTTCGTCCAGGCGATGGTGCTGACCTTCATCGGCGCGCTGATCTTCACCCTGCTGAGCCTCACCGTGAACTCGTTCGCGGCCTACGTGTTCGCGCGCCTCGACTTCCGCGGCAAGCGGTTCTGGTGGATCTTCTGCATCACCCCGATGTTCATCCCCGGCATGGCGATCCTGCTGACGTCGTTCGTCGTCGTGTCGAACCTCGGCATGCTCAACACCCTCGCGGTGCTGATCATCCCCGGCGTCGCAGCGGCGGCTCAGATGTTCTTCATCCGGCAGTTCTACCTGAACACCCCGATCGCGATCGAGGAGGCCGCCCTCATCGACGGCGCCGGACGCTGGCGCATCTTCTGGTCGATCTTCCTGCCGCAGTCGCAGGGCGTCTTCGTCGTGGTGGGCGTCGGCTCGTACCTCGCCTACTGGAACGCGTACGTGTGGCCCATCCTCACGATCCAGGACCCGGGCCTGCAGCAGATCATGCAGTACCTCGCAGGCTTCCGCAGCGAGCGCGGCAACGAGTGGGGCCTCCTCATGGCCGGCTCCACGCTCGCCGCCCTGCCGACGATCATCCTGGTGCTGATCTTCCAGCGGTACATCGTCAACGGCGTGCGCCTGGCGGGCATCAAGTAGCCGCGGCGCGGTGCCAGACCTCGAGCTCGGCGATCGAGGTGTAGCGGAAAGGGCCGCCCGGCGCGCCCGTGATCCGAACCCCGTCGGCCAGCACGGGCTCGAAGTCGAAGACGTACTCCCGCTGCTCGAGCGCCGTCCAGTCGTGAGGATAGGAAGGAGTGACGGATGCTGCGACCCGCCGCCACTCGCCGCCCGAGCGCACCTCGACCCACGGGCCGTCGGTGAACCACCCGCCGAGGGAGTCCTGCCGGCCGGTCACGTAGACGACGCGATCGAACCGACGAGGCGACGGCCACTCGTAGCCCCAGACGTCGTCGCCGACGCCCGGTCCTCGGCCGGAGTCCTCGACGCGGTCGCGCCGGCCGTCGTTGAGCACCGAGGTCTGCCCGTCCGCGACCCTGCTCACCAGCGGCCAGGTGTCCGCAGCGAGCGCGAGGTTTCCCGGACCGCCGTCGGTTTCGGCATCCGTTCCCGGATCCAGGCGCACGCGCCGCAGGCCGAAAGTGTAGGCCCTGCCGCCCAGCGATGACGCCGGGAAGAACCAGTTGCTCTGCAGCCACAGGTCGCGGCCGTCGCCGGAGATGAACTTCGACGGCATCGTCGGCGCGTAGCCCCCGTGGGCGGCGATCGGGGATCGCGGTCCCTGCCACGGGAAGTGCCCGTAGTCCGCGGAGTGCAGGTGCCGCCACGGCCCCCACGGCGCTGGCGCCTCGAAGATCTCGTGGGTGTACTCGCTCCACGACGAGTAAAGGTACCGGCCGAGGCCCGCATTCCACACGACTCCGCCCTGCGCGATGGGCGTGAACCCGGATCGCCCGCCGTACGGAGCCGGATCGGGGTACATCACGCGGCGATCTTCGAGCACGGCCGCCTTCTCGCCGATGTCGGCGCTCCAGCGCGGCATCCGGTCGTCGTCGAAGCCGGCGAAGAAGCGCCACGACTCGCGCTGGGTGACCGACGACGCCGGCACCCGGGCGAGGAACAGCGCGGTGGGGTCGGGGACGACGCGCGTGAACGACGTGCGCCAGTTGCCGTCGATGCCGTACGCGTAGACCCAGGGGCTCCCGCCGTTCGATCGGCCCAGGTCGAGGAACATCACCGTCGTGAAGACGTGCGAGCGGAACAGCGGCGCGGCAGCCCACGACCACGTGCGCCCCCGGTCGGCAGAGCGCACGACCGTCGCCGTCGGCGCCTCGTCGAAGACTCCCGGCTCCGCGCCGCAGCGCAGGTCCTGCACCGCGAGATACAGCTCGTCGCGGCCGTCGCCGTCGCCGTCGACGGCCACCATCCCGGTGGGCTTGCGATTGAAGCGGGGTGCGTCCCAGATCGGCGCCACGGCGTCGCCTGCGGCCAGGTGGGTGCCGCGGAGCCCCGTCGCGGGAGTGCCGTCGACCCGACCGACGAGGATGTCGCTCCACCCGTGCGGCGCGAATCCGGTGCCGTCCCCGGCGGCGGTGTACAGACCATCGTCGTCCGCCCACGCGGAAGGCCACAGGTCGCCGTCACCCTCCGCCCAGACGGTGTTCGCCTGGTCGACGTGGGCGACCCGAAGGCGCAGCTGGCCGGTGTCGGGGTTCACGGGCGCCCCGTCGGCGAGGGGATACGGCGTGTCGGTCATGCGAGCTCCCTGGGGGACCGGGCCGTCCGGATCGGACGGCCCGGTCGCTGTCAGCGGCGGATGACGGCGATATCGTCGGCCTGCAGCCAGATGTCGCCGGAGTTCGTCCAGACGCCCGCGAACACCTGCACGGCCTCGTGCGCCCCGCTGTCGAAGTCCACGGTGAACTTCGTCCACGGTCCGACCGAGATGAAGTGCGCCTCGGCGATCACGGTGCCGTCGAGGGTGCGCGCGCCGAAGAACCCGGCATCGCTGTTCATCGAGGTGCGGAGGAATCCGGTCAGCCGATACGCAGTGCCCGGTTCGACGTCGACGTCCTGCCAGATGTTGCGCCAGCCGGTGTTGTACCGGACGAACGCGTTGCGGTCACCCGAGAACGACTCCGGCGGCGCAGTGTCGATGCCGCAGTTGGGGGTGCAGCCCCACGTGCCGTTCGTGCCGTCGCCCACCGTCGTCCCGCGCTCGAAGCTCGGGTTCGCGACGAGGTTGGGGTTCACGATGGTTCCCGACTGGTCGATCTGCATGCGCATCAGGTAGACGTTGTACGGGCTCCACTGCGACATGGCGAAGTAGATCTCTCCGTCCTCGTTCCACGGGTGGAAGTACCCGCCGTACAGGCCGGGATAGTCGGCGTTGCTCGCGACGATCTGCGGCGCCGTCCACGGCCCGGTGGGCGATTTCGCCGTCCGCATCACGATGTCGGGTCCGGACAGCGTCATGAGCAGGTAGCGCTTGCTGAACGAGTCGTACTGCACCGAGAGCTCGCTGGCGGGGGCGTCGATGACGGGAGCGGCGTCCGCCTCGCTCTTGGACCAGCGATCGCCATCCCAGTACCGGTAGGCCGACTTGTCGAGCAGCTTCTTCGCGGGCACCTTGGCGACGTGCACCGCGCCGTGACGGCCGTTCGGCGTGCCGAACACGTAGATGTCGTTGTTCTTCTTGGCGTAGGCCTGCATCTGGAACGGCTGGGTGCCCTCGGCGGTGTTGTCCCACCGCGTGTCCGACACCGTCCAGTTCTCGCCGCCGTCATCGGAGTACGCGATGCCGGCGTAGTTGGTGTCCCAGTACCCCGGCTCGCCCCACTGCTTGACCGACATGAAGCCGAGGTACTGACGGTCGCTGACCGAGATGCCGGCCGTCGGGATCGTCGTCATCTCGTCGCCGTTGATCTTCTTCGACGGGATGAGCTCTTTCGCGATGCCCTGCGGCGACTGAGGGGCGCTCTCGTACAGCATCCCGTCCGACAGATCGGTGTCGCTCGAACGCACCAGCACGTTGCTGCGCCAGTTGCCGTTCGGTCCGGAGCCGCCGCCCGGTCCGGTCCAGCCGTTTCCGAACGTGTCGCCGAACGCGGTCAGCACGCGCCCGTCGCCGTCGTCCCACATCACGCCGAGGTCGGTGGCCTTGATGTCCCACCGCCCCCACGTGTTGTTCGGCGCGTCGGGACCGGTGAGCTTCTCGACGACCGTCACCGGTGTCGGCGCGTCGGTCGCGAGCGCGGGACTCGCCAGGCCGAGTGTGCCGGCCACGGCCATCCCGACGGCCGCCGCGGCGGCCGTGATCCTCTTCAGAGGCGTCATTGCACTCTCCTTCATTCGAGCCCGCCCCGGTGGCGGGCGCGTCATCGGGGCGCGGAGCCGCTCCGCGCAGGCGAGGGAGGTGCCGGCGTCATGACGCCGGCTCGATGTGGAGGGGCCGCAGCCCCAGCCAGTAGGACGACATGCCGGCCGGCGCGCAGGGGCAGACGTTGGACTGCACCCACATCGAGCGGTTGTCGTCCGAGACGAACTTCGACGGGATGGTCGTGCCGTAGCCGCCGAATCGCTCGTCGGTCCAGGGGTAGGGTCCGAAGTCCTCCGAGAGGAAGAGCGTCCACGGGCCCCACGGGGCCGGCGACTCGTAGAACTCGAACGTGAGCTCGGTCCACGACGTGTAGATGTAGCGCTCGAGCTTCGGCAGGTACGTCACGCCGCCCTGCGAGAGGACCGTCAGGTTCTGCGCACCCACGGTCTCGCCGTCCTCGGCGGTGCCGTCGCCCGGGTGCTGAACCCTGTCGTCGACGAGGACCGGACGCTTGTCCGCGATGTCGTCGGTCCACGTCGGCTCGGCATCGCCCGGCTCACCGGCGTAGAACTCCCAGGTGGAGGCATCCTGAACCGACTCCACCGGCACGCGCGCGAGGAACAGCTCGGTCGGGTCGGGCACCGAGTCGTCGAACGAGTCGCGCCAGTTTCCGTCGAGCCCGTACGCGTAGGCGTACCCGGGCTCGGGTGCGTGCTCGTTCTCCTGCCCGTAGTCGGCGAACCACACGGTCGTGAAGACCCCGTCGTCGAACATCGGGGCTGACTCGTCCCACGTCCAGGTCCTGCCGTGGTCGTCACTGCGCGCGATGGTCGCGGCCGGAGCCTCGTTGAAGTCCAGCCGCAGGTCCTGCACGGCGAGATAGAGCGACCCGTCCGTGCACAGCATGCCCGTCGGCTTGCGGGTGAACCCGTCGCCCGACCACACCTGACCGACGGCATCTCCGGCGGCCAAGACCTCGCCCTCGAGTCCCTCCTCGTCCGTCGGCGAGCCGGTGACGCGGTTCACCACGATGTCGGAGAACTCATTGCCGAACCCGGCGCCGTCGCCGTTCGCCGAGTACAGCGCGTCGTCGTCGGACCAGCAGCTCGGCCACAGGTCGCCGTCCGACACGCCGACCGCGGTGACGGCGTCCGCGACGGCGGCACGGAGCGACGCGCCGGGGAGGGCGTCGGGGAACTCGACGTCGGCGGGAACGCTCTCCGCCGAGCAGCCACTGAGCACGAGCACCGCTGAGGCGATCCCGGCGAGCCCGGCGATCGCGAGGCGACGGGTGCGCACCGGATCAGTCCTGGGGCGCCCGCGGGGGCATCGCGCCGATGTCGGGCACCGGGGCGGTGCCCAGGTGCACCTCCATGTCGTCGGCCGAGGGCGTCTTCGGCCGGCGCGCGGTCGGACGGTCGAGGTAGAACAGCGCCGTCGAGGCGATGTCGTCGCGCAGCGGCAGGTACCGCCAGCCGCTGCGCCAGCCGAGTGCCTGGATGTCGACCTTGGGGATGCCGGTCGCGAAGTGGATCGGATCCAGCAGGTGCCAGCGGTACATGCCGAACCGCTGCTGGCTGACGTAGAGCCCGTCGGGCCGGATCACCTGGGGCATGCCGAGGTACGGAGTGGAGAATTCCGTGTATCCGCGGCCCGGGATGTCGAAGTTCCACGCCCCGCCGAAGTAGTCCTCGGTGCCGGTGCCGCAGATGGTCGGGTAGTCGGTGTCGTCGTCGAGGTAGAACTTGATCTCGCCCTCACCCCACCATCCGTTGGAGTTGACGCCCCACGCGATGTACGTGCCGACGTACTGCCCCTGCCCCTCGATGCCTTCGAGGATGGTGTGGGGGACGAGCTCCTCGAGCGGGTTCGAACGCCGCCACTGCGCGTGGAAGTAGCCCTCGCCCGAGTAGTCCCCGCCGATCTCGTAGGTGACCTGGTAGTAGACGCGCACGTCGACGACGGAGGTGTTCTCGATCGTCAGCCGGGCGCCGTCGCGGAAGGGCATCGGCCAGTACGAGTTGAAGCCGCCATGCGGGTTCGCGGCGATCGGCTGCGAGTTCACCTGGGCGAACACACCCCACCCGTTGCAGAAGAAGTCGCCGTAGGGCACCTCGACCGCCGGTTCGCCCGACCCGTCCCAGTACGCGCGCAGGATCAGGGTGCGCCAGTTGTCGGTGTGGGTCGTGATCCAGATGTGGGTGATCTTCCCGCCGCCCTCGATGTTCGCGAGGTCGAAGGTCTCACCCGCCTTGATGTCGACGCTGGGGGAGATCTTCCAGCCCGGGCCGAGGTCGCGGGCCGAGGCGGCGCCGGTGCCCTCGGCCGCGCGGCCGCCGCCGCCTGCAGAGCCGTCGAAGTTCTCCGGCGAGATCGATCGCGTCTGCAGGCGACGCAACGCCGAGATCGACGAGAGGTCGGGGGCGGGCAGCTGGGGGGAGTTCATCGCTTCAGCACTTCCTCGTGTCGGCACGCCAGATCGGCGAGCTTCTGGAATCGATTTCAACACTGTATGGTTGGCGGACCGGCAATGTCAACGCGGGCCGGCGCTGGTTGAGGCAGGGGCGATGGCCACGATCTACGAGGTTGCGAAGCTCGCCGGGGTGTCCCCCGCGACGGTTTCGCGCGTGTTCAACGGCATCGGCGTCTCCGACGAGAAGACCGTGGCGGTGCGGGATGCCGCGCGCCAGCTCAACTTCACGCCGAACCGCACCGCGCGCACGCTCCGCCGCCGCGCGTCTGAGGTCATCGCGCTCGTCATCCCCGACATCGAGAACCCCTACTTCACCGAGATGGCCCGCGGGGTGGAAGACGTCGCGTCGCAGGCAGGGTACTCCGTGGTGCTCTGCAACACCGACTCTCAGCTCGACAAGGAGGCGACCTACCTCCAGATCGCGATCTCCGAGCACATGGCCGGGGTGATCCTGGCCGCGGCATCCGACCACACCAACCTCGACGACCTCGTTGCCATCGGGCGCCCCGTGGTCGCGGTCGACCGCGGCACGGGCTACGACATCGACGGCGTCGTCATGGCCAATCGCACGGCGGGGCAGGCGGCGACGGAGAATCTCGTCCAGGCCGGCTACCGCCGCATCGCCTGCATCACCGGACCCCAGCACATCGAGACCGCATACGAGCGCGCCCAGGGCTGGCGCGCTGTGCTCGCGCGGCACTTCCCGGACGCCGACCACGACGAGCTGCTGAGGTACTCGACGTTCCGGGTGGACGGCGGGCGCGAGACCATGGAAGAGCTCCTCGCCCTGCCGGATCCTCCCGACGCCGTCGTCGCCGGGAACAACCTCCTCGGCGTCGGCGCCATCCAGGTGCTGACCGAGCACGGCCTGACGCCGCCGAAGATCGGCGTCGCCGTCGTGGGCTCGCTGCCGTTCACGACTCTGTCGCCGCGCGCCG
Organism: Microbacterium flavescens; assembly: GCF_018588945.1. Lineage (GTDB taxonomy): Bacteria > Actinomycetota > Actinomycetes > Actinomycetales > Microbacteriaceae > Microbacterium > Microbacterium flavescens. Next base: position 186,767 of record NZ_JAFIWA010000004.1, on the reverse strand, counting down.
TCACCGTTGTGCGCCTCCCGGCGCGGCACATGGGCGTGACGGCGGCCAAGATGCTGCTCGAGCGCATCGGCGGCGATGATCAGCCGGCCCGCACGGTCGTGCTGCGCAACGAGGTGCAGCCGGCCCTTCCCAGCGCTCGCGTCTGAGACACTCCATCCCCCGGGTTTCAGAGCCGGGCGCTTTCGCGCGGTTGATCATGAAATCGATTTCGTTTAGAGTGAACGAGTTCGATCAGCCCGACGTCGCGATCAAGGAGGATGCGATGACCTACCGCTGCACCCTCGGTGTCGACATCGGCACGTCGAGCAGCAAAGGCGTGCTCGTCGACGAGACGGGGCGCATCCTCGCGAGCGCGACGCTCGCGCACGACGTCTCGCGCCCGCGCTCGGGCTGGGTGGAGATGGACGCCGCGGTGTGGTGGGACGAGTTCACGTCACTCGCTCGTGCCCTGCGCGCATCGGCCGACGAGGAGGGCCTCGCCGCCGAGATCGTCGCTGTCGGCGTGAGCGGCATGGGACCCTGCGTGCTCCTCGTCGACGAGACCGACGTGCCCGTGCGTCCGGCCATCCTCTACGGCGTCGACACCCGCGCCGGCGAGCAGGTCGGGCGGATGACCGCCGACCTCGGCGAGGACGAGATCGTGCGGGTCGGCGGATCGCGTCTCACCTCGCAGGCCGCCGGACCCAAGATCGCGTGGGTGGCCGACGCCGAGCCCGCGGCCTACGCGCGCGCACGCCGGCTGTTCATGCCGGCCTCGTGGCTGGCGCGGCGGCTGACGGGCGCGTACGTGCTCGATCACCAGTCGGCGAGCCAGACGTCGCCGCTCTACGACGTCGACGCCGAGGCGTGGCACGAGCCGTGGTGGCGGCGATTCGTCCCTGGCATCGAGGCCCCGGTGCTGGCCTGGCCGGGCGACATCGCCGGGAGGGTGACGGATGCCGCGGCCCTGGCCACGGGGATCCCCGCAGGCACCCCCGTCATCGTCGGCACCATCGACGCGTGGACCGAGGCGGTGAGCGTCGGCGCCCACGAGCCCGGCGACCTCATGCTGATGTATGGCACGACGATGTTCCTCATCGCGACCGGAACCCGCACCCTGCGTACTCCGTCCATGTGGACCACGGTCGGCGCCTTCCGGGGCACGCGCAACCTCGCCGGAGGCCTCGCCACGTCGGGCGCCCTCACCGCCTGGCTGAAGGACCTGACGGACGCGGACTACCCCACCCTCCTCGCCGAGGCCGCCGCATCGGGGCCGGGCGCACGGGGGCTGCTGATGCTTCCCTACTTCGCCGGAGAGCGGACGCCGATCCTCGACCCCGACGCACGCGGCGTCATCGCGGGGCTCACCCTCGACCACACGCGCGGCGACCTCTACCGCGCCGCCCTCGAGGCGACCGCACTCGGCGTGCGCCACAACGTCGAGACGATGCGCGCCGCCGGCGCCGACATCCGCCGCATCATCGCCGTGGGCGGCGGCACGCAGGGCGAGCTGTGGCTCCAGATCGTCTCCGACGCGACGGGTCTCGTTCAGGAGGTCCCGCAGGTCACGATGGGCGCCGCGTACGGCGCCGCCTTCCTCGCGGCCGTCGCGGTCGCCCCGGAAGGCGAGGCCCCGCGTATCGCCGAGTGGAACCCGGTCACCCAGCGGATCGAGCCGGACGCCGAGGCATCCCGCATCTACGACCGTCAGTTCGCGCGGTACCTCGAGCTGTACGCGTCGACCAGAGAGCTGGTGCACGAACTCGCGGCCGAGCGGCACCGCTCGGAGAGCCCTGAAGGAGTTCTCGTATGAACCGCCGGGCGCGAGGCATCCCGCACACCGCCGAGCGCGCGGCGTTCCCGCTCGGCGGCATCGGCACCGGCAACGTCTCGATCGGGGCGCGGGGCGAGCTGCGCGACTGGGAGCTGGAGAACCTGCCCGACAAGGGCCGGACCAACCCGTACTCCTTCTTCGCGATCCACGCGCGCCCGGCGGGCGGCGACGCGGTCACCCGCGTGATCGAGGCGAGGCTGACCGGGCGTCACGACTGGGACGCCGGCTATCCCTTCGAGCGGCAGGCCGGCCTGCCGCGCCTGCGCGCCGCGACTCTGCACGGCGAGTACCCGGTGGTCGACGTCGACTTCGACGACGACGTGCTGCCCGTGAGCGTGTCGCTGCGCGCGTTCACCCCGCTCGTGCCGCTCGACGCCGACGCGTCGGGAATCCCGGCCGCCGTCCTTCGGTACAGCGTGACCAACCCCGGCGACGTGCCGGTCTCCGTGACGGTGGCGGGCAGCATGTCGCACACGGCCGGACGCGGCGAGGGGCCGTTCGGGATGCGCGCGCCGCAGACCGTGCGCTGGCGCGACGAGGACGGGGTGCGCGGGCTCGACTTCGGCATCGACCTGCCGCACGACGATCTCGGGTTCGGAACGCTCAGCCTCACCACGACCGACACCTCGACCACGGCCAAGCCGCAGTGGGTGACCGGGTTCTGGCCGGACGGACCACGCCTGTTCTGGAACGACCTGTCGGAGGACGGGCTTCTCGAGCCCGAACCGCGCCTCACGCTCGAGGATCGCCCCCGCGGGCTCTTCGCCGACTCCGACGCGGCCGGTGAGATGACCGAGGCGGAGCTGTTCGAACGGCTGCCCCGCCTCCGGACCGGGTCGCTCGGCATCGTCCACGAGCTCGCTCCCGGCGAGACGCACGACTTCGAGTTCGTCCTCGCCTGGAGCTTCCCGAACCGCCACCGGTCCTGGCGCGGCCACATCGTGCGCGACGACCGCACCGACGAGGGCGTCGTGCGCAACCACTACGCCACCGTCTGGCCCGACGCGTGGGCCGCGGCATCCCACCTCCATCGCGAACTCGCGCCCCTCGAAGCCCAGACGCTCGCGTTCGTCGAGGCGCTGTACGGCGGGACGCTCGACCCCGCGATCGTCGACGCCATCGGCGCCAACATCGCGGCCGCACGCTCGACCACCGCCTTCGTGATCGAGTCGCCGACGCCGCAGCTCGGCTCCGGCCCGGTGTTCGCCGCGTGGGAGGGCTCCTTCGATCACGGCGGATCGTGCGAGGGCACGTGCACCCACGTGTGGTCGTACGCCCAGACCGTCGCCTGGCTGTTCCCGTCGCTCGAACGCAGCGCCCGCCGGGTCGAGTACCTCCTCGAGACCGACGAGTCGGGGGCGCAGAAGTTCCGCTCCAACGGCGTGTTCGGCGGGGCACCGTGGTTCATGGGACCGGCGATCGACGGTCAGCTCGGAACCCTCCTGAGACTCCATCGCGAGTGGCGCTTCTCGGGCGACGACGACTTCCTCCGCGAGCTGTGGCCCGCGGCGGTCCGCACGCTCGAGTACGCGATCCGCGAGTGGGACACCGACGGCGACGGCCTCCTCGACGGCGAGCTGCACAACACCTACGACATCGAGTTCCACGGCATCGACCCGCTCGCGAACTCGATGTTCGCCGCCGCCCTGCGCGCCGGAGCCCGCATGGCCGCGCACCTGGGCGAGCCGGAGCGGGCGGCCGACTGGCTCACCCGGGCCGAGCGCGCGGCCGACGGGATGGACGAGCGCCTCTGGAACGGCGAGTACTACCGGCAGGTGATCGACGACGTCGACGCGCACCGGTACCAGTACGGCGAGGGCGTGCTCTCCGACCAGCTGCTCGGCCAGTTCCACGCCTACCTGAACGGGCTCGGCGAGCTGCTCCCGCGTGAGCGGGTGCGCAGCGCGCTCGGCGCGATCGTGCGGCACAACTTCCGCGACGACCTCACCGCGCACGAGAGCACGCAGCGCGTCTATGCGCTGAACGACGAGGGCGGGCTGCTCCTCGCGTCGTGGCCGCGCGGCGGGCGCCCGGCCATCCCCTTCGTCTACTCCGACGAGGTCTGGACGGGCATCGAGCATCAGGTCGCGGCATCCCTCGTCTTCGCGGGTTCGACCGACGAGGCGCTCCGCATCGAGCGCACCCTGCGAGCACGCTACGACGGGACCGCGCGCAACCCGTGGAACGAGATCGAGTGCGGCAACCACTACGCGCGCTCGCTCGCGTCGTGGGGACTGCTGCTGGCCTTCACCGGTGCGCAGTGGGATGCCCCGGCCCGCACCCTCGCGTTCGCGCCGGCCGAGCCCGGCCCGATGCGCGCGCTCTTCACCACCGGCACCGCCTGGGGCCGCGTGGAGATCGACGGCGACGAGGCCGTGCTCCACGTCGACGGCGGACTGCTCGAGCTCGACCGGCTCGTCATCGACGGGCGCGAGGCGTCCGGACCCCTCCGACTCGCAGCCGGCCAGAACGCCGGGCTGCGCACGACTTCCACCGACCACCCCGCATCACAGGAGACCGCATGAGCACCTACACCCTCCCCGCCGCCCGTGAGCGCGCGGCCGTCCCCGCGAAGACCGCGTACCTCATCGCGAGCGGCGACCTGCGCGAGTCGGCCAACAGCGCGGGCTGGCCGACGCAGGCGCAGATGGAAGCAGACGTGACGGCGGCGCTCGGCGATCTCGGCTGGACGGTGGTCCGCGCCAACGACGTCGACGCCGAGACCGGGCACGGGTTCATCTCGAGCCAGCGCATGGGCCTCGAGGTCTTCAAGACCATCCCGGCGGACGCGCCGCTGATCGTCGCGGAGGCGGTGTGGCAGTACTCGCACCACGTGCTCGCCGGGCTGCGCACGCACGAGGGACCGATCCTCACCGTCGCGAACTTCGCCGGCGATTGGCCGGGTCTCGTGGGCCTTCTCGGGCTGAACGCCGGCCTGACCAAGATGGGCAAGGAGTACTCGACGATCTGGTCGGTCGACTTCACCGACGACTGGTTCCGCGCGGGCCTCGAGGAGTGGACCGAGACGGGCCGCATCACGCACGACGCCTCGCACGTCCGTCCGCTCGGCGAGCTTCCGTCGACGCCCGAGGTCGAGCTCGGGCGGGCTCTCGGCGACGAGCTGCTCGCCGACAAGGCCATCATCGGCGTGTTCGACGAGGGCTGCATGGGCATGTACAACGCGATCTTCGACGACGAGCTGCTCAACACCACCGGCATCTACAAGGAGCGGCTGTCCCAGTCGGCGCTCTACGCCGAGATGCTGACGGTGACGGATGCCGAGGCCGACGCGGCCAGGGATTGGCTGGTCGAACGCGGCATGACGTTCCGCTTCGGCTCCGACGAGGCGACCGAGCTCACCGAAGCGCAGGTGCGCTGGCAGATGAAGATGTACATCGCGGCGCTGCGGATCGCCGACGACTTCGGCCTCGACGCCGTCGGCATCCAGTACCAGCAGGGGCTCAAGGACCTGGTGCCCGCCTCCGACCTGGCCGAGGGCGTGCTCAACTCGACCGAGCGGCCCCCTGTGCTCTCGCGCGACGGATCGCGCGAGCTGTTCGCCGGACGCGCGTTCCCGCACTTCAACGAGGCGGACGAGGGCGTCGCGGTCGACGCGCTCATCACCGACCGCGTGTGGCGCGCGATGGGGCTCGTGCCCGACAACACGCTGCACGATGTCCGCTGGGGCGAGGAGTACGACGGGCAGTTCGTCTGGGTGTACGAGATCTCGGGCTCGGTGCCCGGATCGCACCTCGGCGGCTGGGACCAGGCGGAGGGCTGGCGGCAGGGGCCCGTGTTCTTCCCCGCCGGCGGCGCCACGATCAACGGCGTCTCGAAGCCCGGCGAGGTCGTGCTGTCGCGCGTGTTCATCGCCGACGGCATCCTGCAGGCCGACATCTTCCGCGGCACCGTCGTCGAGCTGCCGGCCGACGAGACGCAACGGCGGAAGGATGCGACGAACCCCGAGTGGCCCATCGCCCACGTCGTGCTGCACGACGTCAGCCGCGACCAGTTCATGTCGCGCCACAAGGCCAACCACGCCCAGCTCGTCTACGTCCCCGACGCCGAGACCGCCGACAAGGCACTCGTCGCGAAGGCCGCGATGTTCGACCGGATCGGCATCAAGGTCAACCTCGTGGGCGCCGTCAACGGCCTGTGACCGTGGGCGGGCGCACGGGCCGCGACGCCTCGGGAGAGGAATGGATCGAGGCGGCCGCCGACGACAGGTGGCTGCGGCCGTCGGCCGGTGACAGCCGCCGTGAGCCCCGCTGGGGGCACCCCGACGGTATGCAGCTGGGCCTGCATCCGCTGTCGGGACCGCGGGGGCTGCTGCGGATCTACACGCCGTATCTGGACCAGCCGCGCGAGCGTCTCCTCAACTTCATCGCGGTCGAGCCGATCCCGGCGGGCACGATCGAGCGCGGCTACTCCGAGCTCGAGCGGAGCCGGCTCGACGACGTGCCCGGCCTGCGGATGTGGAGCGTCGACGACCCCGACGACGAAAGGCCCCGCACCCCGGACGCTCCTGCGCGGGGCGTGGTCTCGGTCGATGCCGACGGGGTCGAGCGGCTCACCGTGCACATCGGCGTCGAGCGATTCGCGAACGGCGCGCACGTCCGGGTCACGGCGGTGTTCCGCGCCGACCGTCCGCACGAGGTCTCGGTCGCGGCATCCGTGCGCTCCGACTCGGCACCCCTGGGTGCCTGCGTCCTGTCGGCCACGATGGGCAACTGGGCGCGCCTGCGGCGGCTCGAGCTCGCGGACGGCGCCGTGACGGCGGCCGAGCTGTGGCCGGAGTACCGCGACGTGCACTTCGCCGACCACGCCTCGTTCCCGGTGGACCGCCTCGCCCGCGACGCGGGCTCCGTGTCGGTGTCGGCGGTCACCGACGAGATGGAGCCGGTCGCGGCCACGTACGCCCCCGGCACGAAGGAGCACTGGCATTACGTCGGCCGGAGAGGCGTGCAGACCTGGATCGCCGACGACCCCGATTCCGCGCTCGTCGTGCAGGTCAACGGGCGCCACACCTACTGGATGAGCGACCACCCGATTCCCGGCGGCATCGCCTTCGAGAACTTCGAGCTCGTCGAGCCGTTCCGCGACGGGCGCGCCTTCACGTTCCGCGTGGAGCCCATGGACGCGCGCTGATCGTCGCCGAAGGCCGGGACCGGACTCAGCCCGTCGGCTGGTCGACGCCGCGGTGGCGCCGGAAGAGCTGCCAATCCGCACGCGAGAGGTCGGCGTACGCGTACGACCACTCGAGGATCGCCTCGCCCGCCACCCGGCCGCCGCCGACGTAGCCCGCGACGACGGAGGCATTGGGGGACTGGCCGTGCGCGCGCGCGAGCGTGGTGGCACAGGCATCCGCGTACCAGCCGAAGGCGGCGTCCTCGAGCGCGTCGACGTCGAAGCCGCCCTTCTTGTCGTGGAACTGCCGCACGTAGAAGGAGCGCTCGGGACCGTCGACCGAGGGGCCGGTGAGATACCCGAGGAAGGGATCCGAGACGGCCTGCAGGATGCGCTGCATCGCCACGACGCGCCCGCCCTCGCCGGCCTGCTCGATGTAGCGGGCGACGCCCTCGGGCTGCTCGACCTCGCCGTACTCGATGAGCACGCTCCGCCCGGCCTCCTTGCCCTGCAGGAGCAGCGCGTTGCCGTCGCCGTCCGCCATCGAGATGAGGTAGCAGCGGGTGCCGACGCTGCCGACGCCGACCACCCGGCGGGCGATGTCGGTCACGTGGTACTTCTGCAGCAGGACGCGGATGTCGATGTTCGCCGACTGCTGGTACTGCTCGACGAACTCGTTGATCCGCAGCTCGATGCGCGGATCCACGTGCGTCATCGTCGGCGGGATCTCGCTGAACACGAGCCGCCCCGAGTCGTCGAGCGTCGTGAGCTTGCGTACCGCGCGCGCCGCCGTGCGCTTCTCCGCGTCCTTCACCGCCTTGTGCAGGGCGTCCGCCGACTCCGGGTCGAGTGACGACGAGCCGGCTTCGGCATCGAAGTGGTCGTAGTACCGCTTGAGGGGGCTGCGCTTGGCCCCGTTGCCGAGGGCGCGCGCATAGGTCCGCACGGCGCCGAGCGCGGCATCCCGCACGACCTTCTCGTCGCGCGATGTCGACTGGCCGGCGATCACGATGCTGGTGACGAGGCGCTTGACGTCCCATTCCCACGGCGCCCAGGCGGACTCGTCGAAGTCGTTGAGGTCGAACACGAGCGTGCGCTGCGGAGAGGCGAACAGGCCGAAGTTCGACACGTGCGCGTCGCCGCACGATCCGACCACGAGGCCGCTGCCGGGCGAGCGGGCCAGGTCGGCCGCCATCAGCGCCGCCGTGCCCCGGTAGAACGCGAAGGCGCTCTCGGCCATGCGCTGCGTGCGGACCGGCACGAGCTCGGGCACACGGGTGGAGTCCTGCCGGTCGAGGATGCCCATCGGGTCGCGCGCCCCCACCGGCGGCGAGGCGAGGCTCTCGCGCGGGTGGGATTCCCGCTGGGCACGGCCCTCGGCCAGATGGTCCTGCAGGCTGGGCGGCCGCGACCACGTCTCCGCCAGCGGCCTCGCGTCCGTCGTCGACATGAGGTCAGTGTGGCACCGCCCGGCGGCGCGCGGGGGTGACTTCGGGGGTGAAATCCGCCGACCGGCCTCGCGCCGTCGATACCCTGGCCGCGTGACCCGCGCCGCTGCATCGCCTCCGCCGCCGATGCTCTCGCCGAGCCTGCGCACCCTGCTCGGCCTCGCGGCCGCCGTGGTCGTGCTCGCCGGCGTGTACTTCGCACGCGAACTCGTCGGGCCGCTCGTTCTGGCCATCGTGCTCGTGATCATCTGCGAGCCCGTGCGCCGCCCGCTCGAGGGCCGCGGGTGGCCGCATTGGACGGGCACCACCGCGGTCATCGTCGTCGCATACCTCGTCCTCGGCGTGATGGGCGCCCTCCTCTGGCTGGCGGGCACCCAGTTCGCGCGACTCGTGGGCGAGTTCTCCGATGAGCTTCAAGCCGGCGTGCAGAACTTCCTCGGCTGGCTGCGGTCGGCCGGACTGGATGATCAGGCAGCGGATGCCGCAGCCGCCGTCCTCGATCCCGAGATGCTCGTCGGCCTCGCATCGAGCATCGGGGGAGCGGTGCTCGCGGTCGGCACGGCGCTGTTCTTCGTCTTCGCGTACGTCATCTTCATGGCGGCCGATGCCGCGCGCTACCGCGACGCCGGCCGGGTCTTCGGGCGGGCGAAGACCGCCGCGCTCGCGCGGATCCGACGGCTGAACACCGGCGTGCGCCGCTACTACGTCGTCAACGCCACGTTCGGCGCGATCGTCGCGATCATCGACGGCTTCGCCCTCCTGTGGCTGGGCGTGCCCGCGCCGCTCGTGTGGGCGATCCTCGCCTTCGTCACCAACTTCGTGCCCAACATCGGCTTCGTCCTGGGGCTGATCCCGCCCGCGGTGCTCGCGTTCGTGGTCGGCGGCTGGCCGATGCTGCTGGCCGTCATCGCGATCTACTGCGTGGTGAACGTCGTGCTGCAGGTGCTGGTGCAGCCCAAGTTCGTCAGCGACGCGGTCGACCTCAGCCTCACCCTGAGCTTCTTCTCGGTCATCTTCTGGACGTTCGTCATCGGGCCGCTCGGGGCGATCCTCTCCATCCCGCTCACGCTCGCCGTCCGCGCGCTCGTGCTCGAGGGCGATCCGCAGGCGCACTGGCTGCGGTGGCTCTCGGGCGACCGCAGCGCCGTCCCCCCTCCCGACACCCGCTCCGCCTCCTGACCCGCGCGCCACTCGGGAGACGGCCGCGGACTGCGGCATGATGCGCGTGTGGATGAGCAGACTTGGCATCGCCGCACCGAGGTGCCGCTCATCCTGGCGTCGCTGGCGTACCTCGTCGCGTACTCGTGGCGGGTCATCGGCGGCCTGGACGGCACTGCGCGCACCGTGGTCAGCCTGGTGATCCTGGCGACGTGGGCGCTCTTCATCGTCGACTACGTCGTGCGCCTGTCGCTCGCCAAGGACCGGCGGGTCTGGTTCCGCAAGCACCTGGGCACCCTCGCCATCACGCTGATCCCGGTGTTCCGGCTCGTGCTGCTGCTGCGCGCGCTGACGCGGGTGCCCGGAATGCGCCCGTCCGCCGGCACGCAGCTGCGCACACAGATCATGGTCTACGGAGCCGGCGCCGGTGTGCTGCTCATCTACATCGCGTCGCTGGCCGTGCTCGAGGCCGAGGGCAGCTCGCCCGACGCCAACATCACCTCCTTCGGGGAGGCGATCTGGTGGTCGTGCGTGACCATCACGACGACCGGCTACGGCGACTTCTTCCCGGTCACCGGGCTGGGGCGCGCCATCGGAGTGGGCGTGATGTTCAGCGGGATCGCACTCGCCGGCATCATCACCGCCACGCTCGCGTCGTGGATCTTCGAGCGGGCGGCCCGCAACCACGACGACGCCGAGCCGGCGACCCGCGGGCAGATGCGGCAGCTGCTGGCCAAAGTCGAGGCGCTCGGCACGCGCCCCGACGACGAGGGCGACGCAACCGGACGCTGACCCGCCCACGGCGGCCCACGTCACCCCGTCCGGGTGACGTGCCTTCGAATCGTCCGCCGTAGCTTGCCGGTCAGAGCCCGAGGAGGAGTCATGACCGTCGACCGCCATGCCCGCACCCTGCTTCCGATCCCGGATCGTCCGGGACCGTCGCTGACCACCTACGACGCGAAGGATCCCGAGACCTCGTATCCGCCCATCACCCCCCTCCTGCCGCCCGAGGGTGCGCCGAACGTGCTCGTGATCCTGCTCGACGACGTCGGCTTCGGCGCCTCCAGCGTCTTCGGAGGACCCTGCCGCACGCCGTCGGCGGAGCGGCTCGCGGCCGGCGGTCTGCGCTACAACCGGTTCCACACCACCGCACTGTGCGCACCCACGCGGCAGGCGCTGCTCACCGGGCGCAATCACCACTCGGTCGGCATGGGAAGCATCACCGAGACGGCCACCTCGGCACCGGGCAACAGCTCGCTGCGCCCGAACACCAAGGCTCCCTTGGCGATGACACTCAAGCTCAACGGCTACTCGACGGCGCAGTTCGGCAAATGCCACGAGGTGCCGGTGTGGCAGTCGTCGCCGATCGGTCCGTTCGACGCGTGGCCGTCGGGCGGCGGCGGCTTCGAGACGTTCTACGGGTTCATCGGCGGCGAGAACAATCAGTGGGAGCCCGCGCTGTACGAGGGCACCACTGCGGTGGAGCCGCCCGCGACGCCCGAGGAGGGATATCACCTCACCGAGGACCTCGCCGACAGGGCCATCGGCTGGATGCGCACCCAGAAGGCGCTCGCACCCGACCGGCCGTTCTTCGTGTACTTCGCGCCCGGCGCGACGCACGCCCCCCACCACGTCCCCGCCGAGTGGGCAGACCGGTACAAGGGCGAGTTCGCAGGCGGGTGGGACGCACAGCGCGAGGCGACCTTCGCGCGGCAGAAGGAGCTCGGGGTGATCCCCGCCGACGCCGAGCTCACGCCCCGCCACGACGAGATCCCGGCGTGGGACGACATGCCCGACGAGCTGAAGCCGGTCCTCGAGCGCGAGATGGAGGTGTACGCCGGCTTCCTCGAGCACACCGACCATCACGTCGGGCGCGTGCTCGACGCCGTGGAAGACCTCGGGATCCTCGACGACACGCTGATCTACTACATCATCGGCGACAACGGCGCCTCGGCCGAGGGCACCGTCAACGGCGCGTTCAACGAGATGGCCAACTTCAACGGGATGGCCGCCCTCGAGACGCCGGAGTTCATGCGCTCGAAGATGGACGAGTTCGGCTCGCCCACGTCGTACAACCACTACGCCGTGGGCTGGGCCTGGGCGATGGACACCCCGTTCCAGTGGACGAAGCAGGTCGCCTCGCACTGGGGAGGCACGCGCAACGGGACCATCGTCCACTGGCCGCGCGGGATCGAGGAGAAGGGCGGTCTGCGCTCGCAGTTCACGCACGTCATCGACCTCGCCCCGACCATCCTCGAGGCGGCGGGGCTCCCCGAGCCGACGGTGGTCAACGGCGTCCAGCAGTCGCCGATGGAAGGGCGCAGCATGCTGCCGACCTTTGCTTCGCCGGACGTCGCCGAGGTGCATGACCTGCAGTACTTCGAGATGTTCGGCAACCGCGGGATCTACCACCGGGGGTGGAGCGCCGTCACCAAGCACCGCACCCCCTGGATCATGGTCGGCGGCGTCCTGCCGGCCTTCGACGACGACGTGTGGGAGCTCTACGACGGGACGACGGACTACAGCCAGGCACGTGACCTCGCGGCGGAGCATCCGGACAAGCTTCATGAGCTGCAGCGGCTGTGGCTCATCGAGGCTGTGAAATACAACGTGCTGCCCCTCGACGACCGGACGGCCGACCGGCTGAACCCTGACATCGCAGGCCGGCCGACGCTCGTCCACGGCGATTCGCAGCTGTTCTTCCCCGGCATGGGCCGGCTGTCGGAGAACAGTGTCGTCAGCGTCAAGAACCGGTCCTTCTCGGTGACGGCCGAAGTGATGATTCCGGATGCCGGAGCCCGCGGCGTCATCATCGCCCAGGGCGGCCGGTTCGGCGGCTGGAGCCTCTACGTGCACGAGGGCGCGCTGCGCTTCGACTACAACGTGCTGGGCATCCAGCACTTCACGACCATCGCCGGCTCCGTGATCCCGGAGGGGACGCACCAGGTGCGCATGGAGTTCGCGTACGACGGCGGAGGCCTCGCGAAGGGCGGCGATGTCACGCTCTACTACGACGGCGAGGCGGTCGGCGACGGACGGGTGGGAGCGACGCAGCCGATGGTGTTCTCCGCCGATGAGACGACCGACATCGGCTACGAGTCGGGAACGCCGGTCACCGACGACTACACGCCGCAGACGAGCCGCTTCACCGGCAGGATCTCGTGGGTCCAGCTCGACCTCGGCCTCGACGACCACGACCATTTCATCGACCCCGAAGAGCGGATGCGCATCGCGATGGCGCGGCCTTCTCTTCGATGACGCTCCGGTCAGGAGAGCAGCTTGGCCTTCGCGGCCGCGAACTCCTCGTCCGACAGGATGCCCTGCGAGTGCAACGTGGCCAGCTGGGTCAGCTTGGTCATCATGTCGTCGCCGGCGGCGGGTGCGGCGGCCGGCGCCTGCGCGGGCTGCGCATTGGCGACGGCCTGTGCCGCCGCGGCGTCCATGGCGGCCTGCTGCTGCTGAGCTTCGTACTGCTGCTGCTCATACTGCTCGTTCGCCTTGTTCTGCTGGTGGCGGGCGACGCCTCCCGACACGGCGGTCGCGGTGCCCGCGACGACCGCGGTGCGTGCCGCCATTCCGATGAGGCCGGGGCGGCCTACTCTGCGCATCATGTCTGCCTCCTTCAGTCGGCGTTCTCGGCGAGGAACGCGTTGACGATGGGCGCCGGGATGCCCTCGCGGGCGATCACGGCCCCACCGGCGTCGTAGAGCGCCGCGGCGAACGCCTTGGCCCACAGCAGCTCGACGACCAGGATCGCCGCCGACTGTCCCGGCGGAACCTGCTCGGCCAGCGCCTCGATGTCTTCGATGCCCGCCAGACCGGCGAGGTCGAGGGCGGGAACGCCGCCGTCGTCGGTCGTGTCGGAGAGCTCCATCACGGTGAGCTCACCCTCCGGCGACCGCGTCGCATAGACGAGGTCGAGGACGTTCACCGTGCCGGCGGCGACGAGGTCGTCGATCGCCTGCAGAACGCCGGGTCCGGGCTTGTCGCCGTCGAAGCCGATCGCGTAGAACTCGATCGGGCCGTAATCGAATGTCGTCATGTCGTCATCCTCCTCTGCCGGGCCTCAGGCCGCGAGAGCCTTGGCCTTGAGTGCGTCGAACTCGCCCTGCGAGATGGCCCCGGAGTCGAGGAGCGACTTCGCCTTGGCGATGTCGTCGGTGGGGCTGGCGGTGCCGGCGGTGGTGCGGATGTAGGCATCCTGCTGCTTGCGCAGCTCGGCAGCCTGCTCCATCGCGCGCTTCTGCATGCCCGTGCCGCGGGCGATCAGGTAGACCAGCGCGGTCAGGAAGGGCAGGAAGACCAGGAAGAGGATCCAGACGGCCTTCAACCACCCGTTGAGGGTGTGGTCGCGGAACAGGTCGCCGATGATCGAGAACAGGACCATGAGGTACGCCACGAACACGAAGACCCAGAAGAACCAGGCGACCCAACTCCAGAGATCCATTGTTTTCCAGCCAATCGTCAGTGGACGGGCCGATCGCCCGTCACAGTTGTGAAACTACGAGGGCACGGGGAGCGGTACGTCACCCGGAGCGGGTGAATCATGCGGCGTCGCCCGCGACGGGGTTCACCGACACCACCTCGATGTGGAGTTCGTCGAACATCTCGAGGAGGCCCAGCAGCCGCGCCTGGTCGGGGATGGCGCCGACCACACTGGTGCAGCCGTCTCCGGTCGTGCTCACCTCGAAGCCGTCGAGCGCCGCGATGAGCGCGGGGCCGAGGCGTCCTCGGAGGAGGATGCACACGACCTGCGGGTTCATCGGAGGCCTCTCGGAGAGGGTCGCGTCACTCCGGGTGTCGCCCCGGTGAACGGTGACGTCATTGTCAGTGCGGGCCTCTCGCGCGCACGTCACCCCTGTGGGATGATTCCCCCGAGCTCGCACCCGCTCGTCAGGGAGGCTCTGGGGTTGTCAGGATCACGTCGCATTCCGTCGCACGCCGTCGATCGGCCGGCACTGCGGCAGCAGCTCGACGCCGGCGTCGACTCGCCGCTGTCGCTGGTCGTCGCGCCCGCGGGCGCCGGCAAGACCGTGCTCCTGTCGCAGTGGGCGCAGTCGCTGGCCGACATCGCGGTCGCGTGGTTCGACATCACGACGGCCGATGATGCGCCCGGCGTCTTCGCTGCGCGCCTGGTCGCGGGGATCACGGCGGTCGTCCCCGGCCTGCACGCGCCCAGCGCGCCGCTCGAGGCCTCGGAGGGACGCCTCGGCGAAGCCTTCCTGGAAGCCCTCGCGGCGAGTCTCGCCGAGACGGGCCGCCGCCTCGTCCTGGTCTTCGACGACCTCGACCGCATCTCGGGCAGCCCCATCCTGACCGACCTGTGGCGGCTCGTAGACATGCTGCCGCCGACCGCCCACGCCGTCTTCTCCTCGCGGGTCGACCTTCAGCTGGGCTGGAGCCGGCACCGGCTCGAGCACGGTCTGGTCGAGATCCGGCAGCGGGAGCTGGCCTTCGACGATTCGACGACGGCACGCGTGCTCGAGCACATCGCCGGCAGGCCCGTCACCGACCATGCCGTGGCGGCGGTGACCGCTCGCACCGAGGGATGGGCGGTCGGGGTGCAGCTCACGGCGTTGAGCCTGCGGTTCGCGGAGGATCCCGACCGCGTGGTCGACGAGCTCACCGGAACCGACAGGCTGGTGGTCGACTACCTCAGCGAGGAGGTTCTCGATGCCCTCGAGCCGTCCCGGCGTGCGGCGCTCATGCAGCTCGCGGTCGTGGATGAGGTGTGCGCCGGCCTCGTCGAAGCGATGACCGGTGTGGACGGCCATGCCTTCCTGTCGGGCCTCGAGCGCGACTCCATGTTCATCGTCGCGGTGCCCGAGCGACCCGGCTGGTTCCGCTTCCACCGGCTCTTCCGCGACCTGCTGCTGTACCGGCTGCGCGCGCTCGACTCCCGTGCGGAAGCGCGGCTGCTGGAGACCGCCGCCGACTGGCACCTCGAGCGCGGCGACGTCGAAGTGCCGATCGAGTACCTCCTTCGAGCGCGACGGTGGGAGCGCGCCATCGAGCGCGTGCTCCTGAGCGGACGGGAGGTGTTCGAGCAGTTCCGGACCGCGATCGTGGCACGGTGGCTCGGGCGCGTGCCGCCCGAGGTGCGTGCCGCGCACGTCGACGCCGAGCTGCTCCGCGCGATCGCCGAGGGGATGAGCGGCCGGGGACTCGTGGCCGTCGATGCCCTGCAGGGTCTGCTCGCGGGCGCCGAGCTGACGGTCGGCCAGCGGCAGGTGGCCCTCGCGTACCTCGCCGCGTGCGTGCAGTTCCACCCGCATCCCGAGCCGTTCGCGCGAGCCGCGGTGGAGGCCCTCGCACTTCTCGACGCGCATCCGGATGCCGTCGTGCCCGACCTGCTCGGTCTCAGCTCGAAGCCCTACCTCGCCTTCCTGGCGCGCGGGTCGCTCGGACGCGCCCACCTCTTCATGGGCGATCTCGTCGCCGCTCGCGCGCACCTCGCCACAGCCCTCGCGCTCCCGGGTTACGCGTACACGCCCTACCGCGTGCACCTGCTCGGCAGCCTCGCCCTCGTCGAGGCGATCAACGGCCGGCTGGGCGTCGGCACCGTGCTCTCCGACGAGGCGCTCGAGACGGCGCGGTCAGCCGACCTCCTGGCGCACCCGGCGCCGGCGGATGCCTATTTCGCCCGCGCCATCGTGGCCATCCAGCGCGGAGAGCCCGACGTCGGCGCTCTCGCGCTGACCGAGGGCATCGTGCGGTCGGCCGCGAACCAGCGCACCCAGCTCATGTGGATGGGTCACGCCATCGCGATGCTCATCGATCCGGCCGACGAGCAGGTCGCATCCGTCGAGCCCCCCGGTCCGCCTCCCGCCCTCGTGCGTCAATGGCTGCTGGCGATCGGCATGCGACGCGCCCGACTCCACGGAGCGGTCTCCGGCCCGAGCCCGGGCGCGATGGCGGGCCACGCGTGGTCCCCGGTCGGGTTCGAGGAGATCGCCGCGCTGCTCACGGAAGGGCAGGCGCCCGCCGCGCACTCGCGGCTCAGTCGACTGCGGTTCGACCCCGATCCTGCCGCACCGCTCCCTTCCATCGAGCTGGCGATCCTCACCGGGTGGACGCATGCTCAGGACGGACGGCGCGCGCAGGCGCGCGAGCAGTTCGAGAGCGCCCTGGCCCTCGCCGAGCCCGAATGGCTCGCGTACCCCTTCCTGCGCGCCGGACCCGCCGTCGTCGACCTGCTCGAGGAGCTCACGGGTGCGCGCAGCGAGTTCGCGAGGTTCGTCGTCGCGCGCGCCCACAGCGTGGGCGGCCAGCGTGGCCGGAAGCTCCTCGACGAGCTGACGCCGCGCGAACTCGAGCTCCTCGCGTTCCTGCCGAGCAGGCTCACGATCGCAGACATCGCCGCACGGTGCTACGTGTCGACGAACACGGTCAAGACCCACCTCGGCCACATCTACCGCAAGCTGGGCGTCTCGGGGAGAGATGCCGCGATCGAGCACGCCGTCGAGCTCGGTCTGCTCGACCCCCGCGAGATCGCCCGGGTGGGGTGACGTACGCCGCGCCGCGCGCGGCCATCATGGCCGCATGGATGACGCTGACGGCCGGGCCGCGGAAGCTGATGGCCTGACGCTTCCCGACCGGCCGCGGCGCTTCACCGGCGTGCTCGCGGCACTGGATCGACCCCTCGCCCTCGGGTTCATCACCACGCTGGGCGTGCTCGGAGCCCTCGTGCTCGGAAGCGCGCTCGGGTCGATCTCGACGATCCTCGTCTACATCGTGCTGGCGATGTTCCTCGCCGTCGGGCTCGATCCGATCGTGCGGCGACTCGAGCGGCGACGCGTGAGCCGGGGCGGCGCGATCGCGATCGTGTTCGGCGGGTTCGCGCTCCTGTTCCTCGGGTTCCTGATCTGGGTCCTGCCCCCCGTCATCGCGCAGATCGCCGAGTTCGTCGAGGCGATCCCCGAGACCGTCGCCGGCATCCCCGAGACCGAGTGGTTCGCGGCGCTGGGCGCCGACACGCAGGTGGCGATCGAGACGGGGCTCGAGCAGCTTGCGGACTGGGTTTCGAGCCCCGCGACGATCGCGACGCTCAGCGGCGGCGTCCTCGCGGTCGGCGTCGCATTCGTGAGCGGCATCTCGGCGTCGTTCATCGTCGTGGCGCTCACCCTCTACTTCCTCTCCTCGCTGTCGTCGATCAAGGGGGCGTTCTACGCGCTCGCTCCAGCGCACAGCCGACCGCGGCTGACGAGCCTCACCGAGCGGATCACCGACTCCGTGGGCAGTGCGCTCATCGGCTCGGTCATCCTCGCCGCCCTGAATGCCGGCGTGGTCTTCGTGCTGCACCTCGTGATCCGGTTGCCCTTCCCGGCGCTCATGGCGGTGGTGGCCTTCGTGGTCACGCTCATCCCGCTGTTCGGATCGGTGATCTTCCTCGTCATCGGCACCGGCGTCGCGCTGTTCACCAGCCCGACGCAGGCGCTCATCTTCGCGGTGGCATATCTCGTCTACATCCAGCTCGAGTCGTATGTCGTGAGCCCGCGCGTCATGAACCGAGCGGTCTCGATCCCGGCGGCCCTCGTGCTGATCGGCGCCCTGATCGGCGGTGCGCTCATGGGTGTGATCGGCGTCCTGGTGGCGCTTCCCGTGGTGGCCTCGATCCTGCTGATCATCCGCGAGGTCGTCGTGCCGAAGCAGGATCTGAAGATCTAGGGGTTCAGGCGTCGCGCGCGCAGCGGAATCCGATGTGCGACATGCCGGTGTCCTCGGCCTGCGGCGACCGCGAAGCCGGCCGGAACCGCAGGCAGTAGTCGGGCGAGCACAGGTGCGAGCCGCCTTTGAGCACCCGGCGCGGGGTGGCGAATCCCTCCTCCGCGCTCGCAGTGGCGAGCAGATTTTGGCGGCGGCCCGCGTCGACCGGCCGGTCGGACAGGCGCAGATGGCGCGGCGTCCAGTAGTCGCTCGTCCACTCCCACGTGTTGCCCGTCATGTCGTGCAGCCCGTAGCCGTTGGGCGGATACGAGCCGACGGGCGCGGCATCCCCCACTCCCTCATTCAGGTACGGGAACCGGCCCAGCCATGAGTTCGCCATGACCCGCCCGCCGGGGTGCGCGTCGTCGCCCCACGCGAAGCGCGCGCCATCGAGACTCCCGCGGGCGGCGTACTCGTGCTCCGCCTCGCTCGGCAGTCGCTTGCCCGCCCACGCGGCGTAGGCCGAGGCATCCGCGAACGCGATGTGGACGACGGGATGCCGCATCCGCTCGTCGATCGACGAGTCGGGGCCGAACGGCCGCCGCCAGCAGGCGCCCGGCTGCCAGCGCCACCAGGCTCGCCAGTCCGCGAGGTCGACCGGCCCGGCGGTGGGAGTGAACACCATGGATCCCGGCACGAGGTCGGCGGGGTCGGCACCGGGGAAGTCTGCCGGATCGAGCTCGCGCTCGGCGACGGTCACGTAGCCGGTGTCGTCGACGAACGCGGCGAACTCCTCGTTGGTGACCGCGTGGCGGTCGATCCGGAACGTCTCGACCGCACGCTCGTGGACCGGCCGCTCGTCGGGGTAGAACTCGTCGGAGCCCATGAGGAACGTACCGCCCTCGATCAGGACCATGTCGCCCATGCGGTCAGTTGAGCGCCGAGGTGAGGCGGGCGAGGCCGTCGAGGAAGGTCGCCTTGCCGGGCTGGTCGCGCCACTCCTGGAGGGTCAGCTCGCGCCCGGCGTCGCGGTAGGCCTGCTCCACCTCGCGCATCTCGGCCACGAACGACGCCCCGCGCACGAGGAGGGAGACCTCCATGTTGAGGCTGAACGAGCGGATGTCCATGTTGCTCGACCCGATCACCGCGATGTCGTCGTCGATCGAGAAGTGCTTGGAGTGGAGGATGTACGGCGCGGGATACAGGAAGATCTTCACGCCCGCCTCGAGCAGTGCCGAGTAGTACGACCGCTGCGCGTGGTACACCAGACCCTGGTCGCCGATCTCCGAGACGAAGAGCTGCACCTCGAGACCGCGCTGACATGCCGTGGTGATCGCGTAGACCATCGCCTCGTCGGGCACGAAGTAGGGGCTCGTCAGGATGACCTTCTCGGTTGCGCCGTAGATCAGCGAGAGGAACAGCCGCAGGTTGTTCTCGGTCTCGTAGCCGGGGCCGCTCGGCACCACCTGGCACAGCAGGGCGTCGGGGGCCGCCGATCGCTCGAGCTGGGGCGCCGGCACATGCTCGGTCGCCGAGAGGTCCTGTCCGGTCTCGATCAGCCAGTCGGAGAGGAACACGGTGTTGACCGCCGAGACCACCGGCCCGGTGAGCCGCGTCATGAGCTCCTGCCACTTCAGGCCGCGCTTGATGTTCTTCGGCGAGTCGTAGGTGCGGTCGATGAGGTTCTGCGAGCCCATGAAGCCGGCCCGTCCGTCGACGACGACGATCTTGCGGTGGTTGCGCAGGTCGGGTCGCTGGTACTTGCCCTTGAGAGGCATGACCGGAAGCATCCACGCCCACTGGACGCCGATGCGATCGAGCTCGGCGAGCGTCGCCTTGCAGTTGCCGAGCCGGCGGGTCGCGACGTAGTCCGCGAGCAGCCGCACGGTGACCCCGCGCGCGACGGCGCGCTCCATGGCCGCGAAGAACCCGCGCGTCGTGTCGTCCCACGCCACGATGAAGAACTCCACGTGCACGAACGACGTCGCGGTGTCGATCTCGGCGGCCATGGCGTCGATCGATCCCTGATAGTCGCTGTAGAGGGATGCCTCATTCCCCTCGGTCGCCGGCAGCGCGGTGAGCAGCTCGTTCTGCTGCACGACCCGCTGGAACCACCGCGGCCAGTCGGCATCCTCAGTGCGCAGGCTGCGTGACTCGACCGCGCCGCGGATCATCCCGTCGATGCGGGTCTGCTCGTCACGGCGTGACTTCGGCAGGCGGAAGCTGCCGATCAGCAGGAAGAGCAGGAGGCCGATGAGGGGAAGAAGGAAGATGAGCAGAAGCCACGCCATCGCTGCGGTGGGCTTGCGTCCGCGCGGGACGATGATGAGGGCGACCACGTCGACCACGAAGATCACCGCGAGGATGATGGGCCACACCGTGGACTGGTCGAAGATGCTTGCGGCCACGCGGTTCTCCTTCAGGCGCTGGTGACGCGGTTGACCGAGACGACCTCGATGTTCAGCCCGTCGAACACGGCGAGCAGAGCCCGCAGCTCAGCCTGGTCGCTCACCATACCGGTGACGCTGGAGGTGCCGTCGTCTCGCCGCACCACGTCGTAGCCCTCGAGGGCCGCGATCAGCGAGGGACCCAGGTGGCCGGTGATGACGACCTCGACGAGGTGAGCGGACATGACCCTCTTCCGGCGCGACGCGAATCGGACATCACCAGAGTGGAGGATGCCGCGCGGCGCGTCGTCACCCGCGGGGGACGATTCGCTCAGGCGCCCTCGTTCACGCGGTCGCGCCACTCCAGGAGCGGCACGAGCGGAGCCAGGTCGTAGTCGGGTCCGTCGATCGCGGGGATGATGAGCCGGAAGCCGAGCTCGTACAGCCGGGGTGGGGCATCCGTCTCGAGAAGCGGGCCGAAACCGCGGATCGTGTACCCGGTCGACAGCTCGATCTCGGCGGGATCGCGGCCCTCCTTCGCGCACCACTCGTGCAGGACGCCGATCTTGCGGGACATGTCGTCGAGCTTCGTGAAGGTGTGCCAGATGTCGGCGTGCTGCGCCACGAGGCGCAGCGTCTTGCGCTCGCCTTGACCCCCGATGAGGATCGGGATCCGCCGGGTCGGCGCGGGATTCAGGCGATCCCACCGTGAGCGGATGCGCGGAAGGTCCGCCGCGAGCGCGTCGAGCCGGCTGCCGACGGTGCCGAACTCGTAGCCGTACTCGACGTAGTCGGGCTCGGCCCAGCCCGAGCCCGTGCCGAAGATGAGGCGGCCGGTGCCGGTCGCCCCGGCGCTGATGTGGTCGACGGTGCGGGCCATGTCGGCCTGCAGGTCGGGATTGCGGTACGAGCTGCAGTTGACGAGCGGACCGAACTCGACGCGCTCGGTCTGCTCGGCCATCGCCGCGAGGACCGTCCACGCCTCGAAGTGCTCGGCCTCCGACGGCGCCGTCAGGGGGAAGAAGTGGTCCCAGTTGAAGATCGCATCGACGCCCAGGTCCTCGGCCCGCAGCACCGCATCGCGATAGGCCGAGTACCCTGCGTGCTGCGGTGCGAGCTGCACGCCGATGCGGAGCGGTCGGTGGGCGGCGGGATGCACTCGCCCCGATGAGTTCGGCTCTGTCATTCGTCCGCTCCTCAGTTCTTCGGCTCGATCCGCAGGACGTCGGGGGACTCTCCCAGGGCGAGGTCGTCGACGATGCGGACGGTGCGGGCGAGATCGTCCACCGAGCCGATCACCGTGCCGAAGCGCTCGCGGTCGGAGCAGACGGCGGTCACCGTCACGAAGTGCGTGCCGGTGTCCCACGTGTAGGTGGCGAAGGGCGGCGTGCGTCCGTCGGCGGGCAGCGCCATCTCGAGCTTCTCTCCGACGCCGAGGTGGCTGCTGCGGAACGACGCGGTGTCGTCGTACTCCATCGGCATCATGGCGCGGGCGGTGCGCAGCTGCGCGGTCGCCTCCTGCACCTGCGCCATGACGACGACGAGCTCCGGGTCGGCCTTCCAGACCCACACGAGCACGCGTCCGGCGGCCCGCCGCATGAGGAAGGGCGCCGCCTGGCTCATCGCCCACGCGGCGACGCCGCTGCCGGGCCGCTCGGCGCCGACGGCCGTATTGGCCTGGGACAGCAGCATCCGGATCGCCGCCTTGCGGTGGCGGCGTCCCTTGAAGCCGAGGGACTCTGTCACCGGCACCCAGAGGGTCGGATCGGCGTCGGCCTGCAGTCGGGGCATGGTTCCAGCGTACGGGGCCGGGGGAGGGCCCTCGGGTACAGTGGATGAGCGCCAACATCCCTTTGACCGCCGCGCACCCCCGCCGCACAGACAGGCCCCCGCTACCCCGTGACCGAGTCCGCGACGCCCGACGACCAGCTGGCCGACGCCGAGGTTCGGCGACCCCTGACCATCCTCATCGGCGCCGACACGTGGCTGCCCCACGTCAACGGCGCCGCCCGCTTCGCCGAGCGCCTGGCGGCGGGCCTGGTCAAGCGAGGCCACGACGTGCACGTCATGGCTCCGAGCGCGACCCACCGGCAGCACGGCACCTTCACCGAGGTGATCGAGGGCGAGCCGATGACGATTCACCGCATCCCGTCGTGGCGCTGGTACCCGCACGACTGGCTCACGTTCGTCATGCCGTTCCGTGCCAAGTACTACGCGCGGCGGGTGCTCGACCGGGTCAAGCCCGACGTCGTGCACATCCAGTCGCACATCGTCATCGGCCGAGGGCTCACCCGCATCGCCCGCCAGCGCGGCATCCCGGTGGTCGCGACCAACCACGTGATGGCCGAGAACGTCCTCGACTTCACGATCCTGCCCGCCTCGTGGACGCGGTACGCCATCAAGCTCGCGTGGGAAGACGCCAAGCGCACGTTCGACATGACGCGCGCCGTCACCACGCCCACCCGCAAGGCGGCGGAGTTCCTCCAGCACACGATCGAGATCGCCAACGTCATCCCGGTCAGCTGCGGCATCGAGGCCGCGAACTACACGCCCGACCTCGCTCCGCGCGACGCCAACCGGCTCGTGTTCGTCGGCCGGCTCACGACCGAGAAGCAGATCGACGTCGTGCTGCGTGCGCTGGCGAAGCTCGACCCCGCTCTCGACGTGTCGTTCGACATCGTCGGGCAGGGCGACCAGCGGCGAAACCTCGAGGAGCTCACGCGCGAGCTCGGTCTGACCGATCGCGTGCGCTTCCACGGTCACACGACCGACGAGGAGCTCAAGGGGTTCCTCACGAACGCGAGCCTCTTCGTGATCGCCTCGATCGCCGAGCTGCAGTCCATCGCGACGATGGAGGCGATGGCGTCGGGCCTGCCCATCGTCGCTGCCGACGCCGTCGCGCTCCCGCACCTCGTTCACGACGGGGAGAACGGGTACCTCTTCCGCCCGGGCGACGTCGACGACCTCGCCGCGAAGCTCACCGCGGTCCTCACGCTCACGCCCGAAGCCCGGCTGCGGATGCAGCAGGCGTCGCTGGACGGCGTGAAGGTGCACGACATGAAGCGCACGCTCGACACCTTCGAAGCGCTGTACCGCGACGAACCGCTGCCGGAGTAGCGACCGTGCACGTCGTGATGTTCGGCGACCAGCACGTCGAGACCCTCGGCGGAGCGCAGGTGTCGATGCGACTTCAGCGTCGATTCCTGGAGCTCGCCGGGCACACCGTCACGATCGTGGCGCCCGCTGCGCACGGCGAGCGGGCGCGGTCCATCGCGCCGGATGCCGCATACCTCGACATCCCGTCGATGCCGATCACGTTCGACCGGGAGTACTCGATGTCGTGGCCGGGTCGGAACACGGATCGATGGGTGGATGCCGCGCTCGCCGCCCGTCCGCCCGTCGACGTCGTGCATGTCCAGGCGGATTTCTGGGGGGCGTTCATCGGCCACCGCTACGCCGCACGGCACAAGCTGCCGCTCGTGCACACCATGCACAATCGCGTCGACGTCGGCATCGAGGCCACCGCGCCGTTCCCGGGCGTCGTGCTCGCGACGCTCAACACGTGGCAGCGCGCCTCGCTCGACGTGCAGTCGAGCGGCGACGCCGACGGATCCGACGGCTGGGCCTTCCTGCGCCGCTTCGCCGGGCGATCGCATGCGGTCACGGCGCCGTCGACCCACTTCGCGCGCCGGCTCGAGGAGCACGGCGTCGTGCCGGGCGGAAGACGCGGCATCCTGGATCTCCACTCGCCGGACTCGCACGTCGACGTGGTCTGGAACGGCATCGACGACGAGATCCTCGACGCGACGCTGGCCGAAGCGCCGATCGAGCGCGTGGCGGGGCCGGCCCGCCTCGTGTGGCTGGGGCGGATGAGCCCCGAGAAGCGGCTGCTGCCGTTCCTCGAGGCGCTCGCCGAGTCGGGAGTGCGCGCCGAGGTCGAGGTGATCGGCGGCGGCGGGCAGCTCGCGGCCGCCCGGCGACTGGTTTCGCGCAGCAAGCCCGCTGCCACCGTGGTGTTCGCCGGACGGCTGCCGTACGCCGAGACCCTGCGCCGCATCGCCGCCGCCGACGCCGTCGTGCAGACGTCGATCGGCTTCGAGACCCAGGGCATGACCATCTTCGAAGCGGCTTCGCTGGGAACGCCGTCGATCGTGAGCGATCCCGACCTGGCCGCCGAGCTCGGCTCGGGCTTCTGGCCGGTGGGCGGCGGGCGAGCGGCCGCCGACTCGACCGCGGCGCTGGCGGGGGGGGGGGGGGCCCCCCGCCGGTGGGGGGCGGCGGACCCGGTGGCCGTCACGGCCGAGGAGCGAGGAGGGCCTCGCGGAGATAGCCGTGCTCGCGCTCGGCATTGGCGGTGTGGACGCGGCGAGCACGAGCGTGGCGCTCGCGATCGTCGGCCAGCCGCGGAGTCCTGGTGCCCCAGATCAGCAGCCGCAGCCCGATATGGAGGGCGATGCGGTCGACGACGGGCGTGCGGGGGTCGCGGCTCTGAAGCCGCAGCGTATCGGGGACGCCCGAGAGGCGCTGCGGCGCGTAAGTGGTGTTCATGATGATCTCTTCCGAATCGGTGGAGGTGGGATGCCCGGAACCACGCGCGGTCGGGCGGGGATGTCATGCCGCAGCACGACGGGGATGAAGGCAGGAAAGCGCGCTCAGCACCCGGAATCCGGGGCGGCGCAGGAGGATCGTGCCCTCGAGAGGGCAGAGTTCTCCCCTGCGGGGATCAGCCGGCGGTGTGGAAGCCGCTGTTCTGAGTGGCGCCGAAGGAGTGGGTCCCCGACGCGCAGACGCGAGCCGCCACGCTGATTGGCGTGATGGCTCCGGTGTTGTCCGTGTGCATCATCATTTCGGGGACCTCCTTTCTCGACTTCAAGACGCGGAGAGTGACACTAGCGCGGTCTCGCAGTCCACGTCAAGCGTTTTCGCAGATTCGGTGGACGGCGGGCGTGTCGCGGTGGCTGTGGAGAACTCGCGGGGCGGATTCCGCTGCTCTGTTAGCGTGCTCAGGCTCGGCGCGTGCCGTGCCTCGTTCGCAGAAGAGAGAACCCGTTGGCAGAGCCCTTCGAACCCGCCGTGGAATCCACCCCCGACGACCCGTCGGCGACGGCCCCCGCGGCCGGCGAGCACGAGCCGGCGGCACCCCTGGAATCCGCCCCCGAGCAGGTGGGACGCGGCATCCTGCTCTCCCTGCTCGCCATCCCGGCGGGCGTTCTGGCCTGGGCGATCATCTGGCAGCTCGGGTTCATGAGCGCGATCGTGGCCTTCGGCGTCGCAGTCGGCGCCGTGTGGCTGTACCGGCGCGGATCGGGCGGCCGGATCGGTGCGATAGGGATCGCCGCCACGATCGTCGTCACGATCGTGACCCTGGTGCTGGCGTTCCTCGCGGGACTGGCGATCGACCTGGCCGCCTTCCTCGAGATCGACATCCCGACCGCGATCACCTCGCCGGAGTTCTGGGACCTGTTCCTGCTCAACGTCTTCGACAATCCCGAGCTGTGGGAGGCGATGACCGGAGACATCGTGTTCGCGGTCCTCTTCGCCGCGCTCGGGGCGTTCAGCGTCTTCTGGAGGCTGGCGAAGGCCGCGAAAGCGGACAAGCAGACCGACGCGCTCTGACCCGGCCCCGCTTCCCGGGGGCGTGCCGTCGCTCCGGTAGCCTGGGGACGCCCGATGCGGTCGGGCATCCCCAGGGAGGGGCAGGCGGACACCGCGGAGGCGAGCACATGCACCTGAAGAGCGTGACGCTCAAAGGGTTCAAGTCGTTCGCGCAGCCGACGACGTTCGCGCTCGAACCCGGCGTGACCTGCATCGTCGGGCCGAACGGCTCGGGCAAGTCGAACGTGGTCGACGCCCTCGCGTGGGTGATGGGCGAGCAAGGTGCCAAGACCCTCCGCGGCGGCAAGATGGAGGATGTCATCTTCGCCGGCACGGCGACGCGCGGCCCGCTCGGCCGCGCGGAGGTGCAGCTCACGATCGACAACAGCGACGGTGCGCTGCCCATCGAGTACGCCGAGGTCACGATCAGCCGGACGCTGTTCCGCAACGGCGCGAGCGAGTACGCGATCAACGGCGAGGTGTGCCGGCTGCTCGACGTGCAGGAGCTCCTGAGCGACTCGGGACTCGGCCGCGAGATGCACGTGATCGTCGGGCAGGGCCGCCTCGACAGCGTGCTGCAGGCCTCGCCCGAAGACCGCCGCGGGTTCATCGAGGAGGCGGCGGGCATCCTCAAGCACCGCCGGCGCAAGGAGAAGACCCTGCGCAAGCTCGAGGCGATGGAGGCGAATCTCACGCGCCTCAGCGACCTCGCCGGCGAGCTCCGGCGCCAGCTGAAGCCGCTCGGCCGCCAGGCCGAGATCGCCCGCGAGGCGGCGACGATCGCCGCGGTGGTGCGCGACGCGAAGGCGCGCCTGTTCGCCGACGAGATCGTCGGCCTGCGCGCGCAGCTCGCCTCGCACACCCACAGCGAGCAGGAGCGCCACGCGGAGCGGCTCGTGCTGCAGGATCAGCTCGAGAACGCGCGCGTGCGGATCGAGCTTCTCGAGGCCCAGCAGCGCTCGGAGGCGGTCGACCAGGCCCGGCGCGTCACGTACGGCCTGGAACGGGTGCAGGAGCGACTGCGCAGCCTGTACGCCCTCGCCGGCCAGCGCCTGGCGCTCCTCGGCGAGGCCGAGGACGACGACCGCATCGAGCTCACCACCGTGTCGCAGGCCATGATCGACGAGGCTCGCGCGGAGATCCAGGACATCGCGGACGGACTCGGCGGTGCTCAGGATGCCGCAGCCGAGGCATCGCGTGACGTCATGCGTGCGCGCGCAGAGCTCGACGCCCTCGACACCGACATCGCCGCCCAGAGCGCCCTCGTCTCCGAGCACGACATGCGCATCACGGCCCTGCGCGGATCGGCCGAGGCTGCCGAGTCCGCCCTGGCTGCGGTCCGCGCGGCTGTCGAACGCCAGCAGCGCGCGCTGGATGCGGCGCTGACCCGCCGCGCGGAAGCCGAGGAGACGCTCGCCGGAGTCGACCCCGATCTCGTTCCCGAGGGGTCGGCCGCCGAGTACGCGGCGGCCTATGAGCGCGCGCAGCGCGACGCCACCGACGCCGAGGCGGAGGTCGGCACCCTCCGCGAGAGGCTGCATGCCGCCGAGCGCGAGGTCGAGGCGCTGACGGCCCAGACCTCGGCGCTCAGCAGGGCGCTCGACGGCCGCAACGCTGCGGCCGAGATCGTCGAGCGGGGCGCGGCGGGCGTGCGCGGTCTGCTCGGCGATGCAGTCAAGATCACCGCCGGCTACGAGGCGGCGATCGCGGCGGCGCTCGGCCCGCTCGTCGAGGGCATCCTCGTCGACAGTCGCTCGCACGCCGTCGACACGGCACGTCTCGTGCGGGACGGCGATCTGGGCGCCGTCGACATCGCGATCGCCGACGCCGGCGCTCCGCGTCCCGTCTTCCCGTCCGTCGCCGGAATCGTGCCTGCGCGCGACGTCGTGTCGGCGCCGGACGGGGTGCTGGGCATCCTGTCGTTCGTCGTCGTAGCGGACGATCTCGACGCTGCCCTGGCGGCTGGTCCGTCGCTCGCCGCAGCCGACGTGGGCGGCCCGGTCACCGTGGTGACGAAGTCGGGCGAGGTTGTCACGGAGTACACCGTGCGCGCGGGATCAGGACAGGGCCGCTCGCGTCTGGAACTGGCGGCCGAGCGGGATGCCGCGGCCCAGCGCCGCGACGAGATCGCCGTGGTGGCCGACTCCCTGCGCGAGGCGCTGTCCGACGCGACGCACGAGCTCGATCGAGCGCGCCAGCGGACCAAGGCTGCCCTGACGACGCTGCGCGAGCACGACGCTGCGCTGGCCGCGCACACCGAGCAGGTCAATCGCGCGACCGTGCGCTACGAAGCCGCCGTCGCCGAGTGCGACCGCCTGGCGGCCGGAGTGGCGCAGGCCGGTGCCGCCGTCGAGGACGCGGAGGCGTCCGCGCGGTCGGCCGGCGATCAGCTGAGGTCGGCGCTGGAAGCGCCGCGCCCGATCCTCGACGCGTCGGCGCGGGACGGGATGCTGGCCGCGCTGGAGGCTGCGCGCGACGGCGAGATGCGGGCGCGCCTCGACGTCGAGACGCTCAAGGAGCGCATCCGCGCCGGCGAGGCGCGCGTGGCGGGGCTGGAGCGCCAGCGCGAGCGCGAGCGCGAGGCGGCTGCCGAAGCCGCTCGCCGCGCGGTCGTGCGCCGCGCGCAGCGGGAGACGGCCGCAGGTGTCGCCGCGCAACTCCCTGCGGTGCTGGATTCCGTCGAGCGGTCGCTGACCCAGGCGCGTCTCGAGCTGGCGCAGGCGGAGTCCGAGCGCACGGCGCTGACCGCCGAGCTCGGCGAGCTGCGCCGTCAGGAGGCGGTCGCCCGGGAGCGGCTGGCAGGACTCACCGAGAGCGTCCACAGTCTCGAGCTGCAGATTCACGAGAAGCGCCTGCACGTGACCGGGATCCTCGAACGGGTCAGCTCCGAGCTCGGGCTCGACGAGAACATTCTCGTTTCGGAATATGGTCCCGACCAGCCGGTTCCGGTCGATATCGCGTCCGGCGCAGGCGCCGAGGCTGAGGCGGGCGGGGAGGGTGAGACCGAGACCGAGGCTGACGCCGAGGCCGAGGCATCCGTCCCCTACGACCGCGCGCAGCAGCGCAAGCGGCTGCAGGAGGCCGAGCGCAAGCTGACCCAGCTGGGCCGGGTGAATCCGCTCGCCCTCGAGGAGTTCGCCGCGCTCGAGCAGCGTCACAAGTTCCTCACCGAGCAGCTCGCCGACCTCACCCAGACGCGCAAGGACCTCATCACGATCATCGAAGAGCTCGACGAGCGGATGCAGGTGATCTTCCTCGCCGCCTTCGAGGACACCAAGACCGCCTTCGGCGAGGTGTTCCCGATCCTCTTCCCGGGCGGCTCGGGCAGCATCTCGCTGACGAATCCGGACGAGCCTCTGACGACCGGTATCGAGGTGGCCGTGCGCCCGGTCGGGAAGAAGATCGAACGGCTCTCGCTGCTGTCCGGCGGCGAGCGGTCGCTCGCGGCGGTCGCCCTGCTCACAGCGATCTTCAAAGCGCGTCCCAGCCCGTTCTACATCCTCGACGAGGTCGAGGCCGCGCTCGACGACGCCAACCTCGGCCGCCTGCTCGGGGTGTTCGAGCAGCTGCGCGAGTCGAGCCAGCTCATCGTCATCACGCACCAGAAGCGCACGATGGAGATCGCCGACGCCCTCTACGGAGTCTCGATGCGCCAGGACGGCGTGTCGGCGGTGGTCGGCCAGCGGCTGGCGGAGCGCGCCGCGAGCTGACAGCCGCTAGGCGCCGACGGCCTCGCGCACCATCGCCAGGGCCTCGGTCATGCGGAGCGCCGTGCCCGCTTCGTACGCGCGATCCCACTCGGCGGGATCGACCGCCTCACGGGCGCGCCGGCGGAGGTCCTCCTCGTCGCGGCGGGAGTTCGGCCAGGGAGCCACACCCGTGCGCCGACGGAGCCCGTCGATCGCGCCGAGCGCCGTCACCGCTGATGCGGCACGGTCCTCGGTGAGCGCGAGGTCGCCGTAGGCCGCCAGGATGAGGCTGGCCGAGAGCGTGACCGTGCGCTCGTCGTCGAGGCGGGTGAGCAGCCGGCGCAGGCGATCGCGCGCAGCCTCGGTCGCGCCCGAGCGGAGGTCCATGATCGCGAGCTGCGTGAGACCGGCGGCGGTGAGCCATTGGATGCCGAGCCGGCCGCCGTATTCGTCCACTTTGATGAGATGCCGCCGGGCGGTGTCGTCCTCGCCGAGTGCCATGCCGACCATGCCGATCGTCAGAGCGGCCGCGGCGCCGAAGACGTCGCCGCGCGAGCTGAATCCCGCATACGCCGACTTCGCGACCTCGAGCGCGCCGGTCAGGTCGCCGCGAAGCGGCCGCACCCAGGAGTCTGCGAGCAGCAGCGCATCACGCAACTCCGGATCGTCGAGTCCGTCCAGCCGCCGCACGATCGCATCCGCCGCGCTGAGGGCCGCGTCGTCGTCGCCCACCTCGGTGGACGTGACGGCGATGGTGAACAGCAGCTCCGTCTGGGCGCGCTCGTCGAGGTCGCCGGGGCGCATCACGCGCTGCAGTTCACCCGCGAGACCCCGCGCCTCCGACATCCGGTCGTAGATCTGCCAGTACAGCCACAGCGCGCGGAAGAGATGGGGCAGCCGGGTGATGTCGTGCGTGAAGAACCAGCGGATCGCCGCGCGCACGTTGTCCTCGTCGCGGTGCAGCCTTTCACCCCACGCCGACCGGTCGGCGGCGTCGATGTCGCTCTCGGCCAGCGCGGCGAAGAAGCCGGCGTGGCGCTGCTCCGCCTCGTCTCGGTCCTGGCCGGTCAGCAGCTCGGCCGCGTACTCGCGCACCGCGGTGAGCATTCGGAAGCGCGGCTCGCCGTCGCCGAGCGTGACCACCGCGAGGCTGTTCCCGACGAGCTGGTCGAGCAGCTCCAGGGCGGCGTCCTCGTCCAGGCCGGCCACCGCGGCGGCCGCCGGAACGGTCCAGCCGCCGACGAAGACGGACAGCTGTGCGAGCAGACGACGCTCTTCCTCGCCGAGCAGGCCGATGCTCCACTCGACGGTGGCCCGCAGACCGCGCTGGCGCTCCGGCAGATCGACGGGTCCGCTGCCGAGCGCGTCCAGCACGTTCTCGAGCCGCGCCAGCACCGCGGGGGGATCGAGCAGGCGCGTTCGGGCGGCCGCGAGCTCGATCGCGAGCGGCAGGCCGTCGAGCCGCCGGCAGATCTCGACCACCGCTCCGAGACTGCGGGGAGTCGGATCCACGCGGCGGCCGACCGCGCCGGCGCGGTCGAGGAAGAGCTGGACGGCGGGCAGTCGCAGGGCCTCCTCGACGTCCACGCGGTCGCCGCGATCCGTGCCGGTCTCGAGGGGCGTGAGCACGACCTCGTGCTCGGCGCGCAACCGCAGCGCGATGCGGCTGGTCGCCATGATCCGAAGCTCGGGACAGGCCGACAGCAGGGCGTCGAGGTCGGGGGCGACGGCGGCCACCTGCTCGAGATTGTCGAGGATCAGCACGGTCGGACGCGCGCTGAAATGGTCGACGAGGATCTCGCGCGTGGAGCGCGTGCCCTCGATCACGACGTCGGTGGCCGCGGCGATGCGGGGCAGCACTTCGCCCTCGCCGGACGCGTCGGCCAACGGCACGAACACCACCGGAGGGGGCGCGACCTCCGCGAGAGCCTCGCCGACGGCGACCGCCACGCGCGTCTTCCCCATCCCACCCGGTCCGGTCACCGTCACCAGGCGCACGTCCGGAGTCCGCATCATCGCCACGATCGCCGCGACCTCGTCCTCGCGCCCGACGAGCGACGTCGCGGGAACGGGGAGCGTCCGCCGTGGCGCAGCGGCGGCCTGCTGCGGCGGATCGGCGGGTCGCGCGCTGCTGACGAACCGCTCGCTGAGCAGCAGCGCGAGATCGTCGCGCACGAGCCGGCCGAGCTCGCGCGTGCTGCGAAACGTGCGGTACGCGTCCGTCCCCTGTGCGCGGATCTCATCGAGCATCGCCTCGAGCCGGGGCTGCCGCTCCGGTGCCGGCGCTTTCAGGTAGAGGAGCCTCGGGCGTCCGCCGGAGAGGCGGAACTCGTCCTCGAGGCCCGAGATGTCCATTCCCGGCCCCACCCAGCCGTAGCTCTCCCAGTACAGCCCGATGAACACGTCGGACTGCGCGAGGTAGGCGCGGTAGAGCTCCTGCGGCGGGTGCGGGCGCGCCCCGAGCTCGAACATCACCGGAGCGAGGCCGAGCGAGGTGATCGCGCGGGCGACGGCGCCGCGCTCCTCGGCGAGTTCCGCCAGTGTGGAGCTCACGAACACGCGCAGTCGCTGGTCCGGCGTGCGGATGACCGCGCTCTCCTCGGGCGACATGCCCTCATCATGCCGTGAACGCGGGCCCGCCGCGCGGTGAATAGGCTGGACCCCATGGCTGAAAGCTCCTGGTCGCTCGGTCGCGCGCTGCGCGGGATGTTCGTCAAGCCCACGATCGACGAGACCACGTGGGAGGACCTCGAGACGGCGCTCATCACCGCCGACTTCGGGCCCGACATCTCCGAGCGCATCGTCGACGAGCTGCGGGAGAAGGTGGACCGCTTCCGCACCACCGACCCGAAGGACCTGCAGCGCATGCTGAAGGAGACCCTCGAAGAGCACTTCGCCAAGTTCGACACGACGCTACGCCTGACGGAGCGTCCCGCGGTCGTGCTCGTGGTCGGTGTCAACGGCGTCGGCAAGACCACCACCATCGGAAAGTTCGCGAAGTTCCTTCAGCGGTACGGGCGCTCTGTCGTCGTGGGCGCGGCCGACACCTTCCGCGCCGCCGCCGTCGACCAGCTGGCGACCTGGGCGGAGCGCGGCGGGGCCGACATCGTCCGCCCGCAGCAGGAGGGGCAGGATCCGGCATCCGTCGCCTTCCAGACGATCGACTACGCGAAGCGCACCGGTACCGAGATCGTGCTCGTCGACACCGCCGGCCGTCTGCACACGAAGGGCGGGCTCATGGACGAGCTCACCAAGATCCGGCGCGTGATCGAGAAGCAGGCGCCCATCAGCGAGGTGCTGCTCGTGCTCGACGCCACGACCGGGCAGAACGGTGTCATGCAGGCGCAGGCCTTCCTCGAGCACGCCGGGGTCACCGGCCTCGTCCTCACGAAGCTCGACGGCTCGGCGAAGGGCGGCTTCGTCCTCGCGGTCCAGGAGCGCACCGGCATCCCCGTGAAGCTGCTCGGCCAGGGCGAGGGGATCGGCGACCTCACCGGCTTCACCCCCCACGTCTTCGCGGCCTCGCTCGTCGACTGAGAGCCGCTTTCGACGTCGCTTCTGCAACGGATCCGCGCGACGCGCCGCGAGGGCTACCGTCTGAGCGCGGAGGCTGGTTTCATGGGTGAATGGCGATCGAGCACGACTATTTCGGACTCCTCGAGTCGGGGCCGGACGGGTCGATCTTCTGGTCCGAGAACGTCGAACTGGGAGATCAGTCCGTGACGGTCGATCTCACCGCGCCCGATCAGGACGACGTCTCGGAGGCCGCGCTCGACGTCGCCGCCGGACTCATCTCGGCGATCGAGGACATCGACCGCAGCGCGCGCAACTCGATGGTCGACGAGCTGAGCGATCGCACGAGCGAGGTGACGGAGTACATCCTCCAGCAGCAGGATTCCCTCGGTGACGAGCTCGAGGAGCTCCTGGTCGACATCTCCGGCGACGTGCACATCGACGTGATCCGCTCGCTGCAGCTCATGAGCATGACGATCCTCGCCGATGAGCACGGCGGGTCCGACCCGTTCGCCGTGCTGGAATACGCGCTCGACCCCGACGCGACCGACGACGTGCTGCTGGTGAACCTCAACTCCGAGGGCGGGGTGCTGTCGGTCACCAGCGCCGAGTGACCGGGTGCAGACCTTCCTGCCATACCCCTCGTTCGCGCGATCGGCCGCCGCGCTCGATCCGGCGCGGCTCGGCAAGCAGCGGGTCGAGACGCTGCAGCTGCTGCGCGCCAATACGGTTCCGGGCTACGGGTGGCGCCATCACCCCGCGGCGAAGATGTGGGCGGGCCGCCTGCCGGCGCTCGTCTCGTACGGGCTGGCGATGACGGATGCCTGGACCGCGCTCGGACGCCCCGACACGGTTCGCCCGCAGCTGCTCGAATTCGCGCCCGACGTGGACGGAGTGCCGCAGGACGACATCGAGATGCCGCGATGGCTGGGCGACGCGGCCTTCCATCTCGCGCACCGCTCCAACCTCGTGCGCAAGGACCCAGGGTTCTACCGTCCGCTGTTCGGCGGCATCCCCGACGATCTGCCGTACATCTGGCCCACCCCGTGAAGCGCTGACAACCTAGACGGCCTGGGCAAACCCGAGCTCCGCGGCTTCGGCGATGTGCGCGAGGTGGGGAGGGATCTCGCGGCCCTTCGACACCATCGACTGCGCCCACAGGCGCCCGGCACGGTACGAGGACCGCACGAGCGGACCGGCGAGGACGCCGAGGAATCCGATGCGCTCGGCCTCCTCCTTGAACTCGACGAACTCCTGCGGCTTGACCCAGCGGGCGACGGGGAGGTGCCGGGGCGACGGCCGAAGGTACTGGGTGATGGTGATGATGTCGGTGCCCGCGTCGTGGAGGTCCTGCAGGGCCTGGACGACCTCCTCGGGCTCCTCACCCATGCCGAGGATGAGGTTCGACTTCGTGATGAGCCCCGCGGTGCGCGCCTGCGTGAGCACGTCGAGCGACCGCTCGTAGCGGAACGCCGGACGGATGCGCTTGAAGATGCGCGGCACCGTCTCGACATTGTGGGCGAACACCTCGGGGCGACTGTCGAACACCTCGCCCAGGAGCGACGGGTCGCCGTTGAAGTCGGTCGCGAGGATCTCGACGCCCGTGTTCGGGTTCATGGCGTGGATCTGCCGCACGGTCTCGGCGTGCAGCCAGGCGCCGCCGTCGGGCAGGTCGTCGCGCGCGACGCCCGTCACGGTGGCGTAGCGCAGGTTCATCCGCACCACGCTCTCGGCCACGCGGCGGGGCTCGTCCATGTCGTAGTCGGCGGGCTTGCCCGTGTCGATCTGGCAGAAGTCGCACCGGCGCGTGCACTGCGAGCCGCCGATGAGGAACGTCGCCTCGCGGTCCTCCCAGCACTCGTAGATGTTGGGGCAACCGGCCTCCTGGCAGACCGTGTGCAGCTCCTCGGTCTTCACGAGGGCGTGGAGAGCCTGATACTCCGGCCCCATCTTCGCCTTCGTCTTGATCCACTCCGGCTTGCGCTCGATCGGCGTCTGCGCGTTGCGCACCTCCAGGCGCAGCAGCTTCCGCCCGTCCGGCCCGCTGCCCGGTGCCACGCCGCCCGTGCCGCACGCGCTCATGCCGCGACCTCGCTTGCGTACTCGACCCGGAACGCCTCCGCCACAGTGTCGACGACGTCGCGGGGGGCGACGTCGGCGCCGACCACCTCGCTGATCGTGGTCACGCCGGCATCCGTGATCCCGCACGGGATGATGCCGCGGAACCCGGCGAGCGTGTTGTCGCAGTTCAGCGCGAAGCCGTGCATGGTCACGCCGCGCTGCACCCGCACGCCGATGGCGGCGATCTTGTCCTCCCCGAGGGGCCGCCTGACCCACACGCCGCTGCGCCCTTCGACCCGGTAGCCGTCGACGCCGTGGCCGCGGAGCACCTCGATCAGCACGTGCTCCAGCCGGCGGACGTGGGCCACGACGTCGACCGGTTCGGCGAGCCTCACGATCGGATAGCCCACCAGCTGACCGGGCCCGTGCCACGTGATCTTGCCGCCCCGGTCGACGTCGACGACGGGCGTGCCGTCGGTCGGGCGCTCGTGCCGCGCGGTGCGGGCGCCGGCGGTGTAGACCGGGTCGTGCTCGAGGAGAAGCAGGGTGTCGGGGCGGGCTCCGGCGACGATCTCGGCGTGGATGCTGCGCTGGAGCGCCCACCCGTCGAGGTAGGGGACATAGTCGGGGGAGAGGCCCACCGTCTCGATCGCGAGCATCGTGCTCCTTCGCTTATGGCGATTGATGGATTGCGTCCAACATTATGCCACTGACGCGTCGGGGCCATGCCCGCTAGCGTGTCGTGGATGAGCAGCACCGGGCGCGTGGGAAGACCGAAGGCCTCATCGAAGGAGACCCTGGCCGAGGCAGCGTGCGAGCTCTTCCTCGAGCAGGGCTTCGAGGCCACGTCGATCGCCGACATCACGTCGCGTGCGGGTGTGAGCCGGTCGAGCTTCTTCAACTACTTCGCCTCCAAGTCCGACATCCTGTGGGCCGGCCTCGACGAGCGGCTCGCAGGCCTCGAGGAGCGACTGGCGACGGATCGGGGAGCGGATGCCGCGGCCGGCGTCCGTGCCGCGGTTCTCTCCCTCGGCTCCGAGTTCGCACCGGACAGCCTCGCGCTCGCCATCGTCAACGCCACCGCGATGGGCCTCGATACGGAGCTCGACCGCGAAGGGGCACTGCGCCGCACCCGCGTCAGCCGGGCGGTCGCCGACCGTCTCGCGCGCGGCGGAGCCGACAGGCTGCACGCGGAGGTGGCGGGTGCGGCCTGGGGCGGCGCAGTCCTCGCCGCCGTCGAGGCATGGGCGCACGACGGGGCAGGCGTCACCTCGCTCGAGCGCTTCCTCTCCCGCGGCGCCGACGCGGCCGGCACCATCGCGCCGACACCCGCAGCGGGCGAAGTGCGGCAGCTGCGTGTCGTCGTGCGCGCCCCCGACTTCGACGAGGCGCTCGCCTTCTACCGCGACGTCGTCGGCATGCCGCAGTCCGAGGCGTACGAGGCGGAGGGCGGGGCGCGGGTGGCCATCCTCGACGCCGGACGCGCGACGCTCGAGCTGTCCAACCCCGCTCAGGTCGACTTCATCGACCGCGTCGAGACCGACGGCGTCACCAGCGACCGCATCCGGCTGGCGCTGGAGGTCGGCGACGCCGCGGCTGCGACGGAGCGCCTCGAGGCCGCGGGCGCCGAGGTCGAGGCATCCGCTCGCCAGACGCCCTGGCGCTCGATCAACGCGCGCCTGCGGGGTCCTGCCGGTCTGCAGCTGACGCTCTTCCAGGAACTCGGACCCGAGTGAGCCGGAGCGGCGCCGGGGCGAGGCATCCGCTCACGTAGAATCGGGGGATCATGGCGACTTTCGGCACCCTCTCCGACCGGCTCACCGAGACCTTCCGCAACCTCCGCAAGAAGGGGCAGCTCACGCCCGCGGACGTCGACGGCACTGTCCGCGAGATCCGTCGCGCGCTGCTCGACGCCGACGTGGCCCTGCCCGTCGTCAAGGAGTTCACCGCCAAGGTGCGCGAGCGCGCCCTCGGCGACGAGGTCAACCGGGCGCTCAACCCCGCCCAGCAGGTCGTGCAGATCGTCAACGAGGAGCTCGTCGCGATCCTCGGCGGCCAGCAGCGTCGCCTGCAGTTCGCGAAGAACCCGCCGACGGTCATCATGCTCGCGGGCCTCCAGGGGTCGGGCAAGACGACCTTCGCCGGCAAGCTCGCGCACCAGCTCGAGAAGGACGGCCACACGCCCCTCCTCATCGCCGCCGACCTCCAGCGTCCCAACGCGGTGAACCAGCTGCAGGTCGTCGCCGAGCGCGCCGGCGCCGCGATCTACGCGCCCGAGCCGGGCAACGGCATCGGCGACCCGGTTCGCGTGGCGCGCGAGGGCGTCGAGGTCGCGCGCCGCCAGCAGCACGACGTGGTGATCATCGACACCGCCGGACGCCTCGGCGTCGACGCTGAGCTGATGAAGCAGGCCGCCGACATCCGCACGGCGACCGATCCCGACGAGGTCCTCTTCGTCATCGACGCCATGATCGGCCAGGACGCCGTCAACACGGCGAAGGCCTTCCAGGACGGCGTCGACTTCACCGGCGTCGTGCTGTCCAAGCTCGACGGCGATGCGCGAGGCGGCGCCGCGCTGTCGGTCGCGTCGGTCACCGGCCGCCCCATCATCTACGCGTCGACCGGCGAAGGACTCGACGACCTCGAGGCCTTCCACCCCGACCGCATGGCGAGCCGCATCCTCGACCTCGGCGACATCCTGACCCTCATCGAGCAGGCCCAGCAGGCCTTCGACGAGGACGAGGCCATGAAGATGGCCGAGAAGCTCGCCACGGAGAGCTTCACGCTCGAGGACTTCCTCGAGCAGATGCAGCAGATGAAGAAGATGGGCTCCATGAAGAAGATGCTCGGGATGCTCCCGGGCATGGGGTCCATGAAGGATCAGCTCGAGAACTTCGACGAGCGCGAGATCGACCGCACCGAGGCCATCATCCGCTCCATGACGCCGGGGGAGCGCCGCAACCCCAAGGTGCTCAACGGTTCCCGGCGACTGCGCATCGCCCGCGGCTCGGGCGTGACGGTGACGGAGGTCAATCAGCTGGTGCAGCGCTTCGACCAGGCCGCGAAGATGATGAAGACCGTCGCCCGCGGCGGCGTTC
The DNA here is from genome assembly GCF_018588945.1 of Microbacterium flavescens. Classification (GTDB taxonomy): domain Bacteria; phylum Actinomycetota; class Actinomycetes; order Actinomycetales; family Microbacteriaceae; genus Microbacterium; species Microbacterium flavescens. Next base: position 148,232 of record NZ_JAFIWA010000004.1, on the reverse strand, counting down.
CCAACATCCCCGGCATGGGTCCGATCCCGGGCGGAGGGCGCCCCGGCGCCTCTTCGAAGCGCGGGAAGCAGCAGAAGGCCAAGGGCTCGCGCTCAGGCAACCCGGCCAAGCGCGCCGCCGAGAACGCCGGCATCGCCGCGGCTCCCGCGACGCCGACGGGGTCGGGCTTCGGTCTGGGCGGTGCGAAGGGGGTCCCGAGCGAGGCCGATCTCGCCGAGCTCCAGAAGCTGCTCGGCAAGGGCTGATCGGCCGCTCCCGGGACCCGGTCAGCGACCGAGCTGTGCGAGGTGATCTCGGAGCGTCGGACCTGACCGGAACTCCCGGATGAGGTGCTGCACGACCTCGCGCAGATCCCCGTCGGCGGCATCCGCGACCACCAGCTGGCGTGCGTAACTGGCTCCCTGGCTCAGGATCGTCTCGATTCCCGCCAGCTCCCGCGAGCACTTGAGCTCGACGGCGATGTCCTCCAGTTCTGCGAGCTTCTCGCGGATGTGCTCCGTCACCGGCACCTGCGTGCCCTCGCGGTCGATGATCACGCGGGCGTCGAGCCCGTACCGGGCCGCGCGCCACTTGTTCTCGCGGACGAACCACGGCTGCAGCGTGACCAGCTCGCGGCCCTCGTCGAGTTCCCGTGAGAAGTGCTCGACCAGCGCCTGGATCAGCGCTGCGAGCGCCGCCAGCTCGGGCAGCGTCGACATGCCGTCGCACGCGCGCACTTCGATCGTGCCCCAGCGCGGGGCCGGGCGGATGTCCCAGCGCACCTCGGTCGCGTCGGCCATCACCCCGGTTCCGACGAGGTCGTCGAGGTAGCCCTCGAACTGGCTCCAGGTGTCGAGCGGCCAGGGCAGGCCGGCGGTCGGCAGCTGCTGGAAGACGAGCGAGCGATTGGAGGCGTAGCCGGTGCGCTCGCCCGCCCAGAACGGGCTCGAGGCCGACAGCGCCTGCAGATGGGGGAGATAGACGGTGAGGGCGTTGATGATCGGGAAGACCTTGTTGACGTCGTCCACGCCGACATGCACGTGGATGCCCCAGATCATCATGTTGCGACCCCACCACTGCGTGCGCTCGATGAGCTTGTTGTAGCGGGTCTTGTCGGTGACCTTCTGATCGAACCACTGCGCGAACGGGTGGCTCCCGGCGCACAGCAGCTCGACGTCGAGAGGGTCGCTGACCTTGCGCACCGCCGCGATCGCATCCGCGATGTCGTCGACGGCGGCGGCCACCGTGCCGCCGATCCCGCTGGTCACCTCGACGGTGTTCGTGAGCAGCTCGCCGGTGACGGTGTAGCGCTCGAGGGCGGTGGGCTCTTCCAGCTCCTGCAGGATCTCGGGCGCCCGGGGCGCGAGATCTCCCGTCGTTCCATCGGCGAGCATGAGCTCCCACTCCAGGCCAACGGACGAGCGGGTGGATGTCGCGAAGGGCACCGTCATTCGCACAGTCTGGCATGAGGGCATCCGCAGCTCGGGTGTTCGCGGCAGGCCGCGTCATCTGGCAGAATAGAACGCTGGATCACCCGCTCGACCCTCTATCCAGCGCGGAGATCCTCCCTTCAGAGCTTCCGCCGGGTGTGCACCCCACTCCCCAGGCGATGGGTTCAATCACTTTCCACACATTCAGGAGAATCGTGGCTGTCAAGATCCGTCTCAAGCGACTCGGCAAGATCCGTGCGCCGTACTACCGCATCGTCGTGGCCGACTCGCGCACCAAGCGCGATGGTCGTGTCATCGAGGAGATCGGCAAGTACCACCCCACCGAGGAGCCCTCGTTCATCGAGGTCGACTCCGAGCGTGCGCAGTACTGGCTCAGCGTCGGCGCCCAGCCGACCGAGCAGGTCGCCGCGCTGCTCAAGCTCACGGGCGACTGGGGCAAGTTCAAGGGCGACAAGGACGCCGTCTCGACGGTGAAGGTCCGCGAGCCGAAGGCCGACTTCGAGATCGACTCCTCGAAGAAGTCCGTCGTCAAGCCCAAGGCCGAGAAGAAGGCGGAGGCGCCCGCAGAGGCTCCGGCCGCCGAGGCGACCGACGAGGTCGCCGCCGAGTCCGCCGAGTAATCCGTTGCTCGCCGCCGCGCTCGAGCACGTCGTCAAGGGGATCGTCGATCACCCGGACGCCGTGCGCATCGACTCGTCCACGTCGCCTCGCGGTGACGTGCTCGAGGTCCACGTCCACCCCGAAGACCGGGGTCGCGTGATCGGGCGCGGCGGCCGCACGGCCAAAGCCCTGCGCACTCTCATCGGAGCGCTCGCCGACGGCAGGCGCGTCCGCGTCGACGTCGCGGACGACTGAGGTGGCAGAAGACACCACCGGCGCGAACGCCGACTCCGCGTCGAAGAGCCCCGCACCGGCGCCGTCCGGCAAGACGCAGCTGCGCGTCGGGCGCCTCGTCAAGGCCCACGGTCTCAAGGGCGCGATCAAGCTCGAGCTCTACACCGACGACCCCGAGGGTCGCTTCGTGCCCGGAGCCACCTTCACCCTGCAGGTTCCCGAGTCCTCGCCGTGGCACGGGAAACCGCTGACCGTCCGCGAGTTCCGCTGGATGAACACCCACCCCGTGGCGTTCTTCGAGGGCGTCGACGACCGCGACGCCGCCGAGGGCCTCATCCGCGCGATCCTGTGGATCGACCAGGACACCGAGGCGCCGTCGGCGGAGGACGACGCGTGGTTCGATCACCAGCTCGTCGGCCTCGACGTGGTGCGCGACGGCGCGACCGTCGGCCGGGTCATCCGCGTCGACCACATGCCGGCGCAGGACCTCCTGATCGTCCGCACCCCCGGCGACGACGAGGTGCTCGTCCCGTTCGTCAAGGCGATCGTTCCCGAGGTCGACATCCCCGCCGGCCGCCTGGTGGTCACTCCGCCCCCCGGCCTGTTCGAGGAGATCCCCGGCGACGACAACACCCCGGCCGCGCCGGACGACGACGCCGAGTCCGCACAGGACTGATGCCGCAGGCAGGGCGCGGCATCCGCTCACTGTCCTTTCCTCCGGCCCGTGAGGCTGATGTGATCCGGGCGTAACACCCCGCACGACCCGGTGGAACATGCCTCGGGGATCATCGGGGCATGAGCACCATCGCGCTTCCCGCGGGGCCGCGCACGAGCGCGCCGTCCGCCGAGGTGCGCGCCGCCTGCTCGTACTGCGGCGTCGGCTGCGGGATCACCGTGACGACGGCCGCCTCGCCCGATGGCAGCGGCTCGTTCGTGTCGAAGGTGGCCGGCGACCGGGCGCACCCCGCGAACGCCGGGCGCCTGTGCACCAAGGGTGCGACGCACGTCGAGCTCATGCACGCACCGGGACGCATGGCGTCGGCGTACGTCCGGCCGGCGCGCGGCGAGCCGGCGGTTCCGGCACCGCTCGATGCCGCGATCGCCGAAGCCGGTGCGCGCCTGCGGGCGATCGTCGACGAGCACGGCCCCGACGCCGTGGCCGTCTACGTGTCGGGCCAGATGTCGATCGAGGCGCAGTACCTCTCGAACAAGCTCATGAAGGGATATCTCCGCGGCCTGCACCTCGAGTCGAACTCACGTCTGTGCATGGCGTCGGCGGGCACCGGCTACAAGCAGTCGCTCGGCGCAGACGGCCCGCCCGGCTCGTACGAGGACCTGGATCGCGCCGACCTGTTCTTCGTCATCGGGTCCAACATGGCCGACTGCCATCCGATCCTCTTCCTCCGCATGGCCGACCGCCTCAAGCAGGGGGCGAAGCTCATCGTGGTCGACCCCCGCCGCACGGCCACCGCCGAGCGGGCCGACCTCTACCTGCCGATCGCGCCGGGAACCGATCTGGCGCTCCTCAACGGTCTGCTGCACCTGCTGGTGGTGGAGGGCGCCATCGATCGCGAGTTCATCGTCGCGCACACCGAGGGCTGGGACGGGATGCCGGAGTTCCTCGCCGAGTACTCGCCGGCGCGCGTCGCGGAGGTGACAGGTCTGGCGGAGGCGGACATCCGCACCGCCGCGCGGTGGATCGCCGAGGCGGGCGAGTGGATGACCCTGTGGACGATGGGCCTCAACCAGTCGACGCAGGGAACATGGCACACCAATGCCATCTGCAACCTCCACCTCGCCACCGGCGCCATCTGCCGTCCGGGCAGCGGCCCGTTCTCGCTCACCGGGCAGCCGAACGCGATGGGCGGGCGCGAGATGGGCTACATGGGCCCGGGACTTCCCGGCCAGCGTGCGGTCTTCAGCCCGGCCGACCGCGCGTTCGTCGAGGACGTGTGGGGACTCGCACCCGGCACGATCCGCGACGAGGCGGGCACCGGCACGATCGACATGTTCCGGTCGATGGCGGCGGGAAAGATCAGGGCCGCGTGGATCATCTGCACGAACCCGGTCGCATCGGTGGCCAACCGGTCGTCGGCGATCGCCGGACTCGAGGCGGCCGAGCTGGTCATCGTTCAGGACGTCTTCACCGAGACCGCGACGAACGCGTATGCCGACATCCTGCTGCCGGCCACCCTGTGGGTCGAGTCCGAGGGAGTGATGGTGAACAGCGATCGCACGATGACGCTCTCGCAGCGCGCGGCGGACGCCCCCGGCGACGCGCAGCCCGACTGGCTGACCATCTGCCGGATCGCGCAGGCGGTGGGGTTCGACGAGGGATTCGCGTTCGAGAGCAGCGGCGAGGTCTTCGAGGAGATCCGCCGGTTCTGGAACCCGCAGACCGGCTGGGACATCCGGGGCGTCGACTACGACCGCCTGCGCCGCGGACCCGTGCAGTGGCCGGCGCCGCCGGGCGACGCCGAGGACCGGCATCCGATCCGGTATGTCAACGACGGGATCAGCCAGGCCCTTCACCGCGAGGTGGACGGGACCGTGCCGCGGCTGGCGTTCGCCACTCCCAGCCGGCGCGCCCAGTTCTTCGCGCGCCCGCATCTCGGGCCGAGCGAGCTGCCGGACGACGACTATCCGTGGATCCTCAACACGGGCCGCCTCCAGCACCAGTGGCACACGATGACCAAGACGGGCAAGGTCGACAAGCTCGTGCGGCTGAACCCGAAGCCGTTCGTCGAGGTGCATCCTCGCGACGCCGAGATCCTGGGCATCGCCGAGGGGGACCAGGTCGAGATCGCCTCTCGCCGGGGCCGTGCCGTCCTTCCTGCGGTCGTCACCGACCGAGTGCAGCCGGGGTGCTGCTTCGCCCCCTTCCACTGGAACGACGAGCACGGCGAGCACCTCGCGGTGAACGCGGTCACGAGCGACGCCGTCGACGCTGCGTCGCTGCAGCCCGAGTTCAAGTTCGCCGCGGTCGCCCTCCGCCGGGTGGGTCCGGCATCGGACGAAGCGCCCATCCGGGAGAAGGCGGACGGGATGCCGCTGCCCGGCGCCGCGCGGGCCGTGCTGACGGGCGCGGGGGTCGAGGCCACCGGCGCTCCCGCACTGACCGAGGCCGAGGGACGGTACCTTTCAGGATTCCTGTCGGCGCTGGAGGTCGCGTCCGTGGCGTCCGGGTCCGTCCCCGTGCTGCCGCCGGCGGCTCCGCTGCGCGAGGTGTCGCGCGCGTGGTTCGACGGCGTGCTCGCCGGTCTCTATTCGCGGACGCCGCTGGGCCTGCCCGCCGCCGGCGCACCGGCGCTCGACGAGGTCACCGTGCTGTGGGGATCCCAGACCGGCAACGCCGAGGAGGTCGCCTCCACGTGCGCCGCGACGCTGACGGCACGCGGCATCCCCGCCCGCACGGTCAGCATGGTCGACATGTCGCTGACCGACCTCGCGTCGGTGCGGAAGCTGCTCGTGGTGACCTCGACCTTCGGCGACGGCGGCCCGCCTGACAACGCCGCAGACCTGTGGGATGAGCTCAGCAGCGACACGGTGCCCGAGCTGCCGGGACTCGACTACGCCGTCTTCGCGATCGGCGACTCGAGCTACGACGACTTCTGCGGCCATGGTCGCAGCATCGACGCGCGCCTCGGAGCCCTCGGGGCGACCGCACTCCTGCCGCGCGTCGACTGCGAACCCGACTATGCGGAGCCGGCCGCCGCGTGGCTCGAGGAGGTCATCTCGACGATCACCGCCGGGGACGCGGCATCCGCTGTCCTCACGGAAGCGCCCGCCGCGCCCCCGATGCGACGGATGTTCACCCGCGGCAACCCGGTGCTCGCCCCGCTCGTGACGAACCGGCTGCTCAGCGGTGCCGGCTCGGCGAAGGAGGTGCGGCAGTTCGGCTTCGACCTCGAGCGGGCCGGCGTGACCTACGAGGCGGGCGACTCCCTCGGGGTGGTGTGCGCGAATGCACCCGCGATGGTCGCGGAGTGGCTCGACGTCACCGGCCTGTCGCCTCACGCCGTGGTCGAGCTCGAGGGACGTGAGCGCTTCCTCGAGGACGCGCTCGCCGAACTCGACATCACGAGGATCGGCGCCGACCTGCTCGCCTTCGTGGCCGAGCGCAACCCCGACCCGACCCTGGCCACCCTGCTGCGCCGCGAGAACAAGGGCCGGCTCGAGCAGTTCCTGTGGAGCATGCACGCCGTGGATCTGCTGCGCGCGTTCCCGGTGCGGGCGGAGGCCGCCGAGTGGATGCCGGTGCTCAAGCGCCTGCAGCCGCGGCAGTACTCGATCTCGTCCAGCCCCAAGACGTCGCCGGACGAGGTGCAGCTCACGGTCTCGGTGGTGCGGTTCGAGACCGAGACCGGCCTGCGCCGCGGCGGTGTCGCCTCCACGTACCTGGCCGACTCGGCCGCCGCGGCGCCCACGCCCATCTACCTGGAGAAGTCGCCGCACTTCCGGACGCCTGCCGCAGCGGATGCGCCGATGATCATGATCGGGCCGGGCACCGGGATCGCACCGTTCCGCGCGTTCCTGCACGACCGGCGGGCGGACGGCCACACCGGCCGCAACTGGCTCTTCTTCGGAGAGCAGCACGCGGCGACCGACTTCTACTACCGGGAGGAGCTCGAGTCGATGCGCGACGACGGCTTCCTCACCCGCCTCGACCTCGCGTTCTCGCGCGACCAGCGGCAGAAGATCTACGTGCAGGACCGCATGGTCGAGCACGGACTCGAGCTCTGGCGCTGGCTGCAGGACGGTGCGCAGCTCTACGTGTGCGGCGACGCGAGTCGCATGGCCAAGGACGTCGACGACACCCTCGTCACGATCGCCCGCCGGCACGGCGGCCTGTCGGGGGAGGCCGCGGCCGACTACCGCAAGAGCCTGGTCGCCCAGAAACGCTACGTGCGCGACGTGTACTGAGACCGCCGATTCCGGTACCAGCGTCAGGCGACACGCCGTGTGGCGGCGTCGACGAGCTGACCACCGGCGGCGTGTCGCCTGACGCCGGCACACGACGAGGCGGGCCGCGCCCTCGGGGAGCGGCCCGCCTCGTGCCCGCGCTCCGTCAGATGCGCTGACCGGCCAGCGACCGGCGGGGGATGACGTACACGAGCACCGTCACGACCATGAGGGCGACGTACGCGGCGACGAAGCCGAGGAACGCTGCGGAGTACCCGCCGGTGGCGAGCTGCGACGCATTGAGCACCTGCGGCACCAGGAACCCGCCGTAGGCGCCGATCGCCGAGATGAGCCCGAGCGCGGCGGCGGCCTTGCGCTGCACCTGCGTGGCGGCGGGCGACCCCGGAACCGCTCCGGTCGCGAGACCCCGTGCGGCGAAGATGCTCGGGATCATGCGATACGTCGAGCCGTTGCCCATGCCGGTGGCTGCGAAGAGGACGAGGAAGCAGCCGAGGAAGACCCAGAAGTTCCGCAGCGGAAGGGTCCAGACGAGTGAGAGCGCGCCGAGCGCCATGACGGCGAACGCGCCGACGGTGACCCGCGCTCCGCCGAAGCGGTCGGCCAGTCTGCCGCCGTAGGGCCGGGCGAGCGACCCGATCAGGGCGCCGAGGAACGCGAGGGAGATCGCCGCCTGACCGACCTGGAACGTCGAGAAGCCGGGGAACTGGTCGGCGATGAGCTTCGGGAAGACGCTGGCGAACCCGATGAACGAGCCGAACGTGCCGATGTAGAGCAGGGCCATGAGCCACAGGTGCGGCTCGCGCAACGCGGCGGCCGAACCCGCGAAGTCGGCCTTCGCCGACGACAGATTGTCCATGTACCGCCAGGCGCCCCAGATGGCGACGAGGATCAGCGGGATCCACATCCACCCCGCGAGAGCGATGTTCAGGGTCGCGCCGGCGCCGATGGTCACCGCGATCGGCACGGCGAACTGCGCGACGGAGGTGCCGAGATTGCCGCCTGCGGCATTCAGGCCCAGAGCCCACCCCTTCTCCTTCTGCGGGAAGAAGTAGGTGATGTTCGCCATCGAGCTCGCGAAGTTGCCGCCTCCCACCCCGCCGAGCGCGGCGACGAGCAGCAGCACGCCGAACGGGGTCTCGGGGTTCGAGACCACGAAGCCGAGGAGGACGGCCGGGATGAGCAGCAGCGCCGCCGAGACGATGGTCCAGTTGCGTCCGCCGACGATGCCCACCATGAACGTGTAGGGGAAGCGCAGCGTCGCGCCGACGAGGCTCGGCAGCGAGATGAGCCAGAACAGCTGCGAGCTCGACAGCTCGAATCCCGCAGCGGGAAGCATCACGACGACGATGCTCCACAGCTGCCAGACGATGAACCCGAGGAACTCGGCGAAGATCGACCAGCCCAGGTTGCGACGTGCGATCCCGCGGCCGCCGGCCTGCCAGAAGGCGCTGTCCTCGGCGTTCCAGCCGTCGATCCAGCGGCCGGGACGATGGGTGAGGGATGCCGGCGTGGCGGCCGGCGGCGGAGCATCGACGTCCGTCGTGGACGGTGTGACGGTCGTGGTCATTACGCCTCCTCAGGTGAAGTGTGCCTTCACCGTATGAAGGGGGTGTTTCCGCCCTGCGACCTCTGCCGTTACTTCTCGGTCAAGGTTCCGTCACCGTCGGCCGTCGGGTGCGGTTAGCGTCCGGTCACACGTCGGAAACATCCGAGCGGATGCCTAGACTCGAAGCCATGCGCGTCGACATCGTCACGATCTTCCCGGCGTTCTTCGACGTGCTGGACGTCTCGCTCATCGGCAAGGCGCGGGATCGCGGCATCCTCGACATGCACGTTCACGATCTGCGCGAGTGGACCCGTGACCGCCACCGCACGGTCGACGACACGCCCTATGGCGGCGGCGCGGGCATGGTCATGAAGCCCGAGCCGTGGGGGGAGGCGCTCGACGCGCTGCTGTCCGACGACGCGGTGCTGCTGGTGCCGTCGCCCGCGGGCGAGCAGTTCTCGCAGGCGATGGCCCGCGAGCTGGCCGGCGAGAATCACCTCGTGTTCGCGTGCGGGCGCTACGAGGGGATCGACCAGCGCGTCGTCGACCACTACGCCGAGCGCGGGCGGGTGCGGCTCGTGAGCCTCGGCGACTACGTGCTCAACGGCGGCGAGGTGGCCGCGATGGCGGTCGTCGAGGCGGTCTCCCGGCTCATCCCCGGCGTCGTCGGCAATCCGGAGAGCCTCGTCGAGGAGTCGCACGAGGACGGCCTGCTCGAATACCCGAGCTACACGAAGCCCGCGGTGTGGCGCGGACACGAAGTGCCTGCGGTCCTGCTCAGCGGCAACCACGGCGCGATCGCGGCGTGGCGTCGTGAGCAGAGCCTCGAGCGCACGCGGGCGCACCGACCGGACCTCCTCGCCTGAGCCTGCGAGTCAGGCCGAGGCCTCGGCGGGGTCGAGGACGTTGAGCCGGTACCCGCGCTTGACGACCGTCTTGATGAGGTCGGGCACGCCGAGGGCCTCCCGCACGCGGGCGACCGCCATCTCGACCGCATGGGTGTTCACGCCCGAGCGGGGGAGCGCGCTCTGGAGGCGCTGGCGGGAGACGACGCTTCCGCCCGCCTCGAACAGGGCGGCGAGGATGTCGGTGCCCGTACGGGACAGCGGGATGTGGGCACCCGCAAGAACCGCGCCCGTGCTGCGCAGCTCGAGGCGCCCGGCGCTCGTGTCCAGCCATGCCGCATGACCGCCGCCGAAGTGCGTCACGACCGCCCGCACGAGGGAGCCCAGCCGCCCGCGCTCGGCGACGAGGGGCGTGATCCCGGTGGAGACGAGCGGGGACGCGGTGATGGGTCCGACCGCGGCCATCAGCACGCGCCCGGTCGCGGCGAGGTCCACGATGTCGTCCAGGACGCCCTCGCGCCCGGCCGCGGCGAGCCACTCCGCTGCACCGGGAGCGGACGTGAACAGCACCGCGTCGACCTCGCCCTGCGCAGTCGACACGACCGAGCGGCACACCGCGGCGGAGTCCGGAGGCGGTCCCCACCGGTACACGGTGAGGCTCACGACGTCGGCGCCCGCCTGCTCGAAGAGCTCGTCGAGCCCGTCCGCGCCCGAGCCGTGGTGCTGGACGGCGACGCGCCGGCCCGCGACCCCCTCGGCGAGGAGGTATTCGCCCAGCTCGGCCGAGGTCTCGGACTCGGCCACCCAGTCGGCGGTGAGCCCCGCCTGCTGGATCGCGCCGCGCGCTTTGGGGCCTCTGGCCACGATCTGCGCCCCGGACAGGGCGGCGTGGAGGTCATCGAGCATCCCCGCTTCGTCGGCCGCCTCCATCCAGCCCCGGAAGCCCACGCCGGTGCTGGCGACGACGATCTCGGGAGGGTTCGCGATGAGCTTCCGCGTCGCCTCGATCAGCGCGTCGTCGTCGATGTGCGGCACGATCGTGAGCGCGGGGGCGTGCCGCACCGCAGCGCCGTGACGCTCGAGCGCGGCCGCGAGTTCGAGCGAGCGCCGATCGACGGCGATCACGATCGTGCAGCCGTCGAGGGCGGCCGAGAGAGCGGGGCGGGGGAGCGACACCGGTCAGCCGCCGGATCCGGAGCGCGCTGCGATCAGCTGGGGGACGAGCGTGCCGGCCCGGGCGACTTCGCCCACGACGATGACGGCGGGGTTGCGCACGCCGATGCGACCGGCGTCGAGCACGATGTCGCCGAGCGAGCTGCGGGTGGTCCGCTGATCGGGATGGTGACCGCGTTCGACGATCGCGACCGGGCGCTCGCGCGGAACGCCCGCTCGCAGGGCGTCGGCGACGAGGCGAGGGAGCGCCCCCACGCCCATGAGGATCACGGTTGTGACGTCGTCGTCGCCGAGCGCTGCCAGGGTCGCGGCGGTGAGCTCCGACTGGCCGTTGACGATATGCACGGCCGACGCGATTCCCCGGTGCGTGACGGGGATGCCGGCCACCTCGGGCACCGCGACCGCGCTCGTCACCCCCGGCACCACGTCGACCGGCACGCCCGCCGCGACGCACGCGATGACCTCCTCGCCGCCGCGGCCGAAGACGAACGGATCGCCTCCCTTGAGCCGCACCACGCGCTTTCCCGCCCGGGCCCGGTCGACGAGGATCTCGTTGATCTCGTGCTGCGGCACCGGGTGATGCCCCGGGATCTTGCCGACGTCGATGACCTCGGCGTCCGGTCGCAGGTGCGGACGGATCTCAGTCGGGCCCAGGCGGTCCATCACGACGACGTCGGCCTGCCCCAGCAGGCGCCACGCTCGGACGGTCATGAGGTCGATCGGCCCCGGGCCGCCGCCCACCAGGTCGACGCGGCCGGTCACGATTGCGCCTCCCAGCGCACGAGCACCTGGCCGTCGGTCACGGCGGCCGGCCAGACGTGCAGCGAGGCGGGCTCCTTGCCCTGGGTGTCGAGACACGAGCCGGTGCGCAGGTCGAAGACCTGCTTGTACATCGGCGATGCGACGGTCGGGGCCTCCTGCCGGGTTCCGACGATGCCGCGGGAGATCACGTTCGCCCGGCTGTACGGATCGAAGTTCGACACGGCGTGGACTCGCCCGCTGTGGAGCAGGAACAGCGCGATCTGCGTGCCGCCGAGGAGGGCGGCACGGCCGCGCTCGACCTCGAGGTCGGACACGGCGCACACGCGCACCCAGCCGTCGGGCGCCTCGGTCGCGGTGGACTGCGGGTCGACGAGGGTCATCGGCGCACCTCCAGGATCGTTCCGGCGATGAGGACGCCGCTCTCGCGCTCGGAGTCCGTGGCAGGTCGCCCCTGGCCGCGCTCTGCGGTGTAGGCCAGCGACGGATCGGGCGTGGTCGGCGCGTTGACGAAGGAGGCGAACCGCCGCAGCTTGTCGGGGTCGTCGAGCGTGGCCTTCCACTCGTCCTCATACGACCCGATGTGGGCGGCCATGGCCGCGTCCAGGTCGGCGCAGACGCCCAGGCTGTCGTCGAAGATGACAGCGCGCAGCCCGTCGATCCCGCCCTCGAGCTCCTCGAACCAGGGCGCGGTCCGCTGCAGCCGGTCGGCGGTGAAGATGTAGTACATCAGGAAGCGGTCGATCGCCGTGAGCAGTTCCGCGTCGCTCAGGCCCTCGGCGAGCAGCACGGCGTGCCGGGGGGTGAATCCGCCGTTGCCGCCCACGTACATGTTCCAGCCCGCCTCGGTCGCGATCACGCCGACGTCCTTCCCGCGCGCCTCGGCGCACTCGCGCGCGCAGCCCGAGACGCCCAGCTTGAGCTTGTGCGGCGACCGCAGCCCGCGATACCGCAGCTCGAGCTGCACGGCCATGCCGACCGAGTCCTGCACGCCGTACCGGCACCACGTCGAGCCGACGCACGACTTCACGGTGCGCAGCGACTTGCCGTACGCGTGACCTGACTCGAAGCCGGCCTCCACGAGGCGCTTCCAGATGTCGGGCAGCTGCTCGAGCCGTGCGCCGAACATATCGATGCGCTGCCCGCCGGTGATCTTCGTGTACAGGCCGAAATCGCGCGCGACCTCGCCGATGACGACGAGCCCCTCGGGGGTGATCTCGCCGCCGGGGATGCGCGGCACGACCGAGTAGCTGCCGTCCTTCTGCAGGTTTGCCATCACGTGATCGTTGGTGTCCTGCAGCGTCGCGTTCTCGCCGTCGAGCACGTGCCTGCCCACGAGGGTGGACAGGATGCTTGCGAGTGCGGGCTTGCAGATGTCGCAGCCCCGGCCCGTTCCGAAGCGGTCGATGACGGCGCTGAAGGTCGTGTGGCCCGACACCCGCACCGCGTCGAAGAGCTGGCGGCGCGACATGTCGAAGTGCTCGCACAGCGCGCTGCTGAGTGCCGCACCGGACTTCGCCAGCTCGATGCCGACGATCTTCTTGACCATCGTCACGCACGAGCCGCAGGCGGCTCCCGCCTTGGTGCAGGAGGTGACGGCCGCGACGTCCGTGCAGCCCTCCTCGTGCACGGCGTGACGGATCGCGCCGGCGGTGACGCTGTTGCACGAGCACACCAGCGCTGCGTCGGGCAGCTCTCCGGTCGGTGCGGCGACGCCGGTCTCGGGCATGAGATAGGCCGCCGGGTCGCCGCCGAGTGCGCCGCCGACGAGCGGGCGAAGCGAGCCGTACGCCGACGCGTCGCCGACGAGGATGCCGCCGAGGAGGGTCTTGGCGTCGTCCGAGAGGACGAGCTTCTTGTAGACGCCGGCCACCGGGTCGGCGTAGACGACGTCGAGCGCGCCGGGCGTCTCGGCGAACGCGTCGCCGAAGCTGGCGACATCCACCCCCGAGAGCTTGAGCTTGGTCGACAGGTCGTAGCCGGGGAAGGATGCCTCGCCCCCGAGCAGCCGGGTCGCGGCGACCTCCGCCATCGCATAGCCCGGAGCCACGAGCCCCACGCACGCGCCGTCGAAGTTCGCCACCTCCCCGATGGCGAGGATGCGGGGATCGGAGGTCTCGCACCCGGCGTCGATGAGCACGCCCCCGCGCGGATGCACCTCGAGGTCGGCGCCGCGGGCGAGCTCGTCGCGCGGCCGGACGCCCACCGTGAACACGACGACGTCCGTGCGCTCGTAGCTGCCGTCGCGGAACTCGAGGCCCGTCACCTGACCGGTGCGATCGGGGTCCAGCCGCGTCGTGGTCGTGCCGGTCATGACACGGATCCCGCGGGACTCGATGATGCGGCGCAGGGCGTCGCCGCTCCGGAGGTCCAGCTGCGCGGACATCAGCCGGTCCGACGACTGCACGACGGTGCACGCCACGTCCAGCCCCTGCAAGGCTCCCGCCGCCTCCAGGCCGAGCAGTCCACCGCCGATCACCGTCCCGGTCAGCGGCCGTCCGAGCTCCGCCGAGCGCTTCTCGACGAAGGCGCGGAGGCGCTCGACGTCGTCGAGGGTGCGGTAGACGAAGCATCCGTCGAGGCCGAAGCCGTCGACCGCGAGCCGCGCCGCGTACGACCCGGTGGCCAGGACCAGGCGGTCGTAGGCGACGCTCAGGCCGCTCCGGGTGGTGACCCGCCGCGCCGCGCGATCGATGCGCGCGACCGGATCGCCGCTCACGAACCGCACCCGCTCGTCGTCGAGCACCGTCCGCTCGAGGGTCAGGTCGTCGGGGCTCGCGCCCGAGAAGAAGCCGGTGAGCCCGACGCGATCGTAGGGGTGACGCCCTTCCTCGCCGAGCAGCGTGATGCGCCAGGACTCGTCCGCGCGGCTGAGCAGGCTCTCGACGAAGCGGTGCGCCACCATGCCGGCGCCCACCACGACGACGTGCGTGACGGGTGCCGCGGCGGAACTCATGGCGTCACGGTACGCGCGCGATGTTGCGGGGGAGTCAGCGTCATGTTTCCGGCTGTCGACGGCCCGGCGGGGCGCGCGCCGGTCGGTGCGGGGTGCTTCCTCGGTCATGGCGTCTCCTGCTCGACGGATCTTCTCTCGGTGCCCGCAACGCTAGGAGCGCGGTGTTTCGCCGCGCGGCGAGTGCGGGTTACCTCCCGCGAACGTTTCCCTCACACCGCCCGCACGACTGATGTGAGGAGAGCGGCGCGTGCTCCCGCCTGATCGCCGTCGTCGCGACTTACCCCACCGCGGTCGGACACGCCAGTCCTGACATCGCGCTGCTTCCGGTCGATATCGTGAAGAACCGCCGACATGGAGGTTCTATGCAGATCTGGCCCGGCACCGCCTACCCGCTGGGCGCGACGTTCGACGGCAACGGCACCAACTTCGCGCTGTTCAGCGAGGGGGCCGAGCGCGTCGAGCTCTGCCTCTTCGACGACGCCGGCGTCGAGACGCGCGTCGAACTTCGCGACGTCGACGCCTTCGTGCACCACGGGTACCTGCCCGCCGTGCAGCCCGGCCAGCGCTACGGCTACCGCGTGCACGGCGAGCACGACCCCGCCTCGGGCAAGCGGTTCAACCCGAGCAAGCTCGTGCTGGACCCGTACGCGAAAGCCGTCGAAGGCCAGGTGACGTGGGGCCAGCCGGTGTTCGGCTACGACTTCGGAGACCCCGACTCCCGCAATGACGAGGACTCCGCGGCTCAGCAGATGATGGGCGTGGTCGTGAACCCGTACTTCGACTGGAGCGGCGACCGGCTGCCGAAGACGCCGTACTCCGAGTCCTTCATCTACGAAGCGCACGTGCGCGGGCTCACCCAGCTCCACCCCGCCGTGCCCGAGGAGATCCGCGGAACCTACAGCGCGATCGCGCATCCGGCGATCATCGAGCACCTGCAGAAGCTGGGTGTGACGGCGATCGAGCTCATGCCGGTGCACCAGTTCGTCAACGACTCCGTTCTCGAGGAGAAGGGGCTGTCGAACTACTGGGGCTACAACACCATCTCCTTCCTGGCGCCGCAGAACACCTACTCGTCCAGCGGCCAGCGCGGCCAGCAGGTGCAGGAGTTCAAGGGGATGGTGAAGGCCCTGCACGCCGCCGGCATCGAGGTGATCCTCGACGTCGTCTACAACCACACCGCCGAGGGGAATCACCTCGGGCCGACGCTGTCGATGCGCGGCATCGACAACGAGGCCTATTACCGGCTCGAAGACGACGACAAGCGGTACTACACCGACTACACGGGAACCGGGAACAGCCTGAACGTCGGCCATCCCCACACCCTTCAGCTCATCATGGACTCGCTGCGCTACTGGGTCCTCGAGATGCACGTCGACGGATTCCGGTTCGATCTCGCCTCCACGCTGGCTCGGGAGTTCTACGAGGTCGACCGGCTGGCGACCTTCTTCGAGCTGGTCCAGCAGGATCCGGTGGTCTCGCAGGTGAAGCTCATCGCCGAGCCGTGGGACGTCGGCCCCGGCGGGTACCAGGTCGGCAACTTCCCCCCGCAGTGGACGGAGTGGAACGGGAAGTACCGCGACACCGTGCGCGACTTCTGGCGCGGCGAGCCGGCGACGCTCGGCGAGTTCGCCTCGCGGCTCACCGGGTCGGCCGACCTGTACGAGCACTCGGGGCGGCGGCCCGTGGCATCCATCAACTTCGTCACGGCCCACGACGGCTTCACGCTGCGCGACCTGGTCTCGTACAACGACAAGCACAACGAGGCCAACGGCGAGGACAACCGCGACGGCGCGGACGACAACCGGTCGTGGAACGGGGGAGTGGAGGGCCCGACCGACGATCCCGAAGTGCTGACCCTGCGGGCACGGCAGCAGCGCAACTTCATCGCGACGCTGATGCTGTCGCAGGGCGTGCCGATGCTCCTGCACGGAGACGAGCTCGGCCGGACCCAGAGCGGCAACAACAACGGCTACGCGCAGGACAACGAGATCACGTGGGTCGACTGGTCGAACGTCGACCAGCCCCTCACCGAGTTCACCGCGTCACTGGCGCGCCTGCGCCGCGAGCACCCCACCTTCCGCCGCCGCCGGTTCTTCAACGGCCGGCCGGTGCGGCGCGAGGAGGGGGCGCCGATCCCCGACATCGCGTGGGCGCGGCCCGACGGCACCCAGATGCAGCCCGAGGACTGGGACTCCGGCTTCGGCCGGGCGGTCGCCGTCTTCCTCAACGGCGACGGCATCCGGGAGCGCGATCGTCGCGGCGAGCCGATCTCCGACCACCACTTCATCGTGCTGTTCAACGCGGGCGAGGACGTGGTGGACTTCGCGATTCCCGACGTGGAGTTCAGCCCGAAGTGGGACGTCGTGGTCGACACGGCCGGCGAGCACGCCAACACCGTTCCGGTCGAGCCCGGCTCGACGCTCGCGGTTCCGGGACGATCGCTCATGGTCCTGCGCGAGCATGAGGTGCCCGAGCCCGAGGTCGGTCACACCGTCGCGGCGTCCCTCGCAGTCACGTCGGTCGCCGGGATGGACGAAGTGCCGGGCGCCGCCCCGCGGGCAGAGCTGGGCGGGTGAGGCCACCGTGCCCGCGTACGTGCCGGTCTCGACGTATCGGCTGCAGATCCGTCCGTCCTTCACCCTCGACGACGCGGCTGCGCTGGCCGACTACCTCGTCGCACTCGGCGTCGACTGGGTCTACCTGTCCCCGATCCTGACCGCGTCGGAGGGCTCCGATCACGGCTACGACGTCGTCGATCCCACGACCGTCGATCCCGCGCGCGGCGGACGCGAGGCTCTGGACCGTGCGAGCGCCGCCTTCCACGCGGCCGGACTCGGCGTCCTCGTCGACATCGTTCCGAACCACGTCGGTGTCGCTCGACCGTCCGAGAACGCGTGGTGGTGGGACGTGCTCACCCACGGGCGGGCGTCCGCATGGGCGGACTTCTTCGACATCGACTGGGACTTCGGCGGCGGGAAGGTGCGCGTCCCCGTGCTGGGGGAGCCGGTGAAGGATGCCGCAGCCTCCGGCGCTCTGCGGGTCGAGTCCGGCGAGCTGCGCTACTACGACCATCGCTATCCGCTGGCACCCGGCAGCGAGTCCGCAGGGGGCGATGTGTCGGACGTCCTGGCGCGCCAGCACTACGAACTGATCGACTGGCGCCGCGAGGCGGACGACCTCAACTACCGGAGGTTCTTCGGCGTCTCGAGCCTGGCAGCCGTGCGCGTGGAGGACCCCGAGGTGTTCGCCCGCACGCACGCCGAGGTCGCGCGCTGGTTCGCCGAGGGCCTGGTCGACGGCCTGCGGGTCGATCACCCCGACGGTCTGCGCGACCCCGTCGAGTACTTCGAGCGGCTCGACACCCTGACCGGCGGTCCCTACGTGCTCGCCGAGAAGATCCTCGAGCGCGGCGAGGCGCTCCCCGCATTCTTCGCCGTCGACGGGACGACCGGCTACGACGCCCTCGCCGAGATCGACCGCGTCCTCGTCGACCCCTCGGGCGAGGAGGCCCTGGACCATCTCGACGCAGCTCTCCGGAGTACAACCGGACTCCCCGCCGCCGAGCCCTGGCACGACCTCATCGCGGGCACCAAGCGGGCGGTGGCCGACGGCATCCTCCGCTCAGAGGTCCGCCGCCTCGCCCGCGACCTCGGCAGCGCCGACGACCCGTGGGTCGAGGACGCGCTCGCCGAACTGCTGGCCTGGTTCCCGGTCTACCGCTCCTACCTCCCCGCCGGGCGTGAGCATCTTGAGCAGGCCTCCCGCGCCGCTCGCGCACGGCGCCCCGAGCTCGCCGACACCCTCGACCGCCTGCTCCCGCTGCTCTCCGACCCGCGGCATCACGCCGCCCAGCGCTTCTCCCAGACCAGCGGCATGGTCATGGCGAAGGGGGTCGAAGACACCGCCTTCTACCGCGCGACGCGCCTGGGCACGCTCACCGAGGTCGGCGCCGACCCGTCGCACTTCGCGCTCTCGGTGGACGCGTTCCACACCGCGCAGCTCCGGCGCCACGCCACGTGGCCGAACAGCATGACGACGTTGTCGACGCACGACACGAAGCGGGGCGAGGACGTGCGGGCGCGCCTCGCGGTGCTCGCCGAGATCCCGGAGCGCTGGGCGGAGGTGCTCCAGGAGCTGCGGGATGCCGCTTCCACCGGGCACGGTCCGTTCGACGCGCTGCTGTGGCAGGCGGTCGTCGGCGCGTGGCCGGCCTCTCGTGAGCGCCTGCACGCCTATGCCGAGAAGGCCGCACGGGAAGCATCGGAGATGACCTCGTGGCTGGCGCCCGACGCGGCCTTCGAGTCGCGGATGCACGCGCTCGTCGACGCGGCGTTCGACGACACCTCGGTCGCGGCCCGGGTGGAGTCGTTCGTCTCCGAGATCGAGGCCGCCGGATGGTCCAACGCGCTGTCGGCCAAGCTGCTCCAGTTGTCCGGGCCGGGCGTTCCCGATGTGTACCAGGGCGGCGAGCTGTGGGAGCAGAGCCTGGTCGACCCCGACAATCGTCGTCCGGTCGACTTCGCCGAGCGCCGACGGCTGCTGGCCGAGCTCGACGCCGGCACCCTTCCGCTGGTGGACCGGACCGGTGCGGCCAAGCTGCTGGTGACCTCGCGGACGCTCCGCCTGCGCCGCGACCGTCCCGACCTGTTCACGAAGTACACGCCCTCGACCGTCGTCGGCCCGGCCGCTCACCATGCGATCGCGGTGGACCGCGGCGGCGCGCTCGCGGTCGCGACGCGCCTTCCCGTCGCGCTCGCGCGCCGGGGAGCGGCATCCGGATCCCCCTGGGAAGACACCGTGCTGCTCCGTCATGCCGGCCCGACGACCGACGTCTTCACCGGCCGGACGTTCACGGGCGGCGCGGTGCCCCTGGCAGAGATCCTGGACGTGTACCCCGTTGCCCTCCTCAGCGTGGAGTCCCCATGACGACGTCGGTGTGGGCCCCGCGGGCGCAGCGTGTCGACCTCCGCGCGCCGGCGCGCGGTGCGGACATCCCGATGCAGCGGGGTGACGGCGGCTGGTGGCACGCCGCGGTGACCCTCGCCGGCGGCGAGGAGTACGGCTTCGTGCTCGACGGCGCAGACTCCGCCCGGCCGGATCCGCGCTCGCGCCGGCAGCCTCGCGGAGTCCACGACCTGAGCGTCGGCTTCGATCCCGCCGATCACGAGTGGCAGGACACGGCGTGGACCGGACGGCAGCTCGCCGGCGGCGTGGTCTACGAACTCCACGTCGGCACATTCACACCGGAGGGGACTCTGGATGCGGCAGCCGAGCGCCTCGACCACCTCGTCGATCTCGGCATCGACTTCGTCGAGCTCCTGCCGGTCAATGCCTTCAACGGCGTGCACAACTGGGGGTATGACGGAGTCCTCTGGTTCGCCGTGCACGAGCCGTACGGCGGACCCGCCGCCTACCAGCGCTTCGTCGACGCCTGTCACCGCGCCGGCCTGGGCGTGATCCAGGACGTCGTCTACAACCACCTCGGGCCGAGCGGCAACTACCTGCCCGAGTTCGGCCCCTACCTGCGGGACGCCGAGTCGAACACGTGGGGATCGTCGATCGACCTCGACGAGCCGGAGGTGAGGCGGTACATCGTCGACAACGCCCTCATGTGGCTGCGCGACTTCCACGTGGACGGGCTCCGGCTCGACGCCGTCCACGCGCTGCGGGACCGCTCCGGCACGCACATCCTGCAGGAACTCGCCGAATCCGTCGACGCGCTGAGCGCGCAGGTCCGTCGGCCTCTGACCCTCATCGCCGAGAGCGACCTGAACGACGCGACGCTCATCACGGCACGCGAGGGCGGGGGCTACGGCCTCACGGCGCAGTGGAGCGACGACTACCATCACGCACTGCACGTGGCCCTCACCGGCGAGACCACCGGGTACTACGCGGACTTCGCGCTGCTCTCGGCTCTCGTCAAGGCATCGACGCGGGGGTTCTTCCACGACGGGACGTTCTCGTCGTTCCGCGGCCGAGAGCACGGCCGTCCGATCGACCCGCGGCTGCCGACCTGGCGGCTCGTCGTGTTCGCGCAGGACCATGACCAGATCGGCAATCGCGCAGCCGGAGATCGCCTGTCGCAGTCGCTCGACCCGGGAGGCCTCGCGATCGCCGCCGTGCTCACCGTGCTGTCGCCGTTCACACCCATGCTCTTCATGGGGGAGGAGTGGGGTGCGTCCACGCCGTGGCAGTTCTTCACGTCGCATCCCGAGCCGGAGCTGGGCGAGGCCACCGCCCGCGGCCGGAAGGCCGAGTTCGCTCAGATGGGCTGGGACGAGTCGGTCGTGCCCGATCCCCAGGATCCGGCGACGTTCGAGCGCTCCCGGCTGCGATGGGAGGAGAAGGATGCCGCAGCCCACGCCGGGCTTCTGGCGCTGTACCGCGAACTGATCGCCCTGCGCCGGACGCAGGCGGATTTCACCGATCCCGACTTCCGGGTCCTCAGCGCGGAGGCGGATGAGGAGCACCGGTGGTTCCGCCTGCGGCGGGGGTCGTCGGAGGTCATCGTGAACTTCTCGACGGCGGAGGTCGCCCTGCCCGTCGCACCGTCAGCCGTCCTCGCGCTCGCCACCGACGACGGCGTGGTGATCGCGAAGGGATCGGTGAGCCTGCCGCCGAGGTCGGCGGCGGTGCTGGTGCCGGCGACCGACTGAGGCGCGAGGCGTCAGTCGACGCCGAGCCAGGAGCGGTCGGTGAGCACGATCGGGCCGTCCGCGGTGATCGCCACGGTGTGCTCGGAGTGCGCGCCCCGCGAGCCGTCGACCGAGCGCAGGGTCCAGCCGTCGGGGTCGGTGATCAGCCGGTCGGTCGTCTGCAGGAACCACGGCTCCAGGGCCACGACGAGACCTGCGCGCAGCGGGTAGCCGCGGCCGGCCTTGCCGTCGTTGGGCACGTGCGGGTCGCCGTGCATGATCCGCCCGACGCCGTGACCGCCGAAGTCCGTGTTGATCGAGTAGCCGTCTGCGTGGGCGATCCCGGCGATGGCCGCCGAGATGTCGCCGATGCGGTTGTCGACCGTAGCCGCCTCGATCGCGGCATCCAGCGCCCGCTCCGTCGTGTCGATGAGGGCGAGGTCCTCGTCGCGAGGGGTGCCCACGACGAAGGACACGGCAGAGTCGGCGACCCAGCCGTCGACCGAGACGGCGAAGTCGAGCGACACCAGGTCGCCGTCGCGCAGGACGTAGTCGAAGGGGAGACCGTGCAGGACGGCGTCGTTGACCGACGTGCAGATCACCTTGCCGAACGGGCTGGCGCCGAACGACGGGTGGTAGTCGATGTAGCACGACTCCGCGCCCGCCCGCCGGATCAGCTCGTGCGCACGGCGATCGATCGAGAGCAGGTTCGTGCCGACCTTCGTCTCGTCGCGCAGCGTCGCCAGTGTCTCGGCGACGAATCGCCCCGCCGGCTTCATCGCCTCGATCTCGGCGGGAGTGCGCAGCTCGATCATCCGTGTTTCCCTTTCGTCACCCCCATTCTGTCGGACGCGGATGCGCGGGGCTGGGAGGATGCTCCGCACCTCGTCCACCCCATGCCGCGCCGAGGGCGACCGGCGTACCATTCAGACATGGTGCTGCGACGCGGATTCTTCGGCTGGCTGATCCCCGCCGCCTTCGTCCTGCCGCTCTGGCTGTTCGTCGGGTGGATCGTCTCCGGTGCCGGCGGCTGGGCCTTCCTGTGGATGGTGTTCGCGATCCCCGGCGTCTTCCTGTGGCAGCTGCTCCTCTCCGTGCTGGTGCGCGCGCGGGGGACCGTGCGTGCCCACCGCGCCGTGTCGTGGTGGGACGTCCTCGGCTTCACGGCGTGGCACGGGCTGATCATCGCCCTCGGCTTCTACAACCAGGCCTGGTGGATGCCTCTGATGATCGTCGCCGTCCTGGTCGGCATCGCGCTGTTCTGGCTCGAACTGTGGCAGCTGTGGAGCGAGGCGAAGCCCTCGCGCATGGTTCTGCGCACCACGGAGGGGATGGCCTACATCCCGCCCGCCGAGGAGCGCGCCGACGCCTCCCTGCAGGACGTCATCATCGTCACAGAGAAGCAGCGGCCTCCCGCGTCCTGACCCGTTTTGGCCGGGCGCGGCATCCATGGCAGAATGGATGTTTGTGCCCTGACCAGGTTCTGCCTCAGGGGAATCCGCCGTTCGGCTCTCGCCACGGCCTCGGGCACACGACATCCTTTCCAACACTTCCCGCGGTCGACCTGTGGCGGCCGCAGAGAGAAACGATCATGCAGATCCTCGACGCCGTCGACGCGGCCTCGCTCCGCTCCGACATCCCCGCCTTCGCTCCCGGTGACACCGTCAAGGTGCACGTCAACATCACCGAGGGCAACCGCTCGCGTATCCAGGTCTTCCAGGGCGTCGTCATCGGCCGCCAGGGCGACGGCGTGCGCGAGACCTTCACGGTCCGCAAGATCAGCTTCCAGGTCGGTGTCGAGCGCACGTTCCCCGTCCACAGCCCCGTGATCGACCACATCGAGGTCGTCACCCGCGGCGACGTCCGCCGCGCGAAGCTCTACTACCTGCGCAACCTCCGTGGCAAGAAGGCCAAGATCAAGGAGAAGCGCGAGAACTGAGTTCTCCTCCTCGGAGCCCCGGACCAGGAGGTCTGGGGCTTCGTCGTCTCCGTCCTCGGTCCCGCTGGCTGGAAACGTCCCGCGAACCGTCCGCAGCGGCATGTCGTGCCGTCCGGAATGTGGGAACCTTGTGGGTAGGCACGTCCAACCGCGGCGTGCCGGTGAAGGATCTGCATGACCACCGAGAAGACGGCTGAGGCCGAGCCGGCCCCCTCTTCCGGGTCGGGAGGCGACGCCGCCGTCCATCCTCGCCGGCGCGGCTGGCTGACGTTCCTGCGCGACGTCGTCGTGATCATCCTGATCGCGGTGCTCGTGTCGTTCCTCGTCAAGACGTTCCTCGTGCGCTCCTTCTACATCCCCTCCGGATCGATGAAGGACACGCTCCACATCGACGACAGGATCCTGGTCGACGAGATCACCCCGCGTTTCGGCGGCTACGACCACGGCGACATCGTGGTGTTCCAGGACCCGGGCGGCTGGCTCCCGCCGAGCTCCGATCCCGCCCGTCCGCCGGTCGTCGAGGCGATCGACTGGGTGCTCGCCCTCGTGGGCCTCTCCGCCCCCGACAGCGACGATCACCTCGTCAAGCGCATCATCGGACTGCCCGGCGACCATGTCATCTGCTGCAACACGCTCGGCCAGATCACCGTCAACGGCGTCCCCATCGACGAGACCGACTACATCGTCGTCCCGACGGGGGAGTCCGCCGCCTCGGGCGACACCTTCGACATCACCGTGCCCGCCGACAGCCTGTGGGTGCTCGGCGACAATCGCTACCAGTCGAAGGACTCGCGCTACAACCAGGACCAGCCGGGCGACGGCTTCGTCCCGATCGACAACGTCGTCGGGCGAGCGTTCCTCGTGACGTGGCCGCTCGACCGCTTCGGGATGCTCGACTTCCATCACGACGACTTCGCCGGGGTGCCCGAGCCCTCCGAGGAGAAGCCGGCGCCATGACGGTGGCCGAGCCGCGCCTCACGCTCGAGCGACGACTCCTGCGTGAGCACGCGCTCGTCATCGCCTGCGACGAGGTCGGACGCGGGGCACTCGCCGGGCCGGTCGCCGTCGGCGCGGCCGTGATCGACGCGCCGAGATCGCGCAAGCGCATCCCGCAGGGACTCCGCGACTCCAAGCTCGTGCCCGAGCTTCGCCGTGCCGACGTGGCTGCGCGCGCGGCGTCGTGGGTGTCGGCGAGCGCCGTCGGGTGGGCGAGCTCCGCCGAGATCGACGAGGTCGGCATCATGCGCGCGCTCGGCCTCGCCTCGATCCGCGCTCTCGCCGACCTGCGCGCTCACGGCGTGGTCCCCGAGGACGCGATCGTCATCCTCGACGGCAACTACGACTACATCACCGCTGCCGGAGCGGCCGGGCTGCGGGTCACCCCGGTGATCAAGGCCGATCGCGACTGCGCGTCGGCGGCCGCGGCATCCGTCATCGCAAAAGTCGCACGCGACGCGCTCATGACCCAGCTGCACGACCAGCTGCCCGCCTACAACTGGGCGCGCAACAAGGGCTACGCGAGCCCCGATCACCGCGAGGCGATCCGGGAGCACGGCATCAGCGCGCACCATCGGGCGTCCTGGTCGATCGGCGACGCGCCCACGCTGTTCTGACGCGCTGTCCCGCCTGCGACGCACGCGGGTCGCGGCACCCGCTCCCGCCCATAGGATGGACTCACCATGGATGACGAAGTCTTCGAGGACTACGACCGTGAGCTGGAACTCGCTCTGTACCGCGAGTACCGCGACGTCGTCTCGCAGTTCCAGTACGTGATCGAGACCGAGCGGCGCTTTTATCTCGCCAACGAGGTGAACGTCGTGCGCCGCGACACCGAGCACGATTTCTACTTCGAGATCTCGATGGCCGACGTCTGGGTATGGGACATCTACCGCGCCGACCGGTTCGTCAAGGCGGTCCGGGTGCTGACCTTCAAGGACGTGAACGTCGAAGAGCTCCAGCGCCGCGACTTCCACCTTCCGGAAGAGCTGTCGCTCGACACCTGAGCCACCCCCGCCTCCTCCCCAGCGCCATCGGCGAGGAGGCAGTGAACGGATGCCTCGGCCCGTCGCCAGCGCGACCGCCGCGGGCGCGACGATCCTTCCATGGCACAGAAGGACGTCCTGGGGCGCGCCGGTGAAGACCGCGCCGCCCGCTACTTCGAGGATCACGGCTACGCGGTGCTCACGCGCAACTGGCGCTGCCGCGAGGGCGAGATCGATCTGGTCGTCGCGCGCGGCGCCGACATCGTCGTGGTGGAGGTCAAGACCCGTCGCGGCGAGGGATTCGGCCATCCGTTCGAGGCGATCGACGCCCGCAAGCGCGCGCGGCTCTGGCGGCTCGCCATGGCGTGGATGGCTGCGCACCGCGACAGCGTCCAGGGCCGAAGGCTTCGCATCGACGCGATCGGGCTGACCGGCGCCGACCCGAGCACCGCACGGCTCGAGCACCTCGTCGACGTCGAGGTGCCGTGAGCGTCGCGCGGACCTGGGCGATCGCGCTCGTGGGGGCCGAGGGCGAGCGGGTCGAGGTCGAGGCCGATCTGTCCAACCAGACGCCGGACTTCAAGATCATCGGGCTGCCCGACAAGGCCCTCGCCGAGGCCGTGCAGCGCGTGCACAACGCGTGCGCCAACAGCGGCATGTCGCTGCCGCGCCGGCGGCTCACCGTGAACCTCTCCCCGGCGAGCCTCCCCAAACAGGGGTCGGGCTTCGATCTCGCGATCGCCGTGGCGGCGCTGGCGACGGAACTGCCGATGGATGCCGCGTCCGTCGCTTCCGCGGTCCACCTGGGCGAGCTGGGGCTCGACGGCAGGCTGCGCCCGATCCCGGGAATCCTTCCGGCGGTCGTGGCGGCGGCGCGAGGCGGACACCGCACGGTGATCGTGCCGTGGGCGAACCGCGACGAAGCGCGTCTGGTCGACGGCATCGAGGTGATCGCCGCCGTGAACCTCGCTCAGGTCGCGGCCTGGCACGGTGCCGACGTACTGGTGCCCGACGATGAGCCGGTCGAACTGCCCGACGACGATGACCTCGCCCAGCCGGAGAGGCCCGATCTCGCCGACGTGATCGGCCAGCGGGAGGCCGTCGACGCGCTGGTCGTCGCCGCAGCGGGCGGGCACCACCTGCTCATGTGCGGCCCGCCCGGCGCGGGGAAGACGATGCTCGCCCGGCGGCTGCCCGGAATACTGCCCGAGCTCGACGACCGGGCTGCTCTCACCAGCGCGTCGATCCGCAGCCTCTCCGGCGCACGCGTGGTCGAGCTGTCGCGCACTCCGCCGTTCGAGGCGCCGCACCACAGCGCCAGCGTGGCGGCGCTCGTCGGCGGCGGCTCGCGCACGGTCCGACCGGGGGCGATCGCCCGCGCGACCGAGGGGATCCTGTTCCTCGACGAAGCCGGCGAGTTCCAGGCGAGTGCGCTCGACGCACTGCGTCAGCCGCTCGAGAACGGGTCCATCACGATCCACCGAGCGAGCGCGAGCGCCGAGTTCCCCGCGCGGTTCCAGCTCGTCATGGCGACGAACCCCTGCCCGTGCGGCGACTACGGCATCCGCGGCGGCACGTGCACCTGCCCGCCCGCCGCGATCCGCCGGTACCTCGGGCGGCTGTCGGGGCCGCTGCTCGACCGGATAGACATCGAGCTGACCCTGGCGCGGGTGTCGGTGGCGCAGCGCGAGCAGGCGGCGGGCACCCTCACGACCGAGACCGCTCGCCTGCGCGTGGCCGAGGCGCGCCGCCGGGCGGCGCAGAGGCTGGCCGGCACGCCGTGGCGGGTGAACGCCGAGGTGTCGGGCGCCTGGCTGCGCGACGGCCCGCAGGCGCCGCCGCCGCTCGTCCGGCGCCCGCTCGACGCTGCGCTGCACCGCGGTGCGCTGACCCTTCGCGGGTACGACCGCGTGCTGCGCGTGGCGTGGTCGCTCGCCGACCTGGAACCCAGCCCGCAGCTCGGCACAGAGCACATCGGCCGGGCGCTGTACCTCAAGAAGGGAATCGCCCTGTGACGTCGATCGATCTCTCCCCGCGTGCGGCGCGCCGCGTGCTCAGGCCCCTTCTCGCGGGAGATGCGAGTGATGCGATGGCGGTGGAACGCCTCGCGACCGTGGTGTGGTGCCACCTCGTCGAACCCGGTGACTCGGCGGCGGGCCGCCTTCTGTCGGGTCTCGGTCCGGCCGAAGCACTGCGACTTGTCATCGGCGACGGGACGACGGAGCTCGTCGAAGACACCGACCTCGCGACCGCCCGCAAGCGCTGGCTGCCGCGGCTCTCGCTCGAGCACGTCAGCGACGCGCTGCGCAGTGCGTCGAGGGCGGGGGTGCGGCTCGTGACGCGGGCCGACCCGGAGTGGCCCCGACAGCTCGACGACCTCGGACACCATGCGCCGGTGTGCCTGTGGGTGCGCGGCTCGGCCTCCCGGCTGCTCGAGCTGCGTCCTTCGGTCGCCGTGGTGGGTGCGCGCGCCGCGACGTCGTACGGCGAGCACGTCGCCATCGAGCTCGCCGCAGACTTAGCCGGGGGCGGCGTGGCGGTCGTCTCAGGCGGCGCGTACGGGGTGGACGGCGCGGCCCATCGGGCGGTGCTGAGCGTCGGCGGGCTGACCGTCGCCCTGCTGGCGGGCGGGGTCGACCGTCCCTACCCTGCGGGCCATGCCGGACTGCTCGACAGGATCGCCGCGACCGGCGCGGTGGTGAGCGAGGCACCGTGCGGCTCCGCCCCCACGAAGTGGCGGTTCCTGCAGCGGAACCGCCTGATCGCGGCCCTCGCGGAGGCGACCATCGTGGTCGAGGCCGGCTGGCGCAGCGGCTCGCTCAACACTGCAGGGCACGCGGCGGCGCTCTCGCGGCACCTCGGAGCGGTGCCGGGTCCGATCACCTCTGCGGCGTCGGCGGGAACGCACCGACTGCTGCGCGAATACGGTGCGCAGTGCATCACCAGCGCAGCCGACATCCGCGAGCTGATCGGCCTCGACGAGTCGCCGACGTCGAGCGTCGCCGCGGACGGGCGGGCGAGAACCGACGACACGACGCGTGTCCGTGACGCGCTCAGCGCACGCACGTGGCGAGACACCCCAGATGTCGCCCGGCGGGCAGGCATGACGCCCGACGAGGTGGAGGCCATCCTCGGGCTGCTCCACCTGGAGGGTGCTGTGGTCCGCGGGCCGGCGGGGTGGCGGAATGCGAACACGCGGGACTGACTGACCCACCGCGTCGGGCGCAGCACGCGGGCCGGACACTACCCGGTGCGCCGCCCGGCGTGGTGTCGCCGGCCGGGGCAAGCTGGAGGCGTGAGAGTCGGACGGGCGGTCGACGCGTATGCCGCGCATCTCGCCGACGTGCGCCGGCTGTCGCCGGCCACGGTCCGCGCCTACCGGTCCGACCTCTCCGATCTGACGACGGCGACCGGCGACGGGGAGCTCGCCGACATCGACCTCGAGCAGCTCCGCGAGTGGCTGTGGCGCGCGACCCAGCGCGGCGACGCCCGCTCGACGATCGCACGCCGGACGTCATCCGCGCGCGGGTTCTTCGCGTGGGCCGTGGAGGAGAAGCTCCTGGAAGCCGATCCGAGTCTTCGCCTGGTCGCCCCGAAGCGCGGGCGCAGCCTGCCGAAGGTCGCGGCATCCGATTCCCTCACCGAGCTGTTCGACGTGCTCCGGGCGTCGGCGGCGGAAGGCGACCCGATCGCGCTGCGCGATCACGCCCTGCTCGAGCTGCTCTACGGCGCCGCGGTACGCGTCTCGGAGCTGTGCGGTCTCGACCTGTCCGACATCGACGCCGAGCGTCGTACGGTCCGGGTGCTGGGCAAGGGATCGAAGGAGCGCGTCGTGCCCTTCGGCGGCGCCGCGGCCCGTGCCCTCGACGCGTACCTCGTGCGGGGCCGTCCCATCCTTCGAGCCCGCGCGGAGGGCCGCGACGCACCGGCCGGCGGCTCGGCGGTGTTCCTGGGCGTGCGGGGCGGTCGCCTCGGGACGCGAGCGGTGTACGACGTCGTTTCGCGCGTTCTCGGCCCCGAACTGGGAGCCGCCGTCGGTCCCCACGCCCTGCGTCATTCCGCGGCGACGCACCTGCTGGACGGCGGCGCCGATCTGCGCGCCGTGCAGGAGATCCTGGGCCACGCCAGTCTCGGCACGACGCAGATCTACACGCATGTCTCGAGCGAGCGTCTGACGGCGACGTATCGGCTGGCGCACCCGCGCGCCTGACACGCGGACCCTGCCGCGCACGAGCCGGCGTCAGCAGCAGGGGAGGAGCACGGCTCGCGGCACACCGCCGAGCAGGAGCAGCGGATTGACGTACTCGCCGTGCAGCCGCACGCCGAAATGGAGAGCTCCCGGTTCGGTGTGCCCGCCGAGCCCGATCGTGCCGACGGGGTCGCCGGCCCGCAGCATCGCTCCCGCTCGCAGCGAGGTGTCCACGGGTTCGAGGGTGGTGACCAGGCCGTCGCCATGGTCGATGGTGAGGATGCCGCGTCCGGCGACCGGACCCGAGAAGGCCACCGTGCCCGGCGCGGGCGCTCGCACGGCGCCCGCGTCGAGCGGACGGAGATCGATCCCCCGGTGACCGGCGCCGTACGCGTGCGCCGGAGCCTGAAAGGGGCGATCGAGCCGGAACGCCGTGAGTGGCCAGCTCCACGACCGACCGTCGAGCTCGGCGCCGCCCGACGCTTGCGTCTCGCCCGCACCGGCCGCTGCCGGCGCCGCACCCGCGAGCACCGCCAGCACGATGATCAGGAGGGCGACGGTGCGGCGCGGTGCGCACGGTGGGGCGGACGGAGCGCGCATGTGCCGACGCTGCCAGCCCGAGTGAGCACCCCGGCGACCAGGCCGCCGGCCGGTGGACGGTCGTGCGCCCGGCAGCGCGGGGGAGAAGGGGCTGCTGATACACTGGACCCTGCACCCCGCTCGTCGGGGTGACTCCGCGTGCCCAGAGCTCCGCAGATCCTCGGATCCCAGCGGTGCGGCATTCACTCCCATCGGTCTCACAGAGCTTCTGTGAGTGGGCGTGTGCCGGGCACCAGGCTCGCCGGCTCC
Organism: Microbacterium flavescens; assembly: GCF_018588945.1. Lineage (GTDB taxonomy): Bacteria > Actinomycetota > Actinomycetes > Actinomycetales > Microbacteriaceae > Microbacterium > Microbacterium flavescens. The sequence goes on along the minus strand of NZ_JAFIWA010000004.1, from coordinate 118,172 downwards.
CTGCCGGCAGGAACACAACCGCAAGAGGCGCGCGAGCGCCAGAACAGGAGAACGGCTATGGCCGTCGTCACCATTCGCCAGCTGCTCGACAGCGGCGTCCACTTCGGACACCAGACCCGCCGGTGGAATCCGAAGGTCAAGCGCTTCATCCTCACGGAGCGCTCGGGCATTCACATCATCGACCTGCAGCAGTCGCTGACGTACATCGACAAGGCGTACGACTTCGTCAAGGAGACCGTCGCCCACGGCGGCACCATCCTCTTCGTCGGCACCAAGAAGCAGGCCCAGGAGATCGTCGCCGAGCAGGCGACCCGCGTCGGCCAGCCCTACGTGAACCAGCGCTGGCTCGGTGGCCTCCTCACGAACTTCCAGACGGTGTCCAAGCGCCTCGCGCGCATGAAGGAGCTCGAAGAGCTCAACTTCGACGACCCGGCTGCGAGCGGCTTCACCAAGAAGGAGCTGCTGATCAAGAAGCGCGAGCTCGACAAGCTCCACAAGTCGCTCGGCGGCATCCGCAACCTCCAGAAGACCCCCTCGGCCATCTGGGTCATCGACGCCAAGCGCGAGCACCTCGCGGTCAACGAGGCCACGAAGCTCGGCATCCCGGTCATCGGCATCCTCGACACGAACGCCGACCCCGACGAGTTCCAGTACCCGATCCCCGGCAACGACGACGCGATCCGCTCGGTGAGCCTGCTCACCCGCATCATCGCCGACGCCGCCGCCGACGGCCTCATCCAGCGTCACCAGCCGACCGACGAGTCCGCCGACGCCGAGCCCCTCGCCGACTGGGAGCGCGAGCTGCTCGAGCAGGGCACGCCGGAGCAGTCCTCCGCCGAGACCGAGAAGGTCGCCGACGAGAACGTCGCCGCCGCCGAGCTCGCGGAGGCCGTCGAGGCCGAGCAGGCCGTCGAGGGCGAGGCCGCGACCGAGTCCGCCGCCGACGCCGAGGGCGCCGCCGCTCACGACGAGGACGTGGCCGTGGCCGCCGACGAGACCGCGACCGAGGTCGCGGACGCCGAGGCCGCCGCCAAGTAATCGGCCCCGCCGCATGAACTCCGCCCCGGCGGGATCGGACTGAGTCACCGCGCTCACGCCGGTCCCGCCGAGGCATCCTCAGCACTCACCACAATCAAGGAGCCGCCACCCATGGCAAACTTCACGATCGCCGACATCAAGGCGCTGCGCGAGCAGCTCGGCACGGGCATGGTCGACACGAAGAAGGCTCTCGAAGAGGCCGACGGCGACGTCGAGAAGGCCGTCGAGATCCTGCGTCTCAAGGGCGCGAAGGGCAACGCCAAGCGCGCCGACCGTTCCACCAGCGAGGGCCTCATCGCCGCTCGCGAGCAGGACGGCAAGGTCACGCTGATCGAGCTCGCGTGCGAGACCGACTTCGTGGCGAAGAACGACCGCTTCATCGCGCTGGCCGACAAGGTCGCCGATGCCGCTGCGGCCGCGTCCGCCGACTCCGTCGAGGCCGCCCTCGCGGCGCCCGCCGGCTCGCAGACCGTCGCCCAGCTCATCGACGACGAAGCCGCCATCATCGGCGAGAAGGTCGAGCTGCGCCGCGTGCGCACGCTGACCGGCGACAAGTTCGAGGTCTACCTGCACAAGACCAGCAAGGACCTGCCCCCGCAGGTCGGCGTGGTCCTGGCCTACACGGGCGACGACGCGGAGACCGCGCGCAGCCTCGCGCAGCACATCTCGTTCGCGAACCCGTCGTACCTGTCGCGTGACGAGGTCCCCGAGGCCGATGTCGAGAAGGAGCGGGAGATCGTCACCGAGATCTCGCGCAACGAGGGCAAGCCCGAGGCCGCCCTTCCGAAGATCGTCGAGGGTCGCGTGAACGCGTTCTTCAAGCAGGTCTCCCTGCTCGACCAGGACTACGCGAAGGACAACAAGCTCTCCGTGGCCCAGGTGGCCAAGGACGCCGGTCTGACCCTGACGGGCTTCGCCCGCTTCAAGGTCGGCGCATAACATCTGGAGAAGGCCCGCATCGGACATCGATGCGGGCCTTTTCTCATGCCCTTCGGTAGTTTGTCCCCAACGAGAGGATCGTCGTGATCACTGAGACCACCGGGCGCCGCCGCGTCCTCCTGAAGCTGTCCGGCGAGGCGTTCGGCGGCGGCCAGCTGGGCGTCAATCCCGACGTCGTCAGCCAGATGGCGCGCGAGATCGCCGCGGCCGTCGACCGAGTCGAGATCGCGGTCGTCGTCGGCGGCGGCAACTTCTTCCGCGGCGCCGAGCTCAGCCAGCGCGGCATGGACCGCGGCCGTGCCGACTACATGGGCATGCTGGGCACCGTCATGAACGCCCTCGCGCTGCAGGACTTCCTCGAGCAGGCCGGCGCGGCCACCCGCGTGCAGTCGGCGATCTCGATGACCCAGGTCGCCGAGCCCTACATCCCGCGGCGCGCCGAGCGCCACATGGAGAAGGGCCGCGTCGTGATCTTCGGCGCCGGTGCAGGGCTGCCCTACTTCTCGACCGACACCGTCGCGGCACAGCGCGCACTCGAGATCGATGCGCAGGAGGTGCTGGTGGCGAAGAACGGCGTCGACGGCGTCTACACCGCGGATCCGAAGAAGGATGCCTCGGCCACCAGGATCGACCGGATCACCTACCTCGACGCGCTCCAGCGCGGTCTGAAGGTCGTCGACTCGACGGCGTTCAGCCTCTGCATGGACAACAAGATGGACATGCGCGTGTTCGGCATGGAGCCCGCGGGCAACGTCACCCGCGCGCTGCTGGGCGAGTCCATCGGCACGCTGGTCACGGCGTGAATCCCCGCGCTGAGTAGACTGATCAGGCCCACCCCCATGAAGGAGACACAGTGATCGCGGACGTCTTGGCCGATGCCGGAGCACGCATGGATCGTGCCGTCGAAGCCGCGAAGGATGACTTCGCCTCGGTGCGGACCGGGCGTGCGAACCCCCAGCTCTTCCAGAAGGTGCTGGTGGACTACTACGGCACCCCGACGCCGCTCGCGCAGCTGGCGTCGATCAACAACCCCGAGGCGCGCTCGCTCATCATCACGCCCTACGACAAGTCGGCGCTGAAGGCCATCGAGCAGGCCATCCGCGACATCCCGAACCTGGGCGTGAACCCGACGAACGACGGCAACCTCATCCGGGTCACGATGCCCGAGCTCACCGAGGAGCGCCGCAAGGAGTACGTCAAGCTGGTGCGCTCCAAGGGCGAGGACCACAAGGTCCACCTGCGCGGCATCCGTCGCAAGTCCAAGGACGACCTCGACGACCTCAAGAGCGAGTTCGGCGAGGACGAGCTCAACCGTGCCGAGAAGGAGCTCGACGCCATCACGCGGGCCCATGTCGACGCCATCGACGACGCCCTCAAGCGCAAAGAAGCCGAGCTGCTCGAGGTCTGATCTCTCATGTCCGATTCATCCGGAGGGCCGCCGGGGGGCGATCAGTCCCTCCCGGAGGCTCCTCTGACGCGTCGCGAAGCGGCTGAGGCCCGCCGGGAGACGGACACCGAGGTCGTCACACCGCTTTCCGCCTCCGACCTGGCCGGCGGGGTCGTTCCGCCCCGGCCGCCGATGCCTGAAGCGCCGGCTGCCGCGTCGGCCGACTCCGGCCCCGTGATCCAGGCGCACATCCGCGCCGCGCGCACGGAGTTCGAAAGCCAGGTCGCCCACGCACGCGCGGAGTTCGAAGAGGCCAACGAGCGCATCAAGGCCCGTACCGGGCGCGACCTCATTCTGGCGACGCTGATCGGCGTGGCCGCGGGCGCGCTGCTGCTCGGATCCCTGATCTTCGTCAAGCAGCTGTTCCTGGTCTTCGCCCTCGCGGCGGTCCTCCTCGGCGTTTTCGAGTTCTCTCGCGCGCTCGTGGCGACCGGCCGCCGGATCGACCTGATCCCGCAGCTCGTCGCCGGCGCGGTGGTGGTGCTGTCGGGCTACTTCCTCGAGCTCTGGCTGCACTGGGTCGTCGTCTTCGTCGCGATCGCCGTCGTTGTCGTCTGGCGTCTCCTGGTGCAGATGACCGCTCGCGACGGCCGCACCTACGGCGCGGTGCTGGGCGACGCCCTGGTCGGCGGCTTCGTGCAGCTCTACGTGCCGTTCCTCGCGAGCCTGTGCGTGGTGCTGCTCGCGCAGGACGGCGGCGAATGGTGGGTGCTGGCGTTCATCGCCGTGGTGGTGGCCGCCGACACCGGGGCCTACGCCGCGGGCATCCTCTTCGGCAAGCACCCCATGGCCCCGCGCATCAGCCCGAAGAAGACGTGGGAGGGATTCGCCGGCGCCGTCCTCGCGGCTGTCGTCGCAGGAGTCCTGCTCGGCATCTTCATGCTCGGGCTGGAGTGGTGGGTGGGCGTCGTCATCGGCATCGTCATCCTCGGCACGGCGACCGCCGGAGACCTGGGAGAATCGATGATCAAGCGCGACCTCGGCATCAAGGACATGAGCTCCTGGCTGCCCGGTCACGGGGGCGTGCTCGATCGGCTCGACTCGATCCTGCCGTCGGCCGCTGCGGCGCTGGCCCTCTACTACCTCTTCACCCCCCTGGTGGCATCATGACGACAGCACCGGCTGACACCCCGGCATCATTCCCCGAGACGCGCGGGCGCGAGAAGGGGTACGACAAGAGGGCCGTCGACGCCTTCCTCGCCCGCGCCCGCACGGCGTTCGAGGCGGGCGGCGAGCCGCTCACGGCCGCCGACGTGCGGCGCGCAGCCTTCCCCCTGGTCCGCCGCGGCTACGTGATCGCCTCCGTGGACGCGGCGCTCGGTCGCATCGAAGACGCCTTCGCCGCTCGCGAGCGCGAGGCGGCCGTGTCCGACCTCGGAGCGCACGAATGGGTGGGCAAGACCCGCGAGACCGCTCAGGTCATCCTCGACCGGCTCTCGCGCCCCCGCGGTCGCCGCTTCGATCGGGTGTCGGTGCTGCGGTACGGCTACCGCGTCGACGAGGTCGATCTCGTCGCCGACAAGGTGTCTCGCTTCATCGAGGCGGGGGAGTCCGTGACGGTCGAGCAGGTGCGCTCGGTCGCCTTCCGCATGCAGCGGGGCGGCTACAGCGAGACGCAGGTGGATGCCGTGCTGGATGCCGTCGTCGAGGTCATGCTCGCGGTGACGTGACGTCACCGCTCACGTCGGATGGCATGCGCCGATGACGATCGCTAGACTCGGGGAACTGTGACTTCCGGAAACGAGCTGATCCCCACCCGGCGCTCCCGGCGTCAGACCGTGTCGACGCTCGCGGATTCACGTGTCGCCGCGCCGCGACGCGCGCCGGTTCCGGCTCAGCGCTGGTCGCGTCGCCGCGGGGTTCTGGGCGTGTTCGCCGCCTTCGCAGCGGTCGGGTTCGTGGTCGCCTACATCGGCCCGACCGGCATGGCGCTGTCCGAGGCCAATGCGGAGGAAGTCGCTCCGATGACGCTCTACGCCAGTTCGCTCGGCGACATCCAGACCCGTGCCGTCGTCGAGGCCGACGACGAGGCGGCCGAGCCTCGCCCGCTCGATCGCGGCGGCTACACGGTGTATGTCAAGCCCAAGCCCAAGCCGAAGCCGGTGGTCGTCGCGCCGTCGGGCTCCGCTTCGTCGTCGGGTTGGGCCCCGCCCTTCGTCACACCCGACCCCGGGTCCGCCCAGTCGATCGCGTACAGCATGGTCAAGGCCCGCGGCTGGGGCGACGGCGAGTTCTCCTGCCTGGTGGCCCTGTGGAACAAGGAGTCGGGCTGGCGTGTCAACGCGTACAACGCCTCCAGCGGCGCCTACGGCATCCCGCAGTCGCTCCCCGGCAGCAAGATGGCGAGTGCGGGAGCCGACTGGGAGACCAACCCCGCGACGCAGATCTCGTGGGGCCTGGGCTACATCGCCGGACGCTACGGCACGCCGTGCGGGGCCTGGGGACACTCGCAGCGCGTCGGGTGGTACTGACCGCGATGCCGCGGTCCAACAGGCGTCGCCCCGAATCGAGCGGCGACGAGTCCTTCGAGCGCCTCCTCGCCGGCTGGAAGCGCACCGAGGTGCGACGCGGCGTCGAGTGGACCGTGCAGCCGGTCTCCGCCGCACAGGCTCAGAAGAGCTATGTGTGCCCGGGCTGCGGCCGCTCGATCGACGCCGGCGTGGCGCATCTCGTGGCGTGGCGGGCCGATGGCGTGCTCGGCGACGGCGCCGATCTCGCAGCCCGGAGACACTGGCACCAGCATTGTTGGAAAGTGGCCTGACGGCCCCGCACAAGGACCGGTTGACATGGAGATCCGAGGCCCCCTGCTCCTGCCCGCCCGCCGGGAGGACATCGAGCTCGAGACGCTCGACGGACTCACGCTCGTCGGCGAGCTCGCGCTTCCCGCGGGACGTGAGCCCGTCGCGACCCTCGTGACGCTCCATCCGCTGCCCACCGCCGGGGGCTTCATGGACTCCCACATCTTCCGCAAGGCGGCCGGCCGGCTGCCCGCGCTGGCCGACCTCGCGGTCCTGCGATTCAACACCCGCGGAACGATGTCTCCGCGCGGCACGAGCGAGGGCACATTCGACGGCGGCCGCGCCGAAGCGTTCGACGTGGCGGCGGCGATGGAGTTCGTGCGCGAGCGGGGACTTCCCGCCCCGTGGCTCGTCGGCTGGTCGTTCGGCACGGAGCTCGCCCTCAAGTACGGTCGCGACCACGACATCGCGGGCGCGGTGCTCCTCTCACCGCCGCTGCATCGCGCGACCGACGCGGAGGTGGCCGCGTGGGCACGCGATGACCGCCCCCTCATCGTGCTCGTTCCCGAGTTCGACGACTATCTCCGGCCGGATGCCGCGGCCCAGCGCTTCGCGAGCGTCCCGCACGCCGTGCTGATCCCGGTCGAGGGCGGCAAGCACCTCTGGGTCGGCGAGAATCAGACCCGCCGCGTGCTGACCGAGATCGTGGCGGCGATCAATCCCGATGCGCTGCCGCTGCCGACCGACTGGGACGGCGAGATCGTCGACGAAGCCTGAGCGGGCCGGGCCGCGGCATCCGCTCAGCGCTCGTTCTGGCGGGGGATGACCACCTGACGGTAGATGATCAGGATGCTCGCCGCCACGGGGATCGCCACGAGGGCGCCCAACAGGCCGAGGAGCGCACCACCCGCCAGCGCGGCGATGACGACGACGGCTCCGGGCACCGAGACAGCGCGCCCCATGATGCGGGGAGCGAGCACGTAGGCCTCGATCTGCATGTAGATCAGGTAGTAGATCCCGGCGATCAGCGCGATCGTGGGCGAGCCGAGTCCGAGACACGTGAGGACGATGATCGTCGAGCCGGTGAGTGTTCCGACCAGCGGGATCAGCGAGAAGAAGAAGGCGACGACCGCGAGCACAGCGGGGAAGGGCGCATCGATGATCGACAGGAAGATCGCACTCAGCACGCCGTTGATCACGCCGAGGCTGAGCTGGCCGATGACGTAGTAGCCGACCGAGTCGGTGATCTGCTCGCCCAGGTCGATGAAGCGCGAGCGCTTGGATGCCGGGACCAGCTGGTACACGGCGCGCTTGAGGCTCGGCGTGGACGCCGTGAAGTAGATCGTGAGGATCAGGACGATGAACGCACCGGCGAGGCCGGCCAGCAGCGCGCCGCCGATGACGATGATGCCGCCGCCGATCTCGCTGCCGATCTGGCCCACGTCGAGGGTCTTGTACCAGTCCTCGATGTAGGTCCACACGGTGTCGACGTCGAGGAGCGGGAACGTGGACTGCAGCCACTCCTTGATGCCCGTGACGGGATCGGCGAGGGCGCCCTCCTCGAAGAGCTCCTGAATGGCCGACACGAGCTGGCCGACCTGGCCGACGATGACGGGCACCACCATCAGGATGATGCCCGCGAAGGCGGCGAGCACGCCCAGGATCGTGACGAGCACGGCCGCCCACCGGGGGAGCTTGCGGCGCTCCAGCCAGGCGACGATGGGGTCGAGGCCGAGGGAGAGGAACAATGCCGTTCCGACGTAGAGGAGGATCGTCGACAGCGTCTGGATGCTGGCGATGAGGACCAGCCCGAGCCCGACGCCCAGGGTGGCGACGAACGCCACCCGGAACGGATTGTGCACCTTCATGCGACCCTCCCGACGCTGCCGGCGCGTTCGCCGAACTTCCGTTCCGTCAGGATACGCACTGCGGACGCCCAGGCCCGCGATTGGCCCCTCCCGGGCGCCTTTCAGGTCGACTTCGCTAGTCTGAAATGTCGAATCGAGGGTCCATGCCGTCCGGGCAGGCCCGGGAAAGGTGTTCTTCGTGCGTTTCGTTTGGGCCGTGGCCGCATTCGTGCTCGCCGCCGTGATGATCGGGGCGGGCATCGCGCAGCGGACGATCTTCCAGGGCCCCGAGAACGACATCGCCGCGATCTCCGTCGAGGAGCAGGCGCCGTACCTCGTCATCGACGGCGACGTGCTCAACGAGATCTCCGGCGCGCAGACGCTGCGTGCGCAGGGAGAGGGGAACATCTTCGCCGCCTACGGGCGCACCGCCGACATGCAGGCGTGGCTGTCCGACACCCCGTACAACGTCGCGACTCTCGATGACGAAGGCGAGATCGTGACCGAGCTCGTCGAGCCCGAACCCCCCGCCGAGAGCGAGACCGATCCGGCGACCGGCGATCCGGCCACCGACGAAGCCGCCGGCGGCGACGCCGCCACCGAAGAGGCCGCGGCCGAGGTGCCCTCCCGCTCTCCGGTCGGGTCGGACCTGTGGCTCGACGAATTCCAGCAGAGCGACATCCTGATCGCACCGCTGCAGCTCCCGTCCCAGATGAGCGTGCTCGTCGCCACCGACGGAACGGCCCCCGCGCCGTCGAACGTGTCGGTGTCCTGGCCCATCGCCAACTCGACCCCGTGGGCCGGCCCGCTCATCGTGGGCGGCGGCATCCTCATGGCCGTCGGCGTCTTCCTCTACTTCCTCGGCATCCGCCACGCCCGCCGCTCGCGCGGTCCGCGCCGCAAGGGCCTGCCGCTGCCGGTCACCGAGCCCATCGATCTGGCCATCGACAGCGCCGACAAGGGCGTCATCAGCTCGACTCCGAGCACCCGCCGCGCTGTGACCGGCGGACGCCGCGCGTTCGCCGTCCTGCCTGTCGTCGCCGTGTCGGCACTGCTCTTCAGCGGCTGCTCGGCGGACGCGTGGCCGCAACTGGGCTCGACCCCCACGCCGACTCCGACGGCCTCGGTGATCGAGCAGGAGGGGCAGCAGTCTCCCGCCGTCACGAAGCCGCAGGCCGAGCGCATCCTCGCGCGCATCGCGGCAACGGTGGCGGAGGCCGACGAGGCCAAGGACAAGGACCTCGCGGCCACGCGCCTCGACGGTGCGGCCCTCGCGGCCCGGACGACCAACTACACGCTGCGCGCCGCGATCGCGGACTACGCCGCGCCGGCCCCCATCCTCACCAAGCCGCTCGAGATCGTGCTGCCGGAGTCGAACGACTCCTGGCCCCGGTCGGTCATGGCCGTCGTGGACGACGATGAGAGCAAGACCTCGAGCATCATGGTCCTCACCCAGAAGGACGCCTGGTCGCCGTACAAGCTCTCGTACTCGGCGGGCCTCGAGGCGTCTACTCCGATGCCCGATCTCGCGCCGTGGTACATCGGCGCGGTCGAGCCGGCAGCCGACTCGCCCTTCCTGATCATGCCTCCCGAGGACCTTGCGTCGGCCTATGCCGACATCATCAACAAGGGCGAGGACAGCCCGCATTTCGATCTGTTCGAGGAGGAGGGCGACCAGCTGCGCGCCAGCATCGTCGCCGACCGTCAGCGTCGTCTCGACTCGTTCAACGAGACGGCCGCCAAGACGGGAAGCTTCACCTTCTCGTCGGGCCCCGGCCAGTTCGCACCGCTCGCGCTCGCCACCCTCGAGAGCGGCGCCATCGTGGCGGTCAGCGTCAACGAGATCGACACGGTCAAGCCGACCGACCCGGGCGCGGTGATCAAGCTTCCCGACAACCAGACGGTGAAGACCCTCGCAGGCGCCGATCAGTCGGCGACCGGCTTCACGACCACGTTCAGCGACCAGGTGTTCTTCTACGTCCCCGGACAGGGATCGACCGAGAAGATCCGTCTGCTCGGCTACTCGTCCGACATCCTCAACTCGAAGGTGATCAAGTGACCGATCCCACCTCGGGCGCCGCGCTGCGTGGCGCTGTCGACCTCTCGACCCTGCGCAATCGTCCGGCGGCGGCGGCGCCGGCGGGGCAGGACCGGGAGGCGATGCCGGCCGGATCCGTTCCGTCCCTGGTCATGGACGTCACGGACGACACGTTCGCCCAGGTGCTCGAGCTCTCGCGCACCGTGCCGGTCGTCATCGACCTGTGGGCCGAGTGGTGCGGACCCTGCAAGCAGCTGAGCCCGGTGCTCGAGCGCGTCGTGACGGAACTCGGCGGTCGTCTTGTCCTTGCGAAGGTCGATGTCGACGCCAATCCGCAGCTCTCGCAGGCCTTCCGCGCGCAGTCGATCCCGATGGTCGTCGCGCTCGTCGCCGGACAGCCGGTGCCGATGTTCACCGGGGCGGTGCCCGAGCAGCAGGTCCGCGAGGTATTCGCCCAGCTCCTTCAGCTCGCGGCGCAGAACGGCGTCACCGGCACGGTGAGTGTCGACGGGGATGCCCCGGCCGAGGCATCCGAGCCCGTGGAGCCGCCGCTGCCCCCGCTGCACGCCGAGGCCTTCGACGCCATCGAGGCGGGCGACTACCCCCGCGCGATCGCCGCCTACGAGAAGGCGCTGGCGGAGAACCCCCGCGACGCGGATGCTCGCGCCGGCCTCGGGCAGGTGCGCCTGCTCGACCGGGTCCAGGGCGCCGACCTCCAGGCCGCCCGTGCGGCCGCGGCCGCCGCGCCCACCGACATCGACGCCCAGTTCGCCGTCGCCGACCTCGATGTGGCCGGGGGTCACGTCGAGGACGCGTTCGGACGCCTGCTCGAGCTGTTCGCGCAGTTGCCGGCCGAAGAGCGTGCGCCGGTACGTGAGCGCATGCTCGAGCTGTTCGCGCTCGTGGGCGATGCAGACCCGCGCGTCATCCGTGCCCGTGGGCAGCTCGCCTCGCTCCTCTTCTGAGCGGCGCTCAGCCCTTCGTCGGAGACGGGATGTGGGCCTCCGGGTCGTGCCTCAGCCACAGCACGCCGAGCGGAGGCAGCACGAGCTTCGCGCGTCCGCCGTCGCCGGCGTGCACCATGCCGAGGTTGCCGACGCCCGAGCCGCCGTAGGCTTCGGCATCCGTGTTGAGCACCTCGTGCCAGACGCCCTGTTCGGGCAGATCGAGCTCGTACGACGTGATCGGCACACCAGAGAAGTTGCAGATCACCGCGATCGAGTTGCCGTGCCAGTCGCGGCGTGCGAAGGCGATGACGTTCCGATTCCACTGCGGGGCACCCAGGCGGACGAACGCCGCGCCGTCGCTGTCGCGTGACCAGAGCGCGGAATGGTCGCGGTAGACGCGGTTGAGCGTCGCGACGAAGGACTGCAGCTGGGCATGCGACGGCTGGTCGAGCAGCCACCAGTCGAGCGAGCGGCCTTCCGACCACTCGGACAGCTGGCCGAACTCCTGACCCATGAACAGCAGCTGCTTGCCGGGATGGCCCCACATGTAGGCCAGGAATGCGCGCATGTTCGCGAGCTGCTGCCAGTGGTCGCCGGGCATGCGCCCGATGAGACTGCCCTTGCCGTGCACGACCTCGTCGTGGCTGATCGGCAGCACGAAGTTCTCGCTGAAGGCGTACACGAAGGAGAACGACAGCTCGCCCTCGTGGTGCGAGCGGTACATCGGGTCGCGCTTGATGTACTGCAGCGAGTCGTTCATCCAGCCCATGTTCCACTTGAAGCCGAAGCCGAGGCCGGCCTGCCGCGTCGGGGCGGTGACGCCGGGGAAGCTCGTGGACTCCTCGGCCATCATGGCGATGCCGGGGTAGCGCTTGTAAGCGGTGGCGTTCACCTCCTGGAGGAAGCGGATGGCCTCGAGGTTCTCGCGCCCGCCGTGCACGTTCGGCACCCACTCGCCCTCTTCACGCGAGTAGTCGAGGTAGAGCATCGAGGCGACGGCGTCCACGCGGAGACCGTCGACGTGGAACTCCTCGAACCAGTAGAGGGCGTTGGCGACGAGGAAGTTGCGCACCTCGTTGCGGCCGTAGTCGAAGATGTACGTGCCCCAGTCGCGGTGTTCGCCGCGCCGGGGGTCGGGGTGCTCGTAGAGGGCCTCGCCGTCGAAGCGGGCGAGGGCGAAGGCATCCTTCGGAAAATGCCCCGGCACCCAGTCCATGATCACGCCGATGCCCGCACCGTGCAGACGGTCGATCAGGTAGCGCAGATCGTCGGGCTGCCCGAACCTGCTCGTGGGCGCGTAGTAGCCGGTGACCTGATAGCCCCACGAGCCGCCGAAGGGGTGCTCGGCCAGCGGGAGGAACTCGATGTGCGTGAAGCCCTGAGCGCCGACGTAATCGATCAGCTGGTCGGCCGCCTCGCGATACGACAGGCCAGGCCGCCACGAGCCGAAGTGGAGCTCGTAGACCGACATGGGCTCCGATACCGGCGTGGAGCGCGCCCGGCGCGCCATCCACGCGTCGTCCGCCCAGCGGTAGGAGGACTGCGTGACCACCGACGCGGTCGCGGGTGGGACCTCGGCGAGGCGCGCCATCGGGTCGGCCTTGGTCACCCAGCCGCCGGATCGGCTCAGCAACTCGAACTTGTAGGTCGCCCCGGCGCCGACGCCGGGCACGAAGAGCTCCCACACGCCGCTGCCGCCCATCGAGCGCATGGCGTGAGTCTGGCCGTTCCAGTCGTTGAAGGAACCGGTGACGCGGACCGCCCGCGCATTCGGCGCCCACACCGTGAAGGCCGTCCCGCTCGTGCCCTCGAACTCGCGCACGTGCGCGCCGAGCACACGCCAGAGCTCCTCGTGGCGACCCTCTCCGATGAGGTGGAGGTCGAGCTCGCCGATCGTGGGCGAGAAGCGGTAGGGGTCGTCGGCGATGTAGTCGGGTGCATCCTCGTACGTCGTCACGAGCTCGTACCGGCGCAGGGGACCGGAGCGCGTCCCCTCCCAGATCCCCGCGCGCACGTGCTCGAGCGGCACGCGCGTGCCGTCGACGAACACGGCGGTGACGCTGCGCGCCAGCGGGCGGCGTGCCCGGACGGTCCAGAGGGCGCCCCCTTCGGCGTCGTCGCCGTAGTGGATTCCAAGCACGCTGTGCGGGTCGTGGTAGGCGCCGTCGGCGATGGCGTCGAGCACACTGTCGGTCGTCGTCATCGGATCTCCTTGACGTGCAGGATGTGGACGGGCTCACGGAAGGCGTCCAGCTGGACGAAGTTGTGATCGGACCACGTCCACTGCGCCCCGGTGACGAGATCCTCGACCTCGTAGGGGTCGCCGGGCGCGACGCCCCACACGCGGGTGTCGAGGTGCACCATCGTCTGCCGCACCGAGTGCGGGTCGGTGTTGACGACGACGATGATCGTGTCGCTGACACCCGTGGGCGACAGGTCCGCGGGAAGGTGCTTCGCGTACACGAGGATCGCGTCGTCGTCGCTCCAGTGGATCGTGATGTTGCGCAGCTGACGCAGTGCGGGGTGGTCGCGACGGATCTCGTTCAGGCGCGTGATCCAGGGCGCGAGCGAGTCGCCGGCCGCCTCCGCGCCCTCCCAGTCGCGCACCTTGATCTCGTACTTCTCGTTGTCGATGTTCTCCTCGGAGCCCGGGCGGGCCACGTTCTCGAACAATTCGTAGCCCGCGTAGACACCCCACGTGGGGGCGGCGGTGGCCGCCAGCGCCGCCCGGATGACGTACGCCGGTCGCCCGCCGAACTGCAGGTACTCCGTCAGGATGTCGTGGGTGTTCACGAAGAGGTTCGGCCGCATGAAGTCGGCCGTCTCGGTGGCGATCGAGGTGAAGAACTCCTCGAGCTCGCGCTTGGTGTTGCGCCAGGTGAAGTACGAGTAGCTCTGCTGGAAGCCCGCCTTCGCGAGCGTCTGCATCACCTCGGGACGCGAGAAGGCCTCGGCCAGGAAGACGACGTCGGGACGGTCGGCGTTCACCGTCGCGATGAGCCACTCCCAGAACTCGAGCGGCTTGGTGTGCGGGTTGTCGACGCGGAAGATCGTGACCCCCTGCGCGATCCAGTGGCGGACCACCCGCAGCACCTCGGCGTAGATGCCCGCCGGGTCGTTGTCGAAGTAGACCGGGTAGATGTCCTGGTACTTCTTGGGGGGATTCTCCGCGTACGCGATCGAGCCGTCGGGCAGGGTGACGAACCACTCCGGATGCTCGGTGACCCAGGGGTGATCGGGCGAGGCGTTGAGGGCGATGTCGAGCGCGACCTCGAGGCCGTTGTCGGCGGCGGCACGCACGAAGGCGCGGAAGTCCGCCATCGAGCCGAGCTCGGGCGCGATGGCGTCGTGGCCGCCCGCCGCAGCGCCGATGCCGTACGGCGAGCCCGGATCTCCCGGTTCGGCGGTGAGGCTGTTGTTGCGGCCCTTGCGGTTGGTCGTGCCGATCGGATGCACCGGCGGGATGTACAGCACGTCGAAGCCCATGGCGCGCACAGCGGGCATGCGGGCGCGGGCGGTCCGGAGGTTGCCCGGCTTCACCCGGCCGTCCTTGAGCCGCTTCGCGCCCTCCGAGCGGGGGAAGAACTCGTACCACGCGCCCACGCCCGCCCGCTCCCGCTCGACGAGCAGCTCGAGCGTCGGTCCGGTGGAGGCGATGGACATGAGCGGCCGCTGGGCGAAGAACCCGGCGATGGCCGGGTCGCGCACGACGGCGAGTGCGCCCTGGCTGTCGATCTTGGCATCGCGAAGGGCTGCGGCCGCGCCGGCGAGCGTCTTCCGCTCGGCGGCGGACCGGTCCTTCTCATCACGGGCGCGATCGAAGAGCAGAGCACCCATCTCGCGCATGAGCTCGACATCCACCCCTGCGGCGATCTTCACGTCCGCCGCGTGCTGCCAGGTCAGGAAGTCATCCCCGAACGCCTCGAAGCGGAAGGTCCACAGTCCGTCCTCCAGCGGGGCCACCGTCGTCGCCCACCGGTCCAGACCGTTCTCCAGCGGGGCCACCGCGTGGAGCGACTCGTCGCCCGATGGGGAGAAGAGCCGCAGGTGCACGCCGATGCGGTCGTGCCCCTCCCGGAACGCGGTGACGCCGAACGGCACGGCTTCGCCGTTGAACGCCTTCGGGCGATACGGTTCGCCGGGTATGGAGGGGGACGGCTTCGTGAGGGGGATGCGGCCGGTCATCGTCTCGACGTGCGATTCGTGCACGCGTGCAGGACGGACAGGGAGTGCGGAGAGGCTCCGCCACGGACGTGGGGGAGTCGGACGCGTCGGTGATGCCACGATTCGAACCTACCGGGACCGGTGAACGCTTGATAGGAGCTTGCGCGGAGGGTGCGAACCGTGGATGCTCACTCCGCGCGGAACAGGTGCATCGACGTTCCGGGCACCGGCACGACCTCGCCCGGGGCGTGATCGTCGTGACCTAGCACCGGCGCCTCGTCGGCGCTCGACCACAGCGGCACGTACCTGCTGACCCCTTCGATCACGGGGAGCGTGACCTCGGTCGCGCGCTCGGTGCCGTGGATGATGAGCAGGATCCGGTTGAAGTCCTCGAACTCCGGCGTCGACGCCGCGACGTACTGGAGCGTGCGGTGCGACGGGCTCGTCCACCGCTCGCCCGACATGGTCTCACCATGCTCGTCGAACCACTCCATGACGGAGGCCGACGGCGTGTGCTCGCCGAGTCGCGCGAACCGGATGGGGCGCAGCGCCGGATTCTCGCGTCTCAGCGCCAGCAGCCGCTGCACATGGGCGAAGAGGTCGCGCTGCCAATCTGCGTGCTCCCACGACAGCCAGGTCAGCGGCGAATCGTGACAGTAGGCGTTGTTGTTCCCGCGCTGCGTGCGGCCGAACTCGTCCCCGGCGGTCAGCATCGGGATGCCGGCGGACAGCAGGAGCGTGCCGAGCAGGTTGCGCATCGCCCGGCGGCGCGTGGCGAGGATGCCCTGGTCGTCGGTCGGGCCCTCCGCCCCGTGATTGAACGACCGGTTCGTGTCTGCGCCGTCGCGGTTCTGCTCGCCGTTGCCGAGGTTGTGCTTGACGTCGTAGGAGACGAGGTCGCGCAGTGTGAACCCGTCGTGGGCCGTGACGAAGTTGACGCTCGCGAGCGGTCCGCGCTCGGCGGAGAAGGTGTTGGCCGATCCGGCGAGGCGGGTGGCGAATCCGCCGATGCCGACCGGGGCCGTGGACGCCCGGCGGGCGTAGTCGACATCGCTGAGCCAGAAGTTGCGCACGCGGTCGCGGTAGCGATCGTTCCACTCGCTCCAGCCGTCGCCGAAGTTCCCGGTCTGCCACCCGCCCATGCCGACGTCCCACGGCTCCGAGATCTTCTTCACGCCGGCGAGGGCCGGGTCATCGATGATCGCGCGCAGCAGCGGATGGTCGGGGGTGAAGTGGTGGTCGGCGTCGCGGCCGAGCGTCGCCGCGAGATCGAAGCGGAACCCGTCGACCTGCACGTCCTCGGCCCAGTAGCGCAGAGAATCCAGGATCAGGCGGGCTGCGGCATCCGTCGACGTGTCGACTGAATTCCCGCAGCCGGTGACGTCGATGTAGGCGCCGTCGTCCTGCTGCCGGTAGTAGGCGGCGTTGTCGAAGCCGCGCAGACTCGACCGCGGGCCGCCGAGACCCTCCTCGGCCGTGTGGTTGTAGACGACGTCGAGGATGACCTCGAGCCCGGCCTCGTGCAGCAGCCGCACCATGCCCTTGAACTCCCGGAGGACCGCCTCCGGCCCCTCGCGACGCGCCCGCTCCGTGGCATACGGAGCGTGGGGCGTGAAGAAGTTGAGGGTGTTGTAGCCCCAGTAATTCGACAGGCCGTGCTGCAGCAGGCGCGGCTCGGTCGCGAACGCGTGCACGGGGAGGAGCTCGATGCTCGTCACCCCGAGCGACAGGAAGTGCTCGATCATGGCGGGATGCGCGAGCCCGGCGTACGTGCCGTGAAGGGCGGGCGGGACACCCGGATGCCGCTTCGACAGGCCCTTCAGATGACCTTCGTAGATCACGGTGCGATCCAGAGGGACCGCGGGCTTGGCGATGCCGCCCCAGTCGAACGAGCCGTCGACGACCACCGACCGCCAGGCGTCGTAGCCGCCGCGGTCGAGCCCGCGCGAGTAGGGCTCGATCAGCAGCGTGCCGCGGTTGAAGGTGTTGCCGGGAGCGTGCGGCCCGTCGACCCGCACGGCGTAGCGGGTGCCCGCGCGCAGCAGGTGCGTGGTGACTTCCCACACCCCACCCCCGACGGGCTCGAGCGGGACGGTGTCGGTGGCCCAGTCGAGGTCGGTGTCGTCGAAGACGACGAGCTCCATCGCGTCGGCGGCGCCGGACCACGCCCGGAGTCTCCCGCCGTCCGGGCCGAGCGTGACGCCCAGGTCGTCGAGGTCGGAGCTGTGCAGTCCCGGAGACAGGGTCGACGCAGCGAACTGGTGGCGAGGCATGCGACCTACAGTAGTAAGCGCAGGGCTCCCGGGCGTCACGGCACCCGGTCCCGGCGGACATGAGACGCAGTCGCGCCGGCGCGACCGCCGGACGCAGGAGGGGGAGTGCAGTGCACGTCTACCTCGATCACGCGGCCACGACGCCCCTGCGGCCGGAGGCCCGCGACGCCTGGCTTCGCGCGACCGCCGACGTGGGCAATGCATCCTCGATCCACGGGTACGGCCAGTCCGCCCGACGGGTGCTCGAGGAGTCGCGCGAGCGGCTGGCGGCGGTGCTCGGCTGCGACCCGATCGAGGTGGTCTTCACCTCGGGCGGCACAGAGGCCGTCAATCTCGCTGTGAAGGGACTGTGGTGGGCGCGGGATGCCGCGACCGACGCGATCGTCCTGCCCGACGGCGAGCACCATGCGACCCTCGACGCGATCGAGTGGCTGCGCACCGCGGAGGGCGCCGTGCTGCGCCACGTTCCCCTCGACCCGCGCGGCGCGATCGAGCCCGCGCGCTTCGCCGAGAGCCTGGCCGGCGCGGCGTTCGCGACCGCCCTGGCGGCGAACAACGAGGTGGGCACCGTCAACGACGCACGCGGGCTCGCCGCGGCCGCCGCCGCAGCCGGCATCGCGCTGCACGTCGACGCGGTCGCCGCGCTCGGCCACGTCCCGGTCTCCTTCCGCGGATGGCGAGCGGATGCCGCGGGCCATGTCGGGCTGTGCGCGATGAGCGTCTCGGCGCACAAGGTCGGCGGCCCGGCGGGAGTGGGTGCGCTGGTCGTGTCACGGCATGCGCGCCTCGCGCCCCTGGTCCACGGCGGCGGCCAGCAGCGCGGTCTCCGGGCCGGCACGCAGGACGTCGCCGGGGCCGCCGCCTTCGCCGTCGCCGCGGAACTGGCCGAGTCGGAGCGGGAGGGCGAGGCCCGACGGCTCACGGACCTGCGCCGGAAGCTCGTGCTCGGCATCCTGTCCTCCGTTCCCGAGGCCGAGCTGCTCGGCGATCCGGAGGACCGCATTCCCGGCAACGCCCACGTGCTGTTCCCGGGTGCGGCGGGCGAGACGCTCCTCTTCCTCCTCGACCAGGCCGGCATCGCGGTGTCGACCGGGTCGGCCTGCCAGGCGGGCATCCCCGAGCCGTCGCACGTCGTGCAGGCCCTGGGCCGATCGGATGCCGAGGCCCGACAGGTGCTGCGGTTCACGCTCGGCCGCACCTCGGTCGACGACGACGTCGCGCGGGTGCTCGATGCGCTGCCAGGCGTGGTCGAGCGTGCGCGGGCGGCGTCCGGGTCGTCCTCAGGCGGCCACTCGTAGACTGGACCCATGCGGATCCTTGCGGCGATGAGCGGTGGCGTCGATTCCGCCGTCGCGGCCGCGCGGGCCGTGGAGGCCGGGCACGACGTCGTCGGCGTGCATCTCGCCCTCTCGCGCGCGGGCGGCACGCTGCGCACCGGCAGCCGCGGCTGCTGCACGATCGAGGACGCGATGGATGCCCGTCGTGCGGCCGATCTGATCGGGATCCCGTTCTACGTCTGGGACTTCTCGGAGCGGTTCCGGGACGACGTGATCGAGGACTTCGTCGCCGAGTACCGCGCCGGTCGCACGCCGAACCCGTGCATGCGCTGCAACGAGAAGATCAAGTTCGCCGCGCTTCTCGAGCGTGCGCTGGAGCTGGGCTTCGACGCGGTGTGCACGGGCCACTACGCCACGCTGCTCGAGACCGGCGATGGGCTCGAGCTGCACCGCGCGTCGGACTCCGCGAAGGACCAGTCCTACGTCCTGGGCGTCCTGACCGCCGAGCAGCTGGCGCACACCTACTTCCCCCTGGGCTCCACGCCGTCCAAAGCGGTCGTGCGCGCCGAGGCCGAGGCCCGGGGCCTCACGGTGGCTCACAAGCCCGACAGCCACGACATCTGCTTCATCCCCGACGGCGACACGCGCGGCTGGCTGGCCGAGAAGGTCGGCACCGCACAGGGCGACGTGGTCGACCGCACGGGAGCGGTCGTGGGCAGTCACGAAGGAGCGCACGCCTTCACCGTCGGGCAGCGCCGAGGCCTGTCCCTCGGCGTGCCGGCCCCGGACGGGAAGCCGCGCTTCGTGCTCGAGGTGCGCCCCGTCTCCAACACCGTGGTCGTGGGGCCCAAGGAAGCCCTCGCAATCGCCGAGATCTCGGGGGAGCGGCACTCGTGGGCCGGTCGCCCGCAGTCTGCGGGCGACTTCGACTGCCACGTCCAGATCCGCGCTCACGCCGACCCGGTGGCCGCGCGCGCGACCCTCGCCGACGGCCGACTCACCGTCGTGCCCGAGACCCCGTTCGACGGCGTCGCGCCCGGGCAGACCGCGGTCCTCTACGACGGCACGCGGGTGATCGGCCAGTTCACGATCGATCGCACCGTGTCGGCGGTTCCCGTCGACGCGTAGAGCGGATGCCTCGCCCCGGCGTCGCCTGTCCAGCCCCTTCTGCTGTCGGCGCTCGCTTCTAGACTGTCCCGCGTGACGGATGACGCCGAGCTCGCTACGCCCGCCTCCACCTCGAGCGATGCCGCGGCCGCTCTTCCCGCCGATCCCGGGCTCGACGTCGCCCGCACCGAGGCCGCCGAGCTGACGGAGCGGATCCTCGGGGCGCGCGACGCCTACTACGGCCGCAACGCCGAGATCGTCGACGACGCGACGTACGACGGCTGGATGCACCGGCTCGAGGCGCTCGAGCGGCTCCATCCCGAGCTGCAGGGTCAGGACTCCCCGACGCAGACCGTGGGGGCGGCCGAAAGCTCGATGTTCGCGCCCGTCGAGCATGCCGAGCGCATGCTCAGCCTCGACAACGTGTTCAGCCTCGACGAGCTGAAGGAGTGGTGCGCGAAGGCCGAGGCGGGCGCCGGTCGCAGGGTGCGCTGGCTCACCGAGCTGAAGATCGACGGACTCGCCATCAGCCTCCGCTACGAGCGCGGCGTGCTCACCTCGGCTGCGACGCGGGGCGACGGACGCACCGGCGAGGACGTCACGGTCAACGCCGTGCGTGTGCCCGGCATCCCGCAGCGACTCTCCGGCACCGGGCATCCCGACATCGTCGAAGTGCGCGGCGAGGTGTTCATCCCGGTCGCGGCGTTCGAGAAGCTCAACGCACTCCAGGCCGACATGCGCGATCGCGCGGTAGACGAGAGCCGTGCGAGGGCCCGCGCCTTCGACGAGACCAAGGCCCGCACGAGCGCGGAGCGTCGCTTCCCCTCGTTCGCGAATCCGCGCAACGCGGCATCGGGCGGCCTGCGGCAGCAGCTCGACAAGAAGGACGGACTCGAGCGCGAGGCCGGCCAGGCGCGAGTCGACTCGCTGCGGCTGTTCGTTCACGGCATCGGCGCGTGGCAGCGACCGCCGGTCGAGTCCCAGAGCGAGATCTACGCTCTGCTCGCGGAGTGGGGTCTGCCCACGAGCCCGTACTTCCGGACGTCCGACGACATCGACGGCGTGCTCGACTTCGTCGCCCACTACGGCGAGCACCGCCACGACGTCGAGCACGAGATCGACGGCGTCGTCGTCAAGGTCGACGAGCTCGCGCTGCACGACGAGCTCGGCGCCACGAGTCGCGCGCCACGCTGGGCGATCGCCTACAAGTACCCGCCCGAGCAGGTCAACACCAAGCTGCTCGACATCGTGGTGTCGGTGGGCCGCACCGGGCGCGCGACCCCGTTCGCCGTGATGGCCCCCGCGCGCGTGGCCGGGTCGGTGGTGCGGCAGGCGACGCTGCACAACCAGGACGTCGTGCGGGCCAAGGGCGTGCTGATCGGCGACACCGTCGTGCTGCGCAAGGCGGGCGATGTGATCCCCGAGGTGCTCGGGCCGGTCGTCGAACTCCGCGACGGCAGCGAGCGGGAGTTCGTCATGCCGTCCGACTGCCCCGAGTGCGGCTTTCCCCTCGCGCCGGCGAAGGAGGGCGACATCGACCTGCGCTGCCCGAACACTCGTGCGTGTCCGGCGCAGGTGCGCGGACGCGTCGAGCACATCGGCTCGCGGGGCGCGCTCGACATCGAGGCCCTGGGTGAGGTCACCGCCGCGGCGCTGACCCAGCCGTCCGTTCCCGAGATCCCGCCGCTGCAGACAGAGGCGACGATCTTCGACCTGACGATCGAGCAGCTCGTGCCGATCGAGGTCGTCGTGCGCGATGCCGAGACCGGCGAGCCGAGGATCGACGACAAGACCGGTGAGCCGGTGCGGCGTGCGCCGTTCCGGCGCAACCCGAGTGCGGCGGAGAAGAAGGCGGGGATCAGCGGGCCGCAGCCGTCCGCGCAGGCGCTCACGCTGATCGACCAGCTCGAGCGTGCGAAGACGAAGGAGCTGTGGCGGTTCCTGGTCGCGCTGAACATCCGCCACGTCGGTCCGGTCGCCGCCCGCGCGCTGGCGCAGTGGTTCGGGTCGGTGAAGGCGATCCGTGAGGCGTCCCGCGACGAGCTCGCGGCAGTGGAGGGCGTCGGGGGGATCATCGCCGACTCGCTCGAGGAGTGGTTCGCGCTGGACTGGCACCAGGACATCGTCGAGAAGTGGATGAGGGCCGGCGCGCAGCTCGAGACGCCCGGCCATCCGGGCCCGGGCGCGGCGGTCGTGACGGGCGGAGTGCTCGAGGGCCTCACGGTCGTCGCCACCGGCAGCCTCGAGGGCTACACCCGCGAGGGCGCCCAGGAGGCGATCCTCCGTGCCGGCGGCAAGGCGGCGTCCAGCGTCTCCAAGAAGACCGACTTCGTCGCCGCGGGGCCGGGAGCCGGATCGAAGCTCGGGAAGGCGGAGGAGCTGGGGGTGCGGATCCTCGACGCCGCTCAGTTCCACATCCTGGTCACCGAGGGGCCGGCCGCGCTCGAGGCCCTCCAGCCCGAGGCGGGGTGACGCCACCTTCCCCAGGGACGAAGCGGACGCACGCTGGCACACTGGAGGGGTGGGCCCACGCGAGGCGGGCACAGCACGGCAGATCGTCGGTCGGGACGACGTCCGACGCCGGATCCTCGCGCGCCTCGACCCGCCAGGAGGCGGATCAGGCTCCGCCGTGCTCACGGGTGAGGCCGGAGTGGGGAAGACGACGCTCGCCGGTGACGCGGTCGCGCGGGTCTCGGGGGCGGCGGTGTACGTCGGAGCGTGCCTGCCTCTGTCGACGGTCTCGGTGCCGATGCTGGCCTTTCGCTCCATGTTCCGCGTCAGTGGCCCGGGTGCGCTCGTCGACTTCGACACGGCGCCGGCGACGGCGCTTCTGGCCCTCGACGCGTGGCTGGATGAGCGGACCGAGGATCAGCGTGTGGTGCTGCTCGTGGACGACCTGCAATGGGCCGACAGCGCGACCCTGGACGCCGCGCTGTACCTGATGTCGGGACCCCGTGAGCGGCGGCTGAGCGTCGTGTCGACCGTTCGCGAGGAGCCGATCGTCACCGCGCGGCCGGTGGATCGGTGGCTTTCGAGTGCGCGGCACGTCGACTCCTGCGACGTCATCTCCGTGGGACCGCTCGATCGCGCGGGTACGTCCGAGCAGCTGACCGATCTGCTGGGGCGTTCGCCGCATCAGACGCTGGTCGAGGAGGTCTGGGCGCACACGAGGGGCTTTCCCTACTTCACGGCGCTGACGGTCGAGGGCATCGACCCCGACGCGCGCGCCCTGCCTGCTTCGCTGCCGGAGCGCCTTGCGGAAGCCGTTCTCGCACCCGCACACGAGCTGGGCGAGGCCGCGGCGGGCGTGCTGAGGGTGCTCGCCGTCGCCGGTCGGCCGTTGACCGCGGCCGAACTGCGGCGGGTCGTGGTCGCCGTCGAGCGCGACTCGGCGCCGAACCCGGCCGGCATCGATCAAGCCCTGACGTCGGCCGCCGAGGCAGGCGTGATCGGCATCGCGCCCGACGGTACACACTGGTTCCGGCATCCGCTCTCCGCCGAGATGCTCGCCGGTGAGCTCTCCGAGCGCGAGCGCACGACCTGGCACGCGGCCTTCGTCCGCAGAGCGGAAGGCGTCGGGGAGTCGAGGTCGTTCGAGGACGTCATCAGGCTCGCCGATCACGCCGCCCACTCCGGGAGCGCCGACGACGCCTACCACTCCGCCTTGGCGGCAAGCCGCGCCGCACTGGCGGCGAACAGCTTCGCGCAGGCGCTCCGATTCGCCGATCGCGCCATCGCGTGGCATCCGCTCGTCGCCGCTCCCGCGGAGTCGCCGCGAGAGCTCCTCGAGCTCCGTCGCCGGGCGGCGGCCGGCGCGGGCGCCGTCGACGCCGAGCTGGACGCCGTCGAGAGCCTGTTGAGTCAGGTCGGCTGGGATGAGCGTCGGCGGCGGCTCGAGTTGGAGGCGCGGCGCCTGCTGCTGAGGACGGCCGCCCAGCACCCGGCGCCGACGATGGCGGAGATCGACGCGCTCTGCTCCCGCGTCACCCGTGAGCCGGAGAGCTGGGAAGACGCGTACGCACTCGCGGTCGCGTCGCTCTGGATGCACGAAGAAGCGGCGCGTGCCGCCGCCCGACGCGCGCTCGGCGCCGCTCGGGTGTCCGGCGACGACACCGCCCTGGCGTGGGCCCTTCTGGCGAGCATCGACAGCGCCGAGCGCGCCGGAGACGCGGGCGAGATCGGTCGTCTCGCCGCCGAGGCGCTGGATGCCGCGGCCCGCATCCGCGACGGACTTGCGTACAACCAGGTCACGCACGTCACGACGGGCGTGTCGTCCGGGGAGAGCGCGGCTGGATTCGCCGACGCGATCCATCGGGCGAGGGTCGCGGCCACGGGCATCTTCCCGCACCCCTACGTCGCGTGGCTGGCGATGTGGGAAGCCCTCGACGGGTTCCTGCTGGGCCGGTGGCGCGTCTGCGGCGCCGCCCTCCGTTTCACGCTGAGCGAGTCACCCGGGAGGGCTGTCGACGTCGCAACGCGCGCGATCGCGGGCTGGCTCGCCGTGCGCCAGGGTCGCATCCCGCTGGGTCGGACGCATTTCGCACGGGCCGACGAGCTCGTGGCGGACGGCCGGCTCATGCTGGCCTGGGAGGACGTCGCCGGCAGGGCCGAGCTCGCCCTCCACCTCGGAGACACCGCTGCGGCGGCGCGAGTCGTCGCGGCGGCGTCTCCGACGTGGGGCGAAGAGGAGGCGACGGGCGTCGCCCCGGTCGCCGCACGCATTCTCGCGGACCACGTGCTCGCCGGCTCGCCCGAAGCGTCGCTTCCGGACGCGGTTCGCGAGTTCGCGAGGCGGACCCTCTCGGGACAGCGCACCGCCTCCTCGATGCGCGACGGGCGGGACTGGTCCGCTGTGCGCGCGGGTCTGCAGCGCGCCGAGCTCGCACGGGCTCAGCGCGACGCCGAGGCGGCGACCCTGTGGCTGGACGCCGGGTCCTCGTGCGCCGCGGCGGATCTGCCGTGGGAAGAGGCGTACTGCTGCGAGAAGGCCGCGGAGGCGCTGCTCATCGCGCCGCGACCCGACCGCGGCCGGGCGGCGGAGGCACTCCGTCGCGGTGCGGTCATCGCGGACCGTCTCGGCGCAGAACCGCTGCTCGGGTCACTTCTGCAGCTTGCGCGCTCCGCCCGGATTCCGCTGCCCGAAGCGGGTGCGGCGGACGCGGCATCCGCTCATTCGCCGCCGCCCATCGAGGGTCTGACGGCGCGGGAGGTCGAGATCGTCCGGCTCGTCGTCCAAGGGCGCACGTACCGCGAGATCGCGGGCGAGCTGTTCGTCAGCGAGAAGACCGTCAGCTCGCACATCTCCAATGTCCTGCGCAAGACGGGGTCGTCCAACCGCATCGACCTCGCGCGGCGTGCCGCGGCGGTCACGCCCCCGTCGTCAGGGTGAGCAGGCGGTCGCGCACCTGACGACGGAGCACCTTGCCGATGAGCGACTTCGGCAGCTCGTCGACGACGAAGATGCGGCGCGGCACCTTGTATGGGGTCAGGATGCTGCGCACGAACTCGCGGACGGCCTCGACGTCGATCTCTTCGCCTGGTGCGACCACGACCGCCGCGACGACCTCCTCGCCGCTGTGATCGCTCGGGAGGCCCACCACCGCGGCATCCTCCACCTGCGGGTGCTGGCGGAGCGCGTTCTCGACCTCCGTCGGCGCGACGTTGAACCCGCCCGTGATGATCAGCTCCTTGATCCGGTCGACGATCCGCACGAAGCCGGCGTCGTCGATGAGGACGATGTCGCCGGTGCGGAACCAGCCGTCGGTGAAGACCGCTTCGGTCTCCTCGGGCTTGCCGTAGTACCCGCCGAACACCTGCGGTCCGCGCACGACCAGCTCACCGCGCTCGCCCTTCGGCATGTCCTGGGTCGGGTCGTCGGGGTCGACGACACGGCACTCGGTGCCGGGCAGCGGCAGCCCGACGGTGCCGGGCACCCGATTGTCGGCGACCGGGTTGGCCATGAGCACGGGGGAGCACTCGCTCAGTCCGTACCCCTCCACCAGATAGCCGCCGGAGGCCGCCTCGAACGGCACGACCAGCTCGTGCGGAAGGGCCATCGCGCCCGAGATCGCGATCTCGGTCCCTTCGAGCGACACGTCCTTGTCGCGCGCGGCCTTCAGCAGCCGATCGGCGATCGGCGGCACGAGCGGAAGGAAGGTGGCCGGATGCTTCTTGGTGACCTCGAGCACCATGTCGGGGTCGAAGCGGGGGAAGAGCACGAGGCGAGCGCCCATCGACATCGCGAAGGTGAGGCAGAGCGTCAGCCCGTACGCATGGAACATCGGCAGCACGGCGTAGACGACGCAGCCCTCCCCGCGCACGATCGACGGGACCCACGCGCGCGCCTGCGCCGCATTGGACAGCAGGTTGCGGTGGGTCAGCGCCGCGCCCTTCGGCGCGCCGGTCGTGCCGCTCGTGTACTGGATGAGCGCGAGGTCGTCGGTGGCGGGCTTCGGATGCGTCGCAGGCAGCGGCTCGGAGCCGACGACGGACTCCCACGGGATCGCGCCGCTGACGCGCTCCGTGAGGGCGGTGCGCGCCTCACGGGCCTGGGAGATGGGGAGGCGGAGCGCGAGGCGGGTGGTGAACGGCATCGCCCGGGTGATGTCGACCGAGACGAGCGACGTGACCTCCAGATCGGCGGGGAACTCCTGCGCGGTCTTCACGACCTTCGACCACACGATGGCGTGCTTGGCGCCGTGGTCCTCGAACTGCTTCCGCAGCTCGCGCGGCGTGTAGAGCGGATTGTGCTCGATGACGACGGCGCCCAAGCGCAGGATCGCGTAGAAAGCGACGATGTGCTGGGGGCAGTTCGGGAGCACGATGGCGACGGGATCGCCCGGCCGCACGCCCAGCGCACGCAGCCCCGCCGCGGCGCGGTCGATCTGCTCATGGAGCGACCGGTACGACGTCTCGCGTCCGAAGAACTGCAGGGCCGCGGCATCCGGGTAGTCCCTCGCGGACGCCTCGACGATGTCGACCAGAGATCCGGTCACGGGCTCGAGGTCGGCCGGCACCCCCTCGGCGTAGCTGGCGATCCACGGGCGAGGCGGGTCATACGTCGTCACGCCGCTCAGCCTACGCCCTGAGGTCCGGGTGGCCACGGGCGGATGCCGCCGTCGAACTAGACTGTCGTGGTGTCTGAAATCACCCCCGATCTCGTGCGCCATCTCGGTGTGCTCGCCCGGATCCAGCTGAGCGACGAGGAGGTCGAGCGCCTCACCGGCCAGCTCGACGTGATCGTCGACAACATCGCGAAGGTGTCGGAGGTCGCCACCCCCGAGGTGGCGGCGACCAGCCACCCGATTCCGCTCGAGAACATCTTCCGACCCGACGTCGTGGGCGATCAGCTCACGCCCGCGGAGGTTCTCCAGAATGCTCCGGATGCCGCGGACGGCCGCTTCCGCGTGACGGCGATCCTCGGCGAAGAGCAGTAAGGACCCCCGTGACCGATCTGACGAAGCTGAGCGCTGCCGCGCTCGCAGACAAGCTGACCACCGGCGAGATCTCCAGCGTCGAGGCCACGCAGGCGCACCTCGACCGGATCGCCGCCGTCGACGGCGACGTGCACGCGTTCCTGCACGTGAGCGAGCACGCGCTCGACGTGGCGGCCGACATCGACCGCCGCCGCGCCGCGGGCGAGGCCCTCGGCCCGGTCGCGGGCGTTCCGCTCGCCATCAAGGACGTCCTCGTGACGACCGACATGCCGTCGACGAGCGGCTCGAAGATCCTCGAGGGCTACATGTCGCCGTACGACGCCACCGTCGTCGCACGCTCGCGTGCCGCGGGTCTCGTTCCGCTCGGGAAGACGAACATGGACGAGTTCGCCATGGGCTCGTCGACCGAGCACTCGGCGTACGGCCCGACGCGCAACCCGTGGGACCTCGACCGCATCCCGGGCGGATCCGGCGGCGGCTCGGCCGCTGCCGTCGCCGCGTTCGAGGCGCCGCTCGCGCTCGGCTCCGACACCGGCGGCTCGATCCGGCAGCCCGCGCATGTCACGGGCACCGTCGGACTGAAGCCCACCTACGGCGGCGTCAGCCGGTACGGGGCGATCGCCCTGGCGTCCAGCCTCGATCAGGTCGGCCCTGTCACGCGCACGGTACTCGACGCCGGGCTGCTGCACGACGTGATCGGCGGACACGACCCCCACGACGCGACCTCGCTGTCGGACGCCTGGCCCTCGTTCGCGGAGGCGGCCCGTGACGGCGCCCGCGGCGACGTGCTGAAGGGCCTCAAGGTGGGCGTCATCAAGGAACTGCCCGACGCGGGCTTCCAGCCGGGCGTGTCGGCGTCCTTCCGGGCGGCGCTGGCGGCCATGGAGGCGCACGGCGCCGAGATCGTCGAGATCAGCGCGCCGCACTTCGAGTACGGCGTGGCCGCGTACTACCTGATCCTTCCGGCCGAGGCATCCAGCAATCTCGCGAAGTTCGACTCGGTGCGCTTCGGCCTCCGGGTGGACGTTCCCGGAGGGACGGTCGAGGACGTGATGGCGCGCACGCGCGACGTCGGCTTCGGCGAAGAGGTCAAGCGCCGCATCATCCTCGGCACCTACGCCCTCTCCGCGGGGTACTACGACGCCTACTACGGCTCGGCGCAGAAGGTGCGGACCCTCATCCAGCAGGACTTCGCGACCGCCTTCGCGTCGGTCGACGTGATCGCCACCCCGTCGGCGCCCACGACGGCGTTCCGTCTCGGCGAGAAGATCGACGACCCGATGCAGATGTACCTCAACGATGTGACGACGATTCCCGCGAACCTCGCCGGCGTCCCGGGCATCTCGATCCCGTCCGGCCTGGCCGACGAGGACGGACTGCCCGTCGGCATCCAGTTCCTGGCCCCGGCACGGGAGGACGCGCGCCTCTACCGCGTGGGCGCGGCCCTCGAAACGGTGCTGGTCGACTCCTGGGGCGGTCCGCTGCTGGACCGCGCACCGCAGTTGCTGAGCTCGTCGGAGCACGGAGGGGCACGCTGATGGCCAAGGACAAGCTGATGGACTTCGACAAGGCCCTCGAGGTGTACGAGCCCGTGCTGGGCTTCGAGGTCCACGTCGAGCTGAACACGCGCACGAAGATGTTCTCGGGGGCCGCCAACCCGGCCCACGCCGACAACCACGGCGCCGATCCGAACACGCTCGTCGCCCCCGTCGACATGGGTCTGCCCGGCTCGCTGCCGACCGTCAACGCCGAGGC
The DNA here is from genome assembly GCF_018588945.1 of Microbacterium flavescens. Classification (GTDB taxonomy): domain Bacteria; phylum Actinomycetota; class Actinomycetes; order Actinomycetales; family Microbacteriaceae; genus Microbacterium; species Microbacterium flavescens. Next base: position 89,166 of record NZ_JAFIWA010000004.1, on the reverse strand, counting down.
CGTGAAGTACTCGATCAGCCTGGGTCTCGCCCTCGGCTGCTCGATCGCCCCGTCGAGTCGGTTCGCGCGGAAGAACTACTTCTACCCCGACCTCGGCAAGAACTACCAGATCTCGCAGTACGACGAGCCGATCGCCTTCGAGGGCCAGGTCGACGTCGAGCTCGCCGACGGCACGATCGTCACGGTGCCGATCGAACGCGCGCACATGGAGGAGGATGCCGGGAAGCTGACGCATGTCGGCGGCTCCACCGGTCGCATTCAGGGCGCCGAGTACTCGCTGGTGGACTACAACCGCGCGGGCGTGCCGCTCGTCGAGATCGTCACGAAGCCGATCTTCGGCGCGGAGCACCGCGCTCCCGAGATCGCCAAGGCGTACGTCCAGACCATCCGCGACATCGTGATCTCGCTCGGCATCTCCGAGGCCCGCATGGAGCGCGGCAACCTGCGGTGCGACGCGAACGTGTCGCTGCGCCCGCGGGGCCAGGAGAAGCTCGGCACCCGCACCGAGACGAAGAACGTCAACTCGATGCGGTCCGTCGAGCGCGCCGTGCGCTACGAGATCCAGCGCCAGGCGGCGATTCTCGCCGCCGGCGGCACGATCATCCAGGAGACGCGTCACTGGCACGAGGACACCGGCACGACCTCGCCGGGCCGGCCGAAATCGGATGCCGACGACTACCGCTACTTCCCCGAGCCCAACCTGCTGCCCGTCGCGCCCGCGCCGGCGCTGATCGAGGAGCTGCGCGCTGCGCTGCCCGAGCCGCCGGCCGCGCGCCGGCGCCGGCTGAAGGCGGATTGGGGTTTCACAGACCTCGAGTTCCAGGACGTCGTCAACGGCGGGCTCCTCGCCGAGGTCGAGGCCACGGTCGCAGCCGGTGCCGCACCGGCCGCCGCGCGCAAGTGGTGGACGGGTGAGATCACCCGCGTGTCGAACGCGCAGGGGCGCGAGGCGCCCGACCTCGTCACCCCGGCCGACGTCGCGGCCCTGCAGTCGCTCGTCGACGCCGGCTCGCTCAACGACAAGCTCGCGCGTCAGGTGCTCGAGGGCGTCATCGCCGGCGAGGGCACGCCGCAGCAGGTCGTCGACGCGCGCGGACTCGCCGTGGTCTCCGACGACGGAGCGCTCATCGCCGCGATCGACGAGGCGCTCGCGTCGCAGCCCGACGTGCTCGCGAAGATCCGCGACGGCAAGGTGCAGGCGGCCGGTGCGGTCATCGGCGCCGTCATGAAGGCGATGAAGGGCCAGGCGGACGCCGCCCGCGTGCGCGAGCTGGTGCTGGAGCGCGCCGCCGCAGACTGAGACCCATGCCCTCCGGCGCCCTGACACGGCGTCGGAGGGGAGGGGGAGGATCGGACCATGGGACGTGGCGACGGCACGGGGCGGCTCGTGTCGCCCGACGGGGCCGATGACACCGGAACCGGCATCCTCCACGTCGACATGGACGCCTTCTACGCGTCGGTCGAGCAGCTCGACGACCCGTCCCTGGTCGGCAAGGCGATCATCATCGGCGCACCCGACGGCCGGTCGGTGGTGTCGAGCGCGTCGTACGAGGCGCGCCGTTTCGGCGTGCGCTCGGCCATGCCCGTCCGGCAGGCGCTGCGGCTGTGCCCCACGGCGATCGTCGTGCCTCCGCACTTCGACCGCTACCTCGAGCTGTCCGCCCGCGTGATGCGGATCTTCCGCGACGTCACGCCGCTCGTCGAGCCGCTCTCCATCGACGAGGCGTTCCTCGACGTGCGGGGCGTGCGGCGGCTGTGGGGGAGTCCCGCAGAGATCGCGCGCGCACTGCGCGCTCGCGTCCTCGACGAGACCGGACTCACGTGCAGCATCGGCGTCGCGGCCACCAAGCACGTCGCGAAGATGGCCTCGACGATCAGCAAGCCCGACGGCCTGCTCGTCGTCGCCGAGGCCGACACCGCGGCGTTCCTCGCACCGCGATCGGTGCGCGCACTGTGGGGGGTCGGACCGAGGGCGGCCGAATCACTCGAAGGACGCGGCATCCATACCGTCGGAGACATCCTCGACACCCCGCGCGACGTCCTCGACCGCGCGCTCGGTCCCGCCATGGGGGAGCGCGTCTGGCATCTGGCTCGCGGGATCGATGCGCGTTCCGTCGACACGGAGCGCGTCGAGAAGAGCGTCGGCCACGAGGAGACGTTCCATGAGGACATCGCCGATCCGCGCATCCTCCGCTCCGAGCTCCGCCGGCTCGCCGATCGGGTCGGGGCGCGGCTGCGCAGCGGTGGATGGGAGGCGTCGACCATCGCCATCAAGGTGCGCTTCGCCGACTTCACCACCATCTCGCGTTCGCAGACCCTGCCCGAGCCGACGGCCGTCGGCCAGCGCATCGGAGACGCCGCGCACGAGCTCTTCGACGCGGTAGAGCAGCGCCTGCCGGTGCGTCTCATCGGCGTGCGGGCCGAGAAGCTGCGCGCGGCGGGCTCGGCGCCTCTCGCACTGTGGGACGAGGACGCCGAGTGGCGGCGCATCGAAGACGCCCTCGACGGCGCCGCGGCGAAGTTCGGCCGAGGGGCGGTGACACGGGGCACCCTCCTGGGCAAGGCACGTGGCGGAGGAACGCTGCCCTCGAGTCCTCGTCCGCCGAGGCTCGATCAGGGCTGACACCGGCACCGCGAGGCCGGTAGCGTGGACCCCATGCCCAACATCGCACTCGAGCTCGGCCAGCAGTCAGCGACCTTCGGGGTCAGGAGCGCCTACGGCGAGCAGCAGGATGTCGACGGCATCCGCGTCATCCCGGTCGCACTCACGTGGTCCGGCTTCGGCGGCGGGTCCGACGAGGCCGGCAACGGCGGTGGTGGGGGCGGAGGCTGGGCGATTCCTGTCGGCGCCTACATCCGCCGGGGCGACGATCTGCGGTTCGAGCCGAACATCGTGTCTCTGCTCGCGGTCGCCATCCCGTTCGTGTTCTTCGCCGGGCGCGCGCTCAGCCGTGTCATTCGCGCCCTCAAGAAGTAGCTCCGACCCGGTCGCCCGCGCACTCGACGCCGCGGCGTCGACGCTCGTCGATGCGATCACGGCCGTGTCGGCCACCAACCCGGTGGTCCTCATCGACGGACGCAGCGGCGCCGGCAAGACGTCGCTCGCGAGGATGCTCGTCGCCCGCTGGCCGCTCGCCGGTCGCGTGCAGCTGGTCGCCCTCGACTCCGTGTACCCCGGCTGGGACGGCCTCGACGAGGGTGTCGAGCTCGCGCGCGAGCAGATCCTGGTGCCCCACGCGCGCGGACTGATCGGCGTGTGGCAGCGGTGGGACTGGGATGCCGCGGCCCCGGCCGAGGCGCACGCCGTCGACCCCTCGCTGCCTCTGGTCGTCGAGGGCTCCGGCCTTCTGACGCCCGTCACGGCGCGGCTGGGTGATGTGCGGGCGTGGGTGGACTCGCCGCCGACATCACGGAAGAACCGAGCACTGCAGCGCGACGGCGACGCCTTCCGGCCGCACTGGGAGCGCTGGGCGCGACAGGAGGACCGCCATGTCGCGCGCGATCAGCCCAGCCGCCTGGCGACGCATGTGTTCGCCGTGCCGTGATCAGTCGTCGTCGATGGCCGACACGAGACCGTCGAGCCGGTAGCCGAGCCAGTCGTAGATGCCGAACCGAGGGTCGTCGGGCGAGTGGTGATCCGCTTCCGTGATGCCGAGGCGGGTCGCGAGGACCAGCCGGAGGGCGGCGAGCGTGCGCAGCCATGCCTGGGCGGAGTCGGCGGGCAGCTCGATGAGAACGGCTTCGAGCAGCGCGGGGTCTTCGGGATCGTCAGGGATCCGCGCCGCGCCGGCGAGCGAGGCGAGGACGGCGTGGGCGTCGTCGCGCCGCCGGTCGAACAGATCTGCCTCCGTGAGCCGCCGGAATTCGTCGGCCGCGCCGCGCTCCTCGTAGGCGTCGGGAGCGAGACGGGCGATCGCCGGATCTCCTTCGTCGGTGCCCGCGCCGTCCACGAGCTCGGCGAACTGCGTCACGAGCCCGGCGAGGTGGGCCGCCTCGAGGCGCGTGATCTCCAGGACCACCGGACGCGCGGTCATTCCGGGGCCTTGCGAACGGTGGCCCACAGACCGTAGTCGTGCATCGCCCGCGTGTGGAGCTCCATCTGCTCGCGTGGTCCCTCCGCCACCACGGCGTGGCCGTGGTTGTGGACCTCCAGCATGAGGGCATGGGCGCGCGGCTTGGGGTAGCCGAAGTACTCGCGGAACACATGGGTGACGTAGCTCATGAGGTTCACGGGGTCGTCCCACACGACGGTCTGCCACGGGCGGTCGGCGGCCGTCTGCTCGCCGACATCGACCTGCTCGTCGAGGTCGGGCGTCGCAAGAGGCGCCATCATGCCCACCCCAGCTCGTGCAGGCGGTCGTCGTCGATCCCGTAGAAGTGCGCGATCTCGTGGACGAGAGTCGTGTGCAGCTCATCGCGCAGTTCGTCCAGGTCGTCGCACGCGGCGAGGTGCGCCTCCCGGTAGACGATGATCCGGTCGGGCAGCTCCCCGACGCCGTAGCGGTCGCGTTCAGTCAGCGCCCAGCCGTCGTAGAGCCCGAGGAGGTCGAGGGTTCCGTCTTCGGCGCGGTCCTCGACCACGAACACGACGTTGTCGAGCCCCTCCACCATGTCATCGGGGAGGAGGTCGAGCTCGTCGATGACGAGCTGCTCGAAGGTCGCGGCATCCATCTCCATCATGATGCCTCGATGTACGTGGGGTGAGTAACGGGACTCGAACCCGCGACATCCGGCACCACAAGCCAGCGCTCTACCAACTGAGCTATACCCACCATGTCTCCCGCCTGCGCGGGCAACCAGAAGATTCTCTCACACCTCTGGGCCGAACAGCGACACGGCGGCGGCAGCGGCGGCGCGGGCGCCATCACTGGTCGGTCCGGGCTCGGGGACGAACACCGCCTGACGGTAATACGCGAGTTCGCGGATGGACTCGAGGATGTCGGCAAGGGCCCGGTGGCCGCCGTCTTTCGCGGGCGCGTGGATGTAGGCGCGGGGGTACCAGCGCCGGGCGAGCTCTTTGATGCTCGACACGTCGACGTTGCGGTAGTGCAGCCAGTGGTCGATGCGCGGCATGTACTTGGCGAGGAACATGCGGTCGGTGCCGATGGTGTTGCCGGCGAGCGGCGCCTTGCCCTCGAGCGGCACGAACCGCTGGATGTACTCGAGCGCCTGGAACTCGGCATCGGCCACGCTCACGCCGCGGGGGATCTCCTCGAGGAGCCCCGACTTCTCGTGCATCTTGGTGACGAACTCGCTCATGTGCTCGAGCGCCGACGCGTCGGGCTTGATCACCACCTGGAAGCCGCCATCGAGCGGTCGCAGCTCGAAGTCGGTCACGACGACGGCGATCTCGACGAGCTCGTCGACCGCGAGGTCGAGTCCTGTCATCTCGCAGTCGATCCAGACAAGACGATCGTTCTCGGAAGCCCCCACCATGCGCTCCATCCTATTGACGGCCCCAGACGCCGACGCCCGGGCGTCGCCGCCGAGGCCCGTTCTGCCCCCCCGGGAGGATTCGAACCCCCGACCTTGCGGGTAGAAACCGCTCGCTCTGTCCCCTGAGCTACGGAGGGAAGGGTGAGAGACCAGGCTATCGGTTCGCGGGATCGCGTGACGGATGCTGGCGCCGGTGGGTGTCCGGGCGTAGCGTCGGGATCGGACGCATCGAAAGGAGTTCACCATGAGCACCACGGAGACGCACCACGCCCTCTGGGTGGCCTACGGCCCGTCCGGCGTCGTCGGCAGCATCCGCAAGGACGACGACGGCTACACCGTCACGATGGCGGGCGCCGACTCCGTCGCGGGCACCTACCCCACGATGGAGATCGCCAAGAACGCGCTGCATTCGCGCATGACACCCGGCAGCGACTGGCCCGAGTTCCGCGAGCACTGAGCGTCGCGACACGCTGACGGCGGTGGGACGGATCCCGCTCCCGCCGCTCGTCAGCGCTGCGCCGCCGTGTCCGCCGGCGTAGCGGCCGGGGCCGCGGCCACGCGGGTGCCGCGGCGCGTATCGAGCAGCGGCAGTGCCACGTGCACGAGCGGCCCGATGAGGAACGCGAAGAGCACGGTTCCGATGCCGACGGTGCCGCCCAGAAGCCAGCCGATGAAGAGCACTGTCAGCTCCACCAGGGCGCGGCACGTCCAGATCGGCCAGCCGAGCCGCTTGTGCATGCCGGTCATGAGGCCGTCTCTCGGTCCCGGACCGAAGTGCGCGCCGATGTACAGGCCTGAGGCGATCGCGACGGTGACGATGCCGCCGAGCAGGACGGCGAGCTGGGCGACGATGCCCGAGACCGGCGGGAAGACCCACAGGACCACCTGCATGCTGGTGCCCACGAGGAGGATGTTCGCGATCGTGCCGACGCCCGGCTTCTGACGCAGCGGAATCCACAGCAGGAGCACGAAGAAGCCCAGGATGTTCGCGATCCATCCGATCCCGATGCCGGTGTGGATCGACAGGCCTTGCGCGAGCACGGTCCACGGGTCCACGCCCAGTCCTGCTTCCACGGTCATCGCGCAGCCGACCCCGTAGAGGACGAGGCCGACGAAGAGTTGGATCACACGACGCGTCATGGATCCCATCCAATCGCACAATTGGTATGCCGTGAACGGGCCAATCTGCGTATTGTGGCTTTCATGGATTCGAGGATCTCCGCTCGCGCTCTCGGAGTCGCGCTGGGCGGCTGGCGAACGAGGGAGCCCGCATACGAGGCGCTGGCCGACGGCATCCGCCTCCTCTGCCTCGACAATCGGCTGGCGCCGCGCACCGCGCTTCCCGCCGAGCGTGAGCTCGCCGCGGCGCTGCACCTGAGCCGCAGCACCGTGGCGGCGGCCTATCGGAGTCTGCGCGAGACCGGCCACATCGCGAGCCTGCGCGGATCGGGTAGCGTCACCCTGCCCCTGCAGCGTCGCGACCCGGGCCGCGCGTCGGCCGCGGAGGGATCGATCGATCTCCAGCAGGCCAGCCCGCCCGCGTGGCCGGGCCTTGCCGGGATCATCGGGGAGGTGGCCGGGCGTGCGGCGTCCCTGGTCTCGCGCGTGGGGTACGACGTGCTGGGCAGTGTCGAGCTGCGCGAGGCGATCGCCACGCACTACGAACGGCGCGGGGTGCCGACGACCCCGAGCGAGGTGCTGGTGACCACGGGGGCGCAGAGCGCCATCCATCTCGTCGCGTCGGTGCTTCTCGGACGCGGCGACCGCGTCGTGGTCGAGACGCCGACCTACCCTCACGCGGTCGACGCCCTGCGCCGCGCCGGTGCACGCCTTGTCGGGGTTCCGGTGACGACCGACGCCGGATGGGATCTCGATCGCGCCGAGCAGGCCTTCGCGCGCACGCTGCCGGTGATGGCCTACCTCATGCCCGACTTCCAGAACCCCACCGGGCGATCGATGTCGGCCGCCGAGCGCGACGCGTTCCTCCTCGCCGGGGAGCGCGCGGGCTCGGTGCTGGTGCTCGATGAGACGACCGCCGACCTCGACATCGACCGCGGACCACTCGCGGCGGGCTTCACGGGTGGAGACTCGTCGAGCGTGGTGCGGATCGGCTCGCTGGGCAAGACGGTGTGGGGCGGCCTGCGAGTGGGATGGATCCGCGCGGAGGGCGACCTGGTGCGGCAGTTCGTGGCCGCTCGGCCGGCGCACGATCTCGGAACGCCCGAGTTCGAGCAGGCCGTAGCGGCGGCTCTGCTGACCGACTTCGCGGGGATCGCGGCGCAGCGGTCGTCTCTGCTCCGCGCGGGCCGGGACGCCGTCGTCGCAGCCCTCGCCGCGGTGCTGCCCGAGTGGCGCGTTCCGACGGCGCACGGCGGGGTCTCGCTCTGGATCGAACTCGACGCCGCGCTGAGCTCGGCACTCGTCATGGACGTCCGGTCGCGCGGAGTGCTCCTCTCGGCCGGACCGCGATTCTCGGTCGAGGGCGGCCACGACCGCCACCTGCGGCTGCCCTTCACCGCGCCTCCCGACGAACTCGTGCGCGCCGTGGCCTTGCTCGCCCAGTCTTGGCGGCACGTCAGGGCCGGGGCGCCGGTGTCGATCGTGGATCAGCTCGAGTCGGTCGTCTGAGTCTCAGCGCGCGAAGCGGATGCAGTCGATCGCGTCGTCGGCCGACCAGAACTCACCGAGTTCGAGGAACGCGCGCGTCGTCGCGTGGAACCGGCGCGCCCGGTAGCGGATGCCGCTGCCCTCGGCGAGCGCCTGAAGGTGGCCGATCACGCGGCCGCCGCGGTCGATGACCCGCCACAGTGACGGCGCGGCGGGGGCGAGCCGGACGGGCACGCCGGGGGCGGGGGTGGGTGCCGGGGCATCGGTCTGTCGGTCGTCGTCCAGAAGTCTCATGAAAGCTCCTCTCGGATCGAACATATGTGCGACCTCCGACATCGACGCGCCGTCGCGCGCCCCAGGGCTTCTCCCCAGAAGGCCTGGTTGGCGCCGATTCCCCAGACCCGGAGGCGCGACCGATCCGGAGGTTCCGGTGTGGGCAGCCTGGTGGCACCGCCGGCGCCTGGCGGGCACGCGGGCGCCGGCGGTGCCGGAGACCGTCTCCGGATCGAGAGGAGACTGCACAGTGAATGACAGCATCACCATCATCGGCAACGTCGCGACCGACCCCGAGCACAAGCGCACGTCGGCGGGCGTCCCGATCACGACGTTCCGCATCGCGAGCGGACAGCGACGGTACGACCGTGCCGCAGACGCGTGGGTCGAGACGGCGACGAACTTCTACTCGGTGTCGGCGTTCCGCGGTCTCGCCGACCACGCGTTCCACTCGCTCCGCAGGGGCGAACGCGTCATCCTCACCGGGAAGCTCCGCGTGCGCGATTGGGAGAGCGGCGACAAGCGCGGCACGGATGTCGAGATCGAGGCCGAGGCGCTCGGGCACGACCTGCTGTGGGGCACCACGACCTTCGTGAAGGATGCGAGGCCCGCGGCGGTCTCGTCGAGCACGTCCGATTCCACCGAGGCCTGGTCGGCGCCCGGTGCGGCGGCCGATGCTCCGTCAGGGTCCGCAGTGGCGGAAGCGGCGTGGACGGCTCCCGGCGAAGACGCGGGTTCCCGCGAGCTGGCAGGCGCCGAGACGCCGTTCTGACCGCTCAGCAGAGCCCGGGATGTCGGGCCCTAGACTCTCCCCGTGGCCCGACACCCCGAGCGATCCGTCCGCCGCGCACGGACGCGCCCCCGACTCCCCATCGCGGCGGCCACGCTCGCCCTCGCCGGATGCGTCGCCCTCACGGGGTGCACCGGGGAAGGACCCGGTGGGCCTGCGGAGCCGTCGCAGTCCGGTTCGGCGACCGGCGCCCCCACGTCGACCGGCGCCCCGACGCCGTCGACGCCGGTGCTGGTTCCCGACGGCACGGCCACCGACAACCTGGCCTTCTTCTCGGCTGTCGTCGACCAGGTGTGGGCGACGGAGGATCGCGCGGCCGGCCGCGCCTACATCGACGCCCTGGTCGCTGCCGGCTTCGACAAGACGGCGATGCAGGTGACCCACGACACGTCGACCGTCGGCAACCCCGCCGAGAGCATCCAGTTCGCGGTCCGCTGGCAGGACGAGTGCCTCGTCGGCCAGGTCGGGCCCGCTACGGGCGACCCCCACACGGCGGTCGTCCCGGTGCTCGCCGAGGGGACCTGCCTGGTCGGCGACACCCGCCCCATCGACTGGTGACAGGCCGCCCGGCTGACACCGCGGTCGCGCGACGGCCCTCCGCTTCCGCGCACGGCCGGTAGGCTGGGACGCTGACGTCGTCAGGCTTAGGAGAACGTTCACAAGACATGGCTGAATACATCTACTCGATGGTCCGCGCCCGCAAGGCGGTCGGTGACAAGCTCATCCTCGACGACGTCACGATGGCGTTCCTGCCCGGGGCGAAGATCGGCATGGTCGGGCCCAACGGCGCCGGCAAGTCGACGATCCTCAAGATCATGGCGGGGCTCGACACGCCGTCCAACGGCGAGGCCAAGCTCAGCCCCGGCTTCTCCGTCGGCATCCTCATGCAGGAGCCGGAGCTGGACGAGTCCAAGACGGTCCTCGAGAACATCCAGGACGGAATCGCGATCAAGGCGAAGGTCGATCGCTTCAACGAGATCTCGGCGCTCATGGCCGACCCCGACGCCGACTTCGACGCGCTCCTCGCCGAGATGGGCGTGCTGCAGGAGGAGATCGACGCCGCCGACGCGTGGGACCTCGACTCGCAGCTCGAGCAGGCGATGGATGCGCTGCGCACTCCGCCGGGCGACGCCGAGATCGGCCCGCTCTCCGGAGGTGAGCGGCGCCGCGTCGCACTCACGAAGCTCCTGCTGCAGAAGCCGGACCTCCTGCTGCTCGACGAGCCGACGAACCACCTCGACGCCGAGAGCGTGCTGTGGCTCGAGCAGCACCTGCAGAAGTATCCCGGCGCCGTCATCGCGATCACCCACGATCGGTACTTCCTCGACAACGTCGCCGAGTGGATCGCCGAGGTCGACCGCGGCCGTCTGATCGGCTACGAGGGCAACTACTCCACGTACCTCGAGAAGAAGGGCGAGCGACTCGCGATCCAGGGCAAGAAGGACGCCAAGCTCGCCAAGCGCCTGGCCGAAGAGCTCGAGTGGGTGCGATCCAACGCCAAAGGCCGCCAGGCCAAGTCGAAGGCCCGCCTCGCGCGCTACGAGGAGATGGCGGCTGAGGCCGACCGCACGCGCAAGCTCGACTTCGAGGAGATCACGATCCCGCCGGGGCCGCGCCTGGGCAGCATCGTCATCGACGCCAAGAAGCTGAAGAAGGGCTTCGACGGCCGGTCGCTCATCGACGGCCTGAGCTTCAGCCTCCCGCCGAACGGCATCGTCGGCGTCATCGGTCCCAACGGCGTCGGCAAGACGACGCTGTTCAAGACGATCGTCGGGCTCGAGCCGCTCGACGGGGGCGATCTCAAGATCGGCGAGACGGTCAAGATCAGCTACGTCGACCAGTCGCGCTCGAACATCGACCCGACCAAGTCGCTGTGGGAGGTGGTCTCCGACGGACTCGACATCATCACGGTCGGCAAGACCGAGATCCCGTCGCGCGCCTACGTGTCGAAGTTCGGCTTCAAGGGTCCCGATCAGCAGAAGAAGGCCGGCGTCCTCTCCGGCGGTGAGCGCAACCGCCTGAACCTGGCGCTGACCCTCAAGGAGGGCGGCAACCTGCTGCTCCTCGACGAGCCCACGAACGACCTGGACGTCGAGACGCTCCAGTCGCTCGAGAACGCGCTGCTCGAGTTCCCCGGCTGCGCCGTCGTGATCACCCACGACCGGTGGTTCCTCGACCGCATCGCCACGCACATCCTGGCCTACGAGGGCACCGACGAGGACCCCGACAGGTGGTACTGGTTCGAGGGCAACTTCGAGGCGTACGAGGAGAACAAGATCGAGCGCCTCGGACCCGATGCCGCCAAGCCGCACCGCTCGGCGTACCGCAAGCTCACGCGTGACTGACGGAGGATCGGCGGGCGCCGCCGGAGGGCGGCGCCTCCACATCCCCATCCACCTGCGATGGGGCGACCTCGACGCCTTCAACCACGTCAACAACACCTCGATGCTCAAGCTGCTCGAGGAGGCGCGCGTGCGGGCGTTCTGGCTTCCCGAACCGGGGGAGGACGCACCCGACACGGCCGTCCTCGAATCCAGCATCTTCAGCGGCGTGCTCACGCTCATCGCCCGGCAGGAGATCGAGTACCTCGCGCCGGTGCCGTATCAGCGGCACCCGCTCGACGTGCAGATGTGGTTCTCGAAGCTGGGCGGATCCAGCATCGAGGTCTGCTACGAGGTGCGCAGCCCGCTCGCCATGGCGGTCGACGGCGTGCAGACCGTCTATGCGCGAGCGACGACGGTCGTCGTGAAGGTCGGTGCGGAGACCGGCCGGCCGCTGCGGCTGTCGGCCGAAGAGCGGGCGGCCTGGTCGCCCTACCTCGGTGAGCCGATCGCCTACACGCACCGCCGCTGAGCCGGTCAGGAGTCGTCAGGTCCCGTTTCGGGGACGCGCACCATGATCTCCTGCGCGACGCTCGCCAGGAGGGTGCCGTCCTGGGAGTACACGCGTCCCGTCGCCAGGCCGCGACCACCGCGTGCGCTCGGGGACTCCTGCACGTAGAGCATCCACTCGTCCACCCGGCCGAAGCGGTGCCACCACATCGCGTGGTCGAGACTGGCCACCTTCAGGCCGCGCGTCGCCCACGGGATGCCGTGGGCGCGGAGGATCGACTCCTGGATCGTGAGGTCGCTGAGGTAGGCGAGCGCCGCGCGGTGGATCGCCGGAGAGTCGGGGATGCTGCGGCGCACCCGCATCCACACCGCCTGGCTGGCCGTGCGCTCGCCCTCGACCGAGAGATAGATCGGCGACGGCACGTGTCGCAGATCGACAGGGCGATCGGTGAAGAGGCGCTTGGACATCGGATGCAGCCCCTTCAGATGGGACTCGACGTCGGGAAGCTCGTCGGGGGCCGGGATGCCGTCCGGCATCGGCGTCTGGTGCTCGATCCCGGGATCCTCGTCCTGGAAGGAGGCGATCATCGAGAAGATCGGCACGCCCTCCTGGTACGCCTGCGTCCGGCGCGTCGAGAAGGAGCGGCCGTCGTGGATGCGGTCCACCGCGAAGGTGATGCCCTTGGCCGAATCGCCCGGACGCAGGAAGTAGCCGTGCATGGAGTGGACGTTGCGGTCCTCGGGCGTCGTGCGGGCTGCGGCGACAATGGACTGTGCGAGCACCTGGCCGCCATAGACGCGGCCCAGCGGCATCGACTGCGACACGCCCGTGAAGATGTCCTCGGCCGTGCGCGCGTCGGAGCCGGCCAGGTCGAGCACGGACAGCATCGACGCGACGGGATCGGGATCGGGCTCCCACTCGGCCTGTTCCACGCGGCTCCCTTCCGGCGGCAGCCGCCGCCCATCGTTCCGCTTGGTAGCTTAGGGGCGATGCCTCCCCGCCTGATCCTCGCCGACGCCGAGTCGGCCGCCGACGTCCTGACATTCGCGGGCAGGTCGGACCGATTCACCGACGAGGCCGTGCGGCTCCAGGCCACAGGCGGGGTGCTGGTGATGACGGCGGCGCCGCTCGCCCCGCGCGGGATCGGCGATGCGACTCCGACCGTGCTCGCCATCCGCACCGTCGCAGCCGACCCCGAACTGGTCTGCGACCTGGCGGTCGAGGCATCCGCTCTCCTTGCCGTGAGCGGCGAGCCGACCGCCGTCGAGCTGCCCGAGACCGCCGTCTCTCCCGCCTGGGCGGGCATCAGCCCGCCGCGCGCCGGCTGGACGGAGCGCGACGGCATCGAGGCGTCGGCGCTGGCGGCGAAGGCGCAGAGCGGCATCGCGCGCGTCGCGGACGCGGTTCCGACGGATGCCGGAGAGGACGTCGTCCGGGCGATCCGGGCCACGATCTGGGGTGAGCCCGACGAGGAGCTGGGCGGCCTGCCGCTCGGTGTCGCCTATGCGGCACTCAGCATGGGGTTCATCAGCGGAGCCGAGACCGCGCGCGTCCTGGTCAGCGGGCCGTGGACCCGGCTCCGTCTCGAGCGCGGCCACGTCGTCGTGCGCGGGCCGGCCGTGATGGGCCTGACTCCGGTGCGCCGGACCGGCTCGCGCGACAGCTGACGCCCGCCCCGTCAGACCGCGGCCGCCGCCGCCCGGCCGGCCGTGCGACCGGAGAAGAGGCATCCGCCCAGGAATGTGCCCTCGAGTGCACGGTAGCCGTGGACGCCGCCTCCGCCGAAGCCGCTCGCCTCGCCCGCGGCGTAGAGGCCGGGGATCGGCTCGCCGCCGGCGCCGAGCGCGCGCCCCGACAGGTCGGTCTCGACGCCGCCCAGCGACTTGCGGGTGAGCACGTGCAGCTTGACGGCGATGAGCGGCCCGGACTCGGGGTCGAGGATGCGGTGCGGGTTCGCGGTGCGGATGAGCCTGTCGCCGCGGTAGGACCGCGCCGAGCGCAGCATCGCGATCTGCGCGTCCTTGGTGAAGTCGTTGTCGATCTCGCGGTCGCGCGCCTCGAGCTCGAACCGCACGAGGTCGCCGTCGAGCACGTCACCGCCGGGAAGGGCCTTCATCCCTGCGATCAGGTCGTCGAGGGTGTCGCGGACGACGAAGTCGGCGCCCTTGTCCATGAACGCCTGCACCGGGCCGGCGGCGCCCTTGCCGAGCCGCGACTTCGCAAGGAGCCGCACGTCCTTGCCGGTGAGGTCGGGGTTCTGCTCGCTGCCCGAGAGCGTGAACTCCTTCTCGATGATCTTCTGCGACAGCACGAACCAGGAATGGTCGTGGCCCGTCGCGCGCAGGTGGGCGAGCGTGCCCAGGGTGTCGAATCCGGGGAACAGCGGCACCGGAAGGCGCTGGCCCGTCGCGTCGAGCCACACCGAGGACGGTCCGGGGAGGATGCGGATGCCGTGGTCGGGCCACACCGGATCCCAATTCTGGATGCCCTCGACGTAGTGCCACATGCGGTCGCCGTTGATGAGGTTGGCACCTGCGGCCGACGACGCGACCTGCATCGATCCGTCGACGTACGCGGGCACGCCGGTGACCATCGTCTGCGGCGCCGGGCCGAGGCGTTCCGGCCACCAGGATCGCACCAGGTCATGGTTTCCGCCGATGCCGCCAGACGAGACGATGGTCGCGGACGCCGTCACCGCGAACGATCCGACGACCTCGCGGGAGGAGGCGTAGCCGCGGGCCGCGCCCGACGGCGCGAGCACGGCGCCCTCTGCCCCGGTGACCACGCCGTCGACCATGGTGAGCCCGGTGACCTTGTGCCGGGGCAGGATCGTGATCCGACCCTGGCCCTCGGCGGCCTCGACGGCGGCCTGGAAGGGGGCGACGACGCCCGGACCCGTTCCCCACGTGACGTGGAACCGCGGCACCGAGTTGCCGGGACCCGTGGCGGTGTAACCGCCGCGCTCCGCCCACCCCACGACGGGGAAGAATCCGACGCCCTTCTCGCGCAGCCAGCTGCGCTTCTCCTCGTGCGCGAACTGAAGGTAGGCCTCAGCCCAGCGCTTCGGCCAGGCGTCCTCCTCGCGGTCGAAGCCGGCGTTGCCGAACCAGTCCTGACGGGCCAGCTCGAGGGAGTCCTTGATGCCCATGCGCCGCTGCTCGGGCGAGTCGACGAAGAACAGTCCGCCGAACGACCACCACGCCTGACCACCGAGGTTCGAGCGGGGCTCCTGGTCGACGATCACGACCCGCTTGCCGGCGGCGACGGCTTCGCTCGCGGCCACGAGGCCGGCGAGGCCCCAGCCGATCACGAGGACGTCCGCGGAATGGGTGGCGGGCGCAGCGGGCATGTCGACTCCTTCGTCGGGTGGGCAGAGCGCGGTTTCAGGCGGTGCTGTCGCTGGGCGGGGGCGGCTCAGCGGTGAGGGGGATGGCGGAGCGCGGCGCTCCCGCGTCGGTGGCGGCGGGGCGGGATGCCGCGTCCCGCCCGTTCGCGGCCGGCCCGATGCCGGTCGGCTCGAACGTGTTCACCATCGCATGTGCGGCACGCTGCAGATAGTCCCACAGCGTGGCCTCGTGCAGCGGTGACAGCTCGAGCTCGTCGACGGCGGTGCGCATGTGGGCGAGCCAGCGATCACGCGCGTCGGGATTGACGTGGAACGGCACGTGGCGCATGCGCAGGCGCGGGTGCCCGCGCTGCTCGCTGTAGGTGGCCGGGCCGCCCCAGTACTGCTCGAGGAACATCGTCAGCCGCACCTTCGCGGGTCCGAGGTCCTCTTCCGGGTACATCGGCCGCAGCACCTCATCGTCGGCGACACCGCGGTAGAACGAGTCGACGAGACGCACGAAGGCGGCGTGACCGCCGATCTCGTCGTAGAAGCTCAGGGGCGAGGCATCCGTCATGGCGTGCCCTTCGTGTCGTCGCCGGGGGATGCCGGGGGAGGCGTCTTCGGCGTGCGCTTCGGCTTCCACACCGGGCGGGAGGCCGCCGGCGGGGGAGTCACGGCGGTGGGCTTGGTCTTGGGAGGATTCGCGCCGCGCACGCGCTGCGCCCCTTCGATGCCCGACGGCATGACGGTGGTCAGTGCGGGCAGCGTGATGCCGGCTTCGTCGAGCGCCTTCTTGAGGCGCATGCGCAGCTCGCGGGCGACGTCGTCCTTGGCGTTGGCCCGGGTCTTCAGGACGAGCCGGATCACGAGGGCGTCGCCGGTGATCGATTCGAGTCCCCAGACCTCGGGCTGCTCGAGGATGCGGGTGCGCCACTTGGTGTCCTTGGCGAGGCCCTTCGCGGTGGAGAGCATGAGCTGCTCGACCTCTTCGATGTCGGCGTCCACCGGGATGGACAGGTCGACGATCACGCGCGACCAGCCCTGCGACAGGTTGCCGATGCGGGTGATCTCGCCGTTGCGGACGTACCAGAGCGTGCCGTTGACATCGCGGACGTGGGTCACGCGCACGCTGACGTACTCGACGATGCCCGACGCGAGTCCGAGGTCGACGACGTCGCCGATGCCGACCTGGTCTTCCGCGACGATGAAGATGCCGTTGAGGACGTCCTTGACGATGTTCTGGGCGCCGAAACCGAGACCCGCGCCGACAGCTGCAGTCAGCAGCGTCAGCGAGCCGAGGGCATTCGGCGCGAGCACGTTCACGATGAGCAGCAGCGCGATGATGACGACCGTCACGTTGACGATGTTCTGCAGGATCGAGCCGAGCGTGCGCGTGCGCTGCACCAGCCGGACGGAGGCGAGCGGCGAGCGCTCCAGCGCCTGCGTGTCGTCCACGTTGGCCTTCGACTTGGCGCCGTTGACGATGCGGTTCACCACCCGGCGGATCACGAACCGGAGGATCCACACGAGGATGATGGCGCCGACGACGATGCCGGCGACGGTGAGAGCGGCGTAGCCGGCCTTCACGAGGAAGTCCAGGAACTGCGTCCACACCGTGGGCTCTGCGGGCACGGCCGGATCGACGACATCGAGGTGGATCATCGAGTCGATCCTAACGACCGGCGCCCGTGCGTCCGCCCAATGTCGGGGTGGGGCAGCCGCACGCGCCGCGACCGCGGATCAGGCGTCGAATTCCGCGTCGCGGGGGACGACGCCCAGCCGGTGGGCGAGGATGACCGCGTGGACGCGATCGCGTGCGCCGAGCTTGGCCAGCACCCGGCCCACGTGGGTCTTGACGGTGGACTCGCTCACGAAGAGCTCCGCGCCGATCTCGGCGTTGGTGAGTCCGCGGGCCATCGCGACGAACACTTCGTGCTCGCGCTCGGTGAGGTCGCTCGCCGGCCCGTCCGAGGCGGCGTTCTCAGGCAGGCGGTCGCCGAACATCTCCAGCATCCGCCGGGTCACGCGCGGCGCGAGGACGGCGTCTCCGCCGTGCGCGGCGCGGATCGCGGCGGTGAGCTCGTGCGGATGCGCGTCCTTCAGCAGGAATCCGCTGGCCCCCGCACGCAGGGCGGCGAACGCGTACTCGTCGAGGTCGAACGTGGTGAGCACGACGATGCGGAGGGACGGATGCTGCGCCACCAGCTGCCGCGTCGCCTCGATGCCGTCCATCCGCGGCATCCGCACATCCATCAGCACGACGTCGGGGCGCAGCATCCGCACCGCCTCGATCGCGTCGGCACCGTCGGACGCCTCGCCGACGACCTCGAGGTCGGGCTCGGCCTCCAGCACGAGGCGGAACCCCAGGCGGATGAGCTTCTCGTCGTCGACGAGCAGCACGCGGATCCGGTCAGGCATGCGGTCCCTCCGGGGGGATCTCGGCGGTCAGGCGCCACGTGCTCGGCCCCGAGGGACCCGCCGTCAGCGTGCCGCCGATGTTGGCGACGCGCTCACGGAGCCCGGTGAGACCCCATCCCGCGACGGTGGCCGCGTCGACCTCGCGCGCGCCGTCGTTCTCGACCGTGATGCGGATGCCCTCGTCGGAGTACTCGGTGGTGACGCGGACGTAGCTCGCGTCGGGAGCGTGGCGCATCGCGTTGGTGATGCCCTCCTGCACGATCCGGAGCACCGCGAGGCGATGTGCCGTCGGGACGGTGGGCTGCCCGGTCACCGTGAGCGTCACGGGGGCGCCGGCGCCGCGGGCGGCCGCGACGATGTCGTGCAGCGACGCGTCCAGGAGCGGGCCGAGCGGGGCATCCGCGTCTGCGGTGTCGGTGCGCAGGACGCCGAGCATGACCCGCATCTCGGTGAGTGCGTCGCGGGCGGTGGCGGCGACCGCACGGCTCGCCTCCCGTGCGCGCTCCGTGTCGGGCGTGGCCACCGCTCCCTCGGCGAGCGCCACGACCACGGTGAGCGAGTGCGACACGATGTCGTGCATCTCGCGCGCGATGCGGGTGCGCTCCGCGGCGGCGGCCAGCTGCGCCTGCTGATCCCGCTCGACGACCAGCTGACGCGACCGGTCGATGAGCGCTTCGAGGTATCGGCGACGGTTGCCGACATTCACCCCGACGAGGGCCGCGACCAGGAGACCCACGATCGTCGTCACGGCGAGGTTGATGTACACGCTCGCGTCGGCCGGGTCGAAGAGGGAGTAGCCGAGCCCGTTGAGGGCCAGGACGCCGCAGGCGACGCCGAGGGCGATCCAGCAGGCGCGGACGCCGCGGTACACCGCGATCGAGTACAGGGCGATGAGGGATGCCGGTCCGCTGACGGCGGCGGCGAACCCGACCTCGACGACCAGCGTCGGGAGCATGGACACGACGAAGACCAGTACCGGCCTGCGGCGCCGCCACACGAGCCCGACGCAGGCGATGGCCGACAGGCCGATCGCGACCGCGGCGCCCCATCCGCTGAGGCCGTCGGTGACCGATGAGCTCGCGGCGACGGCGGGGAACGACAGCAGCAGCGCGAGGACCGCGATCACGATATCGGTGGTGAGCGGATGCCGCTCCCAGAACCGGCGGATGACTCCGGGTGGCCGGGGCAGGCGCAGGTCGTCCTCGGTCGGGGCCAGGCCCCGGCCGAGGACGGAAGAGGGTGTCCTGCGCACCTCGCCGACTCTACGCGTCGCGGGTCTTGAGCACCGCGACGCCGCCCGCGACGACCACGGCGGTCCACGCTATCAGGGTCAGCACCGCCGGCACGGGCTCCAGGATCATGCCGGTCATGGGGGAGCCCATGAACAGCGACTGGCCGGCGTTCGACGGCAGGTAGCCCGCCGCGTCATGGATCCACTGGAACGACTCCACCTGCGGGAAGAACATCACGAGGATCGGCGCCACGAAGACCAGGCCGATCCCGGCTGCCAGCGCGCCGGGGCCGTTGCGGATCACGAACCCGATGCCGACGCCCATGACCGCGATCAGTGCGAGATACAGCGCGCCGCCGAGCAGCGGCATGATCGAGCTCTCGGGGTGGCTGAGATCGAGGGCTCCGGTCGGGATGATCGGACCCGATACGACCGCCGCCGCGGCGAAGACGACGATGCTCGAGACGAACATGGTCACGGCCAGCACGATGGCCTTCGCGAAGAGCGCGCCGACGCGACCGGGGGCGGCCGTGAGGGTCGATCGGATCATGCCTGTCGAGTACTCGCCGGTCACGGTGATCGCGCCCAGGATCATCGCGAGCAGCTGCGTCAGCACGGTGCTGAAGACGACGACCTGCACGACCTGCCGGTTCGCCTCCTCGACCGGGATGGCGGGCATGTCGCCGCCGAAGCTCGCCAGCGACACGGCCATGAGCAGGCTGAGCCCCACCGAGACGAGCGCGACGAGGCCGATCGACCACCAGGTCGATCGCAACGTCGTGAGCTTGATCCACTCCGACCGCAGAAGTCGGGCGAACGAGAGCCGGTAGGGAGAGGCGAGCGGCGCAGCGCCGACGGTCTCCGCGGCGGGGAGGGTTGCGGTGGTCATCAGATGTCCTTGGTCTTGTACTCGACGTCGTCGCCGGTGAGGCGGAGGTAGGCGTCTTCGAGGGTTCCGGAGGTGGGGGTCAGCTCGTGCAGCGGGATCCCGCGTGCGGCGGCGGTGTCGCCGATGTCTGCGGCGAGGGCTCCCTCGACGTCGATCACGTCGCCGGCGAGGTGGGTGACGCTCACGCCGTCACGGGCGACGAGCTCGGCCAGCTCCCGCGTGCGCGGGCTGCGGATCCGCACGGTGGCCCGGGTCCATCGGCGCACGAGCTCGTCGACGGGAGCGTCGGCGAGCACGCGTCCGCGGCCGAGCACGATGATGTGGTCGGCAGTGAGCGACATCTCGCTCATCAGGTGGCTGGACAGCAGCACCGTCTTCCCCTCGGATGCCGCGTACCGCACGAAGCGGCGCACCCACATGACCCCCTCGGGGTCGAGGCCGTTCACGGGCTCGTCGAGGATCAGCGTGTGCGGGTCGCCGAGCAGCGCCGCCGCGATGCCGAGCCGCTGGCCCATGCCGAGCGAGAAGCCGCCGGCGCGCTTGCGGGCCACGGAGGCGAGGCCCGTGATGTCGATGACCTCGTCGACCCGGCTGCGCGGGATGCCGTGGGTCGCCGCCATCGCCCGCAGGTGATTCTGGGCACTCCGCCCGAAGTGCACGGCCTTGGCGTCCAGCAGCACGCCCACTTCCGTGAGGGGCGATCGCAGACCCGCGTAGTCGCGGCCGTTGACGGTGACGGTGCCGTGGGTCGGGCGGTCGAGCCCCACGATCATGCGCATGGTGGTGGACTTGCCCGCGCCGTTCGGACCGAGGAAGCCGGTCACCTTGCCGGGACTGACGGTGAAGCTGACATCGGCGACGGCGTGCTTGGCGCCGAAGCTCTTGGTGAGGTTCTCTGCGACGATCATGCTCCGACGCTACGGAGAGACCCCCCTCCGGCGCATCGGCCGGGAGGGGGGTCTTCGCAGGGCGCGGGTCGTACCGCGGTACTACTGCCCGTCGCGCTCCTGCACGGCGAGCGCGCGCTCGACTCCGGCGAGGTTCTCGGCGACCAGTCGACGGAGGGCCGGCGCGGCATCCGCGTGGGACTCGAGCCACGCACGCGTGGCGTCGCGCAGCTCGACGTTCGCCAGCGGCGCGGGGTACAGCCCGAAGATCAGGTACTCGGCGATCTTGTAGGTGCGCGACTCCCAGACCGGCAGCAGCGAGGCGAAGTACGGCTCGACGTACTCGCTGAGAAGGTCGCGGCCGGCCGGGTGCACGAAGCCGAGCGCGGCGGAGCGGACGATCGTGTTCGGCAGGTCGTCGCTGTCGATGAGCGACGACCATGCTGACGCCTTGGCCTCGGCCGTCGGGAGGGCTGCCTTCGCCTGCGCGGCGAACTCGCCGCCCTTGGCCGTGTTGTCGGCCTCGAGCGCAGCGTCGATCTCACCCTCGGTCACGACGCCTCCGGCCGCGAGCGCGACCAGCAGCTGCCAGGAGAGGTCGGTGTCGATCTCGAGGCCGTCGAACGAGACCTCGCCGTCGCGGACCTGACGGACCTTCTCGACCTGTGCCGAGGTCGCCGCCGCGCTCGCGAACGCGGTGACGAACTGCAGCTGGCTGTCGCTGCCGGGCTCGGCGGCCTGAGCCAGCGCCCACAGCGCGTCGGCGACCTTCGTGCCCGTCACCGAGCGCTTCTCGGGCGAGACGTACGCGTTGGCGGCGAGCAGCAGCTGCGCGAGGGTCGTGCGGACCGTGGTCGACTCGGTCTCGGAGCCGATGTTGCGCAGCACCAGGTCGACATAGTCGGAAGCGGATGCCTCGGCATCGCGCGTCTGGTCCCACGCGGCACCCCAGACGAGGGATCGGGCCAGCGGGTCGCTGATCTTGCCGAGGTGGTCGATCGCCGTCTGCAGCGAACGGCCGTCGAGGCGGATCTTGGCGTAGGCCAGGTCGTCGTCGTTGAGCAGCACGAGGTCGGGGCGCTGCTGTCCCTTGAGCTCGGGCACTTCGGTGAGGTCGCCGTCGACGTCGAGCTCGACGTGGTGCACGCGCACGAGCGCGTCGCCCTCGACGTTGTAGAAGCCGACGCCCAGGCGGTGCGGGCGGATCGTCGGGTAGTCGGCGGGCGCGGTCTGCACGATCGCGAAGCGGGTGATCACGCCGTCGACGTCGGTCACGATCTCAGGCGAGAGCGTGTTCACGCCGGCGGTCTCGAGCCACTTCTTCGACCAGGTCGACAGCTCGCGGCCGCTCGTCGCCTCGAGCTCCGACAGCAGGTCGGACAGCTCGGTGTTGGACCACTCGTGCTTCTTGAAGTACGCCGCCACGCCGGCGAAGAACTCCTCGATGCCGACCCAGGCCGCGAGCTGCTTGAGGACAGAGCCGCCCTTGGCGTAGGTGATGCCGTCGAAGTTGACCTGGACATCTTCGAGGTCGTTGATCTGCGCGACGACAGGGTGGGTCGAGGGGAGCTGGTCCTGGCGGTAGGCCCAGGTCTTCTCCATGGCATTGAAGGTCGTCCACGCCTCGGTCCACTCGGTGGCCTCGGCCGTGGCGATCGTCGATGCCCACTCGGCGAACGACTCGTTCAGCCAGAGGTCGTTCCACCACTTCATCGTGACCAGGTCGCCGAACCACATGTGGGCGAGCTCGTGCAGGATCGTGACGACGCGACGCTCCTTGACGGCGTCGGTCACCTTGGAGCGGAAGACGTAGCTCTCGGTGAAGGTCACCGCACCGGCGTTCTCCATCGCACCCGCGTTGAACTCGGGGACGAAGAGCTGGTCGTACTTGGCGAACGGGTAGGCGTAGTCGAACTTGTCCTCGAAGTACGTGAAGCCCTGACGGGTCTTCTCGAAGATGTAGTCGGCGTCGAGGTGCTGCCAGAGGCTCTTGCGGCCGTAGACACCCAGCGGGATCACGCGTCCGGACGAGCTGGTCAGCTCGGAGAACGTCGCCTCGTACGGTCCGGCGATGAGCGCCGTGATGTAGGACGAGATCCGCGGCGTGGCCTCGAAGGTCCACGTGGCGCTGCCGTCGCCGTGCGTCTTCGGCTCGGGGGTGGGGGAGTTCGAGACGACCTTCCACTGCGCGGGGGCCGTGACGGTGAACTGGAACGTCGCCTTGAGATCGGGCTGCTCGAACACGGCGTACATCCGGCGCGAGTCGGGCACCTCGAACTGCGAGTAGAGATACACCTCTTCGTCGACGGGGTCGACGAAGCGGTGCAGGCCCTCGCCGGTGTTCGTGTAGAGGCAGTCGGCGTCGATCACGAGCTCGTTCTCGGCCTGGAGGCCGGTGAGCGCGATGCGCGAGTCGGCGAAGGCGGTCGCCGGGTCGATGGAGCGACCGTTGAGCGTGATCTCGCGGATCTCGCGCGCGATCAGATCGATGAAGGTGTCGGCGCCCGGCGTGGCTGAGAAGCGCACGACGGTGCGCGAGGCGAACACCTCTGCGCCCTTCGTCAGGTCGAGCACCACCTCGTACGAGTGGGTGTCGACGATCGCGCGACGCTCCTGCGCCTCGCTGCGGGTGAGGTTCTCTCCAGGCACTGCTCTGCTCCCGTGGGTGAGGGTCGGTGAACTCGAACCACGGCTCGCGCCGCACTCGATCCGCTGGTCGCAGGGCTGATGGCGCCGGCGACAACCGTCCTAGCCTACGCGTTGTCTTTCTGCGCTTCTCGACGGATGTGGACGCGTGCGTGCTCGATCGCGCTCGGCAGATCATCGAACAGGTGCTTGTGGTGCCGCAGCGCGCTGAGGACGCCCACCGTGCGGAAGAGCTCCTCGTGGCCGGGCTGCACGCCCTTGATGAGCACGGTCACCCCTCGGCGCTCGAGCGACTGCACGATGTCGCTCAGAATGTGCGCGCCAGTGGCGTCCACGAGCTCCAGCTGCGACATCCGGAGGATGACGACCGAGGCGCCCTCGGTGCGGGTGACGGCGTCGAACACGCGGTCGGCGGCGGCGAAGAACAGGGGGCCGTCGAACCGGATCACTGCGATGCCGTCGTCCCCGGGCTGCGCCGGCTCGGGCAGGGGCTCTCGGCCCACCCCGGTGGCGCGCGAGAGGTTGCGGACGGCGAACACCCCCGCGCACAGCACGCCGATCGCCACGGCGACGATGAGGTCGAACGACACGGTGATCACGGCGGTGATGACGAACGCGAGCGCGTCCGCGCGGGTCGACCGCAGGATCGAGCGCACCGTGCCGGCATGCACCATGCGGGTGGCGGTCACCATGAGCACGCCCGCGAGCGCGGCGAGCGGGATCATCCCGACCGGACCGGCCGCCACGAGGACGATCAGCAGCAGCACGACGGCGTGGGTGATCGACGCCAGACGCGTGCGCCCGCCGGACCGCACGTTGACGGCGGTGCGTGCGATGGCACCGGTGGCCGGCATCCCTCCGAACAGTCCCGAGCCGATCGAGGCGAGCCCCTGGCCGACCAGCTCGCGGTCGGGGTCGTACGCACCGGTGTCAGCGAGGGAGGCCGCGACCCGGGCGGACAGGAGAGACTCGATGGCCGCGAGCGCGGCGACCGTCAGCGCTGCGGGCGCGAGCATCACGAGCGTGCCCGGTCCGACGACGGGGAGCGCCGGGGCGGGAAGGGACGACGGCAGGACGCCGATCAGGGCGAGCGGTGCCGACACCACCGCCGCCAGCCCGGCGACGAGGACGATGCCGATGAGCGAGCCGGGGAGTGACCGGTGGAGCTTCGGGGCGACGATCATGCACACCGCGACGATCGCGACCGCGCCGAGGGCCCACGGCACGTACCCCCAGTCGGCGCCCGCCACCGCCTGAGCGGCGGCGATGACGGGGTTGGAGCTGTGCTCGTCGGCGGCGGGAGTCGTCGGCGACACGAGGAGGGGCACCTGCTGCAGGAAGATGATCACCGCGATGCCCAACGTGAAGCCCTCGATGACCGGCCAGGGGATGAACGACACCGCCCGTCCGAGCCGCAGGGCTCCGGCCACAACCACGACGATGCCCGCGAGCACGCTCACCGCCGCGACGGCCGCGGCACCGTGGGTGGCGACGATCGGCAGCAGCACGACCACCATGGCCCCGGTCGGCCCCGACACCTGCACGTGGGAGCCGCCGAAGACAGCTGCGATGAGGCCCGCCACGATCGCCGTGATCAGGCCGGCCTCGGCGGTGAGGCCGGAGCTCACGCCGAACCCGAGCGCCAGCGGCAGGGCGACGATGCCGACGGTGACGCCCGCGATCAGGTCGCCGCGCCACGTGCGGCGAGCCAGCCGGTAGTCGTCCGCCGAGGGGAGGAGTGAGAGCGTCGCCGTGCGCATCCGGCCCAGGCGCCGTCGGCGGGAAGCAGGAGCCGTCATCGAGCGCACCCCTACTTCGCCGCGCTGGGAGGTGACGCGAGCTCGGGCAGTCCGTCGACGTCGGCCAGGCGGGCTCCGTCGCTGCGGACGATGTCTCTGAGCAGCGCGCGGGCGACCGCGAGCAGCTCGGCGACCTTCTCATCCGCCAAGCGGTAGTAGACGTGGCTCGCGCGGCGCTCCGACTCGACGAGGCGATGGCGGCGCAGGACGGCGAGGTGCTGCGAGAGATGGGATGCCTCGAGCCCCGTTTCCTGCTGGAGGACTGCGACGCTCACCTCGGGGGCCGCGGCGAGCAGCTCGAGGATGCGGATGCGGAAGGGGTGTGCGAGGCCCTTGAAGAGTCCGGCCTTGACTTCGTACAGCGGGCGCTGCTGGCGGCTTAGCGACATGATGAAGCCATCATACCGGTCGAACGGGTCGGCTTTCTCTACGGGGTGTCAGGATGGAGGGGTGACACCTGCCGAGCCGCTCAGCGACCACGTCCCGACCGTTCCGTTCGCATCGCCGGCCGCGGCATCCGGAGCCCCGCATGTCGAGGTGCAGGTCGCCTATGACGGGCTCCTGCTCGCCGGCTTCGGGGGTCCGGAGGGGCAGGACGACGTCATCCCGTTCCTGCGGAATGTGACGCGCGGGCGGGGCATCCCCGATGAGCGCCTCGAAGAGGTCGCGCACCACTACCGGCACTTCGACGGCGTCAGCCCGATCAACGCGCAGAACCGGGCCCTCAAGGCGGCGCTCGAGGCCGAGCTCGCCTCGCGCAGCCTCGATCTGCCCGTCTACTGGGGGAACCGCAACTGGGCTCCGTATCTGGAGGAGGCGGTGCAGGATGCCGCGGCATCCGGTCACTCCCGCCTGCTCGCCCTCGCCACCAGCGCGTACTCCTCGTTCTCGAGCTGCCGCCAGTATCGCGAGGACTTCGCGCGCGTGCTCGACGCCACCGGCCTGGCGGGATCGGTGACGATCGACAAGGTCCGGCAGTTCTTCGACCACCCCGGGTTCGTGCAGCCGTTCATCGACGGCGTGCGCGATGCGGTCGGCGCCTTCCTGGCGGACGGCCTTCCTCCCGAGGCCGTCCGCGTGCTGTTCTCGACCCACAGCATCCCGACGGCAGACGCCCAGCGCTCGGGGCCTCGCGAAGGCGACCCGCACCACCGCGACTTCGGCGACGGCGGAGCGTACGCCGCGCAGCACCTCGCCGTCGCGGAGGTGGTCATGTCGGCGGTCGCCGCCGAGATCCCCGCCGCCGCGCGCGCCGGCTGGGAGCTCGTGTACCAGTCGCGCTCCGGACCGCCGAGCCAGCCGTGGCTCGAGCCCGACGTCAACGACGTCATCGCCGATCTGCCCGCCGCCGGCGTCCAGGCGGTCGCGATCGTGCCGCTCGGGTTCATGAGCGACCACATGGAGGTCCTGTGGGATCTCGACACCGAGGCGACGGATGCCGCAGCCGAGGTGGGCCTGCGCTCGGTGCGCACGCCCACTCCGGGCGTCGACCCGGTGTTCGTATCGGGTCTCATCGACCTCGTCGAGGAGCGCCTGCGCGGCACCGCGGCGGCGGATCGGCCGCACGTGACCGATCTCGGACCCTGGTTCGACGTCTGCCGCCCGGCCTGCTGCGAGAACGTGCGCGCGGGGTTCAAGCCCGCGGCGGCCGGCATCGCCCCCTGACCGCCCCGCTGACCCCGATCCACCGCCCGAAACCTGCCCGAGGCGCCCGTGCGCCGCTCCCTAGGATTGAGCCCATGCGCATCCACATCGCGACCGACCACGCCGGCCTCGAGTTCTCCACCCAGCTTCAGCACCACCTGGCCGCCGCCGGCCACGAGGTGGTCGACCACGGTCCGATCGAGTACGACCCGGTGGACGACTACCCGGCGTTCTGCATCCGCGCGGCGCAGGCCGTGGTGCGCGACCAGGCGGCGGGCATCGAGACCCTCGGCGTCGTGTTCGGCGGATCGGGCAACGGCGAGCAGATCGCCGCGAACAAGGTCGTCGGCGTTCGCGCGGCGCTCGCGTGGAGCATCGCGACCGCCGAGCTCGCACGCGAGCACAACGACGCGAACGTCATCGCGATCGGCGCCCGGCAGCACACGTTCGAGGAGGCGGCATCGTTCATCGATCGCTTCATCGCCACGCCGTTCTCGGGCGAGGAGCGCCACGCGCGCCGCATCGCGCAGCTCGCGGCGTACGAGGAGGACGGCGCGCTGGAGCCAGACCCGCGCGCCACGCCGGGTCAGCCCGACGTGCTCGACGCCGACGACAGCTCGTTCGACCCCGAGGCGGGCTGACCGAGCGATGCCCGAGGGCCATTCCGTCCACCGCATCGCGCGTCAGTTCGACCGCAATTTCGTCGGTCGCCGCGTCTCTGCGTCGAGTCCGCAGGGGCGCTTCGCCGAGGGTGCCGCCATCATCGACGGACGCACCGCCACGGCCGTGCGCGCGGTGGGCAAGCAGATGTTCCTCGAGTTCGACGACGACTTCTGGCTGCGCGTCCACCTGGGCATGTACGGCGCGTGGGACTTCGCGGGCGAGATCCTCGTCGATCCGACCATCGCATCGGCGAACGGCCGCATGGGGCACACGAACCAGCGCGGCACCGACCTCGGCGACGAGCCGATCCTCGACGACGCGGGAGAGAACTCGCTGAGCTCGATCGGCGCACCGCGCCGGGCGCGCGTGCACGTGCGCATGTCGGAGCAGACGACCGGCCTCGCCGACGACGGAGACGACTGGCCACCGCCCGTGGTCGGGCAGGTGCGGCTGCGCCTGCTCACCTCCCTCACCGCCGCCGACCTGCGCGGACCGACGGCGTGCGAGCTGGTGACCGCCGACGACGTCGCCGCGACGATCGCGAAGCTCGGTCCGGATCCGCTCGTGGACGATGTCGCCCAGGGCGAGGAGCGGTTCACGGCCGTCGTGCGGCGCAAGCCGACCTCGATCGGGCTGCTGCTGATGGACCAGTCCGTCGTGAGCGGGATCGGCAACGTCTACCGCGCCGAGCTGCTGTTCCGGGCTCGGCAGAACCCGCACACACCGGGTCGCGATGTGCCTGAGGAGACCGTGCGGGGGCTCTGGCGCGACTGGGTGCGCCTGCTCGCCATCGGCGTCGAGACCGGGCAGATGATGACGATGGACGATCTCGATCCCGAGGCGTACCGGCGCGCGATGGCGAGCCGCGACGACCGGCACTGGGTGTACCACCGCGCGGGGCTGCCGTGCCGGATCTGCGGCACGGAGATCGTGGTCGAAGAGGTCGCCACGCGCAAGCTCTACTGGTGCCCGAACTGCCAGCGCTGAGCCGACCCTAGGCTGGTCCTCATGCGTCAGAACCCGAGCTTCGCCATGACGGATGTGGGCGAGCTGCGCCGTCTCATCGACCTCAACCCCTGGGTCACCCTCGTCAGTCACACCGAGGCCGGACTCGTGGCCTCGCACTACGCCGTCCTCCTCGATGAGGACCGTGACGACCTGACGATCGTCGGGCATGTCGGCCGGCCCGACGACATGATCCACGGACTCGGCGAGCGTGAGCTTCTCGTGGTGGTGCAGGGTCCCCACGGCTACATCTCGCCCGGCTGGTACCCCGAGGGGCCCAATGTGCCGACCTGGAACTTCGTCTCGGCGCACCTGACCGGCATCCCTGAGCTCCTCACCGCGGACGAGAACCTCGAGGTCCTCGACCGCCTGGTGGCACGCTTCGAGGGCGGGATGCCGCAGCCCCGCCTGCTGTGGGAGCCGCCGAACGACCCCGAGTACGTCACCAAGCTCGAGCGCGGCACCGTCGGCTTCCGGCTCACGCCGACCCGCGTCGTCGCCAAGCGCAAGCTGAGCCAGAACCGCCCGGACGACGTCGTCGAGACGATCATCGCCGAGCTCGAGGTGGGAGCGGGCGCCTATGCCGATCCGCGTCTCGCCGGTGAGATGCGCCGCGACCTCGACACCCGGCAGGCGGCTCGATGAGCGTCGCGCGCGGGGACAGCCCCGCCGTGATCACCGGCGCTCGTCTCTCCGGAGCAGAGCGCACCGACCCGTTCCTCGACGAGCCCGTCGACGTCCACCTGGCCGACGGCTTCGTGGTCGACATCGCACCGGCAGGCGCCTTGCCCCGGCGCGGTGCCGTGCTCGACGCCGGCGGCGCGTGGCTGATCCCCGGACTCTGGGACCACCACGTCCACGTGGTCCAGTGGGCCCTGGCGGCGCAGCGCGAGCCCCTCGGCGGGGCCGCGTCCGCCGCCCAGGCCGCCGCGATCATCGGCGCCGCCGCTCCGCTGCCCGACGGGCGCCGCGTCGGCACAGGGTTCCGCGATGCGCTGTGGGGCGACACTCCCACGCTCGATCTGCTCGACGCCGCGACCGGCGACGTGCCGACCTACCTGATCAACGCCGACGTGCACAGCGTCTGGCTCAACACCGCCGCTCTGCGACGGGAGGGCTTCGAACCCGACGGATTCGGCATCCTCCGCGAGGATCCTGCATTCGAGATCTCGCGCCGGCTCAACGCGGTGCCGTCGGAGATCGCCGATCCGCTGGTCGAGAAGATGGCTCGGGATGCCGCGACCCGTGGCGTCGTCGGGCTGGTCGACCTCGACATGGCGTGGAACGAGGAGGCGTGGGCGCGGCGCATGTCCCACGGCTTCGACGCGCTGCGCGTGGAGTTCGGGATCTACCCGGAGTACCTGGACCGCGCCATCGCCGAGGGACTGCAGACCGGCGACGCGGCTCGGGGCGCGGCATCCGATCTGGCACGCGTCGGCCCGCTCAAGGTGATCACGGACGGATCCCTCGGAACGCGCACCGCGGCGACCTCGCACGCCTACCCGGGCGACCCGCACAATCACGGGATGCTCACGGTCGACACGGCGACGCTCGTCGACCTGATGACGCGCGCGACGGGCGTCGGCATCGCCTCCGCGATCCACGCGATCGGCGACGTCGCGAACTCCGCCGCGCTCGACGCCTTCGCCGCGACGGGTGCATGGGGCACGATCGAGCACGCCCAGCTGGTCGCGCACGCCGACATCCCGCGGTTCGCACGCCTGGGGGTCGGCGCGAGCGTACAGCCCGAGCACGCGATCGACGACCGCGACCTCACGGACTCGATCTGGGCGGATCAGACCGCTCAGCCGTATCCGCTCAGGTCGCTCGCCGACTCGGGCGCGAACCTGCTTTTCGGATCCGATGCGCCCGTGTCGCCGCTCGACCCGTGGTCGGCGATGGCCGCGGCGGTCTACCGCACGCGTGACGGTCGCGAGCCGTGGCAGGCGACGCAGAGCGTGCCAGCCGACATCGCGCTCGGCGCCTCGACGCACGGCGGGTCCGCAAGTCCTGCGCGGATCGAGCCCGGGGCGCGCGCCGACCTCGTCCTGTGCGCGCACGATCCGCTCACCGCGACCGACGCGCAGCTGCGCGGCATGACCGTCGCGGCGACGCTGCTCGGCGGTCGGCTCACGCACCTCGCCTAGCCCACCCGCCGGCGGATCCGGGGGACAACCCCCCTTCCCGTTCGGGAGGGGGTCGGATGCCGCCGCCCGGCCGGTCTCGCGAGGCTGGAGGCATGGTTTCCGCTCTGCCCTCGCCACCCTCTCCGCCTACTCCGCCTGCGCCGCCGGCTGCCGTGCCCCGGCGCCGTCGCAGGCGGCTCGCGGCGATCCTGATCGCCGTTCCGCTCGTCGTCGTGCTCCTCGTCATCGCGGCGGGAGTCACGTGGTTCTCGACGAACAGCGCGCGGCCGACTCCGCCCGCGGCGGGCGCGGTCGCGTTCGACGAACCGCTGCGGATCCCCGAGCTCGCGCCCTCCACGGTG
Organism: Microbacterium flavescens; assembly: GCF_018588945.1. Taxonomy (GTDB): domain Bacteria; phylum Actinomycetota; class Actinomycetes; order Actinomycetales; family Microbacteriaceae; genus Microbacterium; species Microbacterium flavescens. Next base: position 58,230 of record NZ_JAFIWA010000004.1, on the reverse strand, counting down.
GAGGACGGCGTGCGCGTATTCGATCTCGAGGCCCGGGAAGGGCGCACGTCGTTCCTCCCGGGCAGCGAGACGCCGACGCTCGGCTACAACGGCTCGTACCTCGGGCCGACGCTCGTCGCGACGCGCGGCGAGCGGGTGCGCGTGGACGTCACCAACAGCCTCGCGGAGAGCACGACCGTGCACTGGCACGGGATGCACCTCCCCGCGGCCATGGACGGCGGGCCGCACTCGCCGATCGCCGCCGGTGCTGACTGGCAGCCGGAGTGGACGGTCGATCAGCCGGCCGCTTCGCTGTGGTACCACCCGCACCTCCACGGGCGCACCCGCGAGCAGGTCGACGCGGGACTGGCGGGGATGTTCATCGTCCAGGACGAGGAGGAGTCCGCACTGGCTCTTCCGCGGGACTACGGCGTCGACGACATCCCCATCATCGTGCAGGACCGTTCGTTCGGCGCTGACGGCGCTTTCGCCGGCGGACTGGGGATGCAGTTCGACGGTGTCCTCGGCGACACGATCCTCGTCAACGGCACAGTCGGCCCGTTCCTCGATGTGTCCACCGAGCTCGTGCGTCTGCGGCTCCTCAACGGGTCGAGCGCGCGGATGTACGACTTCACGTTCGCCGACGGTCGGGAGTTCGCGCTCATCGGCAGCGACGGCGGGCTGCTCGATGCCCCCGTCCCGTCGACCAGCATCCCGCTGTCACCAGGGGAACGGGCCGAGATAGTCGTCGCCCTGTCGCCCGGCGAGCGGGTCGTCCTGCAGTCTCAGGCTCCGGATCCGGCGCTTCACGCCGGTGGTGCGACCTTCGACGTGCTGGAGCTGCGGGCCGCGGCATCCCTCGCCCCATCCCTTGAGCTGCCGGGAGCGCTTGCCGACCTGCCGAGAGCGAAGGAATCGGATGCCGCGGCCCACCGCTCGTTCGTCATGTCAGGCCTCAACATCAACGACCGGCAGATGGACCTCGGACGGGCGGACTTCGTCTCGACCGTCGACACCAGCGAAGTGTGGAGCGTGCGCAACGAGAACCCGCTGCCTCACTCGTTCCACGTGCACGACACGCAGTTCCGCGTGCTGAGCGTGGACGGGCGAGAGCCTCCGCCGCGCCTGTCGGGCTGGAAGGACACGATCGCACTCGAACAGGACCGCGAGTACCGGCTGCTCGTGCGGTTCGAGGACTACGCCGATCCGACCACTCCGTACATGTATCACTGCCACCTGCTGTGGCACGAGGACCAGGGCATGATGGGACAGTTCCTGGTCGTCGAACCGGGCCAAGCGCCCGAACTGAGCCGTCCCCAGGGAGACACCGATGACCACCATGACCACTGACGCCGTCACGTCCGGGCCTCGCGAGGCGCCGGAGGGCTTCTGGGCGGCGTACGGCCGCGCCTGGACCCGCACGCCCGGCAGTGCCGTCTACCTCCTCGCGGTCTTCGTGCTCGCGATCGTCTCGCTCAGCGTGCTGGCTTCGCTGTTCTGGACCGGGGTGGGGCTGCTCGTCCTCGTCGTCGGCCTGCCGCTCGTCGTGGCGACGCTGTTCGTCGCTCGAGGCTTCGGCATCGCGGACCGCGGCCTCCTCTGGCTCACCGGCCTGCCGCAGATCGAAGAGCCCGAGTGGAATCGCGACAAGCCGGGCGCCGGTGGATTCTGGGCGACGCTGACGCGCCCCATCCGCAACGCGCACTACTGGCTGTACCTCGTGCACGGCATGCTCGTGAGCCCGGTCATCAGCACGATCTCGTTCGTGCTCACGACGGTGTGGCTCAGCGTCGGCCTCGGCGGGCTGACGTACTGGATCTGGGGTGCGTTCATCCCCCGCGGGGACGGCGGGGACTGGGGGCGCTACGTCGCCGACGCGCTTCCCTGGATGTTCGGCGGGTGGTCGTCGTGGGCCGTCGAGGTCACGCTCTACCTGCTGGCCGGCATCGTGTTCACCTTCACGATGCCGTGGGTGCTCGGCGGTCTCGCCCGCGGCCACCACGCGGTCGCTCAGGGCATGCTGGGGCGTTGGCGCTCCGATGACCTGGCCGCAGAGGTGCGCGCCGAGGCCGCCGCCCGCGGCGCGGCCGTGCACGCCGAGGACGTCGCTCTGCGCCGCCTCGAGCGCGACATCCACGACGGGCCGCAGCAGCGACTGGTGCGCCTGCAGATGGACCTCGCGGCTCTCGAGCGACGTGCGGAGTCGGGTGACGCGGATGCCGCTGCCGAGCTGGCACGTGAGGCGCGAGGTCACGCCAAGGCGGCACTCGACGAGCTGCGCGCGCTCTCGAGCGGCGTCGCCCCGCCCTTGCTGCAGGACCGCGGCCTCGCCGCCGCGCTCTCGGCCGTGGCCGCGACCACGCCGCTGGTCGTGCACACCGACATCGACCCCGCGATCGATGCCGTGACGAGCCCCGAGGTGGCGCGCACGGTGTACTTCGTCGTCGCGGAGCTGTTCACGAACGTCGTCAAGCACTCGGGGGCGAGCGCCGTCACCCTGAAGGCGTCGCTGCGGCCCTCGGTCTCGGGCGTCCCCTCGATGCTGGACGTCTGGGTGGTCGACAACGGCCGCGGCGGAGCGTCGTATGCCGCCGGCCACGGGCTCGAAGGCCTGCGCGAGCGGGTCGCCGGCCTGCGGGGCATGCTCGTCGTGGACAGCCCCGCCGGCGGTCCGACGTCGGTCGGCGCGCACGTGCCGCTGACTCCGGTCGCATCGTGAGCGCTCCCTATGCTGAGGGCATGGCTTCCGGAAGCTCGCCCGTGCGCGTGGTGCTCGCCGAGGACTCGGTGCTCCTGCGAGAGGGTCTCGTGCGGCTGTTCGACGAGGCGGGCTACGTCACCGCCGGCGCGTGGGGAGATGCCGACGACATCGTCCAACGCGTGCGCGATGCCGAAGCGGATGTCGCGATCCTCGATGTGCGGCTTCCTCCGGGATTCCGCGACGAGGGCATCCGGGCCGCGCTCACTCTGCGCGCCGCGCTTCCGCACGTCGGCATCCTCGTGCTCAGCCAGTACGTCGAGGGCGTCTACGCCCGTGAACTCCTCGCCGCCGGTGACGGGGGAGTGGGCTACCTCCTGAAGGACCGCGTCACGTCGCTCGAGGAGTTCACCGATGCCGTCCGCCGTGTGCGCGAGCGCGGCACGGTTCTCGATCCCCTCGTGGTGCAGGGACTCATCGCGGCGCGTCCCGACCCGCTCTCGACGCTGACGCCCCGGGAGCGCGACGTCCTCACGCTCATGGCGGAGGGGCGCAGCAACGCGAGCATCGCCGGGCGGCTGTTCATCGGCGTCGGCGCCGTCGAGAAGAACATCAGCGCCATCTTCGCGAAGCTCGGTCTCGAGGAGTCGGGCACCGAGCACCGCCGGGTGCTCGCCGTGCTCGCGTTCCTGCAGCGGCCTTAGCCGAGAAGTGCGAAACGCCCCGACCTCGTGGAGGTGCGGGGCGTTTCGTCAACTGTCGTTCGCTCAACGAGCGGTGCGGCTCACTCGGCGAGGTGTGCGAAGAGGAACCAGCGGTCCTTCTCCAGCGTCTCCTTGATGCCGATGGCGACGTCCTGGCTCGTGAGGTCGAACTCGTCGAGCCCGTCGATCGCGGCCTGCGTGTCGGCGATCACGATGTCCATGTCGGCGATCACGTCACGGATGAGCGCCTCCCACTGGGTGAAGCCGGCGGGAACCGACGTCGAGGTCTTCGCGGCGACCGTGCTGACGCGGGCGTCGACGGGGAGACCGAGGGCCACGATGCGCTCGGCGGCCTGATCGGCGCCGGCCTGCGCGTTGGCGACGAGCGAGTCGAGGAGCTCATGGATCGCGATGAAGTTCGCACCGCGCACGTTCCAGTGAGCCTGCTTGCCGTTGACGGCGAGAGCCTGAAGCCCGAGCACGAGGGGAGTGAGGAACTGGGCGCTGGCGGCGGCGACGGTGGGGTCGGCAGCGGTTGCGGGGGTGGTGTTCGTCTTGGTCATGTCTGGCGCCTCCATCTTCGGGAGGGACGCCTCGATCGGCGTGCGTCCTCCGGTGGGTGCAACGCTACTCAGCACCCGGCATTCCGCAAGCAAGACAAGGCTCCGCTAACCACCCGGAGCGAGGCCGTGCGTCATGCGGGATTGTCAGCCGACACCGGCTAACGTCGATAGGTGCCTTCCGCTGATCACGACCTCGGGCCGCAGCATCTGCGAGCGCCCGCCGCCACCGTGACCCGTGAGCCGCGCGACCGCTCACCGGAGCACGCCGAGCCGTCGCGCTTCATCCCGCACGTGCAGGGGCTCCGTGCGATCGCCGTTCTCGCCGTCGTCCTGTACCACTTCTGGCCCGGCCGGGTCACCGGCGGCTACGTCGGCGTCGACATCTTCTTCGTGATCTCGGGCTTCCTGATCACCGGTCACCTGATGCGCGAGCTGACGGCCACCGGAGCGGTGCGGCTCGGCCAGTTCTGGGCCCGTCGCGCGCGCCGCCTGCTGCCGGCCTCCCTCCTCGTCCTGCTGTTCTGCGCGCTCGTCGCGATGTCGCCGTACCTCACGCCCACGTCGGCGCTTCCCAACGAGGTGCAGGAGATCCTGGCGTCGACGTTCTACGTCGAGAACTGGTTCCTCGCGCTCAACAGCGCGGACTATCTCAACCACTCCGGCGACCCGACCACCGTCCAGCACTACTGGTCGCTGTCGCTCGAGGAGCAGTTCTACGTCTTGTGGCCGCTGATCATGCTGCTGGCGGCGTGGATCGGTGTGAAGTTCTTCCGCGGCGCGCGCCGCCGCGCCGTGATCACCACCCTCGCGATCGTCACGGTGATCTCCTTCGTCTTCTGCGTGGTCTTCACGATCACCGACCCCGCACCGGCGTACTTCGTCACCTTCGGGCGGATGTGGCAGTTCGGCGTCGGTGCGCTCGTCGCCCTGGTGCCGCTGCTCCGGGTGCGCAACGCGATCGGCAGCTTCGTGCTCGGGTGGGCGGGCATCCTCGTGCTGGTCTACGTGATCTTCACGTTCGACGGGCAGACGCCGTTCCCCGGCTACATGGCGGCCCTTCCGACTCTGGGCGCCGCGGCCGTGCTGGCGGCGTCGAACACCGCGCGCTGGTGGTACCCCACGCGCGTGCTGTCGATCCGTCCCGCGCAGTTCGTCGGCGACATCTCGTACTCGCTGTACCTCTGGCACTGGCCGCTCATCATCATCGCGCCGTCGGTGCCGTTCTGGGGTCTCACGATCTACCACCGCGTGGCGCTTCTGGTGCTGTGCTTCGTGCTGGCCTGGCTCACCAAGCGATTCGTCGAAGACCCTGCCCGCGGGTGGAAGGTGCTGACGTCGCGCCCGGCGCGGGTCACCCTGTGGACCTCGCTCGGCGCGATGCTCCTCGTGGCCGCGGTGGCGGCGACGGCATGGTTCGTGAACGCCCCGGCGTACACCGCGGGGGTGCGCGACATCCAGCAGCTCCAGGAGAGTCCGCCGCCCTGCTTCGGAGCCGCCTCGGTGCTCGATCCGTCGTGTGCGGACGCCGAGTTCGGGGACACCATCCTGCCCGCGCCCGGGTTCGCCGGGATCGACCGGCCCGCCGACGAGCAGTGCTTCGTGCAGCTCACCGACGCGCGCCCGGTCTCGTGCACGTTCGGTTCGGACGAGCCCGACGCCCCACGCGTCGCCCTCGTCGGCGACAGCCACGCGTACCAGCTGCTGTCGACGTTCGAGCGCATCGCCGAGCAGGAGGGGTGGCAGCTGGTCACGTGGTTCAAGGGCGCCTGCCCGTGGAACACGACACCGCTGTCGACGCCCGGAGCCTTCGGCGCCGCGTGCACCGACTGGCGCGAGGGCGTGACGTCGGCCATGGCCGACGCCGACCTCGACGCCGTCTTCACCGCGGCGATCGCCACGACTCCGTACTCGTCGGCCGGCTTCGACTCGTCGTACGACGCGGCCGTCGCGGGCTACGTGAACGCGTGGGATGCGATGCTCGACCAGGGCGTGCCGGTGATCACGGTCGTCGACAACCCGGTCTGGGAGACAGACCCCAACAAGTGCCTCCGCACGCGCGACGCGACCGAGTGCGACGGACTGCGTTCGGACGTGCTCGTGGCGGACGACCCACTGCGTGCGGCGGCCGACCAGCGCGAGTCGGTCACCCTCCTCGACTTCACGGATGTGTTCTGCGGCGAGGAGCTGTGCGTGCCGGTCGTGGGCGGAGCGAACATCTATCGCGACCAGGATCACCTCACGGTGACCTTCGCCGACACGCTGGCGCCGTGGTACGCCGAGGCGATCCGTGACGGCCTCGCCAATAGAGTCGGACCATGACGATCGCCTCCGGAGCCTCGGTTCTCAGCGTGGCGGGCAGGACGCCCGCGCTCGACCCCACCTCGTTCATCGCCGACGGCGCCCGCGTCGTCGGGGGTGTCACCCTCGGACCGGGCGCGAGCGTCTGGTACAACGCCGTGCTGCGCGCCGACGGCGACACCATCACGGTGGGCGCGCGCAGCAACCTGCAGGACAACGTTTCGGTGCACGTCGACGCCGGCAAACCCGTCGTGATCGGCGACGACGTCTCGGTCGGGCACAACGCCGTCGTGCACGGCTGCACGATCGGCGACGGCTCGCTCGTGGGCATGGGTGCAGTGGTGCTCAACGGCGCCCGCATCGGCCGCGGCTGCCTCATCGCGGGCGGAGCGGTGGTGCTCGAAGGCTCGGAGATCCCCGACGGCTCCCTCGTCGCCGGCGTGCCGGCCAAGGTGCGCCGAGAGCTCACCGACGAGGAGCGTGCAGGCCTCATGGCCAACGCCGCGCACTATCTCGCCCACATCGGCGAGCACCTCGACGCCGGCCCCGTCGGCTGAGCCCGCGTCGCCTTACTCGGGCGAGCGGCGTGGAGGATGGTGCTTGCCCCGGTGCACCTCGTACAGGCGCACGTGACCGGGCCATCCGGGATCGTTCTCGATGGGCTCGTCGTCCATGAAGAGCTTGATGACGTGCGCGAGCTGACCCGGGTGGCTGAAGTTGATCGCGTGCGCGGCGCCTTCTATCAGGACGACGAGCACGTGGCTGTCCGTCTGGCTCGCGATCTCGTCCACCCGATGCGCGTGGGGGAGAAGCGGGTCGCGTTGCCCGAGCACGACGAGCGTGGGAATGCGCATCTCCAGCAGTCGCTGGAGGGACGGGTACTGCGTCAGCGCTTTGAACATGCGCATCGTGCTCGGCACGCCGAACCGCACATAGTCGGGCACGGCGACCCGCGCCATCCGGGTGGGCTCGCGCGGAGCATCCTTCGACAACTGCGTGATGGCGCGCCGCAGGGGCTGGTTGAACAGACCGCCGGCGGGGGAGACGAGAACGGCGCGGTCGATCCGCCCCGGATAGTGATGCGCGAACTCGATGATGACCGGGCAGCCCATGGAGTTGCCCACGAGCGTCGACTTCTCGACGCCGCGGTCGTCGAGGAAGTCGGCGGCTGCGTGAGCGAGGTCGGGGATGTCGAGCATGTCGCGCCGCTTGCCGCTGCGGCCGAACCCGGGGAGGTCCGGGACGAAGGTGTGGAACTCATCCGCGAGGCGCTCCGCCGTCGGAAGCAGGTACCGGCCGGAGAGCCCGAAGCCGTGGACGTGCGTCATCACGCGGGCGTCGGCCGGCGGGTTCGGCGACTCCCGGTAGAACACGTCGACGTCGTCGATCCGCGTCCACTTTTCGGCGAGACGTGATGCCGGGCGACGCGGGAGCTTGCGCGGCCTGGGCGCACCCGCTGAGGAGGACGGCGTGCTCATCGGTGCTCCCTCGCGTTCGTCCGATCGAGTACTGAGCCGAATTCTGCCCCTCGGGTGGTTCGACCGGTAGCACCCGCCGCCGAAATCACCCGGAGGAGGCGAGAGCGCCGCGCCTCAGCCTTCGGGGGTCGCCTTCGGCGGATGGAGGGTCGTCTGCACCAGCTCCTGGATGTACGCCCAGTCGGGTTCGCTCTGGTCGATGCCGTTGTCGGGCGTCAGCTCGATCGTCGTGACCTCCTGCTCCCTGGCCTTGAGGGCGAGGTCGAGGAGGGTCGGGATGAAGGACTGCGGCAGGTCGGTGCTCACCATGTCCGCACCGGCATCGGCCACCTCCTGGAAGCGCGTGAGCACCACCTGCGGCGTGAACTGGGCCAGGATCGCCTGCTGCAGCTCGCGCTGACGTCGCATGCGGTCGAAGTCGCTGGTGGTGTGGCGGGAGCGTGCGTACCACTGCGCCGTGAAGCCGTCCATGCGCTGGGTGCCGGGCTCGATCCACCCCTGGACCCATTGCCCGAGCGGTTGGCCGGTATAGCTCGGCCCGCCGACGGGCAGGCGCTCCTTGACGGTGATCTCCACCCCGCCGAGCGCATCGATCAGCGCCTCGAACGCGTACATGTCGATCGTCACGTAGTACGGGATCTCGATGCCGAGGATCCCCTCCGCCGCATCCTTGGTCGCCTCGATGCCCGGTGCCGAGCCGTCCTCCACCGCGTCGGGGTAGATCAGGCTTCCGTCCTGGCAGACCTCGACCTCGGTGTTCAGCTGGTTGATGCCGCTTCCCCAGCCGCACGTCTCGTCGGCGTGTCCTTCATGCCCGTTCGGATACCTGTCCTGCATGGGGCCCTCGGCGAACGGGAAGCCGGGCATGTCGCGGGGGAAGCCGGTGATCGTGGTCGCCCCGGTCTCCGCGTTGATCGAGACGACGGAGATGCTGTCGAACCGCTTGGAGTCGTTGGTCGTGACGTGATCGGCGCCCAGCAGGAGGACGTTGTAGTAGCCCTCGGAGGGCTGGACGGTCGGGCCGCCCGCGCCGAAGACCACGCCGAGGGTGTCGCGCGTCGTGCCCGCGACGTTGGCCGCGTATGCCGCCGTGCCGCTCGCGATCACGAGGAGGACGACGGATGCCGCGGCGATGCCGAACCGGGCACGTGTCCCGGTCTTGACCAGGCGAACGAGTCGAAGGGTGTCGATGGTGAGGACGACCCAGAGCACGGCGTAGGCGATCATGAGCCCCTGGGCCAGGAGCAGCGCGAACCAGTTCGTCGCGATGGCGAGGAACACCGGCCGTGCGAGCAGTGCGGACAGCACGCCCGCGATCACCAGCGCCCACATCACGAGGGTCGAGACGACGCCGATGCGCCCGAGCCGGCGGTTGCCCGCGAGCACCTGCGCAGAGCCGGGGACGAGGAAGTTCAGCACGACGAGCCACCATCCGCGGCGGGTCATCACGGCGCGGGACGACGTATCGGGAAACCGCATCGGCCGCTTGTCGGCGCGCGGTGCGGTCGGCCGGGAAGCGGACGATCGAGGCGCGCGAGGCGGGGCCATCGTGCTCATGGCGACTCCTCGAGCCGCTGGTCGCCCAGGGTGTACGCAGTCACCCGCCAAGGCTAGGCGCGGAGTCGGGACTATCCCTGTAGCGGCGCGGCGAATCCGTCGACGGAATTCGATACGGAGGGGATGACGGGAATCGAACCCGCACCATCAGTTTGGAAGACTGAGGCTCTACCATTGAGCTACATCCCCGTGCGCCCGCTGACGGGCACCGACCAATCGTAGTACATGGTGGCCGTCATCCCGCTCCCAGGTCAGCCCGACGCGCGGCACAGCGGAGGAGCCGATCATGGCACGCACGGGCCGAGACCTCGTCGAAGCGCTCATCGCCACACTGAATGCGGGCGACGTCGGCGGAATGGACGAGCTGTTCCACGAGGACGCGGTGATGGAGTGGCCGCAGTCGGGGGAGCGCATCGTGGGCGGCGACAACCGCCGCGTGGTGTACGGCTCGTTCCCGCAGCTGCCGACGATCTCGCTGCGGCGGCTGATCGGGGAGGGCGACCTCTGGGTCGCCCAAGCCGACCTCGACTACGGCGACGGTGATCCGTACCAGTCGATCTTCATCTTCGAGCTGCGGGACGGCCGGATCGCACAGGAGACGGCGTATTGGACGAAGCCGTTCCCGGCGCCCGACTGGCGCGCCGCCTGGGTCGAGCGGATGTAGGACTCCGGCACGCGCAGGCGGCGGCCGGGCAGGTCGGCTAGACTTCTCGGGGCCGAATGGCACACGCATGCGTGCGAACCCGCCCGGGGCGTAGCTCAGCTTGGTAGAGCGCCCGCTTTGGGAGCGGGAGGCCGCAGGTTCAAATCCTGTCGCCCCGACATCACGGCCCCTCACAGAATTCCGACCCAGACCTTCAGCCGCGCATGCGCGCGCGGTCCGATAGAGGAGAACGAACAAGCATGGTGAACAGCACCGTCGAGAAGCTCAGCCCGACCCGGGTGAAGCTGCACATCACGGTCACGCCCGACGAGCTCAAGCCGTCGATCGCGCACGCGTACGAGCACATCGCGCAGGACGTCCAGATCCCCGGCTTCCGCAAGGGCAAGGTCCCCGCGCCGATCATCGACCAGCGCATCGGGCGCGTCGCTGTGCTGGAGCACGCCGTCAGCGAAGGCCTCGACACCTTCTACCGCCAGGCGGTGGAGGCCAACGAGCTCCGCGTCCTCGGACGCCCGAACGCCGAGGTCACCGAGTGGCCGGCCGAGAAGGACTTCTCGGGCGACCTCAAGGTCGAGGTCGAGGTCGACGTCCGCCCCGACTTCGAGCTCCCCGCCTTCGAGGGCACCACCGTCGAGGTCGACGCGATCGAGGTCGACGAGTCTGCGATCGACGAGGAGCTCGACCGCCTCCGCACCCGCTTCGGCACCCTCGTGACCGTCGACCGTCCGGCCGCGACGGGTGACTTCGTCGAGCTCGACCTGGTCGCCACGATCGAGGGCGCCGAGATCGACCGCGCCGAGGGCGTCTCGTACGAGGTCGGCTCGGGCGAGCTGCTCGAGGGCATCGACGAGGCCATCGACTCGCTCACCGCCGGTGAGGAGACCACCTTCCGCTCGAAGCTCGTGGGCGGCGACCACGCCGGCGAGGAGGCCGAGGTCTCGGTCGTCGTCAAGGCCGTCAAGGAGCGCGAGCTGCCCGAGGCAGACGACGACTTCGCCCAGATCGCCAGCGAGTTCGACACCATCGCCGAGCTGCGCGACAGCCTGAAGGACCGCGTCGGCGAGCAGTCCGTCTTCACGCAGGGCTCGGCCGCGCGCGACAAGCTCATCGAGCAGATGCTCGAGCAGGTCGAGATCCCGGTTCCGGCACAGCTCATCGAGGACGAGGTGCACAACCACCTCGAGGGCGAGGGTCGCCTCGAGGACGACGTGCACCGCGCCGAGGTCGCCGAGGCGAGCGAGAAGCAGTTCAAGACGCAGATGCTGCTCGACAAGATCGCTGAGCAGGTCAACGTCCAGGTCTCGCAGGACGAGCTCACGCAGTACCTCGTGCAGTCCGCCGCCCAGTACGGCATGGCACCGCAGGACTTCGTCAACGCACTGCAGCAGGGCAACCAGCTCCCCGCGATGATCGGCGAGGTCGCCCGCAACAAGGCGCTGGCCGTGGCCCTCGGCAAGGTCAACGTCGTCGACACCAACGGCAAGGCCGTCGACCTCACCGGCTTCGTCGCCGTCGAGGACGAGGCCGCGGCCGAGGACCAGGTCGTCGAGCAGGCGCAGGACATCGCGGATGCCGCGGCCGACGCCGACGCGGTCATCGAGGCCGAAGAGGCCGAGAAGCCCGCCAAGAAGGCAGCCGCCAAGAAGGCTCCGGCCAAGAAGAAGAAGGCTGCTGCCGACAAGGAGTGATCGCTGCGCCGCAGCGAAACGGGGGACGGATGCCGCGGCATCCGTCCCCTTCTCTCTCGGGAGGACGAGGATGACCGACGACTGGGATGACCGCCTCGCCGCCGTGTGGGCCGACGAGACGCTCGACGATCTGGCGCGCGTACGGGTGATCGACGCGATCGCCGCCGAGCGACCGGAGTCAGACGCACGGGCGCTGTTCGAGCGAGCGGGAGCGCGAGACTCCGCCGGCCTCGAGGCGGAGGCCGAGCCCCTGTACCGCGCTGCGCTCGAGGGAGGGCTCGACGAGGACGTCCGCGCGCAGGCCGTGATCCAGCTCGCCAGCACGATCCGCAACCTGGGCAAGCTCGACGAGGCACTCGACCTGCTGCGCGCGGAGTACGAACGCGACCCGGACGCACCGCTTCACGACGCCGTGGCGGCCTTCTACGCCCTCGCGCTCGTGTCCTCCGGGGACGCCGTGCGCGCGGCATCCGTCGCCCTCTCGGCGCTCGCGCCCCACCTGCCGCGCTACACGCGCTCCGTCGCCGCGTACGCGAGCGAACTCGTCGACGGCCGGGACTGATCTGCCCAGGGCGAACACGGGCGGGTCGCCCGCGGCGCGCCGGTAGATTCAATGGCACGACCACGGAATCAGGAGTACACATGGCCGAACCACTTGTCGCCACGAGCGTCTTCGACAGGCTGCTGAAGGACCGCATCATCTGGCTCGGGTCGGAGGTGCGAGACGAGAACGCGAACGAGATCTGCGCGAAGATCCTCCTCCTCGCTGCCGAGGACTCCGAGAAGGACATCTACCTCTACATCAACTCGCCCGGCGGGTCGATCACGGCCGGCATGGCGATCTACGACACCATGCAGTTCGTGCCGAACGACATCGTCACCGTCGGCATCGGGATGGCGGCCTCGATGGGTCAGCTCCTCCTCACGGCCGGCACGAAGGGCAAGCGGTACATCACGCCCAACGCGCGCGTGCTGCTGCACCAGCCCCACGGCGGCTTCGGCGGAACGGCGAGCGACATCCAGACGCAGGCGCAGCTCATCCTCGACATGAAGAAGCGCCTTGCCGAGATCACCGCCGCGCAGACCGGCAAGTCCGTCGAGCAGATCAACGCCGACGGCGACCGCGACCGCTGGTTCCGTGCCGACGAGGCCCTCGAGTACGGGTTCGTCGACCACATCCGCGAGTCCGCCACCGACGTCATCGGCGGCGGCGGAACCGCCAACTGAGCGCACCGAAGGCGAAAGAGAGAGAAATCCTGATGCAGACCCCCACCTTCGGACCGAACGGCGCGCCGAGCGCGCTCCAGATGCCCGGCAGCCGCTACGTCCTCCCGCAGTTCGAGGAGCGCACGGCCTACGGCTACAAGCGCCAGGACCCGTACAACAAGCTCTTCGAGGACCGCGTCATCTTCCTGGGCGTCCAGGTCGACGATGCCTCGGCAGACGACGTGATGGCGCAGCTGCTCGTGCTCGAGAGCCAGGATCCCGACCGCGACATCATCATGTACATCAACTCGCCCGGCGGCTCGTTCACCGCCATGACGGCGATCTACGACACGATGCAGTACGTCTCGCCGCAGATCCAGACCGTCGTGCTCGGCCAGGCCGCATCGGCCGCCGCCGTGCTGCTCGCCGCGGGGGCGCCCGGCAAGCGCCTCGCGCTGCCGAACGCCCGCGTCCTGATCCACCAGCCCGCGATGGGCGAGGCCGGTCATGGGCAGGCGAGCGACATCGAGATCCAGGCGCAGGAGATCATGCGCATGCGCACCTGGCTCGAGGCGACGCTGGCGAAGCACTCGAACAAGACCCCCGAAGAGGTCAACAAGGACATCGACCGCGACAAGATCCTGTCGGGCGAGGAGGCCGTCGCGTACGGCCTGGTCGACCAGGTCCTCACGACCCGCAAGCGCACTCCCGCCGCCCTGACGAAGTAGAGCGGATGCCGCGAAGCCCCGTCCCCCGATACTCCGGGGCGGCGGGGCTTCGCTGTGAGCGGACGCGGCATCCTCCACAACGCGTGTCGCAATCCCGCCGCATGTCGGCCCGAGCGATTAGGCTCGGAGAACAGCCGGGGGGCTGACCCCTGATGCGACGAGGAGGAGCCGCATGGCACGTATCGGTGAGAGCGCCGACCTGTTCAAGTGCTCCTTCTGCGGCAAGAGCCAGAAGCAGGTCCAGCAGTTGATCGCCGGCCCTGGGGTGTACATCTGCGACGAGTGCGTCGAGCTCTGCAACGAGATCATCGAAGAGCGCATGGCCGAGTCGTCCTCGGGCGTGGTCACCGACTTCGATCTGCCGAAGCCGCGCGAGATCTTCGGGTTCCTCGAGGAGTACGTCGTCGGCCAGCAGGCCGCGAAGCGGGCGCTCTCCGTCGCCGTGTACAACCACTACAAGCGCGTCCGGGCGCACGGCACGATCCAGTCCGCCGAGCAGCGCGCCGACGAGATCGAGATCGCGAAGAGCAACATCCTGCTCCTCGGCCCAACCGGATGCGGCAAGACGTATCTGGCACAGACGCTCGCGAAGCGCCTCAACGTGCCGTTCGCCGTCGCCGATGCCACCGCCCTCACCGAGGCGGGTTACGTCGGGGAAGACGTCGAGAACATCCTCCTCAAGCTGCTGCAGGCCGCCGACTTCGACACGAAGCGCGCCGAGACCGGCATCATCTACATCGACGAGGTCGACAAGATCGCGCGCAAGGCCGAGAACCCCTCGATCACCCGCGACGTGTCGGGAGAGGGCGTCCAGCAGGCGCTGCTCAAGATCCTCGAGGGCACGGTGGCCTCGGTTCCGCCGCAGGGCGGCCGGAAGCACCCGCATCAGGAGTTCATCCAGATCGACACGACGAACGTGCTGTTCATCGTCGCCGGCGCGTTCGCGGGACTCGAAGACATCATCTCGTCGCGTGTCGGCAAGCACGGCATCGGCTTCGGAGCCCCGCTGCACAACAAGGGCGACGACCTCACTCTCTTCAGCGAGGTTCGACCCGAAGACCTGCACAAGTTCGGGCTCATTCCCGAGTTCATCGGCCGTCTGCCCGTCGTCGCCTCGGTGTCGCCGCTCGATCGCGAGGCCCTGATGGAGATCCTCACCGAGCCGAAGAACGCCCTCGTCAAGCAGTACCAACGCATGTTCGAGCTCGACGGAGTCACTCTGGAGTTCGACACCGAGGCGCTCGAGGCGATCGCCGAGCTCGCCGTGGAGCGCAAGACGGGCGCGCGCGGGCTTCGCGCGATCCTGGAAGACGTTCTCGGGCCGATCATGTTCGAGATCCCGTCGACCGACGACGTCGACAAGGTGATCGTCACGCGGGCCGCGGTCGAAGAGGGCGCCACTCCGACACTCTCGCTCCGCGAGAAGCGCAAGAGCGCCTGATCCGCCACGGCTGACTCTCCTGCAGAGAGTCGATGTCGACGGCCGCCGCTAGCGTCGGTGGCGTGAACCGCACGCCCGTTCCGTTCCACATCCACGCCGACGACGACGTGCTCGACCATCTGCGCGACCGGCTCGAGCGAGCCCGTCTGCTGCCCGATTCTCCGCGCAAGCCCTGGTCGGGCATGTCGGCCGCCTACCTCTCCGAGTTGGTGGAGTCGTGGCGGACGTTCGACTGGCGTGCCCGCGAGACCTGGCTCAATGCCCATCCGCAGTTCGTCGCCACGGTGGGCGATGCCGATATCCACTTCGTCCACCTGCGCTCCGCACGGGCGGACGCCCCCGCGCTGCTCGTCATGCACGGCTGGCCGCACACCTTCGCGCTGCAGCTCGACTTCGCCGACCTGCTGCCGGATTTCGACGTCGTGGTCCCGAGCCTGCCCGGATTCGCCTTCTCCAGCCCGTATCGGGACGGGCCCGTCGACGAGATGCGGCTTGCAACGACGATGCACCAGCTCATGACCGAGGTGCTCGGCTACAGCTCGTATCTCACCTACGGCGAGGATGTCACCGCCAACGTCAACGACCTCATCGCCTCGGAACACCCCGAGGCCGTCATCGGACTCATCGCGACTCACGCCCACTTCCCCTCATCTCACGAACGCACGGTCCTGACCCACCCCGACGAGCGCGCCTTCTTCGCGCGTATCGCCGACGACCACGAGGCCCACGGTGCCTACGGGCACATCCAGGCGACCCGCCCCGACACTCTCGCGGCCGCGCTCAACGACTCGCCGACCGGGCTGCTGGCGTGGCTGACCGAGAAGCTGGTCGAGTGGAGCGACACCCCGCGCGACGACCCCCGTGCCGTCGAGCGCCGCATCTCCCGGGAACGCATCCTCACCGAGGCGATGATCTACTGGCTCACGCAGACGATCGCCACGTCGTTCCGTCCGTATTACGAGGGGGCCGATCAGGCGGGTCCGATCGAGCCGGTCGACGTTCCGGCGGCGGTGTTCATCCAGCGTCATGAGGGCGACTATCCCGAATCCCTCGCACGGGCGTTCTACCGCGACCTCCGTTCGTTCGAGCGCCTCGACGAAGGCGGGCACTTCGCGGTGGCGGAGGTGCCGGCGCCTCTGGCGGCACGGGTGCGGTCGTTCGCTCAGGAGGTGGGAGTGCTCTGAGGACGTCATCGCCGCCCGGGGGTGCAGCCGACGACTGAGAGGCGTCGGCCGAATGGCCGATTCCGGCCATCGCGGTTTGGCCCTTTCGCGCGACGCGCCGCCCGCGCCTGCGGCGCTTGACTCGAGCCATGACTGGACTCGTGTTCTCCACCCATCGTGCCGCGGCGGTCTTCGGCCGCCCTGCAGCCACCGCCCCCGATGCACTCGCCCCGACCGACGGTGCTCTGGCGCCGCTGCCGAATGCGGTGTTCTCGCTCGACCCTCGCCTCAACGGGCCGCGCCGATCCGCGAACGGCGGCTACGCGGCCGGGACGATCGCCCGTCAGATCGACGCCGACATCGTCACCGTCGTGCTGCGGCGCCCGGTGCCCCTCCGTCGCCTCCTGGTGGCGCGTCCCGACGGAAAGGGGGGCTCGCTCGTTCATGCCGGACGGCGGGTCGTGGCCGAGGCACGGCCCGGCACGCTGGCGGACACCACGGTCCCCATCCCACCCGGATTCGAGGAGGCTCTCGCCGCCCGTGACGCGCATCCGCTCGCCGGGCTCCGGCATCCGCTCTCCGACTGTGTCGTGTGCGGACCCCTCCGCCGCGACGGCATGCATGTGACCCCGGGGTTCGTGCCTGGCCGACCTGACCTGCTCGCCGCACCATGGGTGGTCGGGAGCCGGGACTCCGTCGGCGGCGCCGCGCCGTTCGCGGCCGTGTGGGCGGCGATGGACTGCACGAGCTATCCGGCCGTTGCGCTGCGCGAGCGCGAGCTGTGTCTGCTCGGAACGATGACGGCGGACGTGGAGCGCCGACCGCGCGTGGGGGAGCACCTCGTCGTCCACAGCTGGACGCGCGCGCAGGAAGGTCGCCGCTACGAGACGTCGGTGGTGCTCACCGACGCGGCGGGCGAGACAGTGGCGCGAGCCGACGCGACCTGGATCGCCCTGCGGCATCAGCGTCTCCACGCACTCGGCGTGCATCGTCGTCGTGAGGCCCGTGTTCCATACTGATCTCGTGAGCCGCTCCTCCACGACGATCCGGCGCGCATGGTCGGGCTCCGACGATGTGGCCTGGACCGAAGTCGGCGAGGGTGATCCGATTCTCATCGGCGGCTGGTGGATGAGTCACCTCGTCCACGACCTGGAGTACGAGCCGATCCGCGGTTTCATCGACGCGCTCGCCCGCCACCGGCGGGTGATCCGGATGGATGCGCCGGGCAGCGGCCTGACGCGGTCGTCCCGAGGGTCGTCGATCACGGTCGAGCGGCACGTCGCGGCGCTTGGTGCGGTCCTCGACGCCGCAGGGGTGCAGAGCGCGACCGTGCTCGCCGGCTCGTCCGGTGCGCCGGTCGCCATCGAGTTCGCGGCGTCGCATCCCGACCGGGTCAGCGGCCTGATCCTCTCGGGGGCGTACCTCCGTGGCGCCGACATCGCGCCGGAGGGCGATCGTGACGCGCTCGTCGATCTCGTGCGCCGCAGCTGGGGCGTCGGCGGCCGCGTCATGTCGGACGTGTTCTTCCCCGACGCCACGGGCGAGCAGCAGCGCGCCTACCTGCGCCATCAGCGTGCGAGCGGATCGTCCGAGGCCGCGGCCGAGGCGCTGGCCGATGTCTACGCGCTCGACGCGACGGCCGCGGCGGGGACCGTGCGGGCGCCGACACTGGTGCTGCACCGCCGCGGTGACCGTGCGATCCCGCTCGCTCTCGGCGCCGAGACGGCGCGCGCTGTTCCCGGGGCAGAGCTGCGCATTCTCGAGGGCACGGCTCACCACCCCTGGCACGGCGACAGCGGCACGCTCCTGCGCAACGCGCTCGAGTTCGCGGGTGTCGACGCGGCTGAGCTCGACGTGGTCGAAGCGTCGCAGGAGCGACCCGCGTCGCGCCCGGACGCGCCGATCTCCGATCGCGAGCGGCAGGTGCTCCTCCTCGTCGCGCAGGGCCGCACCGATGCGCAGATCGCCGACGAGCTGTACCTCAGCGTGCACACCGTCCATCGCCACGTCGCCAACGCGCGGCGCAAGCTGGGCGTTCCGTCGCGTGCCGCGGCCGCGGCGTGGGTGACCGCTCACCCGGATTGAACGGAGCTGCGAGCCCCGCCGGGCGACGCGGGTCAGGCGACGAGGCCGCGGCGTTCGAGCAGCGGCCGGATGTCGGCATCCCGCCCACGGAAATCGCGGTACGCCTGGAGCGGATCCTTCGACCCGCCCACCCCGAGCAGACGCTGTCGGAACCGGTCGCCGTTCTTGCGCGTCAGGCCGCCGTTCTCGCGGAACCACTCGACGGTGTCGGCGTCGAGCACCTCGCTCCAGATGTAGGAGTAGTACCCGGCGCTGTACCCGCCCGAGAACACATGCGCGAAGTACGTCGACGAGTAGCGCGTCGGGACGGCGGGGTTGTCGAGGCCGATGTCGGCGAGAGCGGATGCCTCGAACGACGCCACGTCGATGTCTGTCGCCGCCTGCTCCTCGGTGAGCGAGTGCCACGCCTGGTCGAGCCAGGACGCGGCGAGGTACTCGCTCGTCGCGAAGCCCTGGTTGAAGGCCTCGGACGCATGGAGCTTCTCGACGATCTCCGCGGGGAGGGGCTCGCCGGTCTCGACGTGGCGGGCATAGCGATCGAGGATCTCGGGCCAGTAGATCCACATCTCGTTGACCTGACTGGGGAACTCGACGAAGTCGCGGAAGACGTTCGTGCCGGCGAAGTGCGGGTAGGTCACCGTCGCGAAGAGCCCGTGCAGAGCGTGCCCGAACTCGTGGAACAGCGTCGTGACCTCATCCAGAGTGAGCAGCGTGGGCTTGCCGGGCGCCGGCTTCGGGACGTTGAGGTTGTTCACGACGATCGGCCGCGTTCCGCGGAGGGCCGACTGCGACACGATCGAGTTCATCCAGGCTCCGCCGCGCTTGGTGTCGCGCGTGTAGAGGTCGAGGATGAACAGCCCGAGCTCGCTGCCGTCGGCGTTGTGCAGTTCGAAGACGCGCGCGTCGGGGTGGTACGCCGGAATGTCCGACCGCTCAGCGAACGTCACCCCGTAGAGATCCGTCGCGGCCCGGAAGACGCCGTCCTGCAGCACCCGCTCCGCTTCGAACCATGGCCGGAGGGCGCTGCGGTCCAGGTCGTACTGCTCGGCGCGCACCTTCTCGGTGTAGTACGCCCAGTCATGAGCCTCGAGCGGGAACGGCTCGGGCTCGGCGTCGATGATCGCCTGCAGCGCGGCCTGTTCCTTGGCCGCGTTGCGGGCCGCCGGAATCGCCAGGCGGCGCAGCAGGTCGTGCACTGCTTCGGGCGAGCCGGCCGTCTCGTCGGACGTGATGTACGCCGCGTGGGTGTCGTACCCGAGGAGGGCTGCGCGCTCGGCACGCAGCCGCACGATCTCGAGCAGCACCGACCGGTTGTCGTGCTCGTTCCCGCGCGAACCGCGCGAGCGCGAGGCGTCCAGGATCCGCTTGCGGCTGCCGCGGTCGGTCAGCGATGAGAGATACGGATGCCCGGTGAACAGCGTGAGCGTGACGACCCACTTGCCCTCGAGCCCGCGGTCGGCAGCGGCCTGGGAGGCCGCCGAGAGCTCGCCCTCGGTGAGCCCGTCGAGCGACTCGACGCTGTCGAACACGATGGCGAGATCGTTCGTGTCGTTGAGCAGGTTCTTCTCGAACGAGGTCGTCAGCGTCGACAGCCGCTGATTGAGCGCCGTGAGTCGCTCCTTCGCGTCGTCGTCGAGGCCCGCGCCGGCGTGGGTCATCTCGCGGTAGTGACGCTCGACGAGGTAGCGCTGCTCGGGCTCCAGGTCGAGGGAGTCGAGCTGGTCGTGCACGGTCTTGATGCGCCAGTACAGCTGTGCGTCGAGCTGGATCGAGTCCTGGTGGGCCGACATCAGGGGGGCGAGCTCCTCCTCGATCGCCTGGATGTCGGGCGTGGCGTCAGCCGAGGACACCGTGTAGAAGGTGCGGGCCACGTCGCCGAGCAGCTTCCCGCTCTCCTCGAGCGGCACCAGGGTGTTCTCGAACGTCGGCATCGACCGCACCCGCGTAATGCTCGCGATCTCGCGGGAGTGCTCCTCGAAAGCCGCCTGGAACGCGGGCAGGTAGTGCTCCGGCCGGATCACGGTGTAGTCCGGGAGACCGTAGGGGAGGGGAGCAGGGGAGAGCAGGGGGTTGTCGTTCGGCATGGCGTACAGCCTAGTCAGAGCGGCCGTGGATGCCGCCATTCCTTTGCAAAGCATCGGTTGCAAAGGAATGCTTGCAAAGAAACCTTTGCATGGCTATTCTTGGGGCATGGCAGAGAACGAGACCAGCGACCAGGCCGAGGCCATGGCCCGGGCCGAGCAGCGCCACAACGAGGACCGGGTCCTCGACTCGGGTGCTCTCCGGGCGCTGGCGCACCCGCTCCGCGTGAAGATCTACGACATCCTCAGCCAGTACGGCCCGCAGACGGCGAGCTCGCTGGCCGAGCGACTGGGGGAGTCCAGCGGCTCGACGAGCTACCACCTGCGTGCGCTGGCCAAGCACGACCTCATCCGCGAGGCGACCGATCGCGGGACGGGCCGTGAGCGCTGGTGGGAGCGCCCGGTGGGCGGTGTGTCGTTCGCGAACGCCGAGGCGATGACGACGCCGGCCGGCCGCGCAGCCACCCAGGTCGTGATGAACGAGTTCCTGCGCAATCGCAACGAGCAGCTTCTCGAGTTCGTCAACCGGGGC
The DNA here is from genome assembly GCF_018588945.1 of Microbacterium flavescens. GTDB lineage: Bacteria > Actinomycetota > Actinomycetes > Actinomycetales > Microbacteriaceae > Microbacterium > Microbacterium flavescens. The sequence continues at coordinate 37,365 of NZ_JAFIWA010000004.1, read as the reverse complement.
ATCGGCGGCGAGAGCGAGATGTGGCAGGAGGGGACGCTGATCTCCACCGCCACCGCCCGCCTCACCCCCGAGCAGAGCAAGGAGCTCACGCTCAAGATCATGGCTCTGATCGACGAGGCCGTGGACAACTACCGCAACCAGACCGGCGAGAACGTGCGGCCCGTCACCATCCGCGCCGACCTCTTCCCGCTGCCCGAACTTGGAGGACAGTCATGACCGCTTTCACCGCTTCCCACGCCGTCATCCGCACCACGGGATTCGAGCGGATGCTGCTCATCACCGCGGCCGGCATCGACAGGTTCGTCGTGAGCCGTCTCGAGCGGCGCGCCGCCACCGAGGGCGCGCGCGCCGCCCAGGCTGCCGCCGGTGAGACCCGATCCGACGCGCTCGCCCTGGGCGCCGTCGGGATGCTCCCGCGATGACCGACGCTGTGGACACCGCGGAACAGACCGAGGGGGCCGGGCGCAAGGGCCGGCCCTCTTCGGATCCCGGTTCGGCTCGGGGCGCCAAACCGCGGCTCGGCGCCGACTTCGGCAAGCTCTGGACGGCGGCGGCCTTCAGCAACCTCGCCGACGGCGTGGGCCGGGTCGCCGTCCCGCTCATCGCCACGACGCTGACCCGTGATCCCCTCGCGATCGCCGCGCTCGGCGCTCTGGCGTTCGTGCCCTGGCTCGTCTTCGGCCTTCCTGCCGGCATGATCGTCGATCGGTACGACCGACGCCGGATCATGGCACTGGCCAACGCGCTCCGTGGGCTCGCGGCCGTCGGCCTCGCGGTCCTCACGGTGACGGGCGCGCTCGACATCTGGTGGCTGTTCGCCGCGACGCTGGTGTTCGGGTTCGGCGAGACGCTGTTCGACAACGCCACGAACGCGATCGTTCCCTCGCTGGTCGAGCGCCGTTCACTCGACCGCGCCAACGGCTTTCTGCAGGCCGCCCAGATCACGATCGACAACTTCATCGCGACGCCGATCGGAGGCGTCCTGTTCGCAGTGTCGCTCGCGCTCCCGCTGTGGGTCGGCGCAGCCGGCTACCTCATCCCGATCGCGCTGGCGGTGATGCTGCCGCTGTCGGCCGCACGCCCGCTGCGGGATGCCCCGGCTGCTCAGCGCCAGGACGCGCCCGAGCCCGCTGCCGCCGTCGTCGCGGGCGAGCCGCTCGCCGCAGCCGAGACTGCTGCGGAGCAGGCGGCCGAGGCCGAGGCGACGACGTCGGGGGAGAGCATCACGGCGCGCGAGGCGATCTCGTACCTGTGGAATCACCGGTTCCTGCGGTCGATGGTCATCTTCACGTCTGTCGTCGGGTCGGCGTTCTCGTTCGCCCAGGCGCCGACGATCCTCTACTTCCTCGACGAGCTTGCGGTCGCACCGGCCGCGATCGGGCTCGTGACGGCCGGCATCGGGCTCGGCGCGCTTGCCGGCTCGCTGGTGGCGTCGACGCTGGTGGAGCGCTTCGGCCGAGGTCGCGTCATGCTCGGCGCGAACCTCGTCGCCGCGGCATCCCTCGCCGCCGTCTGGGCCGCCCCGGAGGTCATCACCGGGACGATCGCGTACGGCTTCATGGCCTGCGCCGTGTCGATCTGGAACGTCCCGTGGGGCGCGCTGCGTCAAGCGATCGTGCCCGGGCATCTGTTCGGCCGAGTGCTGGGGATCATCCGCACGTTCACGTGGGGGCTCTTCCCGTTCGCGACGCTGCTCGGCGGCTGGGTCGCGCGCTACGACCTCCGGCTGCCGTACGTGATCGCCGCCGTGGCGACCCTGATCGCCGCGCTGGTCGCCTCACGCCTCCTCCTTGAGGCATCGAGGCACAACGGGCCCGAGGAGTGAGCGGGGCTCAGCCGAACCCGTCCTCAGGATCGTTGCGGGCGACCGCCTCGCCGTTCTCGTCGAGCGACACGATGATGCCGGTGTCGAGCTCGGCGATGGGCTTGCCCTCGAGCCACGTGAGCGTCCACCGCGGACGCGGCTGGCCGAGCTGATCGTCCGGAATCGTGGCGTCGACCGCCTCGATCCCGGACCGCAGCGCTGCCGGCACCGACTTGGGGGGCTCGTCGCCCGAGGTCCACCGCGTGCCGAGCTGCATGTCAGTCCTCCTGTGGAGCGAGTTCGATGGCGGTGACCGCCAGGGCGTCCGCCTCGGCGTACTCGATCTCGGCGATGCGGCCGACGGCCTTCAGGTCGCCTTCCGCGAGCCGGAGCGCATCGAGGGACGCCGCGGGCCCGGCGATCGTGACACGGGCGACGGGCGTCTTCTGCGAGGCCTTCGCCTCGGTCTTCCCGCGGCGGATGCCGATGAGCGCCTCGCCCACGACCGTCAGCACCGCGGCGTCGCCCTCGATCCCGAGCGGCTCGGGCCAGGGGGCTGTGTGCACCGACCCCTCGTTGAACCACGACCACGACTCTTCGGCGGCGAACGAGATCACCGGTGCGAAGAGCCGCAGCATGGTCGACAGCGCCGTGCGCAGCGCAAGGGCGGCGGAGGCCTGGCCCACGTCGGTCTGGTTGTAGGCGCGCTCCTTCACGAGCTCGAGGTAGTCGTCGCAGAACGTCCAGAAGAACGACTCGGTCACCTCCAGCGCGCGGGCGTGGTCGAACGAATCCAGCGCCTTCGTCGCCTCGCGCACCACCCCGTCGAGCGCCGTCAGCATCGATGCGTCGAGCGCGTGCGTGACCTGGGCACCCTCGGGGACCGGGAACGAGAGCACGAACTTGGCGGCGTTGAGCACCTTGATCGCGAGGCGCCGGCCGATCTTGATCTGCGTCGGGTTCTGCGGATCGAAGGCGGCATCGGTGCCGAGGCGGCTGGAGGCGGCCCAGTAGCGGACCGCATCCGAACCGTGCTGGGAGAGGATGTCGGCGGGCGTGACGACGTTGCCCTTGGACTTCGACATCTTCTTTCGGTCGGGGTCGACGATGAAGCCCGAGATGGCGGCATCCGTCCAGGGCGCCCGGTCGTCCTCGAGAGCGCTGCGCAGCATCGTGGAGAAGAGCCACGTGCGGATGATGTCCTGGCCCTGCGGGCGCACGTCGAAGGGGGCGACGAGGTTCCACAGCTCGGGGTCGCGCTCCCAGCCGCCCGCGAGCTGCGGCGTGAGCGACGACGTGGCCCACGTGTCGAAGATGTCCTTCTCGCCGTCGAACCCGCCCGGCACGCCCCGCTGGTCCTCGGAGTAGCCCGGGGGGACATCGGTCGTGGGGTCGACGGGCAGCGACGCGGCGTCCGGCGTGAGCACGCGCGAGTAGTCGCGGTCGCCGTTCTCGTCGAGGGCGTACCAGACAGGGATGGGCACTCCGAAGAACCGCTGACGCGACACGAGCCAGTCGCCGGTCAGTCCGTTGGTCCAGTTCTCATAACGCACGCGCATGAAGTCGGGGTGCCAGGACACCTGGCGTCCGAGCTCGATCAGCTTGTCGCGCAGCGCTTCGTAGCGAGCGCCGTTGCCGACGTACCACTGGCGCGTCGACACGATCTCGAGGGGACGGTCGCCCTTCTCGTAGAACTTCACGACGTGGGTGAAGGGGCGGGGGTCGCCCTCCATCTCGCCCGACTCCTGCAGCAGCTCGACGATGCGCTTCTTGGCGCTGAAGACGGTCTTGCCCGCGAGCTCCGCATACGCGGCCTTCGCGGCATCCGTCACGATCACGTCGGGCGCTTCGGCGATCACGCGGCCGTCCTGCCCGAGGATCGTCCGGTTGGGCAGGTCGAGCTCGCGCCACCAGACGATGTCGGTCACGTCGCCGAAGGTGCAGATCATCGCGATGCCCGAGCCCTTGTCCTGCTGGGCGAGCGGGTGGGCGAGGACGGGCACCTCGACGTCGAAGAGCGGCGTGCGCACGGTCGTTCCGAACAGCGCCTGATAGCGCTCGTCGTCGGGGTTCGCCACGAGAGCGACGCACGCCGGCAGCAGCTCGGGGCGGGTCGTCTCGATGTGGACGTCACCCGATCCGTCGGTCTTGTGGAAGGCGACGCGGTGATAGGCGGCCGGCTGGTCGCGGTCCTCGAGCTCGGCCTGGGCGATCGCGGAGCGGAAGTCGATGTCCCACAGGGTCGGGGCCATGGCCTGGTACGCCTCGCCCCGCTCGAGGTTGCGCAGGAAGGCCAGCTGGCTGGTGCGCATCGTGTCGTCGGAGATCGTCCGGTAGGTCTGGGTCCAGTCGACGCTGAGTCCGAGAGCGCGCCACAGCGCCTCGAAGTGCTTCTCGTCCTCGACGGTGAGCTTCTCGCACAGCTCGATGAAGTTGCGACGGCTCACCGGCACCTGGTCGGCGGCGCGACTGCTCTTGTTGTCGCCCCCCTCATACGGAGGCGTGAAGTCGGTGACGTACGGAAGCGACGGATCGCAGCGCACGCCGTAGTAGTTCTGCACGCGGCGCTCGGTCGGCAGGCCGTTGTCGTCCCAGCCCATCGGGTAGAAGACCGTCTTGCCGCGCATGCGCTCGAAGCGCACCTTCACATCGGTGTGGGTGTAGCTGAACACGTGGCCGATGTGCAGGCTCCCCGACGCGGTCGGCGGGGGAGTGTCGACCGAGAAGATCCCTGCGCGGCCCACCTCGGCGGCGCGGACGCGGTCGAACAGGTATGTTCCCTGCTCGGTCCAGGCGGCATCCCACTTGCTCTCGAGACCCTCGAGTGCGGGCTTGTCAGGAATCTGCGCGTCGGACATGGGGGTCTCCTCGATATGTGCGGCACTGTGTGAGCGTGCCTGAGTGTGGGATGTCGCACGATTCTACCGGCTGGTGGCCGGGAGCCCGGCGTCGTCAGTCCTGGACGTCGATGCCCAGCGCAGCGGCGAACGCCGGTGCGAGCTGCTCGATCTGCCAGGGAGTCAGCGTCGCACCACGCAGCGAGCCCACGTCGAGATAGGACGCGGCGTCGAGTCCGCGCAGGTCGAGGCTGTCCGCCCGCATGCCGCGAGTGTCGACCTCCTCGGCCCGGGTGGACTCGAACCGGACGCGCGACAGCGTGGCCTGCGGCAGGTCGAGGGTCCCGATCGTGCAGTCGGCCACCAGCAGGTCTTCGACCTTCGCTCCGCCGAGCGACAGATAGTCGATGCGGATGCCGCGCAGCTCCACCTCGTCGACACCCGCGGTCGCAAGGTCGAGGGTTCCGATGCGTCCCCCGGTCAGCCGGACGCGCCGCAGTCGCGCCTCGCGACCGTGGACACTCGTGGCCCGCAGCGCGTCGAACTCCACATCGACGAGGGTCGCGCCGGTCAGTTCGAGACGGTCGACGGATGCCGCGGCCACCGTGCACTCGGTGAAGGCGGCGTGCGAGGCATCCACCGTTCCCTCCCACCCGGTGATGCGGGCCTGCAGAAAGTCGCCGTGAGGCTCGACGCCGACGATCTCGGCGAACGCCCGGGGCAGGTCGGGCGGAGAGAGTCGGGGCGGCTGCGGATGCGCCGGGGGACGGGCCATGCGACGACGCTATCGAAGCGTCCGCGGCGGCGCGGGAACAGATTGCGACGGTCGCGCGTTTATCGACTCCGTCCACTAACCGCTACCGTAGAGACATCCCCGTCTCAGACTTCCCGAGGTCAGTCATGCCCGTTTCTCCTTTGCGCCGACGCCTGGCCGTCGCCGCAGCTCCGCTCATCGCCGCGCTCGTTCTCAGCTCGTGCGCGGCCGGCGCGAACGACGCCGGCGACGACGGCGGTGAGGTGGTCTGGGCCATCGAGGGCGCCAATCTGTCGGCCGGTCACATGGACCCGCAGACCAGCCAGCTCGACGTGTCGTCGATGGTGCAGCGTGCGGCGCTCGACTCGCTCGTGTTCCAGGAGGCGGACGGCACCTTCACGCCGTGGCTCGCGCAGAGCTGGGACATCGAGGACGACGGCGCGTCCTACGTGTTCACCCTCCGTGACGACGTGACGTTCCATGACGGCGAGGCGTTCGACGCGGCCGCCGTGAAGGCGAACTTCGACCGCATCGCCGACCCGGAGACCGCTTCGGCCCAGGCTGCCAGCATGCTGGGCGGCGAGTTCTACGCGGGCACCGAGGTCGTCGACGAGCACACCGTCCGCGTGTCGTTCACCCAGCCGTACTCTCCGTTCCTGCAGGCCGCGAGCACCGCGCTCCTCGGCTTCTACTCGCCTGCGGTCCTCGAATCGTCGGCGGATCAGCTCAAGGCCGGCGGTCCCGGCATCACGGTGGGCACCGGGCCGTTCGAGCTCACCGAGTACACCCCCGATCAGGAGATCGTCTACACCCGCAACGACGACTACGCGTGGGGACCGCACGATGCGGGCGCTGCGGAGTTCGAGACGCTGCGCGTGGAGATCCTTCCCGAGGCCTCGGTCCGGGTGGGGGTCGTGGAGAGCGGCGAGGCCGACCTGGCCAGCCAGCTTCCGCCGAATCTCGCGGCCGGCATCGACGACGCGCTCACGGTCGACTCCAAGGAGTACCCCGGCCTGCCCTACTCGCTGTACCTGAACGAGAAGTACGGCGTGTTCGCCGACGAGAAGGTGCGGCAGGCGTTCGCGCAGGCGATCGACATCGACACCGCGGTCGAGGAGATCTTCTTCGGCCAGTTCCCGCGCGCCTGGTCGGTGCTCGGTTCGACCACGCCGACCTATGACGCCTCCCTCGAGGGGTCGTGGCCCTTCGATGCGAGCGCGGCCGAGGCTCTCCTCGACCAGGCCGGCTGGACCGAGCGCGACGCCGAGGGGTACCGCACGAAGGACGGTGAGCGCCTCTCCGCCCGCTGGATCGCCTGGACCCCTGTGCCCGACGATCGCGCCGCCCTCGCCAACGCGATCCAGTCCGACCTCAAGGCGGTCGGCTTCGAGCTCGTGCGCGAGGTGCTCGAGCCCGGCGCCTACAACGAGCAGTACGGACCGAAGACGTTCGACCTGACCGACTGGGGGTTCTCCGGCGTCGACCCTGATCTGCTCCGCAGCCACCTGCACACCGACGGCTTCCAGAACGCATCGCAGGTGAGCGACCCCGAGCTCGACGCTCTGCTCGAGCGCGGCGTGGCGACCACGGACACCGACGAGCGCAGTGAGATCTACGGCGAGGTCCAGCAGTGGAACGCGCAGCATGTCGCGATCGTGCCGCTGTACAGCCCGTCGCTGATCACCGCGGTCGGCGGCTCGGTGGACGGCCTCGCCTACGATCTGTACGGGCGCCCGCTGTTCTACGACGTCAGCCTCGGCTGACCCGGCGCCCGGGAAGGGCAGGGCTCGGCACGAGATGAGGGCACGGCGCGGAGGGTTCGGCCGCCTGGCCGCGCGGGCCGCAGGCATCGCGGCATCCGTCGTCATCGTCCTGTGGGGCGCGGCCACCGTGGCGTTCCTGGCTCTGCGGGTGATTCCCGGCGATCCGGTCGAGGTGATGCTCGGGCCGCAGGCGCAGGTCAGTGACGAGGTGAAGGACGCGATCCGCTCCGAGCTCGGCCTCGACCGGCCGCCGCTCGAGCAGTACGTGGCCTACCTCGGGCAGCTGCTGCGCGGCGACCTCGGCGAGTCGTACCAGCTGCGGATGCCGGTGACCGAGGTGATCGGCCGGCAGCTCGGAGCCACTGTGCAGCTGTCCGCGCTCGCGCTCCTGATCGCCGTCGCGCTCGCCTTCGCCGTCGCCCTCCTCGCGCGCGGACGGGCCTCGCGGAGCATCGTCGCCGGGGTCGAGCTCGTGATCCTGTCGTCACCGGTCTTCTGGATCGGACTGCTTCTGCTCAGCGTGTTCGCGTTCGGCCTGGGGTGGTTCCCCGTCGCGGGTTCTCGCAACCCTGCGACGATCGTGCTGCCGGCGATGACGCTCGCCCTGCCGGTCGCTGCGCTGCTCGGTCAGGTGCTCCGCGACGGCATCGAGGCCGCGGAGCGCCAGCCCTTCGCCATGACCGTACGAGCCCGCGGCGCCGGGCCGACCTGGCTGACCATGCACCACACGCTCCGTCATGGGTCGACGGGCGCCCTCACGCTCGCCGCGTACCTCGTCGGATCGCTCCTGGGCGGAGCGGTGCTCGTCGAGACGGTGTTCGCCCGGCCGGGCCTCGGCCGGGTGACACTCGCCGCGATCACCGACCGCGACCTGCCCGTGATCACGGGCATCATCCTGCTGAGCGCCATCGTGTTCGTGATCGTGAACCTGGTCGTCGAGCTGACGTACCCGCTCCTCGATCCCCGGCTGCGACGCGCGCCCGGCGCCGGAGTCGCGCGAGAACAGGCGGCGGCGGTATGAGCCCGTCACGCCGCGTCGGCCTCGTCGCCGCACTCGTGGTCCTGGCGGCGATCGCAGCGCTGGCGGTGGCGCCCCAGCTCTTCGCCACGCACGATCCTCTGCAGACCGATGTACGGGCGGCGCTCCTGCCGCCCAGCGCGGGGCACCTCTTCGGCACCGACCAGAGCGGCCGCGACGTGTACTCCCGGGTGGTGTTCGGAACAGGGCGCTCGGTCGGCATCGGCGTGCTGGCCACGGCCTTGGCCTTCGCCACCGGCCTGACCGTCGGCGCCCTGTCAGGTGTGGCGCCGCGCGCGGTGGACGCCGCCGCCATGCGCGCCACCGACATCCTGCTCGCGTTCCCCGAGTTCCTGATCGCGCTGGTCGTGGTCGCCGTGCTGGGTCCGGGCCCGGTGAACGTGGCGGTCGCCGTGACGATCGCCGCCGTCCCGATCTACATCCGCCTGGCCCGCGTCCAGACCCGTTCGCTCCGGCTCGCCGAGCACGTCGAGGCCGCCCGCATCCTGGGGGTCCCCGCGCCGCTGGCGTTCACCCGCCATGTCGTCCCCGGGGTCGTCGGCGCGTTGAGCGTGCTGGCGACGATCGGGATCGGCTCGAGCATCCTCGCAGCGGCGGGTCTCAGCTTCCTCGGACTGGGCCCGGCCGAGCCGAGTCCCGAGTGGGGGCTGATGCTGGCGGGCGGGCGCAACGTGATCGGTCAGGCATGGTGGGTGTCGACGTTCCCCGGAGCGGCGATCACGATCACCGTGGTGGCCGCGACGATCCTGGGCCGCATCCTGCGTGCCCGGGCGGAGGGCCGCACGCGATGAGCGGACTCGACGTGCGCGGCCTCTCCGTGCGCGGGCTGAGCGTCACGATCGCCGACCTGCGCGCCGTTGACAGCCTCGACCTCGAGGTCGCGCCGGGGGAGTGCGTGGCGATCATCGGCGAGTCCGGCGCCGGGAAGTCCCTCACGGCGCGCGCGCTGCTGGGCCTGTCGCCGCCGGATGCCGTCGTCCGCGCCGACGCCCTCGACATCGACGGCGTGGATGCGCGTGCGCTGGACGAGCGCGCCTGGCGCCGGCTCCGCGGTTCCCGCATCGCCCTGGTCTCGCAGGACGCCCTGGTCTCCCTCGACCCGCTGCGCTGCGTGGAGGCCGAAGTCGCCGAACCGCTGCGACTGCACGGCGAGCGGATGCCGCGCCCCGCCCTCCGCGAGCGCGTGCAGGCGCTCCTGGCCGAGGTCGCCATGCCCGAGCCCGAGCGACGTGCCCGGCAGTATCCGCACGAGCTCTCCGGCGGACTCCGCCAGCGAGCGCTGATCGCCTCCGCGCTGGCCGGAGCGCCGTCGATCCTCGTCGCCGACGAGGCGACTACCGCGCTCGACGCCACAGTCCAGGCCCGCATCCTCGTCCTCCTGCGCGAGATCGCCGACCGCGGGGTCGCGGTGGTGTTCATCAGTCACGACTTCGCCGCGGTGCGGGGCGTCGCCGATCGCGTGCTGGTCATGCGCGGCGGCCGCGTCGTGGAGCGGGGACCGACCGACACTGTCTTCCAGTCGCCGCAGCATGAGTACACCCAGCGCCTCGTCGCCGCCGCGATGCACGAGCCCCGGTCCGTCGCGACCGACGACGCTGCGCCTCAGCTGGCTGTGCGGGGGCTGTCCAAGACGTTCGACGTCCCGGCGGCGGTCGACGTGAGCTTCTCGGTCTCGCGCGGCCGCACGCTCGGCATCGTGGGGGAGTCGGGTTCGGGCAAGACGACTGTGGCGCGCATGATCGTCGGCGTCGAGCGCCCGGATGCCGGTGATGTGCTGCTCGACGGAATTCCGCCGACCGCGGCCGCTCGGCGCCGGATCCAGCTCGTCCACCAGAATCCGGCCGGAGCGCTCGATCCCCGGTGGCGCGTCGGCCGGTCCCTGGCCGAGGCGCTCGAGGCGGGCGGCGTGCCGCGACAGGCGCGGCGGCAGCGGGCGCTCGAACTGCTGGCCGAGGTCGAGCTCGACCCCGCTCTCGCGCGCCGGCGCCCGTCGGAGCTGTCGGGCGGGCAGCGGCAGCGTGTGGCGATCGCCCGCGCACTCGCAGCCGATCCCGAGGTCCTCGTGCTGGACGAGCCTGTCTCCGCGCTCGACCCGCTGGTGCGTGAGAGAGTGCTCGCCCTGCTGGCACGACTGCAGCGCGAACGCGGGCTGACGCTGGTCCTCGTCTCGCACGACCTCGACGTCGTCGCGGCGGTGGCGGATGAGGTCGTGGTGATGAAGGACGGCGTCGTGGTCGAGCAGGGCCCGACGGCTGCGGTGTTCGCCGGGGCGCAGCATCCGTTCACCCGAGAGCTGCTGGCGGCGGCGCGCTCGATCCCGCCGCGTGCGCAGGGTCCGGCACCCGCGTAGACTCTCCTCAGCAGCATCGATCCGGCCATCACCGGGGAGCTCTCGGAAGAACACTCCGGGTCTCGATACACCGCTAGCGCGGCACTCGACCACCGAAGTCACTAGAACCGAGCGGGTCAGGCCCGTCACAGCCGCAGTGAGAGAGGGCCTCCGCCGAACGACGGTGGTCACGCGGGGTGGTACCGCGGCTCGCAAGGGTCGTCCTCGCAGGAAGCATCGCAACCTGCTGGAGTGACATGACCTACCCCAAGTCCTCGTTCGGCCCCGCCGCCGACTCCGTCGTGCCGAGCCCGCGCTTTCCCGACATCGAGCGCGGCACGCTCGCGTTCTGGCAGGCCGACGAGACGTTCCGCGCGTCCATCGCGCAGCGCGAGGGCTCCGAGGAGTGGGTCTTCTACGACGGGCCGCCGTTCGCCAACGGTCTGCCCCACTACGGCCATCTGCTCACCGGGTACGCCAAGGACCTGTTCCCGCGCTTCCAGACCATGCGCGGCAAGAAGGTCGACCGCGTCTTCGGGTGGGACACGCACGGTCTTCCCGCCGAGCTCGAGGCGATGAAGCAGCTCGGCATCACCGAGAAGGCCGAGATCGAGGAGATGGGCATCGCGGCGTTCAACGCCAAGGCCCGCGAATCGGTCCTCGCCTACACGCACGAGTGGCAGGACTACGTGACCCGCCAGGCGCGCTGGGTCGACTTCGAGCGCGGCTACAAGACGCTCGACACGTCGTACATGGAGTCGGTGCTGTGGGCGTTCGCGTCGCTCCACGACAAGGGCCTCGCGTACGAGGGCTACCGCGTCCTGCCGTACTGCTGGCGGGACGAGACGCCGCTGTCGGCGCACGAGCTGCGCATGGACGACGACGTGTACCGGATGCGCCAGGACCCGTCGGTCACGGTGACGTTCCCGCTCGTGGGTGCCAAGGCCGAGTCGCTCGGGCTCACCGGCGTGCGCGCACTCGCGTGGACGACGACGCCGTGGACCCTGCCGACGAACCTCGCCCTCGCCGTCGGCCCCGACATCCACTACGTCGTGGTGCCCGGTGGACCGAACGGCGCGGCCGATGTGCACCACGCCGCCGACGGCTCGCCCGACGAGCCGGAGGAGGCGTACGCGCACCGGTACCTGCTCGCCGAGGAGCTGCTGGCCGGCTACGCGAAGGACCTCGGCTACGAGACCGCCGAAGCGGCGCGCGAGGCCGTCGTGCAGACGGTGATGGGCTCGGAGCTGGCCGATGTGTCGTACGACCGGCTGTTCGACTACTACGCGGATGCCGAGACCTGGGGCACCGGCAACGCCTGGCGCATCCTCGTCGACGACTACGTGACGACCGGAGACGGCACGGGCATCGTCCACCAGGCGCCGGCGTACGGCGAGGACGACCAGCGGGTGACCGAGGCCGCCGGCATCCCGCTCATCATGAGTCTCGACGACGGCGGACGCTTCCTGCCCCAGGTCGCCGATGTCGCGGGCGAGCTGTGGATGGACGCGAACACGCCCCTCGTGCGCCTGCTGCGCCAGCAGGGCCGCCTGCTGCGCCTGGCGAGCTACGAGCACTCGTACCCGCACTGCTGGCGGTGCCGCAATCCGCTCATCTACCGTGCCGTGTCGAGCTGGTTCGTGCGCGTCACCGACATCAAGGACCGCATGCTCGCGAACAACGAGCAGATCACGTGGGTGCCGGAGAACGTCAAGCACGGCCAGTTCGGCAAGTGGCTGGAAGGCGCCCGGGATTGGTCGATCAGCCGCAACCGCTACTGGGGCTCGCCCATCCCGGTGTGGAAGAGCGACGACCCCGAGTACCCGCGCGTGGACGTGTACGGCTCGCTCGAAGACCTCGAGCGCGACTTCGGCCGCCTTCCGCGCAACGCCGAGGGGGAGGTCGACCTGCACCGCCCGTACATCGACGAACTCACCCGCCCGAACCCCGACGACCCCACCGGCGCGAGCACGATGCGCCGCATCGAGGACGTCTTCGACGTGTGGTTCGACTCCGGCTCCATGCCCTACGCGCAGGTGCACTACCCGTTCGAGAACCATGAGTGGTTCGAGCAGCACGCGCCGGCGGACTTCATCGTCGAGTACATCGGGCAGGCGCGCGGCTGGTTCTACGTGATGCACGTGCTGTCCACCGCCCTGTTCAACCGCCCGGCGTTCACCGGGGTCTCGTGCCACGGCATCGTGCTCGGAAGCGACGGGCAGAAGATGTCGAAGTCGCTGCGCAACTACCCCGATGTGAGCGAGGTGTTCGACCGGGACGGCTCCGATGCCATGCGGTGGTTCCTCATGGCGAGCTCGGTGCTGCGCGGCGGCAACCTCGTCGTCACGGAGGAGGGCATCCGAGCCGGTGTGCGGGAGTTCATGCTCCCGCTCTGGAGCGCGTGGTACTTCTTCGCGACGTACGCCAACGCCGCGCTTCCGGTCGGTGAGCGAGCGGACCGAGACGAAACACGACAGGGCTACGAGGCCTCCTGGCGCACCGACTCGACGGACGTGCTCGACCGCTACATCCTGGCCCTGCTCGGCGACCTGGTGCGCGACGTCGCGGTCGACCTCGAGGGACTCGACTCGACCCTGGCGGCCGCCAAGCTGCGCGACTTCGCGGAGGCGCTGACCAACTGGTACATCCGCCGCTCGCGCGACCGGTTCTGGGTGGGCGTGTCCGACGACCCGAAGAGCCGCGAGGCGTTCGACACGCTGTACACGGTGCTCGAGACGCTGACCCGTGTCGCCGCGCCGCTCATCCCGCTCGTCTCCGAGCGGGTGTGGCAGGGTCTCACGGGCGGTCGGAGCGTGCACCTCCAGGACTGGCCGGACGCCTCGGCGTTCCCCGCCGCCGACGACATCCGCATGGCCATGGACGCGGTGCGTCAGGTCTCGAGCGTCGCCAACGCGCTGCGCAAGAAGGAGGGCAAGCGCGTGCGGCTGCCGCTCGCGAAGCTCACGGTGGTGGTTCCGGATGCCGCGTCCCTCGCGCAGTTCGACGGCATCCTGCGCGACGAGCTCAACGTGAAGACGGTCGAGCTGGTCGAGCTCGATGCCGACGTCGCCGAGCGCTACGGCATCAGCAAGCGCCTCTCGGTCAACGCGCGCGCCGCCGGGCCGCGTCTCGGCAAGCAGGTGCAGCACGTCATCAGCGGCGCGAAGTCCGGAGTGTGGGAGGAGGTCGACGGCGTGGTCGTCGTCGACGGCATCGCACTGCAGGAGGGCGAGTTCGACCTCACGCTCGAAGCGGGCGGCGTCGAGGAGGGCACGGCGATCGCGCTGCTGTCGGACGGCGGCTTCGTGCTGCTCGACACCGCGACGACGGCCGAACTCGAGGCGGAGGGTCTCGCCCGCGACGTGATCCGCGCCGTGCAGGACACCCGGAAGGCGGCGGGCTTCGATGTGAGCGACCGCATCCGGCTCCAGCTCGCGTTCGACGACGTCGACGACCGGGTGGCGGTCGAGTCGGCCTTCGATGTCGCCGATGTCGCGGGCGAGACGCTCGCCGTCGAGTACGCGCTCTACGGACCGCGCGGCAGCCGGCCCGCGAAACCCGCCCCGGGCCACGTCGCGGAGTTCCCGGCGGGCACCTACGCCAACCGCGGGGCGTTCGCGGTGGCCGTCACGAAGGTCGAGGCATCCGCATGAGCGAGAAGGACCGCGCGCGGGCCGACGCCGTTTACGCGGCGCTGCTGGAGCGACAGGGGGAGCGGTGGGTGCAGCCGCGGGTCGAACGCACCCGGCGCGTGCTCGAGCTGCTCGACGACCCGCAGAAGACCTATCGCGTCGTGCACGTGACGGGGACGAACGGCAAGACCTCGACCAGCCGGATCATCGAGAGCCTCGTGCGCGCCCACGGCCTGCGGACCGGGCTGTTCACGAGCCCGCACCTCGAGCGCTTCACGGAGCGGATCATGGTCGACGGCGAGCCTATCGCCGATGCCGCGATCGCGGACGCGTGGGACGAGATCGAGCCCTTCGTGGGCCTGGTCGACGCCGAGCTGGAAGCCCAGGGGGACGCGTCGCTGACGTTCTTCGAGCTGCTCACGGTGCTCGCGTTCGTCGCCTTCGCCGACGCTCCGATCGACGTGCTCGTCCTGGAGGTCGGCATGGGCGGCTCGTGGGACTCGACCAACACGGCTGACGGCGACGTCGCGGTGTTCACGCCCATCGACATCGACCACGCCGACCGCCTCGGTGACACGATCGCCGAGATCGCCGCGGTGAAGGCCGGGATCATCAAGGACGGCGCGTCGGTCGTCTCCGCGAGGCAGGATGCCGCGGCCGAAGCGGTGCTGCGCGAGGCGGCCGCCGCGCACGGCGCCACGATCGCGTTCGAGGGCGCGGACTTCGGCCTGGCCGAGCAGCGCCTCGCGGTCGGCGGGCAGCAGATCACGGTGCGCGGCCTGGTCGGCACCTACGACGAGGAGTACCTGCCGCTCTACGGAGGCCACCAGGGCTTCAACGCCGCGCTGGCGATCGCCGCAGTCGAGGCCCTGATCGGCGGCGCGTCGCACGCGATCGCCGGCGGGATCCTCACGGAGGGTCTCGCTCAGGCGACCGCTCCCGGCCGTCTGCAGCTCGTCGGCATCGCCCCGACGGTGCTCGTCGACGCCGCTCACAACCCCCACGGCGCACGTGCTCTCGTGGCGGCGCTGCGGGAGTCCTTCGACTTCGACGAGTGGGGGGTCGTGCTCGGGGTCCTCGGCGACAAGGACGCGGCCGGCATCGTCGCCGAACTCGCAACGGTGGCGAGCCACGTCTTCGCGACGGCGCCGGCGTCGGACCGTGCCGAGCACGCCGACCGGCTCGCCGACCTCGCGGAGGCGCACGACCTGCCGGTCACGGTCTACGACGACCTCGCCCAGGCAGCGGAGGCGGCCCGCGCGTGGGGGGCCGACTCCGACCGCCGTGCCGTGATCATCGCCGGTTCCGTCGTCCTCGCGGGCGAGGCGGTCGCCCTCGCGGCCGCAGAGGAGTGGAAGGGCGGGTGGGAGGCGTGACCGACACCGACACCGCACCTGAGCCGCCCCGCCGGCGTCAGCGCGGAGCCGCCGAGTCGCTGGCGTCGATCGTGCTCGCGTTCGAGTCGATCATCGCGTTCCTCGGCGGCCTGGTGATCTACGGCCTGAAGGCATTGCCCGAGCCCATCGAGCCGTGGTGGGGCATCGTCGCTGGCTCCGTCGTGGCCGTGCTGATGATCGTCACCGGCCGCTTCGTGCGCTACCCGTGGGGCATCGCCCTCGGCTGGGCGCTGCAGCTCGTCGTCGCGCTCGGCGCGATCCTCGTGCCGGCGCTCGGGCTGGTGGCTCTGATTTTCGGCGGCATGTACGCGTATGCGACGATCAAGGGAGCCCAGCTCGATCGGCGCAACGCGCAGCTCGCGGCGACCCCCCCTCAACAAGCCGGATCGGCGAACGGAGACTGACATGGCCACCGAAGAGACCCTCGTCCTGGTCAAGCCCGATGGTGTGGCGCGCGGCCTGACGGGCGCGATCCTCGCCCGCATCGAGGCGAAGGGCTACTCTCTCGTCGACATCCGCCTGGTCGAGCCCGACCGCGGCACGCTCGAGCGCCACTACGCCGAGCACGAGGGCAAGCCGTTCTACGAGCCGCTCCTCGAGTTCATGATGTCGGGCCCGTCGGTGGCGATCCGCCTCGCGGGCAACCGCGTCATCGAGGGGTTCCGCTCCCTGGCCGGCACGACCGACCCGACGACGGCCGCCCCGGGCACCATCCGAGGCGACCTCGGCCGCGACTGGGGCCTCAAGGTGCAGCAGAACCTCGTGCACGGCTCGGACAGCCCCGAGTCGGCCGCCCGCGAACTCGCGATCTGGTTCTGACGCGCCGCGGCTGCGTCCCGCCGAGCCGTCAGGATCTGGCTAGTCCGAGATCTGCGGCGGGACGACCTCGAAGCTCCCCTCCGCGGCCGCACAGCTCGCGTTGTCAGGGCATTCGGCCACCTCCCACCAATTCACGATGCTGGCCAGGGCCGGCCCCGTCGGCATGTCCGGGGGAAGCATCATCGCGACGGTGAACGACCCGTCCGAGCTCGGCTGGACCCGCCCGTCGACCCAGTGCGACGGGCCGCCCTCCGGCTGCACCCTCACAGCCACCCGCCCGCCGGGGGTTCGAGCGGGCAGGCGCGGGCCGTCGTCACTTCGACGGACTCGCCGGGGGACGCGAGCGTCGGCTGGACGTCGAGCTCAGGCACGCAGATCTCAGGCGGCGGCGTCCATCCGAACGAGCAGCCTGTCAGCAGCGCGCCCGACAGCACGGCCGCCGCCAGCAGGGCGCCCTCCGCCGGCATCCGTCGGTCTCGCATGGCCTCACGCTAGGAGACGCGCCTCCGTGCGTCCAGGCGTGCTCGGGTCGGAGCGCTCAGCCGGGGAAGATGCGCTGGAGCGCGTCCAGCTGCACCTGCGCGATGATCGCGATGACGGCGTAGCTCCCGACGGCCAGCAGCGGCAGCCAGCCCATCAGCCGGTCGGCGGCCTTCCGCACCGGCGCCGGAACGGGTGCGATGCCCGAACGCAGGAGGTGCAGGGTCACGGCGTAGAACGTCGGGATCGTCACGACCCACGTGACCATGCACCACGGGCACAGCGTCCCCAGCTCGAAGATGCTCTGACTGATCAGCCACAGCACGAACCCGAACGCGAAGAGCACCCCGAGCGCGAACAGCCACCAGAACCAGCGAGCGAACCGCGCCCCGGCGAGGATGGCGACGCCCACGACGACGGGCGCGACCCATCCGGCAAGCCCCAGGATGGGGTTCGGGAAGCCGAGCACGCTTCCCTGCCACGAGTCCAGATTCGCCGTGCACTGCACCAGCGGGCTCAGGTCGCACGACGCGATGGCGTCGGGGTCGGCGAGCAGGTGCAGACGCTCCATCGTGAGTGCGAAGGCGGCGATCCACCCGACGACCCCGGCGATGATCAGCCAGACGGCGAGGCCGGTTGGGCGGGTGTGGGACTGCGCATGCGGCATGCCTCGGATTATGGCATCGGAGGATGAGCGGATGCCTCGCCCCGGGCCGTGCGAAATACCCGGCGTGGCGCCGGCAAGCAATCGGCGGGCGAAAGTGCGATAATGGTCGTCGATGCGCCGCGGCCGCGCCGCGACCCGCATCACCAGAAGACTTCAGGGCGACGAATGCCCTTGGCAGCGCGAGCTCCCGCCGCATGAGCCGGGATCCCGCTGCAGACCGAGTGAGTTCGCGGCACCGCAGGTGCGGCACCGCAAGAGATTTCGCCGGGCGGCGCGCGGTGCCGACCCGCAGGGAGTAAGCCAGTGATGGCCGATGGAACAGATGCAGACCTCAACCCCCAGAACGAATCGGATGCGCCGCTAGCGCCAGACGCTGCGGACGCCGCGGCGGCTGACGCCTCGCACGACGCACCCGATCTCGCGGAGGTCGAGACCGAAGCGGTGCTCGAGGCCGTGGAGGTGTACGAGGAGGGCGGCGTCGCGCCCGAGGCGGCCGACGCGGTGGAACCCGAAGTGACGGCGGAGCCCGAGCCCGAGCCGGAGGCCCCGGCCGAGGCAGAAGCACCGGCCGAGGCGGAGGCGCCCGCCGAGCCGGAGGCCGAGACACCGCTGACCGCGGTGAGCCTGGGCCTGCTGCCCGAGGAGTTCGTGTCGGCGGTCTCGACGCAGCTGCACTTCTACGCGCCCGAGATCACGTTCGTGCCGTCGGCGCCCGAAGACGAGCGGGAGCAGGAGCGCGAGTCCGAGCAGTCCTCGGGGTCGTCGCGCCGCCGGAGCCGTCGACGCGGGGGAGAGGGCCGGGACGAGGCATCCGCTCCCTCCGAGCCGTCGCCGCCGCGTCAGCGCGCCGTCGAGCTCATCACCGAGCCGCAGCGCATCAAGGGGTCCACGCGCCTCGAGGCCAAGAAGCAGCGCCGTCGTGACGGCAGAGAGGCCGGCCGCCGCCGTGCCGTGGTGACCGAGGCCGAGTTCCTCGCGCGGCGCGAGTCGGTCGACCGCGTCATGATCGTCCGGTCGAAGAACGGCCGCATCCAGATCGCCGTGCTCGAGGACAACGTGCTCGTCGAGCACTACGTCGCGCGCAACCAGGACGCCTCGCTGATCGGCAACGTGTACCTCGGTCGCGTCCAGAACGTGCTGCCCAGCATGGAGGCAGCGTTCGTCGACATCGGTCGCGGCCGCAACGCCGTGCTGTACTCGGGAGAGGTCGACTGGGACGCCGTCGAGACGGGCAACCAGCCGCGTCGCATCGAGCTCGCCCTGAAGTCGGGCGACAAGGTGCTGGTGCAGGTCACGAAGGATCCGGTGGGTCACAAGGGCGCCCGGCTCACGAGCCAGATCTCGCTCCCGGGCCGCTACCTCGTGTACGTGCCGGGCGGGGCGATGAACGGAATCTCCCGCAAGCTTCCCGACACCGAGCGCGCGCGCCTCAAGAAGATTCTCAAGGAGGTGCTGCCCGAGTCGTCGGGCGTCATCGTCCGCACCGCTGCCGAGGGCGCCACCGAAGACCAGCTCACCCGCGACGTCCAGCGCCTCACCGCGCAGTGGGAGCACGTGAGCAAGCAGGTCCAGACGATCCAGGCGCCGGCGCTGCTGCACTCCGAGCCCGACCTGCTCGTCAAGATCGTGCGCGACGTCTTCAACGAGGACTTCACGCGCATGCTCATCCAGGGCGAGGACGCGCACCAGACGATCACGAAGTACGTCGAGAGCGTCGCACCCGACCTCCTCGAGCGCGTCGTGGCGTACGAGGGTGACGGCGACCCGTTCGACGAGTTCCGCGTCACGGAGCAGATCGAGAAGGCGCTCGACCGCAAGGTCTGGCTGCCGTCGGGCGGCTCGCTCGTCATCGACCGCACCGAGGCCATGACGGTCGTCGACGTCAACACCGGCAAGTTCGTCGGCTCCGGCGGCAACCTCGAGGAGACGGTCACCAAGAACAACCTCGAGGCGGCTGAGGAGATCGTGCGCCAGCTGCGCCTGCGTGACATCGGCGGCATCATCGTCGTCGACTTCATCGACATGGTGCTCGAGTCCAACCGCGATCTCGTGCTCCGGCGCCTGGTCGAGTGCCTGAGTCGCGACCGCACGAAGCATCAGGTCGCCGAAGTGACCTCGCTCGGCCTCGTGCAGATGACCCGTAAGAAGCTCGGCCTCGGCCTGCTCGAGACGTTCAGCGAGGCGTGCGAGGTCTGTGCCGGCCGTGGCGTGATCGTGCACCACGACCCCGTGGTCAAGCACCGCGGCGCCCAGGCGTCGAACGGCGCCCAGTCGGGCCGTCGCTCACGGGGCGGCAACAGCGCGCAGCAGCAGAGCACGGGCGGCTCCAACGGCACGCACGTCATCACGGAGGGCGTGAAGTCGGCGCTCGCGCAGATCGCGGCATCGACGATCCACCACAACGACGAGGTTCCGGCGGACGAACCGGCCGTGAGCACGGAGGCCCCCGCCGAGCGTCCGAAGAAGCCCCGCAAGAAGCGCGGCGAGCCGGCGAAGGCCAAGACGAAGGCGCCGAAGACCGAGAAGGACCTCCTGCTCGACTCGGTCCTCGAGGCTCTGCCCGAGCCCAAGGCTCCGGGCCAGGGGCGGTCGCGTCGCCGCGTGACCACCGCAGCCCTCACGGGCACGCCGGTCTCGTCGCACGCGCCGTCCGAGGACTGATCCACCGTCGCGCGGCCGCTGCCTCCGATGGGGTCAGCGGCCGGCGCGACGTTCGCGTGCCGTCACGCGCAGTCCTGAGGCGATGAGCCGGCGCACGAGCTCGTGGCCGTCGACGTGCTCCGCGCCCGCTGCGACCAGACGGGCGTGCGCCTCGTCGGGCACGTCGTAGTGATCGCGATCGAACCCGCGACGCGGAATACCGTTGGCGGCGGCGAACGCGTGGAGCTCGTCCAGGTCGCTGTCGCTCACCAGGTGCGCCCACAGGCGCCCATGGGCCGGCCAGCGCGGATCGTCGATGAGGATCGCCACTCCGTGATCATATTCAGCGCCGACGCCGCGACACGTGGTTCCGTGCTTTTGGCGTTGGTCGCGGCATCCGGTAAAGTAGTCCTTTGGTGCGTCCCGTTTCGCAGGATGATGGCGATGCTCGACAGGCTCAGCAGCCGGCTGGAGCCGTCGCTCCCGCACCAGGACTTCCTCTTCTCGCAAGAGCAGAGTCTCGCAAAGACAACCGGAGCCGTGCGCTCCATCTCAGTAGAAACAGGTGTGAAGTGGTTTACGCAGTTGTGCGCGCCGGTGGCCGGCAGGAGAAGGTGGAGGTCGGCACGATCGTCGTCCTCGACCGCCAGGCCGCGAAGATCGGCGACAAGATCGAGCTGCCGGCCGTCCTCCTCGTGGACGGCGACGCTGTCACGACCGACGCCGACAAGCTCGCCAAGGTGACCGTGACGGCCGAGGTCCTCGGCGAAGAGCGCGGCCCGAAGATCGTGATCCAGAAGTTCAAGAACAAGACCGGTTACAAGAAGCGCCAGGGGCACCGTCAGGACCTCACGCGCGTCAAGGTCACCGGCATCAAGTAAGTCCAGGAAGAGACGCAGAGATGGCACACAAAAAGGGCGCAAGCTCCACCCGCAACGGTCGTGACTCCAACGCTCAGCGACTGGGCGTGAAGCGCTTCGGCGGCCAGCAGGTCCTCGCCGGCGAGATCATCGTCCGTCAGCGCGGCACCCACTTCCACCCCGGCGCCAACGTCGGCCGCGGTGGCGACGACACGCTGTTCGCCCTTGCGGCGGGCGCTGTCGAGTTCGGCCAGAAGGGCGGCCGCAAGGTCGTCAACATCGTGGCCGCCGCGGAGTAATTCCTCGGACCACACATACTCGAGGAAGGGGCGGGCTTCGGCTCGCCCCTTTCCCTTTACTCTGGGCCTGACCCAGACCGCTTCGTGAGGGGGAACGCATGGTCACTTTCGTCGATCGTGTGACGCTGCATCTGCGCGCCGGCAAGGGCGGCAACGGCTGCGTGTCCGTGCGCCGTGAGAAGTTCAAGCCGCTGGCCGGCCCCGACGGCGGCAACGGCGGGCATGGCGGCGACGTCGTGCTCGTCGCCGACCCCCAGGTGACCACCCTCCTCTCGTACCACCACTCGCCGCATCGCTCCGGCGGCAACGGCGGCTTCGGCATGGGCGACCACCGGTCCGGCGCGGCCGGCGAGTCGCTCGAGCTCCCCGTGCCGGTCGGCACGGTGGTGAAGGATGCCTCGGGCGAGACTCTCGTCGACATGATCGACCCCGGCATGCGCTTCGTCGTCGCCCCCGGCGGCCTCGGCGGGCTCGGCAACGCGGCGCTGGCGAACCCCAAGCGGAAGGCGCCCGGCTTCGCGCTGCTCGGCACCCCCGGATGGGAAGGCGACGTCCAGCTCGAGCTGAAGACCGTGGCCGATGTGGCTCTGGTCGGCTTCCCCTCGGCCGGCAAGTCCAGTCTGATCGCGGCCGTCTCGGCCGCGCGGCCGAAGATCGCCGACTACCCGTTCACCACGCTGCACCCCAACCTCGGCGTCGTGCAGGCGGGAGAAGTCCGGTTCACCGTCGCCGACGTTCCCGGCCTCATCGAGGGCGCGAGCGAGGGCAAGGGCCTGGGCCTCGAGTTCCTCCGCCACGTCGAGCGCTGCACCGCGCTGGTGCACGTCCTCGACTGCGCCACGCTCGATCCCGGTCGCGACCCGCTGACCGACCTCGACGTGATCCTCGCCGAACTGGGTGCGTACCCCGTTCCCGAGGGCCAGACGCCTCTCCTCGACCGTCCGCAGCTCATCGCGCTGAACAAGGTCGACGTGCCCGAGGCCAAGGATCTGGCAGACCTCGTGCGGCCCGAGCTCGAAGCGCGCGGCTTCCGCGTGTTCGAGATCTCCACCGTCAGTCACGCGGGTCTCCGCCAGCTCACCTACGCGCTCGGTGACATCGTCTCGGCGCACCGCGTCGAGCAGGCGAAGACCCCGCCCCCCGAGCGCATCGTCATCCGCCCCAAGGGCTCCGAGAAGGAGTTCTGGGTGCGCGTCGAGGGCGGCACCTACGGCAACATCTACCGCATCCTGGGCGAGAAGCCGGTGCGGTGGGTGCAGCAGACCGACTTCCAGAACGAAGAGGCGGTGGGTTTCCTCGCCGACAGGCTCGAGAAGCTCGGCGTCGAGGACGAGCTCTTCCGTGCCGGCGCGACTCCCGGAGCGACCGTGGTCATCGGCGAGGGCGACGGCATCGTCTTCGACTGGGAGCCGTCGCTCACGTCGGTCGCCGAACTGGCGACGGCTCCGCGCGGCACCGATCCGCGCCTGGTCCAGAGCGGCCGTCGTACGACGACCGAGCGTCGCGAGCGCTACCACGACATGATGGACGCGAAGGCCGACGCCCGCGCCGAACTCGAGGCCGAGCGCCGCGCAGCGAAGGACTGGAGCGCGGAGGGCGACGAGTGACGCTCGAGCGCGGCGACCTGCCTCAGGCGCGAAGGGTCGTCGTGAAGGTCGGGTCCTCCTCGATCAGCGGCGACAACGCTGCGAACATCGCTCCGATCGTCGACGCCCTCGCCGCGGCACACGGCCGGGGAACCGAGATCGTCCTCGTCTCGTCGGGCGCCATCGCCACGGGCATGCCCTACCTCCTGCTCGACGAGCGTCCGAGCGACCTCGCCACCCAGCAGGCCGCCGCGGCGGTCGGCCAGAACGTGCTGATCTACCGGTACCAGGCCGCTCTGCGCCCCTTCCGGATCGTCGCAGGACAGGTGCTGCTCACGGCGGGCGACCTCGAGAATCCCATGCACCGGTCCAACGCGCGCCGCGCGATGGAGCGGCTCCTCGGCCTGCGCATCCTGCCGATCGTCAACGAGAACGACACCGTCGCGACCCACGAGATCCGCTTCGGCGACAACGACCGGCTCGCAGCCCTCGTGGCGCAGCTGATCGGGGCCGATGCTCTGGTGCTGCTCAGCGACATCGAATGCCTGTACACCCGCCCGCCGGACGAGCCCGGCGCGACACCCATCCCGCGCGTCGCCTACGGCGACGACCTGCAGGGCTTCGAGTTCGGCTCCGTCGTCGTCAACAGCGTCGGCACCGGCGGTGCGGCGACCAAGGTCTCGGCCGCACGGCTGGCCGCGGCATCCGGAATCGGCGTGCTCGTCACGAGCGCCGACCTCGTCGACCGCGCACTCGCGGGCGCCGACATCGGCACCTGGTTCCAGCCGAACCCCGAGCCGACCGCCCCCGCGGCGACCGGACCTGTGCGCACGGCCGCCGATAAACTGAGCGGATGACCACGACGGCCACGACCGCCCGCGAGCGGATGCTCCTCGCCAAGGAGGCCTCCCGCACCGTCGGGCTCCTCACAGACGCCGCCAAGCGGGATGCCCTCGCGGCGATCGCGCGTGCGATCGAGAACGCCGCCGGCGACATCGTCGCCGCGAACGGCGAAGACCTCGAGCGCGGACGCAGCACAGGGCTGTCGGTGGCCCTGCAGGACCGGCTCCGCCTGGACGAGCCGCGGGTCGCCGCCCTGGCCGCCGCCGTGAGAGACGTCGCTGAGCTGCCCGACCCGGTCGGACGCGTGCTCGACCGCCGCACGCTCGAGAACGGCGTCGAGCTGACGAAGGTCGCGGTCCCGTTCGGCGTCGTCGGCTCCATCTACGAGGCCCGTCCCAACGTCACCGTCGACATCGCCGCACTCGCGCTTCGCTCGGGCAACGCGGTCGTGCTGCGTGGCGGCTCGGCAGCCGAGCGCACGAACGCCGCCCTGGTGCGGGCGATGCGCGGGGCCCTCGCCGAGTGCGGGATCGAACCCGAGGCGATCCAGACGGTGGACGAGTTCGGCCGCGAGGGGGCGCGCGAGCTCATGCAGGCGCGCGGCATCGTCGATGTGCTCGTGCCGCGGGGGAGCGCCCAGCTCATCGAGACCGTCGTCACCGAATCGTCGGTGCCCGTCATCGAGACCGGAGCGGGTGTCGTCCACATCGTGCTCGACACCACGGCTCCGCTCGAATGGGCACGCGACATCGTCGTGAACGCCAAGACCCAGCGTCCGAGCGTCTGCAACGCCGTCGAGACGGTGCTCGTCGTGCGGGACGCCGCCGATCGCCTCGTGCCCCCGGTCGTGGCGGCGCTGCGCAGCTCTGGCGTCATCGTGCACGGCGACGAGACGGTGTCGTCCCTCGCAGCCGACGTGGTGCCGGCGACCGACGAGGACTGGGCGACCGAATACCTCAGCCTCGACATCGCCGTACGCGTCGTCGACGACCTCGACGACGCGCTCGACCACATCCGCCGCTACTCGACGCATCACACGGAGTCGATCATCACCGAGGACCCCGCCCATGCGGAGCGGTTCCTCGCCGAGGTGGACTCCGCCGTGGTCATGGTCAACGCCTCGACGCGGTTCACCGACGGCGGCGAGTTCGGCTTCGGCGCCGAGGTCGGGATCTCGACGCAGAAGCTCCACGCGCGCGGCCCGATGGGGCTCTCCGAACTCACGAGCACGAAGTGGCTGGCGCGGGGCGTCGGACAAGTGCGCGCCTGACCGCCTAAACTGAGAGACAGCCTGTGCCCGCAGGCGAACGGAACGGAGTCCGAATGACCATCGCCACGATCGTCGCCCTCGCGGCGGAAGAGACCGAGCACCACGGCAACGTCGCTCTCGAGACCGTCGGCTACGGCATCGTTGCGCTCCTCATCTTCGGCGCGCTGGCCATCGTGACGCTCTCGTACCGCAACGTCGCCAACCGCCACTCGCACAAGGCCGAGGCGTACGCCCGCGCCCACGCCAACGACGTTCAGCACGTGGGGCACGGCCACTAGGGCCGTACTGCATGTCGGTGACGGCCGCCCCGAGGATCGGGGTCATGGGTGGGACGTTCGATCCCATCCATCACGGGCACCTGGTCGCCGCCAGCGAGGTCGCGCAGTGGTTCGATCTCGACGAGGTCGTGTTCGTGCCCACCGGGCAGCCGTGGCAGAAGTACGACGTCTCGCCGAGCGAGCATCGCTATCTGATGACGGTGATCGCCACGGCATCCAATCCCCGCTTCACGGTGAGCCGCGTCGACATCGACCGGTCCGGGCCGACGTACACGATCGACACGCTGCGCGATCTGAAGGCCCAGCGGCCCGACGCTGAGCTGTACTTCATCACCGGCGCCGACGCCATAGCGCAAATTCTCAGTTGGAGGGACCATGATGAGTTGTGGGACCTCGCGCATTTCGTCGCGGTCTCCCGCCCCGGGCACGTGCTCAGCACGGACGGATTGCCCAGTGAAGACGTGAGTCAGCTCGAGATCCCCGCTCTCGCCATCTCGTCGACGGACTGTCGCGACCGCGTAGAACAAGGACACCCGGTGTGGTACCTGGTCCCCGACGGGGTCGTCCAATACATTGCGAAGCATCATCTCTACCGGAGCAAGGAATGACTGAACCCGAGCAGCCGGCGAACCCACCGCTGACGCGCAAGCAGATGCGCGAGATCCGGAACACCGGATCGACCCCTGTGATCACACCCGAGAGCGCGGCTGCCGCCGCCGCTCCCGCGGAGCCATCCGCAGCCCCTGTGGCCGAGGAGCCGTCGGCTCAGGCCGCGCCCGAGCCGCCCGCGCCCGCACAGACCGCACCGCCGCAGACGGCGCCTGCCTCTTCCGAGCCGCGACCGACGCCGCCCGCCCCGGCCGGACCGCAGCCCGCGCACGCGCCGATCGGCTCTGCGCATCTTCCGCGCGCCGCCGCACCGGTCGTGGTGCCTCCCGCCCCCGCCGCCGATTCCTCCGTCGACCTGGGCGCCCCGGCCCTGACGCGCCGTCAGGCACGCCAGCAGGAGCGCATCCGGACGGCATCCGTTCCCGTCATCACGCCGGAGGTGGCCGCGGCGCACTCCGCCTCCACCTCGTCGTCGAGTGTCCTCACTGAGGCGCCGTCCTTGACTCGCACCGAGCCTGTGGGCCTGAACAGCGGCATGCACGACCTGTTCGGCCTGCCGACGGCCCCTGCGCCGATCATCGCCTCTCCGGAGAGCGTCGCGACGCCGTCCCGGCCGGAGCCGGCACGCACGGTCTCGCCGTGGTCGGACGCCCGTCCCACTGCAGAGACGGCCGCTGACGCCGCTGAGAAGGAGGCCGCCGAGAAGGAGCGCAGCGTGAGCCCGCTCCTGGGCGCAGGCCTTCTCTCCGGCGAAGCCGAGCAGGCGGACCTGCCGCCTTCGTTCGACCAGCTCCTCGCGCGCACGGGCTCCGTGTCTATGCCGAATGCCCTGATCCTCTCGCAGGCCCCAGAGGTCGCGCCGATCGTCGCGCCCCTCAGCTCGACCGGCGAGGTGCTCATCACCGGCACGTTCAATCTGCCGGAAGGCCTCGGCTCGACCGGCCACGCCCGCGGCACCGCCGACGGCAAGGAGGTCGACGCGACTCTGGTCGACGGCGAACTCCCGGCCCACTCGTCGCCGACGCCGATCGCGGCCAGCGCGGCGATCAGCACGGTGAAGACCGCCGGCGAGGTCATCCGGCCCCCCGTGCCCGAAAAGGGCAGCAAGCTCATGCTCACGCTCGCGATCACCGCCGGCGCCCTCGCCCTGGCGCTGGTCGGCGTCCTCATCCTCGCCTTCGTGACAGGAGTGCTGTGATGACGGCATCCGCTCAGTCCATCGACATGCTGCAGATCGCGGCGGTCGCCGCAGACGCGAAGGGCGGAGAGGACCTCGTCGCGCTCGACGTGTCCGAGCCGCTGCCGCTCGTCGACATCTTCCTGCTCGTGACCGGACGCAGCGAGCGCAACGTCGCCGCGATCGCCGACGAGATCGAGGACCGTCTGCTCGAGGCCGGGCACAAGCGACTGCGCCGCGAAGGGCGCCAGGAGGCGCGCTGGGTCCTGCTCGACTTCGGCGACCTGGTGGTGCACGTCTTCCACGAGCAGGAGCGCGTGTACTACGGGCTCGAGCGGCTCTGGAAGGACTGCCCGGTGGTGCCGGTCGAGGTGCCCGCCGCGACGCCCGCCGAGTAGGTCGCGGCTGGTTCGGAGCACGCTCCGACGTGTTGTAAGCTTGTGGAGTTGCCTCGCGGGGCAGCGAAACAAGGGCCTGTGGCGCAGCTGGTAGCGCACCTGCATGGCATGCAGGGGGTCAGGGGTTCGAGTCCCCTCAGGTCCACCGAAAAGAGAGTCCCCGGTTCGCCGGGGATTTTCGCGTTTCTGCAGGATGCGGGCGACGAGCGTTCGTCACCCGCTTGACCGCCCCGCCGGGACGGGGGAGCCTGGGGGAATCTCGAGGAGGCCCCCATGACCGACGTGACTCCGTTCCTGTGGTTCGACAACGACGCCGAGGCGGCGATCGGCTTCTACACCGAGCTCATCCCCGATTCGGCGATCGTCTCCATCGGTAGGTATCCCGATGAGGTGCCGGGCATGGGCGGGAAGGTCATGCACGCCCACTTCCGTCTCGCCGGCCGTGACTATTACGCAATGGATGCCGGGCCCCAGTTCCCCTTCACCGAAGCGGTCTCGCTCTATGTCGCGTGCGGCGATCAGAGCGAGGTCGACCGCTACTGGTATGCGCTGATCTCCGACGGGGGCGAGGAGCAGCCCTGCGGCTGGCTCAAGGACCGCTGGGGTCTCTCGTGGCAGATCATCCCCGACCGCCTGATCGAGCTCATCCGCCATCCCGACCCCGAGACCGCCCACCGGGCGGTGCAGGCGATGCTGTCGATGCACCGGATCGACATCGCCGCGATCGAGGCGGCGGCCGCAGCAGCGTGATGCGCGCGCGTCGAGCGGTCGCGCTCGGGGGTCTCGTGCTCGCCGTGGTAGGGGCATCCGGCTGCACCGCGGCGACAGCCCCCTCTCCTATCCCGTCCCGTGCGTCGACTTCGGCGGCCGGTTCGGCATCCCCGGCCCCGTCGGCGGCGGCTACGGCGGGATGGTGGCGCGTGGGCGGCGAGCCGCAGACTCTCGCGTCGGGCCTGGCTGCGCCGTGGTCCGTCGTGCCGATCGGCGACGGGGGAGCGCTCATCTCGCAGCGCGACGACGGCCGCGTGCTCGAGCTGACGCCGGCGGGCGATCTCCGGGAGGCGGGCACGATCCCGGGCGTGGTCTCGGGTGGAGAGTCGGGACTCCACGGCCTGGCGATGCTGGAGGACGGCGCCGAAGCCTGGCTGTACGCGTATCACGGCGCCGAGGACGACAACCGGGTGGTCCGGATGCCGCTGCAGGGCGATCCCGGAGCACTGGCCCTCGGCGAGTCCGAGGTCGTCATCGAGGGCATTCCCCGTGCGAACACCCACGACGGCGGACGCCTCGCGTTCGGACCGGACGGCTTCCTGTACGTGTCGACGGGCGACGCCCAGCGGCGCGAGGCGCCGCAGGATCCCGCTGCGCTCGGGGGCAAGATCCTGCGGCTGACCCCTGAGGGCGAACCGGCGCCCGGCAATCCGTGGGACAACGCCGTGTGGACACTCGGACACCGCAACGTGCAGGGACTGGCGTGGACGAGCGACGGCACGATGTGGGCCAGCGAGTTCGGCCAGAACACCTGGGACGAGCTGAACCGCATCGACGCCGGCGCGAACTACGGCTGGCCGGTCGTCGAGGGGGAGGCCGGCCGCGACGGGATGGTGGACCCCGTGGAGTCGTGGGCGCCGAGCGAGGCGAGCCCGAGCGGAATCGCCGCGTACGGTGACACGGTGTTCGTCGCGGGACTGCGGGGCGAACGGCTGTGGACGGTCGACACCGCCGCCGGTGCTCTCGCCGCCGAGCCGCTGGCCGTCCTCGCGGGCGAACAGGGCAGGCTCCGCGACGCCGTGGCCGCTCCCGACGGCACGCTGTGGGTGCTCACGAACAACACGGATGGCCGGGGGAGTCCGCGCGCGGAGGACGACCTGCTGCTGAGACTCCCGCTGGCGCCCGCGACATGAGCGGGATCGAGGTCCTGCCGAGAACGACGGGCACTACGGTGAAACCGTGAGCTCTCAGCCCCGCTGCCCGCACTGTCGCCACTTCGTCTACCTCGACGCGCTGACGTGCCCGAACTGCGAAGCCGAGCTCGGCTATCACATCGTCACGCGGGACTTCTTCGGCGTCCGTCATGGCCAGGTGACGATCGACGACAAGACGTGGTACACCTGCTCGAACCGCGACTGGGACTGCAACTGGCTGGTGCGCGAGGACGCGCCCGCCGGGCGCTGCTTCTCGTGCCGGCTCACGCGGCGCCAGCCCGCCGCGGACGACACGGTCGCGCTCGAGAAGCTGGCCAAGACCGAGGAGGCCAAGCGCCGCCTCCTGCTGCAGCTGGGCGATCTCGGACTGCCGATCGTGCCGTGGGACGTGAAGCCGGGCGGGCTCGGCTTCGACCTCATCTCGAGCCTGACCGACGGCAAGAAGGTGATGATCGGCCACGCCAACGGCATCATCACGATCGACCTCGCGGAGAGCCTGGACGACCGGCGTGAGGCGCTGCGGGTGCGGCTCGGGGAGCCGTACCGGACGATCCTCGGCCACCTCCGGCACGAGGTCGGCCACTACTTCCAGAACGTGCTGCTCACGAACGACGAGTCCTGGCGCCGATGTCGTGAGCTGTTCGGCGACGAGCGCGCGAGCTACAAGGAGGCTCTGTCCCGTCATTACAAGCTCGGCGCCCCTCCGGAGTGGCACGACAGCTTCATCTCCGAGTACGCGACCATGCACCCCTGGGAGGACTTCGCCGAGACCTTCGCCCACTACCTGCACATCACCGGAACCCTGCAGACCGCGGCGGTGATCGGCATCCACCTCGATGCGTCGGTCACGAACCTGCGCGACACCGACGTCGTCCCTCTCGCGTCGTATCGCGACGAGCCCGTCCAGCGCCTGCTGAGCGACTGGGAGTGGATGTCGCAGGGCTTCAACCGCATCAACCGCGCCATGGGCTTCGGCGATCTCTATCCGTTCACCATCGTCGGACCGGTGCGGCACAAACTGGAGTTCGTGCACGACGTCATCACGCGCGCGCCCCTGACGTTCGACGAGCAGGCGGCGCTGGCCCTGTCCCGCGATGAGGGAGAGCCTTCATGACGTCGTTCTCACGCGGGCAGCGGGTGATCGGCGCGGCGACGCACTACGTCGAGAATCAACCGCCGTGGCGGGTGGACATCGACGAGTTCGCGGTGAATGAGCCGCTCACCGCTGCGGTGGAGGCGTTCGGCGCGGGATGGGCGGCCCCGGCCCTCCATGACGCCGGAGCGCTCGTGGGCTCGACGGCCTTCCAGCGCGACGCGCACCTGGCGAACGTGCACACGCCCGTGCTCCACACGCACGACCGCTGGGGATTCCGTCTCGACGAGGTGGAGTACGACTCGTCGTATCATCGCGTCATCGCCGCGGCGCTCGCTCACGGTGCGCACACGTCGGCGTTGTCCGATCCGCGGCCCGGGGCGCACGTGGCCCGCGCGGCCACGTTCATGCTCTTCGCACAGGTCGAGCCCGGCCACGCGTGTCCGGTGTCGATGACCCACGCGGCCGTCGCCTCCATCCGGGACTCGCCGTGGGTGGCCGACGGCTGGCTGCCGCGGCTGTACTCGCGTGAGTACGAGCCGCGACTCCTGACGGCCGAGGACAAGACCAGTGCGCTCATCGGCATGGCGATGACGGAGAAGCAGGGCGGGTCGGACGTGCGCGCGGGCACCACGGTCGGCGAGTCGATGGGCGGCCACGCGTATCAGCTCACCGGTCACAAGTGGTTCTGCTCGGCGCCGATGTCGGACGGCTTCCTCGTGCTCGCCCACACGCGGTCCGGAGCGACAGAGGAGGGACTCTCATGCCTCTTCGTGCCGCGCCTGCTCCCGCACGGCATGCGCAACGTGTTCCGCCTGCAGCGTCTGAAGGACAAGCTCGGCAACCGATCGAACGCGTCCGCCGAGGTCGAGTTCGACGGCACGGTGGGATTCGTGCTCGGCGAGCCCGGCCGCGGTGTGCGCACGATCATCGAGATGGTCGAGCGCACACGTCTGGACTGCGTGCTCGGTACGGCCGCGGGGATGCGCCAGGCCGTCGCCGAGGCGGTGTGGCACGCACGCGGTCGCACGGCGTTCGGCGCGAATCTCGTGGATCAGCCGTCGATGACGGCGGTCCTCGCCGATCTCGCGCTCGAGTCCGAGGCGGCGATGCTGACCGGCCTGCGCCTGGCGCAGCTCTTCGAGGCCGAGGCGTCCGATCGCGACGTCGCCCTCCGCCGGCTCGCGACGCCGGTGTCGAAATACTGGGTCTGCAAACGCGGCCCCCAGCACGCGTACGAGGCCCTCGAGTGCCTCGGCGGCAACGGCTACACCGAGGCCTTCCCGCTCGCGCGGCGGTATCGCGAGCAGCCGGTCATGGCGATCTGGGAGGGCTCCGGCAACGTCATCGCGCTCGACGTCCTGCGCGCACTCACGCGCGACCCCGACTCGGCCGAGGCCTTCGCCGACGAGCTGTCCGCGACGACCGGGGCGTCGAAGGTCCTCGACACGCATGCCGAGCGCACGCTCGCGCTCCTGGGCAGGCTCGCAGGTGCCGACCCGGGCGAGGCGCAGGCGCAGGCACGCCGCCTGACCGAATCGCTGGCCCTGGCGTTCCAGGCATCCCTGATGCTGCGTCATGCGCCGTCGACCGACGCCGAGGCGTTCATCGCCGCGCGGCTGGGCGAGGACCGGGGAGCGCAGTACGGGGTGCTGCCGGCGGGGACGGATGCCGCGGCCATCGTCGCGCGCCACTGAGGCGACCCCCGCCCGAGGCGCGGCCAACGGCCCCACGCGCCGACGGTGTCAGGCGTGGGGCCGAAGTGAGAAGGTCAGCGCGTAGGCGCCGGCTCCGTAGTCTCGGTGGGCTCGGCGGTCTCGATGGCCGAGGTGTAGCCGAGTCCGTTCTCGTAGCCGTGGCCGGCGACGGGGGCGTCTTCTGCCGTCGTCGCGTCGAGCGGCTGGGCAGCCTCGACCGGCGCATACGGGCGCAGCGTCGCGGCGGCGGCGATCGCGAGCGTGATCAGCACGCCGAGCACGCCGGCGCCCAGCAGGATGCCTCCGACGACCGCGACGGTCTGGCCGACGTAGACCTCGACACCCGTGGCGGTGCCGTCGGTGAGGGTCGTGGTCATCACGCCGAGCTTGTCGATCAGGAGCACGGCTCCGGTGACGGCCGTCGCGAGCGAGGCGGCCAGGAGAGCCCAGAAGGGGATGCTGCGGACCAGGCGGGGGCGGGTGGACATGTTCGATCACTCCTCGGGATTCGCGGCCCAGGTCGGCCGCGGCATCCGTCACGCTTCCATCCGCCCCGGTGCGGAAGCGATGTGCCGCCTATGAGTCTGCTGTGCGCTCCAGGTCGGCGACCGGTGCCTTCAGATTCATCACCACGGCCGTCATCGCCGCCACGAGCATCACCGCCAGCACCATGTGGATGTTCACCAGCCAGATGGGCAGGCCCGTGCGCGCCTGCCAGAGGCCGACCACGATCTGCGCCAGCTCGACCGAGAGCAGAAGCCCGACCCAGAGGGGGAGGCGCAGGGCAGGGGGAGTCCGGCGCGCGCCGACCAGCAGGACGATCGTGAGAGCGAAGGTGATGTAGGCGGGCCACGAGTGGACGTGCTGCATGAACTCGGCGTCGAGGCCGTTCCGCGCAGCGCCGCCGTCGCCGGCGTGAGGACCGGAGCCGGTGACCAGAATGCCGACGACGACCGTGACGACCACGAACACGCTGGTGAGGTGGGTTGTGAGGGCATACCAGCGGGGTACGGCGCGTACGCGCGGACCGGGCGTGGCGTAGACGCGCACGACGAGCACCGCCGAGAGCGCCACGAGCACGACGGAGGCGAAGTAGTGCAGGCCGACCACGTAGGGGTTGAGGTTCGTGAGGACGGTGATCCCGCCGATCACGGCCTGCAGCGGAACGTAGAGGCCGATCGCCAGCGAGAGCCAGAAAAGGTCGGGCCGCTCCCGCCGCATCCGCACGACGAAGAGGAACATCAGGATCGCCACGACCACGAGCACGAAGGTGAGCAGGCGGTTGCCGAACTCGATCACGCCATGGATGCCCATCTCCGGCGTCGCGACGAAGGACTCCGGGGTGCAGCGGGGCCAGGTCGGGCAGCCGAGCCCGGACCCCGTGAGCCGTACCAGGCCGCCGGTGCCGACGATCCCGATCTGCACCACCAGGGTCGCCCACGCCAGCGCGATCACGCGGCGATCGATCGTCGCAGGGAGCCGGTCCCACAAGCGCCGCCTCACGCCGGGCTCCGTCGTCGTCGGTTGCGCGGACATGCTTCTCATCGCCTCCTGGTGAGGGCTCCGCACGACGGCCCGCAGGACATGCGGAACCCGGTGCCGGGGTGGAGCCTGTAGAATCGAGGGGTCGGTCACGCGCGCAGAACCGCATGGGTTCGGGCGCGGTGAACCACTGACAGTCTAGGCGCGAAGGTCAGCGCCGAATGAGAGGGCCCACGAGCGGCATCCCCCTCCGGTAACTCCACCGGAGGAGCCGGAATGCCGGGGCGGATGAACCGCTAGAGCCCGGAGGAGAACGTGACGATGTCTGATGTGCTGATCGACCGCCCGGAGCTGGATGGCCTGGGTGTCTACGAATTCGGATGGCACGACACGGACGCCGCGGGCGCCGTGGCGCAGCGTGGCATCAATGAGAACGTGGTCCGCGGCATCTCGGCTCTGAAGAGCGAACCGGAGTGGATGCTGAAGACCCGCCTGAAGGGCTATCAGCTGTTCGGGCGCAAGCCGATGCCGACCTGGGGTGCCGACCTCAGCGAGATCGACTTCGACAACATCAAGTACTTCGTGCGCTCGACCGAGAAGCAGGCCGGCAGCTGGGAGGAGCTCCCCGAGGAGATCCGCAACACGTACGAGCGCCTGGGCATCCCCGAGGCCGAGCGCCAGCGCCTCGTCGCGGGCGTCGCCGCGCAGTACGAGTCCGAAGTGGTCTACCACCAGATCAACGAGCAGCTCGAGGCGCAGGGTGTCATCTTCATGGACACCGACACCGCACTGCGCGAGCACCCGGAGTTCTTCGAGGAGTACTTCGGCACGGTCATCCCGGCCGGCGACAACAAGTTCGCCGCGCTCAACACGGCGGTGTGGTCGGGCGGCTCGTTCGTCTACGTGCCCCCGGGCGTGCACGTCGAGATCCCGCTCCAGGCGTACTTCCGCATCAACACGGAGAACATGGGCCAGTTCGAGCGGACGCTCATCATCGCCGACGAGGGCTCGTACGTGCACTACATCGAAGGCTGCACCGCCCCGATCTACAAGAGCGACTCGCTGCACTCGGCGGTCGTCGAGATCGTCGTGAAGAAGAACGCACGCGTGCGCTACACGACCATCCAGAACTGGTCGAACAACGTCTACAACCTCGTCACCAAGCGTGCGGTCGCCCACGAGGGCGCCACGATGGAGTGGATCGACGGCAACATCGGGTCCAAGGTCACGATGAAGTACCCGTCGATCTTCCTGGTCGGGGAGCACGCCAAGGGCGAGACGCTGTCCGTCGCCTTCGCCGGTCCCGGCCAGCACCAGGACGCCGGCGCGAAGATGATCCACATGGCGCCGTACACCCAGTCGTCGATCGTCTCGAAGTCGATCGCACGCGGCGGGGGCCGCGCGGGCTACCGCGGCGAGGTGCGCGTCGACGCCAATGCGCACCACTCGGCGAACACGGTGCGCTGCGACGCGCTGCTGGTCGACACGATCTCGCGCTCCGACACGTATCCGGCCATCGACATCCGCGTGGACGACGTGCAGCTCGGCCACGAGGCGACGGTCTCCAAGGTCAGCGAGGAGCAGCTCTTCTACCTCATGAGCCGCGGCATGCCCGAGGACGAGGCCATGGCCATGATCGTGCGCGGCTTCATCGAGCCGATCGCCCGCGAGCTGCCGATGGAGTACGCACTCGAACTGAACAAGCTCATCGAGATGGGCATGGAAGGATCCGTCGGATAGTGAGTTCCATGACCCAGGCCCCCGCCACCGTCCCCGGTGCGCAGGGCCACACCGATGGCGCCGGTGCGTTCGTGCCGGTGCAGACCCGCGATGAGCGTCTCCGCTCGTTCGACCCCTCGGACTTCGCCGCCCCCACGGGCCGCGAGGTCAACTGGAAGCACACGCCGGTGGACAAGCTGGCCGCGCTGTTCGTCGACGAGGCCGGGCCCCACGGGGTCATCGAGGTGACCGTCGATGCGCCGGACGAACTCGTCCAGCAGCGACTCGCCGTGGGCACCGCCCCGCGCGGCGAGGTGTTCCAGCCCGAGGACCTCCCGAGCGCGATCGCGTGGAGCCAGGAGGCCGAAGCGCCCCTGCTGCGCATCCCGGCCGGCGCCGAGCTCTCCGAGCCGGTCCTGGTCGACCTCAAGGGAACGGGCGGCGTCGCGCACGCGCACGTCGTGATCGAGGCGCAGGCCAACTCGCACGCGACCGTGGTGCTCCACCACACCGGCACCGCACTGCACGCCCAGAACGTCGAGATCATCGTCCGCGACGGCGCGCACCTCACGCTGGTGACGGTGCAGCGATGGGACGATGCCGCGGTGCACGCGGCATCCCACCAGGCCCGCGTCGAGCGCGATGCGACCCTCCGGCACATCGTCGTCAGCTTCGGCGGCGGCGTCGTCCGGGTGAACCCCAGCGTCGAGCTCGCCGGAGCCGGATCGCGCGGCGAGCTGTACGGTCTCAGCTACTCCGACGCCGGCCAGCACCTCGAGAGCCAGGTCTACCTGCACCACAAGGGGCCGGAGACGTCCGGCGACGTGCTCTACAAGGGTGCGCTGCAGGGCGAGGGCGCGCGGAGCGTCTGGATCGGCGACGTGCTCATCGGGCCCGACGCTGTCGGCACCGACTCGTACGAGGCGAACCGCAACCTCGTGCTCACCGACGGCGCGCGCGCTGAGTCGATCCCGAACCTCGAGATCGAGACGGGCGACATCCGCGGCGCCGGTCACGCCAGCGCGACGGGTCGCTTCGACGACGAGCAGCTGTTCTACCTGCAGGCCCGTGGCATCCAGGAGGACGAGGCCCGTCGCCTCGTGGTCCTCGGATTCCTCGCCGAGATCGTGCAGAAGATGGGCGTCCCCACGCTCGAGGCCGAGCTCTTCGCGGCGATCGAGGAAGAACTCGCGCAGGCGGTCGCCCGATGACCGCCCAGCGCGTGTGCGCCCTCAGCGAGCTCGAGCAGGATGCGGCCATCCGCGTCGAGGTCGACGGCGTCGCCATGGCGGTCGTCCTCGACTCCGCCGGCGAGGTCCATGCCATCGGCGACACCTGCACCCACGGCGACATCTCGCTCGCCGAAGGCTTCGTCGACGGCGACACGCTCGAGTGCTGGGCCCACGGCTCGGCGTTCTCGCTGCGCACCGGCCAGCCCCTCAACCTCCCCGCTTACGAGCCCGTCCCCGTGTTCGCCGTCGTGATCGACGGCGACGACGTGCTCATCGATCCTGCTGTGAAGAAGCCGGTCGGATAGCTCCTCACGGACCCGACCGCCCGCACAATGAGAAGAGAAGTCTGAATGTCTGTCCTCGAGATCCGCGACCTCCACGTGACGGTCGAGACGGATGCCGGAACCACGCCCATCCTCAACGGTGTGACGCTCACCATCCGCACCGGCGAGACCCACGCCATCATGGGCCCCAATGGCTCGGGCAAGTCGACGCTCGCGTACACGATCGCCGGTCACCCGAAGTACAACGTGACCAGCGGCACGATCACGCTCGACGGCGAAGACGTCCTCCAGATGTCGGTGGACGAGCGCGCCCGCGCCGGCCTGTTCCTGGCGATGCAGTATCCCGTCGAGATCCCCGGCGTGACGGTGACGAACTTCCTCCGCACCGCCAAGACCGCCATCGACGGCGAGGCCCCTTCGATCCGCACGTGGACGAAAGAGGTCAAGTCCTC
>NZ_JAFIWA010000003.1 GCF_018588945.1 Microbacterium flavescens | reverse complement strand
GGAGCAGCTCGGCGGCGGCTACGCGGTCTCGAGCTGGATCGAGCAGACGGCGTACGAGGGCGCTGCCGCCATCGTGGCGGTCAGCGACGGAATGCGGCAGGACATCCTGCGCAGCTACCCCTCGCTCGACCCGGGCAAGGTCCGCGTGATCTACAACGGCATCGACGTCGAGTCGTGGCATCCCGTCGACGATCCCGAGATGCTCGCCCGTCTGGGCGTCGACGCGACCAAGCCGTCCGTCGTGTTCGTCGGCCGCATCACGCGCCAGAAGGGACTGCCGTACTTCCTGCGCGCCGCGGAGCGGCTTCCGGCCGACGTGCAGGTCGTGCTGTGTGCGGGCGCTCCCGACACGCCGCAGATCATGGCAGAGGTGGAAGAGCTGGTGCGCGGCCTGCAGGAGACCCGCGATGGAGTCGTGTGGATCGATCGGATGCTGTCGCGCCACGAGCTGTGCACGATCCTCTCGGCCGCGACGACGTTCGTCTGCCCCTCCGTGTACGAGCCGCTCGGCATCGTGAACCTCGAGGCGATGGCGTGCGGCGCGGCCGTCGTCGGCACCGCGACCGGCGGCATCCCCGAGGTGGTCGTCGACGGCGTCACCGGGCGACTCGTGCCGATCGACCAGGCGCAGGACGGGACCGGTACGCCGACGGATCCGGAGCGGTTCGTGGGCGACCTGGCGCGCGTGCTCACGGAGGTCGTCAGCGATCCCGAGCGGGCACGCGCGTACGGAGCGGCGGGGAGGATCCGGGCCACCGAGGACTTCAGCTGGGGCAGCATCGCCGAGCAGACGGCGGCCCTGTACGCGGAGGTCGCCGCCGGCGGCCGATAGGCTGGACGACATGCCGCAGGTGCTCGAATTCTCCGACGTCGTCGTCCGCAGGAACGCCAGGGACATCGTCGACCACCTCGATTGGACCGTCAGCGATGACCAGCGCTGGGTCATCCTCGGCCCCAACGGCGCGGGCAAGACGACGGTTCTCCAGCTGGCCGACACGCTGATGCACCCGACATCGGGCGTGGTCTCGATCCTGGGGGAGCGGCTCGGCCGCACCGACGTCTTCGAGCTGCGTCCGCGGATCGGCTTCGCCTCCTCCGCCATGGCGCGCCGCGTGCCGCCGGAGGAGTCGGTCATCAACGTCGTCCTGACCGCGGCCTACTCCG
This sequence comes from Microbacterium flavescens, assembly GCF_018588945.1. Classification (GTDB taxonomy): domain Bacteria; phylum Actinomycetota; class Actinomycetes; order Actinomycetales; family Microbacteriaceae; genus Microbacterium; species Microbacterium flavescens. The sequence continues at coordinate 437,901 of NZ_JAFIWA010000003.1, read as the reverse complement.
TGCTCGGCCGCTGGCGCGAGGACTACGAGGACATCGACGAGCGGCGCGCGCTGCGCGTGCTCGCCGAGTGGAAGCTCGACCACCTGGCCGATCGCACCTTCGGCACGCTGAGTGACGGCGAGCAGAAGCGTGTGCAGATCGCGCGGGCGGTCATGACCGACCCCGAGCTGCTGCTCCTCGACGAGCCCACCGCGAGCCTCGACCTCGGTGCCCGCGAGGAGCTCCTGTCGCTCCTGGGCGGCTACGCGCAGGCGCCGACCACGCCGGCGATGATCATGGTGACGCACCACGTCGAGGAGATCCCGGTCGGCTTCACGCACGTGCTGCTGCTCCGCGACGGCCAGGCCGTGGCCGCGGGTCCGGTGGCGGAGACCCTCACCGCCGAGAACCTCACCGACACCTTCGGCGTGCCCATCGACCTCACCGAGCACGACGGACGCTACGCCGCCCGCGCAGCGCACTGAGGCCGGTCGGGCTCGATTCCGCGTCTGAGCCCGGAGGCTGATAGAATCGCTCTTTGGTGCGCTCGCACCTCAGACTTTGTCCGTCCTGGCAAAATCCAGGGCATCACTTTCAAAGGACTTCCCATGAAGACTGACATCCACCCCGACTACCAGGCGGTCGTGTTCCGCGACCTCGGCTCGGGCGAGACCTTCCTCACCCGCTCGACGGTGACCAGCGACAAGACGATCGAGCTCGACGGCGTCGAGTACCCCGTCATCGACGTCGAGATCTCGTCGGCGTCGCACCCGTTCTACACGGGCAAGCAGCGCATCATGGACTCGGCCGGTCGTGTCGAGAAGTTCAACCAGCGCTTCAAGAACTTCGGCTCCAAGTAAGCAGCCCACGTGCAAGGCCCCGCTTCGGCGGGGCCTTCGCCGTTCCCGGGCGCGCCCGGGGCGTCACCTGATCGGCCAGCTGCCGTCGAGGCGCTCCTCGGGCTCGATGCGCCCGATCTGCACGAAGTAGTCGGTGAGGCTCGCGGCCTGGGCGCGCGCCCAGGCGATCTGCCGGGTGTGCAGCTCGTGCACGGTGTCGGGGAGCCACGGTGCGAATCGCTCCGCCAGGGCCTGGGCGACGCGGCCGGCGGCGACGGCGTCGGCACAGGCGTCGTGGGCGCCGTCGAGCCTCACGGCGTAGTGCTCCGCGACGACCGACAGCGTTCTCTTGCCGCGACGCCAGCGGTCGTAGGCCTTGTCGACCACGAGGGGATCGATCACGGGCGACGGCGAGACGATGGGGTCGACGCCGTGACGCACGGACTCGTGCTTGAGCAGCGAGAAGTCGTACGGCGCGTTGTAGGCGACGACCGGGATGCCGGCATCGAGCAGCCCTCGGACGGCGGCGACCACCTCACCGACCACGTCGGCGGCGGGGCGTCCGTGCGCGCGGGCGTGCGCCGTCGTGATGCCGTGCACCGCGGTGGCGCCTTCGGGGATCTCGACGCCGGGATCGGCGAGCCAGTCCCGGGCGCTCATGACCGACCCGGAGGCGTCGAGCACGCCGACGTGGGCGGTCACGATCCGGTCGCTCGTGACGTCGACCCCCGTCGTCTCGAGGTCGAACACGCCGACCACGCGCAGCCACTCGGGAGTGTCGAAGAGCGACAGGGTCTCGGGCTGCCGGCGTTCCATGCCTCACACGGTATGCGCCCGGTCCGACACGGCGTCCGAGGCGCTCCGGCGAGGCCGTCCTCGTAGACTCGGGGGGTGGCCTCCCCGAACCCGTACGCACCGCTGCTCGACGCGATCCCCGTCGAGCGGCGCGAGGTGCCGATCCTCGGCGGCACGACGGCGTTCTGGGTCTACGGGCCGGAGGACGCCGGCACCACGGTGATCGCCGTCCACGGCTTCCGCGGCGAGCACCACGGCCTCGAGCCTGTCGTCGCGCACCTGCCCGAGGTGCGGGTCATCTCACCCGATCTCCCCGGCTTCGGCGAGACGCCGCCGCTGCCCGGTGTGCGCCACGACATCGACGCCTACGCGGCCTGGCTTCGCGAGTTCGCTGCCGCCGTGGCTCCGGGTGCCGTCATCCTGGGCCACTCGTTCGGCTCGATCGTCGTGTCCGCGGCCGTCGCGGCGGGCCTCACCACCCCACGGGTGATCCTCGTCAACCCGATCGGCGCGCCCGCGCTCGAGGGACCCCGCGGACTCCTGACGCGACTCGCGGTGCTCTACTACTGGGCGGGCGCCCGCCTTCCCCAGCGCGTCGGCGACGCGCTGCTGAGGAATGGGCTCATCGTGCGCGTCATGAGCGAGTCGATGGCGAAGACGAAGGATGCCGCTCTCCGGCGCTTCATCCACGACCAGCACGACACCTACTTCTCGCGCTTCGCCGACCGCGACGTGCTGCACGACGCCTTCGTCGCCTCGGTGTCGCACGACGTCCGGGAGTTCGCGCCGCGCATCGCGCAGCCGACGCTGCTGGTGGCAGCGGTGCGCGACGACATCACGCCGATCGAGGCGGAGCGGCATCTCGCGACGCTCTTCCCCGATGCCGAGCTCGTCGAGATCGACGACGTCGGTCACCTGATCCACTACGAGACGCCCGCGGCCGCCGCGACCGCCATCACGCGGTTTCTTGCGCCTTCCGGGCCCGGTATGCGATGACGTTCATGCGGTTGCCGCAGTTGCCGGTGTCGCAGTATCGCTTGGAGCCGTTCTTCGAGTAGTCGATGTAGACCGCGTCGCAGTCGTCGGCTGCGCACACGCGGATGCGGCCGTACTCGTCGGAGCGGATGACGTCGACGAAGGCCATCGCCGACTCGACCAGCATGCGGGTGGCGAGAGGCGAGTCGTCGGACGTGGCGTGGATGTGCCAGTCGTACTCGTCGTGGATGACGAGCCGGGGGAGGGCCCGGCCGTCTGCGAGCATCGCGTTGACCAGGGGCACCGCGCCGGCGCGGTCCACGTCCCACAGATCACGCAGCCGTGAGCGCACGTCGCGAACCGCGGCGACCTCTGCCTCGTCGAGCCGGATCGATCCCGAGTACGGATTGGCGACGAGGAATGCACGCAGGTCGTCGGTCGTCTGCAGGGCGTCGTCGCCGTCATAGCCGGGGAGCGTGTTGACGAGGTCGACGACCATCATGAGCGTCCGCTTCGTGTCATGGATGAAAACCATGTTGACTCCTGACATCCTCTCCGATACCGTCACCAGTGTAAGCACAGTTCGCTCCTGACAGTCGGATGCCGCCCATGACCGTTTCGACCGCGTGCCTTCCGGTGATCACACCGGTCGCCGCATCCGCTCGACTGCGCACCACCGGCCTGCTGATGGCCGTCGCGTCCGCGCTCGCCTTCTCCTCGAGCGGGCCGTTCATCAAGCCTCTGCTCGAAAGCGGCTGGTCGCTCGGCGCGGCCCTGCTCGTACGGATGGGAGTGGCCGGGCTGATCCTCTCCCCGGCAGTGTTCCTCGCGATCCGGCGCAACCCGCGCTTCCTGCGACGGCACTGGCGGCTGATCCTCGGGTTCGGCCTGATGCCGGTGCTGGGGTGCCAGCTCTTCTTCTTCTCGGCGATGCAGCGGATGCCGGTGGCCGTCGCTCTGCTGATCCAGTACCTCGCTCCGGTCATGCTGGTCGGCTTCGTCTGGCTGCGCACCCGAAAGGCGCCGTCCGGGCTGGTGCTGTGGGGATCGGCGGTCGCGGTCACCGGACTCGTCCTCGTCGTCGACATCTCGGGCGCGTCCTTCGATCTCCTCGGCACGCTCTTCGCCCTCGCGGCGGCCGTGTGCGTGTGCGCCTACTTCGTGATCTCGGAGCGCGCCGGCGACGATCTGCCTCCGCTCGCCCTCGCCGCGAGCGGGCTGCTCGTCGGCGCCGCGATCATGGCGGTGCTGTGCCTCACGGGCGCGATGCCGTTCGAGGCGCCGCAGGTGACCGTCGAACTGGCCGGCGTCGCCGTGCCGTGGTTCGTCCCGCTGCTGTGGGTCGCCGGCATCGCCACGACGCTCGGCTACGCCCTCGGCGTGATGGCGGTGCCCCGCATCGGCTCGCGCGTGGCCTCGTTCGTCGGCCTGTCGGAGGTGCTGTTCGCCCTCGGGTTCGCGTGGGTCTTCCTAGCCGAGGTGCCCGCGCCGATCCAATTCGCCGGCGGAGCGCTCATCCTGGCCGGCGTGATCCTGGTGAAGGTCGACGACCTGCGCCGAGCGCTGGCCGCACCGGCGGCGCCGGTCGCGGCATCCGTCACCATGCCCTGATCGAACGCGTCTACGGCTCGCGGCGCGCGAGCTCCATGAGCGGCATCACGCGATGGGGGATCACCTCGCCCATGACCAGCGATGTCTCGGTGCGCTCGACGCCCTCGATCGCCAGGATGCGCGCGTCGGTGTCGAAGAGGTGCTGGGTGTCGCGGCACGCCACGCGGACGAGCAGGTCGACCTGCCCCGAGAGGCCGTGCGCCTGCACGATCTCGGGGACTCGCGCGAGTTCCGCGGTGATCCGCGGGAGGTCGGCCTGCCGCACGATGACGCTGATGAAGGCCTCGATCGGATACCCGAGCGACGATGAGGAGATCGCCCGCTCGTACGACAGGAACACGCCGGAGCGCTCGAGTCGGGCCATGCGCGCCTGGACCGTGTTGCGGGAGAGTCCGAGTCGTTCGGCGAGCGCGACGACGGTGGCTCGCGGGTCGGCCGAGAGGGCGGCGAGGAGCTCCAGGTCGACATGATCGAGGGCACTCATAGTGCGAAACGTTAGCACGGTTTGACCCGGGGTTAGTTGTCAACATGCTCAAGCAGAGCGCAGTTGCTTGAGCGAGGTGCGATGCCGACGTATTCTCGGGCTAGCCGGCGAAGCTGCCGGTCGACCACGACGCCCCCTCCTCACGAGGGAGGGTTGCACCGAGGAGTGATGGCGATGACGCACACACTGAACCCGACCGCCGAACTGGCGACCGACACCGAAGACGTCGCTCGGCTGGTGACCCCCGACGGCGAGCGCATCGCCGATCCGGAGCTGGACCGCTGGGTCGCGGATGTGGATGCCGCCGCCCTGCGCGCGCTCTACCGCGACATGGTGCTGCTGCGGCGCATCGACAGCGAGGGCATCGCCCTGCAGCGTCAGGGCCAGCTCGCGCTGTGGCCGCCGTGCCAGGGCCAGGAGGCCACGCAGATCGGCACCGCCCGCGCCCTCCGCGCCGACGACTTCGCGTTCCCGAGCTACCGCGAGACCGGCGTGGTCTTCGCACGCGGTGCGAAGCCCGCCGACTACGTTCTCGCCTGGCGCGGCGAGGAGCACTCGACCTACAACCCCTACGACATCAACACGGCGTCGCCGCAGATCATCATCGGAGCCCAGTCGCTGCATGCGGTGGGCTACGCGATGGGCATCCAGCGCGATGGAACCGACCAGGTCGCCGCGGCCTACTTCGGCGACGGCGCTTCCAGCCAGGGCGACGTCAACGAGGCGATGGTGTTCGCCGCCTCCTACGGCGCCCCGGTCGTGTTCGTGTGCAGCAACAACCAGTGGGCGATCTCCGAGCCCGTCACCGTCCAGGCGAAGTTCCCGATCGCCGGCCGCGCGCCGGGCTTCGGCATCCCGAGCATGCGTGTCGACGGCAACGACGTTCTCGCCTGCCTCGCCGCGATGCGGTGGGCGGTCGACAACGCGCGCAAGGGCAACGGTCCCGCGTTCATCGAGGCGGTGACGTACCGCATCGGGCCGCACACGACCTCCGACGACCCGACCCGCTACCGCGACAAGGAGGAGGTCGAGCGCTGGAAGGGCCGCGACCCGCTCGCGCGCATCGAGGCGCTCCTGCGCGCCCAGGGCGAGTTCGGCGACGACTTCGCCGCGGCCGTCGCCGCGGATGCCGACGCACTGGCCGCCGAGGTGCGCGCCGCCGCGCAGGGCGCGGTGACCCGCGACGCGATCACCGTGCTCGACAACGTGTACGCAGAACCGCACTCGGGCCTCGAAGAGCAGCGCGAGTGGTTCGGCGCCTACCTCGACGGCTTCGCGGCCGAGGACGAGGGGGCGGCGCGATGACGCGGCTCACCATGGCCAAGGCCATCAACGAAGGTCTCCGTCGCGCGATGGCCGACGACCCGAAGGTGCTCGTCATGGGCGAGGACATCGGAAAGCTCGGCGGCGTGTTCCGCATCACCGACGGACTCCAGGACGAGTTCGGCGCTCAGCGTGTGGTCGACACGCCGCTGGCCGAGTCGGGCATCATGGGCACCGCCGTGGGCCTCGCGATGCGCGGCTACCGCCCGGTCGTCGAGATCCAGTTCGACGGGTTCGTCTACCCCGCCTTCGACCAGATCGTGTGCCAGGTGGCCAAGCTCCACTACCGCACCCGCGGCAACGTGCGGATGCCGATCACCATCCGCATCCCGTGGGCGGGCGGCGTGGGCGCCGCCGAGCACCACTCGGAGTCGCCCGAGGCGTACTTCGTGCACACGTCGGGCCTGCGTGTCATCGCGGTCTCCAATCCGCAGGACGCGTACGTCATGCTGCGTCAGGCCATCGCGTCGAACGACCCGGTCGTGTACTTCGAGCCCAAGAAGCTGTACCACTCCAAGGGGGAGGTCGACCTCGACGTCGACCTCGCCGACGCCCCGCCGATGGGCCTGGCGCGCGTCGTGCGCGAGGGCAGCGACGTCACGCTGCTCACCTACGGCTCGCAGGTGGCGACGGCGATGGATGCCGCGACCGCGGCCGAGGACGACGGCGTGTCGATCGAGGTCATCGACCTGCGCTCGATCTCTCCGGTCGACTACCGCACGGTGACGGCCTCGGTCCGCAAGACCGGCCGCGTCGTCGTCACGCACGAGGCCGCCCGCGAGGCCGGCGTCGGAGCGGAGCTGATCGCCAGCGTGACCGAGCGGTGCTTCAACTACCTCGAAGCCGCCCCGCAGCGCGTCACAGGGCACGACATCCCGTATCCGCCTGCGAAGCTCGAGAAGCACTTCATCCCCGACCTCGACCGCATCCTCGATGCCGTCGATCGCGTGATGGACCGTCCGAACAGCCTCAGCGCGTTCGAGGAGCTCGGCACGTCCGACGGCGGTCGCGGATCGACCATGACGGGAGGCGTGCTGTGATCGAGGACTTCCGGCTCCCCGACCTCGGCGAAGGACTCCCCGAAGCCGAGATCGTGGCGTGGCTCGTCGCCGAAGGCGACACCGTCACCCTCAATCAGACCATCGCAGAGGTCGAGACGGCCAAGGCCGTCGTCGAACTGCCGTCGCCCCACGCGGGCAGGATCACGAAGCTCCACGCCGCCGCCGGCGACGTCGTCGAGGTGGGCTCGGTGCTCATCTCGTTCGACCTCGGAGGCGACAGCGCACCCGGGACACCCCCGGCGACCGAGGAGAAGCAGAGCGACGAGCCCGCGAAGGCGGAACCCAACCTCGTCGGCTACGGCGCGGCGCCTCGCGGCAGCGCGCGGCCCCAGCGGCGTTCGCGCGCCGCGGCCGGCCGCCCCGCGACATCCGACACCGCCGTTCTGGAGGCTGCGCCCCACGACGCGATCCAGGTCGCCGACGAACGGCCGCTCGAGCGGCCCCGCTCGACGCCCCCGGTCCGCCTGTTCGCGAAGCAGCTGGGCGTCGACCTGGCGCTGGTGGAGGCCACCGGAGCGAGCGGGATCATCACGCGAGCGGATGTCGAGGCCTACGCCGAGCGCGTGGGGGCGACGCCGGTCAGCTCGGCGCCCGCGCCGGAGCCCGAGTTCCAGCCCGAGCTGCGCATCGCCGCACCGAGGGGGGAGCGCACCACGCGCACGCCGATCAGGGGAGTGCGCAAGCACACCGCCGAGGCGATGGTGCGCAGCGCCTTCACCGCCCCGCACGTCACGACGTTCCTCACCGTCGACATCACGGCGACCACCGAGCTCATCGCGTCGCTCAAGGCGGACCGAGGTCTCCAGGAGCACAAGATCGGCGTGATGGCGGTCGCCGCGAAGGCCGTGTGCCTCGCCCTCGCCCGTCACCCCGAGCTCAACTCCCGCTGGGACGACGCCGCCGGCGAGATCGTGCAGCACCACTACGTCAACCTCGGGATCGCGGCGGCCACCGGCCGGGGCCTCGTGGTGCCGAACATCCGCGACGCGCAGGACCTCACGCTCGTCGAGCTGGCGGACTCGATCCGCACCCTTGCCGAGACGGCGCGCTCCGGCAAGACGCCGCCGGCCGACATGATGGGCGGAACGTTCTCGATCACCAATGTCGGCGTCTTCGGCGTCGACGCGGGCACACCCATCCTCAACCCGGGAGAAGCCGGCATCCTCGCGCTCGGCGCCGTGCGCCGTCAGCCGTGGGAGCACCGCGGCGAGATCGCACTGCGCGACGTCATGACGCTCGCGCTGTCGTTCGACCACCGCCTGGTCGACGGCGAGCAGGGGTCGAAGTTCATGGTCGAGGTGGCCGACGTGCTGCGCGAACCGGGTCGCGCCATGCTGCTGCGCTGACCTGGTTCAGACGAAAGGGCCGGGCGGAGGCATCCGCTCGGCCCTTGTCGTTGTCAGGCGGTGAGTGCCGCCAGCGCCATGGACTCGAGGATGCCGCGGACGGCACCTGCGTCGGGCTGGGCGCGCAGCGCACGGACGCTGTGCGGCGTCGAGTTGATGAGACCGAAGCACGCGTGCGCGCGCACGCGCAGGTCGGCCTCGGCACGGTCGGGGTGGAGGGCCGACAGGATGCCGATCCACGCCTCGACGTATTCGCGCTGCAGCCGGCGGACGGTGTGACGATCATCGTCGGCGAGGCTCGCGAGATCGCGGTCCTGCACCCGGATCACGTCGGCGTCGCTCAGGGCGAAGTCCACGTGGAACGCGATGATCGCTTCGAGCTGGGCCAGGGGAGACCCGCCGGCCGCGATCACGCGGCGACCGCCGGCGAGCAGGCGTTCGCTCACGCCGATCAGGATGGCGCCGAGCAGCGCCTGCTTGTTGGCGAAGTGGCGATAGAGAGCGGGACCGCTCACGCCGACCGCCCCGCCGAGATCCTCGAGGCTCACGCCGCTGAAGCCGCGTTCCGCGAAGAGCCGCGCGGCCTCGTGCAGGATCGACGCCTGACGGTCTGCTTTCGCGCGGTCGCGCTCGGTGACACCGCTTGTCATCTCAGTTAATCCTCGCTAACCTAGACTCCAGTTAGTGAACACTAACCAATTGCGTCGCGTCCGATCAACGAACGTGACGTGATCGTGACGTCGACGGAGATGACATGAGTGCGCTGACCACCGCGGTCGTCCACGACGAGAGCTTCGCCCGCACACGCGAGGCACAGGCCACGCTCGCCGCCCGGCTGCGCGAACGCCTGGCCGCGGTGGCGCTCGGCGGACCCGAGGCGTCGCGCGCCCGCCATGTGTCGCGGGGCAAGCTGCTGCCGCGTGATCGTGTCAGCCGCCTCCTCGACGAGGGGAGCCCCTTCATCGAGGTGGCCCCGCTCGCCGCCGACGGACTCTACGACGGCGACGCACCCGCAGCCGGCGTCATCGCCGGCATCGGCCTGGTGCACGGCCGCCAGGTGATGGTCGTCTGCAACGACGCCACCGTCAAGGGCGGCACCTACTATCCGATGACCGTCAAGAAGCACCTCCGAGCGCAGGAGATCGCCTTCGAGAACCGCCTGCCGTGCGTGTACCTCGTGGACTCCGGCGGCGCATTCCTGCCGAAGCAGGATGAGGTCTTCCCTGACCGCGATCATTTCGGCCGCATCTTCTTCAACCAGGCCAGGCTGTCGGCCGCCGGCATCCCGCAGATCGCGGCCGTCCTCGGCTCGTGCACGGCCGGCGGAGCCTACGTGCCGGCCATGAGCGATGAGACGGTCATCGTCCGCAACCAGGGCACGATCTTCCTCGGCGGCCCGCCGCTGGTGAAGGCGGCCATCGGGGAGGTCGTCACCGCCGAGGAGCTGGGCGGCGGCGAGCTGCACGCGAAGCGCTCGGGCGTCGTCGACCATCTCGCGGAGGACGACGAGCACGCGCTGGAGATCGTCCGCGACATCGTCGCCACGCTGCCGCTTCCGGCCGAGCCCGCGTGGGACGTCATGCCGAGCGTGCCGCCCGCCGTCGACCCGGATGACCTGTACGGGGTCGTTCCCGTCGACGTCAACCAGCCCTACGACGTCCGCGAGGTCATCGCCCGGCTGGTCGACGCGAGCCAGTTCCACGAGTTCAAACGCGAGTACGGCGAGACGCTCGTCACCGGGTTCGCTCGCATCCATGGCCACCCCGTCGGCATCGTCGCCAACAACGGCGTGCTCTTCGGCGAGTCGGCGCAGAAGGGCGCCCACTTCATCGAGCTGTGCGACCAGCGGGGCACGCCCCTGCTGTTCCTGCAGAACATCTCGGGCTTCATGGTCGGGCGGGATGCCGAGGCCGGCGGAATCGCGAAGGACGGCGCCAAGATGGTCACCGCTGTCGCCACCACGCGCGTTCCCAAGCTCACCGTCGTCATCGGCGGGTCGTTCGGCGCCGGCAACTACTCCATGTGCGGACGTGCCTACTCGCCCCGCTTCCTGTGGACCTGGCCCGCGAGCCGCATCTCGGTGATGGGCGGCCCGCAGGCAGCCTCGGTCCTCTCGACGGTCAAGCGCGATCAGCTCGAGGCGCGCGGCGAGGAGTGGTCGGCCGCCGACCAGTCCGAGTTCGAGGCGCCGATCCGGGCGCAGTACGAAGAGCAGGGAAGCCCGTACTACGCGACGGCCCGTCTGTGGGACGACGGCGTCGTCGACCCGCTCGACACCCGCGACCTGCTCGGACTCGCGCTGGACGTCGTCTCGCGCACCCCGCTGCCCGAACCGCGCTTCGGCGTCTTCCGGATGTGATCCCCGTGACCGATACGCACATGCCTCCATTCACCACCGTCCTCGTCGCAAATCGCGGCGAGATCGCACGGCGTGTGATCCGCACCCTCGGCCGGCTGGGCATCCGCTCGGTCGCCGTCTACAGCGACGCCGACGCCGGAGCCCCCCACGTGCGGGAGGCCGACGTCGCCGTCCGCATCGGGCCGGCCGCGGCATCCGCTTCTTATCTGGACATCGACGCGGTGATCGCCGCCGCACGCGAGAGCGGGGCAGAGGCCGTGCATCCGGGCTACGGCTTCCTCTCCGAGAACGCCGAGTTCGCGCGCGCCTGCGCGGAGGCCGGGATCGTCTTCATCGGTCCGGGGGAGCGCGCGCTCGAAGTGATGGGCGACAAGATCCGGGCCAAGGAACACGTGACCGGGCACGGTGTGCCGACCGTCCCCGGCTTCAGCGCGATCGGGATGACCGATGCCGAGATCGCCGAAGCGGCCGCGGAGACCGGCTACCCCCTGCTGGTCAAGCCGTCCGCCGGTGGCGGAGGCAAGGGAATGCAGGTGGTGCGATCGGCCGCCGACCTCTCCGACGCGCTGTCGACCGCGCGGCGGGTCGCGGCCGCCGCGTTCGGCGACGACAGCCTGCTGCTCGAACGGCTGATCGAGCGCCCGCGTCACATCGAGGTGCAGGTCCTCGCGGACGCGCACGGCGGCGTGATCCATCTCGGTGAGCGCGAATGCACGTTGCAGCGACGGCACCAGAAGGTCATCGAGGAGGCGCCGTCGCCGGTGGTGGACGCCGCGACCCGCGAACGACTCGGAGCCGCCGCCTGCTCCGCCGCCGCGAGCGTCGACTACGTCGGCGCGGGCACGGTCGAGTTCCTCGTGGCCGGCGATCGTCCCGACGAGTTCTTCTTCATCGAGATGAACACCCGGCTTCAGGTCGAGCATCCGGTGACCGAGCTCGTGACGGGCATCGATCTCGTCGAGCAGCAGCTGCGCGTCGCGGCGGGGGAGCCCCTCGCACTCGCGCAGGCCGATGTGCGCCTCGACGGCCACGCCATCGAAGCCCGCGTGTACGCCGAGAGCCCGGAGCGCGGCTTCCTGCCCGCGACCGGCGAGGTGCTGGTGTGGCGCCCTGCCGAAGACGTGCGGACGGATGCCGCAGTCGAGTCCGGCAGCGTCGTCACCTCCGACTACGACCCGATGATCGCCAAGGTGATCGCCCACGGCGCTGATCGCGAGCATGCGCTGCGGCGTCTCGACGAGGCCCTCGCCCGCACCGTTCTGCTCGGCGTCGACAGCAACATCGGATTCCTGCGCGAGCTGCTCGCTGACGACGACGTGCGCACAGCGCGGATGGACACGGGCCTCATCGACCGGATGCCGCCGTTCACCGCGTCCGAGCCCAGCGCGCTCGCCCTGGGCGCGGCCGTGGCGATGAGCCAGAACCCCCACCAGCCCGACGGACGGCGCCCGGCGGCCAGCCCGCTCTGGCTGGCCCCCTCCGGCTGGCGCGCCGGAGCTTCCGCGGCCACGCGCACCGTGGCCGTCGAGACGGAGCACGACGTCGTTCTCGTCGCCGCGCCGGATGCCGGACCCGCCGTGTCCGCCGGATCGCGCCTGCGCGGCGCGATGCCGCTGGGCAACGCCCTCGCGGACGGCGACGCCACGGCCGCCGTCGACGCTGACGGCTGGACCTGGGTGCACGCCGACGGCGCCACCCACCGCGTGCGCCCGCTTACGCGCCGCGACGCCATGGCGAAGCGCCTCGCCGCACGTGACCGTGACGCGGCCGCGACCGATCCCGAGCTGCGCGCACCGATGCCCGGCGCCGTCGCCGCGGTGCACGTCACGGACGGCACGACCGTCGCCGCCGGCGACCGCATCGTCACGATCGAGGCCATGAAGATGGAGCATCCCGTCGTCGCGCCCCACGCGGGGACCGTGCGCCTGGACGTCGCCGTCGGCGACCAGGTGCGCCGTGACCAGGTGCTCGCCCACGTCTCGACCGCAGAACCCGACACCCGCTCCTGAACACCCCGAGGAGAGCCATGGACCACGCAAACCTGACCGACGAGGAGCGCGAGCTCGCGCGTCTCGTGCGCGACTTCGCCGACGAGGTCGTCGCACCGCAGGCCTACGAGGCCGACCGCACCAAGACCCTGCCGATGGATGTCGTCGCGCAGATGGGTGAGCTCGGTCTCTTCGGGCTGCCGTTCCCCGAGGAGTACGGAGGGCAGGGCGGCGACTACTTCGCGCTCTGCCTGGCCATCGAGGCGCTCGGGCGGGTCGACCAGTCCATTGCCATCACGCTCGAGGCGGGAGTCAGCCTCGGCGCGATGCCGGTGTTCCGCTTCGGCACCGAGGAGCAGAAGCGCCAGCTGCTGCCCGACCTCCTGGCAGGCAAGGCGCTGGCCGGCTTCGGCCTCACCGAGCCGGAGGCGGGATCCGACGCCGGCGCCACGCGCACCACCGCCCGACTCGACGGCGACGAGTGGGTGATCAACGGCTCGAAGCAGTTCATCACCAACTCCGGAACCGACATCACGCGCTTCGTCACGGTCACCGCGGTCACCGGCGAGCAGAACGGGCGCAAGGAGATCTCGACCATCGTCGTGCCGTCCGGCACGCCGGGCTTCACCGTCGAGCCCGGCTACGACAAGGTCGGCTGGCATGCGTCCGACACCCACCCGCTGACGTTCCAGGACGCCCGGGTGCCCGCCGCGAACCTGCTGGGCGAGCGCGGCCGCGGCTTCGCGAACTTCCTCCACATCCTCGACGAGGGCCGCATCGCGATCGCCGCGCTGTCGACGGGTGCCGCGGAGGGATGCCTCGAAGCGGCGATCGACTACGCGAAGAAGCGCACCGTCTTCGGCGACGCGCTGTCCACGCGCCAGGGCATCCAGTTCCTGCTCGCCCGCATGCAGCTGCGCGTCCACAACGCTCGGCTGGCCTGGCACCACGCCGCGCGTCTCCGCGACGCCGGGAAGCCGTTCAAGACGGAGGCCGCGATCGCCAAGCTCACCGCGAGCGACGCGGCGATGGACAACGCACGCGACGCCACCCAGATCTTCGGAGGCAACGGGTTCATGAACGAGTACCCCGTCGCCCGGCACTACCGCGACTCCAAGATCCTCGAGATCGGCGAAGGCACGAGCGAGGTGCAGCTGCTCGTCATCGCACGGGGCCTCGGAGTAGCGTGACATCCGTGGAACCGACCGGCGAGATGCGCGAGATCCTGCAGCGCGGACTCTATTTCGACGAGCTCGAGGTCGGCTCTCGGTACCTCCATCGTCCCGGCCGGACGGCGACCGAGGCCGACAACGTGCTCTTCTCGTCATTGACGATGAACACCCAGGCGCTGCACCTCGATGCGGCGTTCTCGGAGGGCGAGCCGTTCGGGCAGCGGCTGATGAACTCCATGTGGACCCTGTCGACGATGGTCGGCGCGTCGGTGTCGCAGATCACCCAGGGGACGCTCGTCGCGCAGCTGGGCCTCACCGACATCGCGTTCCCCGCCCCGGTGTTCCACGGCGACACGCTGTACACCGACACCGAGATCCTGTCCAAGCGCCCGTCGTCGTCACGTCCGGGCCAGGGCATCGTGACGATGCGCCACACCGGCCGCAACCAGCAGGGCGTCGTCGTGGCGACGGCGACCCGCACGGCCCTGATGTGGTTCGCACCCGACGATGCGGTTCAGGATGCCGCAGCCGACACCGGAGGACGCCATGACGGATGATCGGTTCGGCCTCGGGCCGGCGCTGCTGTTCTGCCCCGCAGATCGCCCGGAGCGCTACGCCAAGGCGCTCGAGCGGGCCGACGCCGTGATCCTCGACCTCGAGGACGCCGTGGCCGCACCCGCGAAGGCCGCCGCGCGCGGCGCGGTCATCGAGTCCGAGCTCGATCCCGACCGCGTGATCGTGCGCGTGAACCCGCCGGGGACCGACGACTTCGTGTCCGACCTCGCCACCCTGTCGCAGACGGACTACCGGCGGATCATGGTCGCCAAGGCCGAATCTCCCAAGCGGCTGCAGAAGCTCGATCAGCGTTTCGAGGTCATCGCCCTGTGCGAGACCGCGAAGGGCGTCGCACAGGCCGACCGCATCGCCGCGCTGGCGAACGTCAGCGCGCTGATGTGGGGCGCGGAGGATCTGGTCGCGAGCATCGGGGGCACGTCGAGCCGCAAGCCGAACGGACGCTATCGCGACGTGGCGCGGTACGCGCGCGCCCGTGTGCTGCTCGCAGCGGCCGCACGCGGCAAAGCGGCGATCGACGCCGTGCATCTCGACATCGACGACACTCAGCGCCTGGCCATCGAAGCGGCGGATGCCGCGGCATCCGGCTTCTCCGCCACAGCGTGCATCCACCCGAGTCAGGTCGCGATCATCCGCGACGCGTACCGCCCGGATGCGAAGACCGTGGAATGGGCCGAGGCGGTCCTGGCCGCGGCGAAGAGCGAGCGGGGCGTGTTCACCTACGACGGGCGCATGGTCGACGAGCCGGTCCTCCGCCATGCCCGCGCGGTCCTGCGCCGGGCCGAGTGATGAACGACGCCGACGAGCTGCCGGCGGGGCTCGGCAAGGTCGCGACGCGGGCGCTGGCACTGAACGGCATCACCGGCTATGCGGCGCTCACCGAGCGCAGCGAAGGCGAGCTGCTCGCGCTGCACGGCGTCGGGCCGAAAGCGATCCGGATCCTGCGCGAAGAGCTCGCCGCGCGGGGTCAGTCGTTCGCCGCACCGCGCTGAGCGGCGATCTGACGAGCGATGCGACCGATCAGGTCGTAGGGCACGTCCTGCGCGTGCGGGAAGACGACCGAGTCCTTCTCGGCCCGGTACGGCGCGATCTCGGCCTCGAGCGGCTCCGGCAGTGCGGGAACCGGGTAGAGGCCGATGTGCTTCTTCCAGCCCGCGAAGTGCAGTGCATAGCGGCCGCCCAGCATGACCGCCGCGATGCCGTAGCGCATCTTCTCCTCCGGCGCGGTACCGGATTCGGCGGCAACAGCGTCCACGATCCGCGCGCGGATGCGCCGGAGACGTTCGGCGACCTCGGGCGGGAACCCCGCGATGTACTCATCGACGGTGGCGGCGTTCGGCATGCCGCCGAGCCTAGGCGGTCGATCCCACGTAGGACAGCAGCTGTACGCGGTCGCGCTCGAACAGCAGCTGGTGCGCGGAGCCGTTCGGAACGCGCTCGCCCTCGAGCGGCAGCGCACCGCCGGACGCGTGACGGATGACCTCGCGGATGAGCGCGCCGTGGGCCACGACGATGAGGGATGCCTCGGCCGGCGCGGTCGCGCGTCGATGATCGCGCACAGCCCGGCCGATCGCGGAGAGCGCCCGGGCACGGACGGTCGGCCACGGCTCGGCGCCGGGGACCTCCGCGGTGTTCCAGGGGCCCCAGCGGCGCAGGAACTCGTCGGCGCCGACCCCCTCCGCCTCGCCGTACGCCCGCTCGCGGAGTCCGCGATACAGGCGGGGCGGCTCGGCACCCAGTTCCGAGGCGATGATCTCGGCCGTCTCGCGGGCGCGGAGGAGGTCGCTCGCCGCGACAGTGACCGGGGTCGCGGCATCCCGTGCCTCACGCAGCGCGATCCCGGCTGCTCGCGCCTGGGCGCGTCCGGTCTGGTTCAACGGGATATCGGTCGATCCCTGGATGCGCCGGGCAAGGTTCCAGTCGGTCTCGCCGTGGCGGATCAAGGTGAGGACGGTCACCCTTCGAGACTAGGCGCCCCGGCCTGTCAGCCCGCTGAGGGCAGTGCGTCCGCGAGAGCGCGGAGGACTTCGCTCGTGCCGGCATCGATCTTCACGGTGGCCCGCGCGTCCGCGCGCGTCTCACCGCGGTTGACGATGACGACGGGCAGACGGCGGCGCCGTGCGCGCTCGAGCAGGCGGATGCCGGAGTTGACCACGAGGGACGACCCGGCGATCACGAGGCCCTCGCTGGCCTGCACGAGCTGCTCGGCCTCGCGGAACTTCTCGGCCGGGATGTACTCGCCGAAGAAGACCACATCGGGCTTGAGCATCCCGCCGCAGACCGTGCAGTCGGGGATCACGAATCCGTCCGTGCTCTCGGGGAGCACGTCGCCGTCGGGTCCGAGCGGAACGTTCTCGGGCACCGTGATCCACGGGTTGTCGAACTCGACGCGGCGTGCGAGATCGCGGCGGTCGAACACCTGCCCGCAGTGCGTGCAGAACACGCGGCGCATCGTGCCGTGGAGCTCGACGACCCGCCGGCTGCCCGCGCGCACGTGGAGCCCGTCGACGTTCTGCGTGATGACGCCGGTCGACACTCCGCTCTGCTCGAGCGCCGCCAGCGCCCGGTGCCCGGCGTTGGGCTCGGCGGCGGCGAAGGCCCGCCAGCCGAGATGGCTGCCCACCCAGTAGCGGCGCCGCGCGGCGTCGCTGGAGAGGAACTGCTCTGCCGTCATGGGAGTGCGCACGGGAGCGCCCTTGCCGCGGTAGTCGGGGATGCCGGAGTCCGTGGACACCCCGGCGCCGGTGAGGACGGCGATGCGGCGCCCGGCGAGGGCGGTCACGGCGCGGGAGACCGCCTCGGTCGCGGCGGCGTCGAGCTCGGTCACGATGGTCACACGATCACACCCCTTCGGCTCAGAGTGTAGGCCGCGCGGTTTACCGGGATGTTTCGCGTCGTGCGAGAGTGGGGCGATGCGGATCGAGCGGATCACCTCGGCGGACGACGAGCGGCTGGCCGACTACCGCGACCTCACCGATGTCGCGCTCCGGCGTGTCCTCGAGCCCGCGGGCGGGCTGTACATCGCGGAGTCCTCGAAGGTGATCGGCCGGGCGATCGCCGCGGGGCATGTGCCGCGCTCGGTCCTCGTGCAGGACAAGTGGCTTGCCGACGCCGAAGGCATCCTCTCCTCGCATCCCGAGGTGCCCGTGTATGTCGCCGACGCCTCGATCGCCGAGCAGCTGACGGGGTATGCCGTCCATCGCGGCGCCCTCGCGGCGATGCATCGTCCGGAGCTGCCGCCGGTGGCGGAGGTCATCGCCGACGCGCGGCTGGTGGTGGTGCTGGAGGACATCGTCGACCACACCAACGTGGGAGCGATCTTCCGCGCCGCTGCGGGTCTTGGTGCGGACGCGGTGCTGGTCAGTGCGCGCTGCGCGGATCCGCTCTATCGCCGCAGTGTGCGGGTGAGCATGGGCACGGTCTTCCAGGTGCCGTGGACGCGGCTGCCGGAGTGGGACGAGGCTCGAGGCATCCTGCACGGCGCCGGCTTCCACCTCGCGGCGCTCGCCCTCGCCGACGACGCCGTGCCTCTGGATGCCCTCCGCGAGCGGGTTCCGGGGCGGGTCGCACTCATTCTCGGCGCCGAGGGCGACGGGCTGAGCCGGGCGGCACTCGCCGCCGCGGACACGGCCGTCGTCATCCCGATGGCGGGCGCCGTGGACTCTCTCAACGTCGCCGCGGCCAGCGCGGTCGCCCTGTGGGAGCTCCGCTCGCGCTGAGCGGGCCGACCGGGTCAGGCATGCTCGCCCGGTCGCTCGGCAGGGTCGGGCCCGGGTGCGAGCGTGGTGACGGGCAGGACATCGGGACGCTTCGCGGTGATCGTGTCGCCCGACGACTGGTGGCGCAGACGCCGCAGCACCCACGGCATCAGGAACTCGCGTGCCCAGACCAGGTCGTGGGCGCGGGCCTCGCGCCACGTGCGGCGGGGGAACGGATCGGGCTGCATCGGCTGCAGGTCGTTGGGCACGTTGAGCGCGCGCAGCACCATGCGGGCGATCTCGTGGTGACCGAGCCGGTTGTAGTGCAGCCGGTCGTCGTCGAAGAAGCGCATGTCCTGCACCTCTTTCAGCGCCCACTGGTCGGCCACGATGCAGTCGTACTTGTCGGCGATGGCGCGGATGTTCTCGTTGTAGATCGCCACCTTGCCGCGGATGCCCCGGAACACCGGCGTGAAGTTCGTGTCGATGCCCGTGAACACGACCACCGTCGCGCCTCCGCTGCCCAGGCGCACCACAGCGTCCTCGAAATGCTCGGCCACCGCATCGGGGTCGGAACCGGGACGGATGACGTCGTTGCCGCCGGCGGAGAATGTGACGAGGTCGGGCTTGAGCGCGACCGCCGGCTCGATCTGCTCGGCGACGATCTGGCGGATGAGGCGCCCGCGGATGGCGAGGTTGGCGTACGCGAAGTCGCCGACCTGCTGCGACAGCACATCGGCGACGCGGTCGGCCCAGCCGCGGAAGCCGTTCGGCACCGATGGATCGGGGTCGCCCACGCCCTCGGTGAACGAGTCGCCGACCGCCACGTAGCGGCGCCACGGGTGCGGCTGCGGGTTCGGGACGTACGGAGTGCGGTTGTCGTCGCTGGATGTCATGGTTCCTCGGTTCGTGGCCGACAGACAGGCTACCGCGGGGTGCGGACGGGGGACGGATGCCGATGCTCGGGGTGCCTGGGCGGGCATTGTCGTCCCGCTCGGTTAAGGTTGTGACTCGTTGTGCGCGGCAGGCGGGGAGGTGCAATGGACGACGAGACGGTCCTCGACGCCACCCGTGAGGAGGCGCATTTCGGCAGCTTCGCCGCCGAACATCTCTCGCCCACCTACCCCCAGCGCGCCCCCTGGGGAACCGCGCAGCGCCTGCGCGCCTGGCAGGCCGAAGCGCTCGACCTGTACTTCGAGCTCGACGGCCCCGACGGGCCGGGCGGCGGGCCGCGCGACTTCCTCGCAGCGGCGACCCCGGGCGCCGGCAAGACGACGTTCGCGCTGCGGCTCGCGAGCGAGCTCCTGCGCCGGCGGATCATCGACCGGATCGTGGTGGTCGCGCCGACGGAGCACCTCAAGACCCAGTGGGCCGACGCCGCTGCGCGCGTGTCGATCCGCCTCGATCCCGCCTTCAGCAACCGGCACGTCGCGCCCGCCCGGCACTACCACGGGGTGGCGGTGACGTACGCGCAGGTCGCGGTGAAGGCATCCGTCCATCAGCGTCTCGTCATGGATGCGCGCACGCTGGTCATCCTCGATGAGGTGCACCACGGCGGCGACGCGCTCAGCTGGGGCGACGCGCTGCGCGAGGCGTTCAGCCGGGCGACACGGCGGCTGCTGCTGTCGGGCACGCCGTTCCGCAGCGACACGGCGCCCATCCCGTTCGTCGAGTACCACCCCGACGAGAAGGGCATCCGCGTCTCGCGCACCGACTACGCCTACGGCTATCGGCGGGCGCTCGAGGACGGCGTCGTCCGGCCCGTCATGTTCCTGGTGTACGCCGGGCAGATGCGATGGCGCACCAAGACCGGCGACGAGATGGAGGCGCAGCTCGGACAGGACAACACCAAGGACGTCACCTCGCAGGCCTGGCGCACCGCGCTCTCGCCCGAGGGGGAGTGGATCCCCGCGGTGCTGCGCAGCGCCGACCGGCGACTGTCCGAGGTGCGCGAGCAGGTGCCCGACGCCGGCGGGCTGGTGATCGCCACCGATCAGACGGCCGCGCGCGCCTACGCCGAGATCCTTCGCGGGATCACGGGCGAGCCGGTGACGATCGTCCTCTCCGACGAGGCCGAGGCGTCCTCGCGCATCGAGGCGTTCTCGCAGGACGAGAGCCGCTGGATGGTGGCCGTGCGCATGGTGTCGGAGGGGGTCGACGTGCCGCGACTGGCCGTCGGCGTCTATGCGACGTCGGCCTCGACCCCGCTCTTCTTCGCGCAGGCGATCGGGCGGTTCGTCCGCGCCCGACGGCGCGGTGAGACGGCGAGCGTCTTCCTTCCCAACGTGCCGCAGCTGCTCGCCCTCGCGAACGAGATGGAACGGCAGCGCGACCACGCCCTCGACCGCGACGGCGACGGCGACGAGTGGAACGCCGAAGAAGACCTGATGGATGCCGCCGAGCGCGAGGACAAGGCGTCCGATGCCCTCACGGAGGAGTTCGAGTATCAGGCGCTCGGCTCGCGGGCCCATTTCGACCGCGTGCTGTTCGACGGCAAGGAGTTCGGCCAGCTGGCCGTGCCGGGAACGCCGGAGGAGGAGGAGTTCCTCGGCCTGCCCGGACTGCTCGAGCCCGAGCACGTGCACGAGCTCCTCATGCAGCGACAGGCACGGCAGGGCCGCCATCGGCGCGTGCGGGAGGCCCGCGAGGCGCAGTCGCCGGGCGAGAGCGCCGAGCCGGCCCTGCCCCAGGCGCTCCATCGCTCGCTGAAGGAGCAGCGGCAGCTGCTGAACAGCCTCGTCGGGCTCTACGCCCGCCAGTCCGGCGAGCCGCACGGCCTGGTTCACGCCGAACTGCGACGCATCTGCGGCGGCCCCGCCGTGTCGCACGCCACGGTCGCCCAGCTGCAGGCGCGCATCGACGTGCTGCGCAAGCGGGTGCACTCCTGACCCTGCCGGTCCGGGATCCGGCGGCCTAGACTCCGGGGCATGCCCGCGGAGTACTCGTTCGTCTCTCGGTGGAGCGTGCCGGCGGCCGCCGACCGCACCTGGCGCGAGGTGGAGCGGGTGGTGACATCGCCGACCGCTGTGACGGCTGCCACCACGAGGTCCGGCGACAGCGGCCTCACGTGGTGGCGCGGCGTCCACGTCGAAGAGGCGCCGGCGACGCTCGAGCCCGGGGCGATCGTTCGCCTCGCCGTGCGCAGTCCCATCGGCTACCGTCTGCGCATCAGCTTGACGATCGTGGAGGTCGCGCCCGGGCGAGCACTCTCGGCGACCAGCGCGGGCGACCTGCGAGGTCGAGGACGCCTCCGCGTCGAGCGCGACGGGGACGCGGCATCCGTCGTCGTCTTCCACTGGGACGTCGCAACCGAGCGCCGCTGGATGAACGTCGGCGCCCGGGCCCTGCGCCCGGCGTTCGAGCGCGCCCACGCACATGTCATGCGGGCGGGGGAGCGCGGTCTGCGCGAGGAGCTCGCGCGTGACGCATCGGCCGGAGGTTCGGAGCCCCGAAATGCTGTCAATCAGGAGCGGCGGGGGCTGCGGCATCCGCTCGGTGGCTAGCGTGGAAGCGTCCCCCTGAACCCGGCCCGGAGGCCTTCTGTGAGCGTGCCCGTCGCCCCCACCCCCCGCGAACGACGTCGCTGGGAGCGCTACCTCGTGAACGAGCGGGCCGAGGCGCGGGTGTACCGCGAGCTCGCCGCCCGGCGGGAGGGCGAGGAGAGGGAGATCCTGTCGGCCCTCGCCGACGCGGAGGGCCGCCACGAGGCCCATTGGCTGCGACTCCTCGGCGGTGAACCGGCCCGCCTTCCTCGTCCCGATGCGCGCACCGTGATGCTCGGCTGGATGGCGAAGCGGTTCGGGTCGATCTTCGTGCTGGCGCTCGCACAGAGCGCGGAGGCGCGATCCCCGTACGACGACGAGCCCTCCGCGACCCCGGCGATGGGCGCCGACGAGAAGATCCATCACGAGGTCCTGCGCGGTCTGGCGGCGCGCGGGCGGCGACGGCTGTCCGGCACCTTCCGAGCAGCCGTGTTCGGGGCGAACGACGGGCTGGTGTCGAACCTCGCCCTCGTCATGGGCATCGGCGCGACGGGGGTCTCGGCGCCGTTCGTGCTGTTCAGCGGCATGGCGGGCCTCCTCGCCGGGGCGCTGTCGATGGGAGCGGGGGAGTACGTCTCGGTGCGCTCACAGCGCGAGCTGCTGGAGGCCACGGCACCGAGCGGCTTCGCCGACGGCGCGATCCCGCACCTCGACATCGACGCGAACGAGCTCGCGCTCGTCTACCGCACCCGCGGCATGGCGGAGGCGGAGGCCACTGAGCGCGCCCGCCGCGCCGTCGAGACCGCCAGGGCGCTCGGACAGGGACGCACCCACTCGTCGTCGATCGACATCGTCGACCACGGGGACGTCGTCGGCAGCGCCTGGGGTGCGGCTCTGTCCAGCTTCCTCTTCTTCGCCGCCGGCGCGATCATCCCGGTGCTGCCGTGGATCTTCGGGCTGTCCGGGCTCGCCGCCGTCGGCGTCGCGCTCGTCCTCGTGGGCATCGCGCTGATGTGCACCGGCGCCGCAGTGGGCGTCCTGTCGGGCGCGCCGCCCTTCCGTCGTGCGCTGCGTCAGCTCGCCATCGGGTTCGGCGCGGCGGCCGTCACCTATGCCCTCGGGCTGCTGTTCGGAGTCTCGCTCGCCTGACGCGCGCGGGGGTCCCGTCGATTCGTTCAACCCCAGGCGACGTGGTAATGTCATTCCTCGGTTGCGAAACCGAAATACACCTGCGCGGGTGGCGGAATAGGTAGACGCGCTAGCTTGAGGTGCTAGTGCCCGTATAGGGCGTGGGGGTTCAAGTCCCCCCTCGCGCACAGTAGGAAGAAGGCCCCCGAAAGGGGGCCTTCTTCGTCGAGAGGATAGGTTGGTCGGCATGTCTGCTTCCGACGTCGAGCTGCCCGAAGTCGCCTCCGTCGCCCGGGATCTCATCCGCTTCGACACCACGAACCACGGCGGCGGTCGCGCCTCGGGGGAGCGGGAGGCAGCGGAGTACGTCGGCGCCTACCTCGAGGGCATCGGCCTCGCTCCCGAGTACTACGAGCCGATCCCGCGCCGCACCAACGTCATGGCCCGCGTGCCGGGCCGTGATCGCTCGAAGCCTGCGCTGGTTCTGCACGGCCACCTCGACGTCGTGCCCGCCATCGCCGAGGACTGGAGCGTCGACCCGTTCGAAGGAGTCGTGCGCGACGGGCTGCTGTGGGGTCGCGGCGCCGTCGACATGAAGGACATGGACGCCATGATCCTCACGTCGGTCGGCGACATCCTGCGCGCCGGCGAGCAGCCCGAGCGCGACCTCGTGCTGGCGTTCTTCGCCGACGAGGAGAACGGCGGGGTCGAGGGATCGGCCCTGGTCGTCCAGAACAAGGCCGAGTGGTTCGACGGCGCCACCGAGGCCATCAGCGAGGTCGGCGGCTATTCGATCGCGGTGGGCGACCGACGCGCCTATCTCCTGCAGGTGGGCGAGAAGGCGCTGATCTGGATCCGGCTGGTCGCGCGTGGCCGCGCCGCGCACGGCTCGAGCTTCCACGGCGACAACGCCGTCACGAAGCTCGCCGCCGCGGTGGCCGCCCTCGGACGCACGGAGTGGCCCGTGACGCTCACCGACACGACGCGCGAGATGGCCGAGCGGCTGGGCGCGATCACGGGCGGGACGGGCGACGCCGACGAGGTCGCCGCCGCGACGGGCGCGGCATCCGGATTCCTCCGCTCCACCCTGCGGACGACCACCAACCCGACCGGCCTCACCGCCGGTTACAAGCACAACGTCATCCCTGACCGGGCGGAGGCCCTGATCGACGTGCGCGTGCTGCCCGGCACCGAGGACGCGGCACTCGCCGACATCCGGCGCATCGTCGGAGACGACGTCACGGTCGAGGTCGTGCACCAGGACATCGGACTCGAGGTGCCCTTCTCGGGCGACCTCGTCGACGCGATGGTGTCGGCCCTCGGCCGCCACGACCCCGGCGTGCCCGTCATCCCGTACCTGATGGGCGGCGGCACCGACAACAAGGCGCTCGCGTATCTCGGCATCGCCGGCTACGGGTTCGCGCCGCTGCGGCTCCCGGCGGATCTCGACTTCACCGGCATGTTCCACGGTGTCGACGAGCGCGTCCCCATCGACGCCCTCGTCTTCGGTCAGCGCGTGCTCACCGATCTCCTCCGCACGTACTGAGAGACAGCGGATGCCGCCACCCGGCATCCCGCACTGAAAGGCGCCCATGCTTCTCGAGGCGATCATCCTCGGCCTGGTCCAGGGACTCACCGAATTCCTGCCCGTGTCGTCGAGCGCGCACCTGCGCATCCTGGGTGAATTCCTGCCGTCGGCGCAGGACCCGGGAGCCGCGTTCACCGCGATCACGCAGATCGGCACCGAGGCCGCCGTCGTGCTGTTCTTCTGGCGGGACATCGTGAGGATCATCAGCCACTGGTTCCAGGCGCTGCTCGGCCGCATCCCGCGCAACGACCCCGACGCGAAGATGGGCTGGCTGATCATCGTCGGCAGCATCCCGATCGTGGTCCTCGGCCTGCTGTTCCAGGATCAGATCGAGACCACGTTCCGATCGCTGTGGCTGGTCGCCGGCATGCTCATCTTCTTCGGCGTCCTGCTGGGCATCGCCGATCACGTCGGCGCCAAGAAGCGCAAGCTGCGCGACATCACGGTCGGCCACGGCGTAATCTACGGGTTCGCGCAGTCGCTCGCACTGATCCCGGGCGTCTCGCGATCGGGCGGCACGATCACGGCGGGCCTCTTCATGGGATACGAGCGTTCGGCGGCCGCCCGCTACGCCTTCCTCCTGGCGATCCCCGCGGTGTTCGGCAGCGGGTTCTACCAGCTCTTCAAGAGCTGGAACGAGCCGGGGGTCTTCACGCTCGGCGAGACCGCGGCCGCCACCGGGGTCGCCTTCCTGGTCGCGCTCGGCGTCATCGCGTTCTTCATGAACTGGATCTCCAAGCACAGCTTCCTGCCCTTCGTCGTCTACCGCGTGGCGGTGGGTACGACGCTGCTGGTGCTGCTGAGCCTGGGCGTGATCTCGGCGTAGGCGCGGGACGGGGTCAGCGGCGGGGGTCGTCGCGGCCCGGCTTGGTCGGGCCGTCGCCGCCGCGGCGCAGGTAGCGCTCGAACTCCTGGGCGATCGCGTCACCCGAGGCCTCGGGGGAGTCCCACGTGTCGCGCGTGCGCTCCAGCTGACGGATGTACTCCGTCATCTCCTCGTCGTCGGCAGCGGCGGCGTCGATGGACGCCTCCCATGCCGCCGCCTCTGTCGCGAGATCGCCGCGCGGCACCGTGGCGCCGGTGAGGTCTTCGAGCCGGTCGAGGAGTGCGAGCGTGGCCTTCGGGGAGGGCGTGTGGCCGGCGACGTAGTGCGGCACGCTCGCCCACAGGCTCGCCGACGGGATGCCGGCCGCGTCGGCCGCGTGGCCGAGCACGCTCAGGATCCCCACCGGCCCCTCGTAGGTGCTGCGCTCGAGCTCGAGCGCCGTGCGAAGCGCGTCGTTGTCGCTGCCGGCGAAGACCGAGATGGGTCGCGTGTGCGGCACGTCGGACATCATCGATCCCATCGACAGAAATCCCGTGATGTCCTCGCGCAGCGCGATGTCGATGAACTCGGACGCGAACGCTTGCCATGCGCGCGCGGGCTCGACGCCGGTGAGGAGCCACAGCTGCGTGCCGCCGCGCGTCGTGCGCGTGGGACGGAGGAGGGATGCCTCGGGCCAGCGGAGCGACCGCTTGCCGTCCGCGTCGGAGGCGATCTGAGGGCGGGTGTACTGGTAGTCGAAGTACAGCTCGGGATCGACCGAGAACACCGTCTCGTACGTCCCGCCCTCGCGCAGCTGCGTGACGGCGGAGGATGCGGCCTCTCCGGCATCGTTCCACCCGTCGAAAGCGGCGACGAGCACCCGGCGTCCCAGTCCGTCCACAAGACCTCCTCCACCCGCGAGCGGGTCTTTCCAGGATAGGCCCGGCTCACCGCCTCCGGTCGTGTTCCCCGCGCGCGCCGGGCCTGCGCCCGGGCGGACCGGGCGAAGCGGTCGCGGGCCCCTGGGTAGCATGGAGCGGTGAGTGCCCCGTCATTGTCCGCCGTCCTGTGGGACATGGACGGAACCCTCGTCGACACCGAGCCCTACTGGATGGCCGCCGAGACCCCGCTGGTCGAGCGCTTCGGCGGAACGTGGTCGCACGAGCAGGCGCTCGCGCTGGTGGGCCTCGGGCTGGAGGACTCCGCCCGCATCTTCCAGAACGCCGGGGTGCGCATGAGCGTGGACGCGATCATCGACCACCTCACCGACGATGTCATGCGGCAGCTCGGCGAGACCGGAGTGCCGTTCCGTCCCGGCGCGCGCGAGCTGCTCGCGAGTCTGCGGGCGGCCGGCATCAAGACCGGGCTGGTGACGATGTCCATGCGGCGCATGGCCCGCACCGTGGTCGACCTCATCGACTTCGAGGCGTTCGACGTCGTCATCGCCGGCGACGACTCCACCCGACCCAAGCCCTTCCCCGACCCGTATCTGCAGGCGTGCGAGGCCCTCGGCGTGACGCCCGACGAGGTCGTCGCCATCGAGGACTCCCCGAACGGGCTGCGCTCCGCCGTCGCGTCGGGCGCCGCCACGATCGGCGTCCCGTTGATGGTGTCTATCGCCGGGGCGGGTGCGCACGCCGTGTGGCCGACCCTCGAGGGGCGCACCGCGCAGGACGTGGCATCCTTCCATGCCGAACACCGTGCCAAGGAGGCCGCCCAGTGACCGAACGACCCAGCGGACCGTTCCGCCTCGGCGACCGCGTGCAGCTCACCGGACCGAAGGGCCGCCTGCACACGATCACGCTGCGCGAGGGGGGCGAGCTGCACACGCATCACGGCGTGCTGAAGCACGAGCAGCTCGTCGGCCAGCCCGACGGCTCCGTCGTCGCGAACAGCAGCGGGCACGAGTATCTGGCGCTGCGTCCGCTTCTGCGCGACTTCGTCATGTCGATGCCGCGCGGTGCCGCGATCGTCTATCCGAAGGACGCCGCGCAGATCATCGCCGAGGCGGACGTCTTCCCCGGAGCCGTGGTCGTCGAAGCGGGCGTCGGCTCGGGCGCGCTGTCGCTCTGGCTCCTGCGCGCGATGGGGGCTGAGGGCCGGCTGATCTCGTTCGAGCGCCGGCCCGAGTTCGCCGACGTCGCGCAGGCGAACGTCGAGACGTACCTCGGCGAGACCCCTGCGCATTGGAGCGTCGTGGTCGGCGACCTCGTCGAGTCGCTTCCGGATGCCGTCGCCCCGGCGTCCGTCGACCGCGTGGTGCTCGACATGCTGGCGCCCTGGGAGTGCGTCGACGTCGTCGCCGACGCCCTCACGCCCGGCGGAGTCGTGCTCTGCTACGTCGCCACGGCGACGCAGCTGAGCCGCGTGGCCGAGTACCTCCGCGGCACCGGGCTGTTCACCGAGCCCGAGGCCAGCGAGACGATGGTCCGCGGCTGGCACGTCGAGGGCCTCGCCGTGCGGCCCGACCACAGGATGGTGGCGCACACCGGCTTCCTGATCTCCGCCCGGCGACTGGCGCCCGGTGCCGTGCCGCCCGAGGTCAAGCGCCGCGCCTCGAAGACCAGCTACGGCGACGAGGACGTCGAGCTGTGGACGCCGGGGGCGGTGGGCGACCGGCAGATCACCGACAAGAATCTCCGCAAGCGCGTGCGCGAGGCGCAGCGGGCCGCTGAGGGCGCGCGTCAGGCCGCCCAGGGCTCCGAGGACCCGCGGGGCGAGTAGCGCGCGGCGCGTCTCGCGATGCCGCCTAGACTGTTGCGGTGCGCAAGATCCCCGCTGCCCTCGCGATCCTCGGGCTCGCGACCGTCGGCCTCGCCGGCTGCTCGCTGCTCCCCGGAAACCCCGATTGCTCCCAGGTCGTCTCCGACGCCGAGCTCCTCGACGTCGTCGACGTGAGCGGTGAGGTGGGCACGGCTCCCGACGTCGAGCTGTACACCCCGTTCCACACCACCGACGGCTCGTCGGCGGTCCTGGAGCAGGGCACCGGCGATGCCGTGATCACCCGCGACGACCAGCTCGTCGTGATCGACTTCACTCTGATCTCGGGCGAGACCGGCGAGACCATCGTCGCCAGCCCGTACTCCGGCGACCTGTCGAACGTGCTGGGCATGCCGCAGATCACGCAGACGTTCCCGTCCTGGGAGGAGGCGCTGCAGTGCGCGTCCGAGGGGTCGCGGATCGTCGTGTCGATGCCCCCCGAAGCCATCGAGGCCGAAGCCGCCGCGAGCATCGGCCTGGCGGAAGACGAGTCCGCGGTGGCCGTGATCGACGTCCACAAGGTCTACCTCGGCGCTGCCGACGGCGCGAACCAGTTCAACAGCGGAACGGGGCTGCCCACGGTGGTCCGCACGCCCGATGGCCACCCGGGACTGATCATCCCCGGCGGCGACGCCCCGGACGAGCTCGTGGTGCAGACCATCAAGAAGGGCGACGGCGAGGTCGTCACGGGCGAGCAGCCGGTGCGCGTCCACGCGCTCGGCGTGCCGTGGGGCGAGACCGACCCGGTGAAGAACACGTGGGACGCGCAGCCCGAGTCGATCACCCTGCAGGCCGACCCGGCCCTCTCGGAGGCGCTGGTCGGTCAGACCGTCGGGTCGCAGGTGCTCGTCGTCGTGCCCGCCGAGCAGAGCGGCACCGACCAGGCGACGGTCTTCGTGTTCGACATCCTCGGCGTGGACGCGAGCGCCGCGCAGTAGGCGAATCCGCCCGCCCGCACCGACGAGGCGGCGGCTGCCGACCCTAGGATGATGGGGTGCCCGCGAACGCCCCTGCCAAGTCTCCTCCCGAGGAGAGGCTCGTCAACCTGGTCGTGGCCCTCATGGCCACCGACCAGGGGCTGACGAAGGACACCATCCTGTCCTCGGTCGCCGGCTACCGCGAGCAGAGCGAATCCGGCGCGTCGAAGGACGCGCTCGAGAAGATGTTCGAACGCGACAAGGAGAGCCTCCGGGGCCTGGGCGTCCCGATCGAGACGATCGGCGACTGGGCCGACCCCGACGACCTCCGCGAGGCCCGCTATCGCGTTCCGACTGCGGAGTACGCCCTCCCCGAGGACATCGAGTTCACCCCCGCCGAGCTGGCGCTGCTGAACCTCGCCGGCGGCGTGTGGAGCGAGAGCTCCATGTCCGACGACGCCCGCAGCGGCCTGCGGAAGATCCGCGCCCTGGGCATCCCCGTCGACGAGCCGATCATCGGCTACTCGCCGCGCATCAGCCTGCGCGAGCCGTCGTTCCCCGACCTCCAGCGCGCCATCGAGCAGAGCCGGGTCGTGCGATTCCCGTACCTCAAGCCCGGAGAGGCGGCGCCCCGCACGCGGCGCGTACAGCCGCTCGCGCTCGTCGACTACGAGGCTCGCTGGCACGTGTTCGGCATCGACCTCGACGTGCAGGCGGATCGCACGTTCCTCCTGTCGAGGATCGTCGGACCCGTCGCCGCGACGCGCGAGACCTTCGATCCGGCCCTTCGCGAAGGCGCGGGGGAGCGGGCGCTGCGCGGGCTCGACGACCTCGCCGCGCGCAGCACGTCGCTCCTCGAGGTCAATCCCGGCACCGAGGCCGCCCTGCGGCTGGCACGTCGCGCGCAGCCGGCGGAACAGGGGATCCGCGTCCCTTACGTCGACATCCACATCTTCGCCGATGAACTCGCGTCGTACGGACCGGAGGTTCGCGTCGTCGAGCCCGCCGAACTGCGCGACCAGGTGATCGAGCGGCTCGCTGCCGCTCGCGACGTCAACGGAGAGATCTCATGACCGTCCGGCGCTCTCTCGTCGCGACCGATCGCGCCGCACTGATGCTCCAGCTCGTGCCGTACCTGATCGGCAAGGGCGAGGTCTCCGTCGCGGAGGCGGCCGACGAGTTCGACGTCAGCCCCGACCAGATGCGCTCGATGGTCGAGAAGCTGACCGTGATCGGGCTGCCCGGCGACGGCGGCTACTGGCAGATGGCGAACGACCTCTTCGACATCGACTGGGATCTGCTCGATCAGCGCGATCTCATCGTCATCACCAACTCCGTCGGGCTCGAACGGTCTCCGAAGCTCACAGCGCGCGAGGCGGCCGCTCTCCTCGCCGGGCTGCAGCTGGCTCGCACCATCCCGGGCGTGGGCGACACCGACCTCTTCACAGGACTCCTCGGCAAGCTCGCGCGCGGTGCGTCGAGCGCCCCGGCGGAGGTGATCGTCGCACCGGGTCCGGTCGACACCGTCCGCGACGCGGTGGCCTCCGCGCTCCGACGCGGCGTCGCCGTCTCGTTCACCTACAAGGCCCCGGATGCCGCGCCCACCACGCGCACCGTCGACCCGGTCAAGGTGCACATCGCCGACGGCCAGTGGTACCTGCAGGGGTGGTGCCATCTGCGCGAGGCGATGCGCACGTTCCACCTCGACCGCGTGAGCGAGCTGGAGCTGACCGACATCCCGATCACGCACGCGGGGGAGCCGGCCGGAGGGTGGTTCCAGTCCGGCGAGGGCGACATGGTCGTCCGCATCCGGTTCGACGAAGCCGTGGGTCCGCTGCTCGGCGACTACCTCGACCGCGCGTCGCTGCAGACGGCGGACGGCGTGACCGTCGCCACCATGCGCGTGGCCGACGAGTACAGCCTGCGCCGGCTCGTGGCGAAGCGGGGCGGCGAAGTGGAGGTCCTCGAGCCCGCCGCCGCACGTCGCGCCGCCGCCGAGTGGGCAGAGGCCGGTCTGAGTCAGTACCGATGACCCCTCCGCCGACACGTTCCGCCGGGCGCGCTTCGCCGCGCCGGGGCGGGTTACACTGAATCCGGACCCGCCGAAAGGAAATCGACATGCTGCAAGGCCTCACGGGGTGGCACTTCCTGATCATCCTCGCTGTGATCCTGCTGCTGTTCGGCGCGGCGAAGCTGCCTGCGCTGGCCAAGAGCATGGGTCAGTCCGCTCGCGTCTTCAAGGGTGAGATGAAGGCGATGAAGGACGAAGACACGTCCAAGACCGACGCCGACTCGGCGCCCACCGCCGCCTCGGTCGAGGCTCCGTCGACGGAGATCCGGACGGACGCCGGCGGTAGCGCCGAATCCAAGCCCTGACCCGCTGTGGCAACAGCGGGGCCGCCGCGCGTAGGAGGGCCCGACCCGACGCGGCGTGAGAAGCGCATGTCGCTCGGGCAGCACCTGGTGGAGCTCCGCCGGCGCCTGATGTGGGCCGCCCTCGCCCTGGTCGTGGGCATGGTGGTGGCGTTCTTCATCACCGACCCCGTCATCTACCTCATCACCGATCCGATCCGCGTCGTCGCGGAGACGCAGGGCGAGGAGGGCAGGGTCGAGTTCATGTACCAGACCATCACCGGCCCGTTCGACATGCGGCTTCGGATCGCGTTCGCGATCGGCATCCTGATCTCTGCGCCGGTGTGGATCTGGCAGATCTGGGCGTTCATCATGCCCGGGCTCACCCGCAAGGAGGTCCGCTACACGGTCGGCTTCATGGCGGCGGCGATCCCGCTGTTCTTCGCGGGC
Source organism: Microbacterium flavescens (assembly GCF_018588945.1). GTDB lineage: Bacteria > Actinomycetota > Actinomycetes > Actinomycetales > Microbacteriaceae > Microbacterium > Microbacterium flavescens. Next base: position 406,216 of record NZ_JAFIWA010000003.1, on the reverse strand, counting down.
TGCTACGTGGGGCTGCTGATCATGCCGCATGTGGTGGAGCTCATGGCGACCTTCGTGCCGCAGGGCGGCGCACAGTTCTACGACGCGCTGTTCTACTACGACTTCGTCTTCAAGCTGCTCGTGGTCGTCGGCGTCTCCTTCATCCTCCCGGTGTTCCTCGTGGCGATGAACCTCGCGGGCGTCATGTCCGGCCGCGCCATTCTGAAGGGCTGGCGCGTCGCCGTGCTCATCTCGGTCATCTTCGCCGCCCTCGCGACGCCGGCCGCCGACGTGGTGAGCATGCTCATGCTCGCCGGCATCCTCGTGGTGCTCTTCTTCGCCGCCGCGGGGCTGTCCCTGCTGTTCGATCGCCGCAAGGCCAAGCGCGACGCGGAGTACCTTCCGCCCGAGGCCGCGGTATGACCGGCCCCGGTCCGTCCGAGCGTTACGCCCGAGCGCAGGCGGCCGCCGCACTCGACCGGAGTCATCCGATCACGGCCGCGTTCGCGGCATCCCAGCGCTTCACTCTCGACGACTTCCAGATCGCCGGATGCCGCGCCCTGGAGGAGGGCCGCAGCGTCCTGGTCGCTGCACCGACCGGGGCGGGCAAGACCATCGTCGGCGAGTTCGCGGTGCATCTCGCGATGCGCGAGCCGGCCGTCGGCGGATACGGCGACAAGGCGTTCTACACGACGCCCATCAAGGCGCTCTCGAACCAGAAGTTCCGTGAGCTGCAGGACGTGTACGGCCCCGACGAGGTGGGCCTGCTCACGGGAGACACGAACATCAACGGCAGCGCACGGATCGTCGTCATGACGACCGAGGTCCTCCGCAACATGCTCTACGCGGATTCTCCCGCGCTGCGCGGCCTCCGGTATGTCGTGATGGACGAGGTGCACTACCTCGCCGATCGCTTCCGCGGCGCGGTGTGGGAGGAGATCATCATCCACCTGCCGCCGAGCGTCAAGCTGATCTCGCTGTCGGCGACCGTCTCCAACGCCGAGGAGTTCGGCGACTGGCTCGACACCGTCCGCGGCGACACCGAGGTCATCGTGTCCGAGACGCGGCCGGTGCCCCTGGAGCAGCATGTGCTCGTGCGGGGCGATCTGCTGCCGCTGTTCGACGACCGCGCCGGTATCGCCACCGCCCAGGTGAACCAGGAGCTCATGCGCATCCGGTCGTTCAAGGGTGCGAATTACGAGCGCAACCACCGCGTGCAGGCTGCGAACAGTTCCCGGCAAGCTGGGTACGAGGCATCCCGACGCCGACCGAACCGCGGTGGGAAGCGCCCGGTGCGGTCCGCCAACGTGCAGCGCATCGAGCGCCTCGACCGGCCGGACGTCGTCGAGCTGCTGGCGCGCGCCAACCTGCTGCCGGCGATCTTCTTCATCTTCAGCCGCGTCGGCTGCGACGCCGCGGTGCAGCAGGTGCGCCGCGCGGGCGTGCGACTGACCTCGCAGGAGGAGCGCAGCGAGATCCGCGCGATCGTCGAGGAGCGCACGCGGAGCCTCCACGACGAGGACCTCGCCGTGCTCGGCTACTGGGAGTGGCTCGACAACCTCGAGCGGGGAGTGGCCTCGCACCACGCCGGTCTGCTGCCCGCGTTCAAGGAGGTGGTCGAGGACCTCTTCCAGCGCAAGCTCGTGAAGGTCGTCTTCGCGACCGAGACGCTCGCCCTCGGCATCAACATGCCGGCACGCACGGTCGTGCTCGAGAAGCTCGAGAAGTTCAACGGCGAAGCCCGCGTCGCGATCACGTCGGGGGAGTACACCCAGCTCACCGGTCGTGCGGGCCGGCGCGGCATCGACGTCGAGGGGCACGCGGTCATCCAGTGGACCGAGGGGCTCGACCCGCAGGCTGTGGCCGCGCTGGCTTCGCGGCGCACCTATCCGCTCAACTCCAGCTTCCGGCCGACGTACAACATGGCCGTCAACCTCATCGACCAGTTCGGCCGAGCGCGCGCCCGCGAGATCCTCGAGTCCTCGTTCGCGCAGTTCCAGGCGGACCGTGCTGTGGTCGGGCTCGCTCGCCAGGTGCGCGAGCAGGAGGAGTCGCTCGCCGGCTACGAGCAGGCGATGACGTGCGACCGCGGCGACTTCGCCGAGTATTCGTCCATTCGGCGCGAGCTCAGCGACCTCGAGAAGCTGAACCGGAAGGACGCCGGCGCCTCGCGGCGCACGCGCGATGAGCGCCAGCGCCAGATCACGAGCCTGCGCAAGCGGATGCAGCGCCACGCGTGCCACCAGTGCCCCGACCGCGAGAAGCACGCCCGCTGGGCGGAGCGCTACTGGAAGCTCCGGCGGACGGTCGACAAGATCCGCCAGCAGATCGACACCCGCACGGGCACGGTGGCCCGGATCTTCGACCGCGTGGTCGACGTGCTCGACGAACTCGACTACGTCCGCATCGACGACGACGGCGTGACCACGCTCACGCCCTCCGGCCGCACGATGCGCCGGATCTACGGCGAGCGCGACCTCCTGGTCGCCGAGTCGCTGCGGCGCGGCCTGTGGAAGGACCTGGACGCCCCGTCGCTCGCCGCGCTCGCCTGCTGTCTCGTGTACGAGCCGCGGCGCGACGACGCCGGGCCGGGCGAGCGCGGCCTGCCGCGCGGGCCGTTCCGCACCGCGTTCACCGAGACCCTCGACCTGTGGCAGCGGCTCGACGACCTCGAGCGCGAGCATCGGCTGCCCGGATCCGAGCCCGTCGCTGCCGGACTCGCCCAGGCGATGCACTCGTGGGCCCGCGGAGCCATGCTGGACCGCGTGCTGAGCGAGGCCGACATGGCGGCCGGCGACTTCGTGCGCTGGTCGAAGCAGACCATCGACCTCCTCGACCAGCTGTCGATCGTTGCCGACGCTCCGCTCGCATCGACCGCACGCAAGGCGCTGGAGTCGGTCCGCCGCGGGATCGTCGCCTACTCGGCCGTCTGACAGCGGCCGTCCAGTTCCCGCCGCTTAGGGTATTCACGTGCCTCTCGCCGCCGCGCCGCGCCCGCTCCTGCCCCTCTGGGCCGCCGTCGTCGCGTCCGTCGCCGCAGGTGCGATCCTCGACCTCGCCTACCCGTCCGTCGGCTGGTGGCCGCTCGCCTTCGTCGGCGTCGGCCTCTCGCTCGTCGCGCTCATCGGGCGCTCGGTGTGGGGTGCGCTGCTCGTCGGATTCGTGTTCGGCGCCACGTTCTACCTGATCCACATCATGTGGATCACGCGCTATCTCGGCATCGTCCCGTGGTTCGCCCTCGCCGGCATCGAGACGGTGTTCATGGCGGTCGGGTCGATCCTGCTGACACTGGCGTATCGCTGGATGCCGCGGCTCCTCCCGTCGCGATGGGCGTCGCTCATCGCCCTGCCACTGCTCGTGGGCGGGCTGTGGACGGCCCGTGAGCTGTTCATGGGCTCCTGGCCCTACACCGGCTTCCCGTGGGCCAGGATCGGCATGAGCCAGTCCGAGAGCCCGCTCGCGCACATCGCCTCGTGGACGGGCGTCGCCGGCCTCACGTTCCTCATGGTGGCGTTCACCGCAGCGGCCATCGAGTGGGGCCGCGCCGCGCGGCTCCGCGACGTCCGCACCGCGCTCCCGGCGATCGGCCTGGCCGCGCTGCTCGTCCTGGTGCCCGCCTTCCCGACTACTTCCGCCGGCACGCTCCGGGTGGGCAGCGCCCAGGGCAACGGACCGTCCGGCTACTTCGACCCCCGTGACCGCAACGATGTGCTCAACGCGCAGCTCGAGGCATCCGCTCCGCTCCTCGACGAGGATCTGGACGTGCTGCTCTGGCCGGAGGGCGGCATCGACTCCGATCCGACGACGAACGAGAGCACGGCGCGCACCCTCGATGCGCTCTCGGAGCGGATCGACGCGCCGCTCATCGTCAACGCGGCGACCACGCGGGGCGACGACATGTTCAACACCTCCATGCTGTGGAAGAGCGGGGAGGGCGTGGTCCAGTACCACGACAAGTCGAACCCGGTCCCGATGGGGGAGTACGTGCCGGATCGCTGGTTCTACGAGAGCCTCGCGCCCGACCTGATCGGACTGATCCAGCGCGAGTACACGCCCGGCACCAACGCGCCGCTCCTCGACCTGGACGGGATCGGCGTGGGGCTCGCGATCTGCTTCGACGTCATCTACGACGAGGTGATCTGGGCGGGGGCGCAGGACGGCGCCGAGCTCTACATGTTCCAGACGAACAACGCCGACTTCCGCGACACCGACGAGAATCTGCAGCAGCTGGCGTTCGCACGCATGCGCGCCATCGAGACCGGACGCTCGGTCGTGAACCTGTCGACCGTCGGAACCAGCCAGGTCATCGCCCCGGACGGCACGACCATCGACGGGCTGCCGGCGGGGGAGGCCGGCCACATGCTGAACGACGTACCGCTGCGAACCGGGCTCACGCCCGCGGTGATCGCCGGCGCGTGGGTGCAGGCGCTGCTCGGCTGGGGGAGCCTGATCGCACTCATCGCCCTCGGCGCCGCGGTGAGCGTCGTCGGCCGCCGGGACGCGAGAACGCCGGCTCCCATGGGAACCGGCGTCGCGCAGGCGGCTGACTGAGCGTCAGGCGCTGATCTTGTCGAGGGTGACGTCCTCACCGGCGCCGCGGCGGGCGCGGACGTAGGCGAGGCGCTCCTCCAGGAGCTCTTCGAGCTCGGGAAGGGTGCGGCGCTCGAGGAGCATGTCCCAGTGCGAGCGCGGGATCTTGTCACCCGAGTGGTCGACCGTCGCGGTGCCCTCGCCGACGCGCAGAAGCGCCTCCGCACCACAGGTGCGGCACTCCCACGCCGGGGGAACCTCGGCGTCGGCCGCGAAAGTCAGTGTCGTGTCTCGTCCGCAGGACGTACACGTGTAGATGTGCTGTGCACGTTCATGGAACACGACGCCCTCTTCGCTCTGTAGGCTCTGGGCGCCGAGTCGGATGCCGCGCAAACTGCGGTCTGCCATTTTGTGGTCCTCTCGTCGCTGTATAGGTATAACCAAGCGACCTGGGGGGATCATCCGAAAGGGGCTTGCGCGAGCGCCTTTCACAGTGGATGCACAGCGGGGGAGTGCTGGTTCGGGCGCCGCCGCGCGCGACCCGGTCAGGCGAGCGTGCGCAGCGCCACGTCGGCCCGATCCGTGACGACGCCGTCGACCCCGGCGCCCACGAGCCTGCGCATGTCGTCGGGCTCGTTGACGGTCCACACGTGCACCTCCACGCCGTGCCGGTGGGCCGCGCTGATCAGCCTCGGCGTGAGGACCCGCAGGCGCCCTTGCCGCTCGGGGATCTGCAGCGCGTCGACGCCGTCGAGCGCGCGCCGTACGAGGCGGTCCGACCTCACGGCGAGGGCGGCGAGAAGGCGGCCGATCGTCGCAGACCCGGCCGACGTCGCGGGACGGATGCCCCGTGCCGCCGCTTCGGCCGCCGCCAGAGCGGTGCGCCGTCGCTGGTCGGAGAAGCTGGTGAGCAGGACGCGCTCCCCGTGCGGCGCGACCAGACGACCGACGGGCACAGCGGCAGCCTCGGCCTTCACGTCCAGGTTGAACCTGAGGGTCGGGAAGGTCTCCAGCGCCTGCGCCAGAGTGATCAGTCCGCCGCGGTCCGCCATCTGCTCGCCGAGTTCCGTCGAGGTGATCGCCGAGACCAGACGTGCATCGCCCGTCACGCGGGAGAGGTCGTCGTCATGGAACAGCACCACCACTCCGTCGGAGGTCACGTGGCAGTCGGACTCGACGTATTCGGCGCCCGCCGAGTGTGCACCGGCGACGGCGGCGAAGGAGTTCTCCACGACGCCGTGCGCGGCATCCTCCGCGGCCACCAGCCCCCGGTGCGCGAGGACCCGCGGGGTGCGGGCGCCCTCGAACCAGGGATGCGTCACGGAACGGGAGGCTCGACGCCCTGCCGCGGCCGGGGCGCGTCGCTCGTTGCGCCGGCGGCGCCGCCGAGGAACGAGCCGCTCAGGCCCTTGAGCGCCTCGGTGAACTCGCTCGGGATGATCCAGAGCTTGCTCGATGCGCTGTCGGCGATCTTGGGCAGCGTCTGCAGGTACTGGTAGGCGAGCAGCTTGTCGTCGGGGTTTCCGATGTGGATGGCGTCGAAGACGGTCTGGATCGCCTCCGCCTCACCCTGCGCCCGCAGCACCGCGGCCTGCTTGTCGCCCTCGGCCTTGAGGATCTCGGCCTGGCGCTGACCCTCGGCCGTGAGGATCGCGGACTGCTTGGTGCCCTCGGCGGTGAGGATGAGGGCGCGGCGGTCGCGCTCCGCGCGCATCTGCTTCTCCATCGAGTCCTGGATGCTGTGCGGCGGGTCGATCGCCTTCAGTTCGACGCGTCCGACCCGGATGCCCCACTTGCCCGTCGCCTCGTCGAGGACGAGGCGCAGCTGGCCGTTGATGTTGTCGCGGCTGGTCAGCGCCTCTTCGAGGTTGAGACCGCCGACGACGTTTCGCAGAGTGGTCGTGGTGAGCTGCTCGACGGCACCCAGGTAGTTGGCGATCTCGTACGTCGCGGCGCGGGCGTCGGTGACCTGGAAGTACACGACCGTGTCGATGGAGACGACGAGGTTGTCCTCGGTGATGACGGGCTGCGGCGGGAACGACACGACCTGCTCGCGCATGTCGATGAGCGGCCGGAGCCGGTCGACGAACGGCACCAGGAGGTTGAGGCCCGGGCTGAGCGTCTTGTGGTAGCGGCCGAGGCGCTCGACGATTCCGGCACTGGCCTGCGGGATGATCCGGATCGAGCGGACGAGCACGACCAGCACGAAGATGAAGACCGCGATCGCGAGGAGCCAGGCGACCGTGGTGGGGATCAGGTTGTCGAGGTCGCTCATGCGCGGGGGTCCTCCGTGGGGAATGCGGTCGGGGCGTCGGAGCGAACGACGGCGGTGGCGCCGTCGATGCGGGTGACGTGGATGGGGGTGCCCGGCTCGAGCTCGCCGGCGTCGGAGCGGGCGGTCCACACGTCGCCGTTGGCGAGCTTGACCTGGCCGCCGTGCCTGCTCACCGTCGCGAGCACGCGACCGTGAAGGTCGATGAGCGCGTCGACGTTCGACTTCGTGGGATCCTCGCCGCGGCGGAGGCGGCGCAGCAGGGGCGGACGGAGGAACAGGACGAGCACCGCGGCCACGACGCCGGCGACGATCACCTGCAGCCAGATCGGCGCACCCAGCAGGCCCGAGCCGAGGCCCGCGAGACCGCCGATGCTCAGCATCAGGAAGGTGAAATCGAGCGTCAGCATCTCGATCACCAGGAAGGCCAGGATCAGCACCAGCCACCCGATCCAGGCCCAGTCTTCGATCGTCTGGATGAGCTCCACGATGTGCCTCCTTGAGCTTCGAACCTACCAGGTAGGGTCGAGGGCGTGACTGAGACATCCCCCACGCTTCCTGCCGGTTCGCTGAGCGGCAAGACCGCACTCGTGACCGGCTCTTCGCGCGGTATCGGAGCCGACACCGTGCGCTATCTCGCCGAGGCGGGCGCGAACGTCGTCATCAATTACCGCAACAAGGCTCCGCGCGCCGAGAAGCTCGCCACCGAGCTGCGCGCGCTCGGCGTCGAGGTGCTCGTGGTCGGCGCAGACCTCACCGATCCGGAATCGGTTCAGGCGATGTTCGACGAGGTCGCCCGCGCATTCGGCGGCCTCGACATCCTCGTGCTCAACGCCTCCGGCGGCATGGAGTCGGGGATGGCCGAGGACTACGCCCTGCAGCTCAACCGCGACGCGCAGGTGCGCGTGCTCGAGACGGCCATGCCCCTCCTCGGGGAGGGATCGCGCGTGGTGTTCGTGACGAGCCACCAGGCCCACTTCATCCGCACCACCGCCACCATGCCGGAGTACGAGCCGGTGGCGCTCTCGAAGCGCGCCGGCGAGGACGCGCTGCGCGACCGCATCCCGGCGCTGGCCGAGCGGGGCATCGAGTTCGTCGTCGTGTCCGGCGACATGATCGAAGGCACGATCACCGCGACCCTGCTGGAGCGCGCGAACCCGGGGGCCATCGCCGCCCGCCGTGACGACGCCGGCAAGCTTTACAACGTGTCGGAGTTCGCCGCCGAGGTGGCCTCCGCCGCCCTCGACCCCGTCCCGGCGGACAACACCCGCCTCGTGGGCGACACGAGCTCCTTCGCGGGGGAGTGACGCGTGCGCGCACACGACATCGACACGCTCGTCTCGGTCGGTCGGCCCGTCATCGCGCCCGACGGCTCCTTCGCCGTGTTCGCCGCATCGCGGCCCGACCTCGAAGCCAACCGCGCCGTCGGACAGCTCTGGCGCGTCGAGCTGCCCGACAGCACCCCGCGCCGGCTGACGCGCGGCACCGCCGACTCCTCGCCCCGGCTGTCGCCCGACGGGCGGACGCTCGGCTTCGTGCGCGCCGACGGCAAGGGCAAGGCCCAGGTCTGGGTCGTCGCGGCGGCCGGCGGCGAGCCGGTGCAGGCGACCGACGCCACTCTGGGTGTCGAGGGCTTCGCGTGGTCACCCGATGGACGCACGCTGGCCTTCGCTGCACGGGTTCCCGAGAAGGGCCGTTACGGCAGTGTGGAGGGGTTGGATGCCTCGGCCGAGGCTCCGCGCCACATCACCGGCATCCGCTGGCACGCCAACGGCCTCGGGTATATCGGCGACCGCCCGTCGCACGTCTTCGTCGTGGCCGCTCCGGCGACCGACTCCGAGCCCTTCTACGAGCCGGCGCCGGCTGTGCACGACGACGACGCGACGCCGCCGAAGAAGCAGACGGTCGCAGCAGAGGCGCGTCAGCTGACGGAGGGCACCGCGTCGCACGGCGGCGTGGTCTTCTCAGCCGACGGCACCGAGGTGCTGACCGCTGTCGACGAGATCGAGCCTGCCCGGCGCGACCTGCGCACGCGCGTGGTCGCCGTCGCGGTCGACGGATCTGGGCAGCGAGAGGTGCTCGGGGTCGACGCGGGTCTGTCGCTGTACGGCCTCGAGGTGGCCGGTGACGGCGCCGTCGCGCTGCTCGGCCACGAGGTCGGTGCGGACGGGATCGACTTCATCGCTCCCGGCGTGGGGCTGTGGATCCTCGAGGGCGGTGGTCCCCGGCGCCTGACGGACGCCGAGTCGATCGATCTCGGCGAGGTCGGCAGCCACATCACGCCGGTCGGCGACGACTTCCTCGTGCAGGACCGCACCCGCGGGCGGGTCCGGCTGCTGCGCGTGTCCCGCGCGGGCGAGCTGGTCGAGGTGCTCGGCGGCGACGTCGAGGTGGCGGGTCATGACGCCGCGGGCGACCGCATCGTCGCCGCCGTCGCCCGGCCCGACTCCTATGGCGAGCTGGTGCTCGTCGAGGACGGGACCGATCGCACCCTGACGGCATTCGGGGCGCGGGCCGCGGCATCCGGAATCATCGCTCCTCGCGAGTTCACGATCGACGGCCGCGACGGATACCCGGTGCACGGGTGGGTCGCCGTCCCCGAGGGCGACGGCCCGTTCCCTGTGATCCTGCAGATCCACGGCGGGCCGTACGCGTCGTACGGCGTCCACCTGTTCGATGAGACGCAGGTGCTGGTCGACGCGGGCTACGCCGTCGTCTACAGCAACCCGCGGGGCTCGGCAGGCTACGGTCGCGCGCACGGGCGCAGCATCCGCCAGGCCATGGGCACGGTCGACTACGCCGACGTCATCGACTTCCTCGACGGCGCGATCGCGTCCGACACGCGTCTGGACGGCGACCGCGTCGGCGTCATGGGCGGTTCGTACGGCGGCTACCTCACGGCGTGGGTGATCGCGCACGACCACCGGTTCGCCGGGGCCATCGTCGAGCGCGGATTCCTCGATCCCGTGTCCTTCCAGGGCACGAGCGACATCGGCACCTTCTTCGGCGACGAGTACGTCGGCATCGACCCCGAGTCGATCGCGCGGCAGAGTCCGATGGCGGTGGTCGACCAGGTCACCACGCCGACCCTCGTCATCCACTCGGAGCTCGATTTCCGCTGCCCCCTCGAGCAGGCCACCCGGTACTACGCGGCGCTCAAGCGGTCCGGCACCGAGGCGGAGATGCTCGTCTTCCCCGGCGAGAACCACGAGCTCACGCGCTCGGGCCAGCCGCGCCACCGCGTGCAGCGGTTCGACGCGGTGCTCGACTGGTGGGCGCGCCACCTTCCGGTCGGCTGAACGCCGGCGACACGAGGAAGGGCCCCGGGATGCTCCCGGGGCCCTTCTCCGTGCGAGTCGCGACTCAGAGGTCGTTCTTGCCGAACGTGAAGGCGCGGACGACGTTGATGATGCCGAGCACGATGAGTGCGATGCCGAGCAGCCACCACAGGATGGCGGCGCCCCACAGCGGCGAGAAGAGCAGCACGATACCGGCGATGATGCTGATGACCGCGAAGATGATCGACCAGACCTTCGACCGGGCGTCACCGAGGGTCGACAGTGCGACGATGCCCTCGATGATCCACATGATGCCGACGAGGATGCCGATGAAGACGGCCAGCCAGGCCGTCGTCTGGCCGAGGTTCATCAGCGCGACGACACCCGCGATGATGAAGAGGACGCCGAGTGCGATGTGTCCGATCCGCGCCCAGCCTCCCTTGCTCTTGGAGAAGATGCCGAGACCCGCGTAGACGAGTCCGGCGGCGATCGCGTAGATGGCGATGATCGCGGCGACGACCATGGCGGTCTTGCCCGGCCACGCCAGGATGAGGATGCCGACGATGACCGCGAGCACGCCGCCGATGCCGAGCGCGGTGCGGATGCCGTTGACGGCCGACTTCTCGGCCGCGGATGCTGTGGACATGCGAGTGCCCTTTCTGGGAGTTTGCTGTTAACCTGCGGTCAGAGCTTAGACCCGAGGTCGAAGATCGCCGTCATGAACACTCCGTGTCGCGGACTCGGCCGTGTACGCGAAAGCCGGCCAGGCCTCGCGCGCTGAAGGTCCCTCGTAATACGGTGAGCGTGCGCGCAGTCCGACACGAAGGGCAGACCATGGCCGTTTTCTCCAGGGGTTTCGGTGCACGGCGTCGGGAGAGCGACCCGAACCTTCCACCGGGGCAGTACCTGACCGAGGACTTCCCAGTGCTCTCCGCCGGTCCGACACCGCGCGTCGACACCGCGGAATGGTCGTTCGACGTGCGGAACGAATCGGGTGACCTCGTCTCCTGGACGTGGGACGAGTTCTGGGACCTGCCGATCGAGGACGTCTCGACGGACATCCACTGCGTGACGAGGTGGTCGAAGCTCGGGACGTCGTGGCGCGGGGTGTCGCTGGACACGGTGTTCGAGCACGTCGATACCGACGCTGCCTTCGCGATGGCGCACTCGTACGGCGGGTACACGACGAACATCCCGCTGGAGGACCTGCTCGGCGGACGGTCGTGGGTGGCCTTCGAATTCGACGGCGCACCGCTCGATCCTGAGCACGGCGGACCCGCGCGGCTGCTCGTGCCGCACCTGTACTTCTGGAAGAGCGCGAAGTGGGTGCGCGGCCTCACGCTCATGGATCGCGACGAGCCCGGATTCTGGGAGCAGAACGGCTACAACATGCACGGGGATCCCTGGACCGAGGAGCGGTATTGGTGATCGTCGGCGGCTGGCGGCCCGCCCGGGTCACGGCGGTCGAGCAGGCGACGCCGAGCGCCCGTGTGCTTCGGCTTGCCGTGGAGGACTGGCCCGGCAGCGACGCCGGCCAGCACGTCGACATCCGGCTCACCGCCGAGGACGGCTACCAGGCCGAGCGCTCGTACTCGCTCGGCTCGTACGGCGCAGGCCCCGACATCGAGCTCGCGGTCGATGAGATCCCCGAGGGCGAGGTCTCGCCGTACCTCGTCCGCGACGTGCTCCCCGGTGACGAGCTCGAGGTGAAGGGGCCGCTCGGCGGCTACTTCGTCTGGCGCGCCGGGGGAGAGGGGCCGGTGCAGCTCATCGCGGGCGGTTCGGGGATCGTGCCGCTGATGGCGATGGCGCGAGCGGCTCGGGATGCCTCGGCCGCGGCATCCTTCCGCCTTCTGTACTCCGTCCGACGCGCGCAGGACGCGATCTATCGTGATGAGCTGGCGCGGTCGGCGGCCGACGGGGGAGTGCCGGTGTCGTGGGCGTACACCCGCGGAGCGCCGGAAGGATGGACCGGCCGCGTCGGGCGGCTGGACGATGCGGCGATCCGCGAAGCCGTGTGGCCGGCGGGGCAGCAGCCGACGGTGTTCGTCTGCGGACCGACCGGCTTCGTCGAGCACGTCGCCGACGCTCTGGTGCGACTCGGCCACCCGGCTGCGAAGGTCAAGACCGAACGATTCGGGGGTGCATGATGCGCGCGGAGAACGCGACGTCGACGGTGGACGGCAACGCCCTGGCCGGAATGATGGGCGACCTGCTGGCGGGGGAGATCACCGTGATGACGGCGGTGTGCGGCGGATGCGGAGCCGCGGGGCCGCTGGCGGAGACGGTCGTGGAGCTCGACGACACGGCGGGCATCGTGCGCTGCCGGTCGTGCACGCACACGCTGTTCACCGTGCTGCGCGGCGACGGGCGCACCCGGGTGGTCATCGGGATGCTGCGGGAGCTCTCCGACGGGTGAGGCAGGCGTCGCCGATCAGCTGAGCAGCAGGGTGACGGCGATCAGCACCGGCAGGCACCCCACCGTCGTCAGGAATACGGTGTCGCGTGAGATCGTCTCGCCGACGTCGTATCGCTGCGAGTAGTTGAAGACGTTCTGCGCCGTCGGCAGGGCCGCCAGCACGACGACCACCAGCACGTCCTGATCGCTCAGGCCGAAGACGAACTCGGCGAACGCCCACGCCACCACCGGCATCGCCACCAGCTTGAGCGCGGTCGCGAGGATGATGTCGCGGCGCCGACCCGAGGGTGCGAGCACGCGCTGACCGACGAGCGACATGCCGTAGCTGATCAGGAGCACCGGCACGCACGCGTTCGCGAGGAGCACGGCGGGCTCGAGCACGATGGGCGGCAACTCGATCCCGCTGACGGCGACGAGGGTGCCGAGGACGGATCCGAGCACGATGGGGTTCGTCGCCGTGCGCACGATGGAGCGCCACAGCGTCGCGCGGCCGAAGGTGACGGCATCCAGGATCGCCATGGTGATGGGCGTGAAGACCAGGAGCTGCAGCAGGATCACCGGCGCCGGATACGCCGCGCTGCCGAGGAGATACAGCGACAGCGGGATGCCGATGTTGTTGGAGTTCACCTGGCCGGCGCTCAGAGCGCCGATCACCGTCTCGCCGATCGACCGTCTCCAGACGAACCGGGCGACCAGGGTGAACACCGCGATCATGGCGACCGCGGCGATGGCCGACACGGGCAGCAGGGCCGAGAAGAGCGTGCGCACGTCGGCCTGCGCGAGCACGACGAAGAGCAGGAACGGGGAGAGCACGAAGAAGGTGAGCCGCGCAAGCACCGGACGGCCGTGCTCGCCGAGCAGATCGATGCGGCCGATGATCCAGCCCACCAGGATCGCGACGCCGACGACGACGAACCCGGTGAGCGATTCCAGCACCCCTCGAGCCTACGGCGGCGTGCGGAGGGTCAGTACGGTGGGACCCGTGGACGGCACCGAGGAGACGCTGAGCGGCGGCAACATGGAACCGGTCGTGCGCGTCGGGGACACCGTCCGCCGTGCGACCGGACCCTGGACGCCGGCAGTCCACAGGCTGCTCGACGAACTCGCGGATGCCCGCGTCGACGGGGTGCCGCAAGCATTGGGCGTCGACGCGCAGGGCCGCGAGATCCTCAGCTTCCTCGACGGAGTCGTGCTGACGGATGCTCCGCCGCACGTCCAGTGGTCGGACGGCGTTCTCATCGCCGCCGGGCGCCTGCTGCGGCGGATCCACGACGCGAGCGAGCCTCTGGTCGCCGATGACGCTCTGATCTGGCGTTCTCCGCGTCGCGAGCCGGCCGAGGTGATCTGCCACAACGACTTCGCCACGTACAACCTGATCGTGCGGGACGAGCGGCTTGCCGGTGTGATCGACTTCGACTTCGCGTCGCCGGGATCGCGCCTGTGGGACCTGGCGTACCTGGCGTACCGGATCGTGCCCTTCGCTGAGGACGCGACAAGCGCCGACGGGCTGGACCTCGATCGACGACTCGCGCAGCTGATCGAGGCGTACGACGCGACGTACAGCGACCGCGAAGTCATCGACGCCGCGGTCGCGCGACTGGACGATCTCGCGGCGTTCACGCGCCGTCGTGCTCAGGAGACCGGCCGTGCCGACTTCCTGGAGCACGCGGCGATGTACGAGCGGGATGCCGCGGCTCTGCGCCTGCCATCCAGTGGGCTCAGCGACTGGCAAACGCTCGTGTGAGTGCGTACTGAGTTGACAGTGGTGGTGTCCGCCGAAGTGCCTACATACCCCGTGGTGTGGGACTGGGAGTATCAAGACTGGATAAGGGTTCCGCCCGATGTAGTCCGCATCGGGTTCGTCTCTCAGAAGGGTCTCTGAACGTGAAAATCAGCGTGAAGCTCTCCGAAGGAATCGACGCCTCGGCTGCCGCCCGCCCTGGGCGTCTCAGAGGAAGGGCTCGCTCCAACGGTGTCCTCGGTGTCGCGGTCGCCGCACTAGCAGTCCTGATGTCAATCGGTCTGACGGCGCCCGCTGCTGCGGCAGCCGAGCCGGTCGGCGACGATGCTTACGACCTCACGGTGAATGGGCAGAAGGTAACGCTGGACGAAGGGGAGACGGTGACATTCAGCATGCAGGCCGTCAAGCCGAAGCGGGGGTCGGGCGCGATTTCGCCTCAGGCGGTTTACACGGGCAACGGAGGAACGATCACGGTGAACGCCAGCAATGGCGTCTACTACTGGTTCGTGAGCGCGCCTTGCGCCACCAGCTTCTTCGGGTCGTTCTCCATCACCGACCTGACCACCGGGCTGTTCGGGGGCGGCAATCCAGCGGTCGGCTTCTCGGGATCGGCTCCGACAAGCAAGCTGAACGGTCACCGCTATTCGGGGACTCTCTCAGGGTCCGCTTCCAACATCTGGGGTGTGCCCTGCGCCGTCACAGGGCCGAATAATACGCTCTACACCTACAGGCGCTAGACCGAGGAGCGGGAAGGCCCGCCGTTCCACATGGCAGGCCTTCCCCCCGAACTGGAATACAGAAAGCATGGACGCATGACAACTCACGGTCAGGAAATCGTGGGGGAGCTGCGGCGGCTCCTCGAAGACGAACAGATCACCGAAGGCGCTCTGCATGCTATGACCCGGATCGAGCCTGGGAAGCTAGCGGCTTTGCTCTCCGACCCTTCGAGCACATCCGGACTGAGGGTAGACGAACAGGCGCTTTCGGCAGACGAGAACGCACGCGTATCGATCCTCGTCTCGCAGCTGGCCTACGGACTTGAGATCGATGACGATGAACGTCTTCAGGGGATTCTCGTCGCGCTGATCTCCGACTGCGGGCTCTCCCTCCAGAATGTGTCTCGGCTGACCGGTGTTGGGATCCAGGAGCTGAGTCTGACTATGGACAATCCTGTTGCGGTCCCGCTTGAGACGAAGTACACACTTGCTCTCAGAGCGTCTTACCTCATCAACGCTGTCAGCCAGGCTCGCGCTCGGTAGTCGTTCACAAATCGGCCCCGTACCAGTGCTACTAGTCCGCACAGTGAACGAAACCGTGTACTAACTGGTCTTGTGTGAACCTGCTGCGGCTTCGCGGGGGAGGGGAGCTCCTCCCATGGCCTTCACGGTGGCGATGTATCGGGCGTATGTGGCGCCGGAGTCGACACTGTGTCGTTCGAGGGTGGTCGTGGCGTAGCCAAGCGCTTCCGCGGCGATAGTGACCGGGGCGAGCTTGGTGAGTTCGTTGAGCGCGCCGAGTCGCGCGGCGCGGACTTGAAGATGCTGTCGTAGTCGGTTGGCGAGATGGTCTGGGTTGACGGGTTGACCCGGCTTCTGGCCGGGGAAGATCCAGGTGCTGTTCGGGTGTGCCGCGGTCTGCTGATGTCGTGGCGTCTGACGGAGCTGTCGCCAAAGGTCGTCGAAGGGACTCGGGATTGGCAGCGACATTCCGGCGAGCCTGATGGTAACGCTCTCCCGGGTAATGGTGACGTCCGACCAGGTAAGTCGAACGATGTCCTCGACGCGCTGGCCGAACACCAGGACGAGGACGCCCGCGGCGCGGTCCCGGAGGTCCACCGCATCGGCGTCAGAGAGGTCGGCGTTCGCCTGACGCTGCTCTGCGAGGCTCATCCTGGACGCTGTCCCGCGGCGGTGTCGGGCCATCTTGAGGTCGGTGTTGACGAGCCGGCTGCGGCGGGCCCAGTTGAGGAATCGGTCTGCGACGAGGCGCGTGGTTTTTCCGCCGGCGACCCAGTCGTCAAGGTCGCTCTGCGACAGATCCTGGAGGTCGACTTTTCGCTCGGCGAGCCAGTTGAGGAACTCGACGCCGACGGTGATGCTCTGCTTGCTGCGCAGGAACATCCCGCGGGAAATCGGGGCCTCCTGATGCATCTTTCGCAGGTGATCCCAGCGGACGTAGCGCAGCAGGATGTCCCGGTCGTCATGATTGAGGAGACGGTCGGGGACGCCGGTGAGCCACCGGTTGAAGGTGGCGAGGTATTCGTCGCGACGGGGGAGCGCGCAGTGTTCGACGAGAAGAGCTCGAACGTAATCGAGCGTTGCGGAGGGCGGCAGCTGATCCAGCGCTTCGTGCGTCGTGGGGGTGCAGGTGAGGGTGCGCAGGAACGTCTGGACGTGCGGCTGGCGCAGCCAGGTGAGGCCGCTGTTGGCCCGCTCCATCTGCTTCAAACCGGCGGCCAGGGGCGTAAGCGAGGGTGGGATGGTGCCGGTGGCCGGGTGGGCGAGGGTTTCGTCGACGAGGTCGCTGAGCGTGCATCGCCAGCAGCGGCCGCCGGAGTAGAGCTCGTCCTCCTTACCGCAACGGACGCAGTCGACATTCAGCGTGATCCCTGAGCAGTTACGACAGGTAGGTCCGTCCGCGGACACTCCCGGCAAGACACCCTCGTGCCCGCACTCGACGCAGCGTCCCATTGTTCGAATCGCCTTGCGCCGGCAGTTCTGGCAGACCTTCCCGTCTGGCCAGCGGACGGCGAGGGCGCGGTGCTCGCCGCAGCGGCCGCAGGGCTCGGGGTGAAGTTCGGGGTCCTCGGCGCTCTTGGGTCTAGCCATCGTCCTCGACGATCCGGACCCGGTGAGAGATGGTCTCAGGGCGCGATGCCAGCGGGTCTTCACCGGCGGCCGGTGCATTCACGCGGGTGGCGGCGCGCATCTCAACGACGGGCTCGAACAGCTCGTTGGGAGTGCAGTCGAGGATGTCGCAGAGGGCGGCAAACGTTCGTGCGGGGATTCGCTCGGGGGTCCCGGTGACGAGACGCCAGACCTGACTCTCTGAGAGTGAGATCCCGCGTGCTTTCAGCAGGGGCATGAGGTCTGTGCTCTTCCAGAGGTTTCTCTGTGCCATCACCTGCCGGAGATGCCAGTTGTAGCCGATGCGGCGGTGCTCAGGCACTTCGGTCCTCCTGCAGCTGTGCGGCACGTTGCGCAATCATCCGGTGGACTTCCTTCTGCTTGAAGTCGGCTGAGACGCTCGTGTAGATGCCGGTTGTCGAGGCGTTCTGGTGGCCGACCTGGGTTTGCACGAAGGTCGGGTCGTAGCCGGCCTCGAGCAGGTGGGTGACATACGAGTGACGTAGGCAATGCAGGCCCAGCCCGGCCGGGAGGCCGGCCTCGGCTCGAGCCTTCACAAAGGCGTTGCCGAAGGTGCTCAGCCCGACCCGAGCTTGACGTTCGCTGGGCCATAGCGCCGTTCCGCGCTCTGCCTTCGGGAAGCGATCTCGCTGGCCAGGGGAGAGCCAGAACTCGAGGAGAGGAATCACCCACTCGAACTCCGGCACCGTCAGGACTGTGCGACGTCGTGGCCCTGACCCGGCGGTGCCTTTGCCCCAGCGCACGGTCAGCGCCCCGTGGATGCCGTAGGCCGGGACGTGAGGATTGGGGCCGAAGTCCACAAGCTCGAGCATCGCGAGCTCTCGTTTGCGCAGGCCGAAGGCGTAGCAGAGCTTGAACGCGACGGAGTTTCTGAGCAGGCTCATCCAGCGCTTCGAGCCGGCGGCGTACTCGCGGTCGACGGCGTCGTCCATGTGGTCGAAGAGCGTCTGAAGCTCGGGACGAGTGAGAGCGCGGCGCGATGCCGGGACCGCGTTGTCAGAGGTGTGGTGCGGCGAGTTCCAGTCGAAGACGATCTGGGACGGGACGTCGCCGAACGTGCCCTCGCAGTAGTCGACCCAGCCGTAGGCCGGATTGGTCGTGTAGCTGCAGAACTCACCGATGCTGCCGGCATACATCCGCACCGTCGACCGTGCGCGGGGCTCACCGTTGGCCTTTGGCTCGCTTGCGAACTGCTCGAAGTCAACCGGCGACCACTGCCACGGGAACGTCTCCGCATACTCCTGGAATCGCTTGACCAGTGCGAGCTTGGGACGGATCGTGCTGACCTCCAGGCCGCGCGCCAGCATCTGTGTGCGCCACCCCTCAAGCATGCCCTCGAAGACACGTTCGTCGGCACGAAAGAGCTGGACGACGGGTCACGGAACAGTCGAGGCACGGCACCGCTTACTCGCTCGACCATCTGCATCCGTTCGTGGAATCTTGCATCTAATGCACGAAACCTACGCCGGTATGGTGATGACATGCAAGCGATGCCTTCCCGCCAAGCGGCACGCGCCCCTGGAATCCACTGCCCACCGGGACTTCCTTACCGGCGCTCTTAGATACTCAGTGGTTGCATCTAATGCGACTCGGGCGATTCAATCGCTGATAATGCACATTATGTCAACTTGCGCGAGGTCGCTGATCGAACCGGTCCGCGATCATCGGGCGCGGCCCCCGCTTCCCCGCGCAGGATGGTGCGTGAAGGAGGAACCGTGATCGCATCGCTCAACGGCGTCGCCGAGTACGTCGAGGCTCATCTCACCGACGACCTCGACATCGGCACGCTCGCCCGCACCGCGGGCACGACCGAGTACCACCTGCGGCGAATGTTCTCGTCGTTAGCCGGGATGCCGCTTTCCGAGTACGTTCGGCGACGTCGCATGACGGCCTCCGCTGCTGACGTGCTCTCGGGCGACGATCTGCTCGCCATCGCGGTGCGCTACGGCTACGGCTCGGCCGAGGCGTTCGGCCGGGCGTTCCGTGCGGTGCACGGCGCCGGTCCGGGCGACGTACGGCGAGACGGCGGTCCCCTTCGCACACAACCGCAGCTCAGGTTCCGCCTGACCGTAGATGGGAGCAACCCCATGGACACCCGCATCACAGACCGCCCCGCGTTCCGACTCGTCGGCCACGCCACCCGCGTGCCGCTCATCCACGAGGGCGCCAATCCGCACATCCAGGCGCACATCGCCGCTCTCCCGCCCGAGGCGCATGTCCGTCTCAAGTCCCTGAACGACACCCAGCCGGAGGGCATCCTCCAGGTGAGCGATGACGTGGAGCCGGACTACACCGAGGGGAGCGAACTGACCTACCTCCACGGGGTAGCCGTTCGCGCCGACACGACGGTGCCCGACGATCTCGATGCGATCGAGATCCCCGCCGGCACGTGGGCCGTCTTCCGCGTCGCCGGCGAGTATCCGGCGGCCCTGCAGTCGACGTGGGCGGCGACGGCCACCGAATGGTTCCCCTCGAACCCGTGGCGGCTGCGCCCCGGCCCCTCGATCGTCGCGGTGCTGGACCGCTCCCCCGACTTCCTCACCGCGACGTGCGAGCTGTGGCTGCCCGTGGAGCGCGCGTAGGCGGCGATGCACCTGGCAGACTGCGTGGGTGACTCCACCCTCCGACCTCGTTCGGCTCTGGCCGGCCGCCGGTGTGCGCGTGCGCGCCGGCGACCTCGAGCTGCGCTGGATCGACGACGCGCTGCTTCTCGCGCTGGCCGACGTGGCCGCGCACGGCGTCCATGATCCGGAGGCGATGCCGTTCCAGCAGCCCTGGACCAGAGGGGCACCCGACGAGGTCGCGCGCAGCGTGCTGGCCTACCAGTGGGGCGTGAGACCCCAGGTCTCGCCCAGCAAGCTCGTGCTCGAGCTCGGCGTCGTCGTCGGCGGCGTGCCCGTCGGGGTCCAGGGCCTGGTCGGCGATGAATGGCGCGTGCTCCGGCGGGTGCAGACCGGTTCGTGGCTCGGACTTGAGCATCAGGGGAAGGGCATCGGCCGCCGCATGCGCCTGCTCGCGCTCGAACTGGCCTTCACCGGACTGGGCGCCGTCGAGGCGACGTCCGGCGCCTTCGCGGACAACCCCTCGTCCAACGCGGTGTCCCGGCGGCTCGGCTACGAGCCGAACGGGTCGGTGCAGGTAGCGCGCGAAGGCGTCGCCGCGCTTCACCACAACTACCTCATGACGCGCGAGCGCTGGGAGTCGCTGCGCCCCGAGCACGCGAGGGTCCTCGGGGCATCGGTCGAGCTCGAGGGCGTCGGCCCGTTGCGCTCCCTGCTCGACCTGGCGTGAGCGGCGGCCACGCCCCTCCTGCCCGAACAGCGAACGGGGGCGGAGCCTTCCGGCTCCGTCCCCGTTCGGACCGTGATGCGACGCGTCAGAGACCGACCGTGTCGTCAGGCGTGCTGGTGGATCGACGGGTCACGCGCTCGTTGGCCGTCGGGTCCACGGCGGTGTGCGTCACCGACTCCGAGCGGCGGCGGCGTGCCATCAAGACGATCCCCACGAGGAAGATGACCAGCCCGGCGCCCATCAGGATGTAGCCGATCATGTCGAGGTTCACCCATTCGACTTCCACGTTCACCGCGAAGGCGAGGATGGCGCCGATGGCGAACAGTGCGATTCCTGCTCCGATGCTCATGCGAGGTTTCCTTTCCGGGGCACGGCGATCGGCCCTCCCCTTTCAGCGGGACGCGATCGTCCCGACGCCTACGCTTCCGGATCGCCGTCGGCGCGTGCAGGGGGTTGACAACCTCGCGATTCACGGGCATCGGGCCGTAAATGCCCGTCCACGGGGGCTTGCGGGTTCTAGGGTGGCGGTACCCGCCGTCGGAAGGATGCTCGTGCCCTCTCCCCTCGTCATCGCGCCCGAGGTCCGCGACGCGATCGCCGCAGGCGCGCCCGTGCTCGCCCTCGAATCGACGATCTTCACCCACGGGCTGCCGCGGCCCCGCAATCTCGAGGTCGCCCTGGAGGCGGAGGAGCGCGTGCGATCTCTCGGAGTGACGCCCGCGACGATCGGGGTGATCGACGGCCGGCCGACCGTCGGACTCTCCGTCGCCGAGATCGAACGGCTCTCCACAGCCGACGACGTCGTGAAGGCGAGCCTCCGGGACGTGCCCGTCCTCACCTCACTGGGCCGCAGCGCCGGCACGACCGTCGCCGCCACCGCGTACCTCGCCGACCGCGCGGGTGTGCGCGTCTTCTCGACCGGCGGTCTCGGCGGCGTGCACCGCGACGCTCAGCAGACGTTCGACGAGAGCGCCGACCTCGGCACGCTCGCCACCCTCCCGCTCGTCGTCGTGAGCGCCGGCGTGAAGTCGATCCTCGACATCCCCCTCACGCTCGAGCGACTCGAGACGCTGAATCTGGCCGTGGTCGGCTACCGCACGACCGACTACCCCGGCTTCTACGTCGCCGACTCCGGGCAGAACATCGAGCACGCCGCCCACACCCCGGGCGAGATCGCCGACATCGCTCGCGCACGCGACGGGCTCGGCATCCGCTCCACCCTGCTGGTCGCGAATCCTGTCGCCGCCGATCGGCAGCTCGACCCCGTCCTCCACGACGAGGTGCTCGCACGCGCTCTCGCCGCCGCGCGCAGCGAGGGCGTCACCGGACACGACACCACCCCGTTCCTGCTCGACTACCTCCAGCGCGAGACCGGAGGCCGCAGCCTCGACGTCAATGTCGAGGTCTATCGCGGCAATGTGGAGCTGGGTGCGCTCATCGCCCGCGAGCTCGCGGATCACGCCTGATGCTGGTGGTGATCGGCGATCTCGTCGCCGACCTGATCGTGCTCGGCGGCTCTTCGTTGGAGCGCGGCACCGACAACCCTGCCGAGGTGCGGATCACGCGGGGTGGGAGCGCCGCGAACGTGGCGGTCGCGGCCGCGCCGCGGCATCCGGTGCGTTTCATCGGCCGTGTCGGCGACGACACGATCGGCAGGGCGCTGGTCTCCGAACTCGCCGCCGCGGGAGTCGACGTGCGCGTCCAGCGCGGGGGACGCACCGGCGCCATCGTCGTCCTGGTCGACGCCGTCGGAGAGCGCACGATGATCACCGACCGGGGTGCCGCCGCCGACCTCGCCGCAATCGACGCCGAGTGGCTCGAGGGTGCGCGCTGGCTGCACCTTCCCCTGTACGGCTTCGCCGCTCCCGCGTCCAGAAGAGCGGTGACGGATGCCGCGGCCGCCGCCGCTCGTGCGGATGCGCGGATCAGCCTCGACCTCTCGAGCGTCGCCTCGATGCGCGATCTCGGCGCCGGAGCGCTTCAGGGCATCATCGACGATCTCGCACCGGCGGTCGTCTTCGCCAATGCCGATGAGGCGCAGGCGGCGTCCGACGTCGACCTCGACACCGGAAGCGCCGTGTTCGTCGTGAAGCGCGGCGGCGATTCCGTACTCGTGTTCGAAGGCGGAGAGCGCGCCGAGGTGGCGGTCGACCGGGTCGACGCCGTAGTCGATTCGACTGGTGCCGGCGACGCATTCGCGGCGGGGTACCTCACCGCCGCGCTCGGTGGCGCCGGTGCACGCGAGAGCGCCCGCGCCGGCAGCGAGCTCGCGATGAGCGCACTGCGCCGCGCGGGCGCCCTGTGATCCCGGTCAGGAGCGCTGCATCGTCTCGAGCACGTGCTCGATGTCGTCGACGAACGCGTTGTAGCCGGCGATCGTCGCCGCCACCTGGTCGTCGGTGAAGTCGGAGCGGTCCTGACGGATCGTGAGCTTCGTGCCGCCATCGACCTCTTCGAGATCGAACAGCACGGGGAGGCCCGCGTCGTCGTCCGGTTGATCGGTCAGCGTCATCGCCAGGTGGGAGGGTGGCTCGACCACCTGGTACTCCCCCGCCCAGTCGATGCGGTTGCCCTCGGGAAGCATCATCACCGCGCGGAACGCACCGCCGGGACGCACGTCCATCGTGAGCGAATCCTGCGGCACCGACACCGCCGCGGTGCCGAACCAGACCGCGAAGTGCTCGGACTTGGTGATGGCGTCGAACACGAGTTCGCGCGGTGCCCGCAGCGTGCGGGTGATGGTGAAGTACTCAGTCATGACTGTTCTCCTCGTCGGGCTGGTCGGTCGTGGGTGAGAGCTGCTGGAGGGCGTTGAGGTAGTGGTCGAGGGCGTCGACGCTGTCTTCCCAGAAGCGTGCGTAGTCGCCGATCCAGTGGCATGCCGCAGCCAGCGGTCGAGCGTCGAGCCGTGCCGGCCGGTACTGCGCGTCCTTCCCGCGCGTGACCAGGCCTGCTCCCTCGAGAACCCGCAGGTGCTTGGAAACCGCGGCGAACGTCATGTCGAACGGTGCCGCGAGTTCGCCGACCGTCGCCTCTCCCCCGCTGAGCCGTTCCAGGATCGCGCGGCGCGTCGGATCTGCCAGGGCCGAGAACGTCCGGCTGAGCTGGTCCGTCATGGTCACCTCCGCATTCAACTGTTCGGTATAGTACCGAACGGTTGAATACGTGTCAACGATGTCGGCCGATCGCGCTACCGTGACGATATGCCTCGTGTGATCTTCTACACCGCCACGACTCTGAACGGCTTCCTGGCCGACGACGACGACTCCCTCGACTGGCTCTTCGCCGCACCCGGCGGCGAGGGTGGCGACAGCAGCTTCGAGCAGTTCCTCGAGGGCATCGGCGTGCTCGTCCAGGGGTCCTCGACGTACGAGTGGGTGCTTCGGCACGAGCAGCTCATCGAGCACCCCGACAAGTGGCCCGCCTACTACGGCGCTCGTCCGACGTTCGTGTTCACCCGTCGAACGCTGCCCGGTGTGGCCGGTGCCGACATCCGGTTCGTCCGCGGCGACGTCGGTGATGCCTGGCCCGCCATCCGTGAGGCCGCGGGCGATCGCGACGTCTGGATCGTCGGGGGCGGCGACCTCGCCGGGCAGTTCGCCGACGCGGGGCTGCTCGACCAGGTCGCCGTGTCGGTGGCACCGGCGACACTGCCGTCCGGAAAGCCACTGCTCCCCCGGGCGCTCGGCGCTGACCGTCTGACGCTCACCGCCGTCCGGCAGGCCGGCGCGTTCGCGGAGCTGACCTACGCCGTCAGCGGCCCTGCCCGATGAGCGACCGATGGCGCGGCGTGATCGCCGCGCTCCTCAATCCGGAGCTCCGCGCAGTGCTCGCCGAGGCGATGTCCGACACGCCGCTGACCGACGCGCGGCGACGGCGTGCACAGGAGCGGCTGTCCGAGCTGGGCCTCCTTCGCGAGACCGCCGGCGGACTCGTCTTCGACGACACCCTGCTGCGCGACATCCTGGCAGAGGGTGCGCCCGCGCGGGCGATCGGACCAGCGCGGTTCCTCGACGGCGAGGGCCGCATCGATCGCTACCCCGTCCAGCTCGCCGACCGCCTCGAACTGCTGCGATGGGTCGCCTCGCGCGCGTTCGCGCCGGGCGAGGTCCTGAGCGAGAAGGACACCAACGAGCGACTCTCGCAATTCACCGACGACGTCGCGGCGCTGCGGCGATTCCTGGTCGATGCGGAACTGCTCGAGCGCACCCGCTCCGGCTCGGAGTACGCCCTGGTGACGTCAGTGTCCTGACGGGTGCACCTCGAACCACTCGCCGTGCTTCGGCTCACGGCCGTCGCCCGACGACGTGCCGGTCAGGCGCCGCCGAACCCACGGACCGACGTGGTCGCGGTAGTAGGCCGCGCCGCGGGCTGCTGCCGGCGGCAAGGGCGGGAGCGACCACCAGTCGGCCGGAGGCTCCTGACCGAGCGCCGTGAGAACCCGCGCGGCGACGCGATGATGGCCGCGGGAGTTCATGTGCAGGCGATCGTCCGACCAGTACGGCGGGCTCGAGAGCTCGCGGTCCGGCCAGTTGAAAGCCCGGACGATGTCGGGGCGATCGGCCAGGCGCGCCGAGACAGCGGCGGACAGCAGGTCACCGCGTCGCTGGATCACGCGGCTCAGCGGCAGCTGCGCGGAGGGGTTGGCGCCCGAGAGCACGATGAGCGTCACGCCCTCCTCGTCACAGCGGCGAAGCACATGGAGGAACGCGTCGACGACACGCGACACGCTCGTGCGCGGTCGCAGCATGTCATTGCCCCCGCCGTTGAACGACAGGTGCGTCGGCCGCAGGGCGAGCGCCGGCTCCAGCTGCTGCTCCACGATCGGCCACACGAGCCTGCCACGGATGGCGAAGTTGGCGTACTCGATCGGCTGAGCCGAGGCATCCGCCCAGCCCTGGGCGACCAGATCGGCCCAGCCGCGCACGCGACCGTCGGGCAGTTCGTCGCCCACACCTTCAGTGAACGAGTCGCCGATCGCGACGTACCGCACGGATGCCATCGTCCCAGCCTATGCGCGCCCGTCGATTGCCTCAGCGGTCGTCGAGGGCGAGCCCGCGCTTGTCGATGAGGCCCCATGCCGCCGCCGCGGCCACGACGAAGAAGGCGGCGAACACGACGAACAGTGTGGGAGCTCCTCCGACGGCGAGCAGAGCGGGAACGGTGAGCGGTGCGATGATCGACGCGATGCGGCCGACCCCTGCCGCCGAGCCGGAGCCGGTCGCCCGCAGCGACGTGGGGTACATCTCGGGAGTGACCGCGTAGAGCGCCCCCCACGCTCCGAGATTGAAGAACGACAGCGCCATGCCCGCGGCGATCACACCGGCTTCGCTGCCCACGGTGCCGAAGACCACTGCGGAGGCTGCGGAGCCGATCAGGAAGACGGACAGGGTCGCGCGGCGGCCCCACACCTCGATCAGCCATGCGGCCGTGACGTAGCCCGGAAGCTGGGCGAGCGTGATGATCAGCGTGAAGCCGAAGGAGCGGACGAGGTCGTACCCCTGCGCGACGAGGATGGAGGGGATCCAGATGAACGCGCCGTAGTACGAGAAGTTGACGCAGAACCACACCACCCAGAGGCAGGCGGTGCGCATCCGGAACTCGCCCGACCACAGCGACGCCAGCCGTGAGCGGAACGAGGCCGCCAGCGGGGGCTGGGGCGGGGCGAGGGCTCCGGCCGGCTCGAGAACGGTCGTCGCACCGGCCGCCTCCTCGAAGGACTCCACGACCGAGCGCGCCTCCGCAGCCCTGCCGCGGCGCTCGAGCCACCGGGCCGATTCGGGCAGCCCCCAGCGCACGAACAGCGCGTACGCGGCCGGAATCGCTCCTAGCGCGAACGCCCACCGCCATCCCGCCTCCGAGGCGGGGATGACGAAGTAGCCGATGAGGGCGGCCGCTGTCCATCCGACCGCCCAGAACGCCTCGAGGATCACGATGAGGCGGCCGCGAATGCGCACGGGCGCGAACTCGCTCACGTACGTCGATGCGACGGGAAGCTCGGCGCCGAGGCCCAGCCCGACGAAGAACCGGAGCACGAGGAGCGCGACGAGCCCTCCCACGAGCGCGCTCGCCCCCGTCGCGAGTCCGTAGACGACCAGCGTCACCGCGAAGATCGATCGTCGTCCGAACCGGTCGGCGAGCAGGCCGCCGACGCTGGCCCCGACCGCCATGCCGATGAAGCCGACCGAGGCGATCCACGCCGTCTCGTACGGCTGCAGGCTCCACTGGGCCGCCAGCGCCGCGATCACGAACGAGATCAGCCCGACGTCCATCGCGTCGAGCGCCCACCCGAGGCCCGACCCCGTCAGGACGCGCAGGTGCCGGCGCGTGAACGGCAGCCGGTCGAGGCGCTCCGAGAGTGTCGCAGCAGCGAGGGTGTCGGCATCCGTCATAGCGTCATGCTACGGATGCCGGGGCCTGTGCGTCACTCACGACAGCAGGTCGCGGACCAGCGGCGCCACCTTCGTGCCGTAGAGCTCGATCGAGCGCATCATCCGGGCGTGCGAGAGCGTGCCCGTCGAGAACTTCATGTCGAAGCGCTGGACCCCGAGGGTCCGGACGGTGTCGGCGATCTTCCGTGCCACCGTCTCGGGCGAGCCGACGTACAGTGCGCCCTCTGGCCCCACGTCGCGCTGGAAGCGCATGCGGCTATAGGGCGGCCATCCACGCTCGCGCCCGATCGTGTTGTTCATCGCCTCGAAGCCCTCGTACGCCTCGTCCCACGCCTGCTGGTCGGTGTCGGCGACGTGACCCGGAGAATGCACGCCGATCGGCAGCGGCGCGCGCTCGAACGTCGTGAGCGATCGCCGGTAGAGGTCGGCGAACGGACGGAAGCGGTCGGCAGGACCTCCGATGATCGCCAGCATCAGCCCGTATCCGTAGCGCGCTGCCCGCACGACCGATTCGGGCGTGCCTCCGACGCCGACCCACGCGCGCAATCCGTTCTCGGTCTTGGGGAACACGTCGGCGTCGGCGAGCGGGGCGCGCAGCGTGCCCTGCCACGTGACCGGCTTCTCCTCGATCAGCTGCGAGAACAGGTCGAGCTTCTCGTCGAAGAGCGTCTCGTAGTCGCGCAGGTCGTAGCCGAACAGCGGGAACGACTCGATGAACGAGCCGCGGCCCAGGATCACCTCTGCGCGCCCGCTGGACACCGCATCCAGCGTCGCGAAGCGCTCGTACACGCGCACGGGGTCGTCGCTGGAGAGGACGGTGACGGCAGTGCCCAGGTGGATGCGCTCGGTGCGCGCCGCCGCGGCCGCCAGCACGATCTCGGGGCTCGAGATCGCGAATTCGCGGCGATGGTGCTCCCCCACGCCGAAGAATGCAAGGCCGACCTGGTCGGCGAGCACCGCCTCGTCGACGACGTCGCGGATGGTCTGGGCCGCGCTGCGCAGCGCGCCCGTGTCATCGCGGGTGATGTCGCCGAAGGTGTCCAGACCCAGTTCGACGGAGGCGAGGTCGCTCATCGCGTGTCCTTTCCATTCGCTTGCATAAGACTTCTGGCAGGAGGAACCGCGACACGGGGTCGGGCATTCCCCGAGACAAGCGGACACGGCGCGCGTACCGTGGCGGTATGGCACTCTTCGCCGACCGCACCGCTGCGGGCACGGAGCTCGCGGGAGCACTCCAGGCGTGGAGCGGGGAGGACGTCGTGGTCTTCGGGATCCCCCGCGGCGGCATCGTCGTCGCCGCGGCCGTGGCCCGGCCGCTCGGCCTGCCCCTCGCCGCGGCGGTCGTGCGCAAGCTCGGCGCCCCCTCCCATGAGGAGTTCGCGGTGGGGGCGATCGCCGGCGATGTGCGCGTGGTGAACGCCGCCGCACTCGAGGCGGGGCGTGTCACGCCCGAGCAGCTCGCGTCGGTCGAAGACAGGGAGCGCGCGGAGCTTCAGCGGCGCGGGGCGCTCTTCCGCGGTGAGGCCGACATCGAGGGACGCACCGCGATCGTCGTCGATGACGGAATCGCCACGGGGGCGACGGCGACCGCCGCGTGCCTCTCGCTGCGCTCGCGCGGTGCGAAGTCGATCGTTCTCGCGGTGCCCGTCGCACCGGCCGACTGGACGCCCGACGCGGATGCCGTGGACGAGTACGTCTGCCTGCACAGGATGCGCGACTTCTGGGCGGTCGGCGAGTTCTTCGACGACTTCACCCAGACGAGCGACGCGGAGGTCGTGGAACTGCTGTCCCACGACCTCCGCGACTGACACGTCGGGTGGCTCAGCGCGAGAGAGCCGAGCGCAGGGTGTCGAGGCCGACGCCGCCGATGTCGAGCGCGCGCTTGTGGAAGCGCTTGATCGAGAAGTCCTCGCCCTCGCGCTCCGCCACATCGTCACGCAGCTGCTCCCAGATGCGCTGCCCGACCTTGTACGAGGGCGCCTGTCCCGGCCAGCCGAGATAGCGGTTGACCTCGAACTTCACGAACTCGTCGGACATGTTCACGTTGTGACGCATGAAGTCGAGTGCGAAGTCGGCGTCCCACGTGCCCTCGCCGTCGGGGCGCGCCTTGCCGAGGTGCACGCCGATGTCGAGCACGACGCGCGCGGCGCGCATGCGCTGGCCGTCGAGCATCCCGAGTCGGTCGGCGGGATCGTCGAGGTACCCCAGCTGCTCCATGAGGCGCTCCGCGTAGAGCGCCCAGCCCTCGGCGTGGCCCGACGTGCCGCCGAGCAGACGGCGGTACGAGTTGAGCTGCGCACGGTTGTACACGGCCTGCGCGATCTGCAGGTGGTGTCCGGGGACGCCCTCGTGGTACACCGTGGTGAGT
This sequence comes from Microbacterium flavescens, assembly GCF_018588945.1. Classification (GTDB taxonomy): domain Bacteria; phylum Actinomycetota; class Actinomycetes; order Actinomycetales; family Microbacteriaceae; genus Microbacterium; species Microbacterium flavescens. The sequence goes on along the minus strand of NZ_JAFIWA010000003.1, from coordinate 377,079 downwards.
TCGCGCCACGTGTCGAAGTCCTCGACGCCCTCGGGAACGGACCACCACATGCGCCCCGGGCGCGAGAAGTCGTCGGTCGGGCCCGTGTAGTAGATTCCGCCCTCCTTCGTCGGCGCGATCATGCATTCGAGCTTGCGGATGGGCTCGGCGATGTCGAAGTGGGTCTTGCCGAGCTCGGCGACGGCGCGGTCGCTGGTCTCCTGCATCCACTTCTGCAGTGCGTCGGTGCCGTAGAGCTTGCGGGCGGAATCCTGCTCGAGGAACGCCACGGCCTCCTCGACGGACGCGCCGGGCTTGATCTCGTTGGCGATCGACTCCTGCTCGGCCACCATGCGCGCGAGCTCCTCGACGCCCCACTCGTAGGTCTCGTCGAGGTCGACCGTCGCACCCAGGAACCGGCGCGAGTGGATGGCGTAGAGCTCGCGTCCGACGGCGTCCTCGTCGGACGCGGCTGCGCTCAGCTCGCCGCCGAGGAAGGCCGCGAGCTCGTCGTACGCCACGCGAGCGGCGTTCGCACTGTCGGACAGCTCGCGGGCGAGCGAGGCGGGCAGCTGGCCCTCGGCCGGGGCGGCCTCCGCGGCGAAGGCGGCGAAGAAGCCCTCGTCTTCCGTATAGCGGGCGATCTGCGTCACGACCTCGGTCACCTGGCGGCGAGCCGGCACGACGCCGCGCGAGATGCCCTCCCGGAGCGTCTCGATGTAGCCGTCGAGCGCGCCGGGCACGGCCTTGAGGCGTGTGGCGATGACGCTCCAGTCGTCGGGGGTCGCGGTCGGCATGAGGTCGAATGCCGAGCGGATGTCCTGCGCCGGCGACGCGATGACGTTGATGTCGCGCAGGTGCCAGTGCGCTTCGTTGAGCTCGATGCCCACCTGGATCTCGCGGGCGAGGTCCTCCTGCGTGACGACGTCGATGTCGTCGACCGGCGTCGCGTTCGCGAGAGCCGCGAGCGTCTTGCGTCCTTCTTCGACGAGTCGCTCCTGGCCGGCGGGGCTGTAGTCCCCGAACCGGTCGTTGTACTCGGAGCGGCCGATGTAGGTCGCCAGAGTCGGCTCGAGCTCGGCGAGCGTGTCGACCCAGGCGTCAGCGATCGTGTCGATCTGCGTGGGCGTGCGTGTTTCGTCAGTCATGGATTCGAGCCTAGGGAGCCGCAGCCCGACGCGCCAAACGAATGGATCAGTGGCCCGCTTCGTTCCAGTTCGGACCGCGTCCGATCTGCACGTCGAGCGGCACGGAGAGGTCGGCGGCGTCGCCCATCCGGTCGCGGACGATGCGCTCGGCGGCATCCCACTCCCCCGGGGCGACCTCGACGACGAGCTCGTCGTGGATCTGCATGAGCACCCGCGAGCGGAGATCGCTCGATGCGAAGTCATCGTGGATGTGGAACAGGGCGATCTTCATGATGTCGGCCGCACTGCCCTGGATCGGCGCGTTCAGCGCAGCCCGCTCGGCGTTCTCGCGCAGCACGCGGTTGGGGCTCGCGAGATCGGGGAACGGACGCCTCCGGCCGAAGATCGTCTCGGTGTACCCGTCGATGCGGGCCTGCTCGACCGATGACCGCAGGTAGTCGCGCACCGCACCGAAACGGGCGAAGTACTCCATCATGAGCTGCTTCGCCTCGGTCTGCTCGATGCGCAGCTGCTTGGAGAGGCCGAACGCCGACAAGCCGTACACGAGGCCGTACGACATCGCCTTGACCTTGGTGCGCATCGCCGGCGTCACATCGGCGGGGTCGACGGCGAAGACGCGCGCGCCGACGAACCGGTGCAGATCTTCGCCGGAGTTGAAGGCCTCGATCAGCCCGGGATCCTCCGAGAGATGCGCCATGATGCGCATCTCGATCTGCGAATAGTCCGCCGTGAGCAGCGTCTCGTAGCCTTCGCCCACTTCGAAGGCCGAGCGGATGCGCCGGCTCTCCTCGGTGCGGACCGGGATGTTCTGCAGGTTGGGGTCGGTGCTCGACAGCCGGCCGGTCTGGCTTCCGGTCTGCACGTACGTGGTGCGGATACGGCCGTCGGCGGCGATCGCGGTGTCGAGCGACTCGATGATCTGACGCAGCTTCGTGGCCTCACGGTGCTGCAGCAGCAGGTCGAGGAACGGGTGCGGGTTGGACTCCTGCAGATCGGCGAGGACCGCGGCATCCGTCGAGTAGCCGGTCTTCGTCTTGCGGGTCTTGGGAAGCTGCAGCTCGTCGAACAGCACCTCCTGCAGCTGCTTGGGCGAGCCGAGGTTGACCTCGCGGCCGATCGCCAGGAACGCCTGCTGCGCGATGGCGTCGGCGCGCTCGCCCAGCTCGGCCGAGAAGCCCGACAGCGTGTCGTGGGAGACCGCGACGCCCGCCAGCTCCATGTCGGCCAGCGTGAGCAGGGTGGGCAGCTCGATGTCGGCGAGCACCCGCGCGACGCTCTCGGGCAGCTCGGCGCGCAGTGCCGCCGTGACGCGCATCGTGAACCACGACAGCTGCCCGGGCGTCGCGCCCTCGGTCTCGGGCACCAGCTGCGTCGGGTCGGCCTCGGGGAGCTTCTCGTCGAGGTAGCGGTCGACGAGATCGGCCAGGTTCTTGTCGGGGAAGCTCGGGCGCAGCAGCCAGCCCGCCACGATCGTGTCGAAGGCGAGCCCGCCCACGCGGCGTCCGACGCGGCGCAGCGATTTGACCTGCGCCTTGGCGTCGCTGAAGATCTTCGGCGCGTCGGACGCGAGCCAGTCGCTCAGCGCCTCGGCGAGCTCCGGTGTCCACGTCGCCTCGGCCGCGTCGTCGGCCGTCGCGACCCCGATGCGCACCGGCGTGCCGCCCTCGCTGATCACAGTGACGCCCACCTCGCCGTCGGCGGCCTCGAGCCAGGCCCGCAGTTCGGCGGCGCCCAGCTCGGCGGCGTCGGGCATCGGCACGGCGGCTGCCGAGGCCACAGCGGCCATCTGCTGCTCGATGCCGGCGAGCTCGGCCACGCGCGGAATGAGCGTCTTGAACTCGAGGCGGGCGAAGATGTCGCGCACCGCCTGGGCGTCCATCGGCTTCACCTCGAGGTCGTCCACCGTCACGGGCAGCTCGACGTCGGTGAGCAGGCGGTTGAGCGTGCGGTTCCGGCGCACGTCGTCGAGGTGCTCGCGCAGGTTGCCGCCGACGACGCCGGTGACCTTGTCGGCGTTCTCGAGCAGTTCGTCGAGCGACCCGAACTGGTTCAGCCACTTGACGGCCGTCTTCTCGCCGACCTTCGGCACGCCCGGAAGGTTGTCGCTCGTCTCGCCCACGAGCGCCGCGATATCGGGGTACTGCTCGGGCGGAACGCCGTACCGGTCGATCACCGCCTGGCGGTCGTAGCGCTTCAGCTGCGAGACGCCCTGCACGTTCGGGTAGAGCAGCGTGATGTCTTCGTTCACGAGCTGGATCGTGTCGCGGTCGCCCGAGCACACCAGCACGTCGTAGTGCTCGGCGGCGGCCTGCGTCGCGAGGGTCGCGAGGATGTCGTCGGCCTCGATGTCCTCCTTCTGGAGGACCGTGATGCTCATCGCCGAGAGGCAGTCCTGCAGGATCGGGATCTGCCCCTTGAATTCGGAGGGCGTCTCGGAGCGGTTCGCCTTGTACTCGGCGTACTCGCGGGTGCGGAACGACTGGCGCGAGGTGTCGAAGGCGACAGCCAGGTGTGTCGGCTTCTCGGCCTTGATGAGGTTGATGAGCATCGCCAGGAACCCGTAGATCCCGTTCGTGTGCTGGCCGTCCTTCGTCGAGAAGTTCTCGACCGGAAGGGCGTAGAACGCCCGATATGCCAGCGAATGGCCGTCCACGACGAGAAGGGTAGGCTTTGCGGAGTCCGTCACCCTGCAAGCCTAGACGCGGGCGGCGACACCCCCTCTCCCCCATCGTCGGAAGGTGCAGCGTGCCCGAGAACTCCCCCGTGAACATCGACGGCCTCGAGTGGGCGGCAGGCCGCGGCATGGGGGCTCTCGCCGAGAAGATGGGCATCGAGTTCACCGAGTTCTCGGTCGAGCGCTGCGTGGCGACGATGCCGGTCGAGGGCAATACCCAGCCCGTCGGCCTCCTCCACGGCGGCGCCTACGTCGTGCTCGGCGAGTCGCTCGGATCGATGGCCGCGAACCTCCACGCCGGCCCCGGCCGGCTCGCCGTCGGAGTCGACATCAACGCCACGCACACGCGCTCGGCGACCTCCGGGATCGTGACGGCCGTCTGCACGCCGGTGCACCTCGGCCGCACCATCACGGTGCACGAGATCGTCGTGTCCGACGATCAGGGGCGCCGCTGCTCGACGGTCCGCATCACCAACCACGTGATGGCCCGACCGAAGGAATGAAGAAAGCGGATGCCTCGGCCGAGGCATCCGCTTCATTCGAACTCGGGTCAGCCCTTCTTGGGCGCGAGCTGCTCGATGATCGCCTTGGCGACGTCCTGCATGGTGAGGCGGCGGTCCATGGACGCCTTCTGGATCCAGCGGAACGCCTCGGGCTCGGAGAGGCCCATCTTCTCGTTGAGGAGGCCCTTGGCGCGGTCGACCAGCTTGCGGGTCTCGAAGCGCTCGACCATGTCGGCGACCTCGGCCTCGAGCGTGATGATCTGCTCGTAGCGGGCGAGGGCGATCTCGATCGCGGGCAGCAGGTCGTTCGGAGTGAACGGCTTGACGACGTAGGCCAGGGCACCTGCCTCGCTGGCGCGCTCGACGAGCTCCTTCTGGCTGAAGGCCGTCAGGAGCACCACGGGGGCGATGTGGTTCTTGCTGAGCTTCTCGGCCGCGGAGATACCGTCGAGCTGGGGCATCTTGACGTCCATGATCACGAGATCGGGCCGCAGGTCGGTCGCGAGCTGCACGGCGGTCTCGCCGTCACCCGCCTCGCCGACGACGTCGAAGCCGTTGTCTCGGAGGATCTCGACGATGTCGAGTCGGATCAGCGACTCATCCTCCGCCACGACGACTCGACGGGGGGTGGAGGTCTGCGCTCCGGGGGTCAGCTCCTGCTCAGTCACCTTTGAATCCTACGGTATGGTCAATCGCGGACGCGCGGGACGCCGCGCGAGCCGGTGTGGCGGAATGGCAGACGCGACCGACTCAAACTCGGTTGCCCGCAAGGGCGTGTGGGTTCGACTCCCACCACCGGCACTCCCCCGCCCCGGATGGGGCTTCGTCGTCAGAGCCGGTCGGCGACCGTCGCGGCGACCGTCAGCCACGCATCGCGCGTCTCCGCCGACAGCGCGTCGAAGTCGATCGGTCCGCCGTCGACCAGTGACGGGTCGAACGGGGCGATGACGACGCCCGAGGTGACCTGCTGGAAGTGGCGCGACAGCCGCGCCTCGAGACGCCGGTCGGGACGCGAGGACGGTGCGGTCAGGACGGTCACCGCGGTGTCCACCTTGTCGCCGAAGCCCTTCTCGCGCAGGCCGTCGAGCAGCCACGCGGCGCTGGCGGCGGTGTCCTCGCGCACCGTGGAGACGATGACGAGCTGGTCGGCGGCGGCGACGGACGCGACCCAGTTGGAGGCGCGCATGTTGTTGCCGGTGTCGACGATCATGAGCCGGTAGTACCGGCGGAGCAGCGCGTGGAGGCGGTCGAACGCCGTGGCATCGATCGTCGAGGACGCGGCGGCGTCCTCGTCCGACGCGAGCACGTCGAACCGCGCGTCGACCTGCGTGCGCACGTAGGTGTCGAGCGCGGCGAGCCCGGAGCCGTCGATGCTCGAGAACCGGTCGAGGTCCTCGAGCAGGTCCACCGCCGTGTGGTGATGCGGAGCGTTCTGCGCACGCCAGCCGAGCGTCCCGCGGGTCTCGTTGTTGTCCCACGCCAGAGTGGCGCCGCCGCGCAGCGTTCCGAACGTCGCCGCGAGCAGGAGGGTGCTCGTCGTCTTGTGCGCGCCGCCCTTCGGGTTCAGCACGACGATCGTGCGCGGCGCATCGAGCCTGCGCTGAACCCTCTTCTCGCGGTCCAGGCGAGACCGCTCGGCCCGGCCCGGAGCGGGCGAGATGGCACCGCCGGTCGCGCGGCGCACCGCGCTCTGCCAGCCCGACATCGCGCGAGGGCGATCGCCGTCGTTGCGCGAGTCGAGCAGGTCCTGCACCGTCGGCTTGCCTGCGCCGCGCGAGGCGGCAGCGCTGCGCGTCGGCGCGGAAGGCAGGGTGGCCGCCGGCGTGGCGGCGACGGGCGCAGCGGCAACCGGCTCAGCCCCAGCAGTCGGCGCCGCCGGCTCCAGCGACTCCGCGTAGCTGCCGTCGGGGTTCACGATCAGCGGCCAGCGGGACGCCCCCTCGACGAGGGTCGCGCGCGCCGGCTCGCCTGCGGAAGCCGCCAGCAGCCGGATCTCCTCGACCACCCGGTCGCGCAGTGCGCGGCTGTCGGGGGCGACGAGCTCCTCGACGTCGGTGCCGACATGGACCTCCGCGACGGTGCTCGACAGAATGTGCACCGTGGCTTCGGGCATGCGTGCGGTCATCGGTTCTCCTCCAGGAGAGAGGTGCAGGTGCAGGTGCCGGCGCTCGCGCGCGCGGCAGGGCGCTCCGCTCGAACGCCTCTACTACGGTAACCGACGGCTCCTGGGAGTCTCCGGGCCGGCCACGGTGCGCCGGGCCCGCGTCACGTGCGAACGAGCGGATGCCTCGGCCCGAGGCATCCGCTCATGTTCGGCGGCTACGCGCCGAAGTATTGATTGCCGAGCGCCTTGCTCTTGAGGGCGTCGAACTCGCCCTGCGTGATGGTGCCGGCGTCGAGGAGGGCCTTGGCCTTCGCGATGTCCTCGGCAGGGCTCGCCGAAGCCGAGGGCTTGTAGTCGTCGTACTCGGGCGCGCTCACGTACTGCGCGCGGGCGCGCTCCGCCATGCCCGACCCGCGCGAGATCACGTAGACCAGCGCCGTCAGGAAGGGCACGAACACCAGGGCGATGATCCACAGCGCCTTGAGCCAGCCGTTCAGCTTCTCATCGCGGAAGAGATCGGTGATGACGACGATCACCACGTAGATGTACGCGACGAACCAGAAGATCCACAGCAGCCACCAGAAGAAATCCATGCGAGGGCCTCCTGCCCGAGAAACGGAGCGGTCGCGCTCAGCATAGTGAGCGCGACCGGTCCGTGCGGGCTTTTCCGACCTACAGTTCGTCGGACTGGTAGATCGGAGCCTTGCCGTGGACCGCATCGCCGATCTTGTGGATGCGGATGTCGTTGGTGGAGCCGATGATTCCGGGAGGGGATCCCGAGATCACGACCACGCGGTCGCCGACCTTCGCGAGATCGTTCGACAGGAAGTAGTCGTCGACCTGGATGAACATGCGGTCGGTGTGCGCGACGTGCTCGACGAGGGCCGACTGCACGCCCCAGGTGAGCGCCATGCGGCGGCGGATCGCCGGCTCGGGCGTGAACCCGATCATCGGGATGCGGGGGCGCAGCCGCGACATGCGGCGGGCCGTGTCACCCGACTCGGTGAAGATGCAGAGGTACTTCGCCTCGACGAACTCGGCGACCTCGAGCGCGGCGAGGGTGATCGCGCCGCCCTGCGTGCGCGGCTTGGTCATGAGCGGCTGGATGCGCTCGAGTCCGTGCTCCTCGGTCGATTCGACGATGCGGGCCATCGTCTCGACGACCACGACCGGGTACTTGCCCACGCTGGTCTCGCCCGAGAGCATGACCGCGTCGGCGCCGTCGAGCACGGCGTTGGCGACGTCACTCGTCTCGGCACGGGTCGGCACGGGGTTCTCGATCATCGACTCGAGCATCTGGGTCGCGACGATGACCGGCTTGGCCATGCGGCGGCAGAGCTCGACGGCGCGCTTCTGCACGATCGGCACGGCCTCGAGCGGCAGTTCGACGCCGAGATCGCCGCGGGCGACCATGATGCCGTCGAAGGCGTCGATGATCTCCTCGAGGTTGTCGACGGCCTGCGGCTTCTCGATCTTGGCGATGACCGGGATGCGGCGGCCCTCTTCGGCCATGATCACGTGGACGCGCTGGACGTCCTTCGCGTCGCGGACGAACGAGAGCGCGATGACGTCGGCTCCGGCACGCAGGCCCCAGCGGAGGTCGGCTTCATCCTTGTCGGACAGTGCGGGCACGTTCACGGCGACGCCGGGCAGGTTGATGCCCTTGTTGTTCGAGACCGGGCCGCCCACGATGACCTTCGTCGTGACGACGGTGCCGTCGGTCTCGACGACCTGCACGCGGACCTTGCCGTCGTCGATGAGGAGGAAGTCGCCGGCCTTGACATCGTTCGGGAGGCCCTTGAAGGTCGTCGAGACGATCTCCTTGGTGCCGAGGATGTCGTCGACCGTGATCTTGAAGATGTCGCCGGCGGCGAGGTCGTGGGGTCCGTTCTCGAACTTGCCCAGGCGGATCTTCGGACCCTGGAGGTCGACCAGGATGGCGACGGCGCGACCTGCGTCGTCGGCGGCCTTGCGCACGTTGGCGAAGTTGTTGTCGTGGACCGAGTAGTCGCCGTGGCTCAGATTGAAGCGGGCGACATCCACGCCGGCGTCGATGATCGCGCGAACGCTCTCATAGGTCGACGTGGCGGGGCCGAGGGTTGCGACGATTTTGGCGCGTCTCATCCGTGTGTATTCTCCGGGTGGTTTTCGAGGGCGAGTGCCGTGGCCAGCCTACGCGGGCTGCAGGCCGATAGCGACATCGTGGGGGCGGACAGGGGCGGGCAGGTGGGTTTGGCCCATCAGGAAGGCGTCGACGCCCGCGGCGGCCGCGCGGCCCTCCGCGATCGCCCACACGATCAGGGACTGCCCGCGACCGGCGTCGCCGGCCACGAACACCCCGGGGGCGGTCGTCTGGTAGTCGTTCTCGCGGTGGACGTTGCCGCGTCCGGTGAACTGCGCGCCGAGCTGCTCCTCGAGCAGGGTGCGCTCCGGACCGGTGAAGCCCATGGCGATGAGCACCAGATCCGCGGGGATCTCTCGCTCGGTCCCGCTCTTGGGGACCCGGCGGCCGTCGACGAACTCGGTCTCGGCGACGCGCAGCGCGCGTACCTCGCCGGCGCCGTTGCCCAGGAACTCGACGGTGGAGGCGAGGTAGGACCGCTCGCCGCCCTCCTCGTGCGCCGACGACACCTCGAACAGGGTCGGCGCCATCGGCCACGGCTGGTTCTCGGGACGCTCGCCGGGAGGGCGGCGCCCGATCGCGAGATTCGTGACGCTCAGCGCACCCTGACGGTGCGCCGTCCCGACGCAGTCGGCACCGGTGTCGCCGCCGCCGATCACGACGACGTGCTTGCCTTCGGCGGAGATCTGGTGCGCGACCGCATCGCCCGCGATCGCCTTGTTCGACTCGACGAGGTACTCCATGGCGAAGTGCACCCCGGCGAGGTCGCGACCGGGGATCGCGAGCTCGCGCGGGATCGTGGCACCGGTCGCGATGACGACGGCGTCGTACCGCGCGCGCAGGTCGCTCCAGGAGATGTCCTTGCCGATCTCGACACCGGCGCGGAAGCGCGTGCCCTCGTCCCGCATCTGGCGGAGTCGCGACTCGAGGTGCTTCTTCTCCATCTTGAAGTCCGGGATGCCGTAGCGCAGCAGTCCCCCGATGCGGTCGTCGCGCTCGAACACGGCGACGGTGTGGCCCGCGCGCGTCAGCTGCTGAGCGGCGGCGAGACCCGCAGGGCCGGAGCCGACGACCGCGACCGTCTTGCCGGTGAGGCGCCCGGGTGGCTCGGCCTCGACCCAGCCGTGAGCGAACGCCTCGTCGATGATCGAGACCTCGATCTGCTTGATCGTGACGGCGGGCTGGTTGATGCCCAGCACGCAGGAGCTCTCGCACGGAGCCGGGCACAGCCGGCCCGTGAACTCCGGGAAGTTGTTGGTCGCGTGCAGGCGCTCGATCGCAGAGCGGCCCTCACCGCGCCACGTGAGGTCGTTCCACTCCGGGATGAGGTTTCCCAGCGGGCAGCCCTTGTGGCAGAACGGCACGCCGCAGTCCATGCAGCGGCCGGCCTGACGACGCAGGACGGCGGAGTCGCCCGGCTCGTAGACCTCTTTCCAGTCCATGATGCGCACCGGCACGGGCCGCCGCGGCGGCAGCTCGCGCTCGGTGACCTTCAGAAAGCCTTTCGGGTCAGCCACCCGTCACCTCCAGGATGCGGTTCCAGACGACATCGCCGTCGGGGTCCAGCCCCTCGGCGACGGCGTTCTGACGCGTCTCGAGCACCGCGGCGTAATCGCGCGGCAGGACGCGGATGAAGTTGTCGAGCTCGTTGTCGAAGTCGGCCAGGAGTGCCGCGGCGAGCGTCGACTCGGTCTCGGCGACGTGCTGCTCCAGCAGGTCGCGCAGGATCTCGGCGTCACCGGAGCCGAGCTCGCCCAGCACGAGCTCGCCGGTCGCGAGTGCCTCGCGGTTCACGAGCTTGCGGTCGAGCCTGTACACGTACGCGGTTCCGCCGGACATGCCGGCGCCGAGGTTGCGGCCCGTCGCGCCGAGGATGACGGCCAGGCCGCCGGTCATGTACTCGAGCGCGTGGTCGCCCACGCCCTCGACCACGGCAGTCGCACCCGAGTTGCGGACGAAGAACCGCTCCCCCACGACGCCGCGCAGGAACAGCGTGCCCTGGGTCGCGCCGTAGCCGATCACGTTGCCGGCGATCACGTTCTGGGATGCGTCGAAGGTCGCGCCGCGCGGCGGGCGCACGACGATCTGACCGCCTGAGAGTCCCTTGCCGACGTAGTCGTTCGAGTCGCCCTCGAGGCGCAGCGTGATGCCCGCGGGCATGAAGGCGCCGAAGGACTGCCCGGCCGAGCCGGTGAGGTTCACCACGATGCTGCCCGACGGCAGCCCGTTCTCGCCGCGTTCACGCGTGACGTAGTGGCCCAGCAGCGTGCCGACGGCGCGCTCGGTGTTGCGGATGGGGAGGTCGACCGTCAGCTCGCCGCCGTTCGCGATGACGTCCTGGGCGAGCTCGATCAGCGGCACGTCGAAGTGGTCCTCGATCTCGTGCAGCTGGGCGGTGGTGTTGCGCCGGGGCTCGTCGTCGGCGAACGCAGGGCCCTCCAGCACGGGCGAGAGGTCGAGGCCGCTCGCCTTCCAGTGCTCGACGGCTCCGTTGATGTCGAGCAGCTCACTGTGGCCGATGGCCTCGTCGAGTGAGCGGAAGCCCAGCTCGGCGAGGTACTCGCGGACCTCCTCGGCGATGAACTCCATGAAGTTCACGACGAACTCCGGCTTGCCGGTGAAGCGCTCGCGCAGCACGGGGTTCTGGGTGGCGACGCCGACGGGGCACGTGTCGAGATGGCACACGCGCATCATGATGCAGCCCGACACGACGAGCGGCGCCGTGGCGAACCCGAACTCCTCGGCACCGAGCAGCGCGCCGATGATGACGTCGCGGCCGGTCTTGAGCTGGCCGTCGACCTGAACGACGACGCGGTCGCGCATCCCGTTGAGCATGAGCGTCTGCTGCGTCTCGGCGAGACCCAGCTCCCACGGCGTGCCCGCGTGCTTGAGCGAGTTCAGCGGGCTGGCGCCCGTGCCGCCGTCATGACCCGAGACGAGGATGACGTCGGCCAGGGCCTTGGCCGTGCCCGCGGCGACGGCCCCGATCCCGGACTGGCTCACGAGCTTCACGTGGACGCGTGCGCCGGGGTTTGCGCGCTTCAGGTCGAAGATCAGCTGCTTGAGGTCTTCGATCGAGTAGATGTCGTGGTGCGGCGGCGGCGAGATCAGCCCCACGCCGGCTGTGGCGTGACGGGTGCGCGCCACCCACGGGTAGACCTTGGTCGGCGGCAGCTGTCCGCCCTCGCCGGGCTTCGCGCCCTGGGCGAGCTTGATCTGGATGTCGTCGGCCTTCGTGAGGTAGAGGCTCGTGACGCCGAACCGGCCCGAGGCGACCTGCTTGATCGCACTGCGGCGCTCAGGGTCGAGCAGGCGGTCGACATCCTCGCCGCCCTCGCCGGTGTTGGACTTCGCGCCGAGGCGGTTCATCGCGATGGCGAGCGTCTCGTGCGCTTCCTTCGAGATCGAGCCGTAGCTCATCGCACCCGTGGAGAAGCGCTTGACGATCGACGAGACCGGCTCGACCTCGTCGATCGGAACCGGAGCGCGGCCGGCGGTCTTGAGCTTGAACAGTCCGCGGAGGGTCTTGAGCTCGTTCGCCTGGTCGTCCACGAGCTTCGTGTACTCGCGGAAGATGTCGTAGCGACGCGACCGCGTCGCGTGCTGCAGCCGGAAGACGGTGTCGGGGTTGAACAGGTGCGGAGAGCCGTCCCGGCGCCACTGGTACTCGCCGCCGGTCCACAGCCGCTCGTGCGCGCGCACCGCGGCATCCTCCGGGTAGGCGTACGCGTGGCGCGCCGAGTTCTCGGCGGCGATCACGTCGAGCCCGACGCCGCCGAGCTTCGACTCCGTGCCCGTGAAGTACTTCGCGACGAACCCCCCCGACAGCCCGACCGCTTCGAACACCTGGGCGCCCGCGTACGACGAGACGGTGGAGATGCCCATCTTCGACATGATCTTGAGAACGCCCTTGCCGAGCGCGTAGATCAGGTTGCGCACGGCCTTCTCGGGGGTCAGTCCCGTGATGTACCCGGCTCGCACGAGGTACTCGACCGTCTCCATGGCGAGGTACGGATTGACGGCGGATGCCCCGTACCCGATCAGCGTCGCGACGTGGTGCACCTCGCGCACGTCGCCCGCCTCGACGACAAGACCGCACTTCATGCGCGTCTGGTTGCGGATCAGGTGGTGGTGCACAGCGGCGAGCATCAGCAGCGACGGGATCGGGGCGAGGTCCTTGTTCGAGTCGCGGTCTGAGAGCACGATGAACTCGGCGCCGTCCTCGATCGCCTGGTCGACCTCTTCGCACATCTGCGCGAGACGCTTCTCCATGCCCTTGTGCCCCGCCTCGACGCGGTAGAGGCCGCGGATCGTGACCGAGGTGCGGCCCGGCAGGGCGGTATCGATGTGCTGGATCTTCGCGAGCTCGTCGTTGTCGATCACCGGGAAGTCCAGGGTGACCACACGGGTGTGGTCGGGACCCCACTCCAGCAGGTTCCGCTCGGGGCCGAGACCCAGCGAGAGCGACGTGACGACCTCTTCGCGGATCGAGTCGAGCGGCGGGTTGGTCACCTGCGCGAACTGCTGGGTGAAGTAGTCGAACAGCAGGCGGGGTCGCTCGCTGAGCACGGCGACTGGGGTGTCGCTGCCCATCGCGCCGAGCGGCTCGGCTCCGGCCTGCCCCATCGGGGTCAGGAGGATGCGCACCTCCTCCTCGGTGTAGCCGAAGGTGCGCTGACGCCGCGTGATCGACGCGATCGGATGCACGATGTGCTCGCGCTCGGGAAGTTCGGCGAGGCGGACGCGACCGGAGTCGAGCCACTCCTGCCACGGCTCGAGCTCGGCGAGCTGACGCTTGATCTCGTCATCCTCGATGATCCGCCCCTGCGCGGTGTCGACCAGGAACATCCGGCCCGGGCGCAGGCGCCCGCGGCGCTTGATGCGCTCGGGAGCGAAGTCGAGCACGCCGGTCTCGCTGCCGATCACGACGAGTCCGTCGGTGGTCTCGGTCCAGCGGCCGGGGCGGAGTCCGTTGCGGTCGAGGGTGGCCCCGACCAGCGTGCCGTCGGTGAAGATCAGCGCCGCCGGGCCGTCCCAGGGCTCCATCTGCATCGAGTGGAACTCGTAGAACGAGCGCAGCTTCGGGTCGATGTCGGCCTGCTTCTCATAGGCCTCCGGCACCATCATCATGATCGCGTGCGGCAGACTGCGGCCGGTGAGCGTCAGGAGCTCGAGCACCTCGTCGAACGAGGCCGAGTCGCTGGCGCCGTCGGTGCAGATCGGCAGCAGCGGGCTGATGTCGCCGAGGAGCTCGGACTCGAGCTGCGACTGGCGGGCGCGCATCCAGTTGCGATTGCCGTTCACGGTGTTGATCTCGCCGTTGTGGGCGAGCATGCGCAGCGGCTGCGCGAGCGGCCACGACGGGAAGGTGTTGGTCGAGTACCTCGAGTGCACGACGGCCAGCTCGGAGGCGAAGCGCTCGTCCTGCAGGTCGGGGTAGAACGGCTCGAGCTGCAGGGTGGTGACCATGCCCTTGTAGCCGAGGGTGCGCGCGGAGAGCGACACGAAGTAGGCGTCGAGCTCGGTGCGGGCGCGCTTGCGCAGCCGGAACGTGCGGCGGTCCAGCGCGATGCCCGAGAGCGCGGGCGCATCGCCGACCGCCGGGCGCGATACGAAGAGCTGCTCGAAGACGGGGCGCGCCGCGAAGGCGAGCTTGCCGAGGTTCTCGTCAACCGTGGGCACCTCGCGCCAGCCGAGCACGGTGAGGTTCTCGGATGCCGCGATCCGCTCGATGCCGGCCTTCTGCGCCGCGCGCGCCTCATCGTCGCGGGGCAGGAACACCATCCCCGCCGCGTATTCCCCCACCGGGGGCAGGTCGAAGCCGACGACCGCCCGCAGGAAGGCGTCGGGCATCTGCGTGAGGATGCCCGCGCCGTCGCCCGTGCCGGCGTCCGACCCGATCGCCCCTCGGTGCTCGAGGTTGCGCAGCGCGGTCAGCGCCAGGTCGATGATGTCGTGACCTGCCTCGCCGCGGAGCGTGGCAACCATCGCCAGACCGCAGGCGTCCTTCTCGAAGGCGGGGTTGTACATGCCCTGCTTCGCAGGGAAGCCGGACATCCCGCTGTTCCGGGTGCTCGCCTCCGAAGAGACGACGCGACGGGGGCTCGAAGCCATACCAACCGTCCTCACATTGATGCTCAAGATGGGACGACGTCGGCCCTGTGCTAGTCGAACTGCACGTGCTAGCTGTTCAGCATGCGTTATTTCGTGGCGGGGGTGCTTGTGGCGGTGCCTTCGACGGACTCGGACGACGGGGGATCGCTGACGTCGACGAAGTCGTCGGTGTCCTGCGATTGTACAGCCTGTCCGGCGGTCCACTCGCGGCCGGACACATAGGGCGACGGCTCGTAGCCGGGGTGACGGCGCTTCTGCACGAAGAAGATCGCCAGACCCAGGATCACGCCGAGGATCGCGGCCCACACGTTGGTGCGCAGACCGAGGAAGATGTCGCTCGGGTCGATGCGGATCGACTCCCACACGATGCGCCCGCCGCTGTACCAGACGAGGTAGAGGCCGAACAGCCGACCCCACTGCAGGCGGAACTTGCGTCCGGCCCACAGCAGCACGACGACGCCCAGCAGGTTCCAGACCACCTCGTAGAGGAACGTGGGGTGGAAGAGCGTGCCCTCGGGCAGGCCGACCGGCCAGGCCGGGTTCGGGTAGTCGATCTCGAGGCCCCACGGGAGGTCGGTGGGCAGCCCGAACAGCTCCTGGTTGAACCAGTTGCCGAATCGGCCCATCGCCTGTGCCAGCAGCAGCCCGGGGGCGAGCGCGTCCGCGAACGTCCAGAAGCGGATGCCGGTCCAGCGGCAGCCGAGCCACGCGCCGATCGCGCCGCCGATGAGGGCGCCGTAGATGGCGATGCCGCCCTCCCAGATGTACAGCGCCGAGAGCGGGTTCCTGCCCTCGCCGAAGTAGAAGTCGAAGTGGGTGAGCACGTGGTAGATCCGCGCGCCGATGATCGCGAGCGGGACTGCCAGCAGTGAGATGTCGATGACGACCCACGGCTCGGCACCGCGCCTGGTCAGGCGGTGGTTCGTCAGGAAGACGGCGGCGATGATCCCCGCGATGATGCACAGCGCGTAGAAGTGGATCGTGAGCGGGCCGAGCTGGAACTGGCTGACGTCAGGGCTCGGGATGCTGGCGACGACGCCCTGGGCGAGGCTCTGTGCGGCGGAGATCATGGGCGATCGAATCCTTGCTGGTGGGGAGGTCGGCGGCGAGCCGACGTGAGAAGTCTAATTCGCGGTGCGGACCGTGCCTGCGGCGAGGGCGCGAGCCGCCTCCGCGAGCCCGTCGAGGCCGCCCTCGCGCAGCGCGCGCACGAGTGCGGTGCCGACGATGGCGCCGTCGGCGTAGCCGAGCACGCCTGCGACCTGTTCGGCGTTGGAGATCCCGATGCCGACGCACGCATGAGCCGAGCCGCGCTCGCGCAGACGCCCGACGAGCGTGCGGGCCGCAGCGTCCAGCTGCGCCCGCTCCCCCGTGATCCCCATCGTCGAGACGGTGTACACGAAGCCGGTCGAGTTCTCGACGATCAGGTCGAGGCGCTCGTCGGTCGACGTCGGCGCCGCGAGGAAGACCCGGTCGAGACCGGTGCGCTCGCTCGCCGCGATCCACTCGGCTGCCGACTCCGGCGTGATGTCGGGCGTGATCAGCCCGGCGCCTCCCGCTGCGAGGAGGTCGTCGGCGTAGCGGTCGACGCCGTACTGCAGCACGGGGTTCCAGTACGTCATGACGAGCACGGGGACCTCGACGCGTCGCGTGATCTCCGCCACGGCCGTGAACGTGTCGCGCAGGCGGAACCCTCCGGCGAGAGCAGCCTGAGTCGCCTCCTGGATGACCGTGCCGTCCATGACAGGGTCGGAGTAGGGCGGGCCGAGTTCGAGGACGTCGGCGCCGTTCTCGGCCAGGGTGACCGCCGCGTCGATGCTCGTCTGGAGGTCGGGGAAGCCGAGCGGGAGGTAGCCGATGAAGGCTCCGCGTCCGTCGGCGTGTGCCGCGTCGATCGCGGCGGCGACGCGCGAGGTCACAGCTTCTCCCCCTCGCCCTTGGCGGCGTCGTCGTGGGGTGCGGAGGCTGCGGTCGCGGCATCCGTTCCCTTGTCATACAGCTCGAAGTAGCGCGCGGCGGTGTCCATGTCCTTGTCGCCGCGTCCGGAGAGGCACACCGCGAGGATCGCGTCGGGTCCGAGCTCACGTCCGAGGCGCAGCGCGCCGGCCAGGGCGTGGGCGGACTCGATGGCGGGGATGATCCCCTCCGTCTCGGAGAGCAGGCGCAGCGCCTGCATGGCCTCGTCGTCGGTGGCGGGGATGTACTCGGCGCGTCCGATCGAGGCGAGCCACGCGTGCTCGGGGCCGACGCCGGGATAGTCGAGGCCCGCCGAGATCGAGTGGGACTCGATCGTCTGGCCGTCCTCGTCCTGCAGCACGAACGTCTTGGAGCCATGCAGCACACCGGGGCGTCCGCGTTCGATGGATGCCGCGTGCCGGGACGTGTCGACCCCGTCGCCCGCCGCCTCCACGCCGTAGAGCCTGACGCCCTCGTCGTCGAGGAACGCGTCGAACATGCCGATGGCGTTCGAGCCGCCGCCCACGCACGCGATCACCGCGTCGGGAAGGCGTCCGGCCTCTTCGAGCAGCTGCGCGCGCGCCTCTTCGCTGATGACCTTCTGGAAGTCGCGGACCATAGCGGGGAACGGATGCGGACCGGCCGCCGTCCCGAAGATGTAGTTCGTCGTCTCGACGGTGGCGACCCAGTCGCGGTAGGCGTCGTTGATCGCGTCCTTCAGGGTGCGCGAGCCGGTCGTCACCGGCACGACCTCCGCGCCGAGAAGCCGCATGCGGGCGACGTTGAGGGCCTGTCGCTCGGTGTCGACCTCTCCCATGTAGATCGTGCACTCGAGACCGAACAGGGCGGCCGCCGTGGCCGTGGCGACCCCGTGCTGACCGGCGCCCGTCTCAGCGATCACCCGCGTCTTGCCGAGGCGACGCGTGAGGAGCGCCTGGCCGAGCACATTGTTGATCTTGTGCGAACCGGTGTGGTTGAGGTCCTCGCGCTTCAGGAACACCCGCGCACCGCCCGCGTGCGCGGCGAAGCGCTGCACCTCGGTGATCGGCGACGGACGGCCGGCGTACGTGTGCAGCAGCCGCACGAACTCCGCCTGGAACTCGGGGTCAGCCTTGGCCGCCTCGTACTCGGCGGTCAGCTCGTCGATCGCGGCGATGAGCGACTCGGGCATGTAACGGCCGCCGAAGTCGCCGAAGAAGGGGCCGGATGCCTCACGAAGACTCACTGGGACTCACTCCGCTCGTTCAGTGCAGCGTGCGCTGCGCCGGCCTCCAGAAACGCCTGCAGGGTGGTGACCGGGTCGTTCGTGACGAGCGCCTCGCCGACGAGGACGACGTCCGCGCCCGCGGCGCGGTAGTGGGCCACGTCGGCCGGAGCGAGCACCGCCGACTCGGCGACCTTGACGGCACCGGCAGGGATGCGATCGGCCAGCCGCCCGAACAGGTCGCGATCGAGGGCGAAGGTCGAGAGGTCGCGCGCGTTGACGCCGATGAGGCGAGCGCCGACGTCCGCGGCGCGGTCCACCTCGTCGGCGGAGTGCGTCTCGACGAGCGGTGTCATCCCCAGCTCGAGCGTGAGCGCGTACAGCCGCGCCAGGACGTCCTGCGGGAGGGCTGCGACGATGAGGAGCACGAGGTCGGCGCCCGATGCGCGGGCTTCCAGCACCTGGTACTCGGTCGCGATGAAGTCCTTGCGGAGCACCGGCAGGCCTACCGCGCCCTTGACCGCCTCGAGATCGGCGAGGCTGCCCTTGAACCGGCGACCCTCGGTGAGGACAGAGATCGCCGATGCGCCGCCCTCCTGGTAGAGAAGGGCCTGGCGGGCAGGGTCGGGGATCGCGGCGAGATCGCCGCGCGACGGGCTCGCGCGCTTCACCTCGGCGATGATCTTGACGTGATCGGCGGGGGCGAGGACGGCGAGGGCGTCACGCGCGGACGGCTGTGCGTGCGCGGCTGCCTCGACGGCGGCCAGCGGCCGCACCGAGGCGCGCGCCTCGGCATCCTCCACCGCGCCGGCCGTGAGGTCGGCGAGCATGTCAGTGCTCTTTCGCGCTGTACTTCGGACCGTTGGCGCCGTAGCCGGCCTTGGCCATGATCCAGCCGACGATGACGCCCACGACGAGGAGCGCGGCGGATGCCCAGACGAGCACCGGCATGTCGAACCAGTAGAACAGCGTGCCGAGCGTGACTGCCAGGAGCATGATCACGACGGCCGTCCAGGCGGCGGGCGAGTGTCCGTGGCCAGGGTCGCCGATGTGGTTGCTCATGGTTCTCCTCCGGGTAGGCGCGGGATGTCGCCAGTCTAGCGGTCAGGCGGTGGGATCCTCGCCACGCGACAGGTCGTCCCACGAGTCGATGGCGTCGTGCGGGCGCGATCCCGCCGAGCCCGCGGCAGGGGGTGCGTCGTCCGTCCGGTAGCGGCGTCCGCTGCCCCGCCACCGGTGCGCGGTCGCGAGCGTGAACACGCCGGCAGCGACGAGGATGACCCAGACCACGAGTGTCACGACAGGCCAGGGCGTCGGCGTGATCGAGTCGACGAGGGCCGAGACGGCGCTCTCCCCGGTGATGCCGGTCGCCTCGGTCACGGTGGCCGACACCGCCGAGACCGGAAGGGCCAGCGCCACATGGGCGGTCATCCATGCCAGCAGCACGGCGATGGCGACGGTGAGCGCCCCGAACGCGTACCGCAGCGCCCGTCCCACGATCGAGAGCGCACCGCCGAGGGCGAGCACGGCGAGACTGAGGGGCGCCAGCACGGCGATCGCCGAGGCGCCGGGGACCTCGAGCGCGCGGCCGGCGCTGTCGTCGAGCACCACCGTGAGCCACGTCTGGGTGGACGAGATCACGCCGATCGCTCCGCACAGCAGGATCGCCGCGACGGCGACGAGGCGGGCGCGGCGGGTCACCCCTCCACTGTAATCGGCGACACCCGGCACGCCCGCGCCGGCCGTCATCGCGCCGGGAGGCAGCAGGCCGCGCCGCCCGACGCGGTCAGGACGCGGCGACCGGCGGCGTCGGTCCAGAAGCCCCAGTAGTCCGTCCCCGAGCTTCGCGCCGTGTAGTCGCCGAACCGCATGCCCTCGACCGACACGGGGATGCCCGCGCGACGGATCACGAGATGCACATGGTCGAAGGTGGCGCCACCGCCGCACGGGACGGTGCGTCCGACATCGCCGAGGTACGTCCCGGCAGTCACGTGCTTGCCGACGAGCTGCTCCTGGTAGTTCACGAGGTGGTAGTACGTCGACTGCCATCCCCCGGCGTGGTTGATCCCGAGGTAGGAGCCGGACGCGCACTGCACGCGGTAGACGGTGCCGTCGGCGATCGCGCGCACGCGCCGGTCGCCGCCTGCTCGGGGTCCGAAGTCCAGCGATCCGCGGGCACCCGCCGTGCCTCCTGAGTTGGCGTGCGGACCGCCTGCCGCCCAGCTCTGGCCCGCCGCGTACGGCAGCCGCCACTTCGGAGCGGCGGCGCTCGACATGCTCGACCAGACGATCTGACCCGCCGCGGTGCCGAGCACCAGATCTCCGTCGTTCTGCACCGAGAGCCCGTTGGCGCCGGTGCCCGCGGTGCTGGACTCCCAGATCACCCGGCCGTCGACGCTGTAGAGGAGCGCATTCCCGTCGGAACGGAGCCGGAGCGCCCGTGCGGCGGCGTCCGTCGTGCCCGACGACCACAGCACGGTGGAACCTCGCGCGACCGAGAACGAGCCGGCCGCGGAGACGCACAGCGACACCGTCCGATCGGGCGAAGCGAGGCAGGTCCCCGCCCGCACCTCGCTCGAGGCGGTCAGCCGCGATGCGGTGGCCGCCGGAAGGTCGGTCCCGACGACGCCCAACCGGGCGGCGGTGGTGGTCGAGACGACTCCGGTGCCGCCGACGACGACGATCTTGCCCGGCTTCAGCCGGATCAGCTCGCGGGCCGTGGCCGGCGGAATCGACGACGTCGCGGTGAGGAGCAGCGGTGCACCGCGCGCCGCCGCCGCTGCAGAGAGCGCGTCGGGGAAGTCCATGCCGTTCGCGACGTAGGCGACAGGCACGCCGGGCGCGAAGGCGGATGCGCTGATGCTCGCCGACGTCCCGAAGCGATCGTCGCCCGATCGGCGCGTCGGGCTCACACCCGTGGCGGAGCTGATCTGCGCTGCGACGCCCGCCGACACGGCGCCCGGCCCCCCGACGATGACGATCGACGTAGGCGACAGGCGGACGAGCTCGTCGCGGACGGCCGCGGGCAGTGCGGTGCCGCGCGTCAGCAGAATGGGCCCGCGCTGACCGCCCGCGACGGATCCTGCCGACAGCGCATCGGGGAACGTCTCTCCGCTCGCGACGTAGGCGATGGCCGCGCCCCTGGGGAAGGTCCTCGCGCTCACCGCCGCGGACGTGTCGTAGCGGTCGGCTCCGTGCAGCCGTGTCAGCTTGCCCGCGGTCAGGCGCGCCAGCGACTCCGCAACCGCGGGCGAGACGGCCCCTTCGCCGCCGAGGACGACGATCTCGGCCGGTCGCAGCCGGGTGAGCTCCGCGGCGATCACGGCGGGCAGGGTGTCGGGACGGGTCAGGAGCACGGGCGAGGAGCGAGTCCCGGCGGCAGCCGCACCCGACAGGGCGTCGGCGAAGCCGTCGCCGGCCGCGACGTAGGCGGCGGCCACGCCGGGTGCGAAGGTCGTCGCGCTGATCCGCGCCGACGTCGCGTAGCGGTCGTCGCCCGACACGCGTTCGACAGCGGGCACGGCGGCGACGGCGGCCGCCCCCGGGAACAGCAGCGACGCCGCGACGATGAGCGTGCCCAGGAGGAGGACCGCCCCGCGCCGCACGAAGGTCATCGGCTGCCGCGCTCCGGTCCGGAGACGGGGGCGAGGTCGTCGGCGTCGAAGCACGTGCGGGTGCCGGTGTGGCACGCCGGGCCCACCTGATCCACTTCGAGGAGGATGGCATCGCCGTCGCAGTCGAGGCGTGCCCCGCGGACGAGCTGGATGTTCCCCGACGTGTCGCCCTTGCGCCAGTACTCATGCCGGGAGCGCGACCAGAAGGTGACGCGCCCTTCCGTCAGCGTGCGGCGGAGGGCCTCGGCATCCATCCATCCCAGCATGAGCACCTCGCGGGTGTCCCACTGCTGCACGATGGCGGCGACCAGTCCGTCGGCGTTGAACGCCACGCGGTCGATGCGGTCCTGCACGGTCTCGGTCATGAGGCCACCTCTCGCACGGCGATGCCGTCGGCCGCCATCGCCGCCTTCACATCCCCCACGGTCAGCTGACCGGAGTGGAAGACGGATGCCGCCAGCACGGCGTCCGCGCCGGCTTCGATCGCCGGCCCGAAGTGCCCGGCCGCGCCTGCGCCGCCCGAGGCGATCACTGGGACGCTCGAAACCTCCCGCATGAGGGCCACGAGCTCGAGGTCGAACCCTTCGCGCGTGCCGTCTGCGTCGATCGAGTTGACCAGCAGCTCGCCCGCGCCGCGCTCGATCGCCTCTCGAGCCCACAGCAGCGCGTCGAGGTTCGTCTCGGTGCGACCGCCGTGCGTCGTCACGACGAAGCCCGACTCGGTCGCGCCGGAGCGCTTGACGTCCAGCGAGAGCACGAGCACCTGCGCTCCGAAGCGATCGGCGATCTCATCGAGCAGGCCGGGCCGGGCGATGGCCGCGGAGTTCACGCCAATCTTGTCGGCCCCGACCGAGAGCAGGCGCGCGACGTCGTCTGTCGAGCGCACTCCCCCGCCGACCGTCAGCGGGATGAAGACCTCTTCGGCCGTGCGCCGCACGACGTCGTAGGTGGTCGAGCGTTCGTCGACCGTGGCCGTGACGTCGAGGAAGGTGAGCTCGTCGGCGCCCTGCCGGAAGTACTCCCGCGCCAGCTCGACCGGGTCGCCCATATCGCGCAGGTTCTCGAAGTTGACGCCCTTGACGACGCGGCCTCCGGCGACGTCGAGGCAGGGGATGACGCGGCAGACCAGGCTCATCACAGCCTCGCGTTGTGGATCGCGGTGACGAGGATCGCGCGGGCGCCGAGCGCGTAGAGCGCGTCCATCACCTGGTTCGCGCTGTTCCGCGGGGTCATGACGCGCACGGCCACCCATTCCGGGTCGCGCAGCGGCGAGATCGTCGGCGACTCGATGCCGGGCGCGAGCGCCACGGCCTCGTCGATCAGCGCGACGGGGAGGTCGTAGTCGATCAGCACGAACCGCCGGGCGACCATCACGCCGCGCAGGCGCCGCAGCAGGGTCGCCGTGCCCTCGGCCTCATCGGGCGCGCCGATGAGGACGGCCTCCGACTCGAGGATCACGGGTCCGAAGATCTCGAGTCCGGCCTGACGCAGGGTCGTGCCCGTCGAGACGACGTCGGCGACGGCATCCGCCACTCCCAGCCGCACGGCAGACTCGACGGCGCCGTCCAGCGGCACGAGGTCGACGGCTACGCCGTGGTCGTCGAGGAACCCGTCGACGAGACCCGGGTAGGCCGTCGCGACGCGCATGCCGTCGAGGTCGGCGACGGTGGAGAAGCGTCCGGGCGGACCTGCGAAGCGGAACGTCGAGTCGCCGAAGCCGAGCGCCTCGATCTCGCGCGCCCCGGGCATGCGGGCGTCCAGCAGCAGGTCACGGCCGGTGATGCCGACGTCGAGTGCGCCCGATCCGACGTAGGTCGCGATGTCCTTCGGACGGAGGTAGAAGAACTCGACCTCGTTGCGGGGGTCGATGACATGGAGGTCCTTGGGGTCGCGACGGCCGGTGTAGCCCGCCTCGGAGAGCATCTCGGAGGCGGTCTCGGCGAGCGAGCCCTTGTTCGGCACGGCGATTCGCAGCATGGCGGCGGAGCTTTCGGTTCGAGAACGGAGGGAGGGCACGCGCTCAGAGATGTCGGTAGACGTCCTCGAGGCTCAGGCCCTTCGCGAGCATCAGCACCTGCAGGTGGTACAGCAGCTGCGAGATCTCCTCGGCCGCGGCATCCGTCGACTCGTACTCGGCGGCCATCCAGACTTCGGCCGCCTCTTCGACGATCTTCTTGCCGATCGCGTGCACGCCCGCGTCGAGCTGCGCGACGGTGCCCGATCCTTCGGGACGCTCGACCGCCTTGGCGGCCAGCTCGGCGAACAGCGCATCGAACGTCTTCACCATGCCAGGGTATCGAACGCGCGGGATGCCTCGACCACGCGTGACACGCGACGCGCGGCGGATCGCGTGGGCGCGGCTCGTCAGTGGGCGTGGTGGTGCCGGGCAGCGGCGGCGCGGAGTCCGGCGATCGCCGAGCCCGGGTCTTCGGCGCCGAACACCGCCGACCCCGCCACGAACGTGTCGGCTCCGGCCTCGGCCGCCTGGGCGATGGTCGACTCGCCGATCCCGCCGTCGACCTGCAGCCAGACCGACGAGCCTCGGCGCCGCGCCTCATCGGCCAGGCGGCGCAGCTTCGGCATCGTCTCGGGCATGAACGACTGCCCGCCGAATCCGGGCTCGACCGTCATCACCAGGATCTGGTCGAAGTCGTCGAGCAGATCGAGCAGTCCCTCGACGGGGGTCGCCGGCTTGACGGCCACGCCGGCACGCGCGCCGATTTCACGCAGACGGCGGGCGAGGGCGACCGGCTCCGGCGCGGCTTCGAGATGGAAGGTCACCGACGCCGCACCCAGTTCGGCATAGCCGGGCGCCCATCGATCGGGGTCGGCGATCATCAGGTGCACGTCGAGCGGGACGGGGCTGGTGGCCTGGATGCGCTCGACCATCTGCGGACCGAACGTGAGATTGGGCACGAAGTGGTTGTCCATCACATCGACGTGCACGAAGTCGGCCGCGGCGATGCGCGCGAGTTCCGCCTGCATGTTGACGAAGTCGGCGGCGAGAATGCTCGGATTGATGCGGATGCCGCCATCGCGGCCGTTCTCGTCACGGAGAGGCACCCGTCCATTATGGTCGAGCCGTGGACACCATCACGGCGCTGCTGAGCGGCGCGCTCGAAGAGGTCCGGCCGCTGACGGACGGCGCGACGGCGTCGTACATCCCCGAACTCGCGGAGGCGGATCCGGATCAGCTCGCGCTCTCCGTCGTCGGACCGCGGGGGCGGGTGCGATCGGTGGGCGACGAGGACGCCGAGTTCACGATCCAGTCGATGTCCAAGCCGTTCGTCCTCGCTCTCGCGCTCGTCGAGCACGGGCGCGATGCCGTCTTCGCGAAGGTCGGCGCCGAGCCGAGCGGCGAGCCGTTCAACGCCATCAGCCTCGAGCAGAACACCGGTCGGCCCGCGAACCCGCTCATCAACGCGGGCGCGATCGCGACGACCGCGCTCATCGGCGGCGACGACCTCGACGCCCGTACCGGCCGCATCGTCGAGCTGCTCTCGGCGTTCGCCGGGCGGTCGCTGTGGGTGGACGAGTCGGTCTACGCCTCCGAGTCCTTGACCGGCGATCGCAACCGCGCGCTCGCGCACCTGATGCGCTCGTACGGCATCATCGACGTCCCCGTCGAGCTCGCGGTCGAGACCTACTTCCGCCAGTGCGCGCTGCTGGTGACCGTGCGCGACCTGGCGGTGATGGCGTCCACGCTCGCATTCGGCGGCTGGAACCCCGTGACGGGCGAGCGGGTCGTGAGCGAGGCCGTCGCCCGCGACGTGCTGTCGATCATGGCGAGCTGCGGCATGTACGACTACTCGGGCCAGTGGCTGCTGCGGGTGGGGCTGCCGGCGAAGAGCGGCGTCAGCGGCGGCATCCTCGCCGTGGCGCCCTCGCAGTTCGGCGTCGCCGCGTTCAGCCCGCGCCTCGACGGGTACGGCAACAGCGTGCGCGCCGTGGCCGTGGTCGAGCGGCTGTCGGAGCGCCTGGGCATGCATCTGCTCGAACCGCACGAGAACCTGGCGGCACCGACCGTCTCCGTGGACTCCTCCCCCGATGGGCGGACGATCCGGCTCAGCGGTGAGCTCGGGTTCGCGGGAACGGAGCGGGTGCTCGCCATCCTGCGCGATCTCGCCGGAAGCATCCCGGCGGGATCAACGGTGACGCTCGACGTCCGCGAGCTCGCCCGCACCCACCCGGCGGCCCTCGCCGCGCTCGAGGGCGAGTTCAACGCGCTTCCCCTCGGTCTCCGGCTGCAGACCTGATCGAGGGCGCTCCGGATCGGCTCAGACCCGGCGCAGCAGCGAGATCGACATCGCGTCGGTGTTGTGCCGGTGCGGCCACAGCTGGGCGCGCTCGGAGCCGTCCGCCTGCGGAGCCAGGCCCGGGTCGCTGTCCGACAGCTCGGTGACGATCTCGCGGGCGGGCAGCTCCTCGACGGCCGCGCCCCACTCCCGCCGGACCTCGGCGACGACGCCCGCGGTCTCTGCCAGGTGCGGTGAGCAGGTGACGTAGGCCACGATGCCACCGGGCTTGAGCGCGCTGAGTGCCGCGCCCAGCAGACCCCGCTGGAGCTCGCTCAGCTCGGGCACGTCGGCGGGCGCCTTGCGCCAGCGCGCTTCGGGTCGGCGACGGAGAGCGCCCAGCCCGGTGCACGGGGCGTCGACGAGGATGCGGTCGTAGGTGTTCGGGGCCTCCTCGGCGCGGATGCGGCCGTCCTGCTCCGAGACCGGCACCTCGAGCGGCACCCCGGCGAGTGCCTTGCGCACGAGTCCCGCGCGTGACGGCGAGATCTCGTTCGCCTCGAGCTTCGCACCGTGCGCGAGCGCCTCCGCGGCGAGAAGGGCCGTCTTTCCGCCAGGCCCCGCGCACAGGTCGAGCCACCGCTCGCCCTCCCGCACGGGCTCGGCGCGCGTGAGCGCGAGCGCGGCCAGCTGCGACCCTTCGTCCTGCACGCGGACCCGACCGTCCGAGGCGCGGATGACGGCGTCGGGATCGCCGCCGCCGAGGCGGAATCCGTGCGGCGAGAACGGCGTCCGGCGCGCGTCCTCGGGGATCTCCGCAAGCCCCGGCAGGGCGATCATCGTGACCCGCGGCGCCGCGTTGTCGGCGGTGAGCAGCGCCTCGAGCTCGTCGGCGCGGCCCTCGGCCGCCAGAGCACGGCGCAGGGCGCGCACGACCCACACCGGGTGCGAGAACAGCAGTCCGAGCCTCTCGTCGTCGGAGCGTGCGCTCTCGGCGATGCGCGTCATCCAGTCGCCCGGCGTGTCACGCGAGACGCGGCGCAGCACCGCGTTCGCGAATCCGCCGGCCCCGCGTCCGCCGGCTTCCCGCGCGAGCTCCACCGATTCGTTCACCGCGGCATGGGACGCCACGCGCGTGGACAGCAGCTGGTGCACGCCGAGACGGAGTGCATCGAGCACGGCGGGGTGGATCTCGGGGATGCCGCGATCGGACGCGACCGCGATCACGGCGTCGTAGGTGCCCTGGCGTCGGAGCGTGCCGTAGGTGAGCTCGGTCGCGAGTGCCGCGTCCGCCGTGTTGAGCCAGGCGCGGGCGATCGAGGTGGGCAGCAGGAGGTTGGCGTAGGCATCCGATTCGTGGACCGCGCGGATCGTGTCATAGGCGACCTGGCGCGCGCCGGCGACGCGGCTCACGACCCCGCCACCGGATCGGCCGAGCGCAGTCCGCGCCACCAGTCCGCCGCGCGCATCGCGCCCTTGCCCGCGGGCTGCACGGTCTCGAGTGCGAGCGGCGTCGTGCCCGTCCCGACCAGGACCGCCTTGTCGTGCAGCGTCATGCGGCCGGGCTCGAGCGACGGGGCGTCGGCCGCCGCCGGGCGCACATCGAGGATCTTCAGTCGCGCGGAGTCGACCGTGGTGTGCGCGCCGGGTTCGGGAGTGACGCCGCGGATGCGCCCGAGCACGGATTCGAGGGCGTCGGTCCATCGCACCGCGCCGTCGGCGTCGCCGAGCTTCGGCGCGTACGTCGACTCCCCCACCTGCGGGCGAGCCACCGCCGTGCCGGCCGCGATCGAATCCACGACCTCTCGCAGCAGCTCCGCGCCGGTGTCGGCCAGGGCGCCGAGCAGATCTCCCGCCGTCGCGCCATCGGGAATCGGATGTGAGCGCTCGGCGAACACGTCGCCCGCGTCGAGCTCGGGGACGAGCTGGAACACGCTCGCACCCGTCTCGGCGTCTCCCGCGATCAAGGCGTGCTGCACCGGCGACGCGCCCCGCCAGCGCGGCAGCAGCGAGAAGTGCAGATTGATCCAGCCGTGGACGGGCGTCGACAGCAGAGGTTCGCGAACGAGCCCCCCGTACGCGACGATGACGCCGAGATCGGGCCGGAGCGCCGCGATGCGCTCGGTCACGTCGGCGTCCAGCCGATCGGCGCGGATGGGATGCCGGCCGAGCTCGTCGGCGGCGACGGCGACCGGAGACGGCGTGAGCACGCGCTTCCGCCCCAGCGGAGCGTCGCGGCGGGTGATCACCGCCGCGATGTCGTGATCGGATGCCGCGAGCCGTCGCAGCGCCGGCACCGCCGGCTCCGGCGTACCGGCGAAGACGAGTCGCATGAGATTCCTCACAGGTCGAGATCGGGCACGTCGACCCGAACTTTGAGTCTATTGCGGCCGCCCGTCGATGACCCTTTCGCGGGCCGCCGCCCCTTGATGGCAGCGCTCACGACCGAAGCCCGCAGGCTCTCCGCGACGCGGGCGCCGAGCGCGTAATCGAAGCGCACGAGGGCGCGCACGCCCTCGTCGTCGCGCGGCAGCGGGCCGAGGACGGCCTCGGCGTCGAGCTCGGGCACGGCCGCGCGCAGCGCTGCCAGCGCCGCATCGACGGTGAGGCGGTCGCCGTCGACGGACGCGACGCGCACCGTCGGAGGCATGCGCAGCGGCTTGCGGTCGGCGAGTTCCGCGCGGGCGTAGGCGGCCTGCGTCCACGTCGCGAGAGCCCGTGCGACGGGGCCCGCCACGCCCACCAGATGCACCGGCGCCCCCGGAGCGGCGAGAGCCGCCGCGTTGGACCACCACCGCAGACACGACTCGCCGATGCGCAGATCGTCTCCGAGCAGCATCCGATCGCCGTCGAGGAGGACGACGGCGCGATAGCCGCCCGCGGCGAGGGGTTCGGCGCCGCGCGTGGCGACCACGAGCGCGGGCCGCGCATCGACATGGGTGACGGGGTGCTCGCCGTCGGCGATGATCACGCGGACGCCGGGGAACGCGCGCCCGAGCTCGTCAGCGGTGCGCTCACTGCCCGAGGATGCCATGCGCACCCGCGTGGACGAGCAGTCCGGGCACGTCCAGCCGCCCGCGGCACGACCGCACCACGTGCACGTCGGCACCGCGCCGCGGCGCGCCGCGTGGAGGGGTCCGCCGCAGTGGGCGCAGCGGGCGGGATGCCGGCACTCCGCGCAGACGAGGACCGGTGCGTACCCCGGCCGGGCGACCTGCACGAGCACGGGTCCGTGGACCAGAGCCTCCCGCGCCGCGGCGAAGGCGGCGGAGGGCACGCGCGAGCCGCGCGACTCCCCCTCACGCGTGGCGCTCAGCACGACCCGCGGACTCGGCCGCCGTGCGGCCGGAAGATCGCGGAGCCAGCCCACGGCGACGAGGCGCTCCACGTCGGTGGTGCGGGTGTGTCCTGCGAAGAGGAGCGCGCCGCCGTCGAGCTCGTGCCGGAGCAGTGCGGCGTCGCGCGCGTGGACGCCGGGGCTCAGCGGCTCCGACAGCAGCGGGTCGCCGTCGTCCCAGAGAGCCACGAGTCCGAGCGAAGGAACGGGGGCGTACACCGCGGACCGGTTGCCGATGACGATGCACGGTGCGTCGGCCAGGGTCCGCAGGAAGGCGGCGTAGCGCAGCGGCGAGCTCTGCTTCGCATCGTCGCGCACGACCGCTTCGGGCGGAACGCGCCCGGCCAGGACGGCCTCGAGCTGCGCGCGGTCGCGGTGGTCGGGCACGATCAGCACGGCGCTGCGTCCGTCGGCGAGGGTGCGGACGGCAGCCGCCACGAGGAGCACCGCCCAGGCGCCCACGGCCGATCCGTCGGCCAGGGTCGCAGGATGCGGGGGCGCATCGATAGCCAGCCGCGCGTCGTCGTCGAGGGCATCGGCGAGACCCGGGTAGGCGCCGAGCACCGACTCGGCCCACTCACGCGCTGCGGCGTCCACCTCCGGCGTGGCCGGAGCGCCCGCCGCGAGCCAGGCCTTCTCGGCACGCACCATGCGCTTCGGGATGGCGAGTCGCAGGATGTCGCTCGCCGATCCGGCGGCGCGATCGGCGCATCGCCGCGCGTGCGCGTACAGACCCGGGGTGAGCACGGGAACCGGCGACACGACGGATTCCAGCTCGGACAGCGGGCGGTCGGAGGCATCCGGCTCGCCCACCTCGACGAGATAGCCCTCGACCATCCGGCCGGCCGATCGCAGCGGCGCCTTCACGCGCACGCCGGCGATCGCCTCGTTCGCCAGATGGTCGGGAATCGCGTAGTCGAAGAGCCGGTCGAGCTGCGGCAGTGGAGAGTCGATGAGCACACGGGCGACCCTTCGCGCCGTCATGACGCGCCTCCCCGGGTGCGCCGGCGCGCAACGCGCCCCCGGTGCGGGGCGCCCCGCATCACAGCCCTGCGGCGGCGCGCAGGTCGTCGGCGCGGTCGGTGCGCTCCCACGTGAACTCGGGCAGCTCGCGCCCGAAGTGCCCGTAGGCGGCGGTCTTGGCGTAGATGGGCCGCAGCAGGTCGAGCTGATCGGTGATCGCCTTCGGCCGCAGATCGAACACGTCGAGGATCGCCCGCGTGATGGCCTCGTCGGAGACCCGGCCGGTGCCGAACGTCTCGACGTAGAGGCCCACGGGCTTCGCCTTGCCGATCGCGTAGGCGACCTGCACCTCGAGGCGCTCCGCGAGTCCGGCAGCGACGGCGTTCTTGGCCACCCACCGCATCGCGTATGCAGCGGAGCGGTCGACCTTCGACGGGTCTTTGCCGCTGAATGCGCCACCGCCGTGCCGGGCTGCGCCGCCATACGTGTCGATGATGATCTTGCGGCCGGTGAGGCCGGCGTCGCCCTTCGGCCCGCCGGTCACGAAGGGGCCCGCGGGGTTGATGTAGAACTTCACGTCGGGAAGGTCGAGACCCGTGGCCTCGAGCACCGGGTCGATGACCTCCGCGCGCACCGCCGCACGCAGCGCCTTCTGCGAGATGTCGGGCTGGTGCTGGGTCGACAGCACGACGGATTCCACCGTGCGCGGGATCTGGCCCTCGTATCCGAGGGTCACCTGGGTCTTGCCGTCCGGCCGGAGGAACGGCAGCTCGCCCGACCGGCGCACCTCGGCGAGCCGCTCGGCCATGCGGTGGGCGGTCCATGCCGCCATGGGCATGAGCTGCGGCGTCTCGGTCGTCGCGTAGCCGAACATGATGCCCTGATCGCCGGCGCCCTGCAGGTCGTGCGGGTCTTCCGAGCCGTCCTCCCGGCGCTCGAACGCCTTGTCGACGCCCGCGGCGATGTCGGACGACTGCGCGCCGATCGACACGCTCACGCCGCACGAGTCGCCGTCGAAGCCGGTGTCGCTCGAGGTGTAGCCGATGCGGTTGACGACGGAGCGGACGATCGCGGGGATCTCGACGTAGGCGGACGTCGAGACCTCGCCCGCGACATGGACGAGTCCGGTGGTCACGAGGGTCTCGACCGCGACGCGCCCCTTGGGGTCTTCCGCGAGGATCGCGTCGAGGATGCTGTCGGAGATCTGGTCGCAGATCTTGTCGGGATGCCCCTCCGTTACGGATTCGGACGTGAACAGACGCAGGTCGGTCATCGATGCTCCAGGTCGGAAGTGTGCCGGCACCAGTATGCCCCCGAAGGCGGACAGTGCCGCCCCGGGGGCATCAGGAGATCAGGGGCTCTTACTCGACGTGACGGAGGCGGAGCTTGTCCTCGTGGATCTCGTGCATCGCGATGGTGAGCGGCTTGTCCTCGACCGTCGAGTCGACCAGGGGGCCGACGTTGTCGAAGAGGTTGCCCTCGTGGAGATCGGAGTAGTAGTCGTTGATCTGTCGGGCGCGCTTGGACGCGAAGATCACGAGCTGGTACTTCGAGTCCACCTTCTCGAGAAGGCTGTCGATGGGGGGCTCGATGATGCCCTGGTTCGTTCCGGCCATGGGAATCCTCCTGGATCGGATGACGGTGGAGAGGTCTGCGAGCCTCGGCCGGGCCGAGGCATCCCACCATTCTACGTCAGCGCCCGCCGCTCAGCGCGCAAGCCGTGCCACCTCGTCGGCGGCCCGGGCCACATCGTCGTTCACGACGCGGAAGTCGAACTCGCCCTGCGACGCCAGTTCGGTCTTCGCGGTGCGCAGGCGGCGGGCACGCTCCTCGTCGCCCTCGGTGCCCCGGCCGACCAGCCGGTGCACCAGCTCGTCCCAGCTCGGCGGGAGCAGGAAGACCAGCGTGGCGGAGGGATCGGCGGCCCGCACCTGACGGGCTCCCTGCAGATCGATCTCGAGAAGAGCCGTGCGGCCCTCGGCGAGCACGCGCTCGATCGGCGCGCGCGGTGTGCCGTAGCGGTGCGCATTGTGAACCGTCGCGTGCTCGAGCAGCTCCCCCGCAGCGATCAGCCGGTCGAACTCGGCATCGTCGACGAAGAAGTAGTGCTCCCCGTCCACCTCTCCGGGACGCGGCGCCCGAGTGGTGGCCGAGACGGACAGATGGATCTCGGGGTGGTGCTCTTTGATGTAGGACGCGACCGTTCCCTTGCCCACGGCCGTGGGGCCGGCCAGGACCACGAGCCGGCTGCGGCCGCCGCGCGGCGCGAGTTCCGGCCAGCGCTCGTCGAGGAACCGTCGCAGCGCCTCGCGCTGACGGGTGCCGAGGCCGCCGAGGCGCTTCACCGGCGAGATCTCGAGGTCCTTCAGGATGCGGTCGCGCTTGCCCTCGCCGATCGCGGGGATCGAGGTGAGGAACTCCGTCACGCGCATCGCCCCGGCCGGCGACTCGGGTTCGGCGAGGGCGCGGCGCAGCAGCTCCTGCGGTGTGATGACGCGCATCGCGACGTCCTTCTTGAGCGCGGCGCGCTCGCGTCGAGCTGCGACGGCACGACGGGATGCCGCCACCCGGTCGACCTCGGGAGGAGAGGTGCGCACGTCAGCCACGGAGCGCCTCCCGGTAGAGCTCGGCGCGTTCCGCGATCCGGTCGGCGAGGCCATCAGCACCCGCCGACAGGATGCTGCGGCTCTCGGAGGCAACCACGTTCTCAGCCGCCGCGCCGAAGAGCGCGGGCAGGTCTTCGGGAGAGGCGCCCTGCGCGCCGAAGCCCGGCGCGAGGATCGGCGCACCCTGGAGCGCCTCGTCCGAGAGCCCGACCGCGGCGCGGTCGACGGTCGCCCCCACCACGAGGCCGACAGGCCCGAGGCCCCCGGCGAAGGCGGCGGAGCCGTTGATCCAGCCGACGTCGCGTGCGACGCGCTCGGCGACCGTCTGGCCGTCCGTCGCCGCGACGTCGACGACCTGGGCGCTCTGCAGCGGGAAGGCCTCAGGGTTGCTCGTCGCGGCGAGCACGAACGCGCCCTTGTCGTAACGCACCGCGGTCGTGAGCGTCGCCCGCAGCGAGTCCGGTCCGAGGTAGGGGCTGAGCGTCACCGCGTCCGCCTCGAGGGGCGAGCCGGGCGTCAGCCAGGCTCCGGCGTAGCCGTCCATCGTCGACCCGATGTCGCCGCGCTTGGCGTCGGCGATCACGAGCAAGCCCGCCTCGCGCGCCGCTGCGAGCACGTCCTCCAGCGCGGCGAAGCCGGCCGAGCCGAAGCGCTCGAAGAAGGCCACCTGAGGCTTGACGATGCCGGCCCGGCCGGAGGCGGCCTCCACCGCGCGCAGGCCGAACTCGCGGACGCCGGAGGCCGAGGCATCCAGTCCCCACTCCCTCAGCAGGTGCTCGTGCGGATCGATGCCGACGCACAGGGGTCCGTGGGCGTCGAGCGCCGCGCGCAATCGGGCGCCGAACGCGGTCACGCGCGCACCGCCCGGTCGGCCGCATACTCCTGCAGGCTCTTCACCTTGAATCCCTCGCGCAGCACCGGCAGGGCGCTCACCGCGGCTCCCAGGACGGCCATGGTGGTGAACAGCGCCTTGTCGCCGGCGACGGCGGCGGCGCGGATCTCGTAGCCGTCGGCGCGGGCGGCGCCGCCCGACGGGGTGTTCACCACGATGTCGATCTCGCCCGCGTTGATGAGGTCGACGATGTTCGTGCCGCCCGACTCCTGCGTCTCGGAGTACTTGCTCACCACGCGCACCGCGATGCCGTTGCGCGCGAGGATCTCGGCGGTGCCCTCTGTGGCGACGAGGTCGAAGCCCAGCTCCTGCAGGCGGTGCGCGGGCAGGATCACGGCCCGCTT
Organism: Microbacterium flavescens; assembly: GCF_018588945.1. Taxonomy (GTDB): domain Bacteria; phylum Actinomycetota; class Actinomycetes; order Actinomycetales; family Microbacteriaceae; genus Microbacterium; species Microbacterium flavescens. The sequence continues at coordinate 343,284 of NZ_JAFIWA010000003.1, read as the reverse complement.
GTCGCTGTCGGCGACCGAGATGAAGACCGTGCCCGACTGGGGCATGCCGCCGTACGCGGCATCCTGCGACTTGGCGAACGCGGTCGGGAAGTCGCGGTCGATGCCCATGACCTCTCCGGTGGAGCGCATCTCGGGACCGAGCACCGAGTCGACCGTCTGGCCGTCGGCGGTGCGGAAGCGCTTGAAGGGCAGCACCGCCTCCTTCACCGCGACCGGCGCGTCGAGCGGCACGCGCGACCCGTCCTGCTCGGGCAGCATCCCCTCGGCCTTGAGCTCGGCGATGGACGCGCCGGCCATGATCCGCGAGGCGGCCTTGGCGAGCGGGATCCCCAGCGCCTTCGACACGAACGGCACCGTGCGGCTCGCGCGCGGGTTCGCCTCGATGACGTAGAGCACGCCCGCCGAGATCGCGAACTGGACGTTCAGCAGGCCGCGCACGCCGACGCCCTCCGCGATGGCGTGGGTAGCCGTGCGGACGCGGTCGATGTCGGTGCGGCCGAGACTCACCGGCGGAAGCGTGCAGCTCGAGTCGCCGGAGTGGATGCCGGCCTCCTCGAGGTGCTCCATGACGCCGCCGATGTACAGCTCGTCGCCGTCGAACAGCGCATCGACGTCGATCTCGATCGCGTCGTCGAGGAAGCGGTCGACCAGCAGCGGGAGGCCCGGGCCGATGATCGCCGCATCCGCGATGCGCACGAAGTAGTCGCGCAGCGCGTCGGTCGAGTAGACGATCTCCATGCCGCGCCCGCCGAGCACGAAGCTGGGGCGGACCAGCACCGGGTAGCCGATCTCCTCCGCCACAGCCACGGCTCCGTCGACGTCGATCGCCGTGCCGTTGCGCGGCGCCACGAGCCCGGCCTCGTCGAGCAGGCGCGAGAAGAGCTCGCGCTCCTCGGCCAGGTCGATGGCCGCCGGCTTTGTCCCGAGGATCGTGTAGCCGGCCTCCTCGATGCCCTTCGCGAGACCCAGCGGCGTCTGGCCGCCGAGCTGGCAGATGACGCCGAGGATCTCGCCCGAGCGGGACTCCGCGTGGAGCACCTCCAGCACGTCCTCGAGCGTCAGCGGCTCGAAGTACAGGCGGTCGGACGTGTCGTAGTCCGTCGACACGGTCTCGGGGTTGCAGTTGACCATGACGGTCTCGTAGCCGGCGTCCGACAGCGCGAACGACGCGTGCACGCACGAGTAGTCGAACTCGACGCCCTGCCCGATGCGGTTCGGTCCCGAGCCGATGATGACGACCTTCGTGCGCTCCGAGGGCGTGACCTCGGTCTCGAAGTCGTAGCTCGAGTAGTGGTAGGGCGTCAGCGCGGGGAACTCCCCCGCGCACGTGTCGACCGTCTTGTAGACGGGGCGCAGGTCGAGGGCATGACGGATGCCGCGCACCGACGCCTCGCTGTCGCCGCGCAGCTGCGCGATCTGCAGGTCGCTGAAGCCGTGCTCCTTCGCGATGCGCAGGGTGGCGGCATCCAGCTCCTCCGCCTGTCCCACGAAGTCCGCGACCTCGTTGATCAGGACGATCTGGTCGAGGAACCACGGGTCGATCTTCGTGGCCTCGAACGCCTGGTCGACCGTCGCGCCCTTGCGCAGCGCCTGCTGCAGCACGACGATGCGGCCGTCGGTCGGCCTCTTCGCGATCTCGAGCAGCTCCTCCGCCGAGCGCGGCTCGTCGCCCCAGTGGAAGCTCGATCCGCGCTTCTCGAGCGAGCGCAGCGCCTTCTGGAGCGCCGTGGCGTAGTTGCGGCCGATCGCCATCGCCTCGCCGACCGACTTCATGGTCGTCGTCAGCGTGGTGTCGGCGGCCGGGAACTTCTCGAAGTTGAATCGCGGCACCTTGACGACCACGTAGTCGAGCGTCGGCTCGAAGCTGGCAGGCGTCACCTTGGTGATGTCGTTGGGGATCTCGTCGAGGCGATACCCGATCGCGAGCTTGGCGGCGATCTTGGCGATGGGGAACCCGGTCGCCTTCGAGGCCAGCGCCGACGAGCGCGACACGCGAGGGTTCATCTCGATGACGATGATGCGGCCGTTGGAGGGGTCGACGGCGAACTGGATGTTGCAGCCGCCGGTGTCGACGCCGACGGCGCGGATGATGTCGATGCCGATGTCGCGCAGCTTCTGGTACTCGCGGTCGGTGAGCGTGAGGGCGGGCGCCACCGTGATGGAGTCGCCGGTGTGCACGCCGACCGGGTCGACGTTCTCGATCGAGCACACGACGACGGTGTTGTCGGCGGTGTCGCGCATGAGCTCGAGCTCGTACTCCTTCCAGCCGAGGATCGACTCCTCGAGGAGCACCTCCGTCGTCGGGGAGTCGCGCAGGCCGGCGCCGGCGATGCGGCGCAGGTCGTTCTCGTCGTACGCGAAGCCCGAACCGAGACCGCCCATCGTGAACGACGGACGCACGACGAGCGGGTAGCCGAGCTCCTCCGCGGCGGCGAGCACCTCGTCCATGGTGTGGGCGATGCGGGATGCCGCGACATCGGCACCCGCGTCGAGCACCAGCTGCTTGAAGATCTGGCGGTCCTCGCCCTTGTTGATCGCCTCGAAGTCGGCTCCGATGAGCTCGACGTCGTACTTCTCGAGGATCCCGTGCTTGTGCAGGTCGATCGCGGCGTTGAGTGCCGTCTGGCCGCCGAGCGTCGGCAGGATCGCGTCGGGACGCTCCTTCGCGATGATCGTCTCGATCACGCGCCAGTTGATCGGCTCGATGTACGTCGCGTCGGCGAAATCCGGGTCGGTCATGATCGTCGCCGGGTTCGAGTTCACGAGGATGACGCGGACGCCCTCCTCGCGCAGCACGCGGCACGCCTGGGTGCCGGAGTAGTCGAACTCGCACGCCTGGCCGATGACGATCGGGCCGGAGCCGATGACGAGGACGGAGTTGATGTCGTCGCGCTTGGGCATCAGTTGTCGTCCTCCCGGACATCTTCGGTGGTTGAGCGAGTGCTCTTCACCAGCTCCGCAAAGCGGTCGAACAGGTAGTTGGCGTCGTGCGGTCCAGCGGCGGCCTCCGGGTGGTACTGCACCGAGAACGCCGGGATGTCGAGCGCCCTCAGCCCCTCGACGACGTTGTCGTTCAGCCCGACGTGGCTGACCTCGACGCGGCCGTAGCCGTTGGGGCTGTCGAACTCCCCCTCGACGGGGGCATCGACGGCGAAGCCGTGGTTGTGGGCGGTGATCTCGACGCGCCCGGTGGACTTGTCGAGCACCGGCTGGTTGATGCCTCGGTGGCCGAACGGCAGCTTGAAGGTGCCGAGACCCAGCGCGCGGCCGAGGAGCTGGTTGCCGAAGCAGATGCCGAAGAAGGGCAGCCGGTCGTCCAGCACGCCGCGCAGCAGCTCCACATGGTCGCCGGATGCGGCCGGGTCGCCCGGGCCATTCGAGTAGAAGACGGCGACCGGGTCGATGGCCCGGATGTCGTCGATGGTCACGTCCTGCGGGAGGACGTGCACGTCGAAGCCGCGCGCGGCGAGGTTGTCCACGGTCGCCTGCTTCACGCCGAGGTCGAGTACGGCGAGGTTGCCGATGCGCTCCCCCGTGGCCGGGGTCACCTGGGCGGCGGACACCGACACCTGCGCGGACAGGTTCATCCCCGCCATCTGCGGCGCGTCGCGGACGAGCTCCAGCTGCCGCTCGGGGTCGAGGGATGCGGCATCTCCCGAGAAGATCCCGCCCCGCATGCTGCCGGTCGCGCGGATGTGACGGGTGACCGCCCGCGTGTCGATGCCGCTGATGCCGACCACCCCGTCGCTCACGAGCGCGTCGTCGAGCGACTCGTCGGCGCGCCAGTTCGACACGACCCGGGATGGGTCGCGGACGATGTAACCCGACACCCAGATGCGGCGGGACTCCGGGTCCTCGTCGTTCATGCCGGTGTTGCCGATGTGCGGCGCGGTCTGCAGCACGATCTGGCCCGCGTACGAGGGATCCGTGAGGGTCTCCTGGTAGCCGGTCATGCCGGTGGCGAAGACGACCTCGCCGAGGGTGGTGCCGAGTGCGCCGTAGGCGCGGCCGACGTGGCGGGTGCCGTCCTCGAGGACGAGCACCGCGGGGTCGGACTGGAACAGGGAGGTCATGCGTCGGATCCCGTCTGGGTGGAGGTGCCGATGCCCGCGATGTCGTCTGCCACGGAGCGAGCCGAGACAGTCTGCGGACGGAGATAGGAGTCGACGACGGTGCCGTCGTCGAGGCGCCAGGAGAGGCGCAGGAGGCCGTCGCGCTCGACGACCCGGTCGATGGCGACGGTCGCCTGACCGGCGCCGACGATGCGGTCGGCGTCGATGAAGACGCGCGGGTGGCCCGTGAGATCGAGGGCGATCCCGGCATCGGCGATCGTGAGGTCTGCGCGCGACCGGTAGGCGAGGCCGCGGATCGAGAGTCGTTCGAGGGGCTGCTCGTGCCGGGTCGTCGCGACATACAGCACCGGCAGGACGGACCGGATCGCAGCGCCGGGCGGGATCTCCGCGACCGGAGCGCGCAGGCCGCTGTCACGCCGGCCGCGGCGCAGCCACGCCCACGTCCCGAGGGCGAGCAGCACGAGCGCTGCGCCGACCATGATCAGGATGGCGTTCTGCTGGCTCACGCGCGCACTCCCGGTGCGTCGAGCACGACGCCGTCGACGACGGTCGGGATGCCGGCGTGGAGGGTCCAGCGCACCTCGCCAGGAAGCTCCCGGCCGAGGTACGGCGAGTTGACGCTGCGGCCGCGCAGGTCGGCGGTCGAGAACGTGCGCACCGGCGCGGCGTCGTAGAAGGTCAGTGATGCCGGCTGCCCCTCGGTCAGGGGCGTGCCGTGCCCGCCGAGCCGCCCGATGCGCGCGGGCTCGCGCGACATCACGCGGGCGACGTCGCCCCACGTCAGCAGTCCGGTGTCGACCATCGCCTGCTGCACGACGCGCACCGCGCTCTCGAGACCCACCATGCCGTTGGCCGCCGCGTGCCACTCGCAGGCCTTCGCCTCGGCGGGGTGCGGCGCGTGGTCGGTCGCGACGATGTCGATGGTCCCGTCGGCGAGGCCCTCGCGCACCGCGAGCACATCCTCTTCGCGACGCAGTGGCGGGTTCACCTTGAAGCGCGCGTCGTAGTCGCGCACGAGTTCGTCGGTCAGCAGCAGGTGGTGGGGCGTCACCTCGGCGGTCACGTCGACGCTGCGTCGCTTGGCCCAGCGGATGATCTCCACCGAGCCCGCCGTCGACAGGTGGCAGACGTGCAGGCGCGACCCGACGTGCTCGGCCAGCAGCACGTCGCGGGCGATGATCGACTCCTCGGCGACGGCGGGCCAGCCGGCGAGGCCGAGCTCGGCCGACACCGCCCCCTCGTTCATCTGGGCGCCCTCGGTCAGGCGCGGATCCTGCGCGTGCTGCGCGATCACGCCGTCGAAGGCCTTCACGTACTCCAGCGCGCGGCGCATGATGAGCGGATCCCACACGCAGAAGCCGTCGTCGCTGAAGACGCGCACCTGGGCGCGGGAGTCCGCCATCGCCCCCAGCTCGGCGAGCCGCTCGCCCTTCTGGCCGACGGTTACCGCGCCGATCGGTTGAACCGTGACGAACCCGGCGGCCTCGCCGAGAGCGAGCTCCTGCTCCACGACGCCGGCGGTGTCGGCGACGGGCGACGTGTTGGGCATGGCGAACACCGCGGTGTAGCCGCCGGCCGCCGCCGCCCGAGAGCCGGTGAGGATCGTCTCGGATGCCTCGTAGCCGGGCTCCCGGAGGTGCGTGTGCAGATCGACCAGGCCCGGGAGGAGCACCAGTCCGTCCACGTCGACGACCGTCGCGCCGGCACGGCTCAGCCCGGTGCCGATCTCGACGATCGAGCCGTCCGCCACCAGGACGTCGGCCGCGTTGGAGCCTTCGATGAGCGCCCCGCGGAAGAGCAGGGTCTCGGCTGTCGAGTCGCCGTTCGCGACGGATCGAGACGCGCTCATCGTGGGTTCTCCTTTTCTGCGCCCGCTCGCGGGTCGTGGCCGCTCTCCGCTCCTGCCAGCAGCAGGTAGAGCGCGGCCATGCGCACCGAGACGCCGTTCGCGACCTGCTCGAGCACCGTCGAGCGGGGCGAGTCCGCGGCCTCTGCGGAGATCTCCAGTCCCCGGTTCATCGGCCCGGGGTGCATCACAATGCTATCTGCCCCGAGGGCCTCGAGACGCCGCGCGTCCAGACCCCAGCGGCGGGAATACTCCCGTTCAGTGGGGAAATACGCCGCATTCATGCGCTCCGCCTGAATCCGCAGCATCATGAGCGCGTCGGGCTCCCCCGCGATGGCCTCGTCGAGGTCGTAGACGATGCGCGCGGGCCAGGCCGAGACATCCTGCGGGATCAGCGTCGGCGGGGCAACGAGCGTCACATCGGCGCCGAGGGTGTCGAGGAGCCAGACGTTGGAGCGTGCGACGCGTGAGTGCAGGATGTCGCCGACGATCGTCACCCGGACTCCGGAGAGGTCGCGACCGCGGCTGTCCGCGCCGAACCGCCGCTTGCGGATCGTGAAGGCGTCGAGCAGCGCCTGCGTGGGGTGCTCGTGGGTGCCGTCGCCCGCATTGACGACGCCGGCGGTGATCCAGCCGCTCGTAGCGAGGGTGCGCGGAGCCCCGGAGGCGCCGTGACGGATCACGACGGCGTCGGCGCCCATCGCCTGGAGCGTCTGAGCGGTGTCCTGGAGAGACTCCCCCTTCGACACGCTCGAGCCCTTGGCGGAGAAGTTGATGACGTCCGCGCTCAGGCGCTTCGCCGCCGCCTCGAACGAGATGCGGGTGCGCGTCGAGTCCTCGAAGAACAGGTTGACGACCGTCCTGCCACGCAGGGTCGGCAGCTTCTTGACCTCGCGCAGCTGCGTGTCGGCCATGTCCTCGGCGACGTCGAGGATGCGCAGCGCGTCGCCGCGTGACAGCGTCTTGGTGTCGAGCAGGTGCCTCATGACTCGATCGTCACCTCCTCGGCCCCGTCGATCTCGGCGAGGCGGACGTTCACGCGCTCGTCGCGGGCGCTGGGGAGGTTCTTCCCGACGAAGTCGGGTCGGATGGGCAGCTCGCGGTGACCGCGGTCGACCAGCGTGGCAAGTCGCACGGCGGTCGGCCGCCCGATGTCCTGCAGGGCATCGAGGGCGGCGCGGATGCTGCGGCCGGAGAACAGCACGTCGTCGACGAGCACGACCACCCGGCCGTCGATTCCGCCCGGCGGGATGGACGTCGGCTGCGGGGCACGGGTCGGGTTGCGGTGCAGATCGTCGCGGTACATAGTGACGTCGAGTGCGCCGACGGGTATGGAGACGCCGCCGAAGTCCTCGACGAGCCCGGCGATGCGGTGTGCGAGGGTGACGCCTCGAGTGGGGATGCCCAGGAGGACCAGATTGTCGGGGCCCCTGTTGGACTCGAGGATCTCGTGGGAGATCCGAGTCAGGGCCCGTGCGATGTCGGCCTGGTGCAGCACGGTGCGCGTGCTCATCCGCCGCTCCCTTCTCCGCCTCACAGGACGGGGTTAAAGGTTGCTGGTGATCGTGGACCAGTCTAGGACACGACGAAGGCCGATCCCGAGCCGGGATCGGCCTCCGCCGTGTCGAGTGCGACTCAGCGCCGCGCGGCGGGCCCACGAAGCACGCGCGAGGCGACGACGAGGGCTGCGGCGATCAGCACCACGTTCTTGAAGATGTACTGGCCGGTGAGCGTCGGGCCCGCGGGGCCGAAGACCTCTGCGGGCAGCAGCACGATCGGAGACAGGATGCCGACGTAGGCCAGCCCGAGCACCAGCAGGCCGAAGCGAGCGAATGCTCCGCCGGCGATGAGCAGCACCCCCGCGGCCACCTCGATCACGGCGGTCGCGATCATCGCGGCCTGTCCGCTGACGAGGCCGAAGGTGAGCTTCTCCCACGTCTGGCTCACGAGCGCCTCCATCGGGCTGACGCCCGGGAAGAGCTTCAGCGCGCCGAAGACGGCGAAGACGGCTCCGAGGGCGATGCGCAGCGCCGGGATGCTCCACCGCTGCAGTGAGGCCTTCACCGCCGCCTCGGCGCGGGCTTCGCCCGCGAGCAGGGTGCGGAGCGGGTTCGGGCGGCTGACGGATGCGGAGCCGACGGCGCCAGCGGGGCCGTGGACGGGAACAGTGGTCATGGCGTGACTCCTTCGGGTTCTGATCGCCCGCGATCGCAGGCACGGTGATCAGGATCCGAATACCCCGCGCGGTGATACGCCGCCGCCCAGATTGGCACCGTCACCACACAAACCCTGCGGAAGAATCCGTCGGTCGTTGTGCGAGACCTACAAAGCCCCGGCGCCTGGCAGGCGGATCACGCAGCGGGAGCCGCGGTGTCGCGCTGCGCGTCCTCGTCGACCCGGCCCGCACGGATCGGGTGCCCCTGGCTCGTGAGGCACCTGCCGCTCGCGAGGTCCCACTTCCAGTCGTGCAGAGAGCAGGTGAGTACGCCGTCCTCGATCTTTCCGGTCTTCGTCAGATCCGCGCGCAGGTGGGGACAGCGGCGCTGCACCATCCAGTCGCCGAGCTGGGCGTCCTCGGTCTGGTCCGTCTGCTCCGCGTACCAGTTCTCGACATACTCGATCCGGTCGCGCGAGAGGCACTTGAGGAAGGTCGTCAGGAACTCGTTGAACTTGCCGCTGCGCCCGACTTCGAACTGCATCGACAGGAAGATCGAGTTCGACCAGTCGATCTCCCGATCGGCGATGTTCGTCGATACGAGGTCGGCGGGGATCGTGTACCAGTAGATGCACTCCTCGCCCGCGTACTCGCGGACCTTCGCCTTCGGGAAGTCCACGACCATGTCGAGGTCGCCGATCCGGAAGCGCACGACGCCGCCGACGCCGTTGCGGATGGTCCGGGCGCGGCGCAGCAGCGGCTCCCACCACTCCTTGATGGCGGCGAGCATCTCATCCGGCGGCAGCACGGCGGCCCGTGAGGCCTCCTCGGCGCGGATCTCGTCCTGCCGGGAGTCGCGCTGCTCTGCCAGGTACGCCCACTTGTCGTCGAAGATGCGGTCGATCTCGGCCTGCGTGTACAGCGTCTGCGTCACGCTGAGCTCGCCGTCGGTCAGCTCGACGACCGTTCCGGGCACGAACTCGTAGCCCTTCTGCTCCGGGCGCAGCTCGGCCATGTGGGCGAGGAACTCGCGCTGGTCGGTGAAGATGGCGTCGTCGTTCAGCCCCGTGCCGTTGTACTTGAACAGCTCCTCGCGCAGGAACATCGGCGGGCCGGCCATCGGGAAGACGTGCTCGGCGTCGACCTTCTCGATGTAGTACATGGCGCGCTTGTTCTGCGCGTCGCGCTTGAGCTTGGCGAAGTTCTGCTTGGAGTCCTGCGGCAGGTCGTAGACCATGGGCCACCAGATGGCGCCCGACACCTGGGTGAAGTACGCCTCCGGCTTCGAGAACGACATCAGCTTCTCGAGGTCGAGGGGGTGCGAGTCGTTCTGGTTGAGGATGCTCGCCGTGCCGTCGTCGACGCTCAGCGAGGAGTCGCCGATCGGTCCGTCGCTGGGCGCCCGCAGCGGCGTGACCATGAGCTTGAGCGGACCGAACTCGAGCGGCACGCCGGCCTGCGTGTAGATGATGTTGTCGTAGCCGAAGGCCCGGAGATCCTGCTCCAGGTCGTCAGTCGGGTAGTCGGGCAGCAGCACCTTGATGTCCTTCGGCACGTGCCGCTGCATGAGGGCGGGGTCGAAGTGGTCGCGGTGCCGGTGCGAGATGTAGAGGAAGTCGGCGTTGCCGTACTTCGCCCAGTCGAGCGCCCGGTTGTCGGGGAACGGGAACCACGACCCGAAGAAGGTCGGCCCGATGACGGGATCGCAGAGGATGCTTCCCCCTGCGGTCTCGATGAACATTCCGGCATGACCGAGGCCCGTGATGCGCATACTCGCTCCTTCCTCGACAAGTCTATGAGAGGCGTTCCCGGGCGCCAGGGCGCGCCGGCCGTGCAAAAGGCGATGCATCGCACCCGCGGGCGCGATGCATCGGCGGTTTCAGGAGGCGCGTGCGATGCGCCCGAGGACTCCGTGCACGAAGGACCCCGAGTCGTCGGTCGAGAACTCCTTCGCGAGCTCGACGGCCTCGTCGATCGCGACGGCGGCGGGCACCTCGTCGTTGTAGAGGATCTCCCACACGCCGATCCGCAGCACGGCGCGGTCGACCGCGGGCATCCGGGCGAGCGACCAGTCCTTGGCGAAGGTCGTGATCTGCTCGTCGATCGCGTCGCGGTTGTCGATCACGCCGTCGACGATCTCACGCGCGTAGAGCCAGGACGCCTCGCGGGCAGGCTCGTTCGCCGCGCGCTTGGCCTCGGCGGCGAGCGTCGAGGGCAGCTCGTCACCGCGGACGTCGGCCTGGAAGAGGATGTCGAGGGCGCGCTTACGCGCCTTGCTGCGGGCGCTCAACGGTCAGTTGACGCGGCCGAGGTAGTCCCCGGTGCGGGTGTCGACCTTGACCTTGGTGCCCGTCTCGAGGAACAGCGGAACCTGGATCTCGTAGCCGGTCTCGACCGTGGCGGGCTTCGTGCCGGCCGACGAGCGGTCGCCCTGCAGGCCCGGCTCGGTGTAGGTGATCTCGAGCACGACCGACGCCGGCAGCTCGATGTACAGCGGGTTGCCGTTGTTCAGCGCGATCTGGACCTGCTGGTTCTCGAGCAGGAAGTTCGCGGCGTCGCCGACGGTGGCGGCCCCGACGGTGATCTGGTCGTAGTCGGCGACGTCCATGAAGACGAAGCCCTCGCCGTCGTTGTAGAGGTACGTGAAGTCGCGGCGGTCGACGTTCTCGGTCTCGACCTTGGCGCCGGCGTTGAACGTCTTGTCGACGACCTTGCCCGACATGACGTTCTTGAGCTTCGTGCGGACGAACGCGCCACCCTTGCCGGGCTTCACGTGCTGGAACTCCACGACGCTCCAGAGCTGCCCGTCGATGTTCAGGACGACGCCGTTCTTGATGTCTGCGGTGGATGCCATGGGGGTGGTGGTTCCGTTCGTGAGGAGAAGTGGCCGATCACGGCCCGACAGTGCATTCTACGGGATGCCGCGACGAGACCCCTCGGCGCGGCATCCGCTCATCCCTCCGCCTGTCCGGTGATCACGGCGATCAGGCGGTCGATGGCGGCGGCATAGCCGGCCACACCCTCGCCGGAGACGTGGACGACCGCGACGTCGGCGACATAGGAGTGGTGGCGGAAGGGCTCGCGGGCCTTGACGTCGGAGATGTGCACCTCGGCGACCGGCAGGGCGACGCCGGCCAGCGCGTCGCGGAGGACGACCGAGGTGTGCGTGAGGCCGCCGGGGTTGATGACGATGCCCGCGCAGTCCCGACGTGCCTCGTGGATCGCGTCGAGGAGGACTCCCTCGTGGTTGCTCTGGACGGCGCGCACCTCGAAGCCATGGGCTGCCGCCGCGTCGGCTGCGAGTGCCTCCACGTCGTGGAGCGTGGCAGATCCGTAGATCTCCGGCTCACGCGTGCCCAGGAGGTTGAGGTTGGGACCGTTGACGAGGAGCAGTCGGTGAGGCGTGGTCACCTCGTCACGCTATCAGCGAGCGGTTCCAGCATCCGGGTCAGCGCCAGCGCGCTCCGGCACGGCCTCCCTAGGGACGATCTGGAAGGCGGGCATCCTCGACACGAGGAGCCAGGCGGGCAGGATGATCACGCACAGCATCGGCAGCAGCGTGATGTCGTCGGGAATGGCCACGCCGAGGAAGATCGCGAGCCATCCGTCGCGGGCGAACACCAGGATGACGCCGACGACGGCGCAGGCGACGGCCAGGCCGAGCGGGATCCCCGGGATCAGCGTGTGCCCGAGCAGGCCGAGCGCGACGCCGATGAACGTGGCAGGGAAGATCCGCCCGCCGCGGAAGAGGGCGCCTGCCGCCACCAGCAGCGCCAGGATCTTGATGCCCGCGATCACCGCGAGCTGCCCGGCATCGTAGGCGTCGGGATCCTGAAGGAGCTCGCCGATCTGCTCGAGGCCCTTGAACATCGTGATCGGGCCTCCGATGAATCCGAGGATTCCGAGGAGGAAGCCGCCCACGAGCGGGATGAGGATCGGATGCCGCAGCCCGTGCAGCGCCCGCCAGACCATCGGGAAGAGGAACAGCGCGATGAGCGCGATCCCCACGGAGGCGCAGGCCACGACCGCTCCGGTGAGCAGGTCGATCGCCTGAGGACTGCCGTACTCCGGCAGGCCGAACGAGAGCGGCGGCGACCCGAGGAGGTGCATCGTGACGGCACCCGCGCCCGCCGCGGCGACGGGGAGGAAGAGCTTGTCCCACAGCGACCCGCCCTTGGCCGCCGCCACGATCCCGGTGAACAGCAGCGCAGCCGCCACCGGCGTGCCGAAGAGCGCTCCGACGGTGGCCGCGCTGGCGATCAGGACGGGGATCTGGGTGGGAACCTTCGGCAGGAACCGTGCGAACAGGGTGACGACGATCGCGACGTTGATCGCGATGATCGGGTTCTCGGGGCCAAGACTCACACCGCCGGCGAGGCCCAGGACGGTGACCGCCGCCAGCCCCGGAAGCGCCCGCAGTCTCAGCGGCGGGGAGATCAGCTCGGTGGTGGCCGAGTCCGGTCCACCGTGACCCGGCAGGAAGCGGAGTCCGATGCCGACCGCCAGCCCGGTCATGGTCAGGACGAGGATGATCCACCAGCCGCTCGGATCCACGCCCAGCGCACCGGGGAGCGATGTCCACAGCACGCCGCTCAGAAGATCAGACAGCTGCTCGAGCGCCCACAGCAGGACAGCCGCGAGCGCACCGAGAAGCAGCGCCGGGATCGCGAGCACCAGCATCTGCCGCGGCGATGCGCCGCCTTCGTCCGGGGTCGGTGCAAGGCTCATCCGGCGTGCTCTCTCTTGGTGGGACCCGTGCGACGTGCGCCGCCCGTGCCCTCATCCTGCCGGATGCGCCCTCCCACTCCGCGGGTGATCTTCGCGGAGTGCTACCCGGCGACCTCCTGGTAGGCGGCGAAGAGCAGGGATTCGTCGGGCGCCTGCAGCACGGTCGGCTTGGCGATGTCGTCCAGGACGATGAAGCGGAGCATCCCGCCACGGCTCTTCTTATCGCGCTGCATCGAGGCCTGCAGGGTCGGCCAGGCACCGGCGCGATACGTCGTCGGCAGGCCGAGGGAGGAGAGGATGTCGCGATGGCGCTGCGCCGCGGCATCCGGCAGTCGTCCCGCCAGTCGCGACAGCTCGGCGGCGAAGACCATCCCGACCGAGATCGCGGCGCCGTGACGCCACCGGTAGCGCTCGGCGTGCTCGATCGCGTGACCCAGCGTGTGGCCGTAGTTGAGGATCTCGCGCAGGCCCGCCTCGCGCAGGTCCTCCCCCACGACCCGGGCCTTCATGTCGATCGCGAGTTCGATCGTGCGCCGGAAGGCGTCGCTGCGCGGATCGGTCGCCGTCTGGGGGTCGGCCTCGACGAGGTCGAGGATCTCGGGCGCCCAGATGAAGCCCGCCTTCACGACCTCGGCGTAGCCGGCGACGCGCTCGTTGCGCGACAGCGAGTCGAGCAGGTCGAGGTCGCACACGACGGCGCGCGGCGCCCAGAACGCTCCCACGAGGTTCTTGCCCTCCGCGGTGTTCACGCCGGTCTTGCCGCCGACGGCGGCATCGACCATGCCCAGGACGGTCGTCGGCACCTGGACGATCTCCACTCCGCGCAGCCACGTGGCCGCGACGAACCCGGCGAGGTCGGTCACCGCGCCGCCGCCGAAGCCCACCACGGCGTCGGTGCGCGTGAAGTCCGCCTTGCCCATGACCTGCCAGCAGAAGGCGGCCACTTCGATGCGCTTGCCGGCCTCGGCGTCGGGGATCTCGGCCAGCAGCACCTCACGGTCGCCCTTGAGCGCGTCGCGGAGGGACTCCGCCTGCGCCGCGAGCGTGGGCGGGTGGATCACCAGCACCTTGCGGGCGGCGGCCGGCAGCGCATCGCCGACGGTGCTCAGGATGCCGCGCCCGACCGTGATCGCGTAGCTGGCGTCACCGCTCACCGAAATGGTCGTGGCGTCTGTCATGACTCTCCCTCGCTCTGTGCCGGCGGCGTGGCGTGTTCGGGGCGCGCCCAGGCCACGATGCGCTCGACGACGTTCTGGAGCGGGCCGTTCGACGTGTCGAACGTGGCATCGGCCAGCTGCTCGTAGATCGGGCGCCGCTCCTCGTAGATCCTGGTCCACCGCGTGAGCGGATCCTCGCCGTCCAGCAGCGGGCGGCTCGATCCGCGCACGCGATGAGCGACGACCCGCGGCGCGACGGTGAGCAGCACGACGCGGTGGTGCGCGAGATCGGCGCGGGTGTCGGCGTCGAGCACGGCGCCGCCGCCGAGCGAGACGACTCCCCCGCCTGCGAGGCCCTCCGTGACGGCTTCCCGCTCGAGGGCGCGGAAGTGGGCCTCTCCGTGCTCCGCGAACAGCCGCTCGATGGGGCCGTGCGCGCGGACGACCGCGGCATCGGTGTCGAAGAACGGCAGCTCGAGAGCGCGTGCGACCCGCTTCCCGACGCTCGTCTTGCCCGCGCCCATCGGGCCGATGAGGACGACGGCGCTAGAGGGCGAGGTCATGCTGGGCGAGCGCGGCGTCGCTGGCGCCGGCTGTGCGGAGCGCGTCGGGGATCGCGGCGACGTAGGCCTCGAGGTTGCGGCGGGTCTCCGCGACGCTGTCGCCGCCGAACTTCTCCAGGACGACATCGGCGAGGACGATCGCGACCATGGCCTCGGCCACCACTCCAGCGGCCGGCACGGCGCAGACGTCGGAGCGCTGGTGGTGCGCCGACGCGGTGTCGCCGGTGGCGACATCCACCGTCCGCAGCGCCTTGGGCACCGTCGCGATGGGCTTCATGCCGGCCCGCACGCGGAGGACCGTCCCGGTCGACATCCCGCCTTCGGTGCCGCCGGCCTTGTCGGACGACCGGGCGATGCCGTCACCGGTCGCGAAGAGCTCGTCGTGCGCCTGCGAGCCGCGGCGCGTGGTCGTGAGGAAGCCGTCGCCGACCTCGACCCCCTTGATCGCCTGGACGCTCATGAGCGCCTGGGCGAGCTTGCCGTCGAGGCGGCGGTCCCAGTGGACGTGCGATCCGAGCCCCGGCGGCAGGCCGTAGGCGAGCACCTCGACGATCCCTCCGAGCGTGTCGCCGTCCTTTCGGGCGTCGTCGACCTCGGCCACCATGCGCTCGCTCGTGGCGGCGTCGAAGCAGCGGAGCGGATCAGCATCGAGCGCCGCGACGTCATCCGGCGTCGGCAGCGTCGCCCCGTCGGGAACCCGGACGGGGCCGATCGACAGCGTGTGGCTGACGAGGCGGATGCCGAGCTCCGACAGGAACGCCCGGGCGACAGCTCCGAGGGCGACGCGCGCCGCCGTCTCTCGGGCGCTCGCACGCTCGAGGATCGGTCGTGCCTCGTCGAAGTCGTACTTCTGCATCCCGACCAGGTCGGCGTGGCCCGGGCGCGGGCGCGTGAGCGCGGCGCCGCGACCGCGGGACTTCTCGGTGAGCTCGACCGGCTCGGGGCTCATGACCTCGACCCACTTCGGCCATTCGGTGTTGCCGATGCGCAGGGCGATCGGGCTGCCGAGGCTGGTGCCGTGCACGACGCCGGAGGAGATCGTCAGCTCGTCCTGCTCGAACTTCATGCGCGAACCGCGGCCGTAGCCGAGCTTGCGACGCTCGAGGTCGGCCTGGATGGCGGCGCCGGAGATCGGGACGCCCGAAGGGAGTCCCTCCATGATGGCGACGAGTTCGGGGCCGTGCGATTCGCCGGCCGTGAGCACGCGGAGCATTGGTCCAGTCTCCCACGTGCGGGAGGACCGTTACGTCAGACCGTCGTCTCGAGGGCGCGGCGCATCGCGGCGATCGCGGCCTCCTCGTCGGGCAGCGGCGCCTCGACGTCGCCCGTCGCGAAGATCCGCACCTGCAGCACCGCCTGGTGCAGCAGCATCCCGAGGCCCGGCACCGCTGGTGCGCCGACGCGCTGCCACGCCGCGGACAGCGTCGTCGGCCACTGCCCGTACACGACGTCGAACAGCAGGCCGCCCGATGTCGCCAGAGCGTCGGCCGCGGCATCCGCCACCGGTGCGTCGCCCGGGAGCGTCGCGATCGTGACGGGCACGGAAGGGCGAGCGGATGCCTCGAACGGCGTCGTCGTCACGTCGATGTGCAGGCGCCGACCGAGCTCGGCGAGTCGCGTGACTGCTTCGGGGCGTCGGGCGACGACGTCGACGCGCCTCGCGCCCAGTTCGGAGAGCGCGACCAGCGCGGAGGTGGCCGTCGCGCCTGCGCCCACGATACGGGCCTCGTCGACGCGCGTGATGTGCTCGTCGGCGAGGGCACGCACGAGGCCGCCGACGTCGGTGTTGAAGCCCCGCGGTCCGCTGCCGTCGAGGAGCAGGGTGTTGACCGCGCCGGTCAGCTCGGCGCGGCGGTCGAGCCCGCCGGCGGCGGCATGGGCGACGCCTTTGAGCGGCATGGTGAGCGAGAGGCCCCGCCAGGACGCATCGAGGCCCGCGAGCTCGCTCGCGAAGGACGCCTCGTCGACGCGACGTCTGCCGTACGACCACGGCAGCCCGAGCACGGCGTAGGCCGCGGCGTGGAGCTGAGGCGACCGGCTGTGCGCGATCGGATCGCCCCACACCTCGAGGCGCGTGGCGCGGGCGGTCAGCACCCCGAGTCCGGGTGAGCCTCGCACCATTCGATCCACTGGGCACGAGCGCGCTCGTGATCGGCCAGATTCGTCGTGAACACCGTCTCGCCGGTGTCGAGGTTCACCGTGACGAAGTACATCCAGTCACCGCCGGACGGGTTCATCACCGCCGAGATCGCCGCGTCGCCCGGGTTGGAGATCGGTCCGACGGGAAGGCCGGCATGCACGTACGTATTCCACGGATTCGGGTCGAACTGCGCCTCCTCCGATGTGCTCGCCGAACCGTCGTGCATCTCACCGAAGCCGTACTGCGCCGTCGAGTCCATCTGAAGCAGTCCGAACGTCTCCTGATTGTCCGGATCCATGCGGTTCGCGATCACCGTGGCGACCTTCTGCATGTCGGCCTCGTAGCGGGCTTCGCGCTCGATGATGGAGGCGACCGTGAGCACGCGCTGCCGATCGTCGGCAGCCACTCCGGCCGCGTCGAGAGACTGCACCGTGCGGTCGACGAGCGTCTGGATGACCTGCTCGGCCGTGACATCGGGGTTGAAGGTGTAGGTCGCGGGGAAGAGCCAGCCCTCGAGAGGCTGCCCGCCCGCCGCGACGATGTCGGGATCGGGCGTGACGCCGTAGACGGACGAGTCCGCCACGGCCGCCTGGAAGTCCTCGAGCGGGATGCCCGTGCCCTCCGCCAGCAGCGGCAGCGACTGCTCGACGGTCAGCCCCTCGCGCAGCTGCGCCGTGTTCTCCATCTTGTTCGCGGGGTCGAGCAGAGCAGTCAGCGCCGCCTCAGACGTCATCTGCTTCTGAAGCTTGAAGACGCCCGGCACGAACGGCGGGTTCTCGCCCGAGTCGATCAGGTAGTCGTAGAACGCGTCGGGGGTCTTGGTCACGCCCGCGTCGTAGAGGGTCTGCGAGATCGGCATGCCGGTGTCGCCCTCGTTCACCGTGACGAAGACCTCGCCGTTCGCGAGGCCCTCCTCGAAGTCCTTCGGCTCCTCCCAGCCCATGACCTCGCGCACCTTGTCCTCGTACGTCGTCCAGACGTACCAGGCGCCGCCGGCGACGCCGCCGAGGATGAGCAGGATGACGCCGAGCGCGATCCAGCCGCCGATGCGCCGCTTGCGCTTGTCCTTCGGGGGCGGCGGCGCGCCCAGGTCGTCAGTGGAGCTGTGGCCGCTGAAGAGGTCCTCGAGGGTCGGCGAACCCGCCGACCGCCCGCTGGCGGCCGAAGCACGGGCGGCGAACGACGAGTCCGCCGGAGCCTCGGCCGCCGGCACCACCGGGGTGGAACCCGTCCGGCTGTACGGCAGCGCTGGGGCAGCCTCGTCGGCGATCATCCAGGAGTCGTCGTCTTCTTCGTCGGAGACGCTCGGCGTGTACGGGCGCGGGTGCGCCAGCATGCCCGACTCGTCGAGCACGGCATCGGTCGGGGGCTGCGCGGGCACGGCGACCGTCGGCGCCGGCTCGGCGGCCCGCTCGCGAGGCGCCGGCTCGTGCGGTGCGGCGGGTGCAGGCGTGTCGCTGCCGGCTGAGCCGAGCCCGGCCGCCGCTGCGCGCAGTTCCCGGCGGGACCGCGGTGCGGTTTCCGCCGCTGCCGTGTCGTGGCTGCCGCGATCGCCCGGACGCGCGCCGTAGCCGGCGTCGTCCCCGGTGCGTCGGAGGTCGCGGGAACGAGGGTCGGGAAGCTTGCCGAACAGATCCGCGAACGGATCTCCAGACGGGGTCTCGGGCATGTCAGGCGGGCTCCTGGGGGACGGGGGTGCCGGGTGGTCGGCCGGTGCTCTTCTCGACGTCGAGTGCTTGCTGGAGCAGCACGACCGCGGCGACCTGATCCACAATGCTACGAGAAGATCGCTGTGATCGACCCGAATCGCGCAGAGCCGCATGGGCGGAGACGGTCGAGAGCCGCTCGTCGACGAGCCTCACGGGCAGAGCGGATGCCGCGGCCACGGCCGCCGCGAAGTCCCGGGCGTCGGCGGTGGAGGCGGTGTCCTCACCTCGGAGATTGAGCGGCAGCCCCACGAGGATCTCGACGGCGGAGTGCTCGTCGGCGAGTGCCGTGACGCGCGCCACCGCACCGTCGTCCCGCGTCACGGTCTCGACGGGCGTGGCCAGCAGCCCGTCCGGATCGCATCGCGCAACGCCGACACGCGCCTTACCGACGTCGATGCCGAGACGTACCCCGCGACGGAACCCGCTCACGCGCCGAGCGCGTCCTTCACCGCGGTGAGCGCCGCAGGCAGGGCCGAGGCATCCGTCCCCCCGCCCTGGGCGATGTCGTCGCGACCGCCCCCGCCACCGCCGAGAACCGCAGCCGCGGCTTTCGCGAGCGGTCCGGCCTTCGCGCCGGCCGTCCGTGCGGCGTCGTTCGTGGCGACGATGACGACGGCGCGGCCGCCGACCTCGGCGCCGAGCGCGACGACGGCAGCCTGCGCGCCGAGACGCTCGCGCACCTGCAGAGCCAGCGAGCGGACGTCGTCGGCGGACGATGCCGCGCCGAGCGACTCGGCGACGACCAGCTGGCCGCCGACCGTCGACGCGGACGCAGCGAGTGCCGGGAGACGATCGCCGAGGGCCTTGGCCTCGAACGAGGCGATCTTCTTCTCGGCCGCCTTGAGGCTGGCGGTCAGCTCGGCGATCCGAGCGGGCAGCTGGTCGCGAGGCGTCTTGAGCGACGAGGTGAGCTGCGACACGATCGCCCGCTCTGCCGCGAGGGAGCGGAAGGCGTCCAGCCCGACGAGCGCTTCGACGCGTCGGTTGGACGCGCCGACCGACGACTCGCCGACCAGGCTGATGAGCCCGACCTCGGCGCTCGTCGACACGTGCGTTCCCGCACACAGCTCGCGCGACCACGGGCCGCCGATGTCGACCATGCGCACGGTGTCGCCGTACTTCTCGCCGAAGAGGGCCATGGCGCCGAGCGACTTGGCCTCGTCGAGCGCGAGCACGCGGGTGGTCACTGCCAGGTTGTCGCGGACCGCGTTGTTGGCGATCTCCTCGATCTCGCTCTTCGTCGCATCCGAGAGGGACTGGCCCCAGGTGAAGTCGAAGCGCATGTACCCCGCCCGGTTGAGCGAGCCCGCCTGCGTGGCCGTCTTGCCGAGGGTGTCTCGCAGCGCGGCGTGCACGAGGTGGGTCGCGGAGTGCGCCTGGCGCGCGGCGCGGCGGTTCGCCGCATCCACCACCGTCGTCGCGGGCTGGTCGAGGGCGACCTCACCGGTAGTCACCTCTACCGTGTGGCTGATGAGGCCGGCGACCGGCTTCTGCACGTCGAGCACGTCGAGCTCGTAGCCGGGCCCGATGATCACGCCCTTGTCGGCGACCTGGCCGCCCGACTCGGCGTAGAGCGCCGTCTCGGCGAGGATGACCTCGGCGATCTGACCCGTCGCGGCGCGGCTGACGGACGCGCCGTCGACGAGGATGCCCAGCACCCGCGACTCGGTCTCGAGGTCGGTGTACCCGGTGAAGACCGTCTCGCCCTTCGCGCGGAAGTCGCGGTAGACGCTCGTGTCGGCCAGCTGACGCTTGCGCGACCGCGCGTCGGCCTTCGCGCGTGCGCGCTGCTCCTGCATGAGCGTGTCGAACGCGGCGCGGTCGACCGTGAGCCCCGCCTCCTCGGCGATCTCGAGGGTCAGGTCGATCGGGAATCCGTAGGTGTCGTGGAGCAGGAACGCCTCCGCACCGGCCAGCGCGGTGCCGCCGTCGCGCTTGGTCTGCGCGACGGAGTCGTCGAGGATGCTCGAGCCGGCGGCGAGCGTGCGGAGGAAGGTCTCCTCCTCTGCCAGCGCGTACTGCGAGATGCGGGCGTAGTCCGCCTCGACCTCGGGGTAGACGTCCTTCATCGCGTCGCGCGACGCGGCGAACAGTTCGGCGAACGTCGGGCCGTCCACGCCCAGCTGGCGCATGGAACGGATCGCGCGGCGCATGAGGCGACGCAGGATGTAGCCGCGCCCGTCGTTGGAGGGCGTCACGCCGTCGGACATGAGCATCAGCGAGGAGCGCACGTGGTCGGCTACCACGCGGAAGCGGACGTCGTCGACGTGATCGGCTCCGTAGGTGCGGCCCGAGAGGGCGACGGCGCGATCGAGCACGGGACGCACCTGGTCGGTCTCGTACATGTTGTCGACGCCCTGCTTGATGAACGCGATGCGCTCCAGCCCCATGCCGGTGTCGATGTTCTTGTTCGGCAGCTCGCCGACGATGTCGAAGTCGTACTTCGAGCGGACGTTCGTGATCTCGTACTGCATGAAGACGAGATTCCAGATCTCGACGTAGCGGTCGTCGTCGGTGGCGGGACCGCCGTCGATGCCGTACTCCGGTCCGCGGTCGAAGAAGATCTCCGAGCACGGACCGGCCGGACCGGGAAGACCGGTGCTCCAGTAGTTCGTGTCCTTGCCGAGCCGCTGGATGCGCTCCTCGGGCAGGTCGGTGAGCTTCAGCCAGAGGTCGTGGGCCTCGTCGTCCTCTTCGTAGACGGTGACCCAGAGGTCCTTCTGGTCGAAGCCGAGTCCGCCCTCGGACTCGGGGCTCGTGAGGAGGTCCCACGCGTAGCGGATCGCGCCCTCTTTGAAGTAGTCGCCGAACGACCAGTTGCCGAGCATCTGGAAGAACGTGCCGTGACGCGGCGTCTTGCCGACCTCTTCGATGTCGTTCAGCCGGATGCACTTCTGGTTGTCGGCCGCGCGCGGGTACGGTGCCGGCACATCGCCGCTCAGGTACGGGATGAACGGCACCATGCCGGCGACGGTGAAGAGCAGGGCCGGGTCGTCCGTCACCAGGGAGGCGGAGGGGACGATCGTGTGCCCGTTCTTCTGGAAGTAGTCGAGGAAGCGCTGGGCGATCTCGGCGGTCTTCATTCGGGATCCTCGCAAAAGCGCGCGGTCCACTCCCCCGTGAAGGGGGCAGCGGGTCCGCTGGGTCAGTCGGTGAGCTTCTTGGCCGTGTCGGCCGCGGTGTCGACGGCTTCGGATGCCGCGGCCCGGGCGGCCTCGACGGCGTCGGCGGCCGCATCCTTCACATCGTCGACCAGGCCCGACATGTGGGCCTCCTGCTCGCGGTACGCGTCGCCGATGCGGTCGGTGAACTCGGTGATGCGGGCATCGACCTCGGCGAGGATCTCGTGACCCCGCGGGTCCTTGTTCATGAGGTGTGCGACGACGAACCCGCCGGCGATGCCGAACAGGAACCACAGCACGTTCTTCATGTCACCACTTCCTCGCGGAGCCGCGGGGCGCGGCATCCCACCATCGTAGGCGGAAACGACGGAGGGCGTCGGGAATCCCGACGCCCTCCGTGTGTGCTTGCGTGCGGTTAGCGGGCCGCGTGTCTCGATACGGTCGCAAAGCGACCTACTCGACAACCGACTTCGGCGCTCTATCGAGCGGCGTAGTACTCGACGACCAGCTGGACGTCGCCGACCACGGGGACCTCGGCGCGCTTCGGGCGACGCACGAGACGCGCCTGAAGCTTGTCGAGCTCGACCTCGAGGTAGGCCGGAACGGGCGGCAGGACCTCGGCGTGACCGCCGGCGGCTGCGACCTGGAAGGGCTCGGTGCCCTCGCTCTTGGCCTTGACGTGGATGATCTGACCCGGCTTCACGCGGAACGACGGGCGGTCGACGAGCTGGCCGTCGACGAGGATGTGACGGTGCACGACGAGCTGGCGCGCCTGTGCGGTCGTGCGGGCGAAGCCCGAACGGAGCACGAGGGCGTCGAGACGCATCTCGAGGAGCTCGACGAGGTTCTCACCGGTCAGGCCCTGGGTGCGGCGGGCCTCGTTGAACGTGTTGCGCATCTGCTTCTCGCGGATGCCGTACTGCTCGCGCAGACGCTGCTTCTCGCGGAGACGGACGGCGTAGTCGCTGTCCTGCTTGCGCTTGGTGCGGCCGTGCTCGCCCGGAGCGTAGGGACGCTTCTCGAGGTAGCGGGCGGCCTTCGGGGTGAGTGCCACGCCGAGGGCGCGGGACAGACGGACCTTGCGGCGGTCCTGGGACTTCGTTGCCACGAAGTGTTCCTTTCGATGACGCGGCCGTGTCGATCACGGCTCGCGGACGTATCTCGGTCTCTTCGCCCTGTCCGGGATGCACGCCGGGGCATGCCGGAAGGTAGGTGAAGAAGAGAGGGGATGCCCGAAAACTCGGTTTCGAGCCGGTCAAGTCTAACAGACAGCGGTTCGGCGACGAGGAGAGCGGATGCCGCGCCTCAGCGGTCCTCCGCCAGGATGCGCCGGATCTTCTCGAGCCGCGCCTGCACGTCGCGCTCCTGGCCGTGGTTGGTCGGCTCGTAGTAGCGCCGGCCGCGCAGTTCGTCGGGCAGGTACTGCTGCGGCGAGACACCCACCTCGGAGTCGTGCGGGTAGACGTACCCCTTGCCGTGGCCGAGTCGCTTCGCACCCGGGTAGTGCGCGTCGCGGAGGTGCACCGGCACGCGGCCGAAGCCGCCCGCCCGCACCTCGGCGATCGCCGCGTTGATCGCCAGATAGGCGGCGTTCGACTTCGCCGTGGTGGCGAGATACGCCGTCGCCTCGGCCAGCGGGATGCGCCCTTCGGGCATGCCGATCAGCTGCACGGCGTCGGCGGCGGCCACCGCGATCTGCAGCGCCTGCGGATCGGCGAGCCCGATGTCTTCGGCCGCCGAGATGATCAGGCGGCGCGCGATGAAGCGCGGGTCCTCCCCTGCCTCGATCATGCGCGCGAGGTAGTGCATCGCGGCGTCGACGTCGGAGCCCCGGATCGACTTGATGAACGCGCTGATCACGTCGTAGTGCTCATCGCCCTGACGGTCGTAGCGCAGCAGGGCTCGATCGACGGCCTGGGCGACGTGCTCGGGCGTGATCTGCGGAGGCTCGGACTCGTCGTCTGTGGGTTCGGCGAAGGAGGCGGCCGCCTCGAGCGCGGTGAGCGCGCGCCGCGCGTCGCCCGATGACAAGCGCACCAGGGCATCACGGGCCTCGTCGGTCAGCGCCACGGCGCCGGCGAGGCCCCGGGCGTCGGCGACCGCGCGGTCGATCAGCAGGCGCAGGTCGTCGTCGGTGAGCGGCTTGAGCGTCAGCAGCAGTGAGCGGGACAGCAGCGGCGAGATCACCGAGAACGACGGGTTCTCGGTCGTGGCGGCGATGAGCACGACCCAGCCGTTCTCGACACCCGGCAGCAGGGCATCCTGCTGCGCCTTGGTGAACCGGTGGATCTCGTCGAGGAAGAGGATCGTCGACTGTCCGTACAGGTCGCGCTGCGTGAGCGCCTCCTGCATGACTTCGCGGACGTCCTTCACTCCGGCGGTCACCGCCGACAGTTCGACGAACCGGCGCCCGGACGAGCGCGCGATCGCCTGCGCGAGCGTGGTCTTGCCGGTGCCCGGGGGTCCCCACAGGATGACCGACGTCGCCGCACGGGCCGCGGCATCCGGATTGGCCAGGGTGACCAGCGGCGATCCGGGGCGCAGCAGATGCCCCTGCCCGGCGACCTCCTCGAGGGATGTCGGGCGCATCCGCACCGCCAGCGGGGTCTGTCCCTGGAAGAGAGCGGTCGGCGCGCCCGCGCTGCCCGACGCTCCGCGCGGAGCGCGCGAAGAGGAAGTCGAGCTGGTCACCTTCCCAGGCTAGTCCGCGCCTGCGACGACGGGAGCGGCGCGTGTTTTGCCGCCGGTGAGGGCGCACCGTAGGATCAACCCGGCCCGGGCACCGACCCGGAGCGGAGGAGGATCCGTGGCTAACGGTGGCAAGGATCGCGGCTCGCGCGAGTCGCGGGAGCGTGCACGGCTCTATCAGGCACGAGTGGACTTCCACAGGGGACAGTCGCGTCGCCGCACCCGTGACAACCTCATCGCGGGCATCGCCGGCGGCGTGCTGGTCGTCGGCATCCTCGCCGTCCAGACCGCGTACTTCGTCGCCGGACCGGGTGCCCCCGAGCCCACGCCGACGCAGACGTCGACTCCGAGCGTGACCCCGGCGCCGACCGTGCCGACGCCGACGCCCACGACGAGCGCCACACCGACTCCCACGCCGTAGGAACTCGGTCGCTCGACGCATCTGAGCGGACGGCTCCCCCGTACTAGGCTTGGGGACCGTCCATCCCCCACAGGCGGCGTGAGCCGCGATGAGGTGCATCCCGTGACTGCCGCAGCAGAGTCCACTCCCGAGTCCACCGGTCCCGTGACCGACGACGTCCAGCCCGAGACCGAAACCGTCGACGCCGACGCTGTCGGGTCGGAGGCCGCGGACGCCGTTCAGCCCGAGGCGGAAGAAGCCGTCGAAGCCGAGCCCGAGGCCGGCGAAGCCGTGCCCGAGGCGGAGGTCGTCGAAGCCGCGCCCGAGTCCGAGCTCGGTGAGCCCGAGGGCGGCGAGACCGAGCCCGAGGTCGCCGAAGCTGAAGCCGGGACCGCCGACGCCGCCGAGCCCGAGGCCGACGTTGTCGAGCCCGAGGTCGCCGAAGCCGCCGCGACCGAAGCCGAGCCTGTCGAGCCCGAGCCTGCGAAGCCTGCTGCGCCCGCCGGGCCGGTTCCGACCCCGAGGCCGCGCGCCACGATCGCGCCGAAGATCCCGTCGCCGACCGAACCGTGGGGTCGCGTCGAGGACGACGGCACAGTGTCGGTGCGCGAGGGCGACGAGTGGCGCGTCGTGGGTCAGTTCCCCGATGGCTCTCCCGAGGAGGCGCTCGCCTACTTCGAGCGCAAGTACGCCGACCTGGCCAGCGAGGTGACCCTGCTCGAGGTGCGCCACCGCCGAGGCGGAGCGTCGGCGTCGGATCTCCGCGCCGCCGCCAAGGCTGTGTCCGCCAAGCTCGACGGCGCCGCCGCCGTAGGCGACCTCGCGAGCCTCGAGGCGCGCGTCGCCGCGCTCACCGAGACGCTGGCCGCGGCATCCGAATCCGAAGCCGCCGCCGCGCGCGAGGCTGTCGACGAGGCGGTCCGCGCACGCACCGAGCTCGTCGAGAAGGCCGAGGCCCTCGCCGCCCGCGACCCGCGGTCGGTGCAGTGGAAGCAGGCCACGGCCGAGCTCAACGAGCTGTTCGAGCAGTGGCAGGCGCAGCAGCAGAACGGCCCCCGTCTGCCGAAGTCCGCCGCCCAGCAGCTGTGGAAGCGATTCCGCGACGCCCGATCGACGGTGGACAAGCACCGCCGCGAGTTCTACGCAGAGCTCGACGAAGCCCACAAGGGCGTGCGCGAGCGCAAGACCAAGCTCGTCGAGAAGGCGGAGGCGCTGGCGCCCAAGGGTGAGGACGGCATTCCCGCCTACCGCGAGCTGCTCGATCAGTGGAAGACCGCCGGCCGCGCCGGCAAGAAGGTCGACGACGCCCTCTGGGCGCGCTTCAAGGCCGCCGGCGACGCCCTGTACGCGGCGCGGATCGAGCGCGAGTCGGCAGACGCCGAGGCATCCCGCGAGAAGATCGAGGCCAAGCGCGCACTCCTGGTCGAGGCGAAGGCCGTGGGCGACGAGCGCAATCTCGGCAAGGCGCGGACGCTGCTCACGGGCATCCAGCGGCGCTGGGACGAGATCGGCCGCATCTTCCCCCGCGACGCGGAACGGTCGCTCGACGACGACCTGCGCAAGATCGAGCAGGCGCTGCGCACGCGCGAGGACGCCGACTGGAAGAGCAACAACCCCGAGACCAAGGCGCGGGCCAACGACATGACGCGCCAGCTGACCGACGCCATCGAGAAGCTCGAGAACGAGCTCGAGGCGGCGAAGAAGGGCGGCGATAAGAAGGCGATCGCCGACGCGACCGACGCCCTCGAGGCACGCAAGGCCTGGCTCAAGGCCGTCGGCGGCTGACCCCGGCCTCCGTTCCCGCCGGGTTGTCCACAGCCCGGCGGGAACGACCTCGGGCTCCCCGGCCGGTGAGGCACACTGCCGCTATGGCCTCGCCGTTCCTCTATTTCATCGATGACCGTCTCTCGCTGGCCGAGCTCATGGCGGCCCGCCTCGACGGCGACGTGGTCGAGTTGGGCGACGCCTACATCCCGGCCGACGCGATCGAGACCCGAGCGCTGCGTGCGGGCTCGCTGACCGCGCTCCTCGGCGACACCCTGGCCGCCACGCACCTGACGGCGGCATGGGTGCACGGCGCACTGGCCGAGCCGCCCGCGACCCACACCGTTCAGCGCGCCGTGCCGCGGAGGCTCCACCACGTGCCGAGCCGCAGTCTCGTGTACCGCGATCTCGCCGTCGACCCTGCTGACCTCGACACGATCGGCGGGGTTCTGGTCACCTCGCCGGTGCGCACGCTCGAAGACCTCTGCCGCGTCGGAGACGACGTGCACGTTCGTGCCGCCCGTCAGCTCGCCGTCGGGCGGCGCGAGCTCATCGATGCGGCTCTCGCGCGGCTGGAAGGCGGGTCGCTCCCCCACAAGCGCGCCGCGATCGTGCTCCTGCGCGGTCTGGCGGCTGCTGAAGGCGCTACGACGACGTGACGCGGTAGACGTCGTAGACGGCGTCGATCCGGCGCACGGCGTTGAGGACGCGGTCGAGGTGGACGATGTCGCCCATCTCGAACACGAAGCGGCTGAGAGCCAGCCGGTTGCTGGAGGTCGAGACCGACGCCGACAGGATGTTGACGTGATGCTCGCTCAGCACCCGCGTGACGTCGCTGAGGAGGCCGGAGCGGTCGAGCGCCTCGACCTGGATCTGCACGAGGAACACGCTCTTCGTCGTCGGCGCCCACTCCACGTCGATGAGGCGCTCGTGATCCGACATGAGCGACTTCACGTTCGTGCAGTCCGTCCGGTGGACCGACACGCCGCTGCCGCGCGTGACGAAACCCATGATCTCGTCGCCGGGGACCGGCGTGCAGCACTTCGCGAGCTTGACCAGGATGTCGGGCGCCCCCCGCACCAGGACGCCGGAGTCGCCTCCGCGCGGCTGCCGCGGGCGTCCGACGCCGGGCAGCTCGATCGGGCCGGTCGACGTGTCGTTCGCACTCACCAGCGCGGTGACCTTCTCGATCACCGACTGCGTGGAGACGTGGCCCTCGCCGACGGCCGCATAGAGGGCGGAGACGTCCTCGTAGCGCAGCTGGTGGGCGACCTCGGTGAAGGAGTCCTGGCTCATGAGCCGCTGCAGCGGCAGGTTCTGCCGGCGCATCGCGCGGGCGATGGCCTCCTTGCCCTGCTCGATGGCCTCCTCGCGCCGCTCCTTGGTGAACCACCCGCGGATCTTGTTGCGCGCACGCGTGCTCTTGACGAAGCCGAGCCAGTCCTGACTCGGGCCGGCGTCCGGGTTCTTCGAGGTGAAGACCTCGACCACGTCACCGCTCTTGAGCTCCGACTCGAGGGGCACCAGGCGCCCGTTGACTTTCGCACCCATCGTGCGATGGCCGACCTCGGTGTGGACGGCATAGCCGAAGTCGACCGGCGTCGCACCCGCGGGGAGCCCGATGACCCGGCCCTTCGGCGTGAAGACGTAGACCTCTTTCGCGCCGATCTCGAACCGCAGCGAGTCGAGGAACTCGCCGGGGTCGGCGGTCTCGGCCTGCCAGTCCGAGATGTGCGCGAGCCACGCCATGTCAGTGTCGAGGGCCTTCGGATCGCCCTTGCCGCCGTTCATCCGCTCTTTGTACTTCCAGTGCGCCGCGACGCCGTACTCGGCCTGCTGGTGCATCTCGTTGGTGCGGATCTGGATCTCCACCGTGCGCCCGCCCGGTCCGATCACGGTCGTGTGGAGCGACTGGTAGAGGTTGAACTTGGGTGTGGCGATGTAGTCCTTGAAGCGGCCGGGAAGCGGCGTCCAGCGTGCGTGGATCGCTCCCAGCACGGCGTAGCAGTCGCGCACGCTGCCCACGAGGATGCGGATGCCGATGAGGTCGTAGATGTCGTCGAACTCGCGGCCGCGCACGATCATCTTCTGGTACACCGAGTACAGCTGCTTCGGACGCCCCATCACACGGCCGCGGATGCGGAGCTCCCGCAGGTCGGTGTCGACGGAGTCGATGACGTTCTGCACGTACTGCTCGCGCTGCGGGGTGCGCTGACGGACGAGGCTCTCGATCTCTGCGTACAGCTTGGGATGCAGCACGGCGAACGAGAGGTCCTCGAGTTCTGACTTGATCGCCTGGATGCCGAGGCGATGGGCCAGCGGAGCGTAGATCTCGAGTGTCTCGGTCGCCTTCTTGCGCGCCTTCTCGGGCGGCACGAAGCCCCACGTGCGCGCGTTGTGCAGGCGGTCGGCGAGCTTGATGAGCAGCACCCGGATGTCGCGCGACATCGCCACGATCATCTTGCGGACCGTCTCGGCCTGGGCGCTCTCGCCGTACTTCACTTTGTCGAGCTTCGTGACCCCGTCGACGAGCATCGCGACCTCATCGCCGAACTCCGCGGTCAGCGTGTCGAGCGCGTAGCCGGTGTCCTCCACGGTGTCGTGGAGCAGTGCGGCGGCGATCGCCTTGGGGCCCAGCCCGAGATCGGCAAGGATCTGGGCCACCGCCAGCGGGTGGGTGATGTACGGCTCGCCGCTCTGACGGGTCTGACCGCTGTGGGCCTTGTCGGCGACGGCATACGCCCGCTCGATGATCGACAGGTCGCCCTTGGGGTGGTGCGTGCGCACCGTCCGCAGAAGCTGCTCGACGTCGTCCCGCCGCGCCGAGCGGGAGAAGATGCGCGGAACGAGGCGGCGCAGGGACGAGGTCTGGGCGGGAGGGACGGTCTCGGTCATCCGATCCCCTCCCCTCCGCTGGACCTCACAATCCTACGCCCGCGTCGTCGCGCCTCAGGCCGGGACGCCCGCCAGCTCGCGCGCGGCCATGATGCGCTCGTCACGCGTCTTGATCGCGGGCTCGCCCTCCCGCAGCAGCGAGTACAGCGGAGCGGCGACGAAGATCGTCGAGTACGCGGCCACGATCGTTCCGACGAAGATCGACAGCGAGAGGTCGGTGAGCGTCTGGGCACCCATCCACAGCGCGCCGATGAACAGGATCGCTCCGGTCGGCAGCACGGCCACGACCGTCGTGTTGATCGAGCGCACGAGCGTCTGGTTCACCGCGAGGTTCACGGACTCGCCGAACGTACGGCCCGACACCTCCCCGTCCTCGCTGGTGTTCTCGCGGATCTTGTCGAACACGACCGTGGTGTCGTACAGCGCGTAGGACAGGATCGTGAGGAATCCGATCACCGCCGCGGGAGAGATCTCGAACCCGAACAGCGCGTACACGCCGACGGTGATGATCAGGACGTCCACGAGGCCGATGATCGCCGAGACCGACATCTTCCACGTGCGGAAGTAGAGCGCGAGGATCAGGAAGGTCAGTGCGAGGAAGATCGCCAGACCCCACAGCGACTGCCGCGTGACGTCGGCTCCCCAGCTGGGACCGATGAACGAGGCGCTCACCTCGCTGGCGGGCACCTCGTACGCCTCGGCCAGCGCGGTCGCGACCTCGCGGCTCTCGGCATCCTCGAGCTGGTCGGTCTGAACGCGCACGGCGTCCTCGCCGATGGTGACGACCTTGGTGGTGGCATCCGGGACCACGCTCTGGACGGCCTCCGTCGCAAGCGACTGGTCGACCGGCGTGCTCACGCCGCTCACGGTGAACTGGGATCCGCCGGTGAACTCGATCGAGAACTGCATCGGGCGGAAGAGCGGCACCAGCGCCGCCCCGATCACGAGGATCGCCGCGATGAGGAACCACAGGCGACGGCGCCCGATGAAGGGCAGCGAGGTCTTGCCGGTGTAGAGGTCGTTGCCGAATTGGCTCATGGAGCGCATCAGTCGTCTCCCTCCTTGGCGGTCGTGCCGGGTTTCGACTTGTCGGACGACGTGGCCGCCGCGAGTTCGGCCTGCTTGCGCTCGGCGATCGTCTGCCGGCGGACTGCCTCACCACGGGACTTCACGGCGCGCCGGCCGGCGGTCGTCGTGGAGGTCGCGGCGACCGGCTCGCGGAACTGCGCGCGGCCGCGGTACACGGCGCCGAGTGCGGTCGGGTCGAGCCCCGAGAGCGGATGCCCGCTGCCGAAGAACCTCGTGCGTGCGAGCAGCTGCATCACCGGGTGCGTGAACAGGATGAAGATGAGGACGTCGATCGCGGTCGTGAGTCCGAGCGTGAACGCGAAGCCCTTCACCGTGGCGTCGGCCAGGATGTAGAGCACGACGGCGGCCAGGATGTTGATCGATTTCGAGATGTAGATCGTGCGCTTGGCGCGGTCCCAGCCGTCCTCGACCGCGCTGGTGATCGACTTCCCGTCGCGCAGCTCGTCTCTGATGCGTTCGAAGTAGACGATGAACGAGTCTGCGGTGAAGCCGATGGTCACGATGAGGCCCGCGACGCCGGCCAGCGACAGGCGGAAGCCCATGCGCCACGCGAGGATGCAGAGCGCCAGGTACGTCAGCACGGCCATCACGGCGAGCGACGCGATGATCACGAACCCGAGCGCCCGGTAGACGATCAGCGAGTAGAGCGCGACGAGTGCGAGACCGATGAGACCGGCGATCAGGCCGATCTGCAGCTGCTGCGAGCCGAGCGTCGCCGAGATCGAGTTCGAGCTCTCGACGGTGAAGCTCAGCGGCAGAGCGCCGTACTTGAGCTGGTCGGCGAGGATCTTCGACGTCTCCTGGGTGAAGCTGCCGGTGATGCTCGGGTCGCCGCCGAGGATGACCGCGTTCATCGAGGGCGCCGACAGGACGTACCCGTCGAGCACGAACGCGAACTGGTTGAGGGGCGCTTCCGCGCCGTAGAGGCGCTGGCTGATCTCGCCGAAGATGCGCGTGCCCTCTTCGTCGAAGCGCAGGTTGACCGCCCACAGGCCGTTCTGCTGCTGCAGACCGAACGTGGCGTCGTCGATCGACGAGCCGTCGAGCTCGACCGGGCCGAGGATGTACTTGGCCGTGCCGTCGGGGTCGCAGGTGATGAGCGGCTGGTCGGCCGGTGCCTCAGCCGGCTCGTTCGACGGGTTGGCGCAGTCGTACGCCAGGAACTCCGCCTGAAGCTTGGGTGTGATCCAGGCCATGTCGCTGCCGTCGGTCGGCTCAGCGGTCGGCGTGGCCTCGAGCGTCGGGTCGGGAGTCGGGAACGGCGTCTCCTTGCCGTCCTCGCCCACGAAGGACGTCACCGGTGAGCCGGTGTACAGCACCGCACGCAGCTGCAGCTGCGCCGAGGCCTCGATGCGGTTGCGCGTCTCCTCGTCTGCCTGACCGGGGATCTGGACGACGATCTGGTTGCCGGCCTGGGTCGTGACGTCGGCCTCGCCGACGCCCGAGGCGTCGACGCGCTGGCGGATGATCGTGACCGCCTGGTTCATCTGCTCTTCGGACGGAGCGGCGCCGTCCTCGGTCTGCGCCTCCAGCACGATCTGCGTGCCGCCCTGGAGGTCGAGCGCGAGCTCAGGCGTCCAGGAGCTCTCCTGGAAGACGTAGACGCCGAGGGCGTTGATCGCGGCGAGGAGCGCCGTGATGACGAGGAGGCCGGTCAGCGCGCGCCACGCATGCCGGACGGGAGTGGAAGTCGCCACTGATTCCGCTTTCTGGAAGGCAGCCCCGAGGGGCCGGTGGTCAGGCCTGGGGCTTGGTGCCGGGCTCGGCGTCCGGGTCGGCGTCAGCCTTCGCGGGGGTCTCGGTGACGTCGTCGCTCAGCAGCGGCGCCGGCTCGGCGGCGCCCTCGGCCGGAGCGGTCGCCGTCGGGACGAAGTCGTCCTCGGTCTGCTGCTCGACGGTCGGAGCGACGATCCGGAGGATCGCCTGGCTGTGCACCTTGATGTCGACGCCCGGGGCGATCTCGACGATCGCGGGCTGGTCGAGGTTATCGGGGTCGTACGACACGATCGTGCCGTAGAGCCCGCCCTGCATCAGCACCTCGGCACCGGGCACGGTGTTGCGCGCGCGCTCCTCCTGCTCGAGCTTCTGCTTCGCCATCCGTCGGCGCGAACTCCAGAACATGAAGACCAGGAGCACGACCAGCAGAATGATGAGGCCGTAGTTGGTGAAGAACTCGTTCATGGAGGTGAGGTGACCTTTCGGGTCAGGCGCGCACCAGGGCGGCGCTGCCTGCGAGGAGGAGGGTAGGCGAAAGCCTCCAGTGATTATAGGTCATCGAAGCCGAGCACCGATTCGACGGGCCGGGCGCCCAGATGCGCGTAGGCCTCGGGCGTCGCGACGCGGCCGCGCGGCGTTCGTCCCATGAAGCCGATCCGCACCAGGTAGGGCTCGACGACCGACTCGATCGTCTCCGCCTCCTCGCCGACGGCGACCGCCAGCGTGCCGAGCCCCACGGGGCCGCCGCGGAACCTGCGCACCACCGCGTCGAGCACGGCGCGATCGAGCCGGTCGAGCCCGATGGAGTCCACGTCGTACAGGTCGAGCGCCGCGTCGACGAGCGCCGTGTCGGCCTCCTGGCCATCGCCGTAGACGATCAGGTAGTCCCGCACGCGTCGCAGCAGGCGGTTCGCGATACGGGGCGTTCCGCGGGAGCGCCGGGCGATCTCCGCGCGGGCCGAGTGCGGCACCGACACCCCGAGCATGGCCGCCGATCGCTCGAGGACCCGCTCGAGCTCTTCGGGCTCGTAGTACTCGAGGTGGGCGGTGAACCCGAAGCGGTCGCGCAGCGGGTTCGGCAGCAGCCCCGAGCGCGTCGTCGCGCCGACGAGCGTGAACGGAGCGAGATCGAGCGGGATGCTGGTCGCGCCGGCGCCCTTGCCCACCATGATGTCGATGCGGAAGTCCTCCATCGCGAGGTAGAGCATCTCTTCGGCGGATCGCGCCATGCGATGGATCTCGTCGATGAACAGCACCTCGCCCGGGGTGAGGCTCGACAGCAGCGCCGCGAGATCGCCGGCGTGCTGGATGGCCGGACCGCTCGAGAGCCGCAGCGGGCGCGCGCTCTCGTGCGCCACGATCATCGCGAGGGTCGTCTTGCCGAGGCCGGGCGGGCCGGACAGCAGGATGTGGTCGGGCGGGCGCTGCTGGATGCGCGCGGCGTCGAGCAGCAGCTGCAGCTGCCCGCGCACCTTCTGCTGCCCGACGAACTCGGCAAGGGATGTCGGGCGCAGCGCGCCCTCGATCGCCAGCTCGGTCTCGTCGATCGGCTCGCCGGCGTCGCGAAACTCATCCACCGACCGGCTCCTTCCGCGCGGGGCCGAGGACCGACAGCGTGAGGCGCAGCAGCGCCGGGACGGACGCGCGGTCGCTGGGGGCGGCGTCGCCGGCGACGGACTCGACCGCCTCCGCGGCGACGCGCTCCGACCAGCCGAGGCCGATGAGCGCCTGCACCACCTGCGCGGGGACGGCGGACGAGGCATCCGCTCTGCTCGTCGACGCCGGGTGCGAGGCGAACACCTTGCCGGCGAGCTGGACGACGATGAGCTTGGCCGTCTTGGGACCGATGCCCGAGACGCGGCGGAACGGCGCGTCGTCGTCGGCGCCGACCGCGTCGGCGATCTGCGGGACGGTGAGCGTCGCGAGCACGCCGAGAGCCGACTTCGGCCCGACGCCGGTGACTCCGAGAAGCTGGGTGAAGACCGTCAGCTCGTCGCGCTCCTCGAAGCCGAAGAGCGACAGCGCATCCTCGCGGACGATCAGGTTCGTGTGCAGCATGATCGGCTCGCCCAGACGTGCGCCACGCGACACCTGCGGCGTCACGGCGACCGACAGTCCGACTCCGCCGACCTCGACCACGATCGAATCCTGCTCGATATGCAGCACGGTGCCGCGGACTGACGAGATCATTCTCCGAGCCTACGGGCGCGTTCGGACGTTTGTTCGAGCGACACGCATGTCAGCGGCGGGAGAGGCGCTCGGCGTCGGCCCAGGCCCGCTGCGCGGGCGTGAGGGGTCCGGATGCCGCTCCCGACGTGGTCCCTCGGCGCCACGCGTGGCAGAGCGCCAGCGCGAGCGCGTCGGCCGCGTCGGCCGGCTGCGGCAGTGCGTCGAGCCGCAGCACGCGCGCGACCATGGTCTGGACCTGGAGCTTGTCGGCGGCCCCGTAGCCGGTGACCGCCGCCTTGACCTCAGACGGGGTGTGCGTGGCGGCGGGAAGCCCGCGCTCCCCCGCGACCAGCAGCGCGATGCCGCTCGCCTGAGCCGTTCCCATCACGGTCTGGCGGTTGTGCTGGGCGAACACGCGCTCCACGGCGACCACCTGGGGTCCGTGCTCGTCGATCACCGCGCGCAGTCCGGCCGCGATCAGGGCCAGCCGCTGCTCGATGGCCGCGCCGGGATCGGAGCGGACCACGCCGACGTGCACGAGCCGTGCGGAGCGGTCGGGCGCGACGTCGACGACCCCCACGCCGCAGCGCGTCAGCCCGGGGTCGATGCCCAGGACGCGCAGCGTGCCGCGCACGGGAGGAGTGGTCACTCCCCCACGCTAGGCGCGACGTCGGCGCGACCGATCCAGGCGCGCCATGATCGCGGGCGCGGGCTACTCGTCGTTCTCGAGCTCGGCCTGGACCTCGGGGCTGAGGTCGAAGTTGGTGAAGACGCTCTGCACGTCGTCGCTGTCTTCCAGAGCGTCGATCAGGCGGAAGATCTTGCGCGCGGTGTCGGCGTCGATCTCGACCTTGAGGTTCGGCACGAACTCGACGTCGGCCGACTCGTACTCGATGCCCGCGTCCTGCAGAGCGGTGCGGACCGCGACCAGATCGGTGGCCTCGGTGATGACCTCGAAGCCCTGGGCGTGCGATTCGACCTCTTCGGCGCCGGCCTCGAGGACGGCCATCATGACGTCGTCCTCGCTGGTGCCCTCGTCGGAGACGACGATGACGCCCTTTCGCGTGAAGTTGTAAGCGACGCTGCCCGGGTCGGCGAGGGTGCCGCCGTTGCGGGTGAGCGCCGTGCGCACCTCCGCCGCCGCACGGTTCTTGTTGTCGGTGAGGCACTCGATCATGAGGGCGACGCCGTTCGGGCCGTAGCCCTCGTACATGATCGAGAGGTACTCGACCGACTCGCCGCCGATGCCGGCGCCGCGCTTGATGGCGCGGTCGATGTTGTCCTTGGGGACCGACGTCTTCTTCGCCTTGAGGACGGCGTCGAACAGTGTCGGGTTGCCCTGCAGGTCGGGACCGCCCAGTTTCGCGGCGACCTCGATGTTCTTGATGAGCTTGGCCCACGACTTGGCCCGGCGTGCGTCGATGACCGCCTTCTTGTGCTTCGTCGTGGCCCACTTGGAATGCCCGGACATACTTCTCCTGATCAGCTCGACGGCGGCTCTCCCGCCCGGCCGCGGCCGACCGCGCATCGGGGTCCGGCCACCGGCTGACCATTCTAAACCTGCCCCGCCCGCGGCGTGAGGCGGCGATCGGCCGGTCAGCCCAGGATCCGGCGGAGCGTGCGCAGGTTGCGGTTCGTGGTGCGGGGCTTGTAGGCGGCCTTGGCGAGCAGCTTCGCGAACGGGGTGTCGACGGTCGTCCCCTTGACCGGATTCCAGTAGACGACGCCCGGCCCCGGCGCGACAGGGTCCGCCGACGGATCCAGCTCGGTCGCGCCGCTGACCAGCTCGTCGCGCGTCGCGTCGTCGACGCAGAAGATCACCCAGGGCTGCCGCGACGCGTCCGTGTCGTCGAACGGGAAGGCGTCGGCGGCCGTCGCGAGCTCCCGCGCCGTGACGAGCACGATCCAGGCGTCGTAGCCGAATCGGTCGCCGAGCGCCTTCTCGATCGCGCTCTTGAGCTTCGGACGAGCGGATGCCGCGTCCCCGGCCTCGAACACCACGTTGCCGCTCGCGAGCACCGTGCGCACGGCGTCGAACCCCAGCTCGGCGAACACGTCTTTCAGGTCGGCATTGCGGATCGTGATGCCCCCGACATTCACCCCGCGCAGGAGCGCCACCCAGGTCGTCATCGGATCAGAGGGCGAACTCGAAGCCGAAGCGCGACGACAGCAGGGCGACGAGGTCGCGCGGGACCTTCGTGAGGTAGGCAGGCGCCGGCGCGAGCGTCTGGGGAGAGCCGATGAACGGGAAGTAGACGGGACCGTCGGTGAGCGCCTCGACCGCATCGCGCACGGCGACGATCTCTCCCCCGATGCGGCGAAGCCCCGCGAGCGTGATCGGGCTGGCCAGCCGCAGCGTGTCGCTCACGGGCATGCGCCAGTGCGGCAGGTCGTCGCCGCGACGAGACCGCGTCTCCTCGCCGAGAGGACCGAGGACACGGCCCCATGCGGCGATCCCGGGAACCGGAAGCGTGCGGTCCCAGACGAACAGCGTGTCGCCGGGCTGGGTGAATCCCACGAGCTCGTGCGACCATTCGAACCGGCGATCGTCCCCCGACTTGGGCGCGGACAGTGCGTCGCCCACGATCCCCCGCGACGGGGCGATCATCCAGTAGCGCTCCTCGGGACGCTCGCGCCACCAGTCGTTGATCGTCATGCTGGAAATCTAACCCGAGCCCGCACAGCCGGTCAGGCGGAACGCACGGTGTCGAGGAACAGCCGGTGGAATCGGTGCTCGCCGGTCACCTCGGGGTGGAACGCGGTCGCGAGCAGGTTGCCTTGCCGCACCGCGACGATCCGGCCGTCGTCGAGCTGAGCGAGCCGCTCCACGTCCGCACCCGCCTCCTCGACGAGCGGCGCCCGGATGAAGACCGCGTGGACGGGCTCGTCGCCGAGGATCGGAACAGCCAGATCGGTCTCGAACGAGTCCACCTGGCTCCCGAACGCATTGCGCCGGACGGTCACGGCGAGTCCGCCGAACGTCTGCTGGCCCGCGATTCCGTCGGTGATGCGGTCGGCCAGGAGGATCATGCCGGCGCACGTCCCGTACACCGGAAGTCCTCCCGCGATCGCGTCACGCACGGGCTCTCGCATTCCGAAGGCGCGCGAGAGCTTGTCGATCACGCTGGATTCGCCGCCCGGGATGACCAGGCCGTCGACGGCGGCGAGCTCCTCCGGCCGTCGCACCGGCACCACGTCGGCGCCGAGCCCCGAGAGCACGCGTGCGTGCTCTCGGACGTCGCCCTGCAGGGCGAGGACGCCGACGTGGGGACGCGACCGCGTCATGAGGCGGAGCCGGTCACCAGCCGCGCTCGGCGAGGCGGTGCGGAGCAGGGAGGTCGGAGACGTTGATCCCGACCATCGCCTCGCCGAGGCCGCGCGACACGTCGGCGACGACCTTGGCGTCGTCGTAGAACGTCGTCGCCTTCACGATCGCCGCCGCGCGCTGCGCGGGATTGCCCGACTTGAAGATGCCCGAGCCGACGAAGACGCCGTCGGCGCCCAGCTGCATCATCATCGCCGCGTCTGCCGGAGTCGCGACGCCGCCGGCCACGAAGAGCACCACGGGAAGCTTGCCGGTCTCGGCGACCTCTGCCACGAGGTCGTAGGGCGCCTGGAGCTCCTTCGCCGCGACGTAGAGCTCGTCCTTCGTCAGCGACCGGAGCCGATTGATCTCGCCCGAGATGGTGCGGATGTGCTTCGTGGCCTCCGAGACGTCGCCGGTGCCGGCCTCACCCTTCGAGCGGATCATCGCCGCACCCTCGGTGATGCGGCGAAGCGCCTCGCCGAGGTTCGTCGCCCCGCACACGAACGGGACGGTGAAGCCCCACTTGTCGATGTGGTTGACGTAGTCCGCCGGCGACAGCACCTCCGACTCGTCGATGTAGTCGACGCCGAGCTCCTGCAGCACCTGTGCCTCGACGAAGTGGCCGATGCGCGCCTTCGCCATGACGGGGATCGACACCGCGTCGATGATGCCGTCGATCATGTCGGGGTCGCTCATGCGCGAGACGCCGCCCTGGGCCCGGATGTCCGCGGGGACGCGCTCGAGCGCCATCACGGCGACGGCGCCGGCGTCTTCGGCGATCTTCGCCTGCTCGACCGTGACGACGTCCATGATGACGCCGCCCTTGAGCATCTCGGCGAGTCCGCGCTTGACGCGTCCGGTGCCGGTGTCGACAGTGCTCACAGCGATTCCCTTCGGAAGGTCGCGCGACAAGGCGCGACGCGAGTGTGGATCGGGTTTGACCTAGGCCAAAAGATATCATGTACCGCGACCTAGACTCGGACCGCGAAAGGCGGTGCCATGGACCTCGAGATCAGCGGCCGATCCGCATCGGAGATCGCCGACAGTCTGCGCTCCCTCATCGAGCGCGGGATGCTGCGACCCGGCGACCCGCTCCCCTCGGTGCGCGCGCTGGCCGACGAACTCGGCGTCAATCGCAACACCGCGGTCGCCGCCTATCGGCAGCTGACCCAGGCGGGCGTCATCGTGACCCGGGGGCGCGGCGGAACGCACGTCGCCGACCACTCGGCCGTCGCCCAGGAGGGCTTCGCCGCCGACAGCGTGCTGCGCGACGTCGGCACCGGCAATCCCGATCCCGACCTGATCCCCCCGATAGAGCAGGCGCTCGCCCGGGCGGCCGGCCGGCCGGTGCTGTACGGCGAGCCCGTCATCGATCCCGACCTCGAGGCCTGGGCGCAGCGGTGGATGACCGAGGGGCTGGAGGTCGCGGCATCCGCTCGCCTCACCATCACCAGCGGGGCCGCCGACGCCGTCGAGCGGCTCCTGGCGCAGGCGCTCACCCGCGACGACGCCGTCGCCCTCGAGGACCCCTGCTTCCTCGCCAGCATCCACACCGTGCGACTCGGCGGCTACCGGCCCGTCCCCGTGCCCGTCGACGACGAGGGCATGACCGTGGACGGGCTCCGCCGTGCGCTGGAAGACGGCGTCCGCGCGGTCGTGTGCACTCCGCGCGCGCAGAACCCGACGGGCGCGAGCCTGTCGGAGCGCCGAGCGGCCGAGCTGCGCGCGCTGCTGCGGAACCACCCCTACGTGCTGGTGATCGAGGACGACCACTTCTCGATGCTCTCGCGCCGCCCGTACCACTCGCTCATCGGACCGGGGCACCGGCGGTGGGCGCTCGTGCGCTCCGTCTCGAAGTTCCTCGGGCCCGACATGTGCCTCGCCGTGACGGCATCCGATCCCGAGACCGCCGACAGGCTCGCGATGCGCCTGACGCCCGGCACCACGTGGGTCAGCCACCTCCTCCAGCGGCTGGTGCACGCGCTGGTGAGCGACACCGCCACGGCGTCCGCCATCGAGAGCGCGGGCGTGCACTACGCCGAACGGAACGCCGCATTCGCCGAGCGACTGGCCGCGCACGGGCTCGCCGCCGAAGCCGGCGACGGCCTCAACCTCTGGGTCGCACTCCCGGCCCCCGCCCGATCGGTGTCGGAGCAGCTGATGCGCCGCGGCTGGCTCGCGCGCACGGGCGACGAGTTCGTCCTCGCCGTCGGAACTCCGTCTCGGCGGCTGCGACTGACGGTCCACGATCTCGACGACGACGACGCCGAGAAGCTCGCCGCAGACCTCGCGGCATCGGTCCGCGCCGCTCGCGGACGACCCGTCCTGGCCGAGGTGGGATGATCGAGCGGTGAAGATCCTCTCGATCCAGTCGGCCGTCGCCTACGGCCACGTGGGCAACTCGGCCGCCGTCTTCCCGCTCCAGCGCATCGGCGTCGAGGTCCTCCCCGTCTACACGGTGAACTTCTCCAACCACACCGGCTACGGCGCCTGGCGCGGGCCGCTCATCGATCCCGACGACGTGCGCGCGGTCATCCTCGGCATCGAGGAGCGCGGCGCCTTCCCGCACATCGACGTCGTGCTGTCCGGCTATCAGGGCGGCGAGGGCATCGCCGACGTCATCCTCGACACGGTGCAGCGCGTCAAGCAGGCCAACCCGTCGGCGGTGTACTCGTGCGATCCCGTGATGGGCAATGCCAAGTCGGGCTGCTTCGTAGCCCCGGCCATCCCGATCCTGCTGCGCGATCGCGTCGTGCCGGCTGCCGACATCATCACGCCCAACCAGTTCGAGCTGGGCTTCCTCACCGACACCCAGCCCGACACCCTGGACTCGACCCTCGCCTCCGTCGAGCTGATCCGGGCCACGGGGCCCCGCACCGTGCTGGTCACGAGCGTCGAGCGCCCTGACGCGCCGGAGGACACCATCGAGATGCTCGCCGTAGACGACTCCGGCGCCTGGATCGTGCGCACCCCGCACATCCCGATGAAGACCAACGGCTCGGGCGACGTGACCGCGGCGCTCTTCACGGCGCATTACCGCGGCACCGGCGACCTCGGCTACGCGCTCGCGCGCACCACGTCGAGCGTGTTTGACCTGCTCGAGCGCACGCACACGTCGGGTGAGCGCGAGCTCCAGCTCGTCGAGTCGCAGGAGGCGTACGCGCACCCGCGGATGCAGTTCGACGTCACCCGAGTGGCGTGAGAGATGAGCGGATGCCTCGGCCGAGGCATCCGCTTCACTCGTTCTCAGTCGTGCCAGGCCTCGGCGACGGTGCGGCGCACGTCGCCGAGAAGCTGCGGCAGCGCCTTCGTGCGGGCGATGATCGGGAAGAAGTTGGCGTCGGACGCCCACCGCGGCACGACGTGCTGGTGGAGGTGCTCGTCGACGCCGGCGCCCGCCACGCTGCCCTGATTCATGCCGATGTTGAAGCCGTCGCAGTGTGAGACGGACCGCAGCACGCGCATCGCCTGCTGGGTCAGCGCGCCGATCTCGGCGATCTCCTCATCGGTTGCCTGGTCGTAGGTGGCGATGTGGCGATACGG
The DNA here is from genome assembly GCF_018588945.1 of Microbacterium flavescens. Lineage (GTDB taxonomy): Bacteria > Actinomycetota > Actinomycetes > Actinomycetales > Microbacteriaceae > Microbacterium > Microbacterium flavescens. The sequence goes on along the minus strand of NZ_JAFIWA010000003.1, from coordinate 302,220 downwards.
GCAGACCAGCAGGTGGCCCGAGTTGTACGGGAACAGATTCAGCAGCGCGTAAGCCGTGCGGCCGCGCGCCACGATGAGGCCGTCCTCATCGGACTTGTGCGGCGCCTCGCAGAACGGGCATGCGGCCCGGAGCGGGTCGGGTCCGGCCTTGATGTAGGCCATGCGGTGCGGGGTCCACAGCCGCTGGAACCCGTCGGGCACGCCCGGGAGCGTCGCCGCGTCGATGAGCGCGGCGTCCGCCTCCTGGGGGGCGTCGCTCACGAGCCCTTCGACAGGCTCAGGAACCGAGACTTCGCTGTCGCGACTTCCCGCAAGCGGGGCGTCGCTCACGCGAAGTCCTCAGCGCCGTTCACGAGGGCGTGGGTCGCGATCGCTTCCCGCACGCGGCGGACGGCGTCGCCGATGGGCACGCCGTTCTCCTGAGAGCCGTCGCGGAAGCGGAACGAGACCGTGCCGGCGGCCTGGTCCTGTGCTCCGGCGATCAGCATGAGCGGCACCTTCTGCGTGGTGTGCGTGCGGATCTTCTTCTGCATGCGGTCGTCGCTGTGGTCGAGCTCGGCGCGCACGCCCTCGCCCTTCAGCAGCGCGATGACCTCGCCGAGGTAGTCGGCGAAGTCGTCGGCGACCGGGATGCCCACGACCTGCACCGGGGACAGCCACACCGGGAAGGCGCCGGCGTAGTGCTCCAGCAGGATCGCGAAGAAGCGCTCGATCGAGCCGAAGAGCGCACGGTGGATCATGATCGGCCGCTTCTTCTGGCCGTCGCGGTCGGTGTATTCGAGCTCGAACCGCTCGGGCAGGTTCGGATCGACCTGGACGGTCGACAGCTGCCACACGCGGCCGATCGCGTCACGGGTCTTCAGATCGATCTTCGGGCCGTAGAACGCCGCCTCGCCGGGCACCTCGGTGAGCTTGAGCCCGCTCGCCAGGGCGACGTTGCGCAGCGCGTTGGTCGAGTACTCCCAGAACTCGTCCGAGCCGATCCACTTGTCCTTCTCGTCGTCGCGCATGGAGAGCTCAAGCTCGAACTCCTCCAGGCCGAAGTCGCGCAGCATCGAGATGACGAAGTCGAGGACGCGGGTCGTCTCCTGCTCGAGCTGCTCCGGGGTGACGAAGAGGTGCGAGTCGTCCTGGGTGAAGCCGCGCACGCGGGTGAGTCCGTGCAGGGCGCCGGACAGCTCGTTGCGGTACACCGTGCCGTTCTCGGCCAGACGCATCGGCAGGTCGCGGTAGCTGCGCGCACGCTCCTTGAAGATCAGGATGTGCATCGGGCAGTTCATCGGCTTGAGGTAGTAGTCGACCCCGGCCTTGGTGACCTCGCCGTGCTCGTCGCGCTCCTCGTCGAGGTGGATGGGCGGGAACATCCCCTCCTTGTAGGTGACGAGGTGGTTCGACTGCAGGAAGAGGTCCTGCTTGGAGATGTGCGGCGTGTACACGTAGGTGTACCCGCCCTCGATGTGGCGTCGGCGGGCGTGCTGCTCCATCTCGCCGCGGACGACGCCGCCGCGCGGGTGCCACACCGACAGACCCGAGCCGATCTCGTCCGGGAACGAGAACAGGTCGAGCTCCTTGCCGAGCTTGCGGTGGTCGCGCTTGGCGGCCTCCTCGAGGCGCTGCTGGTAGGCGCGCAGCTCGTCCTTCGTCGGCCACGCGGTGCCGTAGATGCGCTGCAGCTGCGGGTTCTTCTCGCTCCCCCGCCAGTACGCGCCGGCGACTCGCTGGAGCGCCCAGCCGTTGCCGATCATGCGGGTGTTCGGCAGGTGAGGGCCGCGGCAGAGGTCCTTCCAGACGGTCTGGCCGTCGCGGTCGACGTTGTCGTAGATCGTCAGCTCGCCGGCGCCGACCTCGACAGAGGCGCCCTCGGCGGCTTCCTTCGACCCGCCCTTGAGTCCGATCAGCTCGAGCTTGAACGGCTCGTCGACCAGCTCCACGCGGGCTTCTTCGTCCGTCACCACCCGGCGCACGAAGCGCTGGCCTTCACGGATGATGCGCTGCATCTCCTTGTCGATGGCCTTCACATCTTCGGGGGTGAACGGATGCTCGACCCCGAAGTCGTAGTAGAAGCCGTCGGTGATCGGCGGCCCGATGCCGAGGTTGGCCTGCGGGTTGATGCGCTGGACGGCCTGGGCGAGGACATGCGCTGCGGAGTGCCGCAGGATGTTCAGCCCGTCGGGGCTGTCGATGGTGACGGGCTCGACCTCATCGGAATCCTCGACACGCGTGGCGAGGTCTTTGAGCTCGCCGTTCACGCGGAGGGCGACCACAGAGCGGTCGGGGAAGAGGGCGAAGCCGTCGGCGGGGTATGACACGTCAGTCACGGGAAACTCTCCTGGAGGTGGCTCGGATCAAGGCTACTCAGCTTCGGACGCACCACGCGTCCTGCCCGCTCAGGCGCCGAGCGTTCGCGTGCCGGCTGTCACAGCCCCGGCCACGTGCGTCGACACGACGAGTTCCATGCGTCGAGTCTATCCAGACGACCCGCGCGACCCGCGCGTACGCTCGGCAGCATGAGGCGGCGGAGCATCGAGTCCCGGGCGATCGCGTCGGTCGGCTACGACCCCGCCATGGCCATCCTCGAGATCGAGTTCACTTCCGGCGATGTCTACGAGTACTTCGCCGTTCCTCCCTCGGTGCACGACGGTCTGCTCGCCGCCGAGAGCCCCGGGCGCTTCTTCCAGTCGCGCATCCGCCAGAAGTACCCCGATCGCCAGAAGCGCTGAGACTGCGGGAAAAAGCAAAAACCCCCGGAACTCCGGGGGTTTTCAGTGGTGCGCGATACTGGGATCGAACCAGTGACCTCTTCCGTGTCAGGGAAGCGCGCTACCGCTGCGCCAATCGCGCCTGTACAGGCTATTCAATTCGAGTGGAGGTGGCGACGGGATTCGAACCCGTGTAAACGGCTTTGCAGGCCGGTGCCTAGCCGCTCGGCCACGCCACCGCGTGTGGTTTGACCCCACGTGCCGTGACTCCCTCGAAAGGAAATCCCTGCACTCGAGCGGATGACGAGACTCGAACTCGCGACCCTCACCTTGGCAAGGTGATGCGCTACCAACTGCGCTACATCCGCATTTCGCTCCCGGGATTCGCACCCCGGGCACTTGAACGACTTTATCCCACGAACGGCGGAGTGCAAAACCGAGCGTGGCCCGCGCGTGTCATCCGATCGGCGTCTGAGGCACCCTCCCGCATCCGGTAGTATCGAGTCTCGGCCCCCAGGGCCACGGGCGATTGGCGCAGTTGGTAGCGCGCTTCCTTCACACGGAAGAGGTCATCAGTTCGAGTCTGGTATCGCCCACAGTCAGACCCCCGCCGCGGCGGGGGTTTCGTCGTCTCCGAGCGTGAGGATCCTCTCACCGCCCTAGCGAATGTGAGCGGTAACGCGTTAGCCTGGCGCCCGAATCTCCTGCACCATCCGGAAAAGAGGGCACCGATGCCGAACATTCCATCTCCCGCCTCGCCGCACCGAAAGCCGAGGCGGCGCACCGCAGCCCGGATCCTGTCGCTCGCGACGACGGGCGCCTTGGGCGTGGCCATGCTGGCAGCCTCGCCGGCGATGGCTCAGCTCCCCGAGGTCCCGGCCGAGTCCGCGACCCCGACCGCGTCCGCCGCCGCTCCCGCAGCCGCTGGTGAGGAGGAGCAGAAGTACGAGCGCTACGTCTTCGCGTCCTTCCATGGCGGCGACGACGGCGGCAGGAACGGCGAGCAGATCTGGATCAGCGCGTCCAAGGGGAACGACCCTCTCAACTGGTACGAGCTGAACTACGACGAGGGCACGTCCGTCTCCCAGCCGATCCTCCAGACGGTGACCCCGCCCCGGGGCGAGACCGGCCTTCGCGACCCCTCCCTCATCCGTTCCGCGGACGGCGAGAAGTTCTTCCTGCTCGCAACCGACCTGAAGACGTATCAGGACGGCCAGTCGTGGTCTTACCGACAGTCGAAGGGCTCGCGCAACCTCGTGGTCTACGAGTCCGACGACCTCGTGAACTGGTCGGAGCCCCGCTTCATCAAGGTCGAGGACGACCACGCCGGCAACGTGTGGGCGCCTGAGGCGTTCTACGACGAGAAGACCGGTCAGTACATCGTCTTCTGGGCGTCGAACCTGTACCCGACCGACGACATCGAGAACCGCAACACCTCGCAGATCTCGTACAACCGCATCCGGGTGGCCACGACGACCGATTTCGTCACGTTCAGCGAGCCGACCACGTGGATCAATCTCGATCGATCGACCGGCCGACAGGGCTGGGGAATGATCGACACGACGATGATCGCGACGGATGACCGCGTCTACCGTCTCACCAAGGACGAGAACGGCTTCCGCGTCCTTCTCCAGTACATCGACTCGCTCGACGACCTCTACGACACGTGGGGTGCCGAGGAGACCACCCCGCACGTGGTGAACCGCAACCCGATCAATCCGCTGACGGAGAACCCGAACGCGTGGACCATGGTGGGCAACCCCAACGGCTCGAGCAAGTGGCAGATCCCGGGCCTGTCCGGCGGCAACCTCGAGGGTCCGCTCGTCTTCAAGGACAACGTCGAGGACAAGTGGTACGTCTTCATCGACTACGCGTCCGGCGGCGGGTACGTCGCGTGGACCGCGGACTCCATGGACACACCGCCGAACGAGTGGGAGTACCTCGGCCAGTCGTGGTGCAACACGACCGGCCTCTCGAGCACGTGCGACGCCCCCTCGGAGACGTCGCCGTACTGGTCGCTTCCCGTCAGCCCGCGTCACGGCTCCGTGCTGCCCGTCACGCTCGAGGAGTGGGAGGGCGTCATGGCGCACTACAACTCCCCCGTCCACGTCGAGGCGTCCCTCGTCGACTCCGACGGCGCCGCCGTCGAGAATGACACCTGGCTGAACGAAGCGCCGAGCCTCAAGGTCGACTGGACCGACTTCAACGACACGGGTCTGTCGCCGGCATGGCTCCGCCTGATCGAGGGGCACAACGGCGGCGCCCGCGTGGTCGCGGAAGAGTCCATCACCACCGGGATCACGCAGGGCATGACGGTGCCGGTGAACGCGGTCGAGGGGACCAACTGGGCCCAGTTGGAGTACCGGGATGCCTCGCTCGGCGGTGATGCGGTCATGCTGTGGACCACTGATGTGCCGTACAAGCTGGACACCACGGCGCCCGACGTCGACGTGCAGGTCGACGGCTGGGACCTCACCGTGACCGCGACCGATCCGGTGCCCGCCAACGGCGCGGAGAACTCCGGCCTGGCGTCCTGCGAGTCCCGGGTGGATGACGGGGAATGGGCGGAATGCGAGGAGAGCTCGGTTCTCCCGGCATCCATCGTCGATCGGACCGTCACGGTCCGCGCGACCGACAACGCGGGGAACGTGACCACCGAGACGGCTGTCGTGGAGGGCAGCGGACTCGTCTCCGCGTCGGTGGATCACCGCTGCGTCGGCTCGAAGGTCATGCTGATCGTCACCGTGACCAACACCGAGTCCGCTCCCGTCACCTCCACGGTGACCACTCCGTACGGATCGCGCCCGATGCCTTCGCTCGGCGAGGGGAAGTCGCGCTCGCACGCCTTCACGACGCGCGCGGCCGACATCCCGGACGGATCGGTCGAGATCGCGAGCACCGCCACGATCGGCGGTGAGACGGTCAGCGTGAAGGAGGTCGTCGAGTACGCATCGGCCGACTGCGGCTGAGCGCAGCGCACAGCGTCGAGGGGTGCGCCACCGGTTCGTCCGTGGGCGCACCCCTCGTCCCGCGTCGGCACCGCTCTCGGCGGCGGGCTAGACCGCCGCGCTGTCGGAACGCCACCCGTAGCGGCGCCCGAGCGCTGCGGCGACCTGCGCGAACCGGTCGGGCTCGAGGACGGATGCCTCGCGCCGCATGCCCGACCGGTGCACGCGGTAGATCTGCTCGATGTCGACCCACGATGGCCGGCCCTGAGCGTCCCACGCACCTGAACCGAGGGCGAGGTAATCGCGGTCCCCGTCGTGCGCCTTGCTCGTGAGCCGGACGGCATAGACCCAGTCCGCGTCTTCTCGTGCGATCACGAGCACCGGCCGGTCCTTGCCGCGCCCGTCGCGCTCGTCGTACGGCACCCAGGTCCAGATCACCTCCCCGGCATCGGGGTCGCCGTCCACGTCCGGGAGGTAGGTGATGCGCAGCGCGTTCGCGTCCGGAGGGACGATCTCGACGGTGGCGGTGTCGCCCGACCGGCCGGGCTCATCGTCGGCACCGACCACGGAGCGGGTGCTCGCGCGGGTGGGCCGGAAGAGCTGCGCGATACGGCTGAGCAGTCGAGGTTGCGTCACCTGGTCACCCTAGCGCCGACGACGAGGGGCGCCGCGGATTCCCGCGACGCCCCTCGTTCGATCGATGCGTCAGACGCGCTCGTCGAGGAGGTATCCCTCTTCGCCGTGCACGACGGTGTCGACGCCGGCGAGCTCGTCCTCGTTCTTCACGCGGAAGCCGATCGTCTTCTCGATGACGAATCCGATCACTGCGGCCACGACGAACGAGTAGATCAGCACCCCGAATGCGGCGATCACCTGGACGACGAGCTGGTCGGCCCCGCCGCCGAGGAACAGGCCGGTCTCGGTGGCGAAGAAGCCGAGGTAGATCGTTCCGATGAGACCACCGACGAGGTGGATGCCCACGACGTCGAGCGAGTCGTCGAAGCCCCACTTGAACTTCAGCTCGACCGCCAGCGCGCAGACCGCGCCGGTCACGATGCCGAGCACGAGCGCCCAGCCCGGAGCCAGGTTCGCGCACGCCGGGGTGATGGCGACCAGACCCGCGACCGCGCCGGAGGCGGCGCCCACCGACGTGGGCTTTCCGTCCTTGAACTTCTCCACGATGATCCAGCCGATGACGGCGGCCGCGGTCGCGCCGAGAGTGTTGATCGCGATGAGGCCCACGCCGCCCATGTCCTCGGAGAGCCATTCGGCGCCGGCGTTGAAGCCGAACCAGCCGAACCACAGGATCGCCGCACCCAGCAGCGTCAGCGGAACGTTGTGGGGCTTGAGGATGCCCTTCTGGAAGCCGATGCGCTTTCCGAGGACGATCGCGAGGGCGAGCGCGGCGGCACCGGCGTTGATGTGCACCGCGGTGCCTCCGGCGTAGTCAATGACGGCCACGCCGCTCTCCTCACCGAACAGCGTCGTGCCGAGGTTGTACACCCAGCCACCGCCCCAGACCCAGGCGGCCACGGGGAAGTAGACGAGCGTCGCGAACAGGCCGGCGAAGATCATCCAGGCGCCGAACTTCGCGCGGTCGGCGATCGCGCCCGAGATCAGCGCGACGGTGATGATCGCGAAGGTCGCGCCGTAGGCGGTTCCCAGCAGGCCGACGTTGGCGTCGTCACCGGCTGCCAGGTTGGCCAGCCCGAAGTCGCTGAAGGGGTTGCCCGCGAAGCTCCAGGTGCCGTCGACGACGCTCATGTTGGCGCCGTAGAGGATCCAGAGCACGCTCACGAGGCCGAGCGCGCCGAAGCTCATCATCATCATGCTGACGACGCTCTTGGCCTTGACCAGGCCTCCGTAGAAGAACGCCACGCCGGGCGTCATGAAAAGGACCAGGGCTGTCGCTGTGACTGCCCAGGCGATGTTGCCGGGTGCGTCCATGAGTGATTCCTCGCATCGGGTTGGTGACAGGGGTGCGAGTCGTCACGGGTCCGTCTCGCACTGGCGCCAGTCTGGCGAGCGTGGGTTTCACCCGGCGTGCGAGTCGTGTTTCCCGCTGGTTACGCGAGGGGCGTGTGCGTAAACATCGTGTTTCGCACAGGCCGAAGTCGGCAGAGAATCAGGCGAGAGTCGACGCAACGAGCCGTGAGATCGCCCGCAGGTACTTCTTGCGGTAGCCGCCCGCGAGCATCTCCTCGGGGAAAACGAGGTCGAGTGAGACGCCCGTCGCGCGGATCGGCAGCTCGGCGTCGTACACGCGGTCGATGAAGGCGACGAACCGCAGGGCGGCCGACTGGTCCGTGAAGGGCTCGACGTCGCGCATCCCGACCGCTGTCAGGCCGTCGATGAGGCGGATGTACCGCGACGGATGCACCTTGGCGAGGTGGGAGACGAGGTCGGCGAAGGGGTCATCCGAGACGAGACCCGAGGCCGAGGCATCCGCGATCGCCGCTTCGTACTGGGGCTGGGTCAGGACCGCCGCGTGCCCGTCGACCGCACGATGCCGGTAGTCGGTGCCGTCGATGCGGATCGTCTGGAAGCTCGACGCCATCGCGTGGATCTCCCGCAGGAAGTCCTGTGCCGCGAAGCGCCCCTCGCCGAGGGCGTTGGGAGGGGTGTTGGATGTCGCGGCCAGCCGGGTCCCGGATGACACGAGCTCCCCGAGCAGACGCGTCATGACCATCGTGTCGCCGGGATCGTCGAGCTCGAACTCATCGATGCACAGCAGATCGGCGCCGCGGAACAGGTCGACGGTGTTCTTGTAGCCGAGCGCGCCGACGAGCGCGGTGTACTCGATGAACGATCCGAAGTACTTCCGGCGGGCGGGCAGCGCGTGATAGACCGCGGCGAGGAGGTGCGTCTTGCCGACGCCGAACCCGCCGTCGAGGTAGACGCCCGGCCGGGTCTCCGGACGCTTGGCCTTGCGGAAGAAGCCGCCCTTGGCCGGCTGGCCCGCACCCGAGAAGGCGAGCAGGTGGTCTTTTGCCTCCTGCTGCGACGGGTAAGCCGGGTCGGCGCGGTAGGTCTCGAAGGTCGCGTCGGCGAACTGCGGAGGCGGAACGAGGGCCGCGACCATCTCGGCGCCCGCGAGCTGCGGCGCCTGCTCCACGAGGTGCACGATGCCGGTGCGGCTGGTGGAGGCGGTCATGCGTGTCCTGTGTCGATGTCTTACGGGAAGGCGGTGAGTCCGGACCCGGGAATCTAGGGTGTCATCGGACGGTTCCAACCCTAGTCGTCACACTCTCACGCCCCGACCCGAGGAGCAGCCCATGTCCGTCGAGACCGACACAACATCCGCGAAGTTCGCCGACTACGCCGAGCCCGGCCGGCTCGTCACCGGCGACTGGCTCGAGCAGCGACTGGGCACGCCCGGGCTGGTGGTGGTCGAGTCCGATGAGGACGTGCTGCTGTACGAGACGGGGCACATCCCCGGCGCGGTCAAGGTCGACTGGCACACCGAGCTCAACGACCCGGTCGTGCGCGACTACGTCGACGGCGCCGGGTTCGCGCAGCTGCTCAGCCGCAAGGGAATCGGCCGCGACGACACCATCGTCATCTACGGCGACAAGAACAACTGGTGGGCTGCGTATGCGCTGTGGGTGTTCTCGCTGTTCGGACACGAGGACGTCCGCCTGCTCGACGGCGGCCGCGACAAGTGGATCGCCGAGGACCGCCCGCTCACGACCGAGCGCACCGTCCGCCCGGCGACGGAGTACCCGGTCGTCCAGCGCGACGACCGCGAACTGCGCGCCTATAAGGACGACGTGCTCGCACACCTCGGCAGCCCGCTGATCGACGTGCGGTCGCCGGAGGAGTACGACGGCTCGCGCACCTCCGCCCCGGCCTATCCCGAGGAGGGCGCGCTGCGCGCAGGCCACATCCCGACCGCCATGAGCGTGCCGTGGGCGCGCGCGGTCGCGGAGGACGGCGGGTTCAAGACGCGAGCGGAGCTCGACGCGATCTACCGCGACGAGGTGGGGCTGCAGGACGGCGACTCCGTCGTGGCCTACTGCCGCATCGGCGAACGCTCCAGCCACACGTGGTTCGTGCTCAAGCACCTCCTCGGCTTCGACGACGTCCGCAACTACGACGGGTCGTGGACCGAGTGGGGCAGCGCGGTGCGGGTGCCGATCACGGCGGGCTCCGAGCCGGGCGAGGTGCCCGGGCGCTGAGCCTGGGCCCTCCTGCACGTGAAATGATGGCGGGGATGTCAGACCCCGTTTTGCCCGCGAGCCTCGCCGAGATCCGCGACGAGTTCCTCGAGCTGCCCGAATCCGATCGCCTGCAGCTCCTGCTGGAGTTCTCGCAGGAGCTCCCGCCCGTGCCGGCCGAGTACGAGGGGCACCCCGAGCTCTACGAGCGCGTGGCGGAGTGCCAGTCCCCCGTGTTCATCGTGATCGACGTCGACGATGAGGGCGTCGTCGCGATGCACGCGACAGCTCCGCCCGAGGCTCCGACGACCCGCGGGTTCGCGAGCATCCTCGCCCAGGGCATCACCGGCCTCAGCGTGGACGAGGTGCTGGCGATCCCCGCAGACTTCCCGCAGAGCATCGGCCTCACGCGGGTGGTGTCGCCACTGCGCATCTCCGGCATGACCGGGATGCTCATGCGCGCCAAGCGCCAGGTGCAGGCCAAGCGCGCCGCCTGAGACGTCGCGGCGGTCAGTCCCCGGCGGATGCCGGCACGGCGCTGAGATCGCGGCCGGCCAGCCACGCGCGGATGCGTGCGCTCCAGCGCTCCTGGTCGTAGTTCCAGAGCTTCGTGTGCCGCGCCACCTCGAACACCTCGAGCTCGACGATGTCGGGCCGCGCCGTGACGAGGTCGTGCGACGCGTCGGAGGGGACGAAGCCGTCGTCATCGCTGTGGAGGATGAGGATCGGATGCCGCAGCTCACGCGCTCGTGCGACGACGTCCAGGCGATCGAACGGGATCGCACTGCCCGCGCGCGTGATGGGCGTCGCCCACTCGGTCTGCAGGGCGCCGATGGCGAGCCCGCTGACCGTCGGCGGGACCTTCATCATGCGCGCCTGGTACTGCAACACGACCCGCCAGTCGATGACCGGCGACTCCAGGATGAGTCCGGCGATCGCATCGCGGTGCGGCGAGTTCAGCGACACCTGCAGCGCGATCGCCCCGCCCATCGACCACCCCATGAGGATGATGCGCCGTGCGCCGCGCCGGCGTGCGAAGCCGACCGCGGCGTCGACGTCGCGCCACTCGGTCGCACCCAGCGTGTACGTGCCTGCTCGGCTGCGCGGTGCCTCGCCGTCGTTGCGGTACGAGACGACGAGAGAGGTGATGCCCGCCTGGTGGAAGATCGGCACCGCGCGGAGGCATTCGGCGCGCGTCGTCCCCCGCCCGTGCACCTGGATGACCCACACGTCGCCCTCGCCCGACGGGAACAGCCACGCGGGGCACGGACCGACCGACGAGCCGATCAGCTCGGGCGTGAACGGCAGGTGCAGCTCAGAGGGGCTGTCGTAGTACCAGCCGCTGAAAGCAGCGTCGGGCGACAGCCGCGCATCGGAGCCGATGTGGGTGAGGAGCTTGCGCTTGACGCTCGCGTCGTCCTCGGAGAGCACCGAGCCGAGCTTGACGTAGTTCGACGTGCCGCTGGTGAACAGGCCGTAGCGTCCGGGCAGCTCCGTGTCGGGCGTGCGGGTCAGCGTGATCGTCTGCGCCGCCGTGTCCAGCGACAGGATGCGCGTGTCGGGCAGCCGCACGGCAGGGGTGACCACACGTCGGGCCATGTGCACCGACGCGACGGCAACGGCCGAGAGCACGCCGGCGAGGGCCACGCTGATCACGGTGAGCGCGGCACGGATCCCGGCGAGGAGACTGGGTGATGCGCCGCCCATAGCGGCGCGCCTGGAGGCGACCATCGAGGCCTCACTCTAGTCTGTCCGCGTGGCTGAGCATCGTCCCCCGGCGGCTACGACGCCGTTCTCGCAGGTGGCCGAGCAGGTCCGCGCGATCGAGTTCCGCGGCGACCTCTCCGTCCGGGAGATCCCCGCGCCGTCCGGACTCGCGGCGTTCTCACTCGCGCTCGCCGGCGACGTCCGCCCCGAGGCGGAGAGCATCGACTCTCCGTACGGGACGGGAAGATTCATTCTGCTTCACGACCCCGACGAACCCACGCAGTGGAACGGTCCGTGGCGCATCGTGTGCTTCGCACAGGCGCCCCTGGAGCCAGACATCGGCGTCGACCCGCTCCTCGCCGACGTGGCCTGGGCGTGGCTGACCGATGCCCTCCAGTCACGGCGGGCCGGCTTCCACTCCGCCTCCGGCACCGCGACCAAGACACTGTCCAAAGGCTTCGGCTCGCTCGAGCACGAGGGCGATGGGGCTCAGATCGAATTGCGCGCCTCGTGGTCCCCGGAAGGCGCGATCGCGCCGCACGTGGAAGCATGGGCTGAGCTGGTGTGCATGCTCGCGGGTCTTCCCCCGGGCTCGGAAGGGATTGCAATGCTGGGTTCTCGCAGGGCGACGCGTGACTGAATACCTCGTCATCGATCGGCTCGACGACCTGATCGACGCGTCTCGGCGCCTCGGCGACGGGCATGGCCCCGTCGCCGTCGACGTGGAGCGCGCGTCCGGGTTCCGCTACTCGCAGCGCGCCTACCTGATCCAGGTGTACCGGCGCGGGGCGGGCGTCTTCCTCTTCGATCCGCCGCCCATCGGCGACTTCAGCTCGCTCCAGGCGGCGATCGGCGACACCGAGTGGGTGCTTCACGCGGCGAGCCAGGATCTCCCGTCGCTGCGAGAGCTCGGCCTGGAGCCGGCGTCGATGTTCGACACGGAACTGGCCGCCCGACTCCTCGGTCACGACCGCGTGGGCCTCGGAGCCGTCGTCGAGGACACCCTCGGCATCACCCTCGCCAAGGCCCACTCCGCGTCGGACTGGTCCACGCGGCCGCTCCCCCAGTCGTGGCTGGAATATGCGGCGCTGGACGTCGAGCACCTCATCGACGTGCGCGACGCGCTCGTGGCCGAGCTCGAGGAGCAGGGCAAGACCGAGTTCGCCGCCGAGGAGTTCCAGGCCGTGCTCGAGCGCGAGCCCAAGCCGCCGCGCGATGAGCCGTGGCGCCGTCTCAGCGGCCTCCACATGGTCCGGGGGCGCAAGGCGCTCGCTGTCGCCCGCTCGCTGTGGACGGCGCGGGAGGACTACGCCCGCAGCCAGGACGTCGCCCCGGGTCGGCTCGTCCCTGATCGCGCTCTCGTGGCGGCCGTCCTCGCCGACCCCAAGTCCAAGCAGGAGCTCGCCGCGATCAAGGAGTTCACCGGCCGGGCCAGCCGTACCCAGCTCGATCGATGGTGGGCGGCCTTCGAGGAGGGGCGGACCACCACCGACCTCCCGCTCGAGCGCGCGACCGGAGGCGATTCGCTGCCCCCGCCGCGCGCCTGGCCCGACCGCAATCCGGAGGCCGACGCGCGGCTGAAGGCGGCGAGGCCGGCTGTCGAGCAGCTCGCGGAGACGCTCCACATGCCGACGGAGAACCTCCTCACCCCCGACCTGCTGCGCCGCGTCGCCTGGGCTCCGCCTGTGCCGCTGACCGCGGCATCCGTCGGCGAAGCCCTACTCGCACTCGGTGCGCGACCGTGGCAGATTGCGCAGACCTCACAGGTAATCGTCGATGCCTTTGTGGATTCCGTGCAAGAGCCCGCGACGGCGCCGGAAACGGCTTCGTAGGTTTCCGCCACCCGTTTTTCCTGCGGTCCGCCGCGATCCTAGGCTGGCGCTATCCCTATTTTTGGAGGCAGAGTGGCCGAGATCTCGGACGTCTTCTTCGTCGATGGAATGCGCACCCCCTTCGGGCGCGCCGGCGAAAAAGGCATGTACTGGAACACCCGAGCGGACGACCTCGCCGTCAAGGCGACGATCGGGCTCATGGAGCGCAACCCGAACGTGCCGAAGGAGCGCATCGACGACGTCGCCATCGCCGCGACGAGCCAGACCGGCGACCAGGGACTGACGCTGGGCCGGAGCGTGGCCATCCTGGCCGGACTCCCCCAGTCCGTCCCCGGTTTCGCGATCGACCGCATGTGCGCCGGCGCCATGACGAGCGTCACGACGATGGCGGGCTCCATCGGCATGGGCATGTACGACTTCGCCCTCGCCGGCGGTGTCGAGCACATGGGCCACCACCCGATCGGCGCAAACGCCGACCCCAACCCGCGGTTCGTCGCCGAGAAGATGGTCGACCCCGGCGCACTCAACATGGGTGTCACCGCGGAGCGCATCTTCGACCGCTTCCCGCATCTGACCAAGGAGCGGTCCGACCGGTTCGGCATGCTCAGCCAGCACAAGGTGCAGGCGGCGTACGACGCCGGCAAGATCCAGCCCGACCTCGTGCCTGTCGCGATCAAGGACGCGGAGGGCTCGTGGGGCCTCGCCACCGAGGATGAGGGCCGTCGCCCGCAGACCACGATGGAAGACCTCGCGAACCTCAAGACGCCGTTCCGTCCGCACGGACGTGTGACCGCCGGCACCTCGTCGCCGCTCACCGACGGCGCGACGATGTCGCTGCTGGCCGGCGGCGGCGCCGTGAAGGAGCTCGGGCTCGCGCCGAAGATGCGGCTCGTGTCCTTCGCCTTCGCCGGCGTCCAGCCCGAGATCATGGGCATCGGGCCCATTCCGTCGACCGAGAAGGCGCTCCGGAAGGCCGGCCTGACGATCGACGACATCGGGCTGTTCGAGCTCAACGAGGCGTTCGCCATCCAGGTGATCTCCCTGCTCGACCACTTCGGCGTCGCCGACGACGACCCGCGCGTGAACCCGTGGGGCGGCGCGATCGCCTTCGGTCACCCGCTCGCGGCCTCGGGCGTGCGCCTCATGATCCAGCTGGCGGCCCACTTCGCCGAGCGCCCTGACGTCCGCTACGGCCTCACCGCGATGTGCGTCGGCCTCGGACAGGGCGGATCGGTCATCTGGGAGAACCCGCACTACGACGGCAAGAAGAAGAAGTAGGAGCCCGCCGCATGACGAACTACGACGAGATCGACTTCTCGCCGCTGAACGCCCTCGCCGACGGAGAGGTCGTCACGCACTCGCGTGTGCGCGACATCCGCCTCCCCTCCGGCAAGGTGCTCGCGCTGATCACTCTCGACAACGGCCGGGATCACACGCGTCCCAACACGCTGGGCCCGACGACGCTCACGCTGCTCGGCGAGACGCTCGATGCGCTCACCGCACGCGCGGCCGCCGGCGAGATCCACGCCGTCGCGGTCACCGGAAAGCAGTACATCCTGGCCGCGGGCGCCGACCTGTCCGACATCTCCCGCGTGGGCTCGAAGGACAACGCGCGGCTGATCGCGCAGCTCGGCCACCACGTGTTCGGCAAGCTCGGCGCCCTCGGCGTGCCGTCGTTCGCCTTCGTCAACGGGCTCGCGCTCGGTGGCGGACTCGAGATCGCGCTGAACTCCACATATCGCACCGTGGATGCCTCGGCCGCCGCGATCGCCCTGCCCGAGGTGTTCCTCGGCATCATCCCCGGCTGGGGAGGCGCGTACCTCCTGCCGAACCTGATCGGCATCGAGAACGCGCTCGAGGTCGTCATCTCGAACCCGCTGAAGCAGAACCGCATGCTGAAGCCTCAGCAGGCGTTCGACTACGGGATCGTCGACGCGATCTTCCCGGCGGCGAACTACCTCGAGGACTCGCTCTCCTGGGCCGACCGCGTGCTCACCGGCAAGACCAAGGTCGAGCGCAAGCACGAACCCGGCAAGATCGAGCGGCTCACCAAGTGGCCGATCGCCGTCAAGATGGCGCGCGGGATGCTCGAGTCGAAGATCGGCACCGTGCCCCGGTCGCCGTACGTCGCGCTCGACCTGCTCGACAAGGCGAAGGGCGGCACGAAGGAGGAGGGCTTCGCCCGCGAGGACGAGGCGCTCGCCGATCTCGTCGCGGGCGACCAGTTCGCGGCATCCATGTACGCGTTCGACCTCGTCCAGAAGCGGGCGAAGCGTCCGGTGGGTGCGCCCGACAAGGCTCTCGCGAAGAAGGTGACGAAGGTCGGCATCATCGGCGCCGGCCTCATGGCCAGCCAGTTCGCGCTGCTGTTCGTGCGCAAGCTGCAGGTGCCCGTGCTCATCACCGACCTCGACCAGGCTCGCGTCGACAAGGGCATCGCCTACATCCACGAGGAGATCAGCAAGCTCGAGGCCAAGGGGCGCCTCGACGGCGACGCGGCCAACAAGCTGCGGGCGCTCGTCACCGGCACCACCGACAAGAGCCTCTACGCGGACTGCGACTTCGTGATCGAGGCCGTGTTCGAAGAGGTCGGCGTCAAGCAGCAGGTGTTCGGCGAGATCGAGCAGATCATCGCCGAGGACGCGATCCTCGCGACCAACACCTCGTCGCTGTCCGTCGAGGAGATCGGCGCGAAGCTCGCCCACCCCGAGCGCCTCGTCGGCTTCCACTTCTTCAACCCGGTCGCCGTCATGCCGCTCATCGAGATCGTCAAGACGCCGCAGACCTCCGAAGCTGCGCTCTCGACCGCTTTCGTCGTCGCGAAGACTCTCGGCAAGAACGCGGTGCTCACCGCGGACGCGCCCGGGTTCGTCGTGAACCGCCTTCTCGCGAAGGTCATGGGCGAGGCAGCGCGTGCTGTGTACGAGGGCACGCCGGTCGCCGATGTCGAGAAGGCGTTCGCGCCCCTCGGGCTTCCGATGGGACCGTTCCAGCTCATCGACCTCGTCGGCTGGAAGGTCGCCGCACACGTGCAGGACACGATGGTGGGCGCCTTCCCCGAGCGCTTCTACGCGAACGAGAACTTCCACGCGCTCGCCGAGCTGCCCGCGGTCGTCGAGAAGGACAAGGGCGGACGCGTCACGGGCTGGACGAAGGCGGCCGAGAAGGTGCTCAAGCCGGCGGTCGGCTCGACTCCCGCGGCGGCCGATGAGATCCTCCGGCGCGTGCAGGACGGGCTCGCTCAGGAGATCAAGCTCATGCTCGACGAGGGCGTGGTGCCCGAGGTCGAGGACATCGACCTGTGCCTCATCCTCGGCGCGGGCTGGCCGTTCATCGACGGCGGCGCGTCGCCCTACCTCGACCGCGAGGGGGCGTCGGAGCGCGTCTTCGGCGACACCTTCCACCACCCGGTCATCAAGGGCATCGGCTCGCGCTGACACCCTCCGTGACGAGCGGCCCCGGATTCCGGTCCGGGGCCGCTCGTGCGTGGTCGATGCGGTGGGTGCGCGAACGCGCCGATCACACGGGATGAGCCGGAACGGCGCGACGGCCGATCGACAGCCAGACCGAGGGTCCGACGAGGGGCACGAACAGCACGACGAGTGTCCACACGAGTGCCTGTGCCGAAGTCAGGCGCTTGGCGAGCCGGGAGAGCGTGACCAAGGCCACGATCGTGAGCACGATGATCAACAGCGCAACCACGGACCACACGACGTCGTAGGCGGCCGGGATCAACGGGTTGTGTTCGACGGTCACCGCGCCATCCTATCCGCGCGACCGGTGCTAGCGTGCGGTCATGGGCGAGGCGGAACGCATGCTGCTGATCGACCCCGGGCGCACTGTGCCTCTCGAACCGAGAACAGACGAGTTCTTCCTGCGTCCGATCACGGTCGCGGATGCTGCACGCGACTACGAAGCCGTAATGGAGACGCGCGAGGACCTGCGCGTGTGGGAGCAGTCGTCGTGGCCGGAGGACGCCTTCACGGTGGAGGCGAACGCGAAAGACCTGGCCGATCTCGAGCGACGCCATCTCGAACGCCGCGCGTTCACGTACACGGTGCTCGACCCGGGCGGCGCGGAGTCGCTCGGCTGCGTCTACATCTTCCCGACCACCGCGTCCTTCCTCGCGAAGGCGACGGTGACCGCCGTGTCCGAGGAAGCGGTGTGGGCGGACGTGGACGCCGTCGTGTACTTCTGGATCCGTGCGGCGCGGATCTCGTCGGGCCTGGAGGCCCGGCTGCTGTCGGCGCTCCGGTCATGGATGGCGGAGGACTGGGCGCTCGCACGGACCGTGTTCGTGACCAACGAGCAGTTCGAGCGGCAGGTCCGCCTGCTCGATGCCGCCGGGCTTCGCGTGCGGTTCGAACTGCGCGAGCCGGCCAAGGCCGGCACCTACCTCGTGTACGGATAGCGCGGCCCCGTCGGACGCTGGTGACCGAATCCCCCGGCTCTCAGACAGGCTGGGCAGCGCGGACCCGGAGGTCCCGTGCCAGGTGGTCGCGCTGCTCGATGACGATGCGACGGAGCGCCGCCGGCGCGTCCTCGTTCCGCGCAAGCCACGCATCGACCAGGTCGAGCGCGTCGCCCTCCGGGAAGAGTCCTCGGACGAGCCGCGCCGCGATCTCGATGCTGCGCTCGCT
This sequence comes from Microbacterium flavescens, assembly GCF_018588945.1. Classification (GTDB taxonomy): domain Bacteria; phylum Actinomycetota; class Actinomycetes; order Actinomycetales; family Microbacteriaceae; genus Microbacterium; species Microbacterium flavescens. Next base: position 284,237 of record NZ_JAFIWA010000003.1, on the reverse strand, counting down.
CCACACACCGCGGATGCGCTGGAAGTACTCCCCGTCGAACGCTGCGATCAGGTCGCGCCGACCGCCCGCGCGCACACCGGCGATGGTCGCACTGAGATGGTCGTTGGTGAGCGTCGTGTCGTCCCAGGATCGATGCCACGCCGCCGCGCGCACGTCTGCGTCCGGCCGGGCCGCGAGCACCGTCAGATGCGCGGTCCGCCCCTTCGCAGTCGGGTCGCGGCGCAGCTCGTCATCAGCGTCGGCGACGGTCGCGTGCCCGGTGGCCGCCAGCGCCGTCAGCCACGCCCAGCGGAGTTCGGGGTCGAGCTGCAGACCGTCCGGCGCCGCCACCGTGCCCGCGAGCATCCCGCGAAGCTCCTCCGCCCTGGTGCCGTCGTACAGCGCCGCGGCACCCAGCGCGCGAGCCCACGCGAGCTGCGCGTCGCTGCCCGCGGACGCCGCCGTGAGCTGCTGCCAGGTCGTCTCCAGCCACGCCGCCCGCTCCTGCGGTCGGCGCTCCGCCGTGACGTAGTGGCCGATCGCGAACGATGCATTCGCGAGCGCATCCGCGCGCAGCGCGGAGTTCGTCTCCGCGCCGGCATGGCGACGGACGATGCCGAGATAGCGTGCGGCGGGAAGTTCTCCGTCGCGCGTGGCGTTCCACAGCGCCGACCACACGAGACCGCGCGCGAGGGTGTCGTCGATCGTCGAGAGCGCCGCCTCGACGGCGTCGAGCGACGCGGCATCGAGTCGCACCTTCGCATAGGTGAGGTCGCCGTCGTTGGGCAGCACGAGGTCGGCCGCTCCGATCTCGCCCAATGGGGTGCGCTCGGCCAGGACGTCCGCGTCCACGGTGCGCGTGCGCACCAGCCGTCCGTCGCGCACCTCGAACAGCCCGACCCGCAGCCGGTGCGGGCGCGCATCGGACTGGACGAGCACCGCGCTCTCGCCGTCGCGCTCGACCTCGATCGTCGACATGCCGGTGGTCTCCAGCCACGCGCGCGACCACGCGTGGACGTCGCGCCCTGAGGCGGCCCCGAGGTGGCGGAGCAGGTCGTCGAGCGTGGTGTTGCCGAATGCGTGGGCGGCGAAGTACTGCCGCGCACCCTCGAAGAACTCCTTTTCGCCGACGAACGCCACCAGCTGCTTGAGCACCGAGGCACCCTTGGCGTAGGTGATGCCGTCGAAGTTCAGCTTCGCCGCCTCGAGGTCGGCGATATCGGCGACGATGGGATGCGTCGTGGGCAGCTGGTCCTGCGAATACGCCCACGCCTTCCGTCGCGCGGCGAAGGTCACCCACGCGTCCGGGAACCGCGTGACCGCGGCCGTGGCGTGCGCGCCCATGTAGTCGGCGAACGACTCTTTCAGCCACAGGTCGTTCCACCAGCGCATCGTGACGAGGTCGCCGAACCACATGTGCGCCATCTCGTGCAGGATCGTGTTGGCGCGCCCCTCGTGCTGTGCGACCGTCGCCGCGCCGCGGAAGACGTACGCCTCGGTGAAGGTCACGAGACCCGGGTTCTCCATCGCGCCGATGTTGTACTCGGGCACGAAGATCTGGTCGTACTTGCCCCACGGGTACGGGTAGCGGAAGGCGTCGGCGAAAAAGTCGAGACCCTGCCCGGTGATCTCGAGGATCTCGTCGGCGTCGAGGTGCTCGGCGAGCGACGCCCGGCAGTGGACGCCCAGCGGCAGGACCTGCTGGCCACGGCGCCACTCCCCCTCGACCCGGTGGTACGGGCCTGCAGCCACCGAGGTGATGTAGGTCGAGATGGGCAGCGTCTCGGCGAACACGACGCGCTGCGCGCCGCCCTCGGTGGTTCGCTCGGCGACCGCCTGGTTCGACAGCACCGCCCAGCCTGCCGGCGCCGTGACGACGAAGGTGTAGCGGGCCTTCATGTCGGGCTGCTCGAAGCACGCCATCACCCGGCGCGCGTCGGCGGGTTCGTAGTGCGTGTAGAGGTACGTCTGACCGTCGACCGGGTCGACGAAGCGGTGCATCCCCTCACCGGAGCGGCTGTACGCGGCACGCGCCGCAATGCGCACGCTGTGCCGCCCGCGCAGTCCCCCGATCCGGATGCGGGCGCCGTCCCATTCGACGGGATGCGGGATGCCGTCGACGTCGACTGCCTCGACGGCTTCGCCGATGAAGTCGACCCACGTCTCGACGCCGGTGTCCGCGGAGCCCGGAGCAGCGGCATCCGTCTCGATCTGGAGCGTGCTGACCGTGGTGAATCCGGTCTCGCCCTCGTGCGGCGCCGTCGTGAGGTCGAGCTCGACGCGTGCGGTGTGGACGGTGAGGGAGACGGACCGCGCGGCGGTCTCCTCCCTGCTCAGGTTGGCGCTGCTCATCCGTCCATGCTTCCACGACCGGCACGGACCGGCGGACGAGCCGAGGGGTCAGCGGCGCTGCTGGTCGCGGGCGAGCGTCGGGATCGTCGGGATCTCGGTGGTCTGCGCGCCCCGGGCGACCGGGATGCGGGTGCCCAGCACCTGTGCCACGACATCGTGCGCGATCTTCGACGGCGTGATCCCGGCATCCTCGAGGATCTGCTCACGGCTCGCGTGGTCGATGAATGCGTCGGGCAGGCCGAGCTCGTCTACGGCCGTGTCGACGCCGGCCTCGCGGAGCACCTGGCGCACGCGCGTCCCGATGCCGCCGACGCGGATGCCGTCCTCGATCGTGATGACGAGACGGTGGGATGCCGCGAGCTTCACGATCGACGGCTGTACGGGCACCACCCACCGTGGGTCGACGACCGTCGCACCGATGCCCTGGTCGCGGAGGCGTCCGGCCACGTCGACGGCGATGTGCGCCATGGGGCCGATGCCGACGATGAGCACATCCTCGGCATCCGAGCGCACCAGCACGTCGACGCCGTCGTCCAGCCGCTCGATCGCGGGAAGCTCGGGGCTGACACCGCCCTTGGGGAACCGGATGACCGTCGGCGCGTCGTCCACGGCGACGGCCTCCTGCAGTTCCTCGCGCAAGCGCTCGGCGTCGCGGGGCACGGCGATGCGGATGTGGGGCACGAGCTGGAGCATCGCGAGGTCCCAGATGCCGTGGTGACTGGGTCCGTCCGGTCCGGTGACGCCGGCGCGATCGAGCACGAACGTGACGCCCGCGCGATGAAGCGCGACATCCATCAGCACCTGGTCGAACGCGCGGTTCATGAACGTCGCGTAGATGGCCACCACGGGGTGAAGTCCGCCGAACGCGAGTCCCGCGGCGGACGCGACGGCGTGCTGCTCGGCGATGCCGACGTCGTAGACCCGATCGGGGAACCGCTGCGCGAACGGCAGCAGGCCCGTGGGACGCAGCATCGCCGCCGTCATCGCGATGATGTCGTCGCGCCGCTCCCCGACGGAGACGAGCTCCTCGGCGAAGACGTCGGTCCACGCCGGCGCGCCGCCGGAGCTGGCCACGGTCTTGCCGGTGAGCGGGTCGATCTTGCCCACGGCATGGAACGCATCCGCCTGGTCGTCGAGAGCCGGCTGATAGCCCCGGCCCTTCTCGGTGATGGCGTGCACGATGACCGGCGCGCCGTAGCTCTTGGCGAGCTCCAGCGTCTCGATGAGCGACGGCAGGTCGTGGCCGTCCACCGGCCCGAGGTACTTGATGTCGAGGTTCGAGTAGAGCGCGGCGTTGTTGGTGAAGCGCGAGAGGAAGCCGTGCGTGCCGCCTCGCACGCCCCGGTACACCGCCCGCCCAGCGGGACCGAGCTTGCGGAACAGCGTGTCGGAGCCACGGTGGAGGTTGCGGTACGCCTCGGCTGTGCGCACGCGGTTGAGGTAGCGCGCCATGCCGCCGATGGTCGGGGCGTACGACCGCCCGTTGTCGTTCACCACGATCACGAGGTTCCGGTCGTTGTCGTCGGAGATGTTGTTGAGCGCCTCCCACGTCATGCCGCCCGTGAGCGAGCCGTCGCCTACCACGGCGACGACGTGCCGGTCCTTGCGGCCGGTGCGGGTCAGAGCGCGCGAGACGCCGTCGGCCCAGCTCAGCGAGCTCGAGGCGTGCGACGACTCGACGACGTCGTGGGGGCTCTCGGACCGCTGCGGGTATCCGGCGAGGCCGCCCCGCGACCGCAGGTTGGTGAAGTCCTGCCGCCCCGTGAGCAGCTTGTGGACGTACGCCTGATGCCCCGTGTCGAAGATGAACGGGTCGGCGGGCGAGTCGAAGACCCGGTGCAGGGCGATCGTGAGCTCGACGACACCGAGATTCGGCCCGAGGTGACCGCCCGTGCGGGAGACGTTCTCGATGAGGAACCCACGCACCTCGTCGGCGAGCTCCTGCAGCTGGGCGGTGCTCAGCGCGTCGAGATCGCGGGGTCCGGCAATGGACGACAGCAGCGACATCCCGGCTCCTTTCCGGCCCCAGGAGGGCCCTGCAAGTCTACCTGGGACATGAAGAGGGACCGGATGCCGCGGCATCCGGTCCCCCGTGAATCACCTGTCAGACCAGCGAGCGCAGCACGTACTGCAGGATGCCGCCGTTGCGGTAGTAGTCGGCCTCGCCGGGTGTGTCGATGCGCACGACCGCGTCGAACTCGACCGTCTGCTTGCCGGCCGGCGAGAACTCGCTCGGCTCGGCGGTGACGTGCACCGTCTTCGGGGTGACGCCCTCATTGAGCTGCTCGAGACCCGAGATCGAGACGATCTCGGTGCCGTCGAGGCCGAGCGACTTCCAGCTCTCGCCCGCCGGAAACTGCAGCGGGACGACACCCATGCCGATGAGGTTCGAGCGGTGGATGCGCTCGAAGCTCTCGGTGATGACGGCCTTGACGCCCAGCAGGCTGGTGCCCTTGGCCGCCCAGTCGCGCGACGAGCCCGAGCCGTACTCCTTGCCGCCGAAGATGACGAGCGGCGTGCTCGCGGCCTGGTAGTTCTGGCTGGCGTCGTAGATGAACGCCTGCGGTCCGTCCGGCTGCGTGAAGTCGCGGGTGAAGCCGCCCTCGACCTCGGCGCCGCCGTTGACCTCGCGCACCAGCTGGTTCTTCAGGCGGATGTTCGCGAACGTGCCGCGGATCATCACCTCGTGGTTGCCACGGCGCGAGCCGTACGAGTTGAAGTCCTTGCGGTCGATGCCGTGCTCCGCCAGGTAACGGCCGGCAGGGCTGTCGACCTTGATGTTGCCGGCGGGGCTGATGTGGTCGGTCGTGACCGAGTCCAGCAGCGTCGCGAGCACCCGCGCGCCCGAGATGTCGGTGACCGGGGTCAGCTCCATCGTCATGCCGTCGAAGTACGGGGGCCGGCGCACGTACGTGGAGGCCTCGTTCCACTCGAACACGTCGCCCGTGGGGGTGGGGAGGGTCTTCCAGCGCTCGTCGCCCTCGAAGACGCTCGCGTACTGGTGGGTGAACATCTCCTTGTTGATCGACGAGTCGATCGTCGCCTGGACCTCCGCGGCATCCGGCCAGATGTCCTTGAGGAAGACGTCGTTCCCCTCGGTGTCCTTGCCCAGCGGGTCGGTCTCGAAGTCGAAGTTCATCGACCCCGCGAGCGAGTACGCGATGACGAGCGGCGGGCTCGCCAGGTAGTTCATCTTCACGTCGGGGTTGATGCGCCCCTCGAAGTTGCGGTTGCCGGAGAGCACGGCCGTGACGGCGAGGTCGTGCTCGTTGACGGCGGCGGACACGTCTTCGATGAGCGGACCGGAGTTGCCGATGCAGGTGGTGCAGCCGTAGCCGACGGTGTAGAACCCGAGATCCTCGAGATCCTGCGTGAGTCCGGCCTTCTCGTAGTAGTCGGTGACGACCTTCGAGCCGGGTGCCAGCGTGGTCTTCACCCAGGGCTTCGCCTTGAGGCCCTTGCGCACGGCGTTGCGTGCGAGGAGTCCGGCGGCGAGCATCACCGAGGGGTTCGACGTGTTGGTGCACGACGTGATGGCCGCGATCGTCACCGCGCCGTTGTCGATCACGTACGGGTCGCCGTCAGCGGGCGTGATCGTGACGGGCTTGGATGCCGCGGCCGGACCGCCGCTGGCGATGTGCACGGTGCGCGTCAGCTGCTCCTCCTCGCCGGGGACGGCGCCGGGGTCGGAAGCGGGGAACGAGTGCTTCGACTCGAGGTCCACGATGGACGTGGACTCGGTTGCGTCGGCGTAGTTGACGATGTCCTTCTCGAACTGCGCCTTCGCGCCGGACAGCGGAATGCGGTCCTGGGGCCGCTTCGGACCGGCGATGGACGGCACCACGGTCGACAGGTCCAGCTCCATGTACTCGCTGAAGACCGGCTCGACGGCCGGGTCGTGCCAGAGGTGCTGCTCCTTGGCGTACGCCTCGACGAGCGCGAGCGTCTCCTCGCTGCGACCCGTCAGGCGCAGGTAGTCGACGGTGACGTCGTCGATGGGGAAGATGGCAGCGGTCGAGCCGAACTCCGGGCTCATGTTGCCGATGGTGGCGCGGTTGGCCAGCGGCACCGACGCGACGCCCTCACCGTAGAACTCGACGAACTTTCCGACCACGCCGTGCTGGCGGAGCATGTCGGTGATCGTGAGCACGACGTCGGTCGCCGTCACGCCGGTGGGAATGGAGCCGGTCAGCCTGAAGCCGACCACGCGGGGAATCAGCATGGAGACCGGCTGCCCGAGCATCGCGGCCTCCGCCTCGATGCCGCCGACGCCCCAGCCGAGGACGCCGAGGCCGTTGACCATGGTGGTGTGCGAGTCGGTTCCGACGCAGGTGTCGGGATACGCGCGCAGCACGCCGTCGACCGTGCGGTCGTAGATCACCTTGGCGAGGTGCTCGATGTTCACCTGGTGGACGATGCCGGTGCCGGGGGGCACGACCTTGAAGTCGTCAAAGGCCGTCTGGCCCCAGCGAAGGAACTGATACCGCTCGCCGTTGCGCTCGTACTCGATCTCGACGTTGCGCTCGAGGGCGTTCTCGGTGCCGAAGAGATCGGCGATGACGGAGTGGTCGATGACCATCTCGGCGGGCGAGAGCGGGTTGATCTTGGTCGGGTCGCCGCCCAGCGCCTCCATTGCCTCGCGCATGGTCGCGAGGTCGACGATGCAGGGCACACCCGTGAAGTCCTGCATCACGACGCGGGCCGGCGTGAACTGGATCTCGGTGTCGGGCTCGGCCGCGGCATCCCACGATCCGAGCGCCTCGATCTGAGCCTTCGTCACGTTCGCGCCGTCTTCGGTGCGCAGGAGGTTCTCGAGCAGCACCTTGAGGCTGAACGGGAGCTTGTCGTAGCCCGCGACCTTGTCGATGCGGTAGATCTCGTAGTCGGTGCTGCCGACCGTCAGGGTGCTCTTGGCACCGAAGCTGTCAACCGTGGACACGTCTGTCTCCTTCGTCGGCGGCGGGAGCGGGCCGGAGCCCGGCACTCCCCATCTTCCCCCGCCCCGGGGCCCTCGGCTAGTGAGGATGGCCTAATCCGCGGCGGCGTCGATTTATCTTGATGTCAAGATAAATGTATCACTTCGCGGCGACGTCTCCACGCGACTCACCGCGCGGGTAGAGCGCGCGCACGGCGAGCCAGGTGACCGCGACGAGCGGCGCGAAGAGCGGCAGTCCCATGACCAGCTTCAGCGTTCCCAGTGCCGTGACGTTGTCGGCGAAGTACAGCGGCAGCTGCACGAGCAGGCGCGCGGCGAAGAGCGAGGCCCACGCGATCGCGAGCCAGAAGAACACGCGGCGCTTGCGCTTGTCGGCGCGCCAGGCGGTCCCCTCCCCCATCAGGAATCCGACGGCGAGCCCGATGAGCGACCAACCCACCAGGGCCGAGATGAGGAAGGCGCTGCCGTACAGCGCGTTCGTGATGAAACCCGGGATGAAGTTGTTGGATGCCTCGCCCGTGAACGCGGCGAACGCCGCCGCGACACCTGCCGCGACGAGGCCGCCGATCGCCGCCGTCACCGGCTGACGGGCGATGAGTCGCACCGCCGTGAAGATCGCCGCGATGCCCACGGACAGCCCGAGCGACAGCCACAGGTCTCCGTCGCCCGTCGCGGGGTCGATCGTGAGCGTGTACACGACGATGAAGACGAGGCCCGGCAGGACGGACTCGAGCACACCGCGCCAGCCGCCCATCGCGGACCATACGACGTGCCCGGTCGAGGCCCGCTCGGTCGGGTCGAGACCGGCACGGCGCGCGGCACCGCCGAGGGCCGCTCCGAGAAGCTCTGAAGCGGATGCCTCGGCCGGCGGCGGCGTCAGGTCGGGGCCGCGCTGCTCGTCGCCGGGCGAGGCCTGTGGCGAGTCGGTCACGCGGTTCCCGGGGTGGCAGGCATGCGCAGCGGGATGAGGTCGCGGGGCGGCATGGGTGAGCCGCCGCGCACGACGACGATCGAGCGGAAGAGATCCTCGACGGCGGCCGCGGCCTCGACGTCGGACGTCGCCGCCCCGCCGATCACGCCGCGGAGGAACCAGCGGGGTCCGTCCACGCCGACGAATCGTGCGAGCCGCTTCCCCGACGCGCCCTCGGGACCGGCGGCGACGGGCACTTCGGCCAGGAGCTCGGGGCCCAGAGGTCCTTCGCGCTCCTCGACCCGCCCACCCTGCTGGCGGATCTGGGCGCGGATCTGCTCGCGGGTCTCGGCCCAGAGGCCCACGGTCCGCGGCGCGGCGAAGGGCTGGACCTGAAGAGTGGAGCCCGCATAGTCGAGTCCGACGGCGACGATGCGCTTGGTCTGCTCCTCGACCTCGAGGCGCAGGTTGAGACCCTCACGCGGGAGGATCTTGATGCCGCCGAGGTCGATGTACGGGCGGACCGGGTTCGCCTCGGACTCGTCGAACGGCCCCGCCGAGGCCCGGTCGTCGGGCGCGTCCTTGCGCGGCGCGTCTGCGGGAGTGGGGTCGGTCATGCGAGGACTCCGTCCTTCTTGTCTTGATCGCGGGGAGCCCCCCGCGTGGACTCGCCTGCGCTCGCCGGCGGCACGGCCGCCCCCCCGCCGTAACCCGTAGAGCCGAAGCCGCCTTCGCCTCGGACGCTCTCGGGTAGAGCCTCCACGGGGATGAAACGGGCACGGGGCACCGGCATCACGATGAGCTGGGCGATGCGGTCGCCGACCGAGATGTCGTGAGCGTGCTCTGAATCGGTGTTCAGCAGGATGACCTTGATCTCGCCCCGATAGCCGGCGTCGACGGTGCCGGGGGCGTTGACGACGGTGATCCCGTGCTTGGCGGCGAGGCCGCTGCGCGGGACGACGAACGCGACGTGCCCCTCGGGCAGCGCGATCCGCACCCCGGTGCCCACCATCGCACGGCGGCCGGGCTCGAGCCGCACGGCCTCGGCGGCGATGAGATCGGCGCCCGCGTCGCCCGGGTGCGAGTACACCGGGACGTCGGAGGCGATAATGGGGACATCCACCGTTTCAGTCACCCAATGAGGGTAATGCAGAAGACAGCGCACGACGTCGGGGCCGCCGACTATCGCGAACGGCTCGGTCCGTCCTTGTGGGTGCTGGTCAGCGCCGCAGTCGCCGGGCCGATGGCAGCCCTGGTGTTCGCCCCGATCGACACCACCGTCGCCCTCGTGATCGGCGCGATCGTCGGGGTCGCCGTCGTCGCCCTGCTCATCGCTGGTGCGCCGGTCGTGCGCATCCATGACGGGGTCCTGCGCGCGGGGCGCGCGCACATCCCGGTCGATCTGCTCGGCGATCCGGTGGTGTATCTCGACGAGGAGGCGCGTCACCAGCGGGGCGCGGGCCTCGACCCGCGCTCCTGGCATGTCATCCGCGGAGGGATCGACGGGCTCGTGGTGGTGCCGGTGTCGGATCCTCAGGACCCGACACCGGTCTGGGTCGTCTCGTCGCGGACGCCCGATCGGCTTGCAGCCGCCGTGCGCCGCGCTCAGCTCAAGCGGAGCACTCCGAGCAGATAGCGCCGGCCGCGGTGTCGTGATCGAGCTGCGAGCGGTGCTTGACGAGGAAGCAGTTCACGCAGGTGAACTCGTCCTCCTGCGGCGGAAGCACGACGACATCCAGCTCGAGGTCCGACAGGTCGGCGCCGGGAAGCTCGAAGCCGGACGGGTTGTCGGCATCCTCCACATCGACCGCGCCGGAGAGCTTGTCGGGAACGCGCTCCTTGAGAGCCTCGATCGACTCGCTGTCGTCCTCGGTCTTGCGGGGGGCGTCGTAATCGGTGGCCATTCGTGAACGTCTCAACTTCCGGAATATCGCGGGTGCGCTGCCCTTTCAGGCGGCGATAGTTTGCATGACCGAATCCGTTTACGCAAATGCGCGACGCGGGGTTGTCAACCATGCGTTCCCCTGAAACTCGCGCCACGCGCGAGATATTCCCGGGACCCGACATCCGCTGTGTCAGCATGGGCGGGACACGAGGATCGGAGGGGCGTTCGCATGGAACAGCTCAAGGTCATCGGAACCGAGGACGACACGCTCGTCCTGGCGACCGAGTCTGGCGAGAGGTTCGCCCTCGCCGTCGACGACGTGCTGCGGATCGAGCTGCGTAAGGCACGCCGCGACCGCGACGGCGACACACAGGCCGCGCGGCCGAGTCCGCGAGAGATCCAGTCGCACATCCGCGCGGGCCTGTCGGCCGACGAGGTCGCCAGCCTTCTCGGCGCGCGCGTCGAGGACGTGGTCCGGTTCGAGGGCCCCGTGCTCGCCGAGCGCGAGCACATCGTGGGCCAGGCGCTCGCGGTCGCTGTGCTCCTGGGCGGCGACTTCGAGGCCGACGGCAACCCGACGTTCGGCTCGGCCGTCCGCGCCAAGCTGCACGAGGCGGGCGCCTCGGGCGAGCGGTGGACGAGCTGGAAAGAGCCGACGGGCTGGATCGTCAAGCTCGAGTTCACCGCGAACGAGGTCGACCACGACGCCCGGTGGGGCTTCGATCCCCGCCGCAGCACACTGTCTCCGCTCAACGCGGACGCGATCCAGCTCTCGCGGCAGGGTTCGCTTCCCGATGGCCTCATCCCCCGCCTCCGAGCCCTCGAGACGGCGACGCCGAAGGACGACACGCGCTTCGACAGCGGCGCCTTCGGCCCGCGCAAGCTGCCCGACGCCGACTTCGAATCACCGGATCTTCCCGCGCCTTCCACCCCCGCGGTGCAGCAGGCTGCGATCAAGCGCGCCGACGAGCCGGCGGTCACGTCCGCCGAGACGGCCGACCTCCTCGAGGCGCTGCGGCGCCGTCGCGGTCAGCGTGAACCGCTCCCCGGCGCCGAGGACATCAACCCGTCGCGATCGCAGTCACCGGTCGCCCTCTTCGACGCCCTCGAGCCCGGGTACGACGAGTCCCCGAGCGAGGACGAGCCCGAGGCCGCAGACTTCGACGTCGCGCCGTCCGCGGTGGCGGAGGCGGGTCGACGCAAGGGGCGCACCTCCATGCCGTCGTGGGACGAGATCGTCTTCGGCGCACGCAGCGACGACTGAAGCTACGCGAAAGCGCCCAGCCGCAGCAGCGGCACGACGCGCTCCTCCGGGGTAAACGAGCCGTGCTGCCCGATCATCCGCTGCGGCGCCTTGTCGGCGAGCCGATCGTCGTAGTACACGACGCCTGAGCGGGCGGCGATCACGACGTCGCCGATCCGCTCGAGCACCTCGGGACTCACCGGCCCCATCACACCCGACGCGATCAGCTCGTCGCGTGAGAGCACCCACGAACGCGCCGCCTCGGCCGCCCTCCAGGCATTGAGCACGTCGTCGGCACGACCGGGCTCGGCGTACAGATGCAGCATCCGCGGTTCGCCGCCGATGAGCCGCACCCCGTCGAGCAGTGCGTCGCCCTCCCGGAGGAGGATCTGGCGGTGTCGCGGAATGTCGACCATGCCGTGGTCGGCCGTCACCACGGCACCGGTGCGCGGGGCCAGCGCGCTCGCGAAGGCGCGGGCCGCAGCATCCACTTTCTCGAGCATCACCGTCCACTCGTCGGACTCCCACCCGCGTCGGTGGCCCACCCCGTCGAGCTCGGGGGCATACACGTAGACAAGGGATCCGGGATGCTGCGCCGCCAGCTGTGCGGCCGTCAGCACCCGCTCGGTGAGGTCGTCGACGCCGACGAACTCGGAGCCGGCCTGCGTCGCGGCCGTGAACCCGGTGCCGCGGTACTCGCTCTTGGTCACGACGAAGAACGGCCGGGCCAGCGACGCGGTCAGCGGCATCGCACGCTGCCATTCGAGCGGGAGTCCGTCGGTGTCCCACCCGCGCAGCTGGTTCAGGACGTCGTCGGTGCCGGGGATGCGCGCGCGGTAGCCGACGATGCCGTGCTCGCCCGGGAGCGTCCCGGTCAGCAGGCTGGTGAGCGCGGACGCCGTCGTGGACGGGAAGACCGTGCGCGCGACGTCGCGCTTCGTCCCCGCCTGGGAGAGGAAGCGGGCATGACCGGCGCGAGCCGCGAGGTTGTGGGCGCCCAGGCCGTCCAGGACGAAGACGACCGCACTCTCGGCGGGCGCGAACCAGTCGGAACGCCCGTCCAGCGCCGCGGACATCTGCGTTACGACACCGGTGAGGCTCCGGGCTCGCGGCGGGTCCGCGGGTAGGCTGATCGACATCGGGGTCAGTCTCGCACACCGGCGGACGACCCCCGCCGCTCCGCCGTCACCCGAGGCCACATCGTCATGCCTGCATCTCCCACCGACTCCGCTCCCATCGACCACGGCCGCATCGAGGACGTCGACGTCTCGACCGAGATGCAGGGCTCCTTCCTCGAGTACGCGTACTCGGTCATCTACTCCCGCGCCCTCCCCGACGCGCGCGACGGGCTCAAGCCCGTGCAGCGGCGCATCTTGTACCAAATGGCCGACATGGGGCTGCGCCCCGACCGCGGCCACGTCAAGAGCGCCCGCGTCGTAGGCGAGGTCATGGGAAAGCTGCACCCGCACGGCGACGCGCCGATCTACGACGCCCTCGTGCGGCTCGCGCAGCCGTTCTCACTGCGCGTGCCCCTCGTCGACGGCCATGGAAACTTCGGCTCGCTCGACGACGGTCCCGCAGCCCCGCGCTACACCGAGGCGCGCCTCGCTGCGCCCGCCCTGGCGCTCACCGAGAACCTCGACGAGGACGTCGTCGACTTCATCCCGAACTACGACGGCCAGTTCCAGCAGCCCGAGGTGCTCCCGGCCGCGTACCCGAACCTCCTGGTCAACGGCGCGACCGGCATCGCGGTCGGCATGGCCACGAACATGGCGCCGCACAACCTGATCGAGGTCGTCGGGGCGGCCGTCCACCTCCTCGACAACCCCGAGGCGACGGTCGAAGAGCTCATGGAGTTCGTCCCCGGACCCGACCTGCCCTCCGGCGGCATCATCGTGGGCCTCGACGGCATCAAGGACGCCTACGCAAAGGGTCGTGGGAGCTTCCGCACGCGCGCGAAGGTGTCGATCGAGTCGCTCGGCCCGCGCCGCACCGGCATCGTCGTGACCGAGCTGCCGTATCTCGTGGGTCCCGAGCGCATCATCGAGAAGATCAAGGACGCCGTCACCGCCAAGAAGCTCCAGGGCATCGCGGACGTGACCGATCTGACCGACCGTCACAACGGGCTGCGCCTCGTGATCGGCATCAAGACGGGGTTCGACCCGCAGGCCGTGCTCGAGCACCTCTACCGGCTGACGCCTCTCGAGGACTCCTTCAGCATCAACAACGTCGCGCTGGTCGACGGTCAGCCGCAGACCCTCGGGCTGCGCGACCTCCTGCGCGTCTACCTCGACCACCGCATGAGCGTGGTCACCCGGCGCAGCCGCTACCGCCTGGCGCGGCGCAAGGAGCGCCTGCACCTCGTCGAGGGCCTGCTGATCGCGATCCTGGACATCGACGAGGTCATCCAGGTCATCCGCACCTCCGACGACGGCGAGCAGGCGCGCACGCGCCTGATGGACGTGTTCGACCTCTCCGAGCCGCAGGCCGAGTACATCCTCGAGCTGCGGCTGCGCCGGCTGACCCGCTTCTCCCGCATCGAGCTCGAAGCCGAGCGAGACAAGCTCAAGACGGAAATCGCCGAGCTCGAGGAGCTCCTCGCGAGCGAGATCCTGCTGCGCGCGCAGGTGGCGCGGGAACTGGATGCCGCAGCCGAGACCTACGGCACGCCGCGCCGTACCCTCCTCCTCAACGGCGGCCCCGTGACGCCCCGCTCGCGAGCGGCAGCAGCCGCGGCCGACCTGCAGATCGCCGACGCACCCTGCCGCGTGTTCCTCTCCGCGACGGGCCGCATGGTGCGCGCCGAGGTCGCGAGCGACGCGCCCAACGGCGGGATCGTCCCCCCGTCACGCCGCGCCAAGCACGACGCCATCCGCTCGTGGGTGGACGCGACCACCCGTGGCGACGTCGGCGCCGTCACCAGCGCGGGCCGGCTCGTCCGGTTCTCGCCGGTCGACCTGCCCTCGGTGCCCGGCAACTCAGTGCAGCTGGCCGCGGGGACGCGCGCCGACCAGTACCTCGGACTCTCGACCGGCGAGCACGTCGTCGCGATCGTTCCGCTCGACGACGGGCCGCCCATCGCCCTCGGCACCCGCCACGGCATCGTGAAGCGCGTCGCGGCGACCGAGCTCGGGAACAAGCACGACATCGAGATCGTCGCGCTGCGCGACGGCGACCGGGTCGTCGGCGCCGCACCGGCGACCGACGGCGCCGAGCTCGTCTTCGTCGCCGACGACGCGCAGCTGCTGCGGTTCGACGCCTCGTCGGTGCGTCCGCAAGGGCGCGCGGCCGGCGGCATGGCGGGCATCCGGCTGAGCGACGGCGCCGAGGTCATCGCGTTCAGCGTCGTGGGTGCCTCGGCGTTCGATGCCGTCGTGGTCACCGTCGCCGGGTCGAGAGCGGCGCTGGCCGGCACGGACGCGGGCAGCGCCAAGGTCTCGGTCTTCAGCGAGTTCCCCGCGAAGGGGCGCGCGACCGGTGGAGTGCGCGCTCAGCGCCTGCTCAAGGGCGAGGACGCGCTCACGCTCGCGTGGGTCGGCTCCGAGCCGCGCGCGGTGGGGCCGGACGGCGCGACCCGCACACTGCCGGAGACGGGCGCGAAGCGGGATGCCTCGGGCACGCCGCTCGACGCCGTCATCGGCGCCGTCGGCACCGGCATCCGCTGATCTCGCCGACCTCCGCGGTCGGCGGCGTCAGCGGTTTCGGCTCGCTCCGCTCGCTCGACCTTGACCCGACTCGCATCAACGCTCGCTGCGCTCGCATTGATCCGAGTCGCGTCAAGCGTCGATGCGCTCCCGTGCGAGGCGGTCGCTCGAGTCGATGATGAACTCCTTGCGGGGTGCCACATCGTTGCCCATGAGGAGTTCGAAGACGGATGCCGCGACCTCGGCATCCTCCATGCGCACGCGCCGCAGGGTTCGGCCGGCTCGATCCATGGTGGTCGTCGCGAGCTGGTCGGCATCCATCTCGCCGAGACCCTTGTAGCGCTGCACGGGCTCCTGCCAGCGCTTGCCCGCCTTGGTCAGCTTGGTCAGCAGGGCGTGCAGCTCCTGCTCGGAGTACGTGTAGATCGTGTCGTTCGGCTTCGTGCCGGGGTTCATCACGACGACGCGGTGCAGCGGAGGGACCGCGGCGTAGACGCGTCCGTCGTCGATCAGTGGACGCATGTAGCGGAAGAACAGCGTGAGCAGCAGGGTGCGGATATGCGCGCCGTCGACATCGGCGTCGCTCATCAGGATGATCTTGCCGTAGCGAGCGGTATCGAGGTCGAACGAGCGGCCCGAGCCCGCGCCGATCACCTGGATGATCGCCGCGCACTCGGCGTTGGACAGCATGTCGCTGATCGACGCCTTCTGCACGTTGAGGATCTTGCCCCGGATCGGGAGCAGCGCCTGGTACTCGCTGTTGCGCGCGAGCTTGGCCGTGCCGAGGGCCGAGTCGCCCTCGACGATGAACAGCTCCGACGCCGCCACGTCGTTCGTGCGGCAGTCGGCGAGCTTCGCCGGCAGCGAGGAGGACTCGAGCGCGTTCTTTCGCCGCTGGGTCTCTTTGTGTGCGCGCGCCGACACGCGGGCCTTCATCTCGGCCACGACCTTATCGAGCAGCAGGGAGGTCTGCGCCTTGTCGTCGCGCTTGGACGACGCGAAGCGCGCGGTGAGCTCGCGCGAGACGACGTTCGCCACGATCTGACGCACCGCCGGCGTGCCGAGGATCTCCTTCGTCTGGCCCTCGAACTGCGGCTCGGGGATGCGCACCGTGAGGACTGCAGACAGCCCGGCGAGGATGTCGTCCTTCTCGAGCTTGTCGTTGGCGCCGAACTTCAGGCGACGGGCGTTCTGCTCGACCTGGGTGCGCAGCACCTTCATCAGGCCCTGCTCGAACCCCTGCTGGTGGGTTCCGCCCTTCGGGGTGGCGATGATGTTGACGAAGGACCGCGAGGTCGTCTCGTAGCCGGTGCCCCAGCGCACCGCGATGTCGACCTCGCACTCGCGCTGCACCTCGGTGGGCACCATCGCGCCCGTCTGCTGCAGCACGGGCACGGTCTCGGTGAACGTGCCGGTGCCGGTCAGCCGCCACGTGTCGGTGATCGGGGCGTCGGGTGCGAGGAAGTCCGCGAACTCGGAGATGCCGCCGTCGAAGCGATAGCTGGTCTCGATCGCCTCGTCGGCGCGCTCGTCGCGGATGACGATCTCGAGCCCGGGCACCAGGAACGCCGTCTGGCGCGCCCGCTGCTCGAGCTCGGTCAGGTTGAACGCGGCGTCCTTGGTGAAGATCTGCTGGTCGGCCCAGTAGCGGATGCGGGTGCCCGTGACGCCCTTCGGAGCCCGGCCGACGACGCGCAGCTCGGAGCTCTTCTCGAAGGGCGTGAAGGCCGACGACGGCGAGCCGTTGGCGAAGACTCCCGGCTCGCCGCGATGGAACGACATCGCCCAGGTCTTGCCGCCGCGGTCGACCTCGACGTCGAGCCGCTCGGACAGCGCGTTGACGACGGAGGCTCCGACACCGTGCAGACCACCGGATGCGGCGTACGACCCGCCGCCGAACTTGCCGCCGGCGTGAAGCTTGGTGAAGACGACCTCGACGCCGGAGAGGCCCGTGCGCGGCTCGATGTCGACCGGGATGCCGCGCGCACGGTCGCGCACTTCGACACTTCCGTCGGCGTGGAGGATGATCTCGATGCGCGAGCCGTGGCCGCCCAGCGCCTCGTCGACCGAGTTGTCGATGATTTCCCAGAGGCAGTGCATGAGGCCGCGCGAGTCGGTCGAGCCGATGTACATGCCCGGGCGCTTGCGGACCGCTTCGAGTCCTTCGAGCACCTGCAGATGATGGGCGGAATACTCAGCGGTCACAATCTCCAAGGGTATCCGCGGCCGCTGACGCCGGTCGCTCGACACGCTCCCGGCCGGCTGCCCGTACGCGCTCAGCGAAATGTGACCCCTTCGCGGCATCATCCGAACAAAGGCGTGGTTGTATTTCATGACCCGCACCGGAGTTCTATCACTACGAGGAGGCAATGAGATGACTACTTCCACCCCCACCGAGATGGGCGCCGTCCTCGAGTACCGCCTCACGGCGGCCGATCGCTGCGACTCCTGCGGCGCGCAGGCCTACATCGCCGCCGAGGTGAACGGCAGCGAGCTGCTGTTCTGCGCCCACCACGGCCGCAAGTACGAGGAGAAGCTCCGCTCCGTCGCCACCTCGTGGCACGACGAGACGGCGCGCCTGGCCGAGAGCAACTGACGCTCGGGCCTCACTCCCCCGTGTAGACCCTCGGCACGAGGGGCGACACGCGCACGGCGATCTCTTCGCCGATCGTCCCGATCGCCTCCGCGAGGTCGGTCGCCGAAGACTCGCCGCTGTCGCCGGGACCGTAGACGCGGACGAGGTCGCCGGGCGAGGCATCCGGCCATCCCTCCACTCGGAAGCCGGCGCCCGCCGCGAGCAGCATGCGCGGCCCATGCGGCGTGCCGACGGTGACCCGACCGCCGAGCGTCGACGGAACGCCGTCGAGGGCGCTCACGTCGATCGACACCCCGTCCGGTCGAACGTCGGTCACCCGGGCTTCGAGCGTGGCTATCGGTCGGACGCCGAGCTCGTCCTCACCGGGGCCGCCGGCCGACCGGATCCCGTAGCAGAACGCCCCCACCCGTACGAGGTCGTAGCGGAACTCCGGCCGAGCGAACGACGCGGCGCTGGCCGACAGATGCTGCAGCGACGGTGCGAGTCCCGCGTCGCGGGCGACCGTGACAGCCGCGTCGAACAGCGCGCGCGCGGCGTCGTCGTCGTCGTCGGATGCCTCGGCGATGTGGCTCCAGATGCCGACGACGTCGAGGCATCCCTCCCCCACGAGTTCGGCCGCGCGTGCGGTGAAGGCCGCCCAGTCCTCGGGCCGCACGCCGTTGCGGTGCAGTCCGGTATCGACCTTCAGGTGCACGCGCGCCGTCGCGTGAGCCGTCCGGGCCGCGGCCGCGACGTCTTCGAGCAGCTGGGCGTCGCCCACTCCGAGGTCGAGTCGCGCGGCCACCGCTGCAGCCGCCTCGTCGCGCGAGGCGGCGATCCACGAGAAGATGCGGACCTCATCGCCCAGCAGCTCTCGCACACGGCAGCCGGTGGCGACGTCGAACGCGCCGATCCAGCGCACGCCCTCCCGGCGGGCGCGCCGCACGACTGCGTCGAGACCGTGCCCGTACGCGTCGTCCTTCACGACGAGCATGAGCTCGGCCGGGCCGACCGCCTCCCGCACGCGCGCGATGTTCGCAGCGAGCCGGTCGAGGTCGACGCGCAGGACGCCGCTCATGCGACGTGCTCCCGCGTCGCACGGAGACCGACCGCGGTGACGAGCTCATCCGCCCGCAGGCCGGTCAGGGCGACCCACTCGGCGATCGAGGGCTCGCCGGCGCCGGGGTCGCCGAAGAAGACGGCCTCGTCGCCGCGGCGAACCGGAGCATCGCCGACATCCACCACGCACACGTCCATCGCGACGCGTCCGACCACGGGGTGCGACCGGCCGCCGATCGTGACCCGCGCCCGGCTGCCCAGTTCGCGCACCACGCCCTGCGCATAGCCGCCCGTCACCAGCGCCACGCGCGTGTCGGCGACCGCGCGGAAGACGTAGCCGTAGGACACCCCCTCACCGGCTCGCAGCGGCTTGACCCCGAGGACGGTGCCGCTCAGGCGCATCGCGGGCACGGCCCCGGGCGCTCCGTTCGGAAGCCCGTACAGCGTCGCGGTGTCGAGGCCGCCGCCGGCGCCGGCGGTCGCGCTCGCCGCTCCCGCGACGCCAGGGACGGGAGCAGCAGGCGCGTCGTCGACGACCAGTCGATCGACGCCGACAGCGAGCAGCTCGGCCGCGACGGCCGATGCGCCGTGGCCCCAGGCATCCGCCCGCAGATCCGCGACAGCGGAGGTGCGCTCCGCCGCCCGAGCGAGGGCCAGCGAGGCGTTGTGCGCGATGGCGGATGCCGAGACCCGGGCGACCGGGGCGCTGGACGGCTGATGGATCCACGCAGCGGCGCCATGCCCAGGGTTCGCCGAACTCACGCCTCTAGACTATCCGGGACCCCCCGCACCCCACCCCGGAGTACGCATGCCTTCTCAGGGCCTCGGCCTCGCGCCCCGCCTTCGCTATCTCGCCGCCCGCGCCCGCCGCATCGACGTCGGATCCGTGGTCGACCGCGCGAAGGAGACGGCGCAGCAGCACGGCAAGTGGACACCGGCCGTGCTCGTCGACATGCTCTGGTCGGCAGGATTCCGCCAGGTCGGATTCCAGGACTACGTCGACTACGACTTCGCGATCCTCACCCGCGCCGAGCGCGCCACGTACATGACGCACCCCGTGTCGAACGAGCTGTCGCAGAAGTACGACCACCCCGACTACCGCCACATGTTCCATGACAAGGTCGAGTTCGACCGTGTCTTCAGCGAGCACCTCCACCGCGACTGGATGGTCGTCGAGGAGGGCAACGCCGACGCCGTCCGCGCGTTCACCGAGCGCCACGGAACCATCGTCACGAAGGAGCCGGTCGGCCAGGCCGGGACGGGTGTCCACCGCTACCGCGCCGACGAGGTGAATGACTGGGATGCTTTCCACCGCGGTCTGCTCGAACGCGGTGAGGTCCTCCTGGAGGAGGTCATCCGCCAGCATCCCGATCTCGCAGCGGTCTGCCCCGGAACGGTCAACACGACGCGCGTCACCGCGTTCTTCGACGGCGAGACGACGCACATCCTCGCGATGGCGCAGAAGTTCGGGCGCGGCGCGGTGAGCGACCAGATGACGTTCGGCGGGTTCTACACGATGCTCGATGAGAACGGCCACGCGGTCGGACCCGGCTACGACTCGCACGCCCACGTGCACGAGCGGCACCCCGACAGCGGATTCGTCATCGCAGACTTCCAGCTGCCGATGATCGACGAGGTCAAGGCGTTCGTCGACCGCGTCGCCCGCGTCGTGCCGCAGGTGCAGTACGTCGGCTGGGACATCGTCGTGACGCCGGACGGTCCCGTCCTCGTGGAGGGCAACTGGGGCGCCGGTGTGTACGAGAACAAGCCCAGCGTGACCGGCATCCGCACCGGCCACAAGCCCCGCTATCGCGCCGCGATCGGGTTCTGAGTCGACTGAGCACCACGCGTGCGCAGAAGGCGCGGAACCCCGAGGGGTGCCGCGCCTTCTGCGTGGATCGGCCGGCTCAGACCGCGCGGATGATGCCGAGCGGCGTGGACTGGTGTCCTTGGCCGAGCGGGTTGTCCTGCAGGATCGCGATGAGCCGCTTCTCCTGCGCCTTGTCGACGGTCGAGCCGAGGATGTTGCCGCCGAGGTCGTTGATGTCGACGACCGCCACCTCGGGGACGCCGCCGAGCAGCGACTTCAGGTGGGCGGCGACCTCGCGCGGACGCTCGGGCCCGAGCACGACGGCCTTGTTGTACGGGGGGATCGTGCCGCTCGTGGGCCCGTCGATCGCCCGTGCCTTGTCGCCCGCGATGCGGTAGAAGTCGCCCTTGCGCCCGAACAGCTTGGTCACCGCCGAGACGGTGGCGGCGAAGAGGATCCGCAGCGTGCCGCACTCGCGGAGGGCCATCTCCATCGTCTCGGGCATGCCCAGGCCGATGCCGTAGGGCGTCCGGGTGACGTACTTCGAGAGGAAGTGGGCCAGCTTGCGGGGCTTGATGTCCTCGACGAGGTACGACCGGCCCTGCGTGATCGCGACGATCTTCTCGGTCACGAACAGCAGGTCGCCGTCACGGACGAGACCATCGGCGTACTCGCGCACGAATCCGTCGAGGTCGTCGCCCGGCATCACGACCCGCGTGCGGATCGGGATGCGGGCATACGACGAGCCCTCGACGGAGACGGTGAGCGCCTTGCCGTCGTTCGCCTCGCTCACTCGAGGTAGTCCCGCAGCGACTGCGAACGGCTCGGGTGACGGAGCTTCGCCATCGTCTTGGATTCGATCTGACGAATCCGCTCACGCGTCACGCCGAACGTGTCGCCGATCTGGTCGAGCGTCTTGGGCTGCCCGTCGCCGAGGCCGAAGCGCATGCGGATCACACCCGCCTCGCGCTCGGAGAGCGAGTCGAGAAGCGACTCGAGCTGCCGCTGCAGCATCGTGAAGCCCACTGCGTCGGCCGGCACGACCGCCTCGGTGTCCTCGATCAGGTCGCCGAACTCGCTGTCGCCGTCCTCGCCGAGCGGAGTGTGCAGCGAGATCGGCTCGCGGCCGTACTTCTGCACTTCGATGACCTTCTCAGGGGTCATGTCGAGTTCGCGGCTCAGCTCTTCCGGCGTGGGCTCACGACCGAGATCCTGCAGCATCTGGCGCTGGACGCGCGCGAGCTTGTTGATGACCTCGACCATGTGGACGGGGATGCGGATCGTGCGCGCCTGGTCGGCCATCGCACGAGTGATCGCCTGGCGGATCCACCACGTCGCGTAGGTCGAGAACTTGAAGCCCTTGGTGTAGTCGAACTTCTCGACGGCGCGGATGAGACCGAGGTCGCCCTCCTGGATCAGGTCCAGGAACTGCATGCCGCGGCCGGTGTAGCGCTTGGCCAGGGAGACGACCAGACGGAGGTTGGCGCCGAGGAGGTGCGACTTCGCACGCTGACCATCACGGGCCACCCACTGCAGGTCGAGACCGAGCTGCGAGGACTTCTCCGCCGGCGACATGTGCGACAGCTTCTCCTCGGCGAACAGGCCCGCCTCGATGCGCATCGCCAGCTCGACCTCTTCGGCAGCGTTGAGGAGCGGCACCTTGCCGATCTGCTTGAGGTAGTCCTTGACGGGGTCAGCCGTCGCGCCGGTGATCTGGGTCGAGTAGACGGGGACGTCGTCCTCGTCGCTCGAGGTGATGACGATCGCACCGGTCGGGAGGGGCTCGGTGAACGCCGGCTTGGTGCTCTCCTCGTCCTCCTCCTCTTCCTCGGTCGCAGCAGCCGTCTCGGGCTCGTCCGCGGCAGCCTTCGCGCCGCGGCGCGCCGCTGCAGGAGCCGGCGTCTCGGCGTCGACCGCCTCGTCCAGTTCGACGTCGGCCACGATCTCGACGTCGTCCAGCTCTTCGACGTCGTCTGCGAGGTCCTCGTCGGACGCGGCACCCTTCTTGGCAGCCTTCTTGGGCGCAGCCTTGGTGCTCTTCGGCGCGGCCTTGGCGCTCTTGGGCGCCGCCTTGGTCGCCGTCTTCGGCTTGGCAGCGGGCTTCTTCGACGCGGCCTTCGCGGGCGCCTTCGTCGCGGCCGCCGCCGCCGTGGTCTCGTCCGTCTCGGTGTCCTTCGCGGCCGAGCGGGCCTTGGTGTTCGTGCCTGAGGTCACGTTTCGCCTTTCACCGGGAATGTGTGCCGACGCCCCCGGTAGATTTCGGACACTAGTAAGACCCTTGTCAAGTCCTCGCTCCGCCGAGAACACCTCGGGGAACCAGTTGACAACGGGTCAGAGCATCCAGTATCGCACACTTGGGATGAGCCGCCAGCATTCGTGCCGACGCGTCGGATCGCTCTCCGTTACAACAACCGGGAGCGCGCCGACATTCCGCTTCAGACGCCGCGCTTGTCCTCATCCCCGGTGGGACGGCTGGCCAGGAATCGCTCGAGTTCGGCGGCGAGCTCATCGGCGCTGGGCAGGTCTCCGGTGTGGATCATCGGCGTGGCGAGCGTCGATCCGGCCATGTAGGCGTCGTACCGCTCCTCCAGGCCCTTGACCATCCGGGAGAGCTCGTCGCTGCCGGAGACCTGATCTTCGACCTTCGCCAGATAGTCGCGGTTCTCGTCGCGCAGCTCCTCGCCGGTGAAGACGAGGCCGGTGGCGACGGTCAAGCTGTCGAGCGCGGCCAGCGCCGCGGCCGGGTACTCGGTGTCGCCGAGGTAATGAGGGATGAGCAGCACGAACCCGGCGACCCGCACGCCGGCTTCGGCCAGGCGGTACTCCAGGAGGTGGCCGGCCGTCGCGGGCACCTGCGTGTGCGGCTGCCACACCGAGTGCGCCTCGGTGAGCTCGCCGCGGGTGCCGCTCACGGTCGTGCCGATCGGCCGGGTGTGCGGCACGGGCATGGGGATAGCGTGCACCCACGTGACCGTGGACACCGCGTAATCGTCGACGAAGGCGAGCACCGCCGCCGCGAAGGCATCCCATCCGAAGTCGGGCTCGTAGCCGGCGAGCAGCAGGAACGGCTGGCCGAGGGCGTCGTGCGCGAACGAGAGCTCCAGCCGCGGAGGCCGGTAGTCGGTGAGGTGGTCCTGATCGAAGGAGATGACCGGGCGCCGGGCCCGGTAGTCCAGCAGGACGTCGTTCGAGAAGACGGCGAGCGGCGCGGGGACCAGATCGTCGCGGAAATAGTCGACGACGCGGCTGACCGCGCTCCCCGCGTCGGTGAATCCGGTCAACGCGATCACGAGGGGCAGGCCGCGCGGCACGGGCGGCGCGGAAGCCGAACGATCGAACAGCGGACCGGACAGGGGCATGCCTCCATGCTACGAGGCGCCGTCGACGCCCGGGGTCGGGCGCTCACCCGCTCAGAGCGAACAACGCACCGGGGTTCAATGGTTCGACGTGACGGCCGTATCGAAAACCGCCGGGTTGAGTAGCGCGACGTAGGAGCACGTATCGAAACCTAGGATGGAGACCATGTCGTTTCCCGACCTCGCGTACAGCGAAGCCCCCCTCCGAGAGTCCGACGCAGACGTCCTCCTTCTCGCCCTTCCCCCACTCGACACCGAAGACTCCCCCGATCTCGGCGACTGGCCCGGCCTGCGCGACGCGCTGGCCGCGACCGGCTTCACCGGCTCGGCGGGCTCGTTCCAGCGTGTCTACGCACCCGACTCGACCGCGAAGCCGCTGGCCGTGGTGGGCACGGGCGCGA
Source organism: Microbacterium flavescens (assembly GCF_018588945.1). Classification (GTDB taxonomy): domain Bacteria; phylum Actinomycetota; class Actinomycetes; order Actinomycetales; family Microbacteriaceae; genus Microbacterium; species Microbacterium flavescens. The sequence continues at coordinate 260,087 of NZ_JAFIWA010000003.1, read as the reverse complement.
ATCCGGATGCCGCGGCCCTCCGCGATGCGGTCGGCGCCGCCATCCGCACCCTGACCGGATTCGCCACGGTCGCCGTCGCGGCACCGTTCGCCGACGAGGCGCTCTGGACGGCCTCGGCCGAAGGAGCCGTCCTGGGCGGCTACCGCTTCGACGGGTACAAGTCGGAGGCCCCGAAGGCGCGGGCGTCGCGCGTGGTCGTCCACGGTTCCAGCGCGGCCGACGACGAGAGGCTCGCGGCGATCAGTGCGACGGCCGACGCCGTCGCGCTCGTCAAGGACCTCGTCTCGATCCCCGCCGAGTGGCTGGGCCCGGCCGACTTCGCCGAGCGCGCGATCGAGGCCGTCGACGGACTCGACGTCACGGTCGAGGTGCTCGACGAGGACGCCCTGCGCGAGGGCGGCTACGGCGGCATCCTGGGCGTCGGGCAGGGCTCAGATCGGCCGCCACGTCTCATCCGTCTCGAATACGCACCCGAGGGTGCGACCCGCCATGTCGCCTTGGTGGGCAAGGGCATCACGTTCGACACGGGCGGCCTCTCCCTCAAGCCGGCCGCCTCGATGGTCGGGATGAAGTACGACATGTGCGGCGCCGCGACGGCGCTCGCCGTGCTCCGCGCCGTCGCGACGATCGGCGCTCCGGTGAAGGCCACCGCCTGGCTGTGCGTCGCCGACAACATGCCGTCCGGCCGCGCGACCCGCCCGGGTGACGTGCTGCGCATGCTCGACGGCACGACGGTCGAGGTGCTGAACACCGACGCCGAAGGGCGCCTCGTCCTCGCGGACGGACTGGTCGCGGCCAGTCGCGAGCATCCCGATGTCATCGTCGACGTCGCCACCCTCACCGGCGCGATCACCATCGCCCTCGGCACGCGCCACGTCGGAGTCATGGGAGACGACGAGGCCGTTGCCGCCTATCTCGCCGCGGCCGCCGCCGAGTCCGAGCCGGCGTGGCAGCTGCCCCTGCCCGCGTACATGGTGGACGAGCTGGACTCCCCCATCGCCGACCTCCAGAACGCCAAGATCGGCGATCCCGCCGGCGGTTCGCTGTTCGCCGGGCTCTTCCTGCGCCACTTCGTCGGCCGCACCGGTGAGGAGGCCGACGCGCCGCGCATCCCGTGGGTGCACCTCGACATCGCCGGCGTCGGCATGAACAAGGGCGGCGGCTACGGCTACACCGACAAGGGGCCGACGGCAGCCACCGTCCGCAGCCTGATCCGCTTCGTCACGACAGAGGAGTCCTGATGACCGAGCACACCTTCGACCTCGTCGTCCTCGGTGGCGGCAGCGGCGGCTACGCAGCCGCCCTTCGCGCCGCCGAGCTCGGCAAGTCCGTCGCCCTCGTCGAGAAGGACAAGGTGGGCGGCACATGTCTGCACCGGGGCTGCATCCCCACGAAGGCGCTGCTCCACGCGGCGGAAGTGGCGGACACAGCACGGGATGCCTCGGCCATCGGCATCCGCGCCACCTTCGACGGGGTCGACCCGGCCGGGGTCCGCGCCTACCGCGAGGGCATCGTCGCGAAGAAGTACAAGGGACTCGAGGGGCTCGTGAAGGCCCGCGGCATCACCGTCGTCCCGGGCGAGGGCCGCCTTGAGGCGGGTCCTGCCGTCCGTGTGGGCGACGACCTGTACCGCGGCACGGACGTCGTGCTGGCGACGGGCTCGTACAGCCGCAGCCTGCCCGGTCTCGAGATCGGCGGCCGGGTGCTCACCAGCGAGCACGCGCTCGAGCTCGACGAGATCCCGGCGCGCGTCGTCATCCTCGGCGGCGGCGTGATCGGCGTCGAGTTCGCGAGCGTCTGGCGCTCCTTCGGTGTGGACGTGACGATCGTCGAGGCGCTCGACCACCTCGTGCCGAATGAGGACGTCGCACTCAGCAAGGCCCTCGAGCGCGCCTTCCGGCGCCGCGGGATCGCCTCGTCGCTCGGCGTGCGCTTCCAGGGAGTCACGCAGAAGGCCGACGGCGTCACCGTGACGCTCGAGGACGGCAAGGCGTTCGAGGCCGAGTACCTCCTGGTCGCGGTTGGGCGCGGTCCGGCCACTTCCGGACTCGGATACGAAGAGGCCGGCATCACCCTGGACCGCGGCTTCGTCGTCACCGACGAGCGGCTCCGCACCGGCGTCTCCCACGTGTGGGCCGTCGGCGACATCGTTCCCGGCCTGCAGCTCGCCCATCGCGGCTTCCAGCAGGGCATCTTCGTGGCCGAGGAGATCGCGGGGCTGTCCCCCGTCGTGATCCCCGACACGCAGATCCCCAAGGTCACCTACAGCCACCCCGAGGTCGCGTCGGTCGGACTGACGGAGGCGCAGGCCGTCGACGCCCACGGCGCAGACGGCGTCGTCGCTTACGAGTACAACCTCGCCGGCAACGGCAAGAGCGAGATCCTCGGCACCGGGGGCATCGTCAAGGTCGTCCGTGTCAAGGACGGTCCCGTGATCGGCGTGCACCTCGCCGGTGACCGCGTGGGCGAACTCATCACCGAGGGGCAGCTCGCCGTCGGCTGGGAGGCGCACCCCGAGGACATCGCTCCGTTCGTGCACGCGCATCCCACTCAGAGCGAAGCGCTCGGCGAGGCGTTCCTCGCTCTCGCGGGCAAACCGCTGCACGCGCTCTGACGCTGGGGCCCCGGCGCATCACTAAGCTAGATCCGATATCCATTCCGAAGGAGACATCGTCATGAGCACTTCCGTGGTCCTCCCCGCTCTCGGTGAGAGCGTCACAGAGGGTACGGTCACCCGCTGGCTGAAGCAGGTCGGCGACACGGTCCAGGCGGATGAGGGCCTGCTCGAGATCTCCACGGACAAGGTCGACACGGAGATCCCGTCGCCCGTCAGCGGTGTGATCGAGGAGATCCTCGTCCAGGAGGACGAGACCGTCGAGGTCGGCGCCATCCTCGCGAAGATCGGCGATGGATCCGGTGCAGCCGAGGCCGCCCCGCAGCCCGAGGCCGCCGCACCCGCCGCGGAAGAGGCGCCCGCGCAGGAGGCCGCCCCCGCGGCCGCACCGGCCGAGGCGCCCGCCGCGCCCGCCGAGGCCGCCCCTGCCGCAGAGGCCGCGCCGGCCGCAGAGCCCGCCGCCACCCCGGCGTCCGGCGGTGGCAAGGAGATCGTCCTTCCCGAGCTCGGCGAAAGCGTGACCGAGGGCACCGTCACCCGGTGGCTCAAGCAGGTCGGCGACGACGTCGCCGTCGACGAGCCCCTCCTCGAGATCTCGACCGACAAGGTGGACACCGAGATTCCCTCGCCGTTCGCCGGCAAGCTCCAGGAGATCCTCGTCCAGGAGGACGAGACGGTCGCCGTCGGATCACCTCTCGCGCGCATCGGCGACTCGGCCGGAGCCGCTCCGGCTCCCGCGGCCGAAGCGCCGGCTCCCGCATCAGAGGCGCCGGCCCCGGCGGCGGAGGCACCTGCCCCTGCCGCGCAGGCCGAGGCACCCGCCCAGGCCGAGGCTCCGGCTCAGCCGGCGGCACCCGCCGAAGCGGCGGCTCCGGCTCCCGCAGCCGCACCCGCGCCCGCCGCAGCACCGGCTCCCGCCCCTGCACCGGCCGCTGCGCCCGCTGCGGCGGCACCAGCCGCAGAGGACGACTCGGACGTGGTCTCGTATGTCACACCCCTCGTGCGTCGCCTCGCACAGCAGCAGGGTGTCGACCTCGCGAGCGTCAAGGGCACCGGAGTCGGTGGACGCATCCGCAAGGAGGACGTGCTGAAGGCCGCTGAGGCCGCTTCGGCTCCCGCGCCCGCCGCCGCCTCCGCAGCAGCTCCTGCCCCCGCGCCGCTCGAGGTCTCGCCGCTGCGCGGCACGACCCAGCCCATGTCGCGCCTGCGTAAGGTCCTCGCCGAGCGTGCGGTGGCCTCCATGCAGTCGACGGCCCAGCTGACGACCGTGGTCGAGGTCGACGTGACCAAGCTCGCGAACTTCCGCGACCAGGTGAAGGGCGACTTCCAGTCCAAGACCGGCGACAAGCTGTCGTTCCTGCCGTTCTTCGCGCTGGCCGCCGCCGAAGCGCTGCAGGCGTACCCCGTCGTCAACTCGACGGTCGACGGCACCGACATCGTGTACCCGCCGAGCGAGAACCTCTCGATCGCGGTCGACACCGAGCGCGGCCTGCTGACGCCCGTGCTGCGGGATGCCGCCTCGAAGAACCTCGCTCAGATCGCGCACGAGATCGCCGATCTCGCGGCCCGCACGCGTGACAACAAGCTCAAGCCCGACGAACTCGCCGGCGGCACGTTCACGCTCACCAACACCGGTTCGCGCGGCGCGCTCTTCGACACCCCCGTCGTCTTCCTGCCGCAGACCGCGATCCTCGGCACCGGTGTGGTCGTCAAGCGCCCAGGCGTGGTGACGGTCGACGGCAAGGATGCGATCTCGGTCCGCTCGTACGTGTACCTCGCGCTCTCGTACGACCACCGCGTGATCGACGGCGCCGACGCGGCGCGCTTCCTCGCTGCGGTGAAGACCCGCCTCGAGTCGGCGAACTTCGAGAGCCAGCTCGGCATCTGATCCACCTCGGCTATGGCTGCTGCGCGGCGTCGTGTACGTCGCGCAGCAGCCATTCGCCGTCTCTGCGCTCGATGACCACCAGCTGGGATGCCGCGCCGGCCGGCTCGGCATCCACCCGCAGCACCGCGACTCCGCCGAAGTCGTCGAGCAGCACGATGGACCGCTGATCTCCCGGTGCATCGATCGGCCCGGCGGGCCACGATGACTCCGGGTCGAGCACGACCGGCCGCAGGCACTCGAGGTCGCCCTCGCAGGCCCGTCGCCGGTCGAGCAGGTCTGCCGCGACGGCGATCAGATCGGGTGCGGCCCCGCTCGGAGTCGGCGCCGGCTTCGGTTCCGCCGACGGCGTCGCCGTCGCCTCGATCGCCGAGGCCGAAGGCGTCGCGACGGGCACCTCGGCGGTCGCTGCGTCGTCGCCGTCGGACGGCCAGAGCAGCCCGGCCCCGAGCACGACGGTCGCGGCGGCGCCCGCGATCAGCCAGGGCGCGCGCCGAGACGGCGCACGGGTGGCGGTCGCGCGACGCCACAGCCGGGTCGTCGCGCGCGAGACGAGGTCGGCGAGATCGGCGTCGACATGGCGCAGCACGCCATCCCAGGGCCGTGGCCGCTCCTCGGCGACCGCCCGGTCGACGTCGGTCAGCTCGGCGCGGGAGAGTTCGCGGGCCGAGCGCGGACCCGACGACGCCGTCGTGATCGGAAGCGGCTCGGCGATCTCGAACAGCAGCGCCTCGGCGCGTTCGAACTCCGCGGCCGAGGGGCGCTCGGCGAGGATCGCCGCCTCGGCATCGCTCCACCCGTCGGCGCGGGCCGTGGTCGCCAGGCCGGCCAGCAGCGCCGCCGAAGTCTCGCGCGCCGTCCGGGACGAGGCATCCGTCGCGAATACCGGGCGTCCTGTCTCGGTCAGCCACCAGTCGCCTGCGACCCCCGCACGATCGCGCAGCTCTGCGCAGCCGCGCAGCAGGCTCACGCCCAGCGTGACCGCCTCGCCGGGCGTCAGCCGTGGGCCGTGCGCGGCACGGCGCGCGAGAAGGTCGGCGATCCGCTCTGTGCAGACCGGCAACGCGACGTCGTGCCCGTCGCTGCGCCGGACGATGTCGAGCGGTGCCAGCACATGGTCGTGGGGCGAGGCATCCCACCCCCGCCAGTCGTCGCCGAGCACCGTCGCGTCGACGAGCACCCGGCGCTCGCCCGACGCGAGACTCACGAGCAGTCCGGGCCACGGGCCGTCGTCCGGAGCGCCGACAGGACGCACCGGCCGATACGGCGTGCGCAGGGCATCGGCGTCGCGGGTCACTTCCCCAGCGTGTCGGCGCGCGCAGGACGGCTCGCGACGGTCTACGGCCATGTGCACGATCGCCGCTCGCGAACACCTGGGGAGGAGCCGAAGTTCGCCCGGCCGGAAAGGTAGGCTGGACCCCATGGCCGCCCGCAGTACCGCTCCCGAGAAGCGCCCCGGTTTCTTCTCCCAGCTCCGCTCCCTCTACACGTTCACGCAGCAGGCGTTCCCCTGGCTCCCGTGGCTCCTCGTGGGCATCCTGCTGCTCGGCATCGCCGTCGGCGTCGGCGTCGGCTTCCTGATCCCGCCCGTCGCCATCTGGAGCGTCATCCTGTGGGGCGTCACCGGCGTCATGCTGGGCATCCTCGGTGCGCTGATGCTGATGACGCGTCTGTCGACCCACGCGATGTACAAGAAGATCGACGGGATGCCGGGAGCCGCCGGCCACGTGCTGTCGACGTCGCTCGGCCGCAAGTGGCAGGCCGCCGACATGCCGGTGGGCGTCAACCCCAAGACCCAGGAGGCCGTCTACCGCGCCGTGGGCCGCGGCGGCGTCGTCATCGTCGGCGAAGGCTCGCGCGGCCGTCTCACGCGCCTCGTGAACGACGAGCGCTCGAAGGTGCAGCGTGTGGCGTCGGGGGTGCCGGTCACGGTGCTGTACATCGGCCACGGCGAGGGCGACGTGCCGATCTCCAAGCTCGCCGCGACCATCAAGGCGCTGCCTAAGAAGGTCGACCGCGCGACGATGGCTGCGGTCATCAAGCGCATCGAGTCGGTGTCGCAGACGCTGTCGTCGTTGCCGATCCCCAAGGGCATCGACCCCACGAAGGTGCGCGCTCCGCGTCCTCGCTGATCGGGCACTAGGCCCGCAGGAGGATCGTCCCCGCGGCCTTGTCGTGGAGTCCCCGCTGATCGGCGTCCCAGATCACGGCCGGGACGACGACGACGAGCAGCAGCGTGCGCACGACCGGCCGCCAGAGCCCCGTCCAGGCGCCGTCGAGCCGGACGAGTCGCAGACCGAGGATGCGGTGGCCCGGGCTGCCCTGCAGCGTCGGGATGAAGACGATCTGGATCCCGGCGAAGATCGCGAGGATGGCGAGCGGATCCCAGCCGAAGAAGCCTGAGATCAGATAGGCGGCGCCGTAGTCGATGAAGAGCGCCCCCGCTCGGCGGCCGATCCGGGCGATCGACCCGCTTCCTTCGCGGGGCAGCCCCAGTCGTTCACCGGGATAGTCCTGGGCGCTCTGTGTCACCGGTCAAGCGTATCCAGGCCGTCGTAACATGCCGGAAACAATGGTGTCACTGCCGGGCAATGCCCCCCGGGTACCGTGCCTGACAAGCGCGCACGCGTGTGGCAGTTCCCGATGCCCTATCACTGGAGCCTTCATGTTCAAAGATTCATCCGAGGTGCTCAAGTTCATCAAGGACGAGGACGTCAAGTTCCTCGACATCCGATTCACGGATCTTCCTGGTGTGCAGCAGCACTTCAACATCCCGGCGTCGACCGTTGACGAGGAGTTCTTCACGGTCGGCCAGCTCTTCGACGGCTCGTCGATCCGCGGCTTCGCGAACATCCACGAGTCCGACATGCAGCTGATCCCGGATGTGTCGACGGCGTACCTCGACCCGTTCCGCGAGGCGAAGACGCTGATCATGATCTTCGACATCTACAACCCGCGCAACGGCGAGATCTACGGCAAGGACCCGCGCCAGGTGGCGAAGAAGGCCGAGAAGTACCTCGCCTCGACCGGCATCGCCGACACCGCCTTCTTCGCACCGGAGGCCGAGTTCTACATCTTCGACGACGTGCGGTACGAGGTGAAGCAGAATTCGAGCTTCTACTCGGTCGACTCCGAGGAGGGCGCGTGGAACACCGGTCGCGTCGAAGAGGGCGGCAACCTCGCCAACAAGACCCCCTTCAAGGGGGGCTACTTCCCCGTCTCCCCCGTCGACAAGCAGGCCGACCTGCGTGACGACATCAGCCTCAAGCTGATCGACGCCGGCCTCATCCTCGAGCGCGCGCACCACGAGGTGGGCACGGGCGGACAGGCCGAGATCAACTACCGCTTCGACACCATGGTCCACTCGGCGGACGACATCCTGAAGTTCAAGTACATCGTCAAGAACACCGCCCTCGAATGGGGCAAGGTGGCGACGTTCATGCCGAAGCCCCTCTTCGGCGACAACGGCTCGGGAATGCACACGCACCAGTCGCTGTGGAGCAACGGCGAGCCCCTGTTCTACGACGAGAAGGGCTACGGCGGCCTGTCGGACATCGCCCGCTGGTACATCGGCGGCCTCCTAGCGCACGCCGCGTCGGTGCTCGCGTTCACGAACCCGACGCTCAACAGCTACCACCGCCTTGTCAAGGGCTACGAGGCTCCGGTCAACCTGGTCTACTCGGCGGGCAACCGCTCGGCGGCGATCCGCATCCCGATCACCGGCTCCAACCCCAAGGCGAAGCGCATCGAATTCCGCGCACCCGACGCCTCGGGCAACCCGTACCTGGCCTTCGCCGCGCAGCTCATGGCCGGTCTCGACGGCATCAAGAACCGCATCGAGCCCCACGAGCCGGTCGACAAGGACCTCTACGAGCTGCCGCCCGAGGAGGCCAAGAACATCCCGCAGGTGCCGAACTCGCTGCAGGACTCGCTCGACGCCCTCGCGGCCGACCACGAGTTCCTCCTCGCGGGCGGCGTGTTCACGCCCGAGCTCATCGAGACGTGGATCGAGTACAAGCTCGAGAACGAGATCAAGCCGCTCGCGGCCCGTCCTCACCCGTTCGAGTACGAGCTGTACTTCGGCGTCTGACGCCCGGATCAGGTTCAGAGCCCTCCGAGTCCGACGCGAATGCGTGGGACTCGGAGGGCTCTTCTGTTCGCTAGGAGAGCGCGACGTAGCCGACGAGCACCGCGAGGAGCACATCCAGCACGGCGCAGAACGTCGCCAGCGCGCGGCCGACGACGCGACCGGACCGGAGGTGGATGTCGTCCCAGACGGCGTGGCCGGCAAGCGCTGCGGCGACCAGGAGACCGCCGGCGGTGGGGGCGAACCGGAGCGCGAGCAGCGCGACCACCCTGGACTTCTCATCGGCCACGCACGTCCCGCGGATCACCGCGCTCCAAACCCTCGGGCGCGTCCTGCACAGCGCGCTGGCGTGACCACCGGCCCGGCAAGTGCACCGAGCGGCTGCCCGCTCTGCGCCGGTGGCACTCCGCCGACGCTCCGCCTACGCTGAACAGGCCGCCCTCTCCACGCTCCTCGAAAGCGAACGACCGATGTCCTCCCGAACCGCCCCGACGAAGCGGCGCCCCGCCGCGCGATCGCCGAGGCGCGCGCCACGGAGCCGGCCAGGGCATCGACGGGTCGTCCGTCGCAAGGGGCGGCTGGCAAGCGTCCTGCGTGTGATCGCGATCTCGCTGGCTGTGGCGGCCGTCACCTCGATCGCCGGCATCGCGCTGGCGGGGGCCCTGGTCGCTCACGCTCTGACCGCCCCGATCGACGAACCCGAGGTCGCTCGGCCTGCGCCATTCGTCATTCCGCCCGCTCCGCTGCCGCCGGGCGTGGCCGGCTATGGGGTCGAACAGCTCGCTCACGCGTGCACGATCCTCGCCGCGGGCCGCGACCTCGCGATGGACGAGCGAGACCAGACGATCGCGGTCATGACGGCGATGGGCGAATCCTCGCTGCGCAACATCGACTACGGCGACTGGGAGACGAACCGGGAGACCAACCCGGACGGGTCGCGCACCACCTCCATCGGACTCTTCCAGCAGCAGGACGGCTGGGGCTCGCGGGAGGCGCGACTGGATCCCTACAGCGCCGCAGCGATCTTCTACCGAGCGATGGTCGCGCGCGTGCCCGACCGCGCGACGCTCGAGCCGACTCTCGTCGCCCACCGCACCCAGATCAACGCCGACCCCCGCCACTACGCCCGCTATTGGGATCGCGCGGTGCGCGTGGTGGCTGCGCTCAACGGCGCGCCGCTCGCGGACGACAGCATCGAGGGCGTCACCGTGTGCCCGGCTCAGCCGTAGAAGAGCTTCTCGAACACGCGGCGGGCGCGGCGGGTCGCGGCGAGGTAGTCCTCTTCGACCTGGGTGGCCGACCGCGGCGGGTACTCGAGGAGTCGTCCGATGCCGTCGAGCCGCTTGCGGTCGACGGGCAGGATGTCGCTCGTCTGGCCCGACAGCAATGTGTTGGCCGACCGCAGGCGGCTCGCCAGCCGCCAGGCCTCGGTGAGACGCGCCGCCGCGACGGCGGGGATGAGCCCGGCCTCGCGGGCCGCCCGGAGGGCATCCAGCGTGGAAGTGGTCCGCATACCGGAGATCTCGTGAGCGTGCTCGAGCTGCAGCAGCTGCACCAGCCATTCGACGTCGCTCAGCGAGCCCGGCCCGAGCTTGAGGTGACGGGCCGGATCGGCGCCCTGCGGCAGGCGCTCGCTCTCCACCCGGGCCTTGATCCGCTTGATCTCGCGCAGCCCCTGCGGGTCGACCTCCTGGGGGTAGCGCACCTGGTCGGCCAGCTCCATGAAGGAGCGGATGAGCTTGACGCTGCCCGCCACGCCGCGCGCCCGGAGGAGCGCCTGAGCCTCCCACGACAGCGACCAGCGCCGGTAGTACTCGGCATAAGCATCGAGCGACCGCGCGATGGGCCCGTTGCGACCTTCCGGGCGGAGGTCGGCATCCAGGTCGAGCGGCACGCGATGGTCCTCGGAGTGCCCGCGCAGCGCGGCGACGAGCTTGACCGCGAGCTCGTGGGCACGCTGGGGCTCGACGCTGTTCGCGCGGTAGACGTACATGACGTCGGCGTCGGAGCCGAAGCCCAGCTCGCGGCCGCCGAAGCGGCCCATTCCGATGACCGAGAAATCCAGGTCGTCGTCCTCGGGAGGAACGATCGTCGGCCGCACTGCGCGCAGCGTCGCCTGGATGGTGACGTCGGTGATCGTGGTGAGGGCGTCCGCGACCTCCTCGATCGTGATCGTGCCGACCACGGCGGCCATCGCCGTGCGCAGCAGCTCCCGGCGCCGCAGGGCGCGCACCGACCGCATGGCGTCCTCGACGGAGCCGTGCCGCGCCTGGATGGCGCGCGCCTCCTGCTGCAGCGCGACCCCCGACCGGGGCCGCAGCAGCTCGTCGTCGTCGAGCCAGGCCGCCGACTCGGGGATCCACTCCATGAGCTCACCGATGTAGCGCGAGCCCGACAGCACCCGCGTGAGGCTCTCGGCCGCGGCCGACGAGTCGCGCAGCATCCGCAGGAACCAGGGGGTGTCGCCCAGCCGCTCGCTCAGCCGGCGGAAGGCGAGGAGGCCGTAGTCCGGATCGACCCCGTCCGCGAACCAGCGGATCATGACGGGCATCAGGTGCCGCTGGATCGCGGCCTTGCGTCTCAGTCCGCTCGTGAGCGCGGCGATGTGGCGCAGCGCCCCGGCCGGATCGGCGAACCCGATCGCGGCCAGGCGGTCGTGCGCCTGAGCAGTGGACAGCACCCGCTCCTCGGCAGGGAGTGCGGCGACAGCCGAGAGCAGGGGCCGGTAGAAGAGACGGACATGGATGTCGCGCACCTCGCGCTTCACCGACTCCCACTGCTGCCACACCCCGTCGCCCGTGTCGGCGAGTCCCGTGGCCCGCGCGAGCACCCGCAGCTCCTCCGGCCGCGACGGCATCAGGTGGGTGCGGCGCAGGTGGCGCAGCTGCACGCGGTGCTCGAGCAGGCGGAGCACGCGGTAGTCGCGGGAGAAAGCGGATGCCTCGTTCCGGCCGATGTAGCCCTCGGCGACCAGGGCGTCCAGCGCCTCGAGCGTCCCGCGCTGGCGGATGCGATCGTCGGAGAGCCCGTGGACGAGCTGCAGCAGCTGGACGGTGAACTCGATGTCGCGGATGCCGCCGGGGCCGAGCTTGATCTGGAACGGCACCTCGGCGGCCGGGATGTGCTCGGTCACGCGCTCGCGCATCCGCTGAACGCTGTCGACGAAGTTCTCACGCGCGGCGCTCGTCCACACCTTCGGCTGCACGGCCGCGACGTACGCGTCGCCGAGCGCCACATCACCCGCGATGGGCCGCGCCTTGAGCAGCGCCTGGAACTCCCAGCTCTTCGCCCACCGCTCGTAGTACGCCAGGTGCGAGTCGAGCGTGCGGACGAGCGCACCCTGCTTGCCCTCGGGTCGCAGGTTCGCGTCCACCTCCCACAGCGGAGGCTCGACCTCGATCCCCGAGATGCCGCGCATCGTCTGCACAGCGAGGCGCGTGGCGATGTCGACGACGCGGCTCTCGCCCAGCTGCTCCCCGGCGCCGGCCTCGGCTCCGGCGACGAAGATGACATCGACGTCGCTGACGTAGTTCAGTTCACGCGCGCCCGTCTTGCCCATCCCGATGATCGCGAGCTTGGATTGCGCCACCTGGTCGCGGGGGAACAGTCCGGCGCCGGCGACCCCGCCCGAGACCCGCGTGCGGGCGACCGCGAGCGAAGCCTCCAGCGCCGCGGCCGCGGCATCCGCGAGTCGTGCCGCCACCGCGGGGACGTGGTCGACCGGGGAGTCGCTCAGCAGATCGAAGGCGGCGATGCGGGCGAGCATGCGGCGATAGCGGACGCGCAGCGCGACCCACGCGGATTCGCCGCTGTCGTGGGCGAACCCGTCCTCGGCGCCGACCGCGTCGAGGAGCGTCTCGCGCAGCTCGACCGACGACGGCAGCGTGACGCCCGCGCCCGTGAGGTGCGCCAGCTCACCGGGGTTCCGGTGGAAGAAGTCGGCGAAGCCGGTGGAGGCGCCCAGGAGCGCCCACAGCGATCGCCAGCCCTGTTCGTCTTGGTGCAGCAGCCGCACGGCGTCGGCGTCGCGGCGCGCGATGCGCGCCAGCGCGCCCAGCGCCTCGTCGGCATCCGCGGCGAGCTGCGCGCCCGCCATCATCGCGTCGCGGGGCACGCCGGTGGCGTCCTCCACCTCGCGGAGGAGTGCGTCGGCGTCGCTCAGACTCGTGAAGCCGAGGCGCGCGAGATGGGTGAGGGAGCTGGACCGTTCGCTCGCGGACATGCGCCGGGACGGGTCAGAGCATCTCGAGGTTGCTCTTGAGCTCGAACTGCGTGACCTGCGAGCGGTACTCCTGCCACTCGCGCCGCTTGTTGAGGAGCACGTAGTTGAAGACCTGCTCGCCGAGGGTCTCGGCGACGAGCTCGGACTCCTCCATGTACTCGAGCGCGTGGTCGAGGCTCGCGGGCAGCGGCGCGTACCCGAGCGCGCGCCGCTCGGCGTCGGTCAGGGACCAGACGTTGTCCTCCGCCTCGGGCGGAAGCTCGTAGCCCTCTTCGATGCCCTTGAGCCCGGCCGCCAGCATGAGCGCGTAGGCCAGGTACGGGTTGGCGGCCGAATCGAGCGCACGGTACTCGACCCGCGACGACTGTCCCTTGTTGGGCTTGTAGAGGGGCACGCGCACGAGGGCGGACCGGTTGTTGTGGCCCCAGCAGATGAAGCTCGGTGCCTCGTCGCCGCCCCACAGCCGCTTGTACGAGTTGACGAACTGGTTGGTCACCGCGGCGATCTCGTTCGCGTGGCGGAGCAGGCCGGCGATGAACTGACGCCCGACCTTCGACAGCTGGTACTGCGCGCCCTCTTCGTAGAACGCGTTGACGTCGCCCTCGAAGAGCGACATGTGGGTGTGCATCCCGCTGCCGGGCTTTCCGCCGAGCGGCTTCGGCATGAACGTCGCATAGACGCCCTGCTCGATCGCCACCTCCTTCACCACGGTGCGGAAGGTCATGATGTTGTCGGCCGTGGCGAGGGCGTCGGCGTAGCGCAGGTCGATCTCGTTCTGGCCGGGGCCGCCTTCGTGGTGGCTGAACTCGACCGAGATGCCCAGGTCTTCGAGCATGCGCACGGACCGGCGGCGGAAGTCGTGCGCCGTGCCGCCGGGCACGTTGTCGAAGTAGCCGGCGGAGTCGACCGGCACGGGCCCGTCGGCGCCGAAGGACGACGACTTCAGCAGGTAGAACTCGATCTCGGGGTGGGTGTAGAAGGTGAACCCGGCGTCGGCCGCCTTCGCGAGCGTGCGCTTGAGCACATGGCGCGGGTCGGCGACCGCGGGCTGGCCATCGGGCGTCGTGATGTCGCAGAACATGCGAGCCGTCGGGTCGATCTCGCCCCGCCACGGCAGGATCTGGAACGTCGTCGGGTCGGGGTGCGCCAGAAGATCGGACTCGTAGGACCGCGTGAGGCCTTCGATGGCGGAGCCATCGAATCCGAGGCCCTCGGTGAAGGCTCCTTCGACCTCGGCCGGGGCGATCGCCACCGACTTGAGGGTGCCGATGACGTCGGTGAACCAGAGCCGGACGAACTTCACGCCCCGCTCCTCGATCGTCCTCAGAACGAAGTCACGCTGCTTGTCCATCGCATCCTCTCCGGGTGCCCGATGCGGCCGTAGCCAGACTACTGGTCGCCGCGGGTGTCACCCGACGCCGGAGAGCCGCCCCACGCGTCGTCGCGGGCCTCCTCCTCGGCCCACGCGCGCGAGCGCCGGCGCATGACCTCTGGAGCCTGAGCGGCCTCCTCGGGGGTGTCGAAGGGGCCGGCCCGATCGACGGCCGGGGACTCGTAGCCCTTCTCGACCTCGCCCGTCTTGAGGTTGTACCAGTACTTCTCGCTGTCGCTCGTCATGGTGCGCTCCCCTCGGAGTCCGATCGGCCGCGATGGGCCTCGGCACGATCCTACTGACCGCTCACGCACACCCGCGCGCCCGGGCTGGATAGGGTGAGGGCATGGCTTCTCAGGCGACTCGCGCCGTCGGCGTGGACATCGGCGGCACCGGGATCAAGGCGGGACTGGTCGACCTCGAGGGCGGTCGGCTCATCAGCGATCGCATCAAGGTGGCGACCCCCGAGGGGGCCGAGCCGCAGGACGTGCTCGACGCGGTCACCGAGGTCCTGTCTACGCTCGGCGTCACCGGCGAGTCCATCCCCCTCGGCGTCGCGTTCCCCGCGATCGTCAAGAACGGCCGCACGCTCTCGGCGGCGAACGTCTCCGAGAAGTGGATCGGGTTCGAGGCCGAGAAGTTCTTCGAGGACGGTCTCGGGCGTGACATCCACTTCGCCAACGACGCCGACGTCGCCGGCGTCGCGGAGCTGCGCTACGGCGCGGCCAAGGACAAGCCCGGGCTGACCATCCTCACCACCCTCGGAACCGGCATCGGATCGGCGCTGCTCTACAACGGCGTGCTCGTGCCGAATTCCGAGCTCGGGCACGTGCAGCGAGCGAAGCACGGGAAGGATGCCGAGGCCTACGCCGCGTACTCCGCCATGGAGCGCGAGAGCCTGAGCTGGGAGAAGTGGGCCAAGCGGCTGCAGTGGTACTACAGCTACATCGAGTTCCTGTTCAGCCCCGACCTCTTCGTGGTGGGCGGCGGCGTCTCGAAGCACGCCGACCAGTTCCTGCACCTGCTCGACCTGAACACCCCGATCGTCCCGGCCGTTCATCGCAACAATGCGGGCATTATCGGAGCGGCTGCGCTGGCGCTCGCCTGAGCGGCTGAGCGCCTGACGAGAGGGCGAATGGGCCGGCCTGTACGCCGGGTTCTGTCCGGGGGCCGAAGCCCCGTGGACGGTCATCTCTCTCGGCGACACGTTGCCGTGCCGCTCCAGCGGCCTACCCGGGGACTCGGCGGGCCGCGTCGTCATCCCCTGTCTGGCCTTGCTCCGGGCGAGGTTTACCGTGCGGGTCGCGTCACCGCGACCCCGGTGGTCTCTTACACCACCCTTTCACCCTTACCGGGACTCGCGTCCCGGCGGTCTGCTCTCTGTGGCACTGTCTCGCGGATCACTCCGGGTGGGTGTTACCCACCGCCCTGCCCTGCGGAGCCCGGACGTTCCTCGGCGCGAAGCGGTGAACCGCTCGCGACGCGACCGTCCAGCCGACCCATTCGCGTCCTCGATTGTCGCACGTCTGCCTGGGGCGGACTCCCGACTCAGTCCTTGAGCGCCGACTCCGCGACGTGCACGTCGAGCCGGAAGTCCACGGGGAAGTCGCCGAAGAGCAGCCGTCCCGCGGCGGCTGCGGCATCCGTCACCGCCTCGGCGGCGGCATCGGCGAGCTCCGCCGGTGCATGCACGATGACCTCGTCGTGCAGGAAGAAGGCGAGATGCGGGCGGTTCGCGAACACGGGGCCCGACCGCGGTGCGGCCGCGTCATCGGCGACCGGGGGCATCGCGTGCAGGCGGGTGCGCAGATCGGCCATCCACGCGAGCGCCCACTCGGCGGCCGTGCCCTGCACCACGAAGTTGCGGGTGAAGCGTCCACGGTCGCGGGCCCAGCGCCTCGCGCGTGTCTCGTCGGCTCCGGATGCCTCGGCCTCGGTCGCCTGGGACTGCGCTGCCGCCCATGCCTCTGACGGAGGCGGCGACGTGCGTCCGAGCCAGGTGGACACGACCCCGCCGTCCTCCCCAGTGCGGGCGGCGTCGTCGACGAGTCCCATGGCGCGCGGGTAGGCACGGCGAAGGCGCGGCATGAGCCGCCCCGACTCCCCCGTCGTCGCTCCGTACATCGCCCCGAGGAGCGCGATCTTGGCCTCCTGGCGAGAGGGCACCGCGCCGCTCTCCACGATGCCGGCGTAGAGGTCGCGTCCTCGCGCCGCGGCTGCAAGGGCCGTGTCGCTCGACATCGCGGCGAGCACGCGCGGCTCGAGCTGGGCCACGTCCGCGACGACGAGCTTCCATCCCGGGTCGGCGCGCACCGCCTCGCGCAGCTGCCGGGGCAGCTGCAGCGCTCCCCCGCCCGACGACGCCCAGCGCCCGGTCACGACACCGCCCGGCACGAACACCGGCCGGAAGCGTCCGTCGGCGACCCACTCATCCAGCCACGCCCAGCCGTTGGCGGACAGCAGTCGCGAGAGCTTCTTGTACTCGAGGAGCGGAGGGATGACCGGATGCTTCTGCTCGGCCAGCTCCCACCGACTGGTCGACTCGACCAGCACACCGGCGCGGTGCAGCGACCGCAGGAGCTTCGGCTGGGAGTCGAGACTGGCGGCCGGGTCGCCGAGCGCCTCCCGGACGCGCGCCGCCGCGGCCGCGAGCTTCGCCGGCAGCCCGCCGCCGGCCGGCCGTTCGCCGAGGAGCTCCGCGAGCACGCGGTCGTGGGCCGCGGCATCCCACGGCAGCCCGGCGGCGCGCAGCTCCTCGGCGATGAGCGCCCCCGCCGACTCGGCGGCGACGAGAAGCCGGAGCCGCGACGGGTCTGCCGATCGTGCGATCGCGTCGCGCTGACGCCCGAACTCGGCGAGGACCTCGTCCAGATCGTCCGGCGGTCCCGCGCTCCGGGACGGACCCTCGAGCTCGAACAGCGCCGGCGCCGATGCGACGGCGCCGACGAAGGGCGCGGCATCCCACTCGTCCGCCTCCTGGATCGCGCCGGCCGCCGCCAGCGCCGACGTGCGCAGGATCGCGTGACACAGGCGGAGGTCGTGGCAGCGTCCGACGCGCACGCCGGAGGCGAGCAGTGCCGCGTACCACTGCGGCGCGTCGTTCCAGACCCAGCGCGGGGCGTCGGCCGCTTCGCGTTCGGCGACCCAGACGGCCAGGCCGGCCCGCGTCAGCGTGCGACGCTCGGTCTCGACGCCGTCAGCGTCCAGGAGAGCGGCCGCCACGGCGCCATCGGTCCGCCCGAGGACGATCCAGCTCGGCGGGTCAGGCTGCGGCATCCGCTCCGCCATACGAGCCCCCGTCGGAATCGACGACGACGAGAGGCGTCACAGTCCGGATTCGCCGGTGCGGACGAGGATGCACCCGCACTCGGGGCAGGTCACGACGGTGTCTTCTGGGGTCTGTCGCAGAACGTTGAGGTCGGTGCCCGACAGCACCATGTGGCAGCCCTCGCACGTTCGCGCGCGGAGGAATGCAGCGCCGGGGCTGCGCAGGGCGAGCTTCTCGTACAGGGCGATCAGATCGGCGGCAACCTCACCGGCCACAGCCGCGCGGTCGCGCGTCGCGGCGTCGAACGCCGCCGTCGCCTCGGCGACGACGCGCTTGCCCTCGGCGCTGAGCTCGGCACCCTTCGCGTTCGTCTCGGCGATCAGAGCCTCCTGCTCGGAGACAGCGGCCTCCGCCTGCTCGAGCCGCTCCATCACCTCGAGCTCGGCGTCCTCGAGGTCGCTCTTGCGCCGGGCGAGCGATGCCAGCTCGCTCTCGAGCCCCTGCGCTTCCTTCGAGTTCGAGGAGTGGGCGAGCCGCTCGGCGTCGCGCGCGCTGCGTGCGTCGACGACGGCGACATCGGACTCGATGCGCGCCAGCTCCGTGCGCAGATCGTCGCGCGCGCCGAGCCGGACCGTCAGCTCCTGCGAGAGGGTCTGGCGGTGGGCGAGCAGCTCTTGCACCTTCCCCGCCTGCGGCGGGTTCTTGCGGGCATGGTCGGCCTGACGGATGCGGGCATCGAGCTCGGCGACCTCGACGAGGCGGAGTTGGTCGGCGGGGCTGGCGTTCACGCCTCCAACCTACCCCGGGGCTCGACGTCACGATCGTGATGGTGGGCCCTGCCGGGATCGAACCGACGACATCCACGGTGTAAACGTGGCGCTCTACCAGCTGAGCTAAAGGCCCTCGCCGACCAGTTTACGGTCGTCACGCCGGATGCCTCGTGACGGAGCGCTCAGCAGACCGCTGCTGCGGGCATCCGCCACCCCCACGACTCGCTAGGCTGGAAGACGGTGCGTTGTACAGGGCCGACAAAGCCTGTCCGCTCCGGTACCGATTACCTGGCACGATCTGCCAGACGACGAAAGGTCATCTGTGACTGTCAACGATCAGGATCCGTACTCGCAGGAGCCCCTGGACAGCGATCCCGATGAGACCTCCGAGTGGCAGGAATCCCTCCAGCAGCTCGTTCAGGCCAAGGGCCACGGTCGTGGCCGCGAGATCATGCTCAGCCTGCTGCAGACCTCCCACGAGCTGCAGCTGAACGTGCCGCAGGTCCCGACCACGGACTACATCAACACCATCGCGCCCGACAACGAGCCCGAGTTCCCCGGTGACGAGGAGCTCGAGCGCCGATACCGTCGCTGGCTGCGCTGGAATGCGGCCATCACCGTGCACCGCGCGCAGCGCCCGGGCATCGGCGTCGGCGGGCACATCTCGACCTACGCGTCGTCGGCGTCGCTGTACGAAGTCGGCTTCAACCACTTCTTCCGCGGGCTCGACGACCCGACCGGCGGCGATCAGATCTTCATCCAGGGCCACGCCTCCCCCGGCATCTACGCGCGCTCCTTCCTCGAGGGCCGGCTCAGCGAGGCGCAGCTCGACGGCTTCCGCCAGGAGAAGTCGAAGGCGCCGGAGGGCATCCCGTCCTATCCGCACCCGCGGCTCATGCCGGAGTACTGGCAGTTCCCCACCGTCTCGATGGGTCTCGGACCGATCAACGCCATCTACCAGGCGATGTCGAACAAGTACCTCACCAACCGCGGCATCAAGGATCTGACGAACTCGCGCGTGTGGGCGTTCCTCGGCGACGGCGAGATGGACGAGGTCGAGAGCCGCGGCCAGCTGCAGGTCGCCGCGAACGAGGGCCTCGACAACCTCACCTTCGTCGTGAACTGCAACCTGCAGCGCCTCGACGGCCCGGTCCGCGGAAACGGCAAGATCATCCAGGAGCTCGAGAGCTTCTTCCGCGGCGCGGGCTGGAACGTCATCAAGGTCGTCTGGGGCAGCGGCTGGGACGAGCTCCTGTCGAAGGACACGGACGGCGCGCTCGTCCACCTCATGAACACCACCCCGGACGGCGACTTCCAGACGTACCGCGCCGAGGACGGCGCGTTCATCCGCGAGCACTTCTTCGGACGCGACGAGCGGACCGCGGCGCTGGTGAAGGACTGGTCCGACGAGGACATCTGGGGCAAGCTGCGCCGCGGCGGACTGGACTACCGCAAGGTCTACGCGGCCTACAAGGCGGCGACGGAGCACAAGGGCCAGCCGACCGTCATCCTCGCGAAGACGATCAAGGGCTATGGCCTGGGTCACCACTTCGAGGGCCGCAACGCGACCCACCAGATGAAGAAGATGACGCTGCAGGACCTCAAGTACTTCCGCGACTCGATGCGCATCCCGATCACCGACGAGCAGCTCGACGAGAACCCGTACCTGCCGCCGTACTACAACCCGGGCGCACAGGACGAGACCATCCAGTACATGCTGGAGCGCCGACGCGAGCTCGGCGGGTTCCTCCCCGAGCGTCGCACGCACCACGTGGGCCTGCAGCTTCCGGGCGACGAGGCGTACGCGCTTCCGAAGAAGGGCTCCGGAACGCAGGAGATCGCCACGACGATGGCGTTCGTCCGCCTGCTGAAGGATCTCCTGCGGGCGAAGGACTTCGGTCACCGCATCGTCCCGATCATCCCGGACGAGGCGCGCACCTTCGGCATGGACGCGTACTTCCCGACCGCGAAGATCTACAACCCGCACGGCCAGAACTACACGTCGGTCGACCGCGAGCTCCTCCTCGCGTACAAGGAGAGCCCGCAGGGTCAGATCGTCCACGTGGGCATCAACGAGGCGGGTGCGGTGGCTGCGTTCACCGCGGCGGGCACGTCCTACTCGACGCACGGCGAGCCGCTGATCCCGGTGTACGTCTTCTACTCGATGTTCGGGTTCCAGCGCACCGGAGACGCCCAGTGGGCCGCCGGCGACCAGATGGCCCGCGGGTTCATCATCGGCGCGACCGCGGGCCGCACCACGCTCACCGGCGAGGGCCTGCAGCACGCCGACGGCCACTCGCAGCTGCTGGCTTCGACGAACCCCGCGACCGTCTCGTACGACCCGGCCTACGGCTACGAGATCGCGCACATCGTGCGCTCGGGCATCGAGCGCATGTACGGCGGGAACCACCCCGACCCGAACGTCATGTACTACCTCACGGTCTACAACGAGCCGCTGGTCCAGCCGGCCGAGCCCGCGGACGTGGACGTCGACGGCATCGTGCGAGGCATCCACCGCATCTCCTCGCCCGAGGGAGACGGGCCTCGTGCCCAGCTCCTCGCATCGGGCGTCGGCGTGCCGTGGGCGCTCGAGGCCCAGCAGCTCCTCCGCGACGACTGGGGCGTGCAGGCCGACGTGTGGTCGGTGACCTCGTGGACGGAGCTGCGCCGCGACGGCCTGGCCGCCGACGAGCATAACTTCCTGCACCCCGACGAGGAGCCGCGCACCGCGTACATCACCGAGAAGCTGCGCGACACTCCCGGCCCGGTCGTGGCCGTGAGCGACTTCATGCACGCGGTCCAGGACCAGATCCGCCCGTGGGTGCAGCACCGCTTCGTCACGCTCGGCGCCGATGGGTTCGGCTTCTCCGACACCCGTGCCGCGGCACGTCGCTACTTCAAGATCGACGGCCCGTCGATCGTGGTGCGCACGCTCCAGGCCCTCGCGGCCGATGGTGTGGTCGACCGCGGTCTCGCCGCCCAGGCGATCGAGAAGTACCGCCTGCACGACGTGACCGCAGGCACGAGCGGGAACGCCGGCGGCGAGAGCTGACCGGCGCGATGCCCGCCCCCTCGTCGATGGACAAGACCGAGACGCTCGCCTGGCTGCGGCGCATCTCGGGCGACCTCGCGACGGCGACGATCAAGCGACTGGAGGACACGCTCCCCTGGTACGCCGACATGCCGCCGGCGCGGCGGTCGGCCGTCGGTCTCGTCGCGCAGGCGGGCATCACCTCGTTCATCTCCTGGTACGAGGATCCGACGTCCACGCCGTGGATCGCCGCGGACATCTTCGCAGCCGCGCCGCGCGAGCTGCTGCGGAGCGTGAGCCTGCAGCAGACGCTGCAGCTCATCCGCGTGACGGTCGAGATCACCGAGGAGCGGGTCGCCGGCAAGGGCAACCATCTCCGCGAAGCGATCCTGCTGTACTCGCGTGACGTGGCGTTCGCGGCGGCCGACGTCTACGCCCGCGCCGCCGAGGCGCGCGGGCTGTGGGATGCCCGTCTCGAGGCTCTGGTCGTCGACTCGATCCTCACCGGGGAAGCCGACGAGGAGCTGCCCAGCCGGATCGCCGCGCTCGGGTGGCACGGCCACGGCGAGGTGGCAGTGCTCGTCGGCACGACGCCCCCGCAGTTCGACATCGATCAGCTGCGGCGCACCGCCCGGAAGCTCGGCGTCGACGTGCTGATCGGGGTGCAGGGGTCGCGGCTGGTGCTCGTCATCGGCCGGTCCGAGTCGCCGGCACGCCAGGACGACGTGCCATCCGACCTGCCGTTCACCGAGATCGCGCGGCGGCTGGAGCCCGGGTTCGGCCCCGGATACCTCGTGCTCGGTCCGACCGTGCCCGCCCTCGTCGATGCCGGCCAGAGCGCCCGCGCGGCCCTGGCGGGGTTCGCGGTGGCCCGTGCGTGGCGGCACGCCCCACGGCCCGTCGAGGCGGACGACCTGCTTCCCGAGCGCGCGCTCGCCGGCGATCCGCTCGCCAAGCTCACGCTCGTCGACCGCATCTACCGTCCTCTCCAGTCGCACAGCGCCGACCTCGTCGCGACGCTGTGGAGCTATCTCGACAACGGCCGCTCGCTCGAGGCGACGGCCCGCGAGCTGTTCGTGCACCCGAACACCGTCCGGTACCGTCTCAAACGCGTCTCCGAGGTCATCGGATGGGATGCCACCGGTCCACGCGAGGCGCTGATCCTTCAGACGGCCCTCATCCTGGGCTCGATCGGCACCGACGCCACCCGTCGGCGCGCTCCCGCTGCACGTCGCGGCTCCGCCTGATCTGTACAGGTCTCACAAAGCCCCTCGGCTTTTTCGTGTGGAGATCGCCAGAAGGACCCGCATGATCCTTGACAGGATGGACAAGTGAGAATCGCCGTCTTCCCCGGACAGGGCTCCCAGTCCCCGGGCTTCCTGTCTCCCTGGCTCTCCGTGGACGGCACCGCCGAGCGTCTGGCCGCCTACTCGGAGTGGTCGGGCGTCGACCTCGTCGCCGCCGGCACCGAATGGGACGCCGACCGCATCCGCGACACGCAGGTCGCGCAGCCACTCATCGTCGCCGCCAGCCTCCTCTCGTGGAACGCTCTCGCGAATCGCGAGGGCGTCGCCGGTGTCGCCGGACACTCGGTCGGCGAGTTCGCCGCAGCCGCGGCCGCCGGCATCCTCTCCGAGGAGGACGCGCTGCGACTCGTCGGCATCCGCGGTCGCGCGATGGCCGAGGCGGCCGCGGCCGAGCAGACGGGCATGAGCGCGGTCATCGGAGGGGACGAGGCATCCGTCGTCAACCGGCTCGACGAGCTGGGCCTCACGCCCGCCAACTACAACGGCGGCGGCCAGCTCGTCGCGGCAGGCGCGCTCGACGCCCTCGCAGCCCTCTCGGCGAAACCGCCCGCCGGCGCGCGGGTCATCGCGCTGCAGGTGGCCGGCGCCTTCCACACGCGCTACATGGGCCCCGCCGTCGAGGCGCTGCGCACCGCAGCGGCCGAGGTCGCGGCATCCGATCCCCGCATCACGATCTGGAGCAACCGCGACGGTTCCGCCGTGGCGTCGGGCGCCGCCTTCGTCGACCTCCTCGTCGACCAGGTCGCGTCGGCGGTGCGCTGGGATCTGTGCATGACGTCTTTCGCTGCCGAGGGTGTGTCGGGCATCGTGGAGCTGTCGCCCGCGGGTACGCTCACGGGGCTCGCCAAGCGAGCCCTGCGCGGCACTCCCGCCGTCGCCGTCAAGACACCCGACGACCTCCAGGCTGCGGCCGCTCTGCTGAGCGACTCCGCCGACGCATGACCGGAGAAATTCGCATGACCCCCACACTCGTCCAGCCCACCGGGCCCGCTCACACGCGCATCTACTCGTACGGCGCCGCGCGTGGCGAGATCTCCGTCCCCAACGACGACCTCGTCGGGCCCATCGACTCGAGCGACGAGTGGATCCGCCAGCGCACCGGCATCGTGACGCGAACACGCGCGATCCCCGAGACCGACGCGATCGACCTGGCCACCGATGCCGCCCGCGAGGCGATCGAGCGCTCCGGCGTGGATGCCGCGAAGATCGACGCCGTGATCGTGGCGACGGTCAGCAACCCGAAGCAGACGCCCTCGGTGTCGGCGATCGTGGCCGACCGCGTCGGATCGAACCCCGCGGCCGCGTACGACGTGAACGCGGCCTGTGCGGGATTCGCCTACGGCGTCGCGCAGGCGGACGCCCTGATCCGCGCCGGCGCCGCCTCGTACGCGCTCGTGATCGGAACTGAGAAGCTCAGCGACGTCGTCGACCCCACCGACCGCAGCATCTCCTTCCTGCTGGGCGACGGAGCCGGCGCCGTCGTCATCGGCCCGAGCGACACTCCGGGCATCGGCCCGACGGTCTGGGGCTCCGACGGCTCGAAGGCCGACGCCGTGGGCATGAACCACACGCTGACCGAGTTCCGCGACGGCCTCGCGCCGTGGCCGACCCTCCGCCAGGAGGGCCCGACCGTCTTCCGCTGGGCCGTGTGGGAGATGGTGAAGGTCGCGCGCCAGGCTCTCGAGGCAGCCGGGATCGAGGCATCCGATCTCGCCGCCTTCGTTCCCCACCAGGCCAACATGCGCATCATCGACGAGTTCGCCAAGCAGCTCGGCCTGCCCGAGAGCGTCGTCGTGGGCCGCGACATCGAGACGACGGGCAACACCTCCGCCGCGTCGATCCCGCTGGCCACGCACCGCCTGCTCGAGGAGCACCCCGAGCTGAGCGGCGGCCTGGCCCTGCAGATCGGCTTCGGCGCCGGGCTCGTGTTCGGCGCGCAGGTCGTCGTCCTCCCCTGAGCGTCCGGCGCCCCGACCCTAGACTTGATCCGGGCCACCCGGTCCGCGACCCCGAAGAAAACAGGAGAAACCCATGGCATTCAGCAGCGACGAGGTCCTCGCCGGACTCGCCGAGCTCATCACCGACGAGACGGGCATCTCGGCCGACGAGGTCGCGCTCGAGAAGTCGTTCACCGATGACCTCGACATCGACTCCATCTCGATGATGACGATCGTCGTCAACGCCGAGGAGAAGTTCGGCGTCACGATCCCCGATGACGAGGTCAAGAACCTCAAGACCGTGGGCGACGCCGTCAGCTACATCACGTCCAACCAGGCGTAGGACCACCCCGGTGGGGGCGCGACGCCCCCACCGGCCCGACCCGCGAGGATCTTCCATCTCATGAGCACACCCCGAATCGTCGTCACCGGCATCGGCGCCTCCACCCCGCTGGGCGGAACCGCGCCCGAGAGCTGGTCGGCCCTCCTGGGCGGGGTTTCCGGCACCCACACCCTCGAGTACGACTGGGTGCAGGAATACCAGATCCCGGTGACCTTCGCCGCCGAGGCGAAGGTCCGCCCCAACACGGTTCTGGAGCGTCCGGTCGCCAACCGCCTCGATCCGTCGGCGCAGTTCGCCCTGGTCGCCGCGCAGGAGGCATGGGAGGACGCGGGCAAGCCCGAGGTCGACCCGGAGCGCTTCGGCGTCGACTTCGCCACGGGGATCGGCGGGCTGCAGACCACGCTCGCCGCGTGGGACACCCTGAAGGAGAAGGGCCCGCGTCGGGTGATGCCGATGAGCGTCCCGATGCTCATGCCCAACGCCCCCGCTGCCGCGGTCTCGATGCACCTCGGCGCCCGCGCCTATGCGCGCACCGTCGCATCCGCGTGCGCGTCGAGCACGGAGTCGCTCGTGAATGCCGTCGACGCCCTCAAGGCCGGGCACGCCGACGTCATCATCGCCGGCGGCTCGGAGGCCGTGATCCACGGGCTGACGCTCGCGGCGTTCGCGGCGATGCAGGCGCTGTCCAAGCGCAACGACTCCCCCGAGACCGCCTCGCGCCCGTACAGCGTCGACCGTGACGGATTCGTCATGGGCGAGGGCGCGGCGTGCCTGGTGCTCGAGACCGAGGAGCACGCCAAGGCACGCGGCGCCAAGATCTACGCCGAGGTCGTCGGCGGCGGCGTCACAGCCGACTCGTACCACATCACCGCTCCCGAGCCGGAGGGTCTCGGCGCCTCCCGCGCGGTGCGCCTCGCGCTCGAAGCGGCGGGCGCGAGCCCCGACGAGGTCACCCACATCAACGCACATGCGACCTCGACGCCCACGGGCGACATCGCCGAGTACAAGGCGCTGCTGAGCGTCTTCGGCGATCGCGTGCACGACATCCCGGTGTCGGCCACGAAGGCGTCGACGGGCCATCTGCTGGGCGGGACCGGCGCGCTCGAGGCGATCTTCACGATCCTCGCGCTGCGCGACCGCGTCGCTCCCCCGACCATCAACATCTCGACGCAGGATCCCGAGATCCCGCTGAAGGTGTCGGGCGAGGCGCAGCCTCTCGGTGACGGGCCGCAGCTCGCCATCAGCAACTCCTTCGGCTTCGGCGGTCACAACGCGGTGGTCGCGTTCCGCTCCGTCTGACGCCTCACGCGAAGACGCCCCCGGCTGATCGCCGGGGGCGTCTGTCGTGTCAGGCGGTGATTCGTCCTCCCGCTGCCCGGGTGTCTCCTCACCGAGCGTCGGTGGCGACGCCTCGACCGCCCGAGTCTGTCAGCCCACCTTGTGCAGCCAGACGACGGACGCGTCGTCGCTCGCGTGGCGGAAGGGCTCGAGTTCGTCGTCCCACGCGGCCCCGAGGGCCACCTGGAGCTCGCGGTGCAGCTCGACGGCGCTGCCGCCTGCCACCTCCATCGCATAGCGCACCCGGTCCTCGCCGATCACGACGTTGCCGGCACTGTCGGTCTGCGCATAGTGGATGCCGAGTCCCGGCGTGTGCAGCCAGCGGCCGCCGTCGCTGCGCGGGGTGGGGTCCTCCGTCACCTCGAAGCGCAGGTGCTCCCAGCCGCGGATCGCGGTGGCGAGTGCCGCGCCGGTTCCGGCGGCGCCCTCCCAGTAGAACTCGGCGCGACGCGCGCCGTTCAGGACGGGCTGATCGGACCAGTCGAGGCTCACGGCCCTGCCGAGAGCGCGACCGATCGCCCACTCCAGGTGGGGGCACAACGCTCGTGGCGCAGAGTGAATGTAGATCACTCCACGCGCCTGTGGTGTCGCCATGATCTCTCCGTTTCATCAGGTGCGTCTTCCCCAACGACCTGAGCACGGATGTCCGGCGGTACGTGTTCGATTGTGCTGTCGCCATTATCGCCGCCCCCGGGCGGAATCACAAGGATGTGATTCGGCCGTGTCGCGGCATCCGCTCGACGACGAAGGCCCCGGCTCGGGAGCCGGGGCCTTCGCGAGGAGGATCAGCGGGTCACGCCTCGCTCATGACGTTGACCGCGGTCTGCCCCTTGGCGGCGTAGTACGCGGCGCGCGCGGCATCCCTGCGGGCCTGCTCGGCGTAGCCGGCCTCAAGGACGTCCTGAGGCACCTCGACGCTCTCGGCCTTGTTCACGCCGTTGTACTTCTCGATGTACGCGTCGAGCTCCGGGCCCGAGGTCCACGACGTGATGAGACAGTAGCGCGGCTCGTCGCCCACGTGGGTGGCGGCGTGCCACAGGCGCTGCGTGTCGATGATCAGCTGCGCTCCGGCGGGAAGCGCGATGCGCACTTCGCCCTCGGGGTCGGTGCGGTTCTCACGCAGGACGAAGAAGCTGTCCTTGTCGTCGGTCAGGTTGAAGAATCCGCGCACGACCCAGCCGGTGCCGTCGGGGTTCAGGCGGTTGTTGTCGTCCTGGTGGAGGTTGTAGAGGCACTCGCCGTACGGGGTGGGCTGCAGCTCGATGACGCGGCAGCGGCCGACGTTCGCACCCGGCTCCTGCGCGCGACGCGCGAGGTTGGGCGCCTTCTCGACCTGCGACTCGATCCACACGCCGTCCTTGTCGGTGCGCGGCGGCTTGTGGTTCCAGAAGCCGTTGCACTCGATCTCGCCGAATGCACTGGCGAGCGGCGCGAAGCGGGTGTCGCCCGACGACTTCCAGTCGTTGTACTCGATGTCGAGCCACTCCTTGGGGTCGAGCTCCTGGTTGTAGCGGTCGAGGACGACATAGCCGGTCTCTTCGAGAGCGGCGGACTTGATGTAACCCATGACGGATCTTGCCTTTCGGTCAGCGGGCCAGCACGTTTTAACAGGCCCAACTTAGGCAAGCCTACCTTGGAGCGATCGGACGCCCGCTGGGCAGGACCGTGAATAACCGGATGCCTCCTCCCGGCCCGCGGCGACCGGTCGATTAGACTCGAGAACGGCGTGTCCAGCGGCTCGCGGCCGGCGCCGACGACAGCTTCGAAGGAGCGTACCCGGGCGATGGTCAGTGCCACGAATGTCGATGCCACCGCGGTCAACACCATCCGCTGGCTCTCGGCAGGCGATTGGACCGTCGTCGTCCCCGTCTACCAGCGGCAGTACCGCTGGGACATCGGCGCCTGCGAGCAGCTGCTGTCCGATATCCGCGCCGTCGCCGACCTCGACGACCGCCAGATGCACTTCATCGGGTCGATCCTGTCGTCCACGACGGCCGGCGAGCACCCCGAGCTCGTCCTCATCGACGGTCAGCAGCGGATCACGACGCTCATGCTGCTCGTCGCCGCCCTCCAGCACACCGTCCGCGACACCGACCCCGGCATGGCTGCCGAGCTCGCCCGGGTGCTGGTGCATCCCCACGACGACGGTGCGACCAAGCTCCGCCCCCACCGCGCGTGGGCGGACGTGTTCGAACGTGTCGTCCTCGACCGCCGCGACGCGGACGACGGGACGCGCGACTCGCGCTTCGACGACAACTACGCCTTCTTCCGCAGTCAGATCAGCGCCGACGAGGCACCGCACATCTGGCGCGGACTGCAGAAGCTGGAGCACGTCGCGATCACGCTCCGCACCGGCGCGAACGCGCAGCAGATCTTCGAGAGCCTGAACTCCACGGGCGAGCCCCTGCGCGACCACGAGCTCATCCACAACTACGTCCTGATGGGGCTCTCGCACGACGAGCAGCGCGAGATCGAGTCCGAGTACTGGCTCCCCATCGAGCTCAGCACCAGCGACGCGATCGGCGAGTTCTGGCGCCAGTACCTCATCATGACGACCGGCCGTGAAGTCGTCGTCGCCCGCGGTCGCGGCGTCTACGACACCTTCCGCCAGGTCTTCCCGCGGCTCGAGATCGGCGATCTGCGCCGCCACGCGGCCCAGTGGCGCGAGTACGCCGAGATCTATCGAGTCCTGCTCGATCCGTCGACGGAGCCGGATGCCGCGATCTCGCGTCACCTCGGCTACATCGGCACCTTCGGGTCGGCCGTCTACCCGCTCGTCCTGCGCGCGTACCGGGACTGGAGGCACGGCGCGATCGAGAAGACGGACCTCGTCCGCACACTGGAGCACCTTCAGACGCTGCTCCTGCGTCGCACGGTCGTGGGGCTGAGCAACGACCGGCTCGTCGCCCGCCTCTGCCGCGCCCGCGAGGACGGCGAGAACGCCCTCGTCACTGCGATCTCGCGCATCACGCCCTCCGACGAGCGGATCCGCGCCGCCCTCAAGTACTCCGAGCTCCCCCATCCGGGATACGTGCTCGGCCGCCTCGCGGGCGTCGACGGCCTTACCGGGCTCGATGTCGAGCATGTCTTCCCGCCGGCGCCCTCCGACGCCTGGTCAGGCGACGGGGTCCGGCCCTGGTCCGAATACAGCGAGGACGAGCAGAACAGCCACCGCGCGCTGGCCGCGACCCTCGGCAACCTGACGCTCCTCGAGGAGGAGCTCTCGGTCCGGGCGTTCGACGCCTCGTTCCCGGAGAAGCGGGCGCTGTACGGGCGCAGCGACGTCGCGCTCAACCTCGAGCTCGCGCAGCACGAGGCATGGGGGACGGCGGCGATCGCCGCGCGCTCGGCCAGCCTCGGTCAGCGCTTCGTCGAGATCTGGGCCCGGCCGGGAGCGACCCTCATCGACGACGACGGGCTCACTCCCATCCTCGACGCCGTCCACCGGCGCGGCTGGCCTCGCGGCTGGGAGCGCGAGTGGGACTACGTCGAATACCGCGGCGAGCACTGGGAGGTGCCCGACGTGAAGTACCTCTTCAACCGCATCTTCAAGCGCCTGTGGGCGGACGCGCGTCCGGCCGTCGTCGCCTACAGCGGGCGGCATGGCGGGCCCGTGTACACCGCGCAGTCGTGGAACGGGCAGTGGGACCGTCTGGACGACGACACCTGGCTCTACATGGGCTGGGACTCGAGCTACATGCTCACCGCGGTCCAGGGTCTGCTGGAAGAGGCCGGGATCGCGTCGGAGGTCTTCGTGAAGTACTCCTACATCGGCGTCGCGATGAACAAGGTGTCCGGGCGTTAGGCTCGGTGCGCAGGGGGCGGTGGCCAAGCTGGTCAAGGCAGCGGGCTCATAACCCGACGATCGTGGGTTCAAGTCCCACCCGCCCTACGTCGCGGAAGGGGCCCCGCAGGGTGGCCCCTTCCGTCGTCTGCGCGGAGTGATCGTGGGAGAATCGCTGCGTGGATCCGATCGGGTGGATGGTGGTCGTTGCGGTCGTCGTCGCCACCGTCGCGCTCGTCGCCCTCGCACCCCGCCTCAAGCGCGACCATCTGCGCAAGCAGCTCGACGGCTCCGCCGGCGGATCCCTCGCCGGCGTGGGCTCCGGGTTCGACGCCGTCTGGCGGCCCTCGGCTGAAGACGCTCACGCCGACTGGGAGGCCGCGGTCGAGCTGCCGGCACCGGCGCCGACCCCGGGCGACAAGGGCCGCATCGAAGACGGCCGCCTCATCATCCGCGTCGACGACCCCGAGTGATCAGCTCCGCCGGTCGTCCTTGTCCTTGACGGGCGGATCGGGCCAGACCTTGGCGACCGCCTCGGTCACGCGGATGGATCCGGTCATCGGCTGCGTCGCGTCGGCACCGGGCTCGCTCCCCCGCCGGATCGGCAGCTCCTGGCTGTCGCTCAGGATCTGCGGGTGATACCGCGCGAGCTGGAACACTCCCCACACCGCGATCGCGCCGACCACCGTGAAGGCGAGGTACACCCATACCGGAGCGCCGCTCGCCTCGCCGAGGATCGTGAGGCCGATGAGGATCGCGACGATGGGGTCGATCACGGTCAGGCCTGCGATGACGAGGTCGGGCGGGCCGGAGGAGTACGCCGTCTGCACGAAGTACGCCCCGATGACCGCGCCGAGGATGAGGGCCACGAGGCAGGTGAGGGTGAGCCACTCGAAGTCGCCGGTCTTGATCCGCTCGATGATGACCTTCGCCAGCGTCGCCACGAACCCGTACATAACTCCGGCGGCGGAGATGTAGAACAGGGCGCCCATCTTGAGACGCCGCCACATCCACAGCGCACCCAGCAGGAGCGTCACGACGGCGAAGATCACGAGGATCGTGATGATCTGACCGTTCGTGACCGGCTTCTCGGTGGCGAAGAGCGCGGCGATCGTCACGAACACGAAGATGCCGCCGACGCACGAGCCGATCGCGATGAGAGACCGCTTCGTCGGCCGGTGACCGCTGATCTGGGCGTTCAGGAGGGTCGTGATCACCAGCGCGATCGCTCCGAGCGGCTGGACGACGATGAGCGGCGCCACCGCGAGCGCGGACAGCTGGCACACGATGGCCAGGCCCAGCATGAGCGTTCCGAGCACCCACGAGGGCCGCGACAGCAGTTTCAGCAGGTGCTGGAAGTTCAGTCCGCCGCTGCCGGTGGAGCCGGTGAGCTTCTCGACCTTCGTCACGCCCCGGTGCTGGTACTGGGCGCCGAACGACATGAAAACGGCGCCGAGGAGGGCCAGGGGGATGCCGACGAGGAGGGCTGGATTCTGGAACGCGCCGACCAGCTGGTCGCCCACGTCCTGCAGCTCGTCCGCCATCCACACCACACGTCGACACTAGCCGCCACCGCCTCTCGGTAGGCTCAAGGCGTGGCCGTTCTGCCGATTCGCATCATGGGTGATCCCGTCCTTCACGCGCCCGCCGTGACGATCGACGAGATCACGGACGAGATCCGCACGCTGGTGGCGGACATGTTCGAGACGATGGATGCCGCGCCCGGCGTCGGCCTCGCGGGACCGCAGGTCGGCGTGGCCCTGCGCCTCTACACGTACTCGTACACCGACGACGACGGCGCCCCGTGGCGTGGAGTCGTCATCAACCCAGAGCTGTGGATGCGCCCGCTCGAGCCCGGCGACCCCGATCCCGATGAGGAGTCCGAGGGGTGCCTGTCCTTCCCGGGCGAGCGGTTCCCGCTGCGACGCTCCGACGAGGTGCTCGTGACCGGAACGGATCTCGAGGGGCAGCCCGTGAGCATCCGGGTCGACGGCTGGCGGGCACGCATCATGCAGCACGAGTTCGATCACCTCGACGGCATCCTCTATGTCGACCGGCTCGGCGACAACGACTGGAAGACGGCGCAGAAGATCGCGCGCAAGCGGGGTTGGGGCCGGCCGGGGCACGCCTGGACGCCCGGCGTCGACGACATCGACGCCTGACCGCAGGGTCGCCGCACATACTCCGCACGTACAAGAACGGCCCCGGGGTGGAGCCCGGAGCCGTTCGCTCCCCCACTTGGACTCGAACCAAGAACCTATCGGTTAACAGCCGATTGCTCTGCCAATTGAGCTATGGAGGAAGAGTCGCACGCTCGCGCGGGCAACCACACCATATTAGCAAACGCCGAGGGGTGCTCGTGACGTCAGGAGGCGACCAGGCGGTGGTCGGCCTCGCCGCTCGGCGTCCAGAGCAGGCGGTCGGTGCCGTGTCCGTACGCGATCGTGTGACCTCCCCGGAGCACCAGGACGTCGGCGTCGAGCTCACGGACGACGTCGGCCTGATTCGTGACCACGAGCGCCGACATCGCGTAGTCGCCGCGACGCCGCAGGATGGCGTCGCGCGCCGCCTTGCGAACCTCGAGGTCCATGTTCGAGAACGGCTCGTCGGCGATCAGCACCTTGGGCTGGAGCACCAGCGCGCGGGCGAGCGCGACCCGCTGCCGCATGCCCGCGCTCAGTTCGTACGGATACTTGGCAGCCGTGCCGAGGGGCAGCATCATCTCGTCGAGGAGCGTCGCGACCCGCACCTGCAGAGCGCGCTGGTTCACCCGCCGGTCGCGACTCGTGATGGGCTCGGAGATCACCTCGCCGACGGTGAGCCGGGCGGGAAGCGCGGCTCCGGCCGCCTGCGGCAGATAGCCGGTCAGGAAGGTGTGCAGCCGGTGGGCACGGCCCGGCCGGCGCACTCCGATGCCCTCGACCTCGGCGTCGCCCCCGATGACGGCGAGGCTCGAGTCGTCGGATCCGGCGAGCACCGCCGCGAGACTCGACTTGCCCGCGCCCGTCGGTCCCATGACGGCGAGCGTCCCGCCGTGCGCGACGGTGAAGGTGGCGCCGTCGATGACCCGCTGCGACGGACCGCCGCGTCCGACTCGCGCGATGGACAGGTCGACCGACCGGATCGCGACGTCGGCGGCTCTTCGTCGAGGCATGTCCTCATCCTGCCCTGCGCGTCCGCTCCGCGCCAGCCGCGAAACGCGTCAGGACTCGTTCGCGAGCCGCTGCCGCTCGGCGTCGAGCTCACGCAGCCTCAGCCGGATGGTGCGCCCCTCCTCCGAAGCGGCGGGCACCCGCTGGATGGCTCCGAGCAGCTCGTTCTTCTGCGCGTCCAGCGAGCGGATCACCAGGCGACGGGCGAGGTCGGACGCCGACGACACCGCCGCCGCATCGCCGAGGGCCGGGAAGTCCGACGCGAGCAGCTCGGCACCGAGCGAGCGGTAGGGCTCGCGGACGGTGCCGATCGCCTCGACGGCCCAGCCGGGCCGCTGCATGCTCGCCGCGTGCTGCTGCACCGCCTGCCGTACGGCATCGAGGGCAGGATGCCGGAACTCCAGGTCGACCGCACGCACGACGAGCGCGGCATCCATGCGGTGCCCGAACTGGAGGAATCCCATCAGCGCGTCGCGCTCGAGCGTCACGTCGGCCGTGCGCGGCAGCGAGGCGACCGTCACGCGCGCGAGCGGCTCTGCGGAGGCGGCCTCGGCCGGCGCGGCTGTCTGAGCGCTGTCGCGGCGCTGGCCGCTGCGTCCGGCTCGCTCCACCTCGCGACGGACGTCCTCCGTGTCCATGCCGAGCCGACGCGCGAGCACGCGGATGTACTCGGGCTGCACCAGCGGGTCGCGCAGCTCGGCGACGGCGGGCGCCGACGCGCGGAGCGCACCGACCCGGCCCTCGACGCTGGTGAGGTCGAAGCCGCGGATGCGCTGGTCGAGCACGAACTCCACCATCGGCACCTTGGTGTCGATCAGGCCGCGGACGGCGCCGTCGCCGCGCTGCAGCCGCAGATCGCAGGGGTCCAGACCCTCAGGGCCGGTAGCGACGTAGGTCTGGGCGTTGAACCGCTTCGCATCGGCGAAGGCGCGCAGCGCCGCCTTCTGGCCCGCGGCATCCGGGTCGAACGTGAAGACGACCTCGCCCGCCGTCGAGTCGTCGCCCATCACGCGACGGAGGACCGTGATGTGGTCGGAGCCGAAGGCCGTGCCGCACGTCGCGATGGCCGTGGTGATCCCGGCGAGATGGCACGCCATGACATCGGTGTAGCCCTCGACCACGACGACCCGGTGCTCGCGCGAGATGTCGCGCTTGGCCAGGTCGAGGCCGTAGAGCACCTGCGCCTTCTTGTAGATCGTCGTCTCCGGCGTATTGAGGTACTTCGGCCCCTTGTCATCGTCGTAGAGGCGCCGGGCGCCGAACCCGATGACCTGGCCGGTGACGTCGCGGATCGGCCAGACGACGCGGCCGCGGAAGCGGTCGTACACGCCGCGCTGCCCCTGGGAGACCAGGCCGGCGGTCGTGAGCTCCTCGTCGCTGAAGCCCTGGGCCTTCAGCGCGGAGTGCATGCCCGACCAGCCCTTCGGGGCGTAGCCCACGCCGAAGTGCGCGGCCGCACCCGCGTCGAAGCCGCGTTCGCCGAGGAAGCGCCGCGCGGTGTCGGCCTCGCCGCCCGCGAGCTGGCCGCGGAAGAACTCCGCGGCCGCGGCGTTGGCGGCGTAGAGGCGGGTGCGACCCGTGTGCTCCGGCGCTGCTCCGCCGTCCTCGTAGTGCAGCGTGTAGCCGATCTTGCCCGCGAGCCGCTCGACGGCCTCGGTGAACGACACGTGGTCCATCTTCGTCAGGAAGGAGTACACGTCGCCGGACTCGCCGCACCCGAAGCAGTGGTAGAAACCCGCTTGCGGACGCACATTGAAGCTCGGGCTGCGCTCGTCGTGGAACGGGCACAGGCCCTTCATCGCCCCGACGCCGGCGTTCTTGAGCGCCACGCGCTCGCCGATGATGTCGGCGATGTTGGTGCGGGACTTGACCTCTTCGACGTCGCTCTGCCGGATGCGCCCGGCCATCAGCGCGTCCCGGAGACGCGCGCGGCCGGCGCCCAGACGCCGATGGTGGCGGCATCCAGTTCGCCGATGAGGCGGCCGTGCCACGCGATCGCAAGCTGATCGGTCAGGCTCGCGACCTGGTCGACCACCACACGGCGGCGGGCCGCATCGGAGCCGGCGGCGGCGAAGTCCTCGGCGTGAAGGGCGTCGAGCTCCTCCGGTCGCTCCCACAGCGCGCTCGCGAGCCGCTTGAGGACGCGCCGCTGCTCCTTGTAGAGGTCTTTGCGACCCTCGATGGAGACGACGACGGCGCCGATGATGCCCTTGAGGACAGCCATCTCTGCCTCGACGACCCGGGGAACGACCACGTGGGCACGATAGCGGGTGAGCGCCGACATGCCGTAGGCCTCGCGGGTGGCCGTGGTGGCGGCGCGCGCGAACCGCCCGATGAGATCGGACGTGAGGTTCTTCAGTCCGGCGAGCGAGGCGCGCGTGCCGTCGAACGACGTGATCCATTCCGGCATCCGCATGAGCCGGTACAGGGCGTCTTCCAGCTCGTCGCGGGCGAAGTCGAAGCCCACCCAGGTCTGGATGGCCGAGAGCAGCGCAGCGTGCTCCGAGGTGTCCGCCAGCCGTGCGGGATCGAGGTAGCCGTTGACGACCGCGTCCTCGAAGTCGTGCACAGAGTAGGCGATGTCGTCGGAGAGGTCCATGACCTCGGCCTCGATGCACCGGACGCGCCCGGGGGCGCCGTCGCGCATCCACCGGAAGACCGCTTCGTCGTCGGGGTACACCCCGAACTTCAGGCGCCCGCCTGCGTCGGGCAGCGGGTGCTCGGCCGTCCACGGGTACTTGCAGCTGGCGTCGAGGCTCGCGCGCGTGAGGTTCAGGCCGAAGGTGCGCCCGTCGTCGTCGACGACCTTCGGCTCGAGGCGGCTGATGATGCGCAGGGTCTGGGCATTGCCCTCGAACCCGCCGATGTCCTCGGCCCACTCGTTCATCGCGCGCTCGCCGTTGTGGCCGAACGGCGGGTGCCCGAGGTCGTGGCTGAGGCACGCGGTGTCGACCACGTCGGCGGCGAGGTGCAGCGCGGTCGCCAGCTCGCGGCCGACCTGCGCCACCTCGAGCGAGTGCGTGAGCCGGTTGCGGGCGAAGTCGGCCGGGCTCGCCGGGCTCAGCACCTGCGTCTTGGCGGCGAGCCGGCGCAGCGCGGCGGAGTGCAGCACGCGCGCCCGGTCGCGCGCGAAGTCGTCCCGCAGCGAGCGGTGGCGCTCCGTGTGGAAGCGCGCGGCATCCGCGTCGTCATAGCCCGACGGCCGCTCCGACGCGATTGCCGCCCCGCCGGCGCCGTCAGCCGCCACTGTGGTCGAGTTCCGCTTCGGCGAGGGCGCAGGATGCCTCAGCACCCAGGTCGCGGGACTCGAGCCAGTGCTCGGGCAGCGCAGGTCGCTTCGGGGTGCCGGCGCGTCCGCGCTGCCCCTCGGCCGCCGCTCCCGGGTACGGTGCATCCAGCTCGAGGGTCGCGAGGAGCTCGTCGATCTCGGCCAGCGTCGACACGGTAGCGAGCCGGGCGCGCGTCTCGCCGCCGACCGGGTAGCCCTTGAAGTACCACGCAACGTGCTTGCGGATGTCGCGGCAGCCGCGACCCTCGTCCTCGAAGAAGTCGACGAGCAGCTCCGCGTGGCGGCGGAACGCCTGGGCGACGAACGCCAGAGTCGCGTCGACGGGAGCACCGGATGCCGCGTCCGGCCCGCCCAGCGCACGCGCGAGGTCGCCGAACAGCCACGGCCGGCCGAGGCATCCGCGCCCCACCACCACGCCGTCGCAGCCCGTCTCGTCCATCATGCGCACGGCGTCGTCCGCCGACCAGATGTCGCCGTTGCCCAGCACCGGGACGCTCGTCACCGCCTCCTTGAGCCGAGCGATCGCCGACCAGTCCGCCTCTCCGGAGTAGAACTCGGCGGCGGTGCGGGCATGGAGGGCGACGGCGGCCACCCCGGCGTCCTCGGCGATGCGTCCGGCGTCGAGGTAGGTCAGGTGGTCGGAGTCGATGCCCTTGCGCATCTTGACGGTCAGCGGGACGTCGCCTGCGGCACGCGCGGCGCGGGTGACGATGTCGCGGAAGAGTCCGAGCTTCCACGGGAGCGCCGCGCCTCCGCCCTTGCGCGTCACCTTCGGCACGGGACAGCCGAAGTTCAGGTCGATGTGGTCGGCGCGGTCCTCTTCGACGAGCAGGCGCACCGCCGCCTCGGTCGTTGCGGGGTCGACGCCGTACAGCTGGATCGACCGGGGCTTCTCGGACTCGTGGTGCGTGATCAGGCGCATCGTCGTGGCGTTGCGCTCGACCAGCGCGCGCGTCGTGATCATCTCGCTCACGTAGAGGCCGGCGCCGTATTCACGGCACAGGCGTCGGAACGCCGTGTTGGTGATCCCCGCCATCGGCGCGAGCACGACGGGCGCATCGAGTTCGATGGGCCCGATGCGCAGCGTGCGCGCGGGAGCGTAGGCAGTCGTCACGTCGTCCATTCTCCCAGACTCGCGCTGAGCGAGCGTTGCGAGCCGTGGTGTCAACCCGGGCCGGCGCTGGATGACAGCGCTTAGTCTGGGAGCATGACCGAGGCTACCGCGACCGATCTCCGCAGCATCCCGTTCCAGACCGCCGATGGCGGAACGGCCACGCTGGCGGATTTCGGCGACCAGGTGCTCCTCGTCGTCAACGTCGCGTCGAAGTGCGGCCTCACCCCGCAGTACGCACAGCTGGAGGAGCTGCAGCGCGCGTATGCCGACCGGGGATTCACCGTGCTCGGCTTCCCCTGCAACCAGTTCATGGGCCAGGAGCCCGGCTCGATGGACGAGATCCTCGAGTACTGCTCGACGACGTGGGGCGTCTCCTTCCCCGTGTTCGACAAGGTGAAGGTCAACGGCGGCAAGGCCGCCCCGCTCTACAAGGCCCTCAAGGACGCCGACGACGTGGAGGGCAACCGCGGCCGCATCCAGTGGAACTTCGAGAAGTTCGTGCTCACGCCGAGCGGCGAGGTGCACCGGTTCCGTCCGAACGTCACGCCCGACGACCCCGCGGTCGTCGGCGTGATCGAGTCGAACCTGCCCCGCTGACCCCGGGCATGCGAAGACCCGCCGCGTGATCGCGCGGCGGGTCTCGTCGTCTGAGCCGTCAGGCGCCGACCGGAGCATCCTCGCGGTGCTCGGCCCAGACCTGACGCACGATGTCGGCGAACGCGTCGGCCGGCTGCGCGCCCGAGACGCCGTACTTCCCGTCGATCACGAAGAACGGCACGCCGTTGATCCCGTAGGCGCTCGCCTGCGCCTGGTCGGCGCGCACGGCGTCGAGGAAGCGCCCGGACTGCAGCGCAGCGCGCGCCGCGTCGGCGTCGAGGCCCACGTCGGCCGCGAGCGCAACGAGCTCGTCCTCCTGACCCAGGTGACGCCCCTCGGTGAAGTAGGCCGACATCAGCCGCTCGGCCAGCTCGAGCTGCCGGCCCTGCTCCTTCGCGAAGTGCAGCAGCTCGTGGGCCTTGACGGTGTTGGTGTGCTTGAGGAGGTCGAAGCGGTACTGGAGGCCCGCCTCGGCGGCGACCCCGGTCACGCGGTCGAGCATCTGCTGGGCCTGCGCGGACGAGACGCCCTTGTGCCGGGCCAGGTAGTCCGCCTCGCCGCCGTCGAAGTCGACGGGGGTGTCGGGCGACAGCTCGAACGAGTGGTAGACGACCTCCACCTCCGGCGAGTCGTCATCAGCGGATGCCGCGGCGAGACCCCTCTCGAGATTCCGCTTGCCGATGTAGCACCAGGGGCAGGCGATGTCGCTCCACACGTCGATCTTTATGGCGTCCGTCATGCTGAGGACAACCTCGGCCTCCCGCGGATCTATTCCGGCGGATGCATCATCCGTCGGTCGGCGCGTCCTGGTCGGGCAGGAAACGGAACCTCACACGGACGTCGTCGTACGGCACGACCAGCGTCGAGGCATCCGCCGACCATGCGTCCGGCACAAGGTAGAGCCGCCCGCTCCCCTGCGCGAGCAGCCGCAGCCCGAAATAGCGATACGCGTAGGTCGGCGCCGGCGGCGGGTCGCCGTCGGTGGGAGCGGATGCTTCGGCCCCGAGCTCCTGGAACGTGATGTCGTCGTTCCCGGGGTACAGCCGATCCTTCGAGTCGAGCACGACGGCGGGAAGCGCCCGCAGATCCGAGGCGAGGGCGCGTGCCTGGCCCAGGCCCCACCATTGCGCGATCGTCGCCGTGGACCAGAAGGTCCCGGCTACCAGCACGAGCACGAGGATCACCACGACGCTGCGGCCGATCGTCCTGCCGCCGAGCGCTCTCACCGTCGAAGCGGCGTAGGCGGACAGCCCCGCTCCTACGGCGAGGAGCAGCGGTGCGAGCAGCTGGGCGACCGGCCAGTCGATCACCGGAATCAGGAACGCCATCGCCAGGCCCGCGAGGAGCAGGGCGATGCCGCTCCAGGCGAACGCCGCGATCACGCGCCGCTGCCGCGGCACCGGCTGACGCTCGAGCCACCGACGCAGCAGGCGATGACCCACCATGAGACCGGCAGCCAGCAGAAGGAGGACCATCACCGGGACGAAGAGCGCGCCGGGGCTGCGCATGACGAACTCCTGCGAGCTCAGCCCGATGAGGTCGACGTCGACCCCGAAGTAGCGGAAGAACTCGCGCGTCGAGACGTAGCCGAAGTAGAACAGCAGCGCGGTCACGAGGGTGAGCGGAGCGACGAAGGAGGAGAGGAACCCCATCCACTTCTCGAAGCCCAGGCCGGGTTCGCGCGCCGGGGCGCCGGTCGTCGGCGCCTCGGGGTGGTCCGCCATCACGCCCCCTCGGGCGTGTTCACGACGAGCGGCGGACCGGGATCGACCTCGCGCGCGGCCACGGCGTCGCACACCTCGGTCGTCGGGCACTCGAGGGTGCCCGAGAAGGTGATGGTCGTGCCGTCGGCGAAGTCCTCTCCGGGCCTCAGGACGACGCTGCAGAAGATGCCGGACTCGTTCGCCTCCACCGTGAGCCCGAGGCACGATCGATCGGCACCGCCCGTGCCGCATACCCCGCTCTCCACCTGCAGGCCGGCCTGGTCGACGATCGCCTCTTCGAACGTGAAGCGCACGCCCTCGGGCACCGGCTCATTGCCGCCCCAGAACACCGCGATGGTCTTGCACCACACGCCCGCCTCGACGACCTCGGCCTCGCCCTGATCGCCGTAGGCGGGTCCGCCGTAGTCTGCGACGGGGCCGGTGCGCACCGGCTCCTGCGCCGGGTCCTCGCCGCCGTCCGCCTCGCCCTCTTCGCCCTCTTGACCGCCGCCGTGGGCGGAGCCATCGTCTTGCGTCGACGCGGTCTCACCGGAGCCGTCACCGTCCGCATTGCCGGGCGCGCACCCGGCGAGGAGCAGCACGAGCGCGGTCAGCGCTGCGGCGACCGCCGTACTCACGTGCAGCTTCTTCGGCATGGCACAGACACCTCCCGAACGACCGCGTGGCGCGGCGCTCATCAGAGAAGAGCCCGCGGACGCTCGCAGGATACGCCCGGCGACGCATCCGCGGCAGCGCCTACGTCGTGGCCGGACCGGGCGCGTCCACGGCTCCGCCGAAGCGGCGATCGCGATCGAGGTACAGCCCGATGGCACGCCACAGGTCGGTGCGCGAGAAGTCGGGCCAGAGGGTGTCGAGGAAGACGAACTCCGCGTACGCCGACTCCCAGAGCAGGAAGTTCGACGTGCGCTGCTCGCCGCTCGACCGGACGAACAGGTCGACGTCGGGCATGTCGGGCAGGTAGAGGCGCTTCTGGATGAGCTTCTCCGTCACCGCCGACGGGCGCAGGCGTCCGGCCGCGATGTCGTCGCCGATCGAGCGCATCGCATCGACGAGCTCGACGCGCCCACCGTAGTTGACGCACATCGTGAGGGTCAGTGTGTCGTTTCCGGCGGTCAGACGCTCCGCGAACTGCAGCTCCTTGATGACGCTCGACCACAGGCGCGGCTTGCGCCCTGCCCATCGCACGCGCACCCCCCACTCGTTGAGCTGATCGCGTCGCCGGTGCAGCACGTCGCGATTGAACCCCATGAGGAAGCGCACTTCGTCGGGTGAGCGCGACCAGTTCTCGGTCGAGAAGGCGTAGACCGAGAGGTGCTTCACGCCGGCCTGGATCGCTCCGGCCACGACGTCGAGCAGCGCGGCCTCCCCGGCCTTGTGACCCTCGACGCGGGTCAGCCCGCGACGGTTGGCCCAGCGTCCGTTGCCGTCCATCACGATCGCGACATGCGCCGGCACCGAGCCCGCGGGAAACGCCGGCGGGTACAGGCCGGTCCAGTCCACCGGGCGGTACGCGACGGCGTCTCGGTGCGTGAACGGCTTCGGCGTCATCGATCCCCTCCGGGGTCTGCGGCCACATGCGAGAGCGAGCGGATGCCTCGCTCGAGGTGCCACTGGGCGTATGCCGCGATCAGCCCCGACGCGGCGGCACCGGAGCCGGCGGACGCGGCATCCACTCGGTCCCACTCCCCGGCCATGAGCGAGTCGAGCAGCGCGGCGGTCTCGGGGTGCACCCGCGCCGCGCCGGTCGGCGCGCAGTCGCGGCACACCATGCCCCCGAGCTGGGCGACGAAGGTGTCGTGGGGTCCGGCGCGCCCGCAGCGCGCGCACTCGGTGAGACCGGGAGCCCAGCCCGACAGCGCCATCGCGCGCAGCAGATAGGAGTCCAGCACGCTGCGCGAGGCGTGCTCGCCGCGGGCGAGCGCTCGCAGCCCGCCCACCAGGAGCAGGTACTGCTGCGGGGTCGCCTCGGCCTCGTTGAGACGGTCGGCTGCCTCGACCATGGCGTGCGCGGAGGTGTAGCGGTCGTAGTGCGCGGCGATGTCGGCGCCGTAGGAGCCAAGTGTCTCGGCCTGCTGCACGATGTCGAGCGAGCGGCCCTGGTACAGCTGCACGTCGGCGACCATGAACGGCTCGAGCCGCGCCCCGAACCGGGACGACGTGCGCCGCACCCCCTTGGCCACCGCGCGCAGCTTGCCGTGACGGCGGCTGAGCATCGTCAGGATCCTGTCGGCCTCACCCAGCTTGTGGGTGCGCAGGACCACGACTTCATCGCGGTAGGTGGGCACCCGTCAATTATGGACGCCGCCCTCGTCGCGCGGGCCTCGACGGGCCGCGCACTCAGCGTGCGGTGGGGCCGAGCGCGGCGGCGACGTCGGTGAGGTGCGGGATCGCGCGATCGATCGTCTCCATCGTCGCGGTGAGCGACATGCGGAAGTGGTGCGGCTGGTCGAACAGCGCACCGGGCATCACGTGGACGCCGCGCTCGTCGAGCGCCGCGCAGAACGCGGCTCCGTCGCCGCCGGGCGCCTCGCCCCACAGGTAGAACGTCCCCTCGGGACGGGTGACCCGCACCCCGGCGCCGTCGAGCGCACCGAACAGCCGGTCGCGCTTGCGGGCGAGCTCGGCCATGTCGAGCGAGACCGCCTCGAGCGCGGGCACCGCGTACTGCATCACGGCGTCGGGAAACCCCCAGCCGATCGCGAGGCCGATGGGCATGAGGGCGGCGCGCAGCTCGTCGCGCTCGTCGCCCGGGATGAGGGGCGACAGGGCGAGGTATCCGAGCCGCTGGCCCGGAGCCAGCAGCACCTTGCCGTAGCTGTAGTCGATGACCGTCCACGGATAGGCCATCGCCGGGCTCGCGAAGTCGATGCCGTCGAAGCGGATCCGCCGATACGGCTCGTCGGACACCAGCCAGATGCGCCGCCCGTGCGTGCGCGAACCGTTCTCAAGCACTTCCGCCAGCGCACGCCAGGTCGCCTCGGAGTACACGCGGCCCGTCGGGTTGGCCGGGGAGTTCACCACCACGATGCGCGTCTGCGGCGTGATCGCCCGCGCGATGGCGTCCACGTCGAGGTCGAAGGTCTCCGGGTCCAGCGCCGCGCGCACCGGCACGAGATTCGCCGCGTGCAGCATCGGCTCGTAGCAGAACCAGCCCGGCACGGGGATGACGACTTCGTCCCCCGCATCGGCCAGGAGCGCGAACGCCAGGGACAGCGCACCGAACGCCCCCTGCGTCATCGCGATGTCCTCGGGCTCGAAGTCGAGCCCCAGCTCGGTCCGCAGGCCCGCGGCCACCGTCTCCTGCGCGAGGCGCTCGCTCGTCTTGTAGGCGAACCAGTCGACCGTTCGCGGCTCGATCTGCGCCTGCATCGCGCTCGTCAGCCCGGGAAGGGCCAGTTCGTGCGGATTGCCGAACGTGAAGTCGAGTGCGTCGGGATCGTCGGCCGTGGCCTGGATTCGCGCGAAGAACGCGGTGACGACGTCGACCGCCGCCTTCGCGCGCGCTGCACGATCGGACATCGTCATCGCCATCACCTTCCCCAGTGCGGGTGAGCCCCCGGCAAGGATCCCAGCCGGGCGCGAGTCGGTCAATGGTGCCACCGATCGTGTATTCTGTTCACTATGTCTGGCACTCACGTCCTCGATTCGCTGCTGGCGCTCACGCAGATCCTGCAGGCCGACCAGGAGCGCGAGCTCGACCGCCGCGGGCTCACCGGGCCCCGCACCCACCTGCTGTGGGTGCTCCATCACGGCGGGCCGGCGACGCAGGTGCAGCTCTCCGAAGCGCTCGCCGTCACGCCGCGGCACATCACCACGCTGGTCGACGCCCTCGATGCGACGGGGCTCGCACGGCGAAAGCCGCACCCCACCGACCGGAGAGCGGTCCTCGTGCATCTCACCGATCGCGGCACGTCGCTCATGGAGGCGATGGATGCCGAGCACGACGAACTCGGAGCGGCACTCGTCGACGGGCTCGACCACGACACCGTGCGGGCGTTGATCCGCGGGCTCGATCACGTGCGCGCCCAGCTGGAGGGCCTGATCGCCGAGCACGAACGCGCTCAGCGCGAGC
Organism: Microbacterium flavescens; assembly: GCF_018588945.1. Lineage (GTDB taxonomy): Bacteria > Actinomycetota > Actinomycetes > Actinomycetales > Microbacteriaceae > Microbacterium > Microbacterium flavescens. Next base: position 216,181 of record NZ_JAFIWA010000003.1, on the reverse strand, counting down.
GCGAGGAGAACCCATGACCGACATCGCGCCCGCCACCGAGCCACGACTCCGCCCTCTCGCCCGCACCGCGGCACTCGCCCGAGCCGCCTGGCGCGCCGAGGTCGGGGTCTGGCAGAGCCTCTACCGCTGGCTCTTCCGCCGCCCGCGCGTGCCCCGGGGAGCGAGCGGTTTCACGTACCACTCCCCCGTGCTGACCATCCTCGTCGTCTTCATCGTCCTGTCGGCCGTGGAGATCCCGATCGTCGACCTCATCGTGCACGACTGGCCCTGGGTGCGCATCCCGCTGCTGGCACTGGGCATCTGGGGCGTCACGTGGATGATCGGCCTGCTGCTGGGGTTCCTCACCCGTCCGCACGCGGTCGGGCCCGACGGCATCCGCGCCCGGTACGGCGCCGAGGTCGACGTCGATCTGCCGTGGGACGTCGTGGCGAGCGTCGAGAAGTCGCGCGACGTCCTCGAGAAGGCGCCCAAGATCCGCGACGAGCCGCACGGCCCGACTCTCGCGCTGCGGATGCAGCACGAGACGAACGTGCTCGTCGTCCTGGAACGCCCCGTCACGGTTCGGCTCGGCGACCGTGAGTCCGAGGTCGAGGCCGTGCGCCTGTGGGTGGACGACCTGGACGGATTCATGACGGCGGTGCGCACGCACATCCCCTGACGAGCCCCGACAATAGAGGGGTGAACGAGCCGATCTTCGTGATCCCGCTGTGGGCGGATCTCCTCGCCGTCGGGCTCGGCGGCATCCAGGGCGCTCTGTTCGCGTCCGGCTTCCGCGGCCAGCGTCGGCTCGACCTCCTCGGCGTCGCGATCATCGGGATCGTCGTCGGCATGGGCGGCGGACTCATCCGCGACCTGCTGCTGAACGTCACCCCGGTGACCCTGCAGAGCAACTGGTACCTGCTGACGGCCACGGGCGCCGCCCTGCTCGGAATGCTGCTCGCGGGCGTATTCCAGCGCCTCAACGCCGTCATCGTCGGCCTCGACGCGCTCGTGATCGGGCTCTTCGGCGCGTTCGGCACGAGCAAGGCGCTCGCGCTCGGCCTCCCCCTCGTCCCCGCCGTCTTCGTCGGAGTCTGCGCGGCCGTCGGCGGTGGCATCCTGCGCGACATGATCATGGGGCTGCCGGTCGCGATCATGCACGTCGGCTCGCTCTACGCGGTGGCCGCGGGGGCCGGATGCCTCGTCCTCGCCGTCGCGAACACGCTCGGCCTCGACCTCTTCATCGCCGCGATCGTCGGCGTCGCCGTCACCACCGTCATCCGCCTGCTCGCGGTGATCTTCGACATCTCACTGCCGGAGCAGCGCGCGCTCTACCGCCAGAAGGTCGCGGTCGAGACGTCGACGATCCCGATCGTGAAGTGACGCCGCGGCACCCCGCCGCGGGCTGGATCAGACCCCGGCAAGGGCTCCCGAGCGCTCGCGCGTGCGGATGGCCCGGTTGACGCCCGACACGATCGCCTTCAGCGATGCCGTCGAGATGTCGCCGTCGATGCCGACGCCCCACAAACGCTCGCCGTCGACCTGCAGCTCGACGTAGGCCGCGGCCTGCGCGTCGCCGCCCGCGCTGAGCGCGTGCTCGACGTAGTCGTACAGCGTCACGTCGAAGCCCTGGGCGCGGATCACCTCGAGGAACGCGGCGACGGGCCCGTTGCCCTGCCCTGCCGCCTCATGCGTCTGTTCGCCGTCGCGCAGCGTGACGTCCAGCGACACGTCGCCCGACATGTCGCTGCGCGTGCTGGTGGCGAGGAGCTCGAATCGGCCCCAGCGGTCGTCGGCCACCTGCGACGGCAGGTACTCGTCGGTGAAGATCGACCAGATCTGGTCGCTCGTCACCTCGCCACCCTCGGCCTCGGTCTTCGCCTGGACGACGCCGGAGAACTCGATCTGCAGGCGGCGCGGCAGGTCGATCGCGTGATCGGTCTTCAGCAGGTACGCGACGCCGCCCTTGCCGGACTGCGAGTTCACTCGGATGACGGCCTCGTACGAGCGGCCCAGATCCTTCGGGTCGATCGGGAGGTACGGCACGGCCCACTCGATGTCGTCGACGCTGACGCCCGCCTCCGCGGCGCGCGCCTCCATCGCCTCGAAGCCCTTCTTGATGGCGTCCTGGTGCGAGCCGCTGAACGCGGTGAAGACGAGGTCGCCGGCCCACGGACTGCGCTCGTGGACGGGCAGCTGGTTGCAGTACTCGACGGTGCGCTTGACCTGATCGACGTCGCTGAAGTCGATCTGCGGGTCGATGCCCTGCGTGAGCATGTTGATGCCCAGCGCGACCAGGTCGACGTTTCCCGTGCGCTCGCCGTTGCCGAACAGGCATCCCTCGATGCGGTCCGCGCCTGCCATGTAGCCGAGCTCCGCGGCCGCGATCGCGGTGCCGCGGTCGTTGTGCGGGTGCAGCGAGAGGATCACGTTCTCGCGATGGGCCAGGTGACGGCTCATCCACTCGATCGAGTCGGCGTAGACGTTGGGCGTGGCCATCTCGACCGTCGCGGGCAGGTTGATGATGACCTTGCGGTCGGGCGTCGGCTCGAAGACCTCGAGCACCTGGTTGCACACGTCGACCGCGAACTCCAGCTCGGTGCCGGTGTAGCTCTCGGGCGAGTACTCGTAGTAGACCTTCGTCTCGGGGACGGTCTTCTCGAACTCGCGGCACAGCCGGGCGCCCTCGAGGGCGATGTCGATGACCCCCTGGCGATCGGTGCGGAAGACGACCTCGCGCTGCAGCACGCTCGTCGAGTTGTACAGGTGCACGATGGCCTGCTTGGCGCCGGCGATCGACTCGTACGTGCGCTCGATGAGGTGCGCGCGGGCCTGGGTCAGCACCTGGATCGTCACGTCATCGGGGATGAGGTCCTCTTCGATCAGCTGGCGCACGAAGTCGAAGTCGGTCTGGCTCGCGCTCGGGAACCCGACCTCGATCTCCTTGTAGCCCATGCGCACCAGGAGATCGAACATGATCCGCTTGCGCTCCGGACTCATCGGGTCGATGAGCGCCTGGTTGCCGTCGCGCAGGTCGACCGCACACCATCGCGGTGCGGTCGTGATGCGCTGCGCGGGCCAGGTGCGGTCGGGCAGATCGACCGCGATCTGCTCGTGGTACGGCCGGTACTTGTGGACCGGCATGCCGGAGGGCTTCTGAGTGTTCTGCATGATCGTCGCTTTCGTTCTCTCGTCGTATGGCGGGCCGACGACAAGCTCCGCGACGAGGAGGGCCCTAGATCGAGGCCTCGTCGCGGCAGCTAAGGAGAAGCGAGCCTGCACGCATGAGGCCAGGTTACACCCGTCCCCGCGGCACGCGCGAAACTCACGTCACAATCGGATGAGACGATCCCGCAGTCGCCGACACTCGACGGATATGACACGTCATCGTCGACACCTCCTCGTCGCGCTGGGCGCGGCATCCGTCCTCGCTCTCTCCGGCTGCGCGACATCGGCCGGCTCCGCCGCCCCTCCGCCGGCGGGCGACGCGCCCGTGGGCGCCTCGCTGGGGTCGCTCTGGCCCGCCCCTCCGGAGGGCGACGTCCTCGCCCAGGGCACCGTCATGGACGTCGGCGGCGACGCCGAGCTGTGCCTCGGCCCGATCGCGGAGTCCTATCCCCCGCAGTGCAGCGGCATCCCGATCGCCAACTGGACGTGGGACGGCGTGGACGGCTCGGAGTCGTCGGGCGACACCACGTGGGGCGCGTACGCCGTGCAGGGCATGTACGACGGCGAGGAGTTCACGGTCACGCAGCCGCCGGTCATGCTCGCCCTCTTCGACCCGATGATGCAGGACGACCCCACGGGCGGCGAGCCCGGGCAGGGCGACGAGGCCACGCTGCTGGAGATCCAGGAGAGCCTCCCGGACATCCTGCACGAGGCCTACCTCTCGTCGTACCCCGAGAGCGGCTGGCTGTTCGTCGACGTCGTGTGGGACGACGGCACGTGGCAGAAAGCCGCGGACGAGGACTACGGCGACGACACCGTGATCATCCGGTCGGCGCTGCGGCCGGTGGACGGCTGAGCCGTCAGAATCCCAGCCGGCCCAGCTGCTTCGGGTCGCGCTGCCACTCCTTGGCCACCCGCACGCGTAGTGAGAGGAAGACGCGCGTCCCGACGAGGGGCTCGATGCCGGCGCGTGCGCGCTTGCCCACGTCGGCCAGACGCGACCCCTTGCGGCCGATGATGATCGCCTTCTGGCTGTCGCGCTCGACGACGATGTTCGCGTAGATGTCGGTGAGGTCGGAGTCCTCCCGCGGTGCCATGTCCTCGATCGTCACGGCGATCGAGTGCGGCAGTTCGTCGCGCACGCCCTCGAGCGCGGCCTCGCGGATGATCTCGGCGACGCGGTCCTCGATGGACTCATCTGTCACGACGTCGGCTCCGTACAGCGCCGGCCCCTCGGGCATGAGCCCGAGCAGCTCGTCGGTGAGCACGTCGAGCTGCTCCCGCGTGAGCGCGGACAGCGGGATGACCGCTGCCCAGTCCTCGCGGAGGGCGTCGACCTCCATGAGGCGCTCGGTGATCTGGTCGCGCGCCGCCGCGTCGGTCTTGGTCACGATCGCGACCTTCTTCGCCCGGGGATACCCGTCGAGAGACGCCGCGATGCGGCGGTCGCCGGGTCCGACCTTCTCGTTCGCGGGCACGCAGAACCCGATGACGTCGACGTCGCCGAGCACCTGCTCGACGAGGCTGTTCAGCCGCTCGCCCAGCAGGGTGCGCGGCTTGTGGATGCCGGGAGTGTCGACGATCACGAGCTGACCGCCGGGCCGGTTGACGATCCCCCGGATCGCGCGGCGCGTGGTCTGCGGCTTCTCACTGGTGATGGCGACCTTCTCGCCGACGAGGGCGTTGGTCAGGGTCGACTTGCCCACGTTGGGTCGTCCGACGAAGGTGATGAAGCCGGAGCGGCTGGTCTCGGTCATGATCGATCGCCTTTCCTGGGGACGCGCACCTCGCCGGTGCGGGTCGGCACGGTGCGGATCTCGCCCGTGCGCGGTGCCCGGCCGGACGGCGTCTCCGCCGCATCCAGCCCTTCCCCGCGTTCGACGAAGACCGTCGAGATCCCGCGGCCGCGTCCGCGTGACGCCCCGCCGGTCATGACGAGCCCGCCGTACTCCGCCGTGGCCCCGGGCTGCGGCACGCGGCCGAGCGCCTTGCCGAGCAGGCCGCCGATCGAGTCGACGTCCTCGTCCTCGAGCTCGATGCCGAACAGGTCGCCGACCTCGTCGAGACCGAGGCGGGCGCTCACTCGGAAGTGGCCGGGCTCGAGCTCGGTCACCTCGTCGGACCGCGGGTCGTATTCGTCGGCGATCTCGCCCACGAGCTCCTCGATGAGGTCCTCGAGGGTCACCAGGCCCGACACTCCCCCGTACTCGTCGATCACGAGGCACACGTGCACGGCGTCGCGCTTCATCTGCTGGAGCAGGGTCTCGGCCTTCATCGACTCCGGCACGAACACGGCGGGTCGCGCGATGCGCGTGACCGGCGCATCGCGCCACCCCGACTCGTCGCGGAAGCCGAACTGGACGAGATCCTTGAGGTAGAGCACGCCCACCACGTCGTCGGCCTCGTCGTCGACGATCGGGATGCGAGAGATCCCCTTGTCGAGGAAGATCGACATCGCATCGCGGGTGGAGGCCGAGGCATCCACCGTCACCATGTCGGTACGGGGCACCATGACGGCGCGCACGAACGTGTCGGTGAAGTCGAACACCGAATGGATGAGCTCGCGGTCGTCCTGCTCGATGAGCTCGTTCTCGGCCGCCTCGTCGATGATGCTGAGCAGCTGCTCTTCGGATGCGAACGACGACCCCCGCGAGGCTCCGGGCGTGATGCGCGTGCCGAGGGCGACGAGGCCGTGCGCCAGCGGGCCGAGGAGGATGCGCACTCCGCGGATCACCGGCGCGGCACCGCGCAGCAGGCCCTTCGCATGCTGGCGGCCGACGTTGCGCGGGCTCGCGCCGACCACGACGTACGACACGCCCGTCATCAGCACGGCGGCGGCGAGCATCGCCCACCAGATGTTGTCGAACAGGTCGGTGAACGCCACCGTGACGAGCACTGCGGCCGTCGTCTCGGAGAGCACACGGATGAAGATGACGGCGTTGGTATGCGCCTCGGGGTCGGCGGCGATCCGGCGCAGCGCCGAGGCGTTGCGGCCGGACGAGCCGAGTTCGGCGAGATCGGCGCGCGAGGTGACGCTGAGGGCGGCGTCGATGGCGACCATCAGTGCGCCGAACGCCAGCAGCAGAACGGCGGCGACGAGGAGAAGCGCAGCGGTCATGCGCGATTTCGGCGACGCTCCACGGCCTGGAAGGCCGTGATGAGCTCGCGCTGGAGCCCGAACATCTCGCGCTCCTCCTCCGGCTCGGCGTGGTCGAACCCGAGCAGGTGCAGCAGTCCGTGGGTGGTCAGCATGACGAGCTCGTCCATGGTCGAGTGCTTCGCGGCGACCGCCTGGGTCTCGGCGACCTGCGGGCAGAGGACGATGTCGCCGAGCAGTCCGGCCGGTGTGGGCATGTCCTCCGTGCCCGGACGCAGCTCGTCCATGGGGAAGCTCAGCACATCGGTGGGACCGGGCTCGTCCATCCACTGCACGTGCAGCGCCTCCATGGCGCCCTCGTCGACCAGGAGGATCGCCACATCGGCCTCCGCGCTGACGTGCAGCTCCGAGAAGTTGTTCTCCATCAGGCGGAGCAGCACGGTCTCGTCGACGGCGATGCCCGACTCGTTGCTGATCTCGATCGTCATGAGCGTCCTCGCTTGGGGAGATGGTCGCGCGGGTTCTGCGGACGCATGCCCGCGCGGCGCTCGGCACGGTTGGCGAGCTCGGATGCCTCGTCCCGCTCCCGACGCGCCGCGAGACGGCGCTCGTCGTACTCGCTGTACGCGTCGACGATGCGTCCCACCAGGGTGTGCCGGACGACGTCCTCGCTCGTGAGGTAGGAGAAGTGGATGTCGTCGATCTCGTCGAGGACGCGGGTGACGAGCCGGAGTCCGGACGCTCCCTGCGGAAGGTCGATCTGCGTGATGTCGCCCGTCACGACCATGCGCGTGCCGAACCCCAGGCGCGTGAGGAACATCTTCATCTGCTCGGGCGTCGTGTTCTGCGCCTCGTCGAGCACGACGAACGAGTCGTTGAGCGTGCGGCCGCGCATGTACGCCAGCGGGGCGACCTCGATGGTCCCGGTGGCCATGAGCTTGGGGACGAGCTCGGGGTCCATCATCTCGTTCAGCGCGTCGTACAGCGGGCGGAGGTACGGGTCGATCTTGTCGGTGAGGGTGCCGGGGAGGAACCCGAGGCGCTCACCTGCCTCCACGGCCGGGCGGGTCAGGATGATGCGGCTGACCTCCTTGCGCTGGAGTGCCTGCACCGCCTTCGCCATCGCGAGATACGTCTTGCCGGTTCCGGCCGGACCGATGCCGAACACGATCGTGTTCTCCTCGATCGCGTCGACGTAGGCCTTCTGGCCGAGCGTCTTCGGGCGGATGACCTTCCCGCGAGACGACAGGATCGCCTCGCCGAGCACCTCGGACGGACGGGGTCCGCCCTCGGTGCGCAGGATGCGGCTCGATGACGACACGTCGGCGGGGTCGAGGCCCTGCCCGGCCTGCGTCATGGCGAGCAGCTCGTCGACGAGCGAGCGGGCGGCGGCCACGGCATCCGCTCCGCCGGTCAGGGTGATCTCGTTGCCGCGCACGTGCACGTCGACCCCGGGGTGCTCCTTCTCGACGACGCGGAGCAGGCGGTCCTGGGGGCCGAGCAGCTGCACCATGGCGACGCCGTCGGCGTAGACCCGGTCGACCACCGGGTCATCGGAATGTTCGTCAGGCACCAAGGCTCTCTTCCTCGAGTCCTCCGGCGAGCACGTGGGCGTGCACGTGGAAGACGGTCTGGCCCGCGTTCGGGCCGGTGTTGAACACCAGGCGGAAATCACCGTCGGCGTGCTCGGCCGCCAGGGTGTTGGCCAGGCCGACCATCTCGGCCATCAACTCAGGAGCGCCCGCGGCGAGCTCGACGACGTTGCGGTACTCCGGCGACTTCGGGATCACCAGCAGGTGCACCGGCGCCTTCGGCGCGATGTCTCGGATGGCGAACACGTTCTCGGTCTCGGCGATGATCTCGGACGGGATCTCCCCCGTGTGGATGCGCGTGAAGATCGATGGCTCGCTCATCCCGCAAGTCTACCGACGGGGGTGCTCGCAGGGCGGGCTTCCTCGGCGCGGAAGGCGCTCACCACCGGCCGAGCGACGCGCTCACGACCGCCAGCGCGGCGGGGCCGGCCGTGGAGGTGCGCAGCACACTGTCCCCGAGGCGGACGAGGGTGGCGCCGGCGGCCTCGAGCTCGGCCAGCTCGTCGGACGCGATCCCGCCCTCGGGCCCGACCACGAGCAGCACGTCGCGCTCGTCGCCGGCGAGCTCGACGTTCGTGAGCCGTGCGACGCCCGTCGGCTCGAGCACGAGGGTGCGGGATGCCTCGGCCAGTCGCAGCAGGTCGCGCGTGGTCGCCAGCGGCGAGACGTCGGGAATCCACGCGCGGTGCGCCTGCTTCGCCGCCTCGCGGACGATCGTCGCCCAGCGCGCACGCCCCTTCTCGGCCTTCGCGGCATCCCAGCGCGACACGCTCCGCGCCGCCTGCCACGGCACGATCTCGTCGATGCCGAGCTCGGTCGCCGCCTGTACGGCGAGCTCGTCGCGGTCGCCCTTCGCCAGGGCCTGCACGAGCACGACGCGCGGCCGCGGGGGCGCGGCATCCGTGCGCGAATCGATCCGCACCACGACCTCGCGGGGCGCCACCGACTCGCACCGGCCCGTCAGCCAGGCGCCGCGGCCGTCGCCGACCGTGACCTCCTCGCCCACGCGCACGCGCCGGACCGCCGCCGCGTGATGCGCCTCGGCGCCGGTGAGCGCGACCGCATCGCCGGGCCCGGCGTCGGTCGGCTCATCGAGCACGAAGTGCAGCGCCACGACTCAGCCCCGGAAGCGATCGCGCAGCTTGGCGAACAGGCCCTGGTGGAACTCGGCGAGGTGCGGCGCGGGCGCCTTCGTGCGCTTCGCGAAGTCCTCGATCAGCGCGCGCTCCTTGCCGTCGAGGCGCGTCGGGGTGACCACGTGCACGCCGACGCGGAGGTCGCCGCGCTGCGAGCCGCGCAGCGGCGTGATGCCGCGGCCCTTGATCGTCAGCACGTCACCGCCCTGGATGCCCGGGCGGATCTCGAGGTCGACCGGGCCGTCGAGGGACTGGATGGTCGTGGTCGTGCCGAGGATCGCGTCGGGCATCGACACCTCGAGCGTCGCGAGGATGTCGTCGCCGTCGCGGCTGAAGACCTCGTGCGGGGTGACGTTCACCTCGATGTAGAGGTCGCCGTTCGGGCCGCCTGCCGGCCCGGCCTCGCCCGAGCCGGGAAGCTGGAGCCGGAGGCCGGTCTCGACGCCCGCGGGGATGTCGAGCGACACGGTGCGGCGGGCGCGCACGCGACCCTGCCCCTGGCACGTGGCGCACGGGTACGGGATGGTCGTGCCGTAGCCCTGGCAGACGTTGCACGGCTGGTTGGTGAGCACGTTGCCGAGAAGGCTGCGCACCTGACGCTGCACGTGGCCGGTGCCGTGGCAGATGTCGCACGTGACCGGGGTCGTCCCCGGCTGGCAGCACGACCCCTGGCAGGTCTCGCACAGCACGGCCGTGTCGACCTCGATGTCACGGTGGACGCCGAAGACGACGTCACCGAGTTCGAGCGTCACGCGCACCAGGGCGTCCTGGCCGCGCTCGCGCCGGGACCGCGGGCGTCCACCGCGTCCGCCGCCGCCTCCGGCCGCGCCGAAGAACGTCTCGAAGATGTCGTTGAAGCCGCCGAATCCGCCGGCGCCGCCGAACGGGCTGTCGCTGCCGCCCATGTCGTAGCGGGCGCGCTGGTCGGGATCGCTCAGCACGTCGTACGCGTGCGTGACGAGCTTGAATCGCTCGGATGCCTCTTCCCCGGGATTGACGTCGGGGTGCAGCTCCCGCGCCAGGCGCCGGTACGCCTTCTTGATGTCGTCGAGGGATGCGTCCTTCGAGACGCCGAGGACCTCGTAGTGGTCAGCCACATTCGCCTTCCTGCCCGCGGGAGTCCGCGGTGATCGTTCGTGTGTGCGCGTCCGCGTCAGCGGCTGCTCTCGTCTTCCTCGAGCATCCGCGTGAGGTAACGGGCGACGGCCCGGACCGCCGCGAGGTTGGTGGGGTAGTCCATGCGCGTCGGGCCCATGATGCCGACGCGGGCACGCGAGCCGGTCGCGTCGTAGTCGCTGGCGAGGACGGATGCCTCGGCCAGACCGAACGGCTCGTTCTCGCGCCCGATGCTGGCGGCGAGGCCCTGATCGTCGGCGACCATCTCGCCCATGAGGCGGAGGATCGTCACCTGCTCCTCGATCGCCTCGAGAAGCGGATAGATGCTCCCGCGGAAATCTGCTTCGCGGCGGGCGAGCGTGGCGCTGCCCGCCATCACGAGGCGGTCCTGCCGGAACTCGTCGAGCTCCTCTGCGACGACGCGCACGATCTCGGCCGTCGCGGCCTCATGCGGGGCGGTCATGTTCGACGCGTTTTCGAGGCGCCCCTGGATGCGCGAGAGTCCGTCGCGCACCGAACGGCCGACCAGGAGCGTCCCGAGCTCGGCGCGGATGCGCGCGAGGTCGGCGTCGTCGAAGTCGTCGCGCACGAAGGCCATGCGCTGCGAGACGCGGCCCGTGTCGGTGACGACGATCACCAGCATCCGCCCGCCGCCCAGCTGCACCAGCTCGACGTGCGTCACGTTGGCGCGTGAGAACGAGGGGTACTGCACGATCGCGACCTGGCCGGTGAGCTGCGTCAGCGCGCGGACGGTGCGTGCGAGGACGTCGTCGAGGTCGCCCGGGCCCTCGAGGAACGAGGAGATCGCGGTGCGCTGCGCCGTGCTGAGCGGGCGGACGTCGGCGAGGTGGTCGACGAAGACGCGGTAGCCCTTGTCGGTCGGCACGCGGCCCGACGACGTGTGCGGCGCCGCGATGAGGTCCTCGTCTTCGAGCAGCGCCATGTCGTTGCGGATGGTCGCCGCGGACACGCCGAAGGCGTGGCGTTCGACGATCGCCTTGCTTCCGACCGGCTCGCGCGTGTCGACGTAGTCCTCGACGATCGCGCGCAGCACCTGGAGCCCTCGCTCGCTGACCATCCCGCTCCTCACGTCGCTGCTGGCACTCGCATGACTGGAGTGCCAATTCTACCGGATGCCCCGGCCCGGAGCCTGGAGCGCGGCGGCGAACCGGCTACTCGGTGAGTGCTCGCACGACGGCGTCGGCGAGCAGACGGCCGCGCAGCGTCAGCACGATCCGGCCGTGCAGCGCCGACGGCCCGTCGACGAGCCCGTCGGCGATGAGCGCGGCGACGGCGCGGCGGCCCTCGCCGAGGATCTCCGACACCGGCAGTCCCTCGCGGATGCGCGTGCGCAGCAGCACGTTCTCGAGGGTTCGCGCCTCTGCGTCGGGCACTTCGCGCCCCGCGCCCGGCGACTCCCCCGCCGACAGGCGCTGCGCGTACGCCGCGGGGTGCTTGACGTTCCAGAAGCGCACGCCCGCGATGTGGCTGTGCGCACCCGGGCCGAACCCCCACCAGTCCGTGCCCTGCCAGTAGGCCAGGTTGTGACGCGACCGCTGATCGGTGCCGCGCGACCAGTTCGAGACCTCGTACCAGTCGAAGCCGGCCGCCGCGAGCAGCTCGTCGGCGAGCTCGTACATGTCGGCCTGCAGGTCGTCGTCGGGCGCGGGCACCTCGCCGCGGCGGATCTGCCGCGCCAGCTTCGTACCGTCCTCGACGATCAGCGCGTACGCCGACACGTGGTCGGGGGCGAGGCTGATCGCGGTCTCCAGCGATGCGCGCCAGTCATCGAGGGACTCGCCCGGCGCGCCATAGATCAGGTCGATGCTCACGTCGAGCCCGGCCGCCCGCGCCGCCCCCACCGCGGTGCGCACGTTCGCCGGATCGTGGGTGCGGTCGAGCGCCGCCAGCACGTGCGGGACGGCCGACTGCATGCCGACGGACATGCGCGTGACCCCGGATGCCGCGAGCTCGGCGGCGACCGCGTCGGTGACCGTGTCGGGGTTCGCCTCGACGGTGACCTCGGCGCCCTCCGCGATGCCGAAGGCGTCGCGGACACCCTCGAGCATGCGCCCGAGGTCGCCGGGCGGCAGAAGGGTCGGGGTGCCGCCGCCGAAGAACACCGTCGATGCGGGCCGCAGCGGACCGGACCGCTCGAGGACGCCGCGCGCCAGCTCGACCTCGCGCAGCAGGGTGTCGGCGTACTGGTCCTGGCGAGCGCCGCGCAGCTCGTCGGAGGTGTAGGTGTTGAAGTCGCAATATCCGCAGCGCACCCGGCAGAACGGCACGTGCAGGTACACCCCGAACGGCGTGGCCGGGTCGATCGCCGTCGCCGGCGGGAACGAGCCGTCGGACGGAACCGGCTCGCCCAGGGGAAGCGCGGCGCCCATCAGCGGCTCATGCGGGCGTCGTGTACAGCGGCGAGATCGCGCGCAGGTACCGGGTGAACAGCTCCCGCCGGCGGCGCCGGATGAGGCCGGGCAGGAGGCGGTAGAAGAAGGACGACGGCGCATCGAAGGCGCGCACGGTGAACCACACCTCGTCGGTCTCGTGCCACTCGAGCATGAAGGACTCCTCGCCGCTCACGACGGAGTCGCCGACCGTGCCCAGGGCGAAGCCGACGCGGCGCGGCTCCTCGATCGCGAAGATCACCCGCAGCTCGGCGTCCGCCCGCAGGCCCCGCACGCGGCCCTCGACGCGGATGGTCGTTCCCGCGCCCACGTACGGCGTGCCGTCGGCGTCGTAGCGCAGGTCGGACTCGGAGCGGCTCGGCGCGACGGGATTGCCCTCGGCGTCGAAGCTCACGCCGGAGTACATCGGCCCGGACGCCGGACGGACGTCCTTCACGGTGAGACCGGCGCCTCGCTGTGCCGTCCACGACAGCAGCGCCTCGCTCGCGGCCTGGAAACGCGCTTCCCCGCTGCCGATGCGCCACGACTCCTCGGCCGGAATGCTGCGCTCCGGCGGGAAGTGCATGAGGTCGGCGGCCTGCGTCGCCCCGACGGCGGCGTAGTCGACCGTGTCGTCCCGGAAGTTCCCTCGACGCATGACGACCAGCCTACTTCGCGGTCTTTCCCTCAACGTCTCCCGAGAGCGCGGCGATGAACGCCTCCTGGGGGACCTCGACGCGACCGACCATCTTCATGCGCTTCTTGCCCTCCTTCTGCTTCTCGAGCAGCTTGCGCTTGCGGCTGATGTCGCCGCCGTAGCACTTCGCCAGGACGTCCTTGCGCATCGCACGGATCGACTCGCGCGCGATGATGCGCGCGCCGATGGCGGCCTGGATCGGCACTTCGAACTGCTGGCGAGGGATGAGCTTCTTCAAGCGCTCGGTCATCAGCACTCCGTAGGCGTACGCCTTGTCGCGGTGGACGATCGCGCTGAAGGCGTCGACGGGCTCGCCCTGCAGGAGGATGTCGACCTTCACGAGGTCGGCCTCCTGGTCTCCGCTGGGCTCGTAGTCGAGGGACGCGTAGCCGGCGGTCTTGGACTTCAGGTGGTCGAAGAAGTCGAAGACGATCTCGCCCAGCGGCATGCTGTAGCGGATCTCGACGCGGTCCTCGCCGAGGTACTCCATGCCGAGCAGGGTGCCGCGGCGCGACTGGCAGAGCTCCATGATCGTCCCGACGTAATCCTTCGGGGCGAGGATCGCGGCCTTCACCATCGGCTCGGTCACGCTGGCGATCTTCGTGCCGGACGGGAACTCGCTCGGGTTGGTGACGGTGAAGCTCTTCTTGTCGTCGGTCAGCACCTCGTAGGTGACCGATGGCGCCGTGGAGATGAGGTCGAGCCCGAACTCCCGCTCCAGGCGCTCGGTCACGATCTCGAGGTGGAGCAGGCCGAGGAACCCGCAGCGGAAGCCGAAGCCCAGAGCCACCGAGGTCTCGGGCTCGTAGTTGAGCGAGGCATCCGACAGCTTGAGCTTGTCGAGGGCCTCGCGCAGCACCGGATAGTCGCTGCCGTCGATCGGATAGAGGCCGGAGAAGACCATCGGCTTCGGGTCGGTGTAGCCCGGGAGCGCGTCCTTCGACGGCTTGGCCGCATTCGTGACGGTGTCGCCCACCTTCGACTGGCGGACGTCCTTCACACCGGTGATCAGGTAGCCGACCTCGCCGACGCCGAGTCCGCGGGTGGGAGTGGGCTCCGGCGACGACACGCCGATCTCGAGGAGCTCGTGGATCGCGCGGGTCGACATCATCTGGATGCGCTCGCGCGGGTTGAGCGTGCCGTCGACCATGCGGACGTAGGTGATCACGCCGCGGTAGGAGTCGTAGACGGAGTCGAAGATCATGGCTCGGGAGGGAGCATCCGGATCGCCCTTCGGGGCCGGAATCTGCGCGACGACGTGGTCGAGCAGATCCTCGACGCCCATTCCGGTCTTGCCGCTCACCCGCAGCACGTCCTCCGGGCGGCCGCCGATCAGACCCGCCAGCTCCTTGGCGTACTTCTCAGGGTCGGCCGCCGGCAGGTCGATCTTGTTGAGCACCGGGATGATCTGGAGGTCGTTCTCGAGCGCCAGATAGAGGTTCGCGAGCGTCTGGGCCTCGATGCCCTGCGCTGCGTCGACGAGCAGGATGGCGCCCTCGCAGGCCGCGAGCGAGCGGCTCACCTCGTACGTGAAGTCGACGTGGCCGGGCGTGTCGATCATGTTGAGGGCGAACGTGCCCTCGGGTGTCTGCCACGGCATCCGCACCGCCTGCGACTTGATCGTGATGCCGCGCTCGCGCTCGATGTCCATGCGGTCGAGGTACTGCGCGCGCATGTCGCGGTCGGAGACCACTCCGGTGATCTGCAGCATCCGATCGGCCAGCGTCGACTTGCCGTGGTCGATGTGGGCGATGATGCAGAAGTTGCGGATCAGCTCAGGAGGGGTCGCAGACGGCTCGAGAGGCTTCAGGGCGCGCGGTGACATATCCCGTCGATTGTACGGGTGAGGGATGCCTCCACCCTGCGCGGTCGCTGGATCAGGCCGGTGCGGGCAGTCGGCGCAGCCCCTCGAGGAGCGATGCGCGGTCGCTCGCGACGCAGACGCGGATCCACCCCTCGCCGGACGCGCCGAACGCGGAGCCGGGCGCGACGGCCACGCCGGCTTCGTCGAGGAACCGCTCGCACCAGGTCACGACGTCGCCGCCGGACGCGTGCGACACGTCCACCCAGAGGTAGAACGCACCGGTCGGCGCGAGGTAGCGGATGCCTCGGGCGTCGAGTGCGGCGGTCGCCGCGGCGAGGTTGTCGCGGTAGTGCGCGGCCGCCCGGTCGACGTCGGACCCGTCACCGGCGAGGGCGGCGGCCGCGGCCCGCTGGGAGGGGGCGTCGACGCAGCTCACGAGCGACTCCTGCACGCGCAGCATGGTGGGCCGCCAGCCCGGCGGCGTCACGAGCCACCCGACGCGTGCGCCGGTCATCGCGTACGTCTTCGACATCGAGAACACCGACAGCACGCGCCCGTCGGCGTCGAGCGACGCGATGCTGACGTGCGGCCGGCCCCACGTGAAGCGCTCGTACACCTCGTCGCTGATCACCCACAGGTCGTGCCGGCGGGCCAGCGCGAGGAGCGCCTCGAGCGTCGGCCGGTCGAACGTCGACCCGAGCGGGTTGGACGGCGTGTTCACGATGATGGCCCGCGTGCGCGGTGACACCAGCGCCTCGAGCTCGTCGAGGTCGGGCTGGAACTCGCGCTCAGGATGCAGCGGGTACGGCACGGGCGTCGCCTGCAACAGGTGCGCGTTCATGGTGAACGTCGTGTATCCCGGGTCGGGGACGAGCACCTCGTCGCCGCGGGAGAGTGCGAGCGCCATCGCCATGTGCAGCGCCTGCGTGGCGCCGACGGTCACCCACACCTGCTCCACGTCGACCCGCAGCCCGTTCTCGCGAGCGAGCTTGTCGACGATCGCCTCGCGAAGCAGCGGGAGGCCGCCGTTCGGCGTGTAGCGAAGGTCGCCCTCGCGCCAGGCGCCGGCCGCGACGTCGCGCACCTGCCGCCCGACGATCTCGCCCGGCTCTCCGACGGCGAGGATGATCGTGTCGGGACGACGCAGCGCCCGCTCCAGGATGTGCCGCACTCCCGACCCCGGCATCGCGGCGATGTGGGCGGCGATCTCGGGCATGCTGGCCATGCTACGACCGCTCGCAGGCGACGGTGGCTACCCTGGGGCGATGGTCGTCCAGGTCGTGCTCGTGCACGGCATCCGCACGTCCGCGACGATGTGGCGGTCGCAGGTCGACTACCTTACCGAGCGCGGGAATCCCGTCGTCCCGCTCGATCTGCCCGGGCACGGGTCGCGCATGGCCGAGGAGTTCACGCTCGACGGGGCCTTCGCGACGATCGATGATGCGGTGAGGGATGCCGCGACCCGCGGCCCTGTGCTGGTCGCGGGGCACTCGATGGGCGGCCTCATCTCGATCGAGTACGTCGGCCGTGAGGATCGGCCGCCGGTCGCCGGGTTCATCGCCGCGTCGTGCACGTCGATCCCCCGCGGGGTCGGGCTCGCGACATACCGGATGCTCGCGCGCGGGTTCGACTCGCTGCCCGACCGCGGCATGTGGCTGACCGATCAGCTGCTCGATCGCATCCTGCCCGACGAGACGCGTGCCGACTTCGGGGCGGGCGGCTATGCGCTCGACGCGCAGGACATCGCGCTGCGCAGCCTCTCGGTGCTCGATCTCCTCGCGGCGCTGCATCGCATCGAGGTGCCGCTGTGGTTCGTCAACGGGCAGTACGACCAGCTGCGGGTGAACGAGCGGCTGTTCACGCGGATCGCGCCCCACGCCGAGCTCATCGTCGTGCCGCGCACGACCCATCACGTCACCGTCATGCGCCCGCGCGTCTTCAACGCCGTGCTCAACCTCGCGATCACGACCCTCGAGCAGACCTGATAAACTCGGTGATTGGCTTGCGTGCGGGGTCCCACCTCCGTACGACGCCGCGAGCGGCCCCTCTACCCGTAACGCGGCAAATCCCATCCATCAGACACGAAAGAAACTTTCACCGTGGCGAACATCAAGTCGCAGATCAAGCGCAACAAGACCAACGAGAAGGCGCGCGAGCGCAACAAGGCCGTCAAGAGCGAGCTGAAGACCGAGGTGCGTCGCACCCGTGAGGCCGTCGCCGCCGGCGACAAGGCCGCCGCCGAGAAGGCTCTGCAGAAGGCGACCAAGAAGCTCGACAAGGCCGTGAGCAAGGGCGTCATCCACCAGAACCAGGCCGCGAACCGCAAGTCGGCCATCGCGAAGCAGGTCGCCGCGCTCTGATCCATCCGGATTCCGTTCGAAGGCCCGTCCCTCCGGGGGCGGGCCTTCGGCGTTGACGGGGCGGGACCCGTTGTCACACGCCGTAAGGCGCGCGTGTCGCGATGACCGTGATGAGCCGCTCCAGGGCGAAGACCGCGTCGCGGGAGCCGCCCTTCACCTCGGCATCCGCGCGCGCCGCGGCCTGGATGGCGCCCCCGAGGGATGCCTCATTCCAGCCCGACAGGTCGCGGCGGGCCCGGTCGACCTGCCAGTCCTTGAGTCCGAGCCGGCCCGCGAGAGCCGCAGCCGGCTCGCGGCTGCCGGCGACGCGGGCCATGGTGCGCAGCTTCATCGCGATCGCCGCGACGAGCGGCACGGGATCGGCGCCCGAGGCGAGGGCGTGCCGGAGCGCGATCAGCGCGTCGCCGTAGCGGCCCGCGATCGCCGTGTCGGCGACCGTGAACGCGGAGGTCTCGACGCGGCCGCCGTAGTACCGCTCGACGACCTGCTCGCTGATGTCGCCCGGCACGTCGGCGATGAGCTGCTGGCACGCGGCGGCGAGCTCGGTGACATCGTCGGCGAACGCCGACACCAGCGCGCGCAGCGCGGGCGCCGCGATGCGCTTCTTCGCTGCCTGGAACTCGCCTGCGGCGAAGTCGTACCGATCGGAGTCGCGCTTGATCGCGGGGCACGCGACTTCCACTCCTCCGCCCTGGCCGGCGCGAATGGCGTCGAGCAGCTTCTTGCCGCGGACGCTCGCCCCGGTGTGCCGCAGCACGACCGTGGCGCCGTCCTGCGGCGCGGCGAGGTACGAGATGGCCTCCGCCAAGAACGCGTCGGAGCACTTCTCGACGCCGGTCACGCGTACCAGGCGCGGCTCGCCGAACAGCGACGGCGACGTGACGGCGAGCAGCGAGCCGGCGGCGTAGTCGTCGGCCCGGAGGTCGGAGACCTCGAGGCTCGGGTCTTCGGCCCGGAGGTAGTCGCGGACGCCGGCGATCGCCCGCTCGGCGCACACGTCTTCGGCACCGGATACGAGCACGATGGGCGCGGGCTGCGGTGACCGCCACGACAGCTGCGGGATCGCACTGCGCGCTGCCTTCGAGGGGGCGCGTCGCGCGGTCGATGCCATGCGTCCAGCCTACCGAGCGCTCCCGACTCACCCGCCGCGCTCCCGCCATACCGAGACCGCGCCTCCGCTGCTCCCCCACAGCGCGACGAGTCCGTCGACGTCGGTGCGCGCCACCGTCGCGCCCAGGTCTGTCAGCACCTCGAGGATCTCGGCGCGCGGATGCCCGTAGTCGTTCTCGGCGCCGACGGTGACCAGCGCGACGCCCGGTTCGGCGGAGGCGTAGAGCGCGGCATCCTGATCCGCGCTGCCGTGATGGGCGACTTTGACGATGGCGTAGGGAGGAGAGAGCAGAGCGGATGCCTCGAGCGCGCGCTGCGGCGACGCGGAGAGGTCTCCGAGCAGGAGCGTCGGCGGGATCCCTCCCCCGCGGATGTCGATCACCACGCTGGCGTCATTGCCCGCCGGGAACGCGCGTCCTGCCGGCGGCGGCCACACGACGCGCCAGCTCGCGTCGGCCAGGGCGCCGCTGAGCCCCGCGCGGGCATCGGCCAGCCGGGCTCCGCCGCGCGCGAGGATGTCGAGGGTGCGCCGGTCGTCGCTCGAGCCCGCCGGGCCGTGGAGTACCGTGCCCACGCGCCCGAGCACCGCGTCGATGCCGCCGGCGTGATCGAGGTCGAAGTGCGAGAGCACGAGCAGGTCGATGCGTCCCACCCCCGCGCGGTCGAGGCACGCGGCGAGGGGTTCGGGCGCCGGTCCGGTGTCGACCAGCGCGATCGCCTCGCCCGACCGCAGCAGGATCGCATCGCCCTGACCGACGTCGCACGCCAGGACCGCCCAGTCCTGCGGCAGCGTCCATCGTCCGGCGACCGACGTCAGCAGGCTCGACCCGGCGACGACACCGGCCACGGTCGACAGCACCACGGCCGACAGGACGACAGCGGCACGCGCCGGGCGCGACGACCTTCGCACGGCGATCACGATCCCGGCCGCCAGTCCGACGACGCCCAGGGCGGCCGTCCCCGGCCAGCCCTCGATCCACGGCAGCAGGTCGCCCGGCAGCCCGCTGACAGTGCTCGCGGTGCCGGCGATCCACGCCGCAGGCACCCACGCCACCGCGGCGAGCCCGTCCTGGAGCCACGGCAGCGGAGCGGACAGGCACGCCGCGAGACCGACGACGGTGGCCACGGGCGCCGCGGGGGCTGCGAGCAGGTTCGCCAGGACGCCGTAGAGCGGCACCTGCGGTGTGATCAGCACGAGCAGCGGGCCGCACGCGAGCTGCGCCGCGAGCGGCACCGCCAGCGCGAGGGCGAGCTCGCGCGGGAGAGCTCGTTCCAGACCGCGGGCCAGCGGCCGCGCGAACAGGAGCAGCGATGCGGTCGCCGCGGCAGACAGCGCGAATCCCAGCGAACCCGCGAGCCACGGATCGGCGACCAGCAGCGCCGCCACCGCGAGCGACAGGATGGACAGGCCCGCTCCGGGGCGCCCGAGCAGCACGGCGAGCATTGCGATCGCCGCCATGACGCCCGCACGCACGACGCTCGGCTCGGGGGTCACGAGCAGCACGAAGCCGCCGAGCGCCGCGACGCCCGCGCACACGCGCAGAGCACGGGGCCAGCCGGCGGCGGCCGCGCCCAGGAAGGCGAGTCCGACCACCAGCGCGCAGTTCGCCCCGGATACGGCCGTGAGGTGCGACAGCGACGACTCCTTCATGGCGGTGTCGAGCTCGGCGGACACGGCGGAGGTGTCGCCGACGGCGAGACCCGGCACAAGGCCGGCGCCGTCGCCGGGCAGCCCGGCGACCGCGCCCACCAGCCCCTGACGCAGGGCCGCCGCCACGGCCGCGGACGCCTGCGGGCCGCGCACCACATCGAGCCCGCGCGACGCGGTCACCTCGAGCACCGCGCGCTCCGCGGGCCGTGCGGACCGGGCGGTGCCGCGCACCTCGACCTCGGCACCCACGTCGAGCAGCCTGCGCGGGTGCACGTCGGCCGGATCGACGCGCACCACGACGTCTACGCGCACCTCGTGGGCCGTCTCGCCCGCGGAGATCCGAGTGGCGATGGCGTCGAACGCGAGGCTGCCGTCGGCCCCGCGCTCCACCTTGCCGATGACCGTCGCCTCGACGACGATCGCGCGTCCGCCGTCGATGGCGAGCCGCGCGGCCGCGTCGCGCGCGGGCTGCGCCAGTGCGACGTGCGATGCCGCCGCCGCGGCGAGGGCGAGCGCGCAGGCCGCGACCGCCGTCGCACGCCGGAGCCGGCCGTCGGCCGGACGCCGCACCGCGATCGACGCGAGCGCACCGACCGCGCCCGCCCAGCAGGCCGCTGCGAGCCCCGCGGCCGCATGCGGCTGTGCCACGCACGTGTAGGCCACGACCCACGCTGCCGCGGCGACGGGGACGAGGCGGAGCGTCAACCGCAGCGGCACGGGTCAGACCGCCACGAGCTCGCGCAGGGCTTCGAGCATCTTGTCGCCGATCCCCGGCACAGCCAGCAGGTCCTCGACGGAGGTGAAGGGGCCGTTCTCCTCGCGCCAGTCGATGATACGCTGCGCCAGGGCCGGACCGATGCGCGGAAGGGTGTCGAGCGCCGCGACGTCGGCGGTGTTGAGATTGACGCGGCCGTCGCCGCCGGTCGGACCGGCCCCGCTCGACGCCGCGCCCCCGCCGGCCTCCGCCGCCTCACCCTGCGCCGGAACGTGGAGCTGCTCGCCGTCGGTGACCGGGCGGGCGAGGTTCACCGCACCGTCGTCCGCGGTGGGACCGAATCCGCCCGCCGCGGCCACTGCGTCCACGACGCGCGCTCCCGAGGCGAGCACGTAGATGCCGGGCGCCGCTACGGCCCCGGACACGTGCACGTACAGCGCGGCCGGGGTGGCGGCATCCGCTCGCCCCCCATCGATGACGACCTGCTCGACGGGCGCCGAGGCGCCGCGGAGGATGCCGATGGCCACGGTGATCGCGAGGGCGGCGATGACGAGCACGACGGCCGCGCCGAGCCCCACCGGCCGGCGCGGCGACACCGGCGGGGTCTCGGCGGCGACGGTCACCCGCCCACGCTAGAAGCGGGCCGAGCGCCGTCCGCCGTCTGCTCGCCCCGCTGTGCAACGCCGACGGCCCCGCGGAACCGTGGAGGAACCGCGGGGCCGTGACGGCTGCGTCAGTGGGTGCTGAAGCTGACGACCTTCGGCGGACGCACGACGGCGCGCGTGATCTCGCGCCCTGCCAGCGAGCGCACGACCCGCTCGTCCGCTCGGGCCAGACGTTCGAGCTCGGCCGCGTCGATCCGTGCGGGCACCTGGAGCGTCGCGCGCACCTTGCCGTCGATCTGCACGACGGAGGTCACGGACTCCTCGACGAGAAGCGTCGGGTCGGCCGACCGCCAGGTGGCGAGTCCCACGAACCCGTCGTATCCGAGGATCTCCCACATCTCCTCCGCCGTGTGCGGCGCGAAGAGATCGAGGACCATCGCGGTGACCTCCGCGGCCTCGCGGACGGCGGGATCGGCCGGTCCGGCGCCGGTGTCGATCGCCTTGCGGCTCGCGTTGACCAGCTCCATCAGGCGTGCGACCACGACATTGAACTTGTTCTGCTCGATCAGGCCCGGCGCGTCGGCGAGCAGGCGGTGCGTGACGCGGCGGAGCGCCGGGTCGCCCTCGGCCCAGATGACATCGGGGTCGCTCGTGACGTCCTGGGCGACGCGCCACGCGCGGGCGAGGAACTTCTGGGCGCCCGTCGTCGAGACGTCCTCCCAGTTGATGTCGTCCTCGACCGGGCCGGCGAACGCGATCGCCGTGCGCACCGCATCAGCGCCCGGGTCGACCATGCTCGACTCGAACTCGACGAGATTGCCCTTGCTCTTGGACATCTTCGAGCCGCCGAGCAGCACCATGCCCTGGTTGATGAGGCTCGTGAAGGGCTCGGTGAAGTCGATCAGGCCCATGTCGTAGAGGACCTTGGTGATGAAGCGGGCGTAGAGCAGGTGCAGGATCGCGTGCTCGACCCCGCCGATGTACGAGTCGACGGGCGCCCACCTGTCGGCTTCGCGCGTCGGGAACGCCTGGGTCGGGTCGTTCGAGGCGAGGAAGCGCAGGAAGTACCACGAGCTGTCCACGAACGTGTCCATCGTGTCGGCGTCGCGCAGGGCGGGCTCGCCGGTCTCAGGGTCGACCGTCGCCATCCACTCGGAGGCTCCGCCGAGCGGCGACGTCCCCTTCGGGGCGAGGTCGAGGCCGTGCGCGTCGGGCAGACGCAGCGGCAGCTGGTCCTCGGGCACCGGCACGATGCGCCCGTCGGCGGTGTGGATCATCGGGATCGGGGTGCCCCAGAAGCGCTGGCGCGAGATGAGCCAGTCGCGCAGGCGGTACGACTTCGCCGCCCGGCCCACGCCGGCCGCCTCGAGCTGCTCGATGATGCGCGCGATGGCGTTGCGCTTGGACAGCCCGTCGAGCGGACCGGAGTTGATCATCCGGCCTTCGCCGGTGAGCGCGACGCCCGTCGTGGCGGGGTCGATGTCGTCGAGGGATGCCTCGTCCGCGCCCGGATCGATCGGCACGCCGTCGTCGTCGAGCTCGATCACCGGGATCGCCCCGGTGATCGGGGCGGTGGTGTCGACGACCACCCTCACGGGCAGGTCGAACGCGCGCGCGAAGTCGAGGTCGCGCTGATCGTGGGCGGGAACGGCCATGACGGCGCCGTGCCCGTAGTCGGCCAGCACGTAGTCGGCCGCCCAGATCGGCAGACGCTCGCCGTTGATCGGATTGATCGCGTAGCGGTCGAGGAAGACGCCGGTCTTCGGGCGGTCGGTGCTCTGACGCTCGATGTCGGTCTCGCGCTGGACGCTCTCGAGGTAGTCCTGGAAGCGCGTGCGGACGTCGGCCGACGAGCCGGCCGCGAGTTCCGCCGCGAGGTCGCTGTCGGGGGCCACCACGAAGAACGTGGCGCCGTGGAGCGTGTCGGGACGCGTCGAGAACACGGTCACGCGCTCGGCGCGGCCCTCGATCTCGAACTCGATGTCGGCGCCGACCGAGCGGCCGATCCAGTTCCGCTGCATGCGGATGACCTTCTGCGGCCAGAACCCCTCGAGCTGGTTGAGGTCGTCGAGCAGGCGGTCGGCGTAGTCGGTGATCTTGAAGTACCACTGCGTGAGCTTCTTCTTGACGACCTCGGCGCCGCAGCGCTCGCAGTGGCCGTCGACGACCTGCTCGTTGGCCAGAACCGTCTGGTCGACCGGGCACCAGTTGACCGGGCTCTCCTTGCGGTACGCCAGGCCGCGCTCGTACAGACGCTGGAACAGCCACTGGTTCCAGCGGTAGTACTCCGGGTCGCTCGTGTGGAGGATGCGCGACCAGTCGTACGACGAGCCGTACGCGTGGAAGCTCTTCTTGTGCTGCTCGATGTTCGCGTACGTCCACTCGCGCGGGTCGGCGCCGCGCTTGATCGCCGCGTTCTCGGCGGGCAGGCCGAACGAGTCCCATCCGATGGGGTTCAGGACGTTGTAGCCGCGGTGGCGCCAGAAGCGCGCCACGACGTCGACGTACGCGTAGTTCTCGGCGTGGCCCATGTGCAGGTCGCCCGACGGGTACGGGAACATCCCGAGCACGTACTTGCGCGGGCGGGAGTCGTCATCGCCGCCGGCGCGGAACGGGTCGGCCTCGGCCCAGCGCGCCTGCCATTTGCGCTGGATCGCGTACGCGTCGTAGCCGCCGCCCTCTGCGGGCGCGGTGGTGTCGGGCGGGAGGGTCTGTGACACGAGGGAACCAATCGAAGGATGCCGGAGACGCGCGCAGCGCGAAAGTCCAGGTTACCGGAACGCCGCCCTCACCAGCCGGGTGGCAGCGACGCCCCGAGGGCGGCCAGGGGCCCGCGAGCCTTGATGCCCACCTCCGCCACCTCGGCCGCGGCATCCGATCTCCAGGTGATCCCGCCGCCCGCACCGACGTACGCACCGCCGGGGTGCACGACGATGGACCGGATCACCATCGCCAGATCCAGTGCGCCGTCGACTCCGACCCATCCGAAGCACCCCGCGAAGACGCCGCGCGGACCGCCCTCGAGGCGGTGCAGGATCGTCATGGCCGACAGCTTCGGCGCCCCGGTCATGCTGCCCGCGGGGAAGGCTGCCTCCAGCAGCCCGCCGACCGTCGTGCCGGGCTCCAGCGCTCCGGACACCGTGCTCACGAGCTGGTGCACGGCCGGGTAGGACTCGACCTGCAGGAGGCCGTCGACGCCGACGGAGCCGGGCACGCACACCCGGGACAGGTCGTTGCGCATGAGGTCGACGATCATGACGTTCTCGGCGCGCTCCTTCACGTCGGTGCGCAGCTCCTCCGCCAGGGCGGCGTCGGCGGCCGGATCGGCGCCGCGCGGCCGCGTGCCCTTGATGGGACGGGTGCGCACGATGCCGCCGTCGACCTCGAGGAAGCGCTCGGGGCTGGCGCTCGCGAGGGCGACCGGGCCGGAGCGCAGGAGTCCGCCGTGGTGCGCGGGGGTGGCGGAGCGCAGCCGCAGATACCCCTCGAGCGGATCGACGCGCGCGTAGACGTCGAAACGCGTCGTGAGGCACAGCTGGTAGGCGTCGCCTTCTCGGATCGCCTCGCGGCAGCGTCCGATGAGCTCGGCGTACTCGCCGGCGGTGTGCCGGGAGCGTGCGGCGACGCCCCGCTGCGCGGCGGGCGCGGCCGGGGGCTTCCGGTCCATCGCCTCGATCGCCGCGGCCAGAGCTCCGGCGTCCGCACCGGGGCCGACGGCCCACGCACGGCGGGCGGCGTGGTCGAACGCGACGAAGCGCTCGACGCGCAGCCACTGCTCGCGCGGCATCCCATCGTCGAACCGGGCGGGCGCGCCCGCGCGCTCCGCGCCGTCGTCGTAGCCGAGCCATCCGACCCATCCCCCGCGGAACCGTCCGGCCTCCCACGGCTCGCCGGCGGCCGTCGCACACGGCACGGCCCGGATCGAGCCCGGATCGCCCTCGGGAACGCCCGCTCCGACCCAGCTCCACCCATGGGGCACGTCGGGTCCGGCATCCAGCCAGAACGCGTGCGCATCCTGCGCGTGGAGACCGGCGAAGACGGCTGCCGGATCCACCCAGCCCGCCAGCTCGACGGCGACCAGGGAGTCCGACATGTTCCCAGGCTAGAGGGCAGGTGGTGGTTCTAGAGTCGTGGGGTGAACGAGTTCCTGTCGTGGCTGCTCGACGCCGTGCAGAGCGTCGATCCGATCCTCAGGACGCTGCTGGCGGGCCTCGCGATCATGCTCGAGACGAGTGTGCTCATCGGGCTGGTGGTGCCGGGCGACACGGTCGTGATCGTCGCCGCCACCGCGGTCGCCTCGCCGCTGGAAGCAGTGCTGCTCGGACTCGCCGTCGTGGTCGGCGCCCTCATCGGCGAGAGCATCGGATTCGCGCTCGGGCGCTTCCTCGGACCGAAGATCCAGCACTCGTGGCTGGGACGCAGGATCGGCGAGGAGAACTGGGCGCGGTCCGAGCGCTACCTGCTGCGACGCGGCGGCCCCGCCATCTTCATCTCCCGGTTCCTGCCCGTGCTGCACTCGCTCGTGCCCCTCACCGTGGGGATGAGCGGCTACCCTTATCGGCGGTTCCTCGCCTGGACGCTGCCGGCGTGCGTGATCTGGGCCGCCCTCTACATCTCCGTGGCCTCTGTCGCCGCCGGCACCTACCGCCAGCTGGCCGACCAGCTGCACTACGCGGGCTACATCTTCGTCGGCATCATCCTCGTGTTCCTGCTGCTGGTGTTCCTGAGCAAGAAGATCATCGAGCGCGCCGAGCGCAAGCACCTCGACCACGGCCACGAGACCGCCCGTGCAGGCCTCGTCGAGGAGGACGTGGAAGACTGAGAGGATGCCCGAGAAAGCGACGACCCCCCGCGCCAAGGTGCTGTGGTTCGCCCGGCTCGAGTACCGCTTCCACTCCTGGCGCGAGCGGCGCGCCCGGCGCCGCGGTCAGACGCCGACAGTGACGCCCTTCCCCGGATACGCCGGTCCCGACTGGGTCCGCGTGCTCGGGAGGGTCATGATCGTCCCGCCCGTCAAGCAGACGGAATCCGGTGAATACGCCAGCGTGCGCGGCTGGCGCAGCTTCGTCGCCGTGCCGATCGGCTACGCCCAGGTCGCCGTCACGATCGCCGGCGTGCGCCACGACGTCGTAGCCGACCGCGGCGGGGTCATCGACGTCCGGATCCCCGCGACGCTCGAGCCCGGATGGCAGACCTTCACGATGTCGGTCGAAGACGGCGAGCCCGTCGAGACCCGCGCGTTCGTCGTCGCTCCCGAGGTCGATTTCGGGGTGGTGTCGGACGTCGACGACACGGTCATGGTCACCGCGCTCCCCCGTCCGCTCCTCGCCGCGTGGAACTCCTTCGTCGTCGACGAGCACGCCCGCCAGCCCGTGCCCGGCATGGCGGTGCTGATGGAGCGCGTCGTCCGCGAGCACCCCGGCGCCCCGGTGATCTACCTCTCCACCGGCGCCTGGAACATCGCGCCGACCCTCATGCGCTTCCTGACCCGCCACCTCTTCCCGCCGGGTGCACTGCTGCTCACCGACTGGGGCCCCACGCATGACCGCTGGTTCCGCAGCGGCAAGGCCCACAAGCTCTCCAACCTCCGCCGGCTCGCCGAGGAGTTCCCGCATGTGCGATGGCTGCTCGTCGGCGACGACGGTCAGCACGACGACGAGCTGTACACCACCTTCACCGCCGAGCACCCCCAGAACGTGGTCGGCGTGGCGATCCGCCGCCTGTCGCCCGCCGAGGCCGTTCTCGCGGGTGGTCGCACGGCCGTGAACGACCACACCGCGGCGTCCGTCCCGTGGGTGACCGACTCCGACGGAGCCGGCCTGCTGGAACGTCTCGAAGCGGTCGGCGTCGTCGAACCCTGACGCCGCGTCCGGCGTCGGAGCCCGCGCGTAGGCTGACGGCATGTGCGGACGCTTCGTGGTGGCAAGTGCCGGTTCCGACCTCGTCGGCGTGCTGCGCGTCGACGTCGAGGGCGACGATCTCCCCGAGCCGTCGTACAACGTCGCGCCGACGTCCCAGGTGGCGATCGTGCTCGACTCGCTCAAGGAGGAGCTGCCCACCCGGCGGCTCGAGAGCGCGCGATGGGGTCTCGTCCCGGGCTGGGCGAAAGACCCCAAGATCGGCGCGCGCGCGTTCAACGCCCGCTCCGAGGAGCTCGAAGACAAGCCCATGTTCCGCACCGCTCTCGAGAAACGGCGCGCGGTGGTGCCCACGTCGGGCTACTACGAATGGAAGACGGAAGACGGCGTCAAGACCCCGCACTACATCCATCCCGTCGACGGGTCGCCGCTGCTCATGGCGGGCCTCTACGAGTGGTGGCGCGACAAGTCGAAGGCCGACGACGATCCCGACCGGTGGCTGCTGAGCTTCACCATCCTCACGCGCGACTCGATCGGCCGGCTGGGCTCGATCCACGACCGCATGCCCCTGTTCCTCGACGCCGACCACGCCGACGCCTGGCTCGACCCGACCACCGACAACGTGCGCGACGTGCTCGACGCGGCGATCGACGCCGCACCGGCCCTGGCTGACACGCTCGACGATCACGTCGTGTCGAAGGCCGTCGGCAACGTGCGCAACAACTCCCCCGAGCTCATCGAGCCGGTCGACGACTGACGGGCTCCCGGCGGTCGCCCGGGCGGCCGTGCGTATCCTCGTACGGTGACGATCGCCCCGCCCCAGCGTCCCGTGCTCCGCGCGGCCGGCTGGCACGCGCGCGAGCAGGCGCACCGCGAGCGGGCCGACGTGCTGACCGCGGCGCACCGCGAACGCGCCTCCCGGGGCGAGAAGCATCCCGTCGAGGACTTCCTGTTCACGTACTACTCCTACAAGCCGACGCTGCTGCGGCGATGGCATCCGGGGGCGGGCGTCGACCTGGCTGATGCCGCCGGCACCGATCGCGCGACCTGGCGCTGGTACACGGTCGGAGGCGCGCCCGGCTCCCTGGCTCTCGACGTCACGGCGCTGCGATCCGAGCGCGGCGCCCTCATCGACAACATCGGCCGCGTCCTCCGCGCGACGGCAGGGCGGGCGGGGAGCTTCGGATGCTTCGGCCTGCACGAGTGGGCGATGGTCTACCGTGAGCGCGGCCACCGCCACGAGGTTCCGCTTCGCCTCGGCCAGGAAGGCACCGACGACGTCGTCGAGGCGCACGACCTGCGCTGCACGCACTTCGACGCGTTCCGGTTCTTCACCCCCGCCGCGGTTCCGCGCAATCGAGATGCGCCGTCGCGCGAGCGCCAGGCCGACCTCGAGCAGCCCGGCTGCCTGCACGCCGGCATGGACCTGTACAAGTGGGCGGTCAAGCTCGGTCCCCTCGTGCCCGGCGAGCTCCTCCTCGACGCGTTCGAACTCGCGCGCGACATCCGCACGCTCGACATGCAGGCGTCGCCGTACGACCTGTCCGACTGGGGCTACGTCGCCGTCGCCGTCGAGACGCCGGAGGGCAAGGCCGAGTACGTGCGCGCCCAGCGCGGCTTCGCCGAGCGCGGCCAGATCCTCCGCGCGCGACTCATCGACGTCATCGACGCACTCTGACTCAGCCCGCCGGCGCGCAGTCGCCGCAGGGCATCAGACCGCGGCCGTCCGCGGCGAGTCCGAGACGCAGCTGCGCCACACGGGTCGCCGCGTCGCGCAGGCGCTCGGGCGGGATCGTCCCGGCCTCGACGGCTGCGACGACGCCGTCGACGATGCGTGCGGCACTGTCGGGCGTCGTGAACATCACGGCGAGCACGAGATCGTTCCCGGCCGCCAGCGCCGCCACGGCGTTCGCGACGGGGTCGGCGTAGGAGTCGATTCCGGATGCCTCGAGCATGCCCAGATCGTCGGTGACCGACACGCCGTCGAAACCGAGTTCTTCGCGGGCGATGCGATGCCACTCGGCGGAGAGGCTCGCCGGTCGCTGGTCGACCGCGGTGTACGCGAGGTGGCCGAACATGAGCAGCGGTGCCCCGGCGTCGATGCCGGTCTGGAAAGGCAGCGCCGGCCCGCCGAGCCACTCCTCCTTGCTCATGCCGGTCGACGGGATGCCGCTATGGGAGTCGCCCGGTGCGGCGCCGTGCCCGGGGAAATGCTTGAGCGTCGACAGCGCCCCGCCGCGCTCGCCGGTGACCGCGGCGGCCACTCGCTCGGCGGAGGCGGCCGGCGTGGTGCCGAGCGCCCTGCGGAAGATGAACGACGACGGGTCGTCGGTCTCATCCGCGACGATCCCGAAGTTGACGCCGATGCCGGCGCGTCCGACGAGCGCCCCCCGGCCCGCGAACGCACGTTCGGCGGCGGCCGGCTCGTCGCTCTTGAGGTCGACGGAGGAGCGGAAGCCGTCCCACGGCAGACGCGACACGTCGCCGCCCTCCTGGTCGATCGACACCACAGGCGGAAATGCCGGATCGATCGACAGCGCGGCCGTCACGTCACGGAGGGCGGCCTCGTCGCCCGGCACGTTCGCGCCCATGAGGATGAAACCGCCGATCCCCGTGGACTCCATGTACGTCCGAAGGGCTGCGGGGTCGGTCGTCGGGATGTGCCCCATCACCACGGAGGCGGCCTGCTCGCGCGTCGACATCGCCTCTACCCGCCGCTCTGCGGCGGCGGCGAGGTCGCCCTCTGCGGCAGGCTCGACGGTGACCGAGCCCGTCGAGGACGGCGGGGCCGCGGCATCCGCCCACGCTCCGCTCGTGCCGCCGAGCGAGAGCACCGCGACGAACGCGATGCCCGCGACGGCGGTGCGCTGCGCAGCTCTCACGGAGTCAGCCTAGGCGCGGCGCGGATGTCCGTGCCCGCCGGGGTGGTCGCCGGCTCAGAACGGGAGGAGCGGGTCGACGGCGATCGCGACGAAGATCAGCGTGAGATAGGTGATCGACGCGTGGAACACGCGCATCGGCCGCGGCTCGGTGCCGCGGACGGCACGGTTGTAGAGGCGGTGCGACTCGTAGATGAACCATCCGCCGAACACCAGCGACGACGCGATGTAGACCAGCCCCATGCCGGCGACCGGGATCAGCAGCAGCGAGCACGCGACGGTGGCCCACGCGTACAGGATCACCTGAAGCCCGACCTGCGATCCGTTGCGGGTCGCGCCGAGCATCGGCACGCGGACCTCTTCGTACTGCTCCTTGTACTTCATCGACAGCGGCCAGTAGTGCGGCGGCGTCCAGAGGAACACGAGCACGAAGAGGATCACGGGCGGCCACGCGAGCGACCCGGTGACGGCCGTCCAGCCGATCAGCACCGGGAAGCACCCGGCGATGCCGCCCCAGACGATGTTCTGCTCGGTGCGGCGCTTGAGGATCATCGTGTAGATCACGACGTAGAAGAAGATCGCGGCGGCCGACAGCGTGGCGGCCAGCCAGTTGGTGGTGAGCAGCAGCCAGACGGTCGAGAAGACCGCGAGCGTCCACGCGAAGATCAGCGCACCACGCGGCGAGACCTCGCCCGTGACGAGGGGGCGGTTCACCGTGCGCTGCATGTGTGCGTCGATGTCGCGGTCGAGGTACATGTTGAAGGCCGCCGCCGAACCGGCGCTGGCGGTGCCGCCGATCACCGTGGCGATGACGAGCCACAGGCTCGGGAGCCCGCCCTGCGCGAGGATCATCACCGGCACGGTGGTGACGAGCAGAAGCTCGAGCACACGCGGCTTCATCAGAGCGATGTAGGCGCGGACGGTCCGGCCGAGCGTCGGACGGGACTCGCGAGGAGCGTGAGCGGATGCCTCGGCCCCCGCCGTCGTCGTGATGTCCATCGCCCCCGCAATCGCCGCCCGCAGAATTCCTTCGAGTCTATGGCATCGTGCCGCCTCGCCCGGGCGGGGGCCCGCCGCTCACAATCCGGCATCACCGGGCGTGAGCGAAACGTGACCCTCGCGACACGGTCCCGACACGGAGGGCGCGGACCGGTTCGCAAGACTCTGTCACACAGCGGCCCACATGGCCGGGGCCGTGCGCCCCTTCGCTATGCTGGGACCACACGCGCGCCCCGCGCCGATCCCCCTTGCCCAATCCGGACAAGGCTGCGGCACGGCCCTCGTCGGGCGCACCTTCATTAGAGAGGCGGTCCCGTGTCGGAACTGCGTTGGGATGAGATCGATCGGCGCGCGGTGGACACCGCTCGTGTGCTGGCCGCGGATGCCGTGGAGAAGGTCGGAAACGGCCACCCCGGCACCGCCATGAGCCTGGCACCGGCCGCCTACCTGCTGTACCAGCGGGTGCTGCGCCACGACCCGGCCGACACGCACTGGGTGGGTCGAGACAGGTTCATCCTGTCGGCGGGCCACTCGTCGCTGACACAGTACGTCCAGCTGTACCTGGGCGGCTTCGGGCTGGAGCTCGACGACCTGAAGGCGCTGCGCACGTGGGGCTCGCAGACTCCGGGGCACCCCGAGTACGGCCACACCGCAGGCGTGGAGATCACCACCGGCCCGCTGGGCCAGGGACTGGCCTCGTCGGTCGGCTTCGCATACGCGGCCCGCTACGAGCGCGGCCTGTTCGATCCGGAGACCCCCGCGGGCGAGTCGCCGTTCGACCACCACGTGTACGTGATCGCCGGCGACGGCGACCTGCAGGAGGGCGTCACCTCCGAGGCGTCGAGCCTTGCCGGTCACCAGCAGCTCGGCAACCTGATCGCGATCTACGACTCGAACCAGATCTCGATCGAGGACGACACCAACGTCGCCTTCACCGAGGACGTCGCGAAGCGGTACGAGGCCTACGGCTGGCACGTCCAGGTCGTGGACTGGAAGAAGTCCGGCGAGTACGTCGAGGACGTCGCCGAGCTGTACGGCGCGCTCGAGGCCGCGAAGGGCGAGACGGCCAAGCCGTCGCTCATCATTCTGCGCACGATCATCGGCTGGCCCTCGCCGGGCAAGCAGAACACCGGCAAGATCCACGGCTCCGCCCTCGGCGCCGATGAGCTCGCCGCCACCAAGAAGGTGCTCGGGTTCGACCCGGAGCAGTCCTTCGTCGTCGCCGACGACGTGCTCGCGCACACCCGCTCGCTCGCCGAGCGAGCCGCCGAGGACCGCGCCGCGTGGCAGCAGACGTTCGACGCGTGGGCCGCCGCCAACCCCGAGCGCAAGGCGCTGTTCGACCGCGTGCAGGCCCGCGAGCTGCCCGAGGGCATCGAGAGCGCCCTGCCGTCGTTCGAAGCCGGCAAGGACGTCTCCACGCGCGCCGCCTCGGGTGTGGTCATCAACGCGCTCGCAGCGGAGCTGCCGGAGCTGTGGGGCGGATCCGCCGACCTGGCCGAGTCCAACCTCACGACCATCAAGGACGGCAAGAGCTTCATCCCCTCCGAGTGGTCCACCCACGAGTGGTCGGGTGAGCCGTACGGCCGGGTGCTGCACTTCGGCATCCGCGAGCACGCTATGGGCGCGATCGTGAACGGCATCGTGCTGCACGGCCCGACCCGCGCGTTCGGCGGCACGTTCCTCATCTTCAGCGACTACATGCGCCCCTCGGTGCGTCTGGCCGCCCTGATGGACATCCCGTCGATCTTCGTGTGGACCCACGACTCCGTCGCCCTGGGCGAGGACGGTCCCACGCACCAGCCGGTCGAGCAGCTCGCGACGCTCCGCGCGATCCCGAACTTCACCGTGGTCCGCCCGGCCGACGCCAACGAGACGGCCGTCGCGTGGCTCGAGCTGCTGCGCCGCAACGCGGGTCCTGCGGGCATCGCGCTGACCCGCCAGAACATCCCGGTGTTCCCGCGCGGCGAGGGCGAGGCATCCGGCGACACCTTCGCGTCGGCCGAATCGGCCGCGAAGGGCGCCTACGTGCTGGCCGAGGCACCCGGCGGCACGCCTGACGTGATCCTGATCGCCACCGGCTCCGAGGTCCAGCTCGCCGTCTCGGCGCGCGAGACCCTCGCCGCCGAGGGCGTGAACGCCCGTGTGGTGTCCGCTCCCTCGCTCGAGTGGTTCGCCGAGCAGGACGCCGCCTACCGCGAGTCGGTGCTTCCGGCGTCCGTCACCGCTCGCGTGTCGGTCGAGGCCGGCTCCGCGCTCACGTGGCGGGGCATCGTCGGCGACCGCGGCCGGTCGGTCGCGATCGACCACTTCGGCGCGTCGGCCGACTACAAGACCCTCTTCCAGAAATTCGGCATCACCGCCGACGCCGTCGTCGAGGCGGCACGCGAATCCCTTAAGGAGAACGCAGCATGAGCACCCCCACCGAACAGCTCTCCGCCGCCGGCGTGAGCATCTGGCTGGACGACCTGTCGCGCGAGCGCATCACGTCGGGCAGCCTCACCGAGCTCATCTCGACGCGGAACGTCAGCGGCGTCACCACGAACCCGACGATCTTCCAGGGCGCCATCGGCGGCGGCGGCCACGCCTACGCCGAGCAGATCGGACAGCTGGCAGCCAAGGGCGCGTCGGTCGATGAGGCGATCTTCGCCGCGACCACCGACGACGTCCGCGACGCGGCCGACATCTTCCGCCCCGTGTACGACGCCACCAAGGGCGTCGACGGCCGCGTGTCGATCGAGGTCTCCCCCGATCTCGCGCACGACACCGACGCCACGATCGCGCAGGCGAAGGAGCTCTGGGCGGCCGTCGGCCGTCCGAACGTCCACATCAAGATCCCCGCCACCAAGGCCGGCCTCCCCGCGATCACAGCGGTCCTCGCCGAGGGCATCTCCGTGAACGTGACGCTCATCTTCAGCCTCGAGCGCTACGCGGATGTCATCGAGGCGTACCTCGCGGGCATCGAGAAGGCGAAGGATGCCGGTCACGACGTGTCCGAGATCCACTCGGTCGCATCGTTCTTCGTGTCGCGCGTCGACACCGAGGTCGACAAGCGCCTGACCGCCGTCGGCACCGACGAGGCGCTCGGCCTGAAGTCGCTCGCCGGCGTCGCCAACGCGCGGCTCGCCTATGAGCTGTACGAGCAGGAGTTCTCGTCCGAACGCGCCACGGCGCTCCTCGAGGCCGGCGCCAACCCGCAGCGGCCGCT
Organism: Microbacterium flavescens; assembly: GCF_018588945.1. Lineage (GTDB taxonomy): Bacteria > Actinomycetota > Actinomycetes > Actinomycetales > Microbacteriaceae > Microbacterium > Microbacterium flavescens. The sequence continues at coordinate 181,817 of NZ_JAFIWA010000003.1, read as the reverse complement.
GTGGGCGTCGACCGGGGTCAAGGACCCCTCGCTGCCCGACACCCTCTACGTCACCGAGCTGGTCGCGCCCGGCACCGTCAACACGATGCCGGAGAAGACCCTCGAGGCGACGTTCGACCACGGTCAGATCGCCGGCGACACCGTGACCGGCACCTACGAGGCCGCACACAAGGTGTTCGCCGACCTCGCCGCCGTGGGCGTCGACTTCGCCGACGTCACCCAGGTGCTCGAGGACGAGGGCGTCTCGAAGTTCATCGACTCGTGGCACGATCTCCAGGGCACCGTCAAGGCCGCACTGGAGAACGCACCCGAGGTCGCGCGATGAGCTTCGACATCCACGTCAGCGGGCACGTCAAATCGGTCGTCGACGAGACCCTCCCGGGCCTCGTCGCCGGCCTCGTCGCCTCGGGCATCACCGCCGGCGACGGCTCGCTGTGGGGTCCGGAGGCCGAGGAAGAGGCATCCCAGCGCCTCGGCTGGGTGCAGGCGGTCACCGTCTCGCGTCCGCTCGTCCCCCAGATCGAGGCGCTGCGCCAGGAGCTCGCCGCCAAGGGCGTCACGCGCGTCGTGCTGGCCGGGATGGGCGGCTCGTCCCTCGCTCCCGAGGTGATCGCCCAGACCGCGGGCGTGCCGCTGGTGATCCTCGACTCGACCGCCCCCGGCCAGGTGCTGGCGGCCATCGACGGCGACGCGCAGCAGGGCGACCTCACCCGGACCGTGCTCGTGGTGTCGTCGAAGTCGGGCTCGACGGTCGAGACCGATTCGGCCAAGCGCGCGTTCGAGGCCGCCTTCCGCGACCTCGGCATCGATCCCGTCGAGCGCATCGTGGTCGTCACCGACCCCGGGTCGCCGCTCGATCAGGCGGCGCGCGCGGACGGCTACACCGTCTTCAACGCCGACCCCACCGTGGGCGGCCGCTACTCGGCGCTCACCGCTTTCGGCCTCGTGCCCTCCGGCCTCGCCGGCGTCGACATCGCCGAGCTCCTCGACGAGGCGGAGGCGACGCTCCTCGAGGTCGCCATCGACAGCCCGGAGAACCCCGCGCTCGTGCTCGCCGCGGCCATCGCCGGCGGCGAGCCGCGCCGAGACAAGCTCGGCCTCGTCACCGACGGAACGCACATCGTCGGACTCCCCGACTGGATCGAGCAGCTCGTCGCCGAATCGACGGGCAAGCAGGGCACCGGCATCCTTCCCGTCGTCCTGCTCCCGGTCTCGCCCGAGGTCGAGAACGTCCCCGCAGACCTGCAGATCGTCCGCCTGGTCGACGAGGCCAAGCGGTTCCACCTCTTCGAGCACCACAACGGCGAGGTCCTGGTCAGCGGCTCGCTCGGCGCCCAGTTCGTAGTGTGGGAGTACGCCACGGCGATCGCGGGCAAGATGCTCGGCATCAACCCGTTCGACCAGCCCGACGTCGAGTCGGCGAAGATCGCCACTCGGGGCCTCCTCGACGCGCGACCGGAGCCCACCGAGCCGGCGTTCACCGTCGAGGGCGTCGAGGTGCGGGTGTCCGATCCCGCGCTCGCCGCCTCGGCGACCGTCGCGGGCGTCCTCGACGCCCTGTGGGCACGCCTCCCCGCAGACGGGTATGTCTCGATCCAGGCGTATGTGAACCGGCTCGAGCTCGACCAGCTCCCGGGTCTGCGCGAGCTCGTCGCCGCCGACTCCGGCCGTCCGGCGACGTTCGGCTGGGGTCCGCGATTCCTGCACTCGACCGGCCAGTTCCACAAGGGCGGTCCTGCGAACGGCGTGTTCCTGCAGATCCTCGAGCGCACCGACACCGACCTGGAGATCCCGGGCCGTCCGTTCACGTTCGGCCAGCTCATCCAGGCGCAGGCCGCCGGCGACGCGAGTGTGCTCGCCGATGGCCACGGCCGGCCGGTCGTCACGCTCACGCTCACCGACCCCCGGATCGAAGTGCTCTCGCTCTTCGAGGCGGCCCAGTAGGAGACCCGCTCCCACATGACAGTCGAGATCTCACGCGGCGCCAACCCGCTGCGCGACCCCGAGGACCGTCGCCTCAACCGGATCGCCGGTCCGAGCGCGCTCGTGATCTTCGGAGTGACGGGAGACCTCTCCCGCAAGAAGCTCATGCCCGCGGTGTACGACCTCGCCAATCGGGGTCTGCTGCCCCCCGGGTTCGCCCTCGTGGGCTTCGCGCGCCGCGACTGGGAGGACCAGGACTTCGCGGAGGTCGTGTACGACGCGGTGCGTCAGCACGCGCGCACCGAGTTCCGCGACGAGACATGGCAGCAGTTGCTGCAGGGCATCCGCTTCGTGTCGGGCGAGTTCGGCGACGCGGACGCGTTCCGTCGGCTGCGCGAGACCGTCGACGGGCTCGACACCGAGCGCGGCACGATGGGCAACCACGCGTTCTACCTGTCCATCCCGCCGAAGGACTTCCCGGTCGTCGCGGAGCAGCTGAAGTCATCGGGCCTGGTAGACGACACCGCCGACCAGCCCGACCGCTGGCGCCGCGTGGTGATCGAGAAGCCGTTCGGGCACGACCAGGAGTCGGCACGCGCCCTGAACGACGTGCTGCGCTCGGCGTTCCCGACCGACTCGATCTTCCGCATCGACCACTACCTCGGCAAGGAGACGGTCCAGAACATCCTGGCGCTGCGCTTCGCGAATGAGCTGTACGAGCCGATCTGGAACCGCAACTACGTCGACCACGTGCAGATCACGATGGCCGAGGACATCGGCGTCGGAGGGCGCGCGGGCTACTACGACGGCGTCGGCGCCGCACGCGATGTCATCCAGAATCACCTCCTCCAGCTCATGGCGCTCACCGCCATGGAGGAGCCGATCTCGTTCGACGCGAAAGACCTGCGTGCCGAGAAGGAGAAGGTCCTCGCGGCGGTCACGCTGCCCGACGATCTCGCTCGTTCCACCGCGCGCGGACAGTACGCGGGCGGGTGGCAGGGCGGCGAGAAGGTGCTCGGCTTCCTCGAGGAGGACGGGATGAACCCGAAGTCCACGACCGAGACCTACGCCGCGGTGACCCTCGAGGTCAACACCCGCCGGTGGGCAGGCGTCCCGTTCTACCTCCGCACCGGCAAACGCCTCGGCCGCCGCGTGACCGAGATCGCCGTCGTCTTCAAGCGCGCGCCGGAGCTGCTGTTCTCGCGCAGCCAGACGTCGGGTCAGGGCCAGAACGCCCTGGTGATCCGCGTGCAGCCCGACGAGGGCGTCACCATCCGCTTCGGCTCGAAGGTTCCCGGCGCCGGCGCCCAGGTGCGCGACGTGACCATGGACTTCGGCTACGGCCACGCCTTCACGGAAGCCAGCCCCGAGGCGTACGAGCGTCTCATCCTCGACGTCCTCCTGGGCGACCCGCCGCTCTTCCCGCGCCATGAGGAGGTCGAGCTCTCCTGGAAGATCCTCGACCCGATCGAGAGGTTCTGGACCGAGCAGCGCGGGCCGCTCGAGCAGTATTCACCCGGGTCGTGGGGCCCGGCATCCGCGCACGAGATGCTCGCGCGCGACGGCCGTACCTGGAGGCGCCCGTGATCGTCGATCTGCCCGACACCACCGTCAGCAAGATCTCGCGCGCACTCGTGAGCGTGCGCGAGGAGGGCGGCGCGGTCGCGCTCGGCCGCGTGCTGACCCTCCTCATCCTGACGCGCGAAGGCGCGATGGAAGAGGTCATCGAAGCGGCCAACGACGCGTCCCGCGAGCACCCGATGCGCGTCATCGTGCTGCTCATCGGCAATGCCGACGACTCCGACTCGCGCCTCGACGCTCAGATCCGCGTGGGCGGCGACGCGGGTGCGAGCGAGGTGGTCACGCTCCGCGTGGCAGGTGAGGCCGGTCGGTCGAACCTCGAGTCGCTCGTCACGGGTCTGCTCCTTCCCGACGCCCCGGTGGTCGTGTGGTGGCCGAACCGCACCCCCGAGAACATCTCGGAGACGTCGATCGGCCGTATCGCGCAGCGCCGGATCACGGATGCCGCGACCAAGTCGGATCCGTCCGCCTGGGTCGCCGGGCTCGGCGAGCAGTACGCCCCGGGCGACACCGACCTCGCATGGACGCGGCTGACGCGCTGGCGCGAGCAGCTGGCAGCGATCCTCGACCAGCCGCCGTACGAGCCCGTCACCGCGGTCAGGGTGCGCGGGGCGAGCGACTCTCCGTCGACGGCGCTCCTGGCGGCGTGGCTTCGCCTCTCCCTCGACGTCCGCGTCGACTGGGAGTACCTTCAGCCCGACGAGTGGCCGCACGGCATCAAGTCGGTCGCGCTCGTCCGGCCCAGCGGAGAGATCCTGCTCGAGCGGCCGAACGCGCACTCGGCGATCCTCACGCAGCCCGGCCAGCCCAGCCACGAGCTGGCCTTTCCGCGCCGCACGCTGCGTGAATGCCTGGCCGAGGAGCTCCGTCGCCTCGATCCCGACGTCCTGTATGGTCGAGTGATCACCGAGGGCTGGGATCTGCTCGACCCTCCGGCGACGAAGGAGACGCAGGGCGTATGAGCAGTCGTGTGGCGAGTGACATCCATGGTTGAAGCCTGGGCCGAGAAGCGGGTGGTCATCTCCCCCGATCCTTCGACACTCGCCGACGCCGTCGCCGCACGCTTCCTGAACCGTGTCGCCAAGCGCGTCGACGAGGGCAAGCTCGCGCATGTCTCGCTCACGGGCGGATCGATGGGCTCGGCCGTCCTGGCGGCCGCAGCGCGCAGCCGGCGCATCGAGAAGATCGACTGGTCGCGCGTGCACTTCTGGTGGAGCGACGAGCGGTTCGTGGCGAAGACCGATGACGACCGCAACGAGAAGCAGGCGCGCGCCGCGCTCCTCGATGCGCTCGACGTCCCCGCCGAGAACATCCATGCCGCCCCGGCGAGCGACGAGGGCCTCGACCTCGATGCCGCAGCCGCCGCCCACGCCGACGAGCTCGCACGATTCGCCGGCTCGGAAGGGCCGTGGCCGTCGTTCGACGTCTGCTTCCTCGGCGTCGGGCCCGACGGCCACATCGCCTCGCTCTTCCCCGACCGGCCCGAGATCCTCGTCACCGACCGCTCGGTTCTGGGCGTGCGCGACTCCCCGAAGCCCCCACCCGAGCGCCTCACGATGACCCGCCCGGTCATCAACAGCTCCAAGCGGGTCTGGATGGTCATCGCCGGCGCCGACAAGGCCTCAGCGCTCGGCCTGGCACTCGCGGGCGCCAGCTACGCGAGCGTGCCCGCAGCGGGCGCCAAGGGCCGCAAGCGCACGATCTTCTTCGTTGATGAGGCGGCCGCGGCGAACGTGCCCCCCGAGCTCATCGACCGCGAGTACTGACTCCGGCTCACGAAGCCTGAAGACGAGAGAAGCGGATGCCTCGGCATCCGCTTCTCTCGTAGGTGTCTGTCGTCGTCAGTCCTGGCCGCGACGCTCGCGCAGCTGCTTGAGCGCGTCGTCAAGGAGGGCGTCGGCCTCTTCCTCGGTGCGGCGCTCCTTCACGTACGCGAGGTGCGTCTTGTAGGGCTCGGTCTTGGCCACCGCAGGCGGGTTGGCCTTGTCACGGCCCGCCGGCAGGCCGGAGTGCGGCGAGTCGATCGTGTCGGGGATCTCCTCTTCGGGGATCCCGGCCGCGAAGTACCGGACGGTCTCGTTGCCGAGCGCGTCCCAGTACGACACCGCCACGCGGTCGGCGTGGAATCCGTGGTCCTGCTCGCCCATCGGCCCGGCACCGACGCGGGTGCCGCGGATCGCGTTGCCTCCGGTCGCCATCAGAGCGCCTGGAACTTCGTGATGAGTCCGAGCGCCACAATGGCCACGAACCACACCAGGGCGAGGATCACCGTGAAGCGGTTGAGGTTGCGCTCAGCGAGGCCGGACGAGCCGAGCGACGACGTCATGCCGCCGCCGAACATGTCGGACAGGCCGCCGCCGCGCCCCTTGTGGAGCAGGATGAGGAGGGTCAGCAGGAGGCTCGTGATTCCGAGGAGCACCTGCAGGACGAACTCGAGGATCTGCACAGTCGTTGAAGCCTTTCGCCGCGATCAGTCGCCGATCGCACAAGGGTCGAGTATACCGGTCAGACGCCGACGTGCTTCTGATACCGGATGATCGCCGCGAACTCGTCCACGACGAGGCTCGCTCCGCCGACCAGCGCACCGTCCACATCCGGCTCGCGCATGAAGCTCGCGATGTTCGCGGCCTTGACGGATCCGCCGTAGAGCACGCGCGTGCGGGCTGCGGCATCCGCCCCCAGCTTGTCCGCGATGACGTCGCGCAGTTTGGCGCACACGTCCTGCGCCTGCTCGGGAGTGGCCGCCTGGCCGGAGCCGATCGCCCACACGGGCTCGTAGGCGACGACGATGTCTGCGTCGGCCTTCACGCCCTCGAGCGCCGCCTGCAGCTGGCCCACCGGAACGGCGCTGGCGCCGAACTTCTCGAGGTCCTCCGCCGTCTCGCCGACGCAGATCACCGGCACCAGCGCGTGCCGGAGCGCGGCCTGCACCTTCGCGGCGACGATGTCGTCGCCCTCGTGGTGGTATTCACGACGCTCGGAGTGGCCGATGATGACGTACCGGTTGTCGAGCTTCGCGAGGAACGCGCCCGACACCTCACCGGTGTAGGCGCCGGAGTCGTGCGAGGAGATGTCCTGCGCGCCCAGAGCGAACGGGATCTTGTCGGCGTCGAGGAGCGTCTGCACGGTGCGCAGATCGGTGAAGGGCGGGAAGACCGCCACCTCGACCGACGTGTCGTCGTGCTTGGCGTCCTTGAGCGTCCAGTGCAGCTTCTGGACGAACGCGACCGCCTGCAGGTGGTCGAGGTTCATCTTCCAGTTGCCGGCGATGAGCGGGGTGCGGGTTGTCACTGCCATCCGAGGACCTCCAGTCCGGGGAGCTTCTTGCCCTCGAGGAACTCGAGGCTGGCGCCTCCGCCCGTCGAGATGTGACCGAAGCGGTCGTCTGCGAAGCCGAGCTGACGCACCGCGGCGGCGGAGTCGCCGCCTCCGACGACCGACAGCCCGTCGACCTCGGTCAGGGCCTGCGCGACCGCCTTCGTGCCGGCGGCGAACGGCGCGAGCTCGAACACGCCCATCGGACCGTTCCAGAACACCGTCTTCGAACCGCGCACGAGCTCCGCGAACCGCGCAGCCGTGTCGGGCCCGATGTCGAGGCCGAGTCCGGATGCCCCGAAGGGGGTGCCCTCGATGGCGTCGGCGCGCGTGACCACGTGATCCGCGTCGGCGCCGAAGGCGGACGCGACGACGACGTCGGTGGGCAGGACGAGCTCGACGCCCGATTCCTCCGCACGGCGCATGTAGTCGCGGACCGTGTCGAGCTGATCGGCCTCCAGCAGGCTCGAGCCCACCTTGTGGCCCTGCGCGGCGAGGAACGTGAACAGCATCCCGCCGCCGATCAGGAGACGGTCGACGCGCGGCAGCAGGTGCGAGATGACGCCGAGCTTGTCGCTGACCTTCGAACCGCCGAGGACGACGGTGTAGGGCCGCTCGGGGTTCTCGGTGAGGCGGTCGAGCACGTCGAGCTCGGCGGCGATCAGCAGACCGGCCGCCGAGGGCAGGAGCTCGGCGAGCTCGTACACCGACGCCTGCTTGCGGTGCACGACGCCGAAGCCGTCCGAAACCAGCGCGTCACCGAGCTCGGCCAGCTGACCGGCGAACGCACGACGCTCGGCCTCGTCCTTGGCGGTCTCGCCCGGGTTGAAGCGGAGGTTCTCGATCACCGCGACATCGCCGTCTTCGAGCGCCGCGACGGCCTCGTGGGCGGACTCGCCGACGGTGTCGCGGGCGAACGCCACCGGCTTGCCCAGGAGCTCGGACAGCCGCTGGGCCACCGGGGCGAGGCTGTACTTCGCGTCGGGAGCACCGTCGGGACGACCGAGGTGCGAGCAGACGACGACGCGCGCGCCGTCGTTGATGAGGGCGTTGAGCGTGGGGAGCGTGGCCCGCACACGGCCATCGTCCGTGATGACGGCGTCCTTCAGGGGGACGTTGAGGTCAGCACGGACGATGACGCGTTTGCCGGCCAGCGAACCCAGGGTGTCGAGGGTGCGCAGAGCCATGATCGCGGGTCAGAGGCTCTCGGCGACGTATTCGGTCAGGTCGACGAGGCGGTTCGAGTAGCCCCACTCGTTGTCGTACCAGGCGGAGACCTTGACCAGGTTGCCGCTGACGTTGGTGAGCTCCGCGTCGAAGATCGACGAGTGCGGGTTGCCCTGGATGTCGCTCGAGACGATCGGGTCGTCGGTGTACTGCAGGTACCCGGCGAGTCGGCCGTCGGCGGCAGCGGCCTGGTAGGCGGCGTTGACCTGCTCGACCGTGAGGCCCTCGGTGGGGGTGACGATCGTGAGGTCGACGATCGACCCGGTCGGAACCGGCACGCGGTACGAGGAGCCGCTCAGCTTGCCGTTGAGCTCGGGCAGGACATGGCCGATGGCCTTGGCTGCACCGGTCGACGCGGGCACGATGTTGATCGCCGCACCGCGTGCACGGCGGAGGTCGCTGTGCGGGCCGTCCTGGAGGTTCTGGTCGGCCGTGTAGGCGTGGGCGGTCATCATGAAGCCGCGCTCGATGCCGAAGGCGTCGTTGAAGACCTTCGCGAGCGGCGCGAGGCAGTTCGTGGTGCACGAGGCGTTCGAGATGATGACGTGGTTCGCCGGGTCGTAGTCGCCCTCGTTGACGCCCATCACGACGGTGACGTCGTCGCCCGTGGCGGGGGCGGAGATGAGGACCTTCTTCGCGCCGCCGGCGATGTGCTTCTTGGCGTCGTCGGCCTTGGTGAAGCGGCCGGTCGACTCGATGACGATGTCGACGCCCAGGTCGCCCCAGGGAAGGTTGGCGGGATCGCGCTCTTCGAAGACCTTGATGGTCTTGTCGCCCACGGTGATGGAATCCTCCGTGTACGAGACGTCCTCGGACAGCACGCCGCCGACCGAGTCGTACTTGAGCAGGTGAGCGAGGGTCTTGTTGTCGGTGAGGTCGTTCACCGCCACGATTTCGAGGTCCGCGCCCTGCGCGAGAGCCGCGCGGAGGTAGTTGCGTCCGATGCGGCCGAAGCCGTTGATGCCGATCTTGACAGTCACGGAGGTGCTCCTGAGATGTGTCGTGCGCGAGTGCGCGGTTGGTGCGATGCAGACAGTGGACAACGGCGTCCCGGCGGGCTGTCCCACCGGGACGCCGCGCCTGCTATGACAGTACCAGCAGGCCCGAGGTCTTCTGACGGGCGGCGTCGAGGCGCTGCGCGACGTTCTGCCAGTTGACGATGTTCCACGCCGCCTTGACGTAGTCGGCCTTGACGTTGAGGTAGTCGAGGTAGAAGGCGTGCTCCCACATGTCGAGCTGGAAGACGGGGATCGTGCCCTGCGCGGTGTTGCTCTGCTGGTCGAACAGCTGCTGGATGATGAGCTGCTCGCCGAGCGGGTCCCAGCTCAGCACGGCCCAGCCGGAGCCCTGGATGGTGGTCGCTGCGGCCGTGAAGTGGGCCTGGAACTTGTCGAACCCGCCGAAGAACTCGTCGATGGCCGCGCGCAGCTCGCCTTCGGGCTCGCCGCCGCCCTCGGGCGAGAGGTTGGTCCAGAAGATCGAGTGGTTGACGTGTCCGCCGAGGTTGAACGCCAGGTCCTTCTCGAGCTTGCTGACGTTGGCCAGGTTGCCGGAGTCGCGGGCCTCGGCGAGCTGCTCGAGGGCGGTGTTCGCTCCGGTCACGTACGCCTGGTGGTGCTTGCTGTGGTGCAGCTCCATGATCTTGCCGCTGATGTGCGGTTCCAGCGCGGCGTAGTCGTAGGGGAGGTCGGGCAAGGTGTACTTCGCCATGTTCTCTTCTTCCTGTCGGCGCGCGCCGAGGCTCCTCGGCGCAGCGAGGGTGACGGGTCTCATCCTACTGAGGGCCAACGCCGCGCAGAGGGGGTTGCTTCCCTTCGTGACGAGATCTATGGCCGGCGGCGTCCGGATACGATCGCGGGATGACGCGACCGACGGTGCAGCGATGGGCCGCCTTCTCCGACGACCCCGATGGGGGGAACCCCGCGGGCGTCGTGATCGGCGCCGACGACCTCGACGACGCCGCGATGCAGCGCATCGCGGCCGATGTCGGCTATGCCGAGACGGCGTTCGTCACCGGCTCCGGGCGGGAGCGCGGCATCCGCTACTTCTCCCCCGTCGCCGAGGTGCCCTTCTGCGGGCACGCGACCGTCGCGTCGGCCATCGCGCTGGCGTCGGACCTGGGTGACGGCGCCTTCGCGTTCGACACCCCGGTCGGACGCGTCGACATCGTGACACGCGACGATGCTGGCCGCACCGCCTCCTTCACGAGCGTCGAGCCGTGGATCGAGCCGCTGCCCGACGCCACCCTCGACGCCCTGCTCAACCTCGTCGGCTTCGGCCGTGCCGACCTCGACCCGCGGCATCCGCCCGCCCTTGCTTTCGCCGGCAACCGGCATCCGCTCCTCATCCTCGCCGACCGGCGCGTCTTCGACGGCATGACCTTCGATCCGGCCGCGGCGCGGAGGCTGATGGATGCCGAGGCCTGGCCCGCGACGATCATCGTCCTGCACGAGCTCGGCGGCGGGCGCTGGGAGGCGCGGAACATCTTCCCCGTCGGCGCGATCACCGAGGATCCGGCCACCGGCGCCGCGGCGGCGGCGACCGGCGGCTACCTCCGCGCGACCGGGGCCGTCGCGGCGCCCGCGCGTGTGCTCATCGAGCAGGGCCGCCACGTCGGGCGCCCCGGTCTGCTGACCGTGGACATCCCCGCGAGGGGTGGCATCACCGTGTCGGGCGCGGCGGTGCCGATCGTCTGAGGGCTCAGTCCTCCATGCCCGCGGGCACGGCGGACTCGGTGCCGGGGAGTCCTTCGGCGTCGGCCTTCTTGTCGGCCATCGCGAGCAGGCGGCGGATGCGGCCGGCGACCGCGTCCTTCGTGAGCGGCGGATCGGCGTGGTGACCCAGTTCGTCGAGGCTGGCGTCGCGGTGGGCCAGGCGCAGGGCGCCTGCCTCGCGCAGGTGCTCGGGCACTCCGTCGCCGAGGATCTCGAGAGCGCGCTCCACGCGGGCGCACGCCGCGACGGCTGCCTGGGCGGAGCGGCGCAGGTTGGCGTCGTCGAAGTTCACGAGCCGGTTCACGCCGGCGCGCACCTCGCGGCGCTGGCGGAGCTGGTCCCACTCGGCGGCGGCACGCTCGGCGCCCATCGCCGCCAGGGCGGCGCGGATGGCCTCGCCCTCGCGCACGACGACGCGCGGAACCCCGCGCACCTCGCGCGCCTTGCCGGCGATGCCGAGCCGGTGGGCCGCGCCGACGAGCGCCATGGCGGCTTCGGGAGACGGGCATGTGATCTCGAGGGCGGCCGAGCGACCGGGCTCGGACAGGGACCCTGCGGCCAGGAACGCGCCGCGCCAGATGGCGGCCAGATCCCCGCGCGATCCGGTGGTGAGCTTGTTGGGCAGGCCGCGGACCGGCCGACGGCGCTGATCCAGCAGCCCGGTCTGGCGCGCGAGCGTCTCGCCGCCCTCGATGACCCGGACCGCGTAGTGGCTGCCGCCGCGCGCACCCGATCCCTGCACGTGGACGAGCTCGGGGCGCACGCCGTAGAGCTCCACGAGGTCGCGGGCCGTGCGGCGGGCGAGGACGTCGGAGTCGAGCTCGGCCTCGACGGCCACACGGTTGGCGATCGAGTGCAGCCCGCCCGAGAACCGCAGCAGAGAGGTGAGCTCGGCCACCCGGGCCGTGGGGCGCGGGTCGCGCACGGTGATCAGCTCGGCCTTCACGTCAGCGGTCAGCGACACGGGACTCCTCTGTGGTGGGTGGGGAGGGAACGACGGTCCAGCCTACCCGCGCGCCGGACCGTTGGTGGGGCGTCTCACTCACGTCCGAGGTCGCGATGCTTGACGCGCACCGCGACTCCCGGCGCCTGGGCGAGGCGCTCGGCGAGCTCGCGGGCCATCACGACCGAGCGATGCTTCCCGCCGGTGCATCCGACGGCGACCACGGAGTGCCGCTTGTTCTCGCGCTGATAGCCGGCGAGGACAGGCTGGAGCGCCGTCGCGTAGGCGTCGACGAAATCCTGGGCGCCCGTCTGCGCCAGCACGAACTCGCGCACCTCGGGGTCTTCGCCCGTCAGCGGGCGCAGCGTCTCGTTCCAGAACGGGTTCGGCAGGAAGCGCATGTCGGCGACCAGATCTGCGTCGGGCGGGAGCCCGTACTTGAACCCGAAGCTCAGGATGGTGAGGATGTGCCGGGCCGCGTCGGCGTCGGTGAAGAGGTCGCTCACCTGCGTCGCGAGCTGGTGGATGTTGTACGACGACGTGTCGAGGATGACGTCGGCGCTCTCGCGCACCGCCGTCAGCCGCTCCCGCTCGTGCCGGATGCCGTCGAGGATCGTGCCGTCGCCCTGCAGCGGATGCGGTCGCCGGACCGCCTCGAACCGTCGCACGAGCACGTCGTCGGAAGCATCCAGGAACATCAGCCGGATCTGCCGCCGGTCGCGCAGCGCGCGCATGGCGTCGGGCAGGTCGGAGAAGAGGTCCCGCCCCCGGACGTCGACGACGACCGCCACCCGCGGAAGGAGACCGGCGGCGAGCTCGGTGAGGTCGAGCAGGGGCTTGAGCATCTGCGGCGGCAGGTTGTCGACGACGTACCAGCCGAGGTCCTCGAGCGCGTTCGCGGCGGTCGACCGACCGGCTCCGGACATGCCGGTGACGATCAGCACCTCTCCGGCCTGGCGCGCTGCCTCCGTCATGACCACCCCCGTCGTCCTGACCACCCTACCGAGCGGAGAGGTGCGCATGGATCGACGCGGCCAGCTTCGGACCGACGCCGGGCAGCGCCTCGATCTGATCCGGTGTCGCCTCCTTGAGCGCGGCGACCGAGCCGAAGTGACGCAGCAGAGCCTTGATGCGCGCATCACCCAGGCCGGGCACCTCCGAGAGCACGCTCTGGATGTCGCGACGGCGCCGCCGGCGCTGATGACCGATGGCGAAGCGGTGCGCCTCGTCGCGCAGGCGCTGCAGCAGGTAGAGCGACTCGGACGTGCGAGGCAGGATCACCGGGTACTCCTCCCCCGGCAGCCAGACCTCCTCGAGCCGCTTCGCGATGCCGCAGAGGGCGATCTCCTCATGGCCGGCGTCGCGCAGCGCACGGGCGGCCGCCTCGACCTGCGGCTTGCCACCGTCGACGACGAGCAGCTGCGGCCGGTACGCGAAGCGCGCGCGGCGCCGCTCGGTGACGACCTCGCCGTCGGCGGTCGCGTCGGCGGGCGGCGGCACGTCGTCGTCGGGACGGTCGAGGTAGGCCAGCCGGCGTCGGAGCACCTGGTAGAGCGAGTCGGTGTCGTCGGTGGTCTCGGGCACGCCGAACGAGCGGTACTGGTCTTTGCGCGGCAGGCCGTCCTCGAAGACGACCATCGAGGCCACGACGTTCGTGCCGCCGAGATGCGAGACGTCGAAGCACTCGATGCGCAGCGGCGCCTCCGCCAGGTCGAGCGCCTCCTGGAGGTCGGTGAGCGCCTGCGTGCGGGCGACGTAGTCGCTCGTGCGGCGCGTCTTGTGCAGCATCAGCGCCTGCTGGGCGTTGAGGGTGGCCGTCTTCATGAGCTCGGCCTTGCGCCCGCGCTGCGCGACTTGGATCGTGACCGACTTGCCGCGGCGCTCGCGCAGCCACTCCTCGAGGTCGTCCGCGTCGTCGGGCATCGCGGGAACGAGCACCTGTCGCGGGATGTCCGCGCCCGCGGCGTTGCCGTAGGTGCGCTGCAGCACCTGGTCGACCAGATCGCCGCCGGTGATGTCGAGCTCCTTCTCGATCGTCGTCGCCCGGACCCCGCGCACGCGGCCGCCGCGGATCACGAAGTGCTGCACGGTCGCAGCCAGCTCGTCCTCCGCGATGCCGAACAGGTCGGCGTCCGTGTCGGGCGCCAGGACGAGCGCGCTCTTGTTGAGCACCGCATCGATCGCCTGGAGCCGGTCGCGGTACAGGGCTGCGGCCTCGTAGTCCATGGCCGCCGACGCCTCCTTCATGCGAGCGGTGAGCTCCTTGCGGAAGCGCTGGTCGCCGCCGGCCATGAACGCGACGAAGTCCTCGACGATCGCGCGGTGCTCCTCAATCGTGACCTTCATCGAGCAGGGTCCGCCGCACCGGCCGATCTGCCCGGGGAAGCACGGCCGTCCGGAGGCCATGGCCTTCTTGTACGAGGAGTCGCTGCACGTGCGGATCGGGAAGACCTTGATCATCAGGTCGATCGTGTCGTGGACGGCCCACACCTTCGGGTACGGACCGAAGTACTTCGCCCCCGGGATCCGGCGGTTGCGCGTGACGATCACGCGCGGCGCCTCGTCACCGAGGGTGATCGCCATGAACGGATACGACTTGTCGTCGCGGTATCGCACGTTGAAGGGCGGATCGAACTCCTTGATCCACATGTACTCCAGCTGCAGCGAGTCGACGTCGCTCGAGACGACCGTCCACTCGACGGACGCGGCCGTCGTCACCATGCGGCGCGTGCGCTCGTGCAGCGTGTGCAGCGGTGCGAAGTAGTTCGAGAGCCGCGCACGCAGGTTCTTGGCCTTGCCGACGTACAGCACACGCCCGTCGGCATCGCGGAAGCGGTAGACGCCCGGGTTCGTCGGGATCTCGCCCGGCTTCGGCTTGTAGGCGACCGTGGGTGCGGTGCGTGCCATCGGGTCAGCCGGCCTTGCGGACCGCCTGCGCCCCGCCCAGCACCTCGGCGAGGAACGCACCGGTGTGGCTGCCCTCGACGCGGGCGACCTGCTCGGGGGTGCCCGTGGCGACGACCTCGCCGCCGCCGGAGCCGCCCTCGGGCCCGAGATCGATGATCCAGTCGGCGCTCTTGATGACGTCGAGGTTGTGCTCGATCACGATGACGCTGTTGCCCTTGTCGACGAGTCCGCCGAGGACCTCGAGCAGTCGTCGCACGTCTTCGAAGTGGAGACCGGTGGTGGGCTCGTCGAGAACGTAGATCGAGCGCCCGTTGGAGCGCCGCTGCAGCTCGGTCGCGAGCTTGACGCGCTGCGCCTCGCCGCCCGACAGCGTGGTCGCGGACTGGCCGAGGCGAACGTACCCGAGGCCGACGTCGACCAGCGTGCGCAGGTACCGGTGGATCGCCTGGATCGGCTCGAAGAACTCGGCGGCATCGGAGATCGGCATCTCGAGCACCTCGGCGATGTTCTTGCCCTTGTAGTGCACGGCGAGCGTGTCGCGGTTGTACCGCTTGCCGTGGCACACCTCGCAGTCGACGTACACGTCGGGCAGGAAGTTCATCTCGATCTTGATCGTGCCGTCGCCGGAGCACGCCTCGCACCGGCCGCCCTTGACGTTGAAGCTGAACCTGCCGGGCTGGTAGCCGCGCGCCTTCGCCTCGGGCGTCTCGCTGAACAGCGTGCGGATCCGGTCGAAGACGCCGGTGTACGTGGCGGGGTTCGAGCGCGGTGTGCGGCCGATCGGCCCCTGGTCGACGTGCACGACCTTGTCGAGATCGTCGGTGCCGATCACGCGGGTGTGCTTGCCCGCGACGCGGCGCGCACCGTTCAGCCGGGTGGCGAGGACTTCGTAGAGGATGTCGTTCACCAGCGACGACTTGCCCGAGCCGCTCACGCCCGTCACCGCGGTGAGCACCCCCAGCGGGAAGTCGACGGTGACGTTCTTCAGGTTGTTCTCGCGCGCGCCGACGACCGTCACCTTCCGGTTCTTGTCGATCTTGCGTCGCTTCTTCGGCGTCGGGATCTCACGGCGGCCCGCGAGGTAGTCGCCGGTGATGGAGTCGCTCTCCTTGAGCAGCTGCTCGAGGGGTCCGGAGTGCACGACGTCACCGCCGTCGACGCCGGCGCGGGGGCCGATGTCGACGATCCAGTCGGCGGCGTGGATCGTCTCCTCGTCGTGCTCGACGACGATCAGCGTGTTGCCGAGGTCGCGGAGCGTGATGAGCGTCTCGATGAGGCGGCGGTTGTCGCGCTGGTGGAGGCCGATCGACGGCTCATCGAGCACGTAGAGCACGCCCGTGAGCCCAGAGCCGATCTGCGTGGCGAGCCGGATGCGCTGCGCCTCGCCGCCCGACAGCGACCCGGCGGAGCGGCTGAGGTTCAGGTAGGTGAGCCCGACCTGGATGAGGAAGTCGAGCCGCACACGGATCTCGCGCAGCACCTGCGCGCCGATCTTGGCCTCACGGTCGGTCAGCTGAAGGCCGGCGAAGAAGGCCTGCGCGTCGGCGAGGCTCAGGCGCGAGGCATCCGCGATCGAATGTCCGTGCACGAGGACCGCGAGCACCTCGGGCTTGAGACGCGCGCCGTCGCATACGGGACACGGGACCTCGCGCAGGAACTCGGCCCATCGCTGACGCTGGGTGTCGGTCTCGGCCTGCAGGTACTGCCGCTCGATGTAGGGAACGACGCCCTCGAAGCCCGAGGAGTAGCGCATCTCACGGCCGTAGCGGTTCTTCCACTTCACCGTCACCTTGTAGTTCTCGCCGCGCAGGACCGCCTCGCGGACCTCGGCACGCAGCATCCGCCACGGGGTGTCGAGCGAGAAGTCCAGATCGTTCGCGAGGCCCTCGAGCAGGCGCTCGTAGTACTGGAAGAGCCCCTTGCCCTGCGTGGTCCACGGGATCAGGACGCCCTCGCGGATCGAGAGGTCTTCGTCGCCGACCATGAGATCGACGTCGACCGACATGCGGGTGCCGAGCCCCGAGCAGGTCGGGCAGGCGCCGAAGGGAGCGTTGAACGAGAACGTGCGGGGCTCGATCTCAGTGAGCTGCAGCGGGTGCCCGTTCGGGCACGCCAGCTTCTCGGAGAACGACTGCCAGGCGTCGTCGCCCTCGGCGTCGACGAAGTTGACCTGCATCACGCCGCCGGCCAGACCCAGCGCCGTCTCGACGGAGTCGGTGACGCGGCTCAGGATGTCGGGGCTGGCCACGAGGCGGTCGACGACCACCGCGATGTCGTGCTTGTAGCTCTTCTTCAGGGTGGGCGGCTCGGCGAGCTGAATGAGCTCGCCGTCGACGACCGCACGGGCGTAGCCCTTGGCCGACAGCTCTTTGAAGAGGTCGACGAACTCGCCCTTCTTCTGGGTGACGACGGGCGCGACGATCTGATACCGGGTGCGCTCGGGCAGCTCCATGAGCTGGTCGGCGACCTGCTGCACCGTCTGGCGCTGGATGACCTCGCCGCACTCGGGGCAGTGCGGCACGCCGATGCGCGCCCACAGCAGACGCATGTAGTCGTGGATCTCGGTGATGGTGCCCACGGTCGAGCGGGGGTTGCGGTTGGTCGACTTCTGGTCGATCGACACCGCGGGGCTGAGGCCTTCGATGAAGTCGACGTCGGGACGATCGACCTGGCCGAGGAATTGGCGCGCGTAGGCGCTCAGCGACTCGACGTAGCGGCGCTGGCCCTCGGCGAAGATGGTGTCGAAAGCGAGGCTGGACTTGCCGGAGCCCGAGAGCCCCGTGAACACGACGAGCGAGTCACGCGGGATGTCGAGGTCGACGTTCTTGAGATTGTGGACGCGGGCACCGCGGACGCTGAGCTTTCCGCTGGTGTTTCCGGGCACGGCGACGGGGACGATGGGCACCAGACAAGTTTAGGCGGGGCCTCCGACATCGGACTCGGAGTCCCCGCCTTCACTGGCTTCTTCCAGACGAGCACCTGCCGATGCCGCGGGGTGCGAGCCCCCGCGGCATCCGCACGTCATGCGAAGAAGGTCAGAGCGCGCCCCCGAGCGTGAACGTGCTCACCGTTCCGGTCGGTGTCGTGATGACGAACTCCGACTCCGAGGTGGCGCCCGCCGGAAGGGTGAACGTCACCGTCGCCCGCCCGATCTCGTCGAACGTCGAAGGGTCGGGGAAGGTCGCGTCCACCGGAGCGCTCGCGAGCTGGACTCCGTCGAACGAGACGGCGACGGTTCCCGCCTTCGGCTCGGTCGTGCTGAAGTCGAGCGACGAGAGGTTGACGGTGACCTGGTCGCCGACGATGCTCACGAGGTCCACGCCCACTGCGCGCTGGGCGTAGTCGGGCTCCACGCTTCCGAACACGGTGAAGTAGTCGACCATCGCCTCGAGGTCGATCTTGCCGCTGTCGGCCTTGCCCGTGCCCTCGCGGAAGGTGAAGAAGCTGTCGCCGCCGCCTGCGAGGAAGGAGTTGGCCCCGACGGAGTATGTCGCCGCAGGGTCGAGCGGCACACCGTCGAGGTAGATGTCGAGGATGTGCGAGCCCTGCGGCGCGGTCGGGTCGTACGTGTAGGTGAGCGCCTCGTTCACGCCGAGCTTCAGGAACGGACGGCTTGCACCGGCCGGCTGCCACTGCTCCTCGAGGACTCCCTTGATCTGCGCCCCGGTCATGTTGAGCGTCACGAGGGTGTTCGCGAACGACTGCACGTTCGCCGTCTCGCGGTACGTCGTGTCGCCGGCGTTGATGTCGGCTCGGAGACCTCCGGGGTTCATGAAGGTGATGTCGACGCTGCGGGTGCCGTCCTCGTTCAGCGCCCAGAGCTGCACGTCGGCCACGAAGTTGCCGAGCGTCGACTCGCCGCCACGGTTCTCGACCGGGGCGGGTGCGCCGTTCACGGTGCCGGGTCGCTGCGCGCGGTTGAGTGCGGCGGAGGTGTCGCCGATGATCACGTTTCCGAGTTCATTGGCGACTTCGGTCGCCTCGGCCACGATGGGGACGATCGCCGGGTCGGGCTCGGTGAGCCACGCCGTCACCGTGCCGGCGGCGTTGACCTCGGTCGCCATCGTGTACAGCGTGTTCTCCATGGAGGTGATCGACTTCGACCTGCGGTCGTAGGTGATCTCCATGTTCGAGAATCGCTCCCCGTACTGGCCGCTCGAGATCACGGGCCGGCCGTCGATCACGTGGTTGTACGCGAGGTGGGTGTGGCCGGAGACGATCGCGTCGATGTTGTCGTTCGCGTTCAGCACGATGTCGCCGAACCGTGTCGTCGGATCGGTCGCGGACTCGACGGACGAGGTGGCGGCGCCCTCGTGCACCAGCATGATGACGATGTCGGCCTCGCCGTTGTTCGACCGGCCGTCGCTGAGCTGATCCGCGACGCGGTTCGCCGCGTCGACGGGGCTTCCGACGGTGATGTCCTCGATGCCGGTCGGGCTCACGAGCGACGGCAGCTCATCGGTGACCGCACCGACGAAGCCGACGCGGATGCCCTGGAACTTGGCGATCCAGTACTCCGGCAGAGCGGGGTCGCCCGACACCCTGTCGTAGACGTTCGCGCCGAGGTACTCCCAGTCGGCGAGGGGCATCACCCGGTCGGTCAGGTCGTCGAAGCCCTTGTCGAACTCGTGGTTGCCCACCGAGCTCACATCGAGGCCGGCGGCGTTCAGCGCCTCGATGGTCGGGACGTCCTCCTGGATGAAGGACGTGAAGGTCGATGCGCCGATCATGTCGCCTGCGGCGGCGAAGACGGTGTTCGGGTTCTCCGCCCGGAGCTGATTGACCGCCGTCGACAGCCGCGCGATCCCGGCGGCGGTGCCGGACTGCTCGATGCGGCCGTGGAAGTCGTTCACGGTGACGAGGTTGATCTCGACCGACGTCCCGTTGGCTTTGCCCTTGGGGGTGTCGGGGGCCTTGGGCGCCGCTGAGGCGGACGCGACCCCGGTGAGGGTGAGGGCGAGGGTGGCTGCGGTCGCCGCGAAGGCGAGACCGCGGCGCCGGGCCGGACGGTCTTGGTGGGACCTGATGTGCATGGATGGCTTCCTCTGTGCTGGATCGGAACGACGGTGTTGCCGGCATCGCGGCACGCAGGTTCACCGCGGTCGGGACGCCGTTCCGACCCTACGTTCAGGGGGGCCGCACGGCCAGAGGCATGAGAAGAAGTTCACGCACCTGTGATGTGGCCGCTCCTCGCGCCGGAGAACGGTGCGAGCGCGTCCCGCAGCGAGATCAGCGACGCGGCATCCGTTCCGACGCCCGCCATGACACGGCCGGGCACCTCGAGCGCGCGTTCGCGCAGGGCCGCACCCTCGACTGTCAGCCGGACGTCGAGCACGCGCTCGTCGTCATCGCGCCGTGCCTTCGACACGAGCCCCTGCACCTCGAGCCGCTTCACGAGCGGCGAGAGCGTCGCAGGTTCGAGCGCGAGCTCATCGGCCAGTTCCCGCAGCGACCGGGGCGATCGCTCCCAGAGCGCCAGCATCACCAGGTACTGCGGATGCGTGAGACCGAGGGGCTCGAGGATCGGGCGGTAGATCGCCACGACGTTGCGCGCCGCCGTCACCAGGGCGAAGCACACCTGATTGTCGAGCTTGAGCAGCTCGTCGGCGCTCGGGGCGGCGGACTGGCTCACGTGAGATCCTCTCGGGTCAATCGTTAGTACACTAATGATATGCGTGATGAGGATGCCCCCACCCACCGGCCGCCGCTGCGGGAGCGCGTGCGCGAAGCAGGCGGCTGGTACTCGTTCCTCAACACGAAGCTGATCCGGCTGGCAGGTCCTGCCGCGGTCGGACCCTACGAGACCGCTCCCCCGCCGTCGGCGTCGGAGCGCGCCGAACGGGCGTGCCCGCTGTGCGGCGCACCGATCACCCGGCACACGTTCGACCGCAGCGGCCCGAAGCCGCTCATGCACTGCCCCTGATCGCGCCGAGCACCCGGCCGCCTACGCGTGCCCCGCGCGCTCCATCGCCCGGAGCTCCTTCTTCATGTCCTGCACCTCATCGCGCAGGCGTGCGGCGAGTTCGAACTTGAGCTCCGCCGCCGCGGAGAGCATCTGACTGCTGAGGTCGGCGATGGTCGCCTCGAGCTGCTCGGCGCCCTCGGCTGCGATCCCCTCACGCCGCAGCTGAGGGGTCGGCGCCTTGCCCTTGCCCGACTTGAGCTTGGCCGAGGACTTGCGCGACAGCATGGCGTCGGTGTCGGAGGCCTCCCGAGCGAGAGCGTCGGTGATGTCGGCGATGCGCTTGCGGAGAGGCTGCGGGTCGATCCCGTGCTCGGTGTTGTAGGCGACCTGCTTCTCGCGCCGCCGATCGGTCTCCTCGATCGCATTGCGCATGGAATCGGTCACGGTGTCGGCGTACATGTGCACTTCGCCGGACACGTTGCGCGCCGCACGGCCGATGGTCTGGATGAGCGATGTTCCGCTGCGGAGGAACCCCTCTTTGTCGGCGTCGAGGATCGAGACGAGCGAGACTTCGGGAAGGTCGAGTCCCTCGCGCAGCAGGTTGATGCCCACGAGCACGTCGTAGACACCCGAGCGAAGCTCGCTCAGCAGCTCGACGCGGCGCAGCGTGTCGACGTCGGAGTGGAGGTAGCGCACCCGCACCCCGTGCTCTCCCAGGAAGTCGGTGAGCTCTTCGGCCATCTTCTTGGTCAGTGTCGTGACGAGCACGCGCTCGTCGCGTGACGCGCGCAGGCGGATCTCCTCGAGCAGGTCGTCGATCTGGCCCTTCGACGGCTTGACGACGATGTGCGGGTCGACGAGGCCGGTCGGGCGGATGATCTGCTCGACGACACCGTCGGCGATGCCCATCTCGTAGCGGCCGGGCGTCGCCGAGAGGTAGACGGTCTGGCCGACGCGCTCCTTGAACTCGTCGAACCGGAGCGGGCGGTTGTCGAGCGCGCTCGGCAGCCGGAACCCGTGCTCGACCAGGGTGCGCTTGCGCGAGGCATCCCCCTCGTACATCGCGCCGATCTGCGGGACGGTCACGTGCGACTCGTCGATGACCATGAGGAAGTCGTCGGGGAAGAAGTCGAGCAGCGTGTGCGGCGGCTCTCCCGGCAGCCGCCCGTCGAGGTGTCGCGAGTAGTTCTCGATGCCCGAGCAGAAGCCGAGCTGCTGCAGCATCTCGAGGTCGAAGGTGGTGCGCATGCGGAGCCTCTGCGCCTCGAGCAGCTTGTTCTGCGACTCGAGCTCCTTCAGACGCTGCTCGAGCTCGTGCTCGATGGTGCCGATCGCGCGCTGCACCGTCTCGGTGCCGGCCGCATAGTGCGTGGCCGGGAAGATCGGCACGGCGTCGAGGCGCTGCACGACGTCGCCCGTGAGCGGGTGCAGCATGTAGATCGCCTCGATCTCGTCGCCGAAGAGCTCGATGCGCACGGCGTACTCCTCGTACACCGGGATGATCTCGATCGTGTCGCCGCGCACGCGGAAGTTGCCGCGCGAGAAGTCGACGTCGTTGCGGTTGTACTGCATCGCGATGAACTTGCGGATGAGGGCGTCGCGGTCGTAGCGCTCGCCCACCTGCAGCGCCACCATCGCCCGCATGTACTCCTCGGGGGAACCGAGTCCGTAGATGCACGAGACCGTGCTCACCACCACGACGTCGCGACGGCTGAGCAGCGAGTTGGTCGTGGAGTGCCGCAGGCGCTCGACCTCGGCGTTGATCGACGAGTCCTTCTCGATGAAGGTGTCTGTCTGCGGGACGTAGGCCTCGGGCTGGTAGTAGTCGTAGTAGCTCACGAAGTACTCGACCGCATTGTTCGGCATGAGCTCGCGGAACTCGTTCGCCAGCTGCGCGGCCAGCGTCTTGTTGTGCGCGAGCACCAGGGTGGGCCGCTGCACCTGCTCGATGAGCCACGCCGTCGTTGCGGACTTTCCGGTGCCGGTCGCGCCGAGCAGCACGACGTCGGTCTCACCCGCGTTGATGCGGGCGGCGAGGTCGGCGATCGCCTGCGGCTGGTCTCCGGACGGCTCGTAATCGCTGATGACCTCGAACGGGCGCACGGAACGGGTGGCTTGCACTCCTCAAGCGTAGGCGGAGCCTCCGACACCGGGGCCGGCGTTCGCGGCCGGCGGACCCGCCTCAGCCGCCTCCGTCGCCGCCGCCGAAGCCCCCTCCGTCGAATCCCCCGCCGAAGCCGCCGCCGTCGAATCCTCCGCCGCCCCCGTAGTCGCCCGAGAACCCGCCGCCGTCGAAGGCCGCGGTCGCGCCGGGGTCGTAGGTCTCGCCGACCCACCCGGGCTCGGACGCGATGGCGAGCGATCCCGCTCCCGCGGAGAAGTACGTGATGACCACTGCGGACAGGAGGAAGTTCTGCGAGACGACGGCGGCCACGCCGGAGCTCGTCAGCAGCGCGCGCGGATCGACCTCGTCGCGCGCATCGCCTGCTTCCGCCTCGCCGGCGCGCTGGGCGCGCTCGGCCCGCCGCTCCTCCGCGCGGCGGACGAGTCGCGCCAGCACGGTCGGGTCGTCGGATGCTGCGTCCTGCTCCGCGTCGGAGAGGAAGGGGCGCAGCTGCTCGAACATCTCGCGGCGGCGCTCGGCCGGCACGTCGCTGAACGCCGAGGCATGCGCCTTCTCGATCACGGACGCCGGCAGCGTGTTGAGCAGGTACACGTACCTGCCGATCCGCTCCTCGTCGCTCAGCGCGGCGTAGCGCCGCTTGCGCCGGAACCTCGACAGCATGCCCATGAGCCACCTCCGCGTGTGGTGCCAGGGTACGCCGCGCACCCTTCTCGTCCTAGCGGTCCGTGCGTGCCGCCAGGAGCTCGGGCAGCGCCGCCCACAGGTCGTCGACCTGACGCCGCGTGTCGTCGAGGGAGCCGGTGGTATCGACCACGACGTCGGCGATCGCCAGGCGCGCCTCGTCGGGCACCTGCGATGCGATGCGCGCCGCGGCGTCGGCATCGGTCATGCCTCGCAGCTCGACGAGGCGCGTGCGACGGAGGTCGGCCGGCGCGTGTGCCACGACGACGAGGTCCCACGGGTCGTCGACGCGCGCCTCGACGAGCAGCGGCACGTCGTAGACCACCACGGCGGACGGATCGGCATCCAGTGCCTCCCCGAAGCGCCGTGCCGATTCGGCGCGCACGGCGGGGTGGACGATCGCGTTCAGCCGCTTCACCGCCGCGTCGTCGCCGAACACGCGGCCGCCGAGCACTGCACGGTCGAGCGAGCCGTCGGCTCGCAGCATCCCGTCGCCGAACTCGTCGGCGATCGCCGCGAGCACGGGCGACCCCGGCTGCTGCACGTCGCGGACCACTTGATCGGCGTCGACGACGATCGCGCCGTGCTCGGCGAGGCGCCGCCCGATCGTGGACTTCCCCGACGCGATTCCGCCGGTGAGGGCAATGAGAGGCATGCAACGAGGATGCCACGGGCGGCAACCTTTGGCCGCTCCTGAGGTAGCCCTGAGGGTGGCTTGAGCGCGCGCGAGTAGCGTCAGGACAACCCGAAAGAAGACCGACTTCGTGGGGGTCTCTGGGGAGGTTGGGACGTGGCCTACCGACGCGGCATTGCGACGCCGGCCACATGCCCAGCCACCCACCTGTCCGTCTCGGAGACGAGGCGGGGTGACGGGGTCGGGACTCGGTGCGGTGGGGTGGTGATCGTGGGGGCGATCGCCACCCCCATCCGCGTCGGCACGCGCGGAACACGGTGCAAGTCATGAGCGCCGACGCGCCGCGCCTGTTCCAGACGGTGTTCTGGGATATCCTGACCGACGTCCGCGAGACGGAGCTCGTCTCGCCGGCGCCGGAGGATGAATCGGTGGAAGAACAGCGCGTGGCCGTCGTCATCGAGGACGAGGAGGACATCCGCTCGCTCCTGTCCGCAGTGCTCGCGCAGGCCGGATTCGAGGTGCATGGCGCGGGCAACGGCCAGGACGGACTCGACCTGGTGGTCGAGCACCAGCCTCTCGTGACCACCCTCGACGTCAACATGCCGGGCATGGACGGGTTCGAGACCGCCAAGCGCATCCGCTCGGTGAGCACGACCTACATCGTCATGCTGAGTGCCCGCACCGAGGAGATCGACGCCCTCCAGGGCCTCGAGGCCGGCGCCGACGACTACGTCGCCAAGCCGTTCCGCCCGCGCGAGCTGCGCGCCCGCATCGACGCGATGCTGCGTCGGCCGCGGCATCACGTCGCCGCCGCGGTCCCCGCGGTCGAGGCATCAGACACCACCGGCGCCTGGCTCGAACACCAGGGACTCCGGCTCAACCCCGACATGCGCATCGTGACCGTCGACGGCGACGACCTCGAGCTCACCCGCAGCGAGTTCGACATCCTCGCCGACCTCCTGGCCGCCGGCAGGCGCGTGCGCGGCAAGTCCGACCTCGCGCTCATGCTGCGCGGCGAGCAGTTCACCGGCGTCGAGTTCGTCAGCGACAGCGACGCGCGGGCGATCGAGGTTCACGTGGCGAACCTGCGCCGCAAGCTGGGCGAGTCGCCCACGAACCCGCGATGGATCGAGACGGTGCGCGGCGTCGGCTACCGGCTGACGGCTTCCTGACGACGAGCGGATGCCGCTACTCGGCCTCCCCGACGAGGACCGACGACTCCACACTCGCGGCCGCGCGGCTCGCGGCCTCACGTGCGACGCGGTGGAGAACGGTGGAGTCGTAGCCGGCCACGTCGCTCAGGGCGACGCCGACGCCGACGACGGGGATCACTCCCCCGCCGACCTTGCCCAGGTCGTCGAACAGCCCGCGGTAGATCGCGCCCGCCTGCCGGCGCGCCTCGAGGTCGGTCTCGACCAGCACGGCCACGACGAGACCTGTCGCGCCGTCCTCGCCGACGAGGGCGTTGGACGGCGCGTGGCGCCGCACGCCGGTGCGCCACGTCTCGGTGACCGCCCGCGCGACCTCGCTGCCGAAGGCCGTCGAGATCTGGTCGAGATCCTCCACCCGCACGGCGATCACCCCGACCAGCTCGGAACGGGCACCCGCGCGCTCGCAGAGGCCGGCCAGCGCGACCTCGAACAGGTCGCGCGAGAGGATGCCGCCTTTCGTCGAGCCGAGCGCCCCCGGGCGCAGGTACCCGCGCATCGGCGCGCGCGTGGCGCGGAGCACCGACGTCGCGACCACAGCGACGATCGTGAGCACGATGGTGAGGAAGCTCGTCGACACCGTGCCGAACGCGTTCTCGAACAGCGCGCTGTCGGGCCCCGCGGTGAGGAACGCGGTCGTGCGGGAGACGTAGTACAGCGACTGGACGCCGAGCACGGCCGCCAGCACCCACGCGGTGCGCGACTCCAGCAGAGCGCCGCGCACGCACTCGGTCGCGCCGGCCGCCGCGAGGAGCAGCAGTGCGACGAACATCCACACGGCGCCCGCCCAGTCGCCGCCGTCGGGCCCCTCGAGGAGTACGGTGACGGCCGCACCGACGACCCCCAGGACGACGAGCCACGACGAGAATGCCATGCGCCGGCCGTTGAAGCGTCGGCAGCCGAGCCACATGCAGCCCGTGCCCGCGACGAAGGCGGCGTTGCCGACGGCGATCGCCCACCACCCCCCGGCGCCCTGGGCCCACACCATGTAGGAGAGCGTGGTCAGCATCGCCGCGAGGAAGCCGAGCGCCCAGATGCGGCCCGCGCCCTCGTCGCGACGGAGCAGCGTCTCGACGATGAACAGGATGCCGCTCACGTTGACGACGAGTGCCGTCATGATCACGACGCTGGCCAGTTGGAGAGTCATTCCGTGGTCCCTTCCGGTGGCGTGGCGGGGAGCTTCACGATGAAGGTCGACCCGACGCCGGGAGAGCTGTGGAGACCGAGCTCGCCGCCGTGGGCGCGCACGATGTCGCGGGTGATGGCGAGCCCGAGGCCGGTTCCGCTGCGACGCTCGGCGCCGGCCTTGTAGAAGCGCTGGAAAAGGCGCGCGCGGTCGGCCTCGCTGATGCCGACGCCGGTGTCGCGGACGAGGATCCACGTCGACGCGCCGTCGGTGGTGGTGCCCAGGAACACCGTCCCGCCGTCCTTGTTGTACGCGATCGCGTTCGAGACCAGGTTGTCCACGACCTGCCGCAGCCGCATCGGATCCGCCCACGCGCGGGCGCCCTCCAGCCCGGTCGTGTCGATCGTGATGGCGCGGCTCGCCGCCCGCGGCAGCAGCGCCTCGCCGGCGGCCCGCACGACGTCGCGCACGTCCAGCAGCTGAGCGGAGAGGGATGCCTCGACCGACGACGCCGACGAGCTCGACGCGGCGAGGATGTCGGCGACGATGCGCAGCAGACGCTCGGCGTTGCGCTCGGCGATGTCGAGGTTGGCGCGCACGTGGTCGGGCAGGCCGGGCTCCTCGATCGCGAGATCGAGGTAGCCGAGGATCGAGGTCAGCGGCGTGCGGAGCTCGTGCGAGACCGAGGCGACGAGCTCGTCGCGCGCGCGCAGCGCTTCGAGCTCCGAGGTCACATCGCGGGAGATGACCACCGCGCCGGTGTCGTCCCCGCTCGGGTCGATGAGCCGACGCGCACTGACGCTCAGCGCCTGGCGCGGGCCCGGCTCCTCGCCGAACCACACGACCTGGCCGTCGAAGGCCTCGCCGCGCAGCGCCCGCTCGACCGGCAGCTCGTCCGCCGGCAGCCGCGTCTCGCCGTCGTCGCGGAACACGGGCACGCCCTCGGCATCGTCGTCGCCCCAGATCGCCTGCTGCAGTCGCGCGTTCGCCTCGTTCGTCACGGTGATGCGGCCGTCGGAGTCGATGCGGATAACCCCGAAGTCGACGGTGTCGAGCACCTCGGTGACGACCTGCTCCTGCCGTCGCGACTGCTCCAGCACGCGCCGCAGAAGCTGCGACTGCTTCGCCAGCAGCGTCCGCTGCGCGTCGGACCGCCGTGCGGTCAGGTGGCTCGTGGCGGCGACCGCGACGAGCACGAGGGGAAGCAGCAGCGACGTGAAGGTGAGCTCGCGCGTGGTGAGGGCCGTCAGGACTCCGATGATGGCGGCGACCGCCACGATGACGGCGAAGAGGCCGAGCATGCCGAATCCGGCTGCGAGCCACATCGTCGGGAAGATCCACAGCAGGCCGAGCGCGGTGTCGGGCGCGGCGACGACCATGAGCGTGACGGCGATGATGTCGACCGCAGGGATGACGGCCACCCAGCCGAACGGCAGCCGGTTCCAGGGGACCACCAGCGTGGCCCCTGTCACCACGAAGACGATGACGACGCCGAGGAAGAACAGGGCGAGATCGACTTCCGGCGGCTCGAAGGCGATCATCACGGCGAGCACCAGCACCACGGACGACAGCAGGAGCTGGTTCAGCGTCGCCGTACGGTCGGCCGTGCGGTCGGCGAAGTCCGCGCGCAGCCAGGTGGTGCGGGCCCGGCCCGCCGCCGCTGAGTGATGCTGCGGCGCGCGGTGCCCCTCGCGACCCGTCGCATCCATACCGCGACGGTAACGGATGCCGCGCCCCGGCGTGAACGGGCTCGCGACGCGGAAGGCAAGTCGGTGCCGCGCAGACGTCGGTCGGCACGCCCACGACACGGCGCATCAGCCCACCCGCGCGACCGCCTCGCTGACCCACCGCGCGTGGAGCGCCCACGGGTCGCCGACACCGGCGGCGAGCCCGCCGATGTGCGCCTCGAGAGCGGACGACCGCCGGAACCACTCGGTGCGCGGATACCGGTCGGCGGCGAACTGCTCGTGACGGCGGCGCTCGACGGTGCGGTCGCCGCGCTCGAACGCCAGCAGCTCGTCGTGCCAGATCGCCGTCAGCCGCTGCCGTGGACGGGCTGACGTGCCGATCTTGATCCTGTCGTCGTAGCGGACGTAGTAGACCACGTCGACGCGCAGCGTGGGCAGCTCGTCGTCGACGAGGTCGCCATGACGCCACTCGCACACGGCGCACAGCCACCCGGACGGGTAGCTGACGCCCAGTCGCGAGCCGCAGAGCGCGCACGGCGACGGAAGGATGTCGGTGACTCCGTGCCGGCGGTGCTCCCACTCGGATGCCGCGGCCAGATGCCACTCGCACAGCGGGACGGGAGCGTCGGGCGGCACAGGGCCGCGGCATCCGCTCATCATGAGACACCGGCGGGGCACATCGAGAGTGTACGTGCGGTCGCCGACACCGCCCGGGCAACGCGAAAGGGCCGGAACCCGAAGGTCCCGACCCTTTCGACGGATCTCGCTGAGCGCTGCGCGCTAGTCGATCACCGCTGAGGTGATCAGCGGCCGGACAGCTTCTCGCGCAGAGCGGCGAGGGCCTCGTCGTCGGCCAGCGTGCCGCCGGCGTTGCTCTCGGAGGTGAAGCTCGACGAGCCGGTGTCGGCCGGCGCGTTGGCCTCGGCCTCCAGCGCCTTCGCGACGGCTGCCTTGTGCGCCTCCCAGCGACCCTGGGCAGCGGCGTACTCCTGCTCCCACTTCTCGCGCTGAGCGTCGAAGCCCTCGAGCCAGACGCCGTTGACGGAGTCGAAGCCCTCGGGGTACTTGTACTCGCCGTTCTCGTCGTACTCGGTGAGCATGCCGTAGAGGGCGGGGTCGAACTCGGTGCCGTTGGGGTCGACCGACTCGTTCGCCTGCTTCAGCGAGAGCGAGATGCGGCGACGCTCGAGGTCGATGTCGATGATCTTGACGAAGACCTCTTCGCCGACCGACACGACCTGCTCGGCGAGCTCGACGTGCTTGCCCGACAGCTCGGAGATGTGCACGAGGCCCTCGATGCCGTCCGCGACGCGAACGAACGCACCGAACGGAACGAGCTTGGTGACCTTGCCCGGCGCGACCTGGCCGATGGCGTGGGTGCGGGCGAAGACCTGCCACGGGTCCTCCTGCGTCGCCTTGAGCGAGAGCGACACGCGCTCGCGGTCCAGGTCGACCTCGAGGATCTCGACGGTGACCTCCTGGCCGACCTCGACGACCTCGGAGGCGTGCTCGATGTGCTTCCACGAGAGCTCGGAGACGTGCACGAGGCCGTCCACGCCGCCGAGGTCGACGAACGCGCCGAAGTTGACGATCGACGAGACGACGCCCTTGCGAACCTGACCCTTGTGCAGGTTGTTGAGGAACGTGGTGCGCGACTCGGACTGCGTCTGCTCGAGCAGCGCGCGGCGCGAGAGCACGACGTTGTTGCGGTTCTTGTCGAGCTCGAGGATCTTGGCCTCGATCTCCTGGCCGAGGTACGGCGTGAGGTCGCGGACGCGACGCAGCTCGATGAGCGAAGCCGGGAGGAAGCCGCGGAGGCCGATGTCGACGATGAGGCCACCCTTGACGACCTCGATCACGGAGCCGGTGACGACACCGTCGTTCTCCTTGATCTTCTCGACGTCGCCCCACGCGCGCTCGTACTGTGCGCGCTTCTTGGACAGGATGAGGCGGCCTTCCTTGTCCTCCTTCTGGAGAACGAGGGCCTCGACAGCGTCGCCGACCTTGACGACCTCGTTGGGGTCGACGTCGTGCTTGATCGAGAGCTCGCGCGAGGGGATGACGCCCTCGGTCTTGTAGCCGACGTCGAGGAGGACCTCGTCGCGGTCGATCTTCACGACGGTTCCTTCGATGAGGTCGCCGTCGTTGAAGAACTTGAGGGTCAATTCGACCGCTGCCAGGAAGTCCTCGGCAGATCCGATGTCGTTGATCGCGACCTGCTTGGTGGCCGGGGCGGTCGTTGCGGTAGTCATGTAGTGGGTTGTCCTTGTTGGGTTGGGGGTGTCGGGCCTGGCTCGAGTCGCGGCTCCCGATCGCGCGAGGGCGAGCGGATGCCTCGGGCCGAGGCGAAGCGGATTGTGTTGGTGCGATGTCACATCGCTGCCGGAGAACCGGCACCGAGGCGTGGCGATATAGCCACACGAGTGACACTCCAGGGTATCAGAACGCGGGCGGCGCCCGCGATGTTCCCCGGGCGGCGGATCCGGGCCTGTTCCTCGTGTTTCAGCGCGGCAGATCGAGGGGTGCGGTGCTGGTCCGGTCGGGGTCGAACACGGGCGGCGTCTCGGGCTCGGGATCGCATCTCAGCTGCGCGAGACGCTCCTGTTCGCGCCGCTGCGCGACGGCCAGCCAGTCCCAGCCGACGCCCGCGGTGGCAGCGTCGGGATCCGGGCTCGGCGGTGCAGGACGAGCCGCCGTGGGATCGGGCGGGAGCGGCGGCGGGGGTCCGGGCGGAAGTTGCGGCACCGCGACGTCGTGCGCGAACGATCGCTGTCCGGCGAACCCGCGAAGGCCCGACTGCTGGATGACGCGCTGAATCGTGTTGCCGCGACCGTCGGGGTCGCCGACGTAGCGGATCTCGCGCAGCCCCTGCTCCTGCGCCGCCGATTCGAACACGAAGTGGCCGTACCCGAAGATGCGACCGATGACCGGCTTGTGCACCGAGATGTCGAGGATGCGCGCGAGCGGCATGGTGGCGATGCTCTGCGACAGGATCCCGTGCACGCGGAAGACGCGCATGTTCGTGATGACGAACACGTCCATGCGCCGCTCCAGGATCCGCCACGCGGCGTGGAGCACGACCGCTCCCCCGACCAGGACCGGCACCCACCACGCCTTCGGCGGCACGAAGAAGACGAGCAGCAGCAGCACGATTCCGCCGAAGAGCTCGAGGGTGGCGCTCACGACGGCGGCCCAGTGCTTGTGCACCTCGTCGATCACCACCTCGCCCTGGTCGGAGATGAGGTGCTTCTCGATCCGAGGATCGAACAGGCTCATCCGTTCGCGAGAGCCACGAAGAAGTCGGTGACGGCGATCCCCGCTCCCCAGACGGCGCCGAACGCCCCCTGGACGGCGTTCGCGGCATCCTGCGGCCTCGTGACGAGGTAGAAGACGGCGAAGGCGATGACGAGCCCGATGACGATGCGCTTGACGAGCTTCACGGCGGAGGGGTCCCTTCGATCGACGACAGTGCGATCCCCCCGGAGCGCGAACTCCCCAGTTCTACCCCAGGACCGGCCGTTCGTGCGGGAGATGCGCGGGCGCGTCGCCACCGTGATGCTCCGAACCGTTTCAGTCGTGCAGCGGCCACCACGGCGGCATGAGGGCGAGGACTCGCTCACTCGCCGCGCGCGCATCGACGTCGTCGTCGCGGCTCCAGACCTCCACCACGCCCACGAGCGCGCCGGAGATGAAGGCCGCCGCCTCCTCCCGCGCCCGCGACCCCCGGGGCACGCCGGCGGCGCCGGCGGCGTCGAGAGCCACGATCGCCGACGCTGCGCGTGCGCGCAGCCGCTCCTCCAGCGCCGCGCGGAACGCTCCCCGAGACGACGAGGCGAACATCGCCCGGAAGACGGCGCGCTCCGACGCCACGTGGTCGAGCAGGGCACGCAGCGCGTCGAGATACTGTCCCGCGATCTCGCGGGGCGACCGGCCCGAGACCTCGACCGCGCTCAGCCGGTCGAGATCTCGGGTGAACCAGGCGACGGCGAAGGCGTCCACGCTGTCCGCGTGCCCGTAGAAGGTCGTGCGATGCACACCCGCCTCACGGCAGAGCCGCGCGACGCTCAGTGCGTCGAGCGGCACCGTCTCGAGCAGTCGCATGAGCGCACTGCCGAGCGCCTCCCGCGTCCGCACCTGTCGGGGATCGTCGGTCATGCGTCTCCGATCGAGCAGAGCGGATGCCTCGGCCGAGGCATCCGCTCCCATGATCACGACTCGTAGTGTGCCAGGCCGGCCGTCTCGCCGCCGTCCGCGATGAACTCCGCGCCGGTCGAGAAGCTCGACTCGTCGCTCGCGAGGAACAGCACGAGCTGCGACAGCTCGATGGGCTCGCCGACCCGGTGGAGGGCGACGTGGTTCTGCGGGGTCTCGAGGTCGTCGGTCATCGGCGTGCGGATCACGCCGGGGTGCACCGAGTTGACCCGGATGTTGTAGCGACCGAGGTCGAGGGCAGCGTTCTTCGACAGTCCGCGCACGCCGAACTTCGCCGCGTTGTAGCCGGGCAGTGCCTCGTAGCCCTGGATGCCCGCCGTCGATGAGATGTTGACGATGGAGCCCTTGCCGCTCTTCTTGAGCGGCTCGATCGCGGCCTTGATGCCGTAGAAGACGCCCGTCAGGTTGATGGCGATGATCTGGTCCCACTGATCGAGCGTGTACTCCTCGATCGATCCGAAGTTGGCGATGCCGGCGTTGTTGACGAGAACGTCGAGACGACCGAACTCGCTGACCGCGAGGTCCACGGCGTTCTGCCAGTCGTCGTAGCGCGTGACGTCGAGATGCACGTAGCGTGCGGCATCGCCCAGCTCGGCGGCCAGGGCCTCACCCTCCGCATCGAGAAGGTCGCCGATGACGACCTTCGCCCCCTCGTCGACGAACAGGCGCGCGTGCGATGCACCCATCCCGCGAGCTCCTCCGCTGATCAGCGCGACCTTTCCTGCAACGCGTGCCATGGCGGCACCCTCCTCCGTATCGAGTCCCGGGTCGCAACCCGGTGGCGCCGGCAGGTGTCGTCGACGCCCACCACTATTCTACAACTGTAGAATACCAACCGGGGCCGATACCGTGCGATCAGGGCCGAAGCATCACCTTGGTCGCGCGCCGCTCATCCATCGCCGCGTACGCCTCCGCCGCCTCGGTGAGCGGCAGAACCAGGTCGAACACGCGTCCGGGCCGGATCGCGCCCGACCGCACGTCGGGCAGCAGTTCCTCGATGTAGCCGCGCACGGGTGCGACCCCGCCGTTCACCCCCACATTGCGGCCGAACATCTGACGGATCGGAAGCTCGGGTCCGCCGTTGGGCACGCCGACGTAGCCGACCATGCCGCCGGGCCGCGTCGACCGCAGCGCCTGGTCCATCGACTCCTTGGTGCCCACGCACTCGAGCACGCGGTCCGCGCCGATGCCCCCGGTGAGCTCGCGCACGGCGGCGATCCCCTCGTCGCCGCGCTCCTCGACGATGTGGGTCGCTCCGAACTCGCGCGCCAGCGCCTGGCGCTGCGGATGACGCGACATCGCGATGATGGTCGTCGCGCCCAGGCGCTTCGCCGCGATGATCGCGCAGAGTCCGACGGCGCCGTCGCCCACGACGGCGACCGAGTCGCCGGGGCCGACGCCGGCCGAGACGGCGGCGTGATGCCCGGTCCCCATGACGTCGCTCAGGGTCAGCAGCCCCGGCACCTCGTCGTCGGAGACCGGACCGGGCACGACGGCGAGCGTGCCGTCGGCGAGCGGCACGCGCACGTACTCTCCCTGGCCCCCGTCGGCGAAGCCGCCGAAGCGGTCATCGCTCCCCCACCATCCGCCGGTGAGGCACGAGGTGCTCACTCCGTTGAGGCAGTTGGCGCACGTGCCGTCGCACACGTAGAAGGGCGCGATCACGAAGTCTCCCGGCCTCACCGTCTCGACATCCGCACCGACGGCCTCGACGACGCCGACGAACTCGTGGCCGATGCGGTGCGGCTCGTCGGTGGGCGTCACCCCACGGTAGGGCCACAGGTCGGAGCCGCAGACGCAGGCCGCCACGACGCGCACGAGGGCGTCGGCGCCTGTGGAGAGCACGGGATCGGGGACCTCTTCGACACGGATGTCACGGGCGGCATGGATCACGGTTGCAAGCATGCGACGAGCCTATTCCGGCGGGAATACCCTGAGGGCATGCCGATCGAACCCGGGACCTACCGCCACTTCAAGGGAGCCGAATACGAGGTGATCGGCGTCGCGCGCCACAGCGAGACCGAGGAGGAGCACGTCGTGTACCGCGCCCTCTACGGGGAGCAGGGGCTCTGGGTGCGGCCGGTGGAGATGTGGGACGAGCTGGTGGAGCGCGACGGGTACCGCGGACCGCGCTTCGTCCGCGTCGGCTGAGAGCCCCGTCGCGCCCTGCGCGCCCCCGGCTCCTGTCACCATGGAGCCATGTGGATCGGCTGGATCGAGTTCGACCTGCTGCTCGGCGACGTGCATTCCCTGAAGCAGAAGCGCAGCGTCCTGCGTCCGCTGATCGCCGAGCTCAGCCGCCGCACCGAGGTCGCCGTCGCCGAGGTCGGCGAGCACGACCTGCACCGCCGCGCGGTGATCGGGATCGCCGTCGTGGCGTCGGGATCGTCGCACGTGCGCGACGTGCTCGACCGCGCCGAGCGGCTCGTCGCCGATCACCCCGAGTTCACGCTCCTGTCGGCGCACCGGGGCCTGCACTCGAGCGAGGACTGAGTCGTCAGCGGCGGATCGCGTCGGCGATCGGCTGATCGCCGTTTCCGAAGCGGATGCTGCGCCCCGCGGTCCCGGGATCGTCGATCACCGCCGCCACGACGGCTGCGACATCCGCTCTGGAAACGGCGCCGCGCCCGTCGGGGTCGATCTGGATGCGGCCCGTCGGCGGATCGAGCGTCAGCGCGCCCGGTCCGAGGATCGTCCACTCCAGCTCCGATGAGTGGAGATGGTCGTCGGCGGCCCACTTGGCGTCGGCGTAGGCGAAGAAGGAGTCGTCGGGCGACACACCGTGGTCAGGGCCGGATCCGATCCACGACACCATGACGTAGCGGCGCACACCGGCCGCGGCGGCGGCGTCCATCGAGCGGATGGCGGCGTCGCGGTCGACGGCGTACGTGCGATCCGCGTCGCCCCCGCCCGCACCCGCAGACCAGACGACGACGTCGTTGCCCGCGACGAGATTCGTGAGCTGGTCGAGGTCGAACGTCTCGATGTCGGCGACGACCGGGGCCGCTCCGGTGGCGGCGACGTCGGCCTCGTGCGCCGGGTTGCGGATGACGGCCGTCACCGTGTGGCCGCGCTCGACCAGCAGGGGTTCGAGCAGGAGTGCGACCTTGCCGTGGCCGCCGAAGATCATGACGCGGGACATAGGGGTTCTTCCTCTCGTCGGTGCCCCCACGTTACGCGGTGGGGTCCGACCCGACCGGGGGGTTGCGGTCGGCCTCGGTCGAGGCATCCGCTTCCTGCGAAGCCCGCCCGAGCAGGCTGTGGCGGCGTCCCCACAGCAGGTAGAAGGCGAGCACCACGACGATCCACACGGCGAACCACGCGTACGTCGACCAGCCGAGGCCGGTGATGAGGTACAGGCACGCGATGATCGCCAGGATCGGGGTGACCGGATAGCCGGGCACACGGAATGCGCGGGGAAGATCGGGCCGCATGCGACGC
Organism: Microbacterium flavescens; assembly: GCF_018588945.1. Lineage (GTDB taxonomy): Bacteria > Actinomycetota > Actinomycetes > Actinomycetales > Microbacteriaceae > Microbacterium > Microbacterium flavescens. The sequence goes on along the minus strand of NZ_JAFIWA010000003.1, from coordinate 146,187 downwards.
AGGACGATGACTCCGAGCGACACGACGATGAAGGCGACCAGTGTGCCCATCGACACCAGATCCCACAGGCTCGAGAGTGGGATGAGCCCCGCGAGCAGGGCCACGGCGATGGCGACGACGATCGTCGAGAACACGGGGGTGTGCGTGCGGGGGTCGACGCGGGCGAACGCCGAGGGCAGCAGTCCGTCGCGACCGATCGAGTAGAGGATGCGCGTCTGCCCGAACAGGGTCACCAGCGTGACGGAGAAGATCGACACCACCGCCCCGGCCGCGAGCACCGTCGCGGGCCACGACGCGCCGAGCACATCGCCGAGGATCACCGCGAGGCCGGCGCTCTGCTGCGCGGGATCCTCGAAGTCCTGCCACGGCTGTGCGCCGACGGCCGCGATGGCGACGAACAGATAGACGACGACCACCACGGAGAGCGCGATGAGGATGGCGCGCGGCAGCGAGCGCTGCGGGTCGCGCACCTCGTCGCCTGCCGTCGACACCGCGTCGAGTCCGATGAACGTGAAGAAGATCGTGCCCGCGGCCGCCGTGACGCCGGCTGCTCCGTGCGGCGCGAACTCGGCGAAGTGGTCGGCGTTGAAGGCCGTGATGGCGATCGCGGCGAACATCACCAGCACGCCGATCTTGATGAGCACCATGATCGTGTTCACCGTCGCCGACTCGCGCGTGCCGCGGATGAGCAGCAGCGCGCACAGGGCCACGAGCACGACCGAGGGGAGGTTGATGATGCCGCCCTCGAGCGGCCCGACCGTCAGGGCGACGGGGATGCTCCAGCCGAAGAGGTCTCCCACAAGTCGGTCGAGGTAGCCGCTCCAGCCAGAGGAGACCGCTGCGGTCGACACCCCGTATTCGAGGGTGAGGCAGGCGGCGACGCCCATCGCCACGATCTCACCGAGGGTGGCGTACGCGTACGAGTAGGTGGAGCCCGACACCGGCACTGCCGACGCCATCTCGGCGTAGCAGACGGCCGACAGCCCCGCCGCGATCGCCGCGACGACGAACGCGACGATCACCGCCGGACCCGCGAGCGGGACGGCCTCGTGCATGACGAAGAAGACGCCGGTTCCGATCGTGGCACCCACGCCCAGCATGGCCAGCTGGAAGGTGCCGATTCCGCGAGTGAGGCCTCCCGGAGAGGCGACGGGAGCCGTCACGGGCTTGCGACGGAACAACTCGCGCGCGATGCTCATGCGACGACCTCCGGTGGGGCGGATGGGGCGGCGGTGCGAGACCGACCTCCACCGTACTCGCCTGGTGCGCCCCGGACCCAGGCCGTAGCGTGGCAGGATGCCTCAGCCCGAGCTCGACGCCATCGCCACCGCACTCGACGAGCGCGCCCGCGCCGACGCCATGAGCGGCGTCGTGTCGATCGACGTCGACGGCACCGTCCTCTTCGCTCGGGCGTACGGCCTCGCCGACCGGGCGCATGGCGTCCCCCTCACCGTGGACACGCGCTTCGGGATGGCCAGCGCGAGCAAGTCGTTCACGGCGCTCGCGGTGATGGCGCTGGTCGAGGACGGCTCGCTGCAGCTCGACACGCCCGTGCGCGGCATCCTGGACGGCGATCTGCCCACGATCGACGACGGCGTGACCGTCGAGCATCTGCTCTCGCACACGTCCGGCATCGGCGACTACCTCGACGAGGAGGCGGACTGGGAGGTGGACGACTACATCCTCACGGTTCCCGTACACGAGCTCGCCGAGACCGAGGCGTTCGTCCGCGCGGTCGCCGGCCACGCGCAGAAGACCGCACCCGGCGAGCGCTTCGCGTACAACAACGGCGGCTACATCGTGCTCGCGCTCGTCGCGGAGCGGGTGTCAGGCGTCGGGTTCCACGAGCTCGTCGGCGAGCGCGTCTTCGCTCCCGCCGGTCTGAAGGGCACCGCCTTCCTCCGCCTCGACGAGCTGCCCGGCGACGCCGCGATCGGCTACCTCTACGAGGAGCCCGAATCCCTGCGATCGAACGTGCTCCACCTGCCGGTGCGCGGCAACGGCGACGGCGGGGCGTTCACGACCGCGCCCGACCTGAGCCGGTTCTGGCGCGCACTCGCCGACGGGAAGGTGCTGCCCGCGTCGACGGTGGCGGAGCTGTGGAAGCCGCGCCGCACGGTCGAGTCGGAGGGCCTGCGATACGGGCTGGGGTTCTGGCTCGACCTGGACGGGCCGGGCATCGTCCTGGAGGGATACGACGCCGGGGTGTCGATCCGCTCGCGCTTCGATCCCGAGACGCGGACGACGGTCACCATCGTCGCGAACAGCTCCGAGGGCGCGTGGGGCGTCATCCGGGCGTATTCCGACGCACTCGCCGGCTGACCCGGCGTCGACTACGCCGCCGCTGCCGTGCGCTCGCCGACGATCGCGCGCACCGCGGCGCGACCGGCGCGGTTGGCGCCGACCGTCGACTGCGACGGTCCGTACCCGATGAGGAACAGGCGCGGCTCGTCGATGGAGCGTCCGTCGGCGACACGGATGCCGCCCTCCGGCGTCCGCAGCCGCAGCGGCGCGAGGTGGTCGATCGCGGCGCGGAAGCCCGTCGCCCACAGGATGACGTCGGCGGCGACGAACGTGCCGTCGGGCATCCGCACTCCGTCCTCCTCGATGGAGGCGAACATCGGATGCCGCACCAGCACCCCGCGAGCTTCGGCCGCCCGCGCCCACGGCGTCCAGTGCATGCCGGTCACCGAGATCACGCTTCCGGGAGGAAGACCGCGGCGCACCCGGTCCTCAACCCCCGCGATGGCCGCCACCCGCGCCGGGATGTCGAAGTCCTCCTCCACCCATTCGGGCTCACGACGCGTGACCCAGTACGTCTCGGCGACGTGCGAGATCTCATCGAGCAGCTGGATCGCCGAGATCCCCGCCCCGACGATGACGACTCTCTTACCGGCGAACTCGTCGCGCGACACGTAGTCCGCCACGTGCAGCTGTCGCCCGCGGAAGCGCTCCTGCCCCGGGTAGTGGGGCCAGAACGGGCGCGACCACGTGCCGGTGGCGTTGATCACGTAGCGTGCCGCCCAGGTGCCGCGATCGGTCTCGACCACGAGCCGTCCGGCGGGGTCGTCGTCCCCGCGCCGTACGGCGCGCACCGCGACCGGTCGCTGCACATCGAGCGCGTACCGCTCCTCGTACTCAGCGAAATACGCGGGAAGGATGTCGCGACTCGACGCCGACGGATCCGCCGGGGGAACCGCGAACCCGGGGAGCTCATGGATGCCGTTCACCGTCGCCATGCGCAGCGACTCCCAGCGGTGCTGCCAGGCACCTCCCGGCCGCACGGCGGCGTCGAGCACCACGAAGGTCTCGTCACCGGGCTGGGCTCGGCCGATGGGCTCGAAGCCGCGGCGATGGAGGTGGTAGGCCGCCGATAGACCCGCCTGCCCGGCGCCGATGACGACGACGTCGACGGCTGCGGGCTCCATGCTGCGCTTCAACAGCCGGCGCGCGCCGGTGATTCCCGCCGCGCCGCCGGGGGCCTTTCCCCTCCGGGTGGCCCGCTGATAGCGTCCCGAGAGCGGACTTGCCTTCGACGAAGGGGACGATGACGTGACGAATGTCCGAGACGACGCCGGCGCCCGCGCCGGGAACGGGCGGCCGAGGGAGCAGTGGACGGGCCAGGTCGGATTCATCCTGGCGGCGATCGGATCCGCCGTGGGCCTGGGCAATATCTGGCGCTTTCCCGGCGTGGCCTACGAGAACGGCGGTGGTGCGTTTCTCATCCCGTATCTTGTGGCGCTGATCACGGCGGGCATCCCGATCCTCTTCCTCGACTACGCGATCGGCCATCGCTTCCGCGGCGCCGCGCCGACGGCCTTCCGTCGCATGGGCGGCAAGGCGAAGCGGGCCGTCGAGTCGCTCGGCTGGTTCCAGGTCGCCATCGCGTTCGTGATCGGGCTGTACTACACCGCCGTCGTCGCCTGGGCGCTGAGCTACTTCGTCTTCTCCTTCGACCTGCGCTGGGGTGACGACCCCGCAGGCTTCCTCACCGGCGAATACCTCCAGGTCGGCGACCCCGGCTTCTCCCTCCAATTCGTCCCGGGTGTGCTCATCCCGCTCACGCTCGTCTGGCTCGCCGCGATCGTCGTCCTCTGGGCGGGCGTCGCCAAGGGCCTGCAGCGGGTGAACGTCATCTTCTTGCCTCTCCTCGTCGTCGCCTTCCTGATCCTGGTCGTGCGGGCGCTCTTCCTCGACGGCGCAGCCGAGGGGTTGAATGCGCTGTTCACCCCGAACTGGGAGGCACTGGCCGACCCGAGCGTGTGGATCGCTGCCTACAGCCAGATCTTCTTCTCACTGTCCATCGCGTTCGGCATCATGATCACCTACGCGTCCTACCGTCGGCGCCGGTCCAACCTGACCGCCCCGGGCCTCGTGGTCGCATTCGCCAACTCCTCGTTCGAGATCCTCGCCGGAATCGGCGTCTTCGCGACGCTCGGGTTCTTCGCCTTCCAGCAGGGCATCGCCGTGTCGGAGCTCGAGGGCCTCACCGGTGTGGGCCTGAGCTTCATCACCTTCCCCGCCATCGTGTCTCAGATGCCGGGCGGACCGATCTTCGGTGCGCTGTTCTTCGGCTCCCTGGTGATGGCGGGCTTCACCTCGCTGATCTCTGTGATTCAGGTCGTCTCGGCGGCGATCCAGGAGAAGTTCAGCATGACGCGGCGCACCGCCGCGGTGAGCGTGGGCGTGATCTCCGCGATCCTGTCCATCCTGCTGTTCTCGACGACGACGGGCCTCCTCGCGCTCGACGTCGCCGACCAGTGGGCGAACAACGTCGGGATCGTCGCCTCCGCGGTCCTCATGACGATCGTGGTCATCTGGGTGCTCCGCCGCGGCGCAGAGCTGCGGTTCCACCTCAACGCCGTCTCCACGTTCAAGGTCGGCCGGCTGTGGGTCCTCCTGGTGGGGGTGCTCGGCCCGATCGTGCTCGGCTACATGCTGATCCAGCGGATGGTCATTCTGATCATCGAGGGTTACGGCGGCATGCCCGGGTGGTATCTGCTGGTCGTCGGATGGGGAACCATCGCGTTCATCGTCGTGGCGGCGATCGTCATGGCGCTCATCCCCTGGCGTGCATCGCCTGACGCCTTCACCGCCTGGCCGGCCTACCAGCCACCGCCGCAGGCCAAGGCTGCGGCATCCGCGAAGGAGGTGTCGTCGTGACCGGCATCGCGATCACGTTCCTGATCCTCTCGATCATCCTCGTGTGGGGCGGGCTCATCGCCAGCACGCTGTACCTGCGGTCGCGCCCCGAGATCGCCGACTACCCGCCGGGCGCCGTGGACGACCACCGCGAGGACACCGCGCCCATCGAGCACGACACCTGACGCGCGTCAGTTCAGCGAACGCGTGCTCGCCGGGATGACGCCGCCGTCGTAGAGGTCGGCGGCCACATCCTGCAGCGCCGTCAACGCGACCCGCTGGGGCATCGGCCCGTACGAGATCCGCGCGACGCCGAGGTCCTCGTACTCGCTCGCGGTCAGCGATCCGGGCAGACCGATGACGCTGACCTTGCGCTCGCCGATGCCCTCGACGAGGCGACGGGTGACATCGGCGTCGAGGATGCCGGGCACGAACACGAGATCGGCACCGGCGCCGAGGTACGCGCGCCCGCGCTCGATGGCATCGGCGATGGACTCGTCGAGCGGACGGCCGCCCGCCCGCACGAAAGCGTCGGTGCGGGCGTTGAGGACGAACGGAACCCCTTCGGCCTCGCCGGCGGCGACGATGGCCTCGACGGCGGCGGCCGAGTCGGCGAGCGGCTGCAGCCGGTCCTCCACGTTCGCGCCGACCACGCCCTTGCCGATCGCACGGCGCACCGTCTCGCCCGCGTCGCCGTGACCGGCGTCGAGGTCGGCGGTGACGGGGAGGTCGCCCACCGCCGCGACGATGCGTCCGACCATGTCGAGCATCTCATCCAGCGGGATCTCGCCGTCGGCGTAGCCGTACGACGCGGCGATCGAGTGCCCCGCCGTGGCGATGGCCCGGGTCTCGGGCAGTGCGGCGATCGTCTTGGCGGACACGGCGTCCCACACGTTCACGAGCCGGAGGATCTCGGGCGCGGCGTGCAGGCGGGCAAGGGACTGGGCTTTGTCGACCGGAGTGCTCATGCGTCCACGCTAACGGGACCGGAGGGCCGCGGGACAGACCGTCTCGTCTTCGGCTATGACACCTCGCCGTCGAGGTACCACCAGCGGCCGCCCTGCCGCACGAACCTGCTCCGTTCCTGCAGAACGCCGCGCTCCCGCCCGAAGGACCACAGCGCGCGGAACTCGACGATCCCGCGCGCGTCCTGCTCGCCACCGTCCTCCGTCGCAACGATCTCGAGGCCTCTCCAGCGCTGTGCCGGATCGAGGTCCAGCGCGTCGGGTCGGGTGCCCGGATGCCACGTGCCGGAGAGGTGGCCGGCGTCACCCGCGACGAAAGCGGTGTATCGCGAGCGCATCAGACGTTCGGCCGTCGGCGCGGGATCTCCCGCCAGCAGCGGCCCGCAGCATCCGTCGAAACGCTCTCCGCTTCCGCACGGACACGGCCGATCCGCGACCGGGCGGCGGAAGCGGTCGTCGCGCGCAGCTGACGCGGCGGCGCCGAACGACACGTCAGCCTCCCGCGCGGGTGGCGCAGTCCACGCAGCGGGTCGCGGTGGGGCGCACCTCGAGTCTCTCCGGAGGGATGCCGCGGCCGCAGTCGACGCATACGCCGTCGGCGCCCGCCCGGCGTCGCGCGAGCACGTCGTCGATCTCCGCGATCTCGCGCGCGGCGGCGGTGCGCAGTCCTTCGAGGCGCGCCCACTCGCTCGAGAGCGTGACCCCCTCGGGGTCGTGCTCGTCGTCGGCGTTGTCGCTTCCGCGGTCGGAGCGCAGCTGCGCGATCGCCGCATCGAGACCCTCGAGCCGTGCGGATGCCGCGGCCCGCAGGGCGTTGAGCTCGGCGTCGCGCCCGCCGACGATGTCGGTGCCATCGGGCGGGACGGAGGCGGAGTGCGAGGACATCGCCTACGAGCGTACGCGCCGCCGTCAGATGACGGCTGAATCGTGACGGGAAGACAGTCCACTCCCAGGTGGGGGTGGGACTCTTAGGAGGTCTCCACGACGCCGGCCGTCGCCGGCCGCAAGCCCGGCGGACGCCGTGGAAACCCGACGGCGGCGATGCACTCCGGGACCCCGCCTCGTGCCCACCCCCAGGGGCACGAGGGGCGGCCTCTGAGAGTCGCCCAGAGCCGGCGGTCACGCCCCCCACGCGATCGCCGGCTCCTCCCCAGGCCGCCCGACCCGCCGCTCTGCGCCCGGTGTGGATAAGTCCGCCGGCCGCGATCCGGTCGTGGGTACCGTGGGGGCGTGACTTCGCGAAAGGCCCCGATGATCCTCGTCGCCGTGGCGCTCGCCGGCATCCTGGCCGGGTGCGCGCCCGCCTCCGAGCCGGCACCCACGCCCACGAGCGCGTTCACCGACGAAGCCGAGGCGTTCGCGGCGGCCGAGGAGACGTACCGCGCTTACGTCGATGCGCTCAACGCCGTCGACCTGAGCGATCCCGAGACGTTCGAGGACGTGTACGCCTGGACCACCGGGGATGCCAATGCTGGCGCTCGAGAATCCTTTTCCGAAATGCATGCGGATCAACTCACGGTCGACGGGACCACGAAAGTGAACGCAATAGCGCCGAGTCCAACTCAAGAGGGAAACCCAGAGCACATTGAGTTGGATGTCTGTCTGGACGTGTCAGACGTGACCCTCGTCAACAGGGAGGGAACATCGGTCGTCGCTGAGGACCGGCGGGACATTCAGACAATGCGGGTGACGGTGCAATTGGCATCTGAAGGCTCTCCGACATCACTGATATCGGAGATCGACGGGCGAGACGACGGTTTGACATGCTCCGAGTAGTCGCCAAGGGCGTGCTTCTGGGCGTAGCTGTGGTTCTGCTCACCTCCAATGCCAGTTTCGCTGCCGATTGCGACTCGGCTGGATGGGGTGGCAACTGCGACGTTGAGAACTCGGGTGAGCAGGTCGACGTCTCCGCGGGCACCACCCGCCCAGGCTCTTCTCGCCCCGACGACTCGGCGGACGGCGGCCACCCGCCGACGCAGCCGGGCGAGCCCGTCCCAGAGGCTCCTGACGAGACCGAGGACTGCGGGCCGCTCGGCTGCCGCGGCAACTATGAGGTGGCAGGGCTCCCCGAGGTGACTCTGGCCGATCTGGCGTCGTTCCGTCCGGCGGCGCCCGAACTGACCGGCGAGCCGGCCGGGTTCGGCGTCGTCGGCATGCCGACGAACCTCGTGGGCGCGGCATCCGAGCAGCGTCTCAGCGGAACCCTTCTCGGCTGGGACGTGACCGTCCGCTTCGTGCCGGCCGAGTTCGTCTTCGCGCACGGCGACGGCACGACGGCGACCACGGCGACGGGCGGAGCGAGCTGGGCGCGCCTCGCGCAGGCGCAGTTCACGCCGACCCCGACGAGTCATGTGTACGCCGATCGCGGCACGTATCCGGTCTCCGTCACCGTGCGGTACGCGGCATCCGTCGATTTCGGCACCGGCTACTGGCAGCCGGTCGAAGGCTTCGTGACCGCCACGAGCGGCGACTATCCCGTGCGCGTCGTCGAGGTGCGCACGGCGCTGGTCGACGAGACGTGCCGCGAGAACCCGTCCGGCCCCGGCTGCTGAGCGCAACCGTCGCAGCGCGTCGGACGCGCGTGCCAGGATGAAGCCCGTGACCGACCGCCTCATGCTCCTCGACTCCGCGTCGCTGTACTTCCGTGCGTTCTACGGCGTTCCCGACACGGTGCGCGCGCCCGACGGCACGCCCGTCAACGCGGTGCGCGGATTCCTCGACATCATCACGCGCCTGGTCACGACGTACCGCCCCACCCACCTCGTGGCCTGCTGGGACGACGACTGGCGACCCCAGTGGCGCGTCGACCTCATTCCGACGTACAAGACGCATCGCGTCGCCGAAGTCGTCGCCGTCGGTCCCGACGTCGAGGTCGTGCCCGACCCGCTCGAGGTGCAGGTGCCGGTCATCCGCAAGACGCTCGACGCCCTCGGCATCCGCATCGTGGGAGCAGCCGAGCATGAGGCCGACGACGTGATCGGCACGCTCGCCACCCGCGCGACCCTGCCCGTCGACGTCGTGACCGGCGACCGCGACCTGTTCCAGCTCGTCGACGACGCCCGCGACGTGCGGGTCATCTACACGGCCCGTGGCATGAGCAACCTCGAGGTGCTGACCGACGCGAGCGTGGTCGCGAAGTACGGGGTGCTGCCGAGCCAGTACGCCGACTTCGCCACCCTGCGCGGCGACTCCTCCGACGGGCTCCCCGGAGTGGCGGGCATCGGCGAGAAGACGGCCGCCGGCCTCCTGGCCGCCCACGGCGACCTTCCCGGCATCCTCGCCGCCGCCGAGTCCGGCGAGGGCATGTCGGCCGGCGTCCGGGCGAAGCTGGCCGCCGGCGCTCCGTACCTGGCGGTCGCGCCGAAGGTCGTGGCGGTTGTCCGCGACCTCGCCCTGCCCGAGGTCGACGCACGACTGCGCCCGCTCGACGAGCAGGCCAAGGCGGATGCTGCGGCCCTCGCCGAGCAGTGGGCGCTGGGTTCCGCGATGACCCGGATCATCGACGCACTCGATCGCGTCGACGCCGACTGAGCCGCCGGCGCCTACTCCCCCGGGAGTAGGCGGAGTGCTCCGGTGGTCGGACGACTCCCCCGTGGCCTCGGCGTACGATCGAGCGCATGCCGGGCCGAACGTGGGATGAGACCGGGCCGCGCTTCCGCCCGCCGCCCGCCGTGAGCCTGTACGTTCCCGTCGTCCTCGCGTTCCTCGTCCAGGTGCCCGCGACGATCGCGATGTCGTGGTGGACGCGCACCCCGCTGCCCCTCGCCGCGGCGAGCGTGGCACTGGCCGCGGCATCCGCTCTCGCCCTCCTCGCGGCACGCCGCTGGCCCGGCCCCACGGTCACCGTCGTCGCCGCCCTCACGGCGCTGGACCTGTTCATGCCGCCCGAGGGCGGGCCACCGGCCGTCGCTCTGGGGTTCGCCATCGTGGGCGCCGTCGTTCGCGGAGCTCGCCTCTGGGCCCTGATCGCCGTCGGGACCGCGTGGCTGGCGACGATCGTCGCGGCGGGACTGCTCGAGGTGTCCTGGCATCCGTTCCGCATCGCCCTCTCCACCCTCGGCCTTGCCCTGTGCTTCGCGATCGGCGAGGGGATCCGGGCGCGACTGCAGGGCACAGAACGGCGCCAGGCCCAGCTCGCCGAGCGGCGCCGCATCGCCGAGCAGGAGGAGCGCACCCGCATCGCACGGGAGCTCCATGACGTGCTCGCCCATTCGCTCAGCCAGATCGCGGTTCAGTCTGGCGTCGGGCTGCACCTCTTCGACCGCGAGCCCGAGCGCGCCCGCGAGGCGCTCGCGAACATCCGCACGCTGAGCGCCACCGGACTCGACGAGGTCCGCGGCGTCCTGTCGTTCCTCCGCGGCGACGACGGCGGCGCTCCGGTCACCGCGCCGCTCACCCCGCAGCCCCAGCTGACGCAGCTGGCCGCCCTCGTCGCCGGCCGGTCCGGACTCGGGCTGACCGTCGAGCTCGAGGACCGTCTCGGCGACGACCTGCCGCCCAGCGCCACGCAGACGACCGCCTACCGGATCGCGCAGGAGGCCCTCACGAACGTCGTGCGCCACTCTGCCGCGTCGAACGCGACCGTGACCCTCGAACGAAGCGGGTCCGATCTCGTCCTCACGATCGCCGACGACGGCGGAGGCATCCCAGCGGATGCCGTCGAACGCGGCGGCTTCCGCGGCATGCGCGAGCGCGCCGAGCTCGCCGGAGGCGCGCTCGACATCGAGACCGGTCCGCGCGGCACGAGCATCGTCGCCCGGCTGCCATGGGAGGGCGCTCGATGATTCGCGTCGCCCTCGCAGACGACCATCAGCTCGTCCGGGCGGGATTCCGGGCGCTGCTCGACTCCGAACCCGACATCGAGGTCGTCGCCGAGGCGTCCGGCGGGCAGGAGCTGCTGCGCGCACTCCGTGAGACGACGGTCGACGTCGCACTCCTCGACATCCGCATGCCCGACGGCGACGGACTCTGGACGACCGAGCAGATCGCCGACGACCCGGCTCTCGCCGACGTGCGGGTTGTGATCGTCACGACGTTCGAGCTGGACGAGTACGTGTCGCGCGCGATCCTCGCCGGCGCCAGCGGCTTCCTCGTCAAGGACACCGAGCCCGCCGACCTCATCCGTGCCGTGCGCGCCGTCGCGGCCGGCGACGCCCTCCTCTCCCCCGGCGTCACCCGGCGTCTGCTCGACCGCGCGGCGACCGGCATGCGCGACACCCCCGATCCGGCGCTGCTCGCGGCGCTCACCGAGCGGGAGGTCGATGTGCTTCGCCTCGTGGCGGAGGGGCTCACCAACGACGAGATCGGCGCCCGGCTGCATCTGTCGCCCCTCACGGCGAAGACCCACGTCTCGCGCATCATGCAGAAGCTGCACGCGCGCGACCGGGTGCGGCTCGTCGTGCTCGCGTACGAGTCCGGCGTCGCAACCCCCGGCTGGCGGTAGGAGCTCGCCGCTCGGGGCTACTCCCCGGGGAGCAGGTGAAGTGACTCCCGGGGGCAGATTCGCGGATGCCTCGCCCGGCGTTGACTCGGAGCATCCGGTCGCCGACCCGACGTCGCCGACCTCGACCGAGAGGAATCCGATGTCCGCAACACTCGCCACCGCACTCGTGGCCACCCATTTCACCGGCCCGGTGGGCTTCGGCTGGTGGTTCCTGCTGATTCCGCTGTTCTGGATCCTGCTGTTCGGCCTGCTGTTCGCGATCTTCGGACGCCGCTGGCGCCGCGCCGCCGCCGAGGGCGGCTACGGCCCCCACGGCCGGATGAGCCCCGCCCGCCAGGCCGAGGGCACCCTCGCGGAGCGCTTCGCGAAGGGCGACATCGACGAGACGGAGTACCGCGCCCGCCTCGAGGTGATCCGCGCGAACGCGTCGAGCTGACGCCGAGGCTAGGTCGCGGCCGGGAGCTCCAGCCCGGCCGCGATCACGCCGCGCGCCCAGGCGTAGTGGTTCCCTCCGCACTCCCATGCGAACTCGCCCAGGGGCGATCCCTGCGTCCACGCGTAGGCGTCGGCTGCGGCCAGCTCGGCATCGGTGTGGAGGGCGACCATGGCCTGCAGCGATTCGTGCGACGCGCGCAGCAGTGCCAGCAGCTCGGAGAGGCCGGTCTGCTGCCACTGCAGCCGCAGCTCCTCGTTGAGCGCGGCGAGTTCGCGCCACGTGTAGCCCTCGGCCGGGATCGCGGGCGATCCGCCTGCGGTGCCGTCGGAGTACCACCGCTCCAGCAGGATGTGCCACGCGTGCAGATGCGCGATCACGTCGCGCACGTTCCGGTCGCGGCCGTCGCCGGCGAACTCCTCGGTCAGGCGGCCCTCCGGGAGCCCGACGATCAGTGCCAGGAGCTCGGAGAACTCGGCGTCGTTGCGGGCGATCAGCTCTGCGTGCGTATAGACCACGACGCCACCGTAGCCCGGGAAACGCCTGGGGTCACCGGGTGCGACCCGTCCATTCGCGCAGGCGGTCCAGCGGCCACGTCGTGACGATCCGGTCCGCAGGGACGCCGAGACGCTCGGCGCGCTCCGCCCCGTGGTCGATCAGCGACAGCTGACCCGGCGCGTGAGCGTCGGAGTCGATCGAGAACAGGCATCCGATCTCCATCGCAAGAGCGATCAGCTCGTCGGGCGGGTCCTGCCGCTCGGGCCGGGAGTTGATCTCGACCGCGACGCCGTGCGCCGCGCACGCCTCGAAGACCGCCTTCGGGTCGAACGTCGACTGCGGCCGAGTCCCCCGCGACCCCTCGACCAGCCGGCCCGTGACGTGCCCGAGGACGTCGACGTGCGGGTCGGATGCCGCGGCCACGAGCCGCCGCGTCATCGGCGCCCGTTCCATCCGCAGCTTCGAGTGGGCCGACGCCACGACGATGTCGAGCTCCTCGAGCAGGTCGGGCTCCTGGTCGAGCGCACCCCCATCGAGGATGTCGACCTCGATCCCCGAGAGCAGGGTGATGCCGCCGCCGCTCATGCCGGAGACGACCTCGAGCTGGGCGCGGAGGCGCTCGGGCGAGAGTCCGTTGGCCACCCGCAGCCGCGGCGAGTGGTCGGTCAGCGCGAGGTACTCGTGCCCGAGCGACCGCGCTGCGTCCACCATCAGATCGATGGAGGTGAGTCCGTCCGACCAGTCGCTGTGCGCATGCAGGTCGCCGCGTAGGAGTCCGCGCAGGTGCGACGCGACCTGCACACCCGCGCGCTCGCGGAGGTCGGCGAGATAGGACGGCACACCGCCGCTCAGCGCCTCCTGGATGACGGCGAAGGTGGAGTCGCCGACCCCCTTGCGGCGGCGGAGGGATGCGGCATCCCGCAGCTCCTCGTCGGTCAGGCCGGCGATGGCGTCGGCCGCCGCGCGGAACGCCTTCGACTTGTACCGCGACGACCGCTCCCGTTCGAGAAGCGTGGCGATCTCGGTGAGCGCCTCGTGGGGGTTCATCACGCGTCGGCCCGCGGGCAGACGGTCACTCGCCGGCCAGGGCCGTTCGCTTCACGACGACGGGCACGCTCGCCAGCCGGTGGATCGCCCAGCCGAAGAGGATCGCGAGTACGCCCATTCCGGCCGCGAAGAGCGCGACGCCGTACGCCACCACCGAGGTGAACAGCGACGCCCGCAGGAAGGACGCCTGCATGACGGTGTTGCGGACCGGATCGTCCTGGTCGAGCTCGGCGTAGGTCTTGCCGCCCGATGCCTCCAGCGCGTGGTGGTTGATGATGTCGGCCTGAATGTACGCCGTCACCGGGCCGGTGACCTGCTGTCCTTGGAAGGCGGCGGCGTCGTCCGGGATCGTGATGTTCTCGGCCGTCAGCTGGGTCGTCACGGCGATCCAGGCGATGATGCCGACGAGGATGAGCAGGACGCCGCCGATGATGCCGATGATGCCCACGGCCTTCACCAGCCCCACCCGCTTTGCGGGCGGTTCGACGGTGTCGGCGGTGGTGGGAGCTTCCTCGCTCATGGCTGCCTCCTGATCAGGGATCTGAGGACACGCTATCGGCGGACGCGACCGCGAAGGAAGAGGCCGCGCGGTGCCGTCTCTCCGATCAGGAGGCGAGCGCGCGTGTGACGTCGACCCAGCGGTCGAGCGTGCCGAGGGCGGCGCCGCTGTCGATCGCCTCCGCGGACGCGTCACGCGCCTCGGCGAGCCGCTCGAGGATCGGGCGCTGCACCTGGGTGGCGTCCTGGAACAGGCGGTACGCCACGATGCCCGCGGCGGCGTTGAGCAGCACGATGTCGCGAACCGGTCCCTCCTCGCCGGCGAGCACCCGACGCACCACGGCGGCGTTGTGCGCCGGGTCGCCGCCGAGCAGGTCGTCGATGTCGGCGAGCGGGATTCCGAGGTCACGGGGGTCGAGGTCGTGCTCGTGGATGTCGCCCCGGCTGACCTCCCACAGGCGGCTGTGACCCGTGGTCGTCAGCTCGTCGAGTCCGTCGTCGCCGCGGAACACCAGGGCGGTCGCGCCGCGCGTGCGGAAGACGCCGGTGATGAGCGGCACCCGGTCGAGCTGCGCGACGCCCACAGCGTTCGCCTCGGCGCGCGCGGGGTTGCAGAGCGGTCCGAGGAAGTTGAAGACCGTCGGCACGCCCAGCTCGCTGCGGGTGGCACCGGCGTGCTTGAAGCCCGGGTGGAAGGCGGCGGCCCACGCGAACGTGATGCCGGCCTGCGGCAGAGCCGCCGCCACGGCCTCGGGCGGCAGCGAGAGGTCGACGCCCAGTGCGCCGAGCACGTCGGACGAGCCCGAGGCCGAGCTCGCCGCGCGGTTGCCGTGCTTCACGACGGGGACACCGGATGCCGCGGCCACGAGTGCCGCCATGGTCGAGACGTTCACCGTGCCGAAGCGGTCGCCGCCGGTGCCGACGATGTCGAGGACGGCCGGATCGACCGGCAGCGGGACGGCAGCCTCGAGGATCGCGTCGCGGAAGCCGACGATCTCGTCGACCGTCTCGCCCTTGGCGCGCAGGGCGACCAGGAAGGCGCCGAGCTGCGACGGGGTCGCGGAGCCGCTCATGATCTGCCGCATCGCCCACGTCGACTCCGAGACGCTCAGGTCGCGCCGCTCCAGCAGCGTGGTGAGGACGTTCGGCCAGGTGTACAGCTCCGCCATGACCACGAGCCTAGCCGTGGCCGAAGATCGGAATCGTTTCGTGACACGGCGTCCCGCTGCGCCCGGTTCTGCGTCTTCATCACGCCTTCACGGCAGACTCGCGGACTTCTCTTAGGCGGCCCTAAGTTCCGATGCAGGCAAATGCATGCCCGCCGATGCGAATATCGAGTCCCAGGATCGGCCATAATGGGGAGCGTGACGACCTCCTCAGCGACCTACGCCCAGGCCATGCGGTCCGTCAAGCGGCCCGACCCGGTCGCCGTCGGAACGATCGTGTGGCTCGGCAGCGAGGTGATGTTCTTCGCGGGCCTCTTCGCGATCTACTTCACCCTGCGCAACGCCTCCCCTGATCTGTGGGCGGAAGAGACGCAGCTGCTCAACATCCCCTACGCGACCGTGAACACGATCATCCTCGTGCTCTCGTCGGTCACCTGCCAGATGGGCGTCTTCGCCGCCGAGCGGTTCCAGCCGTACTCGACCCGCAAGCGCGGCTGGCTCGGCTGGGGCATGGTCGAGTGGTTCTGGCTGACCTTCGCCCTCGGCGCGATCTTCGTGTCCGGCCAGGTGTGGGAGTACGCCCAGCTCGTCGCAGAGGGCATGCCGATCAGCGCGAACTCGTACGCGTCGGCGTTCTACCTCACCACCGGCTTCCACGCGCTCCACGTCACCGGCGGCCTCATCGCCTTCCTCCTGGTGATCGGCCGCGCCTACGCCGTCAAGAACTTCGGGCGCAAAGAGATGACGTCCTCGATCGTCGTGTCGTACTACTGGCACTTCGTCGACGTCGTCTGGATCGCCCTGTTCCTCGTCATCTACTTCCTGAAATAAGAGCGGAGCTGATTCCCGACATGGCACGTGAGACCCCGCGCCGCTCGAAAGGCCGCCGCAGCCCCTGGGCTGCCGCCGCACTCATCGGCATCGGACTGCTGATCACCGGCGGCGTGTACGCCGGTGCGACCGCGGCCGTCGCCGCCACCGCCGAGACCACGGTCGCCAGCGCGTCCACCGTGCAGGACGGCGAGAGACTGTTCCAGGCGAACTGCGCCACCTGCCACGGCCTCGACGTGCAGGGCACCGATGACGGTCCTTCGCTCTACGGCGTGGGCGAGCTGTCGGTCCACTTCCAGATGAGCACCGGTCGCATGCCGCTGCAGATGCAGGGCCCGCAGGCTCCGCAGAAGCCGGTGCAGTTCACCGACGACCAGATCGCCGCGGTGGGCGCGTACATCCAGAGCATCGCCCCCGGACCGACCTACCCGTCCGACGAGGTGCTCGACGGCGAGGGCAACGCCGCCGAGGGCGGCGAGCTGTTCCGCATCAACTGCGCGATGTGCCACAACGTCGCCGGCGCCGGCGGTGCGCTCACCGAGGGCAAGTACGCCCCTGCTCTCTACAACACGACGCCGCTCAACATGTACGCGGCGATGGTGACGGGTCCGCAGAACATGCCCGTCTTCAACGACATGACGCTGACGACGGAGGAGAAGCGCGACGTCATCTCCTACCTGCTGTTCCTGCAGGACACCCAGTCGCCCGGCGGATTCACGCTCGGATCGCTCGGCCCCGTCTCCGAGGGCCTCTTCATCTGGATCTTCGGCATCGGCGCGCTGATCGCCATCACCGTGTGGATCACGGCGAAGTCCAACTGAACGTACTGACACGCAAGAACTGACGAGGAGCAGCATGGCACACGAGGACGACCCGCTCGAGCACGAGAGGGCTTCCTGGAAGCCCTCCCCCGGGCTCGCCGTCGCGGTCACCGACCCGGTGCGCGCCCCGGAGCTCCCTCCGCATCGCGAGCGGATGACCGACAAGGACCCGAAGGCCATGAAGGCCGCCGTCCGCACGGTGTACACGCTCTTCTACCTCTCGATCGCCGGAAGCATCTGGGCCATCGCGGCCTACATGCTCTTCCCGATCGAGAGCGGCCGGATGACCGACATCCGCAACAACAACCTCTTCATCGGCCTCGGCATCGCCTTCGCGCTGCTCGCCATCGGCGTTGCGGCGATCCATTGGTCGAAGGCCGTCATGTCCGACCGCGAGTACGTCGAGCCCCGTCACGCGACCCGCGGCCGCGATGCGACCCGCGAGGCGGCGATCCAGGCATTCGCCGACGCGAACGAAGACTCGGGCTTCGGCCGCCGCACCATGATCCGCAACTCGATGATCGCCGCGCTCGTCGCGTCGGTCGCGCCCGCGATCGTGCTGTTCCGCGGTCTCGCGCCGCAGGACACGCCGGAGCACCCTGAAGGCGGGAACCCCGTCGCTCTCCTCACCCACACCATGTGGAAAGAGGGCTCGCGCCTCGCACACGACCCGAGCGGTGAGCCGATCCGCGCCGCCGACGTGACGCTGGGCTCGGCCGTGCACGTCATCCCCGAGGAGCTCGCCGAACTCTCGCACAGCGACGGCTACCTCGAGGAGAAGGCGAAGGCGATCGTCCTCCTCATGCGCCTGCTCCCGGACGACCTGATCGAGACCCCGGAGCGCGCCGACTGGTCGTACGACGGCATCGTGGCGTACTCCAAGGTCTGCACGCACGTCGGCTGCCCGGTCGCCCTGTACGAGCAGCAGACCCACCATCTGCTGTGCCCGTGCCATCAGTCGCAGTTCGACGTGACCGACGCCGCGAAGGTCATCTTCGGGCCGGCCGCCCGTCCGCTGCCGCAGCTGCCGATCACGGTCGACGCCGAGGGCTACCTGGTCGCCCGCAGCGACTTCACCGAACCCGTCGGCCCGAGCTTCTGGGAGCGTCATTGAGCACCGCAACCGAAACCGAGAACCTCGTCGAGGCTCCCCCGGCCACGACGCCCCGCGATAAGCCGCTCGGCGGCCGCTTCATCGGCGCGGCGTCGAACTACATCGACGAGCGCACCAGCCTGTCGGGCTTCGTCAAGGAGCTCGGCCGCAAGATCTTCCCCGACCACTGGTCCTTCATGCTCGGCGAGATCGCGCTGTGGAGCTTCGTCGTCGTGCTGCTCACCGGCACGTTCCTGACGTTCTTCTTCCAGGCGTCGATGGTCGAAACCCACTACACCGGCGCCTACCTGCCGATGCGCGGCATCGAGATGTCGGCGGCCATGGCCTCCACGCTGGAGATCTCGTTCGATCTGCGCGGCGGGCTCCTGGTGCGTCAGATGCACCACTGGGCCGCGCTCGTGTTCATCGCGGGCATCGGCGTGCACATGCTGCGCGTGTTCTTCACCGGCGCCTTCCGCAAGCCGCGTGAGCTGAACTGGGTGATCGGCTTCATCCTCTTCATCCTCGCGCTGGGTGAGGGCTTCACCGGCTACTCGCTCCCCGACGACGTCCTGTCGGGCAACGGCCTGCGCATCATCGACGGCATGGTCAAGGGCATCCCGCTCATCGGCACGTGGACGTCGTTCCTGCTCTTCGGCGGCGAGTTCCCGGGCACCGCGATCGTCGGCCGCCTGTACTCGCTGCACATCCTCCTGCTGCCCGCGATCCTCGTCGGCCTGCTGGTGCTGCACCTCATGCTGATGGTGATCAACAAGCACACGCAGTTCGGCGGTCCCGGCCGCGCGAACAGCAACGTCGTCGGCTACCCGATGATGCCGGTCTACATGTCGAAGATGGGCGGCTTCCTGTTCATCACGTTCGGCGTGATCGCGCTCATCGCGGCGCTGTTCACGATCAACCCGATCTGGAACTACGGACCGTACGACCCGTCGCCCGTCTCCGCCGGCACGCAGCCCGACTGGTACATCGGCTTCGCCGACGGTGCCCTGCGCCTGGTGCCTCCGGGCTGGGAGTTCGTGTTCCTCGACCGCACCTGGTCGTTCAACATCCTGGTTCCGCTCGTCGGCCTCGGGCTGTTCATCGTCGTCGTGCTCATCTACCCCTTCATCGAGGCGTGGGTGACCGGAGACAAGCGCGAGCACCACATCGCTCAGCGCCCGCGAAACGCCCCGACCCGCACGGCCATCGGCGCAGCCGGTGTGACCTTCTACGCGGTGCTGTGGGCCGCGGCTGCGTCCGACATCATCGCGACCCACTTCTGGCTCACGATGGAGGGCGTCATCCACACCCTCCAGGCCCTGCTGGTCATCGGCCCGATCGTGGCGTACTTCGTCTCCAAGCGCATCGCCCTCGCGCTGCAGAAGAAGGATCGCGAGATCGCGCTTCACGGCTACGAGTCGGGCCGCATCGTCCGGCTCCCCGGTGGCGAGTACATCGAGGTGCACCAGCCCGTCGACGAGTACGAGCGCTACAAGCTGGTCGACTTCGAGACGTACGAGCCGCTCGTCGTGCGCCCGAACGCTCGCGGTCGTATCCCGTGGCACGAGAATCTCCGTGCCTCGATCTCGCGCTGGTTCTTCGAGGACCGCCTCTCCCCCGTCACGCAGGCGGAGCTCGACGAGGCTCTCTCGCACCAGCACCACACCCTCGACCACATCGCCGAGGAAGAGGATGCCGAGATCCAGGGTGCGCACGAGCGTGCCGGCGTGCCGGATGCCCCGCACGTGCCGCTCGACGACGGTCGCAACTCCGAGACCGCCGTCCGTCCCACGAATGTGATCATTCCCGACGACGGCGAAAAGAAGCGCAATCACGACAAGGGGAACGACCAGTAGGTCGAACTCCGCCTGAACGCCCCGGCACAACCCCTCGAGGGTTCGTCGCCGGGGCGTTCTGCGTCGCAGCCACGCCAACGGCAGGAAATCATCGGCCCGTGACCGCCCGCGCGCACGCGGCGGTCGTAACGTGGACGCATGACCACAGCTGTCGACTACTTCTCCGCCAAGCTCGCCCTCGAGACCGATTCTTCCGACGTGTACGCCGCGCAGAAGGCGGGCGAGTCGTTCGTCCTCGTCGACGTTCGAGGCGATGAGGCATGGACCCAGGGGCGGATCGCCGGAGCCGTGCACATGCCGTACCAGCAGATCGCGACGCGCGCGGCCGCCGAGCTCGACCGCGACGTCCCCGTCGTCGTGTACTGCTGGAGCCCCGGCTGCAACGCGGGCACGAAGGGCGCCCTGCAGTTCGCCAAGCTCGGGTACCAGGTGCGCGAGATGATCGGCGGGTACGAGTACTGGGTCCGCGAGGGCCAGCCCACCGAGAACGACGCGGGCGCACTCCCCCGCGTCTTCGACCCTCAGGTGATGGTCGTACGATCGCCCGTCGCGGGCTGAGCCCTCTCCTGAGCGCCCATCAGGCCGATTCCAGGCCCTCGGTGAACCGGGCTGCGGCCGCGCCGTAGAACGACGTCTGGCTGCTCACCGCGAGCGGCTCCGGGTGCCCGACCTCGACGTCGCAGACCACGACGGTCACGTTGTCGCGGGTTCCGGCCGTCAGCCCCAGCGCCACCGCGGCACCGGCTGCCTCGGCAGCACTGTCGCAGCGGGCGACGACCGCGGCGATGTCGCTCTGCGGCACGTAGTCGGTGAGTCCGTCGCTGCACAGCAGCCAGCGGTCCCCCGGTCGCGCCTCATGCTCGGCCACCGTCACGCGATCACGCTCGCCGCCGCTCAGCGAGGCGGTGATGAGGTTGCGGCGCGGGTGGGACGCGGCATCCGCTTCAGCGACCAGCCCGCGCTCGACCAGCACCTGCACGTACGAGTCGTCACGCGTCTGCTGCGTCAGCACACCATCGCGCATCAGGTACGCGCGGGAGTCTCCGGTGTGGGCGAGCAGCAGCGTGTCGTTCTCCGACACGAAGACACCGGTGAACGTCGTCGCCATACCGTTCAGCGCAGGATCGCGTTCGACGTGCGCTCGCAGGTCCCAGTTCGCCGCACGCACGCTCACGGTGAGGGCCTCAGCGTCGACGGATCCGATCCGGCCTGCGGCCAGACGATGGACGAACGCCGCCGAGGCGAGATCGCCCGCCGGCCCGCCGCCCACGCCGTCTGCGACCGCGCCGCCCCAGGGCGCCGTGAAGGCGGCGTCCTGGTTGACGGAGCGATACGCTCCGGTGTCGGAGACGGCGGCGGCACGCAGCCGCACGCGAGAAGGCCGAAACGGCACGATCAGCGCGCGAAGTACCCGCGGTAGTACTCGTACACCCAGCCGACGATCGCCACGACGAACACGCCCACGCCGATCGGCACCATCCAGGCGCCGACGGCCAGTCCGATCATCGCGAGGGCTGCCGAGAAGGCGAGGACGATGGGCCACCACGACCACGGGCTGAATTCGCCGAGCTCGGGATCGCCGTCATCGATGTCGGCCGTCAGGATGTCTTCGGGAAGCTCGCCGCCCTGGGCGTTGTGCACGCGACCGATGTAGAACGCGATCAGCGCGCCCATCAGCGCCGTGAAGATCAGGGCGACGGAGCCGACCCACTCGATGCCGTTGTACCACGGCACGTCGGGGTGGGCGAGGATGTTCCAGATCGTGTAGATGACGCCCACGAGGGCGAAGAACGCGGCGAGGAGCCACCACAGTCCGGTGTTGGTGCGCACTTACTTCACCTCTCCGTCGGCCACGTCGACAACCGGGGCTTCGGGCGCGTCCTTCGCGGGGCCGACGCCGACGGGGATGCCCGCCTCGGGGTGGTTCAGGTCGAACGCCGGACGCTCGCTGCGGATGCGCGGGATCGACGTGAAGTTGTGGCGCGGCGGCGGGCACGAGGTCGCCCATTCGAGCGATGCGCCGTAGCCCCACGGATCGTTCACGGTCACACGCGGCGCCTTGCGTGCGGTGACCCACACGTTGAACAGGAAGGGGATCATCGACGCGCCGAGGAGGATCGCGCCGACCGTCGAGACCTGGTTCTGCCAGGTCCAGCCGTCAGCTGCCGAGTAGTCCGCGTAGCGACGCACCATGCCGTCGACGCCCAGCCAGTGCTGGATCAGGAAGGTCATGTGGAAGCCGATGAACAGCATCCAGAAGTGCACCATGCCGAGGCGCTCGTTGAGCATCTTCCCGGTCCACTTGGGCCACCAGAAGTAGAAGCCGGCGAACATCGCGAACACCACCGTGCCGAACACGACGTAGTGGAAGTGCGCGACCACGAAGTACGTGTCGGAGAGCACGAAGTCGAGCGGCGGCGACGCGAGGATCACGCCGGTGAGACCGCCGAACACGAACGACACCAGGAAGCCGAGCGCGAAGACCATCGGCGTCTCGAACGTGACGGACCCTCGCCAGAGCGTTCCGATCCAGTTGAAGATCTTCACGCCGGTCGGGACGGCGATCAGCATGGTCATCAGCGCGAAGAATGGCAGCAGCACCGCACCGGTCACGTACATGTGGTGCGCCCACACCGCGACCGACAGCGCGGCGATCGCGATGGTGGCGTAGACGAGCGTCTTGTATCCGAAGATCGGCTTGCGGCTGAAGACCGGGAAGACCTCCGAGACGATGCCGAAGAACGGCAGCGCGATGATGTACACCTCTGGGTGCCCGAAGAACCAGAACAGGTGCTGCCAGAGCAGGACTCCGCCGTTGGCAGGGTCGTAGATGTGGGCGCCGAGCACGCGGTCTGCGGCTGCGGCGAGGATCGCGGCGGCCAGCACCGGGAAGGCCATGAGAATCAGGATGCTGGTGATCAGCGTGTTCCACGAGAAGATCGGCATCCGCCACATCGTCATGCCGGGAGCGCGCATGGTGATGATCGTGGTGATGAAGTTCACGGCGCCGAGGATCGTGCCGAAACCGCTCATGCCGAGGCCGAGCATCCAGAGATTGCCGCCCACACCTGGCGAGAAGCTGGCATTCGCGAGCGGCTGATACGCGAACCAGCCGAACGCCGCCGCACCCTGCGGGGTGAGGAAGCCGGCGACGGCGATGGTCGAGCCGAACAGGAACAGCCAGAAGGCGAAGGCATTCAGTCGCGGGAAGGCGACGTCGGGCGCACCGATCTGCAGAGGCAGGATCGCGTTCGCGAAGCCCGCGAAGAGCGGCGTCGCGAACATGAGCAGCATGATCGTGCCGTGCATCGTGAACAGCTGGTTGTACTGCTCCTTCGTCGGGAGGATCTGCATTCCCGGCTCGAAGAGCTCAGCACGGATGATCAGCGCCATCACTCCACCGAGGAGGAAGAACAGCACCGATGAGATGAGGTAGAGGTAGCCGATCGTCTTGTGGTCGGTGGAGGTGATCCACTTGACGATGATGTTGCCCTTCTGCTCGACGCGCGAAGCGCTGAGCAGTGCGGCCTGACGGGGCGGCAGGGTGGTCGGGCGACCGTGCGCCGTCTCCTGAAGCGGAAGCGTCGTCGCCATGATCAGTTGTCTCCCTCGGAGCTCGCACCCGTGCCGGGCAGATTCTGGAGTCGGTCGTACTGGTCGTTGATGTCACCGGTCTGGCCGGCCTCGCGCAGCGAGTCGAGGTAGTCCTCGTACTCCGCCTCGCTGACGACCTCGACGTTGAACAGCATCATCGAGTGGTACTGGCCGCACAGCTCGGCGCACTTGCCGGCGTACTCCCCCTCGCGGGTGGGCGTGAACGACCAGTAGTTGTCCTTCCCGATGTACATATCCTTCTTGTACAGGAAGTCGATGATCCAGAACGAGTGGATGACGTCGCGGGACTGCAGCTTGATCTTGACCGTCTTGTCGACCGGCAGCACGAGGGTCGGCAGCTCGGTGACGATGTTGCCCTGCTCGTCGGTCTGCGCCTGGACGCCCATGGTCCACACGGTGTCGTCTTCGGTCTCGCCGTCGTACTGGAAGTCCCAGGCCCACTGCTTGCCGATCGCGACGATCGACACGTC
This sequence comes from Microbacterium flavescens, assembly GCF_018588945.1. GTDB lineage: Bacteria > Actinomycetota > Actinomycetes > Actinomycetales > Microbacteriaceae > Microbacterium > Microbacterium flavescens. Next base: position 122,309 of record NZ_JAFIWA010000003.1, on the reverse strand, counting down.
GGGGTCTTCGTACTGCGTCTCGAGGATCGTCTGATCGCGCGCGGTGAAGGCGAAGAACCCGATCACGAGGATCAGGGGCACGATCGTGTAGAAGATCTCGATCGGCATGTTGTAGCGCAGCTGGACGGGAAGCCCGACCTGGCCGCGCCGACGGCGGTACGCGATCGCAGCCCAGCCCATGAGGCCCCACGTGATGACGCCGACGGCCAGAAGAACGATCCACGAGTTGACCCACAGACCGGCGACCATGTCGGTGCGGTTCGTGGCGGGCTGGCCGCTCTCGACGAAGCCGGGCAAGAAGCCGTGCAGCTCGGTCGGGGTGCATCCGGCGAGTACTGCGGCCGTTGCGATCCCGACGGGGAGAACGGCCCAGCGGATACGGCGTTTCGAGGGCACGGTGCACCTTTCCGGGTCGCGAACAGGACTCTCCTCAGTCTAGGGCAAGCATGCAGGCGATTCAGGCCATCCGCCCAGGTTCGACCGTGTTCCTCGAACGGAAAACCGCAGGCCCGGCGCCCTCCGAAGGGGGCGCCGGGCCTGAGGAAATTCTGCTCGGATCAGTGGAAGCTGTCGCCGCAGGCGCAGCTGCCTGCCGCGTTGGGGTTGTCGATCGTGAACCCCTGCTCGGAGATCGTGTCCTTGAAGTCGATCTTCGCGCCGTCGAGGTACGGGACGCTCATGTCGTCGACGATGACCTCGACGCCGTCGAAGTCGACCGTCTTGTCTCCGTCGAGATATCGCTCGTCGAAGTACAGCTGGTAGATGAGCCCGCTGCATCCGCCCGGCTGCACGGCGACGCGCAGACGCAGGTCATCGCGGCCTTCCTGCGACAGGAGGCTCTTCACCTTGAGCGAGGCGGCATCGGTCAGCTCGACGCCGTGTTCGCGAACGGACTGGTCGGTCGACAGCGCAGTGTCGGTCATGGCACTCCTCCGGACGGCCGCCTGTTTCGGTGATCTTCACCGGGCGGCGGGATGCTGCGATTCTACGCCCGTAGTCCGAGAACCGGCTCCGAGCGCGGCGTGTCAGCCCCGGTCGTCGCGCGCGTCGAGCTTCTCGAGCAGCAGCGCCTCGGAGAGCACGGCATTGCGGAACGTCTCGAGGTGCAGCGACTCGTTCGGGCTGTGCGCACGGGCGTGCGGGTCCTCGACGCCGGTCACGAGGATCTGGGCGCCGGGGAACTCGCGCACCAGATCGGCGATGAACGGGATCGACCCGCCGACGCCGATGTCGACCGACTCGACGCCGTAGCCCTCGTGGAGCGCCTCGCGCGCGGCCGCGACCGCCCAGCCGGACGTGTCGACGAGGAACGCGTCGCCGAAGTCCTGATCGGTGAACGTCAGCTCCGCCCCGAACGGTGCATGCTCCCGCAGGTGAGCCTCGATCGCGGCGTACGCCTCGCGGGCCGGCTGACCCGGTGCGATGCGCGCGCTGATCACGACGGTGACCTCGGGGCTCAGGGTGTTGGACGCGTTGGCGACGCTGGGCGCGTCGATGCCGGTGACGGTGATGGAGGGCTTGTTCCAGATCCGGCTGAGGATCGTGCCCCGGCCGACGGGTGAGACGCCAGCGGGCAGCCCGGCCTCGTCGCGCAGCGTCTCCTCGCTGTACTCGGGAGTTTCCGCGTCGCGCTCGGTGAGGCCCTCCACGTCGACCGCGCCGTCGGCGTCCCAGAGGGTCGCGAGCAGCTTCACCGTCGCCATCATGGCGTCGGGCACCGCTCCCCCGAACATGCCGGAGTGCGAGGCGTGGTCGAGGGTCTTCACGCGCAGGGTGAAGCGCGTGTTGCCGCGCAGCGACACGGTCAGCGCCGGCGTCTTGTCGTCCCAGTTGCCCGAGTCCGCGACCACGATGACATCGGCGCGCAGGGCGTCGGCGTTGTCGGACAGGAACTGCGCGAAGGAGCGCGAGCCCGCCTCCTCCTCGCCCTCGAAGAACAGCGCGACACCCAGGTCGAAGTCGTCGCCGAGCGCCTCCTTCAGCGCACGCAGGGCGGCGATGTGCGCCATCACGCCCGCCTTGTCGTCGGCCGCGCCGCGACCGTAGAGTCGGCCGCCGCGCACGGTGGGCTCGAAGGGCGGCGACTCCCAGAGGGCCTCGTCGCCGACGGGCTGCACGTCGTGGTGGGCGTACAGCAGGATCGTCGGACGCCCGTTGCGCGCCGGACGGCTCGCCAGGACGGCAGGCTTGCCCTGCTCGTCGGTGCCGGGGATGGCGGCGCTGCGGATCTCAACGGTCTCGAACAGCCCGGTGGCCCGCACGAGGTCGGCGACCGCCTCCGCGCTGCGCTGCATCGGGGCGGCGTCGAAACCGGGGAAGGCGATCGACGGGATGCGCACGAGCGCTCCGAGATCGGCGAGGGCAGAGGGGATGCCGGAGGCCGCGGCGTCGCGCACAGCATCCTGTCGGGAGAGCTCACTGGTCATGCGGGTAATCTTAAGTGCACCCCCGCACACGCACCCGAGGATCATCGTGGCCAAGAACTCCGCAGCACCTGCGTCCAACGACGCCCCCTCCGACGGAACGGTGCTCAACGGCGTGCCCGTGAGCGGGAAGGGACGCGCGACGCCCACCCGGGCCGAGCGGGAGGCCGCGCGCAAGCGGCCCCTCGTCCCCGACACCAAAGAGGCCAAGGCCCGCGCACGCGCCGAGCTCCAGACGCAGCGCGACAAGGCGCGCGTCGGCATGGCCGCCGGCGACCCGCGCTACCTCCCCGCCCGCGATCAGGGCCCGCAGCGCAAGTTCGTGCGCGACTACGTCGACGCCGGCTGGCACCTCGGCGAGGCCGTGATGCCCGCGATGGTCGTCGTGATCCTCGCCACCTTCATCCCGGTGCCCGAGGTGCAGTACTACTCGTTCGTCGCGCTGTGGATCTTCATCCTGTTCGTCATCGGCGACATGGTGCTCACCTCGATCAACGCCAAGCGCGCAGTCAAGGCGAAGTTCGGCGTCGACAAGGTCGAAAAGGGCCTCGGCTGGTACGCCGCCATGCGCACCGTCCAGATGCGCTTCCTGCGCCTGCCCAAGCCGCAGGTCAAGCGCGGCCAGCGCCCCGTGTGAATCCTGTCGCCGCCGCCACGATGGCGGTGGTCCGGGATGCCGCGGCTCAGCGGCCCCTGACGAGGCCGCGGTTGATCTGCCGGGCCCAGAGCGGGCCGCGGTAGAGGAACGCCGAGTAGCCCTGTACGAGCGTGGCTCCGGCATCCAATCGCTCACGCACATCCCCCGACGTCTCGACGCCGCCGACCGAGATGACGCAGAAGTCGTCGGGCACAGCCGTGCGGACCAGTCGGAGCACCTCGAGCGCACGCGCCTTGAGCGGAGCACCGGACAGTCCCCCGGCACCCGCCCTCTCGACGATGGCGGGGTCGGTCACGAGCCCCTCGCGCGAGATCGTGGTGTTCGTCGCGATGAGTCCTGCCAGATCGAGATCGACGGCGAGCTGGGCAACAGCGACCACTTCGTCGTCCGGAAGGTCGGGGGCGATTTTGACGAGCAGGGGGGTCGCGCCGGCGGCGACGTGCACGGCCTCCAGCAGCGGGCGGAGCGTCTCGACCGCCTGCAGTCCGCGCAGCCCCGGCGTGTTGGGCGACGACACGTTGACGACCAGGTAGTCCGCGAGCGGCGCGACCAGGGTGGCGCTGCGGACGTAGTCCGCGGTCGCGTCGTCGACGTCGACCACGCGGCTCTTGCCGATGTTGACGCCGATGACGCCGCGGCGCCGCCGACGGCGCAGCCTCTCGAGGCGCCGCGCGGCGGCCTCGGCGCCGTGGTTGTTGAACCCCATCCGGTTCACGACCGCGCGGTCGGGGATCAGCCGGAACAGTCGCGGCCGCGGGTTGCCCTCCTGCGGAATGGCCGTGAGCGTGCCCACCTCGACGTGGCCGAAGCCGAGGGCGAACAGCCCCTCCGCGCCCGTGACGTCCTTGTCGAAGCCGGCTGCCACGCCGAACGGCGAGTCGAAGGCGAGACCGAGCGCCGACGTCGCGAGCCGCCGGTCGGGACGGGTCAGCGCGCGCGCCGCCCATGAAAAGGGCCGGACGCCGAGGATTCGGATGACGACCATCGCCGCGTGGTGCGCGGTCTCGGGATCCATGCGCGACAGAACGGTCCGGAAGAGGAGGGGATACATCCCGTCCAGGCTATCCGGTCGGTCCGGCGACCTCCGACGCCGGCTAGTTGTACTGCCCAGGGACGTTGGTTGATTTGCGACGACTCGCTGTAGTCGTTCGGGCGTGAGAGGACCTCCTGCGTTGGAGTGGAGCTGCTTAGGTTCCGTTCCGACGAGGAGGCCCTCGATGTCCCACGCTAATGCTGCTCTGACTCCGATCCAACGGTTGCGGATCGGGAAACTGATTGTCGACGATGGGTGGTCCATCGCGCACGCGGCGGTGTTCTTCCATGTGTCGTGGCCGACTGCGAAGCGGTGGGCTGAGAGATACGCGGCGATGGGCGAGTCGGGGATGCAGGACAGGTCCTCCCGTCCGCATCGGTCGCCGAACAGGACGCCGGAGGACGTGGTGCGGCGGATTGTGCATCTGCGATGGAAGAAGCGGCTCGGTCCGGTCGGAATCGGCGGGAGGCTGGCCATGCCTGCTTCGACTGTTCATGCCGTCCTCGTGCGCTGCCGGTTGCACCGACTGCGGCACGTCGATGTCCGAACGGGTGAGCCGGTTCGCCGTTATGAGCATGCCTACCCGGGCGCGATGATCCATGTCGACGTGAAGAAGCTCGGCAACATCCCCAACGGCGGCGGCTGGCGGATGGTCGGCAAGCAGCAAGGAGATCGGAACAGATCAGCAACGCCGGGCAAGGAACGCAGCAGCCGACACAGTGGCGTGCTGATGCGGCACGCGTTCGTGCACACCGTCATCGACGACAACTCCCGCGTCGCCTATGCCGAGATCCATGATGACGAGACCGCGGTAACGGCGATCGGGGTGCTCCGCCGGGCGACCTCGTGGTTCGCAGCGCGTGGTGTGATCGTCGAACGAGTGCTCTCCGACAACGGCTCCGCCTACAAGTCCCACGCCTGGCGCGACGCCTGCGCCGAGCTCGGCATCCGGCCGAAGAAAACCCGCCCCTACCGGCCGCAAACCAACGGGAAGATCGAACGATTCCACCGCACCCTCGCCGACGGATGGGCGTTCAGCCGGCACTACAACTCCGAGTCAGCCCGCCGCGGCGCACTGCCCGCATGGCTGCATCACTACAATCACCACCGGCCCCACACCGCCATCGGCAAGGTCCCACCGATCACCCGGTTAACCAACCTCCCTGGGCAGTACAGCTAGTCGGCGACGCTGCGCGCGCGGCGGTCCTGGTGATCGGCCCGGAGCTGGTCGATCGCCGACTCGAAGTCCTCGAGCGAGTCGAACGCCTGGTACACGCTCGCGAACCGCAGGTACGCCACCTCATCCAGCTCGCGCAGCGGGCCGAGGATCGCCAGCCCGATCTCGTTGGTGTCGAGCTGCGAGGCGCCGGTCTGGCGCACCGTCTCCTCCACCGTCTGCGCGAGGACGGCGAGGTCGGCCTCGGTCACCGGGCGGCCCTGACAGGCCTTGCGCACACCGGACATGACCTTCTCGCGGCTGAAGGGCTCGATCACGCCGGAGCGCTTGATCACGTTGAGACTGGCGGTCTCGATCGTCGTGAAGCGGCCTCCGCACTCCGGGCACTGACGACGGCGACGGATGCTGAGACCGTCGTCGCTGGTGCGGGAGTCGATGACGCGCGAATCGGAGTGGCGGCAGAACGGACAGTGCATAGCAGAGACAGACTACGCGGGTCAGCCCGCCGGCGGCTCGAAACGCGCGACGACGGCCTCCCCGTGCGCCGGCAGCGCCTCGGCCTCGGCCAGGACCACGATCGCCTCGCGCACCGATTCGAGCGCGGAGTGGTCGTACTCGATGACCTGCTGCGGGCGCAGGAAGGTCGCCGCCGAGAGCCCCGCGGAATAGCGGGCCTGCCCCCCGGTCGGCAGCACGTGGTTGCTGCCGGCGAGGTAGTCGCCGAGGCTCACCGGCGAGTCAGCGCCGACGAACACGGCACCGGCGTGCACGAACCGCTCGGGCCGCGGGTCGCGCAGGTGCAGTTCGAGGTGCTCGGGGGCGTAGGCGTTGCTGAACGCGGTCGCCGCGTCGAGATCGTCGACGAGGACGATGGCGGACTGCGGTCCTGCCAGGGCCGCCGCAATGCGGGAGGAGTGACGGGTGGCTGCGGCGCGCGGCGCGACTTCGGCGGCCACGGCCTCGGCCAGACTCTCCGAGTCCGTCACGAGCACCGCCGACGCCTGCTCGTCGTGCTCGGCCTGGCTGATCAGGTCGACGGCCACGAGCCGGGGGTCGGCGCTGTCGTCGGCCACGATGAGGATCTCGGTGGCGCCGGCTTCGGCATCCGTCCCCACCAGTCCGGCCACCGCGCGCTTGGCAGCCGCGACGAAGTTGTTGCCGGGACCGGTCACGACATCGACCGGATCGAGGCCGAGCACGGCGACGCCGTGTGCGAGGGCGCCGATCGCTCCGGCACCGCCCATCGCGTAGACCTCGTCGACCCCGAGCAGCTTGGCCGCCCCGAGGATCACAGGGTGAACGCGGCCGCCGTGCTCGCGCTGCGGCGGGGAGGCGAGCGCGATCTCGGTCACGCCGGCCACCTGCGCCGGGACGACGTTCATGACGACGCTCGACGGGTACACCGCCTTGCCGCCGGGGACGTACAGCCCGACGCGCCGCACCGGCTGCCAGCGCTGCATCACCCGCGCGCCGGGGGCGAGCTGCGTGGTGCTCGGCGCGGGCACCTGAGCCGCGGACGCCTCACGCACGCGCTGGATCGCCTGCTCGAGGGCATCGCGCACGGCCGGGTCGAGCGACTCCAGCGCCTCGTCGAGGTGCGACGCGGGAACACGGATGTCGTGGCCGGTCACCCCGTCGAACTTCTCCGCCTGGTCGCGCAGCGCCGTCTCGCCGTGCGAGGCGACGTCGGCGACGATGCGCGCCGCCGTCGCGAGGGCCTCTTCACGTGCGGCGGTCGCCCGCGGCACCGTTCCGAGGAGTTCGGCGGGAGACAGCGTGCGCCCCCGAAGATCGATCGTCCGGAGCATACTTCTACGCTAGCGCGTGCCTTTCATGCTCTTCGCCGGGTCGCGGACGACCCGGCGAAGAGCGACGTGCGGGAGATCAGCCGCGGGTGACGCCGGAGACGTCGCGCAGGTAGCCGATGCGGCCGTCCTCGTGGCGCACCACGAACGTGTCGCCGCGGTCTTCGATCACGAGCGCCCACGCGGTCGGGCCGATGCGGAACACCGGAATGCCGATCTCGTCGACGACGTCGCGCTCCTCGGGCACGAGGGCCCAGAACGCCTGATGGCGCGGGGCCGGCTCGGCCACCGGCTCGGACGCGGCCTCCGCAACGGGCTCAGCTGTCGCGGGCTGAGCCGTGGCGGACTCGGCGCCGGCCTGGGCCTCGACGGGTTCGAAGGTGTCGCGCGTCTGCGCCGGCTCGAAGACGGTCGTCGCGGTCGCGGGCTCGTGAGCGTCGTAGCCAGCCGCGCCGGGAGCGGACGCCGGCTGGGCCGCCGGAGGTGCGTAGTCGCCGAACCCGGCGCTCTCGGGCGCCTGGGCCCGCGGCGCGGCGGGGCGCGGCGAGATCGGGCGGATCTGACGGGCGTTGCGGTGGGCGGGGATCTCGGGGCGGCCGCGGAAGTCCTGGCCGATCGACGGCAGGAGCGGCGCGAACACCGTCAGCACGACGCCGATGAGCATGAGGACGAGCTCGACCCAGATGACCCACGTGCGCACCCAGCGGCCGCTGTCCATGGCGAACGCGACGGTCTCCCAGACGAGCTGCAGCCACACGATCGACGCCACCGAGAATGCCACGGAGGCGAACTGGTCGATGCCCAACGAACCGACGCGACGGATGCCGGTCGGCGAGAGACGGCGCAGGACGATGAGGAACACGGCGACAGTAGGCACGCCGATCGAGAGGATCCAGAGGATGCTCGCCGTCCAGACCGAGTTGAATCGTCCTTCATCGATCGAGAAGAACGAGACGACGAACGCGATCAGCCACACCCCGACGAGCGCGACCTCGCGGATCGAGAACGGACCGACCCCGTACTGGGGCGGCTCCTCGTGGTGGTTCTGCTCTGCATCGGCGTGGAATTCCCCAGCCAGCTGATCGTCGGTCACGATGTTCCCTTCCGGCCGCACACGGCGGCATACGTCGATTTCATGCTACTCACGCCTCATGAGACGGAAATGAGATGGGATGCCGTCACCCCAGGCACTGCGGGCCGAGGAGGCCCTTCAGCTCGCCGTAGAGATCGGCCGTGAGGCGAACCTGGTGCGGGATCTCGAACACCTTCGCGACCGATCCCGCGTGCAGCTTGATCGACACCTCGGTCTCGCCCGGGTGACGCTCGAGCATCCGCGCGAGCTCGCCGATCGTCGTCTCGCTCGCGCGCCGCTCGGGCAGCACGAGCACGAGCGGGCCCGAGGCATCCATCGACCCGAGGTCGGGCGCGAACGCCGACTGCGCGTGCAGGTTGAGCCCGTCGTCGCGACGCGACACTCGGCCGCGGACGACCAGGATGGAGTCGGCCACGAGCATGGAGCTGAACTCGGTGTAGGTCTTCCCCATGAACATCACGGTGACCTCGCCGTTGAAGTCCTCGACGGTGATCATGCCGTACGGGTTGCCGCTGGCCTTGGCCACGCGGTGCTGCACGCTCGTCACCAGCCCGGCGACCGTCACCTGGTCGCCATCGGAGACGTCGTCGGACGACAGCAGGTCGTGGATGCTCGTGGACGCGTGCTTGGCGAGCGGGATCTCGAGCCCCGCGAGGGGGTGATCGGACACGTAGAGGCCGAGCATCTCCCGCTCGAAGGCGAGCTTGTCCTTCTTGGTCCACTCCGGCCGCTCGGGAACCTTCGCCGGTACGACCTCCTCCGCCTCGTCGTACAGGCTGTCGAAGTCGAACCCGATGGCGCCCGTCGCCGCCTTGCGCTTCGTCTCGACGGCTGCCTCGGTGGCGTCCTCGTGGATCTCCATGAGTGCGCGTCGCGTGGAGCCGAGCGAGTCGAACGCGCCCGCCTTGATGAGCGACTCGACCGTGCGCTTGTTGGCGACGTGGATCGGCACCTTCGTCAGGAAGTCGTGGAAGCTCACGTAGCCCTCGGTGGCGCGCGCGCTCACGATGCCGTCGACGACGTTGGCGCCCACGTTGCGCACGGCGCCGAGGCCGAAGCGGATGTCTTCCCCGACGGCCGCGAAGTACCGGATCGACTGGCCGACGTCGGGCGGGAGCACCTTGATGCCCATCCGGCGGCACTCGTTGAGGTACACCGCCATCTTGTCCTTGGAGTCGCCGACACTCGTCAGCAGCGCGGCCATGTACTCGGCCGGATAGTGCGCTTTGAGGTAGGCCGTCCAGTACGAGACGAGTCCGTACGCCGCCGAGTGCGCCTTGTTGAAGGCGTAGTCCGAGAACGGCAGGAGGATCTCCCACAGCTTCTGGATCGCGGCGTCGGAGTAGCCGTTCGCGTGCATGCCGGCTTGGAAGCCCTCGAACTGCTTGTCGAGCTCGGACTTCTTCTTCTTGCCCATGGCGCGGCGGAGGATGTCGGCCTGGCCGAGGCTGAAGCCGGCGACGCGCTGCGCGATCGCCATGACCTGCTCCTGGTAGATGATCAGGCCGTAGCTGGTGTCGAGGATGTCGGCGAGCGATTCGCGGAACTCCTCGTGGATCGGGGTGATCTCCTGCTGCCCGTTCTTGCGCAGGGCGTAGTTGATGTGCGAGTTCGCGCCCATCGGCCCGGGTCGGTACAGCGCGATGACGGCCGAGATGTCTTCGAAATTGTCGGGCTTCATGAGCCGCAGGAGCGAGCGCATCGGCCCGCCGTCCAGCTGGAAGACGCCGAGCGTGTCGCCGCGGGAGAGGAGTTCGTACGACTCGGCGTCGTCGAGCGTGAGGTCTTCGAGGACGAGCGGATGACCCCGGTTGGCCTCGATGTTGTCGAGTGCGTCGTTGATGATCGTGAGGTTGCGCAGCCCCAGGAAGTCCATCTTGATCAGGCCGAGCGACTCGCATGCCGGGTAGTCGAACTGCGTGACGATCTGGCCGTCCTGCTCGCGCTTCATGATCGGGATGATGTCGATCAGCGGCTCGGACGACATGATCACGCCGGCGGCATGGACGCCCCACTGACGCTTGAGGTTCTCGAGCCCGACCGCGGTGTCGAACACCGTCTTGGCCTCGGCATCCGTCTCGATCAGTGCCCGGAACTCGGACGCCTCTTTGAAGCGGGGGTGGTCCTTGTCGAACATGCCCTCGAGCGGCATGTCCTTGCCCATCACGGCCGGGGGCATCGCCTTGGTGAGCTTCTCCCCCATGCTGAACGGGAAGCCCAGCACGCGCCCCGCGTCCTTCAGGGCCTGCTTGGCCTTGATCGTGCCATACGTGACGATCTGCGCGACGCGCTCGTCGCCGTACTTCTCGGTGACGTACTGGATGACCTCGCCGCGTCGGCGGTCATCGAAGTCGACGTCGAAGTCGGGCATCGAGACGCGGTCGGGGTTGAGGAACCGCTCGAAGATCAGGCCGTGCTGCAGCGGGTCGAGATCGGTGATCTTCATCGCGTAGGCGGCCATGGAGCCGGCGCCGGAGCCACGGCCGGGACCGACGCGGATGCCGTTGCGCTTCGCCCAATTGATGAAGTCCGCGACGACGAGGAAGTAGCCGGGGAAGCCCATCTGGACGATGACGCTCGTCTCGTACTCGGCCTGCTTGCGCACCTCGTCGGGGATGCCGCCGGGGTACCGGTCGTGGAGGCCGTTCTCGACCTCCTTGACGAACCAGGACTCCTCGGTCTCGCCCGCCGGCACGGGGAACCGCGGCATGTAGTTGGCGCTCGTGTTGAACTCGACGTCGCAGCGCTCGGCGATCAGGAGGGTGTTGTCGCACGCCTCGGAGTGATCGCGGAAGACCTGGCGCATCTCGGCCGGCGTCTTCACGTAGTAGCCGTCGCCGTCGAACTTGAAGCGCTTCGGGTCGTCGAGCGTCGAGCCCGACTGCACGCAGAGCAGCGCCGCGTGGCTCTTCGCGTCGTGCTGGTGCGTGTAGTGCAGATCGTTGGTCGCGACGAGTGGGATGTCGAGATCCTTGGCGATCTTCAGCAGATCGGTCATCACCCGGCGCTCGATGGACAGCCCGTGGTCCATGATCTCGGCGAAGTAGTTCTCCTTGCCGAAGAGATCCTGGAACTCGGCCGCCGCCGCGCGCGCGGCGTCGTACTGGCCGAGGCGCAGCCGGGTCTGCACCTCGCCGGACGGGCATCCGGTCGTCGCGATGAGGCCCTTGCCGTACTTCTGCAGCAAGTCGCGGTCCATGCGGGGCTTGAAGTAGTAGCCCTCGATGCTCGCGAGCGACGAGAGGCGGAACAGGTTGTGCATGCCCTCGGTGCTCTGCGAGAGCAGGGTCATGTGCGTGTAGGCGCCCGAACCCGACACGTCGTCGTCGTTCTGCTCGGGGGTGCCCCAGCGAACGCGCGCCTTGTCGGAGCGGTGTGTGCCCGGCGTGACGTACGCCTCGATGCCGATGATCGGCTTGATGCCGGCGTCTTTCGCGGTCTTGTAGAACTCGTACGCCGCGAACGTGTTGCCGTGATCGGTGACGGCGATTGCCGGCATGTCGAGGCGCGCGGCCTCCTGCACCATCGGCCCGATCCGGGCGGCGCCGTCGAGCATCGAGTACTCGCTGTGGACATGCAGATGAACGAAGGAGTCGGATGCCACGGATCGAGCCTAACGAGCGCCGCCGACACCTCGGTGCCGCACGCCGCGGCTCAGCCGATCGGACGGAGGAGTCGCTTCACCCTCCACTCGAAGGTGAAGCTTGCGGTCGCGCGCGGGGTCAGGGCGCCTCTTCCACCACCGTGATCGCGGTGGTGTACGAGTAGTCCGGAATCGATTCGGGCACCACCCCGGAACCGGGCCCGAGCGTGGTCGACCGCGACGTCACGAGGCCCGTCGTCGTGTCGATGGTCAGCGTCTCGCGACGGCCGCCGGAGAAGACGTACGCGATGGTCGACGTCGACGGGCCGGAAGCGACCATCTCGGCGCCCGGCACCATCCCGAGTGCGCGGAACATCGCCGCTCGCAGCACCGGCGGGGCGGCGTTCATCTCGAGATCCTGGATGAGCATGATCACCACCGCGGCGTCGACCGGCTCGTCAGCGGAGAGGTTCGCCCCTCCGACCCTGTCCCGGTTCCACTGCAGGAGCGCAGCCGGGTCCTCGGGCATCTCTGCGAAGTACGCATCCGACCCGGGGAGCACCTCCCCTTCGAAGGACTCGACCGTTCCGCCCTGCACGCGGTGCACGATCTGCTCGGCGACTCCGCTGTCTCCGAGCCACTGCTCGATCAGCTCATCGGTCGCCGCCCCGAACCGGCCCGTGATCTCGCGCTCCGGCTCGAACACGCGAACCCACTCCCCGGACCTGTCAGCGGGGATGTACTGCACCCACGTCCCCGTCGACACCCAGGCGGCGGTCGCCGTCTCACGGCCGGCGTTGTAGGGGCTCTCCGGGGCGTCCTCCGCGAAGAGGACGAGCTGCTCGATCGTGTGCTCGACCCGCAGGTACCTTCCGTCCGCCATCACCGATCCCGCCGACGAGGCTGCCAGCGCCGCGGCATCCTCCAAGACGTCCTGCGCCGTGGGTGCGGACGGCGTCGGCTCGGAGGGGCTCGGCTCCGGAGCCGGTTCGACGGTGACGACGGGCGTCTGCCGCACGCCGGCGTCGGGTGACGGCTGCACGACCGGCGGGGTCGAGTTCAGCATCGACACGGCGATGGTCGTCGCCGCGGCTCCCGCGAGCACGGCCCCTCCGATTCCGCCGCCGAGCGCCCAGCGGAACCGGCGCTTGCGTGCGCTCTCGCCCGCGATCGCCTGTCGCAGCATCCGCTCCGCTGCTCGTTCGCTCTGCTCGTCGAGCTCGACGTCACGGCCGACTTCACGCACGAGTTCCCACACGTCCATCGATCCCACCTCCCGTGCTGTCCCCGTCGGCTGCGACAGCGCCGACTCCCTCGGTGAGCTTCTGCCGCACGCGATGCAGCCGTGAGCGCACGGTTCCCGTCGGCACTCCGAGTGCCTGCCCGATCTCCTCGTACGTGAGGTTGCCCCAGGCATACAGCAGAAGCGTGTCGCGGTCGCGACGCGGCAGACCGGCGATGAGTGGTGCGAGGAGGCGCACCGAGGCTGCGGCATCCAAGCGCTCGCCGGCCGCGTCCAGCGCACCGTCAGACGACGTAGCGCCGCTTCGCGACTCGGCAGCGAAGGCCCGCCACTGCGCAGCCTCGTCTCGGAAGTGCTTGCCTGCCACGCGAGACGCGATGCCGAGCAGCCACGGACGCGCCGACTCCCAGGTGTCGGTGTCGAACGAGCCCCGCCGGCGGAACGCGATGAGGAACGTCTCGCTGAGGACGTCCTGCGCTGCGTTGCGTCCCACGCGACGGGCGGCGAACGCACCGACCGGCTTGGCGTGACGCACGAAGATCTCGGCGAACTCCGCTGGTCGATCCAGGGAGAGCCGGATGATGTCGGCGTCGTTGGTCACACTGAGTATTGTCCGATTCGCCGTTCCCGGTTCATATGGGGTGCGTGATTCGACGCTCCGCAGGGACTCGGCGAGACCGGCCGGGACCGCGCACCGCGGGAAGCCCTGCTCCGCCTCAGCGCAGGTCGAGCCGCATGAGCACGCGCGGGAAGCCGTTCAGCACCGAGTGGGTGTCGGCGGCCTTGCGGAAGCCGGCCTTCTCGAACAGCTTCTTCGTGCCGACGTACGCCATCGTGAGGTCGACCTTCTCGCCCCGATTGTCGACGGGATAGCCCTCGATCGCGGGGGCACCGTTCTTCTTCGCGAACGTGACGGCGCCGTCGAGCAGCGCATGCGAGATGCCCTCACCGCGATGACCCGGACGCACGCGGATGCACCACACGCTCCAGACGTCGAGGTCGTCGACATGCGGGATCTTGCGGTTGGTTGCGAACGCCGTGTCGGCGCGCGGATGGACGGCGGCCCAGCCGACGACCTCGTCGCCGTCGTAGGCCAGCACTCCGGGCGGGCCTTCCTTCATGAGCTCGCGCACCCGCTCGCCGCGGGCCTCTCGATGGAGCGAGAGGTTCTCCTTGCCCGGCACGCGGTAGCTGAGGCACCAGCAGACATCGGCGTCGGGCCGCTTCGGACCGACCATCGTGCGCACGTCGGCGAACGTCACGGCCGGCACCACCTCGATCGACTTCGTCACCGCATCAGCCTGGCACCGGCCTGCGACACGCGCATCAGTCGCCGCGCAGCACCTCGAGAGCGTGCGCGAGGTCGGCGGGATAGGGCGACTCGAACGAGACCCACTCCCCCGACGACGGGTGGGCGAACGACAGCTGGTGGGCGTGGAGCCACTGGCGGGTGAGCCCCAGCCGTGCGGCGAGCGTCGGGTCGCCCCCATACAGCGGATCACCCACGCACGGGTGCCGATGCGCGGCCATGTGGACGCGGATCTGATGCGTGCGGCCGGTCTCGAGATGGATCTCGAGGAGGGACGCGCGCGGAAACGCCTCGAGCGTCTCGTAGTGCGTGACGGAGTCCTTGCCGTCGGGGATCACCGCGAACTTCCACGAGTGGCTGGGGTGACGGCCGATCGGGGCGTCGATCGTGCCGGCAAGCGGGTCGGGGTGCCCCTGCACGACGGCGTGGTAGATCTTGTCGACCTCGCGCTCCTTGAAGGCGCGCTTGAGCACGGTGTACGCATGCTCCGACTTCGCGACCACCATGAGCCCGCTGGTCCCGACGTCGAGGCGATGCACGACGCCCTGGCGCTCAGCGGCGCCGGTGGTGGCGATCCGATAGCCGCCTGCCGCCAGCGCACCCAGGACGGTTGGGCCCTCCCAGCCGAGCGAGGGGTGAGCGGCCACGCCCGCGGGCTTGTCGACGACCACCATGTCGTCGTCGTCGTAGACGATTCCGAGGTCGGGGACGGCCATGGGAACGACTCGCGGTTCCTCCTTCGGCGCCCAGGAGACGTCGAGCCAGGCGCCGCCGCGCAGCTTGTCGGACTTCGCGAGGGTGCGTCCGTCCATCGTGACGCCACCGGCGTCGGCGACCTCGGCCGCGAACGTGCGCGAGAACCCCAGCATCTTGGCGAGGGCGGCGTCGACCCGCGTGCCGTCCAGGCCGTCGGGGACGGGAAGGCTGCGCGACTCCACGTCAGGCCTTCGGGAGATCGGATGCCGCGGCATCCGCTTCTCCGTCGCCGGCGGCGTCGACGTCATCCTGCGCGGCTGCCTTGCGGGGCTCGCGCGTGCCGTCGAGGTGCAGACCGACGAGGACGAGCAGCGCGACGCCGATCATCATCGAGACGATGAAGATGTCTGCGACGTTGTAGATGGCCGGCATCATCCACGGCGTGTTGATGAAGTCGATGACGTGGCCGACCGGGAAGCCCGGCTCGCGCAGCGCGCGGTCGGTCAGATTGCCCAGGACCCCGCCGAGCAGCAGACCGAGGGCGACAGCCCACAGTCTGGACTTCACGCGCGTGGCGGCGAGCCACACGATCGCGATGGCCACGGCGGCCAGGGCGATGGTGAAGATCCACGTGACGCCCTCGCCGAGCGAGAAGGCGGCGCCGGGATTGCGGACGAGGTAGAAGATCAGGAAGTCGCCGAAGACGGGAACCGGCTGCTCGTAGGGCAGGTTGTCGAGGGCGAGCTGCTTGGTGAACTGGTCGGCGGCCAGCACCACCACCGCGAGAACCGCGATGATGGCGCCGGCCGCCGCCTGGCGAAGGGGAGGCCTGTCTGTCAAAAGGCGGGCCTAGAGGCCGATGGCCGAGACCGGCGTCGAGCCGGACGAGGAGGCCGTGGTCTCGAGGTCGCGGAGCTGGCCTTCGATGTAGCTGCGCAGCTGGGCGCGGTAATCGCGCTCGAAGTTGCGGAGCTCGGAGATGCGAGTCTCGAGCTGTGCGCGCTCGCGGTCGAGCTTGGCGACCTCGTCGCGGCCGCGCGACTCAGCCTCGGACACGATCTGAGCGGCCTGGGACTTCGCATCGGCGATGAGCTGGTCGCGCTGGGCGCGGCCTTCGGCGACGTGCTCGTCGTGCAGGCGCTGCGCGAGCTCGATGATGCCGGCGCTGGCGGCGCCGCTGGGCGCGCCCTCGGCGGCGGCCGGGACCGGGCTCGGCGCCGGAGCGGCGACCGGCTCGGCGGCACGGGCGGGAGCGGGGGCGGAACCCGACTCGTAGGCAGCCAGCTTGGCCTTAAGCTCCTCGTTCTCGGCGAGGGCCTTGCGCCACTCCACGACGATCTCGTCGAGGAAGTCGTCGACCTCATCGGGGTCGAAGCCCTCCTTGAAGCGGACGTGCTGGAACTGCTTGGTGACGACGTCATCGGGGGTCAATGCCATGGTGATTCCTCTTTCGAGCGCTCCGGTCGCTGGCCGATGTCGGGGACGACCCGCCGACGGCTGGTCGTATCCAGCAAGCATAGTCGCGGGTCCTGGGAGTGTCGAAGCACTCGGCGTGCACCGCGATCCGATCGTCAGCTCGCGATGGCGCGGGTGACGCTCAGCAGGATGAAGCACAGCAGCATCGTCAGGGCGAAGCCGAAATCGATGGCGATCGCGCCGACCCGCAGCGGAGGAATGAACCTGCGGAACAGCTTGATCGGCGGGTCTGTGAGCGTGTAGACGATCTCAGCGGCAACCAGTCCCGCACCCTTCGGGCGCCACTCGCGATTGAAGAACGGGATCCAATCGATGATCAGCCGCGCGAGCAACAGAAAGACATAGAGGAGCAGTGCCAGATTCAGGATCGAGGCGATGAGTTGGACGACGGCCACGGATCCAGACTACGGCTGCGAGAACGGAACGGATTCCGCGTCGGCCTGAGCCACCGCGCCGTCACCGGACACCGCGACGTTCTCGGGCGAGAGCAGGAAGACCTTGCTCGTCACGCGCTCGATGCGCCCGTACAGGCCCAGCGAGAGCCCGCTCGCGAAGTCGATGAGGCGGCGCGCGTCGGCGTCGCTCATCTGCGACAGGTTGATGATGACCGGGATCCCGTCACGGAAGTTCTCGGCGATCACCTGCGCGTCGCGGTACTGCTTCGGGTGCACCGTGAGGATCTCGTTGATCGCGGACGGCGTCGGCTGGCGCACGACGGCAGGGCGGTGCAGCGGCGTGACGGGCGCAGTCTTCTCCACGATCGCCTCCGGCTTGCGGTTCCGCGGCTGCGGAGCCGGCTCGTCGTAGACCTCTTCCTCGTCGGCGAGGCCCAGGTACACCATGGTCTTCTTGAGCGGGTTCGACATCGCATCCTCCGTAGTGCTCATCTGTTCTGAGGTTAACCGTGCGGGGGCCGTGGGCCCGTGATTGCCGAGCCGATCCGCAGGTGTGTCGCGCCCGCGGCGATCGCCTCGGCGAAGTCCGCCGTCATTCCGGCGGAGATCCAATCGGCGTTCGGGACGACAGACCGGACGGTGTCGGCGAGCCCCGGAAGCTGCGCGAAGGCGGCTTCGGGCGCCACGTCCAGCGGTGCAACCGCCATGATGCCGCGCACGCGCAGGCTCGGCAGGGCAGCGGCGTGGCCGGCCAGGGCTTCGAGCTCGGCCGGCTGGACCCCGCCCCGGCCCGGGTCGTCGGTGAGGTTGACCTGCAGCAGCACGTCGAGCACCGCAGACCCCGGCTCCGCCGCCGCGTGGAGGGCATCGGCCAGCCTCGCGCGGTCCAGAGAGTGGACAGCGGATGCCGCGGCCCGGATCGCCCGCGCCTTCTTGGTCTGCGCCTGCCCGATGAAGTGCCAGCGCAGACCCTCGAGGTCGCCGACCTCGGCGACCTTGGCCGAGAACTCCTGCTGGCGGTTCTCGCCCACGTCGCGCACTCCCAGCCGGTGGAGGTCGTGGACGAGCGACGCCGGATGGAACTTCGTCACGACGATGCGCGTGAGCGCGGCCGGGTCTCGCCCGGCCGCGCGCGCGGCATCCGCTATGCGCCCGTCGACGTCGGCGAGACGATCGGCGAGTGCAATCGCGAGCTCAGGGGTGTCTGGCACGGCGTGTCGGTCTCTGAGCTCGCGGCCGGCTTACTTGAGGAAGTCGGGGATATCGAGGTCGTCGTCGCCGAACGCCGAGTCGAACGACGACTCGGGCAGCGCGGCGCCGACCGACACGGGCTCCGCCTCGCGCTCCTGCGCCGCCGCCTCGTCGGCAGGAAGCGCCGGCACAGCGGGCGTCGTGACGATGCGCGAGGCCGTGATGGGCTCGATGCGCTGCTGCGGCTCGCCGCCGTCGAAGCCCGCTGCGATGACGGTCACGCGCACCTCATCGCCGAGCGTGTCGTCGATGACCGTTCCGAAGATGATGTTCGCCTCCGGGTGCGCAGCCTCCTTGACCAGCTGCGCGGCGTCGTTGATCTCGAAGATGCCGAGATTCGAACCGCCCTGGATCGACAGCAGCACGCCGTGCGCACCCTCGATCGACGCCTCGAGCAGCGGCGATTCGACGGCGAGCTCGGCTGCCTTGATCGCCCGATCAGCGCCGCGCGCCGAGCCGATGCCCATGAGGGCGGACCCCGCCCCCTGCATGACCGACTTGACGTCGGCGAAGTCGAGGTTGATGAGACCGGGCGTGGTGATGAGGTCGGTGATGCCCTGCACGCCGGCGAGGAGCACCTGGTCGGCCGTCGCGAACGCCTCGATCATCGAGATGCCGCGGTCGCTGATCTCGAGGAGACGGTCATTGGGCACCACGATGAGGGTGTCGACCTCTTCCTTCAGCTTGCCGACTCCGGTCTCGGCCTGCTGCTGGCGACGGCGTCCTTCGAACGAGAAGGGCTTGGTGACGACACCGATGGTGAGCGCCCCGATCGACTTGGCGATCTTCGCCACGACGGGCGCGCCGCCCGTGCCCGTGCCGCCGCCCTCTCCGGCGGTCACGAAGACCATGTCGGCGCCGCGCAGGGCCTCTTCGATCTCCTCCGCGTGATCCTCCGCTGCGCGCCGCCCGACCTCGGGATCGGCGCCGGCGCCGAGTCCGCGAGTGAGCTCGCGACCGACGTCGAGCTTGACGTCGGCGTCGCTCATGAGCAGCGCCTGGGCGTCGGTGTTGATCGCGATGAACTCGACGCCTCGCAGGCCGAGCTCGATCATGCGGTTGACGGCGTTGACGCCGCCTCCGCCGACCCCGACCACCTTGATGACGGCGAGGTAGTTCTGGTTCTGGCTCATGCCGGCCTCCGTAGCCCTGGACCTGTCGAAACCTTCAACCTCTAGTAGAGGTATAAAGAATTGCCCGGTATGCAATTCCTGACTTGAAGGTATGCGGATGCCGCCGCCCCGCGGGTACCGGGGTGGGCGTGTCGCGACATCCCCTCCGAGAACGGAGGCGTCGGAGGCTCAGCGGATGACGATAGCCGTGGGGGACGACACGTCGTAGAGGCTGACGCCGGCCGGAGGACGGGACACCATCGCCTGGGAGAGGGTCAGCGCCTTCATGGCCGAGTCCTCGGCGCTCCCCCAGACGACCGTCGTGTTCGTCCCGCCGAGCTCGAGCGTCACGTCGTCGGGGGTCGACGCCGAGACACCGGTGACCTGCGACCGGATGGCGTCGGGGAGCGACTGCATGATGCGTCCGGCGGCGACGAACGCGTCGGACGCGACGCCGCCGCGGATCTCCAGGATCGGCATGCCGGCCGGTGCCGATGGAGAGGTCGACAGCGCGACGCCGGCCGCGTCGACCAGCGTGAAGCCCGCCGCGGTGTCGATGACGCCGATCGGCACGCGCTCGACGATCCGCACCACGAGCTCGTGAGGCGGGCGCGCCTCGAGCGTGTACGACTGCACGAGCGGGAAGGTGATCAGCGCGGCCTTCACCGCACTCTCGTCGACAAGCGGCAGCGGCGTGCCGCGCTGACCGTCGAGCGCGGCGCGCACCTCGGCCTCGTCGAGCTGCTGCGCGCCGACCACGGTGATCGTCTCCACCGCGAACAGCGGACTGTACGCGGCGCCGATCGTCGCCAGGGCGAGCACGAGCAGGGATGCCGTGACGCCGATCCAGACTGCGCGACGGCGTCGCTGCCGAGCCGTGAAGCGGCGCACCTCGGCGCGCAGGGCCTTCCGGCGTGCGCGAGCGGCTCGCCACACCTCGCGCAGGCCCACCGCCTCATCGGCGAACGACTCGCCGGGCGCAGCCGAGGCGCCGGGCATCGTGGGCAGGGCGTCCGGAGCATGTCGCTGCGCGCCGTCGAAGGTCTCGGGAGTCCCGAGCGGGATGACCGGCGCCGCGTCGCGCTCGTCCGGCTCGGTGCCCGGGTCCTCCGCCTCCGGAGCCGCGGGGCGCTCCGCCGGCGTGGCGCGCTTCGCCTCGCCGCTCGCAGGCGGCGGCAGCGGCGATGGCCGGCGCATCCGGTCCTACTCCCCCGGGTTCGCGTCGGCGGTGCCCGACCGCTCGAGGGCCTCGAGCACCTGCGGGATGATGAGGTTCACGTTGCCGCAGCCGAGCGTGATGACGTAGTCGCCGTCGCGCGCGACGGACGCGGTGTAGTCCGCCGCCTCCTGCCAGTCCGGCACGTACTGCACGTGGCCGGGGTCGGCGAAGGCGCCGCTCACGAGGGCACCGGTGACACCCGGCACGGGGTCCTCCCGGGCGCCGTACACGTCGAGCATCACGGTGTGGTCGGCGTGGGTCTCGAGCACCTCGGCGAACTCGCGGTACATCTCCTGCGTGCGCGAGTACGTGTGCGGCTGCTGGATGGCGATGATGCGGCCGTCGCCCACGACCGTGCGCGCGGCCGCCAGTGCCGCGGCGACCTCCGTCGGGTGGTGGGCGTAGTCGTCGTACACGCTGACGCCGCGCAGGGTGCCGTGCAGCTCGAAGCGCCGCACCGTGCCGGCGAACTCCTCCACCGCGCGGACCGCGGGTTCGAGGTCGAAGCCCAGGGTCAGCAGCACGGCGACGGCGCCTGCGGCGTTGATGGCGTTGTGCGCGCCGGGAACCGGCAGCCCGGCCGCGACGGTCGCCCCGCCGTGGCTGATCGTGAACGACACCGGCCCGTCGGTGCGGATGTCGGCGACGCGGACGATCGCGTCGTCGGCCTCGCCGAAGGTCACGACGCGGTCATGCGTGAGGCGCTCGGTCACGAGGCGGGCGCCCGCGTCGTCGGACGAGATCACCACGGCCTCCCGAGCCTCGTTGCCGAAGCGGGCGAACGCGTCGTAGAACGCCTCGGCCGAGCCCCAGTGGTCGAGGTGATCGGGATCGACGTTCGTGATGAGCGCGACGGACGTGTCGTAGAGCAGGAACGTGCCGTCGGACTCATCGGCCTCGATCACGAAGAGGTCATCCGAGCCGCTGCCGCTCGAGACGCCGAGCTGGGCGATGACGCCCCCGTTGACGAACGTCGGGTCGGCGCCGAGGGCGCGCAGCGCGGTCACGATCATGCCCGTGGAGGTCGTCTTGCCGTGGGCGCCGGCGACGGAGACGAGTCGGCGTCCGCCGATGAGCCAGTACAGCGCCTGCGACCGGTGGATCACGTGGAGACCGCGCTCCTTCGCCAGCACGAACTCGGGGTTCTCGGGCCAGATGGCACCGGTGTGCACGACGGTGTCGACGTCGTCGCCCAGGTTCGCTGCGTCGTGCCCCACATGCACCGTGGCGCCGAGGGCGGCCAGTTCCTGCAGGCCCTTGCTGTCGGCCCTGTCCGAACC
The DNA here is from genome assembly GCF_018588945.1 of Microbacterium flavescens. Lineage (GTDB taxonomy): Bacteria > Actinomycetota > Actinomycetes > Actinomycetales > Microbacteriaceae > Microbacterium > Microbacterium flavescens. The sequence goes on along the minus strand of NZ_JAFIWA010000003.1, from coordinate 100,556 downwards.
CGAGACGCGGATGCCGCGCTCGAGGAACATGCGGGCGAGGCCCGACATGCCGGAGCCGCCGATGCCGATGAAGTGGGCGGCCTCGATGTTCTCGGGGATGGGCAGGGTGAGGTCGGGTCTGATCATGACCTGTCAATCCTAAGTTGGGGGACGGATGCCGCGCCCCCGGCGCGCCCGTCCGGCAGCGCTCACCGCGCACTCAGTCCATCGCCGGAGCGCAGCCCCCGTACTCGCCGATCGTCGTCGCGTCCTCGCACACCTCGTGTGCCCAGCCGCCGCCGAAGGCGTCCTGCGTCATGTCGGTGAAGACCTCGACACCGCCGGCCGGAAGCGCTCGGTAGTAGGTCACGATGGGATCGCCCTCGACCGTCGGCATGGTCACGACCAGTTCGGCGCCCTGGTCACCGGCATCCGCCAGACAGTCGATGGCGTCCTGCGGGATCCCCTCGCCCTGGCCGAGGTCGACGCTGCCGCACGAGGGCAGCGCCGCGCGGCCGGTGAAGGCGTCGGGCGCGTGCAGCTCGGTCCGTGCGCTGGGCGCCTGCCGACCTTCGAGGCTCGGAGTGCCGCCGGGTGTGCCGCCCCCGGTGGAGCAGGCGGTCAGCGCGACGGCGAGGAGCAGGATCCCTCCTACGACGATCGGGCGTGAGCGGACCCTCTCGGACATGACACCTCCCGGATTCGATCGACCGCACGCGGTCGCTGATGGGTGAGTGTCCACCGCGCGACGATCGTCTCGCACCACGGCCGCGCTAGCGTGAGGGACGCCGAGCAGCACCTGCAGGAGGTCCCGCATGATCACCATCGACCCCGCCTCGCCCATCGCGCCGTTCGAGCAGCTGCGCGGCGGACTGCTCGAGGCGATATCGTCCGGCGAGCTCGCCGCAGGTCAGCGCCTGCCTACCGTGCGCCGCCTGGCCGAAGACCTCGGCGTGGCGCCCGGAACCGTCGCCCGCGCGTACCGCGAGCTCGAGGCATCCGGGGTCATCGAGACCCGCGGGCGCAACGGAACGTTCGTGTCGTTCGCCGGCGACCCGGCTCACCGGGCGGCGCAGCAGGCGGCGACGGCGTTCGCCGAGCAGATCCGCACTCTGCGGATCGACCCCGAGGAAGCTCTCGCCCTCGTCGCGGCGGCGCTGCGCGGCGGCGGTCCCGGCGTCGCCTGACGAAGATCAGCGCCCGAGCGACTCGTCGATCAAGGTCACGACGTTCTCGGTGCCCGTGCGGGTGCCGACGGATGCCGCGGCCTCGGCCATGGCCGCCCGGCGAGGCTCGTCGGCCAGGAGCGGCACGACCTCGGCACGCACACGGTCGCCGGTGAACTCCGCGTCGGCGATGAGGACCGCCGCGCCCGCCCGAACCGCGGACGCGGCGTTGAGCGCCTGCTCGCCGTTGCCGACGGCGTACGGCACGTACACGGCCGGGATGCCCAGCGCGCTGATCTCGCTGACGGTGGCGGCGCCGGCCCGCGACACGATGAAGTCGGCCAGAGCGAAGGCGAGATCCATGCGGTCGACGTAGCGCTGCACCGCGTAGCCCTGCGCTCCGGGGTCGGAGAGCGTGGAGCGCTCCCCCGTCACGTGCAGCAGCTGCCACCCCGCTGCGACGACATCGCGCCAGGCTGCCCCGTGGCCCTCGCCGAAGGCCGCGTTGAGGCGCTGCGCGCCGAGCGAGCCGCCGAACACCAGCAGCACGGGGCGCGCGGAGTCGAGCCCGAAGTGGGCGGCCGCCTCGGCGCGCAGGCCGGCTCGATCGAGCTCCACGATCTCGCGCCGAAGCGGCATCCCCACGACGCGCGACCGCTTGAGCGGCGTGCCTTCGAAGGCGACGCCGACGCGGGCCGCGCTGCGCGCACCGAGGACGTTCGCCAGGCCGGGGCGCGCATTCGCCTCGTGCACCACGAAGGGCACGCGTGCGCGCCGCGCGGCGACGTATGCCGGTGCCGAGGCGTAGCCGCCGAAGCCGACGACCACGTCGACGCCGCGCGCGGCGATGTGCGAGCGGACCTGGCCGACGGCCCGAGGGAACTGCACCGGGAACGCCGCGGCGGCGCGATCGGGGCGGCGCGGGAAGGGCACCTTGTCGACGAACAGCAGCTCATAGCCGCGCGCCGGCACCAGCCGCGCCTCGAGCCCCTCGCGCGTGCCGAGGACGAGCACCTCGTCGTCGGGCTCGCGCTCGCGGAGGGCGTCGGCCACGGCGAGCAGCGGGTTGACGTGGCCGGCGGTGCCGCCGCCGGCCAGGAGGTACGTCGTCACCGTGCGAGTTTACCCAGCGCGCTCAGCGCGCCGCGCCGGCCTGCCGGTGCGCGCGTGCGGCGCGGGCCTGCTGGATCGCCGCCTCGCGCTTCGCGACCGCTGCCGGCAGCGTCCGCGCGAACGACAGCAGCACGCCGGACGCGACGAGCACCGAGACGAGCGACGTGCCGCCCTGCGACATGAACGGCAGCGGCACGCCGAGCACCGGGAACACACGGAGCACGACGCCGATGTTGATGAGCGCCTGGCCGACGATCCAGACCGTGATCGCCCCGGCGACGATGCGCACGAAGGGGTCGTCCGTCTTGCGGATCACGTGGAACGCCCCGACCGCGTAGAGCGCGAAGAGGGAGAGCACGACGGCGCAGCCGATCAGGCCGACCTCCTCGCCGACGATCGCGAAGATGTAGTCGTTCGCGGCGGCCGGGAGCCAGTCGTACTTCTCGCGCGAGTTGCCGAGCCCCAGGCCGAAGATGCCGCCGTTCGCGAGACCCCAGATGCCGTGCAGCGGCTGGTAGCACGAGTCGAGGTAGTCGGCGATGCAGTTCTGGTCGAGGAAGCTCATGATGCGCCGCATGCGGTTCGGGCTCGTGACGGCGAACACCGCCATGCCCGCGATCGCGAGGATCAGCGGGATCACGAAGAGGCGCAGCTTCACGTTCGAGAAGAACAGGGCGCCCAGGAGGATCAGCACGAGGACGATCACGGTGCCGAGGTCGTGCCCGGCGAGCACCGTCGCGAACACGGCGATCGACACCGGCACGATCGGGATGAACACGTGCTGCCACTTGCTCAGCAGCGTCTGCTTGCGGAACAGGATGAAGCCCAGCCACAGCGCGAGCGCCAGCTTGAGGAACTCCGACGGCTGCGCTTGCAGACCGCCGATGTTGATCCAGTTGCGGTTGCCGTCGTTGTCGACGCCGAGGGGCGTGAAGACCAGGAGCTGGAAAGCCGTGGCGAAGATGAGCGCCGGCCAGGCGATGCGCTTCCAGAACGAGATCGGCAGCCGGCTCGCGATGAACATCAGCGGCACGCCGATCGCGGCGAACAGCGCCTGCTTGAGCACCGCCTCGTACGGCGGCAGGCCGGCTGCTGTCGCCACGGCAGAGGTGGCCGACAGGATCATGACGAGCCCGAAGAAGGTGAGCAGCAGCGCCGTCGACGAGATCAGCAGGAACTCGCTGGGCACCGGCGCGAACACGCGCCCCAGCGACACCCGGGCGGCGAGCCCGCCGCGAGCCGAGGGGTCAGGCGGCGTCGTCGGGGTCGGCCGGGTCCGCGACTGCGTCGTGCTCATCGCCGGCCCCCGTTCCGATCCGATCCCTCACCGCGGCTGCGAAGCGCCGGCCGCGGTCCGCGTACGACGCGAACTGGTCGAAGGACGCCGCGGCGGGGGCGAGCAGCACGACGTCCCCGTCACGCGCGATCCCGGCCGCCAGTTCGACGACCCGCGTCATGACCTCTTCAGTCTCGACGCCCTCGACCTCCCAGACGGGCACCGCCGGCGCGTGTCGCTCGAACGCGGCCACGATGGCGGTGCGGTCGCTCCCGATCACGATCGCGGCTTTCGCGCCGATCCCCCGCGAGGCGACCAGGTCGGCGATGTCGACGCCCTTGAGAAGCCCGCCGACGACCCAGACCGCGCCCGGGTAGGCCGTGAGCGACGACGCGGCGGCATGCGGATTGGTCGCCTTCGAGTCGTCGACCCAGGTCACGCCTTCGTGCCGGGCGACGACCTCGATGCGGTGAGGGTCGAGCCGGAACTCGCGGAGGGCGTCGCGGATGTCGGCCGGCGCGATGTCGAGCGAGCGCGCGAGGGCCGCGGCCGCGAGGATGTTGGACGCGACGTGCGGGGCGGCGAGCCCGAGCTCGGCGAGCTCCGACACGGTGGTGAGTTCGAGCGCGCTGGTGCGGCGGTCCTCGAGGAACGCCCGGTCGACGAGGATGCCGTCCACCACGCCCAGATCGCTGGGTCCGGGCACGCCCAGGTCGAAGCCGATGGCGCGTGCACCCTCGACCACGTCGGCGTCCTCCACCATGGCGCGGGTCGCGGCATCCGCTTTGTTGTAGACGCACGCGACGCGCGTGTTGTCGTACACGTGCGCCTTCGCCTCGCGGTAGGCCTCGAACGAGCCGTGCCACTCCAGGTGGTCGTCGGCGAGGTTGAGGCAGACGGCGGCGTGGGGCGAGAGCGGCTCGGGGCCGTCCTGCAGCCCGAGGTACCAGAGCTGGTGACTCGACAGCTCGACCACGAGGGCGTCGAAGCCGCTCGGGTCGCGCACCGCGTCGAGCACCGGAGTGCCGATGTTGCCCACGGGCGCGGCGCGGAGTCCGCCCGCGACGAGCATCGAGGCGGCCAGCCGGACGGTCGTGGTCTTCCCGTTCGTGCCGGTCACGAGCACCCAGTCGGCGGGCGTGCCGTCGGGCCGCGTCACCTTGTCGCGCACGCGCCAGGCGAGCTCGATGTCACCCCACAGCGCGATGCCCGACTCGCATGCCCAGACGATGAGCGGATGCCCCGGCGCGAAGCCGGGCGAGGCGACGACGACCTCGGGCGCGAAGTCAGCGAGCTCCTGCGGCACCGTGTCGAGCGGCCCTGTCCACAGCCGGGCGCCGATCACCGGGACCAGGCGCGCGTACTCCTCGTCGGCCTTCTCGCTGACGACGAGCATCTCCGCACCGAGCTCGGCGAGCGTGTCCGCGACGGAGAAGCCGGTGACCGAGAGGCCCAGCACCGCGACGCGCAGACCCTTCCAGTCGGCGTACCAGCTCGTGAGGGCGTGGAGCCGGTTCGAAGTCATGTGCGGGAGAGCCATTCGACGTAGAAGAATCCGATGCCCGAGACGGCGAGCAGGCCGGCGATGATCCACATGCGCACGACGATCGTTACCTCCGACCAGCCGCGCAGCTCGAGGTGGTGGTGGAACGGGCTCATGAGGAACAGGCGTTTGCCACGCGTGACCTTGAAGTACAGGCGCTGGAGGATGACCGACCCGGGCCCGATGATGAAGACGCCGGCCACGAGCACGGCCAGCAGCTCGGTGCGGGTGAGGATGGCCATGGCGGCGATCACGCCGCCGATCGCCATCGATCCGACATCGCCCATGAAGACCTTCGCCTTCGGGGCGTTCCACCAGAGGAAGCCGACCAGGGCGCCGACGAAGGCAGCCGACACGATGGCGAGATCGAACGGGTCGCGGGTCGGATAGCAGGCCGTCTTGGCGGCCTCCGACAGTCCGTCGCCGCCCCAGCACGCCTGGTTGAACTGCCAGAACGCGATCAGGCTGTACGCGCCCGTCACGAAGATGCCGGCTCCGGCGGCCATGCCGTCGAGTCCGTCGGTGACGTTCACGCTGTTCGAGAAGGCCACGCCGATGAAGGTCACCCACGCGAGGTAGAGGATCCAGCCGGCGATGAGCCCGAACGTCATGAAGCCGAGCACGGGCACGTCGCGGAAGATCGAGACGTAGGGGGACGCCGGCGTCTCGTCGAACCCGTTCGGGAAGTTCAGCGCGACGATGCCGAACGGCACGGTCACGATCACCTGGCCGACGATCTTGCGCCAGCCGCTGAGGCCCATGAAGCGCTGCTGGCGCACCTTCATGTAGTCGTCGATGAAGCCGACCGCACCGAGCCCGACCATCATCCAGATCACGAGCAGACCCGAGATGGTCGGCGGGTTGTTGCCGACCACGCCTCCGACGAGGTAGCCGACGATCGTGCCGACGATGAAGATCGTGCCGCCCATGGTGGGCGTGCCGCGCTTCGCCTTGTGGTTGGGGTTGCGGATGTCTTCGGGCGTGCGGATCACCTGTCCCCAGCCCCACTTGCGGAAGAGCCGCAGGAAGACGGGGGTGAGGAAGAGCGTGAAGGCCAGCGAGATCGCGGCTGCAGTCAGGAGTGATCTCACGAGAACGATTCTCCCAGACGATCGCCGAGGAACCGCAGACCCGCCGAGTTGGACGACTTCACCAGCACGCGGTCGCCGTCGCGCAGCTCGCCCAGCAGGTACTCGAACGCCTCGTCGGCGGTGGCGAAGAACACCGCCTCCGCGTCCCACGAGCCCTGCGCGACGGCTTCGAGGTACATGCGGCGGGCGTCCTGACCCACCACGACGATCCGCTTGATGCCCAGGCGCACGGCGAGGAGCCCGACGCGGTCGTGCTCCTCCTCGGCGTGCTCGCCGAGCTCGCTCATGGCTCCGAGCACCGCGACCGTGCGCTCGTCGGGGCCGGTGATCTGCGCGAGCGTGCGCAATGCAGCGGCCATGGAGTCGGGGCTGGCGTTGTAGGCGTCGTTGATGATGCGCACGCGCTCGGACCCGAGCGGCTGCATGCGCCAGCGCTCGGCGATCTCGACCGTCTCGAGCCGCTCGATGCAGTCCTGCAGCGATACACCCAGCGCCGTGGCGGCTGCGATCGCGGCCAGCGCGTTCATCACGTGGTGCTCTCCGAGGACCCGCAGTCGCAGCGGTGCGCCCACGCCGTCGGCCGTGACGACGAAGGAGGTTCCGGATGCTGTCACCACGACGTCATCCGCACGAACCTGCGCGTCGGGGCCGCGGCCGAACCAGCGCGCCTCGACGCCGCGCTCCGCAGCGATCTGCGCCATGGCCGCCACGCGGGCGTCGTCTGCGTTGAGGACCGCGAGCCCGCCGGGGCGGATCGAGCGCACGAGCTCGGACTTCGCCAGGAAGGTCGCCTCGATGCCGCCGAAGCCGCCGGCGTGGGCCATGCCGACCATCAGCACGATGCCGATGTCGGGCTCGACGAGGCCGGCGAGCCGGGCGATCTCGCCGGGGGCGCTCGCCCCGAACTCGCTCACCAGGTACTTCGTGTCCTGGGTCACGCGCAGCATCGTCAGCGGGGCGCCGACCTCGTTGTTGAACGACGCCTTGGGCGAGACGGTCTCGCCCTCGCCCTCCAGGATCCGCGCGAGGAGGTTCTTCGTGGTCGTCTTGCCGTTGGACCCGGTGATGCCCACCGCGCGCAGGGCGCCGCCGTCGCGTACCCGTGCGACCACCGTGCGCGCGAGGTCGGCCAGCGCGTCCACCGCCGAGGGCACCACGATCTGGGTCACGGTCGGCCCCTCGACCGGGTGCTCGACGATCGCGACCGAGGCGCCCGCCTCGGCTGCCGCGGCGACGAAGAGATGCCCGTCGGTCTCTTCGCCGGGCTTGGCGACGAAGACGTCGCCGGGTCCGATGAGACGAGAGTCGGTGTCGACGGTTCCCGACACGACGGTCTCGGGCGAGTCGCCTGCCGCCAGGAGGGCCTCGCCTCGGACGGCGCGGGCGAGCTGGGCGATGGTGAGGGGGATCATGTGGTCTCCGGCCGGATCGGAAGCGTCACCCGAACTTGGGCAACAGCTTCGGCGCCGACGTCGAGGGCATGACGCGGTAGGTCTTCAGAACCTGGGTCATGGCCTTCTGGAACGCGGTCGCGTTGGCCGCAGACGATGTTACCTTTTTGGGCTCGTCGAGCGTGACGACGACGACGTACTCGGGGTTGTCCGCGGGCGCGAATCCGACCATCGTCGTGTAATAGACGCCCGCCTTGTACCCGCCCTTGCCGTCGGACTTCTCACCGGTTCCGGTCTTGCCCGCGATGCGGTAGCCGGGGATCTCGACGGCCTTCGCGTACGGGGCCTGGAGGAAGACGTTCTCGAGCATCGACCGCACCTGCGTCGACGTGGATTCGCTGATGACGCGGGTGGGCTCAGGGAGGTCGGGCTCCACGACGGTCCCGTCGGCCTTCGTGCAGGACTCGATCAGCGACAGCGGCATGCGCAGCCCGTCGTTCGCGATCGCACCGTACGCGCCGGCGAGCTCGGGCATGGTCGTGGTCAGCCCCTGACCGAACGCGGTGTTGTAGGTCGTCTGGGCGCCCCACTCCTCTACGGGGTGGATGTCGCCCGTCTCCTCGCCGCTGAAGCGGACCGCCGACCCGCCGCCGATGCCGAACTTCTTGAAGTAGTCGTAGCGCGTGGACGCGGGGACCCGCTCGCTGAACTTCGAGATGCCGGCGTTCGAGGAGTCGATCAGCACGCCGGTGAGGGTGTACGTGTACGCCGGGTGCTGGAACGAGTCGCGCACACGCGCGCCACCCGGGAAGTTCTCGAGGCTGGAGGCCACGATGGTCGAGGCCGGCGTCTGTCCGCCCGCATCGATGACGGTCGCCGCGGTCAGTGCCTTGAAGGTCGATCCCGGCTCGAACGTTCCCTCGAAGATCTTGCTGCCGCGCACGCCCTCGACGGCGCCCGGCTCGTTGGGATCGGCGGTCGGATACTCGGCCGCGGCACGGATCTTGCCGGTCGACGTCTCGAGGACGAGGATCGCGCCGCGCTCGGCCCGCATGTCCTGCACCTGCTCCCCGATCAGCTGCTGGAGGTACCACTGCAGGTCGCGGTGGATGGTCAGCTCGAGCGTGCCGCCGTCGACGGCCGCCTGCTCCACCTTCGTGCCGGGGATCACGACCCCGTCCTTGCCCTTCTGATAGGCGCGCTTGCCATTCGTCGCCGTCAGGCAGTCGTCGTACGACTTCTCGATGCCTTCGAGCGCGTCGCCGTCGGTGCCGACGAAGCCCACGAGGTTGCCGGCGACGGCGCCGTCGGGATAGGCGCGCGCCGGGTGCTGCAGGCACACGATGTACGGGGTGCCGAGATCGGCGAGTGCGCGGAACTGCTCGGTCGACACGCCGCGCTCCAGCTCTGCGTACCGTGACCCGGCGTCGGCGGCGAGGGCAATGGCGACGATCTCGCGGATCTCTTCGGGCTCCTTCTCCAGGATCTCGGCCACGTCGTCCGACACGTCCGCCCAGAGCCGGTCGTCCGACTTCTCGTCGAGCACCTGCGCGTCGATCTGGGTGATGAGCAGCGGGTCCAGCTGGCAGTCGTACTCGAGGATGCTTCCCGCCAGCGTCTGACCCGTCTCGTCGACGATCTGCCCGCGGGTGCCGTACAGCGTCTGCGAGCCGCGCAGTGCGATCTCGAGCGAATCGGCGGCGTGCTCATCGGCGTTGACGACCTGGATGTCGACGAGCCGCACGATGAATCCGGCGAGGACCGCCAGGACGACGGCCAGTGCGACGACGGTCCGGCGGCGCGGGCTGCGGGTGCTGCGTGTCGTCATGTCTCAGTGTGTGCTCGGCGTGGGGAGTCCGTCGGTGATGGGAGGCGGAGTGTTGCCGACTCCGCCGCCGTCTGCCCCGGTTCCGGCGTCGACCGGGGCGACGGGCTTGCCGTCGATCGTGGCGTCGGGCTCGGTCACCAGCGGCGTGTCGGCGATGAGGGCGTTCGGCACCGCGCCCCGGCCGATGGCGTCGACAGACGACGAGCCGAGCGACACCTCCCCCGCTCCAAGGAGCGCGCCGTCGCTGAGGCGGAGGTAGCTCGGCGACTCGTCGATGACCATGCCGAGCGCGGCTGCGTTGGCGGCGAGGTACTGCGGCGAGCTCAGCCCGGCCACGCTGTCGTAGAGGATCTGCTTCTCGTAGGTCAGGTCGCGCTGCTGCTGCGTGAGCGTCGACAGCTCGTACGAGCTCTGCGTCGTCATGATCGACAGCACCATCTGCGCCCCTGCGATGAGGAAGGCGCCGAGCACGGCGACGATGCCGTACAGCAGCCTCGGACGCCGGCGACGGGCCGGCGCCTCGACGACCCGCAGTCGGCGATTCGGACTCCCGGTGCGGTCGGGGGCGACGGAGGGCGCCGTGCGCAGGGCGGTGGCGGTTGCGGTGCTCATGCGTCCTCCCGCAGCCGCTCGGCCGCGCGCAGGCGCACGGGGGTCGCGCGCGGGTTCACCGCGCGCTCCTCATCGGACGCCAGCTCGGCGCCCTTCACGAGGAGCTTGAACTTCGGCGCGTGCTCGGGCAGCTCGACGGGCAGCCCGGCCGGCGCCGTTGAGGCCGAGGCATCCGCCAGCGCGCGCTTGACCAGGCGGTCCTCGAGCGACTGGTAGGCGAGCACCACGATGCGGCCGCCGACGGGCAGCGCGCCGAGGGCGGCGGGGATGGCCCGCTCGAGCACCGACAGCTCACGGTTCACCTCGATGCGCAGGGCCTGGAACACGCGCTTGGCGGGGTGGCCGGTACGCTGCGCCGCGTACGGCGTCGCCGCCACGAGGATCTCGACGAGGCGCCCGGAGCGTTCGATCGGTGCCTCCGCCCGGGCGGCGATGATCGCGCGGGCGTAGCGGCCCGCGAGCTTCTCCTCGCCGTAGCGCTCGAAGATGCGCCGGAGGTCGCCTTCGCCGTACGTCGCGACGATGTCGGCGGCGGTCGTGCCGGCCGACTGGTCCATCCGCATGTCGAGGGGCGCGTCCTGCGAGTAGGCGAAGCCGCGATCGGCGACGTCGAGCTGCAGCGACGAGACGCCGAGATCGAACAGGATGCCGTCGGCCGCGGCGTACCCCGACGAGGTCACGGCGTCGGCGATGCCGTCGTACACCGTGTGCACGAGGGTGACGCGGTCTCCGAAGCGCGCCAGGCGCTCCCCCGCGATGCGCAGGGCGTCGGTGTCGCGGTCGAGACCGACGAGACGGATGCCGGGGAACCGCTCCAGGAACGCCTCGGAGTGGCCGCCCATGCCGAGCGTCGCGTCGACGAAGACCGCTCCCTCGCGCTGGAGGGCCGGAGCGAGGAGCTCCGCGCAGCGGTCGAGCAGCACCGGGGTGTGGATGTCGCGCAGGTTCATGTCGTTCGGGGCCGTGTCCCTCGGCCCTGATCCCCATCCGCTCCGACCTGGCACCGGGGAAGTGGCGTCAGGGCACGAGCAGCTGGGAGTCAGAGCGGAGGGCTCAGAAGAGGCCCGGAATCACCTCCTGCTCCAGCTCGGCGTACGTCTCTTCGTTGGCGTCGGCGTAGGAGTTCCACGCGTCGGCGTTCCAGATCTCGGCATGGGCGCCCACGCCGGTGACGACGAGGTCGCGCTCCAGGCCTGCATAGGCGCGCAGCGGAGGGGGGATCGTGATGCGGTTCTGGCTGTCGGGCTTCTCGGCGCTCGCGCCGGAGAGGAACATGCGCAGGAAGTCGCGGGCCTGCTTGTTGGCGAGCGGCGCCTCGCGGATGCGCTCGTGCACCCGCTCGAACTCCTGCGTGCTGAAGACGTAGAGGCAGCGGTCCTGTCCGCGGGTCACCACGACGCCTCCACCGAGGTCGTCGCGGAACTTCGCGGGAAGGATGACGCGGCCCTTGTCGTCGAGCTTGGGAGTGTGCGTGCCCAAAAGCATCGGCTCATCACTCCCCCTTCATCCCTGGCCCCCCTGGGTGTACGCCACTTTACTCCACTTCCCTCCACTTTGTCACTCATTGATCGCATGCCGCTCCCCTGGGCCTCCATTCGGCGCACGATCCCGGCGTTTTCGGGCAAAAGAAAAAGCACCGACCCGAAGGTCGGTGCTTGTCTTCCGTCGTCAGCGGATGGAGCTGATCAGCGTCCTTCCTGACGCCGGTCCCAGCGGTTGTTCATGCGATCCATGAACGAGGATCCTTGCGGTGCGGCCGCCGGCTTCTCGGGCTCGACCCGCAGCCGTGCGGTGCCGCGAGTGGGAGTGACGGCGAGCAGCACGCCCCCGAGCATGATCACGAACCCGATCACGCCGACGACGATCAGCTGCTGCGAGACGCCCACGATCAGGCCGCCGAGTCCGAGCAGCACGAGGATCGTGCCGTAGACGATGTTGCGGTAACTGAGGCTGCGTCCGTCGCGGGGCGCACTGACGACGTCTGCGTCGTTGCGCATCAGATGGCGTTCCATCTCGTCGAGCAGACGCTGCTCCTGTTCGGAGAGTGGCATGCATCCCCCTCTGTAGCTCGATTGCACCGATTCTACCCGTGCCGTAGATCACTAGGCTAGGCCCGTGTCAGCCTCTCCAGATCCTGTCGAAGCCATTTCCCAGCGTCTGGACATCTTCATCTCGGCTCAGCGCCTCCACGCAGCCGACCTCGGCGCCGAGGCGGCATCGTTCGTGGAGGCGGCCGCCGCCACGGTCGAGGGCGGCAAGCGACTGCGCGGCCGCTTCTGCGTCGCCGGGTGGAGGGCAGTGGAGGAGGCATCCCGCCCTGCCCCCTCGATGCCGGCCGAGGTCGTGACCGCGGCCGCCGCCCTCGAGGTGTTCCACGCCGCCGCGCTCGTGCACGACGACGTGATCGACAACTCCGACACCCGGCGCGGCCGCCCCGCCGCGCACCGCGCCCTCGAGGCGTCGCATCGGAGCGCCCGATGGGCGGGGGATGCCGCCGCCTTCGGTCGGTCGGCGGCCGTGCTCCTCGGCGATCTGCTCGTGGCCTGGAGCGACGACCTCTTCGAGGAGGGGCTCGCTGTCGCCCAGCCTGCGCCGGCGTCGGCGGCACGTTCCGAGTACGCCACGATGCGCCGCGAGGTCACGATCGGGCAGTTCCTCGACATCGCCGAGGAATCGGCCTTCGTGACCGAGGACGACGACCGCCACGCCGACCGGGCACTCCGGGTCGCGTCGCTCAAGTCGGCGCGCTACAGCATCCAGCAGCCGCTCGTGATCGGCGCGACCCTGGCCGGCGCGGATGCCGCCCAGGTCGCCGCGCTCGCGGCTTTCGGTCATCCGCTCGGCATGGCCTTCCAGCTGCGCGACGACGTGCTCGGAGTCTTCGGCGACCAGCGCGAGACGGGCAAGCCCTCGGGCGACGATCTCCGCGAGGGCAAGCGCACCGTCCTCATCGCCTACGCGCGGGAGTCCCTCGCGCCCCCGGCGCGACGGATCGTCGACGAGCTCATCGGCGATCGCACGCTGGATGCGGGCCAGATCGCGTCGCTGCAGCGCACCATCGTGGAATCCGGCGCGCTCGATCGGGTCGAGAGCCTCATCGCCGACTATGCACGCGCGGCGGAGCGCTCACTCTCGGGCGCGCGCCTGGGCAACGCCGCGGTCAGCGAGCTGCGCGACCTGGCACGGGCGGCGACGGTCCGCGTCACCTGACAGCGGTCTCAGGCCATCGTCTGGGCGACCCGCCGGACCTCCGCCTTGCGACCGGCGCGCAGCGCCTCGATGGGCGGGATGCCGATGGACTCCTCCGGCGTGAGGAGCCATTCGATGACTTCGTCGTCCGAGAACCCGGCGTCGTGCAGCACGATCACGGTCCCCCGCAGCGACGCGAGAGGGTGCCCGTCCACGATGAACAGGGCGGGGACCTTGAGGGCTCCGTCGCGGCGCGTGCCGACGAGGTAGGACTCGTCGATGAAGCGGCGGACACGGCCGAGCGGTTCGCCCAGCACCTCCACCAGTTCGGGCAGGGTGAGCCATTCGGTCTCGATGCGCGGGGCGTCTTCAGTGGTCACTCAGCAACTATCGCACTGCTCCGGCGCCCTCCGCACGCCGAGCGCCGAGCGCGCTTCCGTCACATTCATCACATTGGTCCCTTCTCTCACTGCCGTTGACACCCGTTCACATCCGTGACACCGTTCTGGAAGTCCATAGAGGGGGGAAATCTCTTGCGACCCGACCACCGCACCCACCGTGCCCGCTCGCCGAGGATGATCTCGGCCGGCGTTCCGGCCGCCGTCCTCGGCTCGATCGCTCTCGTCCTGTCCGCTGCTCCGGCACACGCCGAGCAGAGAACGGCGGAAGAGCGGATGCCGCGCCCCCTGCCTCTTCCCGCGGCGCTCTCCGGTGCCTCGGCGAAGGCCCCTGCGGCGGCACCCACTGCGATCCACGTCGCCGCCGCGAAGCCCTCCAAGTACACCGTCCAGCGCGGCGACACCGTCAGCGCGATCGCGTCGCGCTTCGGACTGCGCACGATCGACGTGCTCACGCTGAACGGCCTGGGCTGGAAGTCCACCATCTATCCGGGCCAGGTCCTCAAGCTGTCGGCGGCGGCGACCGCGGCGCCGACGTCAGCGAAGCCGAAGGCTGCGGCATCCGGCCCCTACACGGTGCGGCAGGGCGACACCATCAGCGCGATCGCGTCGCGCCACGGGGTCTCGACCGCCGCGGTGCTCTCGGCGAACGGCCTCGGCTGGTCGTCGATCATCTACCCCGGTCAGAAGCTGTCGATCCCCGGCATGGTGCGCGCGGCAGCGTCGGCACCGGTCGCCGCAGCTCCAGCGGCTCCCGCTCCGGCCCCTGCACCTGCACCTGCCGGCAGCTACGTCGTGAAGGCGGGCGACACGATCACGTCGATCGCGGCGCGCCACGGCGTCTCGATCGGCGCGGTGCTCACGGCCAACCGGCTCGGGACGTCGTCGATCATCTACCCCGGTCAGAAGCTCGCGATCCCCGGAAAGGGGGCGGCGGCGGGGCTCGATGCCGAGCAGGCCGACAACGCACGGCTCATCATCCGTGTCGGCCGCGAGCTGGGCGTCCCCGACCGCGGCATCGCCATCGCGCTCGGCACCGCGATGCAGGAGTCCTGGATCCGCAACCTCGACTGGGGCGACCGCGACTCCCTCGGGCTGTTCCAGCAGCGCCCCAGCACCGGCTGGGGCACGGCGGACCAGGTCCGCGACCGCGTCCGCGCGATCAAAGTCTTCTACGGCGGCCCGTCGGATCCGAACGGATCGCGCACGCGAGGTCTCCTCGACATCCCCGGATGGCAGAGCATGACGTTCGCGCAGGCCGCGCAGGCGGTGCAGATCTCGGCGTATCCCGATCGTTACGCACAGTGGGAGAAGCCTGCCTACGCGTGGCTTGCAGCCCTCGGCTGAGCCGCGAAAGCCGCGGCTGCAGGGTGAGGCGCTCCGCGGGCTCGCAGGTCTGCGTCCGTAGACTTCTCCCGTGAGCACGAGCCAGCAGACGGACCCGCTGATCGGGCGTCTGGTCGACGCCCGATACCGCGTCCGCGCTCGCATCGCCCGTGGCGGAATGGCCACGGTCTACGTCGCCACAGATCTGCGCCTCGAGCGTCGGGTCGCCCTGAAGGTCATGCACGGGCACCTGAGCGACGACACGGTCTTCCAGAGCCGGTTCATCCAGGAGGCCCGGGCGGCCGCCCGCCTCGCCGACCCGCACGTGGTCAACGTCTTCGACCAGGGCCAGGACGGCGACATGGCGTACCTCGTCATGGAGTACCTGCCCGGCATCACGCTGCGTGAGCTCCTTCGCGAGCAGCGCCGGCTCACCGTGCCGCAGGCGGTGTCGATCCTCGACGCCATCCTCTCCGGCCTGGCCGCAGCCCACCGGGCGGGCATCGTGCACCGCGACGTCAAGCCCGAGAACGTGCTCCTCGCCGAGGACGGCCGCATCAAGATCGGCGACTTCGGCCTCGCCCGTGCGACCACGGCGAACACCGCGACGGGTGCGCAGCTGCTCGGCACGATCGCCTACCTCGCGCCCGAGCTCGTCACCCGCGGCATGGCCGATGCACGCAGCGACATCTACTCGCTGGGCATCCTGCTGTACGAGATGCTCACGGGTGAGCAGCCCTACAAGGGCGAGCAGCCCATGCAGATCGCGTTCCAGCACGCGACGGACTCGGTGCCGCGTCCGAGCGTGAAGAACCCCGGCGTACCCGAGCCGCTCGACGAGCTCGTGCTGTGGGCGACCGAGAAGAACCCCGACGACCGGCCCTCCGACGCGCGCGAGATGCTCGACCGCCTCCGCGAGATCGAGCGCGAGCTCGGCATCACGCCGAACGTGACGCGCACGACGCCGCTCGGCATCCTGCGCGACGACGGCGCGCCGTCCGGAGACCTGACGGCCGTGCTCCCCGCGGCCGCCGGCACCGGTCCGACGCTCGCCGTCGAGGAGGTCGACAACGCCACGGCGCTTCGCCGGGCGACGCGCCGCCGTCGCACGCGGGGCGGCTGGCTCATCGCCGTGGTGATCCTGCTCGCGGCCCTCGCCGGCGGACTCGGCTGGTGGTTCGGCTCCGGGCCCGGATCCATGGTCGTCGTCGCCGACGTGGCCGGGATGACCTTCACGGAGGCCCAGCAGCGCCTCGCACAGGACTCTCTCACCGCGGTCGAGCAGGGGCAGAACAGCCTGGAGGTCGAGGCCGGCCGCGCGATCGGCACCGATCCCCCGTCCGGCTCGCGGCTCGACAAGGAGTCCGAGGTCACGGTGCTGATCTCGCTCGGGCCCGCCGAGGTGCAGGTCGAGTCGCTCGTCGGCAAGGACAAGGCGGAGGCCACGGGCATCCTCGACTCGCACGGCATCGCGGTCGACGGCGAGACCGGTCTGTTCGGCGACGCCGCCGTCGACACGGTCGTCGGCGTGACGATCCATCCCCGCGCCGGCGGCGACAACGTGTCCTGCGGCGAGGGCTGCACGGTCCACGAGGGCGACACCGCCACGCTGTCGGTCTCCCTCGGCAAGCTGCCCGCCGTGCGCGGGCTCTCCGTCGATGATGCGCGAGGCACCCTCAGCGACGCCGGGCTCGAGGTCGCCGACTCGGTCGTCGAGCAGCCCGACGAGGAGATCGCCGCGGGTCTCGTGATCGGCACGAGCGAGCGCGAGGGCGGCGGAGCGTGGCGCCCCGGCGACCCCGTGACGCTGATCGTCTCGACGGGCCCGCCTCTGTTCCCCGTACCCGAGGTCATCGGCATGACACGCGACCAGGCGATCCAGGAGCTCGAGGCTGCAGGATTCCAGGTCGACTATTCCGCTCTGTGGGCGCCCTTCCCCGACGAGATCACGGAGGTCGCCTCGTCGAACCCGGCGGCAGGATCGATGCTCACGAAGGGCACGCGCGTGTACATCGAGATCACCGTCAGCGGCTGAGCCGCCGATCTGAGCGGGATGCCTCGGGCCGAGGCATCCGTCAGCGCTTCTCGAGCTCCTCGGCGACGAGGAAGGCGAGCTCCAGGCTCTGCATGTGGTTCAGGCGCGGGTCGCACAGCGACTCGTAGCGCGTCGCGAGGGTGGCCTCGTCGATGTGCTCGGAGCCGCCGAGGCACTCGGTGACGTCGTCGCCCGTGAGCTCGACGTGGATGCCGCCGGGGAACGTGCCCACGGCCCGGTGCGCCTCGAAGAAGCCGCGCACCTCGTCGACCACGTCGTCGAAGCGACGGGTCTTGTAGCCGGTGGGCGTCGTGATGCCGTTGCCGTGCATCGGGTCGGTCACCCACAGCGGCGTCGCGCCCGAGTCGCGCACGGCCTCGAGCAGCGGCGGCAGCGCGTCGCGGATCTTGCCGGCACCCATGCGCGTGATGAACGTGAGGCGTCCGGGCTCGCGGTTGGGGTCGAGCTTGTCGATGAGGGCGAGCGCCGTCTCGGGAGACGTGGTGGGCCCGAGCTTCACGCCGATCGGGTTGCGGATCTTCGAGAAGTAGTCGACGTGCGCGCCGTCGAGCTCGCGAGTGCGCTCGCCGATCCACAGGAAGTGGGCGGATGTGTTGTACGGCGTGTTCGTGCGCGAGTCGATGCGCGTCATGGGCCGCTCGTAATCCATGAGCAGGCCCTCGTGACCGGTGTAGAACTCGACGCGCTTGAGCTCGTCGAAGTCGGCGCCGGCGGCCTCCATGAAGCGGATGGCGCGGTCGATGTCGGTCGCCATGCGCTCGTACGCCTGGTTGGCCGGGTTCTGGGCGAAGCCCTTGTTCCAGGAGTGCACCTCGCGCAGATCGGCGAAGCCGCCCTGGGTGAACGCGCGGATCAGGTTGATCGTCGATGCGGCGGTGTGGTACCCCTTCAGCAGGCGCTGCGGGTCGGCCTGCCGCGAGCCCTCGGTGAAGTCGTAGCCGTTGACGATGTCGCCGCGGTAGGCGGGCAGCGTCACGTCGCCGCGGGTCTCGGAGTCGCTCGAGCGGGGCTTGGCGAACTGCCCCGCCATGCGGCCCATCTTCACGACCGGCATGGAGGCGCCGTAGGTCAGCACGACGGCCATCTGCAGCACCGTCTTGATGCGGTTGCGGATCTGCTCGGCGGTGGCGCCGGCGAACGTCTCGGCGCAGTCGCCGCCCTGCAGCAGGAACGCCTGGCCGGAGGCGGCGCGGGCGAGCTTCTCGCGCAGGTTGTCGACCTCACCGGCGAACACCAGCGGCGGAAGGGTGGCCAGCTCGGCGGAGACCGCGGCCACGGCGTCGGAATCGGGCCAGGAGGGCTGCTGTTTGATGGGCAGATTCCGCCAGTGGTCGAGGCTGTCGAGCTGCTGAAGCATCCCTCGAGTCTAGCCGTGGGCGCCGGCCGCCCGGCGCCGCATGACGACCGCTCAGCGCTTGGTCTTGAGGCGGTCCTTCACGGTGGACGCGTAGACGTCCTCGTACTCCTGCTCGCCCAGCCGCTGCAGCGCGACCATGATCTCGTCGGTGATCGAGCGGAGGATGTAGCGGTCGCCCTCCATCCCGGCGAAGCGCGAGAAGTCGAGGGGCTCGCCGATCACGACGCCCACGCGCACCACGTTGGGCACTCGGCGGCCGATCGGCATCATCGTGTCGGTGTCGACCATGACCACCGGCACGACGGGCACGTGCGCCTCGAGCGCCATGCGGGCGATGCCCGTGCGGCCGCGGTACAGCTTGCCGTCGGGGCTGCGGGTGCCCTCGGGGTAGATCCCCAGCAGCTCTCCGCCGCCCAGCACCTGAAGGCCCGTGTTGAGGGATGCCTCGGATGCGCGCCCGCCGGAACGGTCGATGGGCAGCTGCCCGGTGCCCTTCATGAAGATCCGGGTCGCCATGCCCTTCAGGCCCTTGCCGGTGAAGTAGTCGCTCTTGGCCAGGAACGCCATGCGACGGTCGATCATCAGCGGGAGGATGACCGAGTCGACGAACGACAGGTGGTTGCTGGCGAGGATGGCGCCGCCTTCGGCGGGGATGTTACGACGGCCGACGATCCAGGGACGGAAGATCGCCTTGACGATCGGTCCGACGACCACGTACTTCATCAGCCAGTAGAACACCGCTAGACCTCCCGGCCCGCCAGGTCGGCCGCGCCGATGAGCCCGGCGTCGTTGACGAGCTGCGCGATCGCGAACTCGGCGATGGGGCGATCGCCGTACCCGGGGAGCGACGTCTCGTACGCCAGCCGCACGGGGGCGAGGAGATCCTCGCCGAGCTGGGCCACTCCCCCGCCGATCACGAAGAGCTCGGGGTCGAGCACGGCCTGGAACCCGCCGCAGGCCTCGCCGAGCGCGGTCGCCACTCGGCGCAGCGCCTCGGTCGCGCCGGGGTCGCCGGCCAGCACCAGCCGCGACACCGCCGGCCCGCTGATCGTGCCGGTCTGGGTGCGCAGCTCGGCGAGAGCCGCGCCGATGCCGCCGGCGTCGGCGATCGCATTCGCCTCGCGCTGCAGTGCGCGACCGGACGCATACTGCTCGAGGCATCCGTTCTGGCCACAGCCGCACGGCAGGCCGTCTCGCGTGAAGCGGGTATGGCCGAGCTCGGCGGCGATGCCGTGCCCGCCGCGGAAGAGCTCGCCGTCGAGGACGATGGCGCCCCCGACGCCGGTGCCCATCGTCAGCATGACCATGTTGTCGACATCGCGGCCGGCGCCGAAGCGGAACTCGGCCCAGCCGGCGGCGTTGGCGTCGTTCTCGATCGTCACGGGCACGTCGATGCGGCCCTCGAGCGTCGCCTTGAGCGGCTCGTTGTGCCACGCGATGTTCGGCGCGTGGATGACGGTCGCGCGGTCGCGGTCGATGAAGCCGGCGGCGGCGACGCCGACGGCGGCGACCTCGTGACCGGCGCCGAAGTGGCGGACCATGTCGATCACGGCATCGGCGAGTGCGCGGGTGTCTGCGGGGGTGTCCACTCGGACCTTCTCGACGATCCGGCCGTCGTGGTCGACGACGCCTCCTGCGATCTTCGTCCCGCCGATGTCGATCCCGACCTTGAGCACCGCACTCCCTCTCCGGCCGACGCGCGCGCGACGGCGCGTTGAAGTCTAGCGGCGCGCTGGCATCCACACCCCTGCTGGCCGGGGGGCCCGAGACGATTAGACTCGGATGAGATCCACCCGAGATTCATTTCCGGTACCGAAGGAGCTGCCGTGGTCCAATTCGAAGTCCCTGCGATCATCCCCGCCGACCCGCAGGCGAACATCACCGATCTGCTCGTAGATCGGGTCAAGGCGACCCCGCAGCTTGCGCTGTTCGCCGTGCCCGACGGCGACGGCTGGCGCGACATCACCGCCGCCGACTTCCACAAGCAGGTGCTCGCGCTGGCGAAGGGCTTCGTGGCCGCGGGCATCGAGCCGGGCGACAAGGTGGGCTTCATCGCCCGTACGACCTACGACTGGACGCTCGTCGACTTCGCGCTGTTCTTCGCCGGCGCCGTCATGGTTCCCGTGTACGAGACCAGCTCGCCCTCGCAGGTCGGATGGATCCTCACCGACTCCGGCGCGATCGCCTGCATCACCGAGTCGGCCGACCACTCGGCGCGTCTCGACGAGGTGCGTGCCGACCTTCCGCTCATCCGCTCCACGTGGGAGATGGCGCGCGGTGACCTCGACAAGCTCATCGCCGGCGGCAAGGACGTCACCGACGAGGAGATCGAGCGCCGTCGCAACCTGGCCAACGGCGCCGACATCGCCACGCTGATCTACACCTCCGGCTCGACCGGTCGTCCCAAGGGCTGCGTGCTCACGCACAGCAACTTCGTCGAGCTGACGCGCAACTCGGGCAAGGCCCTCGCCGAGGTGGTGGCCAAGCCCGGCGCCTCGACGCTGCTCTTCATCACGACGGCGCACATCTTCGCGCGGTTCATCTCCATCCTGAACATCCACGCGGGCGTCAAGACGGGCCACCAGCCCGACACGAAGCAGCTGCTGCCCGCGCTCGGCTCCTTCAAGCCGACGTACCTGCTGGCCGTGCCGCGCGTGTTCGAGAAGGTCTACAACTCGGCCGAGCAGAAGGCGGAGGCGGGCGGCAAGGGCAAGATCTTCCGCGCCGCCGCGCACACCGCCGTCGAGCACTCGACGCTGCTGCAGGACGGCAAGAAGGTCCCCTTCATCACGAAGATGAAGTTCAAGCTCTTCGACCGTCTCGTCTACAGCAAGCTGCGCACCGCCATGGGCGGCAACGTGGAGTACGCCGTCTCCGGCTCCGCTCCGCTGGGGCCGCGGCTGGGCCACTTCTTCCACAGCCTCGGCGTGACGATCCTCGAGGGCTACGGCCTCACCGAGACCACCGCGCCGGCGACGGTCAACCTCGCGACGAAGTCGAAGATCGGCACGGTCGGCCCCGTGCTCCCGGGCGTCGGCATCCGCCTCGGCGAAGACGACGAGATCCAGGTGCGCGGAATCAACGTGTTCAAGGAGTACTGGCGCAACCCCGAGGCGACCGCCCAGGCATTCGACGGCGACTGGTTCAAGACCGGAGACATCGGCACGTTCGATGAAGAGGGCTTCCTGAAGATCACCGGCCGCAAGAAGGAGATCATCGTGACGGCGGGTGGCAAGAACGTCGCCCCGGCCGCGCTCGAAGACCCGATCCGCGCCAACCCGATCGTCGGCCAGGTCGTCGTCGTCGGCGACCAGAAGCCGTTCATCTCGGCGCTCATCACGCTCGACTCCGAGATGCTGCCGACGTGGCTGGCCAACAACGATCTGCCGGGCGACATGTCGCTCGGCGACGCAGCCAAGAACCCCGCCGTGCGCGCCGAGGTGCAGCGGGCGATCGACCACGCCAACAAGTCGGTCTCGCGCGCCGAGTCGATCCGCAAGTTCACGATCCTCGAGAACGAGTGGACCGAGGCGAGCGGACACCTCACCCCCAAGATGAGCATCAAGCGCAACGTGATCATGGACGACTTCGCGTCCGAGATCGACGAGCTCTACAGCGCTCCCGTGAACACGAGCAACGTCTCGCTCAAGTGATCACATAGAGCGGATGCCGCGGCCCCGGCCCTCTTCGGAGGTCCGGGGCTTCGTCATTCCCGTCGCCCCGGTCGTCGAGCGAGCGAAGCGAGACGAAACGCCCCCTCCCAACCCCGGTCGTTGAGCCAGCGAAGCGAGACGAAACGCCCCACCCCGCGCCCCGCCCCCCGGTCGTTGAGCGAGCGAAGCGAGACGAAACGCCCCCACGCCGCGCGCCCCGCCCCCCGGTCGTTGAGCGAGCGAAGCGAGACGAAACGCGCTCGTCAGAACCAGTCCGACTCGCGGATCTCCCGCATGGCGATCTTGCGCTCCTCCGGCGTGAGCCGCTTGAGGTAGAGCATGCCGTCGAGGTGGTCGGTCTCGTGCTGCAGCGCCTGGGCCATCAGCCCTTCGCCCTCGAGCACGACCTCGTTGCCGTCGAGGTCGTTGCCGACGACCTTCGCCCACGGGTGGCGGACAGCGTCGTGCCAGAGGCCCGGAACGGACAGGCATCCCTCTCCGATCGCCTCCGGCTCGCCCGACACCTCGACCAGCACCGGGTTGAGCACGTAGCCGATCTCGCCGTCGACGTTGTAGCTGAAGGCGCGGAGTCCGACGCCGATCTGCGGCGCTGCCACGCCCGCGCGACCCGGGAGCTCGACGGTGTCGAGCAGGTCGCGCACGAGCGCTCGCACGCCGTCGTCGATCTCGTCGATGGGCGCGCTGACGGACGTCAGGACAGGGTCGCCGAAGACCCGGATGGGACGGACTGCCACGCCGAGCCTCAGGCTGCGGACGCCGAAGCGACGGTGCGCAGGCCCTCGACGACCGAGGCCGCGAGGTCGCGCGCCGCGAGACGGGTCTCGGGCTGCAGGTCGCGGAACACGATCGCGCTGCCCGCGGCGATGTGCGCGTCGTAGGGCATGCGCACGACGGAGCGCACGCGCGTGCGGAAGTGCGACTCGAGCTCTTCCAGCTGCACCAGCGGGTTGCCGGGGCGGGCGTTGTTGAGCACGACGATCGCGTTGCGCACCTTGGCCGAGTGGCCGTTTGTCTCGAGCCACGTGAGCGTCTCGGACGCGAGACGCGCCTCGTCGACGCTGAGGCCGGCGACGATGACGAGCTGGTCGGCGAGCTCGAGCGTCGCGCCCATGACCGAGTGCACGATGCCGGTTCCGGTATCGGTGAGCACGATCGAGTAGTAGTGGGCGGCGAGGCCCGCCACGTCGCGGTAGTCGGCGTCGCTGAACGCCTCGGACACCCGCGGGTCGGAGTCCGATGCCACGACGTCGAGTCGCGTCTCGTCGCGCGCGACGATGCCGGACAGGTCGTTGAAGCCGACGACGTCGCCGCGGATGCGCACCAGGTCGCGGACCGTCTTGCCGCTCGATCGGGCGATGCGCTCGGCGAGCGTGCCGCGGTCGGGGTTGGCGTCGACGGCGATGACGCGGTCGTCACGAGCATCGGCCAGCGCCATGCCGAGGACCGTCGTGACGGTGGTCTTGCCGACGCCGCCCTTGCGCGACAGCACGGGCACGAACCGCGCCCCGCCGCTGAGCGGTGCGGCGATGCGGCGATCGAGCTCCTTGCGGGCGCGGGCGCGCTTGCCGTCGCCGAGGTTGATGCGACGGCCGGAGATCGAGTAGACGAGGTGCTGCCAGTAGCCCTCGGGCTCGGAGCGCACGACCTGGTGCGGATCGAGCAGGCGGTCGGCGGTGAGCAGGTCGGCCGTCTCGCGGTCGGCCTCGAACTCGCCCAGGCGCTTCGACGTCAGCGTGACGTCGGGCTGCGCGTAGCCGGCGCGCTCGGCGGCCTGCGGGCGGTCGAACACGTCGCTCGCAGCAGCGGGCCGCGCGGCAGCAGCAGCTGCGGGTGCAGGTGTCACGATGTCGTCGAAAGATTCAGCAGGGACGGATGCCGCGGCCTGCGGCTCGGACACCACGGCGGCAGGCGCCGCGGCGACATCGGGATCCGTCTCGTCGAGCACCTCGTCGGCGTCGGCGATGTCTTCGAGGGGCTCCCAGTCCTCGACGCCGTCCTCGACGGTCCAGTCCTCGGCGTCGGCCGCCGTCTCGACGATCTCGGCCTCGGCGGTGTCGGCGGGGATCTCGACCACGAACGGAACCTCGTGGCCGATCACGTCGTCGTCGACGAGGTCGTCGTCGGACGCGGAGGGCAGCTCGACGTTCACCTGCGCGGTCGATCCGCCGAGGATGCCGAAGCCGGCGGTCTCGATGCTGCCGGTGTCGGACAGCACGCCGTGTTCGGATTCGTCGGGCGTGTGGTCGGGGCGATCAGGCGTCACTGCGGCGTTCTCCAAGAGAGGGAGGGCGATTTCGGGCGGGTGCCACCCTCCAGGTTACTGGGCAGGGCGGATGACGACCAAAAGGTCTCCTGCGTCGACCTGCTGCGTCTCACTGATCGCAAGGCGCTCGATGACCCCATCGACGGGTGCGGTGATGGCCGCTTCCATCTTCATGGCCTCGATCGACGCGATCGGGTGGCCGGCCCGGACGGTGTCGCCCACGGCCGCCTTCAGCGTCACGACGCCGGCGAACGGCGCCGCCACCTGACCGGGCTTTGTGGTGTCGGCGCGCTCGGTCTGCTTGATGTCGACCTTGATGCTCCGGTCGCGCACGAACACGGGCCGGAGCTGGCCGTTGAGCGTCGTCATGACGGTGCGGATGCCCTTGGGGTCGGCCTCGCCGATGGCCTCGAGACCGACGTAGAGCTGCACGCCCGGGTCGATCTCGGCGATGTGCTCCTCCCCCGGCTTGAGCCCGTAGAGGTAGTCGGGGGTGCCGAGCGCCGACAGGTCGCCGTACGCCGCGCGGTTCTTCTCGAACTCGCGGGCGGGCGCGGGGAACAGCAGCCGGTTGAGCGTGCGGCGGCGTTCGACGCCGTCTCCGGCGAGTCCGGCCCGCTCCTCGTCGGTGAGTGGCGGCACGTCGATCGAGACCGTACGGCCCTCCAGCACCTTCGTGCGGAACGGCTCCGGCCATCCGCCCGGCAGATCGCCGAGCTCCCCCGCCATGAAGCCGACCACCGAGTCGGGGATGTCGTAGTTCTGTGGGTTCTGCTCGAAGTCCGCGGGATCGGCGCGCACCGCGACGAGCGCGAGAGCGAGGTCGCCGACGACCTTCGACGACGGCGTCACCTTCGGGATGCGGCCGAGCAGACGGTCGGCCGCCGCGTACATGTCCTCGATCAGCTCGAAGTCGTCGGCGAGGCCGAGGGCGATCGCCTGCTGGCGCAGGTTCGAGAGCTGACCGCCCGGGATCTCGTGGTGGTAGACGCGCCCGGTCGGGGATGGGAGTCCCGACTCGAACGGACGGTACAGGTGGCGCACGGCCTCCCAGTACGGCTCGAGGTCGCAGACCGACTGCAGGTCGAGCCCGGTGTCGCGGTCGGTGTGCGCGAGGGCGGCGACGAGCGCCGACAGCGACGGCTGGCTGGTCGTGCCCGACATCGGCGCAGCGGCCGCGTCGACGGCATCCACTCCCGCGGCGCTCGCTGCGAGCAGGGTCGCGAGCTGCCCGCCGGCGGTGTCGTGCGTGTGCAGATGGACCGGCAGGTCGAAGCGCTCGCGCAGTGCCGTGACGAGCTTCGCGGCGGCTGCGGGCCGGAGGAGCCCCGCCATGTCCTTGATGGCGAGGACGTGCGCGCCGGCCTCGACGATCTGCTCGGCCAGCCGGAGGTAGTAGTCGAGCGTGTAGAGCTGCTCGTCGGGGTTCAGCAGGTCGGAGGTGTAGCAGAGCGCGACCTCCGCGATCGCCGTGTTCGTCGCGCGCACCGCGTCGATCGCGGGCTTCATCTGCGACACGTCGTTGAGGGCGTCGAAGATGCGGAACACGTCGACGCCGGTCAGCGCGGCCTCGCTCACGAACGCGTCCGTCACCTCGACGGGCCGCGGCGTGTAGCCGACGGTGTTGCGTCCGCGTAAGAGCATCTGGATCGGGATGTTCGGCATCGCCTCGCGCAGCGCGGCCAGGCGCTCCCACGGGTCTTCCGCGAGGAAGCGCAGGGCGACGTCGTAGGTCGCCCCTCCCCAGGCCTCGACGGAGAGCAGCTCCGGCGTCATCCGGGCGACGTGCGGGCCGACGCGGACCAGATCGCGGGTGCGCACGCGCGTGGCCAGCAGCGACTGGTGCGCGTCGCGGAAGGTCGTCTCGGTGACGGCGAGCGGCTTCTGCTCGCGCAGGGCGCGGGCGAATCCCTCGGGACCGAGGCTGCGCAGGCGTGCGAGCGTGCCCGCCGGCGGCTCGGCGGACAGGTCGATGTGCGGCAGCTTGCTGCCGGGCGAGGTCTGCAGCGGCTTCTCGCCGTACGGCCGGTTGACCGTGACATCGGCGAGCCAGTTGAGGAGCTTCGTCGCCCGGTCACGCGAGGGGTTGCTGGTGAGCAGCTGGGGGCGCTCGTCGATGAACGACGTGCTCAGGTCGCCGGCGACGAACGCCTCATCGTCGAGCACGGCGCGCAGGAACGGGATGTTGGTCGCCACGCCGCGGATGCGGAACTCAGCGAGGGCGCGCCGTGCACGGGTGACGGCCGCCGGGAAGTCGCGGCCGCGGCAGGTCAGCTTGGCGAGCATCGAGTCGAAGTGCGGGCTGATCTGCGACCCGGCCGCGGTCGTTCCGCCGTCGAGACGGATGCCCGCGCCGCCGGGTGAGCGGTACGTCGTGATGCGGCCGGTGTCGGGGC
Source organism: Microbacterium flavescens (assembly GCF_018588945.1). Lineage (GTDB taxonomy): Bacteria > Actinomycetota > Actinomycetes > Actinomycetales > Microbacteriaceae > Microbacterium > Microbacterium flavescens. The sequence goes on along the minus strand of NZ_JAFIWA010000003.1, from coordinate 73,898 downwards.
GGAAGCTCTGCGACGGGTCCTCGGTCGTGATGCGGCATTGGAGGGCCGCGCCGCGCAGCTGGATCTGCTCCTGGCGCAGGCCGAGCTCCGCGAGGGACTCCCCCGAGGCGATGCGCATCTGCGATTGCACGAGGTCGACGTCGGTCACCTCCTCGGTGACCGTGTGCTCGACCTGGATGCGGGGGTTCATCTCGATGAACACGACCTCGCCCGTACGCGGTCCGGCGGTCTCGAGCAGGAACTCGACCGTGCCGGCGTTCTCGTAGCCGATCGAGCGCGAGAAGGCGACCGCGTAGCGGTGGAGCGCGTCGCGGACGTCGGGGTCGAGGTTGGGAGCGGGCGCGATCTCGATGACCTTCTGATGGCGCCGCTGCACCGAGCAGTCACGCTCGAACAGGTGGACCGTCTCGCCGGACTTGTCGGCCAGGATCTGCACCTCGACGTGCCGGGGGCGCTGCACGGCCTGCTCGAGGAAGACGCGCGCGTCGCCGAAGGCGCTGCCCGCCTCGCGCATCGCCTCCGCGAGCGCGGGGGCCAGCTCGGCCGGCTGCTCGACGCGGCGCATGCCGCGTCCGCCGCCGCCCGCGACGGCCTTGACGAAGATCGGGAAGCCGATCTCGTCGGCCTGTGCGAGCAGCGCGTCGATGTCGTCGGACGCCTCCGTGGATCGCAGCACCGGAACTCCGGCGGCGACGGCGTGGTGCTTCGCGGTGACCTTGTTGCCGGCCATCTCCAGTACACGCGCGGGCGGTCCGATGAAGACGATGCCGTTCGCGGCGGCCTTCTCTGCCAGCTCGGGGTTCTCGGAGAGGAATCCGTAGCCGGGGTAGATCGCGTCGGCGCCGGAGGCGAGGGCGACCCGGATGATCTCGTCGACGTCGAGATAGGCGCGGACGGGATGCCCCTTCTCGCCGATCTCGTAGGACTCGTCGGCCTTCTGCCGATGCAGCGACCCGCGGTCCTCGAAGGGGAACACCGCGACAGTTCGCGCGCCCAGTTCATAGGCGGCACGGAAGGCTCGGATGGCGATTTCACCACGGTTTGCGACCAGGATCTTGCGGAACATTCGACCTCCGAGGGCGGCGGTGCGGGCGGGCCTGAGTGTGCTCTCAGCCTAGGGGACGGTAACGTGGTGCCTTGTGCACGTCCTTTCCGTCAGCTCGCTCAAGGGAGGCGTCGGCAAGACGACCGTGACTCTCGGACTCGCGTCGGCGGCCTTCGCCCGCGGTGTCCGCACGCTCGTCGTCGACCTCGACCCGCAGTCCGACGTCTCGACGGGCATGGACATCCAGGTGGCAGGCCGCCTGAATGTCGCCGATGTCCTCGCCAATCCCAAGGAGAAGACGGTCCGTCAGGCCATCACCTCCAGCGGGTGGGCCAAGGTGCATCCCGGCACGATCGACGTCATGATCGGCAGCCCGTCGGCCATCAACTTCGACGGCCCGCATCCGAGCGTCCGCGACGTGTGGAAGCTCGAGGAGGCTCTCGCGACGATCGAGGCCGACTACGACCTGGTCCTCATCGACTGCGCACCGTCGCTCAACGCCCTCACGCGCACGGCGTGGGCGGCCAGCGACCGCGTGATCGTGATCACCGAGCCCGGCCTGTTCTCGGTCGCCGCCGCCGACCGCGCCCTCCGCGCGATCGAGGAGATCCGCCGCGGCCTCTCCCCCCGTCTGCAGCCGCTCGGCATCGTGGTGAACCGCGTGCGACCGCAGTCGATCGAGCACCAGTTCCGCATCAAGGAGCTGCGCGACATGTTCGGCCCGCTCGTCCTCGCGCCTCAACTCCCCGAGCGCACGTCGCTGCAGCAGGCCCAGGGCGCCGCCAAGCCGCTCCACATCTGGCCCGGTGACTCGGCGCAGGAGCTCGCCGCCGACTTCGACTCGCTGCTCGACCGCGTCATGCGCACCGGCCGCATCCCCGTCCCGGGCGAAGCCCGCGCCTGACCCGCCTAGAGCGGCCCGAGCGCTCCGGCGCCGCGCCGCACCTCGAAGACGAGCTGCGTCTCGGTCTTGGTGACCGCCGGATGACTCGTGATGTGCTCGAGGATCAGGTCGCGCAGCCGCTCGGGACTGGCGACCGCCATGTGCAGGTGGAAGTCGTTGTCTCCCGCGACGTGGACCACCGAGAGCGTCCCCGGGATCTCCACGAGCCGGTCGAAGAGCTCGTCGATGTGCACGCGGCTGTGGCTCGAGAGGTGCACCTTCACGACGGCCTGGATCGGGCGGCCGATCGCTGCGAGGTCGATCCGGGCATTGATGCTCGAGATCACGCCGCTCTCTCGGAGCGCCCGCACCCGGTAGGCGCAGGTCGACTCGGCGAGCCCGACGCGCGCGGCCAGGGCGGAGTTCGTCATCCGGCCGTCCTCGACGAGTGCGGCCAGGATCGCCCGGTCGAACGCGTCCAGTGAGACGGCTTGCGGATTCTTCGAAGACGAGACCATCGGATGCCTCCACTCTGCGGATTCTGCAATCGTCAATGACGATACGGCATCGTCACCGCGGTCTGACTTGCCCGTCTCTGCGATATCGCCGACGATGGCAGCATGACACCGAAGTCGCTGCACCCTGACAGCCTTGCGGTGCACGCCGGCCGCGACGACCTCGCAGAGCTCGGAGTGCACGCGCTTCCCCTCGACCTCTCGTCGACGAACCCGCTCCCCGGCATCGACGTGGGCGGGCTCTCCTACGAGGTGCTCGCGACCGGCGGCCACCCGTTCGAAGGCGGCTCGCACGTCTACGCCCGCCTGTGGAACCCGACCGTCGCCCGCTTCGAAGAGGCGCTCGCACGGCTCGAGCACGCCGAAGAGGCCGTGGCCTTCTCCTCCGGCATGGCGGCCGTCACCGCTGTGCTGCTCGCACTGTCGCACGAGCAGGGCAAGCGTCACGTGGTCGCGGTGCGCCCGCTGTACGGGGGCACCGACCACCTCCTGGCTTCGGGCCTGCTCGGCGTCGAGGCAACGTACTGCACTCCGGATGCCGTGGCCTCCGCTGTGCGGCCCGACACGGCTCTGGTGATCCTCGAGTCCCCGGCGAACCCGACGCTCGAACTCGTCGACATCCGCGCTGTCGTCGCCGCCGCGGGCGACGTGCCGGTGCTCGTCGACAACACGTTCGCGACGCCGGTGCTGCAGCATCCGCTCGATCTCGGCGCTGCCATCTCGCTGCACAGCGCGACCAAGTATCTGGGGGGCCACGGCGACGTCGTCGGCGGTGTCGTCGCGTGCGACGCCCAGACGGCCGCTGCGCTGCGTCGCACCCGTGCCATCACCGGCGCGATCATGCACCCGCTCGCCGCGTACCTGCTGCACCGGGGGCTGACGACGCTCCCCGTGCGCCTGCGCGCGCAGCAGGAGGGCGCCCGCATGGTGGCGCGCTGGCTGACGACGCGTCCCGAGGTTGCTCGCGTGCACTTCCCGGAGTTCGCCGAGTGCGATCCGAACGGTCTCGTCGGCTCGCAGCAGTCCGGACCGGGCGCGATGATCGCCGTCGAACTCGCCGATGGCTTCGACGCCGCGAGCGAGCTGACCGCGGCGGTCGAGCTCTTCACGCACGCCGTGTCGCTCGGCAGCGTCGACTCGCTCATCCAGCACCCCGCGGCGCTCACCCACCGCCCGGTGCAGTCGGAGGCCAAGCCGTCGGACGCGCTGGTGCGCCTGTCGATCGGGCTCGAGAGCCCCGACGATCTCATCGCCGACCTCGAGCAGGCGTTCGCGCGTTCGAGGGTGCTCTCGCACCAGGCCTGACGTCGCCCGCGCGGAGCGCTTTCCTCACAGGTCGTTGAGCGAGGAGCGAAGCGACGGTGCCGTTCTCAGGACGAGTCGACACCCGGGACGGCCCCCGCCGCGGAAATCCGGTGCTGCCAGCGCGGGGGCTGTCCATCGATCCTGAGAACGGTACGCGCCCTCACTGACCGGGGCGTCGCCTCGCCCACGGGTCGTTGAGCGAGGAGCGAAGCGACGAGACGAAACGCCTCGAACCCGCGAAGAGCCCTTAGTCCGCGCGACGCGTTTCGTCTCGCTCCGCTCGCTCAACGATCGGCGGTTGCGCCCCCGCGAAGAGCGTCAGGCCGTGCGGGCGGCGCGGCGGACCGCGAGCTCGTCGAGCGTCTCGGGCGCCTGGGCCTCGAATGCCACGAGCTCGGTCTCGACCTCGCGGAGCACCTTGCCGACGGCGATGCCGAAGACTCCCTGACCGCGGCTGACGAGATCGATGACCTCGTCGTTCGACGTGCACAGGTAGACGGACGCGCCGTCGCTCATGAGGGTGGTTCCGGCGAGATCGCGGATGCCGGCGGCACGCAGCTGATCGACGGCGGTGCGGATCTGCTGCAGCGAGATGCCGGTGTCGAGGAGCCGCTTGACGAGCTTGAGCACGAGGATGTCGCGGAAGCCGTAGAGCCGCTGGGACCCGGAGCCGCTGGCTCCGCGCACCGTCGGCTCGACGAGCTCGGTGCGGGCCCAGTAGTCGAGCTGGCGGTAGGTGATGCCGGCGGCGCGTGCGGCGACCGCACCGCGGTAGCCGACCTCGTCGTCCATGGCGGGGAGCCCGTCGGTGAAGAGGAGCTCAGCTACGAACGGCTCGTTGTCGGCCGCTTCTCGAGCAGTCATGCTCGCCCCCCTCGGACTCGGATACTTCCACGCTAGATGAGGCGCCGCGCTCCGTCTACGACATCGGCGCCTACGGCCTCGGCGTGTCGCGCGATCGGCGCCTCGGATCGATCAGGACAGCAGCCGGTCGAGGGCCGAACGGACGAAGATCGCCCGCACCTCGTCCAGCCGTTTGGCCAGTTCCGGCGCCAGTTCTCCTGCTCGGCCGCGGGACGAGGCATCCGTCCGCCGCAGCAGGGGCGAAAGCGCCTGTTCCACCAGAGCGACGTCGCGCTCGGCGTTCTGCCGGAGCGCACGCACGTGACGCGGCTCGATGCCGTGACGGTCGAGCGCCACGAGCGCCCGCAGCAGCGCGACGGACTGGTCGGTGTACGCGTCGGTGCCGACGAGTACGCCGGTGCTGATCGCGTCGTTGAGCAGCTGCGGTGCGGCGCCTGACGCGGCGAGCAGCTCGTCGCGCCGGTACCGGCGCGGGGCGGGCACGATCGACGGCGGCGGAACGGCCGTCGGCGTCGCGGGCTCGCGTCCGGCGTCGACGTCTTCGAGATACTCCCGGATCACGACGAGCGGCAGATAGTGGTCGCGCTGGAGCGTGAGCGCCAGGCGAAGCCGCTCGAGGTCGGCCTGGGAGAACTTGCGGTAGCCGGACTCGGTGCGCACGGGCGTGACGATGCCCTGCACCTCGAGGAAGCGCAGCTTGCTCGAGGTCAGCGACGGGAACTCGGGCGAGAGGCGCGCCAGCACCTGGCCGATGCTCAGAAGACCCGCGGACGACGAACGTTCGCGGGCGGAGGCGGCGGGCATCACCCGTCCGCGGCCTGGGCCAGGTCTGCGGGCGAGACGAAGAAGTTCAGCCGGAACTTGCCGATGCGCAGCTCTGCGCCGTTGCGCAGCGTGGAGCGGTCGACCCGCTCGCCGTTGACGTAGGTGCCGTTGAGCGAGCGCTGGTCGACGAGCTCGAACGACGTGCCGGTGCGGGTGATCTCGGCGTGACGACGCGAGACGGTGACGTCGTCGAAGAAGATGTCGGCTTCGGGATGCCGGCCGACCGTCGTCACGTCGGTGTCGAGCAGGTAGCGGGCGCCGGCCGTCGGGCCGGACCGCACGAGGAGCAGCGCAGCGCCGGTGGGAAGGGCGTCGATCGCCTCGAGCTCGGCGTCGGCCAGCTCACTTCCGAACGGCACGAACGAGAGGTCGGAGTCATGTCCGAAGGTCTGCGTCGTGTCGGTCCCGCGATCGGACTCGGCCGACTCGGGGTCTGCACCGGATGCCCGGCGGATGTCGCCCTCGTCAGGTCGGCGGTGTTCCTCCACGGTGGTCCTCCTCTGCGTGCAAGCCTATCCGATCACCCCGCCCGCGAAAGTGCGGAAATCGGCGTGACGCGCTGATCGGCTTTGTTTCGCTCCGTGTCAGGTCGCGTGCCCCGGGAAAGGCGCCGTCCTAACGTAAACGAAAGACCGAAGCTACGAGAAGGAGTCCTGCCGTGTCGAGCCAGCACCGCCACATCCCGCCCCTCGAGGTGCGTGAGCGTGCGGCGTGCATGTGCGACCACGGTGACGCGTGCTCCTCGTTCGCTCCAGGGCACGCGCTGCACCTCATCCAGTCGCGCCTCGCCTCGGCGACGCCGTCGGACTGGACGGACGCGATCGTCGAGTCGGCCGATGCCGCGTCGGGCACGATCGTGGTGCGCGACCTGACGACCGCAGAGGCGATCGCCCTGTGGAACAGCGCGGGTGCGGCGCACGTGCTCACGCCCGGCACCCCGGTCGCGGTCCACGGCCGCTACCACGTGCTGGCCGTCGGGCGCGAGCGTTTCAACGTCGCACGGTGACGCGGCTCAGGCCGCCTTCATCATCATGTCCTTGACCGCCATGCAGGCGTCCATGCAGGCCTTGCACGACTGAGCGCACATCTTGCAGACCTCGCTGTGGTCGGCGTGCTCCAGGCACTCGTCCATGCAGTTCTGGCACATCGCGATGCACGCGTCGAGCATGGCCATCATCGACGCCGGGGTCGTCCCCTGCATGCGCATCATGGCGCGCATCATCGTGTTGCACATGTCCGCGCAGTTCATACATGCCGGGGCGCACGACATCATCTGAGTGGAGCACACCGTGCACGCCTGCTCGCAGGCCGAGCAGGCGTCCATAGCCGCCTGCAGCACCGACATGTCCATCGTGTCCATGCCGGGCATCGACATCATGTCCTTCGACATGGCGTCCATCATCATGGAATCCATCTGCCCACCTCGCTTCCGTGATCGTCCGCGGGCAGGGGTGCCCGCCTGCTCGTCAGGGTACCCGCGGCCTCGGCGGGTGAGAAGGCTTGGCTAGGCTGGCCGGGATGATGTCACAAGGAATTCACACAGCCCTGCCCGCCCGTGTTCTCGCGCTGGTGGCGGCCCTGCTCACGGCGTTCGCGCTGCTCGTGGTTCCGGCATCCCCCGCGCACGCGCACGACGAGCTGATCGGAAGCAACCCCTCCGCCGACTCGACCGTCGAGGGAGTCCCCGCGCAGCTGACGCTGACCTTCAGCGGCGCGATCGCGACCGATGCGGGCGCCTCGGAGGTGGCGGTGACGGATGCCTCGGGCACGTCGCTCCTCGACGGCGCACCGACGGCGCAGGACAACGTGCTGACCCAGCCGCTCGCGGGCGAGGCATCCGGTGAGATCACGGTGCTGTGGAAGGTCGTCTCGAGCGACGGCCACCCGATCTCGGGCGAGTTCGCCTTCACGGTAGCCCCTGCGCCGACGCCGACCGACACCGCGACGCCCACGCCGACGCCCACCGAGTCGACCGAGCCGACGACCGAGCCGACGCAGGAGCCGGCACCGACGGCATCCCCCACCGCCGCCCCCGACGCCGACGAGGCGTCGACGTTCGGCGACGTGTGGCCGTGGGTGGTCGGCGGACTCCTGCTCGCCGCGCTCGGCGGCGCCGTGATCTACCTCCTGACGTCTCGCGCCCGCCGTGAGAAGGAGCTCGCCGAAAGCCGCGAGCGAGCCCTCGGCGGCGCCCCGGAGCCCGACTCCGACCCCCCTGCCGAGAGATAGGCTTGAACCCATGCCCCACTACGACGTCGTCATCCTCGGCGCGGGCCCCGGCGGGTACGTCGCGGCTGTCCGCAGCGCACAGCTCGGCCTCTCCGTCGCGATCATCGAAGAGAAGTACTGGGGCGGTGTGTGCCTCAACGTGGGCTGCATCCCCTCGAAGGCACTCCTCAAGAACGCCGACCTCGCGCACCAGTTCAACCACAAGGCGGAGCTCTTCGGCATCTCGGGTGACGTGAAGTTCGACTTCGGCGTCGCGTGGGACCGCAGCCGCAAGGTGGCGGACACCCACGTCAAGGGCATCCACTACCTGATGAAGAAGAACAAGGTCACCGAGTACGAGGGCCGCGGTTCGTTCACCGGACCCAACGCCATCACGGTGGCCAAGGCCGACGGCTCCACCGAAGAGGTCACCTTCGACAACGCGATCATCTCGACCGGCTCGAAGGTGCGCCTGCTGCCCGGCGTCGAGATCGGCGGCAACATCGTCACGTACGAGGAGCAGATCCTCGCCCGCGACCTGCCCCAGTCGATCGTCATCGTCGGCGCCGGCGCCATCGGCATGGAGTTCGCCTTCGTGATGGTGAACTACGGAGTCAAGGTGACGATCATCGAGTTCCTCGACCGTGCGCTTCCCAACGAGGACGCAGACGTCTCGAAGGAGATCGCGCGCCAGTACAAGGGGTACGGCGTCGACATCCTCACCTCGACCAAGGTCGAGACGGTCACCGACAACGGCGACAAGGTCACCGTCACGTACACGGCCAAGGACGGCACCGCCGGCTCGATCGACGCCGACAAGGTCATGATGTCGATCGGCTTCGCCGCCAACGTCGAGGGCTTCGGCCTCGACAAGACCGGCGTGAAGCTCACCGACCGTGGCGCGATCGACATCGACGACCACATGCGCACCAACGTGCCGCACATCTACGCGATCGGCGACGTCACGGCGAAGCTGCAGCTGGCCCACGTGGCCGAGGCGCAGGCCGTGGTCGCCGCTGAGACGATCGGCAAGGCCGAGACGATGACCCTCGGCGACTACCGCATGATGCCGCGCGCGACGTTCTGCTCGCCGCAGGTGGCGTCGTTCGGCCTCACCGAGCAGCAGGCGCGCGACGCCGGCTACGACGTGAAGGTCGCGAAGTTCCCCTTCTCGGCGAACGGCAAGGCGAACGGCCTCGGCGAGCCGATCGGCTTCGTCAAGCTCATCGCCGACGGCGAGCACCTCGAGCTTCTCGGCGGCCACCTCATCGGCCCCGACGTGTCGGAGCTGCTCCCCGAGCTGACGCTGGCGCAGAAGTGGGACCTCACCGCTCTCGAGGCGGCGCGCAACGTCCACACGCACCCGACACTGTCGGAGGCCGTGCAGGAGGCCTTCCACGGTCTCGCCGGCCACATGATCAACCTCTAGACCACGCACCGCCGAAACGACCTGACCGGTCGTTGAGCGAGCGAAGCGAGACGAAACGCCCCGGGGTCCTCGTGACCCGGGGCGTTTCGTTCATGGCCGCAGCACGAGGAGCGAGCTCGTCGCGGTGGCGAGGGCTGTGCCCGCGGCATCCTCCACCACGCCTTCGGCGAAGATCACCCGCGACCCGCCCTTCACGACGCGACCTCGCGCCCGCAGCAGGCCGGTCGTCGCCAGGATCGGGCGCAGGTACGACACGTTGAGGTCGATCGAGGTGTACCCGACGCCCGCGGGCAGGGTGGTGTGCGCGGCGCAGCCGACCACCGTGTCGAGCAGGGTGCAGGCCACGCCGCCGTGCACCATCCCGAGCACGTTGTAGTGGTACTCCGCCGGCTCGCACTCGAAGACGACCTCGCCGGGGTCTGCCGACACCATCCAGAAGTTCATGAGGCGCGAGATCGGCGGCGGCGGGAGCTCCTCGTCGATGAGTGCGCGGAGGTAGCCCAGGCCGTCGAGTCCGCGCGACGCTGCGAGAGGCGGGCCCGGATCGTCCCAGTCGAAGGTGCGGGTGCGCGAGGTCTCGGTGCTCATGCGTCTCACCCTAGAACCCGCTCCCGGGTCGTTGAGCGAGCGCAGCCCCTCCCGGGTCGTTGAGCGAGCGCAGCCCCTCCCGGTTCGTTGAGCGAGCGCAGCGAGACGAAACGCGCCCCGCCCGCCGTCAGTGCCCGAGTGCGCGAGCGAGCTTCGAATCGGATGCCGCGGCCCGCGCGCCGGCGGCCATCGCAGCGTCCTCGACCGCAGCGAAGAACGTCCGGCGCTCGTCGGGGTCGGTGGGCCCAGCAGGCCCGAGCTCGATCTCCCATTCGTGCCACTCGCGCTCGGTGCCCGAGCGCTCGTCGCGGGTGCGGACGTGGTCGTCGGCGAATTCGGCGACGACGCCGCCCTCGGCCGAGAGCAGGAAGTACGCCACGCGCTCGTTCCGGATTCGGGCGAGGGGCAGAAGCGGCGCATCGCCGGCCACCGGGGCGATCTCGGCGCGCGCTCCGGCGGGCACCGCGTCGGCCTCACCGAGTGGCCAGTGCAGCTCCACGCGCCCGCCGTCGGCACCGCGCGGACCTTTGATGTGCCAGCCGGCGTCTGGTCCGCCGGTGCGGCGGCGCAGCGCGTAGCCCGCCCGGGCCAGAGCGAGGTCGGCGGTGTCGAGGTAGGCCGCGTCGAGCGAGCGCGTCTCACCCGCGCTCACCGAGGCGACGCCCGGCAGGGACGACCAGTCGGGCAGGGCGGTGCCTTCGGCGACGTCGAACTTCAGCTCGATCTCGACCGAGCGGCCGGGCGCCTCGTCGGAGCCTGCGTCAGATACGGTCACGAGCCATGTCGGTGTACGGGTCGATGTCGTCCTGCGACTCCACGAACCAGTACTCGGCCTCGGTCGGGCCGTCCGATTCTCCGGTGCGCTCGAGGTCTCCCTTGCGGGCGTAGACGACCTGCGTCTCGCTGTACGGGACGATGAGTCGGTCGAGGTCGGGGTTCTCGAGGGGCAGGAGCTGCCCGTCGAGCGGACCTCCGTGCAGTCGTGCGATAGCCATGTGCCGAGCCTAGACCCGGGCCGCGACGCGACGTCCGCCCTTGACGATTCCGTCTTCCCCCGTTCGTCGCGCGGCCGTCGGCATCCTCCGAGTGCAAGCGTTTCCATCTTCGACGCCTAGAATCACTCGCGTGAAGGCCATCCGAACGTTCACCGTCCGTCCTGTCCTCTCCGAAACCCTCGCCCCACTCGACCGCCTCGCGTCGAACTGGCGCTGGTCGTGGAGCCGCGCGACGCACTCCCTCTTCGCGTCGATGGATCCTGCGCTGTGGGACGAGATCGGCGCGAACCCGGCGCGCATGCTCGGCGCTCTCGGCCAGGAGCGCCTCGACGAGCTCGCGCACGACGAGGGCTTCGTGCACCGTGTTCGCGAGGAGGACGAGCGCCTCACCGCCTACCTCGACGGCGACCGCTGGTTCCAGCAGCTCGAAGGCCCCAAGCCGGCGCACATCGCCTACTTCTCCCCGGAGTTCGGCGTCGACGGCTCGCTCCCCCAGTACTCGGGCGGACTCGGCATCCTGGCCGGCGACCACCTCAAGAGCGCCTCCGACCTCGGCGTGCCGCTCACAGGCGTCGGCCTGTTCTACCGCGCCGGCTACTTCCGCCAGTCCATCGGCGACGACGGCTGGCAGCGTGAGAGCTACCCGCTGCTCGACCCGTACGGACTCGGCCTCACGCTGCTGCGTGACGGGTACGGCGCGCCGGTCGAGATCTCGCTCGATCTCCCGGGCGATCGCGTCCTCCACGCGCGGGTGTGGGTCGCCGACATCGGCCGCATTCCGCTGCTGCTGCTCGACTCCGAGACGCCCGCGAACTCCGAGGAGCTGCGCCGCGTCACCGACCGCCTCTACGGCGGCGGCGGCGAGCACCGTCTGCTGCAGGAACTTCTCCTCGGCGTCGGCGGCGTGCGCGCTGTGCGCGCGTGGTGCGGCATCACGGGCCGCCCCGCGCCCGACGTCTACCACACGAACGAGGGGCACGCCGGGTTCCAGGGCCTGGAGCGGATGTCGGAACTGATCACGCACGATGGCCTGGGCTTCGACGCCGCGCTCGCGCAGGTGCGGGCCTCCACGGTGTTCACGACGCACACGCCCGTCCCCGCGGGCATCGACCGGTTCCCGCGCGACCTCATCGCCGACTTCCTCGCCGGCGGGCTGTTCGAGGGACTCGACGCCGGACGCGCGATCGCGCTCGGCCTCGAGACGTGGGACGGCGGCGACCAGGGCGTCTTCAACATGGCGGTGCTCGGACTCCACCTCGGCCAGCACGCCAACGGCGTCTCGGTGCTGCACGGCGAGGTGAGCCGCGGCATGTTCGGCCACCTGTGGCCGGGAGTCGACACCGACGAGGTGCCGATCACGTCGATCACCAACGGCGTGCACGCCCCGACGTGGGTGCATCCCGCGCTCAAGGCCGTCAGCGAGCGCACGTTCGGCGACGCCCACACCGACGCCCACGACTGGACCGACCGCGAGACGGTGACCGACGCCGAGCTGTGGGGCGTCCGCCAGCAGATGAAGGGCGAGCTCGTCGCCGAGGCGCGGCGCCGGGTCGCGGCATCCCTTTCCAACGGCTCAGGAGTCGCACCGGCCTGGGTCGGCGAGCTGCTCGACCCCGAGGTGCTCACGATCGGATTCGCGCGGCGCGTGCCGACGTACAAGCGGCTGACGCTCATGCTGCGTGACCCCGAGCGGCTGACGAAGCTGCTGACCGACCCCGAGCGCCCGGTGCAGATCGTGATCGGCGGCAAGTCGCACCCGGCCGACGACTCGGGCAAGATCCTGATCCAGCAGCTCGTGCGCTTCAGCCGCGATCCGAAGGTGCGCGGACGCATCGTCTTCCTGCCCGACTACGACATCACGCTCGCCAAGGACCTCTATCCGGGCTGCGACGTGTGGCTGAACAACCCGCTCCGTCCGCTCGAGGCGTGCGGCACGAGCGGCATGAAGGCGGCGCTCAACGGCGTGCTCAACCTGTCGATCCTCGACGGCTGGTGGGACGAGTGGTACGACGGCGAGAACGGCTGGGCGATCCCGACGGCCGACACGGCGTCGAACGACGAGGAGCGGGATGACGCCGAGGCGTCTGCGCTCTACGACCTGATCGAGCACCAGCTCGTGCCGCGGTTCTACGAGCGCGAGGGCGGCATTCCGCTGCGCTGGCTCGCGATGGTGCGCCACACCATGACCGAGCTCGGCAAGAAGGCGACGAGCGACCGGATGGTCCGCGACTACGTCCAGCGGCTGTACGTGCCCGCGGCGGCTCATGACGTCGCTCTGCGCGCCGACGGCTTCGCCGAGGCCCGGGCCCTGTCGGAGTTCGTGGTGCGGGTGAAGGATGCCTGGCCCCGCGTCTCGATCGCCGGTGTCGACTCCTCGGGCATCCCGTCGCAGGCGCAGGCGGGTGACACGCTCGAGGTGAGCGCCGCGGTCCGGCTCGACGGGCTGTCGCCCGACGACGTCGCCGTTGAACTCGCGTACGGGCGCACGAACGAGGACGACGCGCTCGCCCGCGACCACTCGGTCTACCGGCTCCTGCCGGAGGGTCCGGCCGTCGACGGGGTGACGTCGTTCACCGGCGCTCTGCCGCTCACCGTGACCGGAACCTTCGGCTACACCGTGCGGGTCGTGCCGTCGCACCCGCAGCTGGTCTCGCCCGTCGAGCTCGGCCTGGTGACCTACCCCGCCTGACCCCACCGCCCCGCCCCCGTCGCCTTCCGCACCCCCAACCCCCTGTTGAGTGTCCAGGACGCGCCGCGCCCACGCCCGCGACGGCGGCATGTCCTGGACACTCAACCGATGCCCGGGGCGGGCAGGAGCGGCGCGGGGCGGGGCGGGGCGGGCCGTAGGCTTGCGGGGTGAAGCCGTTCGTCCTCCTCGCCACGCGCGCCGAAGACGTTCCCGCCGACGAGGAGTACGCCCTCTTCCTGCGCTACACCGGACTCGACGAGCGGCACCTCGTCCGCATCCGCCTCGAGGCCGAGCCGATGCCGTACCTCGACCTCGATGCCCTCTCCGGCATCTTCGTCGGCGGCGGACCGTTCAACGCCTCCGACCCCGCCGACGCCAAGTCGGCGGTGCAGCACCGCGTCGAGGCCGAATTCCAGACCCTCCTCGACGAGGTCGTCGCCCGCGACTTCCCGTTCCTCGGCGCCTGCTACGGCATCGGCACGCTCGGCGCCCACCAGGGCGCCGTCATCGACCGCACCTACCCCGAGCCCATCAGCGTCGTGCCGGTCGAGCTCACGGAGGCCGGGGCATCCGATCCTCTCCTGCGCGACCTGCCGCGCCGTTTCGAGGCGTTCGTCGGCCACAAGGAGGCGATCTCGGCGCTGCCCGCTTCGGCCACCCTGCTCGCCTCATCCCCCGACTGCCCCGTGCAGATGTTCAAGGTGGGCGAGAACGTGTACGCGACGCAGTTCCATCCCGAGCTCGACGTCGACGGCATCACGACGCGCATCCACGCGTACGCCGGCTACGGATACTTCGCCGCCGACGAGCTCGAGCTCACCCTCGCCGCAGTGCGTCGCGCGGCAGTGTCCCATCCGAGTCGGATGCTGCGCACCTTCGTCGAGCGCTACGCGAGGTAGACGCGCTCAGCCTCGAACGACGCGGGTGACGGATGCCTCGCCCGCCGGCTCCTCGCCGGCAAGACCTGGTCCGAGGCCGAGGTCGACGAGCACGAGCTCTCCGCACAGCTCGGGCCCGCGCCCGACCGCGAGCCCGGCTTTGACCGCGCCGAAGGTCACCGTGACCGCGGCCGGCAGCACGACGTCGTCAGCCGTGCCGGTGTCGGGGTGCAGCCCGCTCGGCAGGTCGACGGCGATGGTGCGCGGTGAGCCTTCGACGGAGAGCAGGCGCGACACCGCCTCGCGTGCGGCGCCGCGCAGCGCGGGGTCGGGCGATGTGCCGATGCCGAGGATCCCGTCCACGACGAGGGTGTACCCGGATGCCGCGGCCAGCGCCTCGTCGAGAGAGACCTGCCGCGCGCCGGCGTCCAGGGCCGCGGCGAGCCCGGCCTCGTGCACGCGGCTGCCGACGGGGAGGACGTCGACGTGAGGGGGACGCGTTTCGTCTCGCTTCGCTCGCTCAACGACCGCGGCGGCGAAGAGGGCGTCGCCGCCGTTCTCGCCGCTGCCCGCGAGGACGAGGATGCGGGGGGACGGGGCATCCGCGATCCGTTCCTGCACGATGGCGGCGAGGGCGTATGCCGCGCGACGCATGAGAGGCTCACCGGCCTCGAGCAGCGGGCGCTCGGCGGCGCGCACCTGCGCTGCGGTGTACGTCGGAACCCGGATCGTCACCGTCACGCCGGCTTCGGCTTCGCGGGCTGGCGTGCCTTCTCGGTGGCCTCGTTCGCGAGCTTCAGCTCCTCGGCCGCGACGCGAAGGGCGTCCTCGGCGCGCTTCACGCGGCGCGCTTCGAAGCTGGGAGCGCCGTAACGCTCGCGCACGCGGTCGGCGTCTTCGGCGACCCCGACGATGATCCACGTCGACGCGAGCAGGATCACCTGCGCCGACAGGTTGAACCACAGCAGCAGCGCGATCAGCGCGGCGAACGACGCGAGGAGCGGGTTCGACCCGGCGCCGGCGACGAACATGCCCGACAGCTGCTGCAGCACGGTCAGGCCGATGCCGCCGATCAGCGACCCGACGAAGAGCGTGCGCGGTCGGGCCTTCACGCCGCTCAGCACCACGAAGGCGAGGGCGATCAGCCCGGCGTCGAGCAGGAAGACCACGACGAGCGCGAGACCGCGGGTCGCGGCATCCGCTACGAATCCTTGGATCCCCAGCCAGTCCCCCACCCAGTCGATGAAGGTCGAGCCGTAGAACGTGACGGCGGCGGACAGCACGAAGCCGCCGCCGATCGCGATGGCCAGCAGCAGGTTGCGCAGGATCACCCAGATCCAGAAGACGTCGTCGTGGATCTCGTCGGCGAGCGTACGCAGTCCGGCCCGCAGCGAGCCGATCGCGCCGATCGCGGCGCCGACGAGGGCAACGAGCGACAGGATGCCGGTCAGCGTGAGGCCGGCAGGCGCCTGGATCTGATCGACCTGGATGAGACCGTCCTCGCCGATGAGGCCGGGGATCGCGGAGTCGACGGCGTCGACCAGCGCCTGCCACGCGACGGGGTTGTCGCTGAGCCACAGCGCGGCGAACGAGAAGCCCAGCAGGACGCCGGCGAACACGGAGAACAGCGCACGGTACGTGACGCTGTCGGCGAGCATCGCGCCGCGTCTCTCGAGGAAGTGGAACCAGACCCGCACCGGCCTGAGACTCAGTGCCCACGCCGTCAGTTTCGCGATGAGGTCAGCCATGGCGCCAGGCTATCCGGGCACCGCTCCGGCCGGCCGCGGTTGACACGGGGCCGGCGAAGGTCCAGGCGTCAGCCGCTCTGGCCGAGCTCGCCGTAGATGGAGAAGATCGGCATGTACAGCGAGATCACCATGCCGCCGATGATGATGCCGATGCCCACGATGAGGATGGGCTCGATCGATGCCGTGAGCTGCGACGTCGCCGATTCGACCTCGTTCTCGTAGAACTCGGCGATGCTGCGCAGCATCTCGGCCAGCGTGCCCGACTCCTCGCCGACGGCGATCATCTGCGCCACCATCGGCGGGAACACCTCGGCCTTCGCGAGCGGCCCCGAGAATGAACGGCCCTGCTTGACCGACTCCTGGATCTCGCGTACCGCCTGCTCGATCTTCCAGTTGTTGGATGCCGCGCCCACGATGGACAGCGCCTGAACCAGCGGCACTCCGGCGTCGAGCATCATCGAGAGGCTGCGCGCGAACCGCGCTACGGCGATCTTGGTGGTGAGCGGGCCGACGACTGGCAGCTTCAGCCTCCACGGGTCGACCACGCGGCGCACCTTCTCCTCCCGGCGGTTGCGCACCCACCAGAGCCACCCGGCGATGCCCCCGCCGATCATGATCGGCAGGATCCAGAGCATGTTGTTCGACAGGGTCACGAGGATCTGCGTCGGCAGCGGCAGTGCCGAGCCGAGCCCCTTGAACATGCCCTCGAAGATCGGCACGACGAAGGTCACCATCGCGACCACGCCGAGGATCGCGATGACGAAGACGATGATCGGATACGTCGTCGCCGACTTGATCTTGCCCTGCAGCTCGGCTTCTCCTGCGTAGGTCTCGGCGATGGTCGCCAGGGACTCCCCGAGGAAGCCGCCCGACTCGCCCACGCGGATCATGCTGATCATGAGCGGCGGGAAGACGTCGGGGTAGGCAGCCAGCGCGGTGGAGAACGACGATCCGGATTCGACGGCCGCCCGTGTGCCGGCGAGGGCGCTCTGCAGCTTCTTGTCCTCGGCCTGCTCGATCAGGATCGCCAGCGTGCGCATGAGCGGAAGGCCGGCGTTGATGAGCCCGGCCATCTGCTTCGCGAAGACCGCGAGCGTGCCGACCTTGACCCGCCGCTCGAAGCCCGGGATCGACACGTCGCGATTGAGGCCGGTCTTCGCCGTGAGCGTCACCTCGAGCGGCGTGAGGCCCTGCGCGCGAAGCTTCGCGGTCACACCGTTCGCGCCGGACGCCTCGAGCGTGCCCTTGACGATGCCGCCACCCGCGGCGTCGATGGCGCGGTACGTGTACTCCTCGATGAGCGCCATCAGTGCCCCCAGCCGACCGTCTGCGCGTCGGCATGGGCCGACCACGCATCGGCGTCGAGGTCGCGCGGGCGCACCCGCACCTCGTCGAACGAGGCGGGGTCGCTCGCGTAGCTCTTCGCGAGCTGCATCGAGATCGAGCCGTCCTCGACGAGGCGACGGAGGTCCTGGTCGAGCGTGTGCATGCCGAGGCTCCCTCCCGCCTGGAGCATCGAGTAGATCTGGCTCACCTGTCCCTCGCGGATCAGGTTCGCGATGGCCGGGGTGTTGACGAGCACCTCGGTGGCGATCACACGGCCCTCGGTCTGCGCGCGGGGCAGCAGCGTCTGGCTGATGATCCCCTGCAGCGTGTCGCCGAGCTGCGTGCGCACCTGTGCCTGCTGGTCGGGCGCGAAGGCGTCGACGATGCGGTTGATCGACTTCGCGGCGCTCTGGGTGTGGAGCGTCGAGAGCACGAGGTGGCCGGTCTCGGCCGCGGAGAGAGCGGTGGAGATGGATGCCGGATCCCGGAGCTCTCCGATGAGGATGACATCCGGGTCCTGGCGCAGGACGCGCCGCAGAGCCTCCGAGAACGACGCGGTGTCGCTGCCGATCTCGCGCTGGTGGATGAGGGATCGCCGGCTGGTGTGCTGGAACTCGACGGGATCCTCGACAGTCACGATGTGCGCGGGGAGGGTGCGGTTGACGACGTCGATCATGGCGCTCAGCGTCGTGGACTTACCAGATCCGGTGGGCCCGGTGACGAGCACGAGTCCGCGCGGGCGCAGCACGAGGTCGCGTGCGGCGCTCGGCACGCCGAGCTCCTCGAGCGGGCGGATCTGGTCGGGGATGAAGCGCATCGCGACGGCGACGTCGCCGAGCTGGCGGAAGACGTTCACGCGGAACCGGGCGACGTGCGGCACGGTGTGCGAGAGGTCGACCTCGCCGTGGGTGCGGAACTCCTCGAGCTGGTCGCGCGACATGAGGCCGCCGACCGCCTCGTCGAGCCACGCGGGCGAGGTCGGCTCGGTCCAGCCCGGGATCGGGGTGAGATCGCCGTCCACCCGCATGAGCACGGGGTGACGGGCGGTCAGGTGCACGTCCGACGCGCGCGAGCGCTGGGCGATGCCGAGCATCGAGGTCAGGTCTTCCGAGGCGGTCATGTCAGTCCTTCGTGCGTACGAGGGCGAGGGCGGTCACCGTGAGGGTGCCCTCCTCGAGGGTTCCGTCGATGGGGGCGAGCAGTCGGGGTCCGCGGCCGAGGGCGTCCATGAACGCCGCGGCGGATCGGGCGTCCGGCACCTGCACGGCGATCGTGACCGGGATCTGCTGCTGCGGCGAGACGGCCTCGGCCACAGCCTCGGCAGCGGGATCGGCGGCGGTCTCGCTCGCGTCGGCGGGGTCGGTCGACTCGGCGGTGTCGCCTTCGGCCTCGTCGCCCTCGGGGGCGGGCGCGGCCTCTTCGACCGGGGCCGTCCCGGCGTCGTCGTCGCCGGCGAGCCCGGTGCGCGGCATCCACGGCTCCGCATCGGCAGCCGACACGCTCTCGATCGTGGCGCCGGTGGCCCGGGCGGAGTCGACGACGATCTGCATGACGTCGTCGAGCTGGCTGGATGCCGGGATCTGGCGCCGCAGTCCGGTGACCTCGCCCGTCAGCTCCTCGATCCGCTCCTGCGCCCCCGTGAGCGTCGCGACCTGCACGTCGTACAGCTGATTGGTCTGCGCGACGCTCGCCGTCTCGCCGTCGATGGCCCGTGCGGAGCTGTACATCGGAAGGACGATCAGCGTCGCCCCGGCGACCAGCAGCGCGACCACCACGACGATGCCGACGAGGTTGATCATCTGACGGGGGATGTTCATTCCGCCGCCTCCTCGGTGTAGGCGCCGGTATAGACCGACTGGTCGAACGTGACGCGGAGCTCGTAGGTGTATCCGCTCTCGGTGGCGTCGACCTCCCAGCCGTCGGCCTCCATCACGCCGGGCAGCGCGCGCACGGCGCGCACGATCGGCACGACCAGCTGCGGGTCGGCACTCGCGATGGTGACGGTGCCGCCGGCGCCCACCTCGAGCGTGGGATCCTCGCCCTGCGGCATCCCGGCGGGGGCAAGACTGAAGCCGGCCATCTCCGAGCCGCCGGGCAGCGCGGCCCCGATCGCGTTGATCAGCCCGCCGTAGCGCAGGTCGGTGGCCATCGCGCCGCTGCGGAAGTCCGTCAGCTCGGACTGCAGGTTGAGCTGCGCCTGCACGTCGGACAGGTCGGCGAGCTGCGAGAGCAGCGTCTGGGTGCGGAGGTTCTCGACCGCGAAGCGCTGAGCGGCGGTGAGCTGCAGCCAGAAGGTGCCGGCAGCGCCGACGGCGACGAGGACGACCACGGCGACGAGTGCGAGGATCCAGCGGCGCAGCAGCCGCGCACTCTCGCGCCGCGCGGTCTCGGACGGCGGGATGAGGTTGACGAACGGGGCTCCCCCGATGACGATCGACGTCGTCTTGGCGATCGACATCAGCGCCCCTCGTTCAAGGCCAGGCCCACGGTCGTCAGGAGGTCGAGGCCGACGGTTCCCTGCGGCGCGTCGCTTTTCACGGCGACGATCTCGGCGGCTCCGGCGTACGCGACGGGAAGCGGGAGGCTGGCGGCGAGGGAGTCGCCCACCTCGGGAGCGGCCGCACCGGCACCGGTGAGGATCACGCGCGACACCGGCACGTCGTTCGTGCGGCCGGCGTAGAACGCGAGCGTGCTGCGCATGCGGCTCACGAGGTCGGACAGGGCCGCCTCGGTCATGCCGGCGATCCGCTCGCCGCGCGCCGACGAGTAGCGGCGCCGGCGGGCGCCGCCCGAGCCTGCCGCTGCTCCGACGAGCTCCTCGACGGGAGCCTCGACCTCGTCGACCGCCGGTGCCGCGGCGGCCTCGCGGTCGCGCACCGCGTCGGTGAGGATCTCGAGCGGGAGGATGCGGACGAAGCGCGGCACGCCGTCGCGCACGATCACGACGTAGCTGGTGTGGTCGCCGAGGTGGAGCGCTGCGATCGACTCCCCCGGCGCCGCGAGGCGGCTCACGCCGCGGGCGAGGCCGAAGGGCGCCAGGTCGACGGAGTCGACGGTGAGCTTCGCCTTGCCGACGGCCGTCACCAGCTGCTCGACCGTCTCGGCGACGGCTGCGACGAGCAGCCCGGTGATCTGGTCGCCCTCCTGCGACGAGGCGTAGAAGTCGAGCACGGCCTGGTCGGCGGGCACCGGCAGGAGGTCCTGCACCTGGAAGGGCAGCGCCTGGCGCAGCAGGTCTGGCCGCAGCGCCTGGGTCGTGTACTCGCGCACCAGGATTCGGCGGCTGCCGATGCCGAGCACGACGCGGCGATGCGTGAACCGCCCGCGACTCCACAACTGGCGCAGGGCGAGCGACACCGCGTCGGGGTCGAGCACTTCTGAATCCTTCGCGGCGCCGGCGGGCAGTGGCACTGCGCCGTACGCGACGAGGGTCGGGTTGCGACCGGTCGTCACCTCGGCGGCGCGCACGCCCTCCTCGGTGATCTCGAGACCGATGACTGTCTTCGCCATGACCCGCTCCTCTCTTACGTGCGATCGCTCAGGCGATCGCGAACAGTCCCACGTACCAGCCGGCCAGCGTCTCGCCGGCGACGATTCCGATCCATGCGCCCGCGAGCATGAACGGCCCGAACGGGATCGCGGTCTTGCGTCCGGCGCGCCGCATCAGGATGAGTGCGACACCGAAGATGCCGCCGACCAGGAACGCCGCGAAGGCGCCGACGGCCAGTGCTCCCCAGCCGAGCCAGGCCAGGTAGGCGCCGACCACGCCGGCGAGCTTGACGTCGCCGCCGCCCATGCCACCCGGTCGCACCACCCGCAGCACGAAGTAGAAGAGGTACAGCGCTGCTGCGCCGATCCCCGCGCGCAGCAGCGCCGACCAGTCCGCCCCGAGCACGCAGGCAAGTGTGAAGAGCACGGCGACGACGACGTAGCTCGGCAGCACGATGCTGTTCGGCAGGCGGTGGGTGTCGATGTCGATGAGCCCGAGCGCGATGGTGATCGCGGCGAAGTAGAGGTACGCGATCGTCACGATGACGGATGCCGCGACCGGCACGCCGGGCTGGGCGAGGAAGAGCCACACGACACCGGCGAATGCGAGCCCCGTCGCGAGCTCGACGAGCGGGTAGCGCAGCGAGATCGTCGCGCCGCACGACGCGCACCGGCCGCGGAGCGCGAGCCACGACACCACCGGCACGTTCTGCCACGGTCGCACCGCGGCATCGCAGGCCGGGCAGCGGCTCTCACGGGTGAGCGGGATGCCCGCGGGAACGCGGTAGATGACGACGTTGAGGAAGGACCCGATCACGAGGCCCAGCAGACCGGCGAAGACGAGCACGAACGCGAGAAGGGCTGGGCTCACGGGATCACCTGCGGAGGGATGTCGCGCTGGGACACGAGGGCGCCGAGCGTGCCGGACCCGCTGCCGCCGGAGCCGCCCGACGTCATGCCGGGAAGCCCGATGGGATCTGCGGTGAAGGTGAGGCCGCCGCCGTAGTTCCAGCCCCCGCCGTAGAACGCCCCGTTCCAGGCATCCGCGATCCCGCCGGCGCCGCCGCCGACGTCGATCTTGCACGGCGTGTAGGCCATCGCCGTGACGCTCGTCGCGGTGACCGTGCCGTTGATATAGATCGGGCCGTAGCCCGATGCGCACGTCGGCTTGATGTCGCCGGGCGTGAGGTCCTCGGTCACGAACCACACTTTCGGCTTCGACGAGAGCCCCGGGGCGGCCTTGATGGTGAGGGTGGTGAGATTCATGCCCTTGGCCAGGATGACCAGGTTGGTGCGGATCGAGAGAGTCGGGTTCGAGCCGTTGTTGGCGGAGAGCGTCGTGCAGGCCCGCGCGTCGAGGACGGTGGCGCCCGTGTAGGCGGCGAGAGTCGTCCATCCGGTGCCGGGCGAGTTGTTGAAGTACGAGCACGTGCCGGGCCCGGTGCCGGAGTTCACGAGGGTGACGACGCTGAAGCCCGGCCAGTCGGACGCCTTGTACTTGTACTCGAACCACGGCGGCAGGGTCGGCGGGGTGGGGCCGGGCACCGTCGGCGGCGTGGAGACACCGCCCGCCACGGTGCCGTCCTGAGGCTTGTACGTCTTGGCGGACGGCATCGTCAGCGATCCGTCGATGCGCACGTTGCCCAGCGAGACGTTGCCGTTGGCCGTCACCGACTTCCCGACGCGCTTGCCCTCCCAGCCGAAGGTGAGTGCGCCGTTCGCGTGCACGTTCCCGAGCACCGTGCCGCGGATCACGCCGCTGCCGGTGCCGGAGGTCGACAGGTCTCCCTCGAAGGTGTCGCTTCCGCAGCAGATGTTCACGATTCCGGTCGCGCGGACGTTCCCCTTGATGGTGCAGCCGCCGTTGCCGTCGATGTCACCGCCGAGGGTGATGTTCGCGGGGATGAGGTTCTGGCACACGAAGCCCGCCTGCGGCACCACGATGTCGAGCAGACGGCCGGAGGCCGCGGTCTTCACCTCGGCCGTGAAGGTGACGTCGCTGGTGCCGAAGAACACCATGTCGCCGGCGCCCGCGGGCGTCTCCGTGTACCGGTAGATGGCCTGGGTGGTCGTCATGCCGCTGGACGCCGTGCCGGTCGCCGTGATGGTGGCGATGCCCGCGCCGCACGTGACGTTGTAGCTGTACGTCGGGGACGAGGCATCCGCTGTATCGACTTTCACGTTCTTGAGCGTGCTCGGGCAGGCGAGGGTGCCGCGGCGGAGCGCGGTCACGGCGTCGGCGAGACCGGCATCGGCTGCGGCGCGCGACTGGGCCGTGCTGCGGCTGTCGGCGAGCATCGACGTGGTGTTCGTGACGATCGCCGCCAGCGCGAGTCCGCCGATGCTGAGCACCAGCATGATGACGAGCACCGAGACGAGCGACGACCCGCGGTCGCCGAGGGCACCGTGGCGGGAGGACGGGTTCACCAGCATGTGAGCGTGTCCGTTCCCTCGACGAACGCCTGCGCGGTGACGCCGTTCGAGAGCGAGACGGTCGCGTCGCCGCGGGTGACGTCCAGGCCGTACGACAGGGTCAGGCCGCTGCGCGAGAACGCGTCGGTCAGCCCGTCGCCGTCGGCGTCGACCGGCACGAAGCGCGGACTGCCGTCGGCATGGGTGCCGTCGCGGCGAGACAGCGACGGGTGCGCACCGTCGCCGCTCGCCGCGTCGCCGTCCACGAGCACGGTCCACGCGCTCGTGTCGGAGGTGGAGATGGCGGATGCCGCAACCCGGTACCGCACATCTCCACCGGTCGTCACGACCCATGCCCGGCACTCCCGACCGCCCCCCCGGGGTCGAGACTTTCGCGATCAGCGCACGGTTGGCCGAAGTGATCGTGAAGGCCGTGGCATTGCGCAACGACGACTGGATGGAGTTGCTGACCACGTTCGACTGACCGGTCGCGGAATCGCGATCGGTGGTCTGCGCCTGAGCGCGGAGTCCGTTGACGAACATGAGGGCCAGCAGTCCTAGGAAGAGAGAGGTGACGACGATGTAGATGATCAGTTCGACGAGGGTCACGCCGTCGTCGTCGGCGTTCACGGGCCCGACACCGAGACGCGGGTCGGCAGCCGCACGAGGGCGGCTCCGGGAGCCGCCGAGTCCTCGACGGCGACCGTCACGAGCACGATGCCCGGGTAGGTCGCCGGGCAGGCGCCCACCGAGATGTCCGCCTTCAGGCCGGTTCCCGCGGTGTCGACGACGTCGGTGGCTGCGCGGCCCCGGAGAGCCGCGCAGCTGGTCGGCGTCGCCGGATCGTTCGGGAACGAGGCCTTGATCGGGGCGAGCTGGGCGCCTGCGAAGGTGGTCGCGGCGACGAGGTCGCGGTTGACCACGCTCGTGTTCGTCGCTCCGATGATGAGCGGCAGCACCGCGAGCGCGAGAACCATGAGCAGGAACATCGCGATGATCACCTCGACGATGCTGAAGCCCTCGGAGTCACGCATCGGCTCCCCCTTCGCACGAAAGTACGCCGGGGCCGGCCAGGCAAACCGGCCCCGGCGAGTCTGAGGGGGTTACGGGGTGGGGGCGGGGCAGCCGGGTCCGGAGTACTGCGGCGTGCCGCCAGTGCCCTTCACGGCCTGCACGCAGAAGTTGTCGAGCGTGCGATCCGTCGACTGGAAACTCACGACGATGTCGGCCTCGTTAAGGTTGCCGAAGAAGGTCGCTGTGTCGATCGTGTCATCCTGCGCGATCGCCGAGGCGGCCTGCGTCGCGCCGTTGGCGGCGGCGGTCTTGACGGCGTTGGTCTCCGCCTCGGCCTGGATGTTCAGGAAGATCGGGATCGCAATGGCGGCGAGAATGCCGAGAACCACGACGACGACGATGAGCTCGATGAGCGAGAAGCCGGCTTCGCCGTTCTCCTCGCGACGGGCCTTCTCGGACTGGATGTAGTTGCTGATGAAAGTGCGCATAGCGGTGGCTTTCTTGATCTGTGGATAAAATATCCCTGATCAGACCGCGTTTTCGCCCAGTCGGCCAGTCGATTCAGAGGCAAACTCAGGATCCATGCGTCTGCATGTCTCCATCCCCGTCGACAACATTAAAGACTTCTCATACAGAGTTGAAGTCGGTTTTGCCCAAGATTCGGCAAGCAGTTTCCTGAGGGTTTGCTGAGGTAGGTGTCCAGCGGCGTTCCCGCCGTAGGATGAGCGCGGGGACAAAGGGGAAACGCCATGAGAGGACTCGCGCAGACGCTCGTGCTCACCGGTGCGGTGCGCGCGGCAGACATGTCGGCGGCCATGGCCGAGGTGGGCGAGGGGCCTGAGCTGCAGCACCTGCTGGTGAGCTCGAAGCTCGTCACCGAGAGCCAGCTCGCCGAGGCCATCGCGCTGCAGACGGGCCATCGCTTCATCGATCTCGCGAACATGCCGCTCGACCCCAATGTGGTCGCCCTCGTTCCCGGGGCCATCTGCCGCAAGTACCAGTTGATCCCCGTCGACAAGACGGCCGACCGGCTGACCGTGGGCATCCTCGATCCCACCGACATCGTGGCCCTCGACGACGTGGCGAGCGTGACGGATCTGTTCGTCGAGCCGGTCGTCGTCGCGCAGGACGCCCTCTCCCAGATGTTCGAGCGGTTCCTCCGCTCCGACGAAGAGCTGAGCGAGCTCTCGATGACCATCGAGGAGTCCGCCGAGACGAACCAGGCGGCGTTCACCGAGTCGCTCGAGGAGCAGGACAACGACGCGCCGGTCGTCCGGTTCGTGAACCTCCTCATCGCCCAGGCGATCAACGACCGGGCGAGCGACATCCACGTCGAGCCCGGCGAGAAGCAGCTGACCGTCCGGTTCCGCATCGACGGGGTGCTGCACGAGATGCAGAAGGCCGATCGCACCATCCAGGACGGCATCATCTCGCGCCTCAAGATCATGTCGGCGATCGACATCGCCGAGAAGCGCAAGCCCCAGGACGGCCGCCTCTCCGTCACCCACGAGGGTCGTTCGGTCGACCTCCGCGTGGCTACCCTGCCGACGGTGTGGGGCGAGAAGATCGTCATGCGCATCCTCGACAACACCGGGCAGACGATGACCATGCGCGACCTGCTGTTCTCGGGGGTGAACGACCGCCGGTTCCGCGAGGCGATCATGAAGCCCCACGGCATGATCCTCGTGACCGGCCCCACCGGTTCCGGCAAGTCGACCACCCTCTACACGGCGCTGCGCGCGGTGGCGAACCCGAAGATCAACGTCATCACGGTCGAGGACCCGGTCGAGTACCGCATCGCCGGCATCAACCAGGTGCAGGTGAACAACCGCGCCGGCCTGACGTTCTCATCGGCCCTGCGGTCGATCCTGCGCAGCGACCCCGACGTCGTGCTCGTCGGTGAGATCCGCGACCACGAGACCGCGACGATCTCGATCGAGGCGGCGCTCACGGGTCACCTCGTGCTGTCGACGCTGCACACCAACGACGCGCCGTCCGCCCTCACGCGACTCACCGAGATCGGCTGCGAGCCGTTCCTCGTCGCCACCGCCCTGTCGGCGGTGGTGGCCCAGCGCCTCGCGCGCCGGCTCTGCATGAAGTGCCGCGAGCCGATGATCGAGCCGACCGAGGTGCTCAGCTCCCTCGGCTTCCCGCACGACCCGCGCGACGTGCCGCAGCTCTACCGTGCGGTGGGCTGCCCCGCATGCTCGAGCACCGGCTATCGCGGGCGCGTCGCCCTCCACGAGGTCATGGCCCTCAGCGATGAGATCGAGTCGCTCGTCGTGACGCGGTCGACGGGCAGCGACATCCGTCAAGTCGCTCTCCAGCAGGGCATGATCTCGCTGCGCGAGGACGGCTGGTCGAAGGTCGCCCAGGGCCTGACGACGATCGAGGAAGTCCTGCGCGTCTCGGTCTGACCGACAGCACACCGCCCCCGGGGGCCTCTCGGCCCTCACCAGGGGCGGTGGTTTCGACGCCGAGCCCGTGCGGGAGGGGATCTCGGCGCCGAGTCTGGGGCTGCTGCTACTGCGCGCTCAGGTCCTGGTAGAGCGTGAAGATCGGCAGGTACAGCGAGATCACCATGGCGCCGATCACGATGCCCAGCACCACGATGAGCACGGGCTCGATCGTCGCCGACAGCTGCGCCGTGGCCGTCTCGACCTCGTCCTCGTAGAAGTCGGCGATGCTCGCCAGCATCTCCGACAGGGTGCCCGACTCCTCTCCGACCGACACCATCTGCGCCACCATCGACGGGAAGACATCGGCCTTCGCCAGAGGGCCGGCGAACGACTTGCCCTGCCGGATCGACTCCTGGATGTCGCGCACGGCGGCTTCGATTTTCCAGTTGTTGGATGCCTGGCCGACGATCGCCAGCGCCTGGATGATCGGCACGCCCGCATCGAGCATCATCGACAGATTGCGCGCGAAGCGGGCGACCGCGATCTTGGTGGCGAGCTTGCCGAAGATCGGCAGCTTGAGCTTGAGCGGATCCACCAGGCGACGCATCTGCTCGGTGTTCTTGTTGCGCGACCACCACGCCCAGACGGCGATGACGATGACGGCGAGCAGCGGCAGCACCCACCACATGTTGCGCGAGAGGTTCACCAGGATCTGCGTGGGCACGGGCAGCTCGTTGCCGAGGCCGGCGAACATGCTCTCGAACACCGGTACGACGAACGTGACCATCGCCAGCACGCCGACCATGGCGATGATCAGGACGATCACCGGGTAGGTCGTCGCGGCGCGGATCTTGTTCTGCAGCTCGGCCTCGCGCTTGTAGTTCTCGGCGATGGAGTCGAGCGCCTGGCCGAGGAAGCCGCCGGTCTCGCCGACCTTGACGATGCTGAGCAGCAGCGGCGGGAAGACATCCGGATGCCGCGACAGGGCGCCTGAGAACGACGACCCTCCCTCGACATCCGCCTGCACGGCGACGAGCGCCGGCTGGAGCCGCTTGTCCTCCGTCTGATCGATGAGGATCGCGAGCGTCCGCATGAGCGGCAGGCCGGCGTTCAGCAGCCCGGCCATCTGGCGCGCGAAGATCGCGAGCGCCTTGGCCGGCACCTGCTTCGAGACGCCGGGCATCTTGAGCTCGCGGTTGAGGCCGGTCTTCGACTTGAGGGTCACCTCGAGCGGTGTGAGTCCCTGCGCCTTCAGCTTTCCGGTGACGGCCGTCTCGCTCGCGGCTTCGACGCTGCCCTTGACGACGGCTCCACCGCGGGGATCCACCGCGCGGTAGAGGAACTCCTGCATGACGGCCATCTCAGAACCCCTGTTCCTTCGGGACCGTGCCGAAGCGCGACCCCATGCCGAGCCCGGTGCCGGGCGTGGTGTTCGAGGCGACCGCCTGCGGATCGGGCTGGTGCCACTCCCCCGCGTGCAGCGCCCATGCCTCGGCGTCGAGGTCGCGCGGACGCACGTGCGCACCGTCGAGGCTCTTCGGGTCGACCGCGAACGACTTCGCGACGTTCTGCGCGATGACGCCCTCTTCGACGAGTCGTCGCAGGTCCTGGTCGAGGGTGTGCATGCCGACCGACGCGCCGGCCTGCATCGCGGAGTAGAGCTGCGCCACCTGACCCTCGCGGATCATGTTCGCGACCGCGGGGGTGTTGATCAGCACCTCGGTGGCGATCGTTCGGCCGTCGGTCTGCGACAGCGGCATGAGCGTCTGGCTGATCACGCCCTGCAGGGTGTCGCCGAGCTGGGTGCGGATCTGCGCCTGCTGATCCGGCGGGAAGACGTCGACGATGCGGTTGACGCTCTTCGCCGCGCCCTGTGTGTGCAGCGTCGAGAGCACGAGGTGGCCGGTCTCGGCTGCCGACAGCGCCGTGCGGATCGACTCGGGGTCACGCAGCTCGCCGATGAGGATCACGTCGGGGTCCTGACGCAGCACGCGCCGCAGCGCCTCCGAGAACGATGCCGTGTCGCTGCCGACCTCGCGCTGGTGGATCAGCGCCCGCTTGCTCTCGTGGTGGAACTCGATCGGGTCCTCGATCGTGATGATGTGCGCCGGGATCAGCTGGTTGACGATGTCGATCATCGCGGTGAGCGTGGTCGACTTGCCAGAGCCCGTCGGTCCGGTCAGCAGCACCAGTCCGCGCGGCTTCAGCGCCAGTTCGCGCGCGATCGCCGGCGCGCCGAGCTCTTCCAGCGTGTACACGCGGTCGGGGATGAATCGCAGCGCGATCGCGATCGACCCGAGCTGGCGGAACACGTTGATGCGGAAGCGGCCGATGCCGGGGCTCGCGAGCGCGAGGTCGACCTCGTAGCGCTCTTCGAACTCCTGTCGCTGCAGCGGCGACATGAAGGTCAGCGCGGCATGCTCGACCCACGACTCGGGCAGCGGGTCGGGGTAGCCGGGGATGGGCACGAGGTCGCCGTCGACGCGCATGAGCGGTGGATGCTCGGCGGTGATGTGCACGTCCGACGCGCGGTGGCGTGCGGCGCGGGCCAGCATGGCGTCCAGATCGAGGTTGATCATGCCCTTCACCCTTCAGAGTCCACGAACGTGAGAGCGCTGACCTGGACCTCGACCGCCGTGCCCGTCTGGGTCGTGGTCGCGGTGATGCTGTCAAGCAGGCGCGGCCCCGCGCGCAGCGCGTCGAGGAACCGGGTCGCCTGAGCCATGTCGTTCGCGGTGACCTGGATCGTGAAGTCGACCTGCTGACGGCCGCTGAGCGGCGCGTCGACCGGTGCGGCGGCGCCCGTGTCCGCCCCCGTGCCGTCGGTCGCGACCGCCGTGTCATCGGTGGCCGTCGTGCCGTCAGCGCCGTCCTCGGGGACGGCCGCCACCTCGGCGACCGGCTCCGCGCCCGGCTCGATCGCGGTGGTCCGCACGACGAAAGCGGCGGACTCGCCCGCGGTGGCGCTGACGATCGTGACGCCGGCGGCGGCTGCCGCCCGGCCGATGACCTCGAAGACGTCGTCGAACCGGCCGGTCGCCGGGATCTCGGTGCGCAGGGCCGCAACCGAGGCCTCGATCTCACCCTGCCGCTCCTGCTCCGCCTCGAGGGCGTCCACCTGGGCCTGGTAGAGCGCGTTGGTGTCGGTCACGGTCGCGGTCTCGGCGTCGATCGAGAGCGACTGCACCCACATGGGCAGAGCCACGACGGCGATGCCGAGGGCGATCACTCCGAGCGAGACGATCAGCCCGATGACGGTGATGAGCTGCTTGGGCATCAGTCTTCCTCCCCCTGGATGGCGAACTCGCCCGAGTAGATGCTCTGGTCGAAGGTGACGGTGAGCAGGTAGGCGTAGGCGCCTTCGGTCACGCTGCTCGAGGTGACCGACTGGCCGTCTGCGTACAGCACGCCCGGCACGCCGCGCAGCGACCGCACCGCCTGGACGATGTCGATCGGGTCGGCGCTGCCCACCGAGATCGTGCCCGTGAGCCCGACCTGCACGGCAGGATCCTCGCCCTGGGGGATGCCGCCGCTCAGGAGGTCGAAGCCTGTCAGGGCAGCGCCGCTCGGCAGGCTGCCCGCGACCGAGGCGATGACGGGGGCCCACGCGAAGTCGGCGCCCATGGCCTCCGCCCGGAAGGTCGTGAGCTCCTGCTCCGTGGCCAGCGCCTGGCTGACATCGGCCAGCGCCGCCAGCTCGGCGAGGATCGCGTTCGACTGCGCCTGCTCGGCGGCGAGCCGCTGCTCGGCCGCCCAGCGCAGGCCGAAGGCCGCGGCGATGATCAGGAGCGCGACGACGATCGCGCCGAGCACTCCCCACATCCAGCCTCGGGTCACCGAGTCGCGTTCGCGGCGCAACGTCTCCGAGCGCGGCATGAGGTTGACACGTGGCACTCCGCTGAACGCGGGCGTGAGAGCAGTCATCAGCGGGCCTCCCCGAGAGCGATGCCGATCGTCGACACGAGATTGAGGGTCAGGTCGCCGGAGGGCTGCACGGCGCGGACGCCGACGACCTCCTCGACCGACACCGAGCGCAGCGGCGCGTCGATGGCCGCCGTGAGCGCCGGCATCACGCCGGGCACGGCGACGCCGGCGCCGGTCACGAACACCTGGTCGATCGGCGCGGCTCCGGGCCGGCCGGCGAAGAACGCGATGGTGCTGCGCACGCGCGCCGCGAGATCGTTGACGACCGGAGGAACGGTGGATCCGGCGCGGAGCGAGTTGCGCACCCGAGTGGCCGGCACCAGCGCCAGCGAAGACTCCAGCTCGGCCACCGCGTCGATCGGCACGGGCGCCTGTCGCAGCGACGCAGCCGTGGGCACGTCGAGGGGCAGGATGCGCACGAACAGCGGCACTCCGCCGCGCGACACCACGAGCTGCGTCGTGTGATCGCCGACGAAGACCGTCGCCACCGTCTCGGTCGGAGCCGCCAGCCGGGCCGTGGCCCGCGCGAGGCCGAAGGCCGTGAGGTCGACGCTGCGCGCGCGCAGCTTGACCTTGTCGAGCGTGCCGATGATCTGCTCGATCGACTCCGACACGGCGGCCACGAGCAGGCCGCTGACCTGATCGCCCTGCTGCGAGAGCGGGAAGAAGTCGAGCACGGCCTGGCTCGCCGGCACCGGCAGCAGGTCCTGCACCTGGTACGGCAGCGCATCGCGCAGCAGGTCGGGCCGCATGGCCTGCGTCGTGTACTCGCGCACCAGGATGCGGCGGCTCGCGACGCCGAGCACCACATCCCGGCTCTTGAAGCGAGCGCCCGCCCAGAGCTGTCGCAGAGCGACCGCGATGGTGCCGGCGTCGAGCACTTCGGAGTCCTTGGCCGCGTCGGGCGGCAGCGGCACTTCACCACAGGCGATCAGCTGCGGTGTGCGAGACACCGTGATCTCCGCGGCGCGGACGCTCTCCTCGGTGAGTTCCAATCCGACGATCGTTTTCCCCATGAACGATCTTCCTTTCTAGGTGCCCGAATACAGGCTGGTGTAGGCGTGCCCCAGGGCTTCGCCGGCGAAGACGCCGGTCCAGGCGCCGATGAGCATGAATGGTCCGAACGGGATGGCGGTCTTGCGTCCGGCGCGGCGGGTGGCGATGAGCGCGATGCCGACCACCCCGCCGACCAGGAAGGCGGCGAAGGCGCCCACGGCGAGGGCTCCCCAGCCCACCCATCCGAGGTACAGCCCCACGACGCCGGCGAGCTTGACGTCGCCGCCTCCCATGCCGCCGGGCCGCACGAGCCGCAGCACGAAGTAGAAGACGTACAGCGCGATCATCCCGACGCCGCCGCGCAGCAGCGCGTCCCACTCGCCGCTCAGCCACGCGGCGCCGGCGAAGAGCACGAGCCCGACGACGTAGCTGGGCAGCACGATCACGTCGGGCAGGCGATGCGTCTCGAGGTCGATGAGCGTCAGCGCGATACTGATCGCGACGAAATAGAGGAAGGCGACGATCACGAGCCCCAGCGCCCAGGATTCGCGGACGGATGCCGCAGCCGTCGTCGCCAGGAACGCCCACGCGATCACGGCGAACGCGATCCCGGTGAACGCCTCGACGAGCGGGTAGCGCGCCGGGATCGACTCGCCGCAGGCCGCGCAGCGCCCGCGCAGCGCGAGCCACCCGGCGACGGGCACGTTGTGCCACGGCTTGATCGCACTGTCGCACTGCGGGCAGCGGCTCTCGCGGCTGAGCGGGATGCCGGCGGGAACTCGGTAGACGACGACGTTGAGGAATGACCCGATCACGAGCCCGAAGACTCCGACCAGGACGACGAGGAACAGTTCGAGGGGCGTCACGGCTGCAGCTCCGTCTGGTAGACGAGGCTGCCGAGGCGCTGCACGAGCGAACCCTCGGCCACGCCGCCCTCGCCCTTGATCTTGCAGCCGAGCTGATCGAACGACGGCGCCCACGACATCGGCTTGCAGGTGTACGTGGCGCTCGAGTGCATGTGCACCGAGTCGTTGGTGTAGTACTGACCCGAGAAGCTCGACGTCACCGTGCCGGTGATGCCGCACGGCGAGTACATCATGAGCCGCACGTTCGCGTTCACGGCGCCCGAGATGTCGAACTTGTCGTTCTGGTTGCCGTTGCCGCAGTTGGGCACGGGCTCGCCGCCGGTGTAGTTTCGCGTGGCGTCGGAGTGGATGAACAGCACCTGGCGGTTGTTGCCGTCGTCGCCGACTGTGCCGTTGATGTTGACGACCATTCGCACGCTCGGCTTCGCGATCATCACGACATCGCGCTGCGGCGTGATGTTGCCGAACGCGATGTCGACGGCGCCGTTGCCGCACGAGGTGAAGTCGAGCACGAGTCGGCTTCCCGGTGTCTCCACGAGGCTCTTGATGCTCGGGGTCGGGTTGTTGTTGAGCAGGCTGCAGACGTTGGTGGCCGTGTAGGGCGTGCCCCACCCGGTGTTGTCGAGGTCGATCCACTTGGTGGCCGCCTTCAGCCACTCGAGGGTCGGCTCGAACACCGGGTCGGTCGGGCTGTTCGGCGTGCGGGTGCCGGGCGCGGTCCACAGCGAGCCCACCGTGATCGAGTTGCGGCTCGTGAGGTCGCCGGTGACCGAAGCCTGCGTGCTTCCCTGGTCGCTCAGCGTGATGGTGCCCTTGGCGGTGACCGATCCGTCGAGGAGCGCGCCGCCGTTCGACGAGATGGCGACGTAGCCGTTCGTGGTGATGTCGCCGCGCACCTTGATGGCCTGGCTGTTGCTGGTGACATTGCCGTCCGACCAGACGTCGCCGTTGACCTGGCAGTTGTTCGAGAAGGTCGTCGTGCCCTGCAGCACGTACAGGTCGCCGTCGAGGATTCCGTCGATGTTGCACGTCCAGCTTCCGTCGCGCAGCACGAGGTCGCCGGTGTAGTGCGACACGCCGGCGGTGAAGCCACCCGAGAAATAGGTGACGACGCCGCCCGGCTGCTGCGAGTAGGTGACCTGCCATGGGTAGACCGCGTCGATGGTCGCCGTCGAGCCGTCCGCGCCGGTGCCCGTGGAGCGGATCACAACGTAGCGCGTGGCGGCGGTCGGGCAGCCGGCGCCCACGCCGGGGTCGGTCGCCGACGTCGGCTGGTCTCCCGCGGTCACGTACACGGTGCTGGAGAAGATGGGGTCGGTCCCCGAGAACGAGGTGACCGAGCATCCGGCCGAGATCGACGCGATCGCCACGTCGCGACCCGACTCCGCGGCGACGAACGCCTGCGTCTGGCTGCGGTTCTCGGCGTTGGCCTGGATGGTGAAGAGAACGGATGCCGCGACCACGCTCGCGACGACGAAGCCGACGAGCATCACGATGACGACGGTGATGAGCACGGCGCCGCGGTCGTCGGAGCGGCGGTGGGCGTGGCGAAGAAGTCGATCGATCACCAGCATGGCGAGCTCACCCCCGTGGGCGTCGAGCGGGTCGACGCCTCTCCTGCGAATCGCACCGGCGCGGATTCGGTCTCGATGTCGAACGTGTAGACGACGGACTGACCCGTCTGTGCGAAGAACGGGGTCGCCCCGTTCTTCTTGACGCCTTCGTTCCATGCCGTCCATGAGGCGGGCAGACCGGGAAGCGCGCCGGCGGACTGCGCGAGGCGCGCGGTGCCGGGAGCCAGGTAGAAGGCCTGGCATTGCTGGGCGCCGCCGAGCGACGTGCGCACGCGCAGCTCCTGCTGATCGGCGGAGACCTCGAAGTCGAGCGCGTTGCGCATTGCCCGCTCGATGGTCGATCCCATGGACTGACCGCGGTTCGTCGCCTCGCTCACGCTGGTGACGTCTTTCTGAGTGTTCAGAGAGTTGATGAGGATCATGGACGTCGCGATCAGGATGATGCTGGTGAGCATCACGTAGACGATCAGCTCGATGAGCGAGATGCCGGCGTCGTCGCGAGGGTTGTCGTAGCTCATGGCACGTAGATGATGGCTGTCGTTGTGGCGAGAACCGCTCCGGATGTATCAACAGCCTTAAGGGCGAGCTTCACGGTCTTCGATGCAGCAGGGCAGGTGCCGACCGTGCCCGACGTGACGATCGCTCGACCTGCTCCGTCTGTCACGTTCTGCTCGAGCGCGACCGCGGAGAGATTTGGGCACGTTGGGGTGCCCCGGGCCTCCTCGACTAGGGTATTGAGTTCCCGGGTCGCTGTTGCGATTGCCGACTGCTCCGACGAGTGCCGGATCCCCGAAACGAGGGCCGGAAGGAGAGCGACTGCGACGATCGCCAGCAGAAACATTGCGATCAGCACCTCGACGATGCTGAATCCTTGCTCGTTCTTCACCACGTTCTCGCTCCTCCCCAGGTATGTGACGGCCGGGCCGGACGTGACGGTCTCCGTTCCCTTGGCGGCAGAAACGCAGATGGTGTCGATGTCTTTGGCCGTGAGCTTGGTCACGGTGACGGTCACGTTGTCCTTGGACAGGTTCGCGAGCGTCGCGCCCTGAACGGGCGCTGTGGCGCTATTTCCCGCCACGGCCGCCGCGACCTGGGTCGCGCCGTTCGCCGCGATCGCCTTCAGCGAGTTCGTCTGAGCAGTGGCCGAGATGTTCATGAAGATCGGGATTGCGATCGCGGCCAGAATGCCGAGGATCACGACGACGATGATGAGCTCGATCAGCGAGAACCCGCCGTCTTCGCCCCGCTCGATGCGCTGCTTCTCGAGCGCGTCCATGTAGTTCTTGATTGATGCACGCATGTGCGCTGTCTCCCCTGTGAATGGTGATTGAAGACAGCCCTGATGAACCGCGCGACAAAGCACGGATGTCCGCCGTGCCGGCAAGCGGCATGGCGAAACCACGCGGCAGCGTGGCCGAATGAAAACCCCAGATTCTAAAACCCCAGTTTTGCGTCCCAGCACTTCATCAGAGCCGGGTCTGGAACGCACGCACAGGTATGCGTGAATCCCCTCCCACCCAGAAGCATGGGATAGCAGTCACCGCTTGTCAACGCGCGATGCCTCAGCGTCGGCTCAGGAACGCCTCAGGAACCGATGATGCCCATTGACTTCCCTCAGGTTTGCGCGGAGAAACCCTCGAACGCGGGGTCGCCGCGTTTCGTCTCGCTTCGCTCGCTCAACGACCCGCGAGGGGCACGGAACCCGAAACCACCACCCCGGGCCGTTGAGCGAGGAGCGAAGCGACGAGACGAAACGCGTCCCCGTCCGGACTATCCGTCCAGCACCTCGAGCCGCACGAGCACCGGACCGCCGTCGACCAAGCCCTCGGCATCCCGCACCGCCTTCTTCAGCGGGAGCACGTACGAGCCGCTCTGCGACGACGGGAAGATCGACGTCGACCACTCCGACCCGCCCACCCGCGCGCGCACGCGCACCGACCCGAACCCGCGGTACGGCCGCGGAATCTCGCGGATGTCTTCGCTCAACTCAGGAGGCACGGCCGCGAAGAACCAGGCCGAGTCGTCGCGGGCGTCCCAGCGGAAGATCTCGCCTTCGAACTCGATGATCATCCCCTGAGGCTACTCACCGCCGCCGACCCGGCCGGAGCCGGTGGCCGGACCGCCGCTGCCGGCGAAGTAGAGCCACACGATCGGCACCACCGACCCGACCGCGACCATAGACAGGAACGGCAGCACGAGCTGCGGCAGGAACGAGCACGGGAACGCGAGCACGAGCGCCGTCGTGACATAGCCGGGCGCCGCGACCACCGCGCACCACACGCCCGAGCCCATGATCAGCCAGCCGATCGCCGCCACCATGGCCAGCGCGAGCGCGCCGATCATCAGCATCATGCCGTCGTCGATCACGCACACCTGAGGCTGCAGCTCGACCGGCCGCAGGCGGTAGATGCCCCACCACAGCAGCAGGAGCGCGCCGAGCACTCCCGCGATCCAGATGAGCGCGAAGAGCACCCGCCCCCAGAGCCGCGGGTGGTCGCTACCCGAACGCGGCGACTCCGCCATGGCGATCGATCAGCCTCTGCAGGCAGTTCGACCAGCCCTCGATATGGCTCTCCCGCTCGTCGGCCGACTGAAACCCCGTGTGGCGCACGGTCACGCGGGTCGAGGCATCCGCTGCTCTTTCGAGCGTGAGCTCGGCGTCGGTGGTGTGGTCCTCGCCCTCCCACCGCCACTCGAGCCGCAGCCGGGTCGGCGCCTCGAGGTCGAGCACGCGGCCCAGCACGGCCAGGTCGGCGACCGACGACCGCACCTCCCACCGCCCGAGCTCGACCGGCTCGACGACGGCCTCGGTGTCGAACCGTGGCGGCCAGATCCATTCGCCGAGCCGTGAGGCGTCGGTCAGATCGCTCCAGACTTCGTCGACGGATGCCGCCACCAGCGCGCTCTCGGTCATCTCGAACATGCCCGCCACCGTAGCGCAGGGCACCGACCCGGCGTCAGGACTACTTCTTGAAGCTCACGTCGAACGCGTGGGTCGTGCCGTCGCTGAGCGTGAGGACGAACTGACCGGTCTTCTTCGCCCACGCCTTGTCCGTCTTCCAGACGTAGGTGTAGCGGTCGGTGCGGGCGTCGTAGCCGAGTCCGCTCCGGCCGGCGGTCGCGGCATCCAACTCCTCCCCCGGCGGGTTCGCAACGGTTCCTTCGATCACGAACCGCGCCGACGTCACCACCTGGAGTCCTTGGTCGCCGCCGAGCGAGAACGACACCGGGATGGCCTGCCCTGCTTTCGCGACATTCGGACCCGACATCGACACCGGGTCGAAGAATCCCGCGAAGTCGAAGGCGTCGGGCAAGCCCAGCGCGAACGGCGAGAAATTCGATGTCGTGCCGCACACGAGTCCTGGCGAGCGGGTCGACGTGATGTCCTGCCATCGGTTGAGCGCGGTGTCGAAGTGGTACAGCCGGGGCGGATCGCCCGGCAGATTCGCCGTGTCGTAGGCGAAGCACACGGTCGCCGTTCCCGTGAACGTCGCCGTGGTGCTGAGGTGGAAGTAAAGCGGCGGGTCGCCCGCGAGCTGGAACCCGTCGGTCGCCGGTCCCGTCCCGCTGACCGTCGCCGTCGTGGTCCCACCCGTCGCGCTGGCGGGGAACGAGACGCGTGCCTCGGTCGTACCGAGCGGGATCACGGCGGTGTCGACTCCGGGATCCGTGTTGTCAGACTCCGCGTTCGGCGGCGCCGTCACCAGGAAGTCGCCGTAGCTTCCGGCAGGCCAGTACCGCTCAGCCGGGTCGCCGACCACGAGCTGATAGTCGCCGTACGGAAGCGCCGCCGGCAGCGCGAGCGGGGCCACGAGCGTGCCGTCGGTCGCCACCGTGCCGCTTCCGACATAGGTCGCGCTGACCGGCAGCCCGCCTCCGAGCAGGACGAAGTAGAAGTAGTCCAGGTCGGGCGCGATCCACAGTTCCAGCTCTTCGCCGGGAGTGAGGCCGGATGCCGTCGCCGACGTCGCCACACCGGGGAAGAGATCCGGCGAGCCGGCGCCCCCGTCGACCGTCGCGCGCTTGCCGATGATCTCCGATACGTGATCGAGGTCGGCGTTCTCGAGGTTTGCGCCTACGAACCGTCCGGGCACGACATGCGTGTCGAACGGAGTCACCGTCGACGCGGCCGTTTCGGACGGTGGCTCAGTGAGTTCGAAGATGCGCATCGTATGGCCCGACCACGACGGGAGCGGATTGAACCACGTGCTCGCATCGCCGCCGTCCACGGAGAGCGACTCACCCGGGTCGAGGGTGAGCCAGAAGGTGGACTGGATGCTGCCCAGCACGTCCGCGAAATCGCCCCAAGCTTCAGGCGTCCAGAGGTGATCGACGATGCCTTCCGTGACGAAGTCCATCCCGAGACCGAAGTGCCTGGTCGACGTCGAGCCGTTCACGAGTTCCACCCTCAGCACCGGCAGCGGATCGCGCAGGAGCTCTCCCCCGAAGGGCGACGTCGTGGACGACGCCGTCTGCCACGTCACCGTGACTCCGTCGATCGTCTTCGGATAGCCGTCGACGTTGGTCCACGCCAGGGGCGGAGGATCGTCGCCCATCGCCGGCGCGACGCCGGGCCCCGCGACGAGCAGCACGGCGGTCAGAAGTGCTGCCCATGCCGTGCGAATGCGTGATCGAGACATGGCCATTGCGGCCCCCTTGTGTTCGGCGCTTCCCCAGCGCTCCGACCGACGGCCCCAGGTCGCCGTGGCGCACATGTTCCACCCGCGCGAGAGGCGTGTCAAGGGCGCACGTGATGCGACGCGTGGACGGGACTCGGGCGATTCGGGAGCGCAGAGCGGTCCGGGGCGGTGGGTGCGTCCGCGATGCGACTGCGCTTCGCCGGGGTGAGGTCAGCGGCCGAACTCGGGCGTCCAGTCGTCGGTGTCGGGCGCCCACTCGTCGGCGGCCGTGGTCGCGGCATCCGCTCTGCTGCCCGTCGTCTCTTCGCGGCGGCGCCACGAGGCTCCTTCGGGCCAGCTGGCGGCGAACGTCGTGGCGACCTTGAAGACGCGGCGCGACAGGCCGCTCACCGTCTGGAGCGGGCGTGCCGACACCGGCATGAGCAGCTGCGGGTCGTACCGCACCCCGTCGGCGGGACGCAGGCGGATCGTCAGGTCGAGATCGTCGTGGATCGCCCCGTTCTCGCGATCGACCCGGTCGCGCACGCGCCGCCAGACGGCCGAGCGCATGGCGAAGTTCGACCCGAACACCAGCGGGACGCCCAGCCACTTGCGCACCCAGTAGTGCCCGCCGCCGATGTACCATCGCTCGCCCAGGTAGTTGGTGAGCGCGCTGCCGCCGTAGAACTCCGCGCCGCCGGTGAGCACGCCGAGACCCGGATCCGACACGAATGCACGGACCAGCCGTGCGATCCAATCGGGATGAGGGCGAGAGTCGGCGTCGAGGCGCGCGATGATGTCGGCGTCGCCCATCGCCTCGTCGTAGCCGCGTGCCGCGGCCGGCCACACCCCCACCCTCGCTTCGTCGAGCAGGGTCGCGTAGTGACGGCGAGCAACCTCGGCCGAGGCATCGGTGCTGCCGTTGTCGACGACGATCACGCGGTCGGCCGGGTGGGTCTGCGCCGCGAGCGCGGTGAGACAGGCATCGAGGAAATCGGCATCGTTCCGGCACGGGATGACGACCGTGACGCGAGGGACGAGGGGCACACGCACACCCTACTCTCGCCTCGCTCGAGGGCTCGGCGACGGCGGGGATAACTTCGGAAAAGTGTTGCTTTGCGTCGGTTAGTTTAGTATATTTGTTCTCGTCGGAAGTGCCCATCCGCTTCATCAGCGGCCCGATAGCGGCAGATTGATCATCGCGCGCAGCGGAAGGCACTCCCATGTTCGAACCTACAGACGATCCCATCGGCGGCCTCGCCGATGCATTGGCTGTGGTGGCGGATGCCTGGCCCATTGATCCGCGCGGCTCTCACGTCGCCGTCGACGCGCTCGACCAGGCCGAACTGGTCGCCCTCAACAGCACGATCGGCGCCCTGCGTCGTCGCGTCGAAGCGGTGCACGCGCGGGTCGCATCCGAGATCGCGCGCCAGTCGCGTCCCGAGCTCGGCTCCGAAGGCCTCGCCAAGAAGAACGGCTACCGCAGCCCGGCGGTGCTCATCGCAGCCACCACCGGCACGAGCGTCGGCGACGCCTCGCGACTCGTCGCCGTGGGCGAGGCCACCGCGCCACGCCGCACGTTCAGTGGAGCGGATGCCCCGGCCCGCCACCCTCATGTCGCCGAAGCGCTCTCTGTCGGCCGCATCGGCATGTCCGCGGCATCCGCCATCATCGCGATGCTCGACCGCGTCGCGATGCGCGCCGGTCTCGAGGAGCGCGACCGGGCCGAGCGCATGCTCTGCGAGCAGGCGGCCGGGCTGTCGCTCGATCAGGTCGGCAAGCTCATCGCGCGCGCCGAGGCGTGGCTCGACCCCGACGGCCTCGAGCCGCAGGAGCACGAGCTCCTCGGCGAACGCATCATGAACATGTACGAGCGCGCCGGCATGCTGCACGTCAACGCGAAGCTCGACCCCGAGGCGGGCGCGCCCTTCAGGGCCGCGATCGAGGCCATCGTCACCGCGCAGTTCCGCACCGAGCAGGTGTCGGGCGGCGGTGGCGTGGTGTCGCCCTCCGACGCCGATGCGCCGCGTCGCACCCTCGCCCAGCGCCAGGCCGACGCGCTCGCGCTGCTGGCTGCGCACATGCTCGGCTGCGGCTCTGCTGACCGGCCGATCGAGGGCGCGACGGTCGTCGTTCGCGTGTCGCTCGCCGACCTCCGCGACGGAACCGGCAGCGCCACGGTCGACGGCATCGACCGGCCCGTCTCGATCGCGGCGGCCCGGCGCATGGCCGCGTCGGGCGGAGTCATCCCCTGCGTGCTGGGTTCCGACAGTGAGATCCTCGACTGGGGCCGCCGCAAGCGCCTCTTCACACCGGCTCAGCGGCTCGCCCTCGGCGAGCGCGACGGGGGCTGCGCGATGTGCGGGCTTCCGCCGGGCATGACGAAGGCTCATCACATCCGATGGTGGGCTCGGGATGCCGGACCCACCGACCTCGACAACGGCGTGCTGCTCTGCGAGACGTGTCACCATCGCATCCACGACAACGGGTGGGAGATCCGAGTCGACGGCCGCGGTGTCGACGGACGAGTGTGGTTCGTCCCGCCATCGCACGTCGATCCGGGTCGCGTTCCAAGACTCGGCGGCAAGGCGCGCTTCAGCTGGGTCGCGTAGCCGCGGGGCTGGAGTGTGCCCCGGCAGAGAGCATCCCGCTGTGTCCGCTCCGCGGGCTACCCTGACCCCATGACCGCGGCCGGCACCACGCCCGACCTGCGCATCGTCCCCGCCAACGAGGCGTCGTGGGACGACCTGCAGGCGATCCTCACCGGCGCCGCCGGGCAATGCCAGTGTCAGCGACAGCGACTGGGCGACCACGACTGGTGGTACATGCCGGTCACCGAGCGCGCCGCCATCCTCCGCGACGAGACCCACTGCGACGACCCGCGCGCGACCGAGACGATCGGCATCGTCGCCTACCAGGGCGATGAGCCCGTCGCCTGGTGCGCCGTCGACCGCCGAGGGGTATACGGTCGCCTCCGAGGCTCCCCCGTCCCGTGGAAGGGCCGCACCGAGGTCAAGGACGACGAGACCGTGTGGGCGATCGCCTGCATGATCGTGCGCAAGGGCCACCGCAGCCAAGGCCTCACCTACCCGCTCGTCGCCGCCGCCGTCGAGTTCGCACGCGACCGCGGAGCCTCGGCCGTCGAAGGCTATCCGCTGCTTACGGGCGGTGGGCAGGTCATCTGGGACGAACTGAACGTCGGCCCGGTCGGCCCGTTCCAGGCCGCCGGACTCCGTGAGGTCGCGCATCCGACGAAGCGGCGCCTCGTCATGCGCATCGACTTCTGAGTCCTTTCACCCGCACGGGGTGACGCCGCGCTTCAGCGGCAGGAGAACGATGTAGTCGCCAGAGATCACACCTCGCCGATCTCACCGTTCCGAAGGGAATCGACTCCATGTCATCTACGCAGCGCACCGGGTGGGCCGGCTGGGCGGTCTTCGCCGGCATCCTCATGATCATCGCCGGAGCCCTGGCCGCCCTCAATGGCCTGAACGCCATCCTGTCGCCCATCGAGAAGTGGGCGATCTCGTCCGACGCCGGAACCTTCCTCTTCGACGTCGAGGTCTGGGGATGGTGGCATCTCATCCTCGGTCTCGCCATCATCGTCACGGGCATCTTCGTGCTCCGCGGAGTCACGTGGGCCCGCGTCATCGCGGTGATCCTCGTCGCCCTCAACGCGATCAGCCAGCTCGCGTTCTTCAGCGTCCAGCCGTGGTGGGCACTCATCGTGATCGCGCTCGACGTCATCGTGATCTACGCGCTCACGGTCCACGGCCGGGAGCTCGACGAGGGCTGATCACCGCCCGTCCAGACACGAAGGGCGCCGCACCCATCCGGGGGTGCGGCGCCCTTCGCCTGCGTGGGCGCCGCCCGGCTACCCCGCAACCCCGCAACCCCGGCAAGCGATTCCCTCGAAATGCGCCCTTGAAACCGCTCCCACGGTTTGGTTACAGTCCTGTAAGTAGGCGGCATACCTGCCGCGCGACATCCCTCGACGAAGAGAGGACATTCGCATGACCAGCCCCACCACGCACCGCCGGAGGACTCGGCTCGCAGCCGTCGCCACGGGCGCGGCACTCATCGCAGGAGCCCTCATAGCCGCCCCGGCCACCGCCGCGCCGCCGCGCGCGGTCGACCCGTTCAACCCGGACTTCGGGCCGAACGTCACCGTCTACAGCCCCGACATGCCCGTCGACGAGATCGAGGCCGAACTCGACGCGCTGGCCGACCAGCAGCGCGACGCCGAGATGAGCAGCGTCCGCCGTGCGGTGTACTTCCTCCCCGGCCAGTACGGCACCGCCGAGAACCCGCTGCAGTTCGACGTCGGCTACTACACCGACGTGGCCGGGCTCGGCGCCTCCCCCACCGACGTCGACATCAACGGCTCGATCGAGGTGTACAACCGCTGCCTCACCGCCGACAACTGCATCGCCCTCGTCAACTTCTGGCGCACGATCTCGAACCTGTCGCTCCAGGTGAACAGCCTCGGCGACGACGACTGCCGCGCCAGCGCCAACTTCTGGGCGGTGTCGCAGGCCGTCTCGATGCGCCGTGTCGATATCTCCGGCGCGAACCTGTCACTCATGGACTACTGCACGGCCGGCCCCCAGTTCGCCAGCGGCGGGTTCATCGCCGACTCGCGCCTGCCGTTCGTCGTGAGCGGCTCGCAGCAGCAGTGGCTCACCCGCAACAGCGAAGTGGCCGGCTGGTCGAACGGCGTGTGGAACCAGGTCTTCTCGGGCGTCGTGGGCGCCCCCGACGACGCGGGCTTCCCCGACCCGCCGTACACGACGCTCGACGAGACGCCGCTCAGCCGCGAGAAGCCGTACCTCTACGTCGATGACGACGGCCGCTACAACGTGCGTGTACCTGAGGCGCAGTCCGGCACCCGAGGAGTGAGCTGGGCCGACGGCATGACGCCGGGGCGCAGCATCCCGATCACCGAATTCTTCATCGCGAAGCCCGGTGACTCGGTGAAGGACATCAACAACGCGCTCGCCCGCGGTCAGCACCTGATCCTCACGCCCGGCGTGTACGACATCGCCCAGACGATCGAGGTCAAGCGCGCCGACACAGTGGTGCTCGGACTCGGTCATGCGACGCTCACGGCCGTCGGCGGTGCGGTTCCGCTCGAGGTGAAGGATGCCGCGGGCATCGTCATCGCCGGAGTCACCATCGACGCCGGCACCGAGCTGTCGCCC
The DNA here is from genome assembly GCF_018588945.1 of Microbacterium flavescens. Lineage (GTDB taxonomy): Bacteria > Actinomycetota > Actinomycetes > Actinomycetales > Microbacteriaceae > Microbacterium > Microbacterium flavescens. The sequence goes on along the minus strand of NZ_JAFIWA010000003.1, from coordinate 30,106 downwards.
GTGCTGCTGCGGGTCGGCAAGGCGAAAGGCGGCAAGCCGCTCGGCGCCGCGAACCCGATCACGCTGAGCGACGTGTACTTCCGCGTCGGCGGCCCGCACATCGGCAAGACGACGACTGCGCTCGAGGTCAACTCCGACAACGTGCTCATCGACCACATCTGGGTGTGGCGCGCCGACCACGGCGTGGAGGGCTTCGACCCGACCGACGGCGTCAACGGCGACAACCAGCGCTGGGCCACGAACACCGGCACGAACGGCGTCATCGTCAACGGCGACAACGTCACCGCGACGGGACTCTTCGTCGAGCACTTCCAGAAGTACAACACCCTCTGGAACGGCGAGAACGGGCGCGTGGTGCTCTACCAGAACGAGCTGCCTTACGACCCGCCCACCCAGGCGGACTGGACGCAGCCCGACGGCACGCTCGGCTACCCGGGCTACGTCGTCGGCCCGAAGGTCAAGACCCACCGCCTCGACGGGGCCGGCGTCTACGTCTTCAACCAGAACAACCCGTCGATCATCACGGAGAACGGATTCTCGGTGCCCGAGACGCCTGGCGTGCAGCTGCACCACGTCATGACGGTGAACCTCAGCGCCGGCACGATCCAGCACGTCGTGACCGGCGTCGGCGGTCAGGCCGACAACAGCAACACCGGCACGCCGCAGTACATCGTGGACTATCCCACGCCGTAGAGAATCGGATGCCTCGGCACCGGTCCCCCCGCGGGGCCGGGGCATCCGTACGCCACCCCCGTCGCCCCGGGTCGTTGAGGAGCGAAGGCCCACCCCCGGGTCGTTGAGCGAGTGAAGCGAGACGAAACGCGTCCCCGCCCCGCGCACCCCTCACCAGAGCGGGTGGATCGCCTCACGCAGATCACGGTCGTAGACCTCGTGCACCACGCGGTCGAACGTCTCGACGTCGAACCCGCCGTCGAGCAGGGCTGCGGCATCCGCGTTCGAGGTCGCCTGCCGCACGTTCCGCGCACCGGGGATCACGCTCGTCACTCCGGGCCGGGATGCGATCCACGCCAGCGTCGCCGCCGGAAGCGAGACTCCCTCGGGCAGCGCGCCCGCGAGCTCGGCCGCGGCATCCAATCCGACCTGATAGTCGACACCCGAGAACGTCTCACCGCGGTCGAACGCCTCGCCGTGACGGTTGTAGGTGCGGTGGTCGTTCTCGGCGAACGTGGTCGACGCCGTGTACTTCCCCGACAGCAGCCCCGAGGCCAGCGGCACGCGCGCGAAGATCGCGACACCGGCAGCCTCGGCCGCGGGCAGCACCTCGTCGAGGGGCTTCAGGCGGAACGGGTTGAAGATGATCTGCACGTTCGTCACGTTCGGACGCGCGATCGCGGCGAGCGCCTGCGCGCACGTCTCGACGGAGACGCCGTACGCCGCGATGGTGCCGTCCGCCACGAGGGCATCGAGGGAGTCGTAGGTCGCGTCGTCCTCGATGACGGCCGACGGCGGGCAGTGCAGCTGCACCAGGTCGAGGGTGTCGACACCGAGGTTGCGGCGCGACCGGTCGGTCCAGGCGCGGAAGTTCTCGGGCGTGTAGTTCTCGGGCTCCTGCTCGAGACGCCGGCCCATCTTCGTCGCGACTGTGATGTCGGTGCGGCCCGCGAGGAACCGACCGATGATCGACTCGCTCCGCCCGTCGCCGTAGACGTCAGCGGTGTCGAAGAGCGTCACACCACGATCAGCGGATGCCGCGAGCACCGCCGTCGCGTCCTCCTCGCTCACCGCACCCCAGTCGGCGCCGAGCTGCCATGTTCCGAGGCCGATGGCCGAGACCTGACGAGCGGTGCGGCCGAGGGGGCGCTGATTCATGGGGATCCTTCCGATTGCCGGGCCTCCTCGAACGAGGCGCCGCGATCCAGCATGCCAGGTCGCAGAGGGTCAGGGGCTGATGATGACCGGGGTCCCGTACGGCAGTTCGGCGAGCGCGGCGATGGCGTCGGGGTCGAGCCGGATGCACCCGTTCGAGATCGGGCCGGATCGCTCATCGTGATAGTGGAAGGCCGTGACCGCGGCATCCGCTCCCCCGAATCCGTCGAGGGTGGGCGACTGCACCGCGAGGTAGATGATCGGATGCCCGCGGGTGTACCAGAACTCCGGCACGACGCGGGTGGTCATGATGTACGTGCGACCGAGCGGGGTCGGGGTGACGTCCGTGCCCCAGCCGAAGTCGGTCGCGATGCGCTCGGCCGTCCCATTGCGCACGATGTCGACGGTGCGCGCGGCGATGCCCACCTCGACGACGGCGTCGGTGGACGCGAACTCGACATCCTGTACCCGCAGCCACCCGCTCACCTGCGACGCGTCGCCCTTCGACGGCACGGCCTGCCGCCCGGTCAGCAGCACCCTGACCCAGTGGTCCTGCCGCTCGACGACCGGCATCGTCGTGCCGTCGTACGGGAACTCGCGCGGCACGTAGGCCACGGGCTCCGCGGCGGGATCGGCCCAGACCGGCGCGCCGATCCCGACCGCGAGCGCGGTCTCACCGGTGGGCTCCGTGAACGGGTCGTCGTCGACGGGCAGCTGCGGGATAACGGCGAACACGTTCACCTGCGGCAGCTGCGTCACGTCGTATGTCGCGGTGTTCGCCGGGAAGCCCGTCGGCGTCGGAGTGGGCGACGGAGTCGGCGTGACGGTCACGGTAGGCGACGCGCTCGGCGTCGGCGCGGCTGCGGACGGGCCTTCCGGGCGCACGAGGAGAGCTGCCAGGATGCCGCCGACGACGACGAGGGCGATCACCGCGCCGATCAGCCAAGCCGACCGCCGTCGGGGCGCGGCGACGGGCGGCCCGGCGGGTTCACCCGGGCCGGCGCCCTGCGGTGCGGCATCCCCCATGCATCCATGGTCGGTGCGGGTGACGGATGCCGCAACCCGAGCGGCTTACGAGGGCGTCGTCGATTCCTCGGCCCGCGCCGGCTCGGGCTCGGCTGCACGACGGGGCAGGGTGACGACGGCGTCGGCACCCACGAGGACGACAATCGTCAGGAGGTACACGAGGAGGTCGCGCCCGTCGAAGACCGTGCCGAGCGCGAGCATCGCCGGCGGGAACACCGCGCCCAGCGCGAGCGGGATGCCGGTGAGCTGGAACAGTTCGACGAGCACGCACCAGACGGCCGCGATCGCTCCGACCGTCAGGGGCGCGAGTCGCGGCGCGACGATCACGACGGCGAGGTACGCCGCGACGGCGTACAGCGCGTCGCCCGCGATGTCGGTCGCCGTGGTGTCGGGCAGCAGAGCGTGGACGACCAGCCCGGCCGCGATCACCCCGGCGAGGAGGACAGCCGCGACGACGCGGCGGGCCGGGCGGCGTGGGGCGGAGGCATCCATTCGCTCGATTCTGCACCATGGGGTGCACCGACGCTGATCTTCGGTCTAGTGCGGAGTGGGGCGAACGCCTACCGTGGACCGCACGCACTTGCGCGCCGGGCTCCTACGACGGAGGACAGATGGTCAGACGGTCAGCGGTCCTCGCGATCACGGCACTTATCCTCATGGGGGTGCTGGGCACTCCGCCCGCGACTGCCGCGGCACCGCTGGTGACGGTCAGCGGCACGGTGACCGGCGCGCCGGGCGACGACGACTTCTGGCTGACGTTCCATCGGCTCGGCGAGAGCGCCGATGTGACCTACCGACCCATGGTCTTCGCGGGACCCGACTTCACCGCCGAGATTCCTCCCGGTCGGTATCACGTCTTCATCTCAACGGAAGAGTCCGCGTCGTCGTGGCTCGGAGGTACGCGGTTCCCGACCGGGTCGGAGGTCCTCGTCGTCGGGGATGCCGACCGAACGCTGGACATCACACTGTCCGCCGAATTCGGATCGATCTCGGGCGTCGTGGGCGGCTTTCCCGCGGGCCTGAACCACTTGATCACGGTGGAGGCATATGCCTATGACGCGGCGACCAACCAGGCCGATTTGAGCGCGCATAAAGCCACGCCAATCGGTACCGGGCAGACCGGCGCCTTCACCATCGACGGGCTCGCGCCCGGGGTGTACCAGCTGCGCGGCTACACCGAACCCGACATCGGACCTCCTTACCGGTATCTTCCGGAACGCGTTGTCGTGACGGTGACCGCGGGCTCGGTCGTCGACGTGGGGACGATGACTTTCAGTCAGGAGCCGGTCCAGTACCAGCGGGTCGCAGGCCTGGATCGCTACCGCACGGCGGCGGCGCTTTCCGCGAAGTACTTCGGCGCCGCGCGCACAGACACCGTCTTCATCGCGAGCGGTACGGCCTTCCCGGATGCGCTGAGCGCGGGTGCCGCGGCAGCGGTGAACGGAGCGCCCGTGCTCTTGGTCCCGCGCACCGGTCTCCCGGCCGCGGTCGCGTCGGAGCTGCGGCGGATCGAGCCCGCCACGATCTACGTGATCGGCGGAGCGGCAGCCGTTTCCACCGCTACCCAGACCGCCCTGCGCGGCTACGCCGGGACGGTCGTGAGGATCTCCGGGCCGGACCGATACGCGACCTCTCGCGCGGTTGCCGCAGAGTTCTTCGACATCCCCGCCATCGCCTACATCGCGACGGGTCGGGACTTCCCCGACGCGCTCGCGGCGTCGGCCGTCGCCGGAGCGCTCGGGGGTCCGCTCGTGCTGGTGGATGGGCAGACATCGACACTTGACGCGACTACCCGCGACCTCGTCGGCACTTTCGATGCACCGTTGCGGATCGTCGGGGACACCGGCGTGGTGTCGGCAGGCATCGAAGCCGATCTCGCCGCCATCGATCCGGGTGTGACGCGTCGAGGAGGTGTTGACCGATACGAGACGGCCACCCTGCTCGCTGGGGACCTGCCGGTGGCGGACACCTGGTTCTATGCGACGGGGACCGGTTTCGCGGATGCCACTGCCGGCGGAGCAGTCGCCGGACAGCTCGGTTCGCCCCTGAAGCTCGTGCGCCCGTCCTGCGATCCGAACTGGTTCGATCTCGGCTACATGTATTCACAAGGTCCGCGCACGGTGGTCGTGGTGGGCGGGGAGAGCGCGATCAAGAGCGGCGCACTCGGACGAGCCTGTTGATCGAACCCGACGGTCCGATTCAGCGGTTGAGTGCCCCCGCGGGTATCGTCGCCGTCGCGGGTCCGGTCGCGGGAAGGCACCGGCCATCCGCACCACGAGATTTTCCGTCCTGGAGGCGATTGCTCATGCGTGACCGCAGCCTGCCGCTGGTGCTCACACTCGTGGCCGCGCAGCTGGTGGTGATGCTCGATTCCAGCATCCTGAACGTCGCACTTCCCTCCATCGCCGAGGACCTCGGCCTCACCGCCGTCGGAACCGCGTGGGTGCTCAACGCCTACTTCCTGACCTTCGGCGGTCTCCTGCTCATCTCCGGACGCGCCGCCGACGTCTTCGGCCGTCGCCGGATGTTCCTCATCGGCGCCGCGGTTCTCGCCGCCGGATCGGTGCTGGGCGGCTTCGCGTCCAGTGACACCGTGCTCGTGACCGCGCGCCTCGTGCAGGGCGCGGGATCGGCGATGCTCAGCCCCGCCGCGATGTCGGTGATCCTCGCGACGTTCGCCGGAGCCTCGCGGGCGCGGCCGATGAGCTGGTGGGGCGCGGCATCCACTGCCGGCGGCGCGCTCGGGGTCGCAGTCGGCGGGCTGCTCACCGGCGCGCTGGGCTGGCAGAGCGTCATGTTCGTCACCGCGGCCGCCGCGATTCTGGTGGGCGTCGCAGGCTGGCTCCACCTCCGCCGCGACCACTCCTCGACCCGCCGGCACTTCGACGCCACCGGAGCGACACTCGTCACCGCGGCTGCCGCCGCCGTGGTTTTCGCGGTCCTGAGCGTGCCGCATGCGGGCATCGTCTCCTTCGAGGTGCTTGCTGCGTCGGGAATCGCCATAGTGGCCGGCGTGGGCTTCGTCCTCGTCGAGCGGCGGAGCCCCGACCCGGTGCTTCCGCTCCCCGGGCTGCGCGACAGCCGAGTCGCCGGAGGCATCTTCGTCAACCTGCTCGGAGGGGCGGCACGCATCGCCTGCTTCGTCCTCGTCGCCCTGCTCATCCAGCAGGTTCTCGACTACGACCCCGCCATGGCCGGCCTCGCGATGCTGCCGACGTCGATCGCCGGCTTCGCAGTCAGCACCCTGGTGCTTCCCCGAGTGCTCGCGCGCTTCGGGCCGGAGAAGGTGGCGGTGATGGGGCTCCTCATGCTCGTCGTCGCGCATGTGCTGTTCGCGACCATCGACACCGGCGTGCCCTACGTGTGGCGAGTGCTCCCCGTCCTGATCATCGCCGCCACCGGCGTGGCCTTCAGCTTCACTCCGACGACGCTGGTCATCGCCGAGGGCATGGCAGCCCGCAACGCCGGTGTCAGCTCCGGCCTCGCGTCGTCGACCGCCCAGATCGGCGGGGCGATCGGCATCGCCGTGTTCGGTGCCGTCGATGCTCTGAACCGCGCCGCGGCGCTGTCGGAGGGCGGCAGTGCTGTCGACGCGGCGCAGGCAGGCCTTTCGGCCGCACATCTCGCAGCGGCCGCGGCTGCAGCGCTCGCCGCGGTCATCGCCGTGCTGACGTGGCCGGCACTCCGCCGACGTCGTGGCTCGCGCACCGAAGCCGCACCCGCCGCAGCCGACTGAGGCCGCCGGCCGGAGCCGCTGCGATAGCGCGCCTCAGGTGCATCCAAGATTTCACCCAAGACGCGGAGACCGGGACAGTGCCGGGGATACGCTCGCTGGAGCACGGATAACGCACATGAGGGTCGCCATCGGGGTGGGCGGCCCTTTTATTCATGCCGTGGAAGCCACGCTCGATGTCCGTGCCCTCGCTACTGCGTCCCCACGCGCCAAGGAGCCCAGAGATGACATCACCGGTCGGCCTCATCCCGCCGCCCTCACCCGGACCAGCCGAGCCGCCCCGCAAGCGGCGGCGACGCATCCCCGCGTGGCTGTGGATCGTCATCGGCATCGTGGGCCTCGGCCTGCTCGTGCTGCTCGCGCCACTCCTCGCGGCGGGTGCGCTGACCGTTCTGATCACCGGCATCTTCTCGCTCGCGAAGAGCACGCCCACGTGGCTGCGGTTCCGCTCGCGGAAGACCGCCATGGTCGCGACGATCGTCTCCGCGGTGATCTTCTTCGCCGCCGGGCTGATGACGTCGGTGGTGTACCCCCAGGCCGCCGCGGAGGGGCGGGCAGCCGCGCCGGTCTCCACCCCCGTAGGCTTCGCCGCTCCGTCGGAGGCGCCGTCAGAACCGACGCCGGGCGGCGACGACGAGTCGGTCGATGGGGAGAGCACGGATGTCCCGTTCGAGGGTGACGTGCAGACGGCATCCGACACCGCCACGACAGCGGACCAGACCGCACTGGCGGTCCTCGAAACGCTCGAGGTGAAGGGCCGCGCCCCGAACGCGGGATACGACCGGGACCAGTTCGGTCAGCGATGGCTGGACGTGGACCGCAACGGCTGCGACTCACGCAACGACACCCTCGCCCGCGACCTGATCGACGAGGTCTTGTCCGGCCCGTGCAAGGTGATGAGCGGGACCCTGAGCGACCCGTTCACCGGGCAGACCATCGACTTCGTCCGCGGGCAGGGAACGAGCGAGCTGGTGCAGATCGACCATGTCGTCGCGCTGTCGGATGCCTGGCAGAAGGGTGCGCAGCAGCTGACCGCCGACCAGCGGGCGACGTTCGCGAACGACCCGCTGAACCTCCTGGCCGTGGACGGGGCTGCGAACGCACAGAAGGGTGACGGGGATGCCGCCACCTGGCTGCCGAAGAACAAGGCGTTCCGCTGCGAGTACGTCGCGCGACAGGTGTCGGTGAAGGCCACGTACAACCTGTGGGTCACGGCGGCCGAGCACGACGCGATCGCCCGGGTGCTCTCCAGCTGCCCGGACCAGGCGGCCTACACATCGACGTTCGCTCCGGTGGCTGTCGTCGAAGCCGAACCGGACCCCGAGCCCGCGCCCGCGCCCGCGCCCGCCCAGCCCGAGCCCGCGCCGGTGGCACCGGCTCCGGCGCCCGTGCAGCCTGCTCCGGCTCCCGTCGCGCCCGCCCCCGCCCCAGTCGAGGTCCATTACAAGAACTGCGACGCGGTCCGCGCCGCGGGCGCCGCTCCCGTCTACGCGGGGCAGCCCGGGTACGCGAAGCACCTGGACCGGGACAACGACGGCATCGGCTGCGACAAGTGAGCAGGTAGGTGGGCAGCAGGACGTGTGAGGTGTGAGGCTCGCGTCCGCGGCGAGCGACTACTCGCGCCAGGGAAGCTCGAGATCCTCAGGTTCCACGTCGACATCTCCGACGTCGTCGGGGCCGCCCGTCCCGGGCACAGCACGAACGCCGTCTGGGTCGATATCGCGGTCGATCGTGCTGGGCAGCGGATCATCCTGCTTCTGCTGCGTTTCCGCCTCGCTGCTCGGACTGTAAGTCATGTCCTTCCGGACCGAGTCAGCGCTCGTCATCGGCGCAGGCGGGAGCTCCTCAGTCTCGCCCGCAGCAAACTCATGATTCGACTTGGCGCCGTTCTCGCCCATGACCGCACCACCCTCCAGCTCGTAGGCGCGACGCTAAACCCGGGCCGAAAGAAGAACGACGGGCTTGACACGGCAGCGGTCGGCGCAACCGCATCCCCGCTCGGCGATTGCGGCACAGAGCTGTCGTCGGCTCAGGGGGCTTGCACCGCGCGCGCAACAGAAAACGCCCCTGAGAAGATCTGGCTTCTCAGGAGCGTTCTCCGTGATTTTCCGGGCCTTTTCCGACCCCCGGATTGGTCGGGATGACAGGATTTGAACCTGCGACCCCTTGACCCCCAGTCAAGTGCGCTACCAAGCTGCGCCACATCCCGATGCCCGAGCCGGAGCGCGGACAACTCCCCTATGCTACCCGCTCCTCGGACCGGTCGCGAACCGGCCATCGTTCGGGCGCGTCGTTGCGTGGTCAACCGCAATCGCCCACGGGTTGTCCACAGGCGTCTCATCTGGCTCTCATCTACTGCCTCTGATGTGCTCGGCTCCCGATCACTGGGGCATCGTTTCGAGACCCCGGGAGTATCACCATGTCCGCACCTGCCGTGAGGGACGCCACGCGTCCCCCGAGGCGTCTTCCGCGACGGGCCGGACGCGCTCTGACCGCGGTCATGGCCGCCGTCGCGCTCGTCCTCGCCCCGTTGTCGGCGACGGCAGCGATCGCCGCCGAAGAGGATGTCGCCTCCGTCGTGGCGCCGGCCGAGGCATCCCTCACCGGCTCCTTCGTCGTCGGCAGCGACATCACTGCTCAGACCGGCGTGTGGACCCCCGCCGACGCGACGCTGACCTACGTGTGGTGGCAGAACACCGCCCCGTACCAGGCGCCCGTCGAGGGCGTCGACCAGAATCAAGGCGCTGCCATCATCGATGGCGCGACGACCGCGCAACTCACGCTCGACGCTTCCCTGGAGGGTCGCTTCATCTGGGCGGTCGTTACCGGTTCCGCGCCCGACCTGGCGGCGGGGAGCGTCGTCGCGGCAGCATCCACGCCGGTCGTTCTCCCGAGCATCCAGGGGCTGCCTGATGTCTCGATCGTGGGAACCGCCATCGTCGGAGCGCCGCTCGCCGTCGCGCTTTCCGGCCCCGTGCCGGACGGCGTCCAGGTCGGGTATCACTGGACGCGCGGCGGCGCGCCGATCGAAGGCGCTCAGGGCTCGGGTTACACGCCCCTCGCCACCGACGCGCTGGCCTCGCTGCGTGTCGTCGCAACGTTCACCGCCGAGGGCTTCACGACAACGACGCGCACGAGCGACGCGATCGTGGTCGCGAAGGCCGACTTCACGGGCGCGCCCAGCGCCGCGATGGCGGGTTCCGTCCGCGTCGGGAGCACTGTCACGGCCGTGACCGGATCGTGGCCGGAGGGCACCACGTTCCGTTTCAGCTGGCGCTTCACCGACGCCGCTGGGCGGGAGACGGTGTCGGCCACGACCACCCAGGCGTACACGCCTACGTCGAACGTCCTGGCTCGCAAGCTCAGCGTGATCATCACGGGCACGGTGCCGGGCCACAACGCCGTCAGCACGCGCAGCTCTCTGGTCACCATTGCCCCCGGCATCATCAACGCCCCGACACCGAAGATCTCTGGCTCGACTGCCGTCGGCTCCACTTTGCAAGCGGTCTTGGGCTCCTGGGGTCCTGCTGACTCGATCACGTACCGCTGGAAGCGCAACGGCGTGGGAATCAGCGGAGCGACGGCGAGAACGTACAAGCTCACGGATGCCGATCTCGGCAAGAAGATCACACTCGTCGTCGTCGTAAAGCGCAGCGGATACACCACTGTCACACGGACAAGTGCCGCCACCGCGACGGTAACGAAGCCATTCACGAAGGTCAGCACGCCGAAGATCAGCGGAACTGCACGCGCCGGCTCGGTGCTGACGGCGGTTCCCGGCACGTGGTCGCCGACTCCGACGCTCGGCTACCAGTGGAAGCGCAACGGCATCGTCGTCTCGGGCAAGACCTCGAAGACGTACACTCTGACCTCTGCCGACGTCGGGGCGAAGATGACGGTCTCGATCACGTATAAGCGGACGGGCTACTTCACGCGCGTCGCCACCTCTGCGTCGACCGCCACCGTCACCGCGGCCAACGCCATGACCCGCCAGGGATGGTTCACCGTCGGCACCCATGTGGCCGCCGGAACCTACTATGCGAGCGGCGGCAACGACTGCTACTTCGAGCGACGCACGAACACGATGCTCGCCCAGGGAGAAGGTCTGCTCGGCTACCAGTACAACTGGGAGTGGGGCTTCGGCGGACAGAAGATCGTCACCATCAAGGCGACCGACAAGTACTTCTACACCGAGGGCTGCGGCACGTGGAAGCCGCTCGCGGTCGCGCAGCGCTCGTCGGTCGGCGACGGAACGTTCGGCATCGGCAGCCAGATGAAGACCGGAGTATGGCAGGCCGTCGGCCCCTTCGACTCGGATGGCTGCTACGTCGAGCTTCTCCGCTCCTTCACCGGCAACCCCGACGTCGACATCATCGATAGCGGCTTTGTGGAGGCTCCCGGTCTGGCAATTCGCATCGACTCGACGATGAAGGGCTTCACCACCGACGGGTGCGGCACCTGGAAGTTCGTGAGCAGCTGACGAACCGCTCGCGGCGTTTCACCCTGTCCCCACCCCGGAGTAGCGTCGCCGCATGGCACAGATCACCGTCGAGCCCGCCACCCCCGCTCGCTTCGATGACGCCCAGCACGCCCTCACAGGCGGCGGCGATGGGCGCAGCTGCCAGTGCCAATGGTGGACTCTCACGAACACCGAGTTCAACGCCACGCCCACCGATGAGCGCCGTCGGCTGCTGAAGGACGAGATCGGGACCGGTCCGCCGCCGGCGCTCATCGCCTACGTCGACGGTGAAGCCGCGGGCTGGGTGCGCGTCGGACCCCGCACCGCCCAGGTGCGCCTCTCGCGCACCCGCAAGTTCTCCGCGACGGAAGAGCCGTGGGACGACGATTCGGTCTGGGCGGTGAGCTGCTTCGTCGTGCGCAAGGAGCACCGCGGAGCGGGCCTCAACGCCCGGCTGCTCGACGCCGCCATCGACTTCGCGCGTGATCGCGGTGCGCGCGTGGTCGAGGCGTACCCTGTCGACCCGGCCGCAGGGGCCAAGAAGGCGTCGAACGACCTCTACCACGGTGTCGTGTCGACCTTCGCGGCGGCGGGGTTCCGCGAGGTCGCGCGACCGTCGCCCGATCGCGCGATCATGGCGCTCGAGCTGCGATCCTGACCGAACGACCCGGTTCCCACCCCTGCACCTGCGGACCATCCCCGGCGTGGGACGATGGTGGTCGCCACGCTCGACGAGGAGGAAGATGTCGCGGCTCCTGATCGGTTTCATCCCCTACACGCTCGCGACCGTCACGCACGTCGGGGCCCTCGCCGTCGGCGCGCACGACCTGGCTCAGCCGACGAAGTTGATCCTCATGCCCCTCCTCGCCTTCGCTGTCGCGTGGGGCGTGAACCGGTCGTGGACACCCGTCCACACCGTGCTCGTCGCCGCCATCGCGCTCTCGTGGCTGGGCGACGGCGCCGGCACGTTCTTCCCGGGGCTGCCCACCGTGCCGATGATGCTGGCGTTCTTCGGCCTCGCTCACCTCTGCTACATCTGGCTGTTCTGGCGCATGCTGCCGCGGCGGCGCGTTCCGCTCTGGGCTCTCGTCTACGCGGTCTGGTACGTCGCGCTCCTCGCCGTCCTCTGGCAGAGCCTCGGCGCCCTCCTCGTGCCGGTCGCCCTGTACGGCCTCGTCCTCGGCGCCACCGCGGTGGGCGCCGCCCGCTGTCACCCGCTCGTCGCGTGGGGCGGACTCTTCTTCCTGACCTCCGACTCCGTCCTGGCATTCCGCCTGTTCCAACCCGACGCCCTGCCCGACTGGGCGAGCCCGCTCGTCATGGCCACCTACTGCCTCGGCCAGGGTCTCATCGCCGCAGGTGTCATCGTGTCGACCCGCCGACCCCGCACCTCGACCGGCGGCGACGAAGCCCCCACCGTCGTGGAAGTGCCGGCATGACGGATGCCTCGGCCCGCGTCGACTCGTGGCTGTGGGCCGTGCGGGTCTACAAGACCAGATCCGCCGCAACGACCGCATGCCGCGCGGGGCATGTGCGGGTCAACGGCGAGAAGGCGAAGGCCGCGCAGCCGGTGAAGCCCGGCGACGAGCTGCGCGTGCGCATCAGCGGCTTCGACCGCATCCTCGTGGTGCGCAAGACGATCACCAAGCGGGTCGGCGCGGTCCTGGCCGCCGAAGCCGTCGAGGATCGCACGCCTCCTCCCCCGCCCCGCGAGATGACGGCGTTCGTCCCCCGGCGCGACCGCGGCGCCGGGCGTCCGACCAAACGCGAGCGCCGCGACATCGACCGCCTCCGCGGACGTGAGTGATCGCCCCGCTCGCTCAGGCGGATTCGAAAAGCTCGTGGAGCCAGCGCGATCCGCGCGCCGCGGCTCCGGCATCCGTCACCCGCGTCACGAGTTCGCGGTCGCTCGTGACCACCGTGACCGTGCGTCCTGCCGCGACGAGTCGTCGCACCGCGTCGACGATGGCGTCGTCGCCGGATGCCTCGGCCCGCACGACCTGCACACCGGGTGCGTCGCCGGCCGCGCGCGCCTGACCCTCCAGCACGACGACCCAGTCGGGGAACCAGACGTCCTCGGGCAGTTCGAGCGCGGCCGCCGGGATTCCGGTCTTCGCGAGCGCCGCGACCCGCTCGACGAGCCGGCCGGCAGCTCCGGATCGGTCGCGCCACCACCCGTCCGGCACCGAGCCGACGACGTTCGCGGCGTCGACGACGACCGCGGGGCGCACGCCGAGGAGGGCGCGCAGCCGTTCCCACGACGCCGCGAATCCAGGATGGAGCGGATGCCTCGTCACCTCGTCGACTGGCACCCAGGCCAGCTCGTGGCTCTCGGGATCGCTGATGGTGGGTTCGAACGGGTGGACGACGTCGCCGATGAGCGTCGTGTAGGACCAGTAGCCGAGATCGAGCACCGACAGCAGGCGCGGGCGGATCGAGGCATCCGGAACTCCCGCCTCCTCCGCCGCCTCACGCAGCGCGCCGTCGCACGCCGACTCGCCCTCGTGCCGGGCGCCGCCCGGCAGCGCCCACGTGTCGCCGAAGTGGCTCCACGTGACGCGGTGCTGCAGCAGCACGCCGCGTTCGGCGTCGAGGGCCAGCAGCCCTGCGGCGCCGAAGCGGCCCCAATACCGCTCGCCCGTCGGAGCGACCACCCACGCGTCGCCCGGGTCGCGCGGACCCTGCGGGCGCCGCGGCTCACCGGGTGCGGGAGGTTCGATCGTCACCCTGCCACCCTTCCACACGTGCCCCGTGTCGGACGCGGCCCGACTCGCCGGTGCCGGCGCCGGCTGCCGCTCAGCGCTGGCGACGCTCGCGAACCCGCATGTTGATCACGATGGGCGACCCCTCGAAGCCGTACAGCTCGCGCAGGCGACGCTGGATGAACCGGCGGTAGCCCGGGTCGAGGAAGCCCGTCGTGAACAGCACGAAGGTCGGCGGACGCGTCGAGGCCTGAGTTCCGAAGAGGATGCGCGGCTGCTTGCCGCCGCGCACCGGGTGCGGGTGCTCGTTGACGAGCTCCGACAGGAACGCGTTGAACTTGCCGGTAGGAATGCGCTGGTCCCACGACTCGAGGGCCGTCTCGAGCGCGGGCACGAGCTTGTCCAGGTGGCGGCCGGTGCGCGCCGAGATGTTCACGCGCGGTGCCCACGCCACGTGGGCGAGGTCCTGCTCGATCTCCCGCTCGAGGTAACGGCGGCGCTCGATGTCCTCGTAGTGGGGGGTGTTGAGCACATCCCACTTGTTGAAGGCGAGGACCAGCGCGCGCCCCGACTCGAGGACGAGGTCGATGATGCGCACGTCCTGCTCGCTGATGGGCTCGCTGACGTCGAGGACGACGACGGCGACCTCGGCCTTCTCGAGTGCGGCCGAGGTGCGCAGCGACGCGTAGAAGTCGGCGCCCTGCTGCAGGTGCACCCGGCGACGGATGCCGGCGGTGTCGACCAGGCGCCACAGGCGTCCGCCGAGCTCGACCACCTCGTCCACCGGGTCGCGCGTCGTGCCGGCGAGGTCGTTGACCACGACCCGCTCCTCGCCTGCCGCCTTGTTCAGCAGCGACGACTTGCCCACGTTCGGACGGCCGAGGATCGCGACACGGCGCGGGCCGCCGATCTCCTGCTTGGCGACGGCCGACACCTCGGGCAGGACCTTCATGATCGCGTCGAGGAGATCCGCCACGCCGCGGCCGTGGATGGCTGACACGGGGTACGGCTCGCCGAGACCGAGGTTCCACAGCGCCGCGGCCTCCGGCTCCTGGCGGGAGTCGTCGATCTTGTTCGCGACGAGGAACACCGGCTTGCCGCTCTTGCGAAGGAGCTTCACGACGTGCTCGTCAGTCGAGGTGGCCCCGACCATCGCGTCGACGACGAACAGCACGACATCGCACAGGTCGATCGCGACCTCGGCCTGGGCTGCCACCGACCGGTCGATGCCCTTCGCGTCGGGCTCCCACCCGCCGGTGTCGACCAGCGAGAACCGGCGGTCCATCCACTCGGCCTTGTAGGTCACGCGGTCGCGGGTGACGCCCGGGGTGTCCTCGACGACGGCCTCGCGGCGGCCCAGGATGCGGTTCACGAGCGCCGACTTGCCGACGTTCGGGCGACCGACGATCGCCACCACGGGCAGTGCGGGAAGGTACTCGATCCCGTCCTCGCCCAGCGCGAGCCCCTCGAGCAGGGCGGCGTCGTCATCGTCGAGCTCGTAGTCCTCGAGCCCCGCGCGCAGGGCGGTCGCCCGCTGCTCGGCGAGCTCCTCGTCGAGGTCGGCGAGGTTCTCGGCGAGGCGGTCTTCGCCGCCCTCGTATTCTTCTTCGGCGTCACGGGTGTCAGATGCCATCGTGAGCTCCCGTCTGTGCAGGCACGTTCGTGCGGATGACGCCGATGACGGCGTCCACGGTCTGGTCGAAATCAAGGTGGGTCGAGTCGACGACCTCCACGCCGGGGGCGGCGGTGAGGAAGTCCACGACGGTGGAGTCGGAGGCGTCGCGCTTGTGGAGCGCCGCGGCGACGGCCGCGGCATCCTGAGACGACAGCTCTGCGCTGCGACGGGCCGCACGCACCTCGGGGGCGGCGGTGAGGAGGATCCGCACGGGGGCGTCGGGCGCGACGACCGTCGTGATGTCGCGGCCCTCGACCACGACGCCCGGGCGGCCGGAAGACGACACCATCGAGCGGAACAGCGCGTTGACCGCCTGGCGGACGGCGGGCACGCGCGCGATGCCGCTCACGGCCTCGGACACGCGAGGCTCGCGGATCGCCTCGGTCACATCCGACGCGCCGACGCGCACCCAGCGCTCGTCGGGGTCGAGCGAGATCGCGTAGTCGAAGTCGCCCATGACGTCGACGACGGAGGTCGAGTCTGACGTGTCGGTGCCGCGCTCGAGCGCCAGCCAGGCGAGGGCGCGGTAGGCGGCGCCGGTGTCGAGGAAGCCGTAGCCGAGTCGCCGGGCGACCTGCTGGGAGACGCTCGACTTCCCGCTCCCGGCGGGGCCGTCGATGGCCACGACGACGGGTTCGGCGGCCTGCGCCGCCGCCGTTTGGGCGGAGTGCATCGCGGGATCAGTCATTGGTGGTGCTCGCAATCTTCCAGCCGCGGGACTCGAGGCCCTCCACGGCACGTCGTACGGCGCCGGGCACGACGCTGATCTCGGCCAGTCCGAACTGAGCTCCCGGCGAGTGCTCGAGACGCAGGTCCTCGACGTTGACGTCGAGTTCGCCGAGCTCGCCGAACAGCCGGCCGAGCTGGCCCGGCGTGTCGTCGACCATGACGACCACCTGTTCGAAGCGCCGGTTCTGGCCGTGCTTTCCGGGAAGCCGCTCGACTCCCTCGTTGCCGCGGCGGATCGTGTCGGCGACCGCGCGTCGCGCGCCGGGGGCATCGGGGCTGCGCAGGGCGTCGGCGACGTCGCGCAGGTCGGCGGCAAGGGCGTCGAGCACATCGACGACGGGTGTCGCGTTCGCGCCGAGGATCTGCACCCACAATTCGGGAGCGGATGCCGCGATCCGCGTCGTGTCCCGCACGCCCTGGCCCGCGAGCCCGAGCGATCCCTCGGGCGCGTCGACGAAGCGGCCCGCGAGCAGGCTGGCGACGAGCTGGGGCACGTGGGAGACGAGGGCGACCGAGCGGTCGTGGTCTTCGGGGCTCATCTCGATCGGCATCGCACCGAGATCGAGGGCGAGCGCCTCGACGAGGGCGAGATCGCTCGCGGGCGTCTCGCCGTCGCGGCACACCACCCACGGGCGTCCGATGAAGATGTCGGCGCGGGCGGCGATCGCTCCGCCGCGCTCTCGGCCCGCCAGGGGGTGCGAGCCGATGTAGTGGGTGAGGTCGACACCGCGGTCACGAAGGATGTGCAGCGGCTCGAGCTTGACGCTCGCGACGTCGGTCACCACCGCGCGCGGGAAGCGCGTGAGCTCGCGCTCGATGACGTCGGCGGTCACGTCGGGCGGCACGGCCACCACGATCAGCGTCGGATCGTCGTCGGCGGCGGCACGGCGGCCGGCGCCGTAGTCGACGGCCAGCCGCAGCTGCGCGGGCGAGGTGTCGTCGAGGGCGACGTCGACCCCCAGCGCGCTCAGGGCATGCCCGATGCTGGCACCCAGCAGACCGGCGCCGACGACCCGCACGGTGCCGTGCACGCGCGGCGCTCGCGCGCGCGCAGACGGGGGCGTGGGGTCGGTCACTGGTTCTCCTGGTCGCTCCGCGGCTCGGAGGTGTCGCGGGGCTCGGGGGCGTCGCCCACCGCGCGACGCGCGAGAGTCAGCAGAGCGCCCCGCTCCACCTTAGTCAACTCCCGTGCCTGCCCGGCTGGCAGTGTTCCCAGGTGCAGCGGCCCGAACTGACGTCTGACCAGCTCGATGACGGGATGCCCCACCTCGGCCATCATGCGGCGGACGATGCGGTTGCGACCCGAGTGGAGGGTCAGTTCGACGAGCGAGCCGCCTCCCTCCGCCGAGGCCGACAGCAGCCGCGCCTTGTCGGCGGCGATGTGCCCGTCCTCGAGCTCGACCCCCTTCGTGAGGCGCTGGATCGTCTGCGCCGTGACCCGTCCTTCCACCTTCGCGATGTAGACCTTGGTGACGCCGAACGACGGGTGTGCGAGCACGTGCGCCAGTTCGCCGTCGTTCGTGAGCACGAGGAGGCCGCTGGTCTCGGCATCCAATCGTCCGACGTTGTACAGCCGCTCGTCCCAGTCCTTCGTGAACCGTCGCAGGTCGGGGCGGCCGCGGTCGTCCTTCATCGAGCTGACGACGCCCGTCGGCTTGTTGAGCATCACGTAGCGCTTGGACTGGTCGAGCTGGATGGCGGTGCCGTCCACGTCGACGAGGTCGTTCTCGGGGTCGATGCGCCTGCCGAGCTCGGTCACGACGTCGCCGTTGACCCGCACGCGCCCCTCGACGATGAGCTGCTCCGCCACGCGGCGCGACGCCACGCCGGCGTTCGCCAGGACCTTCTGCAGACGCACGCCTTCCGGCTGTGCGAAGGGATCATGCCCGGTCATCGCCGTGCCTCCTCGTCGAATCCGTCCGCCCCGTCGTCGAGGAGGGGCGAGATGTGCGGCAGCTCGTCGAGCGAGTTGATGCCGAGGTTCACCAGCAGCGCGTCGGTCGTGCCGTAGTTGATGGCGCCGGTCTCGGCATCCGTGAACAGCTCGGTGATCAGCCCGCGCGACAGCAGGGTGCGCACCACGGAGTCGACGTTCACCGCGCGGATCGAGGCGACCTGGCTGCGGGTCACGGGCTGCTTGTAGGCGATGACCGCCAGCGTCTCGAGCGCCGCCTGCGACAGGCGCGACGGCGCCTGGGCGTTGACGAACTCGCTCACCAGGTCGTCGTGCTCCTCGCGCACGTAGAGGCGCCAGCCGCCGCCGACCTCCCGCAGCTCGAAGCCGCGCACCGGCCCGCCCGTCTCGCCGTCGTAATCGGCGACGAGACCCTCGATCGCCTGCCGCACTGCGGGCACGGGCGACCCGACCGCCGCGGCCAGGCTCACCAGGCTCTGCGGCTCTTCGACGACCAGGAGGATCGCCTCCAGGCGGCGGGCGACATCGGCCACCGCCGGCGCCCCCCGCTGATCGGGCGTATCGCGGTCATCGGTCATAATCGGCTCCCAGAGTGGCGAGGTTCTCGTCGGACCACCGCTGCGCGCTCCAGCGCAACGTGAGCTCCCCGAGCGGTTCGAGCTGTTCGAAGGACAGGGCGGCGTGGCGGTACAGCTCCAGCACTGACAGGAAGCGGGCGACCACCACGCCGGGCTGCGAGACGCCGGCGACGAGCTCGCGGAAGCTCAGCGACCCGGCGTTGCGCAGCAGGGTCACCACCACCGCCGCCTGCTCGCGGATGCTCACGAGCGGCGCGTGCAGATGGTCGAGCCCGACGTGCGGGATCTCCTTCGGCGTCATCGCGAGCAGCGCGAGGGCCGCGAAGTCGTCGACGCTGAGGGTCCACACGAGCTCCGGCACCGCCTGCCGGTACTTCTCGTCGAGCCGCACGCTGCGCGTGTGCCGCCGGTCCTCGCGCTGCAGGCACCGCTCGAACCACACCGACACCTCTTTGAACGCGCGGTACTGCAGCAGACGCGCGAACAGCAGGTCGCGCGCTTCCAGCAGCGCGACCGATTCGGCGTCGACGGGCTCGCCCTGGGGCAGGAGCCCTGCGACCTTCATGTCGAGCAGGGTCGCGGCCACGACCAGGAACTCGGATGCCTCGTCCAATTCCTCGTCCGGACCGAGTTCGCGCAGGTACGCGATGAACTCGTTCGTGACGAGCGAGAGCGACACCTCGGTGATGTCGAGCTCGTGCTTGGAGATGAGCGTCAGCAGCAGGTCGAAGGGGCCGTCGAAGACGCCGACCGAGACTCGGAAGCCTTCCGCCGGCTGCTGCGGATCGGGAGTCTCGTCAGGCGACGGCGCCACGGGCGACCAGCTCCCGCGCCAGCCGCAGGTAGGCCTGGGCGGCGGCGTGCTCGGGCGCGAACTCGGTGATCGGCATGCCCGACACCGAGGCATCGGGGAACTTCACGGTGCGACCGATGACGGTCTCGAGCACGTCGTCGCCGAAGGCGTCGACGACCCGCTCCAGCACCTCGCGCGAGTGCAGGGTGCGGGCGTCGTACATCGTGGCCAGGACGCCGTCGAGCGTGATCGTCGGGTTCAGGCGGTCGCGCACCTTGTCGATGGTCTCGATCAGCATCGCGACCCCGCGCAGCGCGAAGAACTCGCACTCCAGCGGGATGATCACGCCGTGGCTGGCCGTCAGCGCGTTGACCGTGAGCAGGCCCAGCGACGGTTGGCAGTCGATGAGGATCACGTCGTAGTCGGCGGTGACCTTGCGCAGCGCGCGCGCCAGCGTCTGCTCGCGCGCGACCTCGTTGACGAGGTGCACCTCAGCCGCCGACAGGTCGATGTTGCCCGGGATGACGTCGAGGTTCTCGACGCGCGACTTCACGATCACGTCGTAGGGATCGCGCTTGCTGTCGAGCAGCAGGTCGTAGATGGTCGGGATCTCGTGGGTCTGGATGCCGAGACCTGCCGACAGTGCGCCCTGCGGGTCGAAGTCGACGGCCAGCACCTTGCGCCCGTAGCCGGCGAGCGCAGCGGCCAGGTTGATGGTGGTCGTCGTCTTGCCGACGCCGCCCTTCTGGTTGCACAGCGCGATGATGCGCGCGGGGCCGTGGCCGTCGAGCTTCGGCGGGGTCGGGAAGCCGTGGTACGGACGCCCGGTGGGACCGATCGGGGTCTCGTTGTCTGAGGCCTTCGTCGCGCCCCGCTTGCTGCCCACAGACTCTCCTGACTTCGCCATGCCGTGCACCGATTCTAGTCACGGCGCGGCCTCTCGCCCGGGACCGCTCAGCGGGCGCGCGGGTGGGAAGTGGCGTAGACGTCGCGCAGGGCGTCGACCGAGACATACGTGTAGATCTGCGTCGTCGCCACCGACGCGTGGCCGAGCAGCTCCTGGACCACCCGCACGTCGGCCCCGCCCTGCAGCAGATGCGTCGCGAACGAGTGGCGCAGCGTGTGTGGCGACACATGCGACGACAGCTGAGCGCGCTCGGCGGCGGAGTGGATGACCAGCCACGCGCTCTGGCGCGACAGCGGCGCCCCCCGCGCCCCGAGGAACAGCTTCGGCGTCGCGCGCCCGCGGCGCCCGAGCTCCGGGCGTGCGCGCGTCAGGTAGGCGTCGACGGCCGCGCGGGCGTACGAACCCACCGGCACGATGCGCTCCTTGTTGCCCTTGCCACGCACGCGCACCACGTCGCCGTGCGCGAGATCGTCGACGTCGAGCTGCACGATCTCCGACACCCGCGCGCCGGTGGCGTAGAGCAGCTCGAGCAGCGCGCGGTCACGGAGGCCCAGCAGATCGCCGGGCGCCGCCCCGGCCGGGGGTAGGTGGCCGGTCGAAGGGGCGGGGCCGGAGGCATCCAGCAGAGCTTCCACCTGATCGATCGTGAGGGCCTTCGGCAGCCGGCGCGGCTGCTTGGGCGGCCGCAGCCGCACGGACGGGTCGGCGTCCTCGACGCCCTCGCGCGCGAGGAACCGGTGCAGGCCGCGCACCGACGACTGAAGACGGGCGAGGGAGGATGCCGCGACCGGCGGCTGCGCGGATGCCCGTTCGGCCGCGAACTCGGCCACGATCTCGGGGGTCACGGCCGCCGAGTCGTCGACCCCGCGCTCGTCCAGCCACTGCACGTAGCCAGCGAGGTCGCGGCGGTAGGCCGCGACCGTGTTGTCCGACAGGCCGCGCTCGATCGAGATGTGCCGCAGGTACGCGTCCACCGCCCGGTCCAGCCGCATGTCAGTCCCTCGCGCCCGCCGCCGCCTCCGTGCGTCGGAGCCGCTCCGCGGCGGCCAGGACGCCGACCGCGAGGATGCCGTTGCGCAGCCGGCCGGCGAGCACGCCGTCGAGCACCGCGTCGAGAGGAACCCACTCGACGCGGATGTCGGCCTCCTCCTCGGCGCGGTCGTGTGCGGAGCCGATCTCGGACAGCCCCCGAGCGAGGAAGAGGTGCACGACCTCGTCGTTGCCCCCGGGCGTGGTGAAGATGCTGAGGAGCGACTCCCACGACGACGCCGTGAGATCGGCCTCCTCGGCGAGCTCACGCTGGGCGGTCTCGAGCGGAGACTCGCCGTCGACGTCGAGCAGCCCGGCCGGGATCTCCCAGTCGCGGTGGCGGATCGGGTGGCGGTACTGCTGGATCAGCAGGACGCGCCGCTCGTCGTCGATCGCGACGATGGCCGAGGCGCCCGGATGGTCGACGTACTGACGCACGATCTCGCCGTCGCCGTACGACACGGTGTCGCTGCGGACGTCCCACACACGCCCCGCGTAGACGAGGTCACTGGCGGTGACCTCGTACTCGGCGGGCTCGTCGGCGAGCGGCATGGCCGCCGAGTCGTCAGTCATTCTCGACGTCGAACAGCTCGCTGGCGCGATGGCGCTCGAGTGCCGCGCCGACCAGACCGCGGAAGAGCGGGTTGGCGTCGGTGGGCCGCGACCGCAGCTCGGGGTGCGCCTGCGTCGCGATGTAGTACGGGTGCACCTCGCGCGGCAGCTCCACGTACTCGACGAGGTCGAGGTCGGGGTTGAGGCCCGAGAACACCAGGCCTGCTTCCGCGATGCGGTCGCGGTAGCGGTTGTTCACCTCGTAGCGGTGGCGGTGGCGTTCCGACGCGACGGTCGATCCGTAGACCTCCGCGGCGATGGAGCCCTCGGCCAGATGCGCCGGGTACAGGCCCAGGCGCATGGTGCCGCCCATGTCGCCGCTCTGGAGGATGTCGACCTGCTCCTCCATCGTGGCGATGACGGGATGCTCGGTGTCGGGGTCGAACTCGCTCGATGAAGCATCCTCGATGCCGGCCACGTGACGCGCGTACTCGATGACGATGCACTGCAGGCCGAGGCAGATGCCGAGGGTCGGAATGCCCTGCTCGCGCGCGAACTTCAGCGCGCCGATCTTGCCCTCGATGCCGCGGATGCCGAACCCGCCGGGGATCACGATGCCGTCGACCGGAGCCAGCGCCTTCTCGGCGCCCTCGGGCGTCTCGCACTCGTCGGACGGGATCCAGCGGATGTTGACGTGCGTCTCCTGCTCGAAGCCGCCGGCCTTGAGAGCCTCCGTGACCGAGAGGTAGGCGTCGGGGAGGTCGATGTACTTGCCGACGAGGCCGATCGTGACCTCGTGCTTCGGGTTGTGCACCGCGTTGAGCACGCGCTCCCAGCGCGACCAGTCGACGTCCGCCGCCGTGCTGAGTCCGAGCGCCCGTACGATGTACTCGTCGAGGCCCTGCTCGTTCAGCATGGTCGGGATGTCGTAGATGCTCGGAACGTCGACCGCGTTGACGACCGCGCCCTCGTCGACGTCGCACATGAGCGCGATCTTGCGCTTGTTCGACTCGGTGACCGGGCGATCGCTGCGCAGCACCAGAGCATCGGGCTGGATGCCGATGCTGCGGAGCGTGGCGACCGAGTGCTGCGTGGGCTTGGTCTTCTGCTCGCCCGATGCGCCCATGAACGGCACGAGCGACACGTGCACGAAGAAGACGTTCTGACGCCCCAGCTCGTGGCGGATCTGACGCGCCGACTCGATGAACGGCTGCGACTCGATGTCTCCGACCGTGCCGCCGATCTCGGTGATGATCACGTCCGGACGCGGCTCTTCGGTCGACTGCAGGCGCATGCGGCGCTTGATCTCGTCGGTGATGTGCGGGATGACCTGCACGGTGTCGCCGAGGTACTCGCCGCGGCGCTCCTTCGCGATGACCTGCGAGTAGATCTGCCCCGTGGTGACGTTGGCGGCCTGGTTCAGCTCGATGTCGAGGAAGCGCTCGTAGTGGCCGATGTCGAGGTCGGTCTCGGCGCCGTCGTCGGTGACGAAGACCTCACCGTGCTGGAACGGGTTCATGGTGCCCGGGTCGACGTTCAGGTACGGGTCGAGCTTCTGCATGACGACCCGCAGACCGCGGGCGGTGAGCAGGTTGCCGAGGCTGGCGGCGGTGAGACCCTTCCCCAACGAGGAAACGACACCTCCGGTCACGAAGATGTGCCGAGTGGTGTCGTTCGAAGTGTCGCCGCGGGAAGAATCAGAAGTCTGCATCACGGGCTTTTATCCTATCTCACGTCGGGGACGGCAAGCTGAGGAAACGCGCACGTGTTCGTCTCCCCCGCGATTCAGGCCACCTCGGCCCGCAGGCCGAGCAGTTCGCGGGCATGGGTGAGCGCGGCGTCGGAGTCAGGCATGCCCGACAGCAGCCGCGCCATCTCGGCCTCGCGGTCGGATCCGTCGAGGCGGCGCACGTCGGACGCGGTCACCGATCCGTCGCCCGCCTTCACGACCGTCAGGTGGTTCGTCGCAAATGCGGCGACCTGCGCGAGATGGGTGACGGCGATCACCTGCGACGACTGCGCGAGGCGGGCGAGACGGCGTCCGACTTCGATCGCCGCGGCACCGCCGATGCCGGCATCCACTTCGTCGAACACGAACGTCGGCACGGGATCGACCGCCGCGATCACGACCTCGATGGCCAGCATGACGCGGCTGAGCTCACCGCCGGAGGCGCCCCGTGAGACAGGGCGCGGCTCGGCGCCGACGTGCGGCGCGAGCAGGATCGCGACGTCGTCGCGGCCGGTCGCCGACTCTGCGCCGGGCGAGACCGAGACGGTGAGTCGGGCGTCGGGCATGGCGAGGGCGTGCAGCTCGGCGGTGACCGCTGCTCCGAG
This sequence comes from Microbacterium flavescens, assembly GCF_018588945.1. GTDB lineage: Bacteria > Actinomycetota > Actinomycetes > Actinomycetales > Microbacteriaceae > Microbacterium > Microbacterium flavescens. The sequence goes on along the minus strand of NZ_JAFIWA010000003.1, from coordinate 5,847 downwards.
CCGCTCGGCCGCCGCCGTGCGCGCGGCGGTGAGCACGTGGGCGGCTTCGTCGAGAGCGGATGCCGCGACCCCCCGCTCCTCGGTGAGCCGCTCGACCCGCTCGCTGTCGTCGTCGAGCTCGGCCAGCCGGGCCGACCCGGTGTCGAGCAGGGCGATCGCGTCGTCGAGGCTGCCGTGCGCCCGGACGAGCGCCGACAGCACCGCCCGTCGCTCTTCGACCGCGGCCAGCTCGTGCGGGCCGGTCTCGTCGAGGTCGGCGAGGTACCCGGCCAGCGCGGCAGCGAGATCGGACGCGCGGTAGCCGAGGTCGGCAACCTGACCCGCCAGGTCTTCCAGGATGGGATCGTGTGCGCGCTCGAGCGCGCGCCGCGCCTCGGCGAGCAGGGACGAGGCATCCGGCTGCTCCCCCTCGCCCGACAGGGCGTCGTGAGCGGTCGCGGCTGCGATGCGGAGCTCTTCGGCGTTGGCCAGCCGCTCGGCGCGGATGGTGAGCTCGGCGTCCTCACCGGGCTGGGGCGCAGCCTGCTCGATGTCGGCGAGCTGTGCCCGCAGGTCGTCGGCCTCACGGGCGCGCGCATCGCGCTCGGTGGTGAGCTCGGCCAGCTCGCGGTCGATCGCACGCCAGCGCTCGTACGCATCGCGGTACGTCGCCAGCGCCCGCTGCACCACGTCGCCGCCGAAGCGGTCCAGCGCGTCGCGCTGCGCCGCCGCGGTGCGCAGCCGCAGCTGGTCGGACTGGCCGTGCACCACCACGAGTTCGTCGGCGAGATCGGCCAGGACGCCCGCGGGTGCCGCGCGGCCACCCACCGACGCGCGACCGCGGCCCTCGCTCGAGATCGACCGGCCGACGTACAGTTCCGCGCGGCCGTCGCCGAGGGGCTCGACGTCGCCGCCCGCCTCACGGACGCGGTCGGCGACCGAGCCCGACTCGGGCACGATCCAGACGCCGTCGACCGTGGCCTGAGCGGCGCCGGCACGCACGGCGCCGGAGTCGGCGCGCTGACCGAGGAGCAGCCCGAGACCGGTGACGACCATCGTCTTGCCGGCCCCGGTCTCACCCGTGATCGCGGTGAATCCGGGACCGATCGGCAGCGTGGCCTCGGCGATGACCCCGAGATCGCGCAGGCGCATCTCCTCGATCACGGCGTCGGCCCGGTGATCGCGGCGGGCCCGCGCCATCCTTCGACGGGCAGCCGGAACTTGCGCACGAGGCGGTCGGTGAAGGACGCGGGATGCAGGCGCGCGAGCCGTACGGGCTGACCGGAGCGGCGCACCACGACCCGGGCGCCGGGCGGGAGGTCGTGGGAGCGCCGGCCGTCGCACCAGAGGATGCCGACGCCGTTGGTGCGCTCGAGCACCTCGATCGCGACCGCGTGCTCGGGGCCGACCACGAGCGGCTTCGCGAACAGCGCGTGCGCCGACAGCGGCACCACCGAGATGGCCTGGACCGTCGGCCAGATGACCGGCCCGCCCGCCGAGAAGTTGTACGCGGTGGAGCCGGTCGGCGTCGACACCACGACACCGTCGCAGCCGAACGTCGACAGCGGCCGCCCGTCGATCTCGATCACCACCTCGAGCATCCGCTCGCGGCTGGCCTTCTCGACGGTGGCCTCGTTGAGCGCCCACGTCTCGTAGATCACCGAGTCGGAAGCATCCTTCACCCGCACGTCGAGGGCGAGACGCTCCTCGACGTCGTAGTCGCGCTCGATCGCGCGGCGCACGGCGTCGTCCATGTCGTCGCGCTCGATCTCGGCGAGGAAGCCGACGTGCCCCATGTTGATACCGAGCACCGGGGCGGTGCCGTCGCGCACGAGCTCGGCGGCACGCAGGATGGTGCCGTCGCCCCCGAGGACGATCGCGAGCTCGACGTCGCGCACCGGCACGTCGTCGCCCAGCACCAGCACGTCGGCGAAGGTGTCCCGGACGGCCGCGAGCTCGGCGCGGTCGTCGGCGGCGAGCACCGGCCGCGCGCCGGCAGCGCGCAATGCGGCGACGACGCGCTCGGCAGCGATCACGGTGTCTTCTCGTTGGGCGTGGGCGACCACAAGGATGCTGCGCTCGGCGCGTGCGTCGGTGATGGTCATCGGCTCCCCGCCAGTCGGTTCACGGTGCTCAACCATTCTGTCGGATTGGTGCCGCGCCCCGGCGCGAGATGGGCGATGTACTCGGAATTCCCGTGCGTTCCGACGATCGGGGAGGAGACGATACCGCACGTGCCGAGCCCGGCGTCCCATGCTGCCCAGAGCACGCGTGCAACCGCATCGGCGCGCAGCGTGGGGTTGGTCACGAGGCCGCCCTTCACCGCGGTGCGCCCGACCTCGAACTGCGGCTTGACGAGCAGCACCAGATCGGCGTCCGCTGCCGCGACCGCGCGCACCGCCGGCAGCACGTGGCCGAGCGAGATGAACGACAGATCGCCCGTGATGACGGAGGGCGCAGCCGAGATGGCGCTCGCCTCGGCGAGCGAGTCGGTCGTCATGTGGCGGACGTTGAAGCCCTCGATCGAGATCACACCGGGGTCTGCGGCGACGGCCGCCGCGAGCTGGCCGTGGCCGACGTCCACCGCGATGACGGGGTCGGCTCCGCGCTCGCGCAGCACCTGCGTGAACCCGCCCGTCGAGGCGCCCATGTCGAGCGCGAGGCGACCGGAGACGTCCACGCCGAACGCGTCCAGTCCGGCGATGAGCTTGTGCGCCGCACGGCTGACATAGTGATCGGATGCCGCGACCTCGAGCACCGCTGAGTCGGCGACGGGCGTGGACGCCTTGACCACTGGCCGGCCGTCGACCGACACGAGGCCGTCGGCGATCAGCGTCGCCGCGTGCGTGCGCGACCGGGCGAGTCCTCGAGCGGCCAGCGCGGCATCGAGGCGCGACGTCATGACGCCGGCGCGCCGCCGGGAGCCGCCTCCAGCCTCCGGGCGAGCGTGTCGTGCAGGGCGTCGTAGGCCTCGGCGCGGGTCGCGAGGGGCTGGGCCTCGATCACCTCGAGAGTCGACAGCAGATCGTCGGGGTCGAGCTCACGGTCTTCCGGCTGGGCCATGTCCCCCAGGATACGGCGAACCTTCGCCGCGGCCGCGTGATCAGGGCCGGTGGAAGGGATCCGCGTACAGCCGCTCCGGCACGCGGAAGCCGAAGATCGCACGACCGGTGCTCCAGATCGCGGCGGCGCCGGCACGGAGCAGGTCGATCGGTCGGTCGCCCTCCGCGACGATCCGCACATCGGCGCCCTCGATCGCGACGACGGCATTGCGGACGGTGGCGACACCGTCCTTCACGCGCACCTCCGGATAGGGCTCGTGCAGCTCGCGGAGGTCGCCGAGGATGTAGGTCGGCTGCGACCCCTGCGGTGCCGCGAGCACGTGCTTCGGTCGGTCGATCCCCGTGAGGACGAGCGCAGACGCGATGCCGGCGCGGTTGGCGCCGAGGATGTCGGTGTCGAGTCGGTCGCCGAGGAAGAGCGGATGCCTCGCCCCGAACCGCGCGACGGCCTCCTCGAAGATCGGGACCTCCGGCTTGCCCGCGACCGTGGCCAGACGACCGATGGCGGTGTGCACGGCCGACACGAGCGTGCCGTTGCCCGGCGCGACACCACGCGCCTGCGGGATGGTCCAGTCGGTGTTGGTGGCGATCCAGGGGATGCCGCCCTCGTCCTCGGGCACCTTGAGCGCGAACGCGGCTTCGGCGAGCTGGGTCCAGCCGACCTCGGGTGCGAAACCCTGGACGACCGCGGCCGGTGAGTCCTCAGCGCTGCGGGTGACGACGAATCCGGCCTTCACGACCTCGTCGACAAGTCCCTCGCCGCCGACGACCAGCACCGTCGATCCCGGTGCGATCAGCTGGGCGAGAAGCCGCATCGCGGCCTGCGGGCTCGTGACGACCTCCGAGGGTGCGGTCGGGAGGCCGAGCTGCGAGAGATGCGCCGCGACCGAGGCATCCGTCCGCGCAGCGTTGTTCGTGATGTACGCGAGGGCCCGACCTTCGCGGGCGCGCGTGAGGCTGTCGACCGCGTGGGGCAGCGCACCCGCTCCGGCGTAGACGACCCCGTCGAGGTCGGCGAGCACGACGTCAACGCCGTCGAGCGGCCCGGCCGGGGCCGGGCGGCGGCCGAACAGCGGCATCAGCGCTCGGAGCCTTCCGACTCGCGCGCCTCGTCGCTGTTCTCAGCGGTTTCGTCGGCGGCGTCCACCTCGGCCAGGATCTCGGCGACCTCGTCCTCGACGGAGGGCTGGGCGTCGAGGGGCTCGTCGGTCTCGTCGGTCGCGTCGGATTCGTCGGATTCGTCGGTCTCGTCGGATTCGTCGGTCTCGTCGGATTCGTCGGTCTCGTCGGATTCGTCGGTCTCGGCGTCTTCTGCGGGAGCAGCCGACTCCACCTGCTCGTCCCCGGCGTCTTCCTCGATGATCTCGTCGACGTACACCGTCTCGAGGTCGCCGGCACCGGTGGCTGCGTCGATCGCATCCGCGGCGACGATCGCACGCTCGCGCCAGCGGGCGGCTTCATCGTCGCGTCCGAGCTCTTCGAGGACAGCGGCGCGCGCGGCGAACAGCGACGGGCTCCACTCGAAGGCGCGGTGCGGATCCAGTTCGGGGATGTCCAGCTCGAGGAGCGCCCGCTCGGCGTCGCCGAGATCGAGTCGCGCGCCCGACATGGCGATCGCGAGCTCGACGCGGACCTCCGTCGGCAGGGTCGAACGGTCGACGCTGCGGCCGAGCTCGAGTGCACGGTCGGGGCGCCCGACTCCACGTTCGCTGTCCACCATGAGGGCGATCTGGTCGTCCTTGCCGGAGATGCGGCGGTAGGTGCGCAGCTCACGCAGCGCGAGGGCGTAGTCGCCCGTCGCATACGCCGTGATCGCGAGGGACTCGCGGACAATCGCGATGCGGCCGGCGCGGCGGGAGGCCGACATCGCGTGCTGGTGTGCGAGCTCGGGGTCTTCGTCGATGAGCTGAGCCGCCATCGCGAGGTGACGCGCCACCTGCTCGGCGTTCTCCTTGCTGAGGGTCTTCAGCTCGTTGCGTGCACCCGCGTTGAGATCCTGGGGCGTCACGTCTTCCGGAATGAACGGGTCGTCGTGGCGCGCCCGGACGGGCCGATTCTCCTCGGGGCGCAGGGCGGTGTCGGGGCGATTCACTCCCCCGCGCGAAGGACGGTCGGATCGATCGGAGCCATAGGGCTTCCGGTCGCCATCGCGCTTCGGGTAGGAGGGTCGGTCGCCGTCGCGCTTCGGGTACGAAGGACGTTCACCGTCGCGCTTCGGGTACGAAGGACGGTCACCGTCGCGCTTCGGATACGGCTTCCGGTCACCGTCACGCTTCTCGTACGGCTTCTTGTCTCCGTCGCGCTTCGCGTAGGAGGGACGGTCACCGTCGCGCTTCGGGTACGAAGGACGGTCACCGTCGCGCTTCGGATACGGCTTTCGGTCACCGTCACGCTTCTCGTACGGCTTCTTGTCTCCGTCGCGCTTCGCGTAGGAGGGACGGTCACCGTCGCGCTTCGGATACGGCTTCCGGTCGCCATCGCGCTTCTCGTACGGCTTCTTGTCTCCGTCACGCTTCGGGTACGGCTTCCGGTCGCCATCGCGCCGCGGCGCTCCGCCGGCGTCACGGGCTCGAGGGGAACGGTCGCCGGAGCGTCCGCGCGGCTCGCGATCTGCTGCGCCTTCGCGCGGCTCCTGATCGGCCATCTCTCTCGATCCTTCCCGTGGCTCGCTACAGCGTAGTTAACGCGAAATGGCCACCCTGCGTTGGGTGGCCATTTCGGTAATGGAAGTCCGGCGGTGTCCTACTCTCCCACAGGGTCCCCCCTGCAGTACCATCGGCGCTGAGAGGCTTAGCTTCCGGGTTCG
>NZ_JAFIWA010000002.1:456594-682361 GCF_018588945.1 Microbacterium flavescens | reverse complement strand
GGGCACGCGGGCGCGCAGGGAGCGGCGGGATGCCGGGGGGTCCCGGCATCCCGTCACTCATGCGGTGGCTACGCGAAGGCCTCGATCGGCGGGCAGGCGCACACGAGGTTGCGGTCGCCGTACGCCTGGTCGATGCGGCGGACCGGCGGCCAGTACTTCGTGCGGACCAGCGAGTGCACCGGGTAGACCGCGGTCTCACGCGAGTAGGCGTGCGTCCACTCGCCCACGACGACCGACTCGGCGGTGTGCGGGGCGTTCGACAGCGGGTTGTCTCCCGCCGGCCACTCCCCCGCGGCGACCGCGTCGGCCTCCGCCTTGATCGCGATCATGGCCTCGATGAAGCGCTCGATCTCGCCGAGGTCCTCCGACTCGGTCGGCTCGACCATGAGCGTGCCCGCGACCGGGAACGACATCGTCGGGGCGTGGAAGCCGTAGTCGATGAGGCGCTTGGCCACGTCGTCGACCGAGACTCCGGTCGCCTCCTTGAGCGGACGCAGGTCGAGGATGCACTCGTGGGCCACGAGGCCACCCTCGCCCGCGTACAGCACCGGGTAGTGGTCCTTCAGCCGCAGCGCGATGTAGTTGGCCGCGAGCACGGCCGCGGCGGTGGCGTCCCGCAGGCCCTCCGCGCCCATCATCCGCACATACGCCCACGAGATCGGCAGGATGCCCGCCGATCCGTGCGGCGCCGCCGAGATCGCTCCGCCCTCGAAGATGCCGCCCGCGTGGTCCTTGCGCTGCGACAGCGGGTGGGACGGCAGGTGCGGCGCGAGATGCGCCTTGGCCGCCACTGGGCCGACGCCCGGTCCGCCTCCGCCGTGCGGGATCGCGAACGTCTTGTGCAGGTTGAGGTGCGACACGTCGCCGCCCAGGTCGCCGAAGCGCGCGTATCCGAGCAGCGCGTTGAGGTTCGCCCCGTCGACGTATACCTGGCCGCCCGCGTCATGCACGGCCTGCGTGATGTCGAGCACGTCGTGCTCGTACACGCCGTGCGTGGACGGGTAGGTGATCATGAGCGCGGCGAGCTGCTCGGCGTGCGTCGCGATCTTGGCCCGCAGGTCGTCGAGGTCGACGTTGCCGGCCTCGTCGCACGCGACGACGACGACCTTCATGCCGGCGAGCACCGCCGAGGCCGCGTTCGTGCCGTGAGCCGACGACGGGATGAGGCACACCGTGCGCTCGAGGTCGCCGTTGGCGCGGTGGTAGCCGCGGATCGCCATGAGACCCGCGAGCTCGCCCTGCGAGCCGGCGTTGGGCTGCAGCGAGACGGCGTCGTAGCCGGTGACCTCGGCCAGCCACACCTCGAGCTGCTCGATCATCGCGAGGTAGCCGTGCACGTCGGCCTCGGGGGCGAACGGATGCACGCGCGAGAACTCCGGCCACGACACGGCCGCCATCTCGGTTGCCGCGTTCAGCTTCATCGTGCACGAGCCCAGCGGGATCATCCCCCGGTCGAGCGCGTAGTCGCGATCGCTGAGCTGCTTGAGGTAGCGCATCATCGCCGTCTCGGAGCGGTGCGAGTTGAACACCGGATGGGTGAGGAACTCCTCGGCTCGCGCGAGCCGGCTCGGCACGCGGGCCAGCGGCTCCGCCCCGGCGAACGCGATGTCGCGCACGTCGTGCTCGTCGGCCTCGGGCAGCCCGAACGCCCATGCGACGGCCGCGAGGTCGTCCGCCGTGGTCGTCTCGTCGACCGAGATGCCCACGGTCGCGTCATCCACCCAGAACAGCTGGTAGCCCTTCGACCGTGCACGCTCGATGACCCGGCGCGACGGCCCGGGCGTGACGACGCGGATCGTGTCGAAGAACGAATCCGACACGAGGTGCAGGTCGTACTCGCGCAGGCGCCCGGCGAGGGCCTCGGCCTTGCGCGCGACCTCCGTCGCGATCGCCGCGAGTCCGGACGGGCCGTGGTAGACCGCGTACATCGACGCCATGACGGCCAGGAGCACCTGCGAGGTGCAGATGTTCGACGTCGCCTTCTCCCGGCGGATGTGCTGTTCGCGCGTCTGGAGGGCGAGCCGATAGGCGGGGTGTCCTGCCGCGTCCTGCGAGACGCCGACGAGCCGGCCGGGGAGCTGGCGCTCGAGACCGGCGCGCACCGCCATGTATCCCGCGTGCGGACCGCCGAAGCCGAGCGGCACGCCGAAGCGCTGCGTCGTGCCCACGGCGACGTCGGCGCCGAGCGCACCCGGCGAGCGCAGCAGGGTGAGCGCGAGGAGGTCGGCCGCGACGACCACGAGGCCGCCCTGGGCATGCACGGCCGCGATCGCCTCGGACGGGTCCCAGATGCGCCCGGACGCACCGGGATACTGCACGAACGCCCCGAAGGCGTCGGGGACGGATGCCTCGGCGAAGGCCGTGTACGTGATCTCGATGCCGACCGCGGCGGCCCGGTGCTCGAGGAGCGCCTTGGTCTGCGGCAGCGCGTCGGCGTCGACCAGGAACACGTTGGACGCCGACTTCGACGCGCGGCGGGCGACGAGCATCCCTTCGACGACGGCGGTGGACTCGTCGAGCATCGAGGCGTTCGCGGTCTCGAGGCCGGTGAGGTCGGTCACCATCGTCTGGAAGTTGATGAGCGCTTCGAGGCGCCCCTGCGAGATCTCCGGCTGGTACGGCGTGTAGGCGGTGTACCAGGACGGGTTCTCGAGCACGTTGCGCGCGATCACCGAGGGCGTGAAGGTGTCGTAGTAGCCGAGGCCGATCATCGGCCGTGCGACGCGGTTCTGCGATGCGAGCATCCGCAGCTCGGCGAGCGCCTCGGCTTCCGTTGCAGCGGGCGGGATGTCGCTCGTCGTGCGCGGCTCCACCTGGATGGATGCCGGCACCGCGCGCCGGACCAGGGCGTCGACGGTGTCGTAGCCCAGGGCGTCGAGCATGACGCGCTGGGCTGCGGCATCCGTTCCGATATGGCGCGCCGCGAACCCCTCGAGAGCCTCGGGAGCCGAGCCCGTCATTCGTCGCCGCCCGTGAGCGCGACGTAGGCGTCGCGGTCGAGGAGATCGGCGACCGCCGCGGCATCGACCTTGATCTTGACGAGCCAGCCGGCGCCGAACGGGTCGGAGTTGACCAGCGACGGGTCGTCGACCACCGCGTCGTTGATCTCGACGACTTCGCCGTCGAGGGGCGCATAGAGCTCGCCGACCGACTTGGTCGACTCGATCTCGCCGACGACCGTGGCCGCCGTCACGTCCGTTCCCGCGGCGGGGAGCTCGACGAAGACGACGTCGCCGAGCTTGTCGGCGGCGTAGTCGGTGATGCCGACGGTCGCGACGTCGCCGTCCAGGGCGATCCACTCGTGCTCGGCGGTGTACTTGAGGCTGTTGAGGTCGGTCATGTGTTCCTCCGGTGGATGCGGGCGTCGGTCACTGGGCTCGACGATAGAAGGGAAGGGCGGTCACGGTCGCGGGGATGCGGGTTCCACGCACGTCGATGAAGAGCTCGGTGCCCGGCTCCGTGAGGGACGGGGAGACGAAGGCCATGGCGATGGGATGCCCGAGGGTGGGGCTCAGCGCACCGCTGGTGATCTCGCCCACGCGCTCATCGCCGTGGAGGACGCCGTATCCGGCGCGGCCGGCGCGCTTGCCGTCGGAGACGAGTCCGACGAGCACCGGCGCGTCTGAAGCGACGACGGACTCGAGCGCCGACCGGCCGACGAAATCGGCCGACTTCGTCTTGAGCGGCACGACGCGGCCGAGACCGGCCTGGGGGGGGATGATGTGGCGGGACAGCTCGTGGCCGTACAGGGGCATGCCGGCCTCGAGGCGCAGCGTGTCACGCGAGGCCAGACCCGCGGGCACGAGGCCGAGCGGCTCGCCTGCCGCAAGGAGGGCGTCCCACAGCGACGGCGCCGCGTCGGCGTCGACGCTGATCTCGAAGCCGTCCTCGCCCGTGTAACCGGTGCGGCTGACGAGCACGGACGTGCCGGCGAAGCGCATGCCCATCGCCGCATAGTACGGAAGGGTGTCGAGCGTGTGACCCATCGCGAGCGCGTCGTCGTGCTCGAGGCCGGTCGTGCTCTGGAGGATCTCGCGCGCACGCGGCCCCTGAACCGCGAGCAGCGAGTCGGGCAGCTCGACGAGCGCGGCGTCGAACCCCTCCAGCCGCTCGAGGAGCGCCGAGCGCACGGCATCCCGATTGCCGGCGTTCGCCACGATGAGGAACTGCTCCTCCGAGATGCGCGTGACGATGAGGTCATCGATGATGCCGCCGTCGGGCGCGAGGATCATCGTGTACTTGGCGCGCGACAGCTTCACCGCGCTCGGGTCGAAGGCGAGCGCATACGCCAGGAACGCCTCGCGGTCGGGTCCGGCGACGCCGAACTGCGCCATGTGGGAGATGTCGAAGAGCCCCGCGGCCGTGCGCACCGCATGGTGCTCGGCCAGATCGGAGCTGTAGCGCACGGGCATCGACCAGCCGCCGAAGTCGGTGAAGGACGCGCCCAGCGCGGCATGGCGGTCGTGCAGCGGAGTCGTGCGGGGGTCTGTCATGAGTTCTCCCGTGTCGCGATCGGGCGACGCCGGACGGCGTCGTGGAACTCCCCCTCTGTCATGGGCCTGAGAGCTTCGCCCGCGGATTCCGGGGAATCTGCGGGGTTTCACCTTCGGCGGATCTCGGGCTTCGGGTCGGGTATCGATAGAACTGTGGAGACGCGCAGCGCTCGTCTCGCCGAGTTGGTTTCGATGCGGCGCTGGAGCGCCTTACTCAACCCGATTTCTTGCTTCGCTCGAAATCGCTTTCCAGAGTCGGCCGGATCCGGACGGTACGCAGTACCTGAGAGATTGGCGGGGAGGCTTGCTCCTTCGGTGCTCGGCGATCGCGCTGCCGAGGCTCTCCCGCCCGGGTCATGGGCCTTGTTGACTTGCCGTGCCAGCATAGCGGCCCGGCGCCGTCAGCCGGTGCAGCGTCCTGACGACACCGCGTCGGTCAGGCCGGGCGCCTCGCCGGCGACCGGCGTGAGCTCGGCCATCGTCATCGCATATCCGCGCTCGGGATCGTTCTCGGCGCGGGCGAAGACGACGCCCGCCACGGCACCCTCCTCGGTGAGCAGCGGCCCGCCCGAGTTGCCCGGGCGCACGGGTGCCTGCAGCGAGTAGATGTCGCGCGGGGACGACGACTCGTCGTAGATGTCGGGCACCGGAGCGGTGCCGGTCGACAGCACCCCCGCCGAGACCATGGTGAACGGTCCGCCCAGCGGATACCCCTGCACCACCGCCGGCGACCCCGGGTCGAGCGTCGGAGCGAACGGCAGCGCGGCCACGCCGAGGTCGTCGACCGCGATCACGGCGAGGTCGTCGACCGGATCGAAGTAGACGATGCGCCCCTCGCGCGCCCTCACGCCGGGCAGTTCGACGACCGGCTGCTCGACGCCCGCGACCACGTGCGCGTTGGTCACCACCCGGTCGGGGGCGATGACGAATCCGCTGCCTGTCGCGCTGCGCCCGCATGAGTAGGCGGTGCCCGACACCCGGGCGACGGATGCCGCGGCCAGCGTGAGCTCGGGATCGTCGAGGTCGACGGGCTGGATGGTCACCGGCCCGGACTCCAGCAGGTCGCCCAGCGCCGGCAGTCCCTCATCGAGCACGAAGCCCCGGAGCTCCGCCAGCGCGGCCGTGACGGGAGCGGGCGTCACGCGCTCGATGGTGCGCAGCACGGTCGACGACGACAGCGCCGAGGAGACGATCGGCATGCCCGTGGCGGCGAGGCTCGCGCCCGCGAGGGAGATGGCGAGCGCGGCCACGACGACCCCCGCGACGCCGCCTAGGATCCGGTCCACAGCTCGCAGCGGCGTGCGGTCGACGCCGCGCCGCAGCGCGGAGCCGGCGACCGCACCGAGGGCGGCCCCGCCGATGACGAGCGACGCCGACGCGACGATCACGACGGCCGGGCGCCACTCCTGCCACGGCCAGGCGTCGTTGATCAGCGGCACGAGCCAGTACGCGGCGAAGCCGCCGACCGCCAGCCCCAGGAGCAGCCCGACGCTTCCCGTGAATCCGCGCCCGATGCCCACGACCAGCCCGACGACGAGGAGGACGATGAGCACGATGTCGACGGGTGACATGCATCCTCCTGCGTATGTGCGAGCCGCGGCCGGGACCGCCCACGCTACGCATCGAACCTGTGTGACGACCGTCATTTGCCGTTCGTGTCACGATGACACTAAGATGATCGTGGAGTAAGAGTCATCATGACAAGAACCGAAGCCCGCACCCCCGCATCCGCCGCCGAGAGCGCCGCCGAGCAGACGCGCGTCGCCGTCTCCACGGTGATCTTCACGCTGCGCCGGCTCCCCGACAGCGAGACCGCCGGCGTGGTCCTGCCGCTCGTGCGCCGGACGCGCGATCCGCACGCGGGTCTGTGGGCGCTTCCGGGCGGGTGGCTGGACGTGACGGAGGGACTGGATGCCGCGGCATCCCGCACCCTCGCAGAGACGACCGGGCTGGCACCGAGCTATCTCGAGCAGCTGTACGCCTTCGGGGATGTCGACCGCTCCCCCACCCGAGTGATCTCCATCGTCTACTGGGCGCTCATCCGGCCCGATGCGTCGACGGCGCTCGGCGACCGCGGGGACGGGAGCGACGAGAACGTCCAGTGGTTCGATGCGGCCTCGCTGCCGCGGCTCGCCTTCGACCACAACGACATCGTCGACTACGCGCTGTGGCGCCTGCGCAACAAGGTGGGCTACAGCCGCATCGCCCACGGACTCCTCGCCGACGAGTTCACGCTCGCCGAGCTGCGCGAGGTGTACGAGGCCATCCTCGGCCGGCGTCTCGATCCCGCCAACTTCCGCCGGCAGGTCGAGAACTCCGGAACCCTCATCCCGACCGACCGCTTCCGCACCGGCAGCCACCGACCCGCGCGGCTGTACCGCTACAACCAGGACGTCGAACTCGCCGATCGCGGCCCGCTCGACAGCCGCCACTGAGAGAGCACGACATGTCCGCCGTCAACATCACCCTCCAGCCCCGGCCCGAGACCGATGCATCGGTCGATCACGCGATCCAGGCGATCGTGGCCGGGGCCTCCACCGCCGAGACGTGCACCACCGACCTCGCCGCGGGGCCGTGGGACTTCGACATCCGCCCCGGGTACGGACCCGGGTCGTCGATGGGCGACGTCATCCCGACCGGCTCGCCGCGTCAGGGCGAGCTTCCGCGCGAGTACCGCGAGGCGTCCGAGGAGGAGCTGGCCGCACGGGTCGTCGCCGCCAAGGCGGTCCTCGGCGATCGGGTGGTCGTGCTCGGCCACTTCTACCAGCGCGAGGAGGTCGTGGTCCACGCCGACTACGTGGGCGACTCCTTCCAGCTCGCCAACGCCGCCAAGGCGCACCCCGAGGCCGAGGCGATCGTGTTCTGCGGCGTGCACTTCATGGCCGAGACGGCGGACTTGCTGTCCCAGCCCGATCAGGCGGTCATCCTCCCCAACCTCGCCGCGGGGTGCTCGATGGCCGACATGGCCGACATCGACCAGGTCGAGGAGTGCTGGGAGCAGCTCGCCGACGTGTACGGCGACATGGACGCCCCCGACGCCGACGGGCTCGTCCCCGTCATCCCGGTGACGTACATGAACTCGTCCGCCGCCATCAAGGGCTTCGTCGGCCGCCACGGCGGCATCGTGTGCACGTCCTCGAACGCGCGCACGGTGCTCGAGTGGGCGTTCGCGCGCGGCCGCCGTGTTCTCTTCTTCCCCGACCAGCATCTCGGCCGCAACACCGCGAAGGCGATGGGCGTGCCGCTCGAGCAGATGCCGATGTGGAACCCCCGCAGGCCGCTGGGAGGATCGGATGCCGCGACCCTCGCGGACGCGCGCGTCATCCTGTGGCACGGCTTCTGCTCGGTGCACCGCCGCTTCAGCGTCGCGCAGATCGACAAGGCCCGCGCCGAGCACCCCGGCGTGCGCGTGATCGTGCACCCGGAGTGCCCGATGGAGGTCGTCGACGCGGCCGACGAATCCGGGTCCACCGACTACGTCCGCAAGGCCATCGAAGCAGCGACGGAGCCGACGACGTTCGCCATCGGCACCGAGGTCAACCTCGTGCAGCGCCTGGCGGCGCAGCATCCCCAGCACGAGATCTTCTGCCTCGACCCCGTGGTCTGCCCATGCTCGACGATGTACCGCATCCACCCCGGCTACCTCGCGTGGGTGCTGGAGGGCCTCGTCGAGGGCGAGGCGCGCAACCGCATCACGGTGCCGGCCGACGTCGCCGAGCCGGCGCGCCTCGCACTCGAGCGGATGCTCGCCGCCAAGCCGCCGGCCGCACCCGCGGCGGCGTGGGAGAACGCCTCATGAGCACGCACGTCGTCGTGGTCGGCAGCGGCATCGCCGGCCTCACGGTCGCGCTGCACGCCGTCGAGGACGGCTGCCGGGTGACGCTCGTCACGAAGGACGTGCTCGAGCATGCGAACACCCGGTACGCGCAGGGCGGCATCGCCGGCGTGATGTTCGACGACGACCGGGTCGACGACCACGTCCACGACACCCTCGTGGCGGGCGCAGGGCTCAGCGACGCCGAGGCAGTGCGCGTCCTCGCCCAGGAGGGACCGGCCCGCATCCGCGAGCTCATCGACCTCGGCGTCGCGTTCGACCGCGGCGACGACGGCGGCTTCGTGAAGGGTCTCGAGGCGGCGCACTCCTACCCGCGCATCCTGCACTCGGGAGGCGACGCGACCGGCACGGCGATCGAGAAGGCGCTCGTCGCGCGTCTGCGCGCGAGCCGCGTCGACGTCATCGAGCACGCCTTCCTCGTCGATCTGGTCGTCGACGGCGGCCGGGTGCGCGGCGTCGAGCTGCTCGTGGGCGACCGGGAGGCCACGGCTGCCTCCCCCGCCGTCGCGGGTCGACGTGAGGTCGTCGCCGCCGACGCCGTGGTCCTCGCGACCGGCGGCGCAGGCGAGCTGTACGCGCACTCCACCAACCCCGCCGTCGCGACGGGCGACGGCATCGCGGCGGCGCTGCGCGCCGGGGCCGACGTGCGCGACCTCGAGTTCTTCCAGTTCCATCCGACCGTGCTCGCGGTCGGAGACTCCTTCCTCGTCTCCGAGGCCGTGCGCGGCGAGGGAGCCGCCCTCCTCGATGAGGACGGCCGGCGCTTCGCATTCGACGCCCACCCCGACGGCGAGCTCGCGCCCCGCGACGTCGTCGCCCGGGCCATCGCCCACCGGATGGACCTGCAGGACGGACGCCCGGTCCTCCTCGATGCGACGCAGCTGCACAGCGACGACCCCGGCGAGCGCGCCGCGTTCCTCGCCCGCCGCTTCCCGACCATCGACCGCGCCGTACGCGACCGCGGCCTCGACTGGGCTCGGGAGCCGATCCCCGTGACGCCGGCCGCGCACTACCTCATGGGCGGCGTGACCACCGACCTCTTCGGCCGGACGACCCTGCCCGGCCTCTACGCGGTGGGCGAGGTCGCCCGCACCGGCGTCCACGGCGCCAACCGGCTCGCCTCGAACTCGCTGCTCGAGGGCGCGGTCTTCGGCGCCCGTGCCGGCGACGCGATCGCGAGGGACGCGGCATCCGGAGCCTGGCCCGCGGCGGCGAGCGCCGTGGTGGCGGCGCCCGCCGTGGACCCGGCGGACGATGGGCCCTCCTTCTCGCGCCCGGCGCTCCAGGAGCTGCTCTGGGAGCACGCCGGGCTCGTGCGCGACGAGACGGGGCTCGGGCACGCGGCATCCGTCCTCGCCCGCTGGCGAGCGCAGTCACGCGAGCCGCACACCGAGCTCGAGTTCGAGAACGAGAACCTTCTCATGGTCGCCGAGCACCTCGTCGCCGCCGCCCGCGTACGCCCGGAGTCGGTGGGAGCCCACTTCCGACGCGACGACCCCGTCGCGACGGCACCCGTCCGGCAGGAGGCCCTGGCATGCTGAACCGCGCCACCATCGACCGCGTCGTCGCGGCTGCGCTCGAAGAGGACGCGCCGTGGGGCGACGTCACGAGCGAGTACCTCATCGTCGAGTCCGCCGTCGCGCGCGCCGACCTGGTCGCCCGCGACAGCGGCGTCTTCAGCGGCGGCGAGGTGTTCGCAGCCGCGTTCCGGCTCACCGATCCGCGCACGAAGGTGGATCTCCACGTCGAGGACGGCGCATGGTTCCAGCCGGGCGACGTCCTTGCGACGGTCACCGGCCCCGCACGCGGTGTGCTCACCGCCGAGCGCGTCGGCCTCAACTTCACGCAGCGGATGTCGGGGATCGCGACGCTGACCGGCCGCTACGTCGCCGAGGTGGCGCACACCGGAGCGCGGATCGCCGACACCCGCAAGACGACGCCGGGGCTGCGGGCGTTCGAGCGGCACGCGGTCGTCAACGGCGGCGGTCACAACCACCGCTATTCCCTGTCCGACGCGGTCATGGCCAAGGACAACCACCTCGCCGTCCTGATGCGCAACGGCCTGTCGATCACGGCGGCGCTGCAGGGGGCGATCGCACGCCTGCCCCACACCACGCACGTCGAGGTCGAGGTCGACCGCCTCGACCAGATCGAGCCGGTGCTCGCAGCCGGCGTCGGCACGATCATGCTCGACAACTTCTCGCTCGACGACCTGCGCACGGGGGTGGCCCAGGTCGCCGGCCGTGCCACCGTCGAGGCATCCGGGGGCGTCTCCCTCGACACCGTGCGCGCCATCGCCGAGACCGGCGTCGACGTCATCTCCGTCGGTGCGCTGACCCATTCGGCCCGCGCGCTCGACCTCGGACTCGACGTGCGGATCGACGCGGGCTGAAGGTCCCTCCCATGAGCATGCTCTACCTCGACAACGCCGCCACCACGCCCGTGCGCCCGGAGGTGCTCGAGGCGATGATGCCGTACCTCACGCAGTGGTTCGGCAACCCGTCCAGCCACCACACCGTGGGCGAGGCTGCGGCCGATGCGCTGGCAGACGCCCGCGCCCGCGTGGCACGGCTGCTCGGCATGCGCGCGGGGGATGTCATCTTCACCTCCGGCGGGACCGAGGCCAACAACCTCGCCGTGAAGGGCATCGCCCTCGGAGCATGGCAGCTGACCGGCAGGCGTCACCTCGTCACCACGCCGATCGAGCACGAGTCGATCCTCGAGTCGGCCGCATACCTCGAGCGCATGCACGGTTTCGCCGTGACGCGGGTGCCCGTCGACCGCCAGGCACGAGTGCACCCGGATGCCGCGGCCGACGCCCTGCGCGACGACACCGCCCTGCTCACGATCGGGTACGCCAACAACGAGGTCGGGACGGTCCAGGACGTGGCCGCGATCGCCGCGATCGCGCGCGAGCGCGGCGTGCCCGTCCACGTCGACGCGGTGCAGGCCGCCGGGTGGCTGCCGCTGTCGGCTTCGGAGCTCGGGGTCGACGCGATCTCGCTCGCCGGGCACAAGGTCGGGGCGCCGAAGGGCACCGGCGTCCTCGCCGTGCGGGGACGCCTCCCTCTCGAGCCGCTCCTGCACGGCGGCGGTCAGGAACGGGGCCGCCGCAGCGGTACCGAGGACGTCGCGGGGGCGGTGGGCCTCGCGACCGCCCTCGAGCTGGCAGAGGGCGACCGGGCCGAGGCATCCGCTCGTGTCACCGCCATCCGCGACCGCTTCGTCGCCCGCGTGCTCGCCACCGTGCCGTCTGCCGAGCTGACCGGCGACCCGGTGCACCGGCTGCCTGGAACGGCGAGCTTCACGTTCGCCGGCACGAGCGGCGAGGCGGTGCTGCTCGAGCTCGAGCGGCGGGGCGTCGTCTCGTCCAGCGGCTCGGCGTGCGCGGCGGGCAGCGACGAGCCGTCGCACGTGCTCGTTGCGATGGGCGTCGACGCCGAGGTCGCGCGGACGGCGGTGCGCTTCACGTTCCCGCGCTGGCTGCGCCAGCCGCTCGACGCCGTCGCCGACGCGGTCGCGGCCTCCGTCGCGGCCGTATGATCGTGCGGGTGACCCCGCCGCGCGCCCCCGTCGTGACCGTCATCGTCCCCGGGTTCGACGTGGCAGAGTTCGCCGAGGAGGCGCTGGACTCGCTCCGCGCGCAGACCCTGGCGGAGTGGACGGCCGTGCTGGTGGACGACGGCTCGACCGACGCGACGGGCGACATCTTCGACGCGGCGGCCGCAGGCGATCCGCGGTTCCGGGTGGTGCACCATCGGTCGCAGAGCGGGTTGAGCGCCGCGCGCAACAGCGGGCTCGACCTCGTCGACACCCCGTTCGTCGCCTTCCTCGACGCCGACGACCGCTACACGCCGCGGGCCCTCGAGCTGCTCGTGGGAGCGGTGACCGAGAGCGGCAGCGACGTCGCCGTGGGTGCCTACGTGCGACTGCGGCCCGACACCGCCGGCGGCTACGCGCCCGGCGAGGTGCAGCCGTGGGTGGCCGCGGCGACCGACCCCGCCCGCCGCGGCACCACGCTCGAGGCCCATCCCGACGCCTCCGGCAACATCGTCGCCTGGTCCAAGGTGAGCCGGTTCGACCTGTGGCAGCGGGCGGGCCTCCGCTTCCCCGTGGGGAGGGCCTACGAGGACCAGATCCTGGCGCAGCAGATGTACACGCACGCTCGCGCGTTCGACGTGATCCCCGACGTCGTGGTGGAGTGGCGCGAGCGCGCCGACGGGTCGTCGATCACCCAGCACAAGGGCGAGCTGCCCGTGCTGCGCGACTACCTCGAGGCTCTCGCCGGTGGGATCGCGGTGCTGGATGCCGCAGCCGAGCCGCGGGCCGCGGCATCCCGCGTCCGTCTCATCCTCGCGATGGACCTTCCGCCGCTCGTGCAGCTCGGCCGCGAGCACCCCGACCCCGCCTACCGTCGCGCGGTGGGCGACTTCGTGCGCGTGCTGGCCGCGCGGGGGGTCACCCCGATCTCCGACGCCGTCGCCGAAGCGCTCACCTGGTAGCCGCCGGCTGCCGGCGCCCGGCGAGGCCGACTTGCCGATTGCGGCGGCTCCATCGCCGCAAGAGGCGCCACGAGTGGCACGTCGCGACTCCTCCACAGGGGCGAGAAGCGCGAGGACCGCAGGTAGGGCACGCAGAGGAGGCAGAGCGGATGCCGCAGGCCGCCACCATCGAGGGATGGCCAAGCGCACGGCACCGCTGCCCGAGGAACTTCGCGGCCGGGCCTTCGGAATCCACGAGGCCGAGGGCGTCTCGCGCAGCCGCCTGCGCGCCTCCGACGTGTGGATTCCCGCGCGAGGCACGCGACTGCCGACCGAGCTGACGTCGCTGCGCGACCGCTGCGCCGCGCACCAGCTCACGCTGCCCATCGGCGCGGCGTTCAGCCACCTCACCGCCGCGCGCCTTCTGCGGCTGCCGCTCCCGCGCTTCGACTCCGCCGACTCCGCCGGCACGATCGACGTCACCGTTCCTCGCGGCACTCGCGCGCCGCGCAGGACGGGCGTCGTCGCCCATCAACGGGAGCTCGAGGAGCACGACGTCTTCGTGCGCGGCGGCCTGCGGATCACCAGCCCGGCCCGCACGTTCCTCGACCTGGCGACGGTGCTCACGCTGGACGGGCTCGTGGCCGTCGGCGACAGGATCATCGCGCGGCGATCGCCGCTGGCGACGCGAGCGCGCCTTGAGCAGCGCCTCGCCGGCTCATCGGCGCGGGGCGTGCGGCTGGCACGGGAGGCGCTCGCTCTCGTCGACGACCGGAGCGAGTCGCCGAAGGAGACCGAGCTGCGGCTGCTGCTGACGCGCGCCGGGGTCGGCCCGCTGGCGACGAATCACGTCGTCACCGGCCGCGCGGGCTTCGTCGCCCGCGTCGATCTCGCGATCGTGGAACTCCGCATCGCGATCGAGTACGAGGGAGACCACCACCGCGACCCGTCGCAATGGCGCCGCGATATCGCACGGCGGCGGCGCCTCGACGCGCTGGGGTGGATCTATCTCCCGGTGACGCAGGCGGACCTCACCGATCCCCGCGCGCTCCTCGCCGACCTCCGCGCCGCGGTCGACCGACGCCCCTGACCGTCGAGTTGCCACTTCCGGTGCGTCTGACACCTGGCTGGTCGCCTTATATGGCAACTGGCCGACCAGGGCGGGTCAGGTGCCGGGCACCTCGGGGGTCGGCACCCACGGCTCGGCGGGAACCGGCGGCGCCACGACGGCTCGCGACGCCGGGTCGACCGGCGGGCGGTCGGCGCGCCGATCGGGATGATCGGCCGGCGGGTCGGACTCCTCGGCCTCGAGGATGCGCGAGGCGGCGAGCTGCTGCGCGGCGAGCTCGGAGTACAGCCCGCCCTGCTCGATCAGGTCTGCGTGGGTGCCCGACTCGACGATGCGACCGGCCTCGACCACGTGGATGACGTCGGCGGCGATCACCGTAGACAGACGGTGGGCGATCGACAGGGTCGTGCGCCCTCGAGCCGCCGCATCCAGCGCCTCCTGAACGACACGCTCCGACACGGTGTCGAGCGCTGATGTGGCCTCATCGAGGAGGAGCACGGGCGGGTCCTTGAGGAGGACCCGCGCGATCGCGATGCGCTGCTTCTCGCCGCCGGACAGCCGGTAGCCCCGCTCCCCGACGACGGTGTCGTACCCGAGGTCGAAGCCCTCGATGACGTGGTGGATGTTCGCGGCGCGGCACGCCGCCTCGAGCTCGTCGTCCGTCGCCTCAGGCCGGGCATAGCGGAGGTTCTCGCGGATCGTCGCGTGGAAGAGGTACGTCTCCTGCGACACGATCCCGACCTGGTCGATGATCGACTCCTGTGTGAGCCGTCGCACGTCTTCGCCGGCGAAGAGCACGGCGCCTCCGGATGCCTCGTACATGCGGGGCGTCAGATAGAGGATGGTCGTCTTGCCGGCGCCGGACGGCCCCACGAACGCGACGTGCTGACCGGGCTCGGCGGTGAAGGTGACGCTCTGCAGCGTCGGGCGGGCGTCTTCCGCGGCATCCGGATATCGGAAGACGACATCGCGGAACTCGATGCGGCCGATCGGGCCCGGCGCGTGCTGGACGTCGATGGCGTCCGGGGCGTCCTGGATGGCAGGGACGAGGTCGAGGTACTCGAAGATGCGCGCGAACAGGGCTGCCGACGTCTGCAGATCGAGGCTCACGCGCATGAGCCCCATGAGCGGCATCAGCAGGCGCGCCTGGACGGTCGTGAACGCGACGATCGTCCCCGCCGTGATGACGGCCTCTCCGCCGGTGATGAAGTAGCCGGCGACGAGATAGATCACGGCGGGAACGCTCGCCATGAGCACCTGGACGACGGCGAAGAAGCCCTGGCCGCTCATCGCGCGGCGCACCTGCAGCCGCACCTGGTTGCGGTTCTCGTCGGAATACCGTGCGGATTCGGCCCGCTGCCGGTTGAACGACTTCGACAGCAGGATGCCCGAGACGCTCAGCGTCTCCTGCGTGATGGAGGTGAGCTCTGACAGCGACTCCTGGGTCTCGCCGGCGATGCGCGCCCGCACCTGACCGACGCGGCGCTGCACGAAGATCAGGATCGGCATGAGCACGACGGCGATGATCGTCAGGCGCCAGTCGATGATGATCATCGCGATGAGCGACGCGATCACGGTGACGACATTGCCCAGGATGCTCGTGAAGGTGTTCGTGAGGACGCCCGAGACGCCGCCCACGTCGTTCTGAAGCCGCGACTGGATGACGCCGGTCTTGGTGCGCGTGAAGAAGCCCAGCTCCATCGACTGCAGGTGATCGAAGAGGGTCACCCGCAGGTCGCCGGTGACCTTGTTGCCGATCGTGGACGTGAACCACGTCTGCAGCACGCCGAGTCCGGCGGAGAAGAGGAAGAGCACGATCATGATGCCGACGAGCCGCCACAGGAGCGGCATGTCGGGCGACCCGCCGTCGACGGGGAAGAGCGCGTCGTCGAAGATGAGCTGCACGATGAGCGGCGGGATGACCGCGACACCCGCGCCCACCACGACCAGCACGGCCGTGACCGCCAGCGGCCACGCGTACGGACGGAAGAGGCCCACGACCCGGCGTCCGAGATGCGGGATCTTCGGCGCGGCGGCGTTCAGCTTCTTCTGCGAGGCGATGTCGACTGCGCGGAAGCCCGGGTGCCCGCCTCCGCCACCGCCCCCGCCACGCATGCTCACACCCGAAGCCTACTGACGGGCTCCCCCGCCCCCGCTACGCTTGCTCCATGGTCTCCACTCCTGATAACCCGCAGCACGACGGCTCCGACCTGGCGGCGCTTCGCGAGGAGATCG
Organism: Microbacterium flavescens; assembly: GCF_018588945.1. Classification (GTDB taxonomy): domain Bacteria; phylum Actinomycetota; class Actinomycetes; order Actinomycetales; family Microbacteriaceae; genus Microbacterium; species Microbacterium flavescens. The sequence goes on along the minus strand of NZ_JAFIWA010000002.1, from coordinate 666,248 downwards.
ACGCCCTCAAGGCCATCCCCCAGGAGGAGCTGCTCAACCCCCTCCCCTCCAACGTCGAGGAGAACGAGCCCACACCGCACTCGACCGACGCGATCGGCACCGAGAAGTGGGATCGCCCGGCGTCGGAGGAGACGCTCGACAGCTGACCTCCGTTCCCTCGGGAGCTCCGTGCACCCGATGAGAAGCCGGATCGAATCCGGCCCAGCGGGAATGTCGTGTCCGACCCCGCAGTTATCCTGATGGCTTGCCGTTCTCGCGCGGCCATTCTCGCCATCGCCGCATGGCTCCTTCCTCGCCATCGCGCATGGCCGACCTTCGCCCCTTCGATCTCATGAGGAGACGACCTATGGCCGCCACCGACATGCACCCCACCACCGACGGCATCCGCACAGCCGCCCCCGTCACCCCCACGCTCGGCCCGCAGGAGAGCCGCGTCATCTGGCTGCTCCTCGCAGCCGCCTTCGTCGCGATCCTGAACGAGACGACGATGGGCGTGGCGATCCCGCACCTCATCACCGATCTCGGCATCACCGCGCTCTCGGCGCAGTGGCTCACGACGGCGTTCATGCTGACGATGGCGGTGGTCATCCCGATCACCGGCTTCCTGCTGCGCCGCTTCACCACGCGCACGATGTTCGTCGCCGCGATGGGACTCTTCTCCACCGGCACGCTCATCGCCTTCCTGGCGCCCGGCTTCCCGGTGCTGCTCGCCGCACGTGTCGTGCAGGCGTCGGGCACGGCGATCATGATGCCGCTGCTGATGACCACCCTCATGACCGTGGTGCCGCCGGCGATCCGCGGCCGGATGATGGGTCGCGTCAGCATCGTGATGTCGCTCGCCCCGGCGATCGGCCCGACGCTGGCCGGAGCGATCCTCAACAACTTCGAGTGGCGCTGGATCTTCGGCATCGTCCTCCCGATCGCCGTCGTGGCGCTCGTCGTGGGCGCCCGCTGGATCCACAACCTCGGAGAGACCACGCGCGCACCGATCGACGTGATGTCGGTCATCCTGTCGGCCCTCGGCTTCGGCGGACTCGTGTTCGGCCTCAGCCAGCTGGGTGCCGGCGGTCACGGCGGTGGAGCGGAGGCGGCGGCAGCAGCCGCCACGTCCACCACGACGCTCATCGTGTCGCTGTCGGTCGGGGTCATCGCGCTCGGGCTGTTCGGCTGGCGCCAGGTTCTGCTGCAGCGCAACGACGACGCGCTGCTCGATCTCCGGGTCTTCCGCAGCCGCAACTTCTCGCTCTCGATGGGGCAGATGGTCGTCATGTCGATGGCGTTCTTCGGCGCGATCACCGTGGTGCCGCTGTACCTGCAGGACGTCCTCGAGGTCGACCCGCTCACGACCGGCCTGGTCGTGCTGCCGGGCGCGCTCGCGATGGGCATCTCGGGTCCCTTCATCGGCCGCATCTACGACCGCTGGGGCACCACCGTGCTGCTCGTCCCGGGCGCGGTGATCACGTCATCGATGCTGTGGTTCTACACGACCTTCGGCGTGGACACCCCGGTGTGGCTCGTCGCGATCGCTCAGACCGTGCTGTCCTTCGGCCTGGCGCTGTCGTTCACACCGCTGTTCACCGCGTCGCTCGCGTCGCTGCAGCCGAAGTTCTACTCGTACGGCTCCGCCGTCGTCGGAACCGCGCAGCAGGTCGCCGGGGCTGCCGGCATCGCGCTGATGTTCGGTGTGATGGCCGCGGCGAACAGCGCTGCCACCGAGTCGGGCGCCGATGCACTCCACGCCGGCGCAGCCGGAACGCACGCCGCATTCCTCACGGCCGCGTTCCTCTCGCTGCCGCTCCTCGTCGGGGCGTTCCTCATCCGCAAGCCGGTCGACCAGCCGATGGGCGTCCCCGCCGCGCACTGACGCCGGGTGTCACCGGATGCCCCACCCCCTCGACGGGGGGTGGGGCATCCGGCATTCTGGGATCCGCCACCGACGTGGAGGAGGCCACCCGATGATCATCCAGACGACCGAACCCGATCAGGCCACCGGCCACGCGGCCGATATGTACGCCGGCGATGTCGATGACGTCGGCTTCGTCCTCTCCCACACGCGGGCGCTCGCGGTGAACCCCGACGCGCACGAGGCGTTCGAGGCGCTCCTGGGGGCGGTCATTCCGTCGATCGGCCTCCGCGTCTACGAGCTCGCGACGCTCGGAGCGGCCCGCGCGATCGGGTCGTCTCACTGCCTGCTGGCCCATGGGCGCAAGACGCTGCGGGCGAACCTCATGCACGAGGAACAGCTCGAGCGCCTCGGGCGCGACTACACGTCAGCGGGGCTGAGCGAGGCGGACGTCGCGGTGATGGCGTTCGCCGAGAAGCTGTCTCGCGAACCGCGAAACATGACCGACGAGGACTCCGAGAGGCTGCGCGCGGTCGGCTTCAGCGACCGTCAGATCGTCGACATCACGCTCGCAGCGGCGGCCAGAAATCTCATCAGCCGGGCGCTGCTCGCGCTGGCGGCGCCGACCGATGAACTGCCCGATCTCAGCCCGCGGCTCGTCGCGGCGCTGCTCTCACCGCTGAATCCATGAGCGGACACGCCGAAGCCGGCCGGCCCGGCGCACTCAGTGGTGGATGACGGCCTTCAGCACGATGAGGATCCCGCCGAAGGCCGCGGTGAGCAGCGCACTCACGAGCCGCGCCCACCAGTGGGTGCTCCAGCGCGCCACAGCCGTCCAGCCGAGTGCGCCCAGCACCACCGTGTTGACGATGAGGGCGCACCAGAGCGCCGTGTCGTCGGCGATGACGCGCGTCGTGCCGAGCAGCAGCACGATGAGAGGCGCGATGGAAGCGAGGAGCATGCCCGAGGACTGCCGGGCGGCGGCCGCGAGGCTCGATCTCAGCCCCCGCTGCCCTTCACTGACCGCCAGGCGACCGAGCGTGCCGGCGTAGACGTGTGCCGCGTAGAACACGACGACGGTCACCGCCACCGTGGTGAACGCGATCAGCGACGTGCTGCGGGCGCTCACGACGATCATGCCGGATACGAGGATCAGTCCGTAGATCGCCTCCTCCGACATGAGAACCCGGGCGATGCGCGGTGTGACATGGAGCTGGTCGTCGGTCATCGCGAGGAGCGTCGGGCGAGAGAGCGGACGATTGTCAGTCGGTGCTGCAGCTGCCGCCGCCGCAGCATGACCCGGCGGACTCGACGACCGTGAGGAGGTTCTTCTCTTCGGCGACGGGCTGAAGGGTCGGGGTGGGGAGTTGCGAAGAAGTCATTCCGCCATGCTACCCGCGGCGACGGCACCGGAGCCGTACGACGGGCTCACAGCAGGGCGCCGCCGGTCTGGCAGGTGGGGCAGTACTGCGCGGTCGTGCTCGCGAAGGAGAAGTCGCGCACGGTGTCGCCGCACACCGCGCACGCCTCGCCGGCGCGGCCGTGCACTCGCATGGCATCGACTTTCGCGGCCTTGAGGAGGTGGATCGGGATGCCGCGCCGTGCGTCGATCGCGCCGCGGACGGTCTGAATCGTCGCCCCGTACAGGCGATCCCGCGCGTCGTCGTCGAGCGCTGCCGCGTGGACGACGGGCGACACCTTCGCCAGGTGCAGGATCTCGTCGGAGTAGGCGTTGCCGATGCCCGCGATGGATTCCTGCTCCTGCAGGATCGCCTTCACCTGCTTGCGGCGGCCGCCGAGCGCGACGTCGAAGTCGTTCTGCGAGTAGGACGGATCCGCAGGGTCGGGGCCGAGCTTGGCGATGGCCGGCACCGCGACGGCGTCGTCGACGACGAAGAGCCCGAGCGAGACCCAGGTGCCGGCATCCGTCACTGCGAATGCCGTGCCGTCGTCGAGACCGATCTCTGCAAGCGCCGGCGCCGCATCGTCGGGAAGGTCGTCGCTCGCGTCGGCCTCACGCCAGCGCACCCACCCGTGGCGCCCCAGCGAGACGACCAGCTGCGTGTCGTCGCCGACGGCGACTGCGACGTGCTTGCCGTGGCGCTCCACCGCGCCGAGCGGGCGCCCCAGCAGCTCGGACGGGGGACGCTGCCGGGTCTTGATCGTGCGGAACTCGAGCACATCGACATCACTCACCGCACGACCGCGCACCCGCGCGTCGAGGAACTCGGCGAGCGCCTGAACCTCGGGAGACTCCGGCATGCCCCCATCCTGGCACCGGCCGCCGACAGGCGGAGAGCGAGTCCTGGCGACGCATCAGTCGAGGGTCTTGCGCAGAAAGACCTGCTCGATCCCGTCGTCCTGCTCGACACGCCCGGTCTCGCGATAGCCGCAGCGCTCATAGAGGCGCAGGTTGGCCTCGCTGAGCGATCCGGTGAAGAGCTCGGCCTCGCGGCATCCGCTCTCCTTCCCCCGCCGTTCCACGGCCTCGAGAAGCTGCGACCCGATGCCCTCCCCCTGGCGATCGGGGGCGATCGCCAGGCGGCCGATCAGCAGGAGGTCGCCGTCGACCTGGGCCCGCACCGCACCCACCAGGCGGCCGTGCTCGACGGCCACGCAGCCGAGATTCTCGACCAGCTCGGCGCGCAGCTCGTCGAGGGTCTGAGTGAGCGGGGGCATCTGCACGCTGTTGTAGATAAGCGCCTCCTGCACGAACGCGGCGCGCTGCAGGGTGAGCGTCTCGCCCGCATCGTCGGGGCGGATGTCACGGAGCTCGAGGGCGTCGGAAGCGGTCATGCCTCCTGTCTACCGCGGGAACACGACGATCGCGCACACCGGTCGAGAGCTAATGAGGGTTGTCGCGGATGTCAACCCCCTCGGTGCTCCGGCGACCAGCACGCATGATGCCTCCGACGAAAGCGAGAGAGCCATGACCATCGAAGCCGCGCCGGTCCACCATCTGGAGCTCGTGCCCCTGGGCGACAGCGCCTGGCGGTTGTGCGACCGCGCGCGTGGTCATCTGGACGGCGAGGACGGCACGCTCATCGCCTACGTCGAGCGGCTCCCCACCGGGTCATACGAGGCCGTGTGGGTGTACCACGGTCCGCGCGTCGAGACCTTCGCGTCGCTGGAGGCCGTGCTCGTCGCGGGCGCCCGCCGGCTGGCGACGAGCGTCAGCACGGACTCCAAGCCCGTGCCGATCCCGCACCGAGCACCGCTGTCGTTCCGTTGAGCCGGCGATCGTGGTCCGTAGCCGGGCGGTATGAGGGTGTCAAGGGAGTTGGCGCGGGCACGACCAGCCGAGACGCTGGTCTGGACGGCCCCACCTCATGATCGTCGCGCGATCTGGGTCGTCCGGAGGGTGACGATGGGAAAGTTCATCTACGACGGCAATGTGAGGGTCGACTTCGACGATCGCACGCTGGCGCACCTGCAGCTGGTGATCGGCACCAAACTGCGACGCGGTGAGCCGTTCCACTTCACCTGGAAGGACGACACGAGCATCGGCAACGGCCGCACGACCGTGTGGGTCCACCCGCGGTGCACGCTCGTCTACAAGTACTACGGCAGCCGAAAGCCGGCCATCAACATGGCCTGGATCGAGGCGCTCGTCTACACCGCCAACTCACCGGCCGGTCTCTACCTCGTGCCGGAACCCGCCGAGAAGCCGATGGAGAGCCACGATGAAGAGAATTGACATCGTCTACGGCGGCGAGCACTACAGCGTGGGGGGCCGAGACCTCGACTCGCTGCGCGATGAGATCGAGAAGGCAGTCGCGGGCGGGGTGGGGTGGATCACGGTCAATGACGGCGAAGGCGCGCCGCGGTGGGCCCACCTGCTGCTGACCGCCGGTGTGCCGCTCGCGGTCATCCCCATCCCCGACGACGCTCCCGAAGTCGCCGGAGGGTCCCTGTGGGATTCCGACGGGAACGAGGTCCACCCCGAGTTGCGCGCCTGAGCCCACTGCAGGCTCAGGTCTCCCAGTTCCAGTCCATGTCCGTCGGGGCCTCCGTGTCCGCCCGCGCGGTCGGGTGGAGACGCCGTGTGAGGCCTTCGAGGTGCGCCACCACGTCCGGGCTGTCCGGCTCGCTCAGGTCGGTGTCGACCTCCCGCGCCACGATCTGACTGGCGGGGCCCACCAGGAACACCGCGGTCGTGATCGTGCCGTCGTCGCCGACTATGGGGATCTCGACGGTGGCCGCGTTCCGACCCTCAGCGAGCGCCGCGCCGTAATCCATGAGGGCCTGGGCGATCGCATCGCTCGTGAGAAACTCGCTCCCCGCATACACCAAGGCCTTCATGAGCCATGTCTAACGGACCTGAGTCGGAGTCGCAGGGGGCTTGCGTGATCCGGAAGCGGTCGCTATCTGCTCGGACTTAGCCGCGTCGCGGTCCTCGGCATCCAGCACCCGCGTGAGCCCGCGGAAGTCCCGCATGAGGATCCACCGCCAGGCGACGTCGGGAAGGAGGGCCGTCAGCTGCAGCCAACCCGCGATGTCGCCCTCGTAGCGGGCACGCACGCGCGTGCCCCGGTCCTCCGGCCGGCAGACGTATTCGACCCGTGAGTTCCACGGGGAGGTCGAATGCCACACGACTCGTTCCCCTTCATCCACCGCTTCGAGCACGTCGGCGAACCGCACACGGAACGGACCGATGCGGTCGACGGCCCACCAGCGACTCCCGATATCCGGTGGCCCCTCGCCGATGCGCTGACGGAACGCGACGGCCGGCGCGAAGTCCGGCCAACGAGCGGGATCGGCCAGGTACGGGTAGACGCGGCTCGGCGGGTGCGGAAGGAGCACGTCGAGCACTACGAGCTTCCACATGGTGGTCACACCATCGCGGGGACGGGGCGATCGGGGTAGAGGTCGCGCATCGCGCGGTCGTACTGCCTCTTCAGCAGTAGCTGGTACAGCACTCGGATCGGCATCGGGATGTTCGCCCGCATCCACTCCTGACGCTCGTCCGGAGGGACGCTGGCGATCAGCAGGCCGGCCTGCAGCGCCATGATGTCGCGGCCGAGCTCCTTCCTGTGCGCGGACAGCTCGGCGCGTGTGTGCTGTTCCATCCAGTCCCATTCCTGCTGGGAGAGCACCGCGCCGGCGACGGGCATGATGGCGCTCTCCTCGTGGCCGAGATGCGCGGTGAGCGTGTCACGCAGGGCGTCGATGTCGCGGGCGAGAGTCTCCCCGCGCTCAGTGTCGGCGGAGGCGACCCACGGCGGCAGCTGCGGCTCGATGCGAGCGAGGTGGCTGGCCACCTCGGCGTGCTCAGCACGCATCTGCTCGACGTGCAGCGCGCATCCGGGATCGCGGGAGGCGAGCCGATCCCACAGGGCCAGGTCCTCGGTTTCGTGATGCATGTGGAGAGCGAAGAAGTCGAGGTTGGCGTACCGTCCGACGATCGCCGCACGGCCGGTGTCTGCGGGCTTCACCTCGCGGATGAGCTGCGGCAGCTCACTGTAGAGCCAGCGAAAGATGCGATGCACGAGGATCAGCCCCGAGGTGTCGCATCCGGCTTCCTGGCCTTCGGGCATCGCCCCGGACGAAGGCAGCTTGGTGACCATGTCGCACTCCCCAGTGTCGTCCGCCGGTCACGGGTCCGCGGATCGGTGGCGCGGACAGCCGAACGATACACCCGCGGGGCGGGTGTGCACAGCACCCGCCCCGCGCCGCTCCCTGTGATCAGCCGCGCGGCGGGTTGGCCGGCAGCCACTGCTCCAACGAGGTCTCGAAGGTCTGCACGCCATCGACGGGCATGAGCGTGCGCTCCTCCATGCGCGCGCCGAAGTACGGCGCGTCGGGGTCTGTCACGACCTCGCGGGGGTCCTCGCGGAAGGCCAGCCCTCGCCGCACCATCTCATCGAGTCCCATGGCCTCGGGCCCCGCGATCTCGACGTCGGCGTTCAGAGGCGCGCCCGCGGCGGTACGCGCGACCGCGGTCGCGACGTCTTCGGCCGCGATGGGCTGGACCAGGTTCCCCGGCAGATGCAGGGCGTCTCCGTCGCCGGAGACGGCCGCGATCCCGCCGATGAACTCGAAGAACTGAGTCGCGTGCACCAGCGAGTACGGGATTCCCGATGCCCGGATGAGCTCCTCCTGCCGGGCCTTCGCCGCGAAGTAGGAGATGGTGTTCGGACGGTTCGTGCCCACGACGGTCAACGCCACGTAGTGCCCGACCCCCGCCTCCCGCGCCGCCGCGACGATGTTCCGCGTCGACGTCGTGAAGAACTCCCGCACGTCGTCGGGGGCGAACGACGGCGAGTTGGACACGTCCACCACGACGTCGGCGCCGCGCAGCACCGCCGAGAGGCCCTCGCCGGTGATCGTGTCGACCCCCGAGCTGGGCGAGGCCGCGATGGCATCGTGGCCGTGCTCGGCCAGCTTCGCGACCACTTTCGAGCCGATGAGGCCGGACCCTCCGATGACGACGATCCTTGACATGACGAGCCTTTCGTTCCGGAGCGCGAAGGTGCGCTCCCCAGCTCTGACCAGGCGGACTGCCGATCTGTGACGCGGCCCTGCTCAGCAGGTCCAGGTCGTCAGCTTGTCGGGGTTGACCACGAGCCACGCCTCGAGGATGAGCCGACCGCGCGTCCGCAGGGCGAGCACCCCCGTCGCCCGTCCCTGCACGCAGACGACGACACCGGGCGCTCCGTTCACAGAAGCCACACGCAGCCTCGCTGCCGAGGCGGAGAGCACGCCGGCGAGATATCCCGCCACCTCGGACGCCCCGTCGAGGGCCGAGGTCGGCGCCGCCACGACGCCCCCGCCGTCGATCGTGAGCCGGACGCCGGGATGCAGCATCCGCTTCAGTCCTCGCTCGTCTCGCGCCTCAGCCGCCGCGACGACCGCGCGGACAAGGCGCTCGTCCGCCCGCGCGCGCGACGTCGGGCTCCGCGAGGAGCGCTGCAGCCACCACGCGCGGGACCTGCCGGTCACGCCCCTGCCCGGGCGACGTGCCCGAGCTTGTCCGGACTCATGATCCAGTGGATCTGACGGATGCCGTCATCCGACGCCGTGATCATGGCCACGGTCGTCACGACTCCACCCTCGGAGATCGTCGCCGCCGGGCGGCCGTTGAGCTCGACCCAGTCGATCGTCTTGCCGATCCAGAAATGGCTGGAGAACGCGGCGATGAACTTCGCCACTCGACTGCGACCGGCGACCGGGATGCGTGCGGCGAGCTTCACGCCGTTGCCGTCCGTCGTGCTCACGACATCGTCGGCGAAGAGCTTCTCGAGGTCGCTTACGTCTCCCGACTGTGCGGCGGCCAGGAACGCCTCGAGCAGCCGGCGCTGCTCGGCGGCGGCGACCTCCGCCCGCCGCTCCGAATCGAGATGCTTGCGCGCGCGACTGACGAGCTGCCGTGCGCTGGCGACGGTGGCGCCGACTATCTCGGCGATGCGCTCGTACGGGTAGTCGAGAGCCTCGCGCAGGATGTACGCGGCACGCTCGGTGGGTGTCAGCTTCTCGAGCATGAGCAGGATGGCGAACTGCAGGGCTTCGCCCCGTTCGGCTCCGAGCGCGGGGTCGGCATCGGTGTTGATCGGCTCGGGGAGCCACGGCCCGATGTATGTCTCACGGCGCGCGCGGGCGGACTGCGTCGCGTTGATCGACAGCCGCGTGGCGACCGTCGCGAGGAACGCGCCCGGCTCGCGGATGTCGGACCGGTCGGCGCCCTGCCAGCGGATCCACGTCTCCTGCACGATGTCCTCGGCATCGGCGACCGTGCCGAGCATGCGGTAGGCGATGCCGAAGATGCGCCGCCGGTGCTCGTCGAAGACGACGACCGCGAGCGCGATGTCGTCGGGGTCGTGTGTGGGTGGTGTGCTGTCGCTCATCGCGTTGCCGCTCCCGTCGCCGCGCTCAGCGTACGCCCGCGCGTTTTCCAGCTCAGACCGGATGGCCCCCCGATCTGTGACACCGGAGCCGATTCCCGGCCATCTGTCACATCCCCACGCCCTGCCCGGTCGTAGCTCTCAGCACGGCAGCATCCACCCTCGAAAGGAACCGACATGTCCGAGCAGAAGCCCACCATCGTCCTCGTCCACGGCGCCTTCGCCGAGTCGTCCTCATGGAACGGCGTCATCGCGCAACTGCAGCAGCACGACGTGCGCGCGGTGGCCGTCGCCAACCCGTTGCGCAGCCTGGCCGTCGACGCCGCCTACGTGCGGGACGTGCTCGCCTCGATCGAAGGCCCGGTGGTGCTCGTCGGCCACTCGTACGGCGGCCTCGTCATCACCGAGGCGGCCGCCGGCAGCGAATCCGTCGTCGGCCTCGTCTATGCCTCGGCCTTCGTGCCCGACACCGGCGACAGCGCCTTCAGCCTCTCGACCAGCGCTCCCGGCAGCACTCTCGGCGAGGCACTGGACGCCTACCCCGTCTCGACCGGCGGCAACGAGTTCGTCATCCGATCCGACGCGTTCCACCACCAGTTCGCCGCAGACGTCTCGACCGAGGTCGCCGCCCTCATGGCGGCCACGCAGCGCCCGGTCACCGAGGCCGCGCTGTCGGAGGGCCTCCCGACGACGCGTCCGGCGTGGCGCGACATCCCGTCCTGGCACGTCTTCGGCGACCAGGACCTCAACATCCCCGCAGCGGTGTTCCGCGCGGGTGCGGAGCGCGCGGGATCGCGCGGCACCCGCGAGATCGCCGGAGCCTCGCATGCGATCTCGGTGTCGCAGCCGGCCGCCGTCGCCGCGACCATCGCGGAGGCCGGCCGGACCTACATCGCGAGCCGCGCGGCCGCTGCGTGACCGAACGGCGGCACTCCGGAAGACCCCCGGTCTCCGGGGTGCCGCCTCCACTCGAGGAGCACCTCATGCCCACGACCTTCACCACTCCCCTGCGGACCGTCGACGCCGGCGAGCTCACCGTCGCGTACCTGGATGCGGGAGACCCGACCGCCGAGCCCGTCGTGCTCCTGCACGGCTTCCCGTACGACGTGCACAGCTATGTCGACGTCGTGCCGCTGCTGACGGACGCCGGGTTCCGCGTGCTGGTGCCCTACCTCCGCGGCCACGGCCCCACCACATTCCGCGACGCGCGCACCGTGCGCTCCGGCCAGCAGGCCGCTCTGGGCGCCGATCTCCTCGCCTTCATGGACGCCCTGCACCTCCACGAGCCGATCCTCGCCGGCTACGACTGGGGCGCGCGCGCCGCCTGCGTCGTCGCCGCGCTGTGGCCGGACCGCGTGGGAGGCCTGGTGTCGGTCAACGGCTACCTGATCCAGGACATCGGGGCCGCAGGCGTCCCCCTCGCTCCGAGTCTCGAGGCGGGATTCTGGTACTTCTGGTACTTCGCCACGGAGCGCGGCCGCGCCGGGCTCGCCCGCGATGCGCGGGGCATCGCCGACGTCATCTGGCGACGGAACTCCCCCGCCTGGTCGTTCGACACCGCGACCCTCGACCGCGCCGCCGCCGCGTTCGAGAACCCCGACTACGTAGACGTCGTGATCCACTCGTACCGCCACCGGCTCGGCCTCGAACCCGGCGCGCCTCAGCATGTCGCGCAGGAACGACGGCTCGCCGAGCAGCCTCCCATCCCGGTTGCGACGATCACGCTCGACGGCATGGCCGACGGCAACTTCCCCGCGACCGACGGCTCGCAGCACGACCGCTTCTTCACGGGCCCGCGCGAGCATCGCCGGATCCCGGATGCCGGACACCACCTGCCCGCGGAAGCTCCGCACGCCTTCGCCGAAGCCGTTCTCGACGTCGCCGAGCCGCCAGGCGACGGCGCCGGAACGCCCTGAGGGCCGTCGGGACGGGTCTGTCGGGCGGGCTCGTCGCCTTACCTGTCGGATCTCCCTCCTACGCTCGAGGCATGCGCTGCGTCGCCTTCATGCGGAACGTCAACCAAGGCCAGCGGGGCCATCCCGCGACCGCCGACATCCTGGCGGGGTTCGCCGACGCCGGATGCCCCGATGCGCAGACCTTCCAGAGCAACGGCACCATCGTCTTCGAGTCCGACCAGCCCGCCCGCGCGGTCGAGTCGGCGGAAGAGGCGATCGCGGCCCGGTCCGGCCAGACGCGCGACATCCTGTGGATCCCGCTCGCCGACCTGATCACGATCGTCCATGAGCATGCCGGGGCGTCCGATGCGCACAGGGTCGAGTTCACCCTGCACAGCGGCGGAACGATCGACGGGCGCTCGCCCGAGGTGGCCACCCTCACTGCGCAGCACCGCTGCTCGATCGTCGACGCCGGTCCCGGCTGGGCGCTCGTCCGCAACGACGTCGAGCGAGAGGGGCACGCGACTCCGGTGCTCGAGCGGCTCACCGGCGGCCGGGCGAGCTCACGCGGACTGCCGACCCTCATCCGGCTGATCGCCCGGTTCGCATACTGACGGCTCGCGCACGACAGCACCGCCCGCGTCAAGGGGGTGCAAAAGATTTCCGGACGTACCAGGGTGAGCGCATGAGCCTCCACAACGCGCACCTTCACGTCGCTCCCGACGATGACCGCGCCGAGACGATCGAGCAGGTCGTGGCCGAGCTGGAGGACGACATCCGCCATGGCCGGGTGTCGGACGACGTCAGCCACCTCCTGGGTCAGCGGCTGGAGTCGGCAGGGGTGTCCCTGCCGCCGAACGCGGTCGACGACATCGCGGAGGCGATCGAGACCGACGTCTCGCTGTAGCGGGGCACTCGTCCACGCGGGTGGGCGACCACCCGCGCCATTGACGGGACGCACGCCGCCTGCTCTCATGGGCGCATGGAGTCGATCGTCGACGTCGACTACCTCGTCATCGGAGCCGGGGCGATGGGGATGGCGTTCGTCGACGCGCTCACGGAAGCCGGTGAGAACGCGTCTGTCGCGATCGTCGACCGTCGTCATGGCGCGGGCGGCCACTGGCTCGACGCGTACGGCTTCGTCCGGCTGCACCAGGCGTCGGCGTTCTACGGTGTCGCCTCCACGCTGCTCGGCGGCGGGCGCCTGCAGACCGACGGCCCCGAGCGCGGGCTCCACGAGCGCGCCAGCGCAGCGGAGGTGTGCGCGTACTACGACCGCGTGCTGGCCCGCCTGACCGCCACCGGCCGCGTCTCCTTCCACGGTCGCACCGAATACGACGGCGATCGCCGCTTCACCTCGCTCGTGAGCGGCGCGCGACACCACGCCCCTCGCGCGCGCGTCGTCGACGCCCGTTACCTGTCGCCCGACATCCCGTCTCTCACTCCCCCACCCTTCGCGGTCGAGGAAGACACGCACGTGATCGCGGTGAACGACCTCGTGCGCCTCGCCGAGCCACCCGGGCACTTCGTCGTCGTGGGGGCGGGCAAGACGGCGACCGACACCTGCGTGTGGCTCCTGCAGCAGGGTGTGGAGCCGAACGCGATCACCTGGGTGCGGCCGCGCGATCCGTGGCTCCTCAATCGCGCGGTGATCCAGCCCGACCCGGCGATCTTCCTCGGCATGGCGGCCGACACGATGGCCGCGGCCGCGGCGGCCAGCAGCCCCGACGACGTCTTCCTGCGGCTGGAGGATGCGGGCATCGTGCTGCGCATCGACCCCGGGGTGACCCCGACCATGGCAAAGACTCCCACGCTCGCGGCGTGGGAGCTCGACTCCGTGCGCACCATCGACGACGTGGTCCGCCGCGGCCACGTCCGATCCGTCGCACCCGGGCGCCTCCGCTTCTCGGACGGCGACGTCCGCGTGCCCTCGGACGCGGTCGTGGTCCATTGCGCCGCCGAGGGGCTCAAGTATCCGGGTCTGCGGCCGATCTGGACTCCCGAGGCCATCACTCCGCAGCCCGTGCGCGTCGGATTCCCGTGCTTCGGTGCGGCGATCGTGGGTCGTGTCGAGGCGACCCGCGACGATGACGCCGAGAAGAATCGCGTCTGCCGGCCGTCGCCGTACTCGAACACGACCGCGGACTGGGCGACCATGCAGATCATCGGCGGGGACGCATCGCTGGCCCTGACGAACGAGTCCGACCTGCGTGCGTGGTCGAACGAGACCACGCTCAATCCGGCGCGCATCCCGGCCGACCGGGCGGACGATCCGTCGGTGGTCGCGGCCAAGGCGCGCCTCAAGGACAACGTGGCCGCGGGCCGCGCCCGTCTGCTCGAGTTCGCCGGACGATCCTGAGCCCGGCGCCTCAGCCGGGCGCGGCGAACGCCAGGAGATCCAGCGCTCCCGCGCGTGCCGCCTCCACCGCAGCGAACACCGCCCCCACCGAGACGATGTCCGCACCCAGAGCCGAGGCGACGAGCTCCGGTGCGGGCAGGTCGAGCTCCTGCGGCAGCGCCCGCACGGCCGCCTCGATCACCGGGCCCGCACCCTCGGCCACCGCACCCGAGACGATGACCCGCTTCGAGTCGAAGACGCTTCCCAGCACACCGGCGATGACGGCCAGCGTCTCTCCGACCTGTCGCGCGATGTCCAGCGCGCCGGGATCGCCCTCCCGCGCGAAGCCCAATACCGTCCTGCCGTCGATATCCGCGGTGTCGAGCTGACGCAGAGCGCTCGCAGCGGGCAGTCGATCCTCGGCTGCCGCCTTCCGTGCCAGCTCCGCCGCCCGGTGCCCAAGTCCCCATGCCCCCTCGACGCCGATCACGTGATCGAAGGCGACCATCTCGGCCGCGCCCCCGTGTGCGCCTCGGAGAAGCCGCCCGTCGACGCACACCCCGGCGCCGAGACGCTCCCCCGCCAGCAGCGCCACGAAGTCGTCGTATCCGACGGCCGCACCCACGGCATGCTCCGCCACGGCGGCGAGAGACGCATCGTTCTCGATCCGCACGAGCGGCGCCCACGCGCTGAAGAGCTCCAGGAAGCCCGGGTTCATCCGGTGCCAGAAGTCCGTGCGGTGCGGTGGCGACCCGCCCCGAGCATTCACGGGAGCGGGCACCCCGATGCACACCGCCGCCACCTCCGAGTGTGTGCGGCCGGCGTCGGCGAGCACGGCGTCGACCACGTCTGACGCGGCCCGTCTCCGACCTTCCGCCGAGTCGCGCGCGGCCGTGACGGGAGTTCGCCGCACGGCGACTGCGCTGCCGCGCAGATCGGCCAGCGTCGCCGTGACGTTCCCACGCCCGGCGTCCACGCCCACGACGTACGCAGCATCCGGCCGGAAGGCGAACCGTCGCGCCGGCCGGCCCTTGCTGTACTCGCCCCCCGCGCGGGCGTTCGGAAGCTCGACCACCAGCCCGCGGGCCACGAGTTCCTCGAGCACATCGATCGCCGTCGATCGCGTCAGCCCGACCGCCTCGAGCACATCCGAGGCGGTGAAGACTCCGCCGTGCCACGCGTACCCGAGCACCGCCTCGAGACTCGCTCGACGGAGGCTCGAAGCATGGAGCGGAGGTTGAGACAAGAGCATTGACCTTTCTCTGGGTCTCTTGCAATCATGAAGTAACGCCATTTGATTCGGTGTCTAAATTTAATCACCGGAACAACGAAAGGGACAGCGTCGTGCCCGTGTCATCCGTTCTCCGTCGGTCCGCCGCAGCGGCCGTGACGCTCGCTGTGGCGGGTTCCGCGCTCGTCGGCTGCGCCGGCGCAGCGTCCGGTCCTGCAGAGGTGAGGTTCCATCTCAGCAAGCCCGAGGCGATCCCCTACTTCCGCGATCTCATCAAGGAGTACAACGCCGGCCAGGACGAGACGGTCGTGGTCTTCGACACCTCGTCGAACCTGCAGGCCGGGTTCCTCCGCGGCGATCCGCCCGACCTCGGCCTGCTCAACTACAACATGGAGATGGCGCGGTTCATGGAGCGCGGCGCCCTCAGCGACTTGAGTGACATGCCGGAAGCCGAGCGCATCCTCCCCGAGGTGCAGGATCTCGTCGACCAGTACGCGACCTACCCGGGACGCACGAGCGTCCTGCCCTACTCGGTGATGGCGGCATCCGTCATCTACAACAAGCGCATCTTCGAGGAGCAGGGTCTCGAGGTGCCGACGACGTGGGACGAGCTCATCGAGGTCTGCGAGGCGCTGAAGACCGCCGGGATCACCCCGATCTACGGCACCTTCAAGGATCCGTGGACCGTCGGGCAGGGCTGGTTCGACTATGCCGTCGGGGGCCAGGTCGATGTGGCCGACTTCTACGAGCAGCTGAACGAGCTGGGCACCGAGGTCGGGCCGGACTCCCCCGTGTCATTCGAGAAGACGCTCGCCGCGCCGGTCGAGCAGATGACCGAGCTGGTCGACGATTACACGAACGAGGATGCCGCGAGCCGCGCCTACGGCGACGGCAACCTCGCCTTCGCCAAGGAGGAGGCGGCGATGTACCTCCAGGGACCATGGGCGTTCGGCGAGATCGACAAGACCAACCCGGACCTCGACCTCGGCACCTTCCCGCTGCCTATGACGGACGATCCCGACGACCTGAAGGTGCGGGTGAACATCGACCTCGCCGCGTGGATCCCCGAGGCATCCGACCAGAAGGAGGGCGCACGCGACTTCCTGAGCTATCTGTTCCAGAAGGACGTGATGGACGAGTACAACGCGGCCTTCCTCGGCTACGGCACCACGACCGACTCCGCTCCCGTCACCGACGAGCGGATTCTCGGCATGAAGGAGTACTACGACACCGCGAAGTTCTACCAAGGAGCCTCGAAGGCGATCCCGCTGACCATTCCCACCGACAACTACATGCAAGGCATCGTGACCGGAGCCGACGTCGAGAGAACGCTGCGCACGCTCGACGCCGACTGGGCCCGGCTGGCGCTGCGCCAATAGCGCGAGACGAAGGGAACGCAATCATGGCAACGACCACCGTGGCCGTCACGGAGCCGCAGACCGGGAGCCCGACGCCAGCCGAACCGGCGCCGCAGAGACGCCGCAAGGTGGACGGCATCTACTACGCCTTCCTCCTGCCCGCGCTCATCCTGTTCACGCTCGCGATCACCATCCCCGCGATCATCGGCATCTTCTTCAGCTTCACCAACTCCATCGGGTTCGGCGACTGGGAGTTCATCGGCTTCGTCAACTACCTCGCGGTGTTCACCGATCCGGCGATCCTGCAGAGCTACCTGTTCACGTTCTGGTTCGCGTTCGTCACGGTGATCGTGGTCAACGTGCTGGCCTTCCTGCTCGCCGTCGGACTCGTCTCGCGGATTCGCCTGAAGACCGGCCTGCGCACGATCTTCGTCATCCCGATGGTGATCTCCGGCATCATCATCGCCTACGTCTTCAACTTCCTGTTCTCCAACTCCGTCCCCGCACTCGGGCAGGCCTGGGGCATCGGATGGATGAGCGAGAGCATCCTGGCCAACCCCGACCTGGCATGGGTCGCCATCGTGATCGTCACCGCGTGGCAGGCCATCCCGGGAACCCTGCTCATCTACATCGCCGGCCTCCTCGCGATCCCCGGAGACGTCTATGAGGCAGCCGCGATCGACGGCGCCGGCAAGGCGCAGCAGCTCTGGCGCATCACGCTTCCGCTCGTCGCCGGATACGTCGTGATCAACGTCATCATCGGCTTCAAGGACTTCCTCAACGCCTACGACATCATCGTCGGCCTCACCAACGGCGGACCGGGAACGGCGACCCGAAGCATCGCGATGACGATCTTCACGGGCTTCTCCGGCGGCGACTACGCCTACCAGATGGCCAACGCGACGCTCTTCTTCCTGATCGCCATCTCGCTCTCGCTCCTCCAACTCCGTCTCACTCGCGGAAGGAACGTGTTCTGATGACCACGCAGCCCGCCCTCGCCGTCGAGGACATGACCGCCGAGCGCGTGCTCGACGGCGACGCGCCCCGCAAGCCCGCCCGCTCGCGCTTCGCGATGGAGCGCGTCAACTGGCCCGGCACCATCGTTCTCGCGCTCTGCGCGATCACGGTCCTGATCCCGCTCTACGTCACGGTGACGATGGCGTTCAAGACGCAGGGTCAGGCCGTCGACGGCAACGCGTTCTCGCTGCCGGCGCCGTGGAGCATCGACGGATTCGTCACGGCGTGGGAGCTGACCAACTTCCCCCGCGCCTTCATGATCTCGCTGTTCATCACGGTCTTCACCGTCGCCGGCACGATCCTCCTGGCGTCGCTGGCGTCGTTCGCGATCTCGCGCAACTGGGACCGCAAGCTCTTCCGCTACTCGTTCTACTACCTGCTCGCGGCGATGTTCCTGCCGTTCCCGGTGGTGGCCCTCCCACAGATCCAGCTGACGGGTCTCGCCGGGCTCGACAACCCGATCGGCGTCGTCATCCTGAAGATCATGTTCCAGCTGAGCTTCAGCATCCTGCTCTTCACCGCCTTCCTCCGCTCCATCCCCGCCGAACTGGAGGAGAGCGCGCGCATCGACGGCGCGTCGACCTGGCAGACGTTCTGGCAGCTCATCTTCCCGCTGCTCGCACCCATGAGCGCCACGGTCGGCATCTTCGCCTTCCTGGCCTCGTGGAACGACTTCATGATGCCGTCGCTCATCATCTCCGACCCGGCGTCGCAGACGCTGCCGGTCGTCCAGAACATCTTCCAGACCCAGTTCAGCAACAACTACAACGTGTCGTTCGCCTCGTACCTCATGGCCATGGCGCCCGCGATCGTCGTCTACCTCTTCACCCAGCGATGGGTCGTGGAAGGCGTCACCCAGGGCGCCGTCAAGGGCTGAGGTCGCGGCATCCGCTCCCCTACCGAACAGAAGCACACCGAAAGGAAACCCGCCCCGTGACGGCAGCCGCTCACATCGCACCCTGGAGTTCGAACCCGAACGACGCCCAGCTGCCCCCCTGGTGGCGGCAGGCCGCCGTCTATCAGGTGTATCCGCGGAGCTTCGCCGATGCCGACGGCGACGGCATGGGCGACATCCGGGGCATCACCTCGCGCGTGCCGTACCTGAAGGAGCTCGGCGTCGACGCGGTCTGGCTCAGCCCGTTCTACCCGTCGGCGCTCGCCGACGGCGGGTACGACGTCGCCGACTACCGCAACGTCGACCCGCGCCTGGGGACCCTCGACGACTTCGACGAGATGCTCGCCGCCCTTCACGGCGTGGGGATCAAGGTGGTCGTGGACATCGTTCCCAACCACACGTCCGACCAGCATGCGTGGTTCCAGGAGGCTCTGTCGGCCGGACCCGGCTCGCCGGCCCGCGCGCGGTACATCTTCCGCGACGGCTCCGGACCCGACGGCTCCGAGCCGCCGGCCGACTGGGTGTCGGTGTTCGGCGGGTCTGCGTGGCAGCGCGTGCCCGACGGGCAGTGGTACTTCCACAACTTCGCCGTCGAGCAGCCCGACCTGGACTGGTCCAACCCCGAGGTGCGCGCCGACTTCGTCAAGACCCTGCGGTTCTGGTCGGACCGCGGCGTGGACGGCTTCCGCATCGATGTCGCCCACATGCTCACCAAGGACTTCGTCGACCCGCTCCCCTCGCAGGCCGAGCTCGACGCGATGCCCCGCGACGGCAACCACCCCATGATCGACCGCGACGACGTGCACGAGGTGTACGCGGAGTGGCGGGCGGTGTTCGACTCGTACGACCCGCCGCGCACCGCGGTCGCCGAGGCGTGGGTCGAGCCCTCCCGGATCCCGCTCTACGCCCGCGCGGAGAGCCTGGGGCAGGCGTTCAACTTCGACCTGCTCGAAGCGGACTTCGACGCCGCGCAGTTCCGCCGCATCGTCGGCGACAACCTCGCGCTGGCCGCGGAGTCGGGCTCGTCGACGACCTGGGTGCTGTCGAACCACGACGTGGTCCGTCACGCCACCCGCTACGGCCTTCCCGACGCCGAGCGCGACGCCGCGGGACGGCCGCTGCGCAAGCACGGCAACGAGTGGCTGCTGTCGGGCGGCACGCAGCCGCCCCTCGACACGGAACGGGGCCGACGCCGTGCCCGCGCCGCGACGCTCTTCGTCCTGGCGCTGCCCGGCTCGGCGTACATCTACCAGGGCGAGGAGCTCGGGCTGCACGAGGTCGCGGCGATCCCCGATGCCGATCGCCAGGACCCGACCTTCTTCCGCAGCCCCGGTGAAGACATCGGACGGGACGGATGCCGGGTCCCGTTGCCCTGGTCGGCGGACGGGCCGTCCTTCGGCTTCGGCGACGACCACTCCCACCTGCCGCAGCCGCCGTGGTTCGCCGACTACGCGGTCTCGGTGCAGCAGGGCGACTCCGCGTCGACGCTCTCGCTGTACCGCGCGGCGCTCGCGATGCGCCGTCTGCTGCAGACCGGCGAGTCCCTCACCTGGATCGACACCGACCGCTCCGACGTGCTCGCGTTCCGCCGTCCGAACGGCTGGACGGTGTTCACCAACTTCGGGACCGAGCCGTTCGAGCTCCCTGAGGGCCCGCCGATCTCCCTGTCGAGCCTGCACCGCGACGAGCGCGTCCTCGCCGGTGAGACGACGGTCTGGATCGCCGGGGCGTAGAGCGACGGATGCCGCGGCCTGCGCGGCCGCGGCATCCGATCTCCTCCCACCCCGAGGCTGCCGGTAGCCTGGGCCGGGCGGTAAGGCAATCCGGAAGGCTCACGTGAACATCACTCTGCTCCAGCGGTTCGTGGCCGTCGTCGATGCGGGAGCCCACGTCCCGCGTGCCGCGGAGGAACTGGGGATCCCGCTCGCGTCGCTCCACTCGTCGATCGACAAGCTCGAGGACGAGGTCGGGCATCCGCTCTTCACCCGCAGCAAGTCGGGGTGGACCCTGACGCCGGCGGGAACGCTCCTGCTCGACGAGGCGAGGAGCCGGATCGCCGCCGCGCCCGCTCCGGCCGCGAAGCCGAAGGCACCGGCAGGCGGCAAGGCGAAGGCGTCCAAGGGAAAAGGCCGCGCACCCGCGGTGAAGGGCCAGCCGAAGCCCTACAAGAAGCGCCAGGGGCGCTGAGACCCGACGTCAGTCCCAGTCGAGGTACTCCTCGATGATGACGGCGGTCTCGATGGGCTTCGTCGACGGGAAGAAGTGGCCCTCGCCCTCGAGCGTCTTCACGCTCGCGCGCTCCGGAGCAGTCGACTGCAGCCGCTCGCCGATCTCCGGGACGGTGACCTCGTCGGCCGAGCCCTGCACGATCAGGACCGGGATCACCGGCGCGAGCGGGATGTCCTCGTCCTCGACGCCGAGCAGGAGCAGGCCGTTCGCGCGCTCGTGATGTGCCGCCACCGCCGCACGCGCGACCGTGCCGCCGAAGCCGTGGCCGCCGATCCAGGAGTGATCGAGCCCCAGGTGGTCCATGACGGCGATGACGTCCTCGGCGTGGTCGGCGGCCGCGAGCTGACCGCTCGAGCCTGCGCGGTAGCCGATCCGCACGACGTGGAAGCCGGCCTCCTCCGCGAGGTAGTGGCCCACGACGCCGAGCGCGTCCTGGCCGCGCTCCGGGATCAGCACGAGCTTGACCGGACCGTCGCCCTCGTCGACGAACGGGATCGCGCGGCCCTCGGGCTCGAAGAGCTGGATGTCGGTCATGTCCTGAGTCCTCTCAGATCTGGGGCGGGCGGTCAGACGTTGAAGCGGAACTCGACGACGTCGCCGTCCTGCATCACGTAGTCCTTGCCCTCGAGACGCGCCTTGCCCTTCGCGCGTGCCTCGATGACCGAGCCGGTCGCGACGAGGTCGTCGAACGAGATGACCTCGGCTTTGATGAAGCCCTTCTCGAAATCGGTGTGGATCACGCCGGCCGCCTGCGGAGCCTTCCAGCCCTTGCCGATCGTCCAGGCGCGCGCCTCCTTGGGGCCTGCTGTGAGGTACGTCTGCAGTCCGAGCGTGTCGAAGCCGATGCGCGCGAGCTGGTCGAGACCCGACTCGTCCTGCCCCGTCGAGGCCAGCAGCTCGGCGGCGTCCGCGGGATCGAGATCGATGAGCTCGGACTCGATCTTCGCGTCGAGGAAGACCGCCTTGGCCGGCGCGACGAGTGAACCGAGCGCCTCGCGCCGGGCGGCATCCGTCAGCACCGCCTCGTCGACGTTGAAGACGAAGATGAACGGCTTCGCGGTCAGGAGGCCCAGCTCCCGGATCGGCGACAGATCGATGCCGGACGCCGACAGCAGCTCGCCGCGCTGGAGCGCCTCGCGCGCCTCGACGGCGGCCGCGAGCACGGAGGGGTCGAGCTTCCTGCCCTTGACCTCCTTCTCGTACCGCGTGATCGCCTTCTCGAGCGTCTCGAGGTCGGCGAGCTGCAGCTCGGCGTTGATCGTCTCCATGTCGTTCTTCGGGTCGACGGTGCCCTCGACGTGCACCACGTCGTCGTCGGCGAAGCCGCGCACGACCTGTGCGATCGCGTCGGCCTCGCGGATGTTCGCGAGGAACTTGTTGCCGAGCCCCTCCCCCTCCGACGCGCCGCGGACGATGCCCGCGATGTCGACGAACGACACGGCGGCGGGCAGGATGCGCTCGCTGTGGAAGATCTCGGCGAGCTTCTCGAGGCGCGGATCGGGCAGGTTCACGACCCCGATGTTCGGCTCGATCGTCGCGAACGGGTAGTTCGCCGCGAGAACCTGATTCTTGGTCAGGGCGTTGAAGAGGGTGGACTTGCCGACGTTGGGCAGTCCGACGATTCCGATGGTGAGAGCCACGGGAGTTCAGTCTACGTGCGACGGGATGCCTCGACCGGCGCCGCCCCATCCACACGCCAGCGCATCAGCACGTTCCCCGACGACTCCCACGAGTGCGTGCCCAGCAGCTTGAGCGCCACGGGCGGCCGCGCGTCGAACAGCGGCACACCCGACCCCGCGATGAGAGGGAAGGTCACCAGATGCAGCTCGTCCACGAGTCCCGCGTGCATCAGGTCGTTCCACAGCACCCGTCCGAGCAGGATCAGGATGCCTCCGCCGTCGCCTTCCTTCAGCGACCGGATCGCGTCCCGAGACTCGTTCACCCGCACGATCCGCACGTTGTCGTAGGGCGCGACGTCCGCCTCGGTGATCGTGTCGGACACCACCAGCTTCTCCGCGCCGAGGATCAGCTCGGCGAACTCGCGGCGGATGGCCGAGGCATCCGGATTCCCCCTCACACCCGTCCAGTAGCCGAGGTTGCCCAGGGCCGACCGTCGTCCTGACAGCACGAGCGTGTCCGAGTCGCGCAGCAGGCCGGTCGTGTAGTGGTCGAACGAGTCGGCGCCGGCGTAGTCAGGGTGCTGGTGCTCGAAGAACGAGACGATGTCGTGGTCGTCGTCCTCGTACCTGCCGTCGACGGTGACGAAGTTGCAGACGGTCAGCATGCGCATGGCGTCACGCTAGCCGGGTCGGCCGGTTTCCGGTACGCCGACGGGCCGCGCCTCATGCCGCGACGCCGCGGATGCCTCGGAACGCCTCGGTGCGGTACGGAACGTCGACGACCTCGGCGCCCGACTCCGTCGCCCGGCTCGCGGAGTCGAAGAGGGCGCCGACATCGCGGAGGATGCGCTCCCGCTCGTCAGCCGGCGCCGTGATGACGTAGCTGCGCGACGCGACCATGTCGAGCAGGACCTCCCGGCCCATCGCGCGGGTCCACGTCCAGGTGCGGTTCTCGAGCCGGCCGAAGGGCTCCCCCACGACCGGACCGCCGGCGGCGATCAGCTGCTCCGCGCTCGAGGCGTGCATGATCGCCGTCAGGCCGCGCACGAACGGGTCGGACTCGTCGCGGACGTTCCAGATCAGCCCGAGCACACCGCCCGACCTCAGCACCCGGCCGCACTCGGCGGCGGCGAGGGGCGGATCCACCCAGTGCCACGCCTGGCCGAGCAGCAGAGCGTCGACCGAGGCGTCGGGCAGCGGCATCCGCTCTGCCGTTCCCACGAAAGTGGGCACGCCGTGGACGTTCTCGCGCAGCGACGCGAGCATGCCGGGATCGGGATCGATGGCGACGACGTCGGCCCCCGTCTCGACGATCGTGCGGGTGAGCTTGCCGGTGCCCGCGCCGACGTCGGCGACGCGCAGCGCGCGACCCTCGGCGTGGACCGGCGCGAGCAGCCACTCGACGGCCTCGCGCGGGTAGTCGGGCCTCCCCGACTCGTAGGCGCTTGCGGCGGCGCCGAACGACCGGGACATCTCATCGCGACTGGCCATGCTCCGAGCCTAGGACGCTCGATGCGGGTTGCGCGCGGCGCGCCTGGCCGCCGCCCCGCCGGTCGCGGGTGAGTCTGTGGGCGTGGCACTGGACTTCACCGCGATCGACTTCGAGACGGCGAATCCGAGCAATGCCTCCGCCTGCGCGGTCGGACTCGTGAAGGTGCGCGGCGGCGAGGTCGTGGCGCAGACGGGATGGCTCATCCAGCCACCCGCAGGCCACGACCGGTTCTTCGAGCTGAACACCCGCATCCACGGGATCACGGCTGAAGACGTCATCGGAGCGCCGACCTGGGCCGGGCAGCTCGCCGCGATGGACGCGTTCATCGGCGGAGACGTGCTCGTGGCCCACAACGCCGGCTTCGACATGGCCGTCATCAAGCGCGCATGCGAGGCGACCGGCGACGACTGCCCTCCGTACCGCTACGCGTGCAGCCTGCAGGTCGCCCGCAAGGTCTACCGGCTCGAGTCGTACCGGCTCCCCTTCGTCGCCGCCGAGGCCGGCTTCGCCGAGTTCGCGCACCACAACGCCACCGCCGACGCCCTGGCGTGCGCGCACGTCATGATCGACGCGGCGCGCCGCCTCGCCGCCGACGACATCGATCTGCTCACCGAGTACTGCGGAGTGCGCGTGTCGCAGATCGCCGTGGCCGAGGCGCCCGCGGTCACGTTCGCGGTCGCCTAGGAGCCTCCTGCGGCCCGGCGCCGCGGCGATGTCAGGGGTCTCGGGCACCCTGGGCACATGGACGCACTCCTCGTCTCGATGATCGCCGTGGCGACTCTGCTCGTCGGCGCGCTCGCAGGCTTCACCGCCGGGCTCGCGCGCGGCGCCGCCCGCGCCGCGCGCGAGCAGGCCGACCTGCGCACCCGCCTCGCGGCCGCCGAGGCCACGCGCCAGGGCGTGCAGGCGCAGCTCGAGCACCAGCAGCTGCTGTACCGCGAGCTCTCCGCACAGGCGCGGCACGATCAGGCCTCGCGCGAGGAGCGCGAGCGCCGCGAGCAGACCGTGCTGCGGGCGCTCGCACCCGTGCAGGAGACGCTCACGGCGATGCAGTCGAAGGTGGGCGAGCTCGAGCGCGACCGCCACACGCAGTTCGGCACGCTCGCCGAGCAGCTGCGCCGCGCCCATGAGTCCGACGAAGCGCTGCGCGCGACGACCGAATCGCTCGCGAGCGCTCTGCGATCGGGCGCGACCCGTGGCGTCTGGGGCGAGACCCAGCTGCGCCGCGTCGTCGAGGCGGCGGGTCTCACGCGCTACGTCGACTTCGATCTGCAGGCATCGATCCGATCGGATGCCGGAGCCGGCCGCCCCGACATGGTCATCCGCCTCCCCGGCGAGAAGGCGATCGCGGTCGATGCGAAGGTCCCGCTCGACGCCTACCTCGAGGCGAGCGCGATCCCGTTCACGGCTCAGGGCGCCGAGGCCGCGCGCCGGCGCACTCTGCTCGACAAGCACGTCAAGGCGGTGCGTTCGCACGTCGACGCCCTGGCCAAGAAGGCGTACTGGGCGGGCCTGCCCTCGAGCCCCGAATTCGTGGTCTGCTTCGTGCCGAGCGAGTCGCTGCTCGCGGCGGCTCTCGAAGAGGATCCCTCGCTGCTCGACTACGCCTTCGGCAAGCGGGTGGCCCTCGCGTCCCCGGTGAACCTGTGGGCCGTGCTGAAGACCGTCGCGTTCACGTGGACTCAGCAGGATGTCTCCGCCGAGGCTCGCACGCTGTTCGATCTCGGCAACCAGCTGTACGAGCGGCTCGGCTCGCTCGCCGGGCACGCCGACGACCTCCGCAGGGCGATCGAGCGCACGGTCGACAGCTACAACCGCTTCGCGGGATCGCTCGAGACGCGCGTCCTCGTGAGTGCGCGCCGCTTCCCCGGGATCGACGAGACGAAGCTCGATGCGCTGGGCGTGCCCGCCACCATCGAGAAGGCGCCTCGCCGGCTCACGGCACCGGAACTGCTCGACGCCACGCTCGACCTCGAGCCGGGCGAACGCGACGCACCGGCCGAGGAGCCGCAGGCGGCGACGGCCGACCTGGGAGACCTGCGCGCACGGATCGCTCCGCCGCAGGACTGAGTCGGGTCAGGCTCCGCCGGGAACGAAGCTCAGCAGCGCGATGACCGCGGCCGAGACGCCGACGAAGGCGCCGACCATCCACCAGGCGCTGATCTCGTGGCCCTCGTCGCGACGGACGCGCAGCAGCACGTCGGGGCGTCGCGACGGATCGACCGTGTTGGCCACGGCGTTCGCGACGACGGCCTGCGCGCCGGTCTGCGGCGACGGACCACCCACCTGTCCGGACATCGAAGACTCCCTCGCATGGAAACACGAGTCGCTGTCGACCCGCCTTCGATTCTGCCAGAGTTGCGCCGCGAAGGCGTCACGATCCCGTCACAGCTGTCACATCCGTCACATCAGTCACACAGGCGGCGGGCAGGCTAGAGCCACTTCGAGACGAGGTGCTCCGACGTGATCCGGCGCAGCGTGCCCGACGCGCCGCGCAGCACGACGCTTTCGGTGAAGACGTAGCCGCCCTCCCGCCGGACGCCGTCGACGAGCTGGCCGTCAGTGACGCCGGTCGCGACGAAGATCGTGTTGCTGCCCTTCACGAGGTCGTCCGCCTCGTAGACGTGGCCGTCCAGCCGCAGTCCGGCGTCGATGCCCCGCTGCTTCTCGTCGTCGTCGCGCGGCCAGAGCCGACCTTGGATGTGCCCGCCCAGCGCCTTGATCGCGCAGGCCGTGACGATGCCCTCGGGGCTCCCGCCGATGCCGACGCACATGTCGGTGCGGGCATTGTGGCGCGCGGCGTTGATGCCGCCGGCGACGTCGCCGTCGCTCATGAGGCGTGTCCCGGCGCCCGCGGCGCGGATCTCCTCGATGAGCTGGTCGTGGCGGGGGCGGTGCAGCACCGAGACGACGATCTCGTCGACGGGCTTGTCCAGCGCCTTCGCGAGCAGACGGATGTTCTCGCCGATCGGGAGGCGGATGTCGACGACCCCCACGCCGGCCGGGCCCGTGACCAGCTTGTCCATGTAGAAGATGCTGGAAGCGTCGAGCATGGTCCCCTGGTCGGAGACGGCGATGACCGAGAGCGCGTTGTTGCGCCCGGCGGCGGTGAGCGACGTGCCGTCGATGGGGTCGACCGCGACGTCGGCCTTCGGCCCGCGGCCGTTGCCGACCCGTTCGCCGTTGTAGAGCATCGGCGCCTGGTCCTTCTCGCCCTCGCCGATGACGATGGTCCCGTCGAAGTTCACGGTGGTGAAGAACGCGCGCATGGCGTCGACCGCGGCGCCGTCGGCGTCCTCCTTGCGGCCGCGACCGATGTACGGCACCGCGCGGATGGCGGCCGCCTCGGTCGCGCGCACGAGTTCGA
Organism: Microbacterium flavescens; assembly: GCF_018588945.1. Taxonomy (GTDB): domain Bacteria; phylum Actinomycetota; class Actinomycetes; order Actinomycetales; family Microbacteriaceae; genus Microbacterium; species Microbacterium flavescens. The sequence goes on along the minus strand of NZ_JAFIWA010000002.1, from coordinate 639,123 downwards.
GCGCGAGGTTGCGATCGGGGTGGAGCGGGCTCATGTCAGCGGTCAGACTCACCATGGCCCCAGCGTAATCAGCGTGCACGCGCATTCCCCAGACTTTCGCGCGCTCGTCGCCGAAGGAATCGCGTTTCTTTCCCGCAGGGTCAGAACGCCCGGGAGCACCGGTCGGCCCGGGCCGCGGCATCCGCTTCTCCGGCTCTCGGCGCTAAAGTCGAGGGAAGCCCCCAAACGACCAAGGAGCACCCATGCCCGTCGCCACCCCGGAGCAGTACGCCGACATGCTGGACCGCGCGAAGGCCGGTGGCTTCGCGTATCCCGCCATCAACGTCGCCAGCTCGCAGTCGATCAACGCCGTGCTGCAGGGCCTCACCGAGGCCGGATCCGACGGCATCATCCAGGTCACGACCGGCGGCGCCGACTACTTCGCCGGCCACACGGTGAAGGCCCGCGCGGCCGGCGCGCTCGCCTTCGCGAAGTTCGCCACCGAGGTCGCCAAGGCCTACCCGATCACGGTGGCCCTGCACACCGACCACTGCCCGAAGCCGGCGCTGGCCGACTTCGTGCTTCCGCTCATCGAGGCCTCCGAGGAGGAGGTCAAGGCGGGCCGCAACCCGATCTTCCAGTCCCACATGTGGGACGGCTCGGCCGTGCCGCTCGACGAGAACATCGAGATCGCGCAGGACCTCCTCCCCCGCCTCAAGAACATCAACGCCATCCTCGAGGTCGAGATCGGCGTAGTCGGCGGCGAAGAGGACGGCGTGCAGCACGAGGGCTCCAACGAGGCGCTCTACACGACCGTCGCCGACGTCACCAAGGCCGTCGAGGCGCTCGGGCTCGGCGAGAACGGCCGCTACATCTCGGCCCTCACGTTCGGCAACGTGCACGGCGTCTACAAGCCGGGCAACGTCAAGCTCAAGCCCGAGCTGCTCGGCGAGATCCAGGAGGGCATCGCCGCCCGCTTCGGCACCGGGCCGAAGCCGCTCGACCTCGTCTTCCACGGCGGCAGCGGCTCGACCGACGCCGAGATCGCCGAGGCCGTCGCCAACGGCGTCGTCAAGATGAACATCGACACCGACACCCAGTACGCCTTCACGCGCTCGGTCGCCGGCTTCATGTTCCAGAACTACGACGGCGTGCTGAAGGTCGACGGCGAGGTGGGCAACAAGAAGGCCTACGACCCGCGCGCGTGGGGCAAGGTCGCCGAGTCGGCCATGGCCGCCCGTGTCGTCAGCGCCACGCAGCAGCTCGGATCGGCCGGGAAGAGCCTCGGGGCGTAACAAGACGAGCGGATGCCCCGGCTTTGCCTTGCTCAGCAGGGCGGGGCCGGGGCATCCGACGTTTCAGGCTCACTCCCCAGCGGCGTCGGGCGCGTCGAGCTCAGTGCGCATGAGCACCTTGCCCGATCGCAGCGAGCGGATCTCCACCGCTGCGATCTCGTCGGCGTCGAGCGCCGTCGAGGCGCTGAGCCGGGCGGTCGAACCCGGCAGGGCGCGCCACGTCGAAACCTCGCTCGTCGTGCCGTCGACGGCCGTCAGCACGAGCGAATACGGCCAGCCCTCGGCCGGAGCATCCTCGCCCGCGGGCTCGGTGTAGCGGCAGGTCATCTCGATCCGCGTCCCCCACGCGGCATCCGACAGCTCGACCGTCGCCGAGAGGGGCACCTCGGCCACCGGCTCGAGCGCGATCACCTGGATGCCGCGCAGAGCAGGCGCGATCGCCGTCGTCACGGCGAGCACCACCGCGACGAGGATCACGACCGCGGCGGCGAGACCGCCGGCCCACCAGCCGCGCCGGCGTCGCCGCGCCTCGCGGGTGCCGAGATCGATCAGTCGGGCGCGGGCCGAGGCATCCGGCCCCTCCTCTCCGGCCGGCGCAGCGAGCATCGACGTCGCACGATCCGGCGTCACGCGCGACAGCAGGCCGAGAGTCGGCGCGAGCTCGGCGAGCGCGGCACGGCAGGCGTCGCAGCCTTCGAGGTGCTCCTCGAAGAGCCGGCGATCGGAGGGGCTCAGCGCTCCGAGGACGTAGGCGGCGTCCCATTCCGCGAAGCGCGCGTGGTCGGAGCTCATCGCGTCACTCCCTTCTCCTGCAGCGCGAGACGCAGCGCGCGCAGGCCGTAGTGCAGGCGTGACTTGACGGTGCCCGGCGGGATCTCGAGCTCGTCGGCCATCTCGGCGACCGTCAGCCCGCCGTAGTATGCGCGGACGACGACCGCCCGATGATCGGCCGACAGGGCGGCGAGGGCCTCCTCGATGAGCATCACGTCGAACAGCGCGTCGGTGGCATCCGACGTCGCCCGCTCGGGCACCTCGGCGACGCCGATCTCGCGCCGGCGCCGCGCGCTGCGCACGTCGTCGACCACGAGGTGCCGTGCGACCGTGAACATCCACGACCGCGTCGAGGAGGGCTCCTGTTCGAGGATCCGCGGGGTGCGCCACGCCCGCAGGAGGGTCTCCTGCACCACGTCGTCGGCGCCGGACCGGTCACCGGTGAGGTGCACGACGTAGCGCCACACCGAGCCCGCGTGGGCGTCGTAGAGCGCGGCCAGTCGAGCAGCGTCGTCGTCCGGCATCCTCACCTCCCTCAGGAATCACGAGGTGTCGCCGTCGCAGGTTCACCGGCATCGCGCTCCGGCACCGCTATCGTCCCGAGTATGGACCTCCCTCGCCTCGATGTGACCATCGAGATCGCCGGCCTGCCGCTGCATCCGCTGATCGTGCACGCGGTCGTCGTGCTCACCCCTCTCACCGTGCTGGCGCTGCTGCTCGGAACGTTCTGGCCCGCAGCCCGACGGCGTCTGGGGGTCGTGACGCCGCTCGCGGCGCTGCTCTTGCTCGTCCTCGTGCCGATCACGACGGCGGCGGGCGAGTCCTTGGCCGACGTCATCGGAGAGACCGACGCGGTCGAGCACCACGAGGACCTCGGCGAGCTGCTGCTCCCGTGGATCGTCGGCCTCTTCGTCGTGGCGGGCGCTCAGTGGGCCTGGTACCGCTGGGGCAGGAGCCGCGCCGAGAAGAGGTCGTCGACCACCGCACGCGTCGTGACGATCGTGATCGGCGCGCTCGCCGTCGTCGTCGGGGCGGGAGCAGTCGTGCTCGTCGTCCTCATCGGCGACTCGGGTGCGCGCGCGGTGTGGGGTCCGATCGTCGGTTCGTGAGCCCGATCAGCGGATGCTGCCGACCATCGCATCCCACACGGCGGGGTCGTTCATCAGCGGAACGAGGACCAGCGTCGCTGCGGCGAACGTGAACACGACGCCACCGACGAGTGGGATCCACCACGACAGGCGCCCGCGCCGCATGTTGAGCCACGACAGGGCGGCGGTGAGCAGCCAGCCCACCGCGAGCACGAGTGCCGCGGCGATGCCCCACGGCCTTCCGGCGGCGGGATCGCTGAGTGTCGCGTCGATGCCGAGGAGGTCGAACATCCGCTGCGCGTAGGCGGCGAAGTCGACCATGGCCGGGAAGGTGTAGATCACGCTCACGAGCCCGTACGCGAGGAGCGCGAAGGTCACGATGCGGTCCACGGCGCGCGGGCGGGGTTTCGCGGTCGCCGAGGCGGGGGCGGGCTCCGGGGCGGCGACAGGAGCGGACTCGATCACGGGCGCCGGCTCGTACACCCGGCTGGCATCGGGCTGCCGGATGCGGGCGCGCTGCTCCTCGGGGGTGGCGTACTCGCCGAACTGCGGCCGCGGCCGCGGGTCGGGCGCGGGGGCGGGCAGGGTTCCGCCGGTGTCGGTCACGGGCGGCTCCGGCCGCCGAGTGCGCGGTCGTCGCGCTTGCCGGCGGCGTCGGTGCGAAGCTCCTTGGGCAGCGAGAACTGCAGGTCCTCTTCGGCGGTGCGCACCTCTTCGACGTCGCGGTACCCGGCGCCGGCGAGGTCTTCGAGCACCTGCTGCACGAGCACCTCGGGCACCGACGCTCCACTGGTGACCCCTACCGTCTCCACGCCCTCGAGCCACGCCTGCTCGACCTCGTCGGCGTAGTCGACCCGATACGCCGCCTTGGCGCCGTACTCGAGAGCGACCTCGACGAGGCGCACGCTGTTCGACGAGTTCGCCGAGCCGACGACGATCACGAGGTCGGCGTTCTTCGCGACCTTCTTGATCGCCACCTGGCGGTTCTGGGTGGCGTAGCAGATGTCGTCCGACGGCGGATCCTGCAGCTGCGGGAACCGCTCGCGCAGCCGCCGCACGGTCTCCATCGTCTCGTCGACGGAGAGCGTCGTCTGCGACAGCCACACCACCTTGGACGGGTCGCGCACCTCGATGGTCGCTGCCTCTTCGGGAGAGTTCACGATCGTGACGTGATCGGGCGCCTCGCCCGCCGTTCCCTCGACCTCCTCGTGCCCCTGGTGGCCGATCAGCAGGATCTCGAAGTCGTCGCGCGCGAAGCGCACGGCCTCGCGGTGCACCTTGGTGACGAGCGGGCACGTCGCGTCGATGGCGAGAAGACCGCGATCGGATGCCGCGTTGACGACGGCCGGCGACACCCCGTGCGCGCTGAACACGACGTGGGCGCCCTCGGGAACCTCGTCGACCTCTTCGACGAAGATCGCGCCCTTCGCCTCGAGCTCGGTCACGACATGGATGTTGTGGACGATCTGCTTGCGCACGTAGACCGGTGCGCCGAAGCGGTCGAGGGCTTTCTCGACCGCGATCACGGCACGGTCGACGCCGGCGCAGTAGCCGCGGGGCGAGGCCAGGAGCACCCGCTTCTGTCCTTGAACGGGGATATCCTGAAGGCGTTCGCGCCGCCGCGGGACGCGGGGAACGGGCATGCTCACAGGGGTTCTGCCCACGGTGCTGGTGCTCACCCCTCGATTCTACGGGCGGCCCCTGTGCGCGGGCCGAGGAGCGGCCCCGCCGGGGCACGAGAGGACCGTATGACGACCTTCCAGCCCGAGCCCGTCGCGGGCGAGGCGCCGCCGCCCGACTCGGTGCGCCCCAAGGACTCCTCGCCTCAGGCGCCGACCTCGGTGTCGCGGCTCAACGAGACGATCCGCGGCTTCATCCAGACCTGGGGCTCGGTGTGGGTCGAGGGTGAGATCACGTCGTGGAACCTGCGCGGCGGCAACGTCTTCGGCCGCCTGAAGGACAACTCGGCCGATGCGACGATCTCGTTCCGGATCTGGTCGTCCACCCGCGAGCGGCTGCCGGGCGACCTCAAGGTCGGCGACCACGTCGTCGTGTGCGTCAAGGCCGACTTCTTCGCCAAGTCCGGCGACTTCAGCTTCAGCGTCTCGGCGATGCGGCACGTCGGTCTCGGTGACCAGCTCGAGCGTCTCGAGCGTCTGCGCGCGCAGCTGCGGGCCGAGGGCCTCTTCGACCCGTCGCGGCGCAAGCCGCTCCCGTTCCTGCCGCAGACCATCGGCCTCATCACGGGCGAGAACTCGGATGCCGAGAAGGACGTCCACCGCAACGCCGAGCTGCGCTGGCCGCAGGTGAGGTTCCGCACGAAGTACGCCGCCTCCCAGGGTGAGCGGTGCGTGCCGGAGACGATCGCGGCGCTGAAGGCCCTCGACGCCGCCCCTGACGTCGACGTCATCATCATCGCGCGCGGCGGCGGCGACCCGCAGACCCTCCTCGGCTTCAGCGACGAGCGCCTGGTGCGCGCCGTGGCCGCGGCATCCACTCCCATCGTCAGCGCGATCGGCCACGAGAACGACCATCCGCTCCTCGATGACGTCGCCGACCTTCGCGCCTCGACGCCCACCGACGCGGCCAAGCGCGTGGTGCCGGACGTCGCCGAGCAGCGGGCGCTCGTCGCCCAGCTGCGCTCACGGCTCACCTCCCGCCTCACGCAGCGCGTGTCGCACGACATCGCGCAGCTCGACCAGCTCCGGTCCCGGCCCGCGCTCCGCTCCCCCGAGTCGATGATCGGCTCGCGCGCCCAGGAGGTCGAGTTGCTGGCGGCGCGCGGTCGCGACCGGATCGACCGCGCGCTCGAGTCGCACGCGCGCCGCACCGCCGAGCTGCGGGCCACACTGCGCGCCCTGTCGCCCGCATCGACGCTCGCCCGCGGGTACGCGATCGCCCACCTCGCCGACGGCGTCATCGTGCGCGATGCCGCCCAGGCGCCGGCATCGACGCCCGTGGTGGTGACGGTCGGTCGAGGGTCGTTCGCCGCCCGGTCCGACGGTGAGATCGCCGAGTCCACCGGTCCCCAGGCCGACGTCGCCGCCGCGGGCGACGCCGCCACGCCGAACTAGGATGGAAGCATGACCGAGTCGACCGGGGCACCGTCCGACGTCGCCTCCCTCTCCTTCGAGCAGGCCCGCGACGAACTCGTGCGCGTCGTCGCAGAACTCGAGCAGGGCGCGCCGACGCTCGAGCACTCACTGGCGCTCTGGGAGCGCGGCGAGGCGCTCGCCGCACGCTGCGACGAGTGGCTGCTCGGCGCCAAGCGCCGGCTCGACGCCGCCCGATCCTCGGCCGAATCCGCCTCTGCGGAGCGCGCATGATGGCGAAGTCCCCGCGGATCGTCGCCGAGCTCGGCCGCCCCGAGACCCCGGGCGAAGCGGCCGCCCGCAAGGCCGACTCCTCGCGCGTCCACCGCGAGAGCCAGAACACCCGCAACCTGATCGCGGCCCTCATCGTCACGATCGGCATCGTGGTCGTCATCATCCTCGCCGTCCCGCGCGGTACGCCGCCGCCACGCGAGCCCATCGACGTCGCGGCCGTGGCAGAGCGCGTGGGCGCCGCCGAAGGCCGCGCGGTGATCGCGCCCGACGCGCCCTCCGAGTGGCAGGTCAATGCCGCGTCGGTCGAGGGCGACAGCCCGCGCGCGTGGACCATCGTGTACGTCGACGAAACCTGGTTCGCGCGCGTCGCGCAGGGCTTCGACGCCGACCCGGGATGGCCGGCGCGTGTGCTCTCGGGCGCGAGCCCTGACGGCACGCTGACCGTCGACGGGATCACCTGGGACCGCTATGACATCGCCGACCCGTCGCGCGCCGGGAACATCACCGGAGCGCTGTCGACCCAGGCGGGAGCCGACACCATCCTGATCTACGGCAAGGCCGGCGAGGCGACGCTCGAAGAGGTCGCCGCGGTCGTCTCCCCCGAGGTCCGCGAACTGCAGGAGGAGACCGAGTGAGCGAGCATCCGTCGCCGAGCAAGGTGTGGCAGGAGATGCGCCGCGGAAACGCGCGCTTCGTGGCGGGCGAGCCCCGCCACCCGCGCCAGGACGTCGAGCGCCGGCACGACCTCGCTGCAGGGCAGCGGCCCCGCGCCGCGCTCTTCGGCTGCTCCGACTCGCGGCTCGCGGCCGAGATCATCTTCGACAAGGGGCTGGGCGACCTCTTCGTCGTCCGGAACGCCGGCCAGGTCATCTCGGACTCCGTGGTCGGCAGCCTCGAGTACGCCGTCGCCGTCCTCGAGGTGCCGCTCATCATCGTGCTCGGGCATGACGAGTGCGGCGCCGTGGGCGCGGCCATCGAGAGCACGCTGCCCGGAGCCCCGCCGCTCCCGCCGCACATCTGGCGCCAGATCGCCCCCATCGTGCCCGCGGTGCATCGCGTCGTGCGCGAGGGAACGGTCGACGGCGTCCCGCCCGCGAGGATCGATCCCGAGCACGTCGGCCGTGAGCACCTGCGCGACACGTGCGGCGAGCTGCTGCACTCGTCCGAGCTCATCAGCGACGCCGTCGCCGAGGGCCGCCTGGCCATCGTGGGCGCCAACTACCGACTCGCCGAAGGCACCGCCGTTCCCGACGTCCTCGTCGGCGAGCTCGGCGAAGAATCCTGACGCACACTCGCCACCAACGGAGGAACGACGAAGTGACCGACACCGAATACCGCATCGAGCACGACACCATGGGTGAGGTGCGCGTCCCCAAGGACGCGCTGTACGCCGCGCAGACCCAGCGCGCCGTCGAGAACTTCCCCATTTCGGGCGACCCGCTCGAGGCCGCTCAGATCGTGGCGCTCGCCCGCATCAAGAAGGCCGCTGCCCTCGCCAACAAAGAGCTGGGCACGCTCGACGGCGCCATCGCCGACGCCATCGCCCGAGCGGCCGACCGCATCATCGCCGGCGAGTACGCCGACCAGTTCCCGATCGACGTCTACCAGACCGGCAGCGGCACGTCGTCGAACATGAACATGAACGAGGTCCTCGCGACGCTTGCGACGCAGGACCTCGGCCAGACGGTGCACCCCAACGACCACGTCAACGCCTCGCAGTCGTCCAACGACGTCTTCCCCACCTCGGTGCACATCGCCGTCACCCAGGAGCTCATCGACGACCTCATCCCCGCGCTCGACCACCTCGCGGTCGCACTCGAGGCGAAGGCTGAGGCCTGGAAGTCGGTCGTGAAGTCCGGGCGCACGCACCTGATGGACGCGACGCCCGTCACGCTCGGCCAGGAATTCGGCGGCTACGCCCGCCAGCTGCGCCTCGGCATCGAGCGCGTGCAGTCGGTGCTCCCCCGCGTGGCCGAGGTCCCGCTCGGCGGCACCGCCGTCGGCACCGGCATCAACACCCCCCTCGGCTTCCCGCAGAAGGTCATCGAGCTCATCGTCGCCGACACCGAGCTGCCCATCACCGAGGCCAAGGACCACTTCGAGGCTCAGGCCAACCGCGACGGGCTTGTCGAGGCATCCGGCGCTCTCCGCACCATCGCCGTCTCGCTCACCAAGATCAACAACGACATCCGCTGGATGGGCTCCGGCCCCAACACCGGCCTCGGCGAGCTGCACATCCCCGACCTCCAGCCCGGCTCCTCGATCATGCCCGGCAAGGTCAACCCGGTCGTCCCCGAGGCGACGCTCATGGTGTGCGCGCGTGTGATCGGCAACGACGCGACCGTGGCATGGGCCGGGGCTTCGGGCTCGTTCGAGCTCAACGTCGCGATCCCCGTCATGGGCACGGCCGTGCTCGAGTCGATCAGCCTGCTGGCCAACGCGTCGCGCCTGCTCGCCGACAAGACCATCGACGGTCTCGAGGCGAATGTGGAGCGCGCTGCAGCCTACGCGGGCATGTCGCCCTCGATCGTGACGCCCCTCAACAAGCTCATCGGCTACGAGGCGGCTGCGAAGATCGCCAAGCACTCGGTGGCCAAGGGCATCACGGTTCGCGAGGCTGTGATCGACCTCGGCTACGTCGAGCGAGGCGAGCTCACGCTCGAGCAGCTCGACGAGAAGCTCCACCTCCTGTCGATGACGCACCCGGGCTGAGCGACGGTTCGTGCCGCTGGAGCCTCCCGCGGGCGATAATCAGGGGGTGACCCGCTCGACGCCCCGGCCGATCCCGGCCCGCGTGAGGATCCTCGCTGCGATCCTCGCCGTGGCCTGCGTCGGCCTGGCCATCGTCGGCAGTGTCACCTTCCTGGTTCAGCGCGAGCGCGTGGTCCACGAGGTGGGCGAGCGGCTGGAGATGCAGGTCAAGAGTCTCCAGACCGTCGCCGACCCCGTCGAGAACGCGGCGGAGCCCGAAACCGGCGAGGCCACGGCGACGCAAGCCATCGACCTCCAGGACTTCAAGACGGTCGAGGACTTCCTCTACGCGGCCGTGTCGCAACTCGTACCCGGACGGAACGAGGCGTCCGTCGCCATCCTCGACGGTGCCCCGCGCTTCAAGCCGGCAACGCTGTCCGGCTTCGACATCTCGCGCGATCAGGAGCTGATCGATCGGGCTGTCGCGGATACGGCGGACGGCGAGACCACGGTCGGGACCGCGGCGACCGACGAGGGGTCTCTTCGCTACATCGCGATCCCCGTGCAGATGGAGGGCGACTCACGCAAGGGCGTCTACGTCCGCGCCGTCGACATCGGCGCCGAGCTCGAACCCGTGACCGCGGCCATGGCGACCTACATCATCGCCGCGCTCGTCGTGCTCGCGGCCATCGGCGTCGTCGGCTGGTTCGTCACCGGCCGCCTGCTCTCCCCGATCCGCCTGATGCGCGAGACGGCCGACGCCATCACGATCGCCGACCTGTCGCCGCGCCTGTCGACGCAGGGCAACGACGACATCTCCGACCTGTCGCGGACCGTCAACTCGATGCTCGACCGCATCGAGGGCTCCGTCGACGTGCAGCGCCAGCTGCTGGACGACGTCCGCCACGAGCTGAAGACCCCGATCACGATCGTGCGGGGGCACCTCGAGCTGATGAACCCCGGCGACGCCGGCGACGCCGCGTCCGCGCGCGAGATCGGCATCGCCGAGCTCGACCGCCTCGCCCGGCTCGTCGAGGACATCGACCAGCTCGCCGCCGCGGAGGGCGATTCGTACGTCATGCGCGACGTCGACCTCTCGGCCCTCACCGCGCGCGTCGGAGAGCTCGTGGCCGTCATCCCGCAGCACGCGTGGACCGTCGAGGCGCACGCGCAGGGGGTCGTGCGCGGCGACCACGACCGCCTCCTGCAGGCGTGGCTCCAGCTCGCCGACAACGCCGCCAAGTACACGCCTGCCGGCACGCCGATCGAGATCGGCAGCTCGCTCGACGCTGCCGGCGCCCGGCTGTGGGTCCGCGACCACGGACCCGGCATCCCGCCGGCTTCCCGCAGCCGCATCTTCCGCCGCTTCGACCGCGCCCACGGCAAGCGGAGCGTCGGCGGCTCGGGGCTCGGCCTCGCGATCGTCGATGCGATCACGAAGGGCCACGGGGGCTCGTGCGCCGTCACCGACACACCGGGCGGCGGCGCCACCTTCACCATCCACCTCCCGCCCACCGCCGCCGCCCTGCCGGCACCGGTGAGGGCGGGCGACGTTCTGCAGCGGGAGACATCGGCATGACACGGATCCTCATCGTCGAGGACGAGCCCCGCATCGCCTCGTTCGTCAGCCGCGGCCTCGAGGCCGCGGGCTACCAGACCATCCTCGTCGAGGACGGGGCCGAAGCCCTCACCGTGGCCCTCCGCGGCGACGCCGACCTCGTGCTGCTCGACGTCGGTCTGCCGACGATGGACGGCTTCGAGGTGCTGCGCGAGCTGCGGGCCCGCGGGTCGGTCGTGCCGGTGATCATGCTCACGGCGCGCTCCAGCACGCGAGACACCGTCGAGGGGCTGGATGCCGGAGCCAACGACTACGTGCCCAAGCCGTTCACCTTCGAAGAGCTGCTCGCGCGGGTCCGCTCGCGCCTGCGAGAGACCACTCCCCAGGTCGGGGTGGCGGTCTCGCACGGCGATGTCGTGCTCGACATCCTGGCGCGCCGCGCGACGGTCGGCGGACGCGACGTCGACCTGTCGGCGCGCGAATTCGCCCTCGCCGAGCAGTTCCTGCGCAACCCCGGACGCGTGCTCAGCCGCGAGCTGCTGCTGAGCCGCGTGTGGGGACTCGACTTCGACCCGGGCTCCAACGTCGTCGATGTGTACGTGCGCTACCTGCGCGGCAAGCTCGGCCCCGACCACATCATCACCGTGCGCGGCGCCGGCTACCGCTGGGAGTGACCCGCACCCGCGAAGAAGCCCCCGGCGTTGGGGGACGCCGGGGGCTGGGAAGGGCCGGACTGGGGGATCCGGCCATCTATCAATCGCGTCGGTCTGGGGAGTCGCGCGATCGATCCTTCTTCGCGCCGAGCCCGGGCTTCGTTGACCGGTGGTCGGCGTTCGCTCCCGCGTGCGCGGGGCGCTCTTTCGAGGACTGGGCCGCGTTCGGCCGGTCCTTCGAGTCGTGTGGGTTCCCGTGCGGGGCGGTGGCCCGGCGCTCGGTGTCGTCGCGATCCGAGTTGTCGCGCCCGGAGTCGTCGCGGCCGGAATCGTCGCGGCCGGAGTCGTCGCGGACGGCGCCGCCACCGACCAGCCCCTGGCTGTCTCGGTCGTCGTCGTCGCTCTGCCCGCGCCACTGGGACAGCGGGCCGCGCGCCTTCTCGAGCCGGTCGATCCATTCCTCGATGCGCTCCTCCGACCATCCGCGGCGCTCGGCCCACATGCGGGCGGCGTCCCAGGATCCGGAGGCTTCGGCTTCGGCGATCGCCTCATCCTTGGACGGTGCCGTCGTCGGACCGGCGGACGGCTGGACCGAAGGCGAGGACGGCGACGGCCCGACCTTGTCGGGTTCTGCGGGCTGGACGACCTTCGGCGCGGGCGCGGGGACCACCTCGGCGATCGGCGCGCTGGGCGTGGGGTCGGTCGTGGGCTTCGGCGCCGCAGCGCGCTCGGGGGCGTCGTCGACCGTCGCTTCGGGTTCGCCGGGCGCTGCCGGCACCACCACGGGCGCCGCCTCGATCGACGTGCCTGCGGCATCGGCGAGCGCCGCGCTGTTCGTGAGCGCCACCACGCAGATCACCGCAACGCTCGCAGCGACGGCAGACATGCCGCCGACAGCCAGACGCGTACGACTCTCCACGCTTCGCCTTCCCATCCCCAGTGCGACGAGTGCACCACTACCCATGGTGGCAGACCGTCGAGTGCCGCAACGGCATGGGGAATGAGACTCTTCTCATTCTTGGAAAGCGATTGTCCGGCGCCTGCGGACGCGCGGGAGGGGCCGGGATGCGGCATCCCGGCCCCTTCCGGACGATCAGGCGAGCTCGCCCGCCTCCAGCAGGTCGGTGACGAGAGCGGCGATGGCCGACCGCTCCGACCGGGCCAGCGTGACGTGCCCGAACAGGCCGTGTCCCTTCAGGGTCTCGATGACCGAGGCGACGCCGTCGTGGCGGCCGACGCGCAGGTTGTCGCGCTGCCCGACGTCGTGGGTCAGCACGACGCGGGAGTTCTGGCCTATGCGGCTGAGCACCGTGAGCAGCACGTTGCGCTCGAGCGACTGCGCCTCGTCGACGATCACGAACGCGTCGTGCAGCGAGCGACCGCGGATGTGGGTCAGCGGCATCACCTCGAGCAGTCCCCTCTCGACGACCTCTTCGAGCACGTTCGTCGAGACGACGGAGCCGAGGGTGTCGAAGACCGCCTGGCCCCAGGGGTTCATCTTCTCCTGCTGATCGCCCGGCAGGTAGCCGAGCTCCTGCCCGCCGACGGCGAACAGCGGCCGGAAGACGATGATCTTGCGCTGCTGCTGGCGTTCGAGCACCGCCTCGAGCCCCGCGCAGAGGGCGAGCGCCGACTTGCCGGTGCCGGCGCGACCGCCGAGCGAGACAATCCCCACGTCGGGATCGGTCAGCAGGTCGATGGCGATGCGCTGCTCGGCGGAGCGGCCGTGCAGGCCGAAGACCTCGCGGTCGCCGCGCACGAGCTTGTACGAGCCCTCGGAGGTGACGCGGCCGAGTGCCGAGCCGCGCTCGGAGTGGATGATGAGGCCGGTGTTGACGGGAAGTCCGCGGACCTCGTCGCTCGAGGCCACCTCGCTCTCGTAGAGGTCGCTGATGTCGTCGCCCGAGACGTCGATCGTCGCGATGCCGGTCCAGCCGGAGTCGACCGCCTGCTCGGCGAGGTACTCCTCGGCGATGACGCCGAGCGAAGCGGCTTTCACGCGCATCGGGAGGTCCTTCGAGACCACGGTGACCTCCTGCCCGTCGGACGCGAGATGCATCGCGACGGCGAGGATGCGGCTGTCGTTGTCGCCGAGGCGCATGCCCGACGGAAGGACGCCGGCGTCGGTGTTGTTGAGCTCCACGCGCAGCGTGCCGCCTTCGCCGACCGGGACCGGGAAGTCGAGGCGACCGTGCTCGACGCGCAGCTCGTCGAGGTGCCGGAGCGCCTGGCGCGCGAAGTAGCCGATCTCGGGATCGTGCCGCTTGCCCTCGAGCTCGGTGATCACCACGACGGGGATCACGACGTTGTGCTCGGCGAAACGGAAGAACGCCCGCGGATCGCTCAGCAGCACGGAGGTGTCGAGCACATAGGTGCGGAGATCCTGATCGAGATCCGCGGCCTGCGCGACGTCCTGACGGTACTGCTCGTGTGGTGCTCGTGTGGTCACAACCCACTCCCGCCCCGGGTGGAGAACCCGGCAGTCACGAGTCGACCATGGGTCACGAGTCGTGGTCCGAAAGGCCGACTCGAACGGGCGCCTTGCCCGATGTGATGAACGTACGTCCGCGGTGCGAAGAGAACCGTGCACGACACGCACGCGATCGTGTCGCGCAGGTTAATTTCCGGATGCCGCGGCCGCGGCATCCGCTCTCACCACACCCGCGCCGACGAGAAGGCGGCGAGCGCGTCGCCGAACAGCCGCAGCGTGTCGGCGCCGGTGCCGACGTGCGGAGCGACGCGCACGAGGCCCGAGCGCACGGTGACGGTGAGCCCGTGGTTGGCCAGCGACGCCGCGAGCGGAGCGGCGTCCTGCGGGGCGGGAGCGAGCGTCACGATGCCGCCGCGTCGCTCGGGCTCCCGCGGCGTCACCACGGGCACCTCGTAGCGGTCGGCGAAGAACATGACGTCGCGCGTGCGCTCGGCGAGTTCCGAGTCCACCGTGGCCACGCCGATGTCGGTCAGCTCCTGCAGCGCTGTGGCCAGCCGCGCGGCCGCGAGGGTGTCGATGCCGGTGACGGTGAACGCCTGCGCGGACGCGGAGGGCGGGGGCACGACGTCGAGCGGCAGGCCGCCGTCGACGCCGCCGAAGCCGGAGAGGACCGGCGCGATGCGCTCGAGCGCCCGCTCGCCGAACCACGCGAAGCCCGTGCCGCGGCCGGCGCGCAGCCACTTGTAGCCGTTGGAGCAGACGACGTCTGCAGCGGTGTAGTCCACGTCGACCGCGCCGAAGCCCTGGATCGCGTCGACGATGAGCAGCCGGTCGCCGATGACGTCGCGCAGCGCCGGCAGGTCGGCGCGGTAGCCGGTGCGGAAGTCGACCAGGCTGACCGCGAGCGCACGCGTGCCGTCGGTGAGCGACGCGCGAACGAGATCGGGGGTGATGAACCCGTCGACGGGTTCGAGCCATTGGACCTCGATCGAGCCGAGGGATGCCTCTGCCCGCGACGCGGCGACGGTCAGGCTCGGGAACTCCCCCCGGCCGACCATGAGTCCGCCGGCGAGCCCGTAGATCGCCTGCATGAGGCCGTACGTCGTCGAAGGCTGCAGCACGACCTGCGAGGCATCCGTCCCGATGAGTCCGGCCACGAGCTCGCGCGCCTCGCGTGCGTGGTCATTGACCAGCTCGATGCTGGTGCGGCGTCCCGAGCCGAGGAGCTCGGTGTCGGCCTGCGCTTCGGCGCGCACGACCGGTGAGAGCGGTCCGAACGCAGCCCAGTCGAGATACCCCGGTTCCCCATCGAACGACGCCAGATATGAATCCAGATCCGTCACTGACACATCATGGCATGGCGCGCCCGGGCGCGGGGGTGCGGGCGGAGCGCGCGGATCAGCTCCCGTAGCGGCGGTCGCGGCTGGAGAAGTCGCGGATGGCGCGCAGGAAGTCGACCTCGCGCAGGTCGGGGCCGAGCGCCTCGACGAAGTAGAACTCGGAGTGCGCGGACTGCCACAGCAGGAAGTCGCTCAGCCGCTGCTCCCCCGAGGTGCGGATCACGAGATCGGGATCGGGCTGTCCGCCCGTGTAGAGGTGCTCGCCGATCTGCTCGGGCGTGAGGCTCGCGGCGAGCTCCTCGAGGGATCCGCCCTCCTCGTCGTGCTGCGCGATGATGCTGCGCACCGCGTCGACGATCTCGCCACGGCCGCCGTAGCCGACGGCCAGGTTCACGTGGAGGCCGGTGTGGTCCTTGGTGCGCTCCTCGGCGTCGGCGAGGACGCGCGCGAGCTCGGGCGGCAGCAGCTCGGAGCGGCCGACCGCCTGCACCCGCCAGTCGGGCTCGAGCGACAGTTCGTGGGCGAGCTCGGCGATGATCTCGATGAGGTCGGAGAGCTCGCGCGAATCGCGCTTGCGGAGGTTGTCGGTCGACAGCAGGTACAGCGACACGACCTTCACCCCGACGTCGTCGCACCACCCCAGGAACTCGTGCATCTTGGCCGCGCCGGCCCGGTGGCCGTGGGCGGCGGAGTCGAAGCCGAGCTGCTTCGCCCACCGCCGGTTGCCGTCGATCATCATCGCGACGTGACGCGGCACTGCGGCGGGCTCGAGCCGACGGCGGAGGCGGTTGATGTAGAGACGGTAGAGGGGCCCCCTGCCCTCGTTCGACCCTGTGCGCGCCACAGGCCTACGCTACCGCCCGCCGAGCGCCACGCCCATGTACCGCCCGCGGCATGCCCGGAGGCCTACGCTGGGTGGATGAGCCGTCGCACCCGCCCTTCCCAGGTTCCGGACGTCCCCGTGCTGCCGCTCCTCGACGCCGCGGCGGTCGACGCCGCGACTCCGGAGATCAAGCCGACCTGGCGCGGCTGGCTCCACGCCGCCACCTTCCCTGTCGCCATCGTGGCGGGCATCGTGCTGATCATCGTCGCGGAGGGCGCGGCCGCCAAGTGGTCGTGCGCCGTCTTCATGGCCACGTCGCTGCTCCTCTTCGGGAACTCCGCGCTCTACCACCGCTTCAACTGGGGACCGAAGACCAAGGCCGTGCTCAAGCGCATCGACCACGCGAACATCGTGCTGCTCATCGCCGGCACCTACACTCCGATCGCGGTCCTGGCCCTGCCGCCGCGACAGGGCACGCTGCTGCTGACACTGGTCTGGTCGGGCGCCCTGGTGGGGATCCTCTTCCGGGTCTTCTGGATCCACGCGCCCCGCTGGCTGTACGTCGCGCTCTACCTCGTGCTCGGCTGGGCCGCGGTGATGTACCTCCCCGACCTCCTGCGGGCCAGCGTCGCGATGATGCTGCTCGTCGCGATCGGCGGGCTCCTCTACACCGGAGGCGCCGTCGTCTACGCGATGAAGCGCCCCAACCCGTGGCCGGGCCACTTCGGCTTCCACGAGATCTTCCACCTGTGCACGGTGCTGGCGTTCCTCTGCCACTGGACGGCGTGCCTGATCATCGCGCTCGACCCGCTGTCGCCCTCGCTGGGCCTGCCCGGCTGATCCGCGCGGGCAGGGTCGCGGCATCCCGAACCGCGTGATGGCGGGATGCCGGTGCTCAGCGCTTCGCGCCGCCGGTGGGCTCGTCGGGCGCGATGTCCTCGCCGTCGGTCTCGGTCGCCTCGACGGCGCTGTCGGCCTGACGTTCGGCCTCGAGCTCGTCGAGGAGGTCGGCGCGCACCCGGCCGCGGCGGATGCGGCGGATCATGTCCCACACCAGCAGGATCGTCAGGACCGCCACGAACGCGGTGATCACGAAGCCCCACGCGCCCGGCGTCACCTGGTCGGGGTCGATCATCGACGGCGCGGGAGTCGGGGTCGCGGTCGCCGCCGCGAGCGCGAGTGCGGCGAGTGCGTCGTGCATGGGGAGTCCTCGTTCTGCCCGGATCGGGCCGTGCGGGTGGCCACGGCGGCGCTCGGAAGCGCATAGCCTGGAACCCCAGCCTAATCTTCCCGACGGACGGCGATGACGACCCAGCAGATGCTCGACGAGCGGTACGGACGCACGCGCTCACCCGCCCGCCGGTGGATCATCGGCGTCGCGATCGCGGTCGCCGCAGCGGTCGTCGCCCTGTTCGGCTGGTTCACCGTCTCCGGGTCGCTCGACGCCGTCGACGTCGACACGACCGGGTTCGAGGTCGTCGACGAGCACTCCGTGACGGTCAGCTTCCAGGTCACCGCTCCCCCGGGGCGCTCCGTCGCGTGTGCGGTCGAGGCGCAGGACCGCGAGCACGGCGTCGTGGGGTGGCGCGTGGTGGAGATCGCTGCCGGCGAGAGCCACGCCCAGTCTCTGCGAGAGCTCATTCCCACCACGGCTGAGGCCACCACAGGTTTTGTCAACTCCTGCTGGGTGACGTAGTCTGGGCCGACTGCAGTCGATACGCGCCCTGGCCGAGAGCCGGGGCGTTTGACATATCGACCGTCGCCCCACACCGAAGGAGCAAGACGTGTCCAGCGATGCCCCCGTGACCTTCCTCACTCAGGATGCCTACGACCGCCTCGCCGCCGAGCTCGAGCACCTCTCGACCACCGGCCGGGAGGAGATCGCGAAGCGCATCGAAGCCGCTCGCGAGGAGGGCGACCTCAAGGAGAACGGCGGCTACCACGCGGCGAAGGACGAGCAGGGCAAGCAGGAGGCGCGCATCCGCACGCTCCAGCACCTGCTGAAGACCGCCACCGTGTCCGAGGCCCCCGAGTCGACGGGCGTCGTCGAGCCCGGCACCGTCATCACGGCGATCGTCGCGGGTGGCGAAGAGGTGTTCCTGCTCGGCAACCGCGAGATCGCGGCCGGCTCCGAGCTCGACGTCTACAGCGAGGCCTCCCCCCTGGGTGAGGCGATCCTCGGCCGCAAGGAGGGCGAGAAGACGTCGTACACCGCGCCCAACGGCCGCGAGATCTCCGTCGAGATCGTCAAGGTCGAGACGTACACCGGGCAGTGACCGCGCGGCCCCGCGTCTAATTGGGCATGACGGTCGGCGCGTAGCCGGCCTGCTCGAGCACCGAGATGACGTGCGCGCGGTGCTCCTCGCCGCGCGTCTCGACGCTGAGCTGCAGGATCACCTCGCTGATCTGCAGGCCCTGTCCGTGGCGGGTGTGCAGCACCTCGATGACGTTGGCTCCGGCTTGCGCGAGGAGCTCCGACACCCGCGCGAGCTGACCGGGGCGGTCGGGCAGAGGGATCTGCAGCGTCATGTACCTACCGGACGCCGACAACCCGTGCGCGACGACCCGCTGCAGCAGCAGGGGGTCGATGTTGCCGCCCGACAGCACGCTGATGACGGGTCCGGCGGCCTGCACCTTGCCTGCGAGGATCGCAGCGACGCCGACCGCGCCGGCCGGCTCGACGACCTGCTTGGCCCGCTCCAGCAGCACGAGGAGCGCGCGCGCGATGTCGTCCTCCGACACCGTCACGACGTCGTCGACGAGGTCGCGGATGATGGAGAACGGCAGGTCGCCCGGCCGGGCGACCGCGATCCCGTCGGCGATGGTGGGCCGCGTGGAGACCTCGATCGGATGCCCCGCCGCGAGCGACCCTGGATAGGCCGCCGAGTTCTCGGCCTGGACGCCGATCACGCGCACGGTGCGGCCCTCGGCCGCGGCACGCGCCTTGACCGCCGCCGCCACGCCGGCGATGAGCCCGCCGCCGCCGATGCCGAGGACGATCGTGTCGACCTCGGGAAGATCGTCCATGAGCTCGAGCCCGAGCGTTCCCTGACCGGCGATCACATCCGGGTGGTCGAACGGGTGGATGAACACGGCGCCGGTGCGCTCGGCGAACTCCGCGGCCAGGCGCAGGGGCGTCTCGACCGTCGCGCCCTCGAGCACGACATCCGCTCCGTATCCGCGCGTGGCGAGGAGCTTGGGGACCGGAACGCCGAGCGGCATGAAGATCGTCGCGGGAATGCCGAGCGACTTCGCCGCGAGCGCGACGCCCTGCGCGTGGTTGCCGGCCGACGCGGCCACCACGCCGCGCGCTCGCTCCTGCTCGGTCAGCCGCGAGAGCCGGTAGGTCGCGCCGCGGATCTTGAACGACCCCGTGCGCTGGAGGTTCTCGAGCTTCAGATGCACCGGGACGCCCATGAGATCGGAGAGGTGCAGCGACTCGTCGAGCGGGGTGTGCGTGATCACCCCGTCGAGGGTGGCCGCGGCATCCGCAACGTCGGCGAGGGTGGGCGCGGCCAGATGGCGCGCCGAGGGCGAGGTCATGCTCACGTAGGTCTCCTGCTCGGGCGCGGGACGGTGCTCCAGATGAGATCGCCCGTCGGTCTGACGCCGGTCTCCCACGATCGCTGCCCGAGGTAGACGGCCACGACGTTGACGAACGCCGCGAGCGGCACCGCGAACAGGGCACCGGGGATGCCCGCGATCATGGCTCCGCCGGCGACGACGAGGACGACCGCGAGCGGGTGAACCTTGACCGCTGATCCCATGACGAGCGGCTGGAGCACATGCCCCTCGAGCTGCTGCACGCCGAGGACCACGATGAGCATCCACAGGGCGATCCAGGGACCGTTGTACACGAGGGCGAGGAAGACGGCGACGGCGCCCGTGACGACAGCACCGACGATCGGCACGAACGCGCCGAGGAAGACGAGGACGGCGATCGGGATCGCCAGCGGGACGCCGAGGAGGAACGCGCCGAGGCCGATGCCGATGGCGTCGATCGTGGCGACGAGCAGCTGGGTGCGCGCGTAGTTGACGACCGTCACCCAGCCGGCGCGTCCGGCTCCGTCGGCGGCGGGCCGGGCCTTGCGCGGGAAGAGGCGCAGCGTCCAACGCCAGATGCCCGCGCCGTCGGCGAGCAGGCACAGGAGGATGAAGAACGCGAGGATGCCGCCGGCGAGGACGTGGCCGACGGTGCTGCCGATGGCGAGCGCGCCCGACCACACGAGCTCGGCCTGCTCCTGCAGCACAGTCCAGCCTTGGGCGAGCAGGTTGTCGATCTCCGCCTCGCTGAGGTGGAGGGGGCCCTGGATCAGGTAGTCGCGGAAGCTGTCCATGGCCTCGACGGTGCTGGCCTGCACTTCCGACCACTGGCGGGTGATCTGCCACGCCACGAGCCACAGCAGGCCGCCCACGATGGCGACGGTGCCGACGACGGAGACGACGATCGCGAGCCAGCGAGGGACGCGGTGACGCAGCATCCAGGTGAAGACCGGCCACAGCAGTGCTGTGACGAGGATCGCGACCAGGAGCGGGATCACCAGCAGCTTGAGCTGGATGACGAGCCACACGGCGACGCCGATGGCCGCCGCGACGACCAGGAAGCGCCACGAGTAGGCCGTCGCAATGCGCAGACCGCGCGGGATCGTGCCCGAGAGCTCGGTCGAGACGACCCTGCTCCGATCGCGGAACGCGTCGAACAGCGAGCCGCGAGGCTTGTCGTCGGAGCCGCTCATTCCGCCAGTCTAGGCGCGTCGCATGCCGCGCGAGTCATGCGCCCGCACACCCCGAACGCTCCTGCCGCCCTGGGTGTCGGGGCCGGTGGCTAGGCTTTCGCGGGTGAAGTCCACGCTCAGCGCAGCCGAGGCACGCCGCATCGCCCTCGCGGCGCAGGGCTTCGCCCGACCGCGTCCGGCCGCGCCCGGCACCCGCCAGCTCAATCTGGCGCTGGCGCGCATGGCGACGCTGCAGATCGATTCGGTGAACGTCTTCGCGCGGTCGCACTACATGCCCCTCTTCTCGCGCGTCGGGCCCTATGACCCGGCGGCGCTCGACCGCCTGCTGTTCACCCGGCGCCCGCCCTACGTCGAGTACTGGGCGCACGTCGCGGCGTTCATCCCGGCATCCGACTGGTCGCTGTTCGGCTTCCGCATGGAGGCCCTGCGCGCCAAGTACGGCACCCAGCCCGACGGGTGGTTCCAGAGCCACGCCAAGATCGTGGACTGGGTGAGAGCCGAGCTGGCCGATCGCGGCCCCCTGCGCCCCGCACAGATCGAGCGCGACGCCCCGAAGGGCGCGCGCGGGCAGTGGTGGGACTGGGACGAGGTGAAGAATGCGCTGGAGTACCTTTGGATGTTCGGCGAGGTGGCGATCGCCGGCCGTCGCGGCTTCGAACGGCGCTACGGGCTGGCCTCCGACGTCATCCCCGCCGAGGCGCTGGCACCTCCGGTCCCGCGCGACGACGCGATCCGCGAGCTCGTCCGACGCGCGGCGCGCGCGTACGGGGTGGCGACGGCCGCCGATCTGGCGGACTACTGGCGGATCGCCGATCGCCGCGCGGTCCTGGCGGCCGTTCAGGACCTGACCGATGCGGGCGAGCTGCTGCCGGTGACGGTCCAGGGGTGGACCACCGCCGGCCGTCCGTCGCCGGCGTGGGTCCACCGCGACGCGTCACTCCCCCGCCGCGTCGATGCCACGGCGCTCCTGACGCCCTTCGACCCGGTCGTCTGGTTCCGCGACCGCGCCGAGCGGCTCTTCGACTTCGAGTACCGCATCGAGATCTACACGCCGGCGCCGAAGCGCCGGTACGGCTATTACTCGCTGCCCGTTCTGGTCGGCGACGACATCGTCGGCCGCGTCGACCTCAAAGCCGATCGCGCCGCCTCGACCCTGCTCGTGCAGTCGGCCTGGTGGGAGCACGGCAGGCCGGCGGATGCCGCGGCCCGCCTCGCCGACGAGCTCCGGGCAGCCGCGCGCTGGCAGTCGCTCGAGCGCATCTCGGTCTCGCGATGGGGGAACGCGGTGGATGATCTCGCCGCGGCGCTCCCCGAGGCCGCGCGTCACGAGGCCGGACGCCCTGAGCCGGTCGCGCTCGCAGCCGACGAGCCCGCGGGCTAGCGTGGAGAGGTGAAACGCGGAGCGGTCGTCGGGATCGTCGCAGCGACGGCCGCAGTCGTACTGACGGTGGGTGGCGTCTGGTGGTTCACCAGCCGCCCTCCGTCCGCCGGGGCCGCTGCGGAGGCGTACCTCCGGGCTCTGGAGGCGGGCGACTTCGGGGCGATCGACGCCCTCCGCGAGGCCGACCTCGGCGACGACGCCGAGGTGACCCTGGAGGAAGCCTTCGCCGGGGCGACGTCGTACATCGAGGACGCGGAGCTGGTCGACGTGCGCGTCGGCGAAGACGGCGTGGCGTCGGTGGAGGCGGAGGCGCTGCTCGGGGGCGAAGCGCGCACGGTGAGCTTCGCACTTCAGGACTCAGGAACCGGCTGGCGGCTCACCGGCGACTACCTCGGCGTTCTCCGCGCTGAGACTGCGCTCGGAGCCGGTGCAGGAGGCGACGCCGTATGGGTGGGCGATGCGCTCGCTCCCGCAGCGACCGATCTGCCGCTCCTGCCCGCGGAATACGAGGTGCAGGCGGCACCCCGCGGGATCCTCGCGGGTTCGCAGACGGTCGCGGTGAGCACCGACGAGCCGGCCGCCGTCATCATCGACGCCGTGCTGTCGCCCGCGGCGACCAAGCTCGCGCAGGAGCGGATCGACGCGTACGCCGATGGCTGCGCCCGCCCCGCGGCCGCGGTGCGCGACAACTGCGGCCTGCGCGTTCCGTGGGCCGCAGACCTGGCCACGCTCGACGGCATCGCCTTCCGCGTCGACGAGCATCCGGTCGTCGCCCTTCACGACGACGGCAGCGCCTTCGACGCGACCGGTGGAGTGATCGTCGCGACCGCCACGGGCACGACCCACAGCGGCGAGCAGGCGAGCTTCACCTACCGGGCCGACGACTGGGCGCTGCGCGGCTCGATCCGCTTCACCGGCGACGACATGATCCTCGCCGTCCGCTGATCACGCGTCCGGCAGCCCCTGCACGTCGAGGCCGAGCCAGTGCGCGAGATCATGGATCTCGCGATGAACGGCATCGGTCGTCTCGGGGTCGAACGGAGAGTCCTCATGCACCGCGAAGACGCGCAGCACTCCTGCTCTGCGGTCGGCCTTGGCATCGAGCTTGCCCACGAACCGGTCGCCGTGAAGGATCGGCAACGCGAAATAGCCCCAGCGTCGCTTTGCGGCGGGCTTGTACATCTCGAGCAGGTACTCGTAGCCGAAGATCTCCTCGAGGCGCTTACGGTCGAACACGAGCCGATCGAACGGCGACAGCAATGCGGTGCGCGGCCGGAAGTCGTCGACCGTCGCGAGGGCGTCGGGATCGATGCGCCACCTTCCCGCCGTGTCGTCGATCGTCGCCTCCTCGCCCACCTCGCCGACGTCGACGGGCTCGATGGGCTGGGCGAGACTCTTCGCGCGTGCGACGCCGTACGACGTCAGCCTGCGCTCGGCGCGCTCCTGCGCCGCCGCCTCGGCCGACAGGACCGGCTGGTCCTGCGGATACACCCGCTCGGCGAGATCGAACAGGCGACCGCCGGAGTCACGCGACGAGATCGCGACGTCACCGCGGAGAACCAGCATCTCGAGGAGCTGGAGCGTGTTGCGGTTGTTCGTCCAGCCCGACGAGCGCCATGACACCTGCGCCGTGTCGGGGATGTCGACCGGACGCAGCGGACCCTTTGCCCGCAGCTTCGCCATGACCTCGCGACGGAACACGTCGTTCGCCTGAAGCCACTCCCTCGCCTCGCGCGAGTGAGGGCGTGTCGCCATCTCGGGTCGCAGGAGCGGCAGGTCGGCCATCGTGCGGTAGAAGCCGCCCCACTCGAAGACGGCGCGATCCTCCTCGACGAGCCGCACGAGGTCGGCCGGCTGGTACGGCCAGCCGAGCCGCGACCACAGGATGAGGTCGGCGCTCGGAGCGATCGCCGCGGTGGGCTCGATGTTCACCACCGTCAGTGCGTCGATGGTCTCGACGATTCCCGCCGGCCGGTCGGCCGACAGCAGCTGGGCGCTCACGGCGACGCGCCGAGCCTGCTCGCGCGTCAGGCGGTGGGTCATGGGGAGACGCTAGCGCGGGCGTGCGACGCCGCGCCGCGTCAGAATTGAACGCGCGGGGGCTCCGAGATGGCAGCGCCGTCGACCACCTCGAAGAACTCGCGCTCGTGGAAGCCGAGGTTGCGGGCGAAGAGGTTGTTCGGGAACACCTTGATCTTGGTGTTCAGCTCGCGCACGCCGCCGTTGTAGAACCGGCGGGAGGCCTGGATCTTGTCTTCGGTGTCGACGATCGACTGCTGGAGGTGCAGGAAGTTCTGGCTCGCCTGCAGCTGCGGGTAGGCCTCGGCCACGGCGAACAGCGACTTGAGCGCCTGCTGCATGTGTCCTTCTGCCAGGCCTGCCTCGGCAGGGCCGCCGGCCGAAAGCGTCTCAGCCCGCGCACGCGTGACGTTCTCGAAGACAGCCTTCTCGTGCGCCGCGTAGCCCTTCACCGCCTCGATGAGGTTCGGCAGCAGGTCGGCACGGCGCTTGAGCTGGACAGTGATGTCGCTCCACGCCTCATCGACGCGCACGTTCAGCTGAACGAGCGAGTTGTACGTGGCCCACAGGTAGATCCCGACGATCGCGGCAAGAGCCACAACGATCAGGACCGGGATCAGCCATTCCCACATAGCCGGATACTCCGTTCGAGGTTTCCCTCATCCTAGCCACGGCCACCCCCGCCACACTGCCGGGCCGGTGGACTCTCAGGCGTTACTCACCGAGCACGCGCCGCAGGTACGGGTTGGCGAACAGCCGCTCCGGGTCGAGCCGATCGCGGAGCGCTACGAAGTCGTCGAACCGCGGGTACCGGTCACGCAGGATCGAGGCATCCAGCGTGTGCATCTTGCCCCAGTGCGGACGCCCGCCGAAGCCGAGCATGATCTGCTCCACCGCCTCGAAGTACTCCGTCGGGTCCTCCCGCCAGTAGCGGTGGACGGCGATGTAGGCCGAGGCCCGGCCGTGCGCGGTCGACATCCACCGATCGTCGGCCGCCGCGAAGCGCACCTCCACAGGGAAGGAGATGCGCCAGCCCCGCTCGTCGATGAGCGCACGCAGCGCGTCGAACGCCGGACGCACGTTCTCGACGGGGAGCGCGTACTCCATCTCGCGGAAGCGGACGGACCGTGAGGTCGCGAACACGCGGGACGAGGCATCCGTGAACTCGCGATCCCCCCAGAGCTTCACCGAGAGGCGATTGATCGGCGGGATCGTCGCGGGAACCGCCCGCGCGACGCTGCACGCCACCTGGTGCAGCCCGCTGCCGACCACCGTGTCGTCGACCCACTTGCCCACGATCGGCAGCGGATGGCGCGGGGCGCTCTCGGGCAGACGCGTATTGGTCTTCGTCATCGCGCGATCGGTGTGCGGGAACCAGTAGAACTCGAAGTGGTCGGTCTCGGCGACCCGCGCGTCGAGGTCGTTCAGCACCACTCCGAGGTCTTCCGGCTGCTCGACCGCGTGAAGCACGAACGCCGGGACGCACTGCACCGTGACGTCGACCAGGATGCCCAGCGCGCCGAGGCCCAGCGCGACGGCCGGCACGAGTTCGGCGTTCTCGGCCTCGCTCACGGTGAGCATCTCGCCGGATGCCGTCACGAGCGTCGCGCCGACGACCTGCGCCGCGATGCCGCCGAAGCGGGCGCCGGTGCCGTGCGTTCCGGTCGAGATCGCGCCGGAGATCGACTGCCGGTCGATGTCGCCGAGGTTCTCCATCGCGAGTCCGTACGGCGCGAGAAGCGCCGGGATCTGATGCAGGCGCGTGCCGGCGCGCAGCGTGATACGCGACCGCTCCACATCGGCGGAGACGAGGCCGGTGAGGTCGGTGAGGTCGAGCAGTGCACCGGGTGCGACCGCGATGCCCGTGAAGCTGTGACCCGCGCCGACGGCCTTCACGGGGATCTTCTGCGCGGACGCGGCCATAACGGCGCGCCGCACCGCCTCCGCGGTGCGGGGGAACTCGACGCGGCGCGGCCGCACCGACTCGGAGCGCCCCCAGTTCTGCCACTTTCCACCCGGGCGCGTCACAGGAAGGCCTTCCCCTTGCCCCGGTAGGTGGGCACCTCGCCGACGAGCTGCTCTCCGTCGACGACGTGATACCGGTCGACACGCTCGGCCAGCTCTCCGCTCTTGGAGTGGCGGAACCAGACGCGGTCGCCGACGCGCAGATCGCGCGCCGCTTCGCCCTTGAGCGGGGTCTGGACCTCCCCGGCCCCCTCGCGTGGCATCGTCCGCAGACCCTCGGGCCACACCGGGAGCGGCTGCCGTGACGCGACCGGCGGGCCCGACGCGATCCATCCGCCCCCGAGCACCGTCGCGACGTCGGGCGCCGGCTTGCGGACGACCTCGAGCGCGAAGGCGGCAGCGGGTGCGAGGTCGAACGACCGGTAGCCGTCGAAGAGGTGGCCGGCCAGCAGTCCGCTGCCCGCGGTGAGCTCGGTGACGGACTGATCGGATGCCGTGAACTCGAGGGAGCCGGTGCCGCCGCCGTTGACGAACTCGAGCGGCGCGATGTCGCGCAGCGCCGCCACGATCTCGGAGCGGCGCTCGAGCAGCTCGCGGGACGACCGGCGCTGCATCCACCGGATCATGCCGTCGCCCGAGCCGGTGTCGTCGCCCTGACCGGCGATCTGCGCCTCGTACATCATGAGGCCGACGAGTCGGAATCCCGGGCGGGCGGCGATGCCTCGGCCGAGCGCGGCGACCTCGCCGGGCTCGTGCACGGGAGAACGGAAGACGCCGATGTGGCCGAGGCCAGGTGCACGCCACGAGGCGTCGGCGTCGATGGCCACGCGGATCTCCGGTCGGGCGCCTGGTGCCGCCACGGCGTCGACGAGGTCGAGCTGGGCGAGGTCGTCGACCATGAGGGTGATTCGTCGCGCCGCCCGCTCGTTCGCCGCGAGCGCCGCGATGGCCGCGCGGTCGGCGGTCGGATACCCCACGACGATGTCATCGTGCGTCTCGGCCAGCCAGAGCGCCTCCGGCAGGGTGAAGGCGAGGATGCCCTGATAGCCCGCCATCGCCAGGGTCGCATCGATCGCCTCGCGCACGCGCACGGACTTGCTCGCCACGCGGATCGGCACCCCGCCGGCGCGCACGACCATGTCGAGGGCGTTGTAGCGCAGGGCGGGAAGGCTCAGGGTGGCGACCGGACCCGAGATGTCGCGGACGGCGTGCGTCAGACCGCCCCAGAACGATGCCGGGTTCTTCCACGGCTCGGTCGCGATGGGCGATGACAGCAGATCGAGGCTCATACGGCCCGCTTCGGGTGCGCGCACATGCGCTACAGCCTAGAGCCCGGCGCTCGTGCTGTCCGACCTGCCGTGGATGTGTCGCGATCGAGGAGCGAGCGCAGCCGCCGCCCGGTGTCGCGCATCGCCTCGAGCACGACGTCGCGGACACCGGTATCGGCGGTGGGCGCCCACTCGGCGAGAACCGCGTAGGCGACGGCGCGCTGCGGCCCACGGACGACCCCGACGTCCGCGCGCACGCGCGCGTCGGTCCCCGTCTTGTTCCACAGCGCGATTCCGCGGTCGGGGTCGCGGTGTGCGAGCGGGTCGAGGCCGAAGGCCGACGCGACCATCGACAGATCGGTGCCGAGTGAGAGCCAGCCGCGCACCTCCGCGCTGACGTCGGGGTCGACGGCCTCGCCCCGCTCCACGGCGGCGGCGAGCGAGGCGAGCTCGGCTGCGGACCCGCGGGAAAGGGCGAGCGGATGCCGCGGCCCGCGTTCGTCGCGCACCCGATCGAGCAGCGCCGTGTCGCGCAGGCCGAGGAAGGTCGCCATGCGGGCGACCGCGTGGAGGCCGACGGTGTCGAGGAGGACGTTCGTGGCGAGGTTGTCGCTCACGGCTCCGACGAGCCGCGCCGCATCGCCGAGCGTGAGGGACGCGGCATCCAATACCTGCCACAGGCCGGAGTCGGCGACCTGCTCGTCACCGCGATCGACGGAAGCGGACGGATCGAGCTCGCGGGTGCGGAAGCGCCGGGACAGCTCGAGGAGCAGGAGGATCTTGCCGATGCTCGCGGTCGGCAGGACTCTCGCGGGCTCATGTTCGGCGAGGGTCTCGCCTGACGCGACGTCGACCACCCGTGCCGACCATCGCAGTCCGGTGCGCGCATCGTCGACGAGGGCCTGGAACACGTACCCCCGCTGGGACTCGAACCCAGACTGAAGCGATTTTAAGTCGCCTGCCTCTGCCGATTGGGCTACGGGGGCGCCCGCCGCAGCGAACGCCTCCACGCTACCGCCCGGGCGTGCCCGGGCCGCTGCGTCAGCGCGAGGCGGTCGCCTTCTCGGCAGCGGCCTTGTCGGCCTTCACCTTCTCGGGCTGGTCGGCCTTCTTGCCCTGCTCGCGCGGCTCCGCCGGCGGCGTGACGGCCGGCTGCGGGGGCCGCGGGCGTGCCGCGAACTCCTCGAACACGTAGCGCGGGTTCTGCACCGTGGAGAGGTTGACGAGGTCGCGGCGCAGCCAGAGGTTGTTCCACCAGCCCCAGAGCACGCGCCACTTGCGCTCCCACGAGGGCATCGCCAGACCGTGGTAGCCGCGGTGCGCGACCCAGGCGACGAAGCCCTTGAGCGCGAGGTTGCCCGACTGGAAGACGCCGTTGTAGAGGCCGAGGCCCGCGACGGCGCCGAGGTTCTTGTGGAAGTACTCGCGGGGCACCTCGCCGCGCAGGACGGCGATGAGGTTCTTCGCGAGGAGCTTCGCCTGACGCACCGCGTGCTGCGCGTTGGGCACGCAGTAGCCGCCGACGCCGCCGCCCGTGAGATCGGGAACGGCCGAGACGTCGCCGGCCGCCCAGGCGCCCTCGACGATCTCGTCGTCGGAGCCGACGCGCAGGTCGGCGCGGGTGCGGATGCGGCCGCGCTCTTCGACGGGGAGGTCGCCGCCGCGCACGACGGTCGGGTTGGCCATCACGCCGGCGGTCCAGATGATCAGGTCGCTCGGGATGGTCTCTCCGGTGGAGAGCTCGATGTTGCCGTCGATGGCGCCGGTGACCTGCGTGTCGAGGTGCACGAACGCGCCGCGCTTGGCGAGGTCCTTCAGCACCCACTCGCTCGTCTTCAGCGACACCTCGGGCATGATGCGCCCCATCGCCTCGACCAGGTGGAAGTGCGTGTCGTCGAACGTCAGCTGCGGGTAGCTCTTCACGAGCGAGGACGCGAGGGAGCGCAGCTCGGCGAAGACCTCGATGCCCGCGAAGCCGCCGCCGACCACGACGACCGTCAGCAGGCGGTCGCGCTCGGGGCCGGGGGGCAGGACCGAGGCCTTGTCGAAGTTCGACATCAGGCGGTCGCGGATCGCGACGGCCTCCTCGATCGTCTTGAGGCCGATCGCGTTGTCGGCGATTCCCGGGATCGGGAATGTGCGCGACACGGCACCGGCGGTGACGACGATCTGGTCGTACTCGAACTCGTACGGATCACCGGCGATCGGAGTGATCGTGGCGACCTTGTTCGCGTGGTTGATGCCCGTGACCTTCGCGGCGACCACGGTGGTCTTCTTCAGGTGACGGCGCAGCGCGACCACGGAGTGACGGGCCTCGATGGAGCCGGCCGCGACCTCGGGGAGGAACGGCTGATACGTCATGTAGGGCAGCGGGTCGACGATCGTCACCTCTGCCTCGCCCTTGCGCAGATGCTTCTCGAGCTTCCAGGCCGTGTAGAAGCCTGCGTATCCGCCACCGACGATGAGGATCTTGGGCACGGTGTTGGTCACGAGTGGAGTACTCCTCCTGGGTCAGCGGCTCGGCGCGCGGGACGACGATCGGATGCGTCGGACAGCAGCGGTGACGCCGAGCGCCACCAGTATAGCCGCCGCCGTGGCCACCGAGAGCGGCAGCGTCCCGTAGAGAAGGGTGTTGCCGGAGGGCAGGAGCGGGGATGCCGCGCGCTCGGCGCTGTCCGGACGTGGGAGCGGCGGGACGGTGACCGGCTCCACCGGCTGCTGCGGCACCGGGTCGGTCTGCGCGCGGCGGTACAGGCGGATCCAGTCCGTCAGGCTGCCCATCGGGTTGGCGGAGACGGCGGGCACCTTCGCCGACACCGCGGCTGCGGCATCCACGAGTCCATAGCCGTACAGCGGGTCGTGCTCGGCCGTCGCCCCCGAGGGCGG
The DNA here is from genome assembly GCF_018588945.1 of Microbacterium flavescens. Lineage (GTDB taxonomy): Bacteria > Actinomycetota > Actinomycetes > Actinomycetales > Microbacteriaceae > Microbacterium > Microbacterium flavescens. The sequence continues at coordinate 608,913 of NZ_JAFIWA010000002.1, read as the reverse complement.
CCGGGCCGTCTTGACGATGCGGTTGATGACGTTGTTCGCGTCGAGGTCGGGGTGCGCCGCACGCACCAGCGCGGCGACTCCGGCGACGATGGGCGCCGCGCCGCTCGTGCCGTTCCAGAGCACGAGCCGGCCGTCTGCCGAGACGCCGACCAGGTCTTCGCTCGGGGCCGACACGCCGATCGTGATGCCCTGGGTGGAGGCGTCGACGCTCGCCTTGCCGTCGGGGTCGACTCCGGCGACCGTCAGCACGCCCGGGATGGTCGCGGGAGCGCCGACGCGGGTGGTGCCGCTCCCCCGGTTGCCGGCGGCGACCACGACCACCACGTCGTGCTCGTACGCGTAGAGGAACGCCTCGTCCCAGCTCTCGTCCCAGTCCGGCACGTTGGTCGTGAGCGACATGTTGATGACTTCGGCGCCGTGGTCGACGGACCAGTGGATCGCCTCGGCGATCTGCTCGGTGAAGGACTTCGTCGCCGCGGAACCGAACCCTACCGACACGGACAGCAGCTCGGCCTCGGGGGCCACGCCGATCATGCCGGTGTCGTCGCCGGTCCCGCGCCCCGCAGCGAGGGAGGCGACCCAGGATCCGTGGTTCGCGTCGACGGCGCCCACCGGGGTGCGGCCGTCCGGTGTTCCGACCCCCGACACGTCGGTGCCGTCGACGACGGCACCCTCGAACTCGACGGGGCCTTTGCCGATGCCCGTGTCGATGACCGCGATGGTGACGCCCTTGCCGCGCGTCGTCTCCCACGCCTCCTCGATGCCGTAGTCATCGAGCCAGTACTCGGCGGCGCGGACCGGATCCTCGGAAGGAGCATCCGGAACGACGGCGGCCGCGGGCGCGGCGGTGACGAGCGTCAGCGCCGCGGCGGTCGCGGCGACAGCCGCGAGGAGGCCACGGGTCATCCGGCCGTCCCGGGCTGGGCGCACACGCAGCGGTCGGGTGACCACGACGAGAGCGCGAGAGCTCGATCGCCGATCGGATTGACGCCGGGGCCGGCGGCGAGCGCGTGCCCGGCGAGGGCATGCAGGCACTTCACGCGCGTGGGCATTCCCCCGGCGGAGACCCCCTCGATCTCCTCCACCTCGCCGTATGCGGCGCGATCGCGCAGGTACGCCTCGTGCGCGCGCACGTAGGCCGCAGCCAGTTCTTCGTCCTCGGTGAGGGCGTCGTTGAGCTCGCGCATCACGTGTGCGGCCTCGAGCACCGACATCGCGACGGTGGCCGCGGGGTGGGTCAGGTAGTAGAAGGTCGGGAACGGCGTCCCGTCGGGGAGCCGCGGCGACGTGGCCACCACAGTGGGGTTCCCGCACACGCACCGCGCAGCGATTCCGACGACGCCGCGGGCGGGCCGCCCGAGCTGCTCGCCGAGGACGGCGAGGTCGGCGTCGGTGGCAGGGGGGAACGGCACGGTCGTCACCTCGCCAGGCTAGCGGTGGCGCCTGGCAAGCGGCTGGATCGGGATGCCTCGCCGCAGGCCGGATCGGACGTCAGCGCGTTCCCGGTACAGGGTCAGGGCGTGTCCGACGGCGTGGGGGTCGGCCCCTCGTCGGGGACTCCGCCGGCGGGCGCCCGCACGGTCTGGGCGAGGCCCGCCGTCGTCACCGAGCGCACGAGCTGCGCCATCCAGTCGGTGCGCGTCTGCTCGACCTCGTCGCTGACGGCGGCCTGCTCCTGCGGCACCCGCTCGGGAGGGAGGTCGTTGTCGACGAGGTAGACGACCTCGCCGGGGCGGACGTAGTACAGGCGCTCGCGCGCCTGGGTCGTGATGTAGGCGGGGTCGGTCCACCGTTCGCGCTGCGCCTCGAGGTCGGCGACCTCTTCGCGGCTCACCTCGACGGCGGCCTCGAGCGCCGCGATCTGCTGTCTCTGGTCGACGTACATGCCGATGGTCGGGACGAGCACGAACGCCGCCAGCACCACCAGCCCGAGCATGATGACCATGAATCCGGAGAGCCGGATGCCGCCGAGCCACTGCCGCACGTCGATCGGCCGGCGCTCGGGGCGCCGGCGCGGGGCACGCGAAGGGGGAGCCGTCGTCTTCGCCACGGCTCCCCCTCTCGTACGTGTGTCAGCCCTGGAAGCGCGGGAAGGCTGCGCGGCCGATGAACGTCGCCGCGTCGCCCAGCTCCTCTTCGATGCGCAGAAGCTGATTGTATTTCGCGACGCGCTCGCTGCGGGCGGGCGCGCCGCTCTTGATCTGACCGGCGCCGGTCGCGACGACGAGGTCGGCGATGGTGGTGTCCTCCGTCTCGCCCGAGCGGTGCGACAGCATCGCCGTGTAGCCGGCACGGTGGGCCATGTCGACGGCGTCGAGCGTCTCGGACAGCGTGCCGATCTGGTTGACCTTCACCAGGAGCGAGTTGGCCACGCCGCGCTTGATGCCGTCGGCCAGGCGCGTCGGGTTGGTGACGAACAGGTCGTCGCCCACCAGCTGCGTGCGAGTGCCGAGCGCGTCGGTGAGGGCCTTCCAGTTGTCCCAGTCGTCCTCGGCGAGCGCGTCCTCGATCGTGACGATCGGGTAGTCGTTGACGAGGCCGACGTAGTACTCGGTGAGCTCGGCTGCCGACCAGTCCTTGTTGTCGAGGCGGTACACGCCGTCGTTGAAGAACTCGGTGGCGGCGACGTCGAGGCCGAGGGCGATGTCGGAGCCCGGCGTGAAGCCGGCCTTCTCGATCGCCTTGACGAGGAAGTCGAGACCCTCGCGGTTGCTCGGCAGATCCGGGGCGAAGCCGCCCTCGTCGCCGAGCCCCGTGGCGAAGCCGGCGGCCTTGAGCTCGCCCTTCAGCACGTGGTAGACCTCGGTGCCCCAGCGCAGCGACTCCGAGAACGTCTCGGCGCCGATGGGCGCGAGGAAGAACTCCTGCATGTCGATGCCGTTGTCCGCGTGCTCGCCGCCGTTGATGACGTTGAACAGCGGAACGGGCAGGATGTGCGCGTTCGGGCCGCCGAGGTAGCGGAAGAGCGGCAGATCGGCCGAGTCGGCTGCGGCCTTGGCGACGGCGAGCGAGACGCCCAGGATCGCGTTCGCGCCGACGCGGGACTTGTTGTCCGTGCCGTCGACCTCGATGAGGATCTCGTCGATGATGCGCTGCTCGCTCGCGTCGACTCCCTCGATCGCGGGGCCGAGCTCGTCGATGACGGCTCCGACGGCCTTGAGCACGCCCTTGCCGCTGTAACGGCTCTTGTCGCCGTCGCGCAGCTCGTACGCCTCGAAGGCTCCGGTGGACGCGCCGGAGGGGACGGCTGCACGCTGGACGATTCCGTCGTCGAGGAGCACCTCCACTTCGACGGTCGGGTTACCGCGCGAGTCGAGGATCTCGCGCGCGCCTACAGCCTCGATAAGTGCCACAGGGGAACTCCTTGCTTGTGGAGGGTGGTTCTGGGGAGCGTCGTCGGTCCGCGTCCGAGTCTAGTGATCGGGATGCCTCGCCACAGGCGCGCCCGTCTCGCGGAGACCTTCGCCACCCCGCGCGTCACACGACGATCGCGAGCGCGACGCCGTCATAACCCTTGAGGTCGAGCGTCTGCAGGGCCGTGGCATCGAAGCGCGGATCGCGTCCGAGCATCTCGAGACCGCGCTGCACGCCGATGATCTGCGGATTCTCGGTGGCCGGGTTCGCCACCTCTCCCCCGCGCACCGTGTTGTCGACCACGACGACCGTACCCGGGCGTCCGAGCCGGGCGGCCCAGTCGAGGTAGATGGTGTTGGACTCCTTGTCGGCGTCGATGAACACCAGGTCGAAGGGCTCGACGCCGTCGAGCGTCGGCAGCACGTCGGCGGCCCGCCCGAGCCTCACCTCGACCTTGTCGGCGACCCCGGCGCGCTCGAGGTTCGCGCGGGCGATCTCGGCGATGCGCGGCTCTGCCTCGATCGTGATCACGCGTCCGTCCGCGGGGATCCCGCGCGCCATCCAGATCGTGGAGTAGGCGCCCAGCGTTCCGATCTCCAGCACGCGCCGCGCGCCGCTGATGCGGGTGAGCAGGTGCAGGAACTTGCCGTTGACCGGCGCGACCTCGATCGCGGGCAGACCGGCGGCGTTCTGATCGGCGACCGCGCGTTCGAGGCCGGGGTCGTGCCCGACGAGAATCTCGGTCAGGTAGGCGTCGACGCGGCGCCACAGCTCGGGGGTGGGGTCGCTCATGCCCCCAGCCAACAAGCGGCCGGGGGCATGCGTCAAGGGCGGGCTGTCTGGGCGCGAGCGACGAGCGCCGCCAGGAGCCCGGCCCCGGTCTGTGCATCGTCCACCGTCACCACGAACGGACGCCCGCCTCTCCGCTCGACCTGGATCGCTTCGCCGGCATGGAGGACGATGCCGAATCGGCCGTCGAGCCCGAGCCGGAATCCCCAGCCGCCGAATTCAGCGGTCGGGTCTACGCGCACGACCGAGGCGGACTCGATCTCAGCCAGCGGCACGGAGAATCGGGGCACACCGGCGAGGGAACGGACGCGCAGGCCCTCCTCGGTCACGCTCACCCGGAACACGAAGGACGTCGCGGCGAGCACCGTGAACAGGAGCGCAAGCGCCCCGAAGAGCCACCAGAGCTCGCCGCCGGTGACGCCGAAGACGACGGCGAGGACGGCCATCAGCAGCGTCACCCCCGCGATGCCGATCATCGCAGGACGCGACATCGTGGTGGTTCGGAACCACGCAGCCCGCTCGTCCCGTGAGAGCGCAACGGCGGGGGCGGCCGCGACGGTGCCGCCGCTCACCGTGACCGCGGGCTGGGCGAACCAGGCCGCCGCACCGGCGATCGCGCCGGAGATCAGCCCGGCGAGGAGCGGCAGCCCGATGCTCGGTGCGTCGGCAGCATCGGCGAGCCCTCGCTGCATAGCGAACGACGCGGTCACCAGCACGAGCAGGAACGCCGTCGTACCGCAGGCCAGCGCCCCGAGGAACCGGACCGCCGGCCCCCATTCGCCCGACCTGCGGGTGCCCCCTGCGATCACACCGAACAGCGCGGCGAGCCCGTAGCCGATCGCGGCCGTCAGCAGCGGCACCGACCACGCGGGTCCGAACCCGTCGGCCGCGCCGCTGCGCCCCCAGTGCGTCGCAACAGTCGCCGGCACCTCGGGCAGCCATGCCAGCAGGAGGATCACCGCCACGGTCGTCAGTACGACGGGAACCCAGACGGCGACGATGAAGTAGGCGCGCCGGGCGCGGCGAACGTCGCTCGAGACGGTTTCAGAGGTCACGGGAGGTCTCCTTCACGAGAGAGGCGAGGGTGTCGGGCGAGAGGCCCAGCGCGCGTGCGCGGCGGGCGAGGGCGGAGATGTCGTCGTGCAGCTGAGCGAGCGGTGCTGCGGCATCGGTCACCACGGCGCCTCTCCCCCGCCGCATGTCGACCAGTCCCTCGTCGCGGAGGTCCTGGTAGGCGCGCAGCACGGTATGGAGGTTGACGCCGAGGGCGTCGGCCACGTCGCGTGCGGATGGGAGCCGGTCGCCCGGCAGCAGCCGGCCGGTCGCGGCATCCGTCCTCACCGACGCGGCCACCTGCGCGAAGATGGGCTCCTCGCTCGCAGGGTCGATTCGGATGAGCATGCCTCTATTCTATAACAAGTAGAACAGTTGTCGGACTGCCACAACCGATGCGGCACTCCCGGTCACTGCTCGGCAGGATGACCCGCATGCGCATCACCCCTCGTCGCCTGGCCATCGGCATGAGCCTGTGGGCACCCAACCTCTGGAGCGGCATCCGCGTGAAGCGGTTCGCCGACGACTGGACCAGCGCCACCGTCGAGCTGCACGTCAACCTCGTCACCCGCAACTACGTCAAGACCGCCTTCGGCGGCTCGATGTCGGCCATGACCGACCCCTACTTCTTCATGCTCGTGATGCATCAGCTCGGGCGGAACTACGTCGTGTGGGACACCCGGGGCGAGATCGAGTTCGTCAAGCCCGGCCGCGGCGTGCTCACGGCGCGGTTCGAGGTTCCGCGGGAGAAGGCCGACGAGCTGCGCGAGCGCGCGCGGGGCGGAGCGAAGGTGCTCGAGTGGTTCGAGACCGAGATCACGGATGCCTCGGGTGACGTCGTCGCTCGCGTGCGCCGTGAGGTCTACGTGCGCGAGAAGAAGCGGGTGACGACGGCCGGCTGACCCCGGGCGGTGCGCGTGTTCACCGTGCCGGAATAGGGTTCCCCCGTGGTCACTCCCTCCCTTCAGCGCAGGCTCGGCCTCGGCGACGCCGTGTTCATCGGCCTGGGCTCCATGATCGGCGCCGGAGTCTTCGCCGCCTTCGGTCCCGCTGCGGCGGCCGCAGGCAGCGGGCTGCTCGTGGGGCTCGCCATCGCCGCGCTGGTGGCGTTCGGCAACGCCACGTCGACAGCCCAGCTCGCGGTGGCGCACCCCACGTCGGGTGGGACGTACGCCTACGGACGCGCCGAGCTCGGGCCGTGGTGGGGCTTTGTCGCGGGATGGGGCTTCGTCGTGGGAAAGCTCGCCAGCTGCGCCGCGATGGCGCTGACCTTCGCCGCATACGCCGCTCCGCCGGGCTGGGAACGGCCGGTCGCGATCGTCACGGTGGCCGCCCTCGCGGCGGTGAACTGGTTCGGGGTCACGCGTACGGCGCAGGCGACTCGCGTGATCGTCGTGGTCGTCCTGCTCGCGCTGGCCGTGGCCATCGCGGCCGGCGGGGCGGCGCCCGATCACGCGGGATGGCTCGCACCGGAGGCGCTGTGGTCCGAGGGCGCCTACGGGATCCTGCAGTCGGCGGGGCTGCTCTTCTTCGCATTCGCCGGCTACGCCCGCATCGCCACGATGGGCGAGGAGGTGCGGGATCCCGCCCGCACCATCCCCCGGGCGATCATCCTGGCGTTCGTCGGCGCTCTGATCGTCTACACGCTCGTCGCCGTGACCGTGCTCTCGACGCTCGGCCCCGAAGCCACGGCCGCGTCCACCGAGCCCGTCGCCGCTGCGACGGCGGCCGCGGGGTGGGCATGGGCGGAGCCCGTCGTGCGGGTGGGGGCGGCCGCGGCATCCCTCGGCGCGCTGCTGGCACTCATCGCCGGCATCGGGCGCACGACGTTCGCGATGGCACACGAGGGCGACCTGCCCCGTGCCCTCTCGGCGGTGCATCCGAGGTGGCGAGTGCCGCACCGCGCCGACCTCGCGATCGCCGTGGTGGTCATCGTCGCGGTACTGGTCGCCGACCTGCGCGGCGTGATCGGCTTCTCTTCGTTCGGCGTGCTGCTGTACTACCTCGTGGCCAACGTCGCGGCGCTCCGTCAACGAGCCGGCGCGCGCCGATATCCCCGCGTGCTTCAGGTCGTCGGCGCGGCGGGCTGCGTGGTGCTGGGCATGACGCTCCCGTGGCAGAGCGTGGTCGCCGGTGCGCTGGTCGTCGCCGCCGGCATCGTCTACCGGATGCTGCGGCTGAGGCTCACGCGAGCGGCTTGAGTTCGAGCGACCCCGGCACGGCACCGGCCGACACCGTCGCGAAGGCCGTGTAGCCGTCGGCCGTCGCGCGCTCGAGCAGCGCCTTGAGGTTCTTCGTGCGGTGCTCCAGTCGCACGCGCGAGCCCGCCGCGACCAGGGCCGCCTTGTGCGCGAGGAGGTCGCGCTCGGCGACGTCGCGGTCGTGCACGAGCACCACGGCGGGGCGCGGGTCGTCGGCAGCGGCCTCGACGAGGTCGACGATGCGCTCGAAGCCGATCGAGAACCCCACGGCCGGCACGTCCTGGCCGAGGAAGCGGCCGATCATGCCGTCGTAGCGGCCGCCGCCGCCGAGCGAATAGTCGACCGACGGGTGGGCGAGCTCGAAGATCGTGCCCGTGTAGTACCCCATGCCCCGAACGAGGAACGGGTCGAACACGAGCGGGATGTCGGCCAGGTCCGCCTCCGCCCCGCCGGTGGCCGCGCGAGCGGCTGCGACGGCCTCGCCTATCCCGACCAGGTGCGCGACGACCTCGTCAGGCGCGCCGGCCGGCAGGAGCTTGCGGACCTGACGCTCGCCGAAGGGGTTGTACTCCAGGGTCATCGGCCGCGTGAGGAACGATTCGAACGCGTCGACCGCGGATGCCGCGGCCCCGCGCTCGCGCAGCTCGGCGGCCACACCCTGCGGACCGATCTTGTCGAGCTTGTCGATCGTGATGAGGACGCCCGGGCGCTCGTCGGCGGCGAACCCGAAGCTGTCGAGCATCCAGTCGAGCACGCGGCGGTCGTTGATGCGCACGCTCCCGCCCTCGAGGCCGAGGGCATCCAGGGTGTCGAGTGTCGCGACGATGAGCTCGGACTCGGCGCGGGCCGAGGCATCCCCCATGATGTCGATGTCGCACTGCATGAACTGGCGGTAGCGCCCCTTCTGCGGGCGCTCGGCGCGCCAGACCGGCGCGATCTGGATCGAGCGGAACACGGTCGGCAGCTCGCCGCGGTGGCTCGCGTAGAAGCGCGCGAGCGGCACCGTGAGGTCGTAGCGCAGGCCGAGGTCGGTGAGCTCGGCCGGGTCGTCGGCGGCTGCCCGGATGGCGTCGGCGTCGAGGCCGCGCTTGAGCACGTTGTAGGCGAGCTTCTCGTTGTCGCCGCCGATGCCGGCGTGCAGTCGCCCGTACTCCTCCATGACCGGCGTCTCGATCTCATCGAACCCGTGCACGCGGTAGCGGTCGCGGATGACGGCGAGCACGCGCTCGCGACGGGCCTTGTCTGCAGGGAGGAAGTCGCGCATGCCGCGCGGCGGGTTCACGGATGCCACCCCCCTATCCTCTCAGGTCGCCCCCGCCCCACCCGCCCCACCCGCCCTGCCTGCCACGGTCCCCGCCCCGCGCCCGCGCCCGCGCCCGATTCGCGTGAGACCGCATCGGTGCACCGAAACAGCACGCAGGGGGTGCGGTCTCGGTGCACCGATGCGGTCTCGCGATTTTGGGCGGGCCGGGGTGGGCGGGTTGGGGCGAGCGGTCAGGGGGACTCGGCGGTGCGGATGTCGGCCTGCAGGGTGCGCAGGCGCTCGCGCAGGGCGCGCTCGGCGTCCCAGCCGTTCGCGCGGGCTGTGGCGACGAGCGCGAGCAGCGCGTCGCCGAGCTCGGCCTCCGACGCCGGGGCGCCCGGGTCGACGGGCATGGGCGGCACGGAGTCGACCTGCGCCGCCTTCGACAGCAGCTTCTGCGCGAGCGCGAGGCTCGGCATCCGCTCGCTCACCCCGTCGAGCACACTGGTGCGCGCGCTCTTCTCCGCGGCCTTCGCGGCGTTCCAGTGCACGAGCACTTCTTCGGGCGTGGTGGCGACGGCGTCGCCGAAGACATGCGGATGCCGCCGCACCATCTTCTCGGTCAGCCCGCGGGCCACGTCGTCGATGTCGAACGGGTCCTCGGCGTCGCGGGAGGCGATCTCGGCGTGGAACAGCACCTGCCACAGCAGGTCGCCGAGCTCCTCGCGCAGCTCGGCCCGGTCGTCCTCCTCGACGGCGTCGATGAGCTCTGCGCTCTCCTCGACCAGGTACGGGACGAGGGCGCGGTGGTCGATCTGCTGCGTCCAGACGCAGCGGTCGCGCACGGCGCGCATGGTCTCGGCCGCCTCTCGAAGCGGATCGGCCGAGGGCGCGGCGTCGGCGGTCATGCGATCTGTCCCTCGTGGCTCGACGGCGGCGGCAGCTCGTCGTCGGCCGTGGCCCGCGACGTGCGGCGGTAGTGATGAGCGCGCTGCGCGACCAGGATCGCCGCGAGCACGATGGAGATCGCAGAGCCGCCCAGTACGCCGAGCGTCGCCTCGTCGCGCACCAGCGGAGCGTCGGAGAACGCGAGCTCCGACAGCAGCAGCGAGACGGTGAACCCGATTCCGCCGAGCGCACCCGCCGCGATGAGATCGAGGAATGAGAGATGCGGCGCGACGCCGCGGTTTCCGATGCGCAGCGAGATCCAGCCCGCGAGGGAGATGCCGATGATCTTCCCGACCGGAAGGGCGACGAGCACGCCCCAGAACGCCGGCGACAGCTGTGACGGCGACACCGACGGAATCATCACGAACGCGGCGGAGAAGGCGAAGAGGGGCAGCACGATGCCGTTCACCCACGGCTCGAGTTCGTGCCGCGTGCGCAGCGCCGGCCGCTGCGCCATCGCGAGTCCCAGCGCGACACCGGCGATGGTCGCGTGCACGCCCGAGAGGTACACGAGCACCCAGGTCGCGACGGCGAGGATCACCAGCGCGATCGCGATGGGCACGCGGGCGCGGGTGTCGAGCTGACGGCTGAGCACGCCGAAGATCGCGACCGTCAGTGCGGCGAGCGCGAGCAGCCCGATGTTGACGTCGTCGGTGAAGAGCACCGCGATGAACACGATGCCGACGATGTCGTCGAGGATCGCCAGGGCGAGCAGGAAGATCCGGATGCCGGACGGGAGCCCCTTGCCGAAGACGGCGAGCACGCCCAGCGCGAAGGCGATGTCGGTCGCGGTCGGGATGGGCCACCCGTCGGACGCGTCCGAGCCGGCGGCGAAGAGCAGGAACACCGCGATCGGCACGATCACGCCGCCCGCCGCGGCGATGGCGGGCTGCATCGCCTTGCGTCCGGAGTTGAGCTCGCCGTTGGTGAGCTCGTACTGCAGCTCGACGGCGACGATGAAGAAGAAGATCGCGAGCAGGCCGTCCTGGACCCAGTGCCCCACCGACATCTCGAAGACGCCGGGTATGCCGACGTACGCGTCCTTGACGTCGGCGATCGCCGGGCCTACGGGCGAATTCGCCAGCACGAGGGCGAGAATCGCCGCTCCCAGCAGGACGATCGCCGGGAAACGGGCGGAGCGGAGCAGGGACACGCGGGTCCTTTCGTCGAGGCTGCAGTTCGGCGCGGCGGCGCCTCGCCGACCAGACTTCCCGGCACACCAGTGGCCCAGTCTAGCGACGGGTCGTCGGCCCCCGTTCGTCACACAGCGCACCCCGGAACGGCGAGTCGGCTGCGCGCCAGTAGCGTGGAAGGATGCGTGAACTCACCCAGACCGAAGCGATCGACCTCGTCGGGCGCTTCGAGGCCGAGCAGGAGATCCCCGAGCAGATGCGCGCGGATGTGCGCATGCTCGGCTCGCTCCTCGGCCAGGTGCTGCGAGAGAGCGGCTCGCCCGGCCTCTACGAGGACGTCGAGCGCCTGCGCACCGCGACGATCCAGGCATACACCGACGAGACGCCCGAGGCCTTCGCCCGCGCGGCCGCGATCGCCGACTCGTTCACCGTCGACCGCGCCGATGAGGTCGCCCGGGCCTTCACTGCCTACTTCCACCTCGTCAACCTTGCCGAGGAGCACCAGCGCGTGCGCATCCTCCGCGAGCGCGACGGGCGTCCCGACCGCGAGCGCGCCACAGACTCCGTGGCTGCGGCCTTCGTGCGCCTGGCCGCCGAAGTCGGCGACGACACCGCGCTCGCCCGTCTGCAGTCGCTGCGATTCCACCCCGTCTTCACGGCGCACCCGACCGAGGCACGCCGTCGCGCGGTGTCGTCGAGCATCCGGCGGCTGGCCACCCTCCTCGAGGAGCACGACGCCTCGCTGCGCAACGGCGCCGACCAGCGGCGCGCCGAGCGGCGCATGCTCGAAGAGGTCGACACCCTGTGGCGCACCGCGCCGCTCCGGCCTGAGAAGCCGTCTCCGACCGATGAGGTGCGGGCCGTCATGGCCGTGTTCGACGAGACGCTCTTCACTGCCGTGCCGCATGTCTACCGTCGCGTCGACGATGCGCTGCAGGGCCCTGCGGCCGGCGGCCGGGCGCCCGTCGTGCGCCCGTTCGTGCGGGTCGGCTCGTGGGTGGGCGGCGACCGCGACGGCAACCCGTTCGTCACGGCTTCGGTCACCCGCACGGCGGCGAAGATCGCCAGCGAGCACGTGCTGCTCGGGCTGGAGCGTGCCACGAGCAGGATCGGGCGAACGCTCACCCTCGACGCGACCACCACACCGCCGAGCGCCGCGCTGGTCGCGCTGTGGCAGCGGCTCTCGGCCGCCGACGAAGGGGCCCTCGAGATCGCCAAGCGCTCGCCCAACGAGCCGCATCGCCGCATCCTGCTCCTCCTCGCGCGCAAGCTGACCGCCACCCGCGAGCGCAACGCCGACCTCGCGTACCGCGACCCCGAGCACTTCCTCGCCGACCTCCGCGTCGTGCAGGACTCGCTCGTGCAGGCCGGGGCGGCCCGGCAGGCGTACGGACACCTCCAGCAGCTGCTGTGGCAGGTCGAGACGTACGGCTTCCACCTCACCGAGCTCGAGGTGCGCCAGCACTCCGCGGTGCACGCCAAAGTGCTCGCCGAGCTCGACGCCGGCGGTCCGCTCTCCGGGCAGACCGAGGAGGTGCTCGACGTCTTCCGCTCGATCGCCTTCCTGCAGGAGCGCTACGGCCCGCGCGCCGCCGGGCGCTACATCGTGTCGTTCACGCAGTCCGCCGACGACCTGGCCGCGGTCCACCGTCTCGCGCGGTACGCGGTCGGGCCCGACGGCGACGTGCCCGTGCTCGACGTCGTCCCGCTGTTCGAGACGTTCGCCGATCTGCAGGCCGCACCGCGGATCCTCGCCGAGATCGTGCAGCACCCCGAGTTCGCCGAGCGCCTCGAGGCGACCGGTCGCCGGCTCGAGGTCATGCTCGGCTACTCCGACTCGTCGAAGGACGTCGGACCCGTCGCGGCGAACCTCGCCCTCTACGAGGCGCAGGCGGCGATCGCCGCCTGGGCCCAGGAGCAGGCCATCGAGCTCACGCTCTTCCACGGGCGCGGCGGCGCGCTCGGCCGCGGCGGCGGTCCGGCGAACTCGGCCATCCTCGCCCAGCCGCCGCACTCGGTGGACGGCAGGTTCAAGCTGACCGAGCAGGGCGAGGTGATCTTCGCCCGGTACGGCGATCCCGCCATCGCGATGCGGCACATCGACCAGGTGGCCGCCGCCATCCTGCTCGCCTCCTCGCCGTCGAACGAAGACCGCAACCGTGCGGCGGCCGAGCGCTACGCCTCGGTCGCGGCGACGATGGACGAGGCATCCCGCGAACGGTTCTTCTCGCTGGTGAAGGCCCCCGGATTCGCCCCGTGGTTCGCGCGGGTGACGCCGATGGAGGAGGTCGGGCTGCTCGCACTCGGGTCGCGCCCCGCGCGCCGCGGGCTGTCGGTGGAGTCGCTCGAGGACCTGCGGGCGATTCCCTGGGTGTTCGCATGGACGCAGGCGCGTATCAACCTGGCGGGCTGGTTCGGCCTCGGCACCGCTCTCGAGGCCGTCGGCGACGAGCCGCTGCTGCAGCGGGCCTACGACGAGTGGCCGCTCCTGCGCACGCTGGTCGACAACGTCGCGATGAGCCTGGCCAAGGCCGACGACCGCATCGCGCGCCACTACCTCGAGCTCGGCGACCGCGACGACCTCGCGGCCCTCGTGCGCGACGAGATGGCGCTCACCCGGTCGTGGGTCGTGCGCGTGACCGGGGGCACCGAGCTGCTCGGCAACAAGCCGGTGCTGCAGCGGGCCGTCAAGATGCGCAGCCCCTACGTCGACGCGCTGTCGCTCCTGCAGCTGCGTGCGCTCCGGGCGCTGCGCGACGCTCCCGAGGGGGCACCGGTCGATCCCGAGCAGCAGCGTCTGCTGCTGCTCTCCGTGAGCGGCGTCGCGGCGGGCCTGCAGAACACCGGCTGACACGCGCGTCGTTTCCGGGCATCCGTGGTCGCGGGGTTACCGTGGCCGCATGGCACGGATCGTCGTCGCCGAAGTCTGCCCCGACTGCGGGTCGCTCGATGTGCGAGCGAGCGAGCCGCGGTGGTTCCGCGTCGAGCTCGATCGACGCGACGACCTCGATGACGGCTGGGTCGAGCGCCTCGAGTTCGAGTGCCGCGACTGCCGCCTCGTCTGGGACTGAACAGCGGTGCGCGAGGGATGCCGCGGCCGCGGCATCCCGGATCTGCGATGCCGGCGCGCGGTCAGTCGAGCCGGCGGTCGTCGACGTGGCGCGCGAGGCTGCGCCCGTAGCGCTCGGTGAGCTGCACCATCAGATCGGGCGTCTCGCGGTCGAGCCCGAAAACGTAGCCGGGGAAATCCAGCTCTCGCTGGGCCGCCCAGATCTGCTCGTGCTGGTCGGGCGGGAGGATCTGCACCGGATCGCCGACGGCGACCCACCCGATCGGCACCACCGACTCCGGAGGCAGGGTCGTGCGCAGGTGCACCACGGCGTTGATGCGCACCTCGCTGCGCTCGCCGATGCGCGCGCCGTTGAAGACCCGCGTGCCGGTGGCGAGGAAGACCTCGTCGGCGATCGTCGCGCCCGACACGCTCGCCATCGGCCCCACCAGGACGTGGTCGCCGATGTGCACCGGGTTCGTCGACGTCGCACGGATGAGGGCGTTCTCCATGACGATGACGTTCTCGCCGAGCGTGATCGCACCGCCCTCGGCGGTGATGACGGCCCCGTGCAGCACCTGGCAGTCGGCGCCGATCACGACGTCCCCACTGATCACCGCCGTCGCGGCGATGACGGCGTCGGGATGGATGCGGGGCTGCGCCCCGAGGTGCTCGAACCGCATGGACCCTCCTCGGTCGTTGCCAGCGTAGTGCGGCCGGACGTCACACGCAGAGCCCGAGTGCCAACACGGGCTTAGGCTGGGACAGCCCGTCTTCGGCGCCATCGCGCGCCCGCCCCGGCGTTCCGTGTCACCGCGCGGCTCGATCGGATGCCCGCCCACCCGCGGACTCGGCCCAGGTCGACGGGACCTCTGATCAGTCCCGCAAGAAAGCTCCACCCCCGTGACCGATACGCTCGTCGCCCTGCCGTCCGCCGTCCGCCCCGTCTTCGACACCGTGCAGGCCCGCAACCCTCACGAACCCGAGTTCCAGCAGGCCGTGCACGAGGTGCTCGACTCGATCGTGCCGGTGCTCGAGCAGCATCCCGAGTTCGTCTCCGGCGGCATCGTGGAGCGTCTGGTCGAGCCGGAGCGCCAGATCATGTTCCGCGTGCCGTGGGTCGACGACGCCGGCCGCCTCCAGGTCAATCGCGGCTTCCGCGTGCAGTTCTCGTCGGTCCTGGGGCCGTACAAGGGCGGACTGCGCTTCCACCCGACCGTGAACCTGTCGATCATCAAGTTCCTCGGGTTCGAGCAGATCTTCAAGAACGCGCTCACCGGTCAGGGCATCGGCGGGGCCAAGGGCGGCAGCGACTTCGATCCGCACGGCCGCTCCGACGCCGAGATCATGCGGTTCTGCCAGTCGTTCATGAGCGAGCTGTACCGCCACCTCGGCGAGCACACCGACGTGCCCGCAGGCGACATCGGCGTCGGCGCCCGTGAGATCGGCTACCTGTTCGGCCAGTACCGCAAGATCACCAACCGCCACGAGTCCGGAATGTTCACCGGCAAGGGCGTGCAGTGGGGCGGCGCCGAGGTGCGCACCGAGGCGACCGGCTACGGAGCCGTCTTCTTCGTGCAGAACATGCTGGCGGTCCACGGCGAGCAGCTGGCGGGCCGCCGGGTGGGCGTCTCAGGGTCGGGCAACGTCGCGATCTACGCCATCGACAAGATCCATCAGCTCGGCGGGATCCCCGTCACGGCGTCGGACTCGTCGGGATACGTCGTCGACGACGCCGGCATCGACGTCGGCCTGCTGCGCCAGGTGAAGGAGATCGAGCGCGGCCGCATCGCCGAGTACGCGGCACGGCGCCCGGGCGCCCGCTTCGTCGAGGGCGCGCGCCCGTGGGAGGTCCCGATGGATGTGGCCCTGCCCTCCGCCACCCAGAACGAGCTGGACGAGCTGGACTCGGCGGCGCTGATCGGCAACGGCGTGCGCGCGGTCGCCGAGGGTGCCAACATGCCCTCGACGCCGGGGGCCGTCGCGGCCTTCCGCTCGTCGGGCGTGCTGTTCGGTCCCGGCAAGGCGGCCAACGCGGGCGGAGTCGCCACGTCTGCGCTCGAGATGAGCCAGAACGCCGCCCGCCAGCGCTGGAGCTTCTCGCACAGCGAGGAGCGGCTCCGGGCGATCATGTCCGACGTGCACGACGCGGCCTTCGCCGCGGCGGAGCGCTACGACCACCCGGGCGACTACGTCGTGGGCGCCAACGCCGCCGGCTTCGAGCGCGTGGCGCACGCGATGCTCGCGCAGGGCGTCATCTGACGCGAACCGCCCGCCGGGCCGGCCCAGCCGGCACGGCCCGCCGGCTCAGGATGCCGTCGACGCGGTGGACGCCTCGGAGGTCTCGACCTTCGGCGCCGGCCAGAGCTGTTCGAGGAGCTGGCCGACCCATGCGATGAGGTCGCCGTCGGCGACGCGCTCCCCTTCGGCGGTCGGCAGCGGCACCACGAGCGCCTCGCCGCCCTGCAGCAGCTTCGCCTTCGGGTGCAGCCGCTGCAGCCGCACGCGCATCGAGTCGGGCAGGTTCGCCGGGGCGACCCGCAGGTTGGGACCCATCGCGACGACGTCGGTGAGCCCCGCCTGGGCGGCGCGGCGGCGCAGGCGCGCGACCGCGAGGAGACCCTCGACGTCGGCGGGCGGCTCGCCGTACCGGTCGGTGAGCTCCTCCACGACGAGGTCGATCGCGTCGTCCTTCGCGGTGAGGGATGCCGCGGCCGAGAGCTTCTGGTACGCCTCGAGGCGCAGTCGCTCGCTGTCGATGTACGACTCGGGGATGCGCGCCTGCACGGGCAGCTCGAGGCGCAGCTCGGCAGGACCCTCGACGTCGTCGCCGCGGAACGCCGAGACCGCCTCTCCGATCATGCGGAGGTAGAGGTCGAAGCCGACGCCGGCGATGTGGCCGGCCTGCTCGGCGCCCAGCAGGTTGCCCGCGCCGCGCAGCTCGAGGTCTTTCAGCGCCACCTGCATGCCGCTGCCGAGGTCGTTGTTCACGGCGATCGTCTCGAGCCGGTCGGCCGCGGTCTCGGACAGCGGCTTGAGCTCGTCGTAGAGGAAGTAGGCGTACGCGCGCTCCCTCGCCCGGCCCACGCGCCCGCGCAGCTGGTGGAGCTGCGAGAGGCCGTACTTGTCGGCCCGGTCGATGATGATCGTGTTGGCATTGGAGATGTCGAGGCCGGTCTCGACGATCGTCGTGCAGACGAGCACGTCGAACCGCCGCTCCCAGAAGGCGTCGACGACCTCCTCCAGCGCGTGCTCCCCCATCTGGCCGTGCGCGACGGCGATGCGCGCCTCGGGCACCAGTTCGGCGAGCTCGGCGGCGACGCGCTGGATGGACTGCACGCGGTTGTGGACGAAGAACACCTGTCCCTCGCGCAGCAGCTCGCGACGGATCGCCGCGGCGATCTGCTTGTCGTTGCGCGCGCCGACATAGGACAGGATCGGATGCCGGTCTTCGGGCGGCGTCTGAAGGGTCGACATCTCGCGGATGCCGGTGACGGCCATCTCGAGCGTGCGCGGGATCGGGGTGGCGCTCATCGCGAGGATGTCGACGTTGGTCTTGAGCTTCTTCAGCTGATCCTTGTGCTCGACGCCGAAGCGCTGCTCCTCGTCGATGATCATGAGACCCAGGTCTTTGAAGTGCACCTTCTCGGTCAGGATGCGGTGCGTGCCGATGACCAGATCGACCGTTCCGTCGGCGAGCCCGTCGACGACCTCACGCGCCTGCTTGTCGGTCTGGAAGCGCGAGAGCGCCTTCACCTTGACCGGGAAGCCGGCGAAGCGCTCGGTGAACGTCTCGAAGTGCTGCTTCACGAGCAGCGTGGTCGGCACGAGCATCGCGACCTGCTTGCCGTCCTGGATCGCCTTGAACGCGGCGCGGACGGCGACCTCGGTCTTGCCGAAGCCGACGTCGCCCGACAGCAGGCGGTCCATCGGGATCGGCTTCTCCATGTCGGCCTTGATCTCGTCGATCGTCTGCAGCTGATCGGGCGTCTCGGCGAACGGGAACGCCTCCTCGAGTTCGCGCTGCCACGGGGTGTCAGGCCCGAAGGCGTGGCCCTTGGCCGCCATGCGGGCGGAGTAGAGCTTGACCAGCTCGACGGCGATGTCGCGCACGGCCCTGCGCGCGCGGCCCTTCGCCGCCGCCCAGTCGCTGCCGCCCATCTTGGACAGGCTCGGCGCCTCGCCGCCGACGTACCGCGACAGCAGGTCGAGCTGGTCGGTGGGGACGAACAGCTTGTCGCCCGGATAGCCCCGCTTGGACGGCGCGTACTCGAGCACGAGATACTCGCGCACGCTCTTGACCGGATTGCGTCCTCCGCTGGACACCTCCCGCTGGGTGAGCTCGACGAACTTGCCGATGCCGTGGGTCACGTGGACCACGTAGTCGCCCGGCTTCAGCTGAAGCGGGTCGACGACGTTCTTGCGCCGCGACGCGAGCTTCTTCACGACGCGCTGATCGCCGCCGATCGTGCGTCCGTAGAACTCGGTCTCGGTGAGCACGGCGATCTTGGCGTCGGGCACCTGGAAGCCGCGTTCGAGGACCGACACCACGAGATGGGCGACGCCCGGCTCGGGCGCGGCCAGCACCTCGTCGACGCGGCGCGCCGCGATGCCGCGCTCGGCGAGGACGTCGCGCGCGCGCTCGACGAGGCCGGTGCCGGATGCCGCGACCACCACGCGCCAGCCGTCCGCGAGGAGCGCGCCGACGTGCGCCGTCGCTCCGTCGACGTTGCCCTGGAAGGAGGGCACCGGGTCGCCCGCGACCCGCACGACCGCAGCCGCCTCCAGGGCGGCGTCGATGTCGAGCAGGCCCTCGGCCGAGGCATCCGCTTCTCCTGAATCGAACGCGCTCAGGGTCCACCACACGTCGCCCCGCGCGCGCGCGGCCTCGCGCAGCGCCGGGAGCGTGAGGAAGTCGCCCGCACCGAGGTCGATGGGCGTCTGCGCCCCGGCGGTCGCGGCGCTCCACGCGGCCTCGAGGAACTCGCGGTTCGTGTCGCCCAGCGTGATCGCGCGCGTCACGGCGCGTTCCGGGTCGACGAGCGCCACGGCAGCGCCCTCGGGGAGGTAGTCGGCGACGGTGACGAGCCGGTCGACGACGGCCGGGAGCAGCGACTCCATGCCCTCGGCGGGGATGCCCTCCGACATCTTCTCGAGCATGCCGGCGAGCCCGGGGAACTCGTCCTTCAGCTGCCGGGCGCGGGCGCGCACGGCGTCGGTCAGCAGCAGCTCACGGCTCGCGATCAGCGAGACCTCGGGGATCTCGCCCGGCAGCGATCGCTGGTCGGCGACCGAGAATGCGCGGATCTGGTCGACCTCGTCGCCGAAGAACTCCACCCGGTACGGATGCGCCGCCGTGGGCGGGAAGACATCGAGGATGCCGCCGCGCACCGCGAACTCGCCGCGGCGCGAGACCATGTCGACCCGGTGGTAGGCCAGCTCGACGAGGCGGAGCGAGACGGCGCTCAGATCGTGCCCGCGTCCGCCGACGACCAGGTCGATCGGCGGCACGTCGGTGAGACCGGCCGCCAGCGGCTGGATCGCGCCGCGGACCGACGCCGTCACGATCAGCGGCGTCTCGCCGTTCCAGCGGGCGATGCGCCCGAGCACGTCGAGCCGGCTGCCGACGATCTCGGCGCTCGGGCTCAGGCGCTCGTGGGGCAGCGTCTCCCACGCCGGGAAGTGCATCACCTCGGCGCCGGGCATCAGGGCCCCCAGCGCGGGGCCGATCGACTCGGACCGGCGGCCGGTCGGAGTGATCAGCAGGATGACGGGCGGCTTGCCGGCTGCGCGGCGGCGCTCGATGAGGGCGGAGAGCAGCGGCGCGTCGAGGCCTTCGACCAGCGAGAAGTCGGCATCGACGGATGCTGCGGCGACAGCATCCTGAAACGACTCTGCCTGTTCGAGGGCGCGCACGATCCCGGGAACTGTCACCGGATGAGTCTACGCGCGGCAGCCGACACCCGGACCCGTGTGGTGGGGCGGATGCCGCGGCCCGCGCACCTCATAGGATGAGCCGGTGAGCGACCCCGCCAAGCAGACGAACCCGCCGACACCCGAGCCGGCCCCGCCCGTCGCACCCGCGGCGCCAACCGCGTGGGCGGCGCCGTCCGCTCCCCCGTTCGGTGCTCCCCCGTCGCCCGCACCGCCTGCCGGACACCCGGCGGGGATGGCGCCTGCAGCGCCCGGCGCCTACGCCCCGCCCGCCGGGTACGCGCTGCCCGCGGGCTACGGCGGGCAGCCGGCCGCGTCCGGAGCGGCGGGACGCGGGCTCGGCGTCGTCGCGTTCGTGCTCGCGGCGGTCGCGACCGTGGGCGCAGCACTCGGCGGCGCTATCGCCGCGTTCGCCATCGGTCTCGGCGCCGGGCGCGAGATCGCGATGCGCCCGTTCACCGGCGACTTCGACTGGGCGGTGCTCGCGCCCGTGCGGAACCAGGTGCTGCTCGCCGAGGTGTCGTTCTGGCTGGGCACGGCGCTCGGGGTGTGGGCCCTCGTGCAGGGCATCATCGCGCTCGTGAAGGGTCGCGGCCGGCCGTGGGCGGTCGCCGCGATCGTCGTCGCGGCGCTGGGTCCGATCGTGTTCTTCGTGGTGCTGCAGGGCTTCCTCACGCTCGGTCTCGACGCCGGCTCGGGCGTCGGCGGCTGACCCGCGCGCGCCGCGTCAGGAACGCGGCGCGTGATGCTTCTGCTGAGCGGCCAGCAGTCCCTCGTCGACGAGCTGCTCGACTGCGTCGGCGGCATCGCCCAGCAGGATGGGCAGGTTCTTGCGCTCCGTGGCGCCGAACGGGTCGAGCACCCAGTCGGCGGGATCCTGGCGACCGGGCGGGCGTCCGATGCCGACGCGCACCCGCGCGAAGTCACCCGAGTCGAGTGCCTTCGCGACGTCGCGGACGCCGTTGTGCCCGCCGTGCCCGCCGCCTAGCTTGAGCTTGATGCTGTCGAACGGGATGTCCAGCTCGTCATGCACCACGACGACGTGCGCGGGCTCGACCCCGTAGAACTTGGCGAGTCCTGCGACGGGACCACCCGAGACGTTCATGAAGGTGTTCGGCTTCGCGAGGATGAGCTTGGCTCCGCCGGGACGCAGCCAGGTCTCGGCGACGCGGGCGTTCGCCTTGTGCGCGCGGAAGGACTCCCCGCGTCGCGCGGCGAGCTCGTCGAGGACCAGCTGCCCCACGTTGTGCCGGGTGAGCTCGTACCGAGGTCCCGGATTGCCCAGTCCCACGATCAGCCACGCGTCTGCCATGTCTCTGCCCTTCCGACGGCGAAGCCCGCCCCCTCGATTATCGGGGACGGGCTTCGACGGATGCTGCGGCGAGTCCTTACTCGGACTCGGCCTCCTTGGCGCCCTCGGACTCCTCGGCCTGCTCTGCGGCGACCTCGGCGTCGGCTGCGGCGATCTCGTCCTCCGCGGCCAGCGTCGACGACGGGACGGAGATCGCGATGATCAGCGTCTCGGGGTCGACGGCGAGCGACGCGCCCTTGGGCAGCGTGAGGTCGGCAGCGGTGATGTGCGTGCCCTCCTCGAGGCCCTCGACGTCGAGCTCGATGCGCTCGGGGATGTGGGTGGCCTCGACCTCGAGCAGGACCGTGTTGGCGTCCTGCGCGGCGATGGTGCCGGGGGCCGGCTCGCCCGAGACCGTGATCGGCACGTCGACCTGGACCTTCTCGCCCTTGCGGACGACGAGGAGGTCGATGTGCTCGATGATCTGGTGCACGGGGTCCTTCTGGACGTCCTTGACCAGGGTGAGCTGCTCCTTGCCGTTGACGTCGAGCTCGAGCACGACGTTGGCACGGCGGATCAGCAGGGCCATCTGGTGGCCGGGAAGGGCGACGTGCAGCGGGTCGGTGCCGTGACCGTAGATGACGGCGGGGATCTTGCCGGCGGCGCGCAGGCGGCGGGCGAAGCCCTTGCCGAAGTTCTCGCGGACTTCGGCGTGGACCTTGGTGTCGGTCTCGGTCGACATGGTTTCTCCTCGCGGGCGTGAGCCCGTTCTGATCGCGGGTCCGCTCAGGCGGCGGGCCCAGGTATTAGGGGGTTGTCTCGACTCGAACGCACACGCGTGAGGAGAGCTGTGAGCCCACTCCACCGCGTCGATCACGGATGCCGCATCCCGCCGATCAGGCGGGCGCGAGGCATCCCTCGCCGAAGTTCAAGGATCGAGTCTACCAGCCGCCCCGCTACGATGAAGGACGCACCCGATTCGCCTACGGAGGACCCCGATGGATTACGGCTTTCTGTCTCACGCGCTGCTCTGGCTGATCGGCGGGATGACTGCTCTCGGTGCTCTCCTCACCGCCGGTGCGCTCTGGTCGATGGGACGCGCGAGCTACCGCAAGGACTGACCCGCGGCGGCCGCACAATGGGCCGCCCGGTGCGGTGAGGATCACGCCAACCCCGCGTAACACGGGCAGGCCAGACTCTAGGCTGGAACCCTCCCCCTCTCGAACCTCAGGAGTGCGTGTGTCTTCGAACGATCCCGCGGCGCAGACGAACATCTCGACCGATCGCGACGACCAGCCCGGCGCGACGCGCGAGCACGAGGGGGCGCCCCGCCCCGAGGAGGTCTCGCGCCCGGCCCCCGAGCCCACCGGCCCGGATGCCGCGGTTGCGCCGACTGCCAACATCGGCGTCGTCGGCCTCGCGGTCATGGGGTCCAATCTGGCTCGCAACCTCGCCAGCCGCGAGGGCAACACCGTGGCGATCTACAACCGGAGTCACGAGAAGACCGACACGCTGCTCGCCGACCATCCGGAGGCGGGCTTCGTCCCGGCCTACTCGTACGACGAGTTCGCCGCGTCCCTGCAGAAGCCCCGCACCGCGATCATCATGGTGAAGGCCGGCGGCGGCACGGATGCCGTCATCAATGCCCTCGTCGACGCGTTCGAGCCGGGCGACATCATCGTGGACGGCGGCAACGCGCTGTTCACCGACACGATCCGCCGCGAGAAGGCCGTCCGCGAGACCGGGATCAACTTCGTCGGCGCCGGCATCTCCGGCGGCGAGGAGGGTGCCCTCAATGGCCCGTCGATCATGCCGGGCGGCTCGGACGAGTCGTGGGTCACGCTCGGGCCGATCCTGAAGTCGATCGCCGCCGTCGCCGAGGGCGAGCCCTGCGTCACGCACATCGGCCACGACGGCGCCGGCCACTTCGTGAAGATGGTGCACAACGGCATCGAGTACGCCGACATGCAGCTCATCGCCGAGGCGTATGACCTGATCCGCCGCGGAACGGGCAAGTCCCCCGCCGAGATCGCCGACGTGTTCGCCGAGTGGAACCGCGGCGAGCTCGAGTCGTACCTCATCGAGATCACGGCGGAAGTGCTGCGTCAGGTGGATGCCGAGACCGGCAAGCCGCTGGTGGACGTCATTCTCGACCAGGCCGGCGCCAAGGGCACCGGAGCCTGGACGGTGCAGACGGCCCTGAACCTCGGAGTGCCGGTGTCGGGCATCGCCGAAGCGGTCTTCGCGCGGTCGCTGTCGAGCCACCCTGAGCAGCGTGCTGTGTCGGGCGACCTTCCCGGCCCCGCCGAGGGCCTCTCCGTCGAGGACGCCGACGCCTTCATCGAGGAGGTGCGCCTCGCGCTGTACGCCTCGAAGATCGTGGCGTACTCGCAGGGCTTCGACGAGATCCGCGCCGGCGCGGCCGAGTACGACTGGTCGATCGACCTCGGGGCGGTCTCGAAGATCTGGCGCGGCGGCTGCATCATCCGCGCCCAGTTCCTCAACCGCATCGCCGACGCCTACGGCGACACCCCCGACCTGCCCGTGCTGCTCACGGCGCCCTACTTCGTCGAGGCGCTCGGCCGGGCGCAGTCCGCGTGGCGCCGGATCGTCGCGACCGCGGCGGCCGCCGGCATCCCGGCGCCCGCGTTCTCCTCGTCGCTCGCCTACTACGACGGCCTGCGCGCCGAGCGACTGCCGGCAGCGCTCGTCCAGGGTCAGCGCGACTTCTTCGGAGCGCACACCTATCAGCGCATCGACAAGCCGGGCACGTTCCACACGCTGTGGTCGGGCGACCGCACCGAGATCGAAGCCGAAGACACCCACTGACCGTGTCGTGAGAGGGGCCCTCGCCGTCATCGGCGAGGGCCCCTCTCGTGCACCGGTCAGGCCGGCGTGACGTTGTGATTGCGGCAGAAGAGGTTCTGCGGGTCGAGACGGAGCTTGATCTCGGCGAGTCGCGCGATCGCCTCGGGCGAGTAGATCCGTGAGACGAGTCCTGGATCGGTCGAGGTCGTGAAGTTGCCGTACAGTGCCTCACCCAGGGCCTCGATCGCGTCCCACTCGGCCTGGATGAGCGGACGATTGCCGTCGTCGACGAGTCCGGGGATGTCGAAGGCGCCGGCCATCGCGAACCACGTCGCGCTGCGGGCGGGGAACGGCGTCGCGTCCTGCGCGACGTCGCCGAACGCGCCGCCGAGCGAGCGCAGGAACAGCACGGATGCGGAGTTCGCCTCTCGGAATGCCGCGAGCCGGTCGATGGCGTCGTCGGTCAGGACCTCGAGCAGCGTGTTGCCGCCGACGAAGCCCGGCATCGCCTGATCGGGGTCGGCTGCCGGCATGTCCATGAGGATGTCGGGGTAGCCGCGCACGCCGAGCTCGGTCTCGGTCACGCCGTCGAGAGCGACGAGCGGTGCCAGGGCGGCGCGCGCCGCGTCTTCGTCGTCGCCGATCCAGCACGCCGTGATCGTCGCTCCTGCGGGAGCGCTCGGGTCCATCGCGGGCACGTCCATGTAGGTGACCGTGAGCTCGCGCGGCGCGCCGATCATCGTGTCGCGCAGGGCGCGGAGCACGGGTCGTGCATCACCCGCGACGCCGAGCGTGGCGAACACGACGGAGGTCAGCGGGTGGGCCCGGAAGTCGAATCTCGTGACGACGCCGAAGTTGCCGCCGCCGCCGCGCAGCGCCCACAGGAGATCGGAGTGCGACGCGTCGTTCGCCTCGAGCACGTCGCCGCTCGCCGTGACGACCTGGGCGCCGACGAGCTGGTCGGCCGCCAATCCCCAGGCGCGCACCATCCAGCCGATCCCGCCGCCGAGGGTGAGACCGCCGACGCCGACCGACGCCGTATCGCCGGAGCTCACGGCCAGCCCGTGTTCGGCGAGCGCCGCCGCCACGGCGCCCCACGTGGCGCCGCCGCCCACATGCACGAGTGCGCCGTCGACGCGGATGTCGTCGAGCGCGTCGAGGTCGAGCGTGACCCCGCCGGGGACGGCGCCCCACGCGCTGTGGCCTCCGCCGCGGACCATGACGTCGAGGCGCTCGGACGCGGCGTAGCGCACCGCCGCGCGAACGTCGTCGACGCTCGACGGGCGCACGATGATGGTCGGCTCTCCCACACCGGAGTGGAAGGAACGGGCGGCGTCCCATTCGGCGTCGCCGGGCTTGACGACCGTTCCGGCCGCCAGATCAGTCAGAGAGAGTTCGGTCACCCGCGTCACGGTAATGGTCCCCGCGGACATCCGATAGACCCGTTCCTGCCACGGATCGGACGCCGCCCGCCAGGCTAGGGTCGGACGATGACCACCACGCGAGTGCTCTACATCGGCGGAACCGGAACCATCAGTGCGGCGTGCGTGAGGCGCAGCCTCGACTCGGGGCACGACGTGACCGTGCTCAACCGCGGCTCGGGCCGGCGACCGCTCCCCCAGGGCGTGCACGAGCTGGTCGCTGACGTGCGCGACGCGCGGGCCGTGCGGGATGCCGTCGGCGACGCCGAGTTCGACGTGGTCGCCGAGTTCCTCGCGTTCACGCCCGAGCACGTCCAGCAGGATCTCGACCTGTTCGAGGGGCGCACCGGGCAGTACGTCTTCATCAGCTCCGCATCGGCCTACGAGAAGCCGCCGCGCCGAGTGCCGGTCACCGAGTCCACGCCCCTGCGCAACCCGTTCTGGCGCTATTCGCGCGACAAGATCGCATGCGAGGACCTCCTGGTGGCCGCGCACCGCGAGCGCGGACTGCCGGTCACGATCATCCGGCCGTCGCACACCTACGACGAGCGGCTGCTCCCCACGATGGGCGGCTGGACCGACATCGCCCGCATGCGGGAGGGGCGCCCCGTCGTGATCCACGGCGACGGCACGAGCCTGTGGACCCTCACCCACAGCGACGACTTCGCCGTCGCGTTCGCAGGACTCCTCGGCAATCCCGCCGCGATCGGCGACGCCTTCACGATCACGGGCTCGCACGCTCCGACCTGGAACCAGATCTACGGCTGGCTCGCCGACGCGGCCGGGGTGCGGCATCCCGATTTCGTCCACGTCGCCTCCCAGACGATCGCCGCCTTCGATGCGGAGCTGGGTCCGGGCCTGATCGGCGACAAGGCGCACTCGATGCTCTTCGACAACAGCAAGGTGACCGCGCTCGTGCCCGAGTTCCGCACGACCATCACCTTCGACGAGGGCGCCTGCCGCATCCTCGCCCACTACGACGCCCATCCCGACGAGCAGCAGGTGGACGCGGACCGGGATGCGGTGTTCGATCGCATGGTGGCCCACACCCGTTCGGCAGGCTGAACCGCGCGCACTCACAGCGACCGCATAGCCCGCGCCATAGGAAGCTCATAGGAACGCGAGCACAATGGACGCATGACCAGCGCCTCGCCTGCCCTCCTGCGTCCCGACGGCTCGCCCCTGCGCGTGCTCGTGGTCGACGACGAGCAGATGCTCACCGACCTGCTGTCGATGGCGCTGCGGATGGAGGGGTGGGACGTGCGCACCGCCGGCTCCGGCTTCCAGGCGCTGCAGGCGGCGCGCGAGTTCGCGCCCGACGCGATGGTGCTCGACGTCATGATGCCCGACCTCGACGGCATGGCGGTGCTGCAACGGCTGCGCCAGTCGGGCGACGACGTGCCGGTGCTGTTCCTCACCGCGAAGGACGCCGTGAGCGACCGGGTCGCCGGACTGACCGCCGGCGGCGACGACTACGTCACCAAGCCGTTCTCCCTCGAAGAGGTCGTGGCGCGCCTGCGCGGGCTCATGCGCCGCGCGGGCACCGCCCACGCGTCGGGCGCCGAGCCCATCCTGCGGGTGGCCGACCTCACGCTCAACGAGGACAGCCACGAGGTCGAGCGCGCCGGAGACGAGATCGACCTCACCGCGACCGAGTTCGAACTGCTGCGCTACCTCATGCGCAACCAGCGCCGCGTGGTGTCGAAGGCGCAGATCCTCGACCGCGTGTGGAACTACGACTTCGGCGGACGCTCCAGCGTCGTCGAGCTGTACATCTCGTACCTGCGCAAGAAGATCGATCAGGGCCGCGAGCCGCTCATCCACACGGTGCGGGGCGTCGGCTACATGATCAAGGCGCCCTCATGACGGACGTCCGCGACGTCGACGCTCCCGCCGAGGACGAGAACACGATGACGGATGCCGCGGCCCCGGCCGCGGCATCCGCTCGCCGTCCCTGGACCCTGCAGCGGAAGCTCATCGTCACCGTCGTGGGGATCACGTCGTTCATCATGGTGCTGGTCGGCGTCTCGACGAGCGCGATCCTCGGCGGCGTGCTGGAGGACGGCCTCAACAACCAGGTCACCAACGCCGCGGAGCGCACCGCCGTGCTCGTGCGCGGGTACATCGCGCAGGGCTGGACAGCGCAGGAGATCCTCGAGGAGCAGCCGCAGCCGCCGGGCTTCCTGCTCGCGATCGAGACGCCGCCGAGCGCGCCGACGGCGGCGGTCGTCGAGTCCGACGCCTCCGTGACGGAGCTGACGGACGATCAGATCGGCGACCTCGCCACGGGCCTGCGGAGCGAGACCCCGTCGGTCGTGACGATCGACGGGCTTGGGAGCTTCCGCGTCGAGGGCGAGCCGAGCGGCGCGTCGATCGTCGTGGTCGGCATCTCACGCGACGAGGTCGCCAGCTCGATCGGCCAGATGCTCACCACGATCGGGCTCCTGACCGCCGGAGGGCTGATCCTGCTCGCCCTCGCGACGGCGTGGACGATCCGCGCCGGGCTGGCGCCGCTGCGGGCGGTCGCGGCGACGGCGGAGCGCGTGTCGGACCTCCCGCTCGATCAGGGCGAGGTGTCGATCTCGGAGCGCGTCCCGGCGCACCAGGCCGATCCGCGTACCGAGGTCGGGCGCGTGGGCGAGGCGCTGAACACGCTGCTCGACCATGTCGGGACTTCGCTCACGGCGCGACAGCGCAACGAGGAGCGCATGCGCACGTTCGTCGCCGACGCGAGCCACGAGCTGCGGACGCCGCTCGCTTCGATCCGCGGCTATTCGGAGCTGTCGCTGCGCGCCCTGTCGAAGGACCGTCACGCCGCGACGATCGAGACGGCCGAGGCATCCCTCGAGCGGATCCAGGCGCAGTCGCTGCGCATGACCCGGCTCGTCGAGGACCTCCTGCTCCTCGCGCGGCTCGACGAGGGCCAGGAGCTCGTCTACGGCACGGTCGACCTCACCCGGCTCGTGCTCGAGGCGGTGGGCGACGCCCGTCCGGCGGGTCCGGGCCACACGTGGGTGCTGGAGCTGACCGACGAGCCCGTGCAGGTCGCGGGCGACGCCGGACGCCTCAACCAGGTCGTCGCCAATCTGCTCGCCAATGCCCGCACGCACACGCCCGACGGCACGACCGTGACCGTCGGCGTCGAGCGCGACGGCGACACGGCGGTGGTGCGCGTGCACGACGACGGGCCAGGCATCGACCCGGCCCTGCGCGACGAGCTGTTCGAGC
This sequence comes from Microbacterium flavescens, assembly GCF_018588945.1. Classification (GTDB taxonomy): domain Bacteria; phylum Actinomycetota; class Actinomycetes; order Actinomycetales; family Microbacteriaceae; genus Microbacterium; species Microbacterium flavescens. Next base: position 580,461 of record NZ_JAFIWA010000002.1, on the reverse strand, counting down.
GCTTCTCGCGCGCGGACCGCTCCCGCGCGCGTCAGACCGGCGGCACCGGCCTCGGGCTGTCGATCGCCCGGGCGATCGTCGACGCCCACGGCGGCTCCATCACGGTCGCGAGCGAGCCCGGCGCGACGACCTTCGAGGTGCGCCTCCCCGCACGCCCGCGCGACCCCGCGGTGACGGCGGACTGAGCGCGGGGCTTGGTTGCGGGGCTCAACCGCGCCGAAGTGCGTGGTCGAGTGCGCCGGGCCGCACATCGGCGCGGTCGAGCACGCGACGTCGGGGCTCAACCGCGCCGAAGTGCGCGGCGGCAGCCGGCGCAGGCGCGATACGGCGCGGTTGACGCAGGGGCCGGACGGGGTCAGTAGCCGCTGAAGGCGTCGGTCGTGATCGACCGGGCGCGCTCCAGGGCGGGCGAGAGGTCGGCGATCAGGCCGGCCGGACCCGAGATGTACGCGTGCCGGGACGCGATGTCAGGGACGACCCGCAGGAGGCCCTCGGCGTCGAGCCGCACGCCGCGCGCCCACATCCAGTGCGGCGGCAGGTTGTCGGGGCGGTCGCGCGTGAAGACGAGCACCCGGATGCCGGATGCCTCGAGGTCGTCGCGGTAGGCCAGCTCCGACGCGTCGGACGCGACGTAGACGAGCACGATGTCGCGGTCGGCGCCGGACGCGCGCAGGTGGCGCAGCTGCGACACGAACGGCGTGATGCCGATGCCGGCAGCCACCATGAGGATCGGCGCCGCATCGCGCTTGGGCAGCACGAAGTCGCCCCACACGCCGGTGATCGCGAGCCGGTGCCCCTCGGCGACGTGGGCGAGGGCCTTCTTGTACGAGCTCTGCGGCTTCGCCGAGGCGGCGGAGTTCTCCTTGAACGCCACGCGCAGCTGCGGCAGGTCCTCGGGCGCCGACGCGATGCTGAACTCGCGACGCGTCCCTCGCGCGTCGGGATGCGCATGCGGCACCTCGAGCTCGAGGTACTGTCCCGGCACGAAGGACAGCCGGTCGTGGACGCGGAACGTCAGCTCGCGCACGGTCGGTGTCCGCTCGGCTCGCGACGCGAGGGTCAGGCGCACCGCCGTGCGCACGGCGAAGGCGAAGGCGATGGCGTTGCCGATGAGCAGCGCCCGCTCCTGGCCGAGCGAGATCTCGCCCAGCGAGATCGGCCAGCCGGCGAGGACGCCGACGATGCCGGCGACGGTGAACTGCTGCCACCGGCGCGGCGGAAGCGTCAGCGGCTCGGACAGCATGAACGCGCCGAGGAACAGGAACGGCGACGACCACAGGATCTGCCAGAACACCGTCATCGCCTCGACCTCGAGCCCGGCGGCCTGCGACTGTGCCGCGGTGCGCAGCACGGCGATCGCGACCGCGGCGACGAGGAAGACCGCGACGACGCGGATCTTCTCGGTGCGCCACAGCACCGCCAGTCCGAGGACGATCACGGGTCCGGCGAGGGCGGGCGTGCCCACCCACCACGACGACGCGCCGAGATCCGGCCACGCGATGCTCAGCAGCGTGAGCACCGTGGCTCCGACCGCGGCCGGGTTGAAGATGTGCCGGCCGCGCCACGCGAGGAGGTACTTGGAGAGGGATGCCGCGGCCCCAGCGATCGCGATCCCGCCGAGGCCGATCAGGTCGAGCGTCGGCCCCAGCACGAACAGCAGGATGTGCGCGGTGATGAGCGACGACTCGATGCGCCACGGGAGGTGGAAGAGGCGCTGGGCTGCGGCATCCACTCCCCCGCACACGATCGAGAGCACCGCGAGCGTGGCGATCAGCTCGAGCGGATCGGGGCCGACGAGGTCGAAGAACGAGAGCACGAACGCGATGACGGCGAGCGCCGCCAGGGCGAGGTACACGACGCGGTACATCGAGACGCGCCCGAGCAGCGCGAAGACCCGGTTCCAGAGCGAGGTGAGGGAGGCGAGCACCTCAGACCACCGGGAGAGGCTCGTGGGCGCCGAGCGGCGGGATGACTCGGATTCCGTCACCCGGCCGCACCTCGCCGCCGGACAGCACGACCGACATGACGCCGGTCAGGCGCACCGTGTCGCCGTCGTCGTCGACGTAGACGAGCTCCTTCATCAGCCCTTTCGAGAGGCCGTTGATCTGGGTGCAGGGGTTGCGCAGGCCGGTGATCTCGACCACGGCGTCGTCGCCGATCTGGAGTCGGGTGCCGCGCGGGAGCCCGAGCAGGTCGACCCCGACGGTGGTGATGTTCTCCCCCAGCCCGCCCGGTTCGATCCCGTGGCCGCGCTCGGCCATCTGGTCGAAGAGCTCCGAGTGGATCAGGTGCACCTGGCGCAGATTCGGAGTCGCGGGATCGCGCCGCACGCGCGAGAGGTGCTGGACGGTCGCTCCCGCGTGCGCGTCGCCTTCGACGCCGTAGCCGGCGATGAGGGTGATCACGTCTCGGGTCGGCTTGCTGAAGCGGTGGGCGTCGTCGCGCGCGACGGCGACGACGTGGGCGGGGGACGGCGACTCGGTCACCCCTCCACGCTAGCCTCTCGCGTGAACAGGTCGGCACCGCAGGACGGCGACCAGTCCACGCGTCCGTCGGTGGTCATGCGCACCCACTCGACGCCCCACGCGTGGGCGATGCGCGGACCGCCGTCGAAGAAGAGCGCCGTCGCGACGGCGTCCGCCTGCATGGCCGTCGCCGCGACCGCCCACGTCGCCGCGATCGTGCGCACCGGCGCGCCGGTCCGGGCGTCGAGGACGTGGTGGAGGCCCTCCCCCCACGCGCGCCGATTGACCGCCGACGCGCAGAGCGCGGCATCCGACACCTCCCACACGCCGATCGCGCGCCGGAGGTCGAACGGGTGCTCCAGCCCGATGCGCTGGGAAGCGCCGCGGACGGTGATGTCCCCCCCGGCATCGACCACGAGAGACCCGGCGACCGCACCCGCCAGCTCGGCGGCGACGAGGTCGACGAGCCTGCCTTTGCCGAGTGCGCCCACGTCGATCAGCGCCGGACGATCGAGTGACAGGATGCCTCCGCCCCACGTCAGCGCGTCGGTCCAGTCCGCGGGCGCGGCGAGCGGTTCGCCGGCCTTGAGCGCGTAGCCGGCGCCGTAGCCGAGCGCCGCGAGCGAGCCGCCGACGAGCGGGTTCACCGCTCCGTTCGTCGCGGCAGACAGCTCGGCGAAGGCATCGAGCATGACCGGCCCATCGGGCGGGAGGGGCGCCGAGCCGCCGTCGGCGAGGCGCGAGACGACGGAATCGGGACGGAACCTCGACCACTCGGCGTCGAAGCGCTCGATCAGCGCGAGGACGCGACCGCGCAGCTCGTCGCCGACCGGCGTCTCGGTGACGACCTCCCACGCCGTGCCGATCGCGTCGAACCGCCAGGGGTCGACGGCGGGGCGCGCCGGCACGGAGCCGGTCATGATCAGACGGCCGCTTCGGCCTTGATCGTCTCGATCGCCTGGTTGAAGCCGCCGCTCGTCAGCGACGACCCGGCGACGCGGCTGACCGAGATCTCGTCGATGTCCTTGCCGACGACGACGTCGGCGATGCCTCCGATGAACTCGCCCTGGTACTCCTCGGACTCGGACTTCTGCGGATCCCCGACGACCTCGACGTCGGTGATGACGTCGCTCTCGAGCGTGACCGTGACGGAGATCCTCTCGACCGACTCGGGCGTCTGGTACGCCCCCTCGGCGGAGTAGGTGCCATCGGCGTAGGCGGGAGCGCCGCCCGAACCGGTGTCGGTGCCGTCGACGCCGCCGGCGTCGCCGTCAGCCGTCCCCGCGCCACCGGCGCAGCCGGCGAGGGTGAGGGCGCCGGCGAAGCCCACGACCGCAGTGGCGACGCGGATGGTGCGGGTCTGTCGGGGTGCGGTGGGGCGGATCATGTGGTCCTCCTGATGCCGGGCCTCGGTGCCGAGATTTCGCCACGCTGACCGCGTCGCTCCTCGATGGTGGCGGCGTTTCCTATGAGTCACCTCTGAGGAGTCGTCCTGCGTCGCACGGCTTTGATGCCTTCGACGGCGAAGAACACGCCGATCGAGAGCACCACTGGCAGCACCCACGAGCCGGGGGCGAGCGGTCGTGAGCCGAACAGGTCGTTCATGAACGGCACGTAGGTGTAGAACAGCTGCAGCCCGACGAGGGCGAGGGCGGACCACCACACGACGCGGTTGCCGCGGAACACGTCGACCGTGATGCTCGACCGGCTGAGGAACCGGCAGTTCAGCAGGTAGGCGAGCTGGCCGAGCGCCAGCATCGCCACCGCCTCGGTGCGCGCGTAGGCGAGATCGGCCCCGGTGGCGAGCACAGCGGCGAAGACGCCCAGCGCCGCACCGCCGATGAGGAGCGAGACCACCAGGACGAGCCCGACCTCGCGGCGGTCGATGATCGGCCCGCCGGGGGTCCGCGGCGGTCGCGTCATCACGCCCTTCTCGGCCGGCTCGTACGCCAGCGCGAGCGACAGCGTGAGGGCGGTGACCATGTTGATCCACAGCACCTGGACGGGTGTGAGCGGCAGGGTGAAGCCGAACAGCACGGCGATGAGGATGACGAGCGACTGTGCGCCGTTGGTGGGCAGCAGGAACACCACCGACTTGCGGAGGTTGTCGTAGATCCGCCGCCCCTCGCGCACCGCCGAGCGGATGGTGGCGAAGTTGTCGTCGGCGAGGACGATCTCGGCTGCCTCCTTGGTCGCCTCGGTGCCTTTGATCCCCATGGCGATGCCGACGTTCGCGCGCGTGAGCGCGGGCGCGTCGTTGACGCCGTCGCCGGTCATCGCGACGACTTCGCCGTGGGACTGCAGTGCGCGCACGATCCGGATCTTGTGCTCCGGGCTCGCCCGCGCGTACACGTCGACGTCGCGGACCACGTCCTTCAGCTGCTCCTGGCTCATCGCCTCGAGTTGGGCACCGGTCAGCACGGAGACCTCATCGCCGTCCGCCAGTCCGAGGTCGCGGCTGATCGCCACTGCGGTGCCGGCGTGATCGCCGGTGATCATCTTGACGCGGATGCCGGCGGCGTGACAGTCGGCGATCGCCTCGACGGCCTCGGGCCGCGGCGGGTCGAGGATGCCCCACACACCCAGGAACTCGAGGCCGTCGAGGTCGTCCACCGACAGGTCGCCGAACTCCGTCGCCACCGGCCGGCGGGCAGCCGCGAGGACTCGGAGCCCGTCGCGGCCGAGATCGTCGATCACGGTCTCCCACAGCCCGATGTCGAGCCGCTCCGGTCCTGACACCCCGCGCTGGCTCGTCGAGCGCTCGAGCAGGCGGTCTGCGGCGCCCTTGACCAGGATCGCGCGGGACCCGTCGGCGCCCTCGTTGAGCGTGGCCATGAACTTGTTCGCCGAATCGAACGGCACGACGGCGACCCGGGCGCTGCCGGCGGACTTCACGCCGCCCTTCAGCGCGACCACCTTGAGCGCACCCTCGGTCGGCTCGCCGACCAGGACCCAGCGGCGCTCCCCCGTGGCCGGGTCGGCGTCGGGAACGATGTGCGCGTCGTTGCAGAGCGTGGCCACGCCCAGGATGGCCGCGAGGTCACGGCCGTCGCCCGGCGTACGGCGTGGTGCGATCCCGCCGTCCGGGTCGTACCCGAGCCCGCTGACGTCGTAGTCGCCCACGGGCGTGACGATGCGCTTCACCGTCATCTCGTTCTTGGTGAGCGTGCCGGTCTTGTCGGAGCAGATCGTCGTCACCGAGCCCAGCGTCTCGACGGCGGGCAGCTTGCGGGTGATCGCGTTGCGCTGCGCCATCTGCTGAACGCCGATGGCCAGCGTGATCGTCACGAGCGCGGGCAGACCCTCGGGGATGGCGGCCACCGCGAAGCCGATCGCGGCCGAGATCAGCTCGCCGAACGGCATGTGGTGCAGGAAGCGGCCGATCGCCAGCATGACGGCGGCCATCCCCAGGATCACGAGGGTGAGGATGCGGCCGAACGAGTCGAGCTGCTTCGTCAGCGGCGTGTCGAGCGAACCCGCCTCGCCGACCAGGGTCTGGATCCGGCCGATCTCGGTGTGCGCCCCCGTCGCCGTGACCAGGCCCCGACCCTGACCGGCGGAGACGATCGTGCCCGAGAACGCCATCGAGTCGCGGTCGCCGACGCCCGCGTCGGGCGCCACGGGGTCGGTCCCCTTCGACGACGGCACCGACTCACCGGTGAGCGCCGCCTCCTCGATGCGCAGCTGGAAGGCCTGGAACAGGCGGATGTCGGCGGGCACCTTGTCGCCCGGCATGAGCCGCACGACGTCGCCGGGCACCAGGTCGGCTGCGGGGACGGTCGCCCACGTGCCGTCACGGCGAGCGTGCGCATCGGCGGACAGCATCCCTCGGATGCCGGCGAGGGCCTTCTCGGCGCGGCCCTCCTGAACGAATCCGATGACGGCGTTGATGATCGCGACGGCCATGATGACCCCGAACTCGAGCCAGTCCGCCATGATCGCCTTGATGACGGCGGCGCCGAGCAGGATGTAGATCAGGGTGTCGTTGAAGTGCGACAGGAAGCGCAGGATCGCGGGGGTGCGCTTCGCCTCGGGCAGGACGTTGCGTCCGACCGTGCGCAGACGCTCGGCCGCGGCATCCGACGACAGCCCTTCCGTCTGGGAATCGAGCGCCGACGCGACGTCAGCGACCGCGAGCGAGTGCGGCTGGCCGATGCTGTACTGATCGACGGCACCCGGCTCGCTCATCGTTCGACTCAGGCCGCCCCGTCGAACATGCTCGTGACCGAGCCGTCCTCGAAGACCTCGTGGATCGCCCGGGCCAGCAGCGGTGCGATCGGGAGCACCGTGAGGCTCGGGAACCGCTTCTCGTCGGGGATCGGGATCGTGTCGGTGACGACGACCTCGTCGATGGCCTCGCTCTGGAGGCGGCGCGGCGCGGGATCGCTGAAGATCGCGTGGGTCGCGGCCACGATGACGCGCACCGCGCCGTTCGCCTTCAGGGCCTCGGCGGCCTTCACGATCGTGCCGCCGGTGTCGATCATGTCGTCGACGAGCAGGCAGACCCGGCCGCTGACGTCACCGACGATCTCATTGACGGTCACCTGGTTGGCGACGTTGGGGTCGCGGCGCTTGTGGATGATCGCCAGCGGCGCGCCCAGGCTGTCGGACCATGTGTCGGCCACGCGCACCCGGCCGGTGTCGGGCGACACGACCGTCAGCTTCTCGCGGTCTTCTGCCGAAAGCGTGTTCTTGAAGTACTCGAGCAGGACGGGCTTGGCGAAGAGGTGGTCGACCGGGCCGTCGAAGAAGCCCTGGATCTGGGCGGCGTGCAGGTCGACGCTCATGACGCGGTCGGCGCCGGCGGTCTTGAGCAGGTCGGCGACCAGGCGTGCGCTGATGGGCTCGCGGCCGCGGCCCTTCTTGTCCTGACGCGAATACGGATAGTAGGGCGCCACCACCGTGATGCGCTTGGCGCTCGCCCGCTTCGCGGCGTCGAGCATGATGAGCGTCTCCATGAGCCACTCGTTGACCGGCGGGCCGAAGCTCTGGATCAGGAAGAAGTCGCAGCCGCGGATCGACACCTCGAAGCGGGTGAGGATCTCGCCCGACGCGAACGTGCGGTACTCGGTCGGGACCAGCTCGGTGCCGAGCTGGGCGGCGACGTCCGTCGCGAGCGTGGGATGCGAACTGCCGCGCGCGATGACGAGCCGCTTCTTGGTCTTGGCGACCAGTCCGGGCGCGATGTCCTTGTCGCGGTCGAGTTCAACGGTCTTCTTCTTGCGCCCCATCGTCCGCTTTCTGTGTCGACCGGGCCTTGGCCGCGACATCCGCCGCGCCTGTTCCCGGTCTGTTCTTCTCGACCCACCCCTCGACGTTGCGCTGAGGGGCCACGCTGAGAGCGAGTGCACCGGCGGGGACATCCTTGCGGATGACCGCCCCGGCCCCGGTCTTCGCGCCGTCTCCGATCCTAACGGGCGCGACGAAGACGTTGTGCGACCCGGTGTGCACCTCGTCGCCGATCTCGGTGCGGTGCTTGGCCAGATCGTCGTAGTTGGCGGTGATGGCGCCCGCCCCCAGGTTCACGCCGGTGCCGATCGTCGTGTCGCCGATGTACGAGAGGTGGGGCACCTTGCTGCGCTCGCCGATCGTCGAGTTCTTCGTCTCGACGAACGTGCCGATCTTGCCCTTGTCGCCGAGGTAGGTGCCCGGGCGGAGGTAGGCGAACGGACCCACGTTGGCACCCGCGCCGATCACGGCGAGCGTTGCGTCGGTGCGCGTGACCACGGCGTCCTCGCCGACCTCGCACGTGACCAGGCTCGTGTCGGGACCGATCAGCGCACCCGCTCCGACGGAAGTCGCCCGCAGCAGGTGGGTGTTGGGCAGCACGGTCACGTCCGGCGCGAGCGTGACGTCGACGTCGATCCAGGTCGTGGCCGGATCGAGGATCGAGACGCCCTCGAGCTGCCAGCGGCGCACCGTGCGCGCGTTGAGCAGACGGGCCGCTTCGGACAGCTGCACCCGGTCGTTCACGCCCAGCGCGGCGGCGGCGTCCGGAGCACTGGCGGCCGCGACGACCAGTCGCGAGTCGCGAAGCAGGGCGACCACGTCGGTGAGGTACTTCTCGCCCTGCGCGTTGGCGGTGCCGACCATGGACAGGTGGGCGCGCAGCGCCTGCGCTTCGAAGACGTAGACCCCCGCGTTGATCTCGTGGACGGATGCCTCGTCCTCGGTCGCGTCCTTCTGCTCGACGATCCGCGTCACCACGCCGTCCGCGTCGCGGATGATCCGGCCGTAGCCCGTGGCGTCGTCGAGCACGGCGCTCAGCACGGTGGCGGCGGCGGCGCCGTCGCGATGCGCGGTCACCAGGGCGGCGAGCGTGTCGGCCTCGAGGAGCGGCACGTCGCCGCTGAGCACCAGCACGTCGCCCGCGAAGTCGTCGAGCGCGTCCAGCGCGAGCTCGACGGCGCGGCCGGTGCCCGGCACCTCGTCCTGGTCGACGACGACGACGCCCGGAGCCGCGTCGACGACGGCGCCGGCGACGAGATCGCGCTCGTGGCGCACGACCACGACGACCCGGTCGGGCCCGAGCGCGAGCGCCGTGTCGATCACGTGACCGACGAGCGGGCGTCCGCCGATCCGGTGCAGCACTTTGGGCGTGCGGGACTTCATGCGCGTGCCCTGGCCCGCGGCCAGCACGATCACGGCGAGACTGCGGTCATCGTTGTTCTGGGTCATGCTCCGCCGCCAGGATTCGAACCTGGACCTAACAGCTCCAAAGGCTGTCGTGCTGCCGTTACACCACGGCGGATCACCGCGTCATGCGGCCGCCGTCAAGTCTGCCAGACCGCCCCCGGGCCTCCGCGCCCTCCGCGAGACTCCGGGGGTCGCGCCGGGGGCGCGCCGGACGACCTCGATAATGGGGGGATGGCCAAGGAGACCGACGAGGTCGATCGCATCGTCCAGGCGTGGATCGCGCAGCGACCCGACCTGGACTTCTCGCCGCTCGAGGTGCTCTCGCGCGTCGACCGCCTCTCGCGCCACCTCGACCGGGCGAGACGCGACGCGTTCCGCCGCAGCGAGCTCGAACCGTGGGAGTGGGACGTGCTGTCGGCGCTGCGCCGCGCCGGCGAGCCCTTCCAGCTCAGCCCGAAGCAGCTCCTGCAGCAGACGCTCGTCTCGAGCGGGACCATGACCAACCGCATCGACCGGCTGGTCGGCCGCCGGCTCGTGCACCGCGAAGCCGACCCCGACGACGGACGCAGCATTCTGGTCACCCTGACCGGCGAAGGGAAGACGCGGGTGGATGCCGCGATCACGCGGCTCGTCGACGCCGAAGCGGTCCTCCTCGCGACGCTGTCACGTGGCGACCGTGAGCGCCTGGCCGGCCTGCTGCGCAAGCTGAGCCTGGGCTTCGACGTCTGAGGACGGCGCTCAGTCCAGCTGCTCGGTGAGCTCGAACCAGCGCAGCTCCACCTCGTCGCGCTCGGACTCGAGTTCGCCGATCCTCGTCATCTCGGCGCCCAGGCCGACGTAGTCCGACTGATCGTGCTCGGCCAGGGCCGTGCGGGCCGCGGTGATCTGCGCCTCGAGCTTCTCGAGCCGGCGCTCCAACGCGGTGATCTCCTTCTGCGCCGCGCGCAGGTCGGCCCCGCTCAGCGCCGGCGATGACGAGGCGGCGGCGGGCGCGGCATCCGTCCTGCTCCCCTTGCCGTCCGCGGCTGACCGCTCGCGCTCGCGCAGCCGCAGGTACTCGTCCACACCGCCCGGCAGGTGGCGCAGGTGACCGCCGAGGATCGCGTACTGCTGATCGGTGACGCGTTCGATGAAGTACCGGTCGTGCGAGACGACGAGGAGGGTTCCGGGCCACGTGTCGAGGAGGTCCTCCATGGCGGCGAGCATGTCGGTGTCGAGGTCGTTCGTGGGCTCGTCGAGGATCAGCACGTTGGGCTGCTCGAGCAGGATCAGCAGCAGCTGCAGGCGGCGCTTCTGGCCTCCGGAGAGGTCCTTGACCGGCGTCGAGAGCTGGGCGCTGGCGAACCCCATCCGCTCGAGGAGCTGACCGGGGGTGAGGTCCTGCGCCTTGGAGCCGCTGCCGAAGCTGTACGACGTGCGCAACCGGGCGATGACGACGCGCACCGGGTCGTCGAGGTGCTCCTCGAGCTCGTCCAGTCGCTGGGTCAGCGTGGCCACCTGCACGGTCTTGCCGCGCTTGACGCGTCCGGAGGTGGGTTGGACGTCGCCTGAGACGAGGCCCAGGAGCGTCGACTTGCCGGCCCCGTTGACGCCGAGGATGCCGGTGCGCTCGCCGGGCGCGATGCGCCACTCGACCGGGTGGAGCACTTCGCGATCGGGACCGCCGCCGGGCGAGGGGTACGTGACCGACGCGTCGAGGAGGTCGACCACGTCCTTCCCGAGCCGAGAGACCGCGAGCGACTGCAGCTCGGTCTTGTCGCGGATCTCCGGCACGTCGGCGATGAGCTCGTTCGCGGCGTCGATGCGGAACTTCGGCTTCGACGTGCGGGCGGGGGCGCCCCGTCGCAGCCACGCGAGCTCCTTGCGCGCGAGGTTCTGCCGGCGCGCCTCGATGACCGCCGACTGCCGGTCGCGCTCTACCCGCTGCAGGATGTAGGCTGCGTAGCCGCCGTCGAAGGGCTCGACGATGCGGTCGTGCACCTCCCACGTGCGGGTGCAGACCTCGTCGAGGAACCAGCGGTCGTGCGTCACCACGAGCAGGCCGCCCTGGTTCGCGGACCAGCGGCGCTTGAGGTGCTCGGCGAGCCACGCGATCGCCTCGACGTCCAGGTGGTTGGTGGGCTCGTCGAGGAAGATGACGTCGTGGTCGCCGGCGAGGAGGGCGGCAAGGGCCACACGCCGGCGCTGACCGCCCGACAGCCCGGTGACCGGGCCGTCCCAGTCGAGCCCGTGCAGGAGCCCCGCGATGACGTCGCGCGTGCGCGCGTCGCCGGCCCACTCGTGCTCGACGCGGTCGCCCACCACCGACTGCGCGATGGTCAGCGAATCGTCGAGCGTGTCGGCCTGGTCGAGCACGCCGACCCGCACCCCGCTGCGGACCGTCACCCGGCCCGCGTCGGGCTGCAGCCGACCTGCGAGCATCGCGAGCAGACTCGACTTGCCGTCGCCGTTGCGGCCGACGATGCCGATGCGGTCGCCCTCGTCGACCCCGAGTGAGACGCCGTCGAAGACGACCTTGGTCGGGAACTCCAGGTGCAGGGCCTCGGCCCCCAGAAGATGTGCCATGTCCCCTCAAGGCTAGGCGAGCGGCGGCACCCGTGCGTCCGCGGGTGCCGCCGCCGCCGTGCCGAGGGGTCAGTACCAGATGCTGAGGCGGGGGGCGGTATGCCAGGCGAACACGCGCGCGGCAGGGGAGGCATCCGTCGACCGCACCCGGCCCGCGGCCGCCAGCGTCGCGAGCGACACTCCGCCGAGGTATGCCGCCGAGAGCTCCTCGATGCCGAGAGCGACCTCGACCGATCCGTCGGGCGCCGCGGCGCCGTCGTCCCAGGAGCTCACGGTGCCGTGCCCGTCACCGTCGACCGTCAGGACGAAACGGCCTCCCGCGTGCCCCAGCGCGTCGCTCACGTCGAGCGCGAGGGTGCCCGGAGCGCCGTACCGGCGCGCTTCGAGCGCCGTCGGCACGTCGAGGATGCGCACGTACTGGTGGTCGCGGAGAGTGACGGTCGCCGCCCGCTGGTCGGCGATCATCCAGCGCAGCGGCTCGTCGACCGACAGCTCGCCGGCGTTCACCTCCGCCACGAGGTCGAGCTCGAGCAGGAAGCGCCAGAGCGCCGCATACGCGTCGTCGGTCTCGGCCAGCAGGTAGGCGACGTTCACGCTCGCCTTGGTGAAGTCGTCGTGGTTCTCCTTGACCGAGTAGATCGCGAGGCCGCGCACCTCGCCGTCGGCGTCGGCGTACTGCACCGCGCGCTTCTCACCGGGCTTCTCGGCGGTGGGGTTCGTGCCCGCGAAGCCGTCCCAGAAGCCGCCCGGCACATCGATCTCACCCGCGACGCGCAGGCGCACGCGCTCGTGCATCGGCGCGACGAGCTCGCGCAGGCGCTCCCGCGTGATGAAGTCGACGCGTCCGTCGGGGCGCGGACCGATCCACGCGGCGCGCTTGGTCTCGATGCGCCACGATGCGCTGGCCGCCGCCGGGGCGAAGCCGTAGCGCCCGTAGAGCGTCGACTCGCTCACGGTGAGCATCGCGAGCGGAGCACCTGCGGCGACGGCGGCGCCCAGTTCGCCCTCGAGCATCGCGCGGGCGATGCCGCGGCGGCGGTGCGTGGGTGCGACGGTGACGGCCGAGATCGCGCACGACGGCAGCGCGGCGCCCCCCGGCACGGTCAGCTGCCCGATCCACGAGGCGATCGTCCCGACCGGCGCGCCGGCGATGGGCACCGCGGGGTCGTACACGCCGGTGACGCGCCGGTAGGCGCTGCGCTCGCGGCTCGAGGCGACCTGCTCGTCCGTGCGCTCGCCGTCCTGGAACCCGCGCGCGACGACCTGCAGCCACTGCGGGTAGTCGTCGCCGGCCACCGGGACCACGCGGTAGTCGAGCCCGTTCTCGGCAAGACGGGCGCGCGAGCGCTCGTCGACCGGTGCGACGAGATAGGCCGCGGCATCCACCGCCCGGCCGTCGGCATCATGCCGGGTCTCGGTGTCGATCGTCATCGTCGTTCCTTCCGTGCGGTTCTGGTGTGGGCGGGCCGTGTCAGCCGATGACCCGGGCGCCGGCGACGGGGCCGTGCACATGGAGGGCCTCGAGGCCGGCCGCCGACAGGGTCACCTGCAGCTCGAGGGCCGACTCGGGATCGCCTGTCAGGAATGCCAGCGTAGGACCGGACCCCGACACGAGGCCCGCAAGTGCCCCCGATCGCTCGCCGAGCTCGAGCGCGGCCCGCAGCTCCGGGCGCAGCGACAGCGCGGCCGCCTGCAGGTCGTTGCGGATCTGCTCGGCGAGCGCGAGAGGGTCGCCCGCCCGCAGCGCGTGCAGGACGCCCGTGTCGACATCGGGTGCACGGCTGCTCACGCCGATGTCGTTCTGCGCGCGCAGCGTGTCGAGGTGCGAGTACACGTCGGGGGTCGACAGACCCTCGGCCGCGGGCACGACGACCCAGTCGAACCGTCCCTTCGCGAGCGCCGGGCTCAGCTGGTCGCCACGGCCCGTGCCGATCGCCGTCCCGCCCATCAGCGCGAACGGCACGTCCGCACCGAGCCGGGCCGCCAGCTTGTGCAGCTCGGCGGTGCCGAGGTCGGCTCCCCACAGCGCGTCGCACGCGACGAGCGCGGCCGCGGCATCCGCCGACCCTCCGCCCATGCCGCCCGCGACCGGAACGTTCTTGACGATGTCGAGGTGCACGCCGCCGCGGTAGTCGATGGCCTGCGCCACGAGACGCGCGGCGCGCACGGCGAGGTTGCGGTCGTCGGCGGGGACGCCCTCGACGTCGACCGTGCCCGAGACCGTCACCGTGAACTCGTCGGAGTGCGACGCCCAGACGTTCTCGTACAGCGAGACGGCCTGGTACGCCGACGCCACATCGTGGTAACCGTCGTCCTGCACGCCGCCCACCTCGAAGAAGAGGTTCAGCTTGCCGGGTGCGCGCACGTGGACGCGGTCGGTGACGGCGGCCTGGGTCACGAGGTCGCCGACTCCGCCCAGAGGTCGACGTCGATGCCGTCGGAGAGCGCGTCGATCTGCTCCAGCTCCTCCGTCGTGAAGCCGGGGCCGTTGAGCGCGGCGAGGTTCTCGTCGAGCTGCGCGGGACGCGAGGCCCCGATCAGCGCCGACGCGACGACCGGATCGCGCAGCACCCACTGGATCGCCATCTGCGCGAGCGACTGACCGCGCTCCTTCGCGATCACATCGAGTCCGCGCAGCTTGGCGAGGCCGTTCTCCGACAGCGAGCGGTCCGGCATGGACGAGCGCTGCTGCGCGCGCTGCGCCGTCCCACCGGCGAGGTACTTGTCCGTGAGCAGCCCCTGCGCCAGCGGCGTGAAGGCGATCGCGCCCATGCCCTCCTGCGTCAGCACGCCCGTCAGCCCGTCCTCGACCCAGCGATTGAGGATCGAGTACGCCGGCTGGTGGATCACGAGGGGCGTGCCCAGAGAGCGGGCGACGGATGCCGCGACCGCGGTGCGCTCGGCGCTGTAGGACGAGATGCCGACGTAGAGCGCCTTGCCCTGGCGGACCAGCGTGTCGAGGGCGCCGACCGTCTCCTCGATCGGGACGTCGGGGTCGACGCGGTGCGAGTAGAAGATGTCGACGTAGTCGACGCTCATCCGGCGGAGGGACTGCTCGGCGCTGGCGAGGATGTACTTGCGCGAACCGCCGTTGCCGTAAGGCCCGTGCCACATGTCGTAGCCGGCCTTGGACGAGATGATGAGCTCGTCGCGGTAGGGCGCGAAGTCCTCGCGCATCATGCGGCCGAAGTTCGTCTCGGCCGAGCCGTAGGGCGGGCCGTAGTTGTTCGCGAGGTCGAAGTGGGTGATCCCGCGGTCGAACGCGTGGCGCAGCAGGCCGCGCTGGTTGTCGAACGGGATGTTGTCGCCGAAGTTCCACCACAGGCCCAGCGAGATCGGGGGAAGCGTCAGTCCGGAGGTTCCGACGCGGCGGTAGTCGGCTGCGTCGTAGCGGTCGTCGGCGGCGGTGTAAGGGCGATGGAGGTCTCCTCCGTTGGCACGGTAGCGCTGCTCTTCGGTCACCGGTCCAGGCTATCGGCGCATCGCCGCGACCGCAGGGTGGATGCCGCCACCGCAGGCGCCGGGCCCAGGCACACCGAGAGCCACTGTGTCAAGGGGCATGCCACGAAACGTGGTCGTAACGGACTGTGCCTAGTGTGAGCCTGGGGACTGTTCTGCGCGGTCCCCTCAAAGGAGGATTCTTTGCACCAGCTCTCGGTCGTACCCGCACCCCAGGACACGTGGTCGACACTGCTCGATCGCGCCGACATCGCGCTCGACGACGGCATCCTGCACGTCGTCCATGACGACGTCACACCCGTGGAGGCCCGCACGGCGGACCTCCTCCTGGTCGCGGAGACGCTCGAAGCCGCTGGGATCGGCGTGATGCTCATCCGGCATGGTCGTTCGGTGCCCGCGCTCGTCGTCGACCTGGCCGCGCGCGATGCGGCGCTGGAGGCGCTCGCCGGACTCGGTGAGCACGAGCCCGTCTACGTCAAGCAGAAGGGCCGCACCGTCCAGCGCGCGACCGAGGTGCGCGTGCCCGGCAGCGGGCCCGTCGCCCTGCGCGTCTACCGACCCCGCATCGCGCGGTCCGGCGGCCTGCGCTACGGCTCCGCCCTCGGTGCGCGGCTCGAGTTCTGGCGCTTCGGCGCGGAGCTCGTCGAAGCTCCGAACGACAACGCGTACACCCGCCGGCTGACGTCGGCCGACGACCTCTCGTTCACGACGGTGGAGCGGCTCGGGCGCTCGTGGCGCACGATCTCGGGCATGTTCGACCTTCAGCCGCACGAGTTCGCCTACGACGTCGACATGGTGTTCTCCTGGGTCGACGGCTCGTCCAGCGACTTCCAGCGCCAGCGCGCCGCGCGCATGGCCGAATACGTCGTCGGCGAAGGCGACGAGGGGCCGGCCCGCTACCGCCACATCGACGAGCTGCGGTACGCGCTGCGCAGCGTGCACATGTACGCCCCGTGGGTGCGGCGGATCTTCATCGCGACCGACTCGCCCACTCCCGCGTGGCTCCTCGACCATCCGAAGGTCACGGTCGTCCGCAGCGAGGAGTTCTTCGCCGATCGTTCGGTGCTGCCCACGCACAACTCGCACGCCGTCGAGGCCCAGCTGCACCGCATCCCCGGCCTGGCCGAGCACTTCCTCTACTCCAACGACGACATGTTCTTCGGTCGGCTCGTCGAGCCCGAGCTGTTCTTCACCCCGGCGGGCGTGTCCAAGTTCGTCGAGTGCGAGGTGCGGATCGGCGCAGGCGACCCCGCGTCGCACCGCAGCGGCCACGACAACGGGCTCCGCGTGAACCGGGCGCTCCTCCAGGAGCGGTTCGGCCGCACCATCGTGCGCGACCTGGAGCACTGCGCCACGCCGCTGCGCCGCAGCGTGATGGCCGAGCTCGAAGAGGCCTTCCCCGACGATCTCGCGCGGACCGCGGCATCCCGGTTCCGCTCGTCGACCGATATCTCGGTGACCAACAGCCTGTACCACTACTACGCCCTGATGACCGGGCGTGCGGTGGCCACCCGTCAGCCGCGCGTGCGCTATGTGCAGACCACGCTGACGGCGTCGCTGCGCCGCATGGAGCGCCTGGCGAACCGCACGGATCTCGATATGTTCTGCCTCAACGACGGCGGCGAGACCGAGGTTCCCGAGCAGCTGCGCACGCGTGTCGTGCGGGCGTCGCTCGACCGCATGTTCCCGGTGCGCGCGCCGTGGGAGCGCGAGGAGATCAGCGAGGCAGAGCGATCGGCTCGGTCGGCGCACCCCTCCGGGCGTCGCTGAACGGATCGACGCCGGCGAGCAGCAGGCGTCGCTGCGCCTCGTCGGCGTCGATGTGCTCGAGCGTGCGCGGCGCATCCACCGGAACGACCGAGTGGACCACCGTGTCGTCGTAGAGGTGCACGAGGTTGAACGCCTGCGCGCCGTCCTGCGGGCGGGTGCCGCCGGTCGGCACGGTGAGGTCCTGGGCGTAGCAGGTCGACGACGCGACCGACACCGGGATGCCGGCGAACGTGGCGAACGTCGAATAGTGCAGGTGGCCCGCGATGATGGCGCGGACGTCGGTGCCGCGCAGCACGGCCTTCAATCGCGACTGATCGTGCAGCTCGACGCTGGCCGCGAGGGGCAGCACGCTGGGAACGGGTGGGTGGTGCATCGCGAGGATCGTGCCGAGCGGCGCGGGGGTCTTCAGCACGTCCGCCAGCCACGCGAGCTGCTCGTCGGTGATCTCGCCGTGGTGGTGGGCGGGAACCGTGGAGTCGAGGGTGACGATGCGCAGCCCGTCCAGCTCGTCGACGCGGTCGACGGGTTCGTCCGCGCCGAGCTCGTCCCACAGCGCCTCGCGGAACGTCGCGCGATCGTCGTGGTTGCCCATCACCCAGATCACGCGTGCGTCCAGCCGCTCGGCGAACGGCTCGACGAGTCCGCGGAGGTCGGCATAGGCATCCCGCTCCCCCAGATCGGCGAGATCGCCCGTGAAGACGATGGCGTCGGGACGCACGTCGGTCGATTCGATGGCGGTGAGCGTGCGAGAGAGGCGGTCGGCGGCGTCGACGAGGTCGAACAGCTGGGATCCTCCGGCACGCAGGTGCGTGTCGCTGAGATGTAGCAGGATCCGCTCGGGCGCCGGGTACTCGGCGGTGCGCATCGGGTCTTCTCCCCGCCCTGCGGTCTTGTCAGGACTGCCCGGAATGTTACCGGCGTGTTTCGAAGGGTCAGGGAAGGCGCGGTGAACGTTGAGGGAAATCTAAGGTCGCGGGACCCGCGCGATGCGCACGAAGTCGTCGATCGACAGCTCCTCGCCGCGCGCGGTGGGCGCCACCCCGGCGGATTCCAGAACAGCGGATGCCTCGGCCGCGCTGCCCCCGAGAACGGCGGCCAGCGCCTGCCGCAGCATCTTGCGGCGCTGCTGGAACGCGGCGTCGACGATCGAGAACGTGCGACGGCGTTCGTCCTCATCGCCGCGCGGCTGCGGGTCGCGGCGGAACCCGACGAGGACGCTGTCGACGTTGGGAACCGGCCAGAAGACCTGACGCGACACCGTGCCGGCGAGCCGCCACGCACCGTACCAGGCCGCCTTCACGCTCGGGGCGCCGTAGACCTTCGAGCCGGGAGGAGCGGCCAGGCGCTCCCCCACCTCGGCCTGCACCATCACCACACCGCGCTCCAGACCGGGGAACGTCTCGAGGAAGTGCAGCAGCACCGGGACGCTCACGTTGTAGGGAAGGTTGGCGACGAGCACCGTCGGATCGCCCGGCAGCGCCGTGATGCGCAGCGCATCGGCGTCGACGACCGTCAGCGCCCCGTCGGTCACACCGTGCGCGGCGGCGGTGGCGGGGAGGCGCTCGGCGAGGCGGTGGTCGATCTCGACCGCGGTCACCGCGGCCCCCGCCTCGAGGATGGCGAGGGTGAGGGATCCGAGTCCCGGGCCCACCTCGACCACGCGGTCGCCCGGCGAGACCTCGGCGACATGGACGATCTTGCGCACCGTGTTGGCGTCGACCACGAAGTTCTGCCCCAGCTTCTTGGTCGGGGTCACGTCGAGGTCGGCGGCGAGCGCGCGGATCTCGGCGGCTCCGAGCAGGGTCACGGGCATGCGTTTCACTGTAGCCGCGCCGGGGCGCGCGGCGTGCGGGGTCGGTGCGCGCGGCGGGCGGCGCCGTGCGGGGTCGCATCCTTGACAGGCCCGCGCGGGACGGGCCAGTGTGGGCGGACACGGGCGGCTCACCCTCTCGGGTCGCTCGAACGAGGAGGTTCGACATGAGCTCAGCCCCGGCATCCGGTTCCGACATCTCCGTACCGATCGCGCGTGTCGTCCTCGTGGCGGCGACGGCGGCGCTCGGCGGCTTCCTCTTCGGCTTCGATACGGCGGTCATCAACGGCGCGGTGAGCGCCATCGGCGAGCAGTTCTCCGCCGGACCCTTCCTGCTCGGATTCTCGGTCGCCTCGGCCCTGATCGGCTGCGCGATCGGAGCCTGGTTCGCCGGTCGCATCGCCGACCGGTTCGGGCGCGTGCGCGTGATGCTTCTCGCGGCCGCTCTCTTCGTCATCAGCGCGATCGGATGCGGATTCGCGTTCGGCATCTGGGACCTGTCCTTCTGGCGCATCGTGGGCGGGCTCGGCGTCGGCGCCGCGTCCGTGATCGCCCCGGCCTACATCGCCGAGGTGTCGCCGCCCGAGCATCGCGGGCGCCTCGGATCACTTCAGCAGATGGCGATCGTCACGGGCATCTTCGTCGCGCTGCTCACCGACGCCGCGATCGTCGCGGCGGCCGGGAGCGCAACGGCTCCGTGGCTGCTGGGGCTCGAAGCGTGGCGATGGATGTTCCTGTCCGAGCTCGTCCCCGCCGTCATCTACGGGCTCCTCGCCCTCACGATCCCCGAGTCGCCTCGCTACCTCATCGCGCGCGGTGAGATGAAGAAGGCGAAGGAGGTGCTCACCCGGTACGTCGGCGGGAACGTCGAGAAGACGTCGACCGACATCCTGAAGACCGTCGAGGGCAAGCCGGATCGCCCGCGCTTCGCCATCCTGCGCGGCTCGAAGTTCGGGCTGCTGCCGATCGTCTGGATCGGAATCGGGCTCTCGGTGCTGCAGCAGTTCACCGGCATCAACGTGATCTTCTACTACTCCTCGACCCTGTGGCAGGCCGTCGGCTTCACCGAGCAGGACTCCCTCACCATCACGGTAATCACGTCTGTGACGAACATCCTCACCACGATCGTGGCGATCCTGCTCATCGACAAGGTCGGCCGCAGACCGCTGCTGCTGATCGGAGCGATGGGCCAGTTCGTATGCCTGGCGGTGCTCACCGTCGTGTTCGCCACGGCGCCCATCGTGAATGGCGAACCGGTCCTCGAGGGGGCTGCGGGCACCACCGCACTGCTGGCGGCGAACCTCTACGTCGTCTTCTTCGGGGCTTCGTGGGGACCCGTGGTCTGGGTGCTGCTCGGCGAGATGTTCAGCAACCGGATCCGGGCGGTCGCGCTGTCGGTCGCCGCCGCCGCGCAATGGGCGGCGAACTTCGTCATCTCGACCACGTTCCCGGCGCTGGCCGCCGTCGGACTCGGCCTCGCCTACGGCGTCTACACCTTCTTCGCGTTCGTGGCGATCTTCTTCGTCATCCGCTTCGTGCGCGAGACCAAGGGACGCACGCTCGAGTCGATGTCGGACGACGGTCGCACCGAAGTCCTGACCTGAGGTCAGCGAAGTCGAGGAAGTTGTGGGATGCCGCGGGCCTGTGCCCCGCGGCATCCCACACTCCTCGTCGTCGCGTGTCGCGAACCGCTCGTAGGATCAGGGGATGCCTTCGCTCGGCGACCTGATCGCACCCCGCCGCATGGGCCGCGATTTCCGCTGGCTGCTCGCGTCCTCCTGGACCAGCAACCTCGGCGACGGCATCGCGCTCGCCGCCGCCCCGCTGCTGATCGCCTCGCTCACCTCGTCGCCCATCCTCGTCGCCGCGGGCGCCATGATGCAGTTCCTGCCCTGGCTGCTCTTCGGGCTGCTCGCCGGCGCGGTCGCCGACCACCACGATCGTCGTCTCCTGGTCATGATCGCGAACGCCTCACGGGCCGTGATCGTGGCCGGACTCGTCGCCTTCCTCGTCACGGGATACGCGAACGTCTGGATCGTGCTCGCCACCGCGTTCCTCTACGGCACTGCGGAGGTCTTCGCCGACTCGGCCGGCAGCACGCTCCTGCCGATGCTCGTCAAGCCGGCCGACCTCGGCATCGGCAACGCGCGCATGCAGGCCGGCTTCCTCGTGGCGAACCAGCTCGCGGGGCCACCGCTCGGTGCCTTCCTGTTCGCAGTCGGCTCGTTCTGGCCGTTCGTGCTGCAGGTGCTCTGCGTCGCGCTGGCCGTGCTGCTCATCTCACGCATCGCGCGCACGCCGATCCCCGAGCACGACGAGGCGGCGCCGGGCACCAAGGTGCATGCGATCCGCGAAGGCCTGAGGTGGTTGGGCCACAATGCGCCGGTCCGCACGCTCGTCATCATCATCCTGGTGTTCAACGTGACGTGGGCGGCGCCGTGGGGCGTGCTCGTGCTCTACGCGACGGAGTACCTCGGCATGGGGCCTGTGGGCTACGGAGCTCTGGCGACCGCCTCGGCGCTCGGGGGCTTCATCGCGATCTTCAGCTTCGGCTGGCTCGAGAAGCACGTCTCGTTCTCCACCCTCATGCGGGTCTGCCTGTCGCTCGAGGTGCTCATGCACCTCGGCTTCGCTCTGACCACATCGCCGGTCGTGGCCTTCATCATCATGTTCGGATTCGGGCTCTACGCGTTCGTGTGGGGCACGATCTCCACCACCGTGCGGCAGCGGCTCGTGCCGATGGAACTCCAGGGACGCATCGCGTCGGTCAACATGGTCGGCGTGTTCGGCGGGCTGGTGATCGGGCAGTTCATCGGCGGTCTGCTGGCTCAGCTCTTCGGCCCCACCGCTCCCTGGTGGTTCGCGTTCGCGGGATCGGCCGTGACCCTCGCTCTGGTGTGGCGCTCCATCTCGCATATCGCCGCGGCCAAGCCGGTGCTCGACGAGAAGTCCGCCGAAGACGTCGAACGGGCGGGCGAACCGGGCGCGGGCGGGATGCCACTGCCGGACTGACCGGGTGGCGCTTGCGAGTCGTGATCAGCGACGCCGCATTCGAGGCGGGTGCCGCCGGAGCACCAGCCGTGGGCCTCACCGAAGACGGCCAGACTGCGCTGCCGGCGTGGCTTGTCGCTCAACAGACGTGCGAGAGCGGCACCGTGACCTGTACTTTCGACGGCGCCGGCAATCCGCTCGATCTCGGACGCGAGGCCCGCCTCTTCACGCCGAGGCAGCGCATCGCGCTCGCAGGGCGCGACGGCGGCTGCCGGTGGCGCGGGTGCGACCGTCCCGCCTCCTACTGCGAAGCGCATCACATCGACCCCTACGCGACGGGCGGCCGCACCGACGTCGATCGCGGCATCCTGCTGTGCCGCTTCCATCACATGGAGCTGCATCACGGCGGCTGGCGCATCACCCGCGACGGGCGCGCCGACTTCGTGCTCCATCCGCCACCCGGTCGGGGCGACCCGGTCATACTGCCGCCTCGCCTCACCCTCCGTCGTCTCTGGGCCGACCTCGACCCTCCGCCCCCACGCTTCCGCCCGGCGGCGTGAGGTCGGGGACCGTCAGGGTGGAGCGTTCCGCGGAAGAACGTGAGCGACCGCAGATGGGGAGACGTGCGGCGCCGCACGTGGGAGAGTCGAACGGTGCCCGATCTCCCGTCGATTCATCTGCGTCTTTGGCGCGCGAGTGACGCTCCAGCGCTGCGAGAAGCATCCGAGTCGACGCCCGACCTGGACACGCAGCTCGGCGGCGCCGACCTCAGCACAATCGCCGGCGCGCTCGAGTTCATCAAGACTCGACTTCGTCCGCGCGAAGGGGCGCGCCACTGGGCCATCGTCCATGCGGGCAGGGCCGTCGGCAACGTGGGACTCTCCGCCATCGAGCGCCGACACGGCACGGCGTGGGTGTCCTATTGGCTCGCCGACAGCGCCCGAGGAAACGGACTCGCGACAGCAGCGGTCGTGGCCGCCAGCGCGCATGCATTCGCCGACGGGATCTTCCGACTCGAACTCGGGCACCGCGTCAACAACCCGGCCTCATGCCGGGTCGCGACGCGCGCAGGCTTCTCGGTCGAAGGCATCGAACGCCAGAAGCTCCGCTACGGTGACCAGCGATTCGACGTCGAACTCCACGCCCGCCTCGCGACCGACCCGTCCCCCGACGTCACGCCCCTCTCGCTGCTCGCACCGCCGCCGAGCATCTGAGTCCGCTCAGTCGTCCGTTTCCCAGGGGAGGCTGACGGTGGGCAGGATGAGGACGCGGCCCGCGACGGCGGTCGGATGCTTCGCCATGTACGCCGCCGCCTGCTCGATCGACTCCGCCTCGAGGATGTCGTAGCCGGCGAACCACTCCTTGAACTCCGGGAACGGCCCATCGGTCACGATCGTGCGCCCGTCGCGGACGACGACCGACTTGGCGCGGTCCCGTCCGGCAACCGAACTCCCGAGCCCGAGGGTCCCGGCCCCGTCTCCCTCGTCTGCCCAGGACTCGAGCATGCGACGGTCGTCGCCCTCGGCGAGGGGCGAGCCGTCTGCGTCGGTGAGGTGGAGCACGAGGTATTGCTGAGTGGTCATGGTGTCTCTCCTGGGGTGCGGTGCCGCAGATCGCTGCGGCGGCGGATCAGATGCGCGACCTCGGCGGAGTTCGCTGCGAGGTCGATCGCGCGGTCGTAGGCGACGAGCGCGTCGTCCGAGCGGCCTATGCGGACCAGCAGTTCCGCTCGGGTGGTGTGGAAGCCGTGGTGGCCGTCCAAAGCGCCGCCCAGGCGGTCGACCATGGCGAGGGCCACCTCCGGCGAGTCGTATTCCGAGACGGCGATCGCCTTGTTGAGCGTCACGACCGGGGTCGGATCGACGCGCTCCAGCGCGTCGTAGAGCGTCACGATGCGCGCCCAGTCGGTGTCGCGAGCGTGCGCGGTCGACGCGTGCACGGCGTTGATCGCCGACAGCAGCTGGTAGCGGTGCATCCGGCCACTCCCGCGGGTTTCGGCCTCGACGCGCTCGCGCACGAGCGCGAGGCCCTCGTCGATCAGCGCACGGTCCCACGCTCCGCGGTCCTGCTCGTCGAGACGGACCAGCGCGCCGTCCGCCGAAACGCGGGCGGCGGAGCGGGCCTCGGTCAGCAGCATGAGCGCCAGCAGGCCCGTCGCCTCGGCGCGCTCATCCGAGTCCGGCGGGAGCAGGTCGCGCACGAGCCTCGTGAGCCGGATCGCCTCGCCCGTGAGGTCCGGCCGAAGCGGGCCGGAGTCAGGATCGGTGGCCAGATACCCCTCGTTGAAGATCAGGTAGAGCACCGTCAGCACGCTGTCGGTACGCTCGGCCACATCGTCCGGTTCGGGCATCGCGAACGGCACACGCGTCGCACGGATCCGGGCCTTGGCGCGGCTCAGCCGCTGCCCCATGGTGGTCTCGCGAACAAGGAATGCGCGGGCGATCTCGGCGACGGTGAGGCCGCCCACGATGCGCAGGGTCAGCGCGACGCGCGCCTCCATCGGCAGCACGGGATGACAGCACACGTACACCAGTCGTAAGCGGTCGTCCTCGATCGCGCCGACGTCTTCGGTCTCCGAGTCGTCCGCGAGCATGAGCGCCTCCCGGTGCAGATCGTCTCGCCGCGCCTCACGCCGGAGCCGGTCGATGGCCTTGCGGTATGCGGTGGTGGTGATCCACGCGCCGGGGTTGGGCGGGACCCCGTCGACGGGCCAGCGCTCGACCGCGACCGCGAAGGCCTCGGCTGCCGTCTCCTCGGCGATGTCGAGGTCTCCCAATCGACGTGCGAGGCCGGCGACCACCCGCGTCCATTCGCGTCGGTGGGTGGACGCGATCGCGGCTGCGACGTCGGCAGCCTCGCTTCGGACCATGCCCCACCCCTTCACTCGGTGATCGCAGAATCGCGACCCTTCACCAGATCGACGAACGGCTCTCGTCCGATTCGACACCGCGGCAGAAGAAAAGTTCAAGAGCTTCGCGATCCGGCGCTCCGTGTCGAATCGCACCGTCGCCGTTCGTGGCAAGGGTGAGGCGGATCACCGGATCGGCCACATCACGAGAGGTTGCGACGCCATGTACAGCACAATGACCGCCGACGACGAGCGCGAGTACGCCGACCGTATCCGCGAGGCGCGACTGCAGCGCCTCCGCACCCGCCGAGCGCGTCGGCATGCATTCTGGTCCGACCTGAGCGAGTTCCTGCTGTCGATCCCCGCCGGAATCGGCATTCGCATCGGGGGCTGACGATCGCGGCGGCCCTTCCGGCACGCGAGTCAGATCACCCGCGCGCGTCGATGAGCTGGGCGAGCCGCGCGCCGAGCTGCTCGAGTCTCGGCACCCACGGACCAGCCATGTCACCGGCATCGCATCGCCGGAGCGTCTCGGCGAACGGAACCCACGCGCTCTCGCACACCTCTTCCGGATCGAGTTGCAGCACAGGGTCGCCCGACACACGCGCGAAGTACAGGTCGAACAGCGCCTGCCGCTCGACCACTCGACCGACCAACTCCAGCTCGTCGACGCCGACGCGCACGCCGGCCTCCTCCTCGAGCTCGCGCACCGCACCCTCGGCGCTCGACTCGCCCGCGAGCGCACTTCCGGCGGGGAACTCCCAGTACAGCGGCCAGTCCTTCACCGCAGCCCGCCGCGTCATGAGCACGAGACCGTCGCCGCGCATGACGCACACCGACGCCACGATGTGGAACAGACCCTCGGGAAAGTCAAGACCACCGCGGCGAAAAGTCGCACCAGTGGGCGCGCCCGAGGCATCCGTCAGATCCCACAGCTCGCCGTCCACGGATCAGTCCTCGAACGGGCCGTAGACCTCGAGCGTGTTCGACGCGACCTGCGCGCACAGCTCATCGAGATCCACGCCGAGCTCGTCCGCCATGAACCGCATCGTCACCGGAATCAGATACGGCGCATTCGGACGACCACGATGCGGCACCGGCGTGAGGAACGGGGCATCCGTCTCGACCAGGATCCGATCGCGCGGAATGACCGCGAGCGCATCCCGCAGATTCTGCGCGTTCTTGAACGTGACATTGCCCGCGAACGACAGGTAGTACCCACGCTCGGCAGCGATGTGCGCCATCGCCTCGTCTCCGGAGAAGCAGTGGAACACCGTGCGCTCCGGCGCACCCACGCGCTCGAGCGTCGAGAGCACGGCCTCATGCGCGTCGCGGTCGTGGATCTGCATGGCGATGCCGTGCTTCTTGGCGAGCGCGATATGAGCCTCGAACGAGCGGAACTGCGCCGGAAGACCCTCCTCGTCGGTGCGGAAGAAGTCGAGGCCGGTCTCGCCGATCGCACGCACGCGCGGGTGGGCCGCCAGCTCGTCGATCACGGCGATCGCTTCGTCCAGCCCTCCAGCCGCCTCGTACGCCGGGGCCTCGTTCGGGTGGATCGCCACCGCAGCCAGCACACGGGGGTGGGATGCCGCGGCCCACGCCGACCACCGGCTCGAGTCGATATCGCCACCGGCCTGCACGACGCCGACGACGCCGACCTCGCCTGCACGGGCGAGCTGCTCGTCGAGCGACAGCCCGACGCCGTCCTCGATCTCGAGGTGCGCATGGTTGTCGTAGACCGGCACCGCCAGCGGCTCGGGCGCGTCGGGATAGGTGACGTCGCGTGACCCCTTCTCCCGCGAACGGACGTAGGTGCTGGGATCAGTCATCGCTCTCCCGGTCGTCGACCGGCGACCGCCAGGCCATCAGACCGACTGCTCCACCCGCGGGAACAGCGGGGCGAGCCCGTTGACCGACGTGCCGGGCTTCAGCACACCCCAGCCGCCCGCTTCGCGGATCGGCTGGTCCTGCAGGCGTCCGAGCGACTCTGCCGCGCCCAGGGCGATCCAGAGCTTCTCGGTCGACGCGGGCATCACGGGCGACAGCAGCACCGCCAGCGCACGAAGCCCTTCGGCCGCCGTGTACAGCACGGTGCCCAGACGCGCATGCTGCGCGTCGTCCTTCGCCAGCACCCACGGCTCGTTCTCGGTGATGTAGAGGTTCAGCGCGTCGACGATCGTCCAGATCGAGGAGATCGCCTCGTCGATGCGGAAGCGCTCGATCGCCGCATCCGCGTTGGCCGCGGCATCCGCCACCGTCTTCTGCACCCGCAGATCAGCCTCGGAGTACTCGGCCGCCGGGGGCAGCACGCCCTCGAAGTACCGCTCGATCATCGCCGTCGTGCGCGAGGCCAGGTTGCCGAAGCCGTTCGCGAGCTCGGCCTGGTAGCGGGCCGAGAGGTCTTCCCACGAGAACGAGCCGTCCTGGCCGAACGCGATCGCCGAGAGGAAGTAGAAGCGGTACGCGTCCGAGCCGAACACGTCGGTGATCTCGGTCGGAGCGATGCCGGTGAGCTTCGACTTCGACATCTTCTCGCCGCCGACCAGAAGCCAGCCGTGCGCGAACACGCCGCGCGGCACATCGACGCCGGCGGCCATCAGCATCGCCGGCCAGATCACCGCGTGGAAGCGCAGGATGTCCTTGCCCACCACGTGGTACGCCGGCCAGCGGCGCGCGAACTGCTCGGGATCGGTTCCGTAGCCGACCGCCGTGGCGTAGTTGAGCAGCGCATCGATCCACACGTAGATGACGTGCGACTCGTCCCAGGGCACCTTGATGCCCCAGTCGAACGTCGAACGCGACACCGAGAGGTCCTTGAGGCCCTGCTTGACGAACGAGACGACCTCGTTGCGGGCGGACTCCGGCTGGATGAAGTCGGTCTTGTAGAGCTCGAGCAGGCGGTCCTGGAACTCGCTCAATTTGAAGAAGTAGTTCTTCTCGTGCAGGAGCTCGAGCGGCTTGGAGTGGATCGCACAGACCTTCAGACCCTCGAACGGACCCGTGCCGTCGACGATCTCGGCCTCGGGCTTGAACTCCTCGCAGCCCACGCAGTACAGCGCCTCGTACTCGCCCGCGTAGATGTACCCGCGGTCGTACAGCGCCTGGAAGAACACCTGCACGTTGCGCTCGTGGCGCTCCTGCGTCGTGCGGATGAAGTCGTCGTTTGCGATGTCGAGCGTCTTGAGCAGCGGGAACCACGACTCCCCCACGAGCCGGTCGACCCACTGCTGGGGCGTGACGCCGTTGGCGGTCGCCGCGCGGAGCATCTTCTGGCCGTGCTCGTCGGTGCCCGTGAGCATCCAGGTGTCGTCGCCCGCCTGGCGGTGCCAGCGCGCGAGCGTGTCGACCGCCACGGTGGTGTAGCCGTGACCGATGTGGGGCACGTCGCTCGGGTAGTAGATCGGCGTCGTGATGTAGAAGGACTGGCGGCCGGAAGTCACCCGAGGATTCTAGTCGCGCCCGCGCCTGCCACCGGCCGACGTGACGTTGGGGCCTCTGCGGGAGGTCGGGTGAGGGACGATCGTCATGTGACGCGTTTCGTCTCGCTTCGCTCGCTCAACGACCCGAGGGAGGGGTGCGCTCGCTCAACGACCCGAGGGAGGGGTGCGCTCGCTCAACGACCCGCGGGAGGGGTGCGCTCGCTCAACGACCCGCGGTTCGTCAGCCGCGGACGGCGAGCGCGGCCTGATACAGCTCGCGCGAGGAGTGGCCGGTGTGCGCGGCCACCTCGCCCGAGGCATCCTTCAGCCGCGTGCCGCCGCGCACCAGCTCCAGCACCTGCGTCACCGCGTCGGGAAACGCGACCTCGCGCGGGGCGGCGCCTGCGACGACGACGACCAGCTCCCCGCGGACGCCCTTCGCCGCCCAGTCGACGAGCTCGTCGAGCGTGCCGCGCGCCACCTCCTCGTACAGCTTCGTCAGCTCCCGGCAGACCGCCGCGCGCCGGTCGCCGCCGAACGCCGTGGCCATATCGGCGAGCGTCGAGGCGACGCGGGTGGGTGCGTCGAAGAACACCATCGTGCGGGGCTCGTTGGCGAGCCCTCGCAGTGCGCCCGCGCGCTCGCCCGGCTTGCGGGGCACAAAGCCCTCGAACGTGAACCGGTCGGTGGGGAGGCCCGAGATGGCGAGCGCGGTGAGCACGGCGCTCGGCCCAGGGAGGGCGGTGACGGCCACCCCCGCTGCGGCGGCCGCCGCCACGAGACCGTAGCCCGGGTCGCTCACCGTCGGCATGCCCGCATCGCTCAGCACGAGAACGTCGCGGTCGCGGGCCAGCTCGACGAGCTCGGGCGCCCGGTCCTTCTCGTTGTGGTCGTGCAGCGCGATGAGGCGCGGACGGTTCTCGACGCCGAGCGCTGCGAGAAGGCGCTGGGTGGTCCGCGTGTCCTCGGCGGCGATCACGGTCGCGGTCTGGAGGGCCTCGACGAGGCGCCGAGAGGCATCCCCGAGATTTCCGATCGGCGTGGCCGCGAGGATGATCACGCCCTTCAGCCTACGGCGCGGGCGCCGCCTCGGACACGGGCTCGATCTGGTCCACGGCGTTCTGCAGGCGACTGAGCGCGTCGATGACGATGCGGGTCTCCTCGGGCGTCATGCCGATGACGGCGTCGAGCATGCGGGTGTGCATCGCGCCGAGCGTGCGCCGCACCTCCTCGTCCGTATCGACGGTGGGTGTCACCACGATCCGCCGCTGGTCGCTCTGATGCGGCCCGCGTCGTACGTGACCCGACTTCTCGAGCCGGTCGATGATCGCGGTCATCGACGCGGTCGACACCCCGAGGTAGCGCGCCAGCTCTCCGGGCGAGACCACGCGGCTCTCGCGCTCGGCCTTGAGCAGGTACCGGAGGGTGAGCAGGTCGTTCTCCCCCATCGACATCGAGTCGCGCGTACGGCGTCGCATCGCCACCTCGGACGCCCGGTACGTGCGGAACGCCTGCAGCAGCTCGATCGCGCGAGCGCGACGGTCGTCGGCGCCCTCGCCGTACCAGTACCCGCTGTTGTGCTCCACGTCAGGAATCATACGAGCGGCACTTCCCACCAGCGGCGCCCCGTGCACGAAAGGCCCAGGTCGGGCCCACCTAGAATGTGCGGGTGACGCACGCCGCCCGGCTGGACGCCGACCCGCCCGCCGAGCCGGCCGAGTCCGCCGAGCCGGCCGAGTCCGCCGAGCCCGCCGAGCCGCTGCTCCCGCCGGTCCGGCCGAGCCTGTACGACCGCTTCGCGTCGCGCCTCGCGGGCGACGTGCGCGCGCAGCGCCTGTACGCCTGGCTGGGCCCCGCGATCGTCGTGCTCCTCGCCGCCGCCCTGCGCTTGTGGAACCTCGCGGCCGCCCACGACCTGATGAACCAGTTCGACGAGACGTACTACGTCAAGGACGCCTGGACCCTGTCGCAGCTCGGCTACGAGGCGGCCTGGCCGTCCGAGGCGAACAGCCGCTTCCTCGCCGGCGACGTGAACGTCTTCACCACCGACCCGGCCTTCGTCATCCATCCGCCGCTCGGCAAGTGGATCATCGCTCTCGGGATGATGGTGCTCGGGCCCGCGAACGGATGGGGCTGGCGCATCACGACCGCGCTCCTGGGCACGGCGGCCGTCCTCCTCCTCATGCTCATCGCGAAGATGCTGACCCGCTCGACGACCTTCGCCGTCGTCGCGGGCCTGCTCATGGCCGTCGACGGCCTCGCGATCTCCATGAGCCGCGTGGCGCTCCTCGACACGCCGCTCCTCTTCTTCGTGCTGCTCGGCTTCCTGTTCGTGCTCCTCGACCGGGAGCGCACGATGACGCGCATCGCGCAGACGGTCGCAGCCCGCTACAACGGCGACGAGCCGCCGGCATGGGGGCCGCTGCTGTGGAACCGGCCGTGGATCCTCGCCGCGGGTGCGGCGCTGGGCGCGGCATCCGCTGTCAAATGGTCGGGGGTGTGGGTGCTCGCCGGACTCGGCGTCTACCTCGTCGTCACCGACGCGCTCGCACGACGACGGGCGGGCGTGCTGTTCTGGCCGACCGACGCGATCCGGCAGGGCGTCGCCACGTTCGTGCTGCTGGTCCCGGTCGCCGTTGCGGTGTACGTCGCGTCGTGGTCGGGCTGGCTCCTGACCGACGGCGGCTACGGCCGCCACGCCGCGGACGCGAACCCGGCCACCGGAGTGTGGGCGTGGGTGCCCCTGCCGCTGCAGAACCTGTGGCTCGACCACGTGGCCATGTTCACCTCCGCCTCGGGGATCACGTCCGGGCATTCGTACGCGAGCCCGGCCTGGCAGTGGCCGCTGCTGCTGCGGCCGACCGGCATGTACTACCACCACGACGCGGTGGGGGTCGACGGCTGCGCCGCCTCGAACGGCTGCTCGGAGGTCGTCGCCAGCATCCCGAACCCGCTCGTCTGGTACGCCGGCGTGGCCGCCGTCCTCTATCTGGCGTACCGGTTCGTCGTCGCCCGCGACTGGCGGCACGCGCTCGTGCTCACCGGCATCGGGGTCACGTACGTGCCCTGGCTCTTCTACCCCGAGCGCACGATCTTCCAGTTCTACACGGTGCTCGTGCTGCCGTTCATGCTGCTCGCGCTCACGTTCGCGCTGCGCGACATCGCGGGGCCGCAGCACGCCGACGCGTATCGACGCCACACCGGGCAGCGACTCGTCATCGTCTTCCTGGCCGTCGCCCTCGCGCTCTCGGCGTTCTGGTATCCGGTGATCTCGGCCATGCCGGTGCCGTACGACTTCTGGCGGCTGCACAACTGGCTGCCGTCCTGGGTCTGACCGGTCCGGCGGCAGCCGGGTCAGCCGGGATCCGCCGTCAGTCGGGGAGACCGGTGAGGTCGGCCGCGTCCGTCACCGGAAGCCGGCACGCGAAGTCGCGGCAGTCGTAGGCGGTCGCGACGCCGCCCGTCGCCACCTTGCCCTCGAAGAGCCCGAATCCCTCGGCGGCGAACGCGTCGGCCTGCGCGGGTGCGACCACGGCGATGACATCGGCCGGGATGCCGCGGGCCGCGGTCGCCAGAGCATCCGACGCGTCGTCGGTCACGACCACGACCTGATGCGGCGGTGCGGCGAGCAGAGCGGCCGTCCGCAGCAGCGCGCCGTACGCGAGGGGCTGCGCCAGCGCGGCGGACGCGTGCGCGCCGACGATCCGCTCGGCCGCCTCCCGCAGCTCGTCCGCCCCGAGCATCCACAGGGCGACGGCGGCGTCGGCGAGTGCAGCGGCCCCTGACGGTTCATCACCGTCGGAGGCGGCATTCGGTGCTCCCACTCCCTGCGCAGCCAGCACGGGGTCTCCCCCGCCCGGCACGACGACAGCACCGTCCGGGCCGATGCACGCCGTCACGAGCTCGCGAGCCCGCACGGCGTAGGCCACGTCGCCCGTGGCCACGGACAGCCGGACGAGTCCGCCCGCCAGCTGACCGTAGTCGGCCGGCGTCGCCGACGCGCGCGAGGGGATCTCGTCGAGCGACGCCCGCACGAGCCGGCCATCGTCGGCGGTGTTGGTCTCGAGCACGGCCTCAGCGGCCCATCGCGCCGCTTCGATCCACCGCGGCTCGCCGAGGCGCAGCCCGGCTCGCGCGAGTGCGCCGATCGCCAGCCCATTCCACCCGGTGACGACCTTGCCGTCGACCGCCGGCGGTTCGAGGGCCGTCCGGGCCGCGGCATCCCGCGCGTAGTAGCCGCCCTCGCTGCGGGCGCCGTCGATCCACGACTCGGAATCCTGGGCGGCGCCGAAGCCTCCGCTGGGCTGCTGCAGCACGTCGAGCAGGAATCCCGCCACGCCGCGCGCCGTCTCGTGATCGCCGGCGTCGATCGCCACCTCGAGCAGCTGCGCGTTGTCGGTCAGCATCCGCTCGTAGTGCGGCACCGTCCAGTCGCGGCGGGTCGCGTAGCGGAAGAACCCGCCCTCGACGGCATCGCGCAGCGGCGAGGCGGCCATCGCGGCGAGGGCACGGTGTGCGACAGCGGAGGCCTCGGGCGCTGCCTCCCGCACTGCTCGCGCCTGCAGGAAGCGCAGGGCGGTGGCCACCGGGAACTTCGGCGCGGCCGGATCGCCGCCGCCGAAGCCGCCGAACTCCGGATCCTCGCGCGACGCGAGTGCCCGAGCGGCTTCGGCGAGCTGCTCGATGGAGGGCAGAGCGGATGCCTCGTCCCCAACGCCTTCCCGAACCTCGGCGAGCGCCGACACCACCGCCTCGGCGGTGCCGTCGACCTGGTCGCGGCGCTCCTCCCACGCCTCGCGCACGGCGGCGAGCACCTGCCGGAACGCGGGCAAGCCGCCCCGCGGCTGCGGCGGGAAGTACGTCCCGGCGAAGAACGGGCGTCCCTCGGGCGTCGCGAAGACCGTCAGCGGCCAGCCGAGGTTCGCCGTGAAGGCGCCGGCAGCCGCCATGTAGGCGGCATCCACCTCGGGATGCTCCTCGCGGTCGACCTTGATGGACACGAACCCGGCGTCGAGCTCCGCGGCCGTCGTGGGATCGTCGAACGACTCCCTCGCCATGACGTGGCACCAGTGGCAGGTGGAGTAGCCGATCGACACCAGCACCGGCACGTCGCGGGCGCGCGCCTCGGCGAACGCCTCCTCGCCCCACGGGAACCACGAGACCGGGTTGCCCGCGTGGGCGCGCAGGTAGGGGCTGGTGGCTTCCGCGAGACGGGGGTTCATGGCATGCCGATCAGTTGACCTCATCGGGGTGCGAGCTCACCCGGCCGGCGCCGCCCGGCTGGTCCATCGCGTCGATCGCGGCGACCTCGGTGTCGGTGAGCTCGAAGTCGAACACGTCGAGGTTCTCCTGGAGCCGTTCGCGGCGCACCGACTTCGGGAAGACGATGAACCCCTTCTGCAGGTGCCACCGCAGCACGGCCTGCGCAGGGGTCTTGCCGTGCGCCGCGGCGGCCGCCGCGACGGGCTCGGCGCCGAAGAGGTCGTACTTGCCCTGGCCGAGCGGGCCCCACGACTCGATCTTCACGCCGTTCGCGGCCGCCCAGTCGGTGATCTCGCGCTGCTGGTACGCAGGGTGCAGCTCGATCTGGTTGACGGCGGGCACGACGCCCGTAGCCGCCACGATCTTCTCGAGGTGAGGAACCAGGTGGTTGGAGACGCCGATGCTGCGGGCCAGTCCGGCCTCGCGGAGCTCGACGAGCTTCTCCCATGCGTGCACGTAGTTGTCGCGGGCCGGAGTCGGCCAGTGCACGAGGTAGAGGTCGACCCGGTCGAGCCGGAGCTTCTCGAGGCTCTCCGCGATCGCCGCACGCGGCTCGTCGCCGTCGTGGCGGTCGTTCCACAGCTTCGTCGTGATGAACAGCTCGTCGCGGCCGAGTCCGCTCGCCGCGATGGCCGCGCCGACGCCCTCCTCGTTGCCGTAGATGGCCGCCGTGTCGATGTGCCGGTAGCCGACCTCGAGAGCCTCGGACACCGCCCGCTCTGTCTCGGCCGGCGGCACCTTGAACACGCCGTAGCCGAGCTGGGGGATGTCGTAGCCGTCGTTGAGCTTCACGGTGGGAGTCTGTGCCATACCATCCAGCCTACGAGCGCCGCGACCTGCCGAGACCCCCCTTGCGCTCGCGCTCAGCGGAAGCGTCGACCCTGGTCGCGGCGGTACAGGACGAGCGCGAGCGCGAACGATCCGATGGTCCAGGCGAGCAGCCCCACCCACACCCACCACTCGAGCGGACCGCCCTCGACCGCCCAGATGACGAACTCCCGCGCCTGGCGCGACGGCGTGAACTTCGAGATCGCGTCCAGCCAGTTCGCGAAGAGGACGGGCGGCAGGAACAGACCGCCGATGAACGCGAGAGAGAACATGACGATCTGCACCACCGCGATCGCCGCCTTGAACGGAAGGGCGTAGCCGATCGCGCTGCCGATGAACATGAACGGCAGCGCCGACACGCACAGGGCCAAGACGCCCGCGAGGATCCGCAGCGGCGGAGCCTCCGCAGCGGTGAGCAATCCGCCGACGACGATGACCGGGATGATCGCGAGCAGGCCGAGCGCGCCCGTCGACACGAGCTGCGCGAGCACGCGGGCCACCCCTGGGGCGGGGAGCGTGCGCAGATAGGGATCCCAGGGCTTCTCGCGATTCTCCGAGATCGTCAGTCCGAACGAGAACAGCGCGTTGGACATGACGGCGAACACGGCGAGGGAGATGACGGCCGCGGTGGCGTAGACGGGGTTCTCGGCGACAGTCCGCTGCGGCACCACGAAGAACAGCAGGGCGAGCGCGGGGAAGACGAGCGTGCCGATCACGGCCACGGGCACGCGCAGCGTCTCGATCAGGCCGTACTTGGCGTGGAGTGCGGTGAGGCGGGCGGTGGAGCGTCCGCGCTCGGTCACGGAGGTCATGCGGACTCCTTCAGGGCGGCACCGGTATCGGTCAGGGCGAGGAAGGCCTCCTCGAGGGTCGCGCCGCGCACGGTGAGGTCGCGGAAGTCGAGGCCGGACCCGACGAGCTCACGCACGAAGGCGTCGGCATCGGCGACGGTGAGCTCCTCGCGTCCGTCGGAGCTCTCGCGGCGGACGACGCTCGGCAGCAACCCGACGCGAACGGGATCGTCGGTCGCGAGGGCTACGCGGCTGAC
Source organism: Microbacterium flavescens (assembly GCF_018588945.1). Taxonomy (GTDB): domain Bacteria; phylum Actinomycetota; class Actinomycetes; order Actinomycetales; family Microbacteriaceae; genus Microbacterium; species Microbacterium flavescens. Next base: position 545,360 of record NZ_JAFIWA010000002.1, on the reverse strand, counting down.
ACCCACCCGCGCCAGCACCGACGCCACCGTGTCGTCGGCGAGCAGCCGGCCCTCTCCCACGACGATCACGCGCTGCGCGAGCGCCTCGATCTCCTCGAGGTAGTGGCTGGTCACGACGACGGTGGCGCCGGCGCGGTGCTGCCGCCGGATCGCCTCCCACAGCGTCCGGCGGGCGTCCACGTCGAGCCCCGTGGTCGGCTCGTCGAGCAGCACGAGACTCGGCCGCCCGACGAAGGCGAGCGCGACGGCCAGGCGGCGCTTCTGGCCGCCGGACAGCGCACCGCACTGGCGCCGGAGCAGCTCGCCCAGGCCGAACTCCTCGGCGAGCTCGCCCGTGGGAACGCGATCGGGGAAGTGGCCGCCGACGTAGTCGACGACCTCACCGACCCGCAGCGTCTCAGGCAGCGCGGTCTCCTGCGGCGTGGTGCCGAGGCGTCGTCGGCGCCGCGCGTCGAGCGGGTTCCCGCCGAAGAGGGTCACCGTGCCGGCGGTCGGCCTGCGCAGGCCCTGGAGCAGGGTGAGCAGCGTGGTCTTGCCGGCGCCGTTCGGCCCGAGCAGGCCGACGAGGGTGCCCGCCTCGATGGTGAGCGAGATGTCGTCTACGGCGACGACGTCGCCGAAGGTGCGGGTGACGTGATCGAAGGCCGCCAGTGTCATGGTCGTTCTCCCAGAACAGCTCGAAGGGTGTCGGTGTAGTCCTCGAACGCTCGCCTGCCTCGCTTGGTCAGAGCGAGGTACGTGACCGGTGTGCGGCCGCGGTGGGTCTTGTCGACGGCGACGTAGCCGGCATCCTCGAGCTTGCGCAGATGCGTCGACAGGTTGCCGGCGGTCATGTCGAGGAGCTCCTGCAGCCGGGGGAACGCGATGCTCTCTCCGGGGTCGAGGGTCGCAAGAGCCGCCGTGATCCGCAGCCGCGCCGCGGCGTGGATGACGGGATCGAGTTCGGTCATCGGCGCACCCACAGCCCCACCACGAGTGCTCCGACGAGGAACACGCCGCCGCCCGCGAGCGCGAACACGAGGTAGTGCGTCGGGTAGCCGAAGTACGGGGCGACGAGCGCCACGACGACGATCCACCCGCCCATCCAGAGCGCCGGTCGCGCCTGCCAGATCGCCCCCGCGATCATGTACATGATCCCGACGAACAGCACCGATCCCGTCGGATAGAAGATGTTCGCGAGCTCTCTCGGCATGCCGTTAGCGATGAGGGCGCTGCCGAAGACCATCAGTGAGACGAAGCCGACCACCCACGTCACGCCGAACACGGACCCCGTGAATCCGGCCTGCGGAGTGGAGCGGATGCCGCGCTGGCTGCGGGCGCCGAGCACGCCCGAGGCGACGAGCGCGCCGGCCATGAGCGCAATGAACACCACGACGGCCACCGGCAGGGGCACCGAGTAGCCCGGCTTGGCGCCGTCGATGAGCCACAGCAGGCCGAAGCCGACGAACCAGGCGATCCCCCACGCCAGGAGGATCCACGGGACGAACGCCGCCAGCTGCCGGGTCATGCTGTCCTGCTGCCGCTCCAGCAGCGCGAGCATGTCGGCGGGGTCGCCGTTCGAGTCCTCGTCGAGGTCGCGGTCGCGGTTCATGGGGCTCCGATCGGGAGGAAGGGGACGATGAGCGCAGGGATCGTGGTGAAGAGGTTGATCGTGCCGTGCGCGATGATGAGCGGCAGCAGCCGTCGCTGCCGCCAGGCGATCACGCCCGCGCCCAGACCCCAGACGAAGAACGCGCTGACGTAGATGAGCACGGCGGTGCTGGTGGGTGCGAACCACGCGTGCTGCAGCCCGAACAGGGCGGACGGGATCAGGATTGCGAGGGCCACCGCCCACCGCGAAGCGATCGCGCGCTGGGCGTGGCCTCGGTAGACGAGCTCTTCCGTCGGAGCGTTCAGCGGGGCGAAGGTCAGCACGGCGATGATGCCGAGCACGAGAGTCACCGCGGGCGAGAACTCCGGCGCGGGATCCGCCCCGACGAACACGAGCTCGAATTGCGAGAACGCCTCCGAGCCGTAGAGCAGCCACATCATGCCCGTGATGGTGAGCACGAAGGGCACCGAGAGGACGAGGAGCCACAGCATCCCCCACAGGATGTCGCGGCCGAGGGCGCCGGTGCGGGCGCCGATGAGCTCGCGGGCGCCGGCACCCTCCCGGCGGAGGCGACGCACGACGAGCCACAGGCAGAAGACATTCACCGGCACCATCGCGACCGTGGCCACAAGCGGCGACGGTGGGAAGGCGGTCCAGCCTGCGGTGACACCCACCACCACCCAGGCCAGCGCGCACGCCAGCGCGACGAGCGCCACCCGCAGCGCGGGCATGCCGAGTCCCCAGCCGAGCGAGGGCGTGCCGGAGCGGGTGGCAGGGGCACCCGTCGAGCCGGCAATCATCGAGGTCATGTGAACTTTGTACTGCAAAGTTGTTTGCGGGTCAATGCCCCGACGTGGCAGCCATCGGCACCGCCGGACGCCGCCGCAGCCGGTCCGTCATACGATGGAGGGCTATGTCTGCGCCCGAACCCGTGATCTCCTACCCGCCGGAGCTGCCCGTCAGCGCCGCGCGCGCGGAGATCTCGCGTGCGATCCGCGACCACCAGGTCGTGATCGTTGCCGGCGCGACCGGCTCGGGCAAGACGACCCAGCTGCCGAAGATCTGCCTCGAACTGGGCAGGACCCGCATCGCCCACACGCAGCCGCGCCGCATCGCCGCGCGGACGATCGCGGAGCGCGTCGCGGAAGAGCTGCAGGTCCCGCTCGGCACCACCGTCGGCTACAAGGTGCGCTTCACCGACAAGGTCTCCGACGACACGCGCATCGCGCTGATGACCGACGGCATCCTGCTCAACGAGATCCACCGCGACCGCCTGCTGAAGCGGTACGACACGATCATCGTCGACGAGGCGCACGAGCGTTCGCTCAACGTCGACTTTCTCATCGGATATCTCAAGCGGGTCCTCCCCCGCCGGCCCGACCTCAAAGTCATCATCACGAGCGCGACGATCGATCCCGAGAGCTTCGCGCAGCACTTCGCGGCAGCCGACGGAACCCCCGCGCCGATCGTCGAGGTCTCCGGCCGCACCTACCCCGTCGAAGTGCGCTATCGCCCGCCCGCCCCCTCTGCGAAGGACGAGGCCGACGACGTCGACGGCATCACCGCCGCGCTGCGCGAGCTCGATCGCGAGCCCGCCGGCGACGTGCTGGTGTTCCTGCCGGGCGAGGCGGAGATCCGCGACGCGATGGATGCCGTACGCGGCATGTACGCGAAGGATGCCGCGCCGACCGAGGTGCTGCCGCTGTACGGGCGGCTCAGTTCGGCCGAGCAGCACCGCGTGTTCGAGCGCTCGGCCGTCGCGGGCGTGCGCCGACGGGTCATCCTCGCCACCAACGTCGCCGAGACCAGCCTCACCGTGCCCGGCATCCGCTACGTCGTCGACACCGGCACCGCCCGCATCTCGCGATACAGCAACCGCAGCAAGATCCAGAGGCTGCCCATCGAGCCGATCTCGCAGGCATCGGCGCAGCAGCGCTCGGGTCGTGCCGGGCGCACGAGCCCCGGTGTCGCGATCCGGCTCTACGCCGAGGACGACTTCACCGCGCGCGACGAGTTCACCGAGCCCGAGATCCTCCGCACGAGCCTGGCCTCCGTCATCCTCCAGATGCTCTCGCTCGGCTTCGGCGACATCTCGTCCTTCCCGTTCCTCATGCCGCCCGACTCACGGGGCGTGAAGGCGGCGTTCGACCTCCTCGTCGAGCTCGGCGCGGTGCGTGCAGGGCGAGACGGCGACCGCTCCCCCGTTCTGACCGACCTGGGTCGCGAGATCGCGCGCCTGCCCATCGATCCCCGCTTCGCGCGCATGCTCCTCGAGGCGCGGCGGACGAACGTGCTGCGCGATGTGCTCGCGATCGTGGCAGGCATGTCGATCCAGGACGTGCGGGAGCGCCCCGAGGAGCGCCGCGAGGAGGCCGACCGCTTCCACGCGCGGTTCACCGACCCGACGAGCGACTTCCTGAGCCTCCTGAACCTGTGGAACCACCTGCAGGAGAAGCAGACCGAGCTGGGCTCGAGCGCCTTCCGTCGTCTATGCCGTCAGGAGCACCTCAACTACGTCCGGGTGCGCGAGTGGGCCGACGTGCATCGCCAGCTCAGCGCCATCCTCGGCCTGTCGCGCAAGGCGTCGGCCGGCTCGTCGGGCCAGACGGCCGATCCCGCCGACATCCACCGCGCGATCCTCTCCGGCCTGCTGTCGCAGATCGGCATCCTCGATGATCGCGCGCCCGCCAAGACCCCACCGCGCGGCAGCGGCCGGTCCGGCGGCGAGCGCCCCGAGCGGCGCTCCGCCGAATACCTCGGCGCCCGCGGCACGCGCTTCGCGATCTTCCCCGGCTCCGGCCTTCGGAAGCAGCGACCCACGGCGGTCATGGCGGCCGAGGTGGTCGAGACCTCCCGCCTGTTCGCGCGGACGGTCGCCGCCATCGACCCGGAGTGGGCCGAGCCGCTCGCGGGCGATCTCGCCAAGCGCCGGCTGAGCGAGCCTCACTGGTCCAAGGCCGCGGGCGCGGCATCCGCCTATGAGAAGGTGACGCTCTTCGGCGTCGACATCGTGCCGAAGCGACGGGTGCAGCTGGCCCGGTTCGACCGCCCCTTCGCGCGGGAGCTGTTCCTGCGGCATGCCCTCGTCGAGGGCGAGTGGGATGCCTCGGCCCTCGACAAGCGACTGACCGCGTTCGAGCGCCGCAACCTCGAGCTGCGGAGGCGCCTCGAGAAGATCGAGGAGCGCGAGCGGCGCCGCGACATCCTCGTCGGCGACGAGGCGGTGTACCGGTTCTACGACGCCCGCATCCCGCGCGACGTCTTCGACGTGCGCTCGTTCGAGGCGTGGTGGCGTGACGCGTCGCAGCGCACTCCGCGCCTGCTCGACATGACCGAGGCCGACCTCGTCGACGAGGCGTCGCGCGGCGACGAGCGCGACTTCCCCGCACGCTGGCAGCAGGGCGACCAGGTGCTCTCGCTCGCGTACCGGTTCGAGCCGGGCGCACCCGACGACGGCGTGACCGCGGTGGTGCCCCTGGCGCTCCTCGCCCAGCTGCGCCCCGACGGCTTCGACTGGCAGGTGCCGGGGATGCGCGACGAGCTCATCACCTCCCTGCTGCGCGCGCTCCCCAAGTCGATCCGGCGCCACGTCGTGCCGGCCGCGGACTGGGCGGCGACCCTCGGGGCGGAGCTGGCCGGACAAGGACCGGAGTCGCACGCGGGTCTCCCACCGACGGGGCTCCGCGAAGCGCTCGCGGCCCGCATCCAGCGCGTCGCGAACCAGCCGGTGTCGGCCGACGACTTCGAGCTCGATCGCGTGCCGGGCCACCTCCAGGTGTCATTCCGCGCGGTCGACGAGCGGGGCAGGACGGTCGGCTCCGACCGCGACCTCTCGGCGCTCCAGGACCGTCTCGCCGACCGAGCCCGCTCGGCCGTGTCGCGGTCGCTGAGCGAGCCCCGCGAGACGAGGCGCCGCGGCCCCGCCGCGACCGCCGGTCCCCAGCCGCGACCCGCACCCGCGCCATCGTCGTTCGCCGAGCGGACCGGTCTCACCGAGTGGTCCTTCGGCGACCTGCCCGAGGTGGTCGACACGCGGGTCGCCGGCGGCGTCGTGCGGGGCTACCCCGCGATCGTGGATGAGGGCGGGTCGGTCGCCCTGCGGATCGAGGCCACACCCGAGGCCGCCGCGACGGCGACGCAGGCGGGTGCGCGCCGGCTGCTCCTCCTCGCCGTGCCCTCGCCCTCCGCCTACGTTCTCGACCACCTGACCTCCGCCGAGAAGCTCGCGCTCGCGGCGTCGCCCTATCCGTCCGCGAAGGCACTCGTCGAGGACGCCCGCGTCGCGGTGGCGGATGCCGTCATCGCACGCACCGCACCGCACGGTGTCGTGCGCACCCGCGCGGGGTTCGACGCCGTGCGCGACGCGCTGTCATCGGTCGTCGTCGATGAGCTCTTCCAGACGGTGTCGCTGACGGCTCGGATCCTCACGGCGTCGCGTGACGTGGAGCGCGCCGTGCGCGACCAGAACTCGCTGACGCTGCTCGGCGCGCTGAACGACGTGAAGAGCCAGGTCGCCGGGCTCGTTTTCCCTGGGTTCGTCTCGCGGACCGGCACCGCACGGCTCGCCCACCTCCCGCGGTATCTCCGCGGGGCGCTCGACCGAGTGAAGGCGCTCGGCGACAACCCCGGCCGCGACCGCCAGCGCATGACGGAGTTCGAACGGGCGGCCGCTGCCTTCGCCGAGGCCGGCGGTGTGATCCCGGTGCCGGTGAGCCAGACCCCCGCGCTGACGCATGCGCGCTGGCTTCTGGAGGAGTATCGCGTCAGTCTGTTCGCGCAGCAGCTCGGCACGGCCGAGCCGGTGTCGCTGCAGCGCATCCAGAAGGCGCTGCGGGAATAGCGTCCGAGAACGAGGAGGTTGCCCCTGCCATGGCCACTGCGATCGTGTACACCGAATTCGGCGGACCCGAGGTCCTCCACGCCATCGAGATCCCCGCGCCCGTCCCCGGTGCGGGCGAGGTCGCGATCCGCGTCGAAGCGGCCGGGGTCAATCCCATCGACGCCAAGCTCCGCTCCCGCGCACGCGCCTCAGCCGACATCGTCGAGCCGCGCCGCGTGGGCAACGACGGGGCCGGCGTGGTGACGGCGGTCGGCCACGACGTCGACGGCTTCACGCCCGGCGATGCGGTCGTGTTCTCCGGCGCGTCGGGCGCCTACGCCACCGACCTCGTCGTCCCGGCCGACCGCGTGAGCTTCCGGCCGCCGCAGGTGGACGCCGCGACCGGGGCGGCGCTCGGGATCCCCGTGGGCACGGCGTACCAGACGCTGCGCTCGCTGTCCGTCGGACCCGGCGACACGCTGCTCCTGCACGCCGGCTCGGGTTCGGTCGGCCAGGCCGCGATCCAGTTCGCGGTGCTGTGGGGTGCGACCGTCATCGCGACCTCGTCGCCCCGCCGCGCCGACGGCGTGCGGGCGCTGGGCGCCACGCCCGTGCCCTACGGCGACGGCCTCGCCGACCGCGTGCGCGAGCTCGCACCGAAGGGCATCACCGTCGCGATCGACGCCGCCGGCACGGATGAGGCGCTGCAGACCTCGATCGAGCTGGTCGCCGACAAGAGCCGCATCGCGACGCTGGTGAGGGGACGGGATGCCGCGGGCCTCGGGATCCGCGCGTTCTCCGGCGGCGCCCCCTGGCCCCTGACCGCGCAGCAGCAGGCCTGGCGAGGCGAGGCGGTGCCTGTCGCGCTCGCGCTGCTGGCCGCCCGCCGCTTCAGCGTCGAACTCGGCCCGTCGTTCCCGCTCGCGGACGCGGCGGAGGCTCACCGTGCCGTCGAGGCCGGGGTGGACGGCAAGATCACGCTCGTCCCATAGCGGACCCGAGCGGCGCTTCGACCGCGGGTTCAGACGCCGCCCGGCGCGGCTCCGGTCGCGACCGGGCGTCCCGGTGTGTTGGACCACTGGCTCCACGAGCCCGGGTAGATGCGCAGGTCGAGTCCGGCCAGCTCGGCGGCGAACGCGGCCTGCGCCGCGGTGACTCCCGATCCGCAGTACGCCGCCGCCGTGACGCCGGGCACGACGCCGGCCTCGGCGAACAGCGCGCGGAGGGCCGCGGCATCCCGGAATCGATCGTCCACCACGTAGGCGGTCGTCGGCAGATTCACGGCGCCCGGGATGTGCCCTGCCACGGGGTCGACCGGTTCGATCTCGCCGCGATATCGCTCGGCGGCACGCACGTCGAGCAGCACGCCCGTCGCGGGCAGCGCCGCTGCGTCGTCGATCGACAGCACGGGCTCGGACAGGGGTTCGAGCACCACGTCGCCCGGCTCGGGCACCACCTCGCCGGTATCCAGGGCGAGACCCGCAGCCTTCCAGGCACCGAGCCCGCCGTCGAGGACGCGCACGTCGGTCACACCGCTGCGCGTGAGCAGCCACCACGCGCGCGACGCGCCGAGCGAGCGGGCATCGTCGTAGACGACCACGGTGTCGCCCGAGCGCAGGCCCCAGCGGCGGGCGGCCGTCTGCAGGTCGTCGAGGGCGGGGAGCGGGTGCCGCCCATCCTCGGGGCGTCCGTGGCGGGACAGCTCGGACTCGAGGTCGACGTACACGGCCCCGGGCACGTGCCCGGCGAGGTACTCGGGACGCCCGTCGGGCTGGTCCAGGCGATACCGCACGTCCAGCACGCGCACGTCGGCACGTCCGGCGAGAAGGTGGTCGAGTTCTGCGGGAGTGATGAGCTGGGCCACCTCTCCATCCTCTCCCAGGCGCAACAGTTCGACACAGGGGAATGCCCGGCGCCTCGCGCCCCGACAATGGTTCGCATGCCACAGTCCCCTCGCTCGTTCGCGACGGCGCAGGTGCAGGCGGGTTACGACGCCGGCGTCGCCGAGCACACCGCCGTGCCGTCGATCCACCAGTCGAACGCGTTCGAGTTCGGGTCGCTGAGCGAGGCGCGCGACCTGTTCGCACTCCGCCGCGACGGCAACATCTACAGCCGCGCCGCGAATCCCACCGTCCTCGTGCTCGAGAAGCGCGTCGCGGAGCTGGAGGGCGGCATCGCCGCGGCGGGCGTCGCGTCGGGCCAGGCGGCGGTGGCCGTCGCACTGCTCGCGCTCGCCAAGCAGGGTGAGCACATCGTCGCGGCGCGCCAGCTGTACGGCGGCACAGTCGACCTGCTGCAGGACACCTTCGCCGACTGGGGCATCGAGGTCACCTTCGTCGATCAGGACGACACGGATGCCTGGGTCGCGGCCGTCCGCCCCGTCACCCGCGCGTTCTTCGCGGAGTCGATCACGAATCCGATCGCGCAGGTGCTCGACGTCCGCGCCGTCGCCGACATCGCCCACCGCGCCGGCGTGCCGCTCGTGATCGACGCCACCGTGGCGACACCCTACCTGCAGAAGGCCAGGGACCTCGGCGCCGACATCACCGTGCACTCCGCCACGAAGTTCCTGGGCGGGCACGGCACGTCGCTCGGCGGCCTCGTCGTCGACCTCGGCACCTTCGACTTCACGGCCGAGCCGGGGCGCTGGCCCCAGCTGACGCAGACGTACGCGCGTGTGCCCAGCGGCAGCCTGATCGAGCGCTTCGGCGCGACGGGGTCGCCCTACATCGCGCTGGTGAAGACGAAGTACGTGCACGACCTCGGCCCCTCGCTGTCCGCGTTCAACGCCTTCCAGCTGCTGCAGGGCCTCGAGACGCTCGACCTGCGCATCGCGCGTCACTCCGCGAGCGCGCTGGAGGTCGCGCGATTCCTCGACGGACACGACGCCGTCGCGCGGGTGCACCACCCGGGGCTGGAGTCGAGCCCGTGGCACGACCTCGCACGTGAGTACCTGCCGCGCGGCGCGAGCTCGGTGTTCGCCTTCGACCTGCCGGGCACCGGAGACGCGGACGCGGACTTCGCCGCGGTCGAGGCGTTCATCGCCCGTCTGCACCTGGTGAAACTGGTCGCCAACATCGGCGACGCCCGCAGCCTCGTCGCCCATCCGTCGTCGATGACCCACAGCCACCTGTCGCCGGCGCAGCTCGCCGAGGCCGGCATCTCGCCGACGACGATCCGCCTGTCGATCGGGCTCGAGGATCCGGCCGACCTCGTGGCCGACCTCGCGCAGGCCCTCGCGGGCGCGCCCGCCGCCGCCGCGCCCTCAGTCGCCGCCCCTCAGCTGGCGGCGAGCAGCGCCCGGTAGAACCCGATCCCGCGCAGCCACACGTCGACGCGGATGCGCTCGTCGTGCGAGTGCAGCGCGTCGCGTTCGACGCGCGTGAGGTGGAACGGCGTGAAGCGGTACACGTTGCCGGAGATCGCCGTGAACCACCGGCTGTCGCTCGCGCCCAGCTGCAGATAGGGCGTCGTCACGATCTCCTCGCCGAGCGACGACGACACCGCGGTCGCGAGCCGCCGCCACGCCTCGCCCTGCCACGGCGACACCGGCGATGGATCGGAGCCGTGACGCACCTCGATCTCGACCCCGGGGTCGGCGATCACCCGGCGGACACGCTCTGCGGCGCCGTCGACGGTGTCGCCCGTGAGCAGGCGGATGTTGATCGACGCCTTGGCCGTGGTCGCGAGCACGTTCTCGCCGGGTGCGCCGCTGAGCTCGGTCGCGACGGCGGTCGTGCGCACGATCGCGTTCATCTCGGGACCCAGCCGCGAGAAGACGGACGCCACCAGCGGCCCGGTGACGGCGAGACTGCGGAAGAGGGCCCGCAACGGCTGCGGCGCGTGCGGGGCGAGCGTCGAGAGCATCGCGCGCACCGGCGGCGCGAGACGGGTCGGGAACGGATGCCGGTGGAGCCGGTCGATCGCGCGGGCGAGGCGCGCCGTGGCCGGCACGGCGGGCGGGGTCGACGCGTGTCCGCCGCCCTCGCGCGCGGTGAGCAGCACCGTCATGACCCCGCGCTCCGCGACCCCGACCATCGCGGTCGGCACGGTGACGCCGGGGATCACCCCCTCGACGACGGCGCCGCCCTCGTCGAGCACGAGACCGGGTCGGATGCCGCGTGCGCGCAGCTCCTCGACGATCGCGCGTGCCCCTCCGCCGGCCGTCTCCTCGTTGTGGCCGAAGGCGAGGTACACGTCGCGATCGGGAGCGAACCCCTCGGCCACGAGCTGTTCGACGGCCTCGAGCACCGCGACCAGGGCTCCCTTGTCGTCGATCGCGCCGCGCGCGTGGATCGCGGCATCCGCCCCCTCTCCCACGATCTCGGCGCCGAACGGGGTGGTGTCCCACTCGGACTCGACGACGGGCACGACGTCGATATGCGCCATGAGCACGAGCGGGGCCGCGGCATCCGCTCCCCGCCAGTGGAACAGCAGCGAGTGCCCGTCGACGACCTCGCGGTCCAGCGCCGTGTGGACCCCCGGATAGAGGCGCTCCAGGGCTGCCTGGAAGGCGTCGAATGCCGCCCAGTCGATCTCGGACTCGTCGGCGTGCGACACGGTCGGAATGCGCAGGAGCTCGCGGAAGCGGTCGACGGGGGATGCCACGCCCCGAGCCTAATCCGACCGACGCGCCGCGCCCCGGCGGGCGAGCGCCCCGGGCCCGCCGCACGGTCGGTACGCTCGGGAACATGACGTCGCCTTCCTCCCCCTCGCCCCGCCTGCGCTGGGGCATCCTCGGACCGGGCGGCATCGCCCGCGCCTTCGCCTCAGACCTGCGCGTCGCCGGGCTCGACCTCGCCGCCGTCGGCTCGCGCAGCACCGACACCGCCGCCGCGTTCGCCGCCGACTTCGATGTCGCCCGCGTGCACGGCTCGTACGAGGCCCTGGTCTCCGACCCCGACGTCGACATCGTCTACATCGCGACACCGCACCCGTTCCACGCCGAGCAGGCGATCCTCGCACTCGAGCACGGCAAGCACGTGCTCGTCGAGAAGCCCTTCACGCTCAACGCCGCCGAGGCGGCCGCAGTCCAGGCCGTCGCGGCCGAGCGCGGACTGCTCGCCATGGAGGCGATGTGGACGCGCTACCTGCCGCACATGGCGCGCATCCGGGAGATCGTCGCGTCGGGCGCGCTGGGCGAGATCCGGATCGTGATGGCCGACCACACGCAGAAGATCTCGAGCGACCCGTCCCACCGTCTGAACGCGCTCGAGCTCGGCGGCGGCGCGTTTCTCGACCTCGGCATCTACCCCGTCTCGTTCGCTTGGGACATCCTGGGCGAGCCCCTGACCCTCACCGCCTCGGCGCGTCTGAGCGAGACCGGCGCCGACACGGAGGTGGCGACGATCATGTCCCACGTGTCCGGAGCCCTGTCCACGTCGATCTCCGGCTCGCGGTCGGCCGGCCCGAACACCGCGTCCATCATCGGCACCGAGGCACGCCTCGACATCGACCGCGTCTGGTACACCGCGACGTCGTTCCGCGTCATCGCACCGGACGGCACGGTCCTCGAGGATTACGTGTCCGACTTCGAGGGGCGCGGCATGCAGTACCAGGCGCTCGCCGCCGAGCGTCTCATCGCGGCCGGGCTCACCGACAGCGACGTCCTGCCGATCGACGAGACTGTGGCCATCATGGCGACGCTCGACGAGATCCGCGAGCTCGTCGGCGTCCGCTACCCCGGTGAGGAGTGATCATGGCCGACCTGCAGAACGCCCGCGTCGCCGTCTATCTCGACTTCGACAACATCGTCATGAGCTGGTACGACCGCGTCCACGGCAAGAACTCCTACTCGCGCGACCGACAGAAGATCATGACGGATGCCGCCGACCCGGCGATCGCGGAGCGCCTGGTCGCCGCCACCATCGATGTCGGCGCGATCATCGACTATGCGACGTCGTTCGGCACGCTCGTGCTGACTCGCGCCTACGCCGACTGGTCGTCGCCGGTGAACGCCGTCTACCGGTCGCAGCTGGTCGCCCGCGCGGTCGACCTCGTGCAGCTGTTCCCCGCTGCTGCGTATGCGAAGAACGGCGCCGACATCCGGCTCGCCGTCGACGCCGTGGAAGACATGTTCCGCCTCCCCGACCTCACGCACGTCGTGATCGTCGCCGGCGACTCCGACTACGTGCCGCTCGCGCAGCGGTGCAAGCGGCTGGGCCGGTTCGTCGTCGGCGTCGGCGTCGCGGGCTCGACGGCCAAGTCCCTCGCCGCGGCGTGCGACCAGTTCGACTCCTACGACGCGCTGCCGGGCGTCGCGGCTCCCGAGCCGGCCAAGCCGGAGAAGGATGACTCCACGCCCTCCCGCCGGCGGTCGCGCAAGCCCGCCGCCCCCGATCCCGTCGAGGCGCTCCTCGAGCGCGCACTGCGGCTCGAGAGCGACAAGGAGGACGTCGAGTGGCAGCACGCCTCGGCGGTGAAGAGCCTCGTCAAGCGGCTGGATCCGTCGTTCAGCGAGAAGGCGCTCGGGCACAAGAGCTTCACGGAGTTCGTGCGCGCGCACCCGTCGGTCGCCGAGGTGGACGAGTCGGGCAACATCGTGCTCATCCGTCTCGCCGCCGAGCGCGGGTAGGAAAGCGGGTCGCGCCCGCGCGAGCCACCCTCTGATCTGGGAAATCACGCGTCGGGTACAGTGTCGTTCGTGGCACGCCGCAACCCTCCTCCGGGCTCGCAGACCTCGCTCCGCGAGGCCAATCGCGCGCGCCTGGTCGAGTCCCTGAAGCGTCACGGCCGCCTCACCCAGGTCGAGCTCGCCGGGTCGACGGGCCTGTCCCCCGCGACGGTGTCGAACATCGTCAAGGAGCTCACCGCCTCCGGCCTGCTGCACACGTCTTTCACGTCGCGCAGCGGCCGCCGGGCGACCCTGGTGTCGCTCGCGCGCCAGCTCGGACTGGTCGCCGGCGTGCACTTCAGCTCGCGCCAGCTGCACATCGCCATCGCCGACACGGCGCGCGCGATCGTGACGCAGTCCTCTCTTCCGCTCGCGCTCGACCACCGTCACGACGCCGAACTCGATCGGCTCGGCCTGCTCCTCGGCGACATGATGGAGTCGCTCGGCGGCTCGCTGTCCGACCTGCTCGCCGTGGGGCTGGCGCTTCCCGCGCCGATCGACCCCCGCACGGGCATGGTCTCGACGCCCGGACTCCTGCGCGGCTGGGAGGGCGTCGACGTGGCGGCGAGCCTGTCCGAACGCATCGGCCGCCCGGTCTACGTCGACAGCGAGGCGAATCTCGGCGGGCTCGCCGAGGCGCGCGAGGGCAGCGGCCGCGAGGCCTCGTCGTCGGTGTTCATCCGCGTCGGCCACACCATCAGCGCCGGGCTCATCGTGGGCGGCGATCTCTTCCGGGGCGTCAACGGCAAGGCCGGCCAGATCGGGCACGTCACGATCGACGAGAACGGACCCATCTGCCGCTGCAGCAATCGCGGCTGCCTCGAGACCTACGCCGGCGGGCCGGCGCTGCTGTCCCTGTTCCCTGCCGCCGAAGGGATGCAGCGTCTCGGCGACCTGCTGCAGGCCGCCGAGGCCGGCGACGGCAGCTCGAGGCGGGTGATCGCCGACGCCGGACGCCACATCGGCATCGCCGCCGCGAGTCTCTGCAACCTCTTCGACCCCGAGCTCATCGTCATGGGGGGCGAGCTCTCCCAGGCGGGCGAGATCCTGATGGCTCCCATGCGGCACTCGCTCGAGCGCACGGCTCTGCCGTCCGCCGGGGGGCTGCCGGAGATCGTCGGCGCCTCGTTCGGCGAATGGGCCGAGACCCGCGGAGCCATCGCCATCGCACTCGACCATGTGACGGTGGACGCCCAAGCCCTCCCCCATTCGGCGTAGATCGTGGCGATGACCGGATCAGGACGCGAGGTTCTGAGGAAGTCGGCCGGGCGCCTGGCGGGGATCACGACGATCGCGGCGGTCGTGGCGCTCGCGCCGGGCTGCGCGACCGGGCCCGGATCTCCGCCGGAGTCGACGGACGAGGGCGGCGGCACCATCGCCCTGCTGCTCCCCGAATCGAAGACCGCCCGCTACGAGACGTTCGACCGCCCGCTCTTCGAGGCGCGCATCAGCGAGCTCGGCGACTACGAGGTGCTGTACGGCAACGCCGACCAGGATGCCGCGAAGCAGCAGCAGCAGGCGGAGTCGGCCCTCACGGCGGGAGCCGACGTGCTGGTCCTCGATCCCGTCGACGCCAACGCCGCCGTGAGCATCGTCAACTCGGCCAACGTGCGCGGCGTGCCCGTGATCTCGTACGACCGGCTGATCGCCGGCGGGAAGCTCGACTACTACATCTCGTTCGACAACGAGAAGGTGGGCGTCCTGCAGGCGACCGCGTTCGTCGACGCCGTGCGCGAGGCCGGCGAGGGCGACGCGATCCTGATGGTGAACGGCTCGCCGACCGACAGCAACGCGGCGTTGTTCCGGCGCGGTGCGCACAGCGTCATCGACGACAGCGGCCTGCGCGTTCTCGCCGAGTACGACACCCCCGACTGGAGCCCGGACAAGGCCCAGGACTGGGTGGCCGGGCAGATCGCGCAGTACGACGACGACATCGCGGGCATCTACGCGGCGAACGACGGGACGGCGGGCGGCGCGGTCGCTGCGCTCAAGGCGGCGAATGCCGACCCGTTCCCGATCGTCACCGGCCAGGATGCCGAGCTCGCGGCGCTTCAGCGCATCGTGGCCGGCGATCAGCACATGACGGTGTATAAGGCGATCAAGCCGCAGGCCGAGCTCGCCGCCGAGGTGGCGGTGGCCCTCCTCCACGGCGAGGAGGTGACGGCGCCGATGGACATCGGCGGCGTTCCGACCACGCTGCTCGAGCCCGTGGCCGTCACCCTCGACAACCTGCTCGACACAGTCGTCGCCGACGGCTTCTGGACGATCGACGACATCTGCACCCCGGCGCTGGCCGATGCGTGCGAAGCCGCCGGCATCCGGTAGGGTCTCCACCTTGGCGAGGAGGGCATGACGGGATGTCGATGACACAGCCGCGGGCAGGACGCCCGCGCGAGCGCGTCCTCACCATGCGCGGGATCGGCAAGCACTTCGGTGCGGTCAAGGCGCTCACCGAGGTCGACTTCTGGGTCAACGAGGGCGAGGTGGTCGCGCTCGTCGGCGACAACGGCGCCGGCAAGTCGACGCTCGTGAAGGTCCTCGCCGGGGTGCACGCGCCCGACGCCGGCACGATCGAGTTCGACGGCGAGCTCGTCGACATCCACAGCCCGGCCGACGCGCAGGAGCTCGGCATCGCCACGGTCTTCCAGGATCTCGCGCTGTGCGACAACCTCGACGTGGTGGCGAACCTCTGGCTGGGGCGCGAGCTGATCGACGGTGCGACGCTCGACGAGGTCGACATGGAGCAGCGCACCTGGACCCTGCTGCGCGAGCTCTCGGCCAAGATCCCGTCCGTGCGCATCCCGGTCGCCTCCCTGTCGGGCGGCCAGCGGCAGACCGTCGCCATCGCGCGTTCGCTCATCGGCGATCCCCGCGTCGTCATCCTCGACGAGCCGACCGCCGCGCTCGGCGTCGCGCAGACCGCCGAGGTGCTGAATCTCATCGAGCGCCTGCGCGAGCGCGGGCACGGCGTGATCCTGATCAGCCACAACATGGCCGACGTCATGGCGGTCGCCGACCGTGTCGTCGTCCTGCGCCTCGGGCGAAACAACGGCATCTACAACGTCGCCGAGGTGACCAGCGCGACGCTGATCGCCGCGATCACCGGCGCGGCAGACAACGCGGTCAGCCGGCGTGCCACCGAGCAGGCCTCGCCCGCGCTCGCGGATCCGCCCGTCGTCGACCGCGAGGACGATCCCGATGCGCCCGATGCGGAGATCATCCGGATGCGGCCGTCGCGCAAGCGCCCCGGACGCACGCCCGAACCGGGAGGCCGGCGATGAGCCTGGACGACCGCACAATGGCGGTCCCGGGCGACGACGAGCGGCTCCTCAGCGTGAGCGGTGTCCGTTCCGCCGTCGGCGGGCTCGTGGCGCGCATCCGCGGCGGCGACCTGGGAGTGGCGCCGGTCATCGTCGGCGTGGCCGTGATCTGGCTCGTGTTCCAGCTTCTGAACCCGAAATTCCTCTCGCCGGGCAACCTGGAACTGCTCGCGATGCAGTGCGCCGCCATCGGCACGATCGCCCTCGGAATCGTCCTCGTGCTGCTGCTGGGCGAGATCGATCTGTCGGTGGGGTCGGTCTCGGGGCTGGCGGCGGCCGTGCTGGCGGTCGGGTTCGTGCAGCTTCAGTGGCCGCTTGTGTTCGCGATCCTCGCCGCAGTGGGGATCGGATGCCTCGTGGGCCTGCTGTACGGCTTCCTGTACACCCGGTTCGGCCTGCCGAGCTTCGTGATCACCCTCGCGGGACTGCTCGGCTTCCTGGGACTGCAGCTGTGGGTGCTGGGCGACACGGGGAGCATCGGCATCCCGTTCGACTCGTGGATCGTCCAGTTCGCGCAGCAGATGTTCCTCCCCGCATGGGCGTCGTACGTCGTCGTCGCGCTGTCGGTCGCCGCATACGGCTGGGTGCTCGTACGGCGGGCGCGGCGCCGGGCGGCGGCGAGCCTCGTGAGTCAGAGCTACCTCGAGATCGGCATCCGCTCGGGTGCGCTCCTCGCGCTGCTGGTCCTGGCCGCGTGGTATCTGAATCTCGCGCGCGGCGTGGGCGTCATGTTCCTGTTCTTCATCGTGCTCGTCGTCGTGATGAACGCGGTCCTGACGCGGACGCGCTGGGGCCGGGCGGTCTACGCCGTCGGCGGGTCGGTCGAGGCGGCCCGACGTGCGGGCATCCGGGTCGACCGGATCTACATGTCGGTGTTCATGATGTGCTCCGCGCTCGCGGCGCTCGGTGGAATCCTCGCGGCCGCGCGACTGGGCGCGGCGAACCAGAGCTCCGGCGCCGGCGACACGAATCTCAACGCGATCGCTGCCGCCGTCATCGGCGGGACCAGCCTCTTCGGCGGTCGCGGCACCGCCTTCGCGGCACTCCTCGGCATCATCGTCATCCAGTCGATCTCGTCGGGGCTCACGCTGCTCAGCCTCGACGCGTCCGTGCGCTTCATGATCACCGGCGTCGTGCTGGTGCTCGCCGTCATCGTCGATGCGATCTCGCGTCGAACGCGTGCGGCCACCGGTCGCGCCTGACGGCGCTGGATTCACAGGGCAAAGTCGCCGTCGTATCGTTTCGATGGCGCGGGTCGCGGCATTGCGCGAAATGACTCCGACTGCGCCGTTCTGCCCGCATTGTGCTCGAAAGTTTTCGAGGGGGGAATGGGCGAGCGCTTGCCGCTGGGCTCGAACCCACGGCGTTGTCAAAGCGTTACGTTCAAGACTTGACGCCATGAAGCCTCCGCATAAAGGATCGCTTCAAGCGCGAAGTGCGTCAGGGACGAACCTGGGGCTCGCGCACTTCAACGACGAAAGGCGAATGATGAAGAAGTCTTCACTCCTCGCCGTGGCCGCCCTCACGGGCGCGGCCGCGGTGGTGCTCGCGGGCTGTGCCGGCAACGCCGGCGGCGGTACCCCGAGCGAGGGCGGCGGCGGCGAAGCCGAGGCCGGCCGCGCGTGTGTGATCCTTCCCGACGCGGCGTCGTCGCCCCGCTGGGAGAACTTCGACCGCAAGTACCTCCAGGAGGGTCTGGAGGGCGCGGGCTTCGAGGTCGACATCCAGAACGCGCAGGGCGACGTCAACGAGTACTCGACGATCGCCGATCAGCAGCTCACGCAGGGCTGTGGCGTCATGCTGCTGGTGGACTACCAGGGCGCGGCAGAGACCGTGGCCGCCAAGGCCAAGGCCGAGGGCATCCCGGTGATCGCCTACGACCGTCCCTTCGCGGGCGCGGACTACTACGTGTCGTTCGACAACGTCGAGGTCGGTCGCCTGCAGGGGCAGACGGTGCTCAACGGCCTCGAGGCCGCGGGCGTCGACCCCACTGAGGCCACCGTCGTCTACATCGGCGGAGACCCCACCGACGGCAACGCCGCCATGTTCCACGACGGCGCCGTCGAGGTGATGGAGGGCGCGGGAATCACCCCGGCCGCCGAGCCGCCGGGAGCCTGGGACCAGGCCAAGTCGCAGACCAACTTCGAGCAGGCACTGACGTCGCTCAGCGGTCAGGTCGACGGCGTGTGGGCCGCGAACGACACGAACGCCGCCGGCGTGATCAAGGTCCTGCAGGACAACAACCTGGAGGGCGTCGCGGTGTCGGGTCAGGACGCGAACGTCGCGGGCCTGCAGAACATCCTGCTCGGCTGGCAGACCGCCACGGTCTACAAGCCGGTCGCAGATGAGGCCACGGCCGCCGTCGAGACGGCGATCGCGCTGCTCAACGGCGAGACCCCGGAAGCCGACTCGGAGCTGGAGGACGGCACGCCGTACATCCAGGTCACTCCGGTCCTCGTCGGACCCGAGGAGGTCAAGGACGTCATCGCCGCCGGTGACGCGTCCTACGACGACGTGTGCACGCCGGATGTCATGGCTGCGTGCGAGGAGTTCGGAGTCACCGCCGAGTAACGTATCGGTCAGGCCGCGGGGGCGTCGCGCCAGCGAGCGCGGCGCCCCTGCGCATGCCTGTACCGACACATCGCAAGGAAGCGAGTATGTCAGAGACGATCACAGCCACAGAGCCGATCATCCAGTTGGTCGGCGTCAGGAAATCGTTCGGTCCGGTCAGCGTCCTCAAGGGCGTCGACCTCAAGGTGTACCCCGGCAAGGTGACCGCCCTCGTGGGCGACAACGGCGCCGGCAAGTCCACGCTCATCAAGGGCCTCGCCGGAGTGCAGCCGTACGACGAGGGCGAAGTCCTCATCGACGGCGTGCATCGAGACCTGCACGCGCCGCGCGACGCCTCGGGGCTCGGCATCGAGGTCGTGTATCAGGACCTCGCCCTGTGCGACAACCTCGACATCGTCCAGAACATGTTCCTCGGTCGCGAGGAGCTGACCGTCGGGACGTTCGACGAGGGACGCATGGAGAAGGATGCCTCCGACACGCTGCGCTCGCTCTCGGTGCGCACCGTGAAGTCGGTGCGCCAGAAGGTGTCGTCGCTGTCGGGCGGGCAGCGGCAGACGGTCGCCATCGCGCGCGCCGTGCTGAAGAAGGCCCGCGTGGTCATCCTCGACGAGCCGACCGCGGCACTGGGCGTGGCGCAGACCGAGCAGGTGCTGAACCTGGTCCAGCGGCTCAAGGAGCAGGGCGTCGCCGTCATCCTCATCAGCCACAACCTGGCCGACGTCTTCGAGGTCGCCGACGACATCGCCGTGCTCTACCTCGGGCAGCTCGTGGCGCAGGTCACCGTGGCCGAGACGACCCGCGACGACGTCGTGGGGTACATCACCGGAACCAAGACGCTCGGCGACGTGACCATCCTCGACACGTCCACGCTTTCGACCGAAGGAGGCGCCGAATGAGCAGCAACGCCACGCGGACCGAAGCGGCACCCGATCCCCTTGCGAGCGACCTCATCGGCAGCGGTGTCGAAGGAGGCCTGCGCGAGCAGGCGCTGGCCTGGTGGCAGCGCGTGCGCAGCGGCGACATGGGCGCCCTGCCCGCGATCGGCGGGCTGGTCGTGCTGGGTCTGCTCTTCTCCGCGCTGAGCCCGTTCTTCCTCACGGAGCGCAACTTCGCGAATCTGCTGAACCAGGCCGCCGGCCTCGTGGTACTCGGCATGGCTCTCGTCTTCGTGCTCCTGCTCGGCGAGATCGACCTGTCGGCGGGCGTGACCGGTGGCGTGGGCATGGCCCTGTTCGTCGTGCTGCACGCGCAGTTCGGCATCCCGTGGCCGCTCGCGCTCCTGATCGGATTCGGGTTCGGGTTCCTCACGGGTGCGTTCATCGGCTTCTTCGTCGCGAGGGTCGGCATACCCTCGTTCGTGGTCACCCTCGGCCTGTTCCTCGGCTTCCAAGGACTCGCGCTCGTGATCATCGGACCCGGCGGCCTCTTCCGTCTCGAGGTGCCCGAGCTCATCGCCCTCCAGAACGGCAACCTTCCGGTATGGGCCGGGTGGGCGCTGCTCGCGATCATGCTGCTCGTGTCCGCCGGCACGTCGTTCTGGGATCGCGCCCGTCGCACGCGGGCGGGGGTGCCCAACCGCACGATCTCGCTCGTGTACATCAAACTGCTCGCGATCGCCGTGCTCGGCGGCATCGTCGTGTTCATCCTGAATCAGGATCGCGGCCAGGGCGTCAATGCAGTCCAGGGCGTTCCCAACGTCGTGCCCGTCGTGCTGCTGATCCTCTGGATCGGCACGTTCGTGCTCGACAGGACGAAGTTCGGCCGCTACATCTACGCGATCGGCGGCAACGCCGAGGCCGCACGCCGTTCCGGCGTGAAGGTGCGCTGGATCAAGTGGTGGGCCTTCGTCATCTGCTCGAGCCTGGCCGTCTTCGCGGCTCTGCTCAGCGTCTCGCGGGTCGGCTCGGTCGATGCCACGGTCGGGCGCGACATCGTCCTGTCGGGCGTGGCAGCGGCCGTCGTCGGCGGCGTCAGCCTCTTCGGCGGACGCGGCCGGCTCATGCACGCGGCGATCGGCGCCCTGGTGATCTCCGTGATCACCAACGGCCTGGGTCTGCTGCGTCTGCCGGCGGGTGTCAGCCTGCTCGTCACCGGCGGCGTGCTCATCCTCGCGGCCGCCGTCGACGCGGTGTCGCGTCTGCGCGGCAACGGCGCGAGAACCTAGCGGGTCATCCCGTCGAGAGGCGCTGGGCGCGGCATCCGCTGCTCCGGCGCCTCTTGTCGTTCGGCGCGTCCCGCCGCATCCGTCAGGACGCCCGGTCCTCCGCGATGACCTCGTCCACCCACGCCGGTACGAGGTCGCCGGCACGACCGGCGCGGGCGTCTTCGAAGGGCACGATCGAGTCGCTGGGCACGAGGTTCAGCTCGACCGTGCGCGCTCCGAACGCAGACGCCAGCGCGACGTATCCCGCGGCCGGATAGACCGCGCCCGAGGTGCCGATCGAGGCGAACACGTCGCACGCCACGACAGCCTGCTCGATGCGGTCGAGCTCGTACGGCATCTCGCCGAACCAGACGACGTCGGGGCGCAGCATCCGCTCTCCGCACGCGGGGCACGGCGGACGCGACGCGAGATCGGCGTCCCACACCGGCCGCGCACCGCAGGCCAGGCACAGCGCCCGCCGCAGCTCGCCGTGCATGTGGACCAGCCGGCGCGAGCCCGCCCGCTCGTGGAGGTCGTCGACGTTCTGCGTGACGACCAGCAGGTCCTCCCCCAGGGCGTCCTCCAGGCGGGCGAGCGCGAAGTGGGCGGCGTTCGGGTGGACGGATGCCACGGCCCGCCGCCGCGCGTCGTAGAACGCCTGCACGGTGTCGGGGTCGCGATCGAAGGCCTCCGGCGTCGCTACGTCTTCGATGAGGTGCCCCTCCCACAGCCCGTCGGCGTCGCGGAAGGTGGGCACGCCGCTCTCGGCCGAGATCCCGGCTCCGGTCAGCACGACGATGCGCATGAGACCAGTGTGCCCCGCCGCACACGACGGAGGCCCGGACCGATGGTCGGTCCGGGCCTCCGCCGTCACAGCTCGCGGGTTACTTGAGCTTGAACGAAGCGCTGAGCTTCGAGCCGTCCTGCGTAGTCATCGTGACCACGTAGCACGCGCCGGCCTTCTTCGGGGTCTGCCAGTTCTGGATGAACTGCCCGCCCGTGGCGTCGTAGCGGAGCGTCGTGCCGCCGGTCGAGGTGACCTCGATCACATCGGTCACGGTCGAGCCGCTCTGGCAGGACACCTCCTTCTGGGTGAACGAGAGGACCGCCGACGTGCCGGTGAGCTCGGTCGACCCGGCGAAGACCTCGAACTTCAGCGGCACGGTCGAGCCGCCCTTCACGCTGTTCCACACGCCGTTCATGTCGACCGGCTGGTAGAAGCCGCGCAGCGTCCACGCCGAGACCGAGTAGGACCGGCTGTCGGTCGCCGTGTTGCCCGCCGCGTCCACGGCGGTCGCCATGAGCGAGTGCGAGCCGACGGTCGTGCCGTAGCCGGTCACGTCGCACGGGACGACGCCCGAGACGATGTCGACTGCGGTGCAGGTCGCCGCAGCGGGAACAGACCCGAACACGTAGCTGCCACCGGCTGCCGGCCCGCCGACCCACGTGATCGCGGGGGCGGTCGTGTCGACGACGGAGACGACGAAGGACTCCGCGCCCTCGTTGCCCGCCGCGTCGGTCGCGGTGCAGTCGACCTGGTGGCTTCCGAGCGCGAACGTCGAGCCGGAGGCGGGAACGCACGTGACGTCGACGGGCCCGTCGACCAGGTCGGTCGCCGTGGCCGCATACGACACCGCGGCGCCCGCGGAGCTGGTGGCCTCGGCCGTGATGCTCGCCGGGACCTCGACCGTCGGCGGCGTGGTGTCGACCACCGTCACCGTGAACCCGCTCGAGCCCTCGTTGCCGGCGGCATCGGTCGCGCTGCACGTGACGATGCTCGCTCCGAGCGCGAACGTCGAGCCGGATGCCGGCACGCACGTCGCGGCGAGGTCGCCGTCGACGAGGTCGTGGGCGGTGGCAGCGAACTCGGCAGACGCACCGGCCGGACCGGTCGCCTCGACGACGAACGAGGCCGGCACGGTCACGTCCGGCGCCGTGGTGTCCTCGACGGTGACGACGAACGACTCGTTCGCGGTGTTCGAGCGGCTGTCGGACGCCGAGCACTCCACCGTCGAGTCACCCAGCGGGAAGACGTCACCCGACTGGTGGGTGCACTCCACGGCGACGTCGCCGTCGACGAGGTCGAAGGCCGACGTGGCGAACGCGACGGCCGCACCCGACGGGCCCGTCGCCTCGACGGTGATGTCGTCGGGAACGACCAGAGTCGGCGCGCCCGTGTCGGAGATCGTCACGGTGAACGAGCTCGAGCCCGTGTTGCCCGCGGCGTCGGTCGCGCTGCAGGTGACGGCGGTCTCTCCCACGACGAAGCCCGTGCCCGACGGGGGCGTGCAGCTGACGACGGGCGATCCCGACACCGCGTCGGTCGCGACCGGGTCGGTCCACGTCACGATCGTCTGCGGGCCGGATGCCTCGAACCCGATGTCGGTCATCGAGCCGACCGCCGGAGCCGTGGTGTCCTCCACCTGCACCTCGAACGATCCCGTGCCGGTGTTGCCCGCATCATCGGTCGCAGTGCATGCCACGGTGGTCGTGCCGAGCGGGAAGACCGATCCGGATGCCGGGAGGCAGGTCACCGCGGGAGCGGCCGGAGCCGTCCCATCGGTGGCCGTGGCCTCGTACGTCACGACGGCGCCCGCAGCGCTGATCGCCTCCGCCGTGATGGTGGCGGGGAGGTGCAGCTCAGGCGCGGTCGCGTCCGTGATGCACGGCGACGTCGTCCAGGTGACCGGGACGGCGTTGGTGCCGCTGACCGACCCGCCGCCGGCGTTGACTCCCGTGTACGAGAAGGTCACGGTTCCCGATCCGCCTGCGGCCTTGGCCGGCAGCGTGACGACGGCCGCGAGGGTTTCGCTGCTCAGGTTGTTCTGCGTCCCGGCTGCCTGCCAGGTCGAGTTCAGCTGGATGGTCGTGTCCGCCAGCGCAGCGGTCATCCCGGCCGTGGCCGACGAGAAGCCGACCGTGACCTCCGACCCGTTCGCGAAGACGCCGTTGTTCGTGTTGGTGTTCGGATTGCCGTTTCGCCGCGCGGCGATCAGCACCGTGAACTCCACGGGTCCGTCGGTGCAGGCCGCGACGGATGCGGCTCCCGCTTCGACCGGCGTCACCCCGTCCCCGTCG
Source organism: Microbacterium flavescens (assembly GCF_018588945.1). Classification (GTDB taxonomy): domain Bacteria; phylum Actinomycetota; class Actinomycetes; order Actinomycetales; family Microbacteriaceae; genus Microbacterium; species Microbacterium flavescens. The sequence continues at coordinate 521,225 of NZ_JAFIWA010000002.1, read as the reverse complement.
ATTGCGAGCTGGTCCGCGAATGCCGCGGATCCTCCTCCGGCTACCAGCAGACAGGCCACGCCGAACGCGACCATGTTTTTGAGCGCACGAGTACGCGTCATGGTGAATCCCCATTCTCCCCACCGGCCGCGACGTCGTCGCCGCTGCTCGGTCCCAGCGCTCATCGTGTCATGCGGCGTGGGAGCGCAACCAGCCCGGGTTCCTCAGCGTGCGCTCAAGGTCGGCTCAGGGTCGGCTCAGCCGCGGAGGAGCGTGCGCAGCGACCCGATGGTGTCGGCATCGCCCGGACTCTTGTCGGGCCGGTAGCCCTTCACGCGTGCGAAGCGCAGCGCCACTCCCCCGGGATACCTCGTCGACCGCTGCACGCCGTCGATCGCGATCTCGACGACGGTCTCGGGACGCACGTGCACCGCGGAGGACGAGCGATGGGTCTCGATCGTCGGGAAGTGCTCGGTCTGCCACCGCAGCAGCGCGTCGGTGAGCCCCTTGAACGTCTTGCCCACCATGACGAAGCCGCCGGGCTCGCCGTAGGCGCCCTCGGGGTCGCGGGCACCGAGATGCAGGTTGGACAGCTGGCCGGTGCGCCGGCCGGAGCCCCACTCCACGGCGAGCACGACGAGGTCGAAGGTGAGCACGGGCTTGACCTTGAGCCAGCTCTTGCCGCGCCGCCCGGCGGCGTAGGCGGACTCGACGCCCTTCACCATGACGCCCTCGTGACCCGCGGCGAGCGCCTCCCGTGAGAACTCCTCGGCGCGGTCGGCGTCGTCGGTGACGATGCCCGGCATGCGGGATGCCCCGGCCACCCGCTCGAGCACCTCGAGGCGCGTCGACAGCGGCTCATCGAGGAGGTCGCGCCCGTCGAGGTGGAGGATGTCGAAGAACCACGGGCGGAGCACCACGGCGGCGCCGCTCTCCGATCCGAAACGCGCCATCGTGTCCTGGAAGGGACGGGGACCGCCGTCCTCGTCGAGCGACAGCGTCTCGCCGTCGAGGATCACGCGCTCGGCGGGCAGCTCGCGCACGGCCTCGACGATCTCGGGCACGCGGTGCGTGATGTCGGCGAGACTGCGCGTGTAGACCCGCACGTCGTCGCCGTCGCGGTGCACCTGGATGCGCGCGCCGTCCAGCTTGTATTCGACGGATGCCGTTCCTCCGAGCGCCTGGACCGCCTCGGTCGCCGAACCCGCCGTCGAGGCGAGCATCGGCATCACGGGGCGCCCCACCACCAGGCCGACGGCCTCCAGTTCGTCGGCAGACCCGGTCAACGCGAGTTCAGCGGTGGCGCCCAGGTCGCCGGACAGCATCGCCGCGCGGCGCACGGCCGAGGCATCCCGCTCCGCCGCTTTCGCGATCGCATCCAGCAGCACGCCCTCGAGGGCGCCCGTGCGCAGCTCGCCCAGCATGACGCGCGCGACGAAGTCCCACTCGGCGGACGTCGCCCGTTCGCTGAGCAGGGTCAGCTCGCCCCGGCGTGCGGCGACCGACCCCTGGCCATCCGCGGCCGCCAGGCGATCGAGGGCGGCGTCGACGTCGAGGATCGTGAGCGACGGCCCTGCGGCGTGAGGCGTTTCGAGCGCCGAGAGGCTGCGCCAGCCGACGCCGAGCCGGCCCTGGCGGGGACTGGCGGTGAGGAAGCCGATCGCCGGTCTCACCTCGCCGGGGTCGAGGCCACGGAGCAGGGCGGCGAGCGCGGCGATCTTCGCGAGGCGCGAGGGCGTCGCGCCGACGGCTTCGGTCGCGGCCACGACCTCGTTCAGCAGCATGGGGGAATTCTCGCACCCGGCCACGACACCCGGGCCGAGCGCATCGCCCGCCGAGAGTCGCGGCCTGGCGACCTAGGCCACCGGGGCGGGAAGCACACCCGCGCGCAGCACGCCGTCGTGCAGCTCGAGCACCCGGTCGGCTCGCAGCACGATCGACGGGTCGTGCGTCGACAGGAGCACCGCCACGCCGTCCTCGTGGGCGATCGAGGCGATGAGGTCGATCATGGTCGCGGCCGTGTGCGAGTCGAGCTGGCCGGTGGGCTCGTCGGCGAGCACGATGCGCGGCGACCCGGCGAGGGCGCGCGCGATGCCGACGCGCTGCTGCTGACCGCCCGACAGCTCGCCGGGGCGCTGCTTCGCGTGATCGGCGAGACCGACCCGCTCGAGCAGCCGCGACACGCGCGCGCTGCGCTCGGCGGGATCGGTTCCGCGGATGCGCATCGGCAGCTCGACGTTCTCCTCGGCCGACAGCGCGCCGATGAGGCCGAAGGACTGGAAGACGTAGCCGATGTCGTCGCGGCGCACGGCGTCGACCTGCTTCTCCGGCGCCTCGGTGATCACGATGTCCCCGACCCGCACGCGGCCGGTCGTCGGCGGCTGGATCCCCCCGAGCACGTGCAGCAGGGTCGTCTTGCCCGCGCCCGACGGGCCGACGAGCACGACGAGCTCGCCGGGGTGCAGTTCGAGCGAGGCGTCGGACAGCGCGTGCACGTCGCCCGCGGGCGTGCGGTGCACGACAGACAGATCGGATGCCTCGAGCACGGGTTCGCTCATGAGCCCTCCTCCTCGTGTGTTCCCTCGCGCCGGCTGCGTCGGGTCTCGGGGGCGTCGCCCGCTGCAGCGGGCGGGGCGGGCGGCGTCTGCCGCCCGTCGCCCGGCCAGACGCCGACGTGATCGGGGTTGAGCTTGAGCCGTACGCGCTCACGGAGCGACAGCTGGTGCATGTACTCGGTCGGCAGCTGCAGCCGGCCGACCTTGTCGAGCACGACGAACTCCTCGGCCATGTCGTGCTCGCGACCTTCGTCGTCGGTGTGCGTCCAGCGCAGCACCTCGGTCGAGGTGCGCCCGTCGCGGATCTGCACGGTGCGCTGCACGTGCTCCGACACCGCGGGATCGTGCGTGACGATGAGCGCCGTCGTGCCGAGTTCGCGGTTGACGGTCTCGAACGTCGCCAGCACCTCCGCCGACGCGTGCTCGTCGAGGTCGCCGGTCGGCTCGTCGGCCAGGAGCACCCGCGGGCCGTTCGCGAGCGCGACGGCGATCGCCACGCGCTGCTGCTGACCGCCGGACAGCTCGGCGGGGCGCCGGTCGGCGACGTCGGCCACGCCGGCGAGGTCGAGCAGCTCGATCGTTCGCTCGGGGTGCTTGCGGTCGCCGCCGATCGCCCGCGCGAGCTGGACGTTCTCGCGGGCGGACAGGTACGGCAGCAGGTTGCGCGCGGTCTGCTGCCACACGAAGCCGACCACCTCGCGTCGGTAGGTCACGCGGTCGCGAGCCGACAGCGACGGCAGATCGCGGCCGGCGACGCGCGCGGAGCCGGCGGTGGGGGCGTCGAGCGCGGACAGGATCGACAGCAGCGTCGACTTGCCCGAGCCGGACGCGCCGACGAGGGCGACGAGCTCGCCGCGGTCGACCAGGAGGTCGAGGCCCTGCAGCGCCTGCACTTCGATGTCGGCGACGGCGAAGATCCTCACCAGTCCTTCGCACACGATGTCGGGTTCGGTCATCAGTCCTCCTCGGTTCGGAGCACGGTCGCCATCGACGTGGTGCGGGCGCTCGCCACGCCGCCGACGACGGCGAGGGCGAGGGCCACCACCACGACGGCGATGAGGGTGCCGCTCAGGACGGGGTCGACGGCGATGCTGGGCTGTCCTCCGCCGCCGGTGAACGGCCGGAGGTCGATGGACGTCACCACGAGCAGCGGCAGGAGGGCGCCCAGGATGACACCACCCACCAGTGCGGTCACGCCGAGCGGCGCGAACTCCCACGCCACCACGCCGCGGGAACGGCCGCGATCGAGACCCATGCTGCGCAGCAGCGCGATCACGCGGGACCGGGCGTCGCGCGAGACGCCGGCGACGAGCAGCAGGGCGACGACGGACAGGGCGACGGCGACGGCGAGCGCGGCCAGCAGCACGAACCGCAGCGCGGAGACCGCCGGGGATGCCTGGATCTCGGCCGTCGACTCCTCGAGGATGCGCACCGAGTGCGCTGAGCCGACGAGGTCACTCAGCCGGTCGGCAATGGCCGCGGCATCCGCTCCTGGCGAGATGTCGATCATCACGGTGCGCGGGAAGAACCCGAAGCCGGTGAGGGCTGCGTAGTCGGCCCGATCCATCAGCACGAACTTCTCGGAGCCGGTCATGCCGAGCACCCGCTCGAGCGTTCCGACGACGTCGACCGGAGTCGCGACGACCGTCGGCTGCCCCTCCCCGAGGTCCTCGACGAGCGCGGTCGACTCCACGACCTGCACCGGATCCGACCCGGGCGTGATGAGGCCCGCGGGCAGGGCGCCGACCATGCCGCGCTGCACAGCCGCGAGGCGGTCGACGTCGGTGACGGTGACCTGCACGCTTTCGCGGCCGCCGCTTCCCGACACGGTGACGTAGTCGCCCCGCAGCACGCCGACCGCGTCGTCGACGCCCTCGATCACGCGCATCGACTCGATGATGTCGTCGTCGAAGTAGGGACCGGCGAGTCGGATGTCGCCACCGACGTCGCGCTGCGCGGCCACCACGGCACCGCGGTCCACGGTGGCGAGCACGAGCGAGGAGAAGACCGCGATGGCCACGGCGACGAGCATGGCCAGGACCGCCGTCGTGCCTGCCGCCGAGTCGCGCAGATTGCGAGCCGCACCGACTAGGGCGACCACGCCCCGGCCGCGGCGCGCCACCCGCAGCGCTGCGGCGATGGGAAGCGGGTGCAGCCGCACCACGATGAGCGCGACGGCCACGGTGGCCAGCAGGGGCGCCGCGACGACGAGCGGATCGATGTCCTCGGTCGCCGTGCCGATCCCGCGGAGGAAGAGCTGCACGACCGCCACGACGGCGAGGAGGAGCACCACCGCCTCGACGATGCGCACCGCCTTGCTGCGCACGGGCGCATCGAGGTCGGCGCGGCCTCGTTCGAGCAGCGCGGGCCGCAGCGTGAAGGCCAGCGCGACGCCCGGCACGACCCCCACGGCGACCGCCAGCAGCGTCGGAGCGAGCCCGGCGTCGTGGGGGGTGACGACGAGGGCCACGGCGGCCGCCGCGATCGCGACCGGGACGCCGAGGATGAGCCCCTCGCCGAACAGGAGTCTCCGCAGCCGCGCGAGCGGCGCGCCGCGGGCCGACATCAGCGAGAGGTCGGTGCGACGCCGACGGATCATGAGGGCGGCGGCGAGCACGACGAGCGCGACACTGACCGCGAGCGGGCCGACCGCCGCGACGGCGAGGATGGCGCTCGCGGAGTTGGCGCGGGAGAGCGCCGTCGACAGCACGTCGACGATCCCGCTCTGGAAGCGGACGCGCAGCTGCCCGGTCTCGTCGACGGGGACGCTCGCCGACGTCGCGGCGCGGAGGGCGGACAGGAGCTCGCCGGGTTCGGCGCCGAGGGCCGCTCGGCCGTCCACGGGATACCACGCCTGAAGCTCCGCGCGCAGCGCGGGCGCGAGCTGCGCCCACGAGTCCGGGTGCACCCACGCCACCGACGTCGCAGTGGGCCGCCGGTTGCCGTCGTCGTACACGGTCGCCGTGAGCGCGGTGGGCAGGTGCGTCCAGCGGTCGGCCCCGGGGTCGAGCGCGGAGACGGTGCCCACCAGCTCGACCTCGGCGTGGCCCTCGAACCAGTCGTCGACGGATGTCACGCCGGTCGACGGCGGCGCGCTCCGCACCTCGCCGATCGGCCAGAGCATCGTCTCGGCAGCGGCCTCGCTGAGCACGATCTCGACCGGCCCTGTGCCCGTCCAGGGCTCGGGCCATGTGCCGTCGACCAGCTCCACGTTCGACTGCATCGCCGGCTCGGCGAACAGCTGCATGATCGAGATGGGCGCCTGCGGATCGAGATCCTCCGGGTCGATCTGGATGTCCTGCGAGTACGCGGCGAACTCCGCCTCGCCGACGAGCGGCGCCAGCGCAGGCTCGAGCGACTCCCGGTTGTCGGCGAGCAGCTGGCCGACAGTGCCGAACACGTCGCCGGCGCCCTCGTCCCATCCGTCCGCGACCTCGGAGTCGGCGACGGGACCGAACGCGGGCGAGCCGATGAGGCTCGCCGCCAGATCGCGCGAGATCGCCGGCATGTCCGACACCTGATGGGCGACTTCGGCGCGCACCACGCCGACCAGCGCGCGCGGGGCCGCGGCGATCACGAAGGCCGCGAAGGCCGTGAGGGCGATGATGACGAGCGCGGCGCTGCGGGGCGTCGCGAACCTGCGTCGGGTGAGGGCGGAGAGCCCGGGCGATCTGTTCACTCGTCCTCCCTCATGAGCGGGGCGAGCCGGGCGGGCGCGCGCACGGTGGCGACGATGACAGCGAAGACGGCGACCGCCGCAAGGATCGCGACGATGAGCGCCGGCGGGTCGGCCCGCAGCACGATCGGGTAGGCATCCGGCACGCTTCCGTACGCGACGCGCACGAGAGGTGCGACGATGAGCCACGCCGTCACCGCGCCGGCGGCGACACCGCCGACGGCGCCCATCGCGACGGCGAACAGGTCCTCCTGCGCGCGCAGGCGCGACGCACGCCGGCGGCCCAGGCCCATGACGGCGAACAGCGCGAGCTCACGGGAGTCGGCGCGGCTTCGGGTGCGACGGAGCACGAGCACGACGACGGCGAGGACGACCGCGCCGGCTGCCGCGAGCATGAACGCGGCAGCGGTGCCGGCGGCGTTCTGGGCCGAGCGGGGGTCGGCGACGATCGTCACGGTCTGCGGGAACTCCTCGGCGACCGCGGCCGCCACGGCCCCGGGGTCGCCGGTCGAGAGCCATGCCTGCGTCGGCACGATCTCGAAGGGACTGGCCGTGGACAGCGTCCCGAGGTCGACGAGCATCCCTTCGCCGGTCGTCGAGCCGGGGAGCACGGGGATCACGTCGACGATCTCGAAGTCCGCCTCGAACTCCGGCTTGATCACCTCGAGGGCGATCGAGTCGCCGACCTCGAGGCTGAGCGAGGCGGCCAGCTCCGCCGTGACGACGGCGGGCACGGCACTCGGGATGCCGGCGGCCACGGCCTGGCTGTACGGCTGCCCCTCGCTCGCCTCCGGCGCGAACGCCAATCCGTCGTCGGTGACCTCGACGGAGCCCGGGGTGCCGGCCGCCGGACGGAAACCGGCAAGGTCGACGGCCGCCCCGCCGCTTGTCACCTCGGTGATCTCGCCCCCACCGGGCACGTGGCCCATCGGGTGGTAGGCGAGGGCGAGCGCCGCGAGCGACCACTGGTCGTCGGACGGCAGCTCGAACGTGAACGCCTCCGTGCCGCGCACGTCCACGTTGGTGAACGTGTTGCCGCTATCGTCCTCGATCACCGAGAGATCGGCGTTGCTGAAGCCGAACGTCGCGACGGCTCCCGCCGACGAGACCACCGTCGCGCGGCCGTTGAGCGCCGGCGAGCCCTGCGGGATGAGCTCTCCGTCGAACTCGACCGGCTCGGCTTCGGGTGCCACGAGGGTGAGCGAGAAGGTGTCGCCCTCGAGCACCGCGCTCGTCTCGGGGATCGTGAGCTCGGCGCCGAGAGCGGCCGGATCGATGGTGCCGTCCGCGTCGAGCATGACCGCGCCGAGCTGCGGCGCCTGCACGGCGAGGATCGGGATGCGCCCATCCGCGGCCTGCGCGCTCATGGGGCGCGCGAGCATCGCCGCATCGGGTGAGCCGGTGGCCGCGACGTCCGCCGCCGACAGGTCCTCCGGGATCGTCCCGACCTTGAGGTCGGCGCCGACCCGCAGCGCCTCGGGGGCGTCACCGAGCGCCGTGAGGCTGGCCTGGTAGGCGCCCGCGACCGTGATGGTGCCGATGGCGAACGCGACGACCGTGATCGACAGGGCGTGGCGTGCCGGGCGGCGCGAGGCGAGGCGCAGCGGTGTCGCCGGTGAGATGCCCCGCGTCGGCGCGAAGGCGGCGCCGATCGCCCGGGCGATCGGCGTGGCCAGCGCGACCGCGATCAACGCGGCGAGTCCGAGCGCCAGCGCCGGGGCGATGGCGACGAGGGGATCGAGGGTGCGGCGCCCGTCGCCCCGCACCACGATGGGAGTTCCGGACTGCACGAACTGCCACACGGCCAGCGCCGTGACGACGCCCAGCAGGACGATGAGCCCGATGTCGGCGACGGCGCGGGCCCGCGACGAGCCGCGATCGGCGGATCTTGCGGTGGCCACCGCGACGACCAGCGCCACGACTCCGCCGATCCCGGCGGCGACGATCGCGGGCAGCAGGATGCCGGGCACCGCGGCCGACCAGAGCGCCGCCACGAGGACGCCTGCGCCGGCGCCCACCAGGCCGCCCAGCACCGCGACGATCGCCGACTCGAGTGCGGCGAGCGAGACGAGGTCGCGCCGGCGCGCGCCGCGTGCGCGCAGCAGCCGGGACTCGGATTCGCGCGCGCGAACCGATTCGAGCGCGACGGCGCCGACGACCACGGCCGTGAGGACTCCGAGCAGGCCGAGGGCGACCGCCGTCGGCCCGCGGCGGGACTCGATTCCGTCGCTGATGCCGGCGAGGGTGTTGCGCAGGCCGCCGGACTCCTGCGGGCGGTCACCGGTCGCCTCCTCCACGGCGTCGCGCAGCCCGGCAAGGGCGTCGACGAGGCCGACCGCCTGAGCTCCGGTGATCGCATCGAGGTCGGGGGCGAGCACGACATCGCCGTCCTCGACGGCGACCTCGAGGGCACCGGCGGCGCCGGCATCGGCCACTGCGGCGGAAGCGGCGGCGGCCACGTCGTCGGCCGACGCTTCCGCGTCGATCGTCAAGACGATGCGGCTGCGATCGCCGGTTGCGGCGGCGAGTGCCGAGCGAACCTCACGCGTCTCGACGGAGCCGATGAGGGCGGAGACGGCGACGACGAGCAGTGCGGCGAGCGCGGAGACGACCGCGAGGGTGATGAGCGGCGTGGCTGCAGCGCGCGCCCTGGCCAGGGCGAAGGGGACTCCTCCGATCACGCGGCCGGCCTTTGCATTCTGGCACTCTAGCCGAGGCGGGTGGCGGCCCCCGGCCGGCGCTTGCGCCCTGGGGAGAGGCGCGCGACGACGTCGGCCAGAGCGAGCCCGGCCTCGGCGTGCGCGAACCGGTAGCCGGCATCCGTGAGCACCCCCGGCAGCACCCAGCGGCTCTTCAGCACGAGCTCCGGCTCGGTGCGCAGCGCCCACATCGCCGGCTCCAGCATGAACCGCCACGCGGGCAGGCCGACGCGCGCCCCGACGAGGCGGCGAAGCGTCTCCATGAGCGTCGCGTTGTCGATCGGATCAGGGGCTGCGAGGTTGACGGGTCCGTCGATCTCGGGATGGTCGCGGATGAAGCGCACCGCGCCGACGACATCGTCGATGTGGATCCAGCTGAAGCGCTGCCGGCCGCGCGAGCGATGCCACGGCGGTCTGCCGTCGCCGGTCGGGTGCGGTCCGATGCCGCGATAGCGCCGATGCGGGAACCAGCGTCCGTCGTACTGCGGGCCGCCCAGGCCGAGGCGCGCGAGTCGCACCAGCAGCCGTGTCGCCGGTCCGTCGCCGAGGACGATCGCCATGCGCAGCGACACCCGTCGCGTCCCGGGCAGGTCGCCCGTGAAGAACTCGTCCTCCCAGGTGCGGGCGACGTCGACCGAGAAGCCGGAGCCGAGTTCGCCATCCGCCTCCGTCTGCGGCCGGTCGAGCGCGTAGCGGTAGATCGTGGCGGTGCTGGCGTTGAGCCAGAGCGCGGGCGGGGCCGCGGCATCCGTCACCGCCTCACGGAGGAGCCGGGTCGTCTCGACACGGGACCGCAGGATCTCGTCGCGGTTGGCGTCGGTGTAGCGGCAGTTCACCGACTTGCCCGCGAGGTTGATCACCAAGTCGGCGCCGTCGACGCTGCGGCGCAGACTGTCCGGATCCGTCCACCGCCCGTCGGGGCCGTTGCGGCCGATGAGGCGGACCACGAACCCGTCTTCGGCGAGCGCCGACCGCAGCGCGCCGCCGACGAAGCCCGACGCTCCCGCGATGACCGCGACGGGGCGGGTCATCGCTGGACCTTCGAGCCGGGCGCGCGCTCGGGCCACGTGCTCCACAGCGCCCACGCGACGAGGAGGGGCTGCAGCAGCAGGCGTATGAATCGCGCCCGGTCGGTCCGCATGAGCGGAGCGTCGCGACCGGTTCGCCACTGGTGCACATTCCCGGGGAAGACGGCAACGAAGAACCCGGCGACGATCCAGCCGATGCGCCGGCGCTCGCGCGGCAGTGCCAGGAGCGCACCGCCCAGCATGAGCTCGACCGCCCCGGACGCGACCACGATGGCGTCCTTGTCGGTGCGCAGCAGTTCGGTCGCCCAGTCGGGTACGACGATGCGGTAACCGCGGCGCCCCCAGGTGAGGTGCGAGATCCCGGCCACGAGCAGCAGCGTCGCCAGCAGGACGCGGGAGGCGGCTTTGAGAACGGAGTCGGGGCGCGGCGCGGATCGAGCGGTCATCGCGCCCAGTCTGACATCCCGCGGACCGGACACCGGCCGTTCTTCCGCTCGTCGCGCTCGGCGCCTACCGTGGAAGCGCAGTCGCCGACGTCGCCGATCACGCGGGTGAGGCGCTGCCCATCCCCCGCGCCGCCCACGAGACGGCGTCGACCTCGAAGGAGAACGATGTCCCCCCGCATCCGCGGCGCACTCGCCGCCCTCACCGCTGCCGCCCTCATCGGCGCCGGCACGGCCGCTCCGGCCATCGCAGCACCGCCCGCACCCGCCGGCCCCGACGTGCGCTACCAGAAGGAGCCGCTGCGCGTAGCCACGTACAACCTCTCGCTCAACCGCGGCGCTGCCGGCCAGCTCGTGGCCGACCTGTCGACCGGCGACAACGCGCAGGCGCGCACGGTCGCCGAGGTGATCCAGCGCGCCGATCCCGACGTCGTGCTGCTGAACGAGTTCGACTACGTCGCGGGCGGGGTCGCGGTCGACCTCTTCCGCGACAACTACCTCGAGGTGAGCCAGAACGGCGCCGGCGCGGTCGAGTACCCGTACGCGTTCGTCGCGCCGTCGAACACCGGCATCCCGAGCGGCTTCGACCTCAACAACGACGGCACGGTCGGCGGCGGCGACGACGCCTTCGGGTTCGGCGCCTTCGAGGGCCAGTACGGCATGGTCGTGCTGTCGAAGCACCCGATTGTGACCGACGACGTGCGCACGTTCCAGAAGTTCCTGTGGAAGGACATGCCCGGCGCCCTCCTGCCGGACGACCCGGCCACCGTGCTCCCCGCCGACTGGTACTCGCCCGAGGAGCTCGAGGTGTTCCGCCTGTCGAGCAAGTCCCATTGGGACGTGCCCGTGAAGGTCGGCACGCACACCGTGCACATCCTCGCGTCGCACCCGACTCCGCCGACGTTCGACGGCACCGAAGACCGCAACGGACGGCGTAACCACGACGAGATCCGCTTCTGGGCCGACTACGTCGCGCCCGGCAAGGGACGCTACATCTACGACGACGAGGGCGTGCGCGGCGGGCTCCGCCCGGCATCGTCGTTCGTGATCGTCGGCGATCAGAACGCCGACCCGCTCGACGGCGACTCCGTCGACGCCGCGATCGACCAGCTGCTCGACAGCCACTGGATCCGCGACGCGAAGCCGGCGTCGGCGGGTGCCGTCGAGGCCTCGGCGCTCCAGGGCGGGGCGAACACGACGCATCGCGGCGACCCGAGATACGACACCGCCGATTTCGCAGACACCGCGCCGGGCAACCTGCGTGCGGACTACGTGCTGCCCTCGCGGACGCTCCTGCCCGTGGCGGCCGGCGTCTTCTGGCCGGTGGCCGCCGACCCGCTGTCGCGGCTGACCGGGGTCTTCCCGTTCCCCAGCAGCGACCACCGGCTGGTGTGGGTCGACGTGAAGGTGCCGCGGATCGGCCGCTGACCCGGCCCGCCCACCGAGGCGGTCGCGGCAGTCATCCGGCCGCGGCGACCGCCTCGATGAAGCGCAGGTAGTCCTCGGCCTGCTCGCCGGCGGTGATCGCACGCAGCACGACCTCGTCGGCCGCTGCCCGGTACGCCGACAGCCGCTCGCGCTGACCCGGACCGACGGTCGTGTCGGCTGCGGCGATCCCCAGGCGTTCGAAGTTCGCCGCGTACGCGGGGTACGACGCGTAGGCCGCGGTCTCGCGGTCGAGTCGCGGGAGCGCCGCCGGGTCGAGCGCCGACCGCACGTACACCGCGACGTGGACCGCCGGAGCGAGGGCGTGGCCCTCCTCCGCCTGCCGCGCGGCGATCTCCGGCGTCAGCCAGCTGAGCAGAAGGCCATCGGATGCCTCGGCCCCGAGCCGCCGCATCTTCGGGCCGAGTGCGCCGACCACGACGCGCGCCGCCGTCGCGGACCGGAGCGCGGCCGCGGCATCCGTCACCCGCGCCAGCGCACCTTCGCCCCGCCCGCCCGAGCCGATGCCGAGTACGAGGCGGTCCTCCGGCAGGCCGAGCGACGACACACGGTCGAGGATCTCGGCGGGCGGCCGGCGGTCGACGGGAAGCACGCCGGTCGCGAGGACGAGCGCGTCGGTCTCGCGCGCGGCTGCCGCGAGGACGGCGAGGGCATCGTTGCCCGGGGTGTCGTTCACCCACAGCGCGTGGAACCCGGCGGCCTCGACCGCGGGCGCGAGCCGGGCCGCGACATCGGCGCCGACGGCGGCCGCGACGCCGATCGAGAGCGCGCCGGTCGAGTCGGCACCGGTCGAGTCCGCACCGGTCATGCCGCACGCTCCGTCACGAGCCGCGACACCTCGGCGGCGGAGGCGTAGAAGTCGGCGAGGTCGACGCGCGAGGCGGGAAGCAGCACCACGTCGTCGACGCCGGTGTCGAAGAACGCACCGAGCGCCGTCGCGACCTCGGCGGGGTCGCCCCAGACGGCGCGGTCCTGCGGATCGGGCTTGTCGCCGACGTCGGCGAGCGCGCGGGACTCGGCATCCGGGCCGAACGCGGTGATGACATAGGCGACGAAGTCATGGTCACCGGCACGATCGGCGGCGGCGCGCGCATCGCGCACCGCCTCGACGGACGCGCGCAATTCCGCGGCCGTGTGGTTGCTGTCGAGCACGGTCCCGTCGGCGACCTCGCCGCTGAGGCGCAGCGTCTTCGGCCCCTCGGCCGCCGCGAACACGCGGGGCGCGGTCGAGGGCGGCGCGTCGAGCGCGACGCCGTCGAGCGTCACGTAGCGTCCTGCGGTGTCGACCCGCTCCCCCGCCAGCAGCGACCGCAGGGCGGGCACGTACTCGCCCATGAGCGTCAGCGGCGAGGCGACGCGTGCGCCCACCTGTCCCATCCACGGCAGGATGCCGTGCCCGACGCCGGGCAGCAGGCGCCCAGGGAAGAGCCGCTCGATGGTCGCGATCTCCATCGCGGTGGCGGCCACGTTCCGCAGGGGCATGGGCGCGATCCCGATGCCGACGCGCAGCCGCTCGGTCCAAGCCAGCGCTGCGGCGGCGGTCGCGAACGCCGACGTGCGGAAGCAGTCCTCCCAGATCCACAGTTCGGGGAGTCCTTCGCGCTCGGCGACTAGCACCGCGTCGCGGAACTCGTCGGGCGTGTGCGTGTACGGGTTGAAGATCGCGCCGATGCGTGCCATTGCTCCACCCTGGCATGGGTCGCCGACGGCGCGGCCGAGACGCTCGCCGGACACGACGGAGGGCGCCGCGGGAATCCCCGCGGCGCCCTCCGTGTCACGTGCCGATCAGGCGGCGACGGCGACGGGCGCCTCCGAGCGCACCGTCAGCTCGCCGGCCGAGGCATCCACCGTCACCGAACCGCCGTCGACGAGCGCACCCGTGACGAACAGGTCGGCGATGCGGTCGTCGACCTCGCGCTGGATGAGGCGCCGCAGGGGGCGGGCGCCGTACTCCGGCTCGTAGCCGTGCTCGGCGAGCCAGTCGGTCGCGGCATCCGTCACGACCAGACCCACTTCACGCTTGGCGAGCCGCGCCTCCGACGCGCCCAGCAGGAGACCGACGATCTGACGCAGCTGCGGCTGATCGAGCTTGCGGAAGAGAACGATCTCGTCGATGCGGTTGAGGAACTCCGGCCGCATCGCCTCGCGCAGCTTGGCCATGACGCGGTCGCGCAGGTCCTTCTCCGAGCCGTAGCCCGTCGAGCCCCCGCCGTCGGCGATGAAGCCGATCGCGCCGCCGCGCGACGCGAGGAACTCCGAGCCGAGGTTCGAGGTCATCACGACCACCGTGTTGCGGAAGTCGACCGTGCGGCCCTGGCCGTCGGTCAGGCGTCCGTCGTCGAGCACCTGCAGCAGCAGGTTGAACACGTCGGGGTGCGCCTTCTCGATCTCGTCGAACAGCACGATCGCGTACGGGTTGCGCCGCACGCGCTCGGTGAGCTGGCCCGCCTCGTCGTACCCGACGTAGCCGGGAGGGGCGCCGACGAGCCGCGAGACCGTATGGCGCTCGCCGAATTCGCTCATGTCGAAGCGGATCACCGCGGTGTCGTCGTCGAAGAGCGAGCCCGCGAGGGCCTTCGCCAGCTCGGTCTTTCCGACGCCGGTGGGGCCGAGGAAGAGGAAGGAGCCGACGGGCCGGTGCGCGTCGCCCATGCCGGTGCGGTTGCGACGCACCGCCTTCGCGACGGCGGCGACCGCGTCGTCCTGGCCGATCACCCGATCGTGCAGCTCGTCCTCGAGCACGGCGAGGCGCTCGCGCTCGGTCTCGGTGAGGCGGTTGACCGGGATGCCGGTGGCCCGGCTGATCACGGCGGCGATCTCGGGCTCGCCGACCACGGCTTCACCGCGCGCAGCCGCGCCGGCCGCCGTGACCTCGTCGAGCCTGGCCTGCAGCGCGGAGATCCGGTCGCGGATGCGCGACGCCTCTTCATAGTGCTCGGCCGAGACCGCGGAGTTCTTGTCGGCCTCGAGGGCCGCCAGGTCGGCGATCATCGCTCTGACGTCGACCTTCGCGCCGAGTCGCAGCCGCAGCCGCGCGCCGGCCTGGTCGATCAGGTCGATCGCCTTGTCGGGCAGCACGCGCTCGGTGAGGTACCGATCGCTCAGCTCGACGGCGGCGCGGATCGCCTCGTCGGTGTACGCGATGCCGTGGTGCTCCTCGTAGGCGGACTGCAGGCCGCGCAGGATGAGCACGGCGTCCTCGACGGACGGCTCCCCCACCTTGACCGGCTGGAACCGGCGTTCCAGGGCAGGGTCCTTCTCGACGACCCGGTATTCCTTGAGTGTCGTCGCACCCACGAGGTGCAGCTCGCCGCGCGCGAGGCGCGGCTTCAGGATGTTGCCCGCGTCCATGCCGCCGTCACCGGCGCCGCCGGCTCCGACGACCGTGTGGACCTCGTCGATGAACACGATGAGCTCGCCCTTGTGCGCGGCGATCTCGTCCATCGTCTTGGTCAGGCGCTCCTCGAAGTCGCCGCGGTAGCGCGTGCCGGCCAGCATCGCCGGCAGGTCGAGCGCGATGACGCGCTTGCCGAGCAGCTGCTCGGGCACGCCGCCGTCGACGATCGCCTGCGCGAGTCCCTCGACGATGGCGGTCTTGCCGACGCCGGCCTCGCCGACGAGCACCGGGTTGTTCTTGGTGCGACGGCTCAGGATCTCGATGGTCTGCTCGATCTCGTCCGAGCGTCCGATCACGGGGTCGAGCTCTCCCGCGGACGCCTGCGCGGTGAGGTCGGTGCCGTACGTGTCGAGCAGGGGGGTGTCGGATGCCGCGGCATCCGCCTCTTCGTCCGCGTGCGGCGCCCCGCCCGTCGTCACGGTCTCGCGGAGCCCCTGGGTGAGGGCCTCCGCGGTGACGCCGGCACGCGCGAGCACCTGGCCCGCGGGCGTGTCCTGCGAGAGGACGAGGGCGAAGAAGAGGTGCTCAGGGTCGACGTACGTCGAACCCGACGAGCGCGCGACCTGGAAGGCGTGGAAGAGCGCGCGCTGCACCGACGGCGTGATGACGGCGCCGTCGACGTCGGCGGGCGCGGATGCGGCGGGGAGGCGCTCCTCGGTGGCGCGGGCGATCGCGCGCGGGTCGGCGCCGATGTGCTGGACGGCGTCACGCGCCGGCGCATCGTCGACGAGGACGCGCAGCACGTGCAGCGCATCCAGCTCGCGCTGGCCGCGCTCGAGGGCGAACCTGCCGGCGCGCTGGAGCATCTCCTGCGTCCGCGCGCCGAGGAAGCGGCTGAGGTCGATCGACCGCTCGGCGCGGGCGCGCTCACCCGCGAGGTACCGAGCAAGGAACTCGTCGAACGAGCTGCCGCTGTCGTCGCCGCCGGTGAAGGGGGTGAAGTCTTCGGGCATCCCATCTCCCTGAAAGTTGAGTGAAGGACTGTCAAGTTTACGAACTTGAGTACATCCGTATCAAGTTAACGGTCCTCGTGCGGGTGTATTCCCCGCGTCGCGGAGTGCTCTTTCCTCCCGGTGCGCGATTTCCGTGCACGGCACGGATGTCCCCGCAGCGCATCGCGAGAACGCTGGGAACCGTCCACCGAACCAGAAGGAGAAGGACCCATGACCGATCTGCACACCATTGCGATCGACGAGGCCGATCAGGCGCTCAAGGCCAAGCACCGTGCGATGTGGGCGTCGGGCGACTACCCCACGCTCGCCCACGACCTCATCTGGTCGCTGGGTCCGCGCGTGGTCGAGGCCGTCGACGTCCGCGCCGGAGAGCGCGTGATCGACATCGCGACCGGAAGCGGCAATGCTGCGATCCCCGCCGCGCTCCGCGGAGCAGACGTCGTCGCGACCGATCTCACGCCCGAGCTGTTCGGCGACGGACACCGCCGCGCGCAGGACGCGGGCGCGGAGCTCGAGTGGCGACCGGCCGATGCCGAGGCGCTTCCGTTCGCCGACGACGAGTTCGACGTCGCGATCTCGACGGTCGGCGTCATGTTCGCGCCGCACCACGAGCGCAGCGCCGGCGAGATCGTCCGCGTGGTCCGCCCCGGCGGCCGCATCGGGCTCATCAGCTGGACGCCGCAGGGCTTCATCGGCCAGCTCTTCGCCGCGCTCAAGCCGTTCAACGCGCCGCTGCCGGCGGGCGCCCAGCCGGCGCCACTGTGGGGAGACGAGACGCACGTGCGCGAGCTGTTCGGCGATCGGGTCACCGATGTCCGCGCGGTCCGCGAGAGCGTGCGGCTCGACCGCTTCACGACCGGCGAGGAGTTCCGGGCTTACTTCGCGTCGCACTACGGACCGACGATCGCCGTCTACAACCGCAATGCCGACGACGCGGCCGCTGTGGCGGCCATCGACGAGGCCCTGCGCGGCCTCGGCGACCGCGCCATCGAGCGCGATGGGGTCATCGACTCCGAGTTCCTGCTGTTCACCGCGACGGTCCGCTGACCGCCGCACGACCGAGAGGAGGCGGCTGTGGTCACCATCCACGACGCCTATGCCCTGCACGGGATCGCCCACCAGACCCTGATCCGCGACCTCGAGCTGCGGCGCCGCGCCCACGAACGCCGTGGGACCGAGCGCCGTGGGACCGAGCGGCATGCGACGGAGTCTCCGGCCCATCCCGAGCGGGCAGCGGGGTCGCCGGACGGCGCACTGCTCCGCCTCCTCCCGCGGCGCGCGTGAGCACCCTGGCTCCGCCGGCGGCGCGCATCGGCGCGCTGCCGGCGGTCCGCGCAGCGACACCGGTGCCGCCCGTGCCGGCCGTGAGTACACTGGGCCCCGTGCTGGGGCCGCCCCTGACGCCGCGTGAACGCGCGGTCCTCGCCGCCGTGGAGCGACGGCTCACCAACCCCGAGATCGCCTCGGAGTTGTTCATCTCCGTGCGCACCGTCGAGAGCCACATCGCGAGCCTGCGACGCAAGCTCGGAGCAGAGAGCCGCGCCGATCTCGTCGCCGCCGCGCGCGAGGTGCGCGACGCGGCGGTGCGAGTGCCGGCGAATCCGCTGCGCGGCCGCGGGCGCGATCTCTCCGAGCTCGAGGCAGCCGTGCGCGCGGGCGACCTGCTCACCCTCGTCGGCCCGGGCGGAGTCGGCAAGACCCGCCTCGCGCTCGAGTTCGCCAAGGCGCAGGCCGACCGCACCCCCGTGATCGTCGAGTTCGAACACGCCACCTCGAGTGATGTCGTCAACCGCATCACGCGCGTGCTCGGGCTCGAGGCCTCCCCGCACGAGGATCTCCTGGCCTCGGTCGGCGTCGCCCTGACCGCCCAGCCCTACCTGCTCGTGCTCGACAACGCCGACCACGTCGGCCCGGCGACGCGTTCGATGCTCGCGCGGCTGCGCCCTCTCGCCCCCGGGCTCAAGGTCGTGGTCACGTCGCGCACACCGCTGGGCGACGACGGCGAGCACGTGCACCTGGTTCCCCCGCTGGCCGCCGACGGCGTGGACGCTCCGGCCGGCGCTCTCCTGCGCGACCGGCTGTCGGCGCACGGCCACGCGCCGTCCCCCGCGGACGAGTCGATCGTCGACCACATCGCGGCGCGCCTCGACGGGCTGCCGCTCGCGCTCGAGCTCGCCGCTTCCGCGGCCCGCCACCTTCCCCTCGCCGAGCTGTCGGCACGCCTCGACCGCGACTTCGCCACCCTCGACCGCGCGACTCCGGAAGGGCGCCATCGAAGCCTGGAGACGGCCTTCGAATGGACCTGGCATCTTCTCGGCGAAGAGGAGCGCGACGTCCTGCAGCGGCTGGCGGCGCTCCCCCGCACCTTCGACATCGACCTCGCGACGGCGGTCACCCGCGAGGGCGCCGACGGGATCGTCCTGCGACTGCTCGACCGGTCGCTCCTCGTTCCGGCCTTCGGCGACGGCGGCCGCTGGCGCCTGCTCGCCGTGATGCGCGAGTTCGTGCTCGCGAGGACCGACCCGCAGGTGGTGCGCGAGGTGCTGCGGCGCCACGCCGACTGGGTGACCGTCGTGTCCGAGCGCTTCATCGCGCGGGCGCGCACCGATGCCAGCAAGGAGGCGATGGGGCTCTCGGTGATGCTGTGCCCCGAGGTCAACGCCGCCCTGCGCTGGTCTCTCGCCGAGCGCGATCCGGTCGCCGTCCGGCTGTCCGCGCTGCTGGCCGTGGGCGTCGAGCAGTACGGCTCGGATGCCGACAGCGTCGAGGCCCTGGCGATGGGCGCGCACGACGAGTGGCTGCTCGAGCGTGCGACGCCGTCGCAGCTGCTCGCACTCGGCAACGCCCTCGCCTTCTTCGACATCGAGGTGGTGGGCCGGCTGGCCGGCCGGGCCCTCGCCGTCGCCGATCCCGTCGATCCTCAGCAGCAGCGCGCGGCCCACCAGCTCGCCGGTCTCGCGGCCGCGTACGGCTCCCAGCCCGCCGCGGCACTGCCGCATCTCGAGATCGCCGAGCGTCTCGCCGTCGAGCAGGACGATCCGTGGGATGCCGCGGCCGCGCGCCAGTTCCGCGGTGTCGCCCTGCGCAGCATCGCCGTGCAGGAGGGTCGTCGCAGCGACGTCGCCGATGCCGTCGAGGCGTTCGAGGCGGCCATGCGCGGCTACGCGCGCGCAGGCGACGAGACGCACGTGAACAACGTGCGCTTCATGATGGCGCTGACGGCAGCCGAGTCCGGCTACGACTCGGAGCGCGCTGCGCGCTGGGCCGCGGAATGCGTCGCGTACTCCGAGGCGACCGCCAATGAGCACGAGCTCGCGCACGGTCGCCTCGTCCAGGCGACGCTGGGGCTGGACGAGAGCGGCGAGATCGACGAGCTGCTGGCCTCGTTTCGCCATCTCGGCGACCTGCGGTGCGTGCACCGGGTCCTGATGCTGCGCGCCGACCGCGCGGCCGACCCCCGCAGCCGCGTGGCGGCCCTTCGCGAGGCGTCGGCGATCGCGACCGCCGCGGGCGATCGCGCGCGGCAGATCGCGGCCGTCGAGCGGCTGGTCGCCGCCCAGCGCGACGCCGGCGATCACGCGGGTGTGCTCGCCGCCCTCGACACGCTCTCCGAGCTGGCAGGGCACAGCGCCGCGCTCGCGGCGTGCCCTCCCGACCAGCTCGGCACGTTCCTGGGCGAGACGGCTCCCGCCTGACTCCGAGCGGTCGACAGGGGCGACCGGAGTGTCGGGACCCGGGCGTAGCGTGTGCTCGTCGGCTGGCACCGCGCCTTCCGGCGGAGAGAGAGAGGATCCCGCATGGACTGGAAGATCGAACTCATCCACGTGCCGGTCTCCGATGTCGACCGGGCTCGCGACTTCTACGTCGGCATCGGATTCCACCTCGATCACGACCAGACGCCCTTCGAGGGGCTGCGGTTCGTGCAGCTCACACCGCCGGGCTCGGCGTGCTCCATCGCGTTCGGCACCGGCCTCGGCGGTACGCTCCAGCCGGGCCAGCAAGACACGATCCAGGTCGTCGTCCCCGATGCCGATCAGGCGCTCGCACACCTGCGCGAACGCGGGGTCGACGCACAGGGCGTGGATGAGCAGGCGTGGGGCCGATTCGTCACCTTCGCCGACCCCGACGGCAACGCCTGGACGCTGCAGCAGCTGCCGAACCCCTCCTGATCCGCGGCGGGCTCGCGCTCCACCGGTAGCCTCGTGCCAGATCCCAGCGAGGAGCACGAGATGAGCGCCGACCCGAGCGCGAGCCCTGACGCGAGCACGGGCGCCTTGACCCAGCCCGCCCCGCCCGATGTCTCCGACGCCCTGGCGGCGCGCCTGGCCGGCGACATCTGGGGCATCGACGCCTCGGCGCGGACGCTGGGCAGCCACCAGGACCGCAACTTCCTCCTCGAACGCGAGGACGCGCCGCCACTGCTGCTCAAGATCGCGAACCCGAGCGTGACGGCGGCCGAGCTCGAGGCGCAGTCCGCGGCCGCGGCACTCATCGCCGAGCGGGTGGGATGCCGCGCCCCGCGCGCGCTCGTCACGGACGGCGCCACCGTGCGGCCGGTGATCGTCGACGGCGTCGAGATGCAGGCGCGCGTGCTGGAGTTCCTCGAGGGCACGACCCTCACCGGTCACCTGTCGCGCGCGGTCGTCGAGGCGCTGGGCGACCTGGCCGCGCGCATCGCCGTCGCCCTGGAAGACCTCGACGCGCCGGACGCCGAGCGCAGCCACCAATGGGACCTCCGCTACGCGCCGGCGGTCCTCGCCGAGCTGCTGCCCTTCGTCGGCGACCGCGCGCTCCGTGAGCGCCTGGCGCAGGCATCCGATGCCGCATGGGCTGACGTCCATGCCGTCGCAGCGGCGCTGCCGACGCAGTTCATCCACGGCGATCTCACCGACGACAACGTCGTCACCGCCGACCCCATCACGCGTGTCCCCGACGGCGTGATCGACCTGGGTGACCTGAACCGCACCTGGGCCATCGGCGAGCTCGCCATCACGGTCTCGTCGCTGCTCCACCACGATGGCGTCGACCTGCCGGCCGCGATGCGAGCCGTGTCGGCGTATCACCGCGTGCGGCCGCTCGAGACGGCGGAACTCCGCGCGCTGTGGCCTCTCGTCGTGGTGCGCGCGGCCACGCTCGTCGCGAGCGCCCACCACGTGCTCGCCACCGACCCCGGCAACGACTACGCCGCCGGCAACCTCACCCACGAGCGCGCGATCTTCGAGGCGGCGACGGCGGTGCCGCTCCAGGTCGCGAACGCCCTCGTCGCCCGGGCGGTCGGGCGCTCCGCAGCAACGCCGGAACTCCCTGCCGGGCAGGCGCTTCTGCCGTGGCTGACCGCCGAAGACGTGGTCATGGCCGACCTGTCGCCGACGAGTCCCCACCTGCACGAGGGTCGCTGGCTCGCGGCATCCGCCGAAGAAGACGTGCTGAGCGGATGCCTCGGCCCCGCCCGCGCCGCCGTGGCGAGGTTCGGCGAACCCAGGCTCACCCGGTCGCGGCCGCTTGACCCGGACGAGCCGCACAACGTCGCACTCGGCGTGGAGCTGCGGTTCGCCGAGCGGCAGCCGGTCGCGGCGCCCTGGGCGGGAGTCGTCGAGGTGACGCCCGGCGGCGTGCTCCTCGGCAGCGGCGACTGGAGCCTGCGGCTGGAGGGGGTGCGCACGGCACTCGCCGACGCCAGCCCGGTCGAGGCCGGCGACCTGCTCGGCGAGGCCGACGCGGCGCTGTGGGTCCAGGCGGTGCGTGCCGGCGTGGATGCACCCCGCTTCGCGTCCCGCAGTCTCGCCACGGCTTGGATGGCGGTCGTCGCGGATCCGAGTCCGCTCGTGCCGGGGCTGCCTGCGGGCTTCGCCGGTGAGACGGCCGATGCGTCAGCGCTGCTCACTCGCCGCGATGCGGTGTTCGCCGATGTGCAGGAGCACTACTTCGACGACCCGCCCGTGATGGTGCGCGGATGGCGAGAGCACCTCGTCGACGCCGACGGACGCGTCTACCTCGACACGCTCAACAACGTCACGTCGGTGGGTCACGCGCATCCGCGGCTCGTGGCGGCCGTCGCGGAACAGTGGCAGCTCCTCAACACCAACTCGCGCTTCCACTACCCGGCCGTGATCGAGTTCTCCGAGCGGCTGGCGGCGCTGCTGCCCGCCCCGCTCGACACCGTGTTCCTCGTCAACAGCGGGTCCGAGGCGGTCGATCTCGCCCTGCGCCTGGGACAGGCGTGGTGCGGACGACGCGATGTCCTCGCGGTGCGCGAGGCGTATCACGGCTGGACGTACCTGTCGGATGCGGTGTCGACGTCGGTCGCCGACAATCCCGCCGCGCTCGAGACGCGGCCGGAATGGGTGCACACCGTGCCCGCCCCGTACGGCGATCGCGGCGCGTCGCCGGCCCAGTACGCCGAGGGCGCGGTGGCCGAGATCGAGCGCCTGGCGGCCGAAGGCACGCCCGCGGGGGCATTCATCGCCGAGCCGGTCTTCGGCAATGCCGGCGGCGTTGCACTCCCCGACGGCTATCTCGACGCCGTCTACCGCGCCGTGCGCGCGCATGGCGGGCTGGCGATCGCCGACGAGGTGCAGGTCGGCTACGGCCGGCTCGGCGACTGGTTCTGGGGCTTCGAGCAGCAGGGAGTGGTGCCCGACATCGTGACCGTCGCCAAGGCGATGGGCAGCGGGCATCCGCTCGGCGCGGTCATCACGACGCGTGAGATCGCCGAGCGCTACCGCGAGGGCGGGTACTTCTTCTCGTCCGCCGGCGGGAGTCCGGTCTCGAGCGCGGTCGGGCTCGCCGTGCTCGACATCATCCGCGACGAGCGGCTGCAGGAGAACGCACGCGAGGTCGGCGGCTATCTGAAGGAACGGCTCGAGCAGCTCGGGCAGCGGCATCCGCTCCTCGCCGCCGTCCACGGGTCGGGCCTCTACCTCGGCCCGGAGTTCGTGCGCGACCGCGCCACCTCCCGGCCTGCGACTGCCGAGACCGCCGCGATCTGCACACGACTGCGCGCGCTCGGCGTGATCGCCCAGCCGACGGGAGACCACCAGAACATCCTCAAGATCAAGCCGCCGATGTGCTTCTCGCGCGAGAGCGCCGACGCACTGGTCGCGGCTCTGGATCGGGTGCTCACGACGGGCTGGTGAGCCGTGGCGGTCGCGCCGTCAGCGGCCGTCAGGGCGGTCAGTGGCGTCCGCCCGGAGGGCCGACGACCAGCAGCGCCGCGTACAGCGCGACGACCGCGAGAGCGATGAGCAGCGCCAGCAGCCACGCCCGGTTGAGGAACCATCGCATCAGACGGTCGTGCCACGCGGCATCCCTCGGATCATCCGTCGGCGTCAGCCGCCACGCGCCCGCGAGCCGCCCGGTGCGGTGCAGCCACAGCTCGGTGGGGATCGTGGCGTACGGGATGACGGCACTGACGACCGCGACGACCGTAGGCCACACGCCCCAGCGCTGGTTCATCGCGACGAGGACAGCCGTCGCGCCGTACGACAGGAACACGAAGCCGTGGATCGCGCCGCCCACCGTCACGGCGATGGCGAGGTCCGTGGTGGCCCGAATGATGAGGGCGGCGATCAGCAGCGTCCACGAGATCGCCTCCGCGACGGCCAGGAATCGGAAGAGGTTCAAGGGCGTGCGGAACACAGGTCTCCTTCGGGTGGGGATGCCTCCACCCTACGTTCGGTTCCGCCCCCGACCGTCTCGCGGGCGACGACGGACTACCGTGGGACGGTGGAGTTCTCCCCCGCCGAGCTGCGACGCTGGCCCGACGTCGAAGGCCCCGACCTGCCGGCGTCGGACGCCGCGGACCGGCTGATCCTCGACGAGTCAGCCGAGGCGCGGCGTGCTGCCGACGATGGGTCGGTCGTGGTGATCGGCGACGGGTATGGGGGGCTGACGCTGGGCGCTGCCGCGGACGGCGGACGCGGCATCCGTGTGCATCAAGACGCGCTCACCGGCGAACAGGCGCTCGCGGCGAATGCGGAGCGGTTCGGTCTCGGCGATGCGTACGCGTCGCATCCTCTGGCGGCCGAACTCATCGCGGGTGCGGACGTCGTGCTCCTGCGACTTCCCCGATCGCTCGACGCGCTCCGCGACCTCGCCGGGCTGGTCGCCGCACACGCCGCGTCCGACGTGGTCGTGTTCGCCGGCGGCCGGATCAAGCACATGACGCCCGCGATGAACGACGTGCTGCGCGAGGACTTCGAGCGCGTCGACGTCACCCACGCACGGCAGAAGTCACGGGTGCTCATTGCCCGCGGTCCGTACGACGGCCGCGATCCCGTGCCGCGTCGCGAGAGCCACGACGGCCTCGTCGTGTGCGCGTTCGGCGGCGCCTTCGCCGGCACGTCGATCGACATCGGCACGCGCCTGCTCCTCGAGCACCTTCCCGAGCTCGATCGTCCGGCCGGGACCGTGATCGACCTCGCGTGCGGAACCGGTGTCGTGGCGACGAGCATCGCGCTGCGGCATCCCGAGCTCAACGTCATCGCCTGCGATCAGTCGGCGATCGCCGTCGCGTCTGCACGAGCCACCGCAGATGCGAACGGCGTCGGCGAGCGCGTCGAGGTGGTGCGTGACGACATGCTGCGCTCGCGCGGCGACGGGAGCGCCTCGTTCATCGCGCTCAACCCGCCGTTCCATGTCGGAGCGGCGGTGCACGAGGGCGTCGCGCCGCGCATGTTCGCCGACACTGCCCGGGTCCTTCAGTCCGGGGGCGAGCTGTGGACCGTATGGAACTCCGCCCTCGAGTACCGTCCGGCGCTCGAGCGGATCGTCGGGCCGACGCGTCAGATCGCGCGGAACGCGAAGTTCACGGTGACCGCGTCGACACGGCGCTGACCCTCGCGGCCTCGCGCGGACCTCACTCCTCGGGGGCGGACGGCGGCGCGAACGCCACCCAGGCGCCGTCGCTGCACTGGTAGAACATCGGGGTCGTCGTGTCGATGAAGATGTCGTCGCCCTCGCACGTCGGCTCCGTGGGCTCGCCGGCGCCGAGGGTCACCTGGGTGCCCGGCGCACCCGGCTCGCCCGGGGCTCCGGTCTCACCCCGCGCGCCTGTCTCACCCTGCGCGCCGGTCGCGCCCTGTCCACCTGTCGCGCCGGCGGCGCCCGTGGCACCGGTCAGGTTCTCGGCCGCGGACTCGCGGATGTTGCCCACGAGCGTCCAGTCGTCCTCGAACAGGTAGACGTCGGCCGTGGCGATGTCGATGTAGACGTCTCCGGCGCTTCCTTTACCCGATTCGGGGACGCCCGATCCCGCGCGCACGGCGGATCCGGCCGGCAGGATCTCTTCGAGCGCCGCTTCGTAATCCTCGACACTCGGCGTCTCGGTGGGTGTGGCTGCCGGGTCGGGAGTGGATGCCGCGGCCGGCACCTGCTGGGCCGTGTCGACGGATCGCGCCATCCACGAGCCGAGGAAAGCGGCGAAGAACGCCAGGACGACGATCGCGAGCCCGAACCACATCAGCGTCTGGCGGCTCACGCCGTCGTCTGATTGCGGTCCGGCCGGCGCGACGGCAGGCGGCTTGGTGATCGGAGGGGTGCTGTCGCTGCCCATGAGCGCGTCTCCATTCGCCACTCCCCAAGTGCGCCGGTGGGGGCGGCGCAGAGCGGTTGGTGCTCACTGTAGAGATGCATCAGCGCGGCGGGCCTCACCCCGGAAGGATGATCCGCGCGGCGCGGGCTGACCGCAGAGACCGGCGCCCGATCAATACCGCCTCCTGACCCGATCGGGGAGGGGTCAGGAGGCGGCAAGAGCCGGACCCGAGGGTCGCGACTCTTAGACGGTTGGGGTCGTCTATCCATGAGACGGCCCGCTCCCCCGTCTATTACGCGAGATGCGGGGAAATCTTCCAGTAGGTGCCGTATCCAAGGATGCTTGTCTCACAACCCGCCGGTTGTCGTGGCTGCCACCCGCGTTATCTGTGACGCGCCGGATCCAGGTGTCACACTCGTGGCCAACCGCGCGAGCCTCGACGCGCATCTTGTGCGACTCGTGCGCAGGTTGGATTCGCGGATGTGACTCGTGTTCAGTCGGCGCCTACGAGGCGTTGGTTCTACACATTGGTTCGACCTCTGCGTCGTCGTCCTGCCCATGTTGCGTCCGCTTCGGATCCTGCGGTTGGTCACCATGTTGTCTGTCCTGCAGCGCACCGCCGGAACCGCGATCCGGGGGCGCATCGCTATCTACGTCGGGACGGCGTCCGCGCTCCTCATCTTCGTTGCGGCGCTCGCTGTCCTCGACAGCGAGCGCGGCCACGCCGGAGCAAGCATCGAGACGTTCGGAGATGCGCTGTGGTGGTCGTTTGTCACGGTGACCACTGTCGGCTACGGCGACTACACGCCTGTGACAGCGGTCGGCCGGCTTATCGCTGTCGGCCTGATGATCGGTGGCATCGCCTTGCTCGGCATCGTCGCGGCGACCCTCGCGTCGTGGATCGTCGAGCGTGTGGCCGAGCGGGATGCCGAGATGGAGTCTGCGGCGGTGGACCACATCCGCGCCCTCGAGACACAGCTAGAGGACATGCGCGGCATGCTCGCACAGGCACTCGGCCGCGATCGCGACCGCTGAGGGTTCCAGAAGGGCGCATGCGCCGACCGCCCAGAAACACAACCGGGCTCCGGGCGCTGGGGACGCCCGAAGCCCGGCCATCGCGAGATTCGGATCGTGCCCCCAAGGCCACGAGCCCCCGCGATGTAGGACGCGGGTATGGGGATACCCAGTCGTCCAGCGGATGCTGGGGACATCCGCAATCCCGACAATAACGCCCACCGGCCGTCGGGAGCAGAAGACACTCGACAGTCCATTGCGTGCGGTCTGGCAGCGCGTACGCTCGCTCCCATGGGAGTACGCCGGTCTGAGAGTTTCACCGTGCAGTTCGATGAACTCGACCGATCGGGGCGGAGAACCACCCTCGGCACCGAGCAGCGCGACCGCGACACGGACGGCGCGACCCCGTCACACTGCTGGTACCGAGGGGAAGAGTTCGAACTCGACGTCGAAGACGTCGACGGCGTGACGATCTACGTTCGCCGGCTCTAGCTCAGAAGTCCCAGTCCTCGTCCTCCGTCGCCTCGGCCTTGCCGATGACGTACGACGAGCCCGACCCCGAGAAGAAGTCGTGGTTCTCGTCGGCGTTGGGCGAGAGCGCCGACAGGATGGCCGGGTTCACGTCGGTGACCGACGCCGGGAACATGGCCTCGTAGCCGAGGTTCATGAGGGCCTTGTTGGCGTTGTAGTGCAGGAACTTCTTGACGTCCTCGGTCAGCCCGACGCCGTCGTAGAGGTCCTGCGTGTACTGCACCTCGTTGTCGTAGAGCTCGTACATCAGCGAGAAGGTGTAGTCCTTGATGTCGTTGCGGGTGGCCTCGTCGACCTTCTCGAGTCCCTTCTGGAACTTGTAGCCGATGTAGTACCCGTGCACGGCCTCGTCCCGGATGATCAGGCGGATCAGGTCGGCCGTGTTCGTGAGCTTGGCGCGGCTCGACCAGTGCATCGGAAGGTAGAACCCCGAGTAGAAGAGGAAGCTCTCGAGCAGGGTGGAGGCGACCTTGCGCTTGAGGGGCTCGTCGCCGCGGTAGTACTCCATGACGATCTGAGCCTTCTTCTGAAGGTTCGGGTTCTCGACCGACCAGCGGAACGCCTCGTCGATCTCCTTCGTCGAGCACAGCGTCGAGAAGATCGACGAGTAGGACTTCGCGTGCACCGACTCCATGAACGCGATGTTCGTGTACACGGCCTCCTCGTGCGGGGTGAGCGCATCGGGGATGAGCGACACCGCGCCCACGGTGCCCTGGATCGTGTCGAGCAGCGTCAGGCCCGTGAACACGCGCATCGTCAGGGTCTGCTCGTCGGGGGTGAGCGTGTTCCACGACTGGATGTCGTTCGACAGCGGCACCTTCTCGGGCAGCCAGAAGTTGTTCACGAGGCGGTTCCACACCTCGAGGTCCTTGTCGTCGTCGATGCGGTTCCAGTTGATCGCCTGAACCTCGTTCAGGAGCTTGAGCTTCTCAGTCATTCCCGTTTCCTTCGTTCGCCTGGGAACGCTGATCGTCCAGGCAGTGCTTGCAGGTGTCCTTGAACACACCCTTGTTCGTGTGGTGTCTGGTGTGGGCGCTGCGGACGCTCGACGGCATCGGGCGGCCCTTCAGAGCGTCCGAGCGCTTGTTGCGACCCTCTTCGCTCATGACCTTCCCGAAATTCGGATTCCGCTCACCGCGCTTCTGCTCCGACAGCCGCTGTCGAATCTCCGGCGAAAGCCTCCGCCCGAATGAGGGATGCTCGGCCCCGAACCTCCCGAAGTTCGGGTTCGCTCTTCCGGAGTTCATGCCCTTGCGCTGCTCAGACATCCGAGCACGCGTCTCATCCGACCGCCTGGTGCCCCACGAGGGATGATCGGGCCCGGTAGGGACGTTCAGCCGTCTACGTCCGGTGTGCCGAATCGACGCCGCCGCCCTCTGCTCTTCCGTCCAGGTGTACCCGTGGTTTCCCAGACCGCCCTCATTGAGATTGAGCAGTCGATTCCCCTCCTCGCGGAGCTTCGCAATCCAACGCGACTCCGCCGCGCCGAGATCCGAGAGCTCCTCGCTCAACACGAGCTCCAGTGAGTGGAAGTACGCCGCCTCGCGGTCGGGGTGCGCGCGCAGCCAATCCCCGAAAGGCGACTTCCGCCCTCGGTGGGCGGCGGCGAAGTGCTCGGACTTGCGCCGGGAAACGGTCTTGGTCGTCAGTCCGACGTATCGGTACTCGGTCGACCCCATCTCGCGCACGCCGTAGACCACGCCTACGAACGGCGACCATCCTCGGGACGTGTCAGGCACTGGTGTGATTCCGGGCTCTCGTCGCTTCGTGTTCGCTTATCGACCGCTGATCACAGCGTGCAGGAGACGCACATGTCCATCGACGTGCCCTCCAGCGCCATCTGCCGCAGGCGGATGTAGTAGATCGTCTTGATGCCCTTGCGCCAGGCGTAGATCTGGGCCTTGTTGATGTCGCGGGTGGTCGCGGTGTCCTTGAAGAACAGCGTGAGCGACAGGCCCTGGTCGACGTGCTGGGTCGCGGCCGCGTAGGTGTCGATGACCTTCTCGTAGCCGATCTCGTACGCGTCCTGGTAGTACTCCAGGTTGTCGTTCGTCATGAACGCCGCCGGGTAGTAGACGCGGCCGAGCTTGCCTTCCTTGCGGATCTCGACCTTCGCCGCGATCGGGTGGATCGACGACGTGGAGTTGTTGATGTACGAGATCGAGCCGGTCGGGGGCACCGCCTGCAGGTTCTGGTTGTAGATGCCGTACTGCTGGATCGACGCCTTGAGCTCGCGCCAGTCATCCTGCGTCGGGATGTGGTGGCCGGCGAACATCTCCTTGACCTTGTCGGTCGCGGGGGCCCACTCCTGGTCGATGTACTTGTCGAAGAACGTGCCCGACGCGTAGGTCGAGTCCTCGAACCCGTCGAAGGTCTCGCCCCGCTCGATCGCGATCTTGTTCGACGCGCGCAGCGCGTGGAACAGCACCGAGTAGAAGTAGATGTTGGTGAAGTCGACGCCCTCTTCCGAGCCGTAGAACACGTGCTCACGAGCGAGGTAGCCGTGCAGGTTCATCTGGCCGAGGCCGATCGCGTGCGAGCGGTCGTTGCCGTCCTCGATCGAGCGCACCGAGGCGATGTGGCTCTGCTGGCTGACGGCGGTGAGCGCACGGATGCTCGTCTCCACCGTCTTCGCCAGGTTTCCGCCGTCCATCGCGAGCGCGATGTTCAGCGAGCCCAGGTTGCACGAGATGTCCTTGCCGATCTGCGCGTACGAGAGGTCCTCGTTGTACGTGGTCGGCGTGTTGACCTGCAGGATCTCCGAGCACAGGTTGGACATGTTGATCCGGCCCTTGATCGGGTTGGCCTTGTTCACCGTGTCCTCGAACATGATGTACGGGTAGCCCGACTCGAACTGGATCTCGGCCAGCGTCTGGAAGAACTCGCGCGCGTTGATCTTCGTCTTCTTGATGCGCGGGTCGTCGACCATCTCGCGGTACTTCTCGGTCACCGAGATGTCGCCGAACGGCACGCCGTAGACGCGCTCGACGTCGTACGGCGAGAAGAGGTACATGTCTTCGTCGTTCTTGGCGAGCTCGAACGTGATGTCGGGCACCACGACGCCGAGCGACAGCGTCTTGATGCGGATCTTCTCGTCTGCGTTCTCGCGCTTGGTGTCGAGGAAGCGCATGATGTCGGGGTGGTGCGCGCTGAGGTACACCGCACCGGCGCCCTGACGCGCACCGAGCTGGTTGGCGTAGCTGAAGCTGTCTTCGAGGAGCTTCATCACGGGGATGATGCCCGACGACTGGTTCTCGATCTGCTTGATCGGCGCACCCGACTCGCGCACGTTCGACAGGAGGAGCGCGACGCCGCCGCCGCGCTTGGAGAGCTGCAGGGCGGAGTTGATGCCGCGCGCGATCGACTCCATGTTGTCCTCGATGCGGAGCAGGAAGCACGACACGAGCTCGCCGCGCTGCGCCTTGCCGGCGTTGAGGAACGTCGGCGTCGCCGGTTGGAACCGGCCGCTGATGATCTCGTCGACGAGGGAGGTCGCGAGGTCCTGGTCGCCGTCGGCGAGCGCCAGCGCCGTCATGACCACGCGGTCCTCGAAGCGCTCGAGGTACCGCTTGCCGTCGAAGGTCTTGAGCGTGTAGCTCGTGTAGTACTTGAAGGCCCCGAGGAAGGTCTCGAAGCGGAACTTCTTGCCGTAGGCGAAGTCGTTGAGCTGCTGGACGAACTCGAACGGGTACTTCGCGAGCACCTCCGGCTCGTAGTACTCCTTCTCGACGAGGTAGTCGAGGCGCTCCTTCAGCGAGTGGAAGAACACCGTGTTCTGGTTCACGTGCTGCAGGAAGTACTCCCGCGCCGCGCGCTTGTCGGCCTCGAACTGGATCTTGCCGTCGGCGTCGTAGAGGTTCAGCATCGCGTTGAGGGCGTGGTAGTCCATGCCCTCGAAGCGCACCTCTGTCTTCAAGTCCTTCTCAGTCACTGCAGCGTCTGCCATCGTTCCAATCCCTCGCTCACGCGTTCCACGTCTTCAGGCGTGCCGAAAACCTCTAGCCGGTACAAGTGCGGCACATGACACTTGCGGCTGATGATGTCGCCGGCGATGCAGAAGTGCTCGCCGAAGTTGGTGTTGCCCGTGGAGATCACTCCGCGGATCAGGCGCCGATTGCGCTCGTCGTTGAGAAACCGGATCACCTGTTTGGGAACGGCGCCCTTCTCCTCACCCCTGCCCTGGCCTCCGCCGTAAGTGGGGGTGACGAGGATGTAGGGTTCGTCGACTACGAGGGCGGGATCCGTGTGATGCAGCGGAATCCGCACCGCCCTCGCGCCGAGCTTCTCGATGAAGCGCGCGGTGTTGCCCGAAACGCTGGAGAAGTAGACGAGGAGCGGTGTCGCGGTCGCCCGCCCGGCAACCGCGTCTCGCTGTGCGACCGCG
Source organism: Microbacterium flavescens (assembly GCF_018588945.1). Taxonomy (GTDB): domain Bacteria; phylum Actinomycetota; class Actinomycetes; order Actinomycetales; family Microbacteriaceae; genus Microbacterium; species Microbacterium flavescens. The sequence continues at coordinate 489,588 of NZ_JAFIWA010000002.1, read as the reverse complement.
GTTGCCATGGCGTCAGGCGAGCCGCGAGGCGAGCTCGTCGATCTTGTCCGGCCGGAACCCCGACCAGTGGTCTTCATCGGTGATGACGACGGGCGCCTGGAGGTACCCCAGCGCCTTGACCTGCTCGAGGGCCGAAGGGTCCTCCGAGAGGTCGTGGATCTCGTATTCGATACCCTTCGAGTCCAGTGCTCGATAGGTCGCGGTGCACTGCACGCACGCGGGCTTCGTGTAGACGGTGATCGCCATATTGATCGTGTCTTTCCCCTCAAATCCGCTCATGTCTCCGGCAGGCCCCCCGCCGGGAGACCAATACTACATATGGGTACCGACATTCGATAGCACCACAAGGGCTAGTAGTTACATCCGTGTGATTTTCCACCGCTCTCCCCATATACAACACAGGTTGTCCACCGTTTCATCCACAGGACGACCCCTGATTCCGAACCTGGAAAACGCCTGGATCACGGGCGTTTCGGATGCCCCGGCCGCGGCTCTCCACAGGGCAGAGGCTAAATCGGCCCTCCGACATCGGATTCGCCTGTGGAGAGACGCTTCGGCGTGTCGCGGCGTGTCGCGGACGCCGCGCTAACGTTGGTCCGTGGCGGGCTACCGGGATCTTCTTCGCACCCCCGGAGTCGGGCGCATCATGGCGGCCCAGCTCACCGCGCGCTTCCCCAACGGCATGACGAGCCTGGCGATCCTGCTGCACATCGAGTACATCACCGGCTCGTACGGCGCGGCAGGCCTCGTGCTCGCGGCGATCTCGGTCGGTCAGGCCATCGCCGGCCCCATCACGAGCCGCTGGATGGGTCGCTGGGGGATGCGCCGCGTGCTGACCACGACCCTCCTCGTCAGCGCGACATCGATCGCCGTCATCGCGCTCATCGAACTCCCGCTGCCCCTCTACATGGTGCTCGGGCTCATCGCTGGCCTGTCGACTCCCCCCGTGCAGTCGGCGGTGCGCACGATCTACCCCAAGATGGTCACGGCGCGGCAGCTGACGCCGCTGTTCTCGCTCGACGCGTCGCTTCAGGAGATCATCTGGATCGTCGCGCCCGTGGTCATCACGCTCGTCGCGACGCAGATCGGCACCGTTCCGGCGCTGCTGCTGATCGTCGTCATCCTCGTCGGGGGCGGAGCGTGGTTCATCCTCTCCCCCGAGGTCGGCCGCGTGCGCATCCCCCGCAGCCGCCGCAGCATCGGCAAGGTCCTCACGAAGACTCCGGTGCTGCTGGCGACCGTCGTCGGCTTCCTGCTCGTCGGCGGCCTGGCCGCCGTCGAGGCGGGCGTCGTGGCGACGTTCGATCACGGCGGGCTCGAGGCCGGCATCGTGCTCGCGCTGTTCTCGGTGGGCAGCCTCGTGGGCGGCCTCGCGCTCGGCCATATCCCGATCGGCCCGTGGGCCATGGCGCGCCGCCTCGCGATCGTCACCGTCGGCCTCGCCCTGACCATCGTCTCGCTCAACGTGTTCTGGCTCGGCGGAACGCTCGTCCTCGCGGGCATCGGCGTCGCGCCCGCGCTGGCGGTGCTGTTCGCGATGACCTCGGCGAGCGTCAAGTTCAGCGACACCGCCGAGGCGTTCGGATGGGTCGGCACCGGTCAGCTGATCGGGGCTGCCGCGGGCTCCGCCATCGCCGGATTCCTCATCGACGACATCGGCCCGACCGGCGCCTACATCGCCGCGACGGCGTTCTGCGCGGTCGGGTTCCTCGTCGCCGTCGTGTTCGTGAAGGGCTTCCCCGACCTCCGCAATCGCGACGCCAGCCCCATCCCCGACACCGAGCCGGTGCCCACCATCACCTGACCAGGGCCGGAACCCCGCACGACGCCTCCTCAGGAGATCCGGCGCAGCAGCTCCAGCAGCGCGAGCGCGTAGGCGTCGGCGGGCTCGGGGAACTCGAACACGCGCCGCTCCCCCGCGAGCACGGTCTCGACCTCGTACGTGTCGGGCAGCCGCCGCAGCGCCCGGAACGCCCCGCCGAGCATCTCGCGCAGCTGGCTCTCGTGCGGCAGCCACAGGGCGTCTTCCAGCGCGACCGAGTCCAGCGCCCACTCCGTCGTGCCGTTGAAGGCGAGGATGCGCCCGGTCGGATACTCGCGCGGCTCGATCGTCATCTCGCTGACGGTGAAGACGTCGGCCTCGAACTCCGGCTCGTGCAGCTGGAAGCGGTCACCCGACCGCGGGTGCCACTCCAATCCGGCGTCGCGGAGGGCCTCTGCGAGTTCCGTCGAGATCATGTCCACCATCCTCCCGCGGCGCGGCGCCCCCCGGGCCGCTCCTAGGCTGTAGGGCATGCCCTCTCCCGTCGTCCTGCCCCGACTGTCGTGGGGTGCGCCCGGTGCAGAGCGCCGTGCCCTGCTGGTCCACGGCCTCGGCTCGAACGGACCGCTGATGTGGCGGTACGGCGTCGCCCTCGCCGACGCCGGCTGGCGCGCCGACGCCGTCGACCTGCGCGGCCACGGCACCGCGCCGCGCACGCTCGACTACACGATCGTCGCGTACGCCGCCGACCTCGCCGAGACCCGCCCAGCGGACGGCGGCGCCTGGGATCTCGTGGTCGGTCACTCGCTCGGCGGTGCGGCGGCGACCGTGGCCGCGGCATCCGATTCCTCCTGGACGCACCGGCTGGTGCTGATCGATCCCGCGATCGCGCTGACCGATCGCGATCGCGAGATCGTGCGCGCGAGTCAGGAGGAGTCGTTCGCCGATCCGTCGCCGCGCGCGGTGCGCGAGGGCCACCCGCACTGGCACGAGCAGGACATCGAGCTGAAGGCGCTCTCCGCGCAGCAGGCGAGCAGGTGGGCGGTGGAGCAGACGAGCGCGCAGAACACGGTATGGGACGTGACGGATGCCGCGACCGCCGTCGCCGTGCCGACACACGTCATCGCGTCCGACCCGCACGTCTACAGCATCTTCCGCGGGAAGCCGGCCGAGTCGGTCGTCGCAGCGAACCCGCGCTTCACGATGTCGGTGGTCGCCGGCGCAGGGCACTCGCCGCACCGCGACAAGCCCGAGGCCACGATCGCCCAGCTCCTCGAGGCGCTCGCGGACTGACGGCCGGAAGCCCGGCCGACGGGTTCACTGCACGACGAACTCGTTCCCCTGCCCGACGTCCACCACGACGCCCACCCAGCCCGGGATCGCGGTCGAGAGTGAGCTCTGCAGGTCGCTGATCGAGGGCACCTCGCCGTCGTCGGTCGTCACGTCCACCGTGGCGTTCGCCCCGCTCCACGTCACGTCGTACACGCGCGCTCCGGGCTCGTCCGCGAGCCAGTCGGTCGTAATGGCCTGGATCGCGGCGGTCCAGCGGGTGAGCGCCACCGCGACGATCGAGTTCACCGCGAGGGGGACCGTGATGACGACGGTGAGCACCGTGACGACGATGTACGCCCGGCGCCGGTTGGCGGTGGTCGACGATCCGGGGTCGCGCGCATAGCCGCCCAGCGTGAACACGATCGTCCCGGCGATCACCAGCGCGAGCACGTTCGAGAGGAACAGCACGAGCGCGCCGAGCGCGTCTCCCCACAGTCCCTGACCCGCGCACACGCCGACCACGCCGAGCGGGGGCACGAGCGAGATCGCGATCGCCACGCCCGGAAGCACCGCGCTGAGGTCCTTGCGGCACATCGCGAAGCCGCCGGCGAATCCGGTGGCGAGCGCAGCGACGAGATCCATGAGACTCGGCGACGTGCGCCCCTCCACCTGGGAGTTCGAGGCGAGGCTCTCCGGCGTCGCGACGAACAGCGCGAAGACGAGACCGAGCGCCACGACGATGACGAGCCCCACGAGCACCCACAGGATGGAGCGGATGACGAGGCTGAGGTGTCCGGTCACGATCCCGAGCCCGATGCCGAGGATCGGCGTGCCGAGCGGTGCGATGATCATCGCGCCGATCACCGTGGCCGTCGAGTCGGTCAGGACGCCGGCGATCGCGATGAGCCCCGCCAGTGTCAGCATGATGAGGAAGCCGCTGCGCTTGGCGCCGGCGTCGCCATGGCTGAGATCGAGGGCGTCGGTGAGGTCCTCGGCCGACTGCCGTTGAGCGGGCGGGATGAGGGTCTGGCTGAATCGCGACATGTCGACTCCTCGCTGTTCTGCGATCATCGTGGCACGCACGGTCCGCGAGCCGCATGACCCGAGGAGAATGATTCCGTGAGCGACTTCGACCCGGCCACCCACCTGCCCGACGACCTGCTCGAGCGCATCCGCGAGCGCGCCGCGCGCCACGATCGTGAGAACACGTTCCCCGAGGCCGACCTCGAGGAGCTCCGGGATGCCGGATACCTCGCGATCCTCGTGCCGGCAGAGCTCGGCGGCGGCGGTCTCGGGTTGGCCGAGGCATCCGCTCTGCAGCAGCGGCTCGCGGGCGCCGCTCCGGCCACCGCCCTCGCCGTGAACATGCACCTGGTGTGGACGGGGGTCGCCAAGGTGCTGTCCGATCGCGGCATCGACGCGCTGCGGTTCGTGCAGGAGGGGGCCGTGGCGGGCGAGGTCTTCGCATTCGGCATCAGCGAGGCGGGCAACGACCTGGTGCTGTTCGGGAGTGGGACGGATGCCTCGCCCCACGACGACGGCGGCTACGCGTTCACCGGCACGAAGATCTTCACCTCGCTCGCCCCGGTGTGGACGCAGCTGGGTCTCCACGGCCTCGACACGTCGTCTGCCGACGGGCCGAAGATGGTCTACGCGTTCGTCCCCCGGTCGGAGGAAGCAGCCGGGCGGGTGGTGACGCGCGACGACTGGGACACCCTCGGCATGCGGGGCACGCAGTCCCGCACCACGGAGCTCCACGGGGCCGTCGCCCCGGCGGAGCGCGTGGCGCGCCGGATCGATCCCGGCCCCAACCCCGACCCGCTGGTCTTCGGCATCTTCAGCGTCTTCGAGCTGCTGCTCGCGTCGGTGTACACCGGGATCGCGCGGCGGGCGCTCGACCTCGCGGTGGCGGCCGCGGCGAAGCGCACGTCGAAGCGCACCGGCAAGCCCTACAGCCAGGACCCCGACATCCGCTGGCGGATCGCCTCGATGGCCCTCGCCTACGACGCGCTGCCGCCGCAGCTCGAGACGCTCGCGCGGGATGTGGACTCCCTCGCGGATCACGGGCAGCGCTGGTTCTCGCTGCTCGCCGGCGTGAAGCACCGTGCCGTCACCGCGGCGAAGAGCATCGTCGACGAGGCGGTCCTGGTGGCCGGCGGGTCCTCGTACTTCGCGTCGAACGAGCTCGGCCGGCTGTATCGCGACGTGCTGGCGGGGCTGTTCCACCCGAGCGATCCCGAGTCGGCGCACTCGACCGTCGCGACGGCGTGGCTCGGTCCGCTCGAGGACTGAGACGCGGCACGGGCGCGGCGGCGGTGCGTCAGCCCCGCCGGGCGGTGTCGCTCGGACTGCGGCCGTAGCGCTCGCGGTAGAACGCGGCGAATCTCGAGGGGTGCGCGAACCCCCACGTGCGCGCCACCTCGGCGACCGTGTGGCGCCCGCCCGCCTGCAGCTGCGCGTGCGCGCCGGCCAGGCGGAGGCCGCGCAGGTACTCCGTCGGCGTCATGTCGAGGCTTCGGCGGAACGCCGCCTGCAGCCCGCGCGACGACATGCCCGCCGCGACGGCCACATCGTCGACCGTGATGGGGTCGGAGACGTGGGACTCCATGAACGAGATCGCGCGGCGGATCGACCGCGGCGCCGGCCCGGTCTGACCGGCGCGCTCCAGCGCGTCGGCGAAAGTGGTGGAGAAGGCGGTGAGCGTCGAGTGAAGCGCGTGACGGCTCAGCTCCGCCTCGAGCAGAGGTTCCGGCGCGTCCGACCGCGATGCGGCGACCAGCGCGGACAGGACATAGGAGTGCGCTCGCTCCCAGTGCGCACCGGCCGCTGCGGTGCGCGGGGCGGGGTCGAGCACCTCGAGGACGAGACCGTCGTCACCCGACATCCGCCGCGCCGTCTCCTGCGCGCTCTCCAGGTCGAAGATGAGGGCGCGCACCGTCGCACAGCCCACCCATCCTGCTTCGGCGGCCGCGCCCGATGACGCCCAGGGCAGCCGTGAGTTGAGCTCTCGCCGCGGAGCGCCCACCCATCCGGTGTCGGTGGCGACGCGGCAGGCCAGCAGCTGGCCGTGCGGCTCGATCGACGACTGCACGCTGCCCGACAGCTGATACGCGACCACCGAGAGCCCGTCGACCGCAGCAGAGTGCCACGTCAGGTCGGCCGTGCCGTCGGGAGCCGGATCGCGCAGCCGCGCGGACGGCACGAACTCGCGCCAGGTCTGGTCCACCGCGTCGAAACCGGTGGAGCGCAGGGTCAGCACTTCGACCACCACACACCTCCCCGCGGCGACCCCCCGGCCGCCGTACCCCTTCAGACGTAGATAGTAAGCGAGCGGCGGGCGAGCCGCGCCCGCCGCGTCAAGCCCCCGCCCGCGTCCAGGCCCCGTGCGAGGATGAGCGCATGTCTCCGACGCCGACGGCCCTGCTCAGTCCGGCGGACCAGGAGCGCCGTCGGGGGCTGCGGCTCATGAAGGGCGTCGCCCTCGGTGCGCTCGTGTTCATGGCGGTGCTCTTCGCGTTCGCCTTCGCGTTCCAGCAGCAGATCCCCGCGCTCGCGTACGTGCGCGCGTTCGCCGAAGGCGGCATGGTCGGGGCGCTCGCCGACTGGTTCGCCGTGACGGCGCTGTTCCGGCATCCGCTCGGCATCCCGATCCCGCACACCGCGATCATCCCGAACCGCAAGGACGAGATCGGCCAGAATCTCGGTGAGTTCGTCGAGACCGAGTTCCTGCGCGGCGACGTCGTGCGCACGAAGCTCGAGGCGACGGCGATCGCCGCGCGCCTGGGCGAATGGCTGGCCGAGCCGAAGCATGCCGAGCGCGTGGCGGCCGAGGCATCCATCATCGCGTCCAGCGTGCTGCAGGCGCTCAGCGACGACGACGTCCAGAGCGTGATCGAAGACCTCGCACGCGAGCACCTCATCGCCCCCGAGTGGGGACCCCCGCTCGGCGGGTGGCTCGGCCGCATCGTCGAGTCGGGCGCCCACCACGGCGCCGTCGACCTCGCGTTCGAGACGGTGGCGGCCTGGCTCGAAGCCAACAAAGCCGCCTTCACCGGACTCGTGTCGCGCCGTCTCCCCTCGTGGCTGCCGGGGGTCGCCCACCGGCTCGTCGACGACACGGTGTACAACGAGGCGGTCAAGCTGGTCGGCGCCATCCGCGCGGATCCGCAGCATCCCGCCCGTCGCGCGATCGACGGCTATCTCGACCGGCTCGCCGACAACCTCCAGCACGATCCGGGCACGATCGGCCGGCTCGAAGACGCGAAGTCGACCGTGTTCGACAGCCCGCGCGTGCGCGAACTCGCGGCGGAGGCGTGGAACACCGCCAAAGCAGGGCTCCTCACGTCGCTCGCCGACCCGCAGAGCGGTCTGCGCGTCCGGGCGGCGTCGGCGCTCGCCGAGATCGGCGTGAGGCTGACGACGGATGCCGCGCTCCAGCGCCGCGTGGACGGGTGGGTCACCGACGCCGCCGTGTTCCTCGTCGACCGATACCGCCACGACATCGCCTCGATCATCACCGACACCGTCGAGCACTGGGATCCCGCCGAGACCACGGAGAAGATCGAGCTCATGGTCGGCCGCGACCTGCAGTACATCCGCCTCAACGGCACGATCGTCGGCGCCCTCGCGGGGCTGCTGATCTTTTCGATCGCGCACGCCCTGCTCGGGTGAGCGGCCCGGTCTCCTGACGCGCGGGGGCGGGCTAGCCTGGTGCCGTGGCCAGCACCCAGCCGTCCGAGCTCCTCTTCAGCTACGGGACCCTCCAGCATCCGGAGGTGCAGCTCGACACGTTCGGGCGCCTCCTCGACACCGAGGACGACGTCCTCCCCGGGTACACGGTGGACTACGTCGAGATCGAGGATCAGCGGGTGGTCGACCTCTCACAGCAGTCGGCGCATCCGATCGTGCGCGAGACCGGCAGCCCGCTCGACAAGGTCGTCGGCACGACCGTGCGTCTCACGCCCGAGGAACTCGAGGCCGCCGACGAGTACGAGGTCGTGCTGTACCGCCGGGTCTCGGTCGTGCTCGCCAGCGGGCGACGCGCCTGGGTGTACGTCTCGGCGTGAGGCGCGGTTCGGAGTAGCGTCGATCCCGTGACGCTCTCGCACGATCCGCTGTGGCCGCGTGCCGGCGGCTGGCCTTCTCCCGATCAAGCGCAGGGGTGGGATGCCGCCATCCTCGGCGTTCCCGCGTGGCGTACGTCGCTCTCGCCGACCGGCGCCCACGCCACGCCCGCCGCGGTGCGCGAGGCGCTGCGCCGGTACAGCCCGACGCTGATCGGGCCGCCGCCGGTCGACCTGTCGGAGACGCTGCGGATCGCCGACGCGGGCGACATCGCGTCGCCCGACGGACCGGAGGGCGAGGCATCCGTCCGCGCCGCCGTCCGCGAGCTGATCGCCGACACCGGGCTCGTGATCGCGCTCGGTGGCGACAACTCCGCGACGTACGCCGTCGCCCAGGGCGCCGGAGCGACCGGGCTGATCACGATCGACGCGCACTACGACCTCCGCGACGGCGTCTCGAACGGCTCGCCCGTGCGCCGGCTCGTCGAGGCAGGACTCGACCCGCGGCGCATCGTGCAGCTCGGCATCGCCGACTTCGCCAACTCGACGGCGTACGCGCAGCGCGCGATCGACCTCGGCATCACCGTCGTCACGCTCGACGAGCTGCGCCGGCGGGGTCCGGGGGTCATGGCAGAGGCGCTCGAGATCGCCGGCGCCGATGGCGGCACGGTGCATCTCGACATCGACGTCGACGTGTGCGACCGTTCGGTCGCGCCGGGGTGCCCGGCCTCGGTGCCCGGTGGTCTCGCGGCCTGGGAGTTGCGCGCGCTCGTGCGGGCCGCGGCATCCGATCCTCGCCTTCGCAGCGCCGACATCGTGGAGGTCGACGCCACGGCCGACGCCCCTGACGGTCGCACGGTGCGCCTCGCGGCGCTGTGCGTGCTCGAGCTCCTCGCCGGAAAGGCGGTCGCGGCATGATCCGGCTCGCACTGGTGCGCCACGCCAAGTCCGACTGGGGCGACGCATCGATCGACGACCACGACCGGCCGCTGAACGAGCGCGGGCTGCGCGACGCGCCGCGCATGGCCGAGCGCTTCGCCGCGGGGGGCTGGCGGCCGGCGGTCATCCTGTCGAGCACCGCCCTGCGGGCGCGCACGACGGCCCGGTTCTTCAGCGAGCGCACCAAGGTCGCGGTGGAGCAGCAGGAGGAGCTGTACGGCGCGCCGGCGTCTCGGATCCTGCGAGCCGCCGTCGAGTCGCGGGCATCGTGGGTCATGGTCGTCGCTCATGACCCGGGCATGACCACCCTCGCCGAGCGCCTGTCGGGCGGCGGCATCGCGCACATGCCCACGTGCGCGGTCGCGACCTTCACGTGGTCGACCGACGACTGGGACGTGGCGACCTCGATCGATCCCGACGAGTGGACGATCGACACGCCCCGCTGAGGGCCGTGGATCAGACCAGCGCGACGCCGTCCTTGAACACGCGGTCGATGAGCGGGACGCCCGGGCGGTAGGCCAGGTGCACGCGCGTCGGGGCGTCGAGCAGCACCAGGTCAGCGCGGCGGCCCGGCGCGATGACGCCGACGTCGTCGCGGCGCAGCGCGCGTGCTCCCCCGGCGGTCGCGGCCCACACGGCCTCGGACGGCGTCATCCCCATCTCGCGCACGGCGAGGGCGATCATGAGCGGCATCGACGAGGTGAAGCTCGACCCCGGATTGCAGTCGCTCGCGAGGGCGACGGTGACACCGGCGTCGATGAGCCTCCGTGCGTCCGGGTACGGCTGCCGTGTCGAGAACTCGACGCCCGGCAGGAGGGTCGCGACGGTGTCCGACCCGGCGAGGGCCGCGACGTCGTCGTCGTCGAGGTAGGTGCAGTGATCGACGGATGCCGCGCCCGCCGCCACCGCGAGACGCACGCCGTCGCCCGGCCCGAGCTGGTTGCCGTGCACGCGCGGCAGCAGGCCGTGCGCGACTCCGGCGGCGAGGATGCGCCGGCTCTCGTCGGCGGTGAAGGCCCCGCGCTCGCAGAAGACGTCGACCCACCGGCTGTGCGGCGCGCACGCGCGCAGCATGTCGCCCACCACCAGGTCGACGTACTCGTCGCGCCGCTCCGAGTACTCGGCCGGCACGACATGCGCCCCGAGGAACGTGACCTCGGGCGTCACCTCGGCGGCGAGCCGTGCGAGCCGCGCCTCGTCGTGCACGGACAGCCCGTAGCCCGTCTTGACCTCGAACGTCGTCGTGCCCTGGCCGTGGAGTTCGGCGACGAAGCCCGCGAGCCGCGCCCGCAGCTCCTCGTCGCTCGCCGCTCGCGTCGCCGCAACGGTGCGCCGTATGCCGCCGGCGGCATAGGGCGTCCCGGTCATGCGCGCCTCGAACTCGTCCGCCCGGTCGCCGCCGAACACGAGATGCGTGTGGCTGTCGACGAACCCCGGCACCACGGCCCTCCCGCCCGCGTCGATGACGTCCGTTCCCGCGCCGCCCTTCTCCCGCGAGACCGCATCGGTGCCCCGAGAGTGCGGCCGGTAGCCGCTGTCTCGGTGCACGGATGCGGTCTCGCCGGGGGTGGGGTTCCCGCCGGGGGTGCTGGGGTTCACGCCGGCGTCGACGCGGTGCACGTCGCTGCCGCTGCGCGAGACATCGGATCCCTCACGAGACGGCGTCTGCGGCGCGGCGTCTCGTCGCAGAAGATGGGTCTCGGCGTCCGCGGACGCGCCCACCCACACGATGCGGGAGCCCTCGATGAGCACGGCGGCGTCGCGCAGCACCCCGGTGGGGTCGCCGCCGCGCTCGACGTTGGTGGTCAGCTCCCCGATGTTCGTGATGAGCGTCGCGGTCACAGCATCCCTCCCTCTCTGTCGTTCAGTGTCCACGGGTGCGGGTCCGGCGATGCCAGCGACCCGGCGTCTGTGGACACTGAACCCAGGTGGCGAAACGGTCAGGCGTCCAGCATCGGCACCTGGAGGCCCCGCTCGCGCGCGACCTCCTTGGCGCGGTCGTAGCCCGCGTCGACGTGCCGCATGACGCCGGTGCCGGGGTCGTTGGTGAGCACGCGCGCGAGCTTCTCCGCGGCGAGCGCCGTGCCGTCGGCGACGGTCACCTGACCGGCATGGATGCTGCGGCCGATGCCGACGCCTCCGCCGTGGTGGATCGACACCCAGGCAGCGCCCGACGCGGTGTTCAGCAGGGCGTTGAGCAGCGGCCAGTCGGCGATCGCGTCGGAGCCGTCGGCCATCGCCTCGGTCTCGCGGTACGGCGAGGCGACGGAGCCGGCATCGAGGTGGTCGCGGCCGATGACGATGGGCGCCTTCAGCTCACCCGATGCCACCATCTCGTTGAACTTCAGTCCGGCAAGGTGGCGCTCCTGGTACCCGAGCCAGCAGATGCGGGCGGGCAGGCCCTCGAAGTGCACGGCGTCGCCGGCCTTCTCGAGCCAGCGCACCAGCCCGGCGTTGTCGGGGAAGAGCGCCTTCACCGCTTCGTCGGTCTTGCGGATGTCCGCGGGATCGCCCGAGAGCGCGACCCACCGGAACGGCCCGCGGCCCTCGGCGAACTGCGGGCGGATGTACGCGGGCACGAACCCGGGGAACTCGAACGCCCGGTCGAACCCGCCCAGCTGCGCCTCGGCGCGGATCGAGTTGCCGTAGTCGAACACCTCGGCTCCGGCATCCTGGAATCCCACCATCGCGGCCACATGCTTCGCCATGCTGCCGCGCGCGCGGGCGGTGAACCCTTCGGGATCGCGGGATGCCTCGGCCTTCCAGTCTTCGAACGCGATGCCCACCGGCAGGTAGGCGAGCGGGTCGTGGGCGCTCGTCTGGTCGGTGACGATGTCGACCGTGAGGTCGCCGGCGCGGTGGCGCAGCAGGACGTCGCCGAACACCTCGGCCGCGTTCCCGACGACGCCGACGCTCAGCGCCTCGCCCGCATCCTTGGAGGCGACGACGCGCGCGAGGGCGGCGTCGAGGTCGGTCGTGTACTCGTCGAGGTAGCCGTGCTCGACGCGGCGGGCGAGCCGGGATTCGTCGACGTCGACGACGAGCACCGCACCGCCGTTGAGCGTGACGGCGAGGGGCTGCGCGCCGCCCATGCCGCCGGCGCCGCCCGTGAGGGTGAAGGTGCCGGCGAGGTCGTCACGGCCGAGCGTCCGAGCCACCGCCGCGAACGTCTCGTAGGTGCCCTGGAGGATGCCCTGCGTGCCGATGTAGATCCACGAGCCGGCCGTCATCTGGCCGTACATCGTGAGGCCCAGCTCCTCGAGCTTGCGGAACTCGGGCCACGTCGCCCAGTCGCCGACAAGGTTCGAGTTGGCGATGAGCACGCGCGGCGCCCACTCGTGGGTGCGGAAGACCCCCACCGGCTTGCCGGACTGCACGAGCAGCGTCTCGTCGGGCTCGAGCTCGTCGAGCGTGCGCACGATCGCGTCGAACGCCTCCCAGCTGCGCGCAGCCTTGCCGGTGCCGCCGTAGACGACGAGGTCTTCGGGGTGCTCGGCCACCTCGGGGTCGAGGTTGTTCATGAGCATGCGCTTGGCGGCTTCGGCGCCCCAGCTCTTCGCGGTGCGCTCGCTTCCGCGCGCGGCGCGGACGGTGCGCGATCCGGCCGGGGACGGGAGGGTGTCGGTCATGCTCTCGATTCCACACCGCGCACGACGCTCCGACAATGCTCCCGTCGGGCGCGGTGTCTGGCGGACCAGACAAGCGGACGGCCGTTGTCGCCGGCGCCGCCACCTGGTGCAATGGACGGATGACCCGCGAAGCACCGCGCACCGACCGCGAGCGCGGTGAGCGGCTGCGCGACGTGCTCCGCGGTCCGGGCGTGCCGTCGCAGCGGCTCCGCGACGAGCAGCTGATCGACGAGATCCCCGAGCACGCGGCCCTGGCCCGCACTCCTCAGGACCCGTCGTGGCACCCCGAGGGCGACGTGCTCGTCCATTCGCTGTGGGCGGCCGACCTGGCCGCGCAGCATGCCGATCGAGCGGATGCCTCGGCCGACGCGCGCGAGCTGCTCGTGCTCGCGGCACTGTGGCACGACATCGGCAAGCCCGCGACCACCCGGCCGCGGAACGGCCGGATCACCTCGTACGGGCACGCGGAGCGCGGCGCCGAGATCGCGGTCGCGCTCGGACGGCGCCTCGGGCTGCCGGATCCGCTCGTGCGCGCTGCATCCGCCATCATCGCCACCCATATGGCGCACGTGTCGGTGCCCGGGGTGCCGTCCGACAAGGCGGTCCGGCGGCTGCGAGACCGCCTGCGCTCTGCCGGGACGTCGCTCGAGGACTGGGCCGTCGTCGTCCGCTGCGACGGCGACGCACGCGGTTCAGCCGCGCGTCCGGACGCGTCGATCCCGTGGCTCCGGGTCGCCGGCCGCCTCCCGGGCGGAGGCTGAGTCGGGTCGAGCAGGCGAAGCGGGTCAGGCCGGTGCGGAAGGCAGCGCGGCAGCGGCGACGGCGCCGGAGGCGACGAGCCCGGTCACGGCCTCCATGTCGGGCGACAGGAAGCGGTCAGGACCGGGGCCGCCGACACCGGCCCCGCGGACCAGGTCGCGCACGGCACCGGTCGCCGCGCCGGGCTCGAGCGGGGCGCGCAGGTCGAGGGCGCGCGCTGCGGTCAGCACCTCGATCGCGAGGACGCGCCCGAGGCCGTCGATCGCGCGGCGGAGCTTGCGCGCGGCGGCCCAGCCCATCGAGACGTGGTCCTCCTGCATCGCCGACGAGGGGATCGAGTCGACCGAGGCCGGCACGGCGAGGCGCTTGAGCTCCGAGACGATACCGGCCGCTGCGTACTGCGCGATCATGAGGCCGGAGTCCACGCCGACCTCGTCGGCCAGGAACGGAGGCAGCCCGTTGCTGCGGGCGGGGTCGAGTGCGCGGTCGGTGCGGCGCTCCGAGATCGAGGCGACGTCGGCCACGGCGATCGCGAGGAAGTCGAGCACGTACGCCACGGGAGCGCCGTGGAAGTTCCCGTTGGACTCGACGCGCCCGTCATCGGTGATCACGGGGTTGTCGACCGCAGCCGCCAGCTCGCGCGCGGCGATCGTGCGGGCATGTTCGACGGTGTCGCGCGCGGCGCCGTGGACCTGCGGGGAGCACCGCAGCGAGTACGCGTCCTGCACCCGGGTGCACACGGCCGGGTCCTTGTGCGAGGCGACGATGGGCGACCCGGCGAGCACCGTTCGGAGGTTCGCCGCCGAGACGGTCTGTCCCACCTGCGGCCGCAGCGCCTGCAGGTCGGCGGCGAACACGGCATCGGTGCCGAGCTGCGACTCCACCGACATGGCGGCGGCGACATCGGCCGTGTCGAGCAGCACGGACAGATCATGGAGCGCGAGCAGCAGCATCCCGAGCATGCCGTCGGTTCCGTTGATGAGGGCGAGTCCCTCCTTCTCGCGCAGGACGAGAGGGGTGAGGGATGCCTCGGCCAGCGCTTCTGCGGCGTCGACCTCGGCTCCGCCGGCGTTGCGCACGGGCCCCTCGCCCATGGCGGCGAGCGCGACGTGCGAGAGAGGTGCGAGGTCGCCCGAGCAGCCGAGCGAGCCGTACTCGCGGACGATCGGGGTGATGCCGGCGTTCAGCATGCCGGCGTAGGTCTCGACGACGACCGGGCGGACGCCGGTATGGCCGGTCGCGAGGGTCTGGAGGCGGAGCAGCTGCAGCGCGCGCACGACCTCGCGCTCGACCTCGGGGCCGGTCCCCGCCGCGTGCGAGCGGATCAGGCTCGCTTGCAGCTGCAGCCGGCGCTCGGGGGCGATGAAGGTCGTCGCGAGGGCGCCGAAGCCGGTCGATATGCCGTAGTGCGGGTCGGGGTCGTCGGCGAGACCTTCGACGAGCGCGCGGGTCGCGGCGACGCGGGTGAGCGCCTCGGGAGAGATCTCGACGGCGGCGCCGTGGCGCGCGACGGCGACGACGTCTTCCGGGCGCAGGGGTGCGTCGCCGACGGTGACGACGCTCGGGCGGAGGTCGGTGACGGTGCTCATGCGTCGATTCCACACCGGTGGGGTGGCGCGCGACAGGGCAGGGTGTCATCCTGTGTCTGTCATGCCAGACACGGAACCGTCCCGCCCGATCAGCTCGCCCAACGCGAGCCCGCCGCGCCCGCAGGTGCCCGCTGCCGACCAGACGCTGCGGATCCTGTCGTTCCTCGCGCGGCAGCGCGGCCCGGTCGCTGCGAGCACGGTGGCGAAGACCCTGGGCATCCCGCGCTCGAGCGTGTACCACCTCCTCGCGTCGCTCGAGGCGCACGGGTTCGTGATCCACCTGCCCGCCGAGCGCCGCTGGGGCCTCGGGACGGCGGCGTTCGAACTCGCGGGCGGCTACTCGCGTCAGCAGCCCCTCACCCGGCTCGGGCGTCCGCTCGTGGCGGCGCTCGCGGATCGGGCGGGCGAGAGCGCGCACCTCGCGGTGATGACGGGCCGTGACGTGCTGTACATCGTCGAGGAGCGCGCCCCACGGCGTCCGGCGCTCGTGACCGACGTCGGCGTGCGGCTGCCGGCGCACCTGACCGCGACCGGCCGAGCCATGCTCGCCGCATTTCCGCGCGAGCAGGTGCGCGCTCTCTATCCGGATGCCTCGGCCTTCGCCGACCGCACCGGTCGGGGTCCCGCTCGCCCGGGCGAGCTGCGCGACGTCCTGCGCGAGGTGCGCGAGCGCGGGTACGCCATCGAGGACGGCGAGGTCACGCTCGGCCTGCGGTCGGTGGGGGTCGCCGTGCGCGACCACGCGGGCTGGCCGGCCGCGGCGATCGCACTCACCTGGCCGCTCGAGGCCGGGCGCGACGCGGAAACTCTCGGCGCGCTGATCTCGGACGCGGCGACCGAGCTCGAACGGCGGATCGGCCGGACCGGCTGATCGCCCGCCCCACCGGCATCCTGGACTAACCCGATCTCCAGACGACCGCAACCCCCTGGAACCACCCCCTGAAGGTCTCCTAACGTCGCCGACATGCTCACTGCAGACCTTCCCGACGATGACCGGATTCTCGAACTCATCGATGCGCGGGCGATGCCGAGCGTGACGCTCGCGGTCGCCTCATCGCCACTCCCCCCAGACCATGAACGCGTGAAGATCGCGCTGCGCGATGCGATCGACGACGCCGAGCGACGCCTCTCGACGCTCGAGCTGCCGCACGGCACCGGGCAGGAGGTGGTCGATGCGCTCGGCTCGCTTCTCACGGACGACGACTTCTGGGAGCACCAATCGCGCTCGCTCGTGGTGTTCGCCGCTCCCGGACGCCTCGACGCTTTCCGGCTCGCCGATCATGCGAAGGATCTCGTCGTCGTCGGCGACCGGTTCGAGATCGCACCGCTGCTGCAGGCCGTCTCCTGGTCTGAGCGCGCCTTCGTGCTCCAGTTGTCGGAGGGGCTGGTGCGCCTGACCGAGGTCGCCGCGGGCGAGCGAGTGGTGGAGCATCCGCTCTCCCTGCCGGAGGATCACGCCCTCATGCTGACCCACGCCGAGAACGACGGGCGCCTCGACCGCCAGCGTGCGCAGGGCGCGAACGGCGACCGCGTCGAGCGCGAGCGCTACTCCCGCGCGGTGGAGGAGGAGGTCAGCCGCATCGTCCCGGACGACGTGCCGCTGGTCCTCTCGGCCACCACCGAGCTGGAGGCCGCGTATCGCGCGGTCAACACGCACCCGGCCCTGCACGACGACGGCATCGCGCCGCACCCCGAGTCGCTGGACGATCAAAAGATCGAGCGCCTTGCCCGCACGGTGCTGGATGAGCGCCGCGAACGCGAGACGTCGGAGTGGAAGGAGCGCTTCGGAACCCTCCGCGCGCAGGGCCTCGCCACCAGTCGCCTTGTGGAGGTGGCTGCAGCGGCGGCCGCGGCTGCGATCGACGAACTGCGGTTCGACCTGGACGCCGATGCCGCCGGCACCATCGACGAGTTCGGTCGCATCGAGAGGGGCGAGCCGGGCGAGGCGCCGTCGCTGGTCGACGAGATCGCGTCACGCGTGCTGCACAGCGGCGGGACGGTGCGCGCCGTCCGCACCAAGGATCTGATGGACGGCTCTCCGGTCGCGGCGACGCTGCGGTTCCCGGTGCCCTCGACGTCGTAGCGCAGACCCTCAGCGCACCACGAGTCGCGGCTCGACGAGCACGTGCGCCTCGC
Organism: Microbacterium flavescens; assembly: GCF_018588945.1. Taxonomy (GTDB): domain Bacteria; phylum Actinomycetota; class Actinomycetes; order Actinomycetales; family Microbacteriaceae; genus Microbacterium; species Microbacterium flavescens. The sequence continues at coordinate 472,439 of NZ_JAFIWA010000002.1, read as the reverse complement.
CTGCGGCGAGGAGGCGCGGCTCGACGACGCTGCCCGACGGGCCCATGAGCAGCTGGAGCACGCCCGAAGCGACCTGCTCGGGCAGCTGCTCGACGCTGCTGAGACCGATCGCCTCGGCGGCCGGGGTGTTGTCGAACCCGACCACGGGCAGATCGGGGCGCCCGGCGGCGGCCGCGGCGAGGTGAGCGCCGATGGCGAGGGAGTCGCTGACGCACACGATCCCGTCGACGGCCCCGCCGTTCGCCAGCAGGACCGCGGTCGCCGCGCGCGCCAGCCCGACGCTCTCCTCGCACGCGATCCGCTCCCCCGTCGCGCCGGCTTCGGCCATCGCCTCGCGCCAGCCGCGCTCGCGGTCGTCGCCCGTGCCCGATCCGGCCGGCCAGCCGAGGAAGGCGACGCGCGGCCCCGCGATCTCCAGCACGTGCTGCGTGGCGGCGCGCGTCCCCGCGGCGCCGTCGACGTCCACCCAGAGGTGCGCGGGAGACTCGACGTCGTCCGCTCCCCACGGACGCCCGAAGGCGACGAACGGGACGTTCCGCTCGGCGAGCCAGCGGGTGCGGGGGTCGCCGTGGAACGTCCCCGTGATGACGACGGCGTCGACTTCCCCGCCGTCGGTGAGCTCGCCCATGCGTGCAATCTCCTCATCCGGACTCCGTGCGGCGTAGAGCTGGATCCTCATGCCCCGGTCGCCCGCCCGCTCGGTGAGCGCATGGACGAATCGGTCGAGGACGACGCCCGAGATCCCGCCCGCATACGGATCGAGATGGATGCCGATGGTCGAGCTGCGGCGGGTCCGCAATCGTCGCGCGGCCATGTGCGGCCGGTAGCCGAGGTCGTCGATCGCGCGCTGCACGCGTTCGCGCGTCGCCTCCTTGACGATGCCCGGAGTGTTGATCACGTTCGACACGGTCTGGCGCGAGACACCCGCCGCGAGGGCGACGTCCTCGACGGTGGGTGCCTTGGGCATCGCAGACCTCTTTGCCGGATCGATGGTTCGGATCGATGGTTCGAATCGCCATCTTAGGCGCGCGTCGAGCCCCTTGACAGCAGCACCGCACCCTTCCTAGCGTGTGTTCCAGCACGAAACTTTGATCGTTCAAATCGCTTCCCGCGATCGCGATCGCCCTGGGTCGAGAGTGACCCGTCACAGCTCATCGAAGGAGAAGAGAAATGACACGGCACACCACGCGCGCGCTGCTCGGCACCGGCGCGCTCCTGATTACGGGCGCCCTCGCGCTCACCGCGTGCGGATCCGGATTCGACGACGACGGAGGCGGCGGCACGGGCGACGGCGACGGCGGAGCGACCGAGCTGACGTCATCCGACGACGCGCTGACCGTCCTCATCGGATCGTCGGGCGACGCCGAGACCGAGGCTGTCGAGTCGGCCGTCGCGGCGTGGTCGGAGGAGTCCGGCGTCGAGGCGAGCGTCCAGGTCGCCAACGACCTGCCCCAGCAGCTGTCCCAGGGCTTCGCGGCCGGCTCGCCGCCCGACCTCTTCTACCTCGCGACGGAGGCGATCGCGGGGTACGCCGGCAACGGATCCCTCGTCGCCTACGGCGACATGCTCGAGAACGCCGACGACTTCTACCCGTCGCTCGTCGAGAACTTCACCGTGGACGACCAGTTCTACTGCGCCCCGAAGGACTTCTCGACGCTCGGTCTCGTCATCAACAAGACGATGTGGGATGCCGCGGGACTGACCGACGACGACATCCCGACCACGTGGGAGGAGCTCGACACGGTCGCGCAGACGCTCACGAAGGACGGCGTCGTCGGCCTCGCCTTCGGTGCGGAGTACCAGCGCCTCGGCACCTTCATGGCGCAGGCCGGCGGCGGACTCGTCAACGACGACGGCACCGAGGCCGTCGCCGACAGCCCCGAGAACGTCGAGGCCCTCACCTACGTCAAGGACCACCTCGCCGACGGCACGTTCGCGTACTCGTTCGACGTCGACGCAGGCTGGGGCGGCGAGGCGTTCGGTCAGCAGAAGGCGGCGATGGTGATCGAGGGCAACTGGATCACAGGCGCCATGACGAACGACTACCCCGACGTCGACTATGTCGTCGCCGAGCTCCCGGCGGGCCCCGCGGGTCAGGGCACCATGCAGTTCACCAACTGCTGGGGCATGGCCGCCGACAGCCCGAACCAGCAGGCCGCGCTCGAGCTCGTCGAGTACCTGACCAGCACGGAGTCGCAGTTGGCCTTCTCGGACGCGTTCGGACCGATGCCGTCCATCCAGTCCGCTGCTGACCAGTGGTCGACTGACAACCCGGAGCTCGTCGCCTTCCTCGCGGGCGCCGACTACGCCGTCGGGGTACCGACGGCCGACGGCTCGGCCGCGGTGATCACCGACTTCAACGCGCAGCTCGAAGGACTCGAGGCCGGAGACCCGCAGCAGATCCTCGACACGGTGCAGTCCAACCTCGAAGCCATCGTCGGCTGAGGCGATGACCACCACCGCAGTGGCGCCTCGTCGCGCCGGAGGCCGCAGGGGCCTCCGGCGCGGCGAGACGCTGGCCGGCTGGGTGTTCACGGGGCCCGTCCTCGTCATCCTCGGCGTCTTCCTCCTGATCCCCGTCCTCATGGCACTGTGGGTCAGCGTCTCCGACTGGGGTGGGCGCGGCAGCCCCTTCTCCGGACGGGTCAACTTCGTCGGCCTCGAGAACTACGCCGCGATCACGGTCGACGGCGGTCTGGCCACGCGCGACTTCGGCATCGCACTGCGCAACAACGCCTGGTACGTGCTCCTGGTCGTGCCGCTTCAGACCGCGCTGTCGCTGTTCCTCGCACTGCTCGTCAACCGGGCGATCCTCCGCGGGCGCGGGCTCTTCCGCACCGCGTTCTACTTCCCGTCGGTGACCAGCACCGTGGCGATCACCGTGCTGTGGCTGTTCCTCTTCTCCGCCTCCGGCGTGGTCAACGAAATGCTGTCCTGGATCGGCATCAGCGGGCCGAACTGGTTCTTCGATCCGACCGGGATCGTGCACAACGGACTGGCCGCCGTCGGCGTGACCGATGGCCCGGCCTGGCTCACCGGCAATCACTTCCTCGGCCTGTCGTGGTGGCAGTGGCTCGCGGGGCCGTCGGTGGCGATGACGGCGCTCATCTTCATGGCGGTGTTCACGACCAGCGGCACGTTCATGCTGCTGTTCATCGCGGCGCTCCAGAACATCGGCGGCGAGATCCAGGAGGCGGCGATGATGGACGGCGCCAACGGCTGGCAGCGGTTCTGGCGCGTCACCCTCCCCCAGTTGCGGCCGACGCTGTTCACCGTGATCACGCTCGGGCTGATCGGCTGCTGGCAGGTCTACGACCAGATCTACACGGGAACGCAGGGCGCACCCGCCAAGACGACGGTGACGCCCGCGTACCTGTCATACACGTCGGCATTCCTCGACCAGGACTGGGGTCGCGGCGCCGCGATCGCGTTCATCCTGTTCGCCATCATCGTCGCGTTCACCGCGTTCCAGCGCTGGGTGCTGCGCGAGCGGCCGGTGTCGAAGCGCCGCGCCCGCCAGTACCAGGTGCCGACCCGTCCGTCGACGACATCGCCTGCGGTCGCGGCATCCGCTCGCGTTCCCGCCGTCCCCGATCCAGCAGACACACGAGAGGAGGGCGAGCGATGACCGGCACGACCCTGTCCGAGTCGCTGGTGCTCAACGAGGAGCGCCCGGCCTTCGACAAGCCCACGCGCCAGCGGCTCCTGTCGCGCCGGATCGTCTGGCAGATCCTGCTGTACGTCCTGCTGATCATCCTCGCGCTCATCTACATCTATCCGTTCCTGGTGCAGGTGGCGACGTCGTTCAAGACCGAGGCCGACGCCGCCGCCGACCCGATCTCGCTGATTCCGGAGACGATCACATTCGCGGCGTACGAGCGGCTCTTCGGCCGCAGCGACTACCCGGTCTGGTTCGCGAACTCGGCGATCGTGACGGTGTGCGTGACCCTCGGGCGCGTGTTCTTCGTGTCGCTCGCCGGCTACGCGCTCGCCCGCCTCGACTTCCGCGGGCGCGGGATCGTCTTCGCCGCGGTCGTCGCGGTCATGGCGGTGCCGGCGGTCGTCCTCCTCATCCCGAAGTTCCTCGTGATCAATCAGCTGGGCATGTACGACTCGTACGCGGGCATGATCGTGCCTCTACTGGTCGACGCGGCCGGCGTGTTCATCATGAAGAACTTCTTCGAGTCGATACCGGTCTCGGTCGAGGAGCAGGCGCGGATCGACGGGGCCGGGACGTTCCGCATCTTCTGGTCGGTCGTGCTGCCGATGGCGCGTCCGGCGCTCATCACGATCGTGATCCTGTCCTTCCAGGGGTCGTGGAACGAGCTGAGCCACTTCATCGTCTCGACGCAGTCGCCCGAGCTGACGACGCTGACGAAAGGTGTGGCGTCGCTCGCCTCGGGGCAGCTGAGCCAAGGGTCGCAGTATCCGATCAAGCTCGCCGCCGCCGCCATCATGACGATCCCCGTCGCCGTGATGTTCTTCATCTTCCAGCGGCACATCATGAACGCCTCGGAAGGAGCGGTCAAGGGATGACACTCGGCGACGACGCACCCTCGCAACCCCTGCAGCCCCTGCTGAATGACGCCCTCATCGTGCTGCGCGCCCCCACCCAGGTGTGGTCGGGTCGCGACGGCGAGCTCGGCACGCACCAGATCGACGGCGTCTACCACGGCGATGTGCGGCATGTCCGCACGCTCGGGCTCGCGTGCAGCGACTCCGACGTCGAGTGGATCTCGACGGCGTCGCACGGGCCGTCGCGGGTCGTCTTCGGCGGCCTGCTGCGCGGACTCGACGACGCGACGCCCGACCCGAAAGTGCGGCTGCTGCGCGAGCGCGAGGTCGTCGACGGCGCCGCGACCGAGACGTGGACGGTGCTCTCGCGCCTCACGGAGCCCATCGACACCGTGCTCACGCTCGTCGTCGAGCCCGACTTCGCCTCGCTCCACGACGTGAAGGCCGGGACGGCGGCGCGGCAGCCGGCGGAGATCACGACAGCGGATGCCTCGGCAACGGCCCGGGCGGCAGACCAGGGCTTCACGCTCGTCGCCGAAGGAGCCGAGGTCACGGCCGGCGACGGCGCCGTCACCGCCGAGTGGCCCATCCACGTCGAGGCGGGCGGCGCCACGGTCGTCTCCTTCACGATCGAGCTGCGCGACCCGACGCTGGTCGTGCACGGAGCCGCGGATCCGTGGCCGGGTGCCGCGGCACGACCCGGCGCGACCGCGCATCCGCGGCTGGACCGGTGGCTCGACGTCGCCCTCGGCGACCTCGACGCACTCCGGCTCACGCTGGCGGGCGACGGCGACGATGAGTTCTTCGCAGCGGGCGCGCCGTGGTTCTTCACGCTCTTCGGACGGGATTCGATCTGGGCGGCGCGGCTTGCGCTTCCGCTCGACGCGGGGGTCGCGGCATCCACTCTCCGCGTTCTTGCGGGGCTGCAGGGCGAGCGCGACGATCCGGAGACAGCGCAGGAACCGGGCAAGATCCTGCACGAGCTGCGTGCGTCGGCGCTCGAGCTGCCGAACGAAGGGGTCGTGCTGCCGCCGCGGTACTACGGCAGCGTCGATTCGACGCCGCTGTGGGTATGCCTGCTCGCCGACGCGTGGCGGGCCGGGATGCCCGAGACCGAGGTGCGCGCGCTCGTGCCGGCGCTGCGGGCTGCGCTGCGCTGGATCATCGAGCTCGGCGACAGCGACGGCGACGGGTTCCTCGATTACATCGATCGCAGCGGGCGGGGCCTGGCGAATCAGGGCTGGAAGGACTCGGGCGATTCGATCCAGTGGCGTGACGGGCGCCTCGCCGAAGGCCCGATCGCGCTGTGCGAGGTGCAGGGCTATGCGTACGAGGCCGCGCTCGCGGGGGCCGAGCTGCTCGAGACGTTCGGGGGCGCCGACGAGGGAGCGCTCGCCCCGGCGGCGCTGCGCGAGTGGGCGTCGCAGCTGCGGACGAGGTTCCGGGAGTCGTACTGGGTGCAGACGCCTGAGGGTCGCTACCCCGCCATCGCGCTCGACCGGCACAAGCAGCCGGTGGACACGCTGACGAGCAACATCGGGCATCTGCTCGGCACCGGCATCCTCGATGCCGACGAGGAGCGGGCCGTGGCCGAGCTGCTGCTGGGCGGCTCGATGTCGTCGGGCTTCGGCATCCGGACCATGTCGACCGGGGCGCGCGGCTACTGGCCGCTGTCGTACCACGGTGGCAGCGTGTGGGTGCACGACACCGCGATCGTCGCGCGGGGGCTTCACCGCGCAGGGCTCGACGACGCCGCACGGGTGGTCGCCGAGGGTCTGCTCGCGGCGGCGGAGGGCTTCGGCTACCGCGTGCCCGAGCTGCACGCGGGCGATCCGGCGACCGAGACGTCGGTTCCGACGCCGTATCCGGCGGCGTGCCGTCCGCAGGCGTGGTCGGCGGCGGCGGCGGTCGTGTGCCTGGAGATCCTGGCGGACTGACGCCAGTCAGTCGACCTCGGCCACCGTTCCGCCGGTGAGGCGGACGAGCTCGTCGAACGTCAGCGGGAAGACGGTGTGGGGCGTGCCGCCCGCGGCCCAGATCTCGTCGAAGGCGGCGAGGTCTTCGTCGATGATCGTGAGGAGAGGCGCGGGATGCCCCGTGGGCGCCACTCCCCCGATCGCCTGGCCGGTCGCATCCCGGACCTGCTCGGGCGTCGCGCGCTGGATGCGCTCACGTCCGAGACGTTCGGCCAGGGCGGCGGTGTCCACCCTGTGGGCTCCGCTCGTCATGACGAGGAGCGGTTCGCCGTCGGACCAGAACACGAGGCTGTTCGCGATCGCGCCGACCTCGATGCCGAGGGCCGCGGCAGCGAGCGGGGCGGTGTGCGCGGCATCCGGGAGCACGACGATCTCGCCGGTGATGCCGGCGGCGCGGAGCGAGTCATGGACGAGGCGGCTGCGGGCGGGCAGCTCGTTCGGCGCAGTCATCCGCCCAGCCTATGAGGCGTCGGGCGGAGCTCGCTGCAGCTGTGCAGTGTGACGCAGGTTCGTCTCCGTCGGTCGTTCAGACGGCGCAATCTGCGCCGCGGCGCGGGTGACGGTTGAACACTTCGCGAGGTGGTGGTCCAATAGAGGTGGATGCCGCAAAGCCGCGGCGTCCGCAGCGCACTGCCCACAAGGCCCGCCGAAGGAAGAACGCGATGACGCACACCCTGCCCCTGCCCGACTTCACGCACGAGCGCGTGGAGGTGATCACCGGACGACGCAGCGGCCTGTTCATCACCGTCGCGCTTCACTCGTCCGTGCTCGGCTCCGCCCTCGGCGGTGCGCGCCTGTGGACGTACCCGCACTGGAGCGACGCACTCGGCGACGCCCTGCGGCTGTCGGCGGCCATGACGCTCAAGAATGCGGCGGCCGGGCTGGACGCCGGCGGCGGCAAGTCGGTCATCGCGCTTCCCGAGGGGACGGTCCTCGACGAGGAGCGTCGTCGCGCGGCCTTCCTCGACCTCGGTGACGCGGTCGAGTCGCTGCACGGTCTGTACCGCACGGCGGAGGACGTGGGCTCGACGACCGAGGACATGCTCGTCGTCAGCGAGCGCACCGAGCACGTCGTCGGTCTGCCCGACGCCGTCGGCGGCTCGGGTGAGCCCGCGGGCCCGACGAGCCTGGGCGTGTACGAGTCGCTGCGGGCGACCCTCGAGCGTGTGACCGGATCGAGCGACCTCGCGGGTCGTCGCATCACGATCTCGGGACTCGGTCAGGTCGGCAGCCGCCTCGCCGTGCGCCTCGCCGCCGAGGGTGCGGCGCTCACCGTGACCGACGTGAACCCGGCCAAGCGGGATCTGGCGCGTGAACTGGGGGCGCACTGGAGCGTCCCGGGCGAGGAGCACCTGGTTGCGGCGGACGTGTTCGTGCCGGCCGGCATCGGCGGTCTCCTCACCGATGACGTCATCGACGCGCTCGACGCGAAGGCCGTGTGCGGTCCGGCGAACAACCCCCTCGCGGCGCACTCCGGCGCCGATCGGCTCGCGGCACGCGGCATCCTGTACGCGCCCGACTTCGTCGTGAACGCGGGTGGAGTCATCTACCTCGACCTCGAGGCGAAGAAGGTCGGAACCCGCGCCGAGGTCATGGAGCGGGTCGCGCAGATCGGCGACACCGTGCGCCGCATCTTCGACGAGGCCGAGTCGCGCGGGGTCACGCCGCTCGAGGCAGCGGAGGGTCTCGCGGCCGAGCGTCTCGCCGCCGGCGACCGCGGTCACGCCCTCGCCGTCTGAGCGGACGACGTGCGGGGTCGCCCCGGCATAGTCGTGGAGCGGATGCCTCGACCTGCGCCATGTGCGCGGGTCGAGCATCCGTGTATGTGCCGTCGCGTGCGGGGAGGCGGCGCTAGGTTGTCGCCATGGCTGGCGTGTGGCTCGCCGCGATCAGCGGCCTCATCGGCGGCGGAACCTTGCTCGTCGGTGCCGCCCTCGCGTGGTTCGTCGACATTCCGCAGCGGGTCGTGGCGGGCATCATGGCGCTCGGCGCGGGCGTGCTGATCTCGACGCTGGCGTTCGAGCTCGTGGAGGAGGCCGCCGAGGACGGCGGGCTCGTGCCGACGACGCTCGGGTTTCTCGCGGGGTCGATCATCTACATCGTCGCGGACTGGGCGGTGTCGAGGCCGAAGGAGGAGCGCCCGTCGACGCCGGCGAACATCGTCGCGCGACGTCAGGGCGCGAAGCTCGCCGGTGGAACGGGTGCGGCGATCGCGATCGGGGCGCTGATCGACGGCATCCCGGAGTCGATCGTGATGGGCCTGTCGGTGCTGCAGGGCGGCATCAGCATTCCGATCGTCGCGGCGATCGCGATCAGCAACTTCCCGGAGGGCCTGGGTTCGACCGCGGCGCTGAAGAGCAGCGGTTCGAGCGGGCGGAAGATCGCGTTCCTGTGGGGCGGGATCGCGGCGGTGACGGTGGTGGCGTCGGTGCTGGGATACGTCGCATTCCAGGCGGCTTCGCCGGGGCTCATCGCCGTGATCACGACGATCGCCGCCGGCGGGCTGCTCGCGATGGTGTGCAACACGATGATCCCGGAGGCGTTCGCCGAGCAGCGCGCGCTCACCGGCCTGTACGCCACGGTCGGGTTCCTGGCGGCGTTCTTGCTCCACGAGCTGGCGGGCTGAGGCGGGGCGGCGCCCCTCGACCGCGTTTCGTCTCGCTTCGCTCGCTCAACGACCCGGGGCAGGCGCCGCACCCGGGTCGTTGAGCGAGGGAGCGAAGCGACCGAGACGAAACGCGTCTCCCCCGCGAAGGACGTTTCGTCTCGCTTCGCTCGCTCAACGACCCGGGGCAGGCGCCGTATCCGGGTCGTTGAGCGAGGGAGCGCAGCGGGGGCCCGACCACGTTTCGTCTCGCTTCGCTCGCTCAACGACCCGGGGCCAGGTCCGGGTCGTTGAGCGAGGGAGCGCAGCGACCGAGACGAAACGCGCCCCCGCCGCGAAGAGCTTCAGACCCGCTCGACCGGCGCCACCAGCTCCGTCACCCACTCCGACTGCGGGCGATCGTCGGGCGCGTGCACATAGACCTCGCGGGTCGGGCCGACGATGCGGTAGCCGTCGTCGACGACCTGCTCCATCAGCGTCATCCACGAGCGTCCGATCGAGGGCATGTCACCCCGGTGCGTCAACACCGCCGCGGTCTCGACGGCCGGCAGCTCGACGACGTCGTAGCCCTCCCCCGCCTGGGGCGCGGCATCCGCCGTGAACGACACATGCACGGCGAGGTCTTCGGAGTCGGGCACGGCCTCGTACCAGAACACCCCGGGCTCCTGCGGCTCACGGCCGGCGGCCTCGATCGCGCCGATGAGCCGGCCGAGCAGCGGATCGATGACGGGCGAGACGTTCTCGGGCCCCATCCCGGGCGCGCGCCCTTCGACGGCGTAGACGGTGACGGGCTCGAGCGGGCGGTATTCGACAGCGGACATGATGTGGGTTCCTTCCAGGCGGCGGAGACGTTCGTCGATGCGATCGAGCCGCGCGCGGTCGGCGTCGATCGCCGCCTCGAGCGCCTGACGACGCCGGACGAGCACGTCGTGCAGCGCGGCGGACTGGTCGCCTGCCGACAACACGACGCGGATCTCGTCCAGCCCGCAGCCGAGGTCCCGCAGCTCGACGAGCCGCAGGAGCGGCCCCAGCTGCGCGTCGGCGTAGCTGCGGTATCCCGTGCGCGGGTCGACGCGAGCGGGCTGCAGGAGTCCGATCTCGTCGTAGTGCCGCAGCATCCGCACGCTCACGCGCCCGAGGGCGGCGAACTCTCCGATGGTGTACATGGTGGAGACCACGTTCGACCCTGACACAGCGTGAGAGTCAAGCGGAAGTCCGGCAGTCCGGTCGAACGGCACCGCGGCTCAGGCCGAAGCGGTCCAGCCGTCTTCGATGTCGTCAGCCACTCCAGCCGCCTCGGCCCCAAGCGACAGCCCGTGCAGCGTCTGAAGGGCCGCGTTGACCTCGTCGATGCGGCCCTCGACGGCGAGTTCGCGGATGCGCACCGACGGGCGGTGCAGCAGCACACCCGCGAGGTGACGCAGCGCGGCCTCGGTCTCGGCGCCGGTGCCCCGGGCACGCGCCCGGGCGATCTCGGCGTCGACGATCGCGAGCACGTCGCTGCGCAGCGCCGTGATCGCGGGAGCCGCGGCGCGATCGGCCGTGAACTCGGCCGCCGCGTCGCCGACGATGATGCGCGCATCGGCGTGGGCGCTGAACTCCTCGAGCGGAGCGTGCAGGCGGATGGTCTCGAGGTCGAGCAGCTCGACCCCGTCGACGTCGCCGACCGCAGGATCGACGTTGCGCGGCAGCCCGAGGTCGATCACGAGCACGCGGTGCCCCGGCGCGAAGGCGTCGGCGTGCACGACCGCGTCGGCGGTGCACGTGATGACGACATCGGCGGCGGCTGCGGCCTCCGCGAAATCATCCACCGGCTGCAGCCCGTGCTTCAGTGCGAAGGCGGCGGCGCGACCCGACGGCGAGAAGACCTGGATGTCGGCGGCACCGCGGGCGCGCACGGCCTCGACGGTGCGCGAGGCGTAGCGGCCCGTGCCGACGACCACCACGCGCGACGCGGCCCAGTCGGCGATGCGGCTGGACGCGAGCTCGAGCGCGAACCGCACGAGCGAGCGGTGGGTGCCGCGCAGCCCGGTGCTGTTGCGGATGCCGCGGCTGGTGTGCGTGGCCTTCTGGAAGAGGCGCTCGAGCTCTCCGCTCGTCGTGCCCTCGAGGCGCGCGGCGTCGAGTGCGCGGCGCACCTGGCCCGAGATCTCGTCCTCGCCGACGACCATGGACTCGAGGCCGCTGGTCACCGCGAAGAGGTGGGCTGCGGCATCCGCTCCGGAATGGACGGTCACCGAGGTGCGCAGGGTTTCGACGGGAATGTCGGATGCCTCGGCCATCGCCTCGACGACCGATTCGGCCGCGACGGCCTCGCCGCCGGTGAGCGGCTCGTCGATGTCGAGGTAGGCCTCGAACCGGTTGCAGGTGGCGAGGACGACCGCCCCGGCGACGAAGAGCTCGTCGTCCACGAGGGTCCGGGTGGCCGCAGGAGCGCCCTGCGACAGCCGCTCCAAGACGTCGAGACTCGCGTTCCGATGGTTCGCGGTCAGACAGAGGAGCACCCGACCATGTTAAGGCACGCAGCTGATGCGAAGCGAAGCGCGGCCTCATGATCAGCGAAGCGGGAGCCTAAGGTTGACTGCGTGCCGCTGGAACCGTCTCACCCCACACTTGCCGACAGCTATGCTGTCCCGCCCCTCATCCGCGCCTACCGCGGCGACCGCCCCGAGACGACTCCGGTCTGGTTCATGCGGCAGGCGGGCCGCTCACTTCCCGAGTATCGCGAGCTGCGCGTCGGCACCGACATGCTCGACGCGTGCCTCAATCCCGAGCTCGCGAGCGAGATCACGTTGCAGCCCGTCCGCCGTCACGGCGTGGACGCCGGCATCTTCTTCAGTGACATCGTCATCCCGGTGAAGCTCGCCGGCGTCGACGTGCGCATCGTCCCCGGTCGCGGGCCGGTGCTCGAGCAGCCGGTGAGGACGGCCGCGGATGTCGCGTCGCTGCCCCCTCTCGATCCGGCGGCCCTCGAGCCGATCCGCGAGGCCGTCCGGCTCACCGTCGCGGAGCTGGGCGCGACGCCGCTCATCGGATTCGCGGGTGCTCCGTACACGCTCGCCTCGTACCTCGTCGAGGGCGGCCCGTCGAAGGAGCAGCTGCGCACCCGCGCGCTCATGCACTCCGACCCCGAGACGTGGGCCGCGCTGCTCACGTGGTGCGCCGACATCACCGGCGCGTTCCTCGAAGCCGAGATCGAAGCCGGCGCGTCGGCCGGGCAGCTGTTCGACTCGTGGGCGGGATCGCTCAGCCTCGCCGACTACACCACGCACGTCGCGCCGCACTCGGCGCGCGCGCTCGAGCGTGCGAAGGCTCTCGGCGTGCCGCTCGTGCACTTCGGCGTGGGCACCGGCGAACTCCTCGCCGCGATGCACGGCATCGGCGTCGACGTGATGGGCGTCGACTGGCGGATCCCGCTGGACGAGGCATCCCGTCGTCTCGGACCCGGCGTTCCCCTGCAGGGCAACATCGACCCGGCGCTGCTCGCGGCACCGTGGCCGGTGCTCGAGGCGCACATCGCCGACGTGCTCGAGCGCGGTCGCAGCGCCCGCGCGCACGTCGTGAACCTCGGGCACGGCGTGCCGCCCGAGACCGACCCGACGGTGCTGACCCGCGTCGTGGAGTTCGTCCACGCGCATGGCTGACTTCTCCGTCGTCGGCGGCGGCGTCGCGGGGCTCGTCGTGGCCCGGCGGCTCGCGCTCGCCGGTGCGGACGTGGTCGTGTTCGAGGCATCCGATCGCCTGGGCGGCACGGTCGCGCGCCATGAAGTGGCGGGAATCGGATTGGATGCCGGAGCCGAGAGCTTCGCCGTGCGCGGAGGGGTCGTCGCCGACCTGCTGACCGAGCTCGGCCTCGCCGACGACATCGTCGAACCGCGGCCGGGTCCGGCCTGGCTGCAGCCCGCGGCGGGACCGGCGGTGCCCCTGCCCGCGACGGCGCTGCTCGGGATCCCGGCCGATCCGCTCGCGGACGACGTGGTGCGGGTGGTCGGATTCGCCGCTGCGCGGGAGGCCGCTTCGCTTGACGCGGCTCCGCTTCTTGATGCAGTGCCGAGTTCGCTCGGCGCGCTCGTGCGGGAGCGCTACGGCGATGGTCTCCTCGACCGGATCGTCGCGCCGGTCGTGCACGGGGTGCACTCGATCCATCCGGACGAGCTTCCGGTCGCGCGCGCACATCCGGGGCTGCCCGACGCGCTCGCGTCGGCGGGTTCGCTCGGAGCCGCCGTCGCGCGGCTGCGGGCGGCCGCTCCCCCGGGATCGGCCGTCGCTGGCATTCGCGGGGGCGTCAACCGCATCGTGCCGGCCCTCACCGGGGACGTCGAGCGCAGCGGCGGAGAGGTGCGCCTCGGAACGCGGATCGACGACCCGGCGACGCTCGACGGGACCGTGGTCATCGCGGCGCCCGGCCTCGCGGCGCCGGCCGGCGTCGGCCGCCGGATCGACCTTGTCACGCTGGTGGTCGAACAGCGGGAATTGGATGCCGCGCCCCGCGGCAGCGGACTGCTCGTGGCCGCCGGAGCCCCCGTCGGCGCCCGCGCGCTCACGCACGCGACGGCGAAGTGGGAGTGGCTGCGCGAGGCCGCCGGCGGACGCCATGTGCTGCGCCTGTCGTACGACGCGACACCGGCCGACCCGGTCGAGACGGCTACGCGGGATGCCGAGGTGCTCCTCGGCGTCGAATTGCCGGTCGTCGTCGACGCGGCGGTCGTGACGTGGGTCCGGCCCGCCGCAGCCGAGGGGTCTGATCTCGTCGTCGTCGGCGAGACGGTGGCGGGTTCGGGCATCGCCGGCATCGTCGCGCACGCCGAGCGCACCGCCGCCGAGCTGCTCGCCCGCTGAACGCGTTTCGCCTCGGTCGCTCCGCTCCCTCGCTCAACGACCCGAGACCCGACCCCCGGGCCCCAACCCCGGGTCGTTGAGCGAGCGAAGCGAGACGAAACGCCCACCCCGCGAGAAGCGTTTCGTCTCGGTCGCTCAACGGCCCGGAAACCCCACCCCCGCGAGACGAGACGCTCAACGACCGGCGTCCAACCGAGCGGGTGGAAGAATAGAGGTCATGAGCGATTCCTCGGCTGTCCCCCCGTCCGAGAGCGAGACGCTCGGCTACACCCTGTGGGCCGTGTTCCGCCGCGACCCGCAGCGCCCCGCCCCCGCCGGCGATCTGGCTCCCGCCGTGGCCGAGGTCGAGGCATCCGGAGTCACCGTCCGCGGGTTCTACGACGTCTCGGGCCTGCGTGCCGACGCCGACCTGATGGTGTGGCTGCACGCCACGAACGTGGCTCCCGAGACGATCCAGGCCGCGCTGCGCACGCTGCGCCGCGCCGAGCCGATCGCGTCGCTCGTGCCGGTGTGGAACGCGATGGGCGTGCACCGCGACGCGGAGTTCACCGCGAGCCACCTGCCGGCGTTCATGCGTGGCAAGGATCCGGAGGCCTGGCTCACCGTCTATCCGTTCGTCCGGTCGTACGACTGGTACATCCTCCCCGAGGACGAGCGCCGCCAGATGCTCGCCGACCACGGTCGCAAGGGCGCCGAGTACCGCCAGGTGCTGGCCAACACTGTCGCGTCGTTCGCGCTGGGCGACTACGAGTGGATCCTCGCGCTCGAGGCTCCCGAGCTCGTCGATCTCGTCGACCTTATGCGGCACCTCCGCCAGACCGAGGCTCGCCGCCACGTGCGCGAGGAGGTGCCGTTCTTCACCGGGCGTCGCATCGGCCTCGACGAGATCGCCGAGGTGCTGGCGTGACCACGCTGCGCATCGGCACGCGGGCCAGCACGCTCGCGTTGACGCAGACCGGCATGGTCGCCGACGACCTCGCCGACGCGACCGGCGTGAAGACGGAGATCGTCCGCATCACCACGCACGGCGACCGCTCGAACGAGCCGCTCTCGCGAGCCGGCGGCACCGGGCTCTTCACCGGCGCCCTGCGCGACGCGCTGCTCGCCGACGAGTGCGACGTCATCGTGCACTCCCTCAAGGACCTCCCCACCGCGCCGCACGACCGCATCGTCGTCGCCGCGATCCCCGCCCGCGAAGACCCGCGGGACGCCCTGTGCGCACGCGACGGCCTCACCCTCGAGCATCTCCCCGCTGGCGCGCGCGTCGGCACCGGGTCGCCGCGACGCATGGCCCAGCTGCGCTCGAAGCGCCCCGACATCGAAGTGGTCGACATCCGCGGCAACGTCGAGACGCGCCTCGGCAAGGTCACGAGCGGCGAATTGGATGCCGTCATCCTGGCCGCCGCGGGCCTCAACCGCATCGGCCGCACCGACGTCGTCACCGAGTTCCTCGACGCCGACCGCTGGCCCACCGCGCCCGGCCAGGGCGCACTCGCCGTCGAGGTCCGCCGCGGCGAGGAGCACCTCGTCGCAGCGCTCGACCACCGCGAGACCCGCGCCGCGGTCGAGGCCGAGCGCGAGGTGCTCGCCCTGCTCGAGGCCGGCTGCTCGGCGCCCGTCGGCGCCCGCGCCGTCGTCGACGCCGGCCTGCTCCTGCTGTCGGCGAGCGTCTACAGCATCGATGGCGCCACCACGCTGACCTCGTCCCACGCGACGTCGTGGCCCGAGGACGACGGCGATCCGTCGCGCGAGGTCGCGGCATCCGTCGCCCGTGAACTGATCGACGCCGGAGCCGCCGGCCTGACGGGAGAACGCCCGTGAACAGTGCTTTTTCCGAGGGGGCGCCTCGTCGATGACCATGGCCTGAACGGCGCTGTCATCGACCAGCCGAGCGAGGGTGCCGGCGAAGG
>NZ_JAFIWA010000002.1:0-456584 GCF_018588945.1 Microbacterium flavescens | reverse complement strand
TCTTTTTCCGGGGGGGCCCCCCCCCCTCGGGCACCCCCGGCCTCGGCGCCTGCGCGCCACGCCCGCGATGCGCCGTCTCGTCTCCGAGACGCGCCTGCACCCCGCCGACTTGATCCTGCCCGTCTTCGTGCGCGAAGGTGCCGGCGACCCCGTGCCGATCTCCTCCATGCCGGGCGTCGTCCAGCACACGACCGACACCCTCAAGAGAGCGGTGACGGATGCCGCGACCGCCGGCATCGGCGGAATCATGCTGTTCGGCGTGCCCGAGCGCAAAGACGCGATCGGGTCGGGAGCGACCGATCCCGACGGCATCCTCAACGTCGCGACGCGCATCGCGGTCGCCGAGGCCGGCGACGCGCTCGTCGTGCAGACCGACCTGTGCCTCGACGAGTTCACCGACCACGGCCACTGCGGCGTGCTCGATGGCAACGGCTACGTCGACAACGACGCCACGCTCGAGCGCTACCGCGACATGGGCGTGGCCCAGGCCGAATCTGGCTCGCAGCTGCTCGGCCTCAGCGGAATGATGGACGGCCAGGTCACCGCGGTGCGCGACGCGCTCGACGCGAGCGGCTACGGCAACACCCCGATCCTCGGGTACGCGGCCAAGTACGCCTCCGCCTTCTACGGCCCCTTCCGCGAGGCCGTGCAGTCCTCGCTCGAGGGCGACCGCCGCACCTACCAGCTCGACCCCGCGAACCGTCGCGAGGGCGCCCGCGAGATCGAGCTCGACGTGGCCGAGGGTGCGGACGTCGTGATGGTCAAGCCCGCGATGAGCTATCTCGACGTGCTGGCGGATGCCGCGGCATCCAGCCCCATCCCCGTCTGGGCGTACCAGGTCTCGGGCGAGTACGCGATGATCGAGGCCGCCGCCGCCCACGGCTGGATCGACCGCCGCCGGGCGATCGAGGAATCGGTGGTGGGCATCCGCCGCGCCGGCGCCGATGCCGTGCTGACGTACTGGGCGGTCGAGCTGGCGGGATGGATCCGGTGATGACGCAGACCACCAACGAGAACGAGTTCGCCCGCGCCCGCGCGGCCATGCCGGGCGGCGTGAACTCGCCCGTCCGCGCCTTCGGCTCGGTCGGCACTACGCCCCGGTTCTTCGTCTCGGCGTCGGGTCCGCGCGTGACCGACGTCGAAGGACGCGAGTACGTCGACCTCGTCGGCTCGTGGGGCCCCGCGATTCTGGGGCACGCGCATCCCGCCGTCGTGCAGGCGGTGCAGGATGCCGCGGCCCACGGCCTCGGCTTCGGCGCGTCGACCCCCGGCGAGACCGAGCTGGCCGAGCTGATCGCCTCCCGCGTCGCCCGCCCCGGAGTCCCGGTCGTTGAGCGAGCGCAGCGAGACGCAATGCCCCCGGCGCACTCCCCGGTCGTTGAGCCCACCGACGCCCACCCCCCGGTCGTTGAGCGAGCGAAGCGAGACGAAACGCCCTCGACCCACCCGGTCGAGCGCGTCCGCCTCGTGTCGACCGGCACCGAGGCGACGATGACCGCGATCCGCCTCGCCCGCGGCGCGACCGGCCGCGACCTCGTCGTGAAGTTCGCCGGGCACTACCACGGGCACTCCGACGGCCTGCTCGCCGAGGCGGGATCCGGCGTGGCGACGCTGGCCATGCCCGGCTCGGCCGGTGTACCCGCGCCGATCGCCGCACAGACACTCGTCGTGCCGTACAACGACCTCGACGCACTGCGCGAGGTGTTCGCGCTGCGCGGTGCCGAGATCGCGGCGATCATCGTCGAGGCGGCGCCGGCGAACATGGGCATCGTCCCGCCGGCTCACGGCTTCAACGCCGCGATCGCCGACCTCGCCCACGCGCACGGCGCCCTCCTCATCCTCGATGAGGTGCTGACCGGCTTCCGCGTCGGTCCGGCCGGCTGGTACGGCATCGATCCCGTGCCGTTCACCCCCGACCTCATCACGTTCGGCAAGGTCGTCGGCGGAGGCCTGCCCCTCGCCGCGCTCGGCGGATCGGCGGCCCTCATGGAGCTGCTCGCCCCGCTCGGGCCGGTGTACCAGGCGGGCACGCTGAGCGGCAATCCGCTCGCCGTCGCCGCGGGCCGGGCGACCCTCGACCATCTCGACGCGGACGCCTATGCCCGCATCGACCGTGCCGCTGCGCAGATCGCGGATGCCGCGGCATCCGCTCTCTCCGAAGCGGGGGTGACGCACGTCATCCAGCGCTCGGGCAACCTGTTCTCGATCCAGTTCGCCGCCGAGCCGCCGACGGACTATGAGACGGTGAAGGCGCAGGAGGCGTTCCGGTACCCGCCGTTCTTCCGCGCGATGCTCGACCAGGGCGTCTCGCTGCCGCCGTCGGTGTTCGAGGCGTGGTTCGTCTCGGCTGCGCACGACGACGAGGCCGTGGGCCAGATCATCGACGCGCTGCCGGCCGCTGCCCGGGCTGCGGCGGAGGCGACGCCCGCCTGATCCCGGCCGGCGTCAGTCGCCGGATTCGACGAGCGGGTGACCCGTGGCTGCGGCGAGGGCGTTGGCGATGTGGACCGCCGGATCCTCGCACGGCCCGGTCGTGCGAGCTCCGGGCGTGGTGGGCGCCTCGGCCGGACACTCCCCCGACTTGATGTCGCTGTCGACCATGACGACGAGGGTGGTTCCGGATTCGGCATGGTGCTGGACGACGGTGTTGAAGCCCGGCAGCTCGCCGGTGTGGCCGTACCAGCCGAGCGCGAGACCGAGCCCCAGCCCGTAGGCGCGCGCAGGTGTCTGCGGGGCGTTCTGGTCGGGTCCGAGGTAGACCGGCACGTCGAAGTCGAACGAGTCGAGTCGGGTCGCCTGCCACTCCGACGACAGGATGCCCTCGCCGGTCGCCAGCGCCTCGCCCCAGACCAGCAGGTCGTCGAGGTCGGAGATCATCGCGCCCGCCGACCAGCCCCACGACGGATTCCAGTCCGTGGCGTCGACCGGTATGTTGTCGTCCGTCCCCTGCGTCGTGTATCCCTGCGCGTGCGGCTCGGGGAACGCCGCATCCGCCGGGAAGACGGTCGCGGAGAGCCCGAGCGGATCGATGATCTGCGCGCGCATGACGTCCTCGATCGGCGCTCCGGCGACCTGCTCGATCACCATGCCCAACAGCACGGTGTTGGTGTTCGAGTAGAACGTCTGGGCGCCGGGCGGGTACATCGGCTCGGTCCCCTTGACCAGGTCGACCAGCTGCTGCGGAGTCCACACGTAGTTCGGGTCGCCGAACAGGGTGTCCTGGAAGGACTCATCGAACGTGTACGACGGGATGCCGCTGCGCATGGCCGCGAGCTCGTACAGCGTCGCCTCGCCGTTCGGCATCCCGGGGACGTACATCTCGATGGGATCGTCGAGGGAGAGCTCGCCCCGCTCCGCCAGCTGCAGGAGCGCGGTGATCGTGAAGGTCTTCGTGACGCTGCCGACCCGCTGCCTGACGTCCGCGGTCATCGGCATGGTCTCGTCCCAGTTCTGATGGCCGATCGTCGCCGCCCACGTCCCGTCCGGCGTTCGGATGGCCATGACCGCGCCCGGAGCGCTGACCCCGCCGAAGGCCTCCGTCGCGGCTGCGGCGAGCGCGTCGCTCATGTCGCCGGCGAGGCCGTCCTCGACGATCGCCAGGGCGCCGTCCGTGCTGGACGCGGAAGGTGATGCCGACGGTGAGGCGTCGGGCTCGGCGCTCGTGCAGGCGGTCAGCGCGGCGGTGACCACGCCCACGACCGACAGCGCGAGGAGCGTGCGGTGCACAGCGGATATCGACACGGTGTTGCCCCCATCGCTCGATCAGCGGACGCCACCCCGGATCGACGCCTCGACCATGCTTAGCGCACCCCCTGTGCGGGCGCAATGCGGGTTGCCGCGGCAGCGCCCCATGAACGAAGAGAGCCCCCGCGAACGGGGGCGCTTCTGCCTTGGTGGACCTGAGGGGAATCGTCCCCACCGCTCCTCCACGCGCCGCTTCGCAGCGCGCGGAGCCTCTGCGGCGTGGGCCCACCCAGGGGTTCGATCCGCAGCGCCGATAAACGCAGAAGTGCCCCCGCAAGCGGGGGCTCTTCTGCGTTGGTGGACCTGAGGGGAATCGAACCCCTGACCTCCTCGATGCGAACGAGGCGCGCTACCAACTGCGCTACAGGCCCGTGAACCTCCGTTAGATTATCACGCTCCCAGAGGCCTCCCCGACCGGCCGGCGGCTCCGTCCGGCGCCGGCCTGGGGCATCCGGTGCCTGACCCTACCCACACCGTCCGCTGTCCACGGGTACAGGCATACGGCGCCCCTACACCCGCCATCTGTGGACACTGAACCGCGGCCGGGAGGAGGCCATTGCGGCCGTCCCCTGCACAGAATCGGAGATCGTCGCCGACACGCCGGGAACGGATGCCTCGTCCCGGCGCGCCGCGAACGATCTCCGATCTTGCGACCGGCCATGACCTCCGCCCGGCGGCACCCGCACACCCGGCATCCGTGGACACCGAACGGCGGCTGCGACCGTCCCCGTGCACAGAATCGGAGTTCGTCGCCGACACGCCGGGAACGGATGCCTCATCCCGGCGCGCCGCGCACGATCTCCGATTCTGCGACCGACCGCGAACCCCGGCCGGCCCAGGAGCCCCGGCCCTACTCCCCCGAGGCCCTCCGGGCGAGGAGTCCGCGCACGTGCGCCTCGATCTCGGCGTCGTCGACGTAGCCCATCCCGGCGAAGTCGGCGCGGGCGACCCGGGCCGTGTCGATCGACGGCGGACGCTGCACCTCGGCGCGCTCGCGCATGGCCTCCTCGAGCGCGGCCTGCCGCATCGACTCCCGCGCGGCCTCGACCTCGAGCATCGCCGCGGCCCGCGAACCCGCAGACGCGGTGAGCGGCCGAGGCAGCTCGCGCGGCGCCCACGCGCGCGACGCGGGCTCGAGCTCAACGTCCTGCACGCGCACGTCCGGACGCGCCACGGGCGCGGCAACGCCAACCGTGGCGCGCGACGCGACCCGCGACAGCCGCTGAAGAACCAGAGCGGATGCCGCGGCCACCGCCACGCCCGCCCACAACCACACCTGCACCCCGGTCGCCAGCACCTCGAACACGCCGAAGCCGGCAACGGACACGCCCAGAACAAGCATCAGCGTTGCCACGAACCGGAACCGACGTCGGGCACGCGCGCGTCGCGCCGCCGGCGCCGAACGCGCGGCAGACTCCTCGGCCCGAGCCGCGGCCTGGGCGGCTTCAAGCTCAGCCCGAGCCTGCGCCTGCGCGGCCGCGCGCTCGGCACGAGCGCGCTCCAGGTCGATCCGGGCTGCCGCCTCGGCGATTTCTCGCTCGGTACGGGCGCGCTCGAGGTCGGCCTTCGCCTGCTGGAGGGCGGCCGACTCGCGCTGCGCGAGCGCCTGACGCGCGAGCCGCTGCTGCGCCATCGCGGTGCGGGCGTTGAGCTCGAGGCGAACTTCCTGCGGCGTCTCGCTCGTCTCGGCCAGCACGCGCAGCGCCTGGTTCAATCGAACGGCGTTGCGCTCAGCGGCGTCGAACTGACGCCGGCTGTGCCACGTCGGAAGCAGATAGACGAGCCACAGGAGCACGGCGACGAGAACGATGACCCCGCCGCCCAGCACTTGCCCGCCCATGTCGACAACGGTAAGCGAGCGGATGCCTCGGCCGAGGCATCCCGTCGCGTGTCGCTCTAGGCGTGCAGACGATCTGCAGGCGGCACGGTCGCTGCGTCGTGCGGCGCACGGCCCGCCAGCCAGCGCTGCAGCACCCCTTCGGGCACCTCGTCGCGCACCAGTGCGAAGGCGTAGTGGTCGCGCCAGTCGCCGTCGATGTGGATGTACCGCCGGCGCAGACCCTCGTAGCGGAAGCCGAGTTTCTCGACCACCCGGAGGCTCGCCTGGTTCTCTGGCCGGATGCAGATCTCCATGCGGTGCAGGCGAAGTTCAGTGAAGCAGATGTCGGTCGCCATCGCGACGGCCGTCGGCGTGATGTTGCGCCCGGCGAACCGCTTGCTCACCCAATATCCGATCGTCGCGGAGGCGAGGGAGCCGCGCGCGATCCCCCACACGTTCAGCTGACCGGCGATGTTGCCGTCGTGCTCCATGACGAAGGGCACGCCCGCGCCGTCGCGGTACTGCTGCAGCAGGCGACGTACGCCGAGCCGCATGTCGAACGAGACGGGTCCGTCGGGGCTCGTCGCCTCCCATGGCCGCAGCCACTCGCGGTTGGAGAGCAGCTCGTTCTGCAACACGCGGGCATCACGCGGCCGCACGAGCCGGATGGCTACCGGTCCGTGTCGGCGGGGAGCCGTCAGGTCCACGTGACCCCCTCGTACGGGCGGCGTCAGAGGTTCGCCGCGAACTCCTTGAACCAGGGTCGCAGTTCGGGTCCGAGATCGTCACGATCGGCGGCGAGCTGCACGATGGCCTTGATGTAGTCCACCCTATCGCCGGTGTCGTAACGGCGACCACGGAAAATGACGCCGTACACGCCCGGACCCTCGGTGTCGGCCGCGAGCTCCTGCAGCGCGTCCGTCAGCTGGATCTCGCCGCCCTTGCCCGGCTCGGTGCGCTCGAGGATCTCGAACACGCCGGGGCTGAGCACGTACCGGCCGATGATGGCGAGGTTCGACGGCGCGTCCTCTTTCTTCGGCTTCTCGACGAGCCCGGTGACCTTGACGAGTCCGTCGGTGTCGGTGGCCTCGACGGCCGCAGCGCCGTACATGTGGATGTGCTCGGGAGCGACCTCCATGAGGGCGATGATCGTCGCGCCGGTGCGCTCGTGCTCGGAGATCATCGTCGTGAGCAGCTCGTCGCGTTCGTCGATGAGGTCGTCACCGAGCAACACCGCGAACGACGAGTCGCCGACGTGCGCCTTGGCACGCAGCACCGCGTGACCGAGACCCTTCGGCTCGCCCTGACGCACGAAGTGGATGTCGGCGAGGTCGCTCGACTCGAGCACCCGGTGCAGGCGATCGACGTCGCCCTTGTCCTTCAGCTTCTCCTCGAGCTCGGGCACCGAGTCGAAGTGGTTCGAGATCGCGTTCTTGTTGCGACCGATGATGACGAGGATGTCGTCGATGCCCGCCTGAGCGGCCTCCTCCACGACGTACTGGATGGCCGGCTTGTCGACGACCGGCAGCATCTCCTTGGGCATGGCCTTCGTTGCCGGAAGGAAGCGCGTGCCGAGTCCGGCCGCAGGAATGACGGCCTTCATGGATGTGTGGGGCATGCGAGCATTCTAGGGTCCTCAGGTCAGCGACCCCCGTGCGTTGACACCCGCTCGGCCGCCGCGATATGCCGCGCGGACGGCCGACCCGCGCAGCGACGCCTAGAATCAAGGGCATGTCCGACGCGATCGCCGATGCGAAGCGCGCGCTCCGAGCAGAGCTGAGGGAGCGGCGGCAGCTGCTGACCCCGCAGGCCCGCGAAGTCGCGGCCGTCGGCATCCACGCACAGCTCGACGCGCTCGTCGAAAGCGTCGGCGCCCGGTCGATCTCCTGCTTCCTCTCGACCACCACCGAGCCCGGCACGCGCGAATTCGTCGCCGGGGCCGTGGGGCGCGGCATCCGAGTCCTCCTTCCCGTCACCCGAGCCGACGGCCTGCTCGATTGGTCGGTCGCGACACCCGAGCTCGACATCACCGAGGGCATGTTCGGGCTCCCCGAGCCCGTCGGCGAGCTGCTCGGCCCCATCGCCGTCAACGACGTCGACCTGCTCGTGATCCCCGCCGCGGCCGTCGACCGCACCGGCATGCGCCTCGGCTGGGGACGCGGATACTTCGACAAGACGATCGGGTCGATGGAGCGCTGCCCTCCGGTGTACGCCGTGGTCTTCGACTCCGAGGTGCTCGACGAGGTTCCGAGCGACCTGCACGACCAACCCGTCAGCGGCGTCGTGACCCCCACGCAGACCATCGTCCTCGCGCCCGTCCGGCGCTGAACGACCGAGAGAGACATGCCCACCTACGCCTACGCCTGCAAGCAGTGCGGACACCGCTTCGACGCGGTCCAGTCCTTCGCCGATCCCGCCCTCACCGAGTGCCCCGAGTGCGGCGGACCCCTGCGCAAGGAGTACGGCTCGATCGGCGTGACCTTCAACGGCTCGGGCTTCTACCGCACCGATTCGCGCGCAGGTGAGAAGAAGGGGTCGGATGCCTCGACCTCGGCCGCGTCGTCCTCGTCGTCGTCGCCTTCGACTGGCGGCTCTTCGCCGTCTTCGACATCATCGAAGTCGGAGGCGAAAGCCTCCCCCGCCTCGACCGGGTCGTGACCGGCGGAAGCCGGAGACAGTGAGGAGCGTCACATGATCAAGGGCTTCAAGGAGTTCATCCTCCGCGGAAACGTCATCGACCTGGCGGTCGCGGTCGTCATCGGCGCCGCGTTCACGCTGATCGTGAACAACATCGTCGCCGGACTCATCAACCCGCTCATCGCGCTCGTGTTCAACGCGAGCAGCCTCGACGAGGTCGGCTGGACGGTCACCAATCTGAGTGGCGAGCCCGTCTTCTTCGGCTTCGGGATGATCCTCGGCGCGATCATCAACTTCCTGGCCGTGGCCGTGGTCGTGTACTTCGTGTTCGTGTACCCGATGAACCGCTGGAAGGAGCGCGCCGCGGCGAAGGCCGGCATCGCCGAGGAAGAGGCATCCGAGCTCCCCACCGAGCAGGAGCTGCTGCTGCAGATCCGCGACCTCCTCGCCGCGGCGCCCCCCACCCCCGGTCGTTGACCCCGGGTCGTTGAGCGAGCGAAGCGAGACGAAACGCGAGCTCGGGCCCCGCTGATCGAGTGCGCGCGAAGCGCGTGTATCGAGATCCCTCTCACGTGCGCGGGGGCCGACCCCGGGTCGTTGAGCGAGCGAAGCGAGACGAAACGCCCCTCATGCGGGAACGCGTCTCGTCTCGGTCGCTCCGCTCCCTCGCTCAACGACCCGCACCTCACGGGTGCCGGGGGCCGACCCCGGGTCGTTGAGCGAGCGAAGCGAGACGAAACGCGAGCTCGACCCCCGCTGATCGAGTGCGCGCGAAGCGCGTGTATCGAGATCCCTCTCACGTGCGCGGGGGCCGACCCCGGGTCGTTGAGCGAGCGAAGCGAGACGAAACGCCCCTCGCCGCGCAGAACGTTTCGTCTCGGTCGCTTCGCTCCCTCGCTCAACGACCCGAAACTCGCCGGCGCGGGGGCCGACCCCGGGTCGTTGAGCGAGCGAAGCGAGACGAAACGCCCCTCATGCGGGAACCCGTTTCGTCTCGGTCGCTTCGCTCCCTCGCTCAACGACCCGAAACTCGCCGTTGCGCGGGGGTCTCGATACGGCGCTGGCGCGCCTACTCGACCAGCGGGCACGGCGCTGGCGCGCCTACTCGACCAGCGGGGGCGGCACGTCAGTAGTGCGGCGGAACATCCCTCTTCAGCCGCTCGTCGTTCGGCCCCGAACCCTCGCCGGCAGCCGGGGCCACGGCATCCGCTTCCTCATCACCCGGGACCGGCTCGGCGCTCGTTCCGGGCGCGGGCGTCAGCTTGACGCGACGCGAACCGGGGACCCGCTCGATGCGCTGACGGTCAGTCGCTGACATCGATCGGCTGCGTGTCGGTCTCGACGCGCGGGGCCTCGGGCGGCACGCCGAGCATCGCAGCGATCCGCTGGGCGACGCCCGCGGGGTCGCTGTACAGGTCGAACGAGTGCACGCGCACGTAGTGCCAGCCGAGGCGGCGCAGGATCTGCGGGCGCAGCCGCAGCGACTCGCGTAGCGACTCGCCGATCGTCTCGGGGTCGCTCTCGACCACGACCGCCTTGCCGTCGTACTGCGCGACGAGCGGCAGCAGTCCGCGGTAGTGCACGTCGACCGAGAGGCCGAGGCGACGCAGCTCGCGCGCGAGCGCGAGGGTCAGCGGGTCGGCGAGGTCTTCGAGCCGGGCCTCGCGCGCCTTCGCGGCGATCCCGCCGAGGATCGACATGAGCGTCGCGGCGCCGTGCTCGAGCCGGCCGTCGTCGAAGGCCGACGGGCGGATCGACGACACGATCACCATCGAGCGGCGGGCACGCGTCATCCCGACGGTCAGCAGTCGCTCGCCGTCAGGCGTCGACAGGTCGCCGAAGTCGCTCAGCACGCGGCCGTGCTTGGTCAGGCCGAAGCCGAGCGAGAAGATCACGCGGTCACGGCTCTCGGCGACGGACTCCTCGAGCGTCAGCACCGCGAACGGCTCGGCGGTGTCGCGCGAGACGAAGTCGGCGACGTCGGAGCGTCCGGAGAAGGCCTTCTCCACTGCCGCCCTGATGCGCTCGGCGTGCCGGCTGCTGGCCGTGACGACCATGAGCGACTCGCTCCCGCGGTTCACGGCGTGCTCGACGACGAGCGTCACGACGCGGTTGACCTCGGCGTCGGGGCTCTCGACGGCACCGGTGATCGGATCCGGTGCACCCGTGCCGCCCTCGACGTAGTCGACGCCGAGGCTTCCGCGGCCGAGGTATGAACCCGCCCACGGCAGCGACACCAGTTCGCCGCCGTAGAAGGCGTCGTTCACGAGCTCGGCGAGGTCTTCTCCCCCGGCGCGGTAGCTGCGGGTCAGGGTCTCGACGGGCAGCAGTTCGGCGAGGCGCTCGAACACGCTCGTCTGGTCGAACGGCTCCTCGGACTCCTGCTCGTTCTCGTCGGGCGTGCCGGCAGCGACGCGGAACGGCGTGGGCTTCTGCGTGACCGGATCGCCGAACACGACGATCTGCCGGCCGCGCCGAAGAGCGGGTGCCGCCTCGGCGAGGCACAGGGCCGCGGCATCCGCGACGATCACCACGTCGAACTCGGGAGACGCCGGAATGGCGGGCACGTCGTACGGCGACGACAGCCACACCGGCGCCAGCACGCGCGACAGGTTCGGGGCCGCGTGCACGAGGTCGGCCGCGGTGACGCCGCCGTTCTTGAGCGCCCGCTTGAGCTCACTCGCCTCGGCCGGGTGATCGACGATGCCGATGCGCCACTGCGTGGCCAGCTGAGAGGCGAGAAGAGGACCGGATGCCGCGGCATGCGCCTCGTCGACGAGCCGGAAGTCGCGCTCCAAGCGGTCGACCACGGCGGTGTTCGCACCGAGCACGGCACGGTCGGTGCGCAGCAGCAGCTCGAGCGCGGACTGCCACCAGGCGTACTCGAGCTCGTCGGCGACCTGCGCCTCGGGGACGTGGCGCACCGACAGCTCGGTGAGCAGCGGCTCGAGGCCGAGGCCGGCGAGCTCGGTGCGCAGGGTCGCGCGCTCCTTGAGGTTGTCGAACACGTCGGAGTCTGCGGCGAGGCCGGCGAGCGTGCGCACGAGGTGCTTGACCGGAAGCGTGGCGAGCCGGTCGGCCCCGCTGCGTCCGAGGACGCCGTCGAGCTCGGCGAGCTCGGCGTCGACCCGCGCCCACGCGACGTGGACGTCGGCCAGGCCGAGCGGCACCTCGGGGGTCACGCCGGAGTCGACGAACCGCTGCCACTCGGTGCGCTGCTGCTGAATCCGCACCAGTGCCTCGTACATGTCGGGCACGTGCACGCCCGGGCGCACGTACTCGCGCGAGAGACGGCGCAGGCGGCGGCGGTTGGGTCCGCTCATGTTCGGCGCGTCGCGGCGGGCCGCGTGGGCCTGGATGAGCTCGCCCAGCGGGCGCTCGAAGACGGTGAGGCTGAAGCGGTCGAGCGAGTCGCGGATGCCCTGGAGAAGCCGCAGGTACGCGCCCAGCTCGGCGATCGTCTGGAACGGACGCATCCGCGTCTGCGCGATCATCTCGTAGCCGCGCTCGAGCAGGCTCGGCACGTCGCTGCGGTGCAGCTTGCCGGCGAGCGCGTGGGCGGCGCGGGCCTGCTCGGGCTTGGCGAACGAGACGCCGTACCACGGCGAGTCGTCGGGTCCGAAGCGGAACTCCCCCAGCCGCGCGGCGGCGGCGAGCTTCTCGGCCGCGTCGGCGCGGCCGTCGGCCAGCCGCTCGAGCGTCGTGGCGTCGAAGCGCGCCGCCGTCGAGGGGGCGGGGTTGTGGGCCGCGAGGGTCGCGAGAGCGCGCAGGATGTCGAGCACCGAGACGGAGAGCGACGGATGCTGCGCCGTCACGGCTCCGCGGTAGTCGCGCAGCACGCCACGAAGCCGCACGAGGGCGTCGTCGATGTCGGCGATCTTCGGCGGCTCGGCCTTCTCGTTGCGGCCGATGGCGCGGATGAGGTCGCGCTGAAGTTTGCGCGGCGACACGGCGAGGCCGGGCAGGCCGATGCCGGCGAGGCGGTGGCGGATGCCGTCGAGGGTCGAGCTGCGGGCGCTCACGACGAGCACACGCTTGCCGTCGCGCACGAGGGCGCCGACCGCGTTGATGACGGTCTGCGTGCCGCCGGTGCCGGGCAGCGTGTGCACGGCGAGGGACTGGCCCGCGGTGATGCGCGCGAGGACGCGCTCCTGCTCGGAGTCGGCGTCGAGCAGCAGGGTGTCGGCCGCGGGCGGTCGCTCGTCGGGGCTCGTCGGGGCGACCGCGTCGCGGCGCAGCGTGAGCGCCTCGCGATCGGAAGGATGGCCGGCGAGCGCATTGAGAACCGGGTGGTCGAGGTCTGCCGCATCCCGTGCCATCGCATCGCCGACATCGGCGAAGCTCGACACGAGTAGGCGGGGCTTGACGACGTAGGACTCGATCCACGACGTGAGCGCGCGCAGGTGGTCGATCACCGGCTGCGGCTTGAAGACGCCGCCCTCGTACGCGAGGGCGGCGAGACCGGCGCCGTCGAGCTCGATGCCGAAGTGCGTGAGCATCGCCCGGACGAGCTCGGGGTTGACGATGAACGAGCCGTGCAGCTTGAGCTCGAAGTCGGAGTGGTGGCGACGGATGGCGAGCGGTCGCAGCAGCACCGGAGCGGAGCACTCCAGGCTGCCGATGCGCCAGTTCGCGAGGCCCACCGCAAGATGCACCGGCTCGAGCCCGCGCGTGGTGCGCAGCTCCGTGTTCTTCGCGGTGATCCGCTCGGCGGCCAGGCGCGCGTTGCGCCGGGCGACCTCGTCGCGGAAGAGGTTGGAGAGAAGCGTGGAGCGGCCCGTGATGAACTGCGGCAGGCTGCCCGGATGCGCCTTGGTGATCTCGATGGACGAGTCGCCCGTGTCGGTGAAGTGCAGGAGCGTGGAGCGCCCGCCGAGGTCGGCCGACTGCACCCGCAGGCGCTCGCGCTCGGGATCGGCGATGTGCGCCACCACGACGTCGGGCTCGGCGAGGCCGAGATCGCCCGGCGTCACGACGCTGCCGGACACGGCGTCTTCTGCGCCGGCCACGACGCTGCCTTCTGCTCGCCACACACGAGCCACACTAAGCGTCGCTTCCGGATGCCTCTTGCAGCGGAGCCGAGTTTCGCGGTATTGGACACGCCGGGTGACCAGCCGTTCCTCCCCACCCGGAATCCGGGCGGGGTTGTACACGCCTGGTTTCCGTCGATCGCGGGTTCGATGGGGCGGGGCCAGGATGGTCCCATGACCCCCCACGACCCGCCTCGCTTCCGCGTCCATCCCTCCCCCGTGGGCGACATCCTGATCGTCACGACGGCCGAGGGCATCGTGACCCTTCACCCGTTCGACGGCCCCCTCGGTGCCGAGATCGAACGGGTCTCCCTTGCGCTGCGGGCCGTGCCGATGCCCGACGACTCCCCCGATGGTCCGTCGGCCGCTCTCTTCGACGCAGCGATCACGCAGCTCGACGAGTACTTCGACGGCGACCGGCGCGAGTTCGACCTGGAGCTCGACTGGCGCCTCGTGCGCGGGTTCACCCGCGACGCGCTCGAGGCCGTGCGTGACATCCCTTATGGCGAGACGGCCGGGTACGGCGAGGTCGCGATCGCGGCCGGCAGTCCCCGCGCTGCGCGCGCGGTCGGCACCGCGTGCGCGACGACGCCGTTCTCGATCGTCGTCCCCGTGCACCGCGTCGTGCGCGCCGACGGCTCGCTCGGCGAGTACGGCGGTCGTCCCGACGTGAAGAAGTACTTGATCGAGCTAGAGCGCCCGGCCGTCCCGGTTCGTTGACGCTCCTCGGTTCGTTGAGCGAGCGAAGCGAGACGAAACGCCCCAACCCAACCACGCACCCCCACCCCCACCCCCACCACGTAGGCGACCCCCGCGGGCGTGTAGGCCGCCCGCGCAGTCGCCCACCCGCGGACACTCCCCGTCGTCCGCACAGCACGGCCCGGGCGCCTCCGCCCGGGCCGTGCGATTCACCGCGGTGAATCGGGGTTAGTGGTGCGTAGCCTTCTCAGCACCGAAGCCGGTGAGCGACCGCACTTCCATCTCGGCTGCCTTCCGCCGGTCCTCCGCCCTCGACGAGGTGACCGATCCGAGCCAGCCCAGGAAGAACCCGAGCGGGATCGAGACGATGCCCGGGTTGTTGAGCGGCCAGATCGCCGTGCCCACCTTGAAGACGCTCGTCTCCGTGCCCCAGAACACCGGCGACAGGAAGATGAGGATGATCGCGGCGGCCAGACCGCCGTACATACTCCACACCGCCCCACGCGTGGTGAACTTGCGCCAGAACAGCGAGTACAGGATGGTCGGCAGGTTCGCCGACGCCGCCACGGCGAAGGCGAGCGCGACGAGGAACGCCACGTTCTGACCCTGCACGCCGATGCCGCCGATGATCGCCAGGATGCCGATCACGACGACCGTGCGACGGGCGACCTTGACCTCACCGTCGGCCGGCACGTTGCCCTTCTTCACGACATTCGCGTAGATGTCGTGCGCGAACGAGGCCGCCGCGGTGATCGTGAGCCCGGCGACGACCGCGAGGATCGTCGCGAACGCGACCGCCGAGATGAACCCGAGCAGGATCGGACCGCCGAGGTGCAGCGCGAGCAGCGGTGCAGCCGAGTTGACACCGCCGGGTGCCGCCGCGATCGCTTCCGGACCGACGAGGGCGCCGGCGCCGTAGCCGAGCACGAGCGTCAGCAGGTAGAAGAGGCCGATCAGCCAGATCGCCCACACGACCGACCGACGCGCTTCCTTGGCGGTCGGCACCGTGTAGAAGCGCATCAGCACGTGCGGCAGACCCGCCGTGCCGAGCACGAGCGCGATGGCAAGTGAGATGAAGTCCCACGGATTCGCGCCGTACTGCAGGCCCGGCCCGAGGATCCCCTCACCCTGCGGCGACGCCGCCACAGCGCTCTCGAGCAGCGTGTTGAGGCTGAACCCGTTGATCGCCAGCACCCAGATCGTCATGACCAGCGCGCCGCCGATGAGCAGGAACGCCTTGACGATCTGCACCCACGTGGTGCCCTTCATGCCGCCGATCAGCACGTACACGATCATCAGCACGCCGACCACGGCGACGACGATCGACTGTCCGAGCGTCTCGGTGATGCCGAGCAGCAGCGAGACCAGCCCGCCCGCGCCCGCCATCTGCGCCAGCAGATAGAAGAAGCACACCGCGAGGGTCGTGATGGCCGCAGCCATGCGCACAGGCCGCTCCTTCAGACGGAACGACAGCACGTCGGCCATCGTGAACTTGCCGGTGTTGCGCATGAGCTCGGCCACGAGCAGCAGCGCCACGAGCCACGCGACGAGGAAGCCGATCGAGTAGAGGAACCCGTCGTAGCCGTTGATCGCGATCGCGCCGCAGATGCCGAGGAACGACGCCGCAGACAGGTAGTCACCCGAGATGGCGAAGCCGTTCTGCGGTCCGGTGAACGAGCGCCCAGCGGCGTAGTAGTCGGCCGCGGTCTTGTTGTTGCGGCTGGCGCGGATGACGATGAACAGCGTCACCGCCACGAACGCCCCGAAGATCGAGATGTTCAGGATGGGGTTGTTCTCGACCGTGTCGACGGCGGCCGAGATCGTCGCGAAGATCTCGTTCATACGGATGCCTCCTGCCGGGCCTCGAGCTCGTCACGGATCTCTTCGGCGATGGGGTCGAGCTTGCGGTTGGCGTACCAGACGTAGGTCATCGTGATCGCGAAGGTCGTGACGAACTGCCCGAGGCCGAAGATCAGCCCGACCGTGATGTCACCCCACACCCGCTGCGCCATGAACTCCGGCGCGAACGACGAAAGGAGCACGTAGGCGAAATACCAGACGAGGAACGCGATCGCCATCGGGAACACGAACCCGCGCTGCCGGCGCTTGAGCTCGGTGAACCGTGGCGACTCCTCGACCTCGATGTAGTCGATTCCGCCGGGTGGGGCGGTGTCTGTCCGGGGATCGGACATGTGGCCTCCTTGCCTCATGTACGGGCGCGTCGTCGCGCCGGGTGGGGGTATCTCGGGAGGCGGGACGAGCGCTTACCCGAGTGGTAGGGTCGACGCTACGCAAAGCGGCGAGGACGCCGTCACCCCCGGAAGTAGGTAGCGCGTGAGCGCACCAGGCATCGATCAGTCGAACCGCACGGACGGCGACACCCAGCTGCTCGCCCGCGCGGTGACCGATCTCGTGCGTCGCACACACTTCCCCGTCGCCTTCGGCGGCCTCGAGCGGGGCGACGCGATCCACGTCACCTCCATCGTCGGCGCCCGCACGCGCAGCCTCGAGGGTCTCGTGGTTCAGGCATCCCGCGGGCTCGGTGGCCGTGCTCTCGTTGAGAAGCGCCCGCGTCTCGCACTCGACTACCGCTCATCGCGCAGCATCACGCACGACTACGACCGCGCCGTGCTCGGCGAGGGCATCTCGACGCTCTTCGCCGTCCCGGTGCTCGTCGGCGCGCGGGCGCGCGGCGTCATCTACTGCGGATCCTGGTCGTCCTCACCCGTCGGCGAAGTTGCCGCGCGTCCCGCGATCGCCGTGGCAGACGAGCTGTCGTCCGAGCTGCGCATCCACGAAGAGGTCCAGCGCCGGCTGAGCGTCATGCCCGCGCCGGCGCGGGGTGAGGCATCCGCTCTCGCTACGGCCGCCCGTGAAGAGCTGCGCGAGACCTACGCCGAACTTCGGAGCATCGCCGCCGGAGTCGACGACCCCGAACTGCGCGCACGCCTGTCGCGTCTCGAGCAGCGCCTGGCGGCATTGTCGCAGTCTGATAAAGAGCCGGCGCTCGAACTCGACGTGCGACTTTCGCCACGCGAAATCGACGTGCTCGCGTGTGCCGCGCTCGGCGCGACGAATTCCGAGGTCGCCGCGACTCTTTCCCTGCGCGAGGGAACGGTCAAGTCGTACCTGCAGTCCGCGATGGCGAAATTGGATGCCTCGACCCGCCACGCCGCGGTCGCCAAGGCGCGTCGCGCCGGCCTCCTCCCCTGATCTGCGCGTTTCGTCTCGGTCGCTCCGCTCCCTCGCTCAACGACCCGCAAAGCCGAGCCCACAGGTCGTTGAGCGAGCGAAGCGAGACGAAACGCGTCTCCCCGACCCGACCCCCAGGTCGTTGAGCGAGCGAAGCGAGACGAAACGCGTCTCCCGACGCAATACCCTCTGCCTGAATTCACAGACCCGGCTTATACACCATCCGAATATCCGCGCCCATTCGGCGACAATCGCGCGTACTGTGCTTTTCATGGCTCGCAGAATTGTGCATCAGCTCGTCGACGACCTCGACGGCTCCGTCCTCGAAATCGGAGAGGGTGAGACCGTCCTTTTCTCCCTCGACGGCGTCGCCTACGAGATCGACCTCACCGAGGGGAACGCCGCGGCGCTCCGCGACGCCCTCGCCCCCTACGTCGCCGCCGGCCGCAGCGTCGGCTCGTCCCGCGGCGGCAGCGGCAACGGCGGTGGTGCGGCCCGCAAGCGGCGGCGCACCGGCCAGCAGGACTACGGCGCCATCCGCGAGTGGGCCAAGGCGAACGGCCATCAGGTGTCGGAGCGGGGCCGGGTGCCGGCATCCGTTCTCGAAGCCTACGAGGCGGCGCACTGAGGCACGCCGCCTCGCGGCCTTCACACGCGTGAGAGCTGCCCGAGGATCTCGTCGACCTTGTCTTTCGCGTCGCCGAAGAGCATCTGCGCGTTCTCGCGATAGAAGAGCGGGTTCTGCACGCCCGCGTATCCCGATGCCATCGAGCGCTTGAAGACGATGACGTTCGCGGCTTCCCATACGCGGAGCACGGGCATTCCTGCGATCGGGCTGCCCGGGTCTTCGGCGGCGGAGGGATTCACTGTGTCGTTCGCGCCGATGACGAGCACGACGTCGGTGCGCGCGAGGTCGTCGTTGATCTCGTCCATCTCGAGGACGATGTCGTAGGGCACCTTGGCCTCGGCCAGCAGCACGTTCATGTGCCCGGGCAGGCGGCCGGCGACGGGATGGATGCCGAACCGCACGTCGACGCCCCGTTCGCGCAGCTTGTGCACGAGGTCGGCGACGCCGTGCTGCGCCTGCGCGACGGCCATGCCGTAGCCGGGGGTGATGACGACGGACGACGCTCCGGCGAGCATATCGGCCGCGCTCTCGGCGTCGATCTCGCGGTGCTCGCCGTACTCCTCGTCGCCCGAGCTCGGCGCCTCGATGCCGAAGCCGCCGGCGATGACCGACAGGAACGAGCGGTTCATCGCCTTGCACATGATGTAGCTCAGGTACGCACCCGACGAGCCGACGAGCGCGCCGGTCACGATGAGGAGGTCGTTGTTGAGCAGGAAGCCCGCGGCCGCGGCGGCCCAGCCCGAGTAGCTGTTGAGCATCGAGACGACCACCGGCATGTCGCCGCCGCCGATCGACGCGACGAGGTGCCAGCCGAGTGCGAGTGCCAGCGCCGTCACCGCGACAAGCAGCCAGAGCTCGGGCGTGATGACGTACCAGACCGTCAGGATCACGAAGAGCACGAGCGCCCCGAGGTTGAGGACGTTCTTGCCCGGCAGCATCAGCGGCTTCGACGAGATGCGGGCCGACAGCTTGAGGAACGCGACGATCGAGCCGGTGAAGGTCACGCCGCCGATGAAGACGCCGATGAAGACCTCCGCGTGGTGGATGTCGGCGAGCGTCCCTTCGAGGCCGGTGTCGTACAGCGCGCCGTTCCAGCCGACGAGGACCGCGGCAAGACCGACGAAGGAGTGCAGCAGGGCGATGAGTTCCGGCATCCCGGTCATTTCGACGATGCGCGCGCGCCACAGACCGATCGCACCGCCGATGAGAACAGCCGCCACCAGGAGGACGAGGCCGAGCGTCGCCGCCGGATCGCTCCACGCGTCGGCGGCGACGAGCCAGACCGTCGCGAGCAGGGCGATCGTCATTCCGACGATGCCGTAGGTGACGCCGCGGCGGCTGGTCTCGTGCTTGCTGAGCCCGGCGAGGCTGAGGATGAAGAGGAGTGCGGCGACGATGTAGGCGGCTCCGGCCACCTGGCCGGCGACGGCGCTCATCGGGTCTCACCCTTCTGGAACATCGCGAGCATGCGCCGCGTGACGGCGAAGCCGCCGAAGATGTTGATGCTCGCGACCAGCACGGCGATCGCGGCGAGGATCTGCACCGTCAGGTCGGGCACGGTGATCTGCACCATGGCGCCGACGACGATGATGCCCGAGATCGCGTTCGTGACGCTCATGAGCGGCGTGTGCAGCGCGTGGGCGACGTGGCCGATGACGTAGAAGCCCACGACCACGGCGAGCGTCAGCACGAGGAAGTGCTGTGGCAGGGGTGGCGGCGCGAACGCGCAGATCGCGAAGAGCGCCGCGATGCCGGAGACGACCAGGCCGGTCTTGGTTCCGCGCGACATCGTCTTCTTCGGCGCGGGCGGTGCTGCGGCCACCGCAGCCTTCGCGGGCGCGGCCGAGACCTGCACCGGCGGAGGAGGCCACGTGACCGCGCCGTCCTGCACGACTGTGACGGTTCGCTGCACGACGTCGTCGAAGTCGAGGCTGAGCTCCCCGTCCTTGGCGGGCGTGAGCAGCTTGAGCAGATTCGCCAGGTTGGTGGCGAAGAGCTGGGATGCCTGCTGCGGCAGGCGGCCCGGAAGGTCGGTGTAGCCGAGGATGACGACGCCGTTGTCGGTGACGACCCGCTCCCCCGCGACCGAGCCGGCGACGTTGCCGCCCTGCGCCGCGGCCATGTCGACGACGACGCTGCCGGGGCGCATGGTCGCGACATCCGCTTCTGTGATGAGGCGCGGCGCCGGGCGACCCGGGATCAGCGCGGTCGTGATGATGATGTCGACGTCGGCGGCCTGCTCGGAGTAGATCTCGGCGGCCCGGCGGTCGTACGCCTCGCTCGTCGCCTTGGCATAGCCGTCGGCCGAGACCTCTTTGGCCTCGTCGGGCACGACGACCTCGAGGTACTCCCCGCCGATCGAGGCGACCTGATCGGCGACCTCGGGGCGGGGGTCGGTCGCCCGCACGATGGCGCCGAGGCTCGACGCCGCGCCGATCGCGGCCAGGCCCGCGACGCCGGCGCCCGCGACGAGCACCTTCGCCGGCGGAACCTTGCCCGCCGCCGTGACCTGGCCGGTGAAGAAGCGGCCGAACTCGTGCGCCGCCTCGACGACCGCGCGGTAGCCGGCGATGTTGGCCATCGAGCTGAGCACGTCCATCGACTGCGCGCGTGAGATGCGCGGCACCGCGTCGAGCGCGATCGCCGTGATCTGTCGGGTCGCCAGCGCCTCGACGAGGTCGGGCCGCAGCGCGGGGCTGAGCGTGGCGACGATCGTGGCTCCGTCGGCGAGGCGGTCGATCTCGGCGGGGCTCGGCGCGTTCACCTTGAGGATGATCGGCGACCCCCACGCGGTCGCGCCGTCGACGACGGTCGCTCCGGCCGCGGTGTAGGCGGCGTCGGGGAACGACGATGCGGCTCCGGCTGAGGACTCGACGACGACGTCGTAGCCGAGCGCGATCAGTTTGGGGACGGTGGTCGGAGTCGCGGCCACCCGGTTCTCTCCGGGCGCTTCGGCGACGATGCCAATGCGGGTCATGCGTTCCTCTGGATCGGTGCTCGGGCCTCCACCCTGTCAGAGGGCGCAGACGTTCAGCCTCGCATTTCCCCCGACACGGCGGCAAGAATCCCAGATCTTGTCATTTCGTTGACTCCGGCCCCTGGGTCGTTGAGCGAGGGAGCGAAGCGACCGAGACGAAACGCGCCCCCGTTCCCAGCGCTCCTCACCCGCAACCGTGTTTCGTCTCGCTCCGCTCGCTCAACGACCCGGGGGCAACCGCACCCCGAACGTGTGAATCCCCTCCAAACCCCCGCCTCACCTTGCACCCCACCCGGATTCTCGGAATCGTGGCCGGTCCGCAGTCCGCTACGGAAGGAAGAACATCATGCTCACGATGACCCAGACCGCCGCTGAGGCCGTCAAGCAGATCGTCGCACGGGTTCCGCAGGTCGAAGACGGAGGCGTGCGCATCCGCGATGCGGGCAACGACACCGGCTTCGAACTGAGCGTCGCGGGTGACCCGCAGCCGCTCGACACCGTGGTCGTCACCGACGGCGCACGGGTGTTCCTCGACGAGACCGCCGCAACGGCGCTCGACGACCGCGTGCTCGATGCCGAACTGGCAGAGGACGGCTCGGTGCGCTTCGCGATCGGCCTCCAGGGCTGAGCTCCCTCGGCTTTCCGGCGGCCCCGGCGCTTCGGCGTTGGGGCCGTTGCCGTTCCCGGGTGGGTAAGCCTCAGGGGCAGAGGTCGAATATGTAGGCGGCGTCGTCGGGTGTGACCAGGTCGCGGTCACGCAGCACCGCGGAGGGCGGCATCCGCTCGTCTTCACACGCGGCGAGGAAGTCGTCGGCGTCGGAGTACTCGATGGCGATCACCCGGTCGCCGTAGACGTCGGTGTAGGCGTCGCACTCGTCGAACGCGGCGCACTCCTCGGCGATGGCGAAGTCGAAGCCGGCCTCGCTGCGGAGGGCGGCGGCGTCTTCGGCGGCGTTCTTCTGTCCGGCGGCGAGGCCGGCGTCGTGGGCGATCTCGACCAGGTCTTCGGCGAGCTCGAGGTTGTCGTCGAGGGTCAGCGCGCCGTCGCTGCGGGCGTAGGTGTCGAGGTTGTCGAACTCGACGGCGTCGTAGCCCGCGTCGGCGCATCCCTGGATCCACGGCTGCACGATCTCGGCGATCGCTTCGCGGTTGTGATCGGATGCCGTGTCCAGCAGCGCCTCGTCGGGCCACGCCGGATCGAACACGAGGTTCTGGTCGGCATCTTTCAGCAGGAGCTGGCCGAGCCAATCGGCGAGCTCGCCCGGCTGGGTCTGGAACGCGTTGACGTAGCAGATGGAGTACGCATCTTCGACGGGCGCCGCGGTGCGGTCGCGCACGACGATCTCGACGCCGGGCGGCGGCGGGTAGGCTCCGCCGAGTTGGTAGTCGGGGGCTGCGCCGGCTGGGGGCAAGGTGATCGCGGTCGGTGCGTTCGCGGTGCACGCGGCGAGCGCCAGCGCGGTCGCGACAGCGATGATGACGGATGCCGCGCCCCGCCCGATTGCCACGGTGCGACGTTACTCGTCCCGAGGTGGCGTCGGCGGCGAGGGTAGACTTTCGGGGCCAGCCTCTGTAGCTCAATGGAAGAGCAGGTCCGTCCTAAGGAAACGGTTGGGGGTTCGAGTCCCTCCAGGGGCACAGTCTTTTCTTGCCTCTGACCAGGAATTTCTTCTGAGGTCAGACCACTCAGATTGTGTTTTTGGCCGCTTTTTGGCCGCATTTGAAAAACCTGTGAGCCGAAAACGAGGCACATTCGACGCCCTTCACGGAGCGTCGTTCGACGCCTCAGAACGACGAAATCGCGCATTTCGGGCGTCCTGAGCCTCGTCGAGAGGTTGAGCAGTCTGCTCTCCGGCGTTACGTCGGTCGGGCGTAGCGGGTCTGCGGACCTGACGGCAACGCCACGAGCGGCATCGCGTCGTTGAGGCGCGAAGCGACGGCATCCAGGTCGTCGTCGAAGAGGTCGGCGTAGGTGTCCAGCGTCATCGCGGCCGACGCGTGGCCGAGCATCCGCTGCACAGCCTTCACGTTTGCGCCCGAGCTGATCGCGAGCGATGCGGCGGTGTGGCGGAGGTCGTGAGGCGTCAGCCTCGGGATCGATGGGTCCACAGCCTGCGCACGGCGGACCGCGTTCGCAAACCATCCCTGTGCGCCTGAGTTGCGCATGTGGTTGATCCCGTCGCCGAACAGCAGCCCTTCCGGTCCCTTGCCGGCGCACGCCTGCTCGATCATCGGAGCGAGCCGCGCGGGGTAAGGCACCGAGCGCCTCTCGTGCGTCTTTGGCGTGCCGACGTGGATCTCGTACGCGATCATCACCGCGTTCTCCTCGATCACGAAGCGTCGACGCAGTCGATTCACACTCCGCACGCGCAGCCCCGTCGCCTCCCCCCAGCGCAGGCCGGTGTAGGCCAAGGTCAGGACCATCGTCGGATACGCCGAGCATGCCGCCAACGTCGCCACCTGGTCGTGCGAGAGATAGACGCGGCGCTTGCCTGGTCCGCTCCGAGGGAGATTGCGAATGTGTCGCGCCGGATTGTTCGCAAGGCGACGATCATCGATGGCGACATCGAGGATGCCTGCGAGGACTCCCAGCGCGCGAAGCACGACCGTGCGCGACTTCTGCGTCGCGAGCTCTGACACCCAGTCCTGAACTTCAGACCGCCGGATCGACCAGATCTCCCTGTCTGCCCAGACTGGAGCGACGTGGTTCTTCCACGCCCGCTCGAGCGTCATGTAGTACGAAGGCTTCGACATCGGCGGCTGCTTCGACCGGAGCCAGCTGTCGGCGAACATCCGGACCGGCACCCGCGATGCCACGGGATCGATGTACTCGCCCTTCGACTTGGACACGGTGACCATGGACAGGTAGAGCTTCGCCTCGCGCATCGTCGTGAAGCCGCGCTTCTGCGTTTCGGTGCGATCAGGCTTGCGATAGCGCACGCGGTAGCGCCGGCCGTTTGCCGTTTCGTACGGGGTGATGGTGCCCATCTCTCGACCTCCGCTCATGCTGGATTCAGGGCCAGTGTCGGACACTCGTGCGTCCGCGTCAACGCGGCCGATGAGAGATGTGGATAGATGACGGAAGACGTCGTCAACTGCCGCTGGGGTGGAGGGCGCCCCGTCCGACGCAGAGAGTGTAGCGATCGTTCGCGTCTCCGTTCTCGCCGCTCACTCCTTGCAGACTCCGCGCTGACGCGCGTCGCTTAGCAGCCGTTCGACGACGAGCACTGCGCCGCACCCGACCGCTGGGGGGCTGAATGTCGGAGAGAGGCGCGAAGGGGTGCGCGACGTCCATCCTGTGGAATCCCGCGTCGTCACGCCGCCATGCTCGTGAGGTGATACCCGTGGCAGGCGTCGCACTCGTAGGTGCGCACCTCGCGCCTGCGCGTCGGAAGCATCTCCTCCTCAGCCCTCTTGCGCAGCGTCGCGACGCTGTGGAGCGCGGTGACGGCTTCGCGGTGGTCGCGGAAGCGGATCTTGCCGCAGGTGTGTGATTTGTGCAGTGACATGAGCTTCCATCCTTCGAACCGATTGGGAGTGGGTAGGGGTATTCAGTTGGGGAGTGCCGGGAGGGGCCGAGCCGCGCATCCACGACCCGACCCCTGCTGAACGCCTAACCGACGGTGAGCGTCCACGCGCCGTCGGCGTTCACCGTGATGACCGACGGGCCAGCCGACAGAGGTACGGTCCCCGAGTACGCGCCGAACTCGTTCACGAGCAGCCCCATGCTGAACACCTCGCCCGTGTCCTCGAGAACGACGAAGTTGCGAGCACCGTCGTGGGTCGCAGTGAGAGCTGCCGCACCGCTGTCACAGAGGAAGACCGCATCCCCTGCACCGCTCGACGCGAGCGCCGGCGCCGCCCCCATCGGCGCGATCGTGATCGTCCAGTCGCCATCCGCGGTGACCTGGATGCGCACGCCGTCGTCGAGCGCGTTGATGCCCCACGCGGTGGTCCCGGTGTATCCGCCGATGGTGTTCACGAGGAGTTCGCCGGTAGACGCATTGGCAGCGTCGAGTACCGAGAGGGCGAAGTTGCGCGATCCATTGTGGGTTGCGGTGACGATGCCGCCGGTCGCGCCCTCAGGCAGGGTGATGAGACCGTCGCCGGCGCCCGTCTGCGTCATGACGTCGAACGTGCCCCACCGGTCGTTGGCCCACGTCGCGGCAGTCGCCTCGGGCTCCGCGGGTGCGGCAGGCTCCCCTGCCTGCTCGACCTCGACGGGCGCGCCCGGTTCGACCTCTTCGACGGGCGACGACGATCCGGTGTCGTCGACTGCTCGGTTGACCGCGTTGCCGCCGTTTACCGCGCCGATCACGATGCTGAGCACGATGATCGCAGCGGTGACGATCCAGGCGACGAGGCGCAGCTTGTCGTACCCCTCGAGCGGGCGCCCCTGCTTGTCGCGGGCGGCGCCGGCGAGCACGATCACGAGGTCGACGAGCACCCAGACGCCCAGCCCGCCGAACGTGAGGAGCTTCAGGATGCCGGTGCCGACCTTGCCGAGGTAGAACCGGTCGACGCCGAAGATGCCGAGGAACAGGGCGAACAGCCAGGTGAGCAGGAATGAGCGCTGTCCGGTGTCGGCCTGCGGCGCTGATGGAGCCGGCGCCGGTGCCGCGTACGGCGCCGGAGTGGGGGTGGTCACGATTGTCTCCTTGTTGTGTGTTGGTTGTTCTTGCGATTGCGAGAAGTCGTGGTCAGTACGACCACTCCCAGCCGTTGGCGGCGCCCATGGTCAAGGCGACGGAGCCGGTGGGGGTGGGCACGTCCAGCACGATCCAGCCCGACACGCTCTGCGCCGGGCCGATGTCGGAGGGCAGCTGGTCGCCGGCATCCATGCACCACCGCGCGTTGCCGAGCGGGTCGTTGACGCGCTTGCCGTCGGCGTCGAAGGCCTGCCAGCCCCACTGCGAGAACGACAGGGTGCCGATCTCGTCCTGCGCCAGCTCACGCGTCGTCTCAACGTTGAGATGGATGCCGATGAAATGGCCGTTCGCGGGCACATCGGCGAATTCCGCAGTGCAGGCGACATCGACGACGATGTCGGTGACGGCGAACTGGGACGTGAGCAGGTCCTGGTTGTCGGAGCGGCCCGTGCCGGCGAGCTGGCCGACCTCCTTGACGAGGTTGCCGCGGTCGTTGACGACCCGCTCGCCGAAGTCGGCGCCCGCCTCGGACTCGGTAGGCGACGGCGTGGGCGTCGGCGTTGCGACAGGCGGGGTGCCGGGCAGGCGCGACGGGTCAGCGGTGCTCGGCGCGGCGCTGCAGCCCGTAAGGATGGTGAGCGCGGCGATCGCCAGGATCGGTGCGGTGACGGTGCGCATGGCTTCTCCTCGGGGGATGTGAAGGAGAGCGGACGGTCGGGCCCCCAGACGTCGACCGTCCGCTCCGGCGGTTCGAACACCGCCAAGAGTGAAGCTAGAGAAGTCAGCGGATCCGGCCGCGACGGTGGCGTGATAACCCCCGTTATCACGGACGGGGCACACAAGGTGCGGCAGTTCGGTAGCGTTCACACCATGACCACCCGAGCCCTGCCCGACCAGCGCGCCGCCACCGGCGAGCCACTGCTGGTCACGCTTGCCGGTGTGGCCGAGCTCGCGCAGGTGAGCCGGCCGGTCGCGTCGATGTGGCGCAAGCGATTCGCTGCAGCCGACGACCCGTTCCCGGCCTCGATCGCACGAGTGAACGGTGCAGACGCATTCGACGCGAGCGAGGTCGCCGATTGGCTCTCGCGGACGGCGCACGGGAAAAATCCCGACGCGAAGATGGATGCCGCGGCCGCCGCCGTTCCGGCAGGCTTCTCGTTCTCCGACCCTCAGGCGGTCGGCGAGCTCGAGGCGCTCATCGCCCTTCACGCGCAGCGAGGAGCCCTCGATTCGTGCACGGCCGAAGACCTGCGAAACACTGCAGCACACGCAGACCCCGACGACACGCAACTGCGTAGCGAAGTCGAGTCGCACGCCGATCGCGGCGCGCACTGGCTGGGATACGTCGGCCGCCTCGTCGACGCCGCCTATTCGGCATCCGCTGCTCTTGCTCTCGTCGGCCGACGCCACGCAGCGTCTCGCGGGTCGGCCGGGTCCGCCGGTCGGCTCTCACCGGATGCGGTCACGCTCATCGGTGACGCGACGCGCGCGTTGGCTCATTTCGAGACCGCGATCATCCTCGATCCTCACGACGCCGAGGTGTCATCGGCCCTCGCGATCGCCCTCGGCGACGAGGCCCACGTGACCATTCCCGCGGAGCCCGCCGCGCGGCAGCTGCGCCGGCGCTTGCGCGCCGAGGGCGTGTGGCTTGCCGACGCCGCCGACGGCGCGGCATCCCGATCAGTCACCGTTGCGCGCGTTCCCGCAGGGCGCAGCGATGACATCGCCACGATGCTGCGGGCCGTCGACGACGTGTCGCTCGGACTGAGCGACGACGACGCAGCCGTCATCATCGGACCCGCTCGCGCGTTGGTCGACGCTCTCTCTTCCTCAGACGAACGGTTGCGCGCCGACGTGCTTCGCACGGGTCGAGTGCGGGGCATCGCCCGCCTCACTCCGGGACTGGTCGACACCGCTCCCCGCGAAGCTCTCGCTCTATGGGTACTCGGCGCACCGATGGGGCAGGTCGCGATCGCTGACCGCTTCACCGTTGTGGCCGACCTGACCGACGTCCCCCTCACGCCGGCAACGCGGGCAGACCTTGTCTCAGACATCGTCGCCAGCATGGGCAGCGCGCGCGAGGTCCGCGCCCACTCGTTCCGGTTCGCGATCTTCGCCCGAACGGCTGCCCTGCTGGCGCGCGGCGGCGCGCTGGTCGAGTCGAGCATCACTAGCCAGGGCACCCACCCGAAGGCAGCCGACCTGCCCGCGCTCATCGACGCTGCGGCCGGTACCGTGCAGGCCGATATCGCGCCGATCGTGACGGCGCCCGCGTCCCACGCGACGCCGGCGTCCGCGACGGTTGCGCACCTGATGCACGACGGACACGTCCGCATGATCTCCGGCACGCGCCTCGACCCCGACCTGCTCGGCGCGGAGGGGCTCGTCGTGGTGACAGCATCAGACCTCGAGAGTCCCGCGTCGATCGGCAGCACCCGCGTGAATCAGCTCGCGTTCGCCACGCAGCATCCCACCGCGCAGCTCACCCGCCCGGGCGACGTGATCTTCCGCACCGCCCCGACCGCGGCGGCCTGGGTCGACACCGACGGTTCGAAGGTCGTCGCCTACCCTGCCCGCGTCCTTCGCATCACCGTCGGCGACCCGGGCGGGCTCGTCCCCGAGATCATCGCCGCCGACATCACCGGCGCCGTGGCAGGGCCGGGTGCCTGGAAGCGATGGATACTGCGCCGCGTCGCCCCGCATGCCATCGCGCCGCTCCGCCACGCCCTCGCCGGCATCACCGCAGCCCGCGCCGACCTCGAGGCTCGGGCCGCACTCCTCGACGACTATGCCGCTCTGATCGTCGCCGGTGCGACGTCGGGAGAGGTGACTCTGATCGATACGACCACCGCCGCGGATGCGGCATCCACGCAGTAAGGACGCACATGCCCCGCACACCGAAAACCGCCCCGCAGGCGCCGTCGACCATGAAGGAGTTGAAAGACACGCTCTGGAAGGCCGCCGACAAGCTGCGCGGGTCGATGGATGCCTCGCAGTACAAGGACGTCATCCTCGGGCTCGTCTTCCTCAAGTACGTGTCGGATGCCTTCGACGAGCGTCGCGCCGGACTCCGCTCCGAGCTCACCGCCGACGGTTATGACGATGGCCAGATCGCCGACCTCATCGACGACACCGATGAGTACACCGGGCGCGGAGTGTTCTGGGTTCCCACCAACGCACGATGGGGGTTCCTCGCCGAGAACGCGAAGGGCGCGGCGGTCGACGGCATCGACCGGTCGATCGGCGCGCTGATCGATGAGGCGATGGATGCCGTCATGCAGGCCAATCCGCAGCTTTCAGGCACGCTCCCGCGCATCTTCAACCGCGACAACGTCGACCAGCGCCGCCTGGGCGAGCTCGTCGACCTCTTCAACTCCGCCCGCTTCGCGGCTCAGGGGCAGGGCGGATCGGACGGACGCCGTGCCCGCGACCTGCTCGGTGAGGTGTACGAGTACTTCCTCGAGAAGTTCGCCGCTGCCGAAGGCAAGCGGGGCGGCGAGTTCTATACGCCCGCCGGCGTCGTACGAGTACTCGTCGAGCTGCTGCAG
The DNA here is from genome assembly GCF_018588945.1 of Microbacterium flavescens. Classification (GTDB taxonomy): domain Bacteria; phylum Actinomycetota; class Actinomycetes; order Actinomycetales; family Microbacteriaceae; genus Microbacterium; species Microbacterium flavescens. Next base: position 427,661 of record NZ_JAFIWA010000002.1, on the reverse strand, counting down.
CCCACGCATGGCCGCGTGTACGACCCGGCGTGCGGGTCGGGTGGCATGTTCGTGCAGGCCGAGAAGTTCATCGACGCGCACCACGGCGAGGGCAGCGACATCTCGGTGTACGGGCAGGAGCTCAACGAGCGCACCTGGCGCATGGCGAAGATGAACCTCGCGATCCACGGGCTCTCGGGCAACCTCGGGCCGCGCTGGGGCGACACCTTCGCCCGCGACCTGCACCCCGACCTGCAGGCCGACTTCGTCATGGCGAACCCGCCCTTCAACATCAAGGACTGGGCCCGCAACGAGTCCGACCCGCGATGGCGTTTCGGCGTACCCCCGGCCGGCAACGCGAACTTCGCGTGGATCCAGCACATCCTCTCCAAGCTCGCCCCCGGCGGGCAGGCCGGCGTCGTCATGGCCAACGGCTCGATGTCGTCGAACTCCGGCGGCGAAGGTCAGATCCGCGCCGAGATCGTCGAGGCCGACCTGGTGTCGTGCATGGTCGCGCTGCCGACCCAGCTGTTTCGCTCGACCGGCATCCCGGTGTGCGTCTGGTTCTTCGCGAAGGACAAGGGGGCGCGAGCGGGTGAGGTGCTGTTCATCGACGCCCGCGGGCTCGGACACATGGTCGACCGCGCCGAGCGCGCGCTCTCGGATGAGGACATCGCGAAGATCGCGGGCACCTTCCACGCGTGGCGCGGGATCGAATCGGATGCTGCGCCCGACGAATACGCAGACGTTCCGGGCTTCTGCTACTCGGCGACGCTCGCCGAGATCAAGGCCGCGGACTACGCACTGACACCGGGACGGTACGTGGGCGCGGCTGAGGCTGCGGACGACGGCGAGCCAATCGAAGACAAGCTTGCCCGACTGCAAGCGGAGCTCGAAGCGCAGTTCACTGAGTCCGCGCGGCTTGCCGAGATCGTGCGCGAGCAGCTGGGGCGGGTCTCGTGAATGACGCGACCCTCGTTGATCTGACACTCGAGTCGCGCGACGGCGACTGGGGGCAGGAAGAGGAACAACCTGACAGCAGCAGGTTCGCGATCATCCGCGGTACCGACTTCGCGGAGGTTGCACTCAGGCGAGTGGGCTCCGTTCCGCGGCGATATCTCCCGAACCGGACCTCTGCACGCCGCACCCTGCAGGCGAACGACATCCTCATAGAGACTGCTGGCGGGTCACCCAAGTCGCCGACTGGTCGCACCTTGCTCGTCACGCAGGAAATCCTCGACAGCTTCGAGGGGCCCGTGTCTTGTGCGAGTTTTGCGCGGTTCATTCGTGTCGACCCGCTTCTCGTTGACGCGAGGTTCGTCCAGCGCCAGCTCCAGAATCTTTACAACTCCGGGGTTCTGGAGACGTTTCAGGTACAGCACACGGGGGTCGCGCGATTCCAGTACACGGCCTTCTCATCAACGTATCGACTCAAGCTCCCACCGCGGGCTGAGCAGCAGGCGATCGCCGAGGTGCTCGGCGCCCTCGACGACAAGATCGCCGCCAACACCGCCCTCGCCGCCGCTGCCGATGAGTTGATTCGGGCTGAGTACGTCGCACTTCATGCCGACCTTGTTCGCGTCGGCGAAATCGCTGACTCACCGAGGTCAGGCGTGGATCCGTCGGGCGTCAATCCCGACGATCTCTATGTCGGCCTCGAGCACGTGGGGCGACGTCACATGTGGCTTACTGATGAAGGCCGGGCTGACGACGTCAGCAGCACCAAGTCACGATTCGGAGCCGGTGACATCCTGTTCGGCAAGTTGCGTCCCTATTTCCACAAGGTGGTCTCTGCACCACGAAGCGGAATCTGCTCGACCGACATCCTCGTTGTGCGCTCGCGAGACCGGCGCCTCTCTAGTGTCCTGCTGGCCGCCTTGTCGAGCGATGCGGTGATCGAAGAAGTAGTCGCGGCGAGCGAGGGCACCCGAATGCCTCGCACCAGCTGGAAGGACCTCGCGTCCGTCGAGATTCGTTGGCCCACTTCCGACTCGGCTCAGCAGTTGGCCTCGCGGTTTGACAGTATCCGCGACGCGATGCTCGCGGCAGTTGCCGAGAGCCGAACGCTCGCCGCTACCCGCGACGCGTTGCTCCCGCAACTCATGTCGGGCAAGCTTCGGGTCCGCGATGCCGAGGTTGCAGTATCCGAAGCCGGCGCCTGACGGTGATCGACACCGGCACCGGATAGATTCACAAGACTGCACTGACGCATTGAGCTGGGGAGATTGCGACGTTGAAGAAGTGGTTCGCAGCCATGGGCTGGATGGCGGTGGGGATGGTTGGCGCGACAGCCCTGGTTGTGGTGCTCGCACTTTCTGGGGTCGCGAAGATTCCCGCGCTCTTCAGTACCAATTCCGAGAGCACCGATACGCAGATCGTTCAGTCCGTCAAACGGATTGAGGAAGTTGCGCTCGTCAGCCTGGGGATCCAGGGCATAAAGCGAGAGGGCAGCGATGGCAAGTTCTTCGGCATCGATGTCCCAGCTGGCGATCGATTAACGCTGCTTGAGTACAAGTTCACGGCGAAGCTGGGCATCGACGGCCAGGCGGTGACGATCGACACGACGCGAGTGCCGTTCGTCATCACCATTCCGGAGTTCACATTCATCGGGTACGACCAGCCCCTCTTCCAGGAGCCGATCGAGCAAAACGGGACGCTGGCGTGGCTCTCTCGCGAGATCAGTCAGACCGAGATGATCAACGGCATCCTGAGCCCTGAGAACCAGGAAGAGTACATCGCGACCTATAAAGACGATCTCGAGGATCAGGCCACGCTCTACTACACCAGCATCATCACAGCGATAGATCCCGATGCGGAACTGACGTTTGTGTTTGAGGAGTAACCCGAATGACCGATGAATTCCAGCTCTCCGAGCCCGTTGAGGACGGTTTGGGCAACGAGATCCAATTGATCAGCGACGGAGACGGCCTGCTCGTCTTCGGCGAGCCTGCCGCGGTCGAGCTGTTCGTCGCCTCGACGGGCGTGCCGTCGCGCGAGCTCGATTTGCGGCCGCTGAACTCGGCTGTGGCCAAGAGCGGGTCTGCCCTGCAGACGGCGTCGGAGGTCTCGGCCAACGCCGGGCGGTGGATGAAACTGACCGAGGAGTCGGCGCGCGCCGCGCAGATCGCATCGCGCGGCGCGAAAGATGCGAGGTTTGTAAAGCGTGGACACGACGTCGTTCAGGCCACGACGCGCGGGGCGAACGGTCAATTCACGAAGAACCTGCAGTTCATCAAGCCCGGCAACGTCGGTTCCATGCTCACCAACCCCGCAATCCTTGCAGGCGTCGGCGGCATCATGGCGCAGTACGCGATGCAGAAGCAGATGGAGGAGATCACCGAGTACCTCGCGAAAATCGACGCCAAGGTCGACGACATCCTTCGCGCCCAGAAGGACGCGGTGCTCGCCGACATGATCGGTGTCGAGCTGATGCTCGATGAAACCATGGTCGTTCGTGACGAGGTCGGCCGCGTGTCCGAGGTGACGTGGTCGAAGGTGCAGGGGTCTGCTGCCACGATCGCCCGCACTCAGGCATACGCGCTACGGCAGCTCGACGGGCTCGCCGAGAAGCTCGAGCGTGAGACGAAGATCGCTGACCTCGCCGACCTGTCGAAGCAGGCGCAGGACACCGTCGTGGAGTGGCTCGCGGTGCTCGCCCGCTGTTTCCAGTTGCAGGAGGGAATGGGTGTGCTCGAACTCGACCGCGTCCTCGACGCCTCACCCGACGAACTCGACAAGCACCGCATCGCGCTGCAGACGGCGCGGGGGCGCCGGCGTGAACTCATCGCCACGACGACCACGCAGCTCGTCGCACGAATGGACGCCGCCGCAGGCCGCGCGAACGCAAAGGTGCTGCTGAACCCGCTGTCGGCGAAGGTCGTGGTGCAAGCGAGCAACCAGGTCGCATCCGGTGTCGGTGATCTCCACGCAACGCTCGGTGTTGCTGACGAGCGCGCGGCGCTCGAGGCCCGGCGCTGGTCCGCCGCGGCCGTGGACGTGCGCGACGACGTCGTCGGCGCAAGCAAGGACGGGCTTCACGCCGCGGGTCGCTTCGGCACGGAGACTTTCGAGACCGCACGCATGTCGACCGGGCGCCTCGCCGGCAGGATCGCCGAGCGACTTCAGCGCACGGCCGATTCCGACGCTTCCGGCAGCTCAGACAGCCGAGATGACGGAGCCACGAGGTGACCCGCATCCTCGAGTCGACCTGGGAGCTGGCGGCGCTCGACACGCTCGCCGAGCCGCTCGGCTGGCGTCCCCTGCGGGGCGACGAGATCGCACCCGGGAGCGGGGAACGCGAGACGTGGGATGAGCTGCTCATCCGCCCGCGCCTCGTCGCGGCGATGCAGACCCTCAATCCGGGTGTGCCGCTGCACTACCTGCAGCAGGCGGCGTCGGAGGTCGCGGCCCCGAAGTCGCAGGACGCGCTCACCGAGAACCACCGCATCCACGAGTACCTCGTCGACGGGTATCCGCTGAGCTATCTCGACGCAGACGGGGCGGAGCAGAACGTCCGGGTGCGGCTCGTGAGCACCGACTGGTCGAAGAACGACTGGCTCGCCGTCAACCAGGTCACGATCCGGCAGGGCGACCTGCACCGTCGGTTCGACATCGTGCTCTATGTCAACGGGATGCCGTTGAGCATCGTCGAACTCAAGCGCGCCGGTGCTGCGGGTGCGGGAGTGTCGTCGGCGCGAGATCAGCTGAACACCTATCTGCGCGAGTTCCCGATGGCGTTCCGCTTCTGCGTGCTGGTTCTCGCGAGCGACGGGCTCGATGCCAAGTACGGAACGCCCTTCACTCCTCTCAACCACTTCGCCCCATGGAACGTCGATGACGACGGGGCGAGGCTCGAGCAGCCGCGCATCGAGAACGGCGTCGACGTTCAGCCGCTCGATGACGCACTCGTGGGCCTGTTCAACCAGGAGCGGTTCCTGCAACTGCTGCGCAACTTCACCGCGTTCGACGAGGGGGCCGACGGTCTGGTCAAGCGCATCGCGAAGCCGCACCAGTACTTCGCCGTGGCAAAGGCCGTCGGCAGCACGGTGCAGGCGGTGCAGTCCAACGGCAAGGCCGGCGTGGTGTGGCACACCCAGGGGTCGGGCAAGTCGATGGAGATGGAGCTGTACACGAACCTCGTGACGCGGCATCCGAGTCTCAAGAACCCCACCGTGATCGTCGTCACCGACCGTAACGAACTCGACGGGCAGCTCTTCCACACGTTCACGCGCAGTCTGCTGCTCGCCGAGAAGCCGGTGCAGATCACCGAGCGCGCACAGCTGCGCGCCGAGCTGACCAGCCGGGTCACCGGCGGCATATACTTCACGACGCTGCAGAAGTTCGGACTCAGCAAGGATGAGAAGGAGGCGGGGACGCAGCATCCCCTCCTCACCGATCGCCGCAACGTGATCGTCGTCGTCGATGAGGCGCACCGAAGTCACTACGACGACCTCGACGGATACGCCCGGCACCTGCGGGACGCGCTGCCGAACGCGACGCGGATCGCGTTCACGGGCACGCCGATCTCGTTCGCCGAGCGCGACACGCGTGCGGTGTTTGGCGACGACATCGACGTCTACGACCTCACACGCGCGGTCGCCGATGGTGCGACTGTGCAGGTCTACTTCGAGCCTAGGCTCATCAAAGTCGCGTTCGCTGACGATGCGTCCGAGGAGGACATCGACCGCGCCGCCGACGAGGCGACGGTCGGCCTCGACGATACGGAGCGCTCCCGGCTCGAGGCATCCGTCGCCGTCGTGAACGCGGTGTACGGCGCGCCCGAACGGATCCGTACGCTCGCCGAAGACATCGTCGCGCACTGGGAGGAACGGCGGGCCCGCATGGTGCCGTTCATCGAGTCCCACGGAAAGGCGCTCATCGTCGGCGGCACGCGCGAGATCTGCGCGCGACTGTACGACGCGATCGTCGCACTGCGACCCGACTGGCACTCCGATGCGCTGGATGCCGGTCGCATCAAGGTCGTGTACTCCGGCACGGTCGCCGACCAGCCGCCGGTGAGCACGCACGTTCGGCGCGACTCGGAGAACGCGACCATCAAGGAGCGTCTCAAAGACCCCGACGACGATCTCGAGCTGGTGATCGTCAAGGACATGATGCTCACCGGGTTCGATGCGCCGCCGCTTCACACCCTGTACCTCGACCGGCCGCTCAAAGGAGCGCTGCTCATGCAGACGCTCGCCCGAGTGAACCGTACGTTCCGCGGCAAGCGAGATGGTCTGCTCGTCGCGTACGCGCCCCTGGCAGAGAACCTCGCGCAGGCCCTGTCGGAGTACACGGTCGACGACCAGCAGACCCGGCCGGTGGGACGAAATGTCGACGAGGCCGTGGGAATCGCGCTCGAGCTCGTCTCCGACATCCGCGAGATGCTCAAGGACTGCGACTGGCGTGCCCCGCTGAAGCACGGCGGCCCGCGGGCGCTGATGACAGCAGCGACCAAGGCCACGAGCTTCCTCCGGGATGCGCACAACCCGCTCAACGACCCGGCGCTGGAAGGCCAGACGCTCAAGGCGCGCTACCGCGCAGCGAGCGGCGCTCTCGCGCGGGCGTGGGCTCTGGCATCCGGTCGCGACGCACTCGCGGAGCTGCACTCCGAGATCGCGTTCTACGAAGAAGTGCGCGTCTGGATGGCGAAGTACGACGCCAACGAGCGCCAGGCGCGCGACGAGCCGGTGCCTGAGGAGATTCAGCGTCTGCTCAGCGGACTGGTCGCGAAGGCCATGGCCACCGACGAGGTGCTCGATATCTACGACGCGGCAGGGTTGCCGCGCCTCACCCTCGACAACCTCGGCCCCGAGTACCTCGCACAGGCGCAGAAGGCACGCAACCCACAGCTCGCCATCGAGGCTCTGCGCAAGTCGCTCGTCGACGCCGGGATCGCCGCTACTCGAGGCAACCTCGTGCGGCAGCAGGCGTTCTCGGAGCGCATCGCCGAGATCATGAAGAGGTACACCAACCAGCAGCTGACGGCCGCCGAGGTCATCGCCGAGCTGGTCGCGATGGCGAAGGATGTCGCAGCCGAGGCATCCCGCGGGTCGAACTTCACCCCGCCGCTGTCGAGCGATGAACTCGCGTTCTACGACGCGGTCGCGACCAACGAGTCGGCGATCGACGTGCAGGGCGAGGACGTTCTCGCGCAGATCGCCCGCGAGCTCGTCGCCGTGATGCGGCGCGACGTGCGCACCGACTGGACCGTGCGGGACGACGTTCGCGCCAAACTCCGATCGTCGATCAAGCGGCTTCTGGTGAGGTACAAGTACCCGCCCGACAAGCAGCCCGAGGCCATCAAGCTCGTCATGGACCAGATGGAATCGATGGCGCCGAGATACGCGAGCGAGCGGCGCTGATCGGCATCCCAGACAACCATCCCTTGTGTCAGCACTAACCGACCACTGAAGGTCGGCGACCGTCGCAGAAAGGCAACGCAGTTGAGCGAATCCACGACGAGTTTCACCGCGAGCTCAATCAGTCTCCTCACCCTTCTCAAGTCTGGTCACGATGGCCGCCTCCAGCTGCCTGACTTTCAGCGAAGCTGGGTGTGGGACGAGGAGCGCATTCGGAGCCTCATCGCCTCGGTGTCGCGCGGCTTCCCCGTCGGCGCGGTGATGACACTCAAGACCGGTGGCGCAGTCGAGTTCAAGCCGCGCGTGCTTGAGGGTGCTCCCGTCGACGCCGGTCAGCACAAGGCCGAGTCGCTTCTGCTCGACGGACAGCAGCGGCTCACGTCGATGTATCAGGTCCTGATGCGCGACGAAGTCGTCCATACGATCACGCCGCGTCGTCAGCGGGTGAAGCGATGGTTCTATCTCGACATCGAGAAGTGCCTGGATGAGACGGTCGATCGAGATGAGGCCGTTGTCAGCGTTCCCGAAGACCGCCGGTTCACCTCCGACTTCGGGCGCGTCATCGAAAGGGACCTTTCCACGCAGGAACTCGAGTTCGAGCATGGGATGTTCCCGATCAGCGCCGTGGTCGGGTGGTCGGACTGGAACCAGTCGTTCGTCAGCTGGGCCATGAAGCTCGACGACTTTCAGGAGCGATTCCGACGCATCAGCGAGTTCTACGAGCGCATCGTCAAGAACTTCACCGAGTACCTGGTTCCCGTCATCGAGCTCGCTGCTGCAACGAGCAAGGAAGCCGTCTGTGTGGTCTTCGAGAAGGTCAACACGGGCGGCAAGCCCCTCGACGCGTTCGAACTCATCACCGCGATGTACGCCGCCGACGGGTACGAGCTGCGCAAGGACTGGTACGGAGGGGACGGCATCGAGGGCAGGCATGAGCGCTTCCGCTCGGCACTCAGGCTGCCCTCGGCCTCCGAAGGCGTACTCGCCGGCGTAGGCAACACGGACTTCCTGCAGGCGATCTCGCTCTTCTATACCCGCGACGTGCGGTCTCGCGCGCAGGCGGAGGGGAAGAGCGGAAAGGAGCTGCCGAAGGTGTCGGCGACTCGCCAGTCGCTCCTCGACCTTCCGCTCGACGCGTACCTGCGGTACCAGTCGAAAGTCGAAGCCGGCTTCCTCGAAGCGGCGAAGTTCCTCGTGCGGCTGGGGATCTACCGCGTGAAGGATCTGCCATACCAGAGCCAGGTCGTTCCGCTGGCCGCGATTCTTGCCGAGCTCGGCGGCGAGGCCGACTCGCCTGCGGCGATGGAGAAGATCCGCAGGTGGTACTGGAACGGAGTGTTCGGAGAGCTATACGGCTCGTCCACGGAGACGCGCATCGCTCGCGACTTCCTCGAGGTCGTCGCGTGGGTCCGCGGCGGGGATCTTCCCTCGACCGTGCACGAAGCAACGGTTCGCGCGGACCGGCTGCAGACGATGAGGATGCGGCTCTCCGCCGCCTACAAGGGGGTCAACGCGCTCCTGATGCATGAAGGGGCAGAAGACTTCCGCTCCGGCCAGAAGTTCTCGCAGACGATCTTCTTCGACGAGAACGTCGACATCCATCACATCTTCCCGCAGGACTGGTGCAAGAAGCAGGGCATCGCCAAAGGCATCTATGACTCGATCATCAACAAGACCCCGCTCGCGGCGAGGACAAATCGCATCATCGGCGGAGTAGCCCCGTCTGACTACATGGGTCGCATCGAGAGCGAGAACCCCGAACTGGCATCTGCCGCGTTCGACACCCGACTGCGATCCCACCTCATCGATCCCGACCTGTTACGGACTGACAACTTCACCGCCTTCATGGCAACCCGCCAGCAGGCGCTTGTGGGAATGATCGCCGGCGCGATCGGAAAGCCGGTCATCGTCACGGATGAGTCCGACGGCGGTGAGCAGATCGACGAGGATCCGACCGAGATCGATCTGCTCGGATCCGAGGCGATCTAGACGACCGGGATGGCTCTCATGCTGGAGGTGTCGCCGTGGCGCGGATGATCCCGTCCCGCATAGCCGACGATGCGGCTCCGGCGAGCGGGAATGACGAGCGCGCGGTCGCGGTCAAGCGATACAGCACGCGGGACGAAGCGTCGGCGCTGCTCGTTGCGGCTGTCCGCCAGCTTCGCAACGAGGGAATCGGCCCCGAAGCTGCGTCGCACACCGCCGCGTTGCGTGCAGGATCTACGAGCAGCTTTCGCTCATTGGAGTGAAGGATCGACGAGACGGCGTAAGACGGATGCGCTTGTTAGCGCGATGGCGACTTCTGGGTGAGCACGCACTGGGCTATTGCCCGCGCGACTTCGATCGGCCGCTCATGCTCCCAATATCGCAGCACTAGCCAGCCCCTCGACGTCAAGGCAGCAACGGCGTGCCGGTCGCGCGCCGCGTTCTTCTCAATCTTTGGGCCCCAGTAGGAGGAGTTCGTGCTGGGCACGCGATAGTGCTCCGGGCAACCGTGCCAGAAGCAGCCGTCAACGAACACCGCCACACGTTGCTGAGTGAAGACAATGTCAGCCTTGATCGACAGGTCTCGCTCGGGCCGGACGTCGATACGGTAGCGAAAGCCCATCCTGTGCAGAACTCGGCGAACCGCGAGTTCGGGCTCCGTGTTCGACGAACGATTGCCTTGCATAGACCTGCGCGTAGCCGGCGAGCTAGCCCAGGACGCCGTATCCATTCGAAAAAGTTAGTCGTTCATGCGCGTTATGGCGAGAGCCCGTGAACTCTCTCGGCGTCGCGGGGGCAACCATCACAGCTTCATCCGGCGCCGAGAGCGCTCGCGCGAGCCAGCCTGCAGCTAGCGCCTTACCGGAAGGCAGGAATGGGATCGCGCCCACTCCGACCGCTCCCACGGCCCGATACAAGGGCGCCTCGTGATAGTCGGCGTCCTCGGCAGGAAACAAAGCAACTGCCTGTGCGACCGGCCGCACTGCTCCATTGCCTGCCATCGTTACGATGGCGTCCCTGTAACGATGCATTGCGTTGACGGCATCTGCCCCAGGGCTTGGCCACTTGTACTGCTTGCTGGGACGCTGAAGCCGATACTTCGCGTCGAGCGCAATGATGGTTGTTGGCCACCCTGGCCGATCCAGCAGCACAGCGATGTCGGGGCGGTGCTCCCCCGTAGCGGTGGCGAAGCTCAGGTTGTACGCCACCCGCACTTCTCGCTCGCCGTCGCTGAACCGAACCTCCGCGTGCAGCGATTCGAGCCGCGAGGAAAGCAAGACCTCGGAGACCGAAAAGAACTCGTCGACGGGGTCCGACTGGGGAAAGTGCTGCCTGACCAAGTCGAGAACCTCCAGGAAGCACCACTGCTCGTACAACAAGGCCAAACTGCTCACTCCCGAGGTCACAGTCGCACCCTCCAGAGCAAGGACCTGGCGTAATAGCCGGAGCGAACGATAGACCTGCGAGTATCCAGCCTTGGTCAATAGAGCGGTAGATGGTCGCTCCATGGCATTGGCGTCAGGGGCGGCGCTGCTGAGGATCCGCGATCGACGCAGATCACGAATCGTCGTTTCCATCGCAGACAGCTCCGCCGAAGTAGTGTCGACCACAACTCTCTCGTCAATCCGGCGGTTGCCTGAGTTCCGCAGGTCAGCGCGGATGCGACTGAGCTCGATCTGCACAATGCGTAGCTGGCCGTGGATCCATCTGTGCTCCGGCGTGTCCCAAGACGAGCTTCGGCCATCGAAGGGGAGCAACTCATGCATTGCGGTGCCCTGAACTGTCGTCCATGCTCCTTTGCCGCGCCGCTGACGAATAGCGGTCAGCGTTGACGGGTTGGTTCGTTTGATCTTGTGTACAGGCGCAAACAGCACCTCGCTTCGCAACAGGGAAAGCGGCTGTCTTTCGATGAGCTTGACGCCCTCGACAATAGCGCCCAGCTCATGTCGAAGAATGGCGAGCCAGTCTATATCCGAGCCCGTTGCATCGACTGTCCCGAGATCGCGATGCGTCGAACTGAAGTACCGGAAGAGGAGCCTGTCTCTGTGTCTAGCTATATCTGCCAAGAGTTGTTGATAGTCGTTCTGATAGTCGAGCTTCGAAGGAAATACCTCGAATGACAGGCGAGTGCTCGCACTCTCAGTCTCGAGAGTCAGCTCACAACGACCGATCGTCGACCTAAAGTTGACGAGCCCGGCGACCGCCCCAGTTGACCCAACAGTGGCAAGGTCTGCAGTGATCGAGGCTGCGCGTGCCTGCACTCGTGCACGATCCCCACGACGGGTGGGCTCCATTACGAGACGATACTCAGTCTGCTCCCACAAGCCGACCTGCATTCCATATTCAGACGCGGTCCAAACTGATGCCTCATCGGAATCGACTGCGATCCCAGCGGCTGCGCCCGGCACGACCGCAACCCCCGCCGGAGACTTGGCTTGAATTGCCAGTGAGAAGCTGGGGTGCTCCACCCTGATGATGTCCGCGAATCCGGGCATTGGTTAGAAGAAGCTGGTGTAACCGTCAGACTTCAGGCGCTCGGTCATCGCGCCTACACGCGCCGCCGAGTAATGGCATCCGAGATCCGAGAGCTTGGTTGAAAGATCCTCAAGTGCCGAGCGCATCCCGTGGCCGCTCCCCTGAATGCGCGGAAGAAGCTTGGACGCCACCGCAACATCCAAGGGGGAAATTGCGTTGCCGGCGCGGTCCGCAAACCCGACGCCGACATGGGCGGCTTCGAGGACAAACCCTACGAACTCATCGCGCACACGATATCCGATGTCCAGTCGCGCGACCCGCAGAATGTCGTTCAGCTCGACCAGCGCTAGCAGCGCCTCGGTGCCTGCAGGGCCGTCTTGGTCCGTCCGGTTTGCGAGTCCGACCGGTTCGCCGCGCCAAGAGGCCGCGCCGTACCAGACTCGCTGGTTGCCCGCGGTGGCCGACTGAGCCTGAAGGGCTAAGAGATCGACGCCACCAAATTCAAGCACAAACGCGCGATCGAGAACCTTCTTGGAGAAGTCGAACGTGGACTCGTCAATGTTCACGGACCCAATGATCGCCAGGTTGCTGGGGATCACAACTTCGCTGTAATCAATAGCGTCTGCCGCTCCCGCGCTCGGGAGGAGCGGCGCGGAGTTCCCGTATGGATCCCTGCGCTCCATGCAACTCAGCACATCGGCCAAGTAATACTCGGTGCGTGCGATATTCATTTCGTCGAGCACGAAGAAGTGTTGCTGCTCAGGAGCCTGCATCGCAGACGCGGCGAATCGCATCAACGGTCCTGGTATGAAGTCGCCAGCGAGGTTTGTGTACCCGAGAAGCTCGCTCGAATCCGTCCAATCAGGGCGGACACTTGCAACTTCGACTTCCGCGCCCGTTGCCTCCGCTACAAGCATGGGCACCCTGGTCTTGCCGGTCCCAGAAATACCCGCCAAGATCACGAAAGGCTTTGCGCGCACGGCTGCTAGATATGCGGCAACCTGCCAGGGGTGAAGCGTCATACCTCTCGCGGCTAGATATTCGGCGACGAGAGTGGAGTCAATTGGCTCGCTGCGATACTCCGGTGGGACATATCCAAGGTCCAGTTGGGAGCTGTCCACCAATGGTACGGGGAGCGCATTTACCGTCTGGGAGAGCTCAGGGTATTCCCGTTCAAAGTCCGACCAGAATCCCGGGCTTGCCTCGCGCATTAGCGCGAGCGTCACGTAGACAGGCGCCATCCGGGCGCCATCCGTACTTGCAGACCTGTCGTGCAGGGGTACGCAGTTCTGCGCTGATGACGCTCCAGTCCAGCCAAAGATCTTCTGCTCACCCAGCCCGGAAGCGGTGAAGAACGGAGAATCGCGCATAACGGCGGTTGTAACTACCGGGTGTGCGAGAAGTACGTCTTCAAGACGCACCGCCACCCGAGCCGACGCTCCTTGGAGGTCGTTTGTCCTATCGACCTGCGCAATTCGACCAACCCCAAGGAGCCCGCGATCATTGCTGCTCCCCTGGCTGCTTTCAGCTCCCATCACAAACACCATCAGATCTCCGACGATGTGGGAGGCGTCGTTCGTGAACTCTATGGGCGGCTGGCCAAACTCAACTACGGTCGGCTCGGGAGGTCTGGCTCCCGACCCCACGGTGCTGCGGTAGAAGTCCTGTTGATCAGATGCCCAGTCTTCGGTGGCGGCGGCCTCGGGTGCGATAAGCGTGCCCCTCAAACGCCCCGAGCGCGAATAGCGCGGGGACAGGCGAAGGAGAAAAGCGCCGTTCATGCGCTCCGCAGAGAGGTCTCAGCGGGCGAGGAGTCGAGCGCCGTCGTGGCTGCATGGGGATAGAGATGATTTACGTGCGCCGTCGCCGCTACCCGGTCTGCCAGCCAGGAGATAACCGGCACCGATACCGCGTTGCCTAGGGCGTGGTATCGCTTGCTGTCAAGGTCGGCGTCGGCGGCGAAGATGCCGCGTGGACGCGTCCAGCCTTCCGGGAACCCTTGAAGGGGTTCCACCTCCGCCGGGGTCAGCCGCCGCACGCGGTCGCGGTAAGCGACGTAGGTGCGGCTCCAGTCGGTCCCGGTGTGGCGCCCAGTGGTCGCGGAGATGCAGAACGACAGGTGTGGTACGAAGATCTCCTTATCCGTCTCTACGAGGTCTCTGTGCTCGCGGGCGTTTCGGCTGACTCGGCCAGTTGCTGTAGCGCGCTCCATAAAGGGGGAAACAGCCTGCGATTCTGGCTTGAAACTCTTCGCAAGATGCCCTGCGCCGCGTTCGGGCTCAAAAAGTATCTGAGCGGCACGTCCTGGGTCGTTATGACATCCAACAATGTAGACGCGACGTCGAGACTGGGGGACTCCGAAGTGCTTGCTGTTAAGTATCCGCCACGCCACGCCATACCCGAGTTCGACCAGCGTCTGGATGACGATTCCAAAATCTCGTCCTTGGTGCGAATTGAGAAGGCCTGGAACGTTCTCGAGGATGACAACCCCGGGACGAGCGTCTCCAAGTAGAGCAGCGAACTCATAAAAGAGTCCAGATCTTGCCCCACGAAGCCCATCTCGCGGCCGAGCTCGCGCCAGCGAGACGTCCTGGCAGGGGAATCCGGCACACCAGACGTCGGCTGTGGGGATGTCATCTGAGTTCAGCTCCCTAATATCAGTGTTCTTCGGCACCGCAGGCCAGTGGTGCTGGAGGATCGTGTTGCAGTAGGGGTCGATCTCGCTCTGAAAGACCGTCTCGAACCCTGCGCTCTCGAACCCCAGATCGAACCCACCGATCCCGGCAAAGAATGATGCGACCGTCCCGCTGCCGTGGCGGCTAGGTTTCTTCGACAACTGTCCTGCTCCTCCAAACGCAACCGTTGGTGCCCACCCAGCCTAAGACGAGGGGGTCCCTCAACCCGCTAGCGCGGCCGTACTTCGAGTATGTCGGTCGGTTCCGACACTGACTCCCAACCACGGCGATCCGCCGTCGGGCGGCTACGAGCACGAGTGACCCGGGGCTGGGGGCTCAGCTTCTGTCGACACGGATCACCGGTGGAATCCCTTGCAGCTGCCTTGATAGCGTCGGCGACAGATAGCTCGCATGGCCCAATTGGCCGGTGATCCCGCGCATACCGACGAGCGCTGGACCAGGTATGACGGATCTCGGCCGAAACCGAGTCCAGGGTGACCAGCGCTATATGCAAATCAGAATGACCCGAGCGAGGCGAGAGTCGCGATTCAGTCGACCACGATGCACGCAGGCACCCGAGGTGAGCGACACTCTTTAGGACCAGTTACCTACAGCTACCTACATCCAAGAAAAATACCTGGATAATCCGTAAAACGCACCCTACTCTGGCGCCATGCGAGGCGGCCTTGAGCGATGGAAGCGAGGTGTCGAGTCCCGAGGGGTTCGACAGGCGATCGGCTACGCATTTGAGGGCACCTGCGACGCACACCTGCAGCACTCCCCCAGCGTCGACGCGCTCGAAGCGTACAGTGCCGCCTCCGATTCGACCGTCTCACGATTCATCGTGGCGAACGGCGTCATCACCTCCGATGAGCTCACCGCCGGCGGCCTTCGTGTCTGGCTCACCGGACACGACCCGGTCACCGGCGAAGAGCGCGGCCATCAGCGGCTGAGCCCCGACGCCGACCTGCTGCTCGACGGAACGCTCAACCACCCGAAGTCCTACAGCATCGCCGCGCTGCTGCATCCCCAACTCGCCACCGAGTTCGAAGCCCTCCAGGACCGGCTCCGTGACCGCATCCTGCTCACGTGGCAGACGGAGCTCAACGCGCGGCGCGGGCACGGCGGGCTCATCCGTGAGGAAATCAACCGCATCGAAGTCGTCGAGCTGCAGCATCGGCGCTCGCGCGCCCTCGACCCGCACATCCACCGTCATCTCTGGCTGAACATCAAGGTGCTCGGCAAGGACGGCAAGTGGTCGAACCTCGACTCGCGCGTCGCGATGAAGCTGCACACCGTGGTCAACGCCGAGGGCGAGCTCGCCGCCCGCACCGATCCGGCCTGGATCGCCGCGCTCGCCCGGCATGGCTACACGCTCGACGACGGTGGCGAGATCGCCGAACTCGCCGGCGCCGTGCGACCCGTCTCGCGTCGGTCGTCGCAGATCGAAGCCAACCGCGCGCGTCTGATCGCGGGCTGGTCGGCGGCGCACGGAGGATCGGCGCCGAGCGCGGAGGTGCTGCAGCAGATCGATCGGCGCGCGTGGGCGGTGTCGCGTCCGAACAAACCGGCCGATCTCGATGAGGCGTCTTGGGAGGTGCGCGTCCGCGACGAGATCGCAGCGATCGATCCGAGTCTGACCACCCCGCGCCCACCCATTCCCGTTGCTGCAACAGACCCGCACGCCCTCGACCTGGATCTGCTCGCTGCACAGGCGGTCGTCGACGCGGACGAACGGGCCACCTCATGCGGCGGGAGGTTCAGCATCTTCGACATCCGCGCGGGCGCCATACGCGCGCTCTCGCGCACGGACGTCGTAGCCGAGCGCGACCGGCTCGATAGCGTGATCGCCGAGATCACGGAGCGTGCCATGCGTGCCGTCTATCGGCTCGTTCCCGATGATCCGCCGCCGCACGTGAAGGCGTTCATGGCGACCGAGACCGTACGCGCCAAGGTGCGTCTGGCCGGCCGCTTGGACGTGCTCGCCCAGCCGGGGCGCTCCCTGCTGCCGGGCGAGTTGCACCGGTTCGCACCGCACGAGGATCTGACACCACTGGATGCGTCGCAACGCGCTGCCGCGTGCACCATCGCCGGCACGGACGGGCTCGTGACCGTGACCGGCCCTGCCGGCGCGGGCAAGACGACGATGCTGCGCGCTGCCTTCGCGGCGCTCACGTCGCAACGGCGGCGGATGCTCGTCGTTGCCCCCACGCGAAAGGCGGCGTCGGTGGCATCTCAGGAGGTCGGGGCCGCGGCATCCAGTATTCATGCCCTGCTCTCGGATCACGGCTACCGATGGGGCACCGACGAGGCCGGCGCGAAGGTGTGGACCAGGCTCCGAGTGGGAGAAGTCGATTCCAATACGGGCGCCGTATACGGCGGACCAACCCAGTACGTATTGCGTTCTCGCGATCGGATCGTCGTCGACGAAGCCGGCATGGTCGACCTGCAGACGGCGAACGTCCTCGTCCAGCTCGCGATCCAGCAGGGCGTCGGGCTGGCGTTCGTGGGTGACACGCATCAGGCGTCGCCGGTCGGGCATTCGGGTGCGATGGGTTCTGCGATGCGGTACGCGAATGCTGCGGTCGAGCTCGACACGGTGCACCGGTTCCGCGATCCCAACTACGCGGCGCTCACGCTGCGGCTTCGGGATGCGGGTGATCGCGAGCATGCGCTGGTGGTCGCGGGCGAGCTCGCCGAACACGGTCACGTCGACCGGGTCGAACACCACGACGCGGCGCGTGAGCGGATGATCGACGCATACTTCGAGTGGCACGCGCGCGGCAAGCGGGTAACGCTGGTCTCCGGTACCAACGCTGAGGCGGACGCGATCAACGACGCCATCCAGCAGCGGCGAGTCGATCAGGGCGAGCTCGACGTCCGCTTGGCCGCGTGGGGAATCGGCGGGCAGCGCATCCTCGTCGGCGACACGGTCCAGACCCGTCGCAACGACCGGCTCACGGGAGTCGAGAATCGCGCGCAGTGGATCGTGCGCGGCATCCGCGACGAGTACCTGTGGCTTGTCGCCGTGAGCGACAGCGGTGAGGTGGCGCGTGTGTCCACCGAGTACGCGCGCGAGCACCTGCAGCTCGCCTACGCGTCCACCGTGCACGGCGTGCAGGGCGACACCGCCGATGCGTCGGTGGTCGGGCCGGATGTGGACGCCGCGGGGCTCTATGTTGGCCTCACGCGCGGGCGGGTGGCAAACGTCGCGATCGTCGTGGCGCGGACGGATGCCGCGGCCCGCGAGTGCCTCGCCGAGTCAATGCAGCGCGGCACTCCGGAGTTGACGATGCAGGATGCTGTGCGCGCGGTCGAGGCGGAGATGCGTCGCGCAGCGCGGGACCGCGAGGCGGCGATGGCGACGGGGCCGGTGGTCGGGGCGTCGTACGCGGGGCGCGGGATGGGCATGTAGAGCCCGATTGGCGGGCGCTTGGCGAGATAGTGTCCCGGTGGGCTATACGGCCGCTGTAAGCGGGGCCTCAGCATCGCTCGCGCAGATTCTCCTCGGCTGCTGATGTGAAGGACCCTCTCTCGAGCAAGTCGGGTGCGCCGTGCCGGCTCGGCGATGATCCGCCTGGCAGTGTCGCGCTACACGAGACGTCCTAGAGACGGATCGAAGGGTTAGACCCGAGGCGCGTGTCGCGAGGTATCGACGGGAGGGGCTGATCGCCAGACGCTAATGTTCCGCTGTGAGTGATTCGTCGGCCGCGGCCAAGTCAGGCTTCCGCACGCTCCGAGTTCTCGGGTGGGTGTTCGGCTCACTAATCCTCCTGGCGGTCATTATTCCGCTAGCTATCGCAGTAGCCGCTCCGTTCATTGAGGACGGCATCCGGGAGTACATCAAGACCAACGGAACGAGCTCCTTCTGGGCGGCATTTTGGTGGTGGGGCCTGTTCATCATTGCGGTCGTCGCGGGGCTTGCCATCTTGGTCCTGCTGACGTTGTCGTTCGCCCTGCACGCATGGCGGCGTGCCGTCTGGGAGAACATCGACAGATTCTTTGCCTGGGGCGGCGAGCTCAGGATCATGTCAGCCGCCCAGCGCGCGGCGCTGGGGCAAGAGGGTTACGACCGTCGAAGTGTCGAGGTCAAGAAAGAGCGAACAAGCTCAGCGCAACCCACCTGGCGGTTCGACGTCAAAGACAGCTTTGGCATGCCCAATGCGATCTTTCTCACCAACCACGGTTACTCGGTGTCCGACGTAGAGGTCACTTGGGATGAGTCCGAATTCACCGGCTTTGGTGAAGCGTCCTTCGCGGGCCCAATGAGCCCCGGCACGGGGAAGTGGTTCGAAGGCGTCCCGACAGGCAAAGGGCTGGAGGAAGGCGTTACATTTCACGTCTCGTGGCGAGACCAACGCGGTGATGCCTTTGAGCGGGATGTTCTCATGCCGTCGGAAGACATCCGATCCGCTCACGAGAATCTGCTGCGCAAACGACACAGCGAGGGCGTCAAAGAGGGATACCAACGCGGCCTCCAGGATCACGCCGAGACGGTGCTCATGTCTGTACCACCGCCTGCGCCGCGATGGTCCATCAGCTGGGGGGCGGGCTCTTGGACCGCGGATGGCGGAACGATGGAAGTGATCCTTCGCAACGCTATGCCTGACAGTACGGCACACGGTGTCCGGATCGATTCCATGGACGCGAACTCCTCCGTCGTAGATGCCGGCTACTGGCAGCAGATGCACGGAGAAGGCAACCGGATGTTCAAGGTGCGGGTGCACGCGGGCGGTGTCAACCAGGAGTGCAGGTTTCGCCTCACGTGGCGCGACCACAACGGCGATGAGATGGCTGAGCCGCTGCTGCTGACAGGTCTCGCTAATCAGAACCTGCCGCGTGCGAGCGAGGACGAGGAACCCGGCGACGAGGATCCGACTTGAAGTCTGCCCAATAGCATTGGGCTCAATCCGTAGTAGCGCGCAGGGGCACCTGCGGGTAGAGGGTCGAGTGATTTTCGACTCCCGACCTATCGTCGATGAGATGCGGCCTACGTGGCCTGGGGAGGGCGACTTCCGGTCACCGACCAGGCGCGGTGCGCTTGCCCCGTAGCCGCGCGGTTCGGGCTGGACCCTGGAAGACCTCGGTGAGAATCTCGTCCATCAGGACGCCAATGTGCCGGGTTCGTGGGCCGCCTCCTTCGTGTCCTGTCGAGTGAAATTCTGCTCTGCGAGCGCGTCGGTCTTCGCGTAGAGCTGTGCGGCCCTAGACGGCACCTCAGCTTCGCTCGCACATTTTCTCGCCTGTTACCTCGAAGGACCGCTTCCGTTCCACGCGGTCGAGGCGCCGAGTTCCGCCACTCAGCCGAGGATTGGCACGCATAAGCCCTCTAAAGGAACCGCGATTGTCGGCGGTGCTCGACATCCTAGTGTCATGGCGGCATCCAGCAGCGTATCGGCCGAAGGCATCCGTGATCACTTGCAGAACCCTGTGCTGTGGTACTGCTTCTACCTCGTGCTCGTTGGCGCTGCGGTTCTGGCCGTGACGCTCTCGCCATCACCGAACCTGCCCTCGCAGGACCTCGTCTCCTTCGCCGGCGTGCTTGCCACGGCACCTCCTGTCGCACTGGTCGTCTGGATCGCCTCCCGCATGCCGGTGACAACTGAAGGGTCCAGTTCGGCGCTCGCTGGCACGGGTAGATGGGCGGGGCGCCTCATCTGGACCGGAGCCACCTTCGCCCTCGGCGCGTACATAGCGACTCTCCTCGCGTTCGACCTCGACCGCGTCGGCACTGCGTCGTCGGCGAATCAATACTTCTACGGGTTCTTGGCGCTGATCGTGGTATCCGTTGCACTCATCGCGTTGGCGGGCGTGGTTGCCAAGAGCGCATGGCTCTGCTTCTCCGTCGATCATGCTGGCTTCGCGCGTGCGGCTGTTCGCGCACTCACTTCGGAACGGTGGCGGGATGCATTGCCGCTCCGCGACCGAATCTGGCTAGATGACGCCGACGGGGAGCCGATGCCGCGTTTTGCCGCCATCCCTAGGACTGGGCGCCTCGTCCGCGTGATGACGCCAGCACCCGCCCGCGGTTCCATCTTCGTCGCCGCCTTCTTGTTTCTCGTCGCACTCAGTTCGCTGTACCCGACAATCGTCGGCTGGATCTCGTAGATCAGTCACAGCTGCAGCCGAAGCTCTGTTCCGAATGCGCCGGTCGATGTCCTTGATGCACCTATCGCAGGATCGGCTGTCCGCCATACATTCAACCTTCCCGGGATGCCGCATCTCGACGGACCCGCTCGGTTCGGCACCCGTCAGGCGTCCAGTTGTACGCATTGACGCGACGTCCCGAGATCCCTCCCAAACGTGCGCCAGCACGTCGGCCGGGTCAATGCGTTGCCGTTGAGTTCCGCGAGGATCTCGACCATCACTCGGGACACGAATGTTCCGTGAGCAGACTTGGCGCCCCTCATGTCGTTCGCACTCGCTACATTTAGGAAAACTCTCTGGGGGATCTCGATGAAGCTGACCGCCGTGTACGCACGTTTTTTTCGCTCGCTCAACTTCGACTTCATGAAGCGATCCAGCCCCGGCTATATCCCCCTGCCGTGGGACGATGTTCCGGGCGGCCTGGCGCCGTACCCCTTCGTGAAGGTCACGCTCGACCCGCACATCACGACCGTTGTCGGCGCCAACGAATCCGGCAAGAGCCAAGTCCTCGCGGCCATCGAGTTTGGGCTGACCGGCGACAAAGTGCTGCAGCGTGACTTCTGTCGATACTCGCCCTTCTTCCTGCGCCACAAGGATCTACTGCTCCCCGAGTTCGGGCTGAGATTCAACGACCTTTCCGTCACAGACCTACCTCTCCTTGGCGAAGTAATCGGCCAAAAGGTGGAAGTGCTGCCCGACGAGCTGGCGTACTTCCGTATGAACACAACGCCGAAGACCCGGATCTACCTGCGTCACGGCGAGCAGTGGACAATCGCCACCGTCAAGAAACCGACTGCCCTCGAGCAATTGGGGATGCCGTCGGTCTTCAAAATCGATGCGGGGGTTCCCCTTCCGGACTCCGTGCCGATCAAGTACGTCGCATCTGGACAATCAAGGGATGCGATGCCACACGCCCAGGTTCGTTCCGGGTTGGAACTGCTATTCGGCCAGCTGGGCATGCTGTCCTCGCCCTCAGACTTCGAGGCGAACCGGGAGACCCTAAGGTCGAACCTCACTGCCAGCGCCGCGGTCGTGGAGACCGATCTGCGCAAATTTGAGCTTGCAAGGACTCTTCTCCTCGATGTCGCAGGACTCAATCCCGATCTGTTCGACCAGCTCTCGACTGCGATCGGCCAGGGCAAGAGCGGCTACGCGACCAGCATCGTCGACACGATCAACTCCGAGCTTTCTCATGCGCTGAACTTCAAGCACTGGTGGCGCCAAGATCAGCATTTCGAGCTGTTCGTGGAGCACCAGGAGTTCCATCTTGACTTCATGATTCGTGACAGAACCGGACGGACATACTCGTTCGACGAGCGAAGCGGCGGTCTTAAGTACTTCCTCAGCTACTTCGTGCAGTACTTAGCCCACGTCGCTAATGCAGCGAAGGAGGGGAACGGGGCACGCCCAGAGATCCTCTTGATGGACGAACCTGACGCGTACTTGTCGTCGTCGGGCCAGCAAGATCTGCTGCGGATCTTTGAGGCCTTTGCATTTCCGCAGGACTCCGCCGTACCTGCCGTGCAGGTGGTTTATGTTACGCACTCCCCTTTCCTCATCGACAAGAACCACGCTGAGCGTCTTAGAGTTCTGGACAAGGGACGGCATGACGAGGGGACGCGCGTGGTCGCGAATGCCGCGCGAAACCACTACGAGCCGCTACGCTCTGCCCTCGGGGAACTGGTTGCAGAGACGACCTTCATGGGCGGGTGCAATCTGATTCTTGAGGGCGCCTCGGATCAGGTGCTAATCGCGGGTATGTCGGGCAACCTGAGGCTTGCCGGGGTGCCAGAATCCCAGAACCTGAACCTCAATGACATCTCGCTCGTGCCAGCGGGTTCGGCAAGTCATGTGCCGTATATGGCGTTCCTCGCCCGCGGGCGTGATGTGGACAAGCCAGCGGTGATCGTACTCCTCGACAGCGACGCTGCCGGCGACCAAGCTGTGGCAAAGCTGCGCAAAGGAGGACCGAACGGCAAGCAGCTGGTTGACCCTCAGTTCGTTCGCCAACTGAATGACATCACTGGATTCCAGTCCGACAATCCCGGCGGTGTAGTTGGCATCGAAGATCTCGTGCCTTTGGATGTCGCGCTTGACGCAGTTCGCCGTTACGTCGCCGAGTTCGTGACTGATGCAAACGTGGACAAACTCGAGCTGGATCCGAAGTTGGTCTTCGCGACTCCGGGCGGGACGCTCGATCGAGTCGCAACTGCTGTTAGAGATCACCTCTCGATGGAAGATTTCCACCTCGACAAGATCGCGTTCGCGCGTCACGTAGTCGCAGCAGGCGTTTCCGACGCCGTTCCGCTTCCAGCACGCGAGCGCCTGGCCGCCAACTTCTCGCTGCTCCTTCGAGAGCTCGCGACTGTCCAACGGAAAGCCCTGCGAACTCAGTCGAGTGAGCTGATCAAGGATCGTGTTAACCGCATCCGGGACCGGTTCCAGACGGACTACCCTGTGTCAGCACCCCGAGAGGCCGTGCTCCTCCTCATCGAGGAGATTGATAGCCAACTTGACGACAGCGCGGAAGCAGACGAAGTGCGTGCGGTGATGGCGACATGGACTCGCGAGTATTCGCTGAGCGATGCTCCTCGGGAGCCGGTCGATGACTACGAAGGCTTCCTCGAAGCCTTCGCGGCGCTGCCTTACGCCGGCGCCGTCAGGGTACAAACTGCGTCTCAATGACCCCTGGCTGGCGCACAAGGCTTGTTCAGCCGGGGATCGATCGCTGAGCGTCGGGCCTATGTCGTCGTTTCCCGCGAGTAGTTTCGCGTCGATCGGTCGAGCGCCCGCTGAGGAAGCGCTCGTGGGCAGCACGTAAGACCCGCCGCGTATCGCTCACATATGTGGTGGGATGAATCTTGCGTGGCCGGACGCGCCGGACCGAGGGAGCATCATGATTCAGCCCGTCACATCGCCACAGGGCAGGCCACTTATCTCGGCGGTTACCGGGACGAACGGAAAGACCAGCGTTGCGACCGCCACGCTTCAATTGATGAAGCTCGTCGGGTGGCGTGCAGCGGGCTACGATTCCACCGGAATCACGGACGTCGACGGCGTTGTGCATGAGGCAAAGACGCGTCGGTCTGCCGACTATTTGCCTGACCTCATCGACTCTCAGGCTCGCGCTGGAGCGGACGCGATCTCTCTGGAGGCTTTCGTCGGGATTTTGGCCGATGGGCTCTTTGAGCGAGTGGAAGTCGATACCGCCGTGTCAACAGGCCTCGAGCGGGACCATATCGACGTGCACGGCAGCGTCGATGCGTATTGGAACGCAAAGCTCAGGCTATTCGAGGAGTACTTGCGAGCTGACGGCGTTGCGATCTTGGCGACGGACTCCGCTCAGGGCGACCTCGTTCGAGCAGCGGTGAGTAGGCGCGGCGCGCGTTTGGTCACCGTTGGCGAAGGCGGCGAGGTTCGCCTCGTCGGGGCGGAAGAAGTCGACGGTGGTCTGCGCGGACGGTTGATAATCGGCGCAGCATCGCACCTCGTTGCGCTGCCTACTGTGCATCCGATCGCGGTCACGAACCTCATGCTGGCGGCTGCGGCGGTGATCGGAGCTGGTGGCGATCCGGCCGCTGTAGCCGAAGCGCTCAGCAAGGTAACACCGCCACCGGGCCGACTTCAAGTGATCGGCGAACGCGACGGTGTCACCGCCATCGTCGACACCGCGCATAACCCGGGCGCTCTTCGCACGGCCCTACAATCCGTTCGTGCGCGTACGCACGGACGTCTCCTGCTGGTTTTCGGGGCCGGTGGGGAGCGAGATCGAGGGAAGCGACGCGACATGGGACAGATCGCTCAAAGCCTGGCGGATCTGGTCGTGTTGACGGATGACAACCCGCGACGCGAGCCGCCGGATCGCATCCGACGAGAGGTACGCGCAGGGGCACCGGACAGCATCGAGATCCCGCTGCGCAAAGACGCCATACGCGCCGCCTTGCAGATGGCCCGCCCTGGCGACACAGTGCTGGTTGCAGGCAAAGGCGACGAACACTACCAGCTCGTCGGCACCCGGCGTCTGCCCCATGATGACCGCGATGTCATCCGTGAGGCGATGTCACCCGTGCAACGCCTCGATTAAGGACAGACGAGCGCGGCGACAGCAAGACGCTGACGCCGCGCTCGAAAGGTGGTCAGGCGCGTCCGCCGTCGGGGTCGTATCCGCCGTCGGGGTCGTACCCGCCGTCCGGGTCGTACCCGCCGTCCGGGTCGTAGCCGCCGTCGGGGTCGTATCCGCCGTCCGGATCGTACCCGCCGTCCGGGTCATTCCCGCCGTCCGGGTCATACCCGCCGTCCGGGTCATACCCGCCGTCCGGGTCATACCCGCCGTCCGGGTCATACCCGCCGTCCGGGTCATACCCGCCGTCCGGGTCATACCCGCCGTCCGGGTCATACCCGCCGTCCGGGTTGTAGCCCGCGCTAGCCTCGTCAGCCATAAAGCCCTCTCATTTCGTGCGTCGGCGACGCTCTACCGATTCAACGAGGATCTTCGGTACGGTTGCAACCCTCCGACCGAATTATGGCGAAAGGGTCGTGCCGGAAGGTCCCCATTGAGGCGGTCACGGTGCAATCCCCAAACCGCTTGCATCATCCAAGTTCCGTCAGGACATCCGGTCGTTAGGCGTCGTCGACACGTCCTTCCGCGTCCGACATCTTCTCAATGCCTCAGTGCGCGTACGACGTCTCCTTCCTCGCCCGCGCAGGGATCCGCGCGCAAACCACGCCGCGCTCATGCGCACGGCCCCGACCGGAATCCCGATCGCCAGCCGCATGTGGAGGATGACGCCGCCCTCGTCGAGGCCGTTGTCGCCGGGGCTTGGCGCCGGCGGGCAGCTCCAGCCGCGCTTCCACTGCGCACGCGTGTCCTCCGCTGAGGGTCTCCACACAGCGCCCATCGCGGCGTGCCGCGCACCCTCCCGTCCCGTGCACCCTCTCCCCGAGCACCGCCCGGACGCGGATCCGGGTCCGCGGTGTTGGATAGTGTTTTGTCATGGCGGGGACAAGTTACGGGGATCGGTTGGGACGCAAGCACCCGACGTCGCTACTGCTGCTCGATGAAACCGGCGCTATCTCGAACGATCGGTTC
Source organism: Microbacterium flavescens (assembly GCF_018588945.1). Classification (GTDB taxonomy): domain Bacteria; phylum Actinomycetota; class Actinomycetes; order Actinomycetales; family Microbacteriaceae; genus Microbacterium; species Microbacterium flavescens. The sequence goes on along the minus strand of NZ_JAFIWA010000002.1, from coordinate 401,949 downwards.
TTTGCAGTCGGGTTGGTGAAGGCAACCAACCCCTCGACACTGCTCCGCACGGTGCAGAAGTTTCGCGACCGCAAGCATTACTACACCGAGTTCAAGTTCTCGGACGTGACCCGCTCTTCGCTGCCGATGTATAAAGATCTAGCAAGCGAAGCGGTCGGCTGTGGAGACCTTAGTTTCAGGTGCTTCCTGGCCGATCGACAGGCGGCAGACCCGGTAGTGCGCTTTGGGGATCAGTGGCAGGCGTATCTGAAGATGGCTGAGCAGCTTGTGCTTGGCGCGCTTGTCTTCAACGAGGTCGCGTCGGTACTGGCTGACAACTATTCAACTCCAGACCATGTGCGCTTTGAGGATGACCTTCGCGATCGCGTGAACCGACGTACCTCAAGACTCGCCCTCACGAGCGTGGTGCGGCTGGATTCGAAGTCATCTGACGGCCTGCAGATCGTTGATATGCTGACGTCCGCTGCTGCCTTTGAGTTCCGCGCTGCAGCCGGGCTAGCAAGCCACACCTCCCCCAAAGGACAGCTCGCCGAGCATGTGCGAACCCAGCTCGGGGTCACGACCCTGATCGGCGGCCTTCATTCCGGGCCTCACTCGTTGAAGATCTACACGCACGGAGGATGGACTCCTCCGAGTCCGAACGGATCGCCTGCCACCGCGGCGGCAGACGCCCTCGAGTCAAAGCCAATGTCGACCACATCTTTGACCAAGGGACTATTTTCTGGAAACGAGTGAGATATAATGGTTGGCATCGGGTGTGGGCCTCTGGCCTATAGCCCGGACGTGAAGGCGGCTAGCGCAGCTAGTCGCCTTCTTCTTTGGCCTCGCGCAGCTTCACGTTACGTTCGCGAGACTGGTCTACGGATGCTAGGCGCGTCTGGATCCGTACGTCCAGGGCGGGCGGCGAGGAACGCGTCACACGTCCCATGCCTGAAGTAGCTCGGCCGGCGACCCTGGCTGATCAGGCTGAACAGTGTCTGCCGCGCGATACGGCAGTACGCAGCGGCGCTTTCGTCGAACGGATGGGACCGCTGATAGACGCACACCGGTCGCTTGCGAACCCGTTAGACATGCGCGGCGACGTCGCACCGCCCATCAGGCCGCTATCAGGCGTCGACGCCGAAGGCGCGCAACAGCGGCACGCGGGGGATCATCCGGCGCGGGCCGAGCTGGACTGTGGGGATCGTTCCGTTCTCGATGCCGAGCTTGATCGTGCGGTAGTCGACACCTACGAGCTTCGCGGCATCCTTCATCGTCAGGGCAAGCGAATTCGGCGATGAGTTCATGACTTTCTCCTTCGCTGGATGGTAGATGTCATCACTTGCTCACGCACTGTACACCGGTGAGTGCTCGATGTCATCACTTGCTCGCGTTTCCCGAAACTGGGAAACTCGCAGCATGCCTGAACTCTCGATCGAACTGATCGACGACGAGATACTCGACGCCGGCGACGGCATTCACATTCCACGCTCGTGGGTCGCCGTCGTGACTGGCATTCCTGACATTCCGGGTGCCGTGCGGGCCCACGTCGTGTACGACCCGACGCTGCGGCGGGCGGCGGCTGAGTCGATTCGAGTGGATCGGAGCGGCCAGGGCGACGAGGTGACCACCACGCTGCTGCGCGACCTCCGAGTGCAGGCCATCGTCAAATGGGCTGCAGCTCGCGTTGTCCGCATCGACGGTGGCCTGTCTGAGCTCGAGACCTACGGACAATACCTGACACGACTGAGGGCGGACGAGTCGCGCTCCGAGGAACAGAACCTGCACGAGGCAGCCAGGCTGTACCGCCTCGCCTCGGTCATCAACGACGGCCCCCTCAAGCTCGTCTCGGAACAGCTCGGCGTCAGCGTTAGCACCGCGACGCGCATGATGAATCGGGCGCGTATTGCCGGCCTCGTCGACGAGGCCACCGGTCGCGAGGTGCTTGTCCAGGCTCGCGAGCAGCAGCTTCGCGAGCAGTTCACCGGACCTTCGGTCAGGCCAGGTTCATCGGGACCCTCGATCGGCCGCTGACACCATTGGAATGCGTTGAACCGCATTTGAGCACTTTGCAAAGCATGACGAGCAACTGTGAGCAGAACGCGCAAAATTGCACGCGTCAACCAGTGACCAATACCCGCTTGGCCGCATTAGGTTCTGAGATGCGCCTGAAGCCCCCTCCAGCACTGGCAACTCTTGCCCGCATTTTGGCCGCATTCCATTCGCCCCTGGCTGTTTTCGGACGTCGCTGGATGTCGCGGCGATCTCAGAACCCCGCGTAATTCCGCGGAAGTTGTCGTTCGACATCGCTATGCAGAATGCTCAAAACGTGTTCGAGTCCCTCTAGGGGTTGGCTGGCCCCTTCGGAAACGAGCGAGGGCCGGGGAGCTCGTGCCCCCGGCCCTCGCTCGTAGCGTTGCCTACTTGATGGCGACGAAGACGGTGTCTGCGAACATGCCCGGGCGCACGGCGAGCACGCCGTCGGCGGGTGTCGGCACCTGCAGCGCCTCGTTGCCGGTCGCCGATGCGTCGGTGTAGAGAGTGCTCATGGCGTCCATCTCGTCCGGACCGACCAACATCTTCTCCAGCGAGTCGACCGTGACGCCGGCAGCGGTCACGTACTCGACGCCGACCATCACGGGCATACCGCCTTCGGCGTCCTCACCGGTGTAGGTGACGGTGTAGTTGATGAGGATGTACTCGGTCCCCGCATCGGGGGCTTCGTTGAACTGATTCGCGCCGAGGATCTGGTCGGTTGCGCCGAGCGTGACCGAGTTGATGACGACCGTCCAGTCCTCACCCTCGACAGCGGAGCCAAGCGGAGCGGGGTTCTCGCGCGTGCCGACCTCAGGGGCGGCCTCGTCGGCGGTGCCTTCCTCCTCCACGACGGCAGTGTCATCGCCGGAGCTGACATTCACTTCCGACTGGAACGCGTTGCTGAACGACGTCGCAACGACGGCGAAGAAGACGATGAATCCGACGATGGTGCCGATCACCGACACGATGATCGCGGTCAGACCCTGCCATTTGGCCTTGTCCTTGAGGAAGAGCGAGATGATGCCGAGGATGAACCCGACGGGCAGCAGGATCCAGCCCACGATGAGCGCGCCGGGGATGCAGGCGAAGACGAAGCCGAGCGCCGCCGTGGCGAGCGCGATGATGCCGAGCACGTTCCGTGCCGGCTTCTGCTTCACAGGCGGAACCGCAGGCGGCACGAAACCGGGCTGCTGGGGCGGGTACCCCTGCGGCTGCTGGGGCTGATACGCCTGGGGCGGCTGCGGGTAGGACGTGGGCTGCTGTGGTGCGTCAGTCATTGATCTCTCTCGGTGGTGGACGGCTCTGGGGCCGCGGGAGAACCACAGCGCGGATCCTCGAGCGTTGGCAAGGCCAAGGAATGAGGTGCGCTCCGGTCGGCGCGCGACGAGGCATCCGATGGGCGAATCGCCCAGACTTCCCCCGCGCATTATGCGCGCCAGCATCGAACCTATGGCCACATCAATCCCTGGCAACGGCTCTTGTGCCGAGGCTGACGCATTCCTGAGCAAGCGCCATCCCATCGAAACTCCGAGAACAGAACGCGACGAACTTGGAATACCCTAGGGGGGTACCCACGTTGTCGACTGCATCACGCCAGCCTCACCGAGGAGAGCCGCATGGACGAGCACGACACCCACACGCACCACACGCCGCACGAGCACGACCACCACCCCACTGCGTCGACCATCGACGCCTCCACCCCTGAATCCCGCCAGGCACACGCCGACCATGGCGCCCACGCCGGCCACGGCACCCACCAAGACCACTCCGGCCACGCCGGCCACACCTCCCACGTCACCCGCTTCCGCACCCTCTTCTGGTGGAACCTCCTCCTCGCCGTCCCGGTCGTCGCGTTCTCGCCGATGTTCGCGATGATCCTCGGCTACTCGCTGCCCGACGCAGCCTGGGTCGCGTGGGTCTCCCCCGCGCTCGGCACGGTCATGTACGTCTGGGGCGGCGCGCCCTTCCTCACCGGCGCGGTCAGCGAACTGCGCGCGCGCAAGCCCGGCATGATGCTGCTGATCGGGCTCGCGATCACCGTCGCGTTCGTCGCGTCGTGGGGAGCGAGTCTCGGGATGCTGCACCCCGAGCTCGACTTTTGGTGGGAGCTCGCGCTGCTCATCGTCATCATGCTGCTCGGTCACTGGATCGAGATGCGCTCGCTCGCGCAGACCACCAACGCGCTCGACTCGCTCGCGGCGCTGCTGCCCGACGAGGCCGAGAAGGTCGACGGCGACTCCACGGTCACGATCGCGCCGGCCGACCTGCAGCTCGGCGACGTCGTCGTCGTGCGCCCCGGCGGACGCGTGCCCGCCGACGGCACGGTCGTGCAGGGCACCGCGAGCATGGACGAGTCCATGATCACCGGAGAGTCCCGGCCCGTCCGCCGCGGTGCCGGCGACCCGGTCGTCGCCGGCACCGTCGCGACCGATTCCGGGCTTCGCGTGCGCATCACCGCGGTCGGAGAGGACACGGCGCTGGCCGGCATCCGTCGCCTGGTCACCGAGGCGCAGAACTCGTCGTCGCGTGCGCAGCGCCTGGCCGACCGCGCCGCGGGCTGGCTGTTCTGGTTCGCGCTCGGCGCGGCCGCGATCACCGCGATCGTCTGGTCGCTGATCGGGTTCCCCGACGAGGCCGTGATCCGCACGATCACCGTGCTCGTCATCGCGTGCCCCCACGCGCTGGGCCTTGCGATCCCGCTCGTCGTGTCGATCGCGACCGAGCGCGCGGCCCGCAGCGGCGTGCTCATCAAGGACCGCCTCGCCCTCGAGAGCATGCGCACCGTCGACTCTGTGCTCTTCGACAAGACCGGCACGCTCACGAAGGGCGCTCCGGCCGTCACGGCGATCGAGCCCGCCACCGGTCACGACGCCGACCGCGTGCTGGCGCTGGCCGCCGCGGCGGAGGCCGATTCGGAGCATCCACTCGCCCGCGCCATCGTCACCGCCGCGCAGCACCAGAACCTCACCATCCCGCGCGCGACCGACTTCTCGTCGGCCCCTGCGGTCGGCGTCTCGGCCCAGGTCGACGGCCACCGCGTGCAGGTCGGCGGTCCGCACCTGCTCGACGAGACCGGCACGGCCGAGCTCTCGATCGCAGAGCACTGGCGCAACGAGGGCGCGATCATCCTGCACGTGCTCGTCGACGGCGAGGTGGCGGGCGCCCTGCGGCTGGCCGACGAGATCCGGCCCGAGTCGCGGCAGGCGGTCAGCGCGCTGCAGGACCGCGGCGTGGAGGTCGTCATGATCACCGGCGATGCCGAAGCCGTCGCGGCGTCGGTCGCCGCCGAGCTGGGCATCGACCGCTACTTCGCCGGCGTGCGCCCTGAAGACAAGGCGTCGAAGGTCGGGCAGCTGCAGCACGAGGGACGCAAGGTCGCGATGGTCGGCGACGGCGTCAACGACGCCCCGGCGCTCGCGCAGGCCGACGTCGGCATCGCGATCGGCGCCGGAACCGACGTCGCCATCGCCTCGGCCGGCGTGATCCTCGCCAGCGACGACCCCCGCTCGGTGCTCTCGGTGATCGAGCTGTCGCGCGCGAGCTACCGCAAGATGAAGCAGAACCTCTGGTGGGCCGCCGGCTACAACCTCATCTCGGTCCCCCTCGCCGCGGGCATCCTCGCCCCCATCGGCTTCGTGCTGCCCATGTCGGTCGGGGCGATCCTCATGTCGCTCTCGACCATCGTGGTCGCGCTCAACGCCCAGCTGCTGCGCCGGCTCGACCTCCGGCCCGACACCCTGCTGGGGCGCTGACAGCCGGGTCCCGACCCCGCGCTATCGTCGGAGCCGTGCCCTCACCCTCCGATCTCGGCGCGGCTGCCGTCGACCTCGCGACCACGCTCATCGCGATCGACAGCGTGAACCCCAGCCTCGTGCCCTCGGCCGAGGGCGAAGCGCACATCGCGTCCGTCCTCGCCGAGCGGCTCGAGGGTGCCGGCTACACCGTCGAGCTGTTCCCCGCGCCGTCCGACGCGCGCCGGGTCAGCGTGCTCGCGCAGCACACCGGCTCGCGCTCCGGCCGCACGATCGTGCTCAACGGCCACCTCGACACCGTGGGAGTGGAGGGGATGCCGCAGCCCTTCGCTCCGCGCATCGACGACGGCCGCCTCACCGGACGCGGCGCCAGCGACATGAAGGGCGGGCTCGCCGGGCTGGTGGTCGCCGCCGAACGACTGGCCGAACTCGACGCACCCGGCACCGTGATCGTCGCCCTCGTCGCCGACGAGGAGGACGCGAGCGTCGGAGCCGAGACCGTGCTGCAGCACCTCGCCGCGCGCGGCGTGCGCATGGACCTCTGCCTCATCGGCGAACCGACCTGGCTCGACTTCGCCGCCGCGCACCGCGGCTACTCGGTCGTCGAGGTCAGCCTCCGCGGCAAGGCGGCGCACTCGTCGCAGCCCGACGAAGGCGTCGATGCTGCGCGGGCGACGGGCGAGCTGCTGGCCTCGATCGCGCAGGCCGATGAGGACCTGCGGCAGCGGTCGCGGCATCCGCTCCTCCCCCACGGCTCGCTCATGGCCACGGTCGTGCGGGCGGGGTCGGCTCCATTCACCGTCGCCGCGACCGCTTCCGTCACCGTCGAGCGCCGGACGGTTCCGGGCGAAGCCGCCGCCGACGCGTTGGAAGAGGTGCGCGCCCTGGTCGACACGGTCACCGCCCGCACGCCCGGCCTGACCGCCGAGGTCACGCTCACGCATGCGCGCGAAGCATGGGAAGCGGATGCCGCGGGCAGCGCCGCCGAGTTCACGACGCTCCTCGGCGAGGCGCTCGTCGCCGCCGGGTCTCGGCGGCCCGACGCAGTGGGCGAGCCGTACTGGATGGAGTCGGCGCTCTGGCAGGCCGCGGGCGTGCCGACGGTGGTGTGCGGACCCGCGGGCGGCGGGCTGCACGCGGTCGACGAGTGGGTCGAGGTGGCGCAGGTCGAGCGTTACGCGATCGCGGTCACCGACGCCGTCGGCCGATTCCTGGAGGCACGCGCATGACCCCGACCGACCCGCGCGACCCTCGCGGCTACGCCGCCGACGCGCCGCTGTTCGAGGCCTGGCTGCGGTTCATGGCCGACGTGCGCGACGGGCGCACGATGCCGTTCAGCATCCCGGGGCACAAGCACCATCGCGACCTCGTCGGAGATGTGATCGCCGGCGATGTGCCGATGCTCGCCGGACTCGACACGATGAAGCAGGACCACGCCCTGCTCGCGACCGCCGAGGCCCGCGCGGCCGAGGCGTGGGGCGCGGACTGGTGCCGCCTCTCGGTCGGCGGCTCGACGCACGCGAATCAGGCGTCGGTGCTCGCGCTCGGGCGGCCCGGTCAGAGCGTGATCGTCTCGCGCACGCTGCACCGCTCGGTGCTGCTGGGGCTCGTGCTCGCCGGGCTGCGGCCGGTGTGGGTCCACCCGTCGATCGACGCGGCCACCGGCCTGCCCGGGTCGGTGCCGGTCGCCGCCGTCGAGGCGGCCCTCGCCGCGAACCCCGACGCGTGCGGCGTGCTCGTCGGCGACCCCTCGTACGTCGGCACGATGTCCGACATCGCCGGCCTCGCCGACGCCGCGCACGCCGCCGGCGTGCCGCTCGTCATCGACGCCGCGTGGGCCGCGTACTTCGGCTTCTCGCCGAGCGTGCCCGATCACGCCCTCGGCCGCGGCGCCGACGCGCTCATCACGAGCGCGCACAAGACCCTCCCCGCCTGGAGCCAATCCGCCCTCCTGCTCGCCCGCACCACGCGCTCGGGCGGGCTGCTCGACCCCGACCGACTGGAACGCGGGTTCGAGGCATCCGCCACCACCAGCGCCGCAGGCGCGATCCTCGCCAGCGCCGACGCCTCGCGTGCGCTGCTGCAGCGCGACGGCGCCGAGCTCATCGGCCGGCTCGTCGAGCTCGTCGCCGTCGCGCGTGCAGCTTTGTCGGCCATCGACGGCGTCGAGGTGCTGGTCGATCGGCCCGCGACTCACCCGGACGGACCGCTTGCGGTCGATCCCGCGAAGCTCGTCGTGCTGCTCGCGGGCACGGGCGCGCACGGGCACGCCATCGAGTCCGACCTGCTCGCCGAGGGCATGACGCTCGAGATGGCCGACCGCGACGTGCTCGTGCCGATCATCACGCTCGCCGACGACGAGACGACCGTCGCGCGGCTGGTAGAGACGCTGACCGCCGCGATCGAGCGTCACCGCGGCGAGCCCCGACGGATCACCGCGTCTGCCGCGTGGAGCGTGCGCGCCGAGACGGCCATCCCGCCCCGCGACGCGTTCTTCGCCCCGCACGAGACAGTGCGAGCGGATGCCGCTACCGGCCGCATCTGCGCCGAACTCATCGCCCCCTACCCGCCGGGTGTGCCAGTGCTGGCGCCCGGCGAGATCGTGACGGCCGAGGCGCTCGACGCCCTGCGCGCCACGCGTGCCGACGGCGGACGCATCGCGTACGCGGCTGATCCGACGCTCGCCACCGTGCAGGTGGTCACCGAGCCCTCGCCGGTCGAGTAAGCGGCCGGTCCGTCAGCCGCCGATTGAGTAGGCGCGCAGCGCCGTCCCCCGCCGGTCGAGTAGGCGCACAGCGCCGTATCGAGACCCCCGCAACCTCGGATCTCGATACACGCGGACTCGATCGACTCGAGTCGCGCACTTTGCCTGTTCTCGAGGACCGAATACGCAAAGTGCGCGATTCGAGCAGCAGAGCACGCGCTGCGAGCGTTCCGACTCGATCGGCGTGGCGCCCTCGCCGCGCGACATCCGGAGCGCTCGTCAGGGCGCCGCGGGTGACCGCGCGTGCTCGTCGGGGTGGTTGGGCGTCCAGCCGAACCAGCCGTCGTCGGAGGCGACGACGCTCCACGCGCCGCACGCGAAGACGGTCGCGGCGCCGTTCTCGCCGTAGATCTCCGGCGCGCCGTCGATCGCATAGCTCGGCGCGGACTGCCGGTCGACCTCCACGCACAGGTCGGGATCCAGTGGCGCGGAGCTCGTCAGCAGCAGGGTCGCGTTGCCGGCATCCGCGTTCGTCGATTCAACGATCTGGATGTCGGTCGCGTCAGCGGGCACCCACGCGGCATGCGCGACGGAGGCGTCGGGAGCGTCGGCCAGGGCGTCGAAGCTCGACGAGCGCTGCTTGTAGACGAGCTCGTCGACGACCGCGCAGCCGGGGACGGCGACGGCTGCGGCGGCGACGAGGGCGAGGGCGGCAAGACGGGCGGAGGTACGGGATGCAGGCATGACTCCAGCCTCGCGAACCGGCCCCGTCCGGTCGTCGGCCGGGCGGTGTATCCGCGTGCGACTCGAGGATGAGAATGCGTGGGCGCGGAGCATCCGACGTCGAACCGATCCGGCTGCGGCGGCCGGAATTCCCCCTCACGGAGGAGGCGATCGCCCGACCGGCGCTCGTAGCATCGATCGCATGACCGAGACGGCCTTCAAGCCCGGCGACGACGTCGTCACCCCGCGCACACGGGGCATCATCATCGACGTCGGAGCCACCCCTTCCGGCAAGTGGATCTACGGCGTCGAGGACGAGAGCGGCGAGGTCGGCTACTTCACCCACCGGGCGCTGCGTCACGCGCAGGACTGACCCGGTTCGCCCGAGAGCGAAGACGGCTACCCGCGAAGGATCGCGTAGTCCTTGTCGCTCACGGTGGCGTAGATGACCGAACCCGGGTTGGCCTTCTGCGCCGCCCGGTACAGGTTGTTCTCCGACTTCGAGATCTCGCGACGGAGCTTCCCCGTGGTCGGGTCGAACAGCCCCTTCGCCAGCTTGGAGTCGGCTCGTTCAACGACGATGATCGGCATGTCGTCCTCCTGGTCGTGGACAGTGATGGGATTGACGCGGAAGGCCGCTGCCGCAGCCGGAACCTTCCAGGGATCGAAGTCGCCGACGTGCCAGGTCTCACGCGGCTTGACGAAGTCGACACGGAATCCGGCGAGGCGGCACAGTGCGACGAACCTCGCCCAGGCGAGGTTGGCGTTGCCCGGGGCGAGGTCGCCCCAGTTCTGTACATCGATCGCCTGGCAGTCGCGCCCGCCGAAGATGCCCCCGTGCGAGGAGAACCCCGGCATGGCAGCCATGATCCCCAGACGTTCGCGATAGAGCACCTGCACGTCGAACGGGCGGAAGAGATTCCAGCCCGGGGTGATCCGCAGCGTGACCCCGTACTTGGCACGGCCGGTCGCGACCATCCAGTTCCACCGCGCGGCGGTGCCGGGCGGCGCGAGATGCTTCCACGCGCCGTCTCCGTTGCGCCCGCGACCCAGCGAGACGAGTTTCGACTCGGGAATCCGGCCATTGGCGAACTCCGGCATGTCACACCCCGATCCCCAGACAAGAGATGTTCGACCGGAGCATAGCGCGATCGCGTTCCGAGCGATATGGCTGCCGGAACGCGACGATCCTCCCGCTTACCCCGGCTGGACGATGGCCCGCACGCGGTTGTTGCGCGCGTTGTGCTCCAGTTCGACCAGGCCGAGCGCCTCGAGCAGCGGCGGCAGGTACATCGCAAAGCGCCCGCGGTAGCCCTTGCGCTGCCCGTACCAGCCGCCGACGAGATTGTCGGGCGACCGCCCCCATGCCTCGACGGTGCCGGGCGCCGGCTCCTTCTGCTCGTCCGCGGCGCCGAGCGGCATCCAGTCGTCGTGTGCGATGAGCATCTCGTGCAGATCGTCGACCGCGCGTGACAGGTAGGTGAGCTTCGTCGATCCGACCTGGCAGATCAGCAGCGGTGGATCCGCTTCGTCATCGCGGTGGATCGTGTAGTCCGACGTCAGCGGCGGCGTCTTCAGCCGCCACGGATCGTCGGGCATACCGCTGCCGGACCAGTGATCGATCATCGGATGCCTCTCCCGCCGCCCGTCGAACGGAGCATCCGCTCGACCATCGTCTGCCCCATTCTGCTCCCGAGTCTTTGAGCGCGGTAGGCACGGGTTTTCACCCGCCGGCTGTCAAGGGAATCGCTTCTGCCCTGCGCGGTTCATAGCGTTGCCCCATGGACATCGAGGACCTGGTGGAGTTGGAGCATCGAGGCTGGCGGTCGTTGTGCGACGGAACGGGTGATCGCTTTTACGGCGAGATCATGACGGAGGACGCCGTCATGCTGCTCGCCCACGGCGCGATCCTGAACCGCGACGAGGTCGCGGCGTCCTTGGCGAGCGCTCCCCCGTGGAGTGATTACCGGATCGAGGAGCCCCGGCTGGTGACGGCCGGCACTGATTCGGCGGTGCTGGTGTATCGCGGCGTCGCCACTCGAGAGGGCGACGACGCAGCGTTCGAGGCGCTGATGGCGAGCGTCTATGTGCAGCACGAGCACGGCATCAGACTGGCGTCCTATCAGCAGACGCCCGTCATTTCACGGGCGGTCTGAGATCGGGCCACGATCTGACGTAGCCGCGCGGCTGACGCAGATCGGAGGGGACGTTCACCCCGATGCGCTTACGGCCTGTCGGACGTACCCTTGACACAGGTGGCCTGGACCCCGTCATTGCGGGCACGCTTTGTGCGCGCTCCCCCATGACAGGTGTCTCGAGATGACCATCACCCCTTCCGGGCCCGTCCGGTCGACCGTGCGATCCACGGCGCCGAAGACGCCCAATCACTACACCGAGCTGTCGCAGCTGGTCACGGCGAGTGGGCTCATGCGCCGTCGCTACGGCTACTACTGGACGAAGCTCATCGCCGCGCCGCTCGTGCTCGCCGGCGTGCTCGTCCTCTTCGTCGTCATCGGCGACACGTGGTGGCAGCTGGTGACGGCCGCCGTTCTCGCCGTCGTGCTCACTCAGGTGGCGATGCTCGGCCACGACGCCGCTCACCGGCAGATCTTCCGCTCCGGCCGGTGGAATGACTGGACGACCCTCGTCATCGGAAACCTGCTCGTCGGCATGAGCTATGGCTGGTGGCAGCACAAGCACACCCGTCACCATGCGAACCCGAACAAGGTCGGCAGCGACCCCGACATCGAGCTGCCCGTCATCTCGTTCACCCCCGAGCAGGCTGACCGCCGGCGCGCCAGCCGCTCCGGACCGCTGCGCTGGCTGATCGCGCACCAGGGCGTGCTGTTCTTCCCGATCCTGCTGCTCGAGGGCCTCTCTCTCCACGCATCGAGCGTGCGCCGGGTGTTCGTGCGCGAGCCGCTGCGCCGCCGCCCGGTCGAGATCGCCTTCATCACCGTGCGGATCGTCGGCTACCTCGCGCTGGTGTTCCTCGTGCTCTCGCCGGGGATCGCGTTCGCGTTCCTCGGCGTGCAGCTCGGTCTGTTCGGCGTGTACATGGGCATGGCGTTCGCGCCGAACCACAAGGGGATGCCGCTGGTTCCGGCCGATGTGAAGGTCGACTTCCTGCGCCGCCAGGTGCTGATGAGCCGCAACGTGCGGGGCAGCCGGTGGCTCGACACCGCGATGGGCGGGCTCAACTACCAGATCGAGCACCACCTCTTCCCGTCGATGCCGCGACCACACCTGCGCGCGGCATCGGGCATGATCGCCGCCTTCTGCCGCGAGCACGACGTGCCGTACACGCAGACGGGACTGTGGCAGTCGTACGGGATCGTCGTGCGCTACATCAACCGCGTCGGGCTGGGCGAGCGCGATCCGTTCGCGTGCCCGCTGCTCGAGCAGCGGCAGGCGGTCTAGCGGAAACGCGAAGCCCGGTCAGAGCGTGATGGTTTCGCCGCAGACTCCGCAGAGACCCGTCGACGGAACCTCGACCCAGCAGGTGGGGCACACCGCGCGCGGGCGATCCTCGACCGAGGTGGGCCGGCGCGGAGCCGCGATGCGCTGACTGCGGCTCGCGGTCTTGCGTGCCGGCGCGGCGGGAGCGATCGGCGGTGCCAGCACGGCGGGGCGGTGAGCGAGGCAGTAGAAGCGCACATAGCCGTCGTGCTGCTTGGGGTGGCGGTGCTTGACCGCCCACAGCTCGGTGCGCGGAAGCAGCTCGGAGTCGCCGCCGCAGACGGAGCAGCGAGTGTCGTCGCCGGGGATGACGTCGGAGACGAGGGTCGGGGTGTCGAAGGCCAGGTCGTCCCGCCAGTCGGATGATGCGACGACCTTCATGATGATTCCCTTCGATGGCTCCGGACCGGCGGCAAGACACCGCCGCTCGAACAGAGCGCCTCTCTGAGGGTACTCGCCCCGGCTGGGCGCCAGATCCACGAGCGGATGCCACAGGCCGCCTCATCGGAAGTCCCGGGACTGGTGGTGAACCCCGACGCGCAGGTCTTCGAACCCATCGGCGAGGATGTTCGTGACTCCCTCGACCGAGCGCTCCAGCATCCCTCGCACGATCAATGCCGGCGAGTCGCGCACCACGCGGCGGTAGCGATTCCAGACCCCGACCGTGCAGATGATGTTCACGAGGCCGTGTTCGTCTTCGAGGTTGATGAAAGTGACACCGGATGCCGTGGCCGGCCGCTGCCGGTGCGTCACGAGTCCGGCGACCTCGACGCGACGGCCGGTCTCGTGCGCCCGAACCTCGCGCGAGGTGAGGACGCCCCGCGCATCGAGCCCGGAGCGGTAGTGGGTCATCGGGTGGTCGTCGGTCGAGATGCCCGTCGCCCACAGGTCGGCGGCCAGCTGCTCGTAGCTGGTGGGGTCGGCGAACAGCGGCGGCTGCACCGACACGAGCGAGTCGGGCAGGAACTCGGGCCGGTCGAGCGCCGCCGAACCGGCGAGCCAGATCGCCTCGCGGCGGGTGAGTCCGAGCCCGTCGAACGCGCCCGCCGTCGCGAGCGCCTCAAGCTGGGCGGCGGTGAGGCTGGTGCGGCGCACGAGGTCGCGCAGATCGCGGAACGGCCCTTCGGCGTCGCGCGCGGCGACGATGCGCTCGGCGACCTTCGCGCCGATCCCCTTGACCCCCGCGAGGCCGAGCCGCACCGAGAAGTGCCCGTCGCGCCGGTGGGCGGCGGACTCGTCGGGCGCGTCGATGTCGAAGAGACCGACCGGCGGCTGCACGCGGTGGGTGCAGGAGTCGAGACCGGTGGGCGCGACCGGTGAGGGGGCGACGGGCTCGAGGAGGGCCTCGACTCCCGACAGGTGGAGGTCGGGGCGGCGCACCTCCACGCCGTGCCGGCGGGCGTCGTTCACCAGTGACGCCGGCGAGTAGAACCCCATCGGCTGCGCGCGGAGCAGCCCGGCGAGGAACGCCGCCGGATAGTGCAGCTTGATCCACGAGCTCGCGTAGACCAGCAGCCCGAACGACAGCGAGTGCGACTCGGCGAACCCGAAGTTCGCGAACGCCTGGATCTTGGCGTAGATCGCATCGGCGTCGTCGCCGACGAGCCCGTTCTCGGCCATGCCGGCGTAGAGCTTCTCCTTCAGCGACTCGATCCGCTCGACACCCCGCTTCGACCCCATCGCCCGCCGCAGCAGGTCGGCGTCTTCTCCGCTCAGCCCGCCGACGGCCATGCCCATCTGCATGAGCTGCTCCTGGAACACCGGGATGCCCAGCGTGCGCTCGAGCACCGGCTCGAGCTTGGGATGGGCGTAGGTCACCTTCTCGAGGCCGAGCTTGCGCTTGACGAACGGGTGCACCGCGCCGCCTTGGATCGGCCCGGGACGGATCAGCGCGATCTCGATCACGAGGTCGTAGAACCGGCGCGGCTGCAGGCGCGGCAGGAGTCCCATCTGCGCGCGCGACTCGACCTGGAACACCCCGATCGAGTCGGCCCGGCACAGCATGTCGTAGACCGCCTTCTCCTCCTTCGGCAGGGTCGCGAGCTCCCAGTCCTCCCCCGTCGAGGCGCGGATCATGTCGAAGCAGTACTGCAGGGCCGCGAGCATCCCGAGCCCCAGCAGGTCGAACTTCACGAGCCCCATCCACGCGGCGTCGTCTTTGTCCCACTGGATCACCGTGCGGTTGTCCATGCGGGCGTGCTCGATCGGCACAACCTCTCCGACGGGCCGGTCGGTGAGCACCATGCCTCCGGAGTGGATGCCGAGGTGCCGCGGCGCCTTGAGCAGCTCACCGGCGAACTCGAGCACGCGATTCGGGATGTCGTGGCCCGGCCCCGTCTCGAGGTGCGCCCCCCATCCTTCGACCTGCTTGGACCAGGCATCCTGCTGTCCGGGCGAATGCCCGAGCGCCTTCGCCATGTCGCGCACGGCGTTCTTGGGCCGGTACTGGATCACGTTCGCGACCTGCGCGGCCCGCTCGCGCCCGTACTCCCCGTACACCCACTGGATGATCTCCTCCCGGCGATCCGAGTCGAAGTCGACGTCGATGTCGGGCTCTTCGTCGCGCAGGCTCGACAGGAAGCGCTCGAACGGCAGGTCGTAGGCGATCGCGTCCACCGCGGTGATGTCGAGCAGGTAGCAGATGGCGCTGTTGGCGGCGGAGCCGCGACCTTGACACAGGATGCCTCGGCGCCGCGCCTCCTGCACGATGCCGTAGACGATCAGGAAGTAGCCCGGGAAGTCCTTCAGCTCGATGACCCCGAGCTCCTTCTCGATGCGCGCGCGGTCTTTCTCGCTCAGGTCGGGGTACTTGCGGGGCACCGCCTCCCACACCAGGTGCCGCAGCCACGACATCGGCGTGTGACCCTCGGGAACCTCCTGCTTGGGCAGCGCGGGCTTGGCGCGTCGCAGCGGGAAGGCGAGCTCGTCGGCGAGCGTGACCGTGCGGGCGACGGCGTCGGGATGCCGCACGAACCGCTCCACCATCTCGGCCCCCGACCGCAGGTGCGCACCGGCGTGCGACGGCAGCCAGCCGTCGAGCTCGTCGAGCCCACGGTTGGCACGCACCGCGGCGACCGCGGCGGCGAGCAGCTGTCGCTTCGGCGCGGCGTAGTGCACGTTGTTGGTCGCGAGGAGCGGCAGGCCGCGCTCTCGTGCGAGCCCGGCGAGGATGTCGTTGTCGCGGGTGTCGAGCGGGTTGCCGTGGTCGATGAGCTCGACGTGCACGGCATCGCGCCCGAAGAGGCTCACGAGCAGATCGAGCTCGCGGGACGCGGCATCCGCTCCTCCGTCGGCGAGCGCGCGGCGCACCGCCCCCTTGCGGCAGCCGGTGAGCACCGCCCATTCGCCGCCTGCCTGCGCGGCGAGCTCGTCGAGGTCGTAGCGCGGACGCCCCTTCTCGGCGCCCTGCAGCTGCGCGTGGGTGATGGCGCCGGCGAGCCGGTGATAGCCCTCCTCTCCGCGCGCCAGCACGAGCAGATGCGAGCCGACCGGGTCGGGCTCACCGTTCTGCGGCTTGGGCAGCTCGAGCGACAGCTCGGCGCCGAACACCGTCTTCAGCTGCAGCGACTCGGCCGCCTCGGCGAAGCGCACGATGCCGTAGAACCCGTCGTGGTCGGTGATCGCCAGAGCGTGCAGGCCCAGACGCTCGGCCTCTTCGGCGAGTTCCTCGGGAGAGGACGCCCCGTCGAGGAACGAGAACGACGAGTGCGCATGCAGCTCGGCGTACGGGATGGCTTCGACCGGGCGCTCGATGCCCGGGGCGACGTAGGGTCCGCGCTTGTGCGACCAGGCCGGGCTGTCGCCGCCGTCGGCTCCTGCCGGACGCCCGGTCGGGCGACGGCGGTCGCTGAGCACCCGCTCGATCTCGGACCACGGCACCGAGGGGTTGTTGAAGCCCATCAGGGGTCACCGACCGTTCTCGTCGGGTCGGGGCGTTTCGTCTCGCTTCGCTCGCTCAACGACCGGGAGGGGGCGGCTCGCTCAGTCATAGGAGGCCTCCGCGGTCCAGACGTCGCCCTCGCACACCAGCAGCCACGCACCGCCGTCGGCGTCGACGACCTGGAACCGGTGCGCCCGCCGAGCACGCATCGGATCCCACGTGCGCTCCACGACCGGCCACGGCCCCGCCCACGCCTCGATCACGCGGCGGCGGCCGCTCTCGACCAGCACCGCCGGCACCGCTGAGACGACGCCCCGTTCGTCGACGTCGATCGTCTCGCCGCCGAGCGCGCGCACGTCGACCGGCACCGGCTCGGCGAACACCGTCGTGGGCAGCGGATCGGGCAGGCTGCCCGGCCACGGGCGCGCGCGCTGCGCCGCGAGGCCGTCTTTGCCGGTGGCGTGCCGGTCGCCCCAGGGCACGAGCACCTGCCGCTCGACCAGCCACCTGCCGCCGCTGATCTCGGGAGTCAGCACGCCCCGGTGCCCGAGCATCGCCTGCACGCGCGACAGGGCGTGGTGCACGCGCTCTTCCGGCCCGCCGCCGAAGATCGCCGGAGCGTGATGGGATGCCGCGTCGACCGCCTCGGGCGAGATGCGCACCAGCGCGACCCCGCTGCGCAGCAGCCCGCCCTCGAGCCCACCTTCACCGGGCTTGCCGACGTCTTCTGCCAGCTGCCACCGCACGCGGTCGACCACCGCCCCCGCGTCGAACGACCCCGGGTGCAGCCAGACCCGCTCGCTGCGCTCACCCCGGTCGCCGACGAGCTCGACCCGCAGCTCGGTGCACACGAGGTCGATCGCGCCGAGGCCGGCGATGAACTCGTCGGCGGTGACGCGCATGCCGAACGCGACCTGGTCGGCGATCTCGAGCGGCGGCTCGAACGCGATCTCGCGGTGGAGCTCGGGCGGCGGCGTGCGGGGTTCGACGGGACGCGAATCGCGCCCGCCGGAGAGTGCGTGAAGACGGATGCCGCGCTCGCCGAACCGCTCGCGCACCCGGTCGGGAGGCATCGCCGCGAACTCGCCGAGCGTCTGCACCCCGAGGCGGGCGAGCAGGCCGACCAGGTCGGCCGAGGCGGGCGCCGCACCCAATGGGGCTCCGCCCCACACCCCCGGCTTGCTGACGCGCGCCCCCGACGGGCCGGCCCCGAGCGAGGAGGCGTCGAGCACCGCCACGGACAGCGGCGCCAGGAACCCGGCGGCTCCGCCCGACGGGACGGAGAAGACCGGCTCGGCCGCGCTCGCCCCCGCCTGGGCGGCCTGCTCGGCCGTGAACGGACCGTCGGCGATGCCCGCACGCACGTCGTCGACCCCGAGTGCGTGCATCTCGTCGAGCAGCACGCGCGCCGCCTCGATCTCGCCGCCGTAGTAGCGCGCCGGGCCGCGTGCCCGCAGCGCGCACAAGCCGGGCCGCACCAGCTGTACGCCGGGAGCGCGCTCCTCGATGCGCGACACGAGGGGCGCGAAGGCCCGATGATCGCGCACCGGATCGGCCGGCACGACCGTGAGCCCCGGACACCGCGCCTGCGCATCACGCCGGCGCTGCCCCCGGCGCACCCCCTCGGCGCGCGCCGACGCCGAGCACGCCACCACCAGGTTGCGCTCCATCACCGCCACCGCGCGGCGGGGATCGAGGGGCACGCCGCCGGGGAGGCCCCCGCCGTCGCGCGTCAGCGCCGTGACGGGCCAGTCGGGGAACCACAGCACGAGGCTGCGCACGGGAGACTGCACCGCCATGTCAGCCCACCGCCCTCGCTTCGAGGGGGACGAACCGCTCGTCGCCCGGCCGCCGCTCATCGCCCGACCGCAGGGGCTCGACGCCGCGCACCGTCTCGGGTGCGGGCGACACCTGGCCCGAGGCATCCGGAAGCAGCACTCTCGACCGACGCGATCGCGGCCACCGCCTGCTCGAGGAGGTGACCGTCACCTCGCGTCCGGCGAGGTAGCCGTGGCCGCGACCCAGGCCTGTCCACGCCGGGTCGCCGATCTCGAGCACCGCCTCGGCCTGCGGCCACGGCCCCTGCACCAGCAGCACGGCCCCACGATCGCGCAGCCGGGCCGCCAGACGCGCGATCTCACCGTCGGCCGCGCGGCCGGCAGGGCGCACCGCCACGACGGGAAGGACCTCGGCGATGGTCGCCGTGACCGTGAGCCACCGGGCACCGGGATCGGGGATGAGCACGAGACGCGAGAGATCGACCCCGAGCCCCTCGGCGGCCTCGGCACCGAGCCGCGGCATGCCGACCACCCCGCACCACG
The DNA here is from genome assembly GCF_018588945.1 of Microbacterium flavescens. GTDB lineage: Bacteria > Actinomycetota > Actinomycetes > Actinomycetales > Microbacteriaceae > Microbacterium > Microbacterium flavescens. The sequence continues at coordinate 383,094 of NZ_JAFIWA010000002.1, read as the reverse complement.
ACCCCGATCGCGACGGCTGCGACAGCAGAGCCAGCAGCAGCGACGTCGAGCGCGGGAGCGAGTACGCCGCCCCCGGCCGCAGGCCCCCGCCGGGAAGCAGCGAGGCGAGGGCGGGATGGACCGGCAGCACCGGGGCGTCGAGCTTGCGCCCCTGCACCCGCTCGAGCTGGGCCCGCAGCCGGGCCACCTCGCTGTGAGGCCCGGTTCTGGCCGGCTCTTGCGCGTGCACCGCCGTAAGTTGCACGGTCGCCCTCATTCCCACAGACTAGAACAGATGTTCTAGCTTTTCAATCGCAGGAATCGAAGATAACTCTAACCGACGACATCGCGCGCATCCGGCGCGAACGGCTCAGGGCTTATGCAGCGAGGGCGAGATACGGCTCCCATCGAGGGTCGGTGCGCTCGGTGCCGCGCACGGTCCACTGCCCACCCCGCGGCGGGTGAGGCGTGAACCGCAGCTCCCAGTGCATCTCCTGCGGGGTGCGATCGCCTTTCATGTTGTTGCAGCGCAGGCAGCAGGCGACGAGGTTCTCCCAGGAGTCCCCGCCCCCGCGCGACCGCGGCAGCACATGATCGATCGTCGACGCCGCAGATCCGCAGTAGGCGCAGCGGTGCGAATCGCGGCGCAGCACTCCGCGCCGCGTGACCGGCACCCGGCGTCCGCCGGGCACCCGGACGTATCTCGTCAGGATGATCACCGCCGGACGGTCGTACGATCGTCGGGTCCCCCACACCGGATCTCCATCGGTGTGCTCGATGACGGTGGCCTTCTCGTTCATCACGAGCACCAGGGCCCTCTTGAACGACACGACCGCGAGCGGCTCATAGCCCGCATTCAGCACCAGAGTGCGCATTGATCATCCTCTCGAATGGCCGGGACGGCTTCTCGGTATTCGACTTGCGGTGACGATCGAAGTGCGCAGGGGCACGAAAAAAGCGCTGTCTTATAGACAGCGCCATGGCGCCACGGTCTGGCCGTGGCATCCGCTCGTGCAATGCCGAAGGACAAGGCGTCCGAGCGCATCCGTGGTTCGGATGCGTGGTGTGATGCCCATCAGCTCCCTCCGCTTCTCTCAGCGTCGGGTTTCAGGCTAACGCACGCACACCGGGCAGGGGTCGCAGCCGCGAGTGAACGACGCGAGGCGTGTCGGCGAACGGACGATCCCCCCGACACCGTGGCGCCGAGGGGATCGGTGAGTCTGAGCGCGACCCAGTCAGCCGGCGTTCTGCTGCAGCCAGGCGTACGGATCGACGTTCGAGCCGTTGATGTAGGTCTCGAAGTGCAGGTGGTTCGCGGTCGAGCGGCCGGTGCTTCCGACGAGGCCGATGACCTGGCCTGCCTCGACGGTCTGACCGGGGACGACCTGACGGCTGCCGTAGATCATGTGCCCGTAGAGCGTGCCCACGCGCTGGCCGTTGATGACGTGATCGATCGTGACCGCGACGCCGTAGCCGCCGAAGCTCTCCTGCGAGACCTTCACGACACCGGATGCGGCGGCGAAGATCGGCGTGCCCGCGGGGGCGAGCATGTCGACGCCCATGTGAGCGCCGCCGCGTGTGCCGAAGCCCTGGCCGAGGGTGTAGCCGGCGAGGGGCCAGCGAACAGCCCCGGATCCGGCGGCGACCATGCTGAGGTCGACCTTCACGCGAGACTGCGCCGCCGCGACGCTCGCCGCCTGGCGGGCGCGCTCGGCAGCGGCCTCGGCGGCCTTCTTCTTGGCGATCTCCTCGGCGGTCGTGGCCGCGTAGCTCTCACGAGTGATCTGAGTGGATGCCGCGTCCGACGCGACGACGAGCGACTGGGCATCATCGACGGCCAGCTGCTGGATGGTCTTGGCCTCTTCGACGGGAAGGGCGGCGCCGAAGGCGGGAAGGGCGACGGTCGCGATGAGACCCCCGACCATGCTCAGGATCACCAGGCTCTTCAGCGGCTTGACGATGCGGTTCGCGCCTTTGGGCGCGGACGCGGGGCGAGCGACGGCAGGGGTCGGAGCCACCTTCGCGACCGCTTGGGGGCGGTGTCCGACCGGGCGTCGCACACGCGTGCGACGGGTCAGACTCGTCGCGTCGGTCTCGGGCTCGTTCGCGAGCGAATCGATCTGTTCAGCCAAACTGGTCCTCCGGCGCCTCTGCGCCGGTGGCGCTGGCTCGTCGGCATTCGGTGTCGGGGCACGATATGCGGGCTACACCGCGTGGACGACGAGCCAGAGAGGCAATCTACGCGGGATCCGTCGGCGGGCTTCTCGCCTAGTGGACCGTTCGAGGCTACCTGAAGGTAACGAATCTGTCACGTTCATCGGCTGGCAGTTCGCTGACCGGTCCATCCGCAACCGCCGGACGCGGCATCCGCTCGCTGTACTTCCGGCGCGTCAGCGGCGGTCGTCGACGAGGAAGATGTGCGAGGCGACCTCGACCGGAAGCTCGAGCCCCTCGTCGTTGCCGTGCATCTGCACCAGCACGTAGCCCTCGTTGTAGCGGTAGTCGCCCGAGGCGCCCGGCAGCACCCCGGCGCCCTTGAGCTGCTGCAGCAGCTCGGGATCGACCTGCGCAGGCTCGGCGAGGCGCCGGACCGTGCCCGTGATCGGCTCGCCGGCGTCGTTGAGGCGGCGCACGAGGCCGACGACGCCCTGCTCGAACTGGGTCGCCGGCATGTCGCCGAGCTGGTCGAGACCGGGGATCGGGTTGCCGTAGGGCGATTCCGTCGGGTGACCGAGCAGCTCGACGAGGCGACGCTCGACCTGCTCGCTCATGACGTGCTCCCACCGGCACGCCTCTTCGTGGACGTACGCCCAGTCAAGACCGATCACGTCGGAGAGAAGGCGCTCCGCCAGGCGGTGCTTGCGCATGACGTCGACGGCCTTCTGACGGCCGGCATCGGTGAGCTCGAGGCTGCGGTCTTCGGAGACGACGACGAGCCCGTCGCGCTCCATGCGCCCGACCGTCTGCGAGACGGTGGGGCCGGAGTGGCCGAGTCGCTCGGAGATGCGTGCGCGAAGAGGAATGATGTTCTCCTCTTCGAGTTCGAGGATCGTGCGCAGGTACATCTCTGTGGTGTCGATGAGATCGGTCATGTCGCGAGGGTCCTCGAATCGGTGAAAGCCGGTTAGGCCAGCCTATCTTGGCGGTGAGACAGCGGCGCTCGGCGGTCGGGGTCATGGGTTGTCATGCAGCCGCGGGCCATAGGGACACCGACCTAGAATCGAGCAATGGCCCACGTCCTGCTGCCCCGCGAGATCCTGCCCGCCGACGGACGCTTCGGCTGCGGACCGTCGAAGATCCGCCCGGAGCACCTCGAGGCCCTCGCCGGCCCGGGCGCGGCGCTGATGGGAACGTCGCACCGACAGGCTCCCGTCAAAGACCTGGTGGGGCAGGTGCGAGCCGGTCTCACCGAGCTGTTCCGGCTCCCCGCCGGCTACGAGGTGATCCTCGGCAACGGTGGATCGACCGCATTCTGGGATGCCGCGGCCTTCGGCCTCATCGAGAAGCGCAGCCAGAACCTCGTGTTCGGCGAGTTCGGCGGCAAGTTCGCCGCCGCCGCGAAGGCCCCGTGGCTCGAGGCCCCCGACGTGCGCCAGGTCGCCCCGGGCACCCGCACCTCGGCGGAGGCGGTCGAGGGTGTGGACGTCTACGCGTGGCCGCACAACGAGACGTCCACCGGCGTCGCGGCGCCGGTGCAGCGCGTGACCGGCGACGACGGCGCGCTCACCGTCATCGACGCGACGAGCGCCGCGGGCGGGATCGACTTCTCGGTCCACGAGGCCGACGTGTACTACTTCGCCCCGCAGAAGAACCTCGGCTCGGACGGCGGCCTGTGGTTCGCACTCGTCTCGCCCGCCGCGATCGAGCGGATCGAGCGGATCGCCGCCTCCGGCCGGTACATCCCCGACTTCCTGAGCCTCAAGAACGCCCTCGACAACTCGCGGCTGAACCAGACGCTCAACACCCCGGCCCTCGCGACGCTGTTCCTGCTCGACCGGCAGCTCGACTGGATCCGCGACAACGGCGGGCTGCAGTGGGCCGACGCCCGCACGAGGGAGTCGTCGCAGGCGCTGTACGACTGGGCCGAGGCATCCGCTTTCGCCACTCCCTTCGTCGCCGACCCCGCCGACCGATCCCCCGTCGTCGCGACGATCGACTTCGACGACAGCGTCGACGCCGCCGCGGTCGCGAAGAGCCTGCGGGCCAACGGCATCGTCGACACCGAGCCGTACCGCAAGCTGGGCCGCAACCAGCTGCGCGTTGCGACGTTCGTGTCGATCGACCCCGACGACGTGCGGCAGCTGATCAAGGCGATCGATTACACGATCGAGCGCCTCTAGCTCACTCGGACGTTCGAGGCGTTTCGTCTCGCGCGCTTCGCGGGCTCGCTCAACGACCCGCAGGCAGCGTGAGGCGTTTCGTCTCGCGCGCTTCGCGGGCTCGCTCAACGACCCCGGGGCAGCGTTGCGCGGGCTCGCTCAACGACCGGGGGGCAGCGTGACGCGTTTCGTCTCGCGCGCTTCGCGGGCTCGCTCAACGACCCGGGGTCAGCGCTCCGCGGGCTCGCTCAACGACCCGAGGGTCAGCCCTCTGTGTTGAGAGTCCAGGACGTGCCGCGGCGCGGCCGCGCAGGACGGCGTGTCCTGGACGCTCAACGCCGGGAAGAGCCCGGTCGTTGAGCGAGCGGAGCGAGACGAAACGCGTCAGACGAGCGGCGACGGGGCGGGCTCGAGCACCGAGGCGACGATCGCCTCGATCGCGAACTCGGACGCGCGCCCGAGGTCGAGCGCCGTCGGGTCGAGCAGCCACTGCACCTGAAGGCCGTCCATCACGGCGAGGATGCTCGTCGAGGCATATGCCACCGTCTCGGGCTCGCTGATGCCGCGCTCGGCGCACACGACGGCGAACGCGTGGGCGACCTCGCCCCGCAGGGTCTCGTACCGCTTCTGGAAGAACGCGCGGCCGGGGTGGTCGTCGGTCACGGACTCGGCCGAGAGCACGGCGTAGGCCTGGACGATCCCGGGTCGCTCCGCGTTCGCGAACGCGGTGCGCACGAGGTGGCGGAACAGGTCCATGCCGTCGGGGATGTGCTGCTCCTCGAGGTCGGCCACATCGGTCTCATCACGATGTCGCAGCACCTCGAGCAGGAGGGCATCCTTCGAGCCGAAGTGATGCAGGATACCTGCGTGGGTCATGCCGACCTGGTCGGCGATCTCCTGAAGCGTTCCCCCGGTGAAGCCCTTCGCGCCGAAGATCTCACTCGCGGCGTCGAGGATGTCGCGGCGGCGCGCGAGAGTCTCGGGCCGCGAACGCGGCTGTCTGCGCTGCTCACTCAATGGCGTGCGCCCCCTCGACTCATCTGGCGGATCAAGATTCTACGCACCGGCCGAACGCGGGACCCTGCCGACACGGTTGCGATGGTTACTTACTTGGTTGTAAGTTTATCCGGCAATCACCCCCCACGACGTCGTGGTGGCTCGCGTGAGTACGCCGACGTCACATCACGAAGGAGAAGCAATGAGGCTTAGGTCTTCCCTCGCCGCCGTCGGCATCGCTGCGGCGATCGTGCTGACCGGCTGCGCAGCCGGCTCGGACTCGGGCAATTCCGAAACGGGCGCGGCGCTCACCATCGCCAAGCCCGACGGCGCCATCACCACGGAGTCGAACAACCCGTACCTCGGCGACTCGTCCGCCTCGAAGTACAGCTACGGCAAGGTCATCTTCGAGTCCCTCGCCCTCGTCAATCCGACCGGCGACCTCGGCACCACGCCGTGGCTGGCCGAGTCGGTCGAGTGGAACGACGACTACACGCAGCTCACCGCGGTGGCCCGCAGCGACGTCAAATGGAGCGACGGCGAGGACTTCACCGCCGAAGACATCGCCTTCTCGTTCAACCAGGTGCTCGACGGCAAGCTCAACGACACCAACGCCCTCGACCTCAAGAGCGTGAGCGTCGACGGCGACACGGTCACGATCGAGTTCAACAGCTCGAAGTTCACCCAGCAGGCCCGTGTGCTCCACTTCCAGATCGTGCCCGAGCACATCTGGAAGGACATCGAAGACCCGAACACCGACCCGCTCACCGGCGAGGGCCAGGCCGTGGGCACCGGTCCGTACGTGCTCGACTCGTGGACGACCGAGTCGGTCACCCTCACGGCCAACCCCGACTACTGGGCCGGCGAGCTCGCCGTGCCCGAGCTGCACTACGTCTCCTACGGCGACAACGCCGCCCTCACGACCGCCCTCGCGACCGGCGAGGCAGATTGGGCGCAGGCGTTCATCCCCCAGATCGAGGACAGCTACCTGTCGGCCGACCCCGACAACAAGTTCCTCGTCTCCCCCACTGCGGGCGCGGGAACGCTGTTCATGAACCTTCAGGCCGAGCCGTTCGACGACCCCGCACTCCGCCAGGCGCTCGCCTGGACGATCGACCGCCAGGCCTACGTCGACATCGCCCGCGAAGGCGCCAGCGAGGCCGTCTGGAGCGTCACCGGTCTGGGCGCCCTGCTCGAGGACGAGATCCTCCCCGAGTACGCCGGCCAGGAGTACTCGGTCGACGTCGACAAGGCGCGTCAGATCCTCACCGACGCCGGCTACACCTGGGACGGCGACACCCTCATCGACCCGGACGGCGCAGCGGTTACCTTCTCGATCTCGGTCCCCGCGGGCTGGAGCGACTGGAACACGGAGCAGGCGCTGATCGCCGAGGAGCTCAAGGAGGGCCTCGGCATCGAGGTCAAGGTCGACCAGCCCGATTGGGGCGGTTGGGATGCCGCGCGCCAGGAAGGCACCTTCCAGGCGATCATCCACTGGCTCGAGGACACCGGCAACGCGTACGGCCTGTACACGTCGACGATGGACCCGAAGTGGATCGTCGACGGCAAGGCGGCCTTCAACTTCGGCCGCTTCGACGACCCGGCGGTCACCGACGCGTTGAACACCTACGCGAACGCGGCGTCGGACGCCGACCGTGAAGCCGCGCTCGCAGTGATGCAGACGGCCTTCGTGGAGAACGTGCCGGCGATCCCGCTGGGTGCGCACCCGCTGCTGGGCGAGTTCAACACGCGCAACTACGTCGGCTGGCCTTCCGAGGAGGACCAGTACGCCTCGGCGGACCCGACGCAGCCTGCCGTCGTGCAGATCCTCACGCAGCTGCAGCCCGCCGATTGATCCACCGGGCGGGACGGATGCTGCGGCATCCGTCCCGCCCAAAGTCAGTACTGCTGCTGCGGCATCCGTCCCGCCCGAAGTCAGCACTGCTCCCGCGGCATCCGTCCCGCCCGCTCGTCAGCCTTCACGAAAGCGAACCAGCCTCGATGAGAGACCCCCTGCTCTCGGTCCACGACTTCTCGATCGTCTACGACGTCGATCCCCCCGTGCGGGCGGTCAAGAACGTCACCCTCGAACTCCAGCGCGGTGAGATCCTCGGACTCGCCGGTGAGAGCGGATGCGGCAAGACCACGCTCGCCTACGGCGTCCAGCGCCTGCTCAAGCCGCCGGCCGTCATCACGAGCGGCTCCGTGGTGTTCCACGACGCGTCCGGCGAGGACATCGACATCAACGGCCTCGAGCCGGAGGTGATGCGCCGCTTCCGCTGGGACAAGATCTCGATGGTCTTCCAGGGCGCGATGAACTCGCTGAACCCGATCGCCACCATCGGCTCCCAGCTGGAGGACGTCTTCGAGGTCCACCGCCCGCAGTTCTCCCGTTCGCAGCGACGTGAGGCAGCCGTCGAGCTGCTGGAGATCGTCAAGGTGGGCGCGCAGCGCCACCGCTCGTACCCGCACGAGCTGTCGGGCGGCATGCGCCAGCGCGTCATGATCGCCATGGCGCTCGCGCTGCGTCCGCAGCTGATGGTCATGGACGAGCCGACGACGGCCCTGGACGTGCTGGTGCAGCGCGAGATCCTGCGTCAGATCTCGCACCTGCGGCACGAGTTCGGTTTCTCGGTCATCTTCATCACCCACGACCTCCCGCTGCTGCTCGAGATCAGCGACCGCATCGCGATCATGCGCGACGGCGAGATCATCGAGCTCGACGCCGCGGAGCGGATCTGGACCGACCCGCAGACCGAGTACACGCGCACGCTGCTCGCCTCGTTCCCACGACTCACCGGAGAGAGGGGGGTGGTCCACCGATGACCGTCCTCGAATTCGACGCCGTCACCAAGGTGTACTCGGTGCGCGGCGCGGGGCAGATCAAGGCCCTCGACGACGTGAGCTTCACGCTCCGCTCGGGCCAGACGATCGGCCTGGTCGGCCAGTCCGGCAGCGGCAAGTCGACCATCGCGAAGATCCTCACCCAGCTCGAATGGCCCACGAGCGGCGAGGTCCGGCTCGACGGTGCACCGCTCCCCCGCCGCGGCAAGGCACTGCGCGCGTACCGCCAGCAGCTGCGCATGGTGTTCCAGGACCCGTTCGCGTCGCTGAACCCGTACCACTCGATCCGCTACGCCATCCAGCGGCCGCTCCAGCTCGACGACGTCGTGCCCAAGGACCAGCTCGACGACGAGGTGCGCCGCCTGCTCGGCCGCGTCCGCCTCGACGCCGACGCAGTGATCGACCGCCGGCCGCACGAGCTCTCGGGCGGGCAGCGTCAACGCGTCGCGATCGCCCGGGCTCTGGCATCCCGCCCGAAGCTCCTCGTCGCCGACGAGCCCGTCTCGATGCTCGACGTCTCGATCCGTCTCGGGGTGCTGAACCTGCTCGCCGACCTGCAGCGCGAGGAGGGGCTGGGCGTGCTCTACATCACCCACGACCTCGCCACCGCCCGCCACTTCAGCGACGAGATCCTCGTGCTCAACCAGGGGCGGGTCGTCGAACGGGGCCCCGCCGATGACGTCATCCTGCGTCCCCAGAACCCGTACACCCAAGAGCTGCGCGCGGCATCACCCGATCCCGACTCCTACTTCGCGCACGCCGCAGGCATCCTCGGAGGTGAGAAGTGAGCGCCGTCGCCCCCCAGCTCCCGGCCCCCGACTTCGACGCGATCGAAGCCGGCACGACGGCGACCGGCGCCGTCAAGAGTCGCGTCCGCGTTCCGTGGCGCTTCCTGGGCAACCGCGCCCTGTTCTACCTGTTCACGCTGTGGGCGGCCATCACGATCAACTTCTTCCTGCCGCGGCTGATGAAGGGCGACGCGGTGACCGCGTACCTCGCCCGCAATCGCAACGTCACCCCGGAGGCGGCGGAGGCGCTGCGCGCGCTGCTCGGGCTCGACACGGACACCTCCCTGTGGCAGCAGTACCTCGACTACTGGGGGCTGCTCCTGCGCGGCGACCTCGGCATCTCGCTGCTGCACGGCATGCGCCCGGTGACCGAGGTGGTCGGCCAGTCGCTGATCTGGACGGTGGGCCTCGTCGGCTTCGCGACGCTCATCGCGTTCGCGATCGGCACGATCGGCGGCGCGATCGTCGGCTGGCGCCGCGGCAGCCGGCTGGACGCGCTCATCCCGATCACCACCTTCCTGAGCACCATCCCGTACTTCTGGCTCGGACTGGTCGCCATCGCCGTGTTCTCGGTGATGCTCGGGTGGTTCCCCATCGGCAAGGCGTACGGCGTCGGAGTCGCACCGGAATGGTCGTGGGAGTTCATCGGCGAGGTCGTCCACCACGGCTTCCTCCCCGCCGCGACGATCATCATCGCCTCGATCGGCGGCTGGATGCTCGGCATGCGCAACATGATGCTCACGGTGCTCGACGAGGACTACGTCATGGTCGCGCAGGCGAAGGGCATGCCCAACAGCCGGGTGCTCTGGCGCTACGCCGCCCGAAACGCGGTGCTGCCCCAGATCCAGAGCTTCGCGCTCGCGCTCGGCTTCATCGTCGGCGGGACGATCGTCATGGAGGTGGTGTTCAGCTATCCCGGCGTCGGCAAGCTGCTGCTCGACGCCACCAACGCGAAGGACTACGCCCTCATGCAGGGAGTGTTCCTGGTCCTCACCATCTCGGTGCTGCTGGCGAACCTCCTGGCCGACGTGGCCTACGCATTCCTCGACCCGCGCACGCGCCAGACGGAGGCCTGAGCATGGACACGACCATCGTCAACGAGACCTCGGCGCAGCGCCCGGCGCACACGCCCGCGACCGCCACCGTCCGCAACCCCGCCCCCACCGGCAGCGCGCCGCGGAAGCCGGCCTTCTGGTCGAAGCTGGGCTCGGCCTTCGCGATGTTCCGCAACCGGAAGTCGATCGCGGGGCTGTCGATCCTCGGCTTCTTCGTGCTCGTCGCGATCTTCGCCGACGTGCTGGCCCCCTTCTCGCCCACGAAGGTCGACCACACGGCGCGCTTCCAGCCGCCGTCGGCTGCGCATTGGCTGGGCACCACCCACATCGGCGAGGACGTCCTGAGCCAGGTCATCCACGGCACCCGCGGCGTCATCGTCGTCGGGTTCCTGGCCGCGATCATCGCCACCCTGCTGGCGATCGTCATCGGGGTGATGTCGGGCTACCTGCGCGGATGGCGCAGCGAGGGCCTGTCGGCTCTGACGAACGTGTTCCTCGTGATTCCCGGCATCCCGCTGATCATCATCGTGGCGTCGATGTTCGAGGATCCGCCCCTCATCCTCATCGCGGGCGTGCTCGGTCTCATCGGCTGGGCCTGGGGCGCGCGCGTCCTCCGTGCTCAGACGATGTCGCTGCGCAGCCGGGACTTCGTGCTCGCCGCCCGCGCCAATGGCGAGCCGCTTCGTCGCATCATCACCGTCGAGATGCTGCCGAACCTCATGGCCCTCATCGCCGCGAGCTTCGTGGGCACCGTGACGGCCGCGATCATCGGCCTCACGACCCTGTCGTACATCGGCATCATCCCGGTCACGACCTACAACTGGGGCACGATCCTCAACTGGGCGAGCGCGCAGGGCGCATTCCGCCAGGGCCAGTGGTGGTGGTTCATGCCTCCGGGGCTGTGCATCGCCGCGATCGGCGTCGCCCTCTCGCTGATCAACTTCGGCATCGACGAGTACGTCAACCCGCGCCTGCGGTCGGCCGGCGAGCGCGCCCGCGCCCTCAAGAAGAAGGGCATGAACGTGAACGACACCGTCACGGCCGTCCGCACCGAGCCCGCGACATCCCGACAGGAGAAGCAGTGACCCACGACGCCCCCTACCTCGACCCCGAGCTTCCGGTCGAGGAGCGGATCGCCGACCTGCTGGGCCGCATGACCCTCGAGGAGAAGGTCGGGCAGATGCTGCAGCTCGACGCCCGCGAGGATCTCGACGACCAGGTCCTGCGGATGCACGCCGGCTCGATCCTGCACGCCTCGCCCGCGCGGGTCCTGCGCGCGCGGGACCTGACGCTGCAGACGCGCCTGCGCATCCCCCTGCTCGTCGGCGAGGACTGCATCCACGGTCACGGGTTCTGGGATGGCGGCACCGTCTTCCCGACGCAGCTCGGCATGGCGGCGACGTGGGATCCCGCGCTCGTCGAGCAGGTGGCACGCGCGACCGCCGCGGAAGTGTCGGCCACCGGCATCCACTGGACGTTCTCTCCCGTGCTGTGCATCGCGCGCGATCTGCGCTGGGGCCGGATCGACGAGACGTTCGGCGAAGACCCGCACCTGATCGGCGAGCTCGCCTCGGCCATGGTGCGCGGCTACCAGGGCGGCGGACTCGACGACCCCGACGCGATCCTCGCGACGGCCAAGCACTTCGCGGGGTACTCCGAGACCCAGGGCGGCCGCGACGCGAGCGAGGCGGATATCTCGCGCCGCAAGCTGCGGTCGTGGTTCCTTCCGCCGTTCGAGAGAGTGGCGAAGGAGGGATGCCGCACCTTCATGCTCGGCTATCAGACGACCGACGGCGTGCCGATCACGGTCAACGACTGGCTGCTCAACGACGTGCTGCGCGGCGAGTGGGGCTACACCGGCACCCTCATCACCGACTGGGACAACGTCGGACGCATGGTCTGGGAGCAGAAGGTTCAGCCCGACTACGCCCACGCTGCCGCCGCCGCCGTCAAGGCCGGCAACGACATGGTCATGACGACGCCCGGCTTCTTCCACGGCGCGCTCCTCGCGATCGAGCGCGGGCTCATGCACGAGCGCGATCTCGACCGCGCGGTGTCGCGCATCCTGCATCTCAAGTTCGAGTTCGGGCTGTTCGAGAACCCGCGCCTTCCCGACGCCGAGCGCATCGAGACGGTCATCGGCAGCTCCGAGCACGCCGCGCTCAACCTCGAGGTCGCCCGGCGCTCGCTCGTGCTCCTGCAGAACGACGGCACCCTTCCCCTCGGCGTAGGGGAGGCGCCCCGGCGCATCGCCGTGGTCGGACCCCTCGCCGACGACGCGCAGACCCAGCTCGGAGACTGGGCCGGATCGTCCGGCCAGGTCGACTGGCTGCCCGACGGCCAGCCGCGCGACCTCATCACGACGGTGCTCGACGGACTGCGCGCGCACGTTCCGCCGACGTGGGAGGTCGCGTTCGCGCGCGGCGCCGAGATCCTGACCCTCGAAGAGGATCCGGACGGCGCCTTCTTCCCCGACGGTCAGCCCCGGCCGCAGATCGTCGTGCCGGTCGCGCCCGACGCCGACCTCATCGCCGAGGCCGTCTCGGCCGCCGAGGCCGCCGACTACGTCGTGGCCGTCGTGGGCGACCGGGTAGAGCTCGTGGGCGAGGGCCGTTCGACAGCCACGCTCGAACTGCTCGGCGGTCAGCAGGCGCTCCTCGAGGCGCTCGCGGCGACCGGGAAGCCTCTCATCGTGGTCCTGCTCGCGTCGAAGCCGCTCGTGCTTCCACGATCGGTGACGGATGCCGCGGCCTTGGTGTGGGCGGCGAACCCGGGCATGCAGGGGGGTCGCGCGATCGCCGAACTGCTGCTCGGACTCATCGAGCCCTCCGGGCGTCTGCCGATCTCCTTCGCGCGCCACGCCGGCCAGCAGCCGACCTACTACAACCAGGTGCGCGGGCAGCACGGGTCGCGCTACGCCGACCTCACGCAGAGTCCCGCGCACGCGTTCGGCGACGGACTGTCGTACACGACCGTCGAGTACTCCGACCTGCGGATCGAGGAGTCCGCCCTGGACGTCGGCGACACCGTGCGCGCGAGCGTCACGGTGCGCAACACCGGTTCACGGCCCGCGCGCGAGGTCGTCCAGGCCTATGTGCGGGACAGCGTGACGTCGGTCAGCTGGGCCGACAAGGAGCTCAAGGGGTTCACCGTCGTCGACGTCGAGCAGGGCGCCGAGGCGACGGTCGAGCTCACGATCGCAGTCGCCGACTGCACCATCGTGGATGCCGAAGGCCGCCGTGTCGTCGAGGCCGGCGAGTTCGAGCTGCTGGTGGGCCCGTCGTCACGCGACGAGGCGCTCCTGAGCGCACGCTTCACGGTGTCGGCCGGACGTGCCGAGCGCACGGTCGAGACGCTGACGGCTGCGGCGCTCACCCCTTGAACCCCGGGGGCGGCGGCGCGGCGAGTCACTCCTTCGCGTCGTCGCCCTCGTCGGAGTCTTCGTCGTCCGAGTCGTCGTCGTCGTCTTCATCCTCGTCGTCGGAGTCGTTGTCCGACTCGTCGTCGTCCGAGTCTTCTTCGTCGTCGCCCTCGTCCGAGTCGTCGTCGTCGTCGTCGTGCTCATCGGAGTCGTCGTCGTCGTCGTGCTCATCGGAGTCGTCGTCGTCGTCCGAGTCGTCCTCATCGGAGTCGTCGTCTTCGTCGTCGTCATCCGAGTCGTCATCCGAGTCGTCGTCGGACTCATCCTCGTCCGAGTCGTCCTCGTCGCCCGAGTCGTCGAGCTCGTCGATGTCGACGCCGTCGAGGTCGCCGGCGTGGAGGATCGGCGAGCCGTCGTCGTCGAAGTCGGCGGCGTCGAGGTCGTCGACGTCGTCCAGCTCCTCGTCGTCGTCCTCGTCCTCCTCGTCGGCAGCGGCGTGCGGGGCCTCGGCGAGCGCCACCTGCGCGGCCTGATACTCGGCGAGCCGCACGGCCCACGGCACCCAGTCCGGGGCGAGAAGGGCGCCGTCACCGGGAAGGAGCTCAACTTCGAGCACGGTCGGGGCAGCGCCCTCGACGCGCGCGAGGCTCACGGTCCAGAACCACCCGGGGTAGCCGGCGAGACGGTTGTGGAAGCGCAGCGACACGACGCCGTCGGCCTCCGCGCGGTAGTCGGCCGCGTCGCCGATGCTCGTCGCCGGCGTGATCTCGCGCAGTGCGGCGAGCGCCAGGTCGTGCGCGGCGATCAGCTCGGGATCGGGCTCGGGAGCGGGCGCGACGACCTCGGCCTCTGCGACCTCAGCCTCAGCGGGCTCCGCAGGCTCAACGGCCTCAGCGACCTCGGCCTCGGCGGCGTCGACCTCACCGGAGTCGTCGGCCGAGGCATCCGTCACGATCTCCGTCGCCTGGGGAGCATCGTCCTCGACGGTCTCGGGTGCGTCGGACGGCGCGTCGCCGAGCGGCGACACGTCGACGTCGGGCGTCGGGTCGGATTCAGGCGTCGAGTTCATCCGCCACCTTGCGCAGCACGGCCGCCACCTTCTTGGACTGCGCGCTGCTGGGGTAGCGGCCCCGGCGCAGGTCGTCGGCGGTGCCGTCGAGCAGCTTCACGAGGTCTTCGATGATGATCGCCATGTCGTCGGCGGGCTTGCGGGACCGCTTCGCGAGGCTCACCGGAGCTTCGAGCACGCGCACCGACAGGGCCTGCAGCCCGCGCTTGCCGTCGGCGACGCCGAACTCGAGCCGGGTGCCCGCCTTGGGCGCAGGAGTGCCCGCGGGCAGGGCGGTGGCGTGCAGGAAGACGTCCTGGCCGTCATCGGTGGCGATGAAGCCGAACCCCTTCTCCTCGTCGTAGAACCTGACCTTGCCGGTGGGCATCGAGACCTCGCTGTGTACGGCGCCGGATGGGCGGCGGGCATGACGGAACAGGGATCCGCGGATCCCTGTCCCCCAGCCTACGGCACCGGGGTCACCCCGTCCCCGCGTCCAGCGGCACAGCCGCTAGGCTGAGGCGGATGAGTACGAACACGCCCGGTGAGGACATCCCGGTCCGCCGGATCGACCGGATTCTGGCGTTCATGTCGCTGGGTCTTCTCGTGCTCTCGATCGTCAGCTTCTTCGCGATCATGATCGCCTCGTCGTCGGGCGCCGACATGCGCACCGGCATCTGGCCCCTGGTCGGCGTGCTGGTCTACATCGCCCCGATCATCGCGTTCGCCATGATCCTCGCGGTCCTCATCATGAGCTTCGTGCGGAGGGCTCGGGCGAACCGAGGCGGCTGAGTGGTCTCCGACGAGCGGGCGATGGCGACCTGGTTGGCGGGTCGTCCTGACCATGCCCTCGCGGTGACGCTGGCAGCGCGCGGCGTGCCTGCCTCCTCTGCGTGGCACGACTTCTTCGACGCCGCGGAGGGGCTGCTGGATGCCGCATCCATCGACCGCGCCCTCGTGCGGCTCCCCCGCTCGGCCCTCGTCGGCCTCGTCGCCGACCCGCCGGCCATCGACGGTGCGCTGGAGCACCTGGCCCTGGTGAACGGCTCCGGCGTCCCGTACACCTCGGTCACCGAGAGGCTGGCCGAGCTGCAGTCCCGAGAACCCGGCGCGTTCGTCGCCGCTCCGGCGGCACCCGCCCCCGTTCCGGCCGACGAGCAGCACGCGGCGGCCGCCGCCGAGCGCGCGTTCACCACGGCCGGCTCGCTGGCCGACGTGCTCCTGGCATGCCTGCACGCGCCGTTCGCCCGCACCGGCGCCGGTTCGGTGAGCGCCGCCGAGCGCAAGCGTCTCCTCGACACCGGCGCGCTAGGCGATGCCGACGACGTCGAGGACCTCCTGGCTGCCGCCGCGATGGCAGGACTGGCGCTCCCCCGCGAGCGGCAGTGGGTCGTGACGACGCAGGGCGAATCGTGGCTCGAGGCGCCGACCGCCGAGCGCTGGACCATCATCGCGACCGGGTTCCGTGCCGCGCTGCCCGACGGCGTGCGCACCCCCGACGGCGGCTTCGCCGCTCCGGCGACCTGGGCCACCGCGTATCCGCTCGACCCCGACTGGCCGGCGCGGCTTGCACGTCTGCGCCGTGTGGGCGAGAGCTGGGGGCTCCTCAGCAGAGACGACCGCACCGAGTTCGTGTGGACGGCGGCTCTGCGCCGCGGCGAGCCCGCCGACGCGTCCGCGCTGGTGGCGCACCTGCCTGCCGAGATCGACCGCGTCTACCTCCAGGCCGACCTCACGGCCATCGCGCCCGGTCCGCTCGCGCCCCCGCTCGACCTCCGGCTCCGCAGCATCGCCGTGCGCGAGTCCCGCGCCCAGGCCTCGACGTACCGGTTCACCGCGCACTCGCTCGGTTCCGGCATGACCGAGGGCGAGACGGCGGGGTCGATCCGGGCCTTCCTGACGGAGCTGTCGCTGACCGGTATCCCGCAGCCCCTCGACTATCTGATCGACAGCACCGCCGCCCGGCACGGCCTGGTCCGGGTGCGCGATGCGTCGGGCCGCACGCGTGTGGAGAGCACGGATGCCTCGCTGCTCGAGGCCATCGCGATCGACCAGGCGCTGCGGCCCCTCGGACTCCTCCGCGACGGAGACACCCTGCTCTCGCGGGTCACCCGCGACGCCGTCTACTGGGCCCTCGCCGATGCCCGCTACCCCGTCGTCGCCCTCGACGAGGACGGGGCTCCCGAGCCGGTGCACCGCCGGGCGGCCGGCGTGGTGGAGGCGTCGCCGGCGGCTCCCGCCGACACCTACGCGCGACTGCTGAGCCTGCTGCGCAGCGGGCACGGCACCGAGGGCGAAGAGGGCTGGCTCGGCCGCGAGCTCGAGCAGGCGGTGCGCGCCCGGTCCGAGATCGTCGTCGTCGTGCGCATGCCCGACGGCTCCGAGCGCACCCTGACGCTGGAGGCGTCCGGCCTCGGCGGCGGCCGCCTGCGCGGGCGAGACCGGGCCGCAGACATCGAGCGGACCCTGCCGGTGTCGAGCATCGTCAGCGTGCGTCCCGCCTGAGCCTGCGCGCCCGCGACCGCCGGGGTCCGGTCAGCCCCGGTAGACTGGCTCGTTATGGCTGACGGCCCCCTCATCGTCCAGAGCGATCGCACCGTGCTGCTCGAAGTCGCCCATCCGGATGCGGAGAGCGCGCGACACGAGCTCGCGATCTTCGCCGAACTCGAACGCGCCCCCGAGCACATCCACACTTACCGCATCACGCGGCTCGGGCTGTGGAACGCCCGCGCGGCGGGTCACGACGCCACCGACATGCTGGCCACGCTCGACCGCTGGTCGCGCTTCCCGGTGCCGCCGTCGGTGTCGATCGACATCACCGAGACCGTCGGGCGGTACGGCCGGCTCGTGATCGAGCGCGCGCCGGTCGCCGAGGACGGTTCCGGCGGCGAGCTGATCCTGCGATCGACGGATGCCGCGGTCCTGGCCGAGGTGTCCAAGAACAAGCGCATCCAGCCGCTGCTCATCGGGCGCCCCTCGCCGGACGTGTTCATCGTCGACGCCTGGGCCCGCGGGCACATCAAGCAGGAGCTGCTGAAGATCGGCTGGCCGGCCGAGGATCTCGCCGGCTACACGCCGGGGACGCCGCATCCGATCGATCTCGCGGAAGACGGCTGGAGCCTGCGCCCCTACCAGCGCCATGCCGTCGACATCTTCACCGACGGCGGCTCGGGAGTCGTGGTGCTCCCCTGCGGCGCGGGCAAGACGCTCGTCGGCGCGGGGGCGATGGCCGCCACGAAGACGACGACCCTCATCCTCGTGACCAACACCGTGAGCGCACGGCAGTGGCGCGACGAGCTGATCAAGCGCACGTCGCTGACCGCGGAGGAGATCGGCGAGTACTCGGGGCAGTCCAAGGAGATCAAGCCGGTCACCATCGCGACGTACCAGATCCTGACCGCGAAGCGGAAGGGTCAGTACGCCCACCTCGCCCTGCTGGACGCCCTCGACTGGGGCCTCATCGTGTACGACGAGGTGCACCTGCTGCCCGCGCCGGTGTTCAAGCTCACCGCCGACCTCCAGGCGCGCCGTCGACTCGGACTGACCGCCACCCTCGTGCGCGAGGACGGCCGCGAGGGCGACGTGTTCAGCCTGATCGGACCGAAGCGATTCGACGCGCCGTGGAAGGAGATCGAGGCCCAGGGCTTCATCTCGCCCGCCGTCTGCTACGAGGTGCGCGTCGACCTCCCGACCGGCGACCGGCTCGAGTACGCCGCGGCCGCGGACGACGAGCGCTACCGGCTCGCCGCGACCGCACCGGCCAAGATCGGCGTCGTGCGCCGGCTCGTCGAGCGCCACGCCGGCGAGCGGATCCTCGTCATCGGGCAGTACCTCGACCAGATCGACGTGCTCGCCGAGGCGCTCGATGCGCCGAAGATCACGGGTGCGACGCCCGTCGACGAGCGCGAGCAGCTGTACCAGGCGTTCCGCGTCGGCGAGATCTCGCTGCTCGTGGTGTCGAAGGTCGCGAACTTCTCGATCGATCTGCCCGAGGCATCCGTCGCCATCCAGGTGTCGGGATCGTTCGGCTCGCGCCAGGAGGAGGCTCAGCGCCTCGGACGCCTGCTGCGCCCCAAGGAGTCGGGCAACACGGCCAGCTTCTACACGCTCATCGCCCGCGACACCGTCGACCAGGACTTCGCGCAGAACCGCCAGCGGTTCCTCGCCGAGCAGGGGTACGCGTACACGATCCTCGACGCGGACGGGATCGCGGCCTGATCCCGCCTGATCACCCGGCGGCGTAGCGGAGGAAGACGAAGCCCTCGTCGTCGGTGAGCGCGTGGACGAGCGAGAAGCGCCGGTCGCGCTCGGAGGCGTCCTGCACGATCCGGCCGGCGTCGCCGCCGGCGAAGCGAGGCGCCAGGGTCAGGCACACCTCGTCGACGAGCCCGGCGTCGAGGAGCGACCCGAACAGGTGCGGTCCACCCTCGCACAGCACCTGCGTCCAGCCGCGGTCGGCGAACGTGGCGAGCATCGCCGCGAGATCCACCGTGTGCTCGCCGCACACGACGACCTCCGCGACGTCGGCGAGCGCTTCGCGTCGGGATGCCGGTGCCTCGGCGCACGTGACGACGACCGGGGGCACCTCCGCCGCGGTGAACACCGAGTCACCGGGTGCGAGGCGCAGCGCCCTGCTCACGACGGCGAGGCGAGGCTGCTCCGCCAGCGTGCGCTCACGACGCCACGCCACCGCCTCGGCGTCGACGCCGACACCGCCGTATCCTTCGACGCGCACCGTCCCGGCGCCGATGACGATCACGTCGGCCATGGCGCGCAGCGCATGCATCAGCTCGCGGTCGGTGCGGTTGCCGAGGGAGCCGCTGCGGCCGTCGAGCGTCGCCGACCCGTCGGCGCTCATCACGAAGTTCATCCGCACGCGCCTTCGCGTGCGGTCCGGCGGATCGTACGCGGCGAAGAGCTCGTCTCTGGTCGGCACTCAGTCGTCCCCTTCCGGACCCATGTTGTGCCGGAGGTAGGCGGGCTCCCGCCAGCCGAGCACCGCCTCGGTCATGCGCACCGCGTCCACGGTCGCGCGCACGTTGTGGGTGCGGACGATCCGCGCGCCCTGCAGCACGCAGAGCACGGCCGCGGCGAGCGAGCCGGCCACGCGTCCGTCGCGGTCGCGCCGGAGCGTCTCGCCCACGAAGTCCTTGTTCGACAGCGCGACCAGCACGGGAGCGCCGAGCGCCGTCAGCTCGCCCAAGCGTCGTGTGAGCTCGAGCGAGTGGAGCGTGTTCTTGTTGAGGTCGTGGCCGGGGTCGAGGATGATGCGGTCCGCGGGGATGCCGTGCGCCAGCGCGAGGGCACGGCGCTCAGCCAGGAATTCGGTGACCTCGCCCGTGACATCGCGGTAGCGCGGCTGCGGCCAGGGTGTCCGCGGAGCGGCGAGGCTGTGCGCGATGACGATGGCGGCTCCGCCCCGGGCGACGACGTCGGCCATCGCCGGATCGCGCAGACCCGTGGTGTCGTTGATGATCGTCGCGCCGGCGTCGATCGCTGCACGGGCCACCGCCGGCTGGAAGGTGTCCACGCTGACCGCAGCGTATGGCGCCAGCGCCTCCACGACGGGCACGACGCGCGCGATCTCCTTGGCCACGGGAAGCGGCGGGCCGGGCGCGAACTTCACTCCCCCGACATCGACGATGTCGGCCCCCTCCGCGATCGCCTCCTCGCCCGCGGCGACGGCCGCCCGCAGCGCGAACGTCGCACCGCGGTCGTAGAACGAGTCGGGCGTCCGGTTGACGATCGCCATCACCGCTACCCGTCGCGACAGGTCGAGCGCCTCCTGGCCGATGCCGACCGGAGAAGCGAGCGGAAGGGTCAGCGGGATCGTCATGGGAGCAGGCTGTCCAGCGGGGTGTCCGGGTCGCGCAGGGCCGAGGCATCCACTCGCTCACCGCTGCTGATCAGGGACTTGATCTGCTTCTGCACGTCCCACACGTTGACGTTCATGCCGCCGACGACGCGACCGTCCGAGACCCAGAACGCGATGAACTCGCGCGCCTCGAGGTCGCCCCGCACCACGAGCTCGGCGTCGGCCATGAGCGGCGGGTAGCCGGAGAGCTCCATGCCGAGGTCGTACTGGTCGGTGTAGAAGTACGGGATGCCGTCGTGCCTCGCCGGTCGGCCCATCATCCCGCGGGCGGCGACCTTGCCGGCTTTGAGCGCGTTGTCCCAGTGCTCGCTGCGCAGATGACGCTGGATCACGGGGTGGTACGCGTTGGCCACGTCGCCCGCCGCGTAGACCCCGGGAGCGCTCGTGCGCAGCGACGCGTCGGTCAGGATGCCGTTCTGCACGGTGATCCCGGCCTGCTCGGCGAGCACGGTGTCGGGAACCGCCCCCACCCCGATCAGCACGAGGTCGGCGGGCACCGTCTCGCCGTCGACGACGACGCCGTCCGCATGATCGCGCCCCGTGATGCGCTCGACCCCCACGCTGGTGTGCAGATCCACGCCTTTCTCGAGGTGCAGCCGGCGGAACATCTCGCCCATGCGCGGGCCCACGGCGAGCGCGAGCGGCACGGGATCTCGCTCGAGGACCGTGACGCTGTTGCCGAGCGTCCGCGCCGTCGCGGCCACCTCCATGCCGATCCAGCCCGATCCGATCAGGACCAGGCTGCGCCCACCGCCGCGCAGCTGCGCGGCGAGGGTGTCGGCGTCATCCAGCCGTCGGAGCGTGTGCACGCCCGCGAGGTCGTGTCCGTCGATGGGGAGCGCTCGCGGCAGAGCCCCGGTCGCCAGCAGCAGCGCGTCGTACGACAGCACGCCGCCGTCCGTCTCGAGCCGCCCGGCCTGTGCGTCCAGCCCGGTCGCCCGCGTGGAGGTGCGCAGGTCGATGTCGTTCTCGGCGTACCAGGCAGCGGGGTGGAGGATGACGGCGTCGAGGTCGTCGGAGCCGGCCAGGTATCCCTTCGACAGCGGGGGCCGCTGGTACGGCTCGTGGGGCTCCGCCGCGACCACCGTGACGTCTCCGTCGAATCCCTCCTTGCGAAGCGTCTGGGCGGCGGTGCCGGCGGCCATCCCGCCGCCCACGATCACGATGTGCGCCATGGTTCCTCCTCGAGCGGCGCGCCGGGACGGAAGTGCGCGCGGAAGGCGGGATCCGTCGCCAGCTCGCCTCGGAATGCCGACGTCACCGTCGTCGTCCCCTGGGCGCGCACGCCGCGCACCGACATGCACAGGTGCTCCGCGCGCATCACCACGCCCACGGCTCGCGCGTCGAGGCGCTGTGCGAGGTGGTCGGCGATCTGCACGGTGAGCCGCTCCTGCACCTGCGGTGCCCGGGCGTGCGCGTCGACGACTCGCGCCAGCTTCGACAGTCCGACGAGCCGGTCGCCCGGCAGGTACCCGACATCGGCCACCCCCTGGAACGGCAGCAGATGGTGGCCGCAGAGGGAGGTGAAGCGGATGCCTCGCACCACGACCACCTCGTCGTAGCCGTCGTCGTTGGGGAACGTGGTGAAGTCGAAGTCGCGGGGAGTGAGCAGCTCGCGCAGCCCCTCGGCGACCCGGCGGGGCGTGTCGGCGAGATGGGCGTCATCGGTGCCGTGCCCCAGGGCCGCGAGCAGCTCGGCGACGGCCGCCTCGGCCCGGCTGCGGTCGAACCCGCCCGGACCGCGTGGGACCAGCCGTGCAACGGCGTGCTCCGTGAGAGTCAGTGTCATCGCCTGCTCCTCGCCTCGGTTGCCCTGACCATAGATCTGGGCAGTTCTTTTGTCAAGGTTCGCTGTTTTAGAGCTACACTCCTGCCATGGACGCATTCGCCGAGAACCGGGTCGATGCGGTCGGGGTGCTGAGCGATCGGCTTCGCGGCGAGATCTACGGCCTGGTCGCGGCATCCGATTCCCCGCTCTCCCGCGACGACGTCGCCGCGGCGGCGAGCGTCCCGCGCAGCACGGCCGCCTTCCACCTCGACCGGCTGGCCGACGCCGGCCTGGTGACGGTCGAGCACAGGCGGCTGAGCGGCCGCTCCGGGCCCGGCGCCGGGCGGCCGGCGAAGCTCTACCGGGCGGCACACGTCGACGTGATCGCGAGCATGCCGGAGCGCCACTACGAGCTCGTCGGCGAGCTGTTCGCGGCCGCGATCGAGCGCGCGGAGCGTGAGGGGACGACGGTGCGGGATGCCGTGAGCCTCGAGGCGCGAGCGCTCGGGCTCGCGCTCGGACGTGCGCAGCCGAGCCTGGAGGACGCACTCACCCGGTGCGGGTACTCCCCGTCCGACGACGGCACCGGACGCGTCACGCTCGAGAACTGCCCCTTCCATGCCCTGGCGACCCGGCACACGCCGCTCGTGTGCGGGGCCAACCTCTCCCTCGTGGAGGGGCTGGTCGACGCGACAGGCGACGAGCGGACCCCGCGCCTCGATGCTGCTGCCGGGCGCTGCTGCGTCGCCATCGATGGAGCCCCTGCCGCCTGACTTCCTGGCGGCCACGTCGATGGAGGGAATCAGCGGAGGAAGTCGCCGATCCGCTGAGCGACGGCGTCTGGATTGTCGTCGACGAGGAAGTGACCGCCGTCAGGGACGAACTCGACCGTCGTGTTCGGCGCGTCATCCGGGCTGACGGCGAGCGCGTCCTTCGGCAGAAGCGCGTCGTCGGCTCCGAACAGCACGAGGGTGGGCGTGTGCAGCACGCGACCGATGTACCGGCCGCGGAGTGCGTTCATGAAGCCCGGCAGGATGAGACCGCGGTAGAGCTTGGATGCCGCCCGTGCGCGACGAGGGTCCCGCAGTGCCTCGACGTACGCCGCAACGTCGTCGGCGTCCATCGATCGCTTCTCGAAGCCGCGCAGCAGCCAGTGGGCGAATCGCTGCCTCCCCCGCGACAACGCCATCGGCCCCAGCCCGGGCGTCGCGATGACCCATTGGAACCAGAGATGCGGCATGGCCCGCATGAGCCCCGCCGCGAGCGCTCGACTCATGCGGAAGTAGGGCGCGGGCACGGCGATGGCGACGTATCGTCGCACGCGGTCCGGATGAGCCAGGCACAGGTCGAAGCCGACGAGCGCTCCCCAGTCATGACCGACCAGGTCGACCTGCTCGAGCCCCAGCTCGTCGAGGAGGGCGACGAGGTCGCGCATGACGGTCGGCGAGTCATAGCCGGAGGACGGCGCATCCGTCTCGCCCGCACCGCGCAGATCCGGCGCGATCAGGTGCGCGCGGTCCGACAGCGCTGCCATCACGCGCCTCCATTCCCGAGCGCTCTGCGGGAACCCGTGAAGCATCAGCACCGGCGAGCCGGTGCCGGCGTCGGTCACGTGCATCCTCAGTCCGTTCGCGGTGACCGTTCGCGAGCGGATGCCGGTGGTCTCGGTCATGGCGACAATGTACTACGTTCATAGTACCGTGTCACTATGATCGTAGTGTGGAACATCGAATAGGCTCCCACCGATGAGCACCACCCGCGAACGGAGCCTCAGCGCGGCCGTCCACCTGGTCGGCACCCAGGGGATCCGTGCGCTCACCCACGCCAGGATCGACACAGAGGCGGGCCTCCCCCGCGGCTCGACGTCGAACCACTTCCGCACGCGCGACGCGCTGCTGTCGGGGGTGACGCAGTGGATCGCCGAGCAGGAGAGGCATGATCTCGGCGCCGTCCTCGCCCAGCCCTTCGACGACCTCGACGGGTTCATCGACGTGTTCAGCTCCGCAATCGAGCTGCTCACCGGACCCCATGCCGTGCGCACCCGCGCGCGCTACGCGCTCTTCCTCGACGCGGCTGCCGAGCCTGAGCTCTTCGCCCCCCTGAGCGCCCAGCGCGAGGCGATGGCCGCATGGTCGCGGAACCTGCTGGTGACACTTGGGGCGCGGCATCCTGACACCGCACTCCATGCCTTCATGGCGTTCGGCGACGGCATCATCCTCCATCGGCTGAGTGTCGATCCGAACGCTCCCGTCCGCCCGAGCGTGGCGGTCGCGGTGCACGGCTGCCTCGCCGCGTGACGGACCGCGTGCGGGCCCGATCCGGGACTCTTCCCCGGATATCCAGACACCGCGTGCGATCCCTGGCCATAATGAGGGCATGACAGCACCTCGCATCCTCGTCGTGGACGACGAGCCGAACATCCGCGACCTGCTCATCACGAGCCTCCGCTTCGCGGGGTTCCAGGTGAGGGCCGTCTCCAACGGGGCTCAGACGATCTCGGCTGTCCTCGAAGAGGAGCCGGATCTGATCATCCTCGACGTGATGCTGCCCGACATGAACGGGTTCAGCGTCACCAAGCGCCTCCGCGGCGCCGGTTACACCGCCCCGATCCTCTTCCTCACCGCCAAGGACGAGACCGAGGACAAGATCACCGGCCTCAACGCCGGAGGCGACGACTACGTCACGAAGCCCTTCAGCCTCGACGAGATCGTCGCGCGCATCCAGGCCATCCTGCGCCGCACGATGCAGGCCGACGAGGAGTCCATCATCCGCGCCGGCGAGCTCACCATGGACCAGGACACCCACGACGTGCAGGTCGGCGACGCCAGCATCGATCTCAGCCCGACCGAGTTCAAGCTGCTGCGCTATCTCATGCTCAACCCCAACCGCGTGCTGTCGAAGGCCCAGATCCTCGACCACGTGTGGGAGTACGACTTCAACGGCGACGCCGGCATCGTCGAGAGCTACATCTCCTACCTTCGCCGCAAGATCGACCCGCACTCGTCCGAGCCGCTCATCCAGACCAAGCGCGGCTTCGGCTACATGCTCAAGGCGGGCAAGACCGCGTAACCGCGGCACATCGAGGGGGCCACCCTGGCGCAGAAGACAGACGCGATCACCCGGTGGTGGCGCGGCACCAGCCTGCGCGCGAAGGTCACCGGGGTCACGGTCGCCGTGCTCGCGATGGGTCTCGTGGCCACGGGTGCCGGCGCGACGCTCTTCCTCCGCAACGCCCTGATCGTCAACCTCGACACGACCGTCACGCAGGTCGCCGGCACCGAGATCGGCGCCAACCTCTTCGACATCGACATCATCAACGGCGTGGTCGACGCGAGTGAGAAAGAGGGCGTTCCCCGCACGGACTACCACGTCGCCCTGTACCAGCCGGAGGGCGAGTTCATCGTCGCGGCGGGCGGGGGCGAGCCCCAGCCCGATTTCCCCGTGAAGTTCTCCCTCGAGAAGGCCTACACGGACGGCGCACAGGCGTTCGAGCTGAAGGACGCCGAGACCGGCGCGCGCTTCCGCGCGAGCGTCGCCCCGCTCGAAGTGTCGGGCGGCATTCTGCTGCCGCAGCTCGTCGCGCTGCCGGTGGCGCCGGTCAATCAGGTCGTCGCGACCTTCCTCGGTATCTATACGATCCTGGCGATCATCACGCTGCTCATCGGAGCCGTCGCCACGCGCTGGCTCGTCACGCTCACGTTCCGCAGCCTCGGGCAGGTCGAGACGACCGCCGATGCGATCGCGGGAGGCGACTTCAGCCTGCGCATGACCGACATCGAGCCCACCTCGACGGAGGTGGGCCGGCTCAAGACAGCCATCAACGCGATGCTCGACCGTGTCGACGCCGCCATCTCGCAGCGCGACTCGACCGTGCGCCAGATGCGCCGCTTCGTCGGCGACGCCAGCCACGAGCTGCGCACGCCGCTCGTGACGGTCCGCGGCTACGCCGAGCTGTACCGGATGGGCGCGATCCGCGGCGACGAGGATGTCGCCCAGTCGATGGAGCGCATCGAGAAGGAAGCCATCCGCATGGGCGTGCTCGTCGAGGACCTCCTCGCCCTCGCGCGCCTCGACGAGCGGCGCGACGTCGTGATCGCGCCGGTGGATCTGCGCCCGATCGCGCGCGACGCGGCCCTCGACCTCCGCGCGTCCGCTCCGATGAGGCCGGTGACGGTGATCGACATGATCGGCGACGAGCGCCCCGCACCCGTCTCCCCGGCCGAGCCGGGAGACGAGCCCACCGACGCGCCGGAGAAGCGGCGACCGCCTGTGACCGCACTCACGAGGGCGGGAGCCACGCTTTCGCTGCTCCGCCGCCGTCCCCGCCCGGTGCCGGCGACGAGCGCGACCGCCGCGCGCGAAGTGCCTCCCCTGACACCCGTCGACGAGCCGGCGGCGCCTGCGGGCGCGGCGCTTCCCGTCGTGCTCGGCGACGAGAACCGGATCCGGCAGGTCGTCACCAACCTTCTCGGCAACGCCCGCCGGTTCACCGCAGAGGACTCGCCGATCGAGCTGCGCGTCGGAGCCGACGCGAGCACGCGCATGGGCTGGGTCGAGATCATCGACCACGGCGAGGGCGTGCCCGACCAGATCAAGGACAAGATCTTCCAGCGGTTCTGGCGTGCCGACACGTCGCGCACCCGCGAGACCGGCGGCTCGGGACTCGGTCTGTCGATCGTGGCGTCGATCGTCGAGGCCCTCCACGGCTCGGTCGGCGTCACCGACACCCCGGGCGGGGGCGCCACGTTCCGCGTCTCCTTCCCTCTGGCGGAGGAGCGGGATGCCGCGGAGCACCTGCACATCGAAACCCAGCCGCTCGAGCGGCTCGAGCTCGACGAGGGCTGACCGGCGCTCCTCCCCACCCGCGGCCCGCCGAGGGGTCTCCACGCGCGCAGGTGCGACGCGACCGACGGCGCCCCGTAGCTCATAGCGTGGCGGGACACCAGGGCGCGGCATCCGGTCGGCCCGACGAAGGGAGCACCCATGGCCGTCTTCTCCGTCGACAGCGATGCCGTCCTCGCCACCACCGCGTCCGTGCGCGGCACGATCGAGCGGCTGGAGGCCGAGTCGACCGCGATGATGACGCAGCTCACGCAGCTGCAGTCCTCGTGGACCGGCTCGGCGTCCGTCGCGTTCCACACCGTCGCCGATCAGTGGCGCGCGACGCAGCGCCAGGTCGAAGACTCGCTGGCGGGTATCAGCGTGGCCCTGGCCGCGGCCGGCCGTCAGTACGCCGAAGCCGAGCAGGCGACGACGAGTCTGTTCCGCTGACGGCGGAGCGGCGAAGGGCCCCTCCCGGAGGAGGGGCCCTTCGTTCGTGGAGTAGGTTTCGACTCGCTCCGCTTCGCGGGGCTCGCTCAACCTTGATCCGTCACGCGTCAACGCGGCTTCGCCGCATTGACCCGTGCCGCATCAAAAGTCCATGCCACCCGTCGGGTCGCCGGCCGGAGCCGAGACCTTCTCGGGCTTGTCGGCGACGACGGCCTCGGTGGTGAGGAACAGACCGGCGATCGAGGCTGCGTTCTGCAGCGCCGAACGGGTGACCTTCACCGGGTCGTTGATGCCGGCAGCCAGCATGTCGACGTACTCGCCCGTGGCGGCGTTGAGGCCCTGGCCGGTGGGGAGCTCGGCGACCTTGTTGGCCACGACGCCCGGCTCGAGACCGGCGTTGAGAGCGATCTGCTTCAGCGGAGCCTCGATCGCGACGCGAACGATGTTCGCACCGGTCGCCTCGTCGCCCGAGAGCTCGAGGCCCTCGAACGCCGTCTTGCCGGCCTGGATGAGCGCGACGCCACCACCGGGGACGATGCCCTCCTCGACGGCTGCCTTCGCGTTGCGGACGGCGTCCTCGATGCGGTGCTTGCGCTCCTTGAGCTCGACCTCGGTCGCTGCACCCGCCTTGATGACGGCGACGCCGCCGGCGAGCTTGGCGAGGCGCTCCTGGAGCTTCTCGCGGTCGTAGTCGCTGTCGGTGTTCTCGATCTCACGACGGATCTGCGTGACGCGTCCCTCGATGGCAGCGGCGTCGCCGGCACCCTCGACGATGGTGGTCTCGTCCTTGGTGATGATGACCTTGCGCGCGCGGCCGAGCAGGTCGAGGGTGGCGTTCTCGAGCTTGAGACCGACCTCCTCGGTGATGACCTGGCCACCCGTGAGGATCGCGATGTCCTGCAGCTGAGCCTTGCGGCGGTCGCCGAAGCCCGGAGCCTTGACGGCGACGGACTTGAAGATGCCGCGGATCTTGTTGAGCACGAGAGTCGCAAGCGCCTCGCCCTCGACGTCCTCAGCGATGATCAGGAGCTCCTTGCCGTCCTGGATCACCTTGTCGACGATCGGCAGAAGGTCCTTGATGTTCGAGATCTTCTGGTTCGCGATGAGGATGTACGGGTCCTCGAAGACAGCCTCCTGGCGCTCCGGGTCCGTGACGAAGTAGGGGTTGATGTAACCCTTGTCGAAGCGCATGCCCTCGGTGAGCTCGAGCTCGGTGCCGAAGGTCTGCGACTCCTCGACGGTGACGACGCCCTCCTTGCCGACCTTGTCGATCGCCTCCGCGATCAGCGCGCCGATCTCGGGGTCGCCGGCGGAGATGGAAGCCGTGGCGGCGATCTCCTCCTTGGTCTCGACCTCCTTGGCGTCAGCGAGCAGCTGGGTCGTGATGGCCGCGACGGCCTTCTCGATGCCCTTCTTGAGCGAGATGGGGTCGGCGCCGGCCGCGACGTTGCGCAGGCCCTCGCGCACGAGCGCCTGAGCGAGGACGACCGAGGTGGTCGTGCCGTCACCGGCGACGTCGTCGGTCTTCTTGGCGACCTCCTTGACGAGCTCCGCGCCGATCTTCTCGTACGGGTCGTCGAGCTCGATCTCCTTGGCGATGGAGACGCCGTCGTTCGTGATCGTGGGAGCGCCCCACTTCTTCTCGAGCACGACGTTGCGACCGCGGGGGCCAAGCGTCACCTTGACGGCGTCGGCCAGGATGTTGAGGCCGCGCTCGAGACCGCGACGGGCCTCCTCATCGAAAGCGATGATCTTTGCCATGTGTGTTTCGTCCTCCCAGGACGGGGCTTATGGATTAGCACTCAACGAACCGGAGTGCTAATCCATTCTGGCACTCACCCCTGGGGAGTGCAAGCCGCCGCGAGGAGGGTCGACACACGCAGAAACGGGATGCCGCGGCATCCCGTTCCGTCCTCCCGCGGAGTCTGCGCGATCAGACCACGCGCACGGACTCCGCCTGCGGACCCTTCTGGCCGGTGCCGACGGTGAACTCGACGGCCTGACCCTCTTCCAGCACGCGGAAGCCGGTCATGTCGATGTTCGAGTAGTGGACGAAGACGTCCTGTCCTTCCGCCGTGATGAAGCCGAAGCCCTTCTCGGCGTTGAACCACTTGACGGTGCCCTGAGTCATTGCGAATCTCCTGTAGCTGGTGCGACGAGGTTCATCGTATTCACGGCGGAGAGTCGCCCGCAGTGCGTTGGAGCACTTGTTGACACGCGGAGACACAAGTGTTTACCCCCGCGAAACACGCGCCACCGGGTCAGGGCGTGGGTGTGGTGCTGCCACCCGCGTCGGTGCTGTTCAGCCCGATCACGACGGTGAGCTGGCGAGTCTCGGGGTCTGCGGGCTGGTAGGCCTCGCTCTGCTCGATGCGCGCTCCGCCGATGGCCTCGGCGAGACCCGCCGCAGCGGCCTCGTCTTCGGCGTCGAGGTAGAACACCGTCGTCTCGGGGAAGTCGTCCCTGCTGGCGTCGCTGGGCAGCACCTGCGCGGCCGGCCAGCCCGCGGCGACCACCACGTCCTTCAGCTGCGTGGCGAGGCCCCGCTCGGGCGTCGCGTTGAGGATGGCGACCTGGAACGTCGTGTCGAGGACCGGCGTCACCTGGACCGTCGGCTGGGTGGTCGGCTCAGGCGTGGGGAAGAGCTCGATGCGTCCGGCGGCCAGAAGAGTGCCGAAGATTCCGACGGCGACGAGCACGATCGTGGCGAGCGCGGCCCACAGCAGCACGACCCAGCCGCGCATCCGAGGATTCTCGGCTCGGTGGGCGCCGACCCGACCCGCTTCCGGGAGATCGTCGAAGCGATCCCGGGGGAAGGTCGTTTTCGGCACCTCACGATGCTACAAGGGAGCGCACCTCCGGCCGTCCAGGCGGACGGCGGGGCGCACCTAACCGAGGTCGCCGGCGGCGCGGCCGATCCGGGCCTGTGCGCGGGCGTCGCGAAGCCGGCGGAGACGCTTGACCAGCATCGGATCGTGGGCCTGTGCCTCGGCGGTGTCGATCAGGCGGCCGAGCAGCTGGTAGTACCGTGCCGGCGAGAGGCCCAGCTCGGCGCGGATCGCCTCCTCCTTCGCCCCGGCGTGCCGGCGCCATTCGCTCTCGAAGCCGAGAATGGCGAGGTCGCGGTCAGAGAGGGGCACGACCTCACGTTAACGGCCGACCGGGGCTTCCCCGCCGCGCCACTCCACGGAAGCGCCGAGTGGGTCTACGGCTGCGAGCGGAACCCCGTCCCGGCCGAGCACGAACCCGCCCCACGACTCGGCGGAGACCGCGGGTCGCCAGGCGTCGTGCAGCCCCGGCGGGTCGATCGAGATCCAGACGGAATCGAGCTCGCGCAGCGCTGCGAGCAGACGCTCGCGCCCCGCGCGCGGGATGTGCGGCAGCACCCCGGGAGTCGTGACGACCAGCGTCGCACCCCCCGGGGTGCGGGCGGCGGCTGCGTCGAGCACCGCGGGGTCGGAGGCGTCACCCGTGATCAGGGCCGGCGGGTCGGCGGCGACGACGTCGAGTGCGGCCTCGATCCGCTCCGCACGCCCGGTCTCGCCCGGCCAGACCAGCGCGGTCAGGAAGGCGCGGTCGCCGGGGTCCGCCGCATTCAGCGGCGCGAGGTCGATGCCGGCGCGCCACACGACCTCCGGAAGGCGCAGCGGCGGGTCGCCGCTGACGTCGCACGTGAGCACGACCCGAGACGGCCCGGTAGCGGGGTCGAGCGACGGCCCGCCCCGGTAGCGATAGGAGTAGCGGTCGGGATACAGGCACAGGCCCGCGCTCGCGCCGAGCTCGAGCAGCGCGATGGGCCCCTCGATCGTGCTCAGCGCAGGCAGGAGCGCGGCGCATCGCTGCGGCTCGTTGGTCTGAAGACGGCGGCGGGATGCCTCGGCCACCACGTCGTCCGCATGGTCGGCGAGCCACGCCGACCAGGTCGCGAAGCCCGTCCCCGGTGCGCCGAGCATGCGCGTCACCGCGAACACGAGCGGCGGCTGGCGGTGCGTCGGCTCGATCCGGGCGAGGATCCCCGCCGTCACGGGGTCGTCGGCCACTCCCGCCGCCCACTCTTCGTAGAGCGCGGAGCGGCCGGGGGCCTCCTCGCGAGCGAAGCGGTCGTAGCGCTCGGCGACGGCTGCGGCATCCGATCTCACTCCCCCATTGTCGCCGCCCGCGTGCACCCCGCACGGCGCCGGGCGGCCGAGACTGGGGTTGAATGGAAGGGTTCCACACGCACGAGGCACGGAGGAGTCATGACGTACACCGTCGACAAGAGCGACGACCAGTGGCGCGAGGAGCTCACTCCGCAGCAGTACGCCGTGCTCCGCGCGGCGGGCACCGAGCGGGCCTGGACGGGCGAGCTGCTCGATGAGAGCCGCGCGGGTCTGTACACGTGCGCGGCCTGCGGCGCGGAGCTGTTCAAGAGCGGCACGAAGTTCGACTCGCACTGCGGCTGGCCGAGCTTCTACGAGTCGATCCGCCCCGAGTCCGTCGAGCTCATCGAGGACAACAGTCACGGCATGGTGCGCACCGAGGTGCGGTGCGCGTCATGCGGATCCCATCTGGGGCACGTCTTCCCCGACGGGTTCGGCACCCCGACCGGCGACCGCTACTGCATGAACTCGGTCTCGCTCGCGTTCACCCCGGAGGGATCGCCCGAGTGACCGACTCCCCGGGCACCGCCCTCGAGGCGGTGCGGGCTCGGCGATCGTGGTCGAAGGTCACCGACGACGCGCCCACGCACGCCGAGCTGCTCACCCTCGTCACTGCGGCTGGCCGGGTCGCGGACCACTCGTCGCTGCGGCCGTGGCGGCTGATCGAGCTGCGCGGGACCGACCGCGAGCGGCTCGGCCGGGCGATCGCGAAGACCCAGGGCGACAAGACCCCGTCGACCAAGCCGCTGCGCGCGCCGCTGCTGATCGCGGTCGTCGCCAGCTACAAGAAGAGCGACAAGGTGCCGCGGTGGGAGCAGGAGGCCGTCGCGTCCGGCGTCGCCCACATGCTGAGCCTGCTGCTCGACGAGGCGGGCTGGGGCGTCATCTGGCGCACCGGGCACTACACGCGGTCGAAGCCCGTCGCCAAGGCGCACGGACTCGACAAGAACGAGGAGCTCCTCGGCTGGCTCTACGTGGGCGGAAAGCCGCCGCGCGAGCGGCTCGGACGCCGCAAGGGCGTGGAGGCGCGCACGCACGTCTCGCGCATGCCGAAGTCGAAGAAGGACTGACGCCGGCGGCGGAGGTTCAGCGCGCGGCCGCGACTCAGCGGCGGCGGCGCCACGGCACGGTCGCGACGACGACCGAGGCGAGCGCGACGACGACCATCGCGAGCTCCTGCACGAGGCCCGGGCTCGCGGGAGCCGGCCAGACCGTGTCGAGGACGAACGACATCAGCAGCTGTCCGACGACCGCTCCGAGTCCCAGCAGCAGCACTCCGGTGTACTGCACGATCGTCGCCGACAGGAAGATGTAGACCACTCCGAGCGCGCCGCCGATGTACAGCCACGCCTCCGTCGGGAAGGGCCGCGGGGGGCCGACCACCGCGACGTGCACGACGGCCGCGGCGACCAGGATCAGCGTCCCGCCGATGAAGTTGACCAGCGTGGCCGTCAGGGGCGTACCCACCCGCTGCCGGAGGCGCCCGTTCGTCGCCTGCTGCCACGCGATCGCGATGCCGGCGAGGAGCGGCAGCACCAGCATCCACACCGGAACGCCTGCGAGGCCGTCGCCGACGAGAGCCAGGGCGACGGCGGCCAGCGCGAGGACGCCGCCGAGGAGTCGCGGCACGGTCACCGCGACGACTCCGGCGGGCCCGAAGCCGATGCGGTCGAGGAGCAGGCCGCTCACCGTCTGCCCGGCGACGACGCCGACGGTGAACAGCGCGACGCCGATGAGCCCCACCGCCAGGCCCTGCGTCGCCACCGTGAGCGCGCCCGCGGCGCCGCCCGCCAGCATCCACCACGGGATCTTCCGGCCACGCACCCCCGCCACGAGCCGGCCGAACCCGGCGCGACCCGAGGGCAGCACCGCGGAGAGCAGAACCAGGATGACCAGTCCGGAGCCGAAGGAGACGACCGCCGCGACGAACCCGTCGTCGAGGCGCACGCCGAGCTGTCCGTTCACGCGGGCCTGCACGGCGGTCATCATGCCGATGGCGCCGGCGAGGCCGAGGGCAAGCCACACGGGCATGCGCGCCGGCGGCGAGGAAGCGGATGTCATCGAGCCGGCTACGGGACTTGAACCCGTAACCCCCTAATTACAAGTTAGGTGCGCTACCAATTGCGCCAAGCCGGCAGGCCACACAGTCTACCGGCGGCCAACTGCGCACACCGCTCGATTACGGGGTGGTGGACGGGGTCGGCGTCGGAGACGGCGTCTCCTCGTCGGAGTCGCTCGCGACCGTGAGGACGAACTGCGCGAACTCCTTGGGGTCGTCGAGAGCACCCACGTACGGCATGCCGTTCACGAGCACCATCGGCGTACCCGTCAGAGCCAGGCCATCGGTGTCGGGCAGCCCGCCGAGCGCGCGCTCGGTCGAGCTCTTGGCCCACGACGTGAAGTCCTGGTCCTCGATGCAGGCGCGGACGACCTTGGCACCGTCGGCACCCGACGCGATCGCCATCGCGGCGAGCTCGCTGTCGGTGTAGCCGTCGGAGTCGACCTCGGGCTGCTGCGTGAGGAGCGTGTTGTTGAACGCGAAGAAGAAGTCGGGCGAGTGCGTCGCAACGCAGGCCGCGGCGCCCGCGGCGCGCAGGGAGTACTTGGTGCCGTTCGACTTCGACGTGAGCATCGCCACCGGGTAGTAGGTGAGCGTCGCAGCGTCCTCGCTGACCCACTTCGACAGCTGCTGCACATTGGCCAGCTGGAAGTCGCGCGAACCGGTCGAGAGGTAGTCCACGTACACGCGGACGTCGGCGGCGGGCCGCTCGGTCGGCGTAGGCGTCGGGGTTGGGGTCGGGGTCGGGGTGACGGTCGGCGTCGGCGTCGGCGTCGCCGTGCCCTCGAGCGTGCCGGTGCTCGCCGGGTCTTCAGTGGTGAGGCCGACGCCGGTGACGCCGGTGACGACGAACCCGCCCTCGCTCACGTTGTGAGGGCTCAGCATCGGCTTGGACGCTGCCGAGGAGACGGCCCATGTGACGACGAGCGCGGCGACCGCGACGACGGCGATGACCACGGCGGAGATCGTCGCTCCGCGGATCAGTCGCGCACGGGACTGGCGCGCCTGGACCTGCAGCGCCTTCTCCCGCACAGCGTCACGCCGCTCGCTGGGGGCAGCGGCGTTCGATGACTCGTCGCTCGACATGGAACCTCTCGGGACGGATTCGGGGGCCGGGATGGGCGTGACCATCCGGGGGAACGGCCGTTGACGATGCTAGCCAGCCACCCTGTGAAATGCCCAGACGGAGCCTCCACGCGCGCCGTGTCATACTGGTCCTTGCGCCCGAAGAAGGGCGTGCGGGTCTAGCCCCCGCTCATTCCATCACTACGGATCGTCCGGCACGTACCTGCCGGTGAAGGAGAAGAGAACATGGCGTCCGTCACGTTTGACAACGCAACCCGCTTGTACCCCGGGGGCACGCGTCCCGCTGTGGACAAGCTCGACCTCGAGATCGCCGATGGCGAGTTCCTGGTCCTCGTCGGCCCGTCGGGCTGCGGAAAGTCCACCTCGCTGCGCATGCTGGCCGGCCTCGAAGAGGTCAACTCGGGCCGCATCCTCATCGGTGACCGCGACGTCACCGACGTCCCGCCGAAGGACCGCGACATCGCGATGGTCTTCCAGAACTACGCGCTGTACCCGCACATGACGGTCGCCGAGAACATGGGCTTCGCCCTGAAGATCGCCGGAGTCGGCAAGGAGGAGCGCGCCGCGCGCGTCCTCGAGGCCGCCAAGCTCCTCGACCTCGAGGACTACCTCACGCGCAAGCCGAAGGCGCTCTCGGGTGGCCAGCGTCAGCGCGTCGCCATGGGCCGCGCGATCGTCCGCCAGCCGCAGGTCTTCCTCATGGACGAGCCGCTGTCGAACCTCGACGCCAAGCTCCGCGTGCAGACCCGCACCCAGATTGCGTCGCTGCAGCGCCGCCTGGGCGTCACGACGGTGTACGTCACGCACGACCAGACCGAGGCCCTCACGATGGGTGACCGGATCGCCGTGCTCAAGGACGGCCTGCTCCAGCAGGTCGGCACCCCGCGCGACCTGTACGAGAAGCCGAACAACGTGTTCGTCGCCGGCTTCATCGGCTCCCCTGCCATGAACCTGTTCCCGGCCGACCTCGCCGAGGGCGGCGTCCAGTTCGGCTCGGAGGTCGTTCCGCTCGACCGCGACACCGTGGGCCGGGCGCATGGCAGCCAGGTCACCGTGGGCGTCCGCCCCGAGGACATCGTGGTCGGCCCGTCCGACGGCAAGGGCCTCTCGGTGGTCGTCGACCTCGTCGAGGAGCTCGGCGCCGACGGCTACCTCTACGGCCACACCGACATCGCCGGCAAGCGCACCGACCTGGTCGCCCGCGTCGACGGCCGCAGCCACCCCAACGCGGGTGAGACGGTCACGCTCGCGGCGTCGGCGGGCCACGTGCACGCCTTCGACCTCGAGTCGGGCGAGCGCCTCAACGACAAGCCGGTCGTCTCGGCATAACCGATTTCCGGTCGTAACGGCGCGGGTGGGAGAATCCCCCCGCGCCGTTGCGCATTTCCAGGAGGATGATCGTGCCGGAGTCGTTGAGCATCACCGCCAGCAGCGTGGACCCCGGACTCCTCACGCTGCCGTGGTCGACCACTCTCGCGGACTGGCCCTCGAGCCACATCGTCTACCTGCCCAAGGGCATCTCGCGTCACCTCGTGCGCTTCGCCAACCTGTCGGGCCGCGTCGTCGCGATCAAGGAGACGACCGAGCAGATGGCCCGTCGCGAGTACGACATGCTCGGCAACCTCGACCGCCTCGACGTCCCGTGCGTGCAGCGCATCGCGGTCATCGCGGGGCGGACGGATGTCGCGGGCCGGCCGCTCCCGGCGGCTCTGGTGACCGCCCACCTGAAGTTCTCGCTCCCCTACCGCGCGCTCTTCACGCAGGTGCTGCGCCCCGACACCGCCACGCGTCTCGTCGACGCCCTCGCGGCTCTCCTCGTGCGCCTTCACAACGTGGGCTTCTTCTGGGGCGACGTGTCGCTGTCGAACACGCTCTTCCGTCGCGACGCGGGCGCCTTCGCCGCCTACCTCGTCGACGCCGAGACCGGCGAGCTGCATGAGACGGGCCTGACGCCCGGGCAGCGCGCGCACGACCTCGACGTCGCCCGCACCAACATCGCGGGCGAGATCATGGACCTCGAGGCCGGAGGAAGGCTCGAGGGCGGCGTCGACGCGATCGCCATCGCCGACGGCATCGTCTCGTCGTACCACTCGCTGTGGGCGGCGCTGCACGACAAGGAGTCGTTCGGCGTCGACGAGTCCTGGCGCCTCACCGAGCGGGTGCAGCGCCTGAACGACCTCGGGTTCGACATCGGCGAGATGTCGATCCAGACCACGGCCGACGGCACACGGGTGTCGATCCAGCCCAAGGTCGTCGACGCCGGGCACCACACGCGCCGGCTCATCCGGCTGACCGGCCTCGATGTCGAGGAGAACCAGGCTCGCCGTCTCCTCAACGACCTCGACGAGTTCCGCGTGCGAATCTCACGCTTGGGCGACGACGAGGAGATGGTCGCGCACGAGTGGCTCACGCGCGTCTTCGAGCCGGTCATCAAGGCGATCCCGTGGGACCTGCGGGCCAAGCTCGAGCCCGCCGAGGTGTTCCATCAGGTGCTCGAGCACCGCTGGTACATGTCGCAGGCGCGCGGACGCTCCGTTCCCCTGGCCGAGGTGCTCACGAGCTACATCGACGAAGTCCTGCGGCACCGCCGCGACGAGGCCACGCTCATGGGGCCCCCGACCGAGACCGTGTCGCTCTCAGTGATCACGTCGAGCATGCCGGTGGTCGACGACGAGGACGACGACATCGACTGGCGCGACCTCGTCTGACGCGCCCCGGTCGCCGACCCCGCGGGTCGTTGAGCGAGGAGCGAAGCGACCCGGTAGCGCGGGTCGTTGAGCGAGGAGCGAAGCGACGAGACGAAACGCGCCCCGGCGCGCCGGGCCTCAGTACCCGACGGTGAAGCGCTCGCGCGAGTGCTTAGGCTCTTCGATCTCGTCGACCACGGCCACGGCCAGGTCGGCTCCGGAGATGTACGACTCGCCGTCGGCATCGGTCACGAGCACGTCGCCGCCGTCGCGGTAGGTGCCGGTGCGCTCCCCCGGGTTCCAGTAGCCGAACCCGCCGGCCGGGTGCACGTAGAACCAGTCGCGCGACGCCGGGCCCGCCTGCAGGTCCTCGAGGATCCCGATCGCCTCGAGCGCCTCCGGCTTGTACTCCTCGGTGAACGACGGCTGGTCGACGAGGCGCTCGCCACCGGGGGCGATCAGGCTGCCGCCCGCTCCGCCGATCACGCCGAGCCGCACGTCCGAGGGCAGCTCCGCGACGAGCTCGGCCACGTTGGAGCGCACGTTGCCCTCCATGTCTCCGCGCGCGGGTACCGCCAGCACCACGACATCGACGCCCTCGAGCTCCGCCACGAGGCTGGGAGCGTCGAGCAGCGTGCCCTCGAGATAGGTCGCGCCCTCGATGCGCTCGGCGGGTACCGAGCGTGCGACCGACACGACGGTGTGGCCGCGGCTCACCGCCTCCGCGACGATGTGGCTGCCGGCGTAGCCGGTCCCCCCGATGACGGCGATGCGTGCCATGTTCTCCCTTTCGACGGTTACCTGAGGGCCAAGCCGGGCTGCCGTCGCTTCATTCCCGCGAACACGCCGGCTGCGGCATCCGCTCAGTTCTGCTTCTGTGCGCGCAGCGTCGCGACCTGATAGAGCGAGACGGATGCCGCGATCCCGGCGTTCAGCGACTCGGTGGCGCCCGAGATGGGGATCGACACGATCTGATCGCACGTCTCGGTGACGAGGCGCGAGAGACCCTTGCCCTCGGAGCCGACGACGATGACGACGGGCCGGTCTGCCAGCTCGAGGCTCGGCAGCGAGACGTCGCCGCCGCCGTCGAGGCCGAGGATGAAGACGCCCTGCTTCTTGAACTCCTTGAGCATCGACGTGAGGTTCGCCGCGATCGCCACCGGGAGCCGCGCGGCAGCTCCGGCGCTCGTCTTCCACGCCGCCGAGTTCACGCTCGCCGAACGCCGCTGCGGGACGATGACGCCGTGGCCGCCGAAGGCGGCGGTCGACCGGATGATCGCGCCGAGATTGCGGGGGTCGGTCACACCGTCGAGGGCGACGAACAGCGGCGTCTCGCCGGTGTCGATGACCTGCTCGAGGAGGTCCTGCGGGTGCGCGTACTCGTACGGAGGCACCTTGAGCGCGACGCCCTGGTGCACGCCGTCGAAGCCGGCCATGCGGTCGAGCTCGGGACGGGTCACCTCGAGCACCGGGATCTCACGGTGCGTGGCGATCGAGAGCATCTCCTTCACGCGGTCGTCCATCTCGACGCGCTGGGCGATGTAGAACGCCGTCGCGGGGATCTTCGCGCGGAGCGCCTCGAGCACCGAGTTGCGGCCGGTCACCGTCTCGGTGTCGTCGTCCTTCTTGCGCGACGTGCGGTTCTGGCCCGATCCGCTGGGCTTGCCGCCCTTGCCGCCCGCGGCGGCGTAGCGCTCAGCGGCGGCCTTGCGCTTGCCGGCGGGGTGCCAGGCGCGGTCCTCCGCCTTCGGGGTCGGTCCGCGGCCCTCGAGAGAGCGCTTGTTCTTGCCGCCGGTGCCCTTGGTGGGGCCCTTCTTGCCCTTTGCGGCGCCGGGGCGTCCTGGCTTGGCCATGGTTTTCCTTTCCGGCCGGGTCGTGCCCGGCGTGCCCGCTACCGCGAGCCGAGTGTCCAGTGCGTGCCTTGAGGCCCGTCTTCGAGGGTGATGCCGGCCGCCGCGATGGCGTCGCGGATGCGATCGGCCGCGGCCCAGTCCTTGGCGGCGCGCGCGTCGGCGCGCTGGACCAGCATGGTCTGCACGAGGGCATCGAGAGCGGATGCCTCGGCCGAGGCATCCGTCGCCGCCCAGTGCGGGTCGAGGGGGTCGATGCCGAGGATGCCCGTCATCTTCCGCACCTGCAGATACCACTCCCACGCAGCGGCGTCGTCTCCCGCGTCGAGGGCCGAGTTGCCGGCGCGCACGGCCTCGTGCACGACGGCGAGCGCCTGCGGAACGCCCAGATCGTCATCCAGGGCCGCGGCGAAAGCTGCAGGCGGCTCGTCGGAGAACGGGCTGCCGGGTTCAGGCTCCTCGACGGTGTCGGCGTCCGGGTCGAAGCCCTCCGGCTGCTCAGCGCTCCACATGAACGGACTCGGCATACGCTGCACCCGTTCCAGGAACGTCCGAATTCGGCTGACCGCCGCCTCGGCCTCTTCCAGGCCGCGCTGCGAGATGTCGAGGCTCGATCGATAGTGCGCCGCGGCGAGCGCGTAGCGGAGCACCAGAGGGTCGAACTCCTCGAGCGCGTCGGCAGCCAGAACGAAGTTGAAGAGCGACTTCGACATCTTCTGCCCGTTGACCGTCACGAGACCGTTGTGCACCCAGTACCGCGCGAACGGGTCGCCCGCGGCCATCGACTGGGCGAGCTCGTTCTCGTGGTGGGGGAAGCGCAGGTCGAGGCCGCCGCCGTGGATGTCGAACTCGGGGCCCAGGTAGCGGCGTGACATGGCGGAGCACTCGATGTGCCAGCCCGGGCGTCCGGGTCCCCACGGCGAGTCCCAGGCCGCCGACGACGGCTCGTCCGCCTTCGCGCCCTTCCACAGCGCGAAGTCCCGCGGGTCGCGCTTGCCGCGCGGGTCGGCGTCGGCCGCCGGCTCCATCGCGTCGAGGCTCTGCCGGGTGAGCTCGCCATAGCCCTGCCACGACCGAACGTCGAAGTAGACGTCGCCTTCGGCATCCGAGCCGGACGCCGCGGCGTACGCGTGCCCCGCCTCGATCAGTCGCCCGATCAGCTCCTGCATCTGCGGGATCGACGCGGTCGCGCGCGGCTCGTAGGTCGGAGGAAGGATGCCGATCGCCGTGTACGCGCGGGTGAACTCGAGCTCCATGCGGTAGGCCAGCGCCCACCAGGTCTCGCCGTCCGAGGCGTTCGCCAGCACCTTGTCGTCGATGTCGGTGACGTTGCGCACGAACGTGACGCGTCCGAAGCGATGGGCGAGCCAGCGACGCAGGATGTCGAAGCTCAGCGCACCGCGGAGGTGGCCGATGTGCGGACCGGACTGCACCGTCGGGCCGCAGACGTACACCGAGACGTTGGAGGGGTCGAGCGGAACGAAGTCGCGCAGGGCTTGAGCCTTGCTGTCGTAGAGCTGAACCGTCACCGCACCAGCCTACCGGCCGGGTTTCCGCTAGAACTGAGTGTCATGCATGTGCTCGCCGTCCTCGCCGCCGCAATGCTCTTCGGCACCACGGGCACATCGCAGGCGCTCGGTCCGGAGGGCACGACTCCGCTGTCGATCGGCGTGATGCGCAT
The DNA here is from genome assembly GCF_018588945.1 of Microbacterium flavescens. GTDB lineage: Bacteria > Actinomycetota > Actinomycetes > Actinomycetales > Microbacteriaceae > Microbacterium > Microbacterium flavescens. The sequence goes on along the minus strand of NZ_JAFIWA010000002.1, from coordinate 342,288 downwards.
GGTCATCGGCGGCACCGGCCTGGCGGCGATCGCGTTCCTCCTCGCCGCGCGACACGCCCGTCGCCGCCCCGTCGACGCCGCTCCCCCGCCCCGGCTGGGACTGCGACCGCTTTCGCTCATGGTCCTCACCGGCGCGTGCCTGGCGATCTACCAGCCGCTGTTCTTCCTCGGCACGTCGCTCAACGGCGTCGCCGTCGGCACCGTCGTGGCCCTCGGCTCGGCGCCGATCCTCGCCGGCCTGCTGGAGTGGGCGCTGACCCGGCGGATGCCGTCGCCGGCGTGGATGGGAGCGACAGCGCTCGCGACCCTCGGTGTCATCCTCCTCGGCTCCGGCGGCGAGGCCGGCGGCGCAGGCGGCACCGACCCCCTCGGACTCCTCGGCTCGGTCGGTGCGGGCGCGTCGTTCGCCGTCATCGCCAACGCGCAGCGACGCCTGCTCGACGAGGGCTGGGATCCGTTCACCGTCGTCGGCGCCATGGGCGCCTCGTCGGCCGTGCTGTGCGCGTTCGCGCTGCCCTTCGTCGACGTCGCCTGGCTCGGCACGACGAGCGGCGTCGTCATGGCGCTGTGGCTGGGCCTGGCGACGATCTCGATCGCATACGTCCTGTTCACGTGGGGACTCAGCGGGCTCACCGCCGCGACCGCCGCCACCCTCACGCTCGGGGAGCCGCTGACTGCCAGCATCCTGGGCATCACCGTCCTCGGCGAGCGCCTGTCGGCGCTCGCGATCATCGGTCTCGCAGTGCTCGCGGCGGGTCTCGCGCTGCTCGCGTGGGGCTCGCGCGCACCCCGCGACCCGAGGCCGTTCGCCGTCGAGGCCTGACGAAACGTGCCCGCAATGCGCGGGTGGCACACTGACCGCGACATGCAAGCGACGATCCGCATCCAGCCCGACGACCTGAGCGGCGACGCCACCCGGCGCCTCATCGCCTTCCACCTCGCCGGAATGCTCGACACCTCGCCACCCGAGAGCGTCCACGCGCTCGACATCGACGCGCTGCGAGACCCGGCGGTGTCGTTCTGGTCGGCGTGGGTCCATGAGGATGTGGCCGGCATCGGGGCGCTCAAGGCGATCGACACCGAGCGCGGCGAGCTGAAGTCGATGCGGGTCGACGACAGATACCGCGGCTTCGGCGTCGGACGCGCACTGCTGCGGCACATCATGGCCGACGCCCGTGCGCGCGGCATGACGAGCCTGTGGCTCGAGACGGGGAGCACCGAGGAGTTCCTCCCGGCGCAGCGCCTCTACGAGAGCGAGGGGTTCACGCCGTGCGGACCGTTCGGCGACTACGCGCTCGACCCGTTCTCGATCTTCATGACCCGCGCGCTCTGAGGCGGCGTCAGGCCTGCACGACGAGGGCGACCGCGAAGGCCGACACCCCTTCGCCCTGACCCGTGAATCCGAGCCCGTCGGTGGTCGTCGCCGACACCGCCACCGGTGCCCCGCCGAGCGCGGCCGAGAGCACAGCCTCGGCCTCGGCACGTCGCGCCGCGAACCGCGGCCGGTTCGCCTGGACCTGCACCGACACATTGCCGACGCGCCACCCTGCCTCGCCGAGGATTCCGAGCGTGCGCGCGAGGAAGACGTCGGCGTGCGCGCCGGCGTACTCCGGGTGATCGGTGCCGAAGTGCGTGCCGATATCGCCGAGCCCCGCAGCCGCCAGCAGCGCGTCGACGATGGCGTGCGCGACGGCGTCACCGTCGGAGTGGCCGGAAAGCGCGGGCTCCCCCGCCCATTCGAGGCCGGCGAGCCACAGCGCGCCGTCGCCGCCGAACGCGTGGACGTCGGTGCCCACACCCACCCGCGGAATCGCCGCATCATGATCGAGGCGCGCGGAAACGGGCGGGATCGGCTGCGTGGCGACCACCCCGCGGGCGCGGTCGAGATCGGCTGCCGTCGTGATCTTGAAGGCGAGCGGATGCCCCGCCACGGCCGCCACGGAATGACCCGCCTCGGCCACGAGCGCCGCATCGTCGGTGAACTCCGCAGTCGCATCGCGGTACACGGCGTCGAGCACCTCGCGGCGGAACCCCTGGGGGGTCTGCGCGGCGGAGAGCTCGGAGCGATCCACGCCGCCGACGACCTCCGGTCCGGACACGCGCTTGATCGTGTCGACCACGGGCAGGACGGGGATCGCCGCCGCCCGGCCGGAGTCGATCGCCTCGATGATCCGCTCGAACACCTCGGGAGGCGTGAGCGCCCGCGCGGCATCGTGGACGAGCACGATCTCGACGTCGGCCCACAGCGCCGAGAGTCCGGCCTGCACCGACGACTGTCGCGTCTGCCCGCCGGCCACGACGGTCACGAGGTCTCGGCGGTCGCCCGCAGCCTCGAGCGCCTCGCTGAGCGCGTCGCCCTCGCGTCCGGGCGGAGCGACCACGACGACCTGCGCGGACGGCGCATCGAAGACGCGCTCGAGCGCGTGGCGCAGGATGGTGTGCCCGTCGATGCCGACGAACCCCTTCGGCGCGCCGGCACCCAGACGCGTGCCGGAACCGGCCGCGACCACGATGATGCCGACGCGGGGAACGGGTGCGATGGTCACGCCACCCACGCTAGCGGGTGGGCTCCATCGGGCTCACTCCGTCAGGAGGCGAGGACCTCGTCGAGGATGACGCCGGCCTTCTCTTCGTCGGTCTTCTCTGCGAGCGCGAGCTCGGACACGAGGATCTGCTTCGCCTTCGCGAGCATGCGCTTCTCACCGGCCGACAGGCCGCGGTCCTGATCGCGGCGCCACAGGTCGCGCACGACCTCGCTGACCTTGATGACGTCTCCGGAGGCGAGCTTCTCGAGGTTCGCCTTGTAGCGGCGGGACCAGTTCGTGGGCTCCTCCGTGAACGGGGCGCGCAGCACCTCGAAGACCTTGTCGAGGCCCTCCTTGCCGATCACATCGCGGACGCCGACCAGGTCGACGTTCTCAGCGGGAACTTCGATGATGAGATCACCCTGCGTGACGTTGAGCTTCAGGTACTTCTTCGTCTCGCCCTTGATGATCCGGTCTTTGACCTCGATGATCGTCGCCGCGCCGTGGTGGGGGTAAACGACCGTCTCGCCAACCTCAAAAAGCATGGAGTTATGTCCTTTCGGCAACCTCTAGGATACCACAGGCGACATACGCTAAGGTTCTCCACCCCAGGCCCTGAGGCGGCGCCCACGACCGACGCGGCGACCCCCTAGAATGCTGAGGAAGCCGTCATCCGTCCTGGGAGGATCTGTGAACTCGCGCCGCCTCATCGCGTCGATCGCCGTCGGAGCCGCTCTGGCTCTGGGCACGACCGGCTGCAGCATGATCTCGCCGCAGGCGACGACGATCCAGTACTCCGCCGCTGAGGGCGTGAACGTCCACAACGACGGTCCGCTCGATGTGCGCAACGCGTTCATCGTCGCGAACGAGGACGGGTCGACGGGGAATTTCGTCGCCGCCATCGTCAATCAGACCGACGAGTCGCACACGCTGCGCATCGAGCTCGGCGAAGGCTCCGGGGCGATCCCCCTCACGGTGCGCGTGCCCGCCAAGACGACGATCAGCCTCGGTGCCGAGGGCGAAGACCCCATCCTCGTCGAGAACCTCGACACCCTTCCGGGCGCCGACATCCCCGGCTACTTCCAGTCGGGTGACGCCGAAGGCTCCCTCATCCCCGTTCCCGTGCTCGACGGAGAGCTGCCGTACCTCGCCCCGCTCGTGCCGAGCCCGGCGGCGTCGGGCATCGGCGGCTGACTTCGCCCCACGACATCCGAAGCCCGTCCCGCGAACGCGGGGCGGGCTTCGTCGTGAGCGGCTGAGTCAGCCCTCGAAGCGGTAGCCGAGCCCGCGCACCGTCACCAGCATCTCGGGCACGCTCGGGTTCACCTCGATGCGCGAGCGGATGCGCTTGATGTGCACGTCGAGCGTCTTCGTGTCGCCGAAGTAGTCGCTCCCCCACACGCGGTCGATGAGCTGTCCGCGCGTCAGAACACGGCCCGCGTTGCGCATCAGCACCTCGAGCAGCTCGAATTCCTTGAGGGGCATGCTGATCTCCGCGCCGTCGACGGCGACCGTGTGGCGGTCGATGTCGAGCACGACGCGGCCGGCTTCGAGCACGCGGTCGTCCAGGTCGGAGTCGAGCTGCGAGAACCGGCGCAGCACGGCCCTCATGCGGGCGAGCAGCTCGCGGGCGGAGTACGGCTTCGTCACGTAGTCGTCGGCGCCCAGCTCGAGCCCCACGACGATGTCGACCTCGGAGTCCTTCGCCGTCAGCATGATCACCGGCACCGTCGAGGTGGTGCGGATCTGCCGGCACACCTCGGTCCCCGGCATCCCGGGCAGCATGAGGTCGAGCAGCACGATGTCGGCACCGCGCTCGCGGAAGACGGTGAGAGCGGCGGGGCCGTCCTCGGCGATCTCGACCTCGTAGCCCTCACGGCGCAGAAGGTAGGCGAGCGGGTCGGCGAGGTCGGGCTCGTCCTCCACGATCAGAACGCGGGTCATGCGGTTTCTCCGTTCGACGAAGGGGGACGGGATGCCTCGGCCTGCGCGCGCTTCTTCTTGCGACCGCGCTTGGGGGCGGGCTCGCGCACGGGCGGGGCGGTCTCGGGAAGACGGATGGTGAAGGTTGAGCCGCGCCCGGGGCGCGACCACAGCCGCACCTCGCCGCCGTGGCGCTGGACGGCGTGCTTGACGATCGACAGGCCGAGTCCGCTGCCGCCCGTGCGCCGGGCGCGGGCGGGATCCGCGCGGTAGAAGCGCTCGAACACGCGGTCCTGGTCGCCCTCGGCGATGCCGATGCCGCGATCGGTCACCGCGATCTCCACGACGCCGTCGACGGACTTCACGCCCACGCCGACGCTCGAGCCCTGGGGCGAGTAGGCGATCGCGTTCGCGATGAGGTTGCCGACCGCCTCACTCAGCACCTGCACGTCGCCGCGCACGTAGAGCCCGCGCCTGCCGCCGCGCACGACGTCGACGCCGGCCGAGTCCGCCTGGATGGCGTGCGCGTCGAGCGCCGCGGCGACCACCTCGTCGATCGAGACGTCCCGGTCCTCGGTGAGCTCGTCGGAGGACTGCAGGCGCGACAGGTTCATGATGCGCGAGGTCAAGAGGGCGAGCCGGTTGGCCTCGGCGGTCAGCCGCGACGCGAAGATCCGCACCTGCGGCGGATCATCGGCGGCGGATTCGATCGCCTCGGCCAGAAGGGTCACCGCGCCCACCGGGGTCTTGAGCTCATGACTGGTGTTGGCGACGAAGTCCCGGCGCATCTGCTCGACGCGTTCGCGCTCGGTGATGTCGCGCAGCACCAGGAGCGTCAGGCGGGGAGAGATCCGCGTCGCACGCACGACGACCAGCCGCGGCTCAGCGGGCGGCGCCCCCCGCTGCACCCGCAGCGTCTCGGTCGCGGGCGACGACTCCGACCGAGCACGGCGCGCCATCGCGCGGAGCTGGTCATCGGGCATCGTGCGGCCCTCGACGAGGTGGAACGGCCCCGCCGCCGTCGAGGCGGCCAGCACCGTGAAAGAGGCGTCGACGACGACGGCGGCGTCGTCCATGCCGTGCAGCACCTCGCGCACACCCTCGGGGATCGCGAGCGAGGTCTCCACCCGGGCGCGATCGCGGGCACGCAGCGCGATGACGATGACGGCGGCGACGGAGCCCCCGATGACGATTCCGGCGAGGAGGGCGAGCAGCGCGAGCTGCGTCGTATCCATGGCACCAGCGTAGGGGCCGCGAATGCGCCAGGTCGCCAGGAACCGGCCTGCGGCTGATGGCGCCGGGTACTATTCACCGCGGCGGCACCGTCCGTTAACCTTCGCGGGCGACAATCGCCGGGTCGCGGAGGCGGATGCCTGCCCGAATCACGAAAGGTGCGTCGGAATGCGCGGAGTCTTCCATCAGTCCCTCGAAGACGTCCAGGGTCGCCTCGTCGAGATCGCCGAGCTCGTCACGGTCGCCATCGACAAGGCGACGCGGGCGTTCGGCACGAGCGACGTCGCACTGGCCGAAGAGGTCATCGAGGCCGACGCCGTCATCGACGAGAAGGCAGTCGCACTCGACGAGCTCGCGATCGAGATCCTCGCCCGCCAGCAGCCGGTTGCGCGCGACCTGCGCATCGTCGTCAGCGCACTGCGCATGAGCGCGTCACTCGAGCGCATGGGCGACATCGCCGAGCACATCGCCCAGCTCACCCGCATGCGCTTCCCCGAGCGGGCCATTCCCAAGGGACTCAAGTCCACGTTCCGCCAGATGGGGGCGCTCGACGTCGAGGTGGCGCGGCAGTTGACCGAGCTGCTGCGCACGCAGGACCTCGCTCTCACCGAGCACATCCGCAATGCCGACGACGAGATCGACGACCTGCACGTGTCGGTGTTCGAGAAGGTGCTCAGCGACAGCTGGCAGGGCGAGGCATCCGCCACCGTCGATGCCACCCTCGCGAGCCGCTACCACGAGCGCTTCGCCGACCACGCCGTCTCGGTCGCGAAGAAGGTCGCCTACCTGTCGACGGGCGACTGGACGCCGTCCACCGACGCACTGGACATCATCACGCAGGACTGAGCTCGATTCACGACGAAGGGACCGGATGCCTCGAGCCGAGGCATCCGGTCCTTTTCGTCGCTCTACTTCTTGCCCTGTGCCGCCACCGCTGCGGCGCCGGCCGCTGCCGCCTCGGGGTCGAGGTACTCGCCCGCGCCGATGGGCTTGAGGTCTTCGTCGAGACGGTAGACCAGCGGGATGCCGGTGGGGATGTTCAGCTCGGCGATGTCGGCGTCGCTGATGCCGTCGAGGTGCTTGACCAGACCCCGCAGCGAGTTGCCGTGGGCGGTCACGAGCACCGTCTTGCCGGCCTTCAGATCGGGCACGATGTCGCTGTGCCAGTAGGGCAGCATGCGATCGATGACGATCTTGAGCGACTCGGTGTCGGGCACCTCGCCGTCGATGCCGGCGTAGCGCGGGTCGCCGACCTGGCTGTACTGGTCGTCGGCCGGCAGGGGCGGGGGCGGCACATCGAACGAGCGGCGCCACAGCATGAACTGCTCGTTGCCGAACTCCTCGAGGGTCTGCGCCTTGTCCTTGCCCTGCAGCGCGCCGTAGTGGCGCTCGTTGAGGCGCCACGTGCGCTTGACGGGGATCCACAGGCGGTCGGCGGAGTCGAGCGCGATGTCGGCGGTCTGGATGGCGCGGCTGAGCACGGAGGTGTGGAGGACATCGGGAAGGATGCCGGACTCGGCCATCAGCTCGCCGCCGCGCGCGGCCTCGGCCTTCCCCTGCTCGGTGAGGCGGACGTCGACCCATCCCGTGAACTGGTTGGTCTTGTTCCACTCGCTCTGGCCGTGGCGGAGGAGGATCAGCGTGTAGGGCGCACTCATGGCCCCCATGATATCGGCGCGGCAGGCGACCCTCCGGGCCGATGACGAGCCCCTGTGCTCCACGGAGGCTCTCAGGTGCCCGATGGCACGATGGAAGGGTGAGCTCCGTCCGACCCCCGGCTGGGCCGGTGGTCGGGCAGATCACGCGCGGCACCACGGGTACCAATCGCCTGCGCCGCGTCGATCGCTGGATCGCGCGGCACTCCGCCCTGCGCCGTGCCGCGGACCCGCTCGTGGTCGACCTCGGTTACGGTGCGAGCGGCGTGACGGCGTTCGAGCATTGGGCCCGGCTCTCGGCCGCGCGGCCCGACGTCGAGGTGCTCGGCCTCGAGATCGACCCCGCGCGGGTGACCCGAGCGCGGGCGCAGCTGCAGCGCGTGCGGACGGGATCGACGCCGTTCGCCCCGCACGCTCACGTCTCGTTCGCGCGCGGGGGCTTCGAGGTGCCCGTGGCCGGCGGGAGGCGCCCGGCGATCATCCGCGCGATGAACGTGCTGCGTCAGTACGACGAGGCCGACGTTCCGGCTGCCTGGCGCTCGATGACGGCGCGACTGGCACCCGGCGGTCTGCTCGTCGAGGGCACCTGCGACGAGGTCGGGCGCATCGCGACGTGGGTCGCTCTGGGGGACGACGGCCTGCCGCGCACGCTCACGATCTCGCTGCGGCTGGCGGAGCTGGAGCAGCCGTCGATCGCGGCGGAGCGTCTGCCCAAGGCGCTGATCCACCGCAACGTGCCGGGCGAGCGCATCCACGACCTGCTGAGGCAGCTCGACGCCGAGTGGGCTCGCGCCGCGGCGGTGTCGCCCTTCGGTCCGGTCGAGCGCTGGCGCACGGCGCTCGCGGGGCTCGCGGCATCCGGCTGGCCACTTCTCGACCGCTCGCGGTGGCGGCTGGGCGAGATCACACTCCCGTGGGACGCCGTCGCACCGCTGACCTGACGAGGGTGCCGCTCAGATGCGCGGCACGGTCGCTCTGGCCTCGGCGGGAGGCATTCCCGTCGCCGTCAGCAGATCGACCACGAGCGGGCGCAGTGCCCCGATCAGGTTCTGGTCGCCGAGCGATGCACCGGGCAGCAGCGCGGCCGGGTCGAGACGCGAGGCGACGGCCGTGAGGGTCGCGCGGGCAGCCGGCCCGGACGAGATGTCGTCGATCGAGTCCGACACGAGCGCGGCTCCGCGCATGATGTCGGACAGCACGTCGGCCGACACCGGCCGCGGCACGCCGTCGTCGCAGAGGTAGACGATCCGGCGCGCGATCACCCGAAGGTTGCGGGTGGCGAGTTCGGTGGACTCGCGGATGCCGTCCTGACGCTCGAGCTCCACGCGCTGGCGGCGCAGGAACGGCGAGATGCGGGCGATCGCGCGACCCGACTCGAGCGACGTCCGCCACTCGTCGAGAAGGGGCTGCATCGCCCGCGCCTTCTCGAGGCCGCGCTCGGCCCGCAGCCGGTCGCCGCGGCGGAGCGCCTGGATGAGCGCGGCCGAGGTCTTCTCGACAGCGGCGAAGACCGCGCGTCCTTCGCGCAGCGCCTCGCGCAGCGGGTTGCGCGGGATCAGCGCGGTGACGAGGAGTGCCGCGATGCCGCCGATGATCCCGTCGATGAGCCGGAGGAACGGCGCCGTGGCCGGGATGACCATGACGATGAGCGACTGGATCGCCGCCGCGATCGCGAACCCCGCCTGCGCCGAGAGCAGCCGCGCGATGACCAGGGTCACGCCCAGTGCCAGAGCGAGCTGCCACCACCCCGTCCCCGTGAGCATCAGCAGAAGCTCGGCCACCAGGATCCCGACGAGCATGCCCAGCACGGTCTCGAGCACGCGCCGTGGCCGCGCGTCGCGGACGAGCCCGAGGCTGCCCACGGTGACGGTGGCCGCGAGGAGCGGCGCCGGATGGCCGAGCACGTAGTGAGCGACCGCGTAAGACCCTGTCGCCGCGACCACGATCTGCAGGATCGGGATGCCGGAGTCGCGCACGCGCACCAGCGCGGGGCGCGGGTCGAGGCGGGATCGCCACCCGGTCGGGATCGCCGTGGTGGTCGGCGGCCCGCTCACGGGGTCGGTCCGCTCCCCCGGCGCCGGGTCATTTCGCGGGAGCCCGGCGCGAGAGTCTGGTGAGACGGGGGACGTTGGCCGTCGCCCCCGCCTCGGGCGGCACGACGACCTCCTGCGCGGCCGATACCGGCCCGTCCTCGGTGTCGACGAGCAGCGTCGCATCGACCGGCGTGGAGCGACGGACGAGCGCGAGCGCGATCGGGCCCTCCTCGAAGTGCCGTGCGGTCGAGGTCACGGTGCCGATGGCATCCTCGCCGATGCGGACGGCGGCGCCCCGCTCGGGGAGTACGCTCCCGCTGCCATCGAGCTGAAGCGCCACCAGGCGCCGTGGCGGATGGCCGAGGTTGTGCACCTTGGCGACCGTCTCCTGGCCGCGATAGCAGCCCTTGGTCAGGTGGACGGCGGTGCGCAGCCAGTCGAGCTCGTGCGGCAGCACGCGCTCGTCGACATCGGCCGACCAGCGGGGGCGCCACGCGGCGACACGCAGCGCGTCGGCGGCGGAGAGACCCGCGATGGCGAGGTCACCGGCGGCCGCGGCATCCGCGATCCTTCGCTCCTCCTCGCGGGAGACGAGCACCTCCGCCCAGTCGCGCTCGACGCCCGGGTGGGGGTCGACGGCGGCGTAGGCCCAGCCGCCCGGCGAGACGTCGGGCCACGGGTCGGTCCATACGAGCGGGATGCCGCTCGGCTCGGCGGCCGTCAGCGCGGCCACCGCAGCGGCGGTGCCGCCGAAGACGGCGAACTCGTCGCCGGCGTCGCGCGGCGCGACGCGAAGGCGGAACCGCATGCGCAGCAGCCAGGCGAGGAGTCCTTCGGCGTCGGCGCGGTCGACGATGAGCCACGTGGTCTCGCCGTCATCGAGGACGGATGCCGCGTGCTCGACGTGTCCTTGCGGGTCGAGCACCAGCAGCTCGGTGCTGACGCCCGGCGCGAGCGACGTCAGCGCCTGCGACGTGAGCGAGTCGAGCCAGCTCAGCCGGTCCTCGCCCGGCACGGCCAGCACGGTCCGGTCGGCGAGCGGCGCGACCGCGCGTCCTTCGGCCAGCGCGCGCTGCTCGACCATCGGGTTGCCGACGTGCTGGAGGCCGGCGTCGTCGATCACGGCACCGGGCAGCGAGGCGAACGGGGTGTCCATCACTCCGCCCGGGCGAGGCGAGCCGACGCGTGCGCGCCGAGCTCCTCGCCGAGCGCGGCCATGTCCCACGCCCAGAGCAGGTGACCCTCGACGAGCCCGTACATGCGGGTCGCCGCGGCGTAGGTCTTCGCGCCGGCGGGACGCACGACGGCGTCGGTGGCGATGTCGATGCGCGGACCCCGGATCTGCCCGAGGTACAGCTCGCTCACGCCGTCGGCGTGGACGAGGACCACTTCGATGTCGAATCCGCCTTCGTCGTTGCGGAGCAGCTCGACGTCGTCGGCGGTGCGGGCGGCCGCGGTCTCGAGCGCGGGCAGGAGTCCCGGCCCGGCGTCGGCGGCGGTCGCGGGGCGCGAGAGGCGCCAGTAGCCCATCTCCGCCACCAGGGGCGTGCGGGCGTCGCCTTCGCCGTGGAGCCAGGCGGTGGCCGAGTAGTTCAGGTAGTCACCGCCGTCATGGCTGAAGCTCACGCGATGCGTGAACTCGCCCGCGTACGCGTGGTCGGCGTAGTCGATGACGCCGGTGCCCTCCCACACCCCGATGAGCCACGAGAGCGGAGCGAGGTCGGCGGGGAGGTCGGTCGGCAGATCGAACATCGCGCGACCGTTCAGCGCTGGCCGCGGTAGAGGTTCTTGAGGACGACGACGGAGACGAAGGCGATCGCGAGCGACGCCAGACCGAGGAGACCCACGAAGAACAGCTCGAGCGCGAAGAGATCCATGGCCCCTAGCCTAAACCGGATCGGCATGACAGCGCCCCGCGTGTCAGCCCGGGACGATCGCGGCCAGCCCGAATCCGAGGCTGATGACCCCCATCACCAGAAGCGCGCCGAGCGTGCTCGCGGCGACGCGCTCGGTGAAGCCCTGGGAGCGCCCCGACCAGAGCTGCACGACGAACGCGAGGATGAGGCATCCGCCCAGTCCTACCGCCAGCCACTGCGCACGCCAGTCGTCGCCGGCGAACAGGCCGACGAGAACGCCGATGACGGCCGCCACGACCCACACGGCGATGATTCCGCCGAACGTCCGGCGAGGAGCGAGCTCTGGAACAGCCACGGGGCCATTCTCCCCCACGACGACCGTCCCCGCACGGATCGACCCCGAGTGCCCGGATGTCGCGGCGCAGAAGCCGCTTCCCGCCACGCTCTACACTGGGGTCACGGCGGGCCCCCGCGCGCCGGGAAGGCGATCCTTTGGCACAGCTCCTGGTTCTGAGCTCCACGCACGGAGGCGGCCCCGTCCTGCCGTCGCTCGAGCTGCTGAGCCACCGCGTGCGCCAGATCCCCGCCGAGCCGGCGCAGCTCGTCAACGCGCCGAGCGCCGAGGTCATCTTCGTCGACGCGCGGGTCGATCTCGTCGGCGCCAAGTCGCTCTGCAAGATCCTCAACACCACCGGCCTCGATGCCCCGCTCCTCCTCGTCGTCACGGAAGGCGGTCTCACGGCCGTGTCGACCGACTGGGGCGTCGACGACGTCATCCTCGTCACGGCCGGCCCCGCAGAGGTCGACGCCCGCATCCGGCTCGCCATCGGCCGTATGACCAAGGATCAGGTCTCGACGCGCATCCAGACGTCGGGCATCTCGATCGACGAGTCGTCCTACTCGGCGAAGGTCCACGGCAAGCCGCTCGACCTCACGTACAAGGAGTTCCAGCTCCTGCACTTCTTCGCGACCCACCCGTCGCGGGTCTTCACCCGCGAGCAGCTGCTCAGCGAGGTGTGGGGCTACGACTACTTCGGCGGCACGCGCACGGTCGACGTGCATGTGCGCCGCCTCCGCGCCAAGCTCGGCGACCTCGAGCAGCTCATCGGAACCGTGCGCAACGTCGGCTACCGGTTCAACGTCTACGAGGACGACCAGCTGCCTGCCCCGCGCGAGCGCACCGACGCGTAGCGGATCGGCATCACCCCCGCTCGGATGAGCGTGACGAACCGTTCACACTCTCGTCACGGGTCCCTGCAATGATGAGGGGATGATCGAACACGAAGTGCTCGACGCCGGCCTCGGCGATGCGGACGACGACGACTTCGACATGGACGAAGAGGTCGACGCGCAGCTGCCCGACCACCGGTACCTCGACCGCGAGGTGAGCTGGCTCGCGTTCAACCAGCGCGTGCTCGAGCTGGCCGAAGACCCGACGCTCCCCGTCCTCGAACGTGCGAACTACCTCGCCATCTTCGCCAGCAACCTCGACGAGTTCTTCATGGTGCGCGTGGCCGGCCTGAAGCGCCGCATCGTCACGGGTCTCGCCGTTCCCACCAATGTCGGCCGGGCTCCTGCCGAGGTGCTGGCCGACATCTCGCAGGAGGCTCACCGCCTCCAGCTCCGGCACGCCGCCGCCTGGACGAACCTCGTCATGCCCGCCCTCGCCGAGGCGGGCGTAGATGTCGTGTCCTACGACTCCCTCAGCTCCGACGACCGCGAAGCGCTGTACGACTACTTCCAGGCGCAGGTCTTCCCGGTGCTGATGCCGCTCGCCGTCGACCCGGCGCACCCGTTCCCGTACATCTCCGGCCTCTCGCTGAACCTCGCGATCCGCATCCGCAACGCCCGCACCGGGCGGCAGGAGTTCGCGCGCCTGAAGGTGCCGCCCATGCTCCCCCGGTTCGTCGAGGTCCGGGCGACCGGCGGAGCCGTGCGGTACCTGCCGCTGGAAGACCTCATCTCCAACCACCTCGACGATCTCTTCCCCGGTATGGAGGTGCTCGATCACCACGCCTTCCGCCTCACCCGCAACGAGGACGTCGCGATCGAGGAGGATGAGTCGGAGAACCTCATCCAGGCCCTCGAAGCCGAGCTGCTGCGGCGCCGCTTCGGCCCGCCGATCCGCCTCGAGATCACCGACGACATGGACGAGGTGACGCTCGATCTGCTGATCCGCGAGCTCGACATCACCGAGCAGGAGGTCTACCGGCTCCCCGGACCCCTCGACCTCCGCGGCCTGTTCGACCTGCGCATCGACCGCCCCGACCTCCGCTTCAAGCCCCACGTTCCGACCACGGCGATGGCGTTCCAGCCGGGCGACAACAACGAGCGGCCCGACATCTTCGCCTCGATCCGCAAGGGCGATGTGCTCGTGCACCACCCCTACGAGTCGTTCGCGACGAGCGTGCAGGCCTTCCTCGAGCAGGCGGCGAAAGACCCGCACGTGCTCGCCATCAAGCAGACGCTGTACCGCACCTCGGGCGACAGCCCGATCGTCGAGGCGCTGATCGACGCGGCCGAGGCCGGCAAGCAGGTGCTGGCGCTCGTCGAGATCAAGGCGCGATTCGACGAGGCGAACAACATCCTGTGGGCGCGCAAGCTCGAGAAGGCGGGCGTGCACGTCGTGTACGGGCTCGTCGGTCTGAAGACGCACTGCAAGCTCGCCCTCGTCATCCGCGAAGAGGGCGGCAAGCTGCGCAGCTACAGCCACGTGGGCACCGGCAACTACAACCCGAAGACCAGCCGGATCTACGAGGACTTCGGCCTGTTCACCGCCGACGACCAGGTCGGCCGCGACCTCACCCGCCTGTTCAACGAGTTGAGCGGCTACGCGATCGAGAAGAAGTTCAAGCGCCTCCTCGTCGCCCCTCTCCACCTGCGCAAGGGCCTGCTGCGGCTGATCGACAAGGAGCGTCGCAACGCCCTCGCGGGCAAGGCCGCCGGCGTGCGGATCAAGGTCAACTCGATGGTCGACGAGCAGATCATCGACGCGCTGTACCGCGCGAGCCAGGCCGGCGTGAAGATCGAGGTGTGGGTGCGCGGCATCTGCTCGCTCAAGCCCGGGGTGCCCGGAATGAGCGAGAACATCACAGTGCGCAGCATCCTGGGCCGCTATCTCGAGCACTCGCGCATCTTCGCCTTCCACAACGACGGCGACCCGCAGGTGTTCATCGGCAGCGCCGACATGATGCACCGCAACCTCGACCGTCGCGTCGAGGCGCTGGTGCGAGTGGTGGCACCGGCCCATATCAAGGAACTGACGGACTTCTTCGACCTCGCCATGAGCGACGGATCCAGTTCGTGGCATCTCGGCCCCGACGGCGAGTGGGTCCGCCACAATACGGGCAAGGACGGCAAGCTCCTCGTCGACATCCAGGACCGCACCATGGCCAACGTGCAGCGCCGCCGGCGAGCACGCGCGGTGCGATGACCGAGACCGCCGTCTACGCCGCGGGAGGCGTCGTCTGGCGCGTCGTCGAGGACAAGCTGCTCGTGCTGCTGATCCATCGGACGAAATACCGCGACGTGACGCTCCCCAAGGGCAAGGTGGACCCGGGCGAGATGCTCGCCGAGACCGCCGCGCGCGAGATCTTCGAGGAGACCGGCATCCGCGTCGCCCTCGGCATCCCCGTCGGGGTCTCGCGCTACCGGCTGCCCAGCAAGCGGCAGAAGATCGTCCACTACTGGGCGGCGGAGGCGACGGATGCCGCGATCCGAGCATCCGCCTTCGTCCCGAACAAGGAGATCGCGGCGCTCGAGTGGGTCACCCCCAAGAAGGCCCTCGCGCGGTTGAGCTATCCGGTCGACGCGGAGATCGTGGAGAACTTCATGCGGCTCGTCGACGAGGGCGTGCTGCAGACCTTCCCGATCATCGTGCTCCGGCACGCGAAGGCGATCAACCGCGAGGAGTGGGAGGGGAAGGATGCCGCGCGCCCGCTCGCACCGCGCGGCCGGAAGCAGGCGGCGTCGATCGTCGGGCCGCTCCTCGCGTTCGGAGCCCGCAAGCTGATCTCCAGCCCCGCCAAGCGATGCATGAAGACCGTCGTGCCGCTCTCGGCTGCGCTCGCGCGGAAGATCGACACGTCCGACCTCATCAGCCAGGACGCCTGGGAGGAGGGGAGGTCCGACGCACGCACCGTGGTCGGGCAGCGCGTCCGCGCGCGCAAACCCGCTGTCCTGTGCAGCCACGGTCCGGTGCTCCCCGAGATCCTCACCGAGATCGCGCTGGCCACCGGCACGCTGCGCGGCTCGTACCTCGGCAGCGCCTCGGCGCTCGAGCCCGCCGCGTTCTCGGTCGTGCACCTTTCGGCGGACACACCGGGCTCGGGCATCGTCGCCATCGAGACCCACACTCCCAAGGTCTGACGGGCACCTCGGCGGCGAACCGCGGGTGGGAGCGCCGACGGGTGGGGACCGTCGCGGCGTGCCCGCGCGGCCCGATGGCGGCATCCCGTTCACCTCCCGTTCACCCTCCGAGCGCACTCTCTTAAGAGTCCGCGCCTACGTTTCAGGCGAGCCCTGCACCGGGCCATCACCCGAAGCCCCGAATTCCGGGGCCTCAATTCCCTGACACGTGAAGGATTCACACAGTGAAGATCTCCCGCATCGCCCAGGTGGGCGCTGTCGCCGCAGTCGCGGCCCTCGCCCTCGCCGGCTGCGCCGCAAACGAGGTGCCCGCCGGTGGCAGCACCGACGCACCCACCACCTCGGACCTGTCCGGCGAGATCGCCGGCGGCGGCGCGTCGTCGCAGGAAGTCGCCGTCACCGCATGGACGTCCGGTTTCCAGATCGCGAACCCCGACGTCACCATCACCTACGACCCGGCCGGCTCGGGCGCGGGCCGCGAGTCGTTCCAGGCCGGCGCCTTCCCGTTCGCCGGATCGGACCGCGCGTTCAAGATCGAAGAGCTCGAGGCCGGTCCCTTCGACGGCTGCGTCGACGGATCGGGCATCATCGAGCTGCCGACCTACATCTCGCCGATCGCCGTCATCTTCAACGTCGAAGGCGTCGACGCGCTGAACCTCGACGCAGCGACCATCGCCGGCATGTTCTCCGGCGCGATCACGAAGTGGAACGACCCGGCGATCGCCGCCCTGAACGAGGGCGTCGAGCTTCCCGACCTTGCCGTGACGCCGGTTCACCGCGCCGACGACTCGGGCACGACCGAGAACTTCACCGACTACCTCTTCCAGGCCGCGCCCGAGGCGTGGACCGCCGAGCCGGACGGCGTGTGGCCGCTCGACAGCGGTGAGGCCGCGCAGGGCACGTCGGGCGTGGTGTCCGCCGTCGCCGGCGGCAACGGCACCGTCGGCTACGCCGACGCGTCGCGCGCTGCCGAGGAGGGCCTGTCGACCGCGGCCGTGCAGGTCGGCGATGAGTTCGTCGCCTACTCGCCCGAGGCCGCAGCCGCCATCGTCGACGCGTCGCCGTTCGAGGAGGGTCGCGGCGAGGGAGACCTCGCCATCGCCCTCGACCGCACCTCGGAGGAGGCCGGCGTCTACCCGATCGTGCTCGTGAGCTACATGATCGCGTGCCAGGAGTACGCCGACCCGGCTGTCGCGCCGATCGTCAAGGGGTACCTGCAGTTCGTCGCCAGCCCCGAGGGCCAGGACGCCGCAGCAGCCGCCGCCGGCAACGCACCCATCTCGGAGACGCTGCGCGAGCAGATCGACGCGGCGATCGAGACGATCGTCACGGACTAGAACCGTTGAGACCCGGCCCGGTGCATCGCCGGGCCGGGTCTCACCCCCAGCAAAGCGAACCAGAAGGACACCATGACGACGACCACAGCCCCGGCACCGGGCAAGGTCAGGCAACGGCGCGGAGACCGCTGGTTCTCGGGCACGGCGCTCGCTGCGGGCAGCATGATCCTCGTGACGCTCGCCGCCGTCGCGATCTTCCTCATCGTCCAGTCGATCCCCGGCCTGACCGCCACCGGCGACACCGCCTCGCTGCTCGCGACGGACTTCTGGGACTACGTGTGGCCGCTCGTGTTCGGCACCGTGTGGGCCTCCCTCCTCGCACTGCTCATGGCCGTGCCGCTGGCCGTCTCGGTCGCACTCTTCATCTCGCACTACGCGCCGCGCCGTCTCGCGCAGGGGCTGGGTTACGTCGTCGACCTGCTCGCCGCGGTGCCCTCCGTCGTCTTCGGCCTGTGGGGCATCATCGTGCTCGCCCCCGCCGTGCAGCCCGTGTACGCGTGGCTGAACGTCCACATGGGATGGTTCCCGCTGTTCGGCGGGACCGTCTCGGCCACCGGCCGGACGATCTTCACCGCCGCCATCGTGCTCGCCGTCATGGTGGTGCCGATCATCACCGCGATCTGCCGCGAGATCTTCCTCCAGACGCCCGTGCTGCATGAGGAGGCCGCCCTGGCGCTCGGGGCCACGCGCTGGGAGATGGTGCGGATGGCGGTCTTCCCATTCGGGCGGAGCGGAATCGTCTCGGCCTCGATGCTCGGCCTCGGCCGCGCCCTCGGCGAGACGATGGCCGTGGCGATGGTGCTCTCGGCGACCGGCGTGGTCACCTTCAAGCTCTTCACCTCCGAGAACCCCAGCACGATTCCGGCGAACATCGCGCTGACCTTCCCCGAGGCGTACGGCGCGAACATCAACGTGCTCATCGCGACGGGTCTCATCCTCTTCGTCGTCACCTTCGCCGTGAACGCGATCGCACGCTGGATCGTCAGTCGGCGCAAGGAATTCTCGGGAGCCAACTGACATGACCACTCTGACCGCTCCCTCGACCCAGGCGCCGTCGCCGGCACCGGTGCGCGAACACCAGCGCCTCACCAGCGGCCACCTTCCGGTCTGGGCGCCGTGGGCGATCCTCGGGGCGAGCACCCTCATCACGGCGCTGGTCTTCGGCATCCTCGCGATGGCCGGCGGCTCGGAGTTCAGCGTCGCGGGGTGGGCCGTCGTCACCGCCGTCGTCTACCTCGTACTCATCACCGCGATCTCAAGCCTCGTCGAGGGTCGCCGCAAGGGCGTCGACCGCCTCGTCACGGGCGTCGTGACGGCTGCATTCGCCGTCGCCATGGTGCCGCTCGTCTCGGTGGCCTGGACCGTCCTCGTCAACGGCATCGCGGGCCTCAGCGCCGAGTTCTTCTCGAGCTCGATGCGCAACGTCGTCGGCGAAGGCGGCGGTGCGCTGCACGCGGTGGTCGGCACCCTTCTCATCACGCTCGCTGCGGCCGTCATCTCGATCCCGATCGGCATCTTCACGGCGATCTACCTGGTCGAGTACGGCGCGGGCAAGCGTCTGGCCCAGGGCATCACGTTCCTCGTGGACGTCATGACCGGCATCCCCTCGATCGTCGCGGGTCTGTTCGCCTACGCGCTGTTCGCGCTGATCTTCGGACCGGGCATCCGCATGGGCATCATGGGCTCGATCGCGCTCTCGGTGCTCATGATCCCCGTCGTGGTCCGCTCGAGCGAGGAGATGCTGCGCCTCGTGCCGAACGAGCTGCGTGAGGCGTCATACGCCCTCGGCGTGCCCAAGTGGCTCACGATCACCAAGGTCGTCCTGCCGACGTCCATCGCCGGCATCACCACGGGTGTCATGCTGTCGATCTCGCGCGTCATCGGCGAGACGGCCCCCCTGCTGCTGACGGCCGGCGTCGCGACGTCGATGAACTACAACCTCTTCGAGGGCCGCATGATGACGCTGCCCGTGTTCGCGTACACGCAGTACATGAACGCCGGCATTCCCGTGCAGGCATATCACGACCGAGCCTGGGCGGCCGCGCTCGTCCTGATCGTCATCGTGATGCTGCTCAACCTGGTCGCGCGTCTCGTCGCGAAGATCTACTCCCCCAAGCTCGGCCGCTGACGGCCCCCCGAACCGAATCGAAACCCGAGGAATCGTGTCCAAGAGCATCGAAGTCAACGATCTGAACGTCTACTACGGCGACTTCCTGGCCGTCGAGGGCGTCTCGCTCGACATCGAACCGCGCAGCGTGACGGCCTTCATCGGCCCCTCCGGCTGCGGGAAGTCGACCTTCCTGCGCACTCTCAACCGCATGCACGAGGTCATCCCCGGCGCGCGGGTCGAGGGCAAGGTCCTGCTCGATGGCGACGACCTGTACGGGGCCAACGTCGACCCGGTGCTCGTCCGCCGGCAGGTGGGCATGGTCTTCCAGCGCCCGAACCCCTTCCCGACGATGTCGATCAAGGAGAACGTGCTCGCGGGAGTGCGACTCAACAACAAGCGCATGGCCAAGTCCGACGCCGATGCGCTCGTCGAGAAGTCGCTGCGGGGCGCGAACCTGTGGAACGAGGTCAAGGACCGCCTCGACCGGCCCGGCTCGAGCCTCTCGGGCGGTCAGCAGCAGCGTCTGTGCATCGCCCGGGCGATCGCCGTCTCGCCCGAGGTCATCCTGATGGACGAGCCCTGCTCGGCCCTCGACCCGATCTCGACCTACGCGATCGAGGAGCTCATCGGCGAGCTCAAGAACGACTACACGGTCGTCATCGTGACGCACAACATGCAGCAGGCCTCGCGCGTGAGCGACAAGACGGCGTTCTTCAACATCGCCGGCACCGGCAAGCCCGGCAAGCTCATCGAGTACGACGAGACCCGGTCGATCTTCACGACCCCGTCGGTGCAGGCCACCGAGGACTACGTCTCCGGCCGGTTCGGGTAGCGCGCCAGCGCTACCCGAACCCGGTTGTCGAGTAGCGCGCCAGCGCGTATCGAGACACGGGTAGCCCGCCCGACTGTGGCAACCTCGGATATCCCCGCGACACGCCGGGGCGCGGCATCCCACCACCGGCGTGTCGGGCACGATCTCCGATGTTGCGACGACGGCGCCTCCTCCTGAGGGCCACGACCGTCGTCGGCCTGACCGGCGCCCAGCCCCTGTCCGTTGCCGCAACGTCGGAGATCTTGGGGACACGCCGGGGCGCGGCATCCCTCCACCGGCGTGTCGGACACGATCTCCGATGTTGCGGCGGCGGCGCCTCCTCCCGAGGGGGCCTGGGCCGTCGGCTGTCCACGGGCGGAGCCTTCGGCAGCGAGCGGATGCCGCGGCCCGCGCACGCTGGAGCGATGTGCTCCACCACCCAGCCGGCCGTGCGCTCGCTGCGCGAGCTGCGCGGGGCGGGGCTCGGTCGCGGGGCTGTCACCGCAGGACTCCGCGACGGATCGCTGGTGCGGCTGCGTCGGGGCGTCTACGCCTCCGACGGTGCATGCGATGCGATTCGCCGGGCGGCGGAGCATGGTGGGTCGCTCGCGTGCGTCAGCGCCGCACGGCATCTGGGGCTCTGGGTCTGCGGACAGGAGGAGGAGGAGGAGCAGGTGCACGTCTGGCTGCGAGCGCACGGACGCGCGTACGCCCACGACGACTGCGCCTGCATCGGCCACTGGGACGCGGCGGGCGCGAAGAACGTGTTCGGCATCCCGTCGGTACCGAGAGTGCTGCGGCAGATCCTGCTGTGCCGCGGGGTCGAGGACTTCTTCGTCGCGCTCGAGTCGGCCCGGCGCCAGCGGCGCATCTCCCGGCGCGGGCTGGCGTGGCTGCGGGCTCACACGAACGACGCGGGCCGAGACGCCATCGCGTTCTCCCGCTCCGATGCCGACAGCGGACTCGAGTCGCTCCTCCGATGGCGCCTGCGGCCCTACGGCCTCGCGATCCGCACGCAGGTGCGCCTCGCCTCGGTCGGCGTCGTGGACTTCCTGATCGGCGAGCGGCTGATCATCGAGGTCGACGGAGTCGTCAATCATGACGGCGAGTCGCACCGGCACAAGGATCTCGTCCGCGATGCGAACGCCGCGGCGTGGGGGTTCGTCACCCTCCGGTTCGACTACGCGATGGTCGTCCACGACTGGGAGACGGTCGAGCTCGCCATCCTCGGCGCAATCGACCGCGGTCTGCATCTGGCCTGACCCCTGTCGACCGCGTGCCGCAGAATCGGAGATCGTCTGCGGCACGCCGGGCGCGGCATCCCTCCACCGGCGTGTCGGACACGATCTCCGATGTTGCGACGAGGCGAGGCGAGGCGCGGGCGGCGCCCGATCAGGCGCGGGGGCTCAGCAGGAACTGATTGAAGGATGCCGTCAGCTCGCGGTCGGCCGTCAGTTCGGCGCCGTCGATCGCGATGATCGGCACGGCCAGGCGCACGCTGGAGAGCAGCCACGCGGCATCCGCGGTGGCGAGGCGCCCGACGGGGATCGTCTCGTACGCCGTCTCGTGGCCGAGGCTCGCGAGATGGTCGAAGAGCCCGAGCTGGGTCGTGCCGTGCAGGATGCCGCCGTTCGGCGCCGGCGTGACGAACCGGTCGCCCTCCTTGAGCACCAGCGACGACGTCGGCGCCTCGAGCACGAAGCCGTCGGAGGAGACGAAGATCGCGTCGTCGGCGCCGCGGCGCTTGGCCTCGCGCAGCGCGGCCATGTTGACCGCGTACGACAGGGTCTTCGCGCCGAGCAGCAGCCACGGCGCCCGGGCGGGGGTGTCGATCGAGTAGCCGCGGTCGAGCGTCACGACGCGGATGCCGCGCTCCCTCACCCCGGTGTTGTCGGGTGCCCGGGCAGCGGTGACCCACGCGGTCGGCGTGGGGCCGTGCTCGATGCCGCGGCTGAGCATGAGCTTGATCACGCCTTCGCCCTGCTCCGGGCAGTGCTCGGCCGCCGTGAAGACGGCCTGGCGCCACTGCTCGCGGTTCGGCACGGGAAGGTCGCACAGCGACGCGGAGTGCGCGAGCCGGTCGAGGTGGGCGATGAGCTCCTGCGGGTGCCGGTCGACGACGCCCACCGACTCGAAGATGCCGTCGCCGCGCTGCGTGCTGAGCTCGCCGACGCTGAGTGCGGGGGCGGTGGCGTCGATCACGCGGAACGTGCCGGCGAAGTCGGTGCGGGAGTCATCGGATGCCGCGGGGTCGATGACGAGCGCGAAACTCAGGGCCATGCGTCCGAGCCTAAGCCGTCGGGAATACCGTCGCGACGCACTCGGTTACACTTGTTCGGCCGGGCCGCAGTAACCCCGGGCTCCATCTTCTGCCGCTGCGAGCGGCCTCGCGCCGAGAGGCGTTCTGCGGCCCGGCACCATCGTCTCCGGGCACCGGACAACCCGGCTCAGCCGTCAGGTCAGCGAGTCCCGGCGCCACAGCGCGGCGCACGCAGTCAGATCGATTCCGTAGTCGGCGAGGCGCAGGGCACGCGTCGTGAAGGCCGACGCCCGCTCGGGCTCGGTGTTCTCGTAGTCGTCGGCGAGATGCGTCGCCCCGGACGCCTGCACGCGGCAGAACGCCGCCGCCCGGTCGAGCGCGACGGCGAAGTCCCCCTCGAACAGCCCCCGGAGGATCTGGTCGATCAGCGCCACGAGCTCATCGGGTCCGGCCGGCGACGGCGCCCCGGCGACCACGGCGTCGGCCGACGCCAGCTCGTCGCGGCCGCGCTCGTACAGCAGCGCCGCAGTGCGCGGATCGTCGTGGATCATGAGCTGCAGCAGGTAGAGGCGCCAGAGCGCCCCCGGCAGGGTCTTCGCGGGCGACCTCGACCACAGCTCGGCGATGTCGTCGATACCGTGCTCGTCGGTGAACGCCACGAGCCGGTCGACGACCTGCCCGTCGGGGTCTTCCCTCACCCGCGCCAGCAGCGCGTGAGCGGTCGAGTGGGCGACCCGGGAGACCTCGGCCGGATCCTCGGCGGCGAACAGCCGGTCGAAGAGCTCGGCGGGGCGCTTGACGGGCTTGTGGAAGTCCCTGGACTCGTCGCTCACCCGATCCAGGCTACCGGCCGGTTCTCCGTGCGAGGCCGGTTCTCGGGCTCGCTCCCGACGAGCGCGAGTCCGGCGTCGCGGCGTCCGGATTCCTCCGTCGCCGAGTCGGAAGCCGCCGCGGCGAGGCGGGCGGCGGCTTCCCACGGGAGGCACATGCCGTCGCCCCGACTCAGGCCTGATTGATGCGGATGTGGTTGCCCGCAGGATCGCGGAACGCGCAGTCGCGCGGCCCCCAGTCCTGCACGATCGGCTCCTGCAGCACCTCCGCGCCGGACGCGCGCAGGCGCTCGAACGTCGCGTCGATGTCGTCGGTGGTGAACACGTAGGGGCCGGGGCCGGAGCCCTTCACGACGAGCCGCTGCAGGGCGTCGCCGTCTTCCGGCGAGCGGCCGGCGGTCGGGTCGGAGAGGACGACGGCCAGTCCCTCCTGGCCCGCGAATCCGAAGCTGAGCCAGCGGTGACCGTCGTATGACACGTCATTGACGATCTCGAGGCCGAGACCGTCACGGTAGAACGGGATCGCGGCCTCGACGTCGTCGACCGTGATCGGGCAGTAGGCGAGTGCGGTGGTGGTCATGGATGCCACGCTAGGCCAGCCCCGCAGGGCGGCGCTTCTCCGATCCTGCTCGGTCTCGAGGAGGGTGACGCGGGGATCAGGCGTAGCGGGCGGGACGCGTGAGGATCTTCGCGACGCACAGCGGCATGGCCTCAGCAGCCTCGTGCGAGCGCGCGCGATACGCGCTCGGCGGCTCGCCGACGATCTCGGTGAACGTCGAGCTGAACGACCCGAGCGATGTCGCGCCGACCGCGGTGCAGGCATCCGTCACCGTCGTCCCGTTCCGCAGGAGCGCCATCGCCCGCTCGATGCGCCGGGTCATGAGGTACGCGTAGGGGGTCTCGCCGTATGCCGCCTTGAACTCGCGCGAGAAATGGGCGGGCGACATCAGCGCCTTCGCCGCCATGGTGGGCACGTCGAGGGGCTCGGCGTAGTCGCGGTCCATCAGATCGCGCGCACGGCGGAGGTGCGCGAGGGTCTGCGGAGTCTGCGGGCCGGCCACCCTTTCACGGTAGCGCTCAGGCCGTGGGGATGGCCACGATCGGTTCGGCAGACGGCGTGCCGTCGGGCGACCCGCCCTGCGGCTCCACCGTCACGGCGATCGTGTCGCCCGGCTCCATCTCGCCCTCCAGCACCACGGTCGCCCCTTCGGCGGAGGGCTCGAAGACCCCCGCCGGCATCGGGTCGGCACCCTCTCGCAGGAGCCACAGCTCGAAGCTCTGGTCGTCGGCGATCTCGGGCAGGCCGTTCGACACGAGCACCGCCTTGCCGACCGACGCCGACCAGTGCGCCGTCGCCGTGCCGCCGTCGATCACCTCGGCCGTCGCCGCCTGCGCGTCGGGCGCCGCCTCGATCTCAGCCAGCGCCGCGACCTCGGGCGGGCGGTTGACGTACTGGTTGATGGTGACCGCTCCGAAGCCGAGCACCACGAGGATCACCATCGAGGCGGCGAGCGTCAGCAGCCCGCGCGTCCAGTTGCGGCGCGAGATCGCCTGGATCGTGGTGGTCGTCGGGGACGGGTCGGTGACGGGCGCGTCATCGTCGGACGGCGCCGGCGCAGGCTGCGAAGACGCCGGATCGGCGACGGCGGCGGCGGCCGAGGCATCCATGTCGGGAACCTGAGGCATGGTGGAGATCCGCGAGAGCAGCGTGGACCGCAGGGTCAGCGGCGGAGCGACTTTCGACACGCCGTCGGCGAGCGCGACGGCGGTGTCCGCGTCGGCTTCGGCGAGCTTCGCCCACTCCGGATGCTCGGCCAGCGCCGCCTCGAAGGCGCGCCGGTCAGCGGGCGACAGCGCGTTCAGCGCATAGCCTGCCGACAGTTCGGCGAACTCCTGCTCGTCCATCACGCGGTCACCCCCATCTCTGCTCTCAGTCGGGACAGCCCGTCCCGCATCCGGGTCTTGATCGTTCCCAGCGGCGCCCCCATCAGCACCGCGATCTCGCTCTGACTGTAACCGCCGTAATAGGCGAGGGTCAGCGCTTCCCGCTGCACGTCCGGCAGGGCGGACAGGGCGGTTGCGACCCTCTCCCCCTCGATGCGCAGCTCGACCTGTTCGGCGACCCCGTCGTGGGCCACTTCGAGATCGCGGAACCCCGCCCGCACATCCCGGTTCGTGCTCGCCTGCGACGCCCGCACCCGGTCGACGGCCCGGCGATGCGCGATCGTGAGGACCCAGGATCTTCCCTGACCTCTGTTCGGCGCGAACCGCGAAGCGGATTGCCAGACCTCCAGGAACACCTCCTGCAGCACCTCTTCGCTCTGGGAGCGATCGACGAGCACGCGCACGATCAGACCGAAGGCACGCGGCGAGAGCATGTCGTACAGGCGGCCGAACGCGGCTTGATCGCCCGTGGCGACGCGCTGCAGCAGTTCGCCGACATGGTCGATGGGCTCGGCGCCGTCCTCCGGCACGTCGATCCCGTCGATCACCATGTCCACCAGCATGCCTTACTCACCTCTCGTGCACGGCACAGGCCGCGCCCTCCTCTTGTTCGCGGCACATCACCGCATCGGATTGGCAGCGAAGAAGAAGCGAGCGGATGCCGCGACCGGCGGGGCACGGCATCCGCGATGTATTCATTCCAATCCAATTTCCGACCGGTCTCCGAAGACCCCTGTGCAGCCGCTCCTGCGGCTCGCTCCCCGCACCGGGGACTGCGGTCCAACCGGACCTCACTGAGGAGGAAGTCATGTCACGCATCACCCGGAAGCGCGTCTCGGCGGGACTCGCGCTCGCCTTCGCCGCCACCTTCGCTCTGTCGGCCTGTTCGATGGGCGGCTCCGCCGCTGAGCCCGCGGACGAGCCGTCGACCCCCGCGGTCGAGGAGTCCGAGGAGCCCATGGAGGACATGGAGGAGATGGACCCCGCCGCGAACCTCGTCGGCCCCGGCTGCGCCGGCTACGCCGAAGCGGTGCCGGACGGCGCTGGATCGGTCGAGGGCATGGCCGCCGATCCCGTGGCCACCGCCGCGTCGAACAACCCGCTGCTGACGACCCTCGTCGCCGCGGTGAGCGGACAGCTCAACCCCGACGTCAACCTGGTCGACACCCTCAACGGTGACGAGTTCACGGTGTTCGCTCCGGTCGACGAGGCGTTCGCCGCGATCGATCCCGCCACCATCGAGGCGCTCAAGACCGACAGCGCGACGCTCAGCGCGATCCTCACGTACCACGTGGTGCCCGGCCAGGCTGCACCGGCCGACGTCGTCGGCACGCACACGACCGTCCAGGGCGGTGACCTCGAAGTCACCGGCAGCGGCGACGAGCTGATGGTCAACGGCGCCAACGTGATCTGCGGCGGTGTGCAGACGGCCAACGCCACGGTGTACCTGATCGACGCGGTGCTGATGCCGCCGACTTCCTGACCGAACGCCGGCTGCGTCCGGCGTTCTCGGGGCGGCGAACCGCCGGTGCCTGCGAGGTGGCACCGGCGGTTTCGTCGTGCGCTTGCACTACATACCCCCAACCGTCAAGAGGCGTGTTGTGGGCACCCTCCGCGCGTACGTTTACGGCAAGTGCTGGGGCGCGCCGGAGGGGTGCGACGCCCGGCACGGGAGGATCATGACTGACCTGCGGGAAGCCACAGAAGTCTCGACCGGCGCCATACTCGACGGGCGCTATCGGCTCGAGGCGCGCATCGGCGAAGGCGGCATGGCGCGTGTGTTCCGGGCGGAGGATGCCGCGCTGCGGCGCACCGTCGCCATCAAGGTGCTGCGCGGTCAGGTGGACGAGGTGTGCTCGGTCGAGAGAGCCCTGTCGGAGACCACCCTCCTCGCCTCGCTCAGCCACCACTCGCTCGTGACGCTGTTCGACGCTCACGTCTCGGAGCACGACGCGAGCTACCTCGTGATGGAGTACGTCGACGGCATCACGATGCGCGAACTGATCGCGGACGGTCCCGTGGACGCGGCACTCATGGCGTCGATCGCCGTCGACATCGCCGAGGGGCTGCACATCGCGCACTCGGCGGGAGTCGTCCACCGCGACATCAAGCCGTCCAACGTGCTGCTCTGGCATTCGCCCATGCCGGGTCCGCAATGGCGCGCCAAACTGGCCGACTTCGGCATCGCGTACCTTCTGGACTCGCCGCGTATGACGAGTCCGGGCATCGCGGTCGGCACGGTCGCGTACATCGCCCCCGAGCAGGCTCGCGGCGAGACGCCGGCGCCGCCCGCCGACATCTACGCGCTCGGAATCATGCTGATCGAGGCTCTCACCGGCGCGCGGCCGTTCGCCGAGGCGGAAGGGATCGGCACGGTGATGGCTCGCCTGGCCGCACCGCCCACGATCCCCGACACTCTTCACCCGGCGTGGCAGGGCCTGCTCCGCGGGATGACGGCGATGCGGCCCGAGGACCGGCCGACCGCCCTGGACGTTGCCGTCACGGCGCGCCGTCTCGCTGAGAGCGACGACGCCGCCGTCCAGCCGCTCCCCGACGTGACCGCGGCCATGCCGCAGGCGACGCGAGCCACCGCGATCCTGCCGGCAGCCACGCGCGCTGCGCTCGTGGCCGCGGCGACCGCCGCCCCGGCAGCAGCAGGGGCTGGGACCGGGCCCACGGGTGTCATGACCCCGCGCGCCACCTCTCCCGTTGCGGCTGCGATGGTCGCACTCTCGGAGCATCCGAGCGGTCCCATCCCGACGCGGCGGTCGAACGCACCCCGCAATCGGCGCGCGCATCGCCGGCGGATCGGCATCGGTGCCGCCGTCGCCGCTGTGCTCGTGATCGTCGCCGTCGTGGTGGCGGCGTGGTCGCTGTCTCTGGCGGACGCGGCCACTCCCTCCCCGAAGACACCCGCCGTCGTCGAGCCCTCCGTCGAGCCGTCGGTGCAGCCCTCGGTCGAGCCGTCGGTCGAGCCCGCGGTCGAGCCGGCCGTCGCGCCGACGGAGAACGCGCCCGCCCCGGTGCAGAACACCAGTGGTGGCAACAGCAGCGGGCCGGGCAGCGACAACGGTGGCAGCAATGGCAATGGCGGCGGCAGCGACAACCGCGGACCCGGCAACAACAACGGCAGCAACGGCAACGGGAACAGCGGGAACGGCAACGGGAACGGGAACCGCTGATCGCCGTCGGCCGCACCGACGAGCCTTCCGCGCCAAGTAGGCTGGATCGCTGAGGGCCTCTAGCTCAGTCGGTAGAGCATCGGACTTTTAATCCGCGGGTCGTGGGTTCGAGCCCCACGGGGCCCACTCTCACTCCTGAGCGGATGCCTCGGCCCCGAGCCCCGCGCGCCGCGCGCACCGCGGCTCAGGCATCCGCGAGCGCCCGCTCCATTTCGAGCTCGCGGCCGTTCTGGCCGTCGATCGTGCCGCCGGTGGGCTCGAACCCGAGACGTCGGTAGGCCGCCCGCGCCCGCCCGTTGTCCTGGTGGACGTCGAGGAGGAGGCGTTCGCAGCCCTGATCGCGCGCCCACACCGCACCAGCGGCCATGAGGTCGTCGAGGACGCCGCGACCGCGGTACGGCGGACTGACGTAGACCGCGACGGCGAGCGCCGTGCCGCCGTCACGGATGCGGCCGAAGTAGTCGGGCGTCGCCGAGTCGGGAATGAGGATCGTCACGGTGCCCACCCAGGTGGACCCGATCTCGGCGATGAACTGCGCGGCCGAGCCCGACAGTGCCGCTGCGATCGCCCGTGAGTCCCAGAACTCGCCGGACCGGGCCGCAGCCTCGTCGTAGGACTCGAGGAACGCGATTCCGGCGGCGGGATCCTGCAGCGCTTCCAGCCGGAGCGCGCGGAGCCGCTCGCCGTCGCTCGCGAGGACGCGGCGGACGTGCGGGTCAGACACCGGACTCGGCGAGCTCGGCTCCGGCGTGGGCGAGCTCGGCGAGCGCCGCCTCGCTGCTCTCGGCGGCGACACCCGCGACGAGGTCGGTCAGGATGCGGACGTGCCGACCGTGCTCGATGGCGTCGAGGGCGGAGGCGCGCACGCAGTGGTCGGTCGCGAGGCCCGACACATCCACATCGACCACGCCGTGCTCTTCCAGCAGGTGCGCGACGCTCACCCCGTCGTCGGTCGTGCCCTCGAACAGCGAGTAGGCGGGCACTCCCTGCCCCTTCTTTACGTGGTGCGTCACGGCTGCGGTGTCGAGGCCCGGATCGTACTCGGCGCCCTCGGTGCCGCTCACGCAGTGGACGGGCCAGCTGTCGACGAAATCGGGCTCGGGGTGGAAGTGGCCGCCGTTGTCGTTGTGGCCGTCGTGCCAGTCGCGCGACGCGACGATGACGGAGTACTCCCCCGCGTGCGCCCCGAGGTACCGGGTGATGCGCTCCGCGACGGCGTCACCGCCGTCGACCCCGAGCGCACCGCCCTCCGTGAAGTCGTTCTGGACGTCGACGATGAACAGCGCTTTGCTCATGATTCGAGCGTACGCCGGTACTCCTCGCGAGTCAGCGGGTGCCCGTCTTCGGCGAGCACTTCCGGTGCCGTCTCAGCAGGGATCGGCTGCTCGCCGTCCGACACGGAGGCGGGAGCCGTGCCAATCGACGGGGACTGCTCGGGCCGCAGCATCCGCTCTCCCTTCTCGGGGCCGTTGCGCCACAGCTTCGACGGCCACCAGATCGCCCGGCCGATGTCGTACGACAGGGCGGGCACCAGGAGCGAGCGCACGATGAAGGTGTCGAGCAGCACGCCGAAGGCGACGATGAACGCGAGCTGCGCGAGGAACAGGATCGGGATGACCCCGAGGGCCGCGAACGTCGCCGCCAGCACGAGTCCCGCCGACGTGATCACGCCGCCCGTGGCCACGAGTCCGCGCAGGATGCCGCGTCGCGTGCCGTGCACGAGCGACTCTTCCCGCACCCGCGACATCAGGAAGATGTTGTAGTCCACGCCGAGCGCGACGAGGAAGACGAATCCGTACAGCGGCACCGCCGGATCCGCTCCGGGGAACGCGAAGACGCCGTTGAAGACGAGCGCGCTCACGCCGAGCGCGGTCGCGTACGACAGGATGACGGTCGCGATCAGCAGGACCGGCGCGATGATCGACCGCAGCAGCAGCATGAGGATCAGCAGGATCACTCCGAGCACCACGGGGATGATGACGGTGCGGTCCCGGATCGAGGTGTCGTTCGAGTCGATGTCGGTCGCCGTCTCGCCGCCGACGAGCGCCGTGCTCACGCCCAGCGCCTCGTCGAGGTCGGTGCGCAGCTCGCGCACGACGTCCTCGGCCGCGAGCGAGTCGGCGGCATCGGTCAGCGTTCCGATGACGAGCACGTCGCCGTCCGCGACCGTCGGCTCGGGTGCGGGGGTTCCCGGCGGGCCGACGGCGGTGAAGACCGGCTCACCGTCTTCGACCTCGACGGACGCCTGACCGGTGGGCGAGTCCTCGGATGCGATCGCCACCGACTCGACGCCGTCCGACGCCTCGAGAACTTCGACGGTCTCGGCGAGGTCCTCCTCGGGCACGATGACGTACACCGGGCTGCCCGACCCTGCGGGGAAGTGCTCGGCGAGCACCTCCTGGCCGTCGCGAGCCTCGGACGCCCCCAGCACGAGGTCGCTCGACGGCACCCCGTCCGCCTTCAGCTGCGTGATGCCGACGGCGCCGACGAGCAGCACGATCGTGCACACGACCCACACCGCGCGGGCGTGGCGGGCGATGAAGCGCGCCTGACGTGGCCACACGCCCTTGACGGGCTTCGTGAGGTCGTCGGGCATCGTCGCCATCGGCTCCTTCGGGATGAAGGGCCAGAACGCCGCGCGGCCGACCAGCGCGAGCAGGGCAGGCAGGAACGTCAGCGCGGAGAGCACCGAGAACGCGATGCCGATCGAGGCGATGGGTCCGAGCGCGCGGTTCGTCGCGAGATCGGACAGCAGCAGGCACAGCAGGCCGGCGATCACCGTGCCGCCCGACGCCAGGATCGGCTCGAAGGCTCCGCGCCAGGCCGTGACCACGGCATCCCACCGCTTCCTGCCCTCGGCGACGGCTTCTCGGAACCGTGCGACGTACAGCAGGGCGTAGTCCGTGGCAGCGCCGATCACGAGGATGAAGAGGATGCCCTGCACCTGGCCGTTGAGCACGACGATGCCCGCCTTGGCCAGCCACCACACCGTGAGCAGCGCGACGCACAACGCGAACACCGAGGTCAGCAGCACCAGCACGGGCAGCAGCGGCGAGCGGTAGACGATCACGAGGATGACGAACACCGCCAGGAGCGCGACGCCGAGCAGCAGTCCGTCGATCCCGAGGAAGCCCTCGACGAGGTCGGCGGTGAAGCCCGCCGGGCCGGTCACCCAGCCCTCCATGCCGTCCGGAAGCTCCTCGGCCACGAGCGCGCGGATCTCCGCGATCACCTCGCCCACGTCTCCCTCGGCGTCGATCGGGACGAAGATCTGCACCGCTTCGCCGTCCTCCGACGGGATGGGAGGCGAGATGTCGTCCAGCACGCCGTCGACCGCCGCGATGTCGTCAGCGAGGGTCTGCACGTCGGCGAGCTGATCCTCAGTGAGCTCGCCGTCGCCCGTCACGACCACGAGGGCCGGGATGCTGTCCCCGCCGAGGAAGTCGGGCAGGCGCTCGTTGACCTGGGTCGCGTCGGCGCTCTCGGGCAGGAACGACGACCGGTCGTTGCTGGAGACCTCGTCGACCTTGCCGAAGTAGGGGCCGCCCATGGCGCCGACGGCGAGCCACACGAGTACGAGGAGGGCGGGGATGCCGACGCGCAGCCATCGGGTCGGTTGACGGTCGGTACGCGCAGAGGTCGACATATCACTAGTTTATCTAGCGAAATAGGTGATCGCGACCATCCCTATGCTGAATCCGATGATCTCCGCCGTTCTGGCCCTCGTCGGCGCGCTGCTGTACGGCGCTGCCGACTTCTTCGGCGGCGTCGCGGCGAAGCGCCTCAGGTCGATCGTGGTCACGGCCGTCGCGGGGCTGTCGGGACTGATCGCGCTCGCTATCGCCCTGCCGCTCGTCGGTGGGGTCTGGACCCTCGCCGACATGGCGTGGGGCGCGCTGGCCGGGCTCTTCGGCCTCATCGCCGTCGCCCTCCTCTACGCGTGCCTCGCCGTCGGGCCGATGAGCATCCTCTCGCCGCTGACCGCCGTCATCTCGGCCATCGCCCCGATGCTCTGGGGCCTGCTGATCGACGGCGAGACCCTCTCCCCCGTGGCGTATGCGGGTCTCGGCGTCGCACTGGTCGCCGTCGTGCTGGTCGGCTTCATCCCCGGCGAGAAGGTGGTGCGCCCGAGCGCCCGCGGGCTCCTCATGGCCGTCGGAGCCGGCGCGGCGATCGGCGGATTCCTGATCGTCCTCGATCAGACCGCCACCGACAGCGGGCTGGTGCCGCTCGTGATGAGCCGCGCCACCACGGTCGTGGTGACGTCGGCGATCGTCGCCGGGCTGGCGATGGTCGCCGTGCGGCGCGGGCTGGCCGCGGCATCCGTCCTCACTCCCGCCGGAACATCCGTCGGCGCCACTCCGAGCGGTCACGCCGACCTGGAGCACGCATCGACGGGCGCGACCGCGGTGCCTCAGCCGGCGTCTCCGGTCGCACGGGCGTGGTGGCTCGCGATCGTGTGCGGAGTCGTGGATGCCGCGGCCAACGTCCTCCTGCTGGTGGCGCTGCGCGGGGGCGAGCTGTCGATCGTCTCCGCGCTGACGGCTCTGTATCCGGCGGGGACGATCCTGCTCGCAGCCATCGTGCTGCGCGAGCGCGTCGCGGGGATCCAGTGGCTGGGTCTGGCGCTGGCGCTGGTCGCCGGCGGGATGCTCGCGCTGGGCTGACCGCGCCTCGCCGTGCGGATCAGCCGCGGATGAAGAGGAGGACGAGCGACGTGGCGAGCGCGACGATGCCCACGCCGAGCAGGCCGAGCGAGAGGAACGCGACCGCCCTCACGGCCGGGGATCCCTGCGTCAGGCGCATGCGGCCACGACCGCCGCGGCGGTAGTAGATGTCGGCCATGCTCTTGCCGGCGAGGGCGCGCTCCTGCTCGTGGGTCAGGTGCGCCTCGTTGACACCGCCGTCCTCGTCGAACCACCGCACGACCCGGCCGTGCTCACCGTCGTCGAGCACTCCGCGAGTGGGCAGCCAGGTGCCGTCGAAGAGGTACATCACCAGTGCGACGCCGGCGACCAGGGCGCCCAGACCGAACCCCACCCACGAGAAGATCTCGACGACGGCGTCGATCGTGGAGTGCATCGGTCCTCTTCGTTTATGCGGGTACGAAGAAGGCCCGCCAGAAGCGGGCCTCTCCGGTGTGAGCCACCTAAGGGAATCGAACCCTTGACCTATTCATTACGAGTGAATCGCTCTGCCGACTGAGCTAAGGTGGCGCGCTTCGCTTGCGCGATGCACGATCAACGATCTTACAGGAGCGCGGGGGTGCTCGCGAACACGCCCCCGCCCGCCCGGTGTCGACGTGTTACGCGTCGATTCGGACCCCTTCCCGCCCCGACGTAGCGTCGACGGGTACCGCGACGAAGCGAGCGCGGTCCGCCCGATCGTGCTTGTGGTCCACCCCCGTCGCGGCTTTGACGCACAGGAGCACACATGTCCAAGAAGTTCACGATCGCAGCCGCAGCGGCCCTCCCGCTCGCCCTCCTCCTCGCCGGCTGCGCCGGCGCGAGCGCCGAGACCGGAGGTGCGGACGCCGCGGGAACCGACGAGGTCATCCGCATCGGCGTCGTGGGCGCCGGCGACCCCTACTGGGAGACCTACAAGGAGGCGGCCGCCGCCGAGGGCATCGAGGTCGAGCTCGTCGACTTCAGCGAGTACACGCAGCCGAACCCGGCGCTCTCGGCCGGGGAGCTGGATCTCAACCAGTTCCAGCACGTGATCTACCTCGCGACCTACAACGTCGCGAGCGAAGACGACCTGCAGCCCATCGGCGCCACGGCGATCTACCCGCTCGGGCTGTACTCGTCGCAGTACGAGTCGGTCGAGGACATCCCGGAGGGCGCCACGGTGGCCGTGCCCAACGATGAGAGCAACCAGGCCCGCGGGCTGCTGGTGCTGCAGTCGGCCGGCCTCATCGAGCTGAAGGACGGCGGGTCGATCTTCTCCACGGTCGCCGATGTCGAGCCGTCGTCGAAGGTCACCGTCGAGGCGCTCGACGCCGCCCTCACGGCGACGTCGCTGCCCGACGTGGCCGCCGCGATCATCAACAACGACTTCGTCGCGGACGCCGGTCTCAGCTTCCAGGATGCGATCGCGGTCGACGACCCGTCCGACCCGAACGCCCTGCCGTACGTGAACATCTTCGCGGCGCGTGCCGAGGACGCCGACAACCCGACGTACCTGAAGCTCGTCGAGATCTACCAGAACACCCAGGAGGTGCTCGACGGCGTGCAGGACGCCTCCGGCGGCACCGCGGTGTTCGTCGACACCCCCGCCGAGGACCTCGTCGCGTCGCTGACCGACGTCGAGGAAGACGTCCGCGCCACCCAGTGAGCCCGTCGCGTCGTGCGGTCCGCTCGAACCGAGCGGGCCGCACGCGCACGTCCCAGGAAGAACCATGAGCCTCATCCGACTGAGCGGCGTCTCCAAGACGTTCCCGCCCCCGGCCAAGGACGCCCCGCCGGTCACGGCCGTCGACGCCGTCGACCTCGAGATCGCCGCCGGGGAGGTGTGCGGCATCATCGGCTACTCCGGAGCCGGCAAGAGCACGGTGCTGCGCCTCGTGAACGCCCTCGAGACGCCGACGCACGGCACCGTCGAGATCGACGGGCGGGACGTCACGCGACTGCGCGAGCGGGATCTGCGCGAGCTGCGCGGCGACATCGGCATGATCTTCCAGCAGTTCAATCTCTTCGACTCCCGGACGGTCGCCAAGAACGTCGCGTATCCCCTCGAGATCGCCGGGCGGTCGCGAGCCGAGATCGCGACCCGCGTCGGCGAGCTGCTGACGTTCGTGGGACTCGCCGACAAGGCGCGCAGCTATCCCGAGCAGCTCTCGGGCGGCCAGAAGCAGCGCGTCGGCATCGCACGCGCGCTCGCCACGAGCCCGCGCATCCTCCTCGCCGACGAGGCCACCAGCGCGCTCGACCCCGACACGACGCAGGATGTGCTCGGCCTCCTCCAGCGCGTCAACCGCGAGCTCGGCATCACGATCCTCGTCATCACCCACGAGATGGACGTCATCCGCACCCTGGCCGACCGCGTGGTCGTCATGGAGGCGGGGCGCATCATCGAGAGCGGCGAGGTCTTCGACGTGCTGTCCGCACCGCAGCATCCCTCGACCCGGCGCTTCGTCTCGAGCATCATCGAGGACGTCCCCGCCGGCGCGCAGCTGCGCACTCTCCGCGACCGCCACCCGGGGCGCATCGTCACGTTCACCGTGCGGGACGGCGACGTCACCCAGGCCGACGTGTTCGCGGCTCTCTCGGCGCACGGCGTGCGGTTCGAGCTGATCCACGGCGGCATCAACGACATCCGCGGCCGCGTCTTCGGGCACCTGACGCTGTCGCTGAGCGGGGACGACGCCGCCGTCGACGCCGCGATCTCCGCCGCCGCGGCGTTCGCGCCGCTGATCGAGGAGGACGTCCGTGGATAGGCTCATCGACCTGCTCCCCGAGCTGTGGGCGGCCACCGCCGAGACGCTCTACATGGTGACGTTCAGCCTCGTGCTGGGCGGTCTCGGCGGTCTGGTGCTCGGCGTCGCGCTCTACGCGACGCGCGCCGGGAGCCTCTTCCCGAACCGCGCCGTGTTCGGCACGCTCAACGTCGTCGTCAACACGGTGCGCCCCATCCCGTTCGTCATCCTCCTGACAGCGCTGCAGCCGCTCGCGCGCAGCGTCGGCATCCCGGGCATCGGCACCAACTTCGGTGTCTTCGTGATCTCGATCGCGTCGCTCTTCGCCATCAGCCGCATCGTGGAGCAGAACCTCCTCACCGTGCGCCCGGGCGTGATCGAGGCGGCCCGCGCCGCCGGCGCCAGCCGCTCGCGCATCCTGTTCCGCCTCATCCCGCGCGAGTCCCTCGGACCCCTCATCCTCGGCTACACGTTCATCGTCGTGGCCCTCGTCGACATGACGGCGATGGCCGGTGCGGTGGCGGCCGGCGGCCTGGGCGACTTCGCGATCGTCTACGGGTTCAAGCAGTTCAATCCGTGGGTGACGTGGGCCGCCGTGATCGTGATCGTCGTCATCGTGCAGGGCGTCCAGTTCCTCGGGAACGCCCTGGCCCGCCGAGTGCTTCGCCGATAGTCGAGCGGATGCCGCGGCATCCGCTCAGCCGCACGTGAGCCCGTCTTCCGGGACGGTCCCTTCGAGCAGGTAGGTCTCGACGGCACTGTCGACGCAGTCGCTGCCCTTGTTGTAGCCGGTGTGGCCCTCGCCCTCCCGGGTGACGAGCACGCCGGAGGCGAGCTGCTCGGCCAGCGAGACCGACCACTCGTAGGGGGTGGCGGGGTCATTCGTGGTGCCGACGACGACGATCGGCGCTGCCCCTTCGGCTGCGATGGGCTCGCGCACCCCGGTGGGCGGGTACGGCCAGTCGGTGCAGGGGTTCACGCCGAACCAGTACGGCGCGACCGTGGGCGCCTCGTCGGCGAGTCGGTCCCGGGCTGCGGCGAGCTGGTCGGGCGTCGCCTCGTTCGGGTAGTCCATGCAGTTGTAGGTGCGGAACGCCTCGGTCTGATTGTCGAGGTAGGCGCCGCTCTCGCGGTTGAAGTAGAAGTCGGCGAGCAGGAAGGCGGTCTCAGGATCGCCCTCGAGCGCGGACTCCAGGGCGAGCGAGAGGTACGGCCAGCTCTCCTGCGAGTAGAGCGCAGCCACGATGCCGGTCATGAGCGAGTCGGCCCCGAGCATGCGGCCGTCCGCCGCCGGGAGCGGATCGCGATCGACCGAGGCCAGCAGCGTGCCGAGGTCTGCCATCGCATCGTCGACGGTGCCGCGGAACGGGCAGTCGCTGCCCTCGAGGCAGTCGGCCATGTAGGCGCGCAGCGCCGACTCGAAGCCGACCCCCTGCACGACGTCGACGTCGAGGCTCGAGATGGCGGGGTCGACCGCGCCGTCGAGGACCAGGCGGCCGACCTTCTCGGGGAACAGCTTCGCGTAGGTCGCTCCGAGGAAGGTGCCGTACGAATAGCCGAGGTAGTGGAGTTCGCGGTCGCCCAGGACGGCGCGCAGCAGGTCCATGTCGCGGGCGGAGTTCTCCGTCGTGATGAAGGGGATGATGCCGTCGCTGTTGTCGTCGCACGCCTCGGCGAACCCGGCGTGGCGTTCGCGCAGCTCGTCGGCCCAGGCATCCGTCCCCCGCTCGTTCTCGGGGATGTCGAACAGGTACGCGTCCATCTCCGGCGCGTCGAAGCAGCGGACCGCGGTCGACTCCCCCACGCCCCGCGGGTCGAAGCCGATCACGTCGAACTGCTCGCGCAACGGCTCGCCCACCGCGAACTCGAGGGAGTCGCGGATGAGGCCGACGCCGCTCGCGCCGGGACCGCCCGGGTTCGTCAGGAGCGACCCGATCGCCTCGCCGCCCGTCGCGCGGCTGCGGATGACGGAGAGCTCGATCTCGCCCGCGGACGGCTCGGCCCAGTCGAGCGGGGCCGTCACGGTCGTGCATTCCAGCCCGTCACCGCAGTCCGCCCAGTCGAGCTCCTGCCCGTAGAACGGCAGCAGGTCGGCGGCGACGCCCTCGGTGTCGGGCTCCGGGCTCGCTGTGGAGGCGGGGCCGGTGCTCTCGGGGATCATCGCGTAGAGGCATCCGCTCAACGCGAGCGACGCGGCGACGAGCCCGGCGACGGCGGCGGAGACGCGACGGGCGCGACGGGGAGTTTTCACGGGGTCCTTCCGCTCGCGACGGTGACGAGCATGCTCTCGAGGGCGAGCGTGGGCGCGGCGTTGAGCTCGACGTTCTCGCGCGTCTCGGCGATGCGGTCGACGACGGTGAGCGTGCGATCGATGGGCCAGGCTTCGGCCAGCGCGCGGAGGTCGGGTTCGAGCTCGCGGTTGATGAGGTCGGCGTCGCGCCCGAACTGCAGCATCAGCACGTCGCGGAACATCGACTCGAGGTCGGTGAGGACGCGGTCGATGCCGTCGCGCAGGCTGCGAGTGGCGCGCCGCTTCTGGTCGTCTTCGAGTGCCGACAGCTGTGAGCGGACGGCCGGGGGCACTGCCGCGCCCTCGGCGATGCCCAGGGTGCGCAGCAGACCGGCGCGCTCCGCCTCGTCGCGTTCGGCCGTGAGCGCCTTGGCGTCTTCGGTCGCGGCCTGCACGATGCGCCCCGCCACGTCGACCGCATCGCCGACGCCGCGCACGCGCAGGACGGCGCGCAGCGTGTCGTCGCGGCGGGCGCGGGCCGCGGCATCCGTCGCCAATCGCTGCGCCATGCCGATGTGGCGCTGGGCGTGCCGGGCGGACTGCTCGGCCGTCGCGGCGTCGGCTCCGGTGCGCTCGACGATCAGGCGTGCGACGTCGGCGACGTCGGGCTCGCGCAGCCGAAGCGTGCGCACGCGGGAGCGGATCGTGGGCAGGAGGTCGGCGTCGCTCGGGGCGCAGAGCACCCAGACGGTGCGCTCGGGCGGCTCTTCGAGGGCCTTCAGCAGCACGTTGGACGTGCGTTCGGCCATGCGGTCGGCGTCTTCCATGACGATGACGCGGTAGCGGCCGAGCGAGGGCGAGAAGTACGAGCGCTCGACGAGCGCGCGGGCGTCTTTGATCGAGATGATCACGCCTTCGGTGCGCAGCGCGGCGAGGTCGGGGTGGGTGCCGGCGAGCACTTGGCGCATCGCGTTCTCGTCGCCCGGCTCGGCGATGAGGGCCGCTGCGAACGCGTAGGCGAGCGTCGATCGACCTGACCCGGGCGGGCCGGTGATGAGCCAGGCGTGGGTGAGTGCGGCGGGATCGGATGCCGCGTCCTGCAGCATCGCGACGGCGGCGTCCTGCCCCCAGACCGCCCCCCACGGAACCTCCGCGAGAGCGCTCGAGGGCGCTGTGCTCGCCGTGGATTCCATGCTGGTCAGCCTAGTCGCGGGGAGGGACGCAGCCGTCCGCTCACCCCAGGACGCCGGCCACGCGCTCGCGCACCGTGGCGGCCAGCTCGGCCGGCGCGAGGGTCGCGTCGAGCACCAGGAATCGGCCGGGCTCGGCGGCCGCGAGAGCGAGGAACTCCTCGCGGACGCGGACGTGGAAGGTCTCGCGCTCCGCCTCCAGGCGGTCGAAGGGCTTGTCGTCGGCGTCGAGCCGCTGACGTGCGACCGTCGGGTCGAGGTCGAGCAGCACGGTGAGGTCGGGAAGGAGTCCGGCGGTCGCCCACAGCGAGAGGTCGCGCACTTCGTCGCGGCCGAGGATCCGGCCCGCGCCCTGGTAGGCGATCGACGAGTCGAGGTAGCGGTCCTGGATCACGACGTCGCCGCGTTCGAGCGCGGGGCGCACCACGGTCTCGATGTGGTGGGCGCGGTCGGCGGCGTAGAGGAGGGCCTCGGCGCGCGGTGCGACTTCGCCGCGGTGGTGCAGCACGATGTCGCGGATGAGCGTGCCGACCTCGGTGCCGCCTGGCTCGCGCGTGCGCACGACGGCGTGCCCGGCATCCGTCAGCCATTCCTCGAGCAGCGACGCCTGCGTGGTCTTGCCCGCGCCGTCGCCGCCCTCGAACGTGATGAAGAGCCCGGGGTGCCCTGCAGCGGTCACTTCTTCGCCGGCGCCTTCTTCGTCGTCTTCCGCGTCGTGGCGCGCTTCGGAGCCGGACCCTTCGCCCGCTTCTCGGCGAGCATCTGCACGGCGATCTCATACGTGATGTCATCCGGCGTCTGACCGCGCGGAATGGTCACGTTGGTGACGCCGTCGGTGACGTACGGGCCGAACCGGCCGTCCTTCACCTTGATCGGCTTCTCGCTCACCGGGTCGTTCTCGAACTCCTTGAGGGCGCTGCTCGCCCCGCGGGCGCCGTACTTCGGCTGCGCGTAGACGGCGAGCGCCTCCTCGAGCGTGATGTCGAAGAGCTGGTCCTCGCTCTGCAGCGTGCGCGAGTCGGTGCCCTTCTTGAGGTACGGGCCGTACCGGCCGTTCTGCGCGGTGATCTCGGCGCCCGACTCGGGGTCGACGCCGACGACGCGCGGAAGGTCGAGCAGCCGCAGGGCGGTGTCGAGGTCGATCGTGTCGACCGACATCGACTTGAACAGCGACGCGGTGCGCGGCTTGGGCGCCGCCTCCTTCTTCGCCCCGCGCTTCTTCGGCGCGGGCTCCGCGGCGGGTGCCTCGACGACCTCGCCCGTCCGCTCGTCGACCTCTTCGGCCGCGGGCGGGTCGGTCTCCTGCACGTACGGCCCGAACCGGCCGTCCTTCACGACGATGAGCTTGCCGTTGGCAGGGTTCTCGCCCAGCACGCGGTCGCCCGCAACGGGGGCGTCGATGAGCTCCTGCGCCTTGGCGGGCGTGAGCTCGTCGGGGGCGAGATCCTCGGGGATGTTCACGCGCCGGGGCTCGCCGTCGGGCTGCTCGGCATTGGCGATCTCGAGGTACGGACCGTACTTGCCGAAGCGGAGCGTCGCGACGTCGCCGATCGGCGTGGAGTTGAGCGCGCGGGCGTCGATCTCGCCGAGGTTGTCGACGATGTTGCGGAGGCCGACCTGCTCGTCGGAGCCGAAGTAGAACTCCTTCAGCCAGTCCTCGCGCTTCTGCTCGCCGCGCGCGATGGCGTCGAGGTCGTCTTCGAGTGCGGCGGTGAAGTCGTAGTCGACGAGGTCGGCGAAGTGCTCTTCCAGCAGCCGCACGACGCTGAACGCCAGCCAG
This sequence comes from Microbacterium flavescens, assembly GCF_018588945.1. Classification (GTDB taxonomy): domain Bacteria; phylum Actinomycetota; class Actinomycetes; order Actinomycetales; family Microbacteriaceae; genus Microbacterium; species Microbacterium flavescens. Next base: position 301,607 of record NZ_JAFIWA010000002.1, on the reverse strand, counting down.
CTCGGGATGAGCGCCTGGCCGCGCTTGGTGACGTAGCCGCGATTGAGGATGACGTCGATGATGCTCGCGAAGGTCGACGGACGGCCGATGCCCTTCTCCTCGAGCGCCTTGACCAGGCTCGCCTCGGTGTAGCGGGGCTTCGGGCTGGTCGCGTGCCCCTTCGGCTCGACGTCCTTCAGCCGGAGCACGTCGCCGACGGCGAGGGCGGGCAGCGACTGGTCGTCGGCCTTATCGGCGTCGCCGCGCTTCTCGTCCTTGCCCTCTTCGTATGCCTCGAGGAAGCCCTTGAAGGTGTACACGGTGCCCGACGCTGTGAACTCGGCGCGACGGCCGCCCGCGTCGACGCTCAGCGTGACGGTGGTGGTCTCGTACTTCGCGTCGGACATCTGGCTGGCCATCGTGCGCTTCCAGATGAGGTCGTACAGGCGCTGCTCGTCACGGTCGAGCTCGCCGGCGACCGATGCCGGAGTGCGGAAGACATCGCCCGACGGGCGGATCGCCTCGTGCGCCTCCTGCGCGTTCTTGCTCTTGCTCGCGTAGACCCGCGGGTTGAGCGGCACGGCCTTCTCGCCGTACATCGCGACGGCCTGCTCGCGCGCCGCCTTCACGGCCTGCGTGCTCAGCGCCGTCGAGTCGGTGCGCATATAGGTGATGAAGCCCTTCTCGTAGAGACGCTGGGCGACGCTCATCGCGTGCTTCGCGCTCATCGAGAGCTTGCGGCCGGCTTCCTGCTGCAGCGTCGACGTGGTGAAGGGCGCGCGCGGGCCGCGGGTGCCCGGCTTCGCCTCAACGGAGGTGACGGATGCCTCGCCCGCAGCCTCGATCGCAGCGGCGAGTTCGCGCGCCGCATCCTCGTCGAGGACGAGCACGGCCTTCTTCAGCTCACCGCGGTCGTCGAAGTCGGTGCCGCGTGCCAGGCCCGCGCCGTCGACGCGGGCGAGACGGGCCGCGAAGGACTCGGCTGCTCCCTGCGGTCGGGCGGGGAGAGCGAGGGTCTCGATGTCCCAGTAGGAGGCGGAAACGAACGCCATGCGCTCGCGCTCGCGCTCGACCACCATGCGGGTCGCGGCGGACTGGACGCGCCCGGCGGACGTCCCCTGCTGAACCTTGAACCAGAGCACGGGGCTGACGTCCCAGCCGTACAGGCGGTCGAGGATGCGGCGGGTCTCCTGGGCGTCGACGAGCGCGAGGTCGAGCTCGCGCGTGTGCTCGACGGCGGCCTGGATGGCGTCCTTGGTGATCTCGTGGAAGACCATCCGCTTGACCGGAACCTTGGGCTTCAGGGTCTCGAGGAGGTGCCACGCGATGGCTTCGCCCTCGCGATCTTCATCGGTGGCGAGCAGGAGCTCCTCCGCCCCCTTCAGCGCGCGCTTGAGTTCGGCGACGGTCTTGCGGCCGCGCTCGCTCTCGACGTAATAGGGCGTGAAGCCGTTGTCGACGTCGATGGAGTACTTGCCGTACGCCTGCTTCTTGTCGGCCGGGATGTCCTTCTTGTCTGCGAGATCGCGAATGTGCCCGACCGAGCTGAGCACCTCGTAGCCGTCGCCGAGGTAACCCTGGATCGACCTCATCTTCGTCGGTGACTCGACGATGACGAGCTTCTTGCCTTCTGCCAACGGGGGCGTCCTTTCTTCGTCGCAAACCATACACGCCGGTTATCGGAGTGGTCGCTGTGAGCCGGCCTCATGACGGTGGGCCTGCGCGTGCCGACGCCGTCGCCGGGAGGATGCCGAACCGGGCCGACACGGTCACGGTGGCCACCAGCTCGTCAAGCTCGCAGGCCTCCAGCGCGACGCCCGCGACCGCGGCGATCTCGGCGGCGCGCTCGCATGGGACGCCTGTGACGGCACCGGACGCGGCATCGGCGGCGGCGAGCGCTGCGGCGTCGGCGGCACCCGCGAGCCGCTGCCCGAGGACCGACGCCGACCCGACCGTCGCGAGCCCCACGGTGAGCACCGCCGCGGCGCCGATCAGGCCGACGGTCAACGTCGAACCGGGCATCAGAGGCCTCCTGCGAGCGCACAGCTCGTCGCGGTCAGGGCGAACGGAAGCGGAAGCGCCGCCGCCACGGTGCCGGTCACGCACACCAGGTCGCCGCGCGGCTCGACCGAGGCGACAGCGCCGGGCGCGACGGAGGCGACGACGGCACCGACCCGACCGGCGGGCTCGCCTCGGGCGGCCAGACGGGCGGCGTCGGCCACCGCATCCTGGAGTCGCACCTGCCGCGCACCGGCGGCCAGCACGCCGACACCGACGATGAGCACGACGATCAGCGCCGGTAGAGCCACCGCGAACTCGGCGACGACCGACCCGCGGTCGTCGCCGAGCCTGCGGCGGATCACGCGACCGTGAGGGCGCGGCGGATGAGATCGGTGAGGATGCCGCGCACCTCGTCGCTGCGCATGATCACCACCAGCAGCCCGGCGAACGCCACGGCCGCCATGGTGGCGATCGCGTACTCGGCCGTCGCGGCGCCGGTATCGTCGGCGTGGGTGTCGGCGAAGAGCTTCGCCGCACGGCGGGCGGTCAGAAGGGGAAGGGTCATCGGGTTCTCCTGTCGGGTGTGTTCGGTGTGTCGTGGGCACGGTCGGGGATGCCGGTGCAGGCATCAGAACGTGAGCGGCATCGTGGACATGACGCTGAGGAGCATCGGCGCGACGCCGAGAAGCAGGAATGCGGGCAGTGTGCAGACTCCGAGCGGAAGGAGGAGGCGCGACGACAGCCGGGCGGCCCGCAGGCGTCCGTCGATCCGCGCCCGGTGTCGCGCGAGCGCCGCCGTCGCGCGCAGCAGCTCCACGGCGGGCACACCGGCCGAACGCGACAGCGCGAGCACGGCGCCGGTGGAGGCATCCGCTCTCTCTCCACCGGCGCCGGCGACGATCGCCGTCGCCCGCTCGATCGAGACGCCGCCGCTCAGCGCGATCGCCAGCAGCTCGGCGTCGAGGCCGGGGACGCCGCTCTCGACGCGGGCCTGGCGCACGAGGTGAGCGCTCCACCGCTGCGCCGCGATGATGAGGATCACGCCGCCGACCAGGCATGCGACGCCGAGCGGCCGGCCCACGAGGATTCCGAGCGTGTCGAACCCGAGCGCGGCTCCGAGGGCGACCGCCACGATCGGGAGCCACCCCATGAGCCGTGCGGTGCCCGCCGGCTCGGCGAGCGCGACGCGCACATCGTCGGCCGCCTCCTGCGCGTCGCGCAGCGCCGTGGCGAGCCCGCGCAGGCTCTCCGCGAGCGGAGCGCCGACGGTGGTGGCGACCCGCCATGCCGCACCGACGTCGGGCCACGGGTCGCGGCCGGCCTCATGTCGCCGGAGACGACGCCGGGGAGCGGGAGCGGCGACGCTCGCGATGGCGTCGGCCAGCGGCATCCGCTCCCCCAGCGCTTCCGCGACGCGGACCGCAGCGGCATCGCCCGCCTCGGCGAGGTGCTCCCACGCGCGAGCCGGCGAGAGACCCGCCTGCAACAGCACCGCGAGCCGCAGCACCGTCTCGGCGGCGGCCGACGCGACCGACGGACCGGGCCGGACCTTCTCGGCCGCGCCGGTCACCGTGCGTCCCACGCGAGCTCCTCGATCGTCAGCCGGCCCGTCGCCGGGTCGACGCGCGGACGGCCGATCCCGCCGAGCCGACGCCTGCCCTCCGCGCGCTCGACGTGCAGGACGAAGCCGATCGCGCTCGCCACCTGCCGCGCCACCGCGTGGTCGTCGAGTCCGGCGAGGGCTCCGAGCGCCTCCAGTCGCGCGGGCACATCGTGGAGTCCGTTGGCGTGGAGCGTGCCCGCACCGCCGTCGTGGCCGGTGTTGAGCGCGGACAGCAGCTCGCGCACCTCGTCTCCGCGGCACTCGCCCACGACGAGGCGGTCGGGCCGCATCCGCAGCGCCTCGCGCACCAGGCGTGCCAGCCCGATCGCCCCCGCTCCCTCCAGGTTGGCCTGCCGCGCCTCGAGCCTGACGTGGTGAGGATGGTCGATCCGCAGCTCGGCGACGTCCTCGATCGTGACGATCCGCTCGTGAGGAGGCGCCTCGCTCAGCAGGCTCGCCAGCAGCGTGGTCTTGCCGGCGCCCGCCGCTCCCGTGATCAGGATGTTCTCGCGCTGAGCGATCAGGTCGTCGAGGCCGGCGCGCGCCTCGTCGCCGAACATGCCGCCGGCGTGGAGGTCGTCGAGACTCGGCCGATCGAGCCTCGGCACCCGGATCGAGATGGCCGTGCCTTGAGCGGCGACCGGCGGAAGCACGGCGTGGATCCGAACGCCCCCGTCGAGCCGGACGTCGACGCACGGGGTCGCGTCGTCGATGTGCCGCCCGCCGAGCCCGATGAGCGCGACCGCCAGCTCGCGCACGTTCTCTTCGCTCGCGTGCCACGCGGGCTCGCGCTTCGGCCCCGAGCCCCGGTCGACGAAGAGGCCGGCCGCGCCGTTGACGAACAGGTCGGTCACGTCGGGATCGTCGAGGTACTCGGCGAGCGGTTCGAGCGACGGATGCCGCGGCCTCACCCGCGCGCGGACCGCCGGCGCAGCCGGGATCCACGGCGCGCTCGGCTCGAGAACACGTGCCGGCGCCACCGCCGACCGCACGGGGCCATCGCTCACGAACGGAGCGGTCCGCGGGCGGACGACGAAGGGCTCGGGCATGCGATCGAAGCTACGAGCGCCCGCCGTACCGGCGGCGTCCGGACGGTCGTTCTGGGAAGCGCGCGGAGGATCGCCGACCTGGGGAGGAGGGGCGGCGCACAAGCTCCCGGAAAAACAGGGGCGGCATCCCATGGGGGGAATGGGATGCCGCCACGTGCGACACACCACTTCGGGGGGTGATTTGGGTGCCGCAATGCCAGAATCGATGTTCGGCCGCTGGACAGCATATGCGAGGAAGGGGTCCTCGCAAAACACTTCATGAGAGCCTTCTCACTCATATATCGGTCGAGTCGAAGAATTCGGCTCACCTACTAACGGGGGTAGTCACCCGGGAAACCCGGAACTACATTTCTCGACAGACTCGCCGGAGCACCGGCACTCGCCCACCCGCCGCAAAGGAGCGCGCTCAATGAGCAGCCAGATCGATCACCTGCTGAACGAGGACCGCCGATTCGCGCCGTCCGAGCGATTCGCCGCCGAGGCGGTCGCCACCGCCGACCTGTACGCGCGCGCCGCCGCCGATCGCGAGGGCTTCTGGGCGGACCAGGCGCGCGACCTCCACTGGCACACGCCCTTCACGCGCGTGCTCGACTGGTCCAATCCGCCGTTCGCCGAGTGGTTCCCCGACGGCGAGCTCAACGTCGCCTACAACTGCCTCGACCGCCACGTCGAGGCGGGCAACGGCGACCGTGTCGCGCTGCTGTGGGAGGGCGAGCCCGGCGACGACCGGCGCGTCACCTACGCCGAGCTCACCGACGAGGTGAAGCGGCTGGCGAACGTGCTCGAAGGGCTCGGCATCGGGCACGGCGACCGCGTCGCCATCTACATGCCGATGATCCCCGAGGCCGTCGCCGCGATGCTCGCCGTGGCGCGCATCGGCGCGATCCACTCCGTCGTCTTCGGCGGGTTCTCGGCCGACAGCCTGCGTGCGCGCATCGACGACGCCGGGGCGAAGCTCGTCATCACCGCCGACGGCGGCTACCGCAAGGGCAAGGTGTCGGCACTCAAGCCCGCCGTCGACCTCGCCCTCGGCGACCGCGGACAGGGTGCGCAGGAGACCGTCGAGCACGTGCTCGTCGTCAAGCGCGGCGGCAACGACGTCGAGTGGACCGAGGGCCGCGACCTCTGGTGGCACGACGTCGTGGCCCAGGCATCCGTCGATCACGAGGCGAAGCCGTTCCCCTCCGAGAACCCGCTCTTCATCCTCTACACCTCCGGCACGACCGGAAAGCCCAAGGGCATCCTCCACACGTCAGGCGGCTACCTGACGCAGGCGGCGTTCACCAACAAGGTCGTGCACGACATCCACCCCGAGACCGACGTGTTCTGGTGCACCGCCGACATCGGCTGGGTCACCGGTCACACGTACGTCACCTATGGCCCGCTCGCCAACGGCGCGACCCAGGTCATGTACGAGGGCACGCCCGACAGCCCGCACCCGGGTCGCTGGTGGGAGATCGTGCAGAAGTACGGCGTCAGCATCCTCTACACCGCCCCCACCGCCATCCGCTCCTTCATGAAGATCGGGCGCGCGGTCCCCAAGCAGTTCGACCTCTCGTCGCTGCGTCTGCTCGGCTCGGTGGGTGAGCCCATCAACCCCGAGGCATGGATGTGGTACCGCAAGATCATCGGCGGCAAGACCACGCCGATCGTCGACACGTGGTGGCAGACCGAGACCGGCGCGATGATGATCTCGGCCCTCCCGGGCGTGACCGAGACGAAGCCGGGCGCGGCTCAGGTGCCCCTGCCGGGCATCTCGGTCGACGTCGTCGACGAGGACGGTTCGCACGTGGGCAACGGGAACGGCGGGCTGCTCGTCATCACCGAACCATGGCCGGCGATGCTGCGCGGCATCTGGGGCGACCCGGAGCGGTTCGTCGAGACCTACTGGGAGAAGTTCCAGAAGCAGGGCTACTACTTCGCCGGGGACGGCGCACGCCTCGACGACGACGGCGACGTGTGGCTCCTCGGCCGCGTCGACGACGTCATGAACGTGTCGGGCCACCGGCTGTCGACCACCGAGATCGAGTCGGCGCTGGTCGGCAACGAGGCGGTCGCCGAGGCCGCCGTCGTGGGCGCGTCGGACGATACGACCGGCCAGGCCGTCGTCGCATTCGTCATCATCAAGCAGTCCTACCTCGACGAGCACACGGTCGAGGGCCTCGGACAGACCCTGCGCGCGTGGGTCGGCGAGCAGATCGGGCCGATCGCCCGGCCGCGCGACGTCTACATCGTGGGCGAGCTGCCCAAGACCCGCTCGGGCAAGATCATGCGCCGCCTGCTGCGCGACGTCGCCGAGGGCCGGGAGGTCGGCGACACCACGACGCTGGCCGACACCGCCGTGATGAGCGTCATCTCCGCCCAGGTCCGGTAGCCCGGCCCTCCCGGCCCGCCCCCATCCTTCCGCGAGACTGCAACGGTGCACCGAGACAGCAGCCAGTAGGCGCGGTCTCGGTGCACCGTTGCGGTTTCGCGAGGAGTGGTGGGGCCGATGAGGACCGGGGCAGGGTCAGGCGAAGGAGAAGACGACCTCGACCTCGACCGGAGCGTCGAGCGGCAGAACGGGCACGCCCACGGCCGAGCGCGCATGGCGGCCGGCGTCGCCGAAGACGTCGCCGAGCACCTCGCTCGCGCCGTTGATGACGCCCGGCTGCCCGGTGAACTCGGGGACGGATGCCACGAACCCGGTGACCTTCACGACCCCGGTGAGCCTGTCCACCCCGCCGACGGCCGCGGCGGCTGCGGCGATCGCGTTCAGGGCGCACTGGCGCGCGTACTCCTTGGCGTCGGCCGCCGGGACGAGCCCGCTGCCCTCCCCCACCTTGCCGGTCGCGGGCAGCGCGCCCGAGACCATCGGCAGCTGGCCGGCGGTGAAGACGAGGTCGCCGTGCGCCTTGGCGGGCACGTAGGCGGCGACCGGCGGGACGACATCGGGCAGCGAGATGCCCAGGTCTGCGAGCTTCTGCGAGACGGTCACCGGGTCAGTTCCCCTCGAACTGCTGGGATGCCTGGGCCGCGGCATCCAGTCCGGCATTCGCCACTCCACCGCCGCTGGGGCGCTTGAGATAGGCCACCAGCCCACCCTCGGGACCCGGCACGACCTGCACGAGTTCCCAGCCCTGCTTGCCCCAGTTGTTGAGGATCGCGGCGGTGTTGTGGATCAGAAGGGGCGTGGTGAGATACTCCCACGTCGTCATCGCGGCTCCTCGAGTCGGCGAGCGGAATCGGGCTGGTGAAGACTGGGAAACACCCGCGTGGGCGCACGTCCGTCAGGGAATCGCCCAGGTAATTCCCTTACGATCAACCCTATGCCTGATACCAAACGAACGGCTAGCGGTGTGCTCGGTGGGATCACCGGCCTCGTAGGCCTCAGCGCAGTCGCGGGTGTTCTCGTCGCCGCCACGGTGACCCCCGCCATCGCGCTGTCTGGTGCCGCTGCGACCAGCGCCATCACGATGTTCGACAACCTGCCCAGCGTCCTCGAGATCGACGATCTGATGCTGCCGAGCAACTTCTACGCCACCGACTCCGACTCGGGCAAGCCGGTGCTGCTGGCGAAGTTCCTCGAGCAGGACCGCACGCCGGTGAAGTACGACCAGATCTCCCCTGTCATGTACGACGCGCTGCTGTCCAGTGAGGACCCGCGCTACTTCCAGCACGGCGGCGTCGACCTGATCGGAACCACCCGAGCGATCCTCTCCAACGCCCAGGGAGGCGGCGAGACCCAGGGTGGCTCGACCGTCAGCCAGCAGTACGTGAAGAACGTCCTCATCCAGAAGTGCGAGCAGAACGCCGACGTCGAGTACGAGGTCGACGAGAAGGGCGAGCCCGTCCTCGACGAGGCGGGCCAGAAGATCGTCGCCGTCACGCGCGACGAAGCCCTGCAGCAGTGCTGGCAGGATGCCACGACGGCAGAGGGCGACGAGGGCTACATGCGCAAGCTCCAGGAGATGCGCTACGCCATCGCCCTCGAGCAGAAGTACTCGAAGGAGGAGATCCTCCTCGGCTACTTCAACATCGCCAACTTCGGCGGCACCACTTACGGCATCGAGGCCGCGGCGCGCTACTACTTCGGCACGACGGCGGCGAAGCTCACGGTCGCCCAGGCGGCCACGCTCGCCGGCATGGTGCAGAACCCCAACAACTACCGCATCGACAAGCCCGGCGGGTCGATCTTCGGAGCCGACGGCACCGCGTTCAACAAGGCGCCGGACGGCGTCATCGACGAGGGCGCCAACATCCGGGTGCTCGACTCGCTCGTGCAGTCCGGCGAGATCACCGAAGAGCAGCGACTGGCGGCGGCCGACGGCTACACCTCGACGAAGGTGCGCCAGCTCTACGTGCTGAGCCGCATGTTCGACGACGGCAAGATCACCCGGGAGCAGTATGTCGAGGCCGCTGCGTGGCCCATCACGCCGGCGATCAATCCGGCCAAGACCGGCTGCCGGTCGGCCGGCGGCGCGGCGTACTTCTGCCAGTACGTCAAGTACGTCATCCTCAACGACCCCGCCTTCGGCGAGACGCCCGAGGAGCGCCAGGAGACGCTGTCGCGCGGTGGTCTGAACGTCTACACGACTCTTGACTCGCGCATCCAGAAGGCCGCCGAGAGCGCGATGACCGATGTCGCGCCCACGTCGGTCGACATGCCGACCGGGAAGACTGTGCCCTCCAAGGGCCGCTTCGGATCGACAGCTGTCAGCGTTGAGGCGACGACAGGGCGCATCCTCGCGATCGCGCAGAACACGAAATTCAACGAGGACGCGTCCGCGGCAGGCGACCCGAACTTCTCGTCGCTCGTCTTCGCCGGTGACAAGAAGTTCGGCAACTCCGGCGGCTTCCCGGCGGGATCGACGTTCAAGCTGTTCACGCTGATCGACTGGCTCGAGAAGGGCCACTCCGTCAACGAGACCCTCAATGGCCGCGTGCGACTCTTCAAGAACCTCACGGTGTGCGGCGAGACATGGACGAACCCGACCGACAAGCCGACCAAGAACTTCGGCGGCAACGGCGGGTACTACGGCACCCCCACTCGCTTCACCGCGGACTCGCTCAACACGGGGTTCTTCGCCATGGCAGAGAAGCTCGACCTGTGCGACATCCAGAAGGTCGCAACGCGCATGGGAGTCACTCAGCCGAACGGCGAAGAGGTCGTGATGGACAACCTCAACTCCGTCATCGGCACGAACGCGGTGTCGCCACTCGCGATGGCCAGCGCCTACGCGACCGTGGCCAACAACGGTGTCTACTGCCAGCCGCAGGCGATCGACCGTGTCACCGATGCCGACGGGAACGACCTGCCGAAGCCGGAGCGGAAGTGCACGCCGGTGCTCGAGCCCAAGGTCGCCGCCACCGCTGCCTACGCCCTGAAGGGCGTCATGGACGGCGGCACGGGCAACCAGGGGAACCCGTACGACGGCACGCCCCTCATCGGCAAAACTGGAACGCACGAAGAGATCCAGACGTGGATGGTCGAATCGAGCACCAAGGTCGCCACCGTGGCCTGGGTCGGCAACGCCGACGGAGGCGGTGACGTCTTCAACTCCTACAACCAGCACGGGAGGGCTCTCTACCAGGTCCGCTACGAGATCGCCAGGCGCGTGCAGGCGGCGGCGAATGCCGCGTACGGCGGGGGTCCGTTCGCCCAGGCGGACAGCGAGCTGACGAAGTTCATCCTCACCGATCTGCCCAACGTGGTCGGGCTCTCCGTCGAACAGGCCAGGGCCGAGCTTGAGGGCCGCGGGTTCGATGTCATCGTCGGTCCAGCCGTGGACTCCGATCAGGCCAAGGACCTTGTCGTCAGTCAGAACCCCGGAGCGGGCAAGGTCGCCGGCGGATCGACCATCACCATCAGCCCGAGCAACGGGCTCGGTCTCACGGTCCCGGACGTTGTCGGCATGGGAGTGGACAGTGCGATCTCGCAACTGCGTCAGGCCGGCTTCGGCAACGTGCAGGTCGGCAAGTGCAAGCCCGACGGCAAGGTCGACAACGAAGGACGCGTGACGAGCACGAGCCCCAAGGGCGGCTCCGTGACCAACCGCAACACCGGGATCACCGTGAACTACGCCTCTCCGGACTGCGGCGGCGGCAACGGCCGCGGAAACGACTAGTGGTCCTGAGCGGCCCACGCACCGCCCTCACCGCGCTCGGCGCGGTGGGGGCGGTCGGCGCGGCGGCGGCGATCTGGGGCATCGCCATCGAGCGGTACCTCTTCACCGTGCGCTTCCACGAAGTGGCGCTTCTGCCCCCGGGCTCCGCTCCCCTGCGCGTGCTGCATCTCTCGGACGCCCACATGGCGCCGTGGCAGCACCGCAAGCAGCGGTGGATGGCCGCGCTGGCTGACCTCGAGCCCGACCTCATCGTGAACACGGGCGACAACATCGGGCATGAGCACGGCCTGCGCGGCCTGCGCGCAGCCTTCGACCCGCTGCGCGGTATTCCGGGCGCGTTCGTGCACGGCTCCAACGACCACATCGCACCCTCGCCCCGCAACCCGTTCAAGTACTTCCTCGGCCCGTCCAAGGGCGGAGCCGAGCAGGCATGGGAGCCGCTCGACACGCAGGCTCTCGACGGCTACCTCACCGATGAGCTCGGCTGGATCGACCTCAACAACGCGGTCGGCACGCTCGAGGTCGCCGGCCGCCGGCTCGACGCGTTCGGAGTCAGTGACGCGCACCGCGGCTGGGACCGCCTCGAGGTGCTGCCCGATCTGATCCAGCAGCTGCGGGGTCAAGACCCCACCGTGCCGATGATCGGCGTCACGCATGCGCCGTACCGTCGCGTGCTCGACGAGTTCGTCGACCTCGGCGCTGACGCGATCTTCGCCGGACACACGCACGGCGGGCAGGTGCGCATTCCGGGCTCTCCCGCGGCACTCGTCGCCAACTGCGACATCCCCCTCCGCCAGGCGCGTGGCCTGAGCCAGTGGACTCGACTCGACCGCTCGGTGCCGCTCAACGTCAGCGCCGGACTCGGTCACTCGATCTACGCGCCCGTGCGATTCGGATGCCGGCCCGAGGCATCCCTCATCACGCTCACCGCCGCCGGCTGACGCTGACCAGCGCCTCCTCCCCAGCGCCCACGCGCGCTCCCGCCGCCACAGTGCGGTGCGACGGCCGTCGATGTTCCCTCGCGATCGAACAGGATCGTCGACGTCTCGAGTAGAGGAGTCGACATGGATCGCTGCGCCCGTGCCCGCTACCGCCCCGCCACGCTCATCGTGGCGATCGTCGCGGCCCTCATCGCTGCGTCCGTGATACTGCCGGCGGCACCTGCCCAGGCGGCCGCGCGCGGCGTGGGCTTCGGCGCGTGGGAACCGGTGTCGGCGTACGGCTGGCACGGCTCGATGCTGGTCGACGGCGTCCACACGTACTGCATCCTTCCCGGCGCGCCCGCGCCGACGGGGCCGACGACCGATCACGGTGTGCGCACCTCGGTGCGCGGGCTCAGCGCGCAGCAGCTCGCGGGGATCAACCTGCTCGTGACGAAGTACGGCCAGACCGGCGACCCGGTGCAGGCCGCGTCGGTGGCGTGGGCGGTGAAGGCGATCGCGGATTGGAATGCCACGCTCCACCACTACGGCTACCGCGGAGACTCGCTCGCCGGCGCCGTGAACTGGACGTTCTCGGCGCTGTCGCCGCGACACAACGCCGCGATCCAGGAGCGCGCCGTCGCTTACTATGACGAGGCCCGCGCGGTGCGGGCGCCCGCCAAGGCCAGCGGCGAACTCATCTTCACGACCGATCCCGACGACCCGTGGACAGGGACGGTGACCGCGCGCACGACGACCGCGGCGACCGGCACGCTGACCCTGAAGGGCGCGGTCTTCGCGAAGACCGGCACCGCGACGCTGAGCGGGGCGGCTTCGGGTGTCGCCTACGCCCTCCGGTCCGCGTCGGGCAAGCCCGGCCGACCGCATACCGTCACCGGATCAGGACGCTTCGAGACCGGCGTGGCGCCCGCCGTGCGCCACTACACGACGTCCGGCGGCCAGGACACCGCCGGCCCGGGAGGCACGTCCTCGTTCACGGTGAGGGGGAAGGATGCCGCGCCCCGCGCCGCCGGCTTCGTGCCGGTGATCACGACCCAGGTGGCGTCCGCGTACTCGGCCGGAGGTCCGTTCGTGGATGAGGTAACGGTGCGCGTGGAGGAGGGCGAGTGGCCGCGCGACGCGCGGGGATCGTACCTGCCACTCCGGGTGTCCGCGACGGTCTACCGCACGCTGAAGGAGCCGACGCCATCGACGAAGGTTCCGGCCGGCGCCGTCAAGGTGGGCGAACTGCAACTCGTCACCGACCGCTCCAGAGGACCCCGGGCGCCCTACCGCGTGGTCTCGGACTGGCGGGCCGACGAGCCCGGGTACTACGTCGCGGTATGGACCATCCGCGCGTCGGCCCAGCCCGATGCGGCCGCATTGCGGCTCCCCCGCGGCTACGCGTGGAAGGAGCGTTTCGGCGTCGCCACCCAGATCACGATGGTGCCGGGCATCTCGTCGCGCGCCCAGGCTGCGGCGATGGCGGGCGAGGCCGTGAGCGACACGATCGTCGTGGACGGCCCGGTACCTTCGGCCGGACTCGACGTCGGGTCCGCGCTCTACCGCGCCGTCGACGGTGTCGCCGCAGCGGACACGTGCGTGGAAGAGCGCCTGGTCTGGTCGTCGCCCTTTCAGCGCGTCACCTTGCCGGGCGAGGTCATAGTGACCGCCCCTGCCGTCGCGGACGCGGGCACCTACTACTGGCAGGAGCGCGCGATCGACAGCAGCGGGGCCGTCGTCCACCTGGGCGTGTGCGGCATCGCGGCGGAGACATCGACCGTCACACCGGCCCCGACGCCGACCCCGACTCCGACGCCCAACCCGGAGCCCACGCCCACGCCCACGCCCGAGCCGACACCCACACCGACGCCCGAGCCCTCCCCGTCGACGACGCTGATCCCGCCCGTGCCCGGCACTCCCCACACCCCTCCTGCCCCGCCCGCGCCGCCGGAGCCGCCCGGACTCGCGAAGACCGGCATACAGCCCAACGCGATCCGCACGATCGCAGGGGCGGGCGTGACCGTCCTCACGCTCGGCGCCACCGCGTTCGCGTATCCTCGACGACGGCGGTTCGGAGCACCCCCCTCCATCGGGTAGACTCGGGGGGTTGCAAAACGGGGTGTGGCGCAGCTTGGTAGCGCGCTTCGTTCGGGACGAAGAGGCCGCAGGTTCAAATCCTGTCACCCCGACCGACAAGAGGCTCCGCCGGAAGGCGGAGCCTCTTCCATGAGTCCAGCAAGGAGAACCGCCGTGACCGAAGGAAGCCCGCCGCTCCTCGTCGCCTTCGACCTCGATGACACCCTGGCCCCCTCCAAGAGCCAGATCGACCCGCGCATCGGCGAACTGCTGGTCGCGCTCGCCGAGCGCGTCGAGGTGGCGATCATCTCGGGCGGTCAGCTCGCGCAGTTCACGACGCAGGTCGTCGACAGGCTGCCGGTTGCCTCGCCCGCCGCTCTCGCGCGGCTCCATCTCCTGCCCACCTGCGGCACGCAGTACTATCGCCTCACCCCCGACGGGGTCACGACGGTGTACGCGCACAGCCTGACCGAAGACCAGAAGCTGCGTGCGCTGGCGGCCGTCGAAGGCGAAGCGCGCCGGCTGGGACTCTGGGAGGCCGAGACCTGGGGCGACATCCTGGAGGACCGCGGGTCGCAGATCACGTTCTCGGCGCTCGGTCAGCGCGCGCCGCTCCACGCCAAGACCGCGTGGGATCCGACCGGCGAGAAGAAGAGCCTCCTGCGCGCGGCCGTGGCCGAGCGCATCCCCGACCTCGAAGTCCGCTCCGGCGGGTCGACGTCGGTCGACATCACCCACCGCGGGATCGACAAGGCCTACGGCATGCGACAGCTGTCCGAGCAGACCGGCATCTCGCTCGACGACATGCTGTTCGTCGGCGACCGCCTCGACCCCGACGGCAACGACTACCCGGTCCTCGCGATGGGCGTCACCTGCCAGGCGGTCGAAGGGTGGGAGGACACTGCGGCGTTCCTCGAAGCGCTGCTCCCCGCGCTTCCCGAGCGCCCCACCGTCTGATCGATCCGCTCAGCTGACCTCGATGTCCGGCGGAGCCGGGTTGGCCTTCGTGCTGCGCGAGGTGCCGGACGTGGCCATGGCGGCCTTGGTGGCCCGCGGCGTGCGCGACGGTGCCCCCGGTGCGGCGACCGGAACGAGCCGCTGCAGCTGCGTGACGTGCTTCGGCTCGAGCTCGTCCAGCGTCGACACGCCCAGGAGCTTCATCGTGCGCTCGATCTCGCTGCGCAGGATCGCGATCGTGCGGTCCACACCCTCGCGCCCGCCCGCCATCAGCCCGTAGAGGTACGCACGCCCGATCAGCGTGAACTTCGCCCCCAGTGCGATCGACGCCACGATGTCGGCGCCGTTCATGATGCCGGTGTCGATCATCACGGTCGCGTCCTGACCGACCTCCTTGACGACCTTCGGCAGCAGGTGAAACGGGATGGGCGCGCGGTCGAGCTGGCGTCCGCCGTGGTTCGACAGGATGATGCCGTCGACCCCGGCGTCGATGAGGCGCACCGAGTCCTCGACGTTCTGCACGCCCTTCACCACGATCTTGCCGGGCCAGATGTCGCGGATCACGGCGAGGTCGTCGTAGCTGATGGTCGGGTCCATCGCGGCATCCAGGAGCTCCCCCACCGTGCCGCCGGTCGTCGACAGCGAGGCGAACTCGAGCTTCGGGGTGGTGAGGAAGTCGTACCACCACCACGGCCGCGGGATCGCATTGATGATCGTGCCCAGCGTGAGCTGCGGCGGGATCGAGAACCCGTTGCGCTTGTCGCGCAGCCGCGCGCCGGCGACAGGGGTGTCGACCGTGAACTGCAGGGTGTCGAATCCGGCGGCGGCTGCCCGCCGGGCCAGCTCGTACGAGATCTCGCGATCGCGCATCACGTACAGCTGGAACCAGTTGCGGCCGTGGGGGTTCGCCTCCTTCACCCCTTCGATCGAGGTCGTGCCGAGCGTCGACAGCGTGAACGGGATACCGGCCGCGCCGGCCGCCGATGCGCCGGCGACCTCGCCCTCGGTCTGCATCAGCCGCGTGAACCCGGTCGGGGCGATGCCGAACGGAAGAGCGCTCGGGCCGCCGAGGATCTGGACGGACGTGTCGACGGCGGGCGCCGGCCGCAGGACGCCGGGATGGAACTCGATGTCCTCGAACGCCTGGCGGGCGCGCGAGAGCGACAGCTCGCCCTCGGCGGCGCCGTCGGTGTAGTCGAACGCGGCCTTGGGCGTGCGGCGCTGGGCGATCCTGCGCAGGTCGGCGATGGTGAGCGCCGACTCGAGGCGGCGCTTGCGTCCGTCGAGCTCGGGCTTCTTGAACTTCATGAGCTCGAGCAGTTCGGCGGGGTTGGGGAGCTGGCGCTGGACCATCGGAAGAGCCTTCTGTCTGAGGGAAAGTTGGCGAGTCAGTCGCTCACGCGGGCCAGGCCTGCTTCGGCGTAGTACCCGGTGATGTGGTCGTGGAGGAGGGTGCCGGCCGCGGCGGCGTCGCCGGCGTCGATCGCATCGAGGATGCGGCGGTGCTCGATCCGCAGGCGGGTGGCCGCGGCATCCCAATCCGAAATCCGAGCCGCACCCGCCTGCACGTACGACTCGATCGCCGTGCGCAGGCCCGCCATCATGGCGGCGATGACGACATTGCCGGATGCCTCGGCCAAGGCCAGGTGCAGCTGGGCGTCGAGCGCGAGGAACTCGGCTGGGGTGAGGTCGGGGGCGTCCATGGCGTCGGCCACGGCGCGCGCGTCGCCCGTGTCGCTGCCCGCGTCGGACGCGAGCGCCTCCACGACGGCCGACTCGAGCACGAGGCGGGTGTGCACGACGTCGTCGAGCGGAAAGCCCTGAGCAGCCACCTGCAGCCGCAGCAGCGCGGACATGCCGCCCTGGGGCGTGGCGATGATGATCGCGCCCGACGAGGGCCCCGACCCGGTCCCGGTGCGGATGAGGCCCATGACCTCGAGCACCCTGAGCGCCTCACGGACGCTCGACCGGCCGACGCCGAGGGTGGCCGCCAGTTCGCGCTCGGGAGGAAGTCGCTCGCCAGGGCGAAGCCGGCCGTCGAGCAGCTCGGTCTCGATGCGCTCGAGCACGAGCTGCCATGCGCGGGTCTCGGCCACACTCACCTCCTATGGTCAGACCACAGTAACTTGTGGTCCGACCACACGCAAGCACTACCCTGAGCCCATGGATCCCCTCCTCCTCGTCGTCATCGTCGCGGGCGTGGCCTGCGCCTTCTGCTGGATCGCGTCTCTCATCACCAAGGACACCTCGTGGGTCGACCGCCTCTGGTCGGTCGTCCCGGTCGTCTACGTCTGGATCTTCGCAATCGCCGGCATCGCCGCGGGGGTCGATGCGGTGCGGCTCGTCGTCATGGCCGTCCTCGTCACCGCGTGGGGTGCGCGCCTCACGTTCAACTTCGCCCGCAAGGGCGGGTACACCGGCATGGAGGACTACCGCTGGGCGATCCTGCGGGGCCGCATGAAGCCGTGGCAGTTCCAGGTCTTCAACCTGTTCTTCATCGTGCTGTACCAGAACGCGCTGCTGGTGCTCATCACGCTTCCCGCGTACATCGCGTTCCTGCACCCGGTTCGGTTCGGAGGGTGGGATGCCGCGTTCTCGGCGCTCTTCGCGGCGTTCCTGGTCGGCGAGTTCATCGCCGACCAGCAGCAGTGGGACTTCCACCGGGCGAAGAAGGCCGCGGGCGGAACGCTCGAACCGGGCTTCCTCACGACGGGCATGTTCGCCTACAGCCGCCACCCCAACTTCTTCTTCGAGCAGGCGCAGTGGTGGGCGTTCTACGCGATCGGAGCGACCGCGGCCGTCTCGGCGGGTCTCGGCGTGTGGGGCGGCGCCCTCAACTGGACGATCGCCGGCGCCGCGCTGCTCACGCTGCTCTTCATCGGGTCGACCATCTTCACCGAGTCCATCACCGCCGCGAAGTACCCAGCGTACGCCGGCTACAAGCGGACCACGTCGATGCTCGTCCCGCTCCCCTCCCGCCGACGCGGCGGGTCGAAGGAGCCGAAGACCGCCTGACGGCGGGGAATGAGCCCCGTCTCAGACGCCCGCGAATCCCTGGGGGTTCTGCGACTGCCACTTCCACGCGTCGCGCGAGGCGTCGTCGATCGTGAGCTTCGCCTTCCAGCCCAGCTCGCGCTCGGCCTTCGACGGATCGCAGTACGTCGCCGTGACGTCACCGGCCCGGCGCTCGAGGAGATCCTTGGGCAGCTCGCGGCCGATCGCCTTCTCGAACGATGCGATCAGCTGGAGCACGCTGACCGGCTCGCCGGTGCCGAGGTTGTAGACGGTGTAGCCCGGCTCGCCCTTCTCGAGGGCGGCGACATGGCCCTCGGCGAGGTCCACCACGTGGATGTAGTCGCGCAGGCCGGTGCCGTCGGGGGTGTCGTAGTCGGTGCCGAACACGCCGACGCGATCGAGCTCGCCGATCGCCACACGCTGGACGTACGGCATGAGGTTGTTCGGGACGCCCTTCGGGTCCTCGCCGATGAGACCGCTCGGGTGGGCGCCGACCGGGTTGAAGTAGCGCAGCACCGTCACGTCGAGGTCGGGATTGACGCGCGCGACGTCCTCGAGCACGACCTCGTTCATGCGCTTGGACTTGCTGTAGGCGTTCGACAGGTCGACGCTCGTCTTCGACTCCTCGGTGAAGGGCAGATCGGCGGGGTCGGAGTACACCGTGCCCGTGCTCGAGAAGAGGAACGAGCGGATGCCGCGCGCCATGCCCACGCGGAGCAGCGCGAACGTCGTGTTGAGGTTGTTGTCGTAGTAGTCGAGCGGCTTCTGCGTCGACTCGCCGACCGCCTTGAACGCAGCCAGGTGCACGATCGCGTCGAAGGGCCCGTGCTCGTCGAAGACGGCGGCGATGGCGCCCTCGTCGGTCGCATCGCCGCTGACCAGCGACACGTCCTTGCCGGTGATGCGGCCGATCCGTTCGGCGACCGCCGCCGAGGCGTTGCTCAGGTCGTCGAGCAGGACCACCTCGTGCCCGGCTTCGAGGAGGGCGACGGCCGTGTGGGCCCCGACGTAGCCGGCGCCGCCGGCGAGAAGTGCACGCATGAAACCAGCCTACGCGGGCGTCAGGAGCCGGCGATGCGGCCGCCGGACTCGCGCAGGTAGCACTCGGCGCACATCGACTCGTAGGTCACCCGATCCGCCGAGAGCTCGTCGATCGCGACCTGGCTGCCGTCGAAGACGAAGCGGCCTCCGACGAGCCGCGCATTGAAGAGCGCCTTTCGGCCGCAGCGGCAGATCGTCTTGAGCTCCTCGAGGCTGTGGGCGAGCTCGAGCAGCCGCCGCGAGCCCGGGAACGCCTGGGTCTGGAAGTCGGTGCGGATGCCGTATGCCAGCACGGGAACCCTGTCGAGCACGACGATGCGCAACAGGTCCTCGACCTGCGTGGGCGTGAGGAACTGTGCTTCGTCGATGAGCAGACACGCCACATCGGGCGCAGCGCCGGTCGCGGCGGACTCCGGGATGAGCGCGTCCTCGGCCTGCGCTCGCACCCGCGCGCGGTGCTCGGCGAAGAGCACCCGCAGGTCGGCGTCAGGGGTGATGAGGAAGTCGACTGTGCGCTTCACGCCGAGCCTGCTGTCGATCTGGTCGGCGCCCTTGGTGTCGATCTCGGGCTTGGCGAGCAGGACGTGCTGCCCGCGCTCTTCGTAGTTGTACGCGGCCTGCAGCAGTGACGTCGACTTGCCGGAGTTCATCGCGCCGTAGCGGAAGTACAGTTTTGCCACCCGGTGAGTCTACGGAAGTCAGCGACCGCCGAACCCGCCGCCGCCACCGCCTCCGCCGGAGAAGCCGCCACCGGACGATCCACCCGACGATGACCAGCTCGACCGCGACGACGAACTGCTTCCGCTGGAGCGGCCGCTCGAGACGGGAGTCGCGGCGAGTCGACCGATCGAGCGCGACGCGTCGGACAGCGCGTTGGACGTCACCGCGTCGAACAGCGGAGCGGAGTCCGTGACGCCCGGCGCGGCGCTGCGGATGACGTCGACCCACTCACGCTCCATGCCGAACAGCACCGCGTAGGGCAGCAGGCGCTCGTAGACGTTCACCACATCGGCGCCCGGCGCGTTCGGCACCTCCCCGAAGGCCCGCACTCCCGCCGACACCAGGTCGGCTGTGCGCGGCGACTGCGCCGCCCGCAGACGCTCCTCCTCCGCCAGGCGGAGGTAGGCGCGGATTCCCTCGAGGTACGTGCGGTGTATCCCGCCGGCGCGGGTGAGCACGGTCGTCGGTGTCGAGATCAGCGGCAGGGCGAAGGAAGCGAAGAAGCCGCTCGCGATCGCGACGATGTACAGCAGGCTGCCTGCCGCCCCGAGGGGTGCCAGCACCTCCCATGATCCGTCGCCGACGAAGATCAGCAGGAGCGACAGGACCATGCCGCTGTACTGCACGGCACCGCGCACCGAGGCGATCCACGACGGCAGTGGCGAGCGGTAGCCGCGCTGAGTGGTGAAGGTGTCGATGCGGCGCACGTAGGTGACCGCGCGGCTCGGCGGCTTGCGCGCGAAGGCGCCCAGATCGAGATCCGCGCCGGGTGCGGCATCCTTCCCGAACAGCGTGTCGACCACACGACGATCGTCGTGCTGCAGCCCGCCGCGATGGACCAGCACCAGGTGGAAGTCCTCGGGCTCGTCGCGCTCCCCCGCCGCACGGATCTCGATCTTGTCGCGCACCGCCAGGTCGACCACGTGCGCGGCGAGAGCCCGCTCGGGCACATCGAGGACGCCGGCCGACAGCGTGACCGACTCGTCCGCGGGCGGGGTGTACTGCACCAGCACCGGTGAGTCGTCGGGATTGCGGCGCGCGGCGGCTCTGACGACCAGGACGAAGACCAGGCCCCCGACTCCGGCCGACAGCGGGAGGACCGGGAGGATCCACTGCCACCACGGGTACGGCGGCGGCGGCGGCGGCGACGGCGCCGCGAACGTGCCCTGCGCGAATCCGAGGGCGAGGGTGACGTTCTCGTGCGGTCCGAGCGACTCGTCACCTGCGGTGAAGACGACGGCCCCGGCATCCCGCACCTCCGGCGTCGGCAGACCCAGCCAGAGCGAGGCGACGGCGGGCCAGGCCGTGTCGGGGGCAGGACCCTCCATCGCACATTGCTCGGTCGACCCGGCAAGACCGGTGTAGCAGAACGCACGGCCCTCGAGCAGACCGGATGCCGCGTCCCCGGCGACGTGGACCCGCGCCCTCACCTCGCCGAAGGGCTGCGCGTGATCGGTGCCGACGGTGTCCCAGTAGAACTCGTCCGCGTCGGTGTCGTCGTAGCGGAGCACGACGTCGCGCTGCAGATAGGTGATCACGTAGGTCTGCGCACCGCGGACGTAGTCGTCATCGCCGGTGAGGACGTAGACCCAGTCCTCGTCGCGCTCGGTCCACCACGGGATGGGTGCCCCGTCGGCGCCCGTCACGTCGAGGACCTGGGTGCTGAGGTCGAGGCCGCTGTCGATGCGGGGCAGAGCCCGCACGATGCCCTTGTTATGGTCGAACTCGGGGAACCGGGCCACGATCGTCTCGGTCGTGACGAGCCGGCTGCCGCCGTCGGCGGCGCGAGCCAGCCAGTAGTCCGCCGAGAAGGAGTCGAAGGTGAAGTCGTCGACGGAGCCCGCCGCCTGGGCGCCGAGGGCCGCCTGGGCACCGCGCTCGGCGCCGCGCCCCGCGAGCGCGGCGGGGTCGCTTCGCGGGTGCGTGACGGCGAGGGCGAGGAGCGCAGCGAGGATCGCGCCGACGACGACGACAGCCAGCGCAGCCGTGCGCCAGGTCAGGCGTTCCCCGAGCCGCATGCTCCCCACGATAGGGCCAGCCGGATCGCGAACCGCGGCGGTGACGCCCCTACGCCGTGAGAGCGAGGGTCTCGGCGGTCTCGCTGAGCACCTCTTCGGCAGCGTCGGGACGCGCGTTCAGCGTGTCGCCGTAGCTCGGGATCAGCTCGCGCAGGCGCGGCTCCCAATCGCCGACCTGCTCCGGGAAGCACGTCTTCAGCAGGCCCAGCATGATCGACACCGCGGTCGAGGCTCCGGGTGAGGCGCCCAGGAGTCCGGCGATCGTGCCGTCGGCGCCGGTGACGACCTCCGTGCCGAACTGCAGGATGCCGCCCTTCTCCGGGTCCTTCTTCATCACCTGCGCACGCTGACCGGCCTGGATGAGCTCCCAGTCCTCGTCCTTGGCGGTCGGCATGAAGGTGCGGAGACTGTCGACCTTCTTGGCGTGGTTCTTCACCAGCTCGCCGACGAGGTAGGTGATGAGCGACGGGTTGTCCCAGGCGACCTTCAGCATCGGGCCGAGGTTGCCCGGGCGCACCTGTCCGACGATGTCGAACAGCGATCCGTTCTTGAGGAACTTCGGGCTGAACGTCGCGAAGGGCCCGAAGAGGAGGGATGCCTCGCCGTCGA
Organism: Microbacterium flavescens; assembly: GCF_018588945.1. Lineage (GTDB taxonomy): Bacteria > Actinomycetota > Actinomycetes > Actinomycetales > Microbacteriaceae > Microbacterium > Microbacterium flavescens. The sequence continues at coordinate 279,509 of NZ_JAFIWA010000002.1, read as the reverse complement.
CGACGCGCGTGTCGAGATGCGGCACCGACATGGGCGGAGCGCCCACCGAGGCCTGCGAGTACACCTTGGCCTTGTGCTGGGCGACCAGGGCGGGATTGGTCGTCTTGAGGAACTGGCCGCCGATCGGGAAGACGCCGTAGCCGGAGATCTCGGGAATGCCCGAGCGCTGCAGCAGCTTGAGCGCCCAGCCGCCCGCACCGACGAAGACGAACTTCGCGCGGATCTCGCCCGGCGTGCGGCCGATCGTGCGGCGGAACTTCACCCGCCACGAGCCGTCGGGGAGGCGCTTGAGGCGACGCGCCTCGGTGTTCGTGCGCACGTCGGCGCCGTTCTCGGCGAGATGATCGAACAGCTGGCGGGTCAGGGCGCCGAAGTCGACGTCGGTGCCGGCGGGCACCCGGGTCGCCGCGAACGGCTCACCTTTGCGGCGCTTCTGCATGAGCAGCGGCGCCCACTTGTTGATGACGCGCGAGTCCTCGCTGTACTCGATGCCGGCGAAGAGCGGCTGCTCGCGGAGCGCCTCGTAGCGCTTCTTGAGGAAGGCGACGTCCTTCTCGCCTCGCACGAACGTCATGTGCGGCGCCGAGTTGATGAATGTCGACGGGGCGTCGAGCACGCCCTCCTCGACGAGGGACGACCAGAACTGCCGGCTCTGCTGGAACTGCTCGTTGATCGAGATGGCCTTCGCGGGGTCGACGGAGCCGTCCTTGCCCTCGGGCGTGTAGTTGAGCTCGCACAGTGCGGCGTGGCCGGTGCCCGCGTTGTTCCAGGCGTTCGAGCTCTCGAGCGCGACGTCGTGGAGCCGCTCGAAGACGGCGATCTTCCACGTCGGCTGCAGCTCCTGCAGCAGGGTGCCGAGCGTCGCGCTCATGATCCCGCCGCCGATGAGCAGGACATCGACGGTGCCGTCGGGCAGGTCGCTGTCGTCGGGGTTGGGCAGGGCGTCGTGCGTTTCGGTCACCCGACGAGTCTAGTTCGGGACGACACCGCCTCCGACCGTGGGCGGCGTCTCATCGTGAAAGAATGCCACTTCTTGCAGACCGATCAAGGGAGCGGATGCCGCTCCTCAGGCGTGCGCGCCGAGCGAGGCCGCAACGACCTCGGCGATCTGCACGGCGTTGAGCGCCGCACCCTTGCGCAGGTTGTCGTTCGAGATGAACAGCACGAGGCCCTTGCCCTCCGGCGCCGACTGGTCGGCGCGGATCCGGCCGACATAGGTCGGGTCGTTGCCTGCGGCCTGCAGCGGCGTGGGCACTTCCTCGAGCGAGACGCCGGGGGCGGAAGCGAGAAGGTCGCGCGCACGCTCGGGCGTGATGTCGCGGGCGAACTCTGCGTGGATGCTGAGCGAGTGACCGGTGAACACCGGCACGCGCACGCACGTGCCCGCCACCCGCAGGTCAGGCAGCTCGAGGATCTTGCGGCTCTCGTTGCGGAGCTTCTTCTCCTCGTCCGTCTCGTTGAGCCCGTCGTCGACGAGGTTGCCGGCAAGCGGGATGACGTCGAACGCGATGGGGGCGACGTACTTCTCCGGCTGCGGGAAGTCGACGGCCGAGCCGTCGTGCACCAGGTCGAGCGTGTTGCCCTGGGCCAGGACGCCCTCGACCTGACCGAGGAGCTCCTGCGCACCGGCGAGCCCCGAGCCGCTGACGGCCTGGTAGGTCGACACGATGAGGCGCTCGAGGCCGGCCTCGGCGTCGAGCACCTTGAGTACCGGCATGGCGGCCATCGTCGTGCAGTTGGGGTTGGCGACGATGCCCTTCTTCGCCTCGGCGATGGCGTGGGGGTTCACCTCGCTGACGACGAGCGGCACCTCGGGATCCATGCGCCACGCGCTCGAGTTGTCGATGACTAGCGCGCCGGCCTCGGCGAATCGCGGAGCGTGCGCGCGGCTGCCCGTGGCGCCTGCGGAGAACAGGGCGATGTCGATCCCCGCGGGGTCGGCCGTGGCGACATCCTCGATGACGATCGTGCGCCCGGCGAACTCGACGGCCGTGCCGGCCGAGCGCGCGGTGGCGAAGAGGCGCAGGTCGCGGATCGGGAAGTTGCGCTCGGCGAGGATCTCGCGCATGACGGTGCCGACCTGGCCGGTGGCGCCGACGACGGCGACGGAGAGTCCTGAATCGGAGATGCGGGTCATGGTGTTCCTCAGCGTGGGCACGAGCGTGAAGCGGGCGCGCGGGCACCATCGGACGCGCGGGGTTGCCCGATTCTACCGCCCCGCCGAAGCGGCGAGCTCCGCCGTTACCGTCTGCGGTACTCGTTCACGACGACGCCCGACTCGAACGCTCGGGAGCGTTCCAGCGCGAACCTGGTGGGCAGGTACTCCCCCGCGAACAGGGGGATGCCGTCTCCGAAGACGAACGGGTTCACCTTCAGCACCAGGCGATCTATGTGATCCACGAGCTGTGCCGCCAGCACGCCTCCTCCGCACAGCCAGATGTCGCCGCCGCTCTGCTGCTTGAGCGCGGTGACGACCTCCCGGGGGTCGTCGTCGGTGATCCGGACGCCGCCTGCTCCCGCCGCCGCCGTTCGCGTGCGCGAGAACACGATCTGCTCGAGGTGCGAGTACGGGCTCGGCATCTCGGGAAGACCCACTGCATAGGTGTTCCAGCCCATCAGCACGGTGGAGAGGGAGCCCCGACGAACGTCGAGCCCGAGAGCCCGATGGATCGGCTCCGGGATGGTGTCGCCCCACTCGGGGGTGAGGACCGCCGCATGGTCGCCCTCCGCCAGGAAGGACTCGAAGCCGTGCGTGGGCGAAGCGATCCGGCCGTCCAGGCTGACGGCGACGTAGTAGACGAGTTCTCGCATGATTCTCTTTCACGACAGATGTTGTGGTTATCCGATCACCGTAGCGAACTGCGACGGCATTCACAACACTTGTCGTGAATCGGATACAGTGCACGCATGGCCCGGAACAATGCCCGCCGTGAACAGTTGGCTGACGCTGCCATCGCGGTCGTCGCCGACGAAGGGATGCGTGGCTTGACACACCGCGCCGTCGATGTGCGCGCGGGTGCACCTCTGGGCACGGCGTCCAATTACTTCCGGTCGCGAGACGCCCTGATCGACGCGATCGTCGCGCAGATCGGCCAAAGGCTCACCCCGTCCGCGGAAGTGCACCAGGAATTGGCTGCGCGCACCCCCGGGACCGCGCTCTTCGCGGACTACCTGCGCGACATCGTGCGCCGACTGCTGGGCGACCGGCAGGTCACACTCGCACTGTTCACGCTGCGTCTCGAAGCGGCACGCAATCCCATGGTCGCCGACCGCCTGGGTCAGTGGATACGTGCGGGCTTCGAGGCCGACGTCGCCTTCAACCGCAACGCTGGCCTCCCCGGGGACGCCTTCGACATCGCACTGTTCCACTACGCGATCGACGGATTGATCCTCGACCGGCTCACGTTGCCGATCGACGCCGAGACCTCCACCGACACGGTCGTCGACGCCTTCGTCGCGGGGCTTCTCCGCGACCGGATGTCGCCGTGAGGTCGTAGGGCCGAAGCCGGAGTCAGCGGCCGGTGCCGGCGTGCACGACGGCGTCGCCGTCGCCGTCGAGGCCGTAGGCGGTGTGCACGACGCGAGCGGCCTCGGCGAGATCGTCGCCGCGCACCACGACCGAGATCCGGATCTCGGAGGTGGAGATCATCTCGATGTTGATGCCCGACACGCTCAGCGCCTCGAAGAGCGTCGCAGAGACGCCCGAGTGGGTGCGCATGCCCGCGCCGACCACCGAGAGCTTGCCGATCTGGTCGTCGTGCACGAGGCTCTGGAAGCCGATCTCGGCCTGGTCGCCGGCGAGCGCCTTGAGGGCCGTGGCGGCGTCGGTCTTGGGCAGGGTGAACGAGATGTCGGTGCGCCCTGTCGCGGCCGCCGACACGTTCTGGACGATCATGTCGACGTTGGCGCCGGACTTGGCCACGACCTTGAAGATCTCGGCAGCCTTGCCGGGCACGTCGGGCACGCCGATGACCGTGATCTTGGCCTGGCTGAGGTCGGTCGCGACTCCCGCGACGATCGGCTCTTCCATGTCTTCTCCCTTTGCGCCGTCGGGGAGCGTCATCCCCGGGCCGAGAACGTAGGTGCCGACGCTCGAGCTGAACGTCGATCGGGCGTGGATGAGCACACCGTGCCGGCGCGCGTACTCCACGGCGCGGATGTACAGCACCTTCGCGCCGTTGGCGGCGAGCTCGAGCATCTCCTCCGCCGAGACGACGCCGAGCTTGCGGGCCTTCTGCACGACGCGCGGGTCTGCCGTGAAGATGCCGTCGACATCGCTGTAGATCTCGCACACGTCGGCCTGGAGCGCCGCCGCGAGGGCGACGGCGGTCGTGTCGGAGCCGCCGCGACCCAGCGTGGTGATGTCGCGGGTGTCGCGATTGAAGCCCTGGAAGCCGGCGACGATGACGATCGCGCCCTCGTCGAGCGCCTCGCGCAGCCGGATCGGGGTCACGTCGACGATCCGGGCCGCGCCGTGCGTGGCATCCGTGATCATGCCCGCCTGCGAGCCCGTGAACGAGCGCGCCTCGAAGCCCATCGAGTGGATCGCCATCGCCAGCAGCGCCATCGAGATGCGCTCACCGCTCGAGAGGAGCATGTCCAGCTCGCGCGGAGCCGGGATCGGCGCGACCTGCGCGGCGAGGTCGAGCAGCTCGTCGGTCGTGTCGCCCATGGCGCTCACGGCGACGACGACGTCGTGCCCGGCACGGCGCGCATCGACGATGCGCTTGGCGACGCGCTTGATGCTCTCGGCATCCGCGACCGACGACCCGCCGTACTTCTGGACGATCAGCGCCACGTGGAACTCCCCGAAATGCCGCGGTGCGGCACGCAAGACTGACAGGAGCGATCGGATGCCGCACCCGAGCCTCCATCTTACGGACGCGCTGATTCCTCCCCCGCCATGTGACGAGTCACCGCGCCGCCCGCGGGCGATAGCATCCGGGCATGGACCAACTGGAGGCGTGGTCGGAGTTCAACGTCGCGATGGTGGGCGCCACCGCCGCCCTGGCCGGTCTCGTGATCGTCGCATCGAGCGTCAACATCGCAGAGATCATCAAGTCCAACACCCTCACCTCCCGACTGGGAGCCGCGATCGCCGCTCTCGTGCTGGCGATCGTCGTCACCGGTCTGGGCCTCGTGCCCGATATGGCGACAATCTGGTACGGCGTCACCATCGCGGCCGGCGCGATCGCGGCGGCCGCTTTCCAGGTGCACGCCGCCATCACGATCGCGCGCGACCCCGCGCCCGAGCACGTGGGCCGGTTCTTCAAGTCGGCGCTGGGGTTCGCGCCGGTGGTGGCTTACGCCGTCGCGGCGACGATGATCGTGCTGGGCGCCTCCGGCGGCCTGTTGGTCGCGGCGGTCGCTTCATTGCTCGCCATCGTGTCGGCGATCATGGTCTCGTGGGTGGCCCTCGTCGAAGTGCTGCGCTGACGCGGTCGACTCGGTGACGATCAGCCGGGAGCGACGGGCGGCAGTTCGGCCTCGACCTCGGGCTCGCGCTCGACCTGGCGCGGCGGACGGACGGTTCCGCCGGTGGCCGCGAGCCAGCACCCCAGGATGACGAGCGGGAAGCCGATGAGCAGCCCGATGGTGAGGCTCTCCCCGAGGATGATCGTGCCGAGGATGATCGCAACGACGGGATTGACGTACGTGAACAGCGGCGCGCGGACGGGGCCGACACGGGCGATGAGCGCGAAGAACACGATGAACGCGACGGCCGTGCACACGACGCCGAGGGCGATGAGTGCCATCGTGCTGTCGAGCGTCGGCACCTCGTGCTGGGTGAGCAGCCCGATCGGCAGGTAGAAGATGCCGACCGCGAGGAGTGAGAGCGTGATCGTGCCGAGCGAGGGGACGTCGTGCAGCTTGCGCGCGATGATGAACGGCGCGATCGCATAGAGGAGCGCCACGAGGAGCACCTCGCCGATCGCGATCAGCCCTCCCCCGCCTTCGACGGCGAGTCCGGGCCCCATGACGACGACGGCGACGCCGATGAACCCCACGAACAGGCCGACCGCCCGGAGAGGACGCAGCACCGATCGGTCGCCTCCGCCGAGCGCGATCACCGCGGCGAAGAGCGGCACCGTCGCCACCAGCAGGCCGGTCAGCCCCGAGGGCAGGGTCTGCTCGGCGTGCCCGAGCAGGAGGAACGGCCCCGCCATCTCGATCGCCCCGAACGCGAGCACCCAGCCGATCCTCGACATCGCGGGGCGCAGCGCCTTCTGGCGCAGGGCGAACGGGAGCAGGATGACAGCCCCGATGAGCGTGCGCCCCGCCACGACGGCGGCGGGCGAGTAGGAGTCGACGGCCACCTTGATGAAGAGGTAGGGGATGCCCCACACCAGCGCCATGATCGCGAACAGCACCCACGCCCGGGCGTCGAACCGCTGGATGATGCCGTTCACGTCGTCTCTTCCATCGCTCAAGGATGCCCAGCGCCGGAGATCGTCGCGACGCGCACGACTGCCAATGTACGGCGGACGTCAGACAGAGCGCCGACCCTCGAAGGCGCGGCCGAGCGTCACCTCGTCGGCGTACTCCAGGTCGCCTCCGACGGGAAGGCCGGACGCCAGTCGGGTGACGGAGATCTCGAGCGTGTTCAGCAGCCGGCTGAGGTAGGTCGCGGTGGCCTCGCCCTCGAGGTTCGGGTTCGTGGCGAGGATCACCTCCTGCACGGTGCCGTCGGCGAGTCGCTGCATGAGCTGCGTGATGCGCAGGTCGTCGGGACCGATGCCGGCGATCGGGCTGATGGCGCCGCCGAGCACGTGGTACCGGCCGCGGAACTCGCGCGTGCGCTCGATGGCGGCGACGTCCTTGGCGTCTTCGACCACGCAGATCAGGCTCATGTTGCGGCGCGGGTCGCGGCAGATCGAGCAGCGCTCCTGCTCGGTGACGTTGCCGCACACTTCGCAGAAGCGCACCTTGTCGCGCACCTCGGCGAGCAGCTGGGCGAGATGCGTGACGTCGAAGTTCGGCGTCTGCAGGATGTGGAACGCGATGCGCTGCGCCGACTTCGGGCCGATGCCGGGCAAGCGGCCGAATTCGTCGATGAGGTCTTGGACGATCCCGTCGTACATGGCCTAGCTGAACCTCGTCGGCGGCTCGTAGGGCTCCTCGCGCACGAACCTCGCCCCGAGCATCTGGCGCACCACCGCCTCGCCGTAGCGCTGGACGCCGTCGTTGCGCGTGGTGACGACGGGAGGCAGCGGCGGCGCGACGACCGGCGGAACCGGGAGGTCGGCCGCGGGCTCGGGCGCATCGCCGTCGTCGTCGTCGGGCTCGATGGAGGGCTCGACGTCGACGGTGCGCAGCACCTCGCCCTCACGGGCGGGGGCCAGCGTGGCGACGCGCGACCGCGCCGCGGCGTCTTCTGGCTCGTCGTCCACCGCGAACTGGGCGGAGGGAAGCGACGCGGGCGGGCCCGGGTCGGGCGGCGGCGCGTCGGCATCGGTGGGGATCGGCGCCACGGCCCACTCGGTGACCGGTGCGGCCGCCGCGGGGGCCGCAGCCCGCGCGGGCGCAGGGCGGCTCGAGACGGGCGGGGCGGCGGGCGCCGAGCCGGGGCCGGACGGTGCGGAACCTCCGCCGTCGTGCTTCGCGAGGTACTTCACGCGGATGCCGAGGACGGCCAGGATCGCCTGGCGCAGGTCTTCGCTCGGGCCGCCGCCTGCGGCGCGCTGCTTGAACTTGGTCACGTCGGCCTGGCTGGCGAACGCGAGGGTGAGCACGTCGTCGTCGAGGCCGGCGACCTCGGCGTTCGAGGCGAGCAGCCACGATGTGCGGCTGATGTTCTCGAGCCGGCTCAGCACCTCGGTCCACGCGGCGCGCATGCGGTCGAGCGTGACAGGCCCTTCGGGCGCGGGTGCGGGCTCGGGTGCGGGTGGCGGGGTGGGCGTTTCGTCTCGCTGGGCTCGCTCGACGACCGGTGGTGCGGCGGGCGTAGCGGCGGGCGGCGGGGTGGGCGTTTCGTCTCGCTGCGCTCGCTCAACGACCGGGGTGGGCTGCGCTCGCTCAACGACCGGGGTGGGCTGCGCTCGCTCAACGACCGGGGTGGGCTGCGCTCGCTCGACGACCGGGGGTGCGGCGGGGGCGGCCGGGGCCGCGGCATCCGCTCCCCTCGCCAGCACGCGGGCGACCATGAGCTCGAGCTGCAGGCGGGGCGAGGTGGCGCCGGTCATGTCGTCGAGCGTCGCGATGACGAGGTCGGCGGTGCGCGACAGGCGCACCGAGCCGAACGCGTCGGCCTGGCGGCCCATGCGCTCGAGGTCTTCGGCCGACACGCCGCGCAGGACCGCCGCGGCGCCGTCGCCGGTGGCGGCGACGACGATGAGGTCGCGCAGGCGCTCGAGGAGGTCGTCGACGAACCGGCGGGGATCCTGCCCCGTCTGCACGACGCGGTCGACGGCGGCGAACGCGGCCTGGGCGTCGTTCGCTGCGAAGGCGTCGACCACCTCATCGAGGAGCTCGGCGTGCGTGTACCCGAGGAGCGCCACGGCCCGCTCATAGCGGACCTTGCCCGCTTCGGAGCCCGCGATCAGCTGATCGAGCAGCGAGAGCGTGTCACGCGGCGAGCCGCCGCCGGCGCGCACGACGAGCGGCAGGACGCCCAGCTCGACCTCGACGCCCTCCTGCGTGCAGAGCTCTTCGACGTACGAGAGCATGGCTCCTGGTGGGACGAGCCGGAACGGGTAGTGGTGGGTGCGCGAGCGGATCGTGCCGATGACCTTCTCGGGCTCGGTCGTCGCGAAGATGAACTTGACGTGGTCGGGCGGCTCTTCGACGAGCTTGAGCAGCGCGTTGAAGCCCTGCGGCGTCACCATGTGCGCCTCGTCGAGGATGAAGATCTTGAAGCGGTCGCGCGCCGGGGCGAAGACGGCGCGCTCACGGAGGTCGCGGGCGTCGTCGACGCCGTTGTGGCTCGCCGCGTCGATCTCGACGACGTCGAGCGACCCGCCGCCGCCGCGGCCGAGCTCGACGCAGCTGTCGCACGTGCCGCACGGGGTGTCGGTCGGACCGGCCGCGCAGTTGAGGCACCGCGCCAGGATGCGGGCCGAGGTGGTCTTTCCGCACCCGCGCGGACCCGAGAAGAGATAGGCGTGCCCGACGCGGTCACCGCGCAGCGCGGTCATGAGCGGCTCGGTGACCTGCGACTGGCCGATCATCTCGCCGAACGACTCGGGTCGGTAGCGGCGATAGAGGGCGGTGGTCACCAGGACAGCCTACGGCGTGCCGGTGACATCGCAGCGGCCCCCCTCACGCGTCTGCGCCGTGCTCGACATCCGCCGCTCCCATGATGATCGGGATGGATGCCGTCACCGTCGGCACGGACGCCGAGAGGTACGAGCCGTCCTCGCGCTGCACCTCGGTCAGCTCGCCGAGGGTCGGGCGTCCGGGGATCACCGGGCCCTGTCCTTCAAGGGGGACGGAGACCTCTTCGCCCGCACCGACGACGTAGCCGGTACCCCGCACGCTGAAGCCGACGGGGTCGCCGTCCGACGCGGCGATCCGGAGCTCGTCACGCGTGATCGTGATCTGCAGGCGGGTGCCGTGCCAGTGCAGCACGAAGGACAGCTCGGGCCAGGCGGCGGGCAGGCGCGGGTCGAACGACAGCTCGCCGAAGTGGTCGCGCATGCCTCCGAAGCCCGACACCAGCGCCGTCCACACCCCGCCGGCCGATGCCACGTGCACGCCGTCAGACGCGTTGTGGTGCAGGTCGGCGAGGTCGACGAAGATCGACTGCCGGAAGTACTCGAGGGCGAGGTCCTGGTATCCGACCTCGGCGGCGAGGATCGCCTGCACCACCGCAGAGAGCGTCGAGTCGCCCGTGGTCAGCGGGTCGTAGTACTCGAAGTCGGCGAGCTTGTCCTCGTCGGAGAAGTGGTTGCCCTGCAGGAACAGCGCCAGCACCACGTCGGCCTGCTTGAGCACCTGGTAGCGGTAGATGACCAGCGGGTGGAAGTGCAGCAGCAGCGGCCGCTTGTCGGGCGGGGTGTTCTCGAGATCCCAGATCTCGCGCTCGAGGAAGACGTGGTCCTGAGGGTGGATGCCGAGGTCGGGGCTGAACGGGATGTGCATCGCCTCGGCGGCACGCTCCCAGCCCTCGGGCTCGGCGGGGTCGAGCCCGAGCCGGTCGACCATCCTGCGGTACACCTCGCCGTCGACCTCGGCCATCTCGCGCACGGTGCGCGCGGCGAACCGCAGGTTGAAGCGGGCCATCACGTTCGTGAAGAGGTTGTCGTTGACGACCGTCGTGTACTCGTCCGGACCGGTGACGCCGTGGATGTGGAACGTCTCCTCGCCCGCCCCCTCGACCGTGCGCCAGAACCCGAGCGTGGCCCACAGCCGCGCCGTCTCGACGGCGATGTCGACACCCTCGCGGTAGAGGAACTCCGTGTCGCCCGTGGCGCGGATGTACTTGGCCAGCGCGAAGGAGACGTCGGCGTTGATGTGGTACTGCGCCGTGCCGGCGGCGTAGTAGGCGGAGGCCTCCTCGCCGTTGATCGTGCGCCACGGGAACAGCGCGCCGTGCTCGTTGAGCTGGAACGCGCGCCGGCGGGCGGCGGGCAGCATGAGGTATCGCATCCGCAGGGCGTTGCGCGCCCAGAGCGGCGTCGTGTACGCGAGGAACGGCAGGACGTAGATCTCGGTGTCCCAGAAATAGTGGCCGCTGTAGCCGGAGCCCGTCATGCCCTTCGCGGGCACGCCCTGGCCGTCGGCGCGCGCCGACGCCTGCGCGAGCTGGAACAGGCACCAGCGCGTGGCCTGCTGCAGATCGTCGTGACCGCCGATCCGCACGTCCGAGCGCTCCCAGAAGCCGTCGAGCCACTCGCGCTGCTGCGCGATCACCGCGTCGACGCCGACGGTGAGCGCGCGATCCAGCGAGCGCCGGCAGCGGTCCACCAGCTCACGGGCAGGGACGCCGCGCGACGTGTGGTAGCTCACGAGCTTGGTCACGCGGATCGGAACCCCGGCCTTCGCCTGCACGCGGAACACGTTCTTGGCGATGTCGGGCTCGATGAGCGTGCGCGCCGAGTACGCGTTCTCGGTCTCGACGAGGTGGTCGGCGACGAGGGCGATCGTCATGCCCGAGTCGGTCACGCGGTACGACAGCGCCGACCGCAGCCCGTCCTGCCAGTACTCCTCCGGCTGCAGCACGCGCTCCTGCATGCGCTCCGCCTTGCGCGGGTCGAAGCCGGCCTTCTTGGGCGCCTTGGGCGTGCCGCCGTAGACGTCCTCGCCGTCCTGGCGGTTGATGAGCTGGCAGCTGACCGTGACGGGCGCGTCGGCGTTCAGGACGGTGACGTCGACCGTCATGACCGACAGGTGCTTCTCCTCGAACGACACCAGCCGGGAGTACTCGATGCGCACGTCCTTGCCGGACGGCGTCGTCCACAGCACGTGGCGGGTCTGCACGCCCTCGCGCATGTCGAGCACACGCTCGTACTCGCGCACGTCGGCGACGTCGAGCGACAGCGGCTCGTCGTCGACGTAGACGCGCATCACCTTCGCGTCGGGCGCATTGACGATCGTCTGCCCGACCTCGGCGAAGCCGTACGCCTGCTCGGCGTGGCGGATCGGGAATGTCTCGTGGAAGCCGTTGATGAACGTGCCGTGCTCGTGCGACTGGCGGCCCTCGGGGTGGTTGCCGCGCATCCCGAGGTAGCCGTTCCCGACCGCGAACAGCGTCTCGGTGACACCGCCGTCCTCGGGATCGAACGACGTCTCGACGAGACGCCAGGGGTCGACGGGGAACCGGTCGCGATCCATCATGCGGTGCTCTCCTCGGTGCTGGTCGGGGCGGTGACGGCGGGCACGAGCTCGGCGAGATCGTCGACGACGACGTGGGCGCCGGCATCCGTCAGCGCCTGCACCCCTGCGCCGCGATCGACGCCGACGACGAGCGCGAACGCGCCCGCCGCGGCCGAGGCGACGCCGCTGAGGGCGTCTTCGACGGCGGCGCTGCGGGCAGGGTCGACGCCGAGCATCCGCGCCGCCTCGACGAAGACGTCGGGCGCGGGCTTGGAGGCGAGGTGGTCGCGCTCGGCGATCACGCCGTCCATCACGACGTCGAACCGGTCACGGATTCCGGCGACGTCGAGGACCTCCTCGGCGTTCTTCGAGCTCGAGACCACCGCGACCCGAGTGCCGGCTGCGGCGAGCGCGTCGAGCAGCGCGAGGGATCCCGGGTACGCGGCGATGCCCTCGTCGCGCAGGACGGACTCGAAGACCACGTTCTTGCGATTGCCGATGCCGCACACGGTGTCGGCCGTCACGGGGTCGGACGGGTCACCCCAGGGCACCTCGACGTCGCGCGAGCGCAGCAGGCTCGCGACGCCGTCGTAGCGCTTCTTGCCGTCGAGGTGGTCGAAGTAGTCGCGCTCGGTGTACGCGGGCGTGATGTCCCAGGCGGCGAAGAGCGCCTCGAACATCGTCTGCCAGGCGTGCATGTGCACCTCGGCGGTGGGGGTCAGCACGCCGTCCAGATCGAAGAGCACGGCGTCGTAGGCGGACAGGTCGGGCAGGGCTTCGGTGGACACCAGACAAGGGTAGCGAGAGCGGCTCACCGCCGCGCGACGCCGACCGTCTGCCGGGCGATCTCGAGCTCCTCGTCGGTGGGCACGACGAGGACGGCGACGGCCGAGGCATCCGTCGATATCCTCCGGATGCCGCGAGCCTGGGCGAGGTTGCGCTCCGGGTCGACCTCCACCCCCGCGAACCCGAGCGTCGCCAGCGCCGCCGCGCGCACCAGCGGGGCGTTCTCGCCCACCCCGGCGGTGAAGGAGATGACGTCGACGCCGCCCAGCTGGGCGAGGTACGCCCCGGCGTACGCGCGCAGGCGGTGCACGTACACCTCGTACGCGAGGATCGCCTGCGGTTCGCCGCGCTCGATGGCGGCGCGGATGTCGCGCAGATCGGAGGATCCGGCGAGCCCCAGCATGCCGCTGCGCTTGTTGAGCAGGTCGTCGAGGTCGTCGATCGACAGGGCGTCGCGGCGGGCGAGGTGGAACAGCACCGCCGGGTCGATGTCGCCCGAGCGCGTGCCCATCACGAGCCCCTCGAGCGGCGTGAAGCCCATCGAGGTCTCGACCGAGCGCCCGCCGTCGATCGCGGTCACGGACGCGCCATTGCCCAGGTGGAAGACGATCTGCCGCAGGTCGGCGAGCGGCCTGCCGACGAAGGCCGCCGCCGCCTCGGCCACGAACTTGTGCGACGTGCCGTGGAACCCGTAGCGCCGGATGCGGTGGGATGCCGCGAGCTCGGCGTCGATCGCGTACGTGTAGACGTGCGGCTCGAGGGTCTGGTGGAACGCGGTGTCGAAGACGGCGACGTGGGGCACGTCGGGGAAGGCGGCCTTCGCCGCCCGGATTCCCGCGAGGTTGGCCGGGTTGTGGAGCGGCGCCAGCACCGAGAGCTCGTCGATGTTGATCTCGACGAGCGGCGTGATGAGCGTCGGCTCGAAGAACCGGGCCCCGCCGTGCACGACGCGGTGTCCGACGGCGATCGGCGAATGCTCGTCGAGCGACGGGCCGGCGGACGCGAACGCATCGAGCATGACCTGGAAGCCCACCCCGTGGTCGGGGATCGGCAGCTCGAGCGTGTGCGTCGCATTGAGCATCGTGGGCGCGGGTCCGTCGGCCGGCGGCGCCATCACGGTGTGGGTGGCGTGACCGGATGCCTCGCCGATGCGCTCCACGAGACCCGAGGCGAGCGTCGACTCGGTGTCGACGTCGATCAGCTGGTACTTGAACGACGACGAGCCGGAGTTGACGACCAGCACCGGTGACATGCTCACTCCCCCTGCGCCTGGATCGCCGTGATGGCGATCGTGTTGACGATGTCGTCGACGAGGGCGCCCCGCGACAGGTCGTTGATGGGCTTGTTGAGTCCCTGCAGAACGGGCCCGATCGCCACGGCGCCGGCCGAGCGCTGCACGGCCTTGTACGTGTTGTTGCCGGTGTTGAGGTCGGGGAAGACGAACACCGTGGCCCGCCCGGCCACGTCGGACCCCGGCATCTTGGCCGCCGCGACGGCGGCGTCGGCCGCCGCGTCGTACTGGATGGGGCCTTCCACGAGGAGCTCGGGCGCACGCGAGCGCACCAGGGCCGTGGCATCCCGCACCTTCTCGACGTCGGCACCCGAACCGGACTCCCCCGTCGAGTAGGACAGCATCGCGACCCGCGGGTCGATGCCGAACTGCGCCGCCGTGGCGGCGGACGAGATGGCGATGTCGGCCAGCTGCTCGGAGGTCGGATCGGGGATCACCGCGCAGTCGCCGTAGACGAGCACGCGGTCGGCGAGGGCCATGAGGAAGACGCTCGAGACGACCGAGACGCCGGGCCTGGTCTTGATGATCTCGAACGCCGGCCGGATGGTGTGGGCGGTGGTGTGCATCGCACCCGAGACCATCCCGTCGGCGAGTCCGAGGTGGACCATGAGCGTGCCGAAGTACGAGACATCCGTCACCGTGTCGGCCGCCTGCGCGAGGGTGACGCCCTTGTGGGCGCGCAGCCGCGCGTACTCCTCGGCGAACCTGCGCACGTGGTCTGCGTCCAGCGGCGAGAGCACCTCCGCCGCCCGGAGGTCGATGCCGAGCTCGACGGCACGGGCGCGCACCTCGTCGGGCTGGCCGAGGATCGTGAGGTCGGCGATGCCGCGCTTGAGCACCGTCGCGGCGGCGCGCAGCACCCGGTCGTCACCGCCCTCGGGCAGGACGATGCGCTTGCGCTGGGAACGGGCGCGCTCGATGAGCTGGAACTCGAACATGAGCGGCGTGACGACCGTCGCGCGTGCGACGCCGAAGGCGCGAAGCAGCTCCTCCGTGTCGACGCTCTGCTCGAACAGCGACAGGGCGGTGTCGTAGCGCCGTTGCGAGTCGGCTGCCAGCCGGCCGCGCGTGCCCATGATGCGGGCGGCGGTCTCGTACGTGCCGAGGTCGGTCGTCACGATCGGGACGTTCGAGCCCAGGCCGTCCAGCAGGCGCGTCACCGGCTCGGGCAGCGGGAATCCGCCGTTGAGCACGATCCCCGAGATCGAGGGGAACGTGCCCGCGGCATTCGCGAGCATCGTGGCGAGGAGCACCTCGGAGCGGTCGGCGGCGATGACCACGACCGCACCCTCGAGCAGGCGCGGCAGCACGTTGACCATCGACATGCCCGCGACGACGACCGCGAGCGCTTCGCGGGTGAGTCGGTCGGGGTCGCCCGAGAGCAGCTCGCCGCCGACCGAGCGCATGATGCCGCGCATGGACGGGGCGACGAGGTACCGATCCTCGGGAATGGCCCACACCGGCACGGTGTCCGTGCGGGGACCGAGGGCCGTCTCGACGGAACGCGTGATCGCGGCGATCGTGGCCGCCGCCTCCGACGGCTCCGAGCGGTTGGCCACGACGGCGAACAGCTCGGCGCGCTCGTGCGCGAGCTCGGTGAGGGCCAGGTCGGCGATCTGGCCCATCTCAGCGGCCGTGCGCGGGAGTGAGGATCCGAGCTGCTCGGGCCGCGTCTGGTTCTGCGCCGAGCGCCCGCCCAGGACGAGGAGCACCGGGGCGCCGAGGTTCGCTGCGATGCGCGCGTTGTAGCCCAGTTCGGCCGGGCTGCCGACGTCGGTGAAGTCGCTGCCCAGGATCACGACCGCGTCGCACTGCGCCTCGACGGACTTGTAGCGCTCGACGATCGCCGCGAGCGCGGCATCCGCATCGCGACGCACATCGTCGTAGGTGACGCCGATGCACTCGTCGTAGGGCAGATGGACGCCGTCGTGGTCGAGCAGCATCTCGAGGACGTAGTCGGGCTCGGCCGTCGAGCGGGCGATCGCCCGGAACACCCCGACACGCGGGGTGGCGTGGCTGAGGGCGTCGAGCACGCCCAGCGCGACCGTCGACTTGCCCGAGTGGCCTTCGGCCGACGTGATGAAGATGCTCTGCGCCACGTGCCCAGCCTACGGGCGGCGCCGGCTCCGCAGGGGCCCGTCGGCGGGAACCCCCCGGCAAAAGTAAGACTCTCCGCGAACCCGGCAGAGCCTGGTTACCCTTGCTACGTTTCCGTCCTGGGGGAGTTGGCCTGGATGCCGCCTCGCGGAGAGCTGACACCAGTCTAACCCGGCGTGGGAGTCGCAGTGTTCTCCCAGGCCCGCGAAGGCCCGTGCGTTGTTACGATCAACGAGTGAGCGGGCGCTGGAGCCCGTGCATTTCGGCTCACCCGCCCGAACGGGCGTCCGAGGAGAGGGCGCGATGACCGATACCGCGACGACCGACGCCACCACTGCACTCACCGCGGAGGATTTCGCCCGCACGACCGACGCGATCCTCGGCGCCGTGGGCAGCGTGATCGACGGCAAGCCGGAAGCGGTGCGCAGCGCGCTGGTGTGCCTCCTCGCCGAAGGACACCTGCTCATCGAAGACGTCCCGGGCGTGGGCAAGACGATGCTCGCGCGGGCGCTCGCCGCCTCCGTCGACGCGACGGTCCGCCGCATCCAGTTCACGCCCGACCTCCTCCCCGGCGACGTGACGGGCGTGAGCGTCTTCAACCCGGTCGATCGGGAGTTCGAGTTCAAGCAGGGCGCGATCTTCGCCAACATCGTCATCGCCGACGAGATAAACCGCTCCTCCCCCAAGACGCAGTCGGCACTGCTCGAGGCGATGGAGGAGCGCCAGGTGACCGTCGACGGTCGCACGCACTTCGTCCCCGAGCCGTTCCTCGTCGTCGCCACCCAGAATCCGCTCGAGATGGAGGGCACGTACGCGCTGCCCGAAGCGCAGCGGGACCGCTTCATGATGCGCATCTCGATGGGCTATCCCGACCAGCGCTCGGAGGCGCTGATGCTGCGTCAGCGCGACACCCTGAACCCGCTCGACCAGCTGGCCGCGGTGGTCTCGGCCGATCAGGTGACCGAGCTCATCGCGTGGGCCCGCGCGGTCCACGTGGCGCCGCCCATCGAGGACTACGCGGTCGCCCTGGCGCACGCCACCCGCACCCACACCGACCTGCGGCTGGGCGCGAGCCCGCGCGCCACCTTGCAGCTCGTGCGTGCGGCGAAGGTCTGGGCCGCACTCGACGGCCGCGGCTTCGTCATCCCCGACGACATCACGGCGCTGCTCGCGCCGGTGTTCGCCCACCGCCTCATCCCCACCCGCTCGGCCGGCGGCGCGCGAGCGCGCGGAGCGGCCGACGCCATCATCTCGATCCTGGACCGCATCGCCTCGAGCGTGCGCGTCCCCATCGCCCCGCGTCAGTGAGCCCGTGATGAGACGCCTGTGGCCGCTGACGGTGCGAGGCACCGGCGCGCTCATCCTGGCGATCACCTGCTTCGTGATGGCGAACGAGTTCGGCATCAGCGAGCTGATGTACTTCGGCATCCTGCTGCTGGCCGTACTGGGCGCGAGCGTCGCATCGCTCTACCTCACGCGTCGCACGGACGTCGTGACGAGATCGTTCACCCCGGATGTCGCGACCGTCGGTCGCTCGTCGATCGTCGCCGTGCGGGTGGGAGTGCGCACCGCCGTGCCCACGCCGCCCGGCACGTGGCACGACGCCCTTCCGAAAGGACTGCGCGGCCGGTCCGAGGGGGTGTTCCCGGCCCTCGGGTCGGGGCTGCGCGGCGGCGAGCGTGTGGTCGACCTCTCGTACACGGTGACGGGCGTCAGGCGCGGCATCCACTCCATCGGTCCTCTCTCGGTGCGCTCGACCGACCCGTTCGGACTGGCGCGGCGGCGCACCCTGTTCGGCGAGCGCACGCCGGTGACCGTCGCTCCCGCGCTGGTCGACCTGCCGCCGCTCACCGACTTCGCCGGCGAGACCGGCGGCACGCTGCACACCACGACGAACCAGCTCGGCCAGGGCGCGGACAACCTCGTCGCCCGGCCGTACCTCCCCGGCGACTCGATGCGCCGAATCCACTGGCGCGCGACCGCCCATCGCGACGAGCTGATGGTGCGCCAGGAGGAGCAGGAGTCCACGCCCGAGGCCAGCGTCGTGCTCGACCGCGGCGTGCTGCGCTGGGCGGCCGAGGCGATGCAGGCGCCCGGCGCCGACCCGGGGTTCGAGGCCGCGGTGTCGGCCTGCGTGTCCGCCGTCGCCCGCCTCGTGCACGACGGGTACGCGGTCGAGGTGCTCGACTCCGACGGCACGATCCTCGCCGAGCGCATCGACGGCGGCGACATGGTCGAGGTCGAGGCGCTCCTCTCCCACTTCGCGAAGCTCACCGCTCGACGCGATGACAGCCTGGCCCGGCTCACGCGGCTGTTCGCGGGTGTGATGACCGGACCCGTCATCCTCATCGTGGGCAGGTTCGATCCGTCCGACGCCGAGGCGATCGCCCCGGTCGCCCATCACAGCACGCTGCCGATGGTGCTCGCCGTCGGACCCGTCGGAGACGCGCTCGACCGCGCCGCCGACCACGGCTGGCGGGTCGCGGCGATCGATCCCGATGGGGATCTCGCCGTCGCGTGGGGCAACGCGGTCGGGCGGGGGGTGAGCCATGTCAACGTCTGAGTCGGTGGAGCAGCGCACCCGCCGCGGCGGCGAGTGGCTGCTGACCCTGGTGCTCCTCACCGCGCTGCTGGCCGCGCTCCTGCCGGTCATGGGGGTGGTGAAGCCGGGCGGCTGGCTGCTGGGCTCAGTCGTCATCGCCACGCTCGTGCTCGCCGCCGGCTACGGCGCCCGACGCCTGCGGCTTCCCGCCGTCGCCGTCAGCCTCATCGAGGCCGGCGTCTGGGTGGCCATGATGACCGCCGTGTTCCTGCGCGACACGGCGCTGCTGTGGATCATCCCGACACCCGAGACGATCCGCGCGGTGCCGCCGCTCGTCGACGACGCGATGGACGAGATCATCCTCGGCGCGGCTCCGCTCGAGGACAGCATCCCGCTCGCGTTCCTCATCGTCGGCGCCATGGGACTTCTCGCGATCATCGTCGATCACGTCGTGCTCACCGCGCGGATGCCGCTGCTCGCGTCCATCGGGATCGTCGCGGTCTCGCTGATCCCGGCGATCGCCGTGCCGCGGGAGGTCGACGTGATGGCCTTCGTCTTCCTCGCGGTGGCGATCCTGTCTCTCATCCGCGTCGAGACCCGGTCGCGCGAGCGCCCGTTGGAACGCGCCGCGGAGCGGACCGCGGGAGTGCCCGCGACGGCGCTCGGCATCGGGGCGATCGCCGTGATCGTCGCGGTCGTCGCCACGCCGCTCCTGCCGCAGCCGCTCGTCCGTGCCGGCGCCGGTCTCGGTGGCGGCCCGGGCATCGATGCCACGCTGCAGCTCGGTGACGACCTCCGCAGGCCGGAGCAGGTGGAGGTGCTGCGGGTGCGCTCCGATGCGCCGTCGCCGCCGTACCTGCGTGCGACCACGCTGTCGCGCTTCGAGGGCGGGGTGTGGGAGCCGGACCGCGTGCGCACCGTTCCCCTCGACAGCGAGTTCGGCCTCGGCTCGGTCACCGTCGCCGAGGACATCCGGCTGTCGGAGTACACGACCGATGTCGAGGTGGTGAACCTCGCGTCGGTGTGGCTGCCGGTCCCCTACCCGGCGGTCCAGGTCTCGGGTCTCGACGGCCGGTGGGCAGCCGTCCCCTACAACCGCACGGTGATCTCGCAGTCGGGCACCACGCAGGGTCAGTCGTACGAGGTGGTGTCGAACCAGGTCCGCCCGACCCTCGAGCAGATCCGGTCGTACAACGCCGGCGGCCCCGAGCTGCGCGACGAGACCACCCAGGTTCCTGCCGGAACCCCGGAGATCATCACGCAGCTCGCCGCCGAGGTGACGGCGAACGCGACGAACGACTACGACCGGCTCATCGCGATGCAGCGCTGGTTCCGCGGCGGCGAGTTCCGGTACTCGCTCGAGGCGCCCGTCGAGGACGACTTCGACGGCAGCGGCGCGGAGGCCGTCGCGCAATTCCTCGAACAGCGTGAGGGCTACTGCATCCACTTCGCGTCGGCGTTCGCGCTGATGGCGCGCACCCTGCACATGCCGTCGCGCATCGTGATCGGCTACCTGCCCGGTGTGGGGACCACGGACTCGGTCGAGGATCAGACCGTCTACACGGTCTCGAGCTCCCTTCTGCACGCCTGGCCCGAGGTGTATTTCGACAACGCCGGGTGGATCGCGTTCGAGCCCACCGCGGGGCTCGGGGTGCCGACATCCTTCTCCCCCGCCGCCACGCTCCCCGGTGAGACCGACGATCCGAACGGCGCCACACCCGGCGCGACCCCGTCGCCCACGACGAGCGCCGAACAGGGTCCGAACGGTCCCCTCGATCCGCGCGACGAGGCCCTGCCCGGAACCCCGCTCGGCACCGGCAACCCGCTGCCGATGCTGGGCGTCGTCGTGCTCATCCTCTTCGTGCTCGCGCTGCCTTTCCTCGTGCGCGAGCTGCGCCGCCGGCAGCTGACGCTCGCGGCGCGCGGCGGGGACGCCGCATCCGCATGGATGATCGTGCAGGATGCCGCGATCGACACCGGCATCGCCGTGCCCGCGAGCGAGAGTCCCCGGGCATTCGCCCAGCGGCTCATCGACTTCCACGGAGTCTCGCCCGACGACATGTACACGCTGACGACGGCGATCGAGAGGGCCTCGTATGCGCCGTCCGGTGGCCGGGACTACTGGATGGGCGATGCGGCGATGGATGCCGCGACCGCGGTGCGCGCTCAGCTGCTCGCCGCGGCACCACCAGCGCGCCGCATCCTCGCCGTCATCGCACCGCGCTCGCTCATCGTGAGGCCGGGCAGCGTATACGCAGGGGCGGCCCCCGCGACCAGGTAGGATGGTCTGCGGCCCTCCGGGGCCACGGAGGATTCGCCTAGTGGCCTATGGCGCACGCTTGGAAAGCGTGTTGAGTGAAAGCTCTCAGGGGTTCGAATCCCCTATCCTCCGCCGCTCCGATCCCAGTGTTTTCAAGGGATTTTTCGTCCGTCCAGGTCGCGTGACACACCTACTGGCACAGTTAAGGCCGATTTCGACCCCTCCAGAGGCCTGATTTTCCGCGGTTCGCTGATCGTGTGGAACTGGCCTGTTGCGACATGGCTGGCTCATGTCATGGGCGGAGCTAGCGGTTTTCGGACACGCTTCTGAGGCATCTGTTGTGTCGCTCGGAATGTGCCGGCTCTTCTCCGCCGCGAGAGTGTAGCGACCGCGCGAGGCTGCGTCCCGGGCTTTCGACGGCATATCCTCGGCGCTTCGCGCCTCCGGTATTCCACGGTCCCGGGACTCCGCCCCGCCCGATCGCTGATTCGCTGATGTCGGAGAAGCGCCGTGTCTGAGAGTTCCTGAGGACTAACTCGTCGTGAGCGCGTCGGCCCGGACGGGAGCCAGCAGCTCCCCCACAAGGTCCGCAGCGCCCCGCTGCAAAGTGCGCACCGCGTGTGAGTACGTATTGAGCGTTGTCTGGATGTCAGCGTGCCCGAGCCGCTCCGAGACGATCTTCGGATGAACGCCGGCGCGCAGCAGCAGCGTCGCGTGCGTGTGCCGAAGCTCGTGGAGATGAAGCCGGTCGAGATCGGGATGCGCGTCCGCGGCCTTGTTCACCCGCTCGCGCCACTGCCGCGAGAACTGCGTCGGGTTGTGCGGCCGGCCGAACCGGTTACAGAAGATCAACTGCTCGCCGCGCGCGAGTTCAGGCGCGACCGCCCGCAGCAGATCCCGCTTCGTGCGCAGCGCGTGCGCCAGCCGAGCGTCGATGTCGACGTTCCGCACGCGGCCGCTCTTGGTCTGACGGAAGTCGATGACCGGCTTCTTGCCGGCTTCCTTCACGTACGACATCGCGCGCGCGATCGTGATCACGTTGTTATCGAGGTCGACGTCCTTCCATCGCACGCCAAGGATCTCGCCGCGGCGCATGCCGGTGCCGAGCAGCGTCAGCCACGCCAGCCAGAGGTAGTCGCCAGTGGACTCGGACCACTCGAGGAAGAGTCGCGCATCCTCGGCCGACCAGGTCATCATCTCGGGCGGCGCCGCATCGATCTTGGTGGGAGGCGATGCCCGCTTGGCGGGGTTCAGCCGGATGAGACCATCCTCGAGTGCGTGCTGCAGGATCTGCGACAGCAGCACGTGAATGTGCCGGATGGTCGCCGGCCCCAGCGGCTCACCGATGTGTCCGCGGTCCTTTCGCCCGTCGCGCTCAAGCTGCCGATAGAGCCGGTTGAGCTGATCTTTCGAGATGTCGCTCAGCGGCGTGCGCCCTAGCGACGAGCTCTCGACATGGACGCGGTAGTGCTTTCGGTAGCCGGCGAGCGTCGTCGGACGCACCCGCAGCCCGTCGAAGTACTTCGCTGAGTAGGCGTTCAGCGTCTCGCGGGTCTCCTCGATATGAGTGCCACGGCGGATGTCAACCTGGAGGTCGGCCAGCGTCTCGCGCGCAAACCGCTCGGTTTCGAAGCCACGGCGGAAGCGGCGCACGTACTCACCGTCCGGGCGAACGATCCAGTACGCGATCCGGTAGCGGATCTCACCCGAGGGCGTCGTGTACGGCGAGAGTGTGCCCTCGTGGTTCACCCGTCGAGCCATGATGCTTCTCCTCAGCTGATCGACGGCCCCGTCGGCCCCGGTGCGCCGACGACCGGTCCGGTGGCATCGGCCCTCGGCAGCCTGATGCCTTCCGCGAGTCCATCGACGCGGGCGCGATTCATTAGCCGAGTCGCGGTGCTCTGGCTCACGCTCAAATTGTCGGCGACAGCCTTCAACGGCGGCATGCTCACCGCCGCCGCGAGACGGTAGATGGTCGCCGCGTCGGCGATGGTCTCTTCCGTCGTCCGCTCTTTCCGGTCGCGCATGCGCATAAGGTACGCCGCGCCAGACTCCGAGTGGTCCGTGCCGGTGGAAACTGTGGAAACCGTCAGGCCGGTTGCCTGCACCGCCCACTGGACTCGCACCTCGCGGAGCGTCAGGCTCGTCACCTCATCACCTTCCGCTTTGCGCCCGACGCTGACGAGTGCCGCGGCACTGCGCCCGAGCTTGCGATCGAACGTGATGTCCACGCGAATCGTTCCGGGGACATCCGGCTCTCCTTGGAGAATCGCCGTCCATGCCCGAGGGATGCTCACGCCGTTGCCCACCTCGACACGATCGTCGCTGATATCCGCTGTCGCGAGCTTCACCATGAGGGCAGTATCTCAGGCCGGAAAACGATGAACAAGGTTTGTCACGAAGCATTCATGACACATCTGGCTCAGACTGGTGTACAGTGTGGGCGCGTGCTGACATAGGTGGCTCAGAGATTGGACAGGAAATGAACCGGTCAGATACTTCCCTCGCACTCACATTCAAGGATGCCGCGATCCTCGTCGGCGTCGACTACCGCACCATCAAGGCGGGCGTCGACCGCGGGACAATCCCCAGCGTTCAGCTTGGCCCACGGCGCATGATCCCCCGCGCGGCGCTGCTGCGGATCTTCGCCGTCGAAGCCTCACCACGTTAGCGGCATTGCGCGACTGTTTTCGAACACGTCTGCGGACGTACTCAACCGTGCCGGTGATCGTCGTCGGCGAGGCGCTCATCGAGCGTTATCACCCACGGACATGCACCCAAGACACCGCCCCGACAGACACTCCGTGGCTCAACGTTCTAACGGGTCCTGTTTACACGGCATCTCATCGACGAGGAGATTACCCGCATCCAAGCCGGTGGACGCCGACGACGAGTCCGCCTAGCAGTACACGTTGGTAATGGCTGTGCGATAGGCCAACGGAACGTTGGCGTAGGTGTTGGCGGCAGCGCTCGCGCGCACGGTCGTACCCTCGCGCGCACTGAGCGTTCCGCTCGAGCGCGCGTTGGCGATCGAGCCAACTGTGCTCAGAGCGCTCGTCGACTTCGAACCGCATGTGGTCCAGGTGAGTTTCGTCCCGGCCATGCCGCCTTCGGAGTACGCGCAGATGCTGCCCGTCGCGCATGTGCCAACGGCACGAACGAGAGACACCTCGAGCGTCATTCCGAGCTCCGGCCACTCCGCCGAGCCGTAACCAGTCGCGACCCCGCCAGGCTCGGCGTCGAGAGCAAACGCGACGGACGGATGCACGTCTTGCCCGGACTCCTCTGCTGCAACAACCGATGTCGGCGCGCCTACGACGAGCGCCGTCACGAGGGCAACGGTGACGAGGGTGCGTTTCATTCTTGGTCCTTCCAAAGGGTGTACGAGATAACTGTGCCTTCCGGCACCTCGAGAGAGTTGTCGTTCGAGGTGACGCTGCTCTCGAGTCCAACGATGCGTCCGGACGAGGCTGAGACGAGGAGCACCGCATCTTGCCCAGGTCTGCTCGTCGCCGCCTTCAACCCGACCACATCCCTGCCCGCACGGTCTGTGGTGGTTCCGAGGACCGTAATGTTCTCGTAGTCGGACAGACCATGGAGCAGCGCAGAGTGCTGGGCGTTCGTCAGCGTCCACTCGTTCAAAACCGCATGCATTGCGAGGAACGCATCGCCCGCGAGTGACCGGTCGGGCGCGAACGCGGCGAGCAGAGCATCGAGAGCGGCCGGCTCGAGGCTGGCGGCGTCCGGAATCTGCGCGGGGAACTCACCGGGTGCGAACGTGCGCTCGTCGAGGACCGTTCCAGCCTCGTTAGCCTCGTCGGTGGCGACGGCGACGTCGTTGCCGTCCGCGAAGTATGGCTCGCCGGCAACGACCTTCAACGAGCCAGACAGGTCCGCTGCCCATTCGAGCTCGGTCACCGAAGGCGAAATAACGACGGTGGGCTCGGCTTGCCCATCCTCGGCGATCGTCAGGTTCCATGCAGTGGTTACGGCCTGCCGCAGAGGTTCGGTCACACTCTGCTGCTGTTCAAGGCGTCCCTGGGCCAAGCGAATCGCCTCCTCCGCGCTGCGACCTGTCGGCTGGTATTCGAGTGGCGGGGGCCCAAAGGCGGCGGCGGGCGCTGGGGCGAAAGGCTGGAAGACCGAAATGACGACAACGAATATGGCCAGCACCGCTGCTAGCGGTGCCGTGACCATGAGCGTGAGTCGGGCAGGCGAGCGCCTTCGCCCGACGGGCTCAGCGACGATGCGTTCGAGGATTGCGCGATGGTTTGCGCTGAGTCCCACCTCCGATGGGGTGCTCGCTGGATTGCTCTCTCGAAGGAGGCGCTCGAGTTCGTCGTCATTCATGGCTGCCTGCCTTCACCGGCTCCAAGAGAGCTGCCCGAAGTTGCGCCCGCGCTCGGTGCAATCGCGTCCAGATGGCGCCTTCCTTCATCCTCAGGACTAGGGCTACTTCTCCTGCAGTCAAGCCGTCCCAGTATGTGAGTCGAACAATCTGAAGGTCATTTTCGCTCAGCTTCGACATCGCCTCGTGTAGGGCCAGGCGGTCGAGGTTGCTGACCCCGGTGCCAGACACCGCTGTCAGCAACGACAGGGTGGCCATCACCCTTGCACCGCGGTACTCCCGCCGCTGATAGTCCCGGGTCTTGTGAATCGCGGTCCGGATGAGCCACGGGAGCCCGAAGGGCTCCTCCGGGTCGAGCTTCTGCCAAGCCACACGAAACACCTCAGCCGCGATGTCCTCGGCAACGGCACGATTGGAGGTCTGTCCCTCCACGTACCGGACGACCCGTGAAAAGTTAGATGCGAACATTTCACGAAACACAGCGTCTCGGAACAGGTGCTCCTCGAAAGGTGTCTTCCTGTTCACAGTTGCTCCGGACTTGCAGCGAAGGTCAGTCCAACAGTAACCGCGTGTCTCGACCCGCCCACCGCTTATCCACAGGTCGTAAGGAAGTGGCTCCGGCGGCCACAACAGAGGAAGCACCGCCCCTTGAACTCCGGCAGCGACCCGCTGGGCCGGCAATAGAACACCCTGCCGGCCCACGCGAGTCGTTCTGTCACATGTCTCGACAGTGCTTGCACAGCGGCCAGTTGTTCGTCCCCGACCGCTTGTTGAGGTCCGGGATCTGCTGGCCGCTCGGGCAATCATCGTGGACGTGGTGAACATCGGGGTCGGTGGGGTTGATTGAGTAGTAAGGCGAGACACGCATCGCGGACTCCTTCGGGTGATGACGGCCACGCGCCGTCACTCGGTAGTCGCTTCGAGCCTGCGGTTCCTTACGGAGTCGCATCAACGACTCGCGTCCGCGAATGCGGCGCTGCATCACGTCACCCCGCCCCAGCGACAGACGCGGGAACCACGACGGGCGGGAAATGTGCTCTACCGAGGATCTCCGACGAAGGCGATACCCGACCGGCCGCTGTCGTCGCAACCCTCGACGCCCTCGATCTCCATGTCGTAGTGGCCCGCGTTCGTGCGGACAACGTTGACTTGCTCGCCGTAGGCCACTTCGAAGCCTTCCGGCGTGATGAGACCGTCGGCTGTGACTTCAGTGTCGTCGTCGAGGATCACGAGTTCCTGCGCCTCACCCGGGAATTCGACGTAGAGGCAGTCGCCTGGACCAATTGTCACGGTGCCCTGGTAATAGATGTCAGGGGCGTCACTGTGGCCATCGGAGCGTAGGAAGGTGATGCCCCCCGAATGCTCGACAGAGAGGGATCCGCCGCCTTGTGGTTGTTGGCACGCCACTAGGAGCAGACCGAACGCTGCGACGACCGCGGTAAAAACGAGGCGTTGCGGCTTCATGTTCAACCAGTGACCACCGTTACGCCGAGAAGGCCGGGAAGGAGCCCAATCTTCGTGAAAACGGAACTTGCCCCACTGCGTCCTGAGTGGATGCCAAGCGCCTTCGAACCCGTGAACCACGGACCGCCCGAGTCGCCAGGCTTGGTGAGGATCCCGGACATCGCAGCCAGACCGCAGAATCTCGGAAAGTTCTCGTACACAGCACACCAATCAACGCCCACTACTGTGGCGCACCCGTTCCCAGTCGTCACACCGAACTTGCACGCAAGGATTCCTATCGTCGGGTTGCCGTATGACTTGACGGTTCGGTAGCTGCCCCAGCTCCAACGAAAGGTCGCTGGGTGGCTGCCCGACAGTCGAGTCCTTCGAAGGTCATGGCCGGACGCGATCGCGCTCATGCTCGTGCTCACCGACGCACCGTCGTACGTGGACGGAGTTGTCAAGCAATGCCTCGCAGTGGAGATGAAGTAGTTGGTCGACTGGCGCACGATGAAAGCGCCTGTGCAACCGGCGTAGCCCATCCCACCACGCGCATCGGGCGCGGGGGTTTGTGATTCGTCAGCGGCTGCCACCACGACGTTCACGGTGCCAACCTCGGCATCGAGGAGTGCACTCGCCTCCGCCGCGAGGACGGATTCGGCAGCCGCCGCATCGGGCTCGCTGAACGTCGTGACATTTACTGTGTTCGTAAAGACGTCGTAGCTCACCTGAAACCCCGACTGGCCGGCGGCCTGAAGCGTACCCGCGTACTGGTCCACCACAGCGGCCTGCGCTACCTCGCCGCGGAGATCTGCAACCAGCACGTCCATGTCCGCGCCCGCGGTAACTGCAGCAGCTTGCGCGGCGTTTGCACCACCGGGTTTCACGTGAATGCTTCCCGACCCGTTGCCCCACGCAGCCCGTACCACCACATCCCCGGGGGCTGACCGTACCTGGTCAACCGCAGCCAAGAACTCGTGCTGCCCGCTGAAACGCTGGATGACCTCGTCAACAGAGATTCCCTCGCTCGCAGCGAAGGATTGATAGTCCTGCATCTGCTCGGGGGTGATCGGGTACACGGAATTGAGCTCCGGCGCGGGTACGTCATCTGGATTCTGGGCGGCCAGCGACGCGGCGGGATTGACCAGAGCCAGCGCACCTACTGTGATAAGTCCGACCCCGACCCGCAAGCGCCATTGCTTCATGTATCGACCTTTCCGTCTTCGCGCAGCTGTCGACTGCGTCGTTGCGCGCTCATACTTGCATGCTGCGATAGCCCCAACAATGGCGCGAACTTGCCAATAGTGAAATGTAAGGAACTCGCCGTTCGCGCAACAATAGGGCGCTGCTCACGCCACACAGTTGACTGTCGATGGGGTGCACTCGGACTCCGTACAGGCGCAGCCGATGCGGTGAGCGCGATCGAAGAGATTCCGATGGGAATCCGGACATGGATCGACAAGTTCGTTGACGCAGATCGCGCGTAAATCGAGTGCCCTGGGTTCATCACAAGGTGTCTCCACGGGACTCGCAGTTCGCCAACGAGTTACTGGCGCCCTGCGAAGAGAGCCGGCCGCAACGCCGCGATGCTGGCCGTCGCGAGCGCCATATTCCCGAGGCGGCGGTAACAGCGTTCTCGGCATTAGTTCCCCGACCGCGATCGCCAATGCGAATGCGGCGACGAATCTGATCGCGAATCCGCTCACCGGAGGGCCCATGGCGCTTCTACGGGACGCGCAATTCCCGGATAGGTTCGCGTCGGCTGGCGACGATCGCCGGGAGGAGCGCCGCCACGATCGCCGTGCAGAGGGCGAGGACGGCGAGGGAGGTGGTGAAGGCGACTCCAGGGAGCGGGTCGCCCGAGGCGAAGAGGATCACTGCGCTTGCCACCGTGCCGACGGCGATGCCCGCCGCGGCGAGCACAGCGGTCTGAGTCATGAGGAGGGCGACGATCAGGCCGCGGGTGGCGCCGAGCGCGCGGCGGCGGCCGTAATCCTTGCGACGCATCATCACGAGGCCGTAGAGGAGGACGGCCACGAGGGCTCCTGTGAGCGCGAGTAGTCCGAGGACCAGCCCGCGCGAGAAGCTCCCCAGCTGACCCTGGATGAGGGCCCGGAGCTGCGCGAGGGCTTCGCTCGTCTCGACCGTGATCTTGCTCGGGTCGGCGGGAGCGAGCACCGAGAGCACCGCATCGCTGACGGGGGCCACGAGGTCGGGACGATCGGCAATCACCACTAGCACGCCCACCGCCTCCTCACCCGTCGCGTCTGGACGGGGAATGAGCGTCAAAGGCTGCAGCGCCGCGAGGAACTCCGGACTGGCCAACGTGCCGGCCACCGCGAAGTCGGCGCCGGTCGTGAGGGTGAGGGCGCCGACATCGTCGACGAGTCCGAGCTGGTCGAGGGCGCCTGGGGCGGCATAGGCGAGCTGGCCAGGCAGCGGCGAGTCCGCGGGGACGCCGAGCCGCTCCAAGTCGTTCCCATAGGCGAAGCGCACAGGTACGCGGGTGCCGTCGGAGACGAGGGTGTTGGTCGCGTCGATCGCGGTGGAGAACGCGCCCGCCCACTCGATGCCGTCGATGTGCGCGATCCGCTCGAGGACGTCGCTCGTGACTCCCGCGGCCTCCTCGGCCCGGATCGTGATCGACCGAGTGCCGGCCGAGTCGATTGAGCCGAGCACCTCCTGTTCGGCGCCGACGGTACGCCCAGTAGTGAGCATGACCGCGAGGATCATCCCTGCGACCATGAAGACGGTGAGTGCCGATGCCACCGGCTGCGACCTGGCGGTCGCGATCGCCTCGCGGATCAGCTCACCGGGGCGCGTCACAGTCGGATCTCCGCGTCGCACGCAGCGGCGACCTCGGGCGAGTGGGTGACGACGATCACGGCAGCGCCGGTGCGGGCATGGTCGCGCATCGCTTCGACGACGAGAACGGATGTCGCGGGGTCGAGGTTTCCCGTGGGTTCGTCTGCGAGCAGTACGGCGGGAGCATTCAGCAACGCTCGGCAGAGTGCGATGCGCTGAGCCTGTCCGCCGGACACCTGGCCGGGTTTGCGGTCGGGCGGCACGTCGACGCCGAACCGGTCGAGTAGCTCGAGGGCCCTGTCTCGGATGTCCCGCTTGGCCTCGCCACGGTACAGCGCGGTCTCAGTCACATTGTCGATCACCGTGCGGGTCTGGTCGAGCGCGGCGTCCTGGAACACGAACCCGAAACGGCTCGCTCGCAACCGAGCCCGCTGCGCGTCGCGCATCCCGGCCACGGATTCGCCATCGACCAGGATCGCGCCTGAGGCGGGATGCAGCATTAGGCCGAGCAGGTACAGCAATGTCGACTTGCCTCGCCCCGATGGCCCGGTCAGCGCGCTCATCGATCCCGCCGGGAACTCCGCCGACCAACCGTCGAGCACCCGGGTGCCGGCGGTGTACTCGAAGACGATGTCACGCGCTTCCAGCCGCGGCGTGCCAGGATCACCATCCCGCTCGTCGAACGCCTCTCCCCGGTCGTTGAGCGAGCGAAGCGAGACGAAACGCCCCGACGCATCAGGGTCCGCGTGTGCGCTCACCCGCCGCCTCCCTCGACCGCGGGGACGCGCACACGGGTACCCCCCTCGACGCCCTCAACGACCGACATTCCCCTGGCCGAAGTCACCACAGTCACTGGCAAGCGCGCGCCGGCCTCGTCGACCACCGCGACCTCGCCCCCGGCATCCGTCACCAGCGCCGCCGACGGGACGACGAGCCCGCCGGCGGTGGGTACCGTAACGATGACGGACGACAGCATCGCCTCGCCCGTCACCGGAACGAGCCCGCACGAGTCGCCGCAGATGACACCGCCGTCGGGACCCGCCAGCCCCACAGTGATCGTCTGCGTCTCGGCGTCGGCCACCTGATCGGTCGACACGGCATCCCATATCGACCCGTCGGGAGACGTGACCTGCACCTGCGTGCCTGTCGGGATCATCCCGGCTTGAGCTTCAGTGACGGGCAAGACGAACGTGGGTGCGGAGGGGAGCCCCAGAAGGACCTCCTCGCCTCCCGACACGCTCTTCCCTCGCGCGATCACCTTCGAGTCGAGCGAGACCCGGGTGGGCAGCGACGGCACGAAGATCACGTCGCCGAGCTCGGCGGTGCCGGTCTGCGGCACACCCAGCGACTTCTGCCAGGCCTTGATCGCCTGCACGGTTCCCGATCCCGCCTTGCCGTCCACGGCGCCGTTGTATAGACCCAAGGACTGGAGCATCCCCTGAAGCTGGGCGACATCAGCGCCCTGCGCATCGAGGCCTATCGCACGGAACGCCGGCACCTCGCCCTGCGCCACGACCACGGGATGCAAGTTCACCGTATACAGCACCGAGCCCTGCGACACCTGATCGCCGGGCTGCACCGCAGCCCCGGTGACCACTCCCGCTGCCTGGTTCGACCCCACCGGCGTCGGAGTCCACTCCGCCACGGTGTTCAGGTTGATGCTCGACCCGACCGATCCCGGCTCGACCGTGACGTACGTGAAGGCGGTGGCGTCGAGCGGGTCGTCGGCGGGCCGCAGCACCGTGGCCGCGGCCCAACCGGCGGCTCCCACGACAACTGCAGCGAGGACAATCGCGATGACCATCGGCCACCACCGGCGGCGCTGCGCCGTCGTGGTCTTGGGCGCTTGATCGGTGGCGTCACTCAAGGGCGCCTCCCCCTACGTCGCTGCGCGCGGTGGTGAACTGGGTGCCTCGACGCCATGGATCGAGCGTATGCGACCTCGTTCACCCACGTCATCGCAATCTGTGCCAGGTCTTCTCGACCCGTCACCTCGCGCGTGGGCGCTCATCCCCACCAATCATCCGGTTGCTGCGGACACGCGGCGTTGGCCTCGATGGACTCCTCTTCGGTCGCCGTCGCGAGCGCTTCCGCAAAGGGTGACCATGCGTCCTGCGTGTTGAACGTGTCAAGAAACTCCTGCAGCGACGGCGGAGGGCTGACCGTGTATCCAAGCGCGGTGAGGCACGCCACGCTGTCGTTGGCTTGATACTCGTACAGCCGTCGGAGCTGGTCCTCGGTCGGCGGAAGCGTGTATTTGTCTTCCAGCGGGTACGACGCCTGGCAGACGTACACCGCGACATTCAACGCGGTCCCCTGCGCCTTGGGCACCTCGCCGAATCTGATGCCGCCGTCGGCACCCAGGTCCGCGGCGAAACCCTGCTCGTTCACACAGTCCGCGACGAGGCCAAAATGCTCCTCCATTGTCACGTACCGCACGATCGCCGTCTCGGGTCGCACAGCCTTCGGATCCAAGCTTGCGATCGATGCCCACCTTGCGTCGAGCGACTCGCGATAGATCTCCGTTTCGGCCGCCGTTCCGTCCCCCAGCACGGTTCCAGAACCGGCCACGGGCGCAGGTGTCGACGCGGATCCCACCCCCCGATCGGAATCCGTGCATCCGGTGAGGAGAACGATGACGCACAGTAAGCCGACCGTAACCGCGCTTCGGCCCAGTCGGTCGCGATGTCGATCTGGCCTCATGCGCGCTGTCTGATGTGAGGGCCCTCGAGCTGGTCGGTTCAGTCCCAGAGATCGTCGGGTGCTTGCGGGCATGCAGCGACAACCTCCTCATATCGATCCCCGGTGAGCGATCCGAGTCCCACGAACGGCTGCCACATGTCCGGAGACTCGTACGTTTCCAGGAATACGGCGAGCGTCGGCGCTGGCGGCGTGTCGAGGCCGAAAGACTGCAAGCACGGGACTGACTCCTCGAGCCAGAACGCGTAGAGCTGTGAAAGCTGGGCGTCCGTGAGAGGCAGCGAGTACTTCTCCGCGAACGGGTAAGCGGCCCCGCACACGAATTGAGCCACGGCCAGTGCCTCCTGCTGCGCGGCCGGCACCCCGGGGCTCTCGATCCCTCCGTCCACGCGAACGATGGTCTGAAATCCCTGTTCCTCCAGGCAACCCGCGATTGTCAATGCCCAGGCTTCCGGCTTGATCTCGCGCACCTTCGTCGTTTCGGCCCGCACGGCGTCGGGGAAGACGGCGATCACCTGAGCCCAACGTTCATCGAGCATCTGGTCGTAGCCAGTTGTTGCGGTGGGCTGTGATGACTCCGAGATCGATGCAGTCACCTCTGCTTGCGTGCTCGGAGCACAACCGGCGGTTGCGAGGGCAATCGCAAGAGCAAGCAGCCCGGCCGCGTTCCTCCGCCTTACCGCGGTCAGGCCAGAAGCTGACGCGGCTGTTGAAGGCGGACATACCGTCAATTCTTCAGGTCGGGGTGCACACACGGACTGGCGGGATCGCAGAGTTCGAGCAAGCGGGATGCCGCGACCTGCCGCTCGACTTCCTCGTGGCATTCCTTCATCCTCACGCCGCCGTACCATCACGATCGGCGCTCAGACTCGATCCGTGGTGCCATCCTGGCGCGAAACTGCGACGGCGAGCATCTGAACCGCCGCCGCAAGTGTCTCCTCAAAGAGTCGCAATCGGAGAAGCCCGATCTGAGGGCCACCTCGGGCAACGGCAACCGATGGTCCTCTGCGAGCCACGTGCACGCCGCGCTGATGCGGGCTTCGGCAATCACTTGAGCGACTCCGACCCCGCGCGTCCGGAAGGCCCGATAGAGCTGTCGGCGCGACACGTGCAGTCGTTCGGCGAGTGTGTCGGGCGAGAGCTGGGGATCGGCGTAGCTCTGGTCGATCATCTGCATCGCTTCGATGAGCAGGGCGCCCAATGCGGAGGACGCATCCGCCAGGCGGACCGGAACCAGGCGTTCAGTGGTGTTGGTCATGGTTCCCTCCTTGCGGAGCCCGATCGGGGGCCCTCACCCAGGAAGTCGCCGCTGCCACCGGATCCTTACAACACCATTTGCGGCCGCTTGGCCGCTGACCAGGCGCGGCGCATGAGCATTCGTACGGGTGCCTGAAGTGAAATCCGGCAATCTGTGCCCGATCCTTCGAGACAAGTTGACGGCCTTTCGTCGCAGCGCTCACTATCTTGCGCGAGGACACCGCAAATGCGGCTATCCCGCCTGACGAAGAAGTGGAGCAACCCCATGCGTAATCAACCGAACGGTTCCAGCCGGATCAGAAGGGCAGTTCTGGCGGCGGCAGCCACGTGCTTGCTGGTAGCGGGCACCGTAGTGGCCGCCCCGGCTGCGAACGCCGCCGAGTCCTGGGACAAGACGCTCAGTTGCCTCGTGAACTACAACTGCCGGATCACGTCGACCACGACCAATGAGACGAGATACTACGTCGACGGAGTCCAGAAGAGCGTCTGGTTCTACGGTGGCTCCTACCAATGGACGGGCGCGATCTCCGCCGGGTCACACACCGCAAGAGTATGGACTTCAGGAACGATCTCGGCCCACACCGCTTCCTGCTACTGCCCGGGTGGCGTTTCGTGCGGGTCCTAAGAGATGCGGGCCATCGAGACTGCATGCCTGGCATTTCTCGCCATCGCACTTCTCACGGGGTGCAGCAGCGACGGCGAATCGCCACAGCCGGGCGAAACAGCGGCAGCAGTTCCCGACGACTGGGAGGTCACGCCCGCGCAAGTCGAACGGCTGTATAACGCGAAACTGGCGAACCTCGAGCAGGCCTACAGTCTCGACCACCCAGTGGACGCCCAGCTCGTTCGCTACGTGACGGCCACCGAGATCGCGCAGGTGATCTCCAGCTGTGCCGGCGAGGCTGGGTTCTCAGTGCAGCCGAACGATCAGGGCGGAGTCTCCATCGACCCTGCCCCGGCCGGCCAGGAGAGTGCGCTGAACGAGGCGCTCGCGCGGTGTGAGGCGATGTATCCGCTCGACCCTCGCTTCAACATGCAACTCCCGCGCTTGCGAGCCGAGGCACAGTACCGGTTCCTCACCGAAACCGTCGCAGCGTGCGTGCAAGAACAGGGCTACTCGTTATCGGACCCACCCTCACTGCAGGTTTGGCTCGACGACTACTATTCGACCGGCTCCGCGTGGGATCCCTTCGCGCTGGCCGCCGAGCAAATGCTTCCTGACGACGGAGCGGAGCCGCTCAACGAGTTGTATCGGAATTGTCCGACGATCAGCGAAGAAGTGTACCCGCCTATGGATCTGGGATGACTGTCATCGGCGCGTAGCGGGCCTTCCGGGCTACCCCTTCGCGCGCCGAGTACCGCTGTTATCACGAAGACCTCGGGTCCGACACCACAGAAGGAGCGCGCGTCACGAACAGCAACGGATGACAGGAGCGGCGATGCACGCAGGCACTCTTCAGTGGGGCCCTCAGATCCCTTGGCAACACTGGGATCGCGTGACAACCTGGTTACATGGCTCGAGGACGCCGGAATGCCAAGCGTGAGTTCGCTCAGGCGCGCGAGATCGAGGCACTGGAGCGAGCCGAAGCGGAACGCCGGGAGGCGGAAGCGAGGGCGGCCTTCGAGCGTCGCCTTGCTCGCAAATGGGGATCCGAACGCGCTGCGCTGGATCGCCTGAGCGCCCTGTCGAGAGACCTGGAGAAGCTCCATCGGGAAGAGTCCCGGATGCTTCGGGAGCGCGACGCTCTGGTTCAGATGCTCCGTCGCAGCGGGCAGAGCTGGGCCGCGTTGAGCGCGCGGACGAAGTTGAGTCGGCAAGCACTAATGAAGCGGGTCAACGCCTCACATGCTTCGCCCGAATAGCGAACGCTCGAGGCGCGCTCGGAGCACCGGACGCGCATGCTCCGCGCTGTCAGCCTCCAAACAAGTGCTCTGGCAAGCCTCAACCCGCACGCCGGCAGATCTCATCTGAATGAGAGGCGCGTCCGATCTCGCGCCGCTAGTCTGGAGCGCGATCCATGTCAGACACCGGGAGTAGTTTGAGGTGTCGCAGGGACAGCGCTTCAAGGGGTGGAGGTGATCCCAGTGGCAACACAGTTTGAGTTCCGGCTAATCGACGGAAGTGCCCCAGAGGGCGAGCTCGAAGCCGACCACCTGATCGCGATCGTGCAGAGCCTCAAGGAGGTCGCGACCAAGCTCGGTCGTGCTGAGACCGACGCTGAGGCATTCGGGCGCCCGCCGAAGCGCACGCAAAGAGTCGCCAAACTCACCATCGGCTTGGCCCCTGGGAGCACGAGGCTTCTCGCCCGGCGAACCGACGACGAAGACGCACTTGAGTTCGACCTTCAAGAAGAGCGGGTATTCGACGAGAAGTTTCAGGCGATCGTTGAGTCCATTGCGGTCGATGAGCGTCCCGATTGGGTAACGGACACGCTGGCCGCCGCCGCCGGCGACTTGCGCAACGCGCTCGAGAAAGCTGCGCCGAAAGTGGAATTCAAAGTCGGCGGTCAGGTTCGACGCACCTTCGCGACCTCTGCGACGCACAAAGAGACGTGGAGAGTTGCCGAGATCGACACAGGTGTCGATACGGTCACGTTCGTCGGGCGCCTCCGCGCGGTGAACCTTGACACCCACCGCCTGCAGGTGACAGACGACCTCGGAAACAAGGTTGCGCTCCCGAACGTGGTGAACGACGCGGACGTAGGAAGTCTTCTCGGCCGTCACGTCGCAATCGTCGGCACACCTGAACGGGACGTGAAAGGTCGCCTGGCGCAGATCCACGCGGCAACGATCGAGGCGGCTTCGCCGATTCCAGCAGACATCGGGGTGCGTGGGGCTGTGTCGCTGAACGACATCCTGGCGAGCGCGCCAGGCGCCGAGCTCGGGGCCGTCCCCGGGCTTACAGAAGACGAAGCCGAGCTGTACCTGAAGGCGATTGGCCTCTGAGTGGCGACCGTTCAGGCCGCACTGCTGGATACCGATGTGTTCAGCGCCCTCTACGTCACCCCTGCCCACGTCGTGGAGAAGCAGGGGCACCCGGTCGCAGCGTGGACTGCGACCCTCACCGGGTATCGCCCCTTGATTTCCTTTCAGACGAGGGCTGAGGTCCTTTCCGGCGCCTACCTTGCGGGGTGGGGCGAGCAACGAGTTGAGGCTCTGACCGACAAGCTCGATGCGATGCCGACGATCGACGAAGACCGTGAGGTCATCGAGGCGTACGCAAGACTTCTGGCGTCCGCAAGGGGTGTTGGCCACCCATTCGGAGACAAATCCCGCCACGTCGGAGACCGGTGGATCGCATCGTGTGCAATCGCCAAAGGGTTGCCGCTGTTGACGGGCAATCGTAAGCACTTCGCCAATGCTCCCCGGCTGACCTTGCTGTGAGCCTCCAGCGCCCACTTCACCAATGGATCTCGACATCCTCCCGGTAGGTCGGGCCGAAGACCAGATTTGATCGCCCCCGTTCCGGAGGGTTCGCAGGCCACTTGTGGAACAGGAGCCAGCGACGCATCTCTGGCTCACCGATCCCGCCGCGTGACACATCTACTGGCACAGTTAACTGCGACACGCCGTGTATCTAAGTGCATGGGGATGCTGGTGTGCCACTAATTCGGCATACCGAAAACCGCGGAATTACGCGGCAAAAGCGATCATTCGCACCCCACCAAATGAGAGTTCGAATCCCCTATCCTCCGCCACTCCCGCGTCTCGCTGCATACATTCGGCCGGGCTGCCTCGTCGTGTGGGTATGAGACGAATCCACTTCGCGGCCGCCGCGCTCTCCGCTGTCCTCGCAAGCTTCGTCGGCGTCTGGGCGTACTTCTTCCCGCTCGCGTTCTACGACTCGTTCCCCGGCATTCTCGGCAGCTGGGTGTCGGTCGACGGTCCCTTCAACGAGCACCTGATCCGCGACGTCGGCGCCATGTACCTCGCGCTCGGAGGTGCCAGCGTCGGAAGCCTCATCTGGCGCAACGACATCGCGTTCCGGATCCTCGGTATCGCGTGGACGATCTTCGGCGCTCTGCACTTCGCCTACCACGCACTCCATCTGCATCACATGCCGCTCGTGGACGCCATCGGGGAGATGGTCGCGCTCGGTGTGAGCCTGCTCCTCGGCATCCTGCTGCTGATTCCTGCACGCCGCCGCGACGGATGAGAAGGCGAACCCACCGCTGAGGCCTCGTGCTCGGGTCAGAGGCTGTGCTCGAGCCAGTGCGCCTCGTCGAGCGGGGGCGGCTCGGTCTCGAGGTGCTCCAGCTCCTCGACGGTGCGTTCGATCACCTGAAATCGCACCGGGATCGAGGGGGTTCGGCTTGCGCCGAGCAGGCGAGCGGATGCCTCGGCCTGCGTGATCTCCATCGCGACGTGACACCATGTCGGTCTACGGCAGTCGCGTACGACGAACCGGGCGTCGGAGTCCGGAGAACGAGGAATCCGCATGATCGCCCGATTCGAGGAACTCGACTGGCAAGAGACGCCCATGGGCGAGCTGACCCTCCGCCGGCGTGCCGATCCTGCGACAGGCGAGCTGATCTACGAGGTCAGGCTGAAGGACGAATACCTGATGTCGAGCCTGTTCACCGTCGCCGAGGAGGAGCTCGCGACCCTCGGCCTCGCCGCCGCGGAGGGCGCCGTACTCGACGTGGTCGTGGGCGGCCTGGGCCTCGGCTACACGGCCGCGACCGCGCTGCGCGACGGGCGGGTGCGGCGGCTCGACGTCATCGACGCGCTCCCCGCCGTGATCGGCTGGCATGAGCGGGAGCTTCTACCGATGTCGGCGCAGCTCGTCCGGGATTCCCGCACGTCCCTGGTGCACGATGACTTCTTCGCCGTGATGCGCCGGACGCCTGAGCCCGGCGACCCGCTCTATGACGCCATCCTGCTGGACGTGGACCACTCGCCGCGCCACACCCTCGACCCGAGTCACGCCGACCTCTACACCGCTGCCGGGCTCGCATCGCTCGCTCGGCACCTCAAGGATCGAGGCGTTTTCGCGCTATGGTCGGACGACCCGCCCGACGCCGAGTTCATGGCTGTGCTCTCGTCGATCTTCGATGCGGGCGCGGCGCACGTCGTGGACTTCGACAACCACCTGACGGGCGGGACCTCGTCGAACACCGTCTACGTCGCCATCCGACGCTAGGCCTCCCGGGAAGCCGCCTCGCGTTGGACCCGAGGCGGCGCGGGAGTGCTAGCGGTTCTTGACCCTCGTCACAGCGTCGGTGTTCTCGACGCGACTGCTGGCGGCTCGCTTGTCGGCCTTTGCGGCGCGCTTCTCTTTGAGGGTCTTGGATGGGGCGGTCTTGCCGCCCTCTTTCCGTGCGGACTTCTCACCCATGGTCGTGCTCCTTCGAGAGCCACGGTGACCCTGTAGGCCTGACGCTACACGTCAGGCGCGGAGAAGGTGGGAGAGAAGCCTCTACTGCGACTCCTCGGCGCTGACGTGATGGGGCACACCGACCGGCTTGGACTCGCTGGAGCCCCGCTGGCGCAGGAAGATCGAGAACGCGATCATCGCGCCCACCGCGAGGAACTCGGATTGCCAGTTCTGGAGAGTGCGGTTCCAGAAGTCGGAGGTCACGAGATACTCGGCCCACGCGATCGGCGGCTGCCCGTGCTGAGCCTGCTCCGAGTTGAACACGACGGTTCCCGCGAGCGACTGCGCCAGCCACGACAGCGTGAAGATGGCTCCCATCACGAGCAGCAGCGAGTTGGAGAACACCAGCCGCGGCAGACCGGGTCGCTTCGCCCAGTCGGGGGACTCCGGATCCGCGTACCGGCCCACCTTCTGCTCCTTGTCACTGCCCACGCCCTCGTCACCCGGCTTCTTGGACTCCGGCGATCCGCGCTGCACCAGCCAGATCGTCGCCGCAATGAAGAGGAAGAACTGCAGGAACTCGGACTGCCAGTTCTCGGCTACGTCGACCACGAACTCCGAGGAGGTCAGAAACTCGAGGAACGCCTCGGGCGGCTGCGAGTGCTGCACCAGCCGCTCGTTGTTCTCGAGGTAGCCCGCGATCGACTGGCCGATCAGCGCCAGGACGAACAGAGCGAAGAAGAGGATGCTGAGCGCGTTGTCGCGCACTGGGCGGAGCATGTCAGCGCCCCAGGAGCGGGATCGTGATCATCACGGCGAGGCCGCCCGCTATCACGACCATCCAGGTCCAGAACACGACCACCTCACCTGCCCGTGGTCCGGACTCTTCGGGCGTGAAATCCGCCATCTCACGCTCCTCGCTCCGTCGGGGCGAACGCCCCGTGCACAGAAGACTCTGGCGCAGGCCGCGTGGACGGTGCAGTGGCTTGACAACGGCGCTGCGGCCGGGTCGCCCTGCCGGGACAGGGCCGTCTCGGGTCACGCCGTAGTTTGTCAAGACACCCGCCGGACACGGGGACACCGGCGTACGGTGCAGGAGTGAGGCTCAGGTGCGAGGTCGCGTGTCATCGAGGTCTCGTCGAGGGCGGTGCTCGATCGTGACCGCTCACGATGAGCTGCCGCCGACGGACGACCTCGTCGCGGCGTTCACGCGATTGGCGGGCTCGCTCGACGCCCGTCACGACGTCATCGACACGAGGGACGCGCTGGTCCACGCCGCCGTCGACCAGACCGCGGCCGTCGAGGCAGGCATCGTCCTGGCCGACGCGGGGGGCGTACTGCACGTGGTCGGCTCGACGAGCGAACGGACGACCGACGTGGAGGAGGCCCAGCTGGGCACTCGCCAGGGCCCCTGCCTGGAGAGCTATCGATCCGCGGAGGTCGTGGAGACGCGTGACGTGCGTGCCGTCCGAGAGCGCTGGCCGGCGTTCACGGAGGTCGCCGAGTCGCGCGGATTCCTCTCGGGCTATGCCATCCCGCTGACAATGCGCGGGCAGTGCCTGGGCGCGCTGAACCTCTTCTTCGACGTGGAGGACGCCCGCACCGACCTCGACGCCGCCGTCGCACAGGCGCTCGCGCAGTTCGCGACGGCCGGGATCGTCGTCCGGCGGGAACGGCAGAGCCACGCCGACCGCGCTGCGCAGCTGCAGCACGTGCTGGACGGCAGAGTGGTGATCGAGCAGGCGAAGGGTGTGCTCGCGTTCCGGCACAGTGTGTCCGTCGACCGCGCCTTCGCCCTCCTGCGCCGGTATGCCCGAGAGGCGGATGCCCGCATCCGCGACGTCGCCGAGCAGGTGGTGAATCGGCAGCTCTCGATCTAACCGGTTCCGTCGGCCAGCAGCGCCCGCAGCGTCCGGGCATTGCGCACCGCGTGGCCTTCGCCGTCGTTGTTGAAGTACGCGTAGACGGAGTGCCCGGCGCCTTCCCACTCGCGGATCCGCTGCGCCCACCACGCCAGGTCATCGTCGGAGTACGAACCACCGTAGAGATGGTCCGGATCGGGACCGTGGAGCCTGACGTACACGATGGGCGCGGTCGCGCGCAGGATGCACGGGAGCCGTGCTCCGCTCATCACGCAGTACGCCGCACCTCGGTGCTCGAGGAGCCGGAAGACATCCTCGGTGGCCCACGAGTCGTGCCGGAACTCCACGACGGGACGCACCCATGCCGGCAGACGGCGGAGGAACCAATCGAGGCGCTCATCGTCGCGCTCGTGGGACGGGTGCAACTGGATCAGGAGCGGTCCGCGCCGCCCGTCGAGTTCGTGGAGACCCGCCTCGACCCGGTCGATCCACGCTTCCGGGTGCAGCAATCGGCGCGCATGCGTCAGCCCCCGCGGCGCCTTGACCGTCATCTCGAATCCCGCAGGCAGACGATCGCGCCAGGCCGCGAACCTGGCGGGCGGCGGCCACCGGTAGAAGCTGGCGTTCAGCTCCACCGTGTCGAACTCCTCGAGGTACCGCTCGAGCCGGGCTCCTGCGGGCAGCCCGGGAGGATAGAGCACGCCCTTCCAGTGGTTGTAGCTCCATCCCGACGTGCCGACGCGTGCCATCAGCCCGGATCGGATGCCGCGTGCCTGCTCACGGCTGCAGCACGACCTTGATGCAGCCGTCGGCCTTCTTCTGGAAGGTCTCGTACAGCTGGGGTGCGTCCGTCAGCGGCACGCGGTGCGTGGTGAGGTCCATGACGCCGAGGGGGTCGGCCGGGTCTTCGACCAGGGGCAGGAGCGTGTCGATCCAGCGCTTCACGTTGCACTGACCCATGCGCAGCGAGATCTGCTTGTCGAACATGGTCTTCATGGGAAGGATGTCGGCATCTCCCGCGTAGACACCGCTGATCGAGACGGTTCCGCCACGGCGGGCGACGTCGATCGAGGCGTAGAGGGCGGCGAGCCGGTCCATCCCCGCGGTGTCCATCACACGCCGCGCGACCGGGTCGGGCAGCATGCCGGCCGCGCGCTGCGCGAAGGCGATCACGGGG
Source organism: Microbacterium flavescens (assembly GCF_018588945.1). Lineage (GTDB taxonomy): Bacteria > Actinomycetota > Actinomycetes > Actinomycetales > Microbacteriaceae > Microbacterium > Microbacterium flavescens. Next base: position 237,870 of record NZ_JAFIWA010000002.1, on the reverse strand, counting down.
TCGCCGTGGGCCTCGAGGCCGACGGCATCCACGACCGCGTCGGCGCCCCGCCCTTCAGTGAGGTCGCGTAGCTGGTCGACGATGTCGTCGGTCAGGTCGAAAGTCGATGCGCCGTGGCGGTCGGCCAGCGCGCGCCGCTCGGCCACCGGGTCGACGGCGAGCACGCGATAGCCCAGATGCACGCCTGCACGGGCGACGAACTGACCCACCGGGCCGAGGCCCATGACCACCACCGTCCCGCCGTCGGGGACGTGGGCGTACTGGAGCCCCTGCCACGCCGTCGGGAGAATGTCGCTCAGGAAGAGGTACCGGTCGTCGGGGAGGTCGGCGCCCACACGGATGTGGTTGTAGTCGGCGAGCGGAACGCGGAGGTACTCCGCCTGACCGCCGGGCACCTGGCCGTACAGCTTGGTGTACCCGAAGAGGGCGGCGCCGCTGCCGTACTCGCGCACCTGAGTCGTCTCGCATTGGGACTGCAGTCCGCGGCGGCACATGAAGCAGTGTCCGCAGGCGATGTTGAAGGGGATGACGACGCGGTCACCGACCGCGAGCTGGGTGACGTCGGCGCCCACCTCCTCGACGATTCCCATCGGCTCATGCCCCAGTACGTCTCCCCGGTCGATGAAGGGACCGAAGAGCTCGTAGAGATGGAGATCCGATCCGCAGATCGCCGTCGAGGTGACGCGGATGATCGCGTCGGTGGGCTGTTCGATCCGCGGATCGGGGACCTCCTCGACGGTGACCTTCCGATGTCCTTGCCACGTGAGCGCCTTCATGGTCCGTCCTCTCGGCCCGTCCGCGCGGGCGTCGCTCGGCTTCCCCCGGAGGGGCTCCATCGATTCTCGACGCGGGCGCGCGGGGACGCGCGGGGCTTGACAACGATGCGCCCGCCCGGGAAGGCGACGCTGCGTCTGCCTGATCAGGCCAGGGTCAGCTCGCCGACCGTCTGCTCGACCGGAGGTACCGGCATCCGCTCATGACCATCGTCGTGTCGGCCAGCCTCGGCGAGGCGGACCACCAGCCCGGAGTTCGAGTTCGCAGCGACCGCGAGCGATGCCAGGAGAGCGCGATCGATCTCCGGCGCGTGAACCGTGTCGAAGACGAACCGCATCGCGATGGAAGGCTGGATCCAGATCGAAGAGCGGCCGTTGCCGTCGGCATGAGACCACGACATCAGGAAGCTCTCGCCGCGGCGAAGCTTGGTCGTCACGACGATCTTCACGTGGGCGAGCAGATCATCGGGGATGTCGATGGGATCGTCCTGATTGCCGTAATAGAGCTTCGCCATTGGTCCGACCATCCCCGCTGTCATTGCCCCCATTGTACTTCGATATCGAATATTCAGGTAATGAGAGTGTTCTCACTGAATTATGTCCAGCCGTGAGGGATACTCGATCGAACGAACGGCGATTGGGGCGCAGATGAATGCTCGGGACGAATCGATCACACCGGCCACGCCCGGCGAGCTGCCCGATGTCGCGGCCATCCTCCAGCAGCTCCGGCTGGCGGAGGCGCGTCTCACCCGTGGGCGACGGCAGGAGCTCGGCCTGACCCCGACCGACCGGGCGGCGATGCGGTACCTCCTCGAGCGTGCAGACACCCAGGAAGTCACGCCCACCATGGTCGCCCGCGGGCTGCACCTCTCCCCCGCGTCGGGCACCGCGCTCATCGACAGGCTCGTCGCGCGCGACATGGTCGTCGTCGAGCCGCATCCGCACGACCGCCGCAAGAAGCTCATCAGACCCGTAGACAGCACGATCGACCCCGACCACCTCGATCCGCTGACCTCGCGCCTGAGATCGATCACGGCGCGCCTCACGCATCACGACGCGCGCGTGATCGCGTCCTTCCTCGAGAGCGTGCGCGCGGCCGTGACCGAGACGACGCCTCCGAAAGCCCCCGCAGCCGTCAGGCCCTGAGGCGACTCCGCCGCGCCCACATCGCCGCCGCGACGCCGGCCGCGCTGGCCCAAAGGATCAGACGCACCACGCCCGACCGCCATCCGCCGTCGACGGGTGACGCCGCAGCGGGTGCCTCGAAGACGGTGCCGTCCGACAACGGCGCCTCGCCGCGGAGTTCGAGGTGCTTCTTCGAGAACCGCGTCACGGTGTCGTACGCCCGCGGCGAGGTCCGGTGCAGCGGCACGACGGCGCGCTGCAGGTGACCGACCGAGGTGGCGAAGCGACGCCGCGCCGGCGCACGCACGATGGAGCGCGCCACGCGCCCGGGCGACGCCGCCGGTGGCAGCGCGTGGACCGCCCGCCCCGTGACGTTCGCGGCGTGCTGGTAGATGGGAGTGTCGATCGTCGACGGCAGGATCACTTTGACCCGGATGCCGGTGCCTCGCAGTTCCGCACGGAGCACCTCCGCGAACCCGAGCAGGCCCCATTTGCTCGTGACGTACGGGGCGACGAGCGGTGAGCTCACCCGCGAATACAGGGACGCGACCAGGACGAGGGCGCCACTGCCCTGTCGCCGGAAGTACGGCAGCGCTGCACGCGCGCCGTGGACCTGTCCCATGAGGTTCGTCTCGAGCACCTGACGGAACACGGCGGCCGGCGTCTGCTCGAAGGCGCCGTAGCTGAAGGTGCCGGCGTTGCCCACCCAGACGTCGATGCGGCCGAACTCGCCTACGGCGGCCGCAGCCAGCGCCCGCACCTCCCCCTCGGCCGACACGTCGGTGGGGACCACGAGCGCCTGCGCCCCGAGCGCGCGGCACTCGTCCGCGACGGTCTCCAGCGCAGCGCGGCTTCGCGACGCGAGCACCAGCCGCGCACCCCGGCGCGCGTACGCATAGGCGGTCGCGCGTCCGATCCCGCTCGAAGCTCCGGTGATCACGACGACCTGGCCTCGGATCTTCATCGACTCGTCTCCTTCGGGCTGAGGTCGGGCAGCACACGCGTGCCGAACTCGTGGCGCAGCGCGCTGCGTGCGGCGAACCAGCCCGCGAGCCCGTGCACCCCCGGGCCGGGGACGGCGGATGCCCCGGCCAGGTAGACGCCCGCGAGCGGAGTTCGCCACGGATCGGGCGTGAGAACAGGGCGACGGATGATCTGCCACATCGTCGGGGCGCCCGCGGCGATGTCACCGCCGGGGTAGTTCGGATTGTGGCGCTCCACGTCGAGGGCCGTGCGCGAGCACGTCGCGAGGATCGTGTCGCGGAATCCGGGAGCGAACCGCTCGATCTGGGCGATCACCGCTTCCCTCCGATCGGCGACGCTGCCGGCCGGCACGTGCGTGTACGCCCACAGCGTGTGGCGGCCATCCGGTGCGCGACCCGGGTCGAACAGCGACGGCTGGGAGACGAGCACATAGGGACGCTCGGGCAGACGTCCGGCGTTGACCGCGTTCTCGGCATCCGCCACTTCGGCGCGCGTGCCCCCCACGTGCACCGTCCCGGCCCGGCGCAGTTCCGGATGAGCCCACGGCACCGGATCGCTCAGCGCGAAGTCGATCTTGGCGACTCCGCCGCCGTAGCGGAATCCTTCGAGGGCGTGACGATAGCCGGTGGGCATCGCCTCGCCTGCCAGGCGGAGGAATGCCCGAGGCGTGACGTCGAGCAGCGTGGCGCGTGCCGCCGGCAGCTCGCGCAGCGATCTCACCTCATGGTCGAGGACGACCTCGCCGCCGTGCTCGCGCAGGTCTGCCACCATCGCATCGACGATCGCCTGGCTTCCTCCGACCGGGATCGGCCACCCCTGCGCGTGGGCGTACGCCGTCAGCGCCAGGCCCGCCCCCGCCGCAGCGATGCTCGGCTGCGGCAGGATCGTGTGCGCCGCGACGCCGGTGAGCATGGCAGGCGCACCTTCCTCCCGAAATCGGGCACGCCAAGCAGCGGTGCCCTGCTCGAGCGCACGCACGCCGAAGCGGATCGCGGTCGGAGGATCGGCCGGGATGCCGAGGAGGGACGAGCCGGTGAACTCCGCAACGGCGGTCGCCTGTGCCGCGAGTGGACCCACGAGTCGCTCGTAGGCGGCGCCGTCGCGACCGAGTTCATCACGGGTACGAGCAAGGTCACGGTACGCCAGCGCAGCGCGACCTCCATCGAGCGGGTGCCCGAACGAGAGATCCGGTGTCACGAAGGGCACGCGCGACCGCAGCCCGAACTCGCGGAAGAACCGGGACTCGAAGGCCATCGGGTGCACCGCGGAGCACACATCGTGCCGGTATCCGGGCAGGGTCAGAGCGCGCGTCGCCGCCCCGCCGCCCGCCTGATCGGCACGCTCGTACACGCGGACGCTGAGACCGGCCCGGGCGAGCGTGACAGCCGCAGCGAGACCGTTCGGCCCGGCGCCGACGACGACGACGTCCCAGTCCGCGCGGTCGCCGGCTGCTCGGCTCATATCGATCCCGCGTCGGCGGCGCCGATCTCCTGCTCGGCGGTGGTGTCGCCGGGGGTGGGGACAGCCATCCCCTCGGCGAGGTACGCCAGGCGGTGGAGGGTCTCGGTGTTGCGCCAGTGCAGGAGGACGTCCAGCAGGACGTCCGGCACGTACCGGCCTGGACCCGCCACCGCTTCTTCCTGGATTCGAACCACGCTCTGCTCGCCGCGAGCCTTGACGTCGATCGTCACGCGCGCCTCGCCGATCGGCCATCCGCGCGCGCGGAGCACGAGCCGGCGGGGCGGGTCGCATTCCTCGACGACGGTCTTGTCGTCGAGGAGCATCGGCCAGGCGCCGAACGAGTGGTGCAGCTCGGCGCCGGCGGACGGCCACGCCTCGTCGACGTCGCGCATGCGGGAGGCGCCCACCACCCACGACGGATACAGCCAGCCGTCGCTGAGGACGCGGAACACATCCTCCGGCGTGCAGCGCAGCTCCCTCACGTTCCGAGACATCTTGCTCCTCCCCCGAAATCGGTCATGGGTGCGGAGCGGACGTGACACGTCCGCCCCGCACCCCTCGGCAGTGTCAGCCGCCCGCGACGTTCTCGCGAGCGTCCTTGGCGCGGTCGGCGACCGTGCCTGCCTGGTCGGTCGCTTCACCCTTCACGTTCTCGAAGGCGCCCTGGGCGCTGTCCTTCACGGCGGTGGCGGCCTCACGTGCCGGCTCCTTCATGTCGGACGCGACCTCCTTGGCGACCGAGGTCACCTGGTCGACGAGCGGCTCCGCCTGCTGCTTCACCGATTCGGCCAGGCGCTTCTCCTTGTCGGACGCGGGAATCAGCGAGGCCACGACCAGGCCGACGCCGAAGGCGATCAAGCCCACGGCGAGCGGGTTGCCCTCGGCCTTCGCCTTCACGTCGCGCGCGACGTCGGCTGCACCGCGTGCCGCGCCGTGCGCGGCGTCGGATGCGGCCGTGCCGGCGTCGTCGGCGACGCCCATCACCCGGTCGCGCAACGACCCCATCGCACCGCGGACCTTGTCGGTCTGCCGGCCCACGATCTTGGAGGGGGTCACCTTGTCGGCGAGCGCGTCGACGTCGGCGCCCAGCTCTTCGCGTGTCCGCTCGATGTCGGCGCGGATCACATCGGGTGAGTCAGTCATCGGTTCTCCTCATTTCTCTTGAATGTCGACGGAATCTCCTCGAGCGTCTCGACGGTCTGCGGAACGCCCTTGACCTTCTTCATCTGCGTCCGGCCTACGCCGTAGAGCACGGCGGCGATGATCGCCCACACGACTGCCACAACGACGCCCGACCAGCCCGCGCCGATCAGGTTCGCAAGACCCGCCCAGGCGGCGATGGAGAGGAACAGCACCGCCATGGATGCCGCATACCCGGCGCCGCCGAGAAGGCCGGCGCCTTTGGCGGTCGTCGTCACGGTCTCCTTCAGCTCCGCCTTGGCGAGCGCGATCTCCTGACGCATGAGCGTGGAGAGATCACGCGTCACCTCGCCGAGCAGCTCGCCGAGCGACGCTGTCGCTGCGCGCTGCTCAGAGGGAGTCTGATCGCTCATCTGCGGTCTCCATTCCCGTGCCGTCGTACCGCGCGGCGGACTGCGAGTAGATCGGGGCGTCCGCCCCGGTCCCCTCGGCCATGGCACCCTCTGATCCGGTGCCGTCGAGTCCGGTGCCGGCGGTGCCGATTCCCGTGCTCCCGGCGGTGCCGGCGGCGCCGGTCATACCGGTCGCGCCGGTGCCTGCGTAGCCGCCGGATGCCGGCAGGGCGGGCGGTGCGCCCGCGGTGCCACCCGAGAAGCCCGTGCCGCTCGTGCCGCCGGACGACTCGCCGGCGTTGGAGGCGAGGGCTCGCGTCAGACGGCCGACGACGACTCCCGCGAGCACACCCGCGGCGATGAAGACGCCGGGACGGCGCCGGGCGAACGCCTTGACCTCGTCGAAGACCATGGCCGGGTCGCGGTCTGCGAGCCACGAGCCCGCCGCGCCGACCCGTGCGGAAGCCTGCCGCACGAGGTCGCTCGCGACGCCGGAGGACTCTGACCCGTTGGCCATCGAGCCCAGCTCGTCGCCTACGGAGCTGAGACCCGTGGCGAGACGGTGCTGCTGCTTCGAGGCCTGGTCGCGCAGCTCCTGTCGACCCTGCTGGAGGAGCGCGCGAGCCTGGTACTTCGTCTCGCGGGCGACCCCGCCCGCCTCATCCTTGGCGGTGGCCGCGACGTCCTTCACGGCGCCGGCTGCGGCATCCTTCACCTCACCCGCCTCGTGTCTCGCAGTGTCCGCCATGTTCGACTCTTCACCGGGTGCGACGTAAGCGTCGGAACCTCCGGCTGCATAACCCTGTGACATGGGTTCTCCTTCCTTGACCCCACCGCGGGGCCGGTGGGGTTTCCATTGAAAACACCCTCGGGTGAAGGAAGGAGGGGGTTGTGCGAAGGGGCACCGTGTGCTTTCGCGTGAGGCTCTGGCCGCGCGTGAAGACCCCTATTCGACGCTTGTACGGCGTCGAGGACGGATAGTCAATCCCCTCGGGTGATCGGCGCTCGAGTCGTAGTTTTCGCCCACCACCCACTTCGTCCCCCAGGGTGCAGGAGGCCATCATGCGCACATCGACCCGACTGATCGCCGCAATCAGCGGCGTCGCGACCGCCGCCCTCGCCCTATCGGCGTGCGCGGTCGGGACGGGGGGCGCCGGCGACTCCGACGCCGAGTACGACTCGGGTGCCGAACTGAGCGGCGAGCTCGCCGTTATGGGCTTCTCCGGCGTCGACGAGGTGGCCACGTCCCGCGTGGAGTACGCCGAGGAGCAGCTCGGCGACGTCGATGTCCAGTTGGCGGAGGGCGACCTCGACCTCCAGCAGTTCCTGTCCGCCGTCGCAACCGGCTCGCCCCCGGACCTCGTGTACGCGAACCGCGATCAGATCGGCTCGCTCGCCGCACGCGGCGCCGTCGTCCCGCTCGACGACTGCATCGAGGGCGAGAGCATTCCCGTGGACGAGTTCGTGCCCGCAGCGATCGAACAGGTCACGCTCAACGACGTCGTCTACGGCATCCCGGAGTTCAACACCGTCCAGCTCACGATGGCCAACGCGGACCTCCTCGCCGATGCCGGGCTGACGCTCGACGACGTGAACGGATCCGATTGGGAGGCCATGTCGGCCGCGGCCGAGAGTCTCGTCGTCCAGGACGGCGGGAAGCTGCAGGTCATCGGCGTCGACAGCAAGCTGCCCGAGTTCCTGCCGCTGTGGGCCAAGGCGAACGGCGCCGACCTCATCTCGGAGGACGGGCGCACCGCGCAGCTCGACGACCCCGCGGTGGTCGAGGCGCTCACCTGGGCGGTCGGGATCTACGACGCCCAGGGCGGGTTCAGCGCCGTGAAGGCCTACCGCGACTCCGCGGACTTCTTCGGCGAGGGCAACCAGTTCGCGACGAACGTCCTGGGCGCGATGCCCATGGAGCAGTGGTACGTCAACGTGCTCAACGACGTCTCCCCCGACGCTCCCATGGCCTTCGACACGGTGCGCGACCGCTCCGGCGAGCCGCTCGCCTACGCCTCGGGGCTCGCATGGGCGATCCCCGCGGGCGGCGAGAACCCCGAGGCGGCGTGCCGGTTCGCGCGGGCGATGACATCGATGGACGCCTGGCAGGCGGCGGCGGAGGCGCGTCTCGCGGTCCGCGAGGAAGAGGGCAAGCCCTTCACCGGCCTGCTCACGGGCAACGCCGAGGCCGACGCGATGATCCGCGACATGACCACGTCGGGCGGCGAGACGTGGGACGCCGCCGTGACGGCCATGTACGAATCCAACGAGATGACGTTCGCGCTGCCGGCCAACCCTGCGGACGCCGAGTTCAAGGCCGCGATGTTCGACGCCGTCAACTCCGTCCTCAACGGCGAGGCGACGCCCGAAGAAGCGCTGGCCGAAGCGCAGACGACCGCGCAGACCGCGCTGGACAACGGATGGGCTGAGCTCGAGGAAGACTGACATGGCTACGGCATCCGCACCCCCGCTCGGCCGGCCTGGCGAGTACGCGGTCGATCCCGCGAGGGAGCGCAGCCGGCGCCGGGCGAAGCGCCGGAACGTCGCCTCTGCCCTGCTCTTCCTGAGCCCGTGGCTCATCGGATTCCTCGTCTTCACGGCGTGGCCCCTGATCTACAGCGTGTACCTGTCGCTGACGGACTACGACGTCATCAACGACCCCGAGTTCGTCGGCGTGGAGAACTACGCCGAGCTCTTCGCGGATCCGAAGATCGCCCTCGCACTGTCCAACACCCTGCTGTTCACCGCCGTCCAGGTTCCCCTCTACGTCGTGCTGTCACTCCTGCTCGCCCTTCTCCTCGACCGCGCGGGCCGCACCGCCGGCTTCTTCCGCACCGTCTTCTTCCTGCCCAAGATGACCCCGCCGGTTGCCGTCGGCATCCTCTTCCTGCTCCTCTTCAACGGGCAGAACGGGCTCTTCAACACCGTCCTGGGCTGGTTCGGGATCGACGGCCCGTCCTGGACGACGGACCCGGCCTGGGTGAAGCCCGGCCTCATCATCATGAGTCTGTGGACGGTCGGGGCATCCGTCATCATCCTTCTCGCGGCTCTGCAGGCCGTGCCGACCGAACTGTACGAGTCAGCCCGCCTCGACGGTGCGGGTTTCTGGCGCCAGGCGTGGTCGGTGACGCTGCCGATGATCAGCCCCGCGCTGTTCTTCGTCATCGTCGTCAACACGATCGCGGGGCTGCAGACCTTCGATGAGGCGTATACGGCGTTCTTCGGCGCGGGCAACACGACCTACAGCAACGACGCCGCGCTCTTCTATGTCATCTATCTGTTCCAGCAGGCGTTCCAGTTCCTGCACATGGGCTACGCCTCGGCCATGGCCTGGCTGCTCTTCCTCCTCATCATGATCGTCACGGTGATCCAGATCGTCGTCTCACGGCGACTGGTCTACTACGAAGGCGAGGACCGCCGATGAGCCGGGTGCTGCCGCCGCGGATCGAGCCGGAACCGGTCGACCCCGAGCCGGAGCGGCGGGGCGCGTCGACCGCGACCCAGGTGACCGTCGACCGGCCCGGAGCGGAGATCGGTCGCGACAGCCGCCGGGGGCGGCGGCGAGTGGTCCGGGGGCTCGCCATCGCCGCGCTGTCGCTCCTGGGCGTCGTCTTCGTGTACCCGTTCGTCTGGCTGGTCAGCGCCTCATTCAAGCCGCGCGGCGAGGTGTTCGACAACAAGCTCATCCCCGAGACCTTCACGTTCGACAACTACATCGCGGTCTGGCAGGAGGCGCCGCTCGCTCTCTGGCTGTGGAACACGGTCCTGGTGACGCTGCTGGCGGCAACCGCCGTGACGCTGTCGAGCGCCATGGTGGCGTGGGGGTTCGCCCACTACCGGTTCCGCGGACGCAACGCGCTGTTCGGCCTGGTGCTGGCCAGCATGATGCTGCCCGGCGCCGTCACGATGATCCCGACCTTCCTCATCTGGAACTCGCTCGGGTTCGTCGGCACGCTGGTGCCCCTCTGGGCTCAGAACCTGTTCGCGAGCGCCTTCTACGTCTTCCTGCTCCGCCAGTTCATGCTCGGCCTCCCACGGGATCTCTTCGACGCCGCCCGGGTCGACGGCGCGTCGCAGTGGGCGGTGTTCTGGCGGATCGCGGTCCCGCTGAGCAAGCCGGCACTGGCCGTCACGTTCGTCTTCGAAGTGCAGGCGGTGTGGACCGACCTGATGCGCGCGCTGATCTATCTGCGCGACTCAGCCACCTTCACGGTGCCGCGCGGCCTGAAGTCGCTCGTCGACGCCTTCGGGTTCGGCGGTGAATGGCACTGGGAGATCATCGTCACCGCCAGCGTCATCGCCACGATCCCGATGATCCTCATCTTCTTCTTCGCGCAGAAGCAGATCATCCACGGCATCAGCGCCGGAAGCCTGAAGGGCTGAGCCCGCCGTCACTCCGAGATGGCTTCGACGGCCTCGCCGGTCTGCGTGGCCGACAGTGACAGGGCGATGTCGGCCTGGCTGATGATCCCCACGAGGTCCTGGCCGTCCAGGACCGGCACGCGACGCACCTGGTGGCGCTCCATGGTCGTGAGGACGTCGCGGATGTCCTCGTCCGCGCGGGCGAGCACCAGCGTCCCTTCGGCGAGCAGTCCGGCGGTCTCGATGGCCGGTCGGCCGCCGCGGGCGATGCACTTCACGACGATGTCGCGATCCGTCAGCATCCCCTTGAGCTTGCCATCCGCGCCGCAGATCGGCAGGGCGCCGACATCCAGCTCGGCCATCAGGCGTGCCGCCTCCTGCAGGCTCTCGGACTCCCCGATGCAGCGCGGGTCCGGCGTCATGATGTCTCGTGCAGTAGTCATGTGAGACTCCTCTCCCGGGGAGAAGGTATGCGAGACAGCACCCCGCACGCAGGGGCTTGACACGGCGTCCGGAGCGGATCTCCCGGAGCGTGGCCGCTCGGGGCCCTCAGCCCTCGAAGTCCTCGGGCTCGACCTCGTCGAGGAAGCGCTTGAACTCGTCGAGGCTCTCGGCGGCGTCGGTCTCGGTCAGGACATCGGGCACGCCCGCCTCCTCCATGACCGGGTCGGCCACCCACATGCCCGCGCCGACGCGCGCGGCGAGAGCCACGGCGTCGGACGGCCGCGCGTCGACCACCCGGTCGCCGAGCGCCGTCGACAGCGTGATCTCGGCATAGAAGGTGCCTTCGTCGATCCGCGTGACCTCGACGCGCGTGACCTCGGCGCCGAGCGCCTCGATGAGGGTCCGCATGAGGTCGTGTGCGAGCGGACGCGGCACGGGAGCCTGCTCGAGCGCGACGAGGATCGAGGTCGCCTCGAGCTGCCCGATCCAGATCGGGAGCACCTGCCCGTCGCCCGGGATCTCATCGATGGGCTTGAGCAGCACGACATGCTGTCCGGACGCATCGAGGGCGACGCCTGCCACACGAACCTGCACCATCGCCTCGCCTCCGTTCCCGTCCGCTCCTCCATCGTAGGCACGACACGGCGGCCAGGGTCGGTGTCGGCCGAACGGGTCAGCCCGGCGCTGCGAGCACCTATTCACCGGAATGGATGCCGCGGGCGTACGGTTGCAGGCAGGTATGCAGCGCTTCGGAACCCTCTCGTTCGGTCACTACGGCCCGCTCGGCGGCGGCCGTCAGCTCACCGCGGCCGACTCGATGCTCCAGGCGATCGACCTCGCCCAGGGGATGGACGACCTCGGGGTCGACGGCACGTACTTCCGTGTGCACCACTTCGCACGCCAGCAGTCCTCTCCCATGCCCCTGCTCGCCGCCATCGCCGCGCGCACCGAGCGGATAGAGGTCGGCACCGGCGTCATCGACATGAGGTACGAGAATCCGCTCCATCTCGCCGAGGAAGCGGCATCCGTCGATCTCCTCTCGGGCGGTCGACTCGCCCTCGGCGTGAGCCGCGGGTCACCCGAGACCGTCGTGCGCGGCTACGAGACGTTCGGCTACACGGGATCGCAGGATCCGCGCGGGGCCGACATCGCGCGCGACCATTTCGACCTGTTCCTGCGCGCGATCGACGGCGAAGGACTGGCGGAGCGGGATGCCTCGTCCCCGTTCGGCACCGGAGCGACGGGGCTGCAGCGCATCGAGCCGCATTCCCCTGGGCTGCGCTCGCGGGTGTGGTGGGGCGCCGGGAACCGGGATTCCGCGGAGTGGGCGGGCCGCATCGGCGTCAACCTCATGTCGTCGACGCTGCTGACGTCTGCCGACGGACGCCCGTTCGACATCCTGCAGGCCGAGCAGATCGACGCGTTCCGCGCCGCGTGGCGCGAGGCCGGTCATGACGGCGAGCCGCGCGTGTCGGTGAGCCGCTCGATCTTCCCGCTCGTGACCGCAGAGGATCACCTCTACTTCGGCGGGCGCCAGGACGGCGATCAGATCGGCGTCATCGACGGCATCCGGTCCACGTTCGGAAAGACGTACGCCGCCGAGCCCGACGTGCTCATCGAGCAGCTGCGCGACGACGCCGCCATCCAGGCCGCCGACACGCTGATGCTCACCATCCCGAGCCAGCTGGGCGTCGAGTTCAACCTGCGCGTGATCGAGACGTTCGCGACTCAGGTCGCACCGGCCCTCGGCTGGACGGGCACGCGCGTCTAGCGGGAGCCGTCGTCCTCGATGAGGTGCAGCTGCGTGCCGTCGGGATCGATCAGGTAGCCGGCGCGCTGTCCCCACTCCTGCAGTGCGACCGGGATGAGGCGCGGGATGCCGACTGTCTTCTCGGGGACGCCGCTCGCGCGGACGTCGGCGTAGAGGCGGTCGAGTTCGCGCACCCGGATGCTCGTCATGAACCAGCTCTCGTACGGGTCGTGCTCGGGGGCGAGGAAGAACTCGAGGACGATGCCGTCACGTCCGAGGATCATCCAGCCACCGTCGCGGTAGGTCACCTCGAAGCCGAAGCCGCCGTAGAACGCGGCTGTGGCGTCGAAGTCGCGCGAGGGGAGGTTGGGAACAGCCCTGTCCATATGCCGACCCTACGACCTCACCGCGGCCCCGCCCACCCTTCGCACGAAGTCGCGCAGCAGCAGGTTGACTCGGACCGGGTCGCGCGCCTGCGGCAGGTGCCCGCCGCCCTCGATGACCACGAGCTCGCCTCCGGTGAGTTCAGCGGCGATCGGTCCGCGCAGCGGGTTCTGGCACATGTCGAGCGATCCGGTGATCACCAGGACTGGACACCGCACGGCCTCGCAGATCGCGCGCGACGTCGGCACATCGCGCGCCCGATACGTCGAGCCGTACTCGAGGATGAGCATGTCTGCGCCGGCCCCCATCGACCACTCAACGCAGTCCTCGACCTGCTTGGTCGAGTGCGGTTCGGGGAACATCTCGCCGAAGAAGAACTCGGACCAACCTCGCCAGTCCTGTTTCCAGTAGTGGCGGTTCTGCTTCCGCCATCCGTCGTATGAGTCGCGGATCTCGTCGAAGTCGAACTCCACCCGATGCGGCAGCGGCTCGGTCAGGCGCAGGCCGGGGTTGATCGCGCAAGCGCCCAGCACCCGCTCCGGTCGCTCGCCGGCCATGATCAGCGAGTGGCCGGCGCCGGTGCAGACGCCGACCAGGACGGCCTGGTCGGCGCCGATCGCGTCCAGCACCGCCCACTGGCCCGCGATCTGCGCCGAGTCGTCCATCTGCCGTGGCGACGTCGGTACTCCGCTGCGCCCGTTGCCCGGCGGGTCGCTCACCACCACCCGGAAGTGCCGGGCGAGGAACGGGATCTGCGCCTTCCAGGCCCGGCTGTGCACGATGACGTCGGGCATCAGCAGGTAGACGGTCGGCGAGCCGTCGCCGTACACCTCGTAGTGGACCGCCAGGCCGTCGACGTCGACCGATCCGGTCGTCGTGGCCTCGAGCGCGCGCATCAGATCAGCTCCGCGAGCATGGCCGCCGCGCGTTCGGCGCCGTCGGTCTCGACGGGCCGGTAGGCGACGTCCCGCGCGATCTCGTCGACGATCGCCGCGGCGAGGACGTCCGGGTCACTCGCCTCCGCGTACCGGACGCAGCGGCCCGCGCCGTAGTTGTCGAGCCGGCGGCGCACATGGAGGTTCTGCTCGAAGTGGTTCTCGAGCGGGACGTAGACGAAGGGCCGGTGTGCGGCGGTCAGCTCCATGCACGTCGTCAGACCGCCCTGCACCACGGCGACGTCGCACGCGGCGAGCGCGAGGTAGAGGTCGGGCACGAAGCCGCGCACGGATGCCCCGCGGCGGCGGGGCAGCTCGGCGGGATCGATCCGCGGCCCGGTCACGACGAGGAACCGGAGCTCCGGGCGCAGCCGCCGGACGAGAGGGATCGCGTCCATGACGCGCCGCAGCAGGGCACGCCCGACGCCGGAGCCGCCCACGGTCACGACGCACAGGAGCTCGTCCTGACCCACTCCGAGCCGTCGCCGCGCGTCGGCGCGCTGCTCGGCCGACGGCGGCTCGAACCCCGTGACGTACCCGGCGAAGTCGAAATGCGTCTGCGTCCACTCGCGGATCCCGGGCAGTCCCTCGCCGAACGACTCGTCGACGACGTCGTCGGGGTTGCCGACGAAGATCGATCGGTCGCGCATCCGCCGATAGCGGGCCCGCTGCTCGAGCATCTCGGCGTTGTAGTCCGCGGTGAGCGCGGCCTCGGCATCCCCTCCCTGCGGCATCGGCAGCCAGCCCACGAAGTCGGTCATCCACGCGAAGGCGAATCGCTTGAGCTCGGGATTCTCGTGGAGGAAGTAGTCGACGTCCCATGCCTCGTCCCCGATGACCAGGTCGTAGTAGGTGTCGTCGACCACGTCGTTGAAGACCATGAAGTTGTTCACGAGGATCTCGTCCATCCGGCGGATCGCCTGGAACGCGTGCAGGTCGTGATCGGCGGACTCGTCCTCGATGTGGGCCGACTCGTTGGCGAGGAATGCGGATGCCGGGTGCACGGTCTCTCCGGCATCAGCGAGGACACGCGTGACGGGATGCTGCGCCAGCCAGTCGATCTGCAGGTCGGGATGGAGCCGGCGCAGCTCCTGTGCGATCGCGACGTCCCGCCGCGCGTGCCCGAGCCCGATCGGGGAGGACAGGAACAGCGCCCGCCTCGGACGCCGCTGCGCCCGGACCCAGGTGTGGCTGCGACCCGGCATTGCCATGCCCCCAGTCTGCTCCTGCCCGTCCCCGGTCGTCAGGGCCGCGCCTCGATGACGCGGTTGAACGGCGTTTCGGCGACGCTGCGGAACCGGGTGAACCCGCCCGCCGAGGCGACGTCGCGGATGCGCGCAGGCCCCGCCTGCGTGCCGAGCGCCAGGCCCACGTCCTGCGACAGCGACGACGGCGTGCAGAGGAGGGTCGAGAATCCGTAATAGGCGCGACCGACCGGGTTGAAGTTGTCCTCGACGTGGTCGCCCGCCATCGGCTCCACGATCATCCAGGTGCCGTCGTCGGCGATCACGTCGCGCACGTGGCGGGCCGCGCCCACCGGGTCGCCCATGTCGTGGAGGCTGTCGAACATCGCCACGAGGTCGTAGCCCTCGCCCGCGAAGTCCTGCGCCGACGCGACCTCGAAGCGCACGTTGGCCACGCCCGCCTCGGCGGCGCGGGCCCGGGCGGTCTCGATGGACTCGGCGTGGTAGTCGGAGCCGACGAACGTCGAGTTCGGGAAGGCCTGCGCGAGCAGGATGGTGGATGCCCCGTGGCCGCAGCCGACGTCGGCCACGAGCGCGCCGGTCTCGAGCTTCTCGCGCACCCCGTCGAGCGCCGGGATCCAGGCGTCGACGAGATTGGCGTGATAGCTCGGGCGGAAGAACCGCTCGCAGCCGATGTGCACGTCGGTGTCGTGCTCGTGCCAGCCGTACCCGGCGCCGCTGCGGGCCGCGTCGATGATGTGACCGGTGTCGTGCACAGTCCCGAGCGCGATCTGGAAGAACCCCGGCAGGAAGGCGGCGCTGTCGGGATCGGTCATCGCCAGCGCATGCTCCGGCGGGAGGGTGTACCGCTTGGTGGCGGGGTCGTAGGTGACGTAGCCACCTGCCGCCTGGGCATTGAGCCACTCGCGGGCGTACGGCTCTGCCGTCTCGGTGCGCTCGGCGAGCTGCGCGGGAGTGGTCGGCCCGTGGTCGGCGAGGTCGCGATAGTAGCCGAGCTTGTCGCCCATGACGACGAGCGCGGCGTTGAGAGTCGCTCCGACTTCGTCGACGGCGCGGAACACGAAGCTCATGAGCTTGTCGGTGTCGATCGCGGCCGGTTCGGTGATGGTGGACATGGTCCTTCTCCTTCGGTCTCGCGCTGGAGGATCAGCGGATGCCTCGACCGTAGGAACCGGCGCACGGCGATCGCATCCGGGGACCCCCCTAGTCGTTCCGCGGCTCGTAGGATCGGGGCATGCTGGTGGGTCGGGTGGCCGAGCAGCAGGCGCTGGATCGGCTCGCGGCAGCCGCACGCCTGGGAACGAGCGGCGTGCTCGCGATCAGCGGTGAGGCCGGGGTGGGCAAGACCGCGCTGCTCGATGACGCGGTTTCTCGGCTGACCGAGGCACGCCTCCTGCGCGCGATCGGGCACGAGTCGGAGCGGGAGGTGCCGTACGCCGGGCTGCTCCAGCTGCTGCGACCCGCCCTGGGGGTGCTCGACGGGATCCCCCCACGACAGGCCGACGCGCTGGCCGGTGCGCTCGCCCTCCCGCGCAGGCCCAGGAGCGATCAACGCGGCGACGCCGGCGACCGGTTCACGGTGGGAGCCGCCGTGCTGAGTCTTCTGTGCCGCTTCGCCGAGGACGGCCCCGTCGCCGCGGTCGTCGACGACCTGCACCTCGTCGATGCGGCCTCGGCGAAAGCCCTGGTGTTCGCGGCGCGCCGCCTCGCCGCCGACCCGGTCGTCGTGCTCCTCGGAGTTCGGTCACCGGAGGGCGACGACGCCGTCGCGGGTCTGCCCGCCATGCGGATCGGAGGGCTCGATCTCGCATCGGCGCGGGAGCTTCTGTACGCGGCCGGCGGCGCCGACATCGCCGACGATCAGCTCAGCGCGCTGCACCGCGCCACGGCCGGCAACCCGCTCGCCCTGCTCGAGCTGCACACCGCCGATATCGATGTGGCCGAGAGCGTCGAGACGGGGCTGCCGCTTCGGGTGCCGCGAGCGGTGACGCGCGCCTTCGGCCGGCAGCTGGAGGAGTTGGATGCCGGATCCCGCACGGCCCTGCTGGCGGCCGCCGTCTGCGGCGTCGATCTGCGGCTCATCACCGATGCGTGCGTGAGGCTCGGCGTCGACGCGGCTCTGCTCGGGCAATCCGAGGACCGCGGCTTCGTCGCGGTGCACGGAGGGCGCGTCGAGTTCCGGCATCCGCTGCTGCGCGCCGCCGTGTACTCGGAGGCGACCGCCCAAGATCGTCACGCCGCGCATCGCGCCGCGGCGTCGGCCACACGACCGGGCGACGTCGACCGGCGCGCGTGGCACCTGGCGGAGGCGACGTGGCATCCCGATGCGGAGGTCGCCGGGCTCCTCGCCGTGGCCGCAGGCAACGCGGTGTCCCGGGGCGCCCACGGCGTGGGCTCGCGCGCCTTCGAGCGGTCGGCGCATCTCTCCCCCGATGAGGGTGCTCGCAGTGAGCTGCTGCTCCGCGCCGCCGACACGGCGTGGTCGGCCGGCGACGGCCGGCGCGCCGTCGGCCTGCTGGACGAGCGCGCGCGGAGCGGTCCTGACCCCGCCGATGCACAGGATCTCGAGCTGCGGGCATCGATCGCCGCGCGCACGGGGTCGGTCCGGACCGCTCTCGAGCTGCTGCTGACGGCGGCGGACAGCAGGCGTACGGCCGACGAGACGCTGGTCTCCCTGGCCGACGCCGTGCACGCGACCTACTACCTGGGCGATGCGCGCACCGCATCGGAGCTCGCCGATCGGATCGCCGCCCTCCTGCCCGCGGCCGTCACCCCGACGGCCCGAGCGCTGGGGCTCATGGCGTCGGGCATGGCGTGCACCCTGGCGGGCCGGGGTGGCGCCGATGACATCCGTGCCGCCGTGCCGCTGCTCGAGTCGGATGCCGAACTGCGCCGCGATCCCCGGCGACTCTCGTGGCTGCTGCTGGCGCCGCTGTACCTTCGCGACTCCTCCAGCGGACAGCGTCTGCGCGCCCTCGTCGACGAAGTCCGCGGGGCCGCCGATGTCGGCGCGCTTCCCGCCGTGCTCTTCCATGTCGCCGTGGACGAGGCGACGACCGGCGCGTCCTGGCCGCGGGCGGAGGCGGACTTCGCCGAGGCGATCCGCCTCGCGTCCGAGACGGGGCAGGAGACCGAGCGCGCGATGTCACTCGCAGGACTCACGCGTCTCGACTCGCGGGCCGGCAGGGCCGAGGCCTGCCGAGCACATGGCGAGGAGGCCCTGGCCCTCTGCTCGGCGCGCGACATCCATGTCGGCGAGGTCTGGGTGGCTCACGCCGTCGGCGACCTCGAGCTGTCGCTCGGCGGTGCCGCGGAGGCGGCGGAGCGATTCGCGGTGCTGATCGCGCTGCTCGACGGCCTGGATCTCGACGACGCGGATCTCTCGCCTGCGCCGGAGCTCGTCGACGCGCTCGTGCGCATGGGGCGCAGCGATGAGGCGACGGCAGTCGCGCAGGACTTCCACGCACGCGCGGCGGTGAAGGGACAGCCTTGGGCCCGGGCCCGCGCAGACCGTGCCGTCGGCCTGGTCGTCGGGGACGGTTGCGAGGCGTGGTTCGAATCCGCCCTGCGGTGGCACGCGCAGACGCTCGACCGGTTCGAGGACGCACGCACACGGCTCGCGTACGGGTCACGGCTGCGTCGGGCAGGACGCCGCGTGGATGCCCGGCCACGACTGCGCGAGGCGTTCGAGACCTTCTCCGAGCTCGGCGCCGCGCGGTGGCGCGACCTCGCGGGCACCGAGCTGGCGGCGACCGGCGAGCACGTGCACCCGCCGGGTGAGGATCCGATGCGCGCGCTCACGCCGCAGGAACTGCAGGTGTGCCTGCAGCTCGTGGAGGGGCGCACCACCCGCGAGGCTGCGGCCGCCCTGTTCCTGAGTCCGAAGACCGTCGAGTACCACCTCCGCAAGGTGTACGCGAAGCTCGGCATCGGCTCACGGGCTGAACTGGCGGAGGCGCTGGCGGGCGGCGAGCCGGCGACCTGACGCCGGTGGAGCAGGCGCTCAGCGCTCGGGAACGCCGGTGAGCGGCATCCCGAGCCATTCCGCGAGTTCGTCCAGCTCAGCCCGCACGATCTCGTGCTCCTCGGCCTCGAACGGGAGGAGCTCGTGGATCGCGTTGACCTGCAGCACGTCGTTCTTCTTGTCGACCTCGGCGTCGAGCATCCCGGCGAAGCGATCACCCATCAGGATAGGGTGCGCGAAGTAGCCGTAGCGGCGCTGCGCGGCGGGCTTGAACTGCTCGAGGACGTAGTCGAACCCGAACACCTCGGTCAGCCGCGGGCGGTCGAACAGCAGGCTGTCGTAGGGGTTGAGGAACGCGACGCGGCCGGCGTCGTCGATGCCGCCGGTGTCATCGAGGGCGGCGAGCGCCGCCGGGTCGACGCGGAACCGCCACTTGCTGCCCTCGACGCTCACGGGCTCGCCCGCCATGCCCGTGCGCGACCACGGCGAGTTCTGCTTCGCGAGGCCTGCGGCCTGAAGCCGGCGTTCCGCGAGGAGCTCGGCCGCCTCCTCCTCGCCGTACTCGGGCATGTCGGCGGGGTAGACGCGCTCTGCGAGGTCCCAGCGGCGGTGGCGTCCCTCGCGTCCGATGATCGCCACCTCGCCCTGCCGGGTGAGGAAGTCGAGCATGTGCGGCACCTGGTTGCGGCCGTACCAGCCGTCGGGTGCGCGATCGACCTGCGCGGTGTCGGGGATGTCGCTGGTGAGCAGCGGTCCTTCGCTGCGCAGGCGCGCGAGGATGTCCGCACGGAACTTCGCGTTCGCATCGAGCCACTGCCGGCTGCTCTCGCGCCGCGGCCAGGTGCGCATGTCGGGCAGCATGAGCGGCAGCAGGCTGACGGGCCGGAAGGCCCCGTCGAACTCGAACAGCAGCCGGTCGTCCTCGACGGCCTTGCGCAGCTGCGTCGCCTCGTACGACCACCCGATCCTGGACCACAGCACGGTGTGCTCGCAGGGGGCGATCACCGCCGTCGGATCGATCTTGATGTAGCCGAGCTGCTCGGCGACCTCGACGACATCGCCGGGCCGATCGGCGTCGAGGAGCTGAGCGCGGACGATGATGCGGCGCGCTTCGTCTTTCGAGAGGACGCGCGCCGTCATCACGCGACCGGTTGCCGGAGGATCTTCTCCATCGCCTTGCCGCGGGCCAGTTCGTCGACGACCTTGTCGAGGTAGCGGATCTTCTGCATGAGCGGGTCTTCGATGTTCTCGACGCGCATGCCGCAGATGACCCCCGTGATGAGCGAGGCGCTGGGATTGAGGCGCGCGTCGGCGAAGAAGTCCTGCAGCGTCGTCTCGGACTCGCGGTGATGTCGGAGTTCGGCGTCGTCGAAGCCCGTCAGCCACTCGATGACCTCGTCGAGCTCGGCGGTCGTCCGCCCCTTCCTCTCGACCTTCGCGACGTAGAGGGAGTAGAGCTTCGCGAAGCTCAGGCTGTAGATCCGGTGCACGAGGGCCAGCGTAACCCTCGCGTCACGCCGTCGCCTCGGATTCGGCGAGCCCGGCGCCGGCGAGCGGCAGCTCGCGGTCGGCGTCCCATGGCTCGGTCCACCCGAGCCGGTCGAACAGCCCCTCGAGCACCATTCCGGTGAAGCCCCACACCAGGTGATGGCCGCCGGGGTGCGGTACGAGGAATCCCGGCCCGCGCCATTCCTGTCCGTCGCGGCGGATGACCGTCGAGCCACGGTTGGCGGGATCGAGCAGATCGGCGACGGGGGCACGGAACACCGCCGAGGACTCGGCCTCGTCGACCACTCGGACGGGCGATGGATGCCGCCACCAGCCCAGCACCGGTGTCACGAGGTGCTGCGAGTACACGAGCGGGATGTTCTCGAGGGTGCCCAGCACCTCGACCCCGGCCGGGTCCAGCCCGGTTTCCTCATACGCCTCCCGGAGCGCGGCCGCGACGGCGTCGTCGTCGGCGGCGTCGACGCGACCTCCGGGAAAGGCGACCTGGCCGGCGTGCGACCGCAGGGTGGACGCGCGCGAGAGGAGAAGGACGTCGAGGTCGCGCGAGACCGCCCGCGCCGCGGCGTCGTGGTCACTGGGCAGGCCGTCGAGGATTCCGAAGAGGATGAGGACGGCCGCTGGGCGCGCATCCGGCGTCGCGGTGAGGCCGGCGAACTGGCGGAATCCCTGATGATCGGGGCCCGCTGCGGCGACCTGTTCGACCAGTGCGGCGAGCTGCGCGCGGGCGCTCTCGGTGGTCGACTCGGCAGGCATCCGTCCAGGTTACGCGGGGGCGGCGACGTCGTCGGCGCCGGGTGGGCTCCCATGTAACGTTCAGGTAACGCACCGGAACCGTCCAGGGCACCTGGGCAGACTCGGGGACTTGTGTCCGCCCGAACGGACCTCTCGCGTCGCGCTGTCGGCGCCTCTGCCCCATACGAAACCGGTTCTATGCGCTCGATAACGTCTGCCCATCCTGCCCGCCGCAACAGCCGCGCCGCCGCGCGACGACTCCGCCGCCGCCCCGTTCTGGCCGTCGCCGGCCTGTCGCTCGGCCTGATCGTCGCCGCCGGGATGACCGCGACGACGCCGGCCAGCGTGGCCGAGGCATCCGGCTCGACTCCGACGTTCGCACTGGCTTCCTTCACCGCTCCGCAGCCTCTGGCCGCTGCGCCGACCACGGCTGAGTCGAAGGCCCTGTCCGCTGCGCGCGCCACCGTCGAGTCAGCGGATGCCTCGATCGACGCCGCCGCGACGGTCACCTCCGACATCACGGCGTCGAAGCTCGACATCGGCGATCCCGAGACGACGGTCGACACCGCTGAGCTCGCGGCCGCCGTCGACCGCCTCGACGGCGCGAACGCGCTTCCGACGCTGCTGCTGCCCTCGATCGTCGAGGACGTCACTGTCCTGGCCGATGCGGTCGACGAGCGCGTCGCGGAGCTGCGCGGCAAGCTCGACGCCGCCAAGGCGCTCAAGGCCAAGCAGGAGGCGGAAGCCAAGGCGAAGGCAGAAGCCGAGGCCCGGGCGAAGGCCGAGGCTGAAGCCGCCGCCGCTGCCGCCGCCGCGCAGTCCGCCAGCCCCCAGCAGTCCTCCGCGCCGGCTCCGGTGTTCGCCTCGGGCGGCGCCGTGGGCGGCACCAGCCCGGCCGATGCGCAGGCCACCGCTCGCGCCATGCTCGGCGGCTACGGCTGGGGCGATGATCAGTTCGGCTGCCTCGTCTCGCTGTGGAACAAGGAGTCCGGCTGGAACTACCGCGCCTACAACAGCTCCAGCGGCGCCTTCGGGATTCCGCAGGCCCTGCCCGGCGGCAAGATGGCGAGCGCCGGCGCCGACTGGCAGACCAACCCCCGGACCCAGATCGCGTGGGGCCTCGGCTACATCTCCGGTCGCTACGGCACCCCCTGCGGCGCGTGGGGTCACTCCCAGTCCGTGGGCTGGTACTGACCCGCGCCCAAACGGCCTGTAGCGCTTCGCGGACCGCCCTCTCCTCCCCAACCGGGTGGAGGGGGCGGACTGCGTTCGAGCCGTGCGCGACCAGGGGTGCGAGGACGTCTGGTCGATGCTCGCCCACGGCGTGGCCGGAAGCAGCACCGGCGCCGCATTCGACCTGCTCCTGCTCGCCATCGCCGACGGAAGTCTTGCCGACGGTCCCGCGGGTCTGCAGCGCGCGGCCGACGCGAGCGCCCTGATCCGCGCAACGGAGCTGAGGCCGTGGGACTCATGCACGGGCTATCGGGGCTACGACGACTATCCGGACTACGACACCGAGTACCCGGGCGGAGCGCGGTGCGTGCGCGAATGCAGCTGTCCGTCGATCGAGGGCATGAGCTGGCACGACGTGATCGCGAAGGCGGCCCGCGACGTCGCGGTGTCGAACTGCCGCGACGGCTCGGCGACGCTCTCCGGCTGGGAGAACGCAGACGGCGTCCCCGAGTCGGGGCGGCTAGCCGACCATCAGAGCGAGCCGTGGCTTGCGCTGACACCGCCCCGCCGGACGACGCAGGAACTCGAACGCGACCCGCTCAATGGAGCGGCGTTCACAGCCGCGCTGAACGACTGGTACGAACTGATGTCGGTGTTCGGTCTAGACCGGGCCGACGACGGCGCGTGGCAGGTCCCTTCAGTCCTGCGCGAGTTCGTCCGGGCCGGACAATTGCCGGATGACTGACGGCGATCCGCGGTCGAACGGTCAGGTCAGATCCGCCTTCGACCGCGGCGCGCGCGAACCGCACCACGGTCGCAGATTCCCGTCCGCCACGCCCTCTGCCTTGAAACCTGCGGAGATGGCTCGCCGCCGCGCAGCCCTGTCAGAACGGTGCGTCAGCCGCCGACGACGGATGGAACATCGGATACCGGCGCTCTGGCTTCACGGTGTACTCACGGCCCGAGGGCGACGTCCATTCGATCTCACCGCCGCTGTCGGGGACTTGTCTGACTCGCCAGCCCCCGTGGTGTTTCACGCGATGGTGACCACGGCAGATCGGGGCCAGGTTGTCGAGGCCGGTGGTCCCGCCGTCCTCCCAGGCCAGAGTGTGATCGATCTCGCATCGTGAGGCCGGCATGCCGCAGCCGGGAGCCATACAGCGGTCGCCGCGCCACTTGACCAGCCTCGCGAGTGCGGCCGGAGGACGGTACAGCTCGCGCCCCACCGAGAGCACGGCACCGGAGTCGGGGTGCGTGAGGACTCGCATCCACCCGCCATCGCCTCCGCACAGTTCGCGTGCGCGAGCCAGCGGAACCGGACCGACGCCTTCCACGGTCGCGGGGGCCAGACCCGCGTCGTGGCGCTCCTTCTCGCCGGCTGTGAGCAAGGCCAGAGCCGGCACCGTCACGACCACGCTGGCGCGAATGCCTCGTGCATCGGCGGGAAGCGATGCGGTGTCACCTTCGATGAGCAGATCGCACAGCACGTCGACCCTCACCTGGTCGAGCGTGCGCGTCTCACCCTCGCTGGCGACGATCACTTTCGCCATGGCCGTCGTACGGCCGAAGATGGCTTGCGCCTCGACCCCCGGAAGATACACATGCAGCCATGCCATGGTGTCTTCGTCCGGTTCGACCGCCATGCGACGCCGCCCGAGCGCCGCCTCGTGCCGCTCGGCGAGGGTCACCGATCGGACTGAATCGATCAGGCGCCGGAGCATTCGACGGAACGAGCCGACCGGATGCTGCTCGGCGAGCTGGATCGCCTGCGGCACGAGCGCACCGCGCAATTCGGATTCGGCCTCATCGACGAGGTCCACGAGGATCTCGGCGTGCCGCTCCGTCATTCGAGCGCGACCGAGTGAATCCAGGACCGCCGGGTACCGCTGCACCATGGCGGCTGCTCGAGCGATCATCTCGCCGGCTGCCCGCTCGGTGATGCGCAGCGCCGCCGCCAACTCGAGGCGCACCCCGCGCTCGATCACGTCGGTGAGCGCACGACCGTGCCGATGCGCGTCTTCGAGCGCTTCCTGGCGCATCGCCTCAACTCTCCACAGACGCTGGGCGGCGAAGACGTCCATCATGCCGGCGACCTCGACGACCCGATCGACGGCATCCGGGATCGGAGCGTAGAAGCCGTCGAGGTCGTCGTCCATGGTTAGAAGCTATCGCGAACCCCCGACATTCGAACGAAACTGATGAGCGCTGTTGAACGGGCAGCGTCGTAGATCTGTTCCCCCCTGGCTGAGCCCTGTGAGAACGCGTTTCGTCTCGGTCGCTGCGCCCCCTCGCTCAACGACCCGAAAGTCCCGCAGGACCTGAACCCCCGGGTCGTTGAGCGAGCGAAGCGAGACGAAACGCCCCTCACACGGGAGACGCGTTTCGTCTCGGTCGCTGCGCTCCCTCGCTCAACGACCCGAACTGGACGACCCCGGGAATCGGGTTTCCGCTCAACGACCGGGGGCCGGCCCGCCCATCGCGTGAGCCCACAGGTCGTGCAGTCGCGCGTTCGCGTCGCGCGAGACACGGTTGCCCGAGCGGAACTGGAACCTCCAGGCGATCTCCGGCACCACCACCTCGAGCAGCTCGCGCGGAATCCGGTCCTCCTCGACGACGAGCGCGTCGAACGACACGTCGACGAAGTTCGCGGTGCGCCGGGGATCGGCGAAGTGCACGTCTTCGTAGGTGTCCGTCAGCACCGTGCCGTGGCCGATGATCCCGTAGGAGCCGCCTTGGCGCAGCAGCCAGGCATCCGTTCCCGGCGCGACGGTGCGCCGCGCTCCCACCGACCACTGCGTGACGAAGGGCTCGCCACGGGCAACGCGCTCCACGACCGCCGCGTACGATCCCGGCCACTCATCCCATAGGCCGGGGTTCCAACCCATGATGACGCCTTCACCAGTCGGATCGGATGCCGCTTCCATGCGCCGACCCTACCCAGACGCATCCGGCCTCGGGCCGCTCGCGCCCGACAACCCGACCATGGCCGCGCTCTCGTCCCACAAGCGCTTGGCCAGCACCGGATCGGATGCCGCGGCCGTCGTGCGCGCGATGCGGTTCTTCGCGTAGTACGCCCCCGGCTCCCAGTCGACTCCGGGTGTGCCGAGCGCCAGCCAGGTCAGGCGCGAACCGCCGACCTCGTGGGAGTCGAGCAGCGGCCGCGTCAGCCGGCTGGTGTAGAACCAGCGGATGACGCCGCGAGACGTGCCCGCGAACCCGCTGCCGATCACCCCCGGGTGAAACGCGACAGCATTCACCCCCGCACGCGAGCGGCGGCGGTGGAGCTCTTTCGTGAAGAGCAGGTTGGCGAGCTTGGCGTTGCCGTACGCTCCGCCGGCCGAGTACCGGCGTTCCCCCTGCAGGTCGTCGATGTCGAATCGCGCGAAGGAGCGCGACGCCTCGCTCGAGGTCTGGATCACCGATGCGCCGCTCTCGCTGAGGCGGTCCAGCAGCAGGTTCGTGAGCAGGAACCCCGCGAGGTGGTTGACCTGGAACGTCTGCTCGAACCCGTCGACGGTCACCCGGCGCTCACCCATGATGCCGCCCGCGTTGTTGGCGAGCACATCGATCCGCGGATAGCGGGCGAGCAGGGTCGCGGCGAGCGCGCGCACCTGGGCGAGCTCGGCGAAGTCGGCGACGAGTCCGTCCACTCCCAGCTCGCTCGCCATCGCCCCGGTCTTCTCGGAGCTGCGGCCGACCACGACCACGCGCTCCCCCGCCTCATGCAACTGCCGCGCAGCCGCGGCGCCGATCCCGTCGCTGGCTCCGGTGATGACGATGGTGCGTGGCACATGGCCTCCTCGCTCGTCCGTTCAGGCTAGTCCCGCGTCGTGGCGGGCGGCGCGAGCCGGTCAACCCCCTTCACAGCACTCCGCGGCTCGCGTCGGATGGAGTCATGACCGACGCGACGCTGCCACCCAACGAACCCGACCCGGAGCCCGACACGACCGACGCCGCCGAGGCGGACGACATCGACGACGAACTCGATCCCGAGGACGCCCCGGTCATGATCGAGGAGGACCGGGTGGAGGACACCCCCGCCTGACGGCCCCCTCGACCATCCGCCCGAACTCCTAGCCGGCTCCCAGCTTCACGGGACCAAACCCGCCCCTCCAGCGGTTCTCTTCACTGACGCCGCAGCCAGCGACGCCGAAACCGAAGGGAGCGGACCCATGGACGCCCACGACTACCGCAAGACCCCCGAGGCCCTGAGCGGCCTCACCGACACCCAGTACCGCGTGACGCAGAGCGACGCCACCGAGCCGCCCTTCCGCAACGCCTACTGGAACAACCACGAGCCCGGCATCTACGTCGACGTCGTCTCGGGTCAGCCGCTGTTCTCGTCTCTCGACAAGTACGACAGCGGCACCGGCTGGCCGAGCTTCACCCGGCCCATCGAGCCCGACGCCGTGACGACCAAGACGGACCGGACGCTGTGGATGACCCGCACCGAGGCACGCTCCTCAGGCGCCGACAGCCACCTGGGGCACGTCTTCGACGACGGGCCGAGGGATGCCGGAGGCCTGCGCTATTGCATGAACTCCGCCGCCCTCCGATTCGTCCCGGTGGCCGAGCTTTCCGAGCAGGGGTACGGCGCGTACCTCACGCTCTTCGAGGAGACCTCGAGCCCGCAGGCGTAGCCGATCCCGGGCCGTCCCGCCCAGCGGGGCGGCCCTCACTCGCCGCGGACCGCTACGACGACCTTGCCCATCGCGTGACCCTCGCCGTGCCACGCGAGCGCCTCCGGGACGCGCTCGAGCGGGAACGCGCGATCGATGTGGATGTCGATCGCACCGGCGGCGGCGAGCTCGGCCACCCGCGCGAAGCCCGCCGGCCCCTCATGCACGATGAGCAGCCCGAGGTGCCGGCGGGTGAACCTGCCGAGGAGCGCGCCGATCGTCACCATTCGCAGGACCGTGCGGCTCGTCCCACCGACCACGACGCATCGCCCGCCCTCGGCGAGAGCCCGGCGGTAGGCGAACACCGACCGGTGCGCGACGAGATCGACGATGAGGTCGTAGGGGCCGGTGCGAGTGAAGTCGACCTGCCGGTAGTCGAGCACCTCGTCGGCTCCCAGCGCACGCAGGAACGACAGCTTCCCGGCGTTGTCGACGGCCGTGACATGCACGCCCTCGGTCTTCGCGAGCTGAACCATGAACGATCCCGAGCCTCCGCCGGCCCCGTTGATGAGCATGCGCGAACCGCGCGCGGCGAGCGCTGCCGCCTGGGCGGCGATCGCCCCGGCCTGGGGCACGGTCGACGCCTCCGCGAACGACAACTCGGGCGGCTTCCGCGCGAGCGCCGACTCGGGGGCCGCCACGTACTCGGCGAACCCGCCCATCTTCGAGAGGTTGTCGCCGAAGACCTCGTCGCCGACCGCGAACTCCGCGACGCCGTCGCCGACCGCCACGACCCTGCCGGCGACGTCCGATCCGAGCACCTTCCGTCTGGGTCGGAACAGCCCGCCGATGCGGGCGTATCCCGGGCTTCCGCGCAGGCCCTCCCAATCCGAGAGGTTGATCGACGTCGCGACGACCTCCACGAGAACCTCACCTCGCGCGGGCACAGGCACAGCGATGTCCCGAAGTTCGAGCCGCTCAGGCCCGCCGTACCGCTCGTAGACGATCGCACGCACGCGCCCACTCTACGGAGGGCCCGTCGCGGGCGCGCGGCGCGGGAACTCACGGCCCGCTCCCAGCTTGCCGGGACCAAAACGGACCACCCGGCCGTTCACCTCTATGACGCCGCAGCCAGCCGCGTCCGTCGGATCCCTGAGACACTTGTCTCGGGCCCACGCACCACTCCACGAAGGAGCTTCACATGACCAGCGGACCTTTCGACACGGGAGAGATCACCCGCACCCCCGGCGCCGAGACCGCCGTCCTCGCGGGCGGCTGTTTCTGGGGCATGGAGGACCTGATCCGCCGTCAGCCGGGCGTGCTCGACACGCGCGTCGGCTACACCGGCGGCGAGAACGCCCACGCGACCTACCGCAAGCACCCCGGCCACGCCGAGGCCGTGGAGATCGTCTTCGACCCGAACGAGACGTCGTACCGCGACATCCTGGCGTTCTTCTTCCAGATCCACGACCCGTCGACGCTCAACCGTCAGGGCAACGACATCGGCTCGAGCTACCGCTCGGCGATCTTCCCGCTCTCCCCCGAGCAGGAGCGGATCGCCCGCGAGACGATCGCCGACGTCGACGCCTCCGGACTCTGGCCGGACAAGGCCGTCACCTCGATCGAGCCCGCCGGACCCTTCTGGGAGGCCGAGCCCGAGCACCAGGACTACCTGATCACGTACCCGAACGGCTACACCTGCCACTTCCCCCGCGCGGGATGGGTGCTGCCCAAGCGCGCCGAGACCACGGCGTAAAAGAGCGAAGAACAGCGGATGCCGCGGCCCTCTCGGGTCGCGGCATCCGCTGTCTTGTCGACCCGGCGTCAGCCGCCGATGCCGGTGCGCAGGACGCGATAGCGAACGTGGGTGGCCAGTGAGACCGGCCGCGCCGAGATCTGCTCGAGCGCGATGCCGGACAGCCCTTCGAGCGGGCGCAGCCCCTCGCCCAGGATGGACGGCGAGATCTGCAGCATGAGCTCGTCGACGAGCCCGGCCCTCAGGTACTGGTTCAGGGTGCTCACCCCGCCCGCGATGTGGACCGTACGATCGCCTGCGGCGTCGCGCGCGCGGTCGAGCGCCTTCTCGATCCCGTCGGTGACGAAGTGGAACGTCGTGCCGCCCTCCATCTCGATGGAGTGGTGCGGATGGTGCGTGAGCACGAAGACAGGCGTGTGGTACGGCGGGTTGGACCCCCACCAGCCGCGCCAGTCGCGATCCCATTCACCGCGGACCGGGCCGAACATGTTGCGACCCATGACGTACGCCCCCGCCGACACGATGTCGTCGATCTCGGCGCGGCTCTCCTCGGGCGTCTCGAACATCCAGCGGTGCAGCGCCTTCTCGGGGACGTCGCCGAACGGGCGCTCCTCGGTCTGGTTGCGCCCCGCCCCGATGCCGTCGAGCGAGAGGGACATGGTCCCGATGACAGTTGACATGACGACCTCCGACTGATTGTGATCTGCAACTGGTTTTCCCACCATAGGACCATCCGGTTGTAGAGTGCAAGCAGTATGGCCGACACACAGCGCTCCGGATGCCCGATCAACCTCACGGTGGAGGTGATCGGCGACAAGTGGTCCCTGCTCGTGCTGCGCGACATGATGTTCGGCAATCGCCGGCACTTCCGCGAGCTGCTCAACGGCTCCGAGGAGGGCATCGCGTCGAACATCCTCGCCGACCGTCTGCAGCGGCTCACCGAAGCCGGGCTCGTGACGCGCACGCCCGACCCGTCGCACAAGCAGAAGGTCGTCTATTCGCTCACGGAGCCGGCTATCCAGCTCGTGCCCGTGATGGCGGCGCTCGGGTCGTGGGGTCGCCGGCACCGCCCTGCGTCCCGCGAGCTCTCGATCCGCGCCGAGCTGCTCGAGCGCGGCGGTCTCGAGATGTGGGATGCCTTCATGGACGAATTGCGCGTGCAGCACCTGGGCGCTCGTCCGGTGCCGGGCGCCCGCTCCGTGCTCGAGGAGCTGACCGCCGCCTACCGCGCCGAGGCGGACCGGGCGAAGACCGCCTGACCCTCGCCCGGCAGGGGCGGTCCACGTACGCTCTTGCCATGGCGACGCAGGCGGAGGCCGGCTGGTACGACGACGGCACGGGCAGACAGCGCTGGTGGGACGGCACGCGCTGGACGGAGCACTTCGTCGACCTCGGCGAGCGTGACATCGAGCTGCACACCGACGCCGCTCCCCCGGTGAGCACGGCGTCGGCCCCCGGGTGGTACGACGACGGGCGCGGCCGGACCCGCTGGTGGGACGGCACGCGCTGGACGGATGCCGCGCGCTTCAGTGGCGACGAGGAGTCGCTCGCGGGCGTCGTGGTCGACGGCCGCTGGATGCACTTCGGCGCGTCCAGCCAGCCCGTCGCCGGCGCGCGCGCGGAATGCGCGACGGGGGCGGACCTGCTGAGGCGCGGAAGCCTGGCCGCGCCGGCGACCGCTCGCACCCTGCTCGGACCGTTCGGCCCGATCACCCCTCGCCTCCTCAAGCGCGCCGTCGCGCTGACGGCGCTCTACCTCGTCGTCCAGGCGGCTGGTGAGGTGTGGCTCGCAACCGTGCCCGCCGGGCAGGAAGCCGCCGCCGGACGCTTCGCGACCTGGATCAACACCGTGTCGGACCACTACCGCTACCGCTGACCCCGCCCTAACGTGCACATCTCCCGCACGCAAGGCCCATCTCGACCCTGCTGATCGAGTGCTGTACTGACGAGATCATTCTGGAGAGGACGGTGCGATGGAAGATCGATGGAAGGATGCCGCGCCCCGGCCGCTGCCGGCGCGCAATCTGTGGTCGGGGGTGCTGTTCGGCGTGGGCGCGATCGCGTTCGTCGACGAGGCGGTGTTCCATCAGCTGCTGCACTGGCACCACTTCTACGACCTCTCCACGACGGACATCGGGCTGGTCTCGGACGGGCTCTTCCATGCGCTGAGCTGGTTCGCCACGATCGCGGGACTCTTCCTCCTGGCCGACCTGCGTCGGCGTCGCGCGCTGCACTGGCCGCGCTGGATCGGCGGCGTGCTGCTCGGCGCCGGCGTCTTCCAGCTCTACGACGGCGTGGTGCAGCACAAGCTGCTGGGCATCCACCAGATCCGCTACGTCGATGATCTCCTCGTGTACGACGTGGTGTGGATGGCGGTCGCCGTCGCGATGATCGTGGCCGGAGTGGTGATCGCGGTCCGGACGCGCCACAGCGCGCCCGCACCGGCGCCGGAGGTCGCGGCCGGATGACCGCGCATTCGGTCCACACGTCCGACGGCGCGGGGGTGCTCGACGCTCTGCTCGTGGGCATCGCCGTGGCAGCGGTACTGGCGTACCTCATCGGCGTGACGGTCTCCCGTCGCCGCGGACGGCCGTGGCCCTGGGCGCGAACCGTGCTGTGGTGCGCCGGAGTGGGCGCGGGCGCGGCATCCGTCATCGGTCCGCCCGCACACGCCGCGCACGACAGCTTCGTGGCGCACATGACCACCCACCTGCTCGCGGGCATGGTCGCGCCGCTGCTTCTCGTGTGCGCGGCGCCGGTCACGCTCGCCCTCCGCGCCCTGGCGGTGACGCCCGCCCGCCGGCTGTCCCGACTGCTGACCAGCGCCCCGGCCCGTTTCCTGACGCATCCGGTACCCGCGCTCGTGATCAGCGCCGGCGGCCTGTGGCTCATCTACGTGACGCCGGTGCTCGGTGCCATGCAGGAGTCGGTGCTCCTTCACGCTGCCGTGCACGCGCATCTGCTCGCGGCCGGCTTCCTCTTCACCGCGGCCGTGCTGAGGGTGGATCCGCATCCGCGGCCGGCGTCGCCGAAGCTGACCGCGGTGGTGCTCGTCCTGGCGCTCGCCGCGCACGGAATCCTCGCGAAGCACCTCTACGCCTCTCCCCCTCCCGGATTCGACATGGCCGACGTCCACGCCGGCGCCCAGCTGATGTACTACGCGGGCGCGTGGGCGGAGGCCGTCGTCATCGTGATGTTCTGCGCGCGCTGGTATCGCGACGCCGGTGTGCGCCTCGCCCGTGCCGGGGTCACCGCGTCGGCGCCCGGCGTGGCCCGCGGCTGACGGGTCGAAACAGCGCGGCGGGGTGCCGCGGGGGCGCTCCGGTCGCTACGAGCGCCGGCCCAGGCGTGCGACCATCCGCACGGCCTGGAACACCAGGCCGGCGGCCAGCACCCATGGTCCGACGACGAGGATCGGGTCGAGCCACGCGTGCTTCATGTCGACCCGTCCGGGGCGGAGCCTCGACGAGATGGGATGGCGACCGCGTTCGCCGAAGATGCCGGACTGCGTCACGGGATCGTCGGGGCGGGTCGTGAGGAACGACCGGAGGTGGGCGCCCGTGGATTCCACGCGGTCGCCGGCGAGGAGGAGCAGCCAGTGAGCCGCCTGGCCCTCGCTGTAGCGGTCGTAGGCGTAGCGGCGGATCGCGCCCGAGACGCCGCGCAGCGGCTGCGCGGTGCCGAAGACGGGCGTGAGGCGTTCGTGCTCGACGGACTTCTCGCGCTCGGAGGTCCAGTTCTGCTGCTCCGGCATCGTCCAGTGGGCACCCGTGGCGATTCCCGGCTGCTCGCGCGGGAACGCGGGCCGGTCCTCGGGATCGACGTCGGCTCCCCACCCCGGGATGCGTGCGCGGAGCTCCTCCGGGTCGTGGTGCCCGCCCGGCTTCTGTGCGGTGTACGGCATGGGTTTCTCCTCTGTCCGATCAGGAAGCCGGGACGACGACCGGCTTGATGATGTCGTCGAGCTTCGCCGAGAACACGTGGTACGCCTCGGCGATGTCGTCGAGCGGGAAGCGATGGGTGATGAGGTCGCTCGGCTTCACGTAGCCGGCGCGGATGTGGTCGAACAGGCGCGGCCACTGGCGCTTCACCGGCGCCTGGTTCATGCGCAGGGTGAGGCCCTTGTTCATGGCGTCGCCGAACTTCACGGCGCTGAACATCGGCCCGTAGGCGCCCATGACCGATACCGTGCCGCCCTTGCGCACGGAGTCGATCGCCCAGTTGAGCGCCACGGGCGAGCCGCCCTGCAGCTTGAGCTTCGCCGAGGTCACGTGCTGGAGCACGTGGCCATCTGCCTCGGCGCCCACGGCGTCGATGGCGACATCGGCGCCGAGCCCCTCGGTGAGGAACTTGAGGTCGCGCACGATGTCCCCCACCTGTCCGAAGTTGACCGTCTCGGCGTACGCGAACTCCTCCGCCTTGCGAAGGCGATAGTCGAGGTGGTCGACCACGATCACGCGTCCCGCGCCCATGAGCCAGCACGAGCGCGCCGCGGCCAGCCCGACCGGACCCGCTCCGAACACCACGGCGGTGTCACCCTCTTCGATATCGGCGATCTGTGCCCCGAAGTAGCCGGTCGAGAACGCGTCCGTGAGCAGGAGCGCGTCCTCATCGGAGATGTCGTCGGGGATGACCGCGGGTCCGACGTCCGCGAACGGGACGCGCACGAGCTCCGCCTGGCCGCCGTCGTAGCCGCCGGTGGAGTGCGAGTAGCCGTAGATCCCTCCGATGGCCGTCGCGTTCGGGTTGACGTTGTGGCAGTTGGAGTACAGCCCGCGCGCGCAGAAGAAGCACGAGCCGCAGTAGATGTTGAACGGGACCAGCACGCGATCACCGACCGAGAGGCTCTGCACGGAGCCGCCCACCTCGACGACCGTCCCGACGAACTCGTGGCCGAACGTATGGCCGACTCGCGTGTCGGGCATCAAGCCGTGGTACAGGTGCAGGTCCGATCCGCAGATCGCGGCGAGCTCCACGCGCACGATCGCATCGTTCGGATGCTCGATCACCGGCTCGGGCTTGCTCTCCACGCGGAGCTTGTACGGTCCGCGATAGGTCATGGCCTTCATGCGTCGCCTCCACAGAAAATCGTGAAAGGCCACCTTCTCCCCCGGGGAAGATCCTGCCGAGGGGGTTGCGCGCGAGCGGGCAACCTGGCAGACGAGGCGCTACCGCCGCCCGAAGCCCGAGAACACCGCGTGCAGGAGCGGCAGCACCGACACGACCATCAAGGCGGTCCCGGCCACCGGTTCATCGGGTCGCAGCACCGCGCCGCCGATGAACAGCCCCGCGAACAGCACAGCCGACACCGCGCGCCGCACCACCCGCTCGAGCGCGCGCATCCGCTGCTCGGCTTTCGGCGAATCGACGCTCAGCCGACCCTCCTCCAGCCGCGTGACGACGTCGTCGAGTCGGCGGGGAAGCCGGGCGGCGATGCCGGCCACCGCCGCGGCCTCGCTCGCGACGGCCCGCACGACGTTGCCCCGCTCGTCGCGGGTGAGCTGTGCCGCGTAGGGCTCGACGGCATCCCACATGTTGAACTCCGGCTCGAGCGAGCTGCACATGCCGGACGTGAGCGAGACGGCGCGCACGATCAGCAGGAAGTTCTCGGGGAGCTGGAACGGCAGCGAGCGGATGACGTCGCCGAACTCCGTCGCGAACGCCTGGAACTCGCGCGGATCCACCTTCTGCAGCTCGGCGAAGCCCATGCCGCCGAAGCGGGCGAACAGGGCGGTCATGGCCCGCTCGAGCTCGGCCGTGTCGGCGGACGGCAGCAGCATGCCGACATCGCGGATGCTGTCGATCAGCTGCTTGCCGTTGCGCGACGCGACCGCGATCACGACGGCCTGGAGGTCATGCCGCAGCCGGTCGGGGACCTCGCCCATCATGCCGAAATCGATGAACGTCAGCTGCCAGGGCCGATCCGCGCCCGGCGTCGGGGTGACGAAGATGTTGCCGGGGTGCGGGTCGGCGTGGAAGTAGCCGTCGCGGAACAGCTGATCGAGCATCACGGTCGCGAACTCGGACGCGACCTCCGAGGAGTCGATGCCGGCGGCGCGCAGTCCGTCGATGTCGTTGATCTTGACGGCGGTCACGTCCTCGAGGGTCAGCACGCGCCGCGTCGAGCGCTCCCACGCGATCTCGGGCACCCCTACGCGCGGGTCGTCAGCGAAGTTCTCCGCGAAGCGGGCGGCATTGCGCGCTTCGTGCAGGTAGTCGATCTCCTCGCGGCTCGTCGCGGCGAACTCCTCGATGAGCACCGGCAGATCGACGTGGTCGGCGACGACCTTCACTCGGTCGAGCCATCGCGCGACGCGGCGCAGCGCTGCCAGATCGACGTCGACGATCGCCTCGATGCCCGGACGCTGCACCTTGATGACGACGTCGGCGAACCCCGTGTCCGCAGCGTCGTCCGGCGACAGCCGACCGCGGTGTGCTTGACCGAGGGATGCCGCGGCCACCGGCACCGGATCGACCGAGGCGTACACGCTCTCGAGCGGCGCCCCCAGCTCCGCTTCGGCGAGCGCGCGGATCGCGGCGAAGTCGACCGGCGGCACCTCGTCCTGCAGGCCCTCGAGCTCCTTCGTGATCTCGGGTGGCAGCACATCGAGGCGCGACGACATGAACTGGCCGACCTTGATCATGAGGCCGCCCAGCGACACCGCGAGGGTGTGGAAGCGACGAGCGAGCACGCGGAGTCTCTGGGCACGGCCACGTGCGGCCAACCGCGAGAGGCCGATCCGCGGCAGGAACAGCTCGAACCACCACGCCTGCACCATGTAGCGGGCGGCGAAGCGCAGGATGCGACGATAGCGGGCGCGCGAAGTGCCGGCGTCGGCCATCGAGGCTCCCTGTGTCGGGACGGACCCGGGCCGACGGTCCGTCGGCATCCGGTCAGTCCTGGGCGAGGATCGAGTAGAGCTTACGACGCGCCTCGTCGAGGATGTCGACCGCCTGCTTCACCTGCTCCGGAGACCCGCTCGTCGCCACCTGGGCGGCGGCCTGCGCGAGCTTGGCACCCGCCTTGGGCAGCGCGGTGGAGCGGGCGGCATCACGCCGGCTCGAGCTCTCCCACGGTGCGGACTTGCCCTCGGCCTCTGCTGCCTCGGCGCGGCCCGCCTCCGTCAGGGAGTACGTCTTCTTGCCGCCCGCCTCCTCGGCGGTGATGAGGCCCTCGTCGGCGAGGAGCTGCAGGGTCGGGTAGACGGAGCCCGGACTGGGCTTCCACGTGCCTCCGCTGCGCTCTTCGATCTCATAGATGATCTGGTAGCCGTGCATCGGCCGTTCGGCGAGCACGGCGAGCACCGCAGTGCGCACGTCGCCGCGCCCCATGCGTGGGCCCACGCGCTGCTCGAACATCTCGCGCAGCTGGTCCATGGCCTCGAACAGTCCCCCGCCCGAGCGGGCTCCGCCCTGGCCGCGCTCGCGCGGACCGAACCAATCTCCCGTGAACGAATCGCTCATGACGACCTCCTTGGAATGGCGTCACCGATATACCGGCGATACTCAACGATATATCGTTGAGCGCTCGGCGACCAGGCCTCCGCACGCTTCCGAACCTGGCCAGAGGAACGTATGGTCAGCATGTGAGAGATTCGCCGTGCTATGGTGAGTCGCCCACTCGGGTCATGCGTCGATTTCCACTCTGCCTCACCGCGCAGCAGCAACAGCCTGACGCCCGGATCGTCTCCGACGTCCGATGGCCTCCCTCCACCCGCGAACGTTCACCGCTCGCCTCAGCACTCGGCTCCTCGCCTCCGCGAGAGTCATCCCGACCCCCACCCGTCCGCTCCGTACACGTCGGAGCGGCACACCGGTCGCCTCCGGGCGGCCCGCAAAGTAGAAGGAAAGACACGATGGCCACTGGCACCGTGAAATGGTTCAACTCCGAAAAGGGCTTCGGCTTCATCGCTCCCGATGATGGCGGCGCCGACCTGTTCGCGCACTTCAGCGCGATCACCGGCGAGGGCTACAAGGAGCTCCGCGAAAACCAGAAGGTCGAGTTCGAGGCGGAGCGCGGCCCCAAGGGCATGCAGGCCGCCAACATCCGGCCCCTCTGATCCACCGGTCAGCCGGGGCGCGTCACGCGTCCCGGCCGGCCAGGCGGCCCTGATCCATTCGGGCTCGCCGAACGTCGTAACCGCGCGCCACACTGGAGCGCATGAGCGACCCGCACCACCCGTGGGTGCTGCACGTCGATCTCGACCAGTTCATCGCTGCCGTCGAGATCCTGCGGCGGCCCGAACTCGCCGGCCTGCCCGTCATCGTCGGTGGCCGGGGCGATCCCACTGAACGCGCCGTGGTGTCCACCGCGTCCTATGAGGCGCGAGCGTTCGGAGTCGGCTCCGGGATGCCGCTGCGCGTCGCCGCCCGCAAAGCCCCCGACGCCGTCATCCTGCCCGTGGACGCCCCCGCCTACACCGAGGCATCGGAGCAGGTCATGGCGACTCTCCGCGCACAGCCCGGAGCGGTCGTTCAGGTCCTGGGCTGGGATGAAGCCTTCGTCGGCGTCACGACCGACGACCCCGAGGCGTACGCCGCCGCCATCCAGCGCGCGGTGCTCGACCGCACCGCGCTGCACTGCAGCGTCGGAATCGGCGACAGCCTCGTCCGCGCGAAGAACGCCACCGACTTCGGCAAGCCGCGCGGCACCTTCCGTCTCACCGCCGACAACTGGCTCGAGGTGATGGGCCACCGGCCCACGATCGAGCTCTGGGGCGTCGGCAGCAAGATCTCCAAGCGCCTCGCGGCCCACGGCATCGTCACGGTCGACGACCTCGCACGCGCCGACGAAGCGGTGCTCGCCGCGGAGTTCGGTCCCAAGATGGGGCCGTGGTACCGCCAGCTCGGACGCGGCGACGGTTCCGCGGTGGTCGACGACACCCCCTGGGTGGCGCGCGGCCACGGGCGTGAGACCACCTTCCAGCAGAACATCGTCGAGCCCGCCGACATCGAGCAGGCGGCACGCGAGCTGGCCGCGCAGGTCCTCGACGACGTCGTCGCCGAAGGGCGCCCCGTCGTGGGCGTCGGCCTGAAGGTCCGCTACGCGCCGTTCCTCACGAAGACCTTCGTGCACAAGATCCCCACGACGTTCGACCGCGACACCGTCGTGGCCGAGATCCTCCGGCTCGTCGGGCGCATCGAACCCGGGCGCCCGCTGCGGCTGCTCGGCGTGCGCGCAGAGATGCAGATGCCGGACGACGCGAGAGAAGGGCACACGCCGACGCGCAGCGGCTGGTGAGGGCGTCGCGCGTCGACGCGGGACGAGACGCGGGGTGGCGGCATCCGCTACTCTCCATTTCAGAGCGGTTGGGGAACCGCGAAGGATCACTCGTACTGGGGAGACTATGAGCGACCGCAATTCTGCCGAGGGTGTTCCGCCAGGCTGGCTTTTCGACGCCGAGACCGGGCGGACCCGGTGGTGGGACGGCGCGCGCTGGACCGACCTCGTGAAGCCGCTCGATCCCGTCGTGCGCACCTCGCCCGCCTACACGCCGATGCCCGCCGGCGGGGTGGCGTACTCGGGCGCACCGTCGTCGAGAAACGCCGCCGCCACCGCGGCGATGCTCTTCGTCGTGCTGAGCGCGCTCGCGCTCGCGGCCGGCATCTGGCTGACCGGCGGACTGGACCCCTCGGCGATCACCGTGCTCGCCGTGGTCAACGGGCTTCTGGTGACGCTGGCTTTCGCCCTCTCGGTTGCGGCGCTCGTCATCTCGATCCAGCGACCCACGCGCAAGGCGGTGGCCATCGTCGCCCTGATCGCCTCGTCACTGCTGCTGAGCGTCCTGATCTTCCGGCTGCTCGACGGCTTCGCCGGGTGAGGCGCCGGGGCGCGGCATCCGCTCGTCTCATGTGACGCGCACGAGCGTGCGCTGCCAGCCGGACGAGCCGTCGGGCGCGATCGGCGCGCGCTCCTCGACCTGCAGCTCACCTGCGCGATCGACGGCTCGCACGGTGATGTCGTGGCTGCCCTCCGCGGCGTCCCACTCGAGGAACCATTGCACCCAGGTGTCGTCGTTGACCGCGGAGGAGAGCGTCGCGCGCTGCCAGTCGCCGTCGTCGACCTTGACCTCGACCCGTTCGATGCCCACGGTCTGCGCCCACGCGACGCCCGCGAGCACGACCGCCCCTGCAGCGACGGGTTCGCCGGTGCGGGGCGTGTCGAGCCGTGACGAGAACTTGATCGGAGCCTGGGCGCTGTAGCCACGGGGCGTCCAGTACGCCTCGTCGGCCGCGAAGGTCGTGACCTTCAGCTCCGTCAGCCACTTGGTCGCGGAGACGTACCCGTAGAGGCCGGGAACGACCATGCGCACAGGGAAGCCGTGCTCGAGCGGCAGCGGCTCGCCGTTCATCGCCACCGCCAGGATCGCGTCACGTCCCGCGTCGGTCAGCGCTTCGAGAGGAGTGGATGCCGTGAACCCGTCGATCGACCGCGACAGGACCATGTCGGCTCCCGCCTGCGGGCCGGCGAGGGCGAGCACGTCCCGCACGGGAACGCCGAGCCACTTCGCGGTGCCGAGCAGGTCCCCGCCGACCTCGTTCGACACGCAGGTGAGGGTGATCGAGTACTCGTCCAGCCCCATCCCGACCAGGTCGTCGAAACTCAGCTCGACCCGCTCGCCGACCATTCCGTCGATCGTCAGGCGCCATGCCGACGGGTCGATGGCGGGAACCGTGAGCGCGGTGTCGACCCGGTAGAAGTCGGCGTTGGGCGTGTAGAGCGGCGAGAGTCCTGGGATGTCGAACTCGGCGCCTTCCGGAACCGTGACCGTCGATCGCGGTTCGGGCAGCCGGAGAGCCTTTCGCACCGCGGCGATCGACGAGACGGCGACGTTCGTCGCGCGCGCCGCGATGCCGACGATCAGTGCCCCCGCTCCGGCGACGCCGATGATCTGGAAGAAGCGGCGCCGATCGATGCTCTCAGGCCGCGACGACGAGTCGGTGAGGGTCTCGGGGGCCTGGGCTGCGGCCGCCCAGCGGCGGAGCCGGCCGACGGCGAGCACCAGGACGGCCGACCCGGCGACCGCTCCGAGGAGCGGCGGAAGCCACGCGAGCTCCGAGGCGCCCTGCCGCGTGACGATGGCCGCGATCGAGAGGGCTGCGGCGACCCCGAAGGCGATGACGCCCAGCGGCGGGCGCAGATACTGGAGCACGCCCGCGACGGCGGAGGCCACGACGACGGCGAGCGCCAGCCCGAGGAGCAGGGCGATCTTGTCGTACTCGCCGAACGTCGAGATGGCCAGCTCCTTGAGCGGCTGAGGCACGATGTCGATGACGAACGAGCCCACGGCGAGAATCGGGCTGCTCTCCCGCGCGACGACCAGCGCCGCGACTTCGGCGACCGCCAGGAACACGCCCGCGCCGACGATGCCGGCGAGGGCGCTCAGCGCCAGGAGCCCTGCGGCGCGGCGTCGATCCGACATGACTGCTCCTCACGCGCAGGGGCCGTCCCCGCACGCACTGTTCGGCGCGACGGGCAAGACGGATTGCGCGGGCACGTCCATCGCGAGTGGTGGCCGGGCTGCGGCATCCGCTCTCCTGACTACGGTGGGTGCCATGACGTTCCCGCCGCCCGCCGTGCCCCTGTTCGTGTACGGCAGCCTGCGTCCGGACATGGCGCTGTGGGGTGCGATCAGCGAGCACGTGATCGAGGCGCACCCGGCCACGCTGCGAGGACGCCTGTTCTGGGACGCCGGCGGCGAATGGCCGGTGCTCGTGCTCGACGATGCGGGCGGTGTCGTGCACGGCGAGGTGCTCTCCCTGCGGCCGGGTGACGCCGTGAACCGCGTGATCGTCGACGAGGAGCTGCGGTACGGCTACGACGCCCGCTGGCTGCCGGTCGCGACGGATGCCGGCGAGCGCGAGGCCCTCGTGCTGGTGTGGAACCGCGCCACGGGGCTCGGCCCCGAGATCCCCCACGGCGACTTCGTGCGCGCGACCGCGGAGCGGTCCTAGCCGCCGCGGCTCCGCATCCGCCGCTCGACCGCGCCGAATGGTTGCCCGGCGCACCCAGGCATCGCGGAACGGCGCGGTCGAGGCATCCCACCCCCTGGTCAACCGCGCCGAATCTTGCAGCGCCCCTTCACTGGCCCGCACAATGGCGCGGTTGAACCACCCGGGCTCAGAGCACGACGAGCTGCACGTCGCGCAGGGCGCCCGCATCGACCACGACCGTCATCATCGTGTGGTGCGGCTGGCGGCGGCGATCGGTCGGCGAGCCCGGATTGAGCAGCCTGAGGCCGCGCGGAGTCGTCGTGTCCCACGGGATGTGGCTGTGCCCGAACACCAGGACGTCGTCGTCGGGATACGCGTCGTCCATGCGCACTTCCCGTCGGCGGGCGTCGCCTGTCTCGTGCACGACGGCGAACCGCACGCCCTCGATCTCGCGTCGCGCGACCTCCGGAAGCCGCTCCCGCAGGTCGGGTCCGTCGTTGTTGCCGAAGACGCCCAGAACCTCGCCGTGCTGCTCGAGATCGTCCAGGACGGATGCCGCGACCCAGTCGCCGGCGTGCACGACGAGGTCGGCCGCGTCCGCGGCGCGCAGGAGCGCGGCAGGCAGAGTCCGCGCCCGGCCGGGGATATGGGTGTCGGACACGAGCAGGAGCCGCGTGGTCACGCGCCGCCGCCCGCCGCGTCGGCGACGGGCTGGCGCAGGATCGTGCGCAGCTTCGACGGGTCAGTGCGCCGGATGTCGCTCAGGTAGATCTCGTGATGACGGCCGGTCATGCGCAGGCCCTGCGCCGGGATGAACTCGTCGTGCATGCGCTCGAGGACGGGGCCCTCCTCGTCGAAGGGTCCGAGATGAAGCGTCTGCACGCACCGCCCCTCCTCCAGCGTCTCGAGCCGAAGCCGGTCGATGGCGGGAGCGTCGGATGCCGCCGCAACGGCTCGGTCGAAGTGGTCGGACGTCGTCCAGTCGGGGACGAGGATCATCGCGGTCCAGTCCCAGCGCGACTTGTCTCGGTCGCTCGTGTACGACGCCATGTCGTCGGACCACCACAGCGCCTCGAGCGGCATCACGACGTAGTCGCGGTCGAGCTCCTTCTTGCTCATGAACTTGAGCTTGTAGGCGACGGGGAAGAGCGTCGAGACGGCGTCGGCGTAG
The DNA here is from genome assembly GCF_018588945.1 of Microbacterium flavescens. Taxonomy (GTDB): domain Bacteria; phylum Actinomycetota; class Actinomycetes; order Actinomycetales; family Microbacteriaceae; genus Microbacterium; species Microbacterium flavescens. Next base: position 196,057 of record NZ_JAFIWA010000002.1, on the reverse strand, counting down.
GGCTGATCGTTCGGATCGCCGTGACCGTCGATCATGAGGTAGCGGAGCGCCGGCACGTCGATCACGTCGAACACCCCGCGGCGTGCGGAGTAGGCGGCGAGCTCTTTCTTGAGGTCGGTCTTCATGTCGCGACCAGGGTAGCCGCGGCGGCCGACGCGGTCACCAGCCCATCGACCCCGGGACGCCCTTGAAGGGTCCGGCGACACGCGACGTCACCCACCCGCCGTAGAAGCCGCCCGGCTGCGGCTCGACCAGCTCGCCGTCGACCTCGCACGCGTCCATCGGCCGGGCGTACACCGCCACCCGATCGGCGAGCAGCTCGAAGCCCGGCGCAGGGTCGGGGTAGTTCCAGGCGGCGCGCTTCGCGGCGGCGCTGCCGCCGATCACGTCGAAGTAGCGCGCGCCACCCTTGAACTCGCAGAACGAGCCGCCCGACGTCGGCACCAGCGCTCCGTCGGCGAACGCGGCGATGGGCAGGTAGTAAACCGGCGGGTGGCTGGTCTCGAGCACGCGCACCACGTCGTCGGTGTCGACGATCGTGGCGCCTCCGAACCGGATCACCACACGATGCGCGGCCCGCTCTACCCGGGGCGGACGCGGATATTCCCACACCGATTCCTGGCCGGGCGCGACGGGAGCAGGTGCGGGGTGACGGGTCATCGACTCAGCGTAAGCGCGGCAGAGCGGGGTAGGGGTCGCCGGTGAGGACGTCAAGACCCTGCCGCCCGCGCGTCCGCCGCACATAGCCTGCGAGGATCGACGAAGGGACCATCATGCTCCGTGCGCTCGCGCTCAACTGCACTCTCAAGCCCTCCCCCGCGGAATCCAGCGGCGACCTCATGGCCCGGCAGGTGCTCGACGCCCTGGCGCCGTACGACGTCGAGGGCGAGATCGTCCGCGTGGTCGACTTCGACGTCAAGCCCGGTGTCGAGGCCGACATGGGAGACGGCGACGAATGGCCCGGCATCCGCGACAAAATCATGGCCGCAGAGATCCTCGTGTTCACGACGCCCACCTGGATGGGCCACATGTCGAGCGTCGCCCAGCGGGTGCTCGAGCGCCTCGACGCGGAGCTCTCGGCGACCGATGACGAGGGCCGCCCCGTTCTCGCCGGCAAGGTGGCCGTCGTGGCGGTCCTCGGCAACGAGGACGGTGCCCACGCCATCATCGCCGACACCTACCAGGCTCTCGGCGACGTCGGCTTCAGCATCCCGTCGCAGGGCGGGGTGTACTGGAACGGCGAGGCGATGCACACGACCGACTACAAGGACCTGCCGGAGACCCCCGAGAAGGTCGCGAGCACGACGCAGACGCTGGCGCGACACGCAGCCCACCTGGCGAAGGTGCTCCGCGATCAGCCCTACCCGGCGCCCTGAGCCTCAGCGCGCCCGTACTCCTCGAGCCAGCGCAGCCACACCTCGCTCACGGTCGGGTACGACGGGACGGCGTGCCACAGTCGCTCCAGCGGCACCTCGCCGACGATCGCGATGGTGGCGGAGTGGAGCAGTTCAGCGACGTCCGGCCCGACGAACGTCGCGCCGACGAGCACGCGTCGCTCGGTGTCGATGACTGCCCGAGCGCGGCCGCGATAGTGGTCGGCGTAGGTGCTCGCGCCGGAGATCCACGACAGGTCGTAATCGATCACGCGGATGCCGAGGCCGGCCTGCTTCGAGGACGCCTCGGTGTGGCCGACCGACGCCACCTCCGGATCGGTGAAGGTCACCTGCGGGACGGCGGAGTGGTCCGCGGTGGCGACGTGCGCCCCCCATGGTGCGTCCTCGACCGTGCGGCCGAGGGCTCGGGCGGCGATCACGTCACCCGCCGCGCGCGCCTGGTACTTGCCCTGGTGCGTGAGGAGCGCCCGGTGATTGACATCGCCGACCCCGTACAGCCAGTCGACGCCGCGGACGCGCAGGGTGTCATCGACGTCGAGCCACTCGCCGGGCGCGAGACCGACGGTCTCGAGCCCGACGTCGCCGGTGCGCGGCACCCGGCCGGTGGCCACGAGCAGCTCGGCGGCGCGCACCTCGGAGCCGTCGGAGAGGTTCAGCACGACGTCACCGCCTGCCTCGCGCTCGACCCGCTCGACCTCGACCTCGGTGCGCACGTCCGCGCCGGCCCCGCGCAGCGCGGCCGCGACCGTCTCGCCCGCGAACGGCTCCATGCCGCCGAGCAGGCCCGAACGGGCGACGAGCGTGACCCGCGTGCCGAACGAGGTGAAGAGCGTCGCCATCTCGCTGCCGACGACTCCGCCGCCGAGGATCGCCAGCGACGCCGGCACCTCGCGAACCGCGGTCGCGTCACGGCTCGTCCAGGGCGCGGCATCCGCGAGTCCCGGGATGTCCGGCAGCAGGGCGGCGGATCCGGTCGACACGACGACGGCGTGCTTCGCGATCAGGTCGGTCGTGGTGCCGTCGGCGGCCTCCACCGTCACTTCGCGCTCCGCGGTGATGCGGCCGTGGCCGCGCACGAGCTCGATGCCGGCTCCCTGCAGCCACTCCACCTGCGACGTGTCGTTCCAGTCGTAGACGATCGCATCGCGGCGGCGCAGCGCCGCAGCCACGTCGACACCGCGCGTGACCGCCTGCTTCGCGCCGTCCACGTCGCGCGCCGCCCGCAGTGCCGCGCCGCTGCGCAGCAGCGTCTTCGACGGCATGCACGCCCAGTAGGAGCACTCTCCGCCCACGAGCTCGCTCTCGACGACGACGACCGAGAGTCCGCCCTGCTTCGCGCGATCGGCGACGTTCTCGCCGACGGGTCCTGCTCCGATGACGATGAGATCGAATTCCCGAGCTGCCATGCGCCCACGCTAGCGGCGCCCCGGGACGGTGGGCGAGAGCGGTCGCATCTCGTGCGGGACCCATCCGCTTCCCCGGCGGCGCCGAACACTGGAGAGTACTGCAAGGAACGAGGTTCCGCCCGTTCCGCCCCGATGTCGCAGACCTGTGGTTGGCTGGGAAACCCGCCGAAAGGACAGCATGGCGATCGAGTTCCGATCCGTCTCCAAGCGGTTCGCCGACGGCACCCTCGCGGTCGACGACTTCAGCCTCGTCATGCCCGCTCACAAGACGACCGTCCTGGTCGGCTCCTCGGGGTGCGGCAAGACGACGCTGCTGCGCATGATCAACCGCCTCGTCGAGCCCACGAGCGGCGTGATCGCCATCGACGACGAGCCGATCTCGGGCCGCGACCCCGTGAAGCTGCGGCGAGGCATCGGGTACGTGCTGCAGAACGCGGGCCTGCTCCCCCACTTCACGGTCGTCGACAACATCGCGACGGTGCCGGTGCTCTCGGGTGTCGCGCGCAGCGCCGCGCGCCGGCGGGCACTCGAGCTGATGGATGTCGTCGGCCTCGACCGCTCACTGGCCGACCGGTATCCGAGCCAGCTGTCGGGCGGTCAGCAGCAGCGCGTCGGCGTCGCCCGCGGGCTCGCGGTCGACCCGAACATCCTGCTCATGGACGAGCCGTTCGGCGCCGTCGACCCCATCGTGCGCAAAGAGCTGCAGACCGAGACGCTGCGGCTGCAGAGCGAGCTCGACAAGACCATCGTGTTCGTCACGCACGACGTCGATGAGGCCTTCCTGCTGGGCGACCAGGTCGTCATCCTCGAGAAGGGCGCGAAGATCGCCCAGGTCGGCACTCCCGACGAGATCATCGAGAACCCCGCCAGCGACTTCGTGGCCAGCTTCATCGGGGCCGAGAAGGGAACCCGGGCCCTCCGCCGCAAGGAGACCCCGCGCGGCGCGGTCGTGGTCGACGAGTCCGGGCGCACGCAGGGGGTGCTCGTGGAGGACGGCTCGTGAGCTGGGTGCTCGACAACATCGACCTGATCTGGAGCCTGTCGCTCGACCACCTCCGGCAGAGCCTCATCGCGATCGTCCTCGGCTTCGCCATCGCCGTGCCGATCGGCTGGGCGGCGTTCCGCTACAGCGCGGTGCGCGGGCCCACGCTGGCCACGGTCGGCCTGCTCTACACGATCCCGTCGCTCGGACTCTTCGCGGTGCTCGCGGCCGCGTTCGGCATCCCCCTGCTGTCCGAGACGAACCTGATCGTCGCGCTCACGATCTACGCGGTCGCCATCATGACCCGCTCGGTGACCGACGGGCTGGCGTCGGTCGACCCTGTGACGCGCGAAGCCGCGGTGGCCGTGGGGTTCGGTCCGTGGCGCCGCTTCTGGACGGTCGATTTCCCGCTGTCCGGCCCGGTCCTGCTGGCCGGCCTGAGGGTGACCGCGTCGTCCACGATCTCCCTCGCCACCGTCGGCATCCTCATCGGCGTGCAGAACCTCGGCTACCTGTTCACGAACGGCTCGCAGCGCCGAATCATCCCGGAGGTGCTCGCCGGCGTCGTGGCCGTCGTGGTGATCGCGATCGTGATCGATCTGCTCCTCGTCGTCGCGGGCCGGCTCCTCATGCCCTGGAACCGGCGACGGCCGACGCGCGCCGAGCGCGCCCTGCGGGCGGTGACGGCATGAACTTCTTCATCGAGGCCTTCGCCTGGATCTTCTCACCCGAGCGGCTGAGCGGCTCGCTGCCCCTTCCGACCGCGATCGTCCAGCATCTCGCCTTCACATTCGGCTCGGTGCTGATCGCGTCCGTCATCGCGATCCCCGCCGGCTGGGCGATCGGCCATACCGGCCGCGGCCGGGAGTTCGCGGTCTTCCTGTCGGGCGCCGCGCGCGCGCTGCCCTCGCTCGGTCTGATCGTGCTGCTCTACCTCGTGTTCGGGGTCTCCCTCAAGACCGAGGCCGCGGTCACGGCGTTCGTGCTCCTGGCGATCCCCTCGCTGCTGGCCGGCGCGTACGCGGGGTTCGAGGCGATCGACCGCACGGTGATCGACGCCGGCCGTGCGATGGGCATGACGCCATGGCAGATTCTGTGGAAGGTCGAGGTGCCGCTCGGCCTGCCGCTGCTCATCGGAGGCCTGCGGACGGCCACGCTCCAGGTCGTCGCGACGGTGACGATCGCCGCCTACGTGGGCTTGGGCGGCCTTGGCTACTACATCCTCCAGGGCATCCCCCTGCGCGATTTCCCGCAGATCCTCGGCGCTTCCATCGTCGTCATCGCCCTCGCGCTCGTGCTCGACGGCGTCTTCGCGCTGCTGCAGCGCGTCGTCGTCCCGCGCGGTGTCGCGGCGAGATTCCAGACCCCTCAACGTTCCCCCGGGGTGCGCACGCGCGCCGTCGCGAGCACACCCGCCTGACCCTCACCACAACCGGAGGTTCCCCACATGTCCACAGCACGCACGCGCCTCGCGCTGGCCCTCAGCGCGACGGCGATCGCCGCCCTCGCGCTGGCCGGCTGCGCCTCGAGCGATCCCCTCACGGGTGACGGCGGCGACACCGAAGAGCCCGGCGGCACGTCGCCGATCGCCATCGGCTCACAGGCGTACTACTCGAACGAGATCATCGCCGAGATCTACGCCCAGGCGCTCGAGGGCGCCGGATTCGAGGTCGAGCGCAACTTCAACATCGGCCAGCGCGACGCCTACATGCCGTCGATCGAGGACGGGTCGATCGACCTCTTCCCCGAGTACACCGGCAACCTGCTGCAGTTCTTCGAGCCCGACACGACGGCGACGACGTCCGACGACGTCTACGCCGCGCTCCAGGAGGCCCTCCCCGAGGGCATCACCGTGCTCGACCAGTCCTCCGCGACCGACCAGGACTCGTACAACGTGACCGCGGACTTCGCCGAGGAGAACGACCTCGTGTCCATCGGCGACCTGGCCGGGATCGAAGGTCTGGTGCTCGGCGGTGCGCCCGAGCTCGAGCAGCGCCCGTACGGCCCCTCCGGACTCGAGGAGGTCTACGGCGTGACCGTCGCCTTCCAGGCCACCGGCGACACCACCGTCGACGAGCTCGTCGCCGGCAACATCCAGGTCGCGAACGTGTACAGCGCCGATCCGCTCATCGAGACGCAGGACCTCGTGACGCTCGAAGACCCCGAGGGCCTCTTCCTCGCGTCGAACGTCGTGCCGGTCGTGGGCGCCGACGTCGCCGACGAGATCGCCGACGTCATCAACGCGGTGAGCGCCGCGCTGACCCCCGAGGGCCTAGTCGCGCTCAACGTGCAGTCGACGGTCGACCAGATGTCGTCCGACGACATCGCGGCGGCGTGGCTCGCCGAGAACGGTCTCGACTGATCTGACCGCGCGAAAGGGCCGGGCGGTCTTCCGCCCGGTCCTTTCGCGTCTCGCAGGCCGACCTCAGCGCGGAATCGACTGCCGACGTGCTCGCGCGCGCGACACCAGGTACGCGATGGCTCGCCAGCCGACGAGGAACAGGCACAGCGTCACCGTTGCCACGACGATGAACGGGAGGGCGGTTCCCTGACCGGATGCCGCGCGCAGCAGCATCCCGCCCACGACCGTCGCCGCCCACACGCCGAGACCTGTGCGGACCGGAGCCGCCGGCGCCCGCCACGCCCGGGTCGCGAGCCAGCCCGCCACCAGTCCCGCGAGGAACGGCCACGCCGTGATCCACAGGCCGACGAGCACCGCCTCGCTGTGGCTCGCGCGGCCGACGGCGGCGAACGCGACGACGAGCACCACGTCCAGCACGAACGACCCGGCGACGAGCCGCCGCGCCGGTCGCGGCATCCGCTCGTCCGTCGTCATGATGCGACGCCTTCGGTTCGCGGCTGGAGGTCTGGGGTGAGCGCCTCCCGCTCATCGAAAACGAAGCACTCCCCGTTCCAGTGCGCGCCGCCCACCTCTTCGAAGTAGCCCAGGATGCCGCCCTCGAGCTGCACGGCGTCGACGCCCTCCTCGCGCAGGTGGATCGCCGCCTTCTCGCACCGGATGCCTCCGGTGCAGAAGCTCACGACGGTCTTGCCGGCGAGGTCGTCGCGGTGGGATGCCACGGCGCCCGGGAACTGCGTGAAGCGCTCGATGCGCCAGTCGATCGCACCCGCGAACGTGCCGTAGTCGACCTCGAAGGCATTGCGCGTGTCGAGGAGCACGACCTCGCGACCGGCGTCGTCGTGACCCTGGTCGAGCCAGCGGCGCAGTGTGCGCGGCGCGACGGCCGGAGCACGGCCCGCCTCCGGACGGATGGCCGGGTGATCCATGCGGATGATCTCGCGCTTGAGCCTGACGAGCATGCGACCGAACGGCTGCGCGTCCGACCAGGTCTCCCGGGTGGTGAGGGCGGCGAAGCGCGGCTCGCCGCGCAGATCGTCCACGAAGCCGTGGACGGCGGCCGGATCGCCCGCGAGGAAGAGGTTGATGCCCTCCTCGGCGAGCAGGATCGTGCCCTTGATCCCGGCCGACTCGGCGCGTGCGCGCAGCACGGGCCGCAGTTCCTCGCGGTCATCGATCCGCGTGAACAGATACGCCGAGATGTTCAGGACGGATGCCACGGCCACAAGCCTACGTTCCGCCCCACCCCCTCCCTCCCGCGCGCCACCCCCTCCCTCCCGCGCCCCACCCCCCTCCGTTGAGTGTCCAGGACGCGCCGCGACCCACGCCTGCCCGACGGCGCGTCCTGGACACTCAACGAAGGGCGCGGCCGAGGAACGGCGAAAGGGGGGCGGCCAGGAGCGGCCGGTAGACTCGGCCCGCCGCGCTCGCGGCCCTCGCGCCGGATCCGCCCGGCTCACGCGCGCAACGGTGAGCGCCCGCACCCCGACTCCCGGAGCACAGCCATGTCGTCCGCCGCACCCGTCACCACTCCCGACAGTCCGTCGCGTTATCGCATCGAGCCGACGGTCCTCCAGGCGCTGCGCAGTCCGCGCCTGCTCACCCGCGAGGTGCTCGCCGGCCTCGTCGTCGCGATCGCGCTCATCCCCGAGGCGATCGCCTTCTCGGTCGTCGCGGGCGTCGATCCGCGGGTCGGGCTGTTCTCGTCCTTCGTGCTCGCCGTCGTCATCGCGTTCACGGGCGGCCGGCCTGCGATGATCACCGCCGCCGCCGGCGCCGTGGCCCTGGTGATCGCCCCCGTCGCGCGCGAGTACGGGATGGACTACTTCATCGCGACCGTGGTGCTCGCCGGCGTCCTGCAGATCCTCCTCGCCGTCCTGGGCGTCGCGAAGCTCATGCGCTTCATCCCCCGCAGCGTGATGGTCGGGTTCGTCAATGCGCTCGCGATCCTCATCTTCGTGTCGCAGCTCCCGCAGCTGATCGACGTGCCGTGGGCGGTCTACGTGCTCGTCGCGGTCGGGCTGGGCATCCTCGTCCTCTGGCCGAGGATCACTCGAGCGGTGCCGGCACCGCTCGTGACGGTCGTGCTGCTGACGGCGGTCGTCGTCGTCTTCAGCATCTCGGTGCCGAATGTCGGAGATCAGGGCGAGCTGCCCCGCAGCCTGCCGGAGCTGCTGGTCCCGAACGTCCCGCTCACGTGGGAGACGCTGCAGATCATCGCCCCATACGCGTTCGCCGTCGCGCTGGTCGGCCTGCTGGAGTCGCTGATGACGGCGAAGCTCGTCGACGAGATCACCGACACGCACTCGCGCAAGACGCGGGAGGCGTGGGGCCTCGGCGTGGCCAACCTGGCGTCGGCGTTCTTCGGCGGAACCGGCGGCTGCGCGATGATCGGCCAGACGATGATCGGCGTGAAGGCGTCCGGCGCGCGCACGCGCATCTCGACCTTCATGGCGGGCGTGTTCGTGCTCGTGCTGGTGGTCGCGCTCGGCGACGTGGTCGCGATCATCCCGATGGCGGCTCTCGTCGCGGTGATGATCGCCGTCTCGGTCGCGACGTTCGACTGGCACAGCATCCGGCCTTCGACTCTCAAGCGGATGCCGCTCAGCGAGACGGCCGTGATGCTGGTGACCGTTGGGCTCACGGTCTGGACGCACAACCTCGCCATCGGCGTCATCGCCGGCGTGCTCACCGCGATGGTGCTCTTCGCGCGTCGCGTGGCGCACTTCACGACGGTCACCCGCACCGTCGACGATGACACGGCGCGCTACCGCGTCGACGGCGAGCTCTTCTTCGCGTCGAGCAACGACCTCACGACGCAGTTCGAGTACGCGTCCGATCCGGCTCACGTGGTGATCGACATGACCCGTTCGCATGTGTGGGATGCCTCGACCGTCGCCGCTCTCGACGCGATCGTCACCAAGTACGAGCAGCGCGGCACCGCCGTCGAGCTCGTGGGCATGAACGCCGCGACGACCGCCTTCCACCGACGGCTGAGCGGCGGCCTCCCCGGCGCCTGAGCGGACCCGCCGCCGGGCGCGTACTCAGCCCTCGGCGTCGGACAGCAGCGCGGGGCACGTCCCGCCGGGCGCTGTCGCGACCTCGAAGTGCCAGCGCTCGTTCGCGTAGATCTGGCACAGTCCCCACTGGGCACCGTGCTCGATGAGCCAGAACTGCGCATCGATCGGGCCGACGTCGACGGCGTCGCCGGTCACGTGATGGGACCGGTCGGGCGCCGCCACGAACTGGCGGGCGATCTTCTCGCTGCCGTAGGTCGTGATCGCGTCGTCGAGCAGCCACTGCTGGAAGTCGCGACTGCGCCAGCCGCCGGTGATCTCGAAGACCACACCGTCGGCTGCGGCCGCTGCGGCGGCGTCCCGCACGGCCTCGCGCAGCGCCGGATCGAGGTTCGCGATGGCGGGGAGGGAGTCGTCGTCGATCGAGGCCGCCTCGGCGAGGTCACCGGCGGCCGCGCTGGGCACGAAGGGCGCGGACAGCGCGAACGCGGGGCTCCAGAGGAACGCCGCCGTCGCGGCGCCGGCGGCGAGGAGGGCGGCGGCGAGCACGCCGATCGCGACGAAGGACACGCGTCGTCGTCGCGGGGACGGCCCGACCGGGGCTGCGGTGAGGAGTGACATGCGACCATCCCACGCGGGCGCCTGTTGCGACGGCGTACACGCGTTCGCATACACCGGCGATACATGCCGCGACCTAGGCTGTTCGGCATGCGGGTGCTGATCGTCGAGGACGAGCTCTACCTCGCCGAGGCCATCCGCGACGGACTCCGGCTGGAGGCGATCGCCGCCGACCTCGCGGGCGACGGCGACACCGCCCTCGAGCAGCTCGCGGTGAACCAGTACGACGTGGTCGTGCTCGACCGCGACATCCCCGGTCCGAACGGCGACGAGATCGCCCGCCGCCTCGCGACGCAGCCGACCGGGCCGCGCGTCCTCATGCTGACCGCGGCCGACCGCCTCGACGACAAGGCGACGGGGTTCGAGAGCGGCGCCGACGACTACCTCACGAAGCCGTTCGCCCTGCGCGAGCTCGTGCTCCGCCTGCGGGCCCTCGGCCGCCGGCCGGCCGCCGGGGCTCCGCCGGTGCTCGAGTTCGGACCGCTCCGCCTCGACCCGTTCCGCCGCGAAGTGTACCGCGACGGGCGCTACGTCGCGCTCACCCGCAAGCAGTTCGCCGTGCTCGAGGTGCTGCTGGCCGCGCAGGGCGGGGTCGTGAGCGCCGAAGACCTTCTCGAGCGTGCGTGGGACGAGAACGCCGACCCGTTCACCAACGCCGTGCGCATCACGATCTCGACGCTGCGCAAGCGCCTCGGCGAGCCGTGGGCGATCGAGACTGTCGCGGGCGTCGGCTATCGCGTGAGCGAGGTGACGGATGCCGCGGGCTGAGGCATCCGCTCCCCCATCGGCGCGCCCGCACGGCCTGTCGGTGCGGGTGAAGCTCACGCTGAGCTACGCCGGCTTCCTCCTCGTCGCAGGGGCGGCGCTCTTCGCGGTCGGCTTCCTGCTGCTGAGGTTCGTGCCGGAGGGGAACGTGTACGTCGTCGGCGGCGGCTGGGCGCCGAATCGGACGAACCTCATCGAGGTGTTCGTGCGGTACTCCTGGTGGGCTCTCGCCGGGCTGCTCGTGTTCGGCCTCGTGGGCGGCTGGCTGCTGGCCGGGCGGATGCTGCAGCCGCTCGACCGCATCACCGACGCCGCACGCCGCGCGCGCGACGGCTCTCTCGACCACCGCATCGCGCTTCCCGGTGCCCGCGACGAGCTCACCGAGCTGGCCGATGCGTTCGACGCGATGCTCGGCCGGGTGCAGCAGACGCTCGACGAGGAGCGCCGCTTCGCCGCCAACGCCTCGCACGAGCTGCGCACGCCGCACGCGATCATCCGCACGATCGTCGAGGTCGCTCGCGCCGACCCCGACGGCCGCGACGTCGACGAGGTGCTGCGGCGCATCGCCGGCACGAACGACCGCGCCATCGCGATCACCGAAGCTCTGCTCGCCCTGGCCCGCGCGGGCCGGGGCGGCACGTGGACGCTCGAGCCGCTGGATCTCGCGGCGGTCGTCGCCGAGGCGGTGGACGAGGAGCGAGCGGATGCCGCGGCCGCCGGCATCCGGATCGACACCTCGCTCACCGCGGCGCCCGCACGAGGCGATCGCACACTGCTCGGCCGGCTGGCGGCGAACCTCGTGCACAACGCCGTCGTCCACAACGAACCCGGCGGCTGGGTCTCGGTGACGACGGGCGGCACCGCGCACGCGGCCGAACTCGTCGTCGCGAACACCGGACCCGCCGTCGACCCGGCCCGCGCCGGCACGCTCGTCGAGCCGTTCGTCCGCGGCGGCGGACGCGCGCGCGGCGCCGAATCGGCGGGCGGCTCGGGGCTCGGCCTCGCGATCGTGGCGGCCATCGTGCGCGCCCACGCGGGCACGCTCGACATCTCGGCGCGACCGGGCGGCGGGCTGCTCGTGCGCGTCGAGCTTCCGCGAAGCGTGGCCCGCGAGGACTGAGCGGGCGATCACGGCGCGGGTCGCGGCATCCGACCCGCCTTCGTGCGGCCGCGCACCGCAGCGCCGACCAGCCGCACGACCGTGACGACGACCACCCCGATCGCGCCGCCCACCGTGTTCCAGAGGATGTCGGCTGGATCGGGCACGCGACCGGGGATCGACCCCTGGGCGTACTCGACGCACGCGGACAGCGCGAAGCCCGCGAGGATCGCGACCGGCCAGGACCGCCGCCGGAGGAGCAGCGCGATCGTCGCGCCGAGCGGGACGAACATCACCACGTTGAGCGTGCGCTCGGGATCGCCGTACGGGATCGCGGCGAGGAGAGGTGCGGCCGCGGCATCCATCACCCGCATGAACTCGCCGCGGGCCGGCGCGACGAGCGCGCGAGGACCCAGGGTCAGAGCGGCGACGGCGGCCACGGCGAGCACCGCCGCGACCGTTCTGGCGGCGCGGCTGCGCGCGGTCGGGACGCTGTGCGTCACGGTTCCTGCTTCCCGCCGGCTGTCGGACCGGCGGGTCCAGTCCAGCGGGACCGATGTTGCGGGAGCGTATGCGCGGTGCGCGTCAGCGCAGGAACATCGCGGGATCGAACTCGTCGATCGGGATGACGCGGACGCGCGGAAGCGGGGCGTCGAACACCTGGGCGTCGTACTCGAGATCGAACTTCTCGATGCCGGGCAGCGCTGCGAAGCCGGCGTTGCGGAACTCGGTGAACGCGAGCACGCCGACGCGTCGCTCGCCGTCGATCAGGGCGGACACATCGTCGAGGAAGTCGCCGTCGTGGCTCACCAGCATGACGTCGTCGGCGCGTCCGGCGAGAGCCTGCAGCGTGCGCTGCACGGCGATGTCGACGACCTTCTCGTCGGGCGCGCCCGAGAGCGGGACGACGCGGTAGTCCATCGCCTTGAGCGCCTGCACGAACGCCATCGGGATGCCGGTCGTCGCATTGAGAAAGAACAGTCCCTGCGCGGGCTGACGCCACGTGCGGGACGCGAACGAGATCAGCCGATCCCACCGTGGGCGCTCGTCGGGCTGAGGCCGGCGGCCGAGGATCGATCCGCCGAGTGTCGCGTCGATGTTCTCGCCGTCGACCAGGATCCACGTCGTCCGTCCGTCGTCGCCCACCGACGCCCCCTCACCGGGCCCGAGAGGTCGGTCACCCGAGCACGATCCTACGTGCGCGACCGGAACGCCGCATGCCGACGGGCGGGGTAGCACTTCGTCGCGGGCTGTGCAATCCCCGAGCGTGGAACGGGGGCTGTGGTTAGTTTCGAAGTGTTCCGACGACAGGAGAGACATCGTGGCCACGACCACCGCGAAGAAGCCCGCCTCGACGAAGACCGGCGCGACGGCGTCGGGAAGCAAGCGGCGCGCCGCACGTGGCGGAGCCGGCGCGGAGCTGACCAACGAGCAGAACGCCGAGCAGGGGTTCACGGCATCCGAGTCCCTGAGCGAGAACCTGCAGAAGGTTCTGGTCGACCTCATCGAGCTGTCTCTCCAGGGCAAGCAGGCTCACTGGAACGTCGTCGGCCGCAATTTCCGCGACACCCACCTGCAGCTCGACGAGATCATCGAGTCGGCCCGCGAGTTCGCCGACACCGTCGCCGAGCGCATGCGGTCGCTGCACGCTCTCCCCGACGGCCGCAGCGACCTGGTCGCCCAGACGACCACGCTGCCCGAGTTCCCCCAGGGTGAGATCGCGACCACCGAGGTGGTCGACCTGATGACGGAGCGACTGGATGCCGTCGCCACGACTTGCCGCGACGTCCACGACGACGTCGACGAAGAAGACCCCACGAGCGCCGACATTCTCCACGCGATCCTTGAACGCGTGGAGCAGCTTTCGTGGATGGTGAGCGCGGAGAACCGCACGCCGAAGCGGTGACCCTCAACAGGCGCTCGACGCTGCCCACCTCTCCTCCGGGACGGTGGGCAGCGCTACGTTGAGGCGCGGTCCTCGCTCGCAGCGTGTGAGCGGTAACGCCGACCTTGCTACGCCCGTTGCGTGAGCGCTAACATCGCAGACGAACCCCTCACCACCGCCGTGCCGATGCGGCGAACGAAGGATGTGCGATGAAGCAGCCCCTTGTCCGACGCACGCTGGCGAGCCTCACTGCGATCGCCCTCGGCCTGACCGGTGCGATCGCCGCAAGCGCTCCGGCGGCGGCCGCCGAGGCCGCCGCGACGCTCGTGGCCCACTTCCCCCTCACCGAGACCAGCGGCACGGTTGCGGTCGATGCGAGCGGGTCGGGCCGCGACGGCACGTATGTCGGCGCGCCCGCGCTGACCGGCGGTGAGGGAGTGCGACTCGACGGCTCCGACGATCACGTGAAGCTGCCCGACAATCTGCTCGCCGGCCTGACGTCGATCACCATCAGCGCCGAGGTGCTGGTGCGTGCCGCCCAGGGCACGCCGTACTTCATCTACGGCTTCGGCAACACCGACGCCGCCGGCGTGGGCAACGGCTACCTCTACTCCACCGGAAACGCGTACAAGACCTCGATCGCCTCGGGCAACTGGTCGACCGAGCAGACCGCGAACAGCAGCGCGAACCTCGAGCGGGACGTCTGGAAGACGATCACGTACACGCTCGACGACGCGACCGACACCGCCCGCGTCTACCTCGACGGCGTGCAGGTCGCGCAGAACACCGCTGTCACCATCACGCCCGGGTCGATCGGTGGCGGCGTGACCACGGCGAACCACCTGGGTCGATCGGTCTACGACGCCGACAAGCGACTCGCCGGCAGCCTGCGCGACGTGCGGATCTACGACGCCGCGCTCAGCGCCACCGAGGTCTCGGCGTTGGTACCCACCGACGAGACACGACTGCAGCGGGATGCCGCGGCCCTCTCCCTCGGCGACCTCAGCGGTCTCACCGCCAACCTCAGCCTCCCCGCGAAGGGCGCCAACGGGGCCGCGATCACGTGGGGCTCCAGCGACCCGGCGGTCATCTCCGCCACCGGCGCCGTCACCCGACCGGCTGCCGGTCAGACGCCGGCCGAGGTCACGCTGACCGCCACGCTCGCGCGCGGCTCCGCATCCGCGACCCGCGCCTTCACCGCCACGGTGCTGCCCCTCCCCGGCGGCGACGCGCTCGCTCAGGCCGACCTCGACGCGATCGCGATCCCCAGCGCACAGGACGTGCGGGGCAACATCACGCTGCCCGCAGCGGGCTCGGTCAACGGAAGCGACATCACCTGGGCCGCTGCGCCGACGGGCGTCATCACGACCAGCCCGCAGGGCGGCAAGCCGGCAGGGGTCGTGACGCGCGGCTCCGTCGACACCGCGGTCACGCTCACCGCGACCGTGCCGGGAACCACGGCCACCCGCAGCATCCCGGTCACCGTGACCGCCGCTCCCGCGGGCCTCGACACCGACTACACGGCCGGCTACCTGTGGACCCACTTCGCCGCCGAGGGCGGGTACGAGAAGATCTTCTACGGCTACAGCGAGGACGGCCTGCACTGGTCGAAGCTCAACGACAACAAGCCCATCCTCGCCAACCTCGGCGGCGACCTCGGCGTGCGCGACCCGCACCTCGTCCGCTCCCCCGACGGCGACAAGTACTGGATCATCGGCACCGACCTCCACGCCGAGGGCGGCGGGGCAGGCGGCTCCGGCTGGGACCAGTTGAACGCGAGCCAGAACCTGGTCGTGTGGGAGTCGACCGACCTGGTCAACTGGAGCGACCAGCGCATCGTGTTCGCCGGCTTCGACCAGGCAGGCTGCGTGTGGGCCCCGGAGGCGACGTACAACGAGGCGACCGGCGAGTACTACGTGTACTGGGCCGCGCGTGACCGCACCGACGACGGCACCAACGACTGGGCCCTGCGGATGTACCTCACCAAGACGCGCGACTTCGTCACGTTCACCGAGCCCGAGATCTGGACGTCGCTCAACGAGAAGGGCGACGGGCTGACCGGGCCGAACATCATCGACTCGACGATCGCGAAGGAGGGCGACACCTACTACCGCTTCTCCACGTCGGACTGGCACACGGTCGTCGACACCGCCCCCAGTCTGGACGGACCGTGGACCCGCGAGATCGCTCGGGGCGAGGCATCCGCTCACGGTCTGCGGGCCTCGATGGAGGGGCTCACGGTGTACCAGCTGCCTGACGGGCGCTGGGCGGCGATGGGCGACCAGAGCGGCTACTTCGCCCACATCGCCGACACGCTCGAGAGCCTGGAGTTCCGGCAGCTGACCGTGGGCAGCGGCCCCGACCAGTACTCGTTCGACCAGCGCTTCCGCCACGGCTCGGTGCTGCGGCTCTCTGCCTCCGAGGAGGAGCGCCTCCTCGAGGCGTACGGCGATGCGCCGGTCGACCCCGAAGAGCCGGAGGAGCCGCAGGAGGAGCCGATCGCCGAGTACACGTTCGACGACGGCACGCTCGCCGACTCCGTCGGCAGCGCCGACCTGACTGCCAGCGGAACGGCGGCCGTGGCCACCGACGCCGTGCAGGGCAAGGCGCTGAAGCTCGACGGCACGACCAACGGCTTCGCCGCGTTCCCGACCGGGTTCTTCGACGGCCGCAGCACCATGACGGTGTCAATGGACGTCAAGTCCGAGAAGACGAGCGGCAACTTCTTCACCTTCGCGTTCGGCGCCGGCCAGGACAAGTACTACTTCCTGCGGGTCCGCGGCGGCGACGTCCGCAGCGCCATCACGCAGACCTCGTGGCAGAACGAGTCGGCCGTCACCGGAACGGTGAGCAGCGGTCAGTGGCACCGGGTCGACGTGGTGTTCGACGGCGCGAAGATGACGGTGTACTCCGACGGCGTGAAGCTGGGCGAGAACTCGGCGCTGGCGGCCACGGTCACCGACCTCGGATCGAACCTGGTGGGCTATCTCGGCAAGTCGCTGTACGCGGCCGACGGGTACTTCCAGGGCTGGTTCGACAACGTGCGGGTCTACAACCGCGCGCTGTCGGCAGCGGAGGTGCTCGCCAACGCGGGAGTCACCGACCAGCTGCTCGAGGTGTCGCTGTCCGACCCGTCGAAGCTCAAGGTGGCGCCGATCGTCGACAGCACGGCTCACACGGTCGTGGTGCCGGTCGTCAAGGGCACCGACGTCACCGCGCTGGCGCCGACCTTCAGCACGGCTCCCGGCGTCACGGTGTCGCCGGCCTCGGGGACGGTGGTCGACCTGAGCGAGCCGGTCGCGTACACGCTGTCCGAGCCCGACGGCTCCACCACGTCGTGGACCATCGAGGCGCGCGTCGTGAACAGCCCGGTGCTGCCGGGCCTCTACGCCGACCCGAACATCGCCGTCTTCGGCGACACGTACTACATCTACGCCACGTCGGACGGCTACGCCGGCTGGGGCGGCAAGGACTTCTACGTGTGGAGCTCGAAGAACCTCGTCGACTGGGAGCGCTCGGACGAGCCGTTCCTCACGCTCGACGGCGCCAACGGCAACGTGCCGTGGGCGACGGGCAACGCGTGGGCGCCCACGATCATCGAGCGGGAGGGGAAGTACTACTTCTACTTCAGCGGACACAACGCCGCGCTCAACCGCAAGACGATCGGCGTGGCCGTCGCCGACAGCCCGGTGGGCCCCTTCGTCGCCCAGCCGACCGCGATGATCCTCAACAACGAGGAGGTCACGTCCGGCCAGGCGATCGACCCGGCCGCCTTCCACGACCCGGTGTCGGGCAAGTGGTACCTCGGGTGGGGCAACGGCGGCAACGCGGCGGTGCTCGCAGAGCTGAGCGACGACATGATCTCGCTGAAGGCGGGGACGTACCAGCGCATCAACGGCCTCACCGATTTCCGCGAGGGCGTGTTCTTCAACTACCGCGAGGGGCTGTACCACCTGACGTACGCGATCGACGACACCGGCTCGGAGAACTACCGCGTCGGCTACGCGACGGCCACGAGCATGAACGGGCCGTGGACGTACCGCGGGGTGATCCTGCAGAAGGACCTCTCGCTCGGCATCAAGGGGCCCGGTCACAGCTCGATCATCAACGTGCCGGGAACCGACGACTGGTACATCGCCTACCACCGCTTCGCGATCCCCGGCGGCCACGGCAACCACCGCGAGACGACGATCGACAAGCTGGAGTTCGGCGCCGACGGGCTCATCAAGCCGGTGGTCCCGACGCTCGAGAGCGTCGGTCCGCAGACGATCGAGCTGCCCGAGACCGGACCGCAGATCGAGGTCACCACGACCTCGCGCTGCATCGGCGGAAAGGTGACGCTCGTGGTGCAGGCGAAGAACGTCGACGACCTCGCGGCGACCCTGGCGATCCAGACGGCGTACGGCAGCAAGAGCATCACGCTCCAGCCGGGCAAGTCGACGTCGCAGGCCTTCACCACACGCCTGGCTGATGTCGAGGCCGGCACGGTGTCGGTGACGGCGAACGCCACGCGGGACGGCGAGCCGGTGACCTCGGTGACCGACGCGTCGTACGGGCTGCAGACCTGCGGCTGATCTCGCACGGATGATCACGGGCCGGGTGCCGCCGCGAAGGCGGCGCCCGGCCCGTCGCTCGTTCCCGCCGCCGCTACGCTGAGGCGATGGATGTGCACGGCGGCCGGAGCCGCCTCGGCTGGGCCGACCTGCCGGTCCACATCCGCGCGCGCATCGAGCGACTCGTCGGGGCTCCGGTGACGACGACGACGACGGCCGACGGCGGCTTCTCCCCCGGCTTCGCATCGAGTGCAACGCTCTCGGACGGGCGCACCCTCTTCGTGAAGGCGGTCGGCACCGCGACCGGACCGGGCAGCGCCGATCTGCTCCGCCGCGAGCGCGAGAACCTGGAGCGACTCGGCAATCGCCCTTTCACGTCGCACATGATCGCCGCCGATGATGACGGCGATTGGGTCGTCGTGGTGTTCGAGCACGTGCCGGGGAGAGCGCCGATCCCCTCCGTGAGAGACGAGCGGAGAAGGATGATCCGGGCGTTCGAGGAGGCCGCGGCATCCTTCACTCCTTCGCCGATCGCCGCGAGGACGTTCGCCGACGCCGTCGGTGCTGATCTCGACGGGTGGAACCGCGTCGAACGAGGCGATCCGGCCGTCGAGATCGATCCCTGGGTCGCCGGGAATCTCGACCTGGTTCGCACCTTGGCTGCCCGGTGGCGGGATGCCTCTGCCGGCGCCTCGCTCATCCACGGCGATCTGCGCGCCGACAACATGCTGCTGTCGGGCGACGACGTGGTGATCGTCGACTGGACCGAGGTCTGCGTCGCGGCACCTTGGCTGGACTGGGTGCTCGCCGTGCCGAGCGTCTGCCTGTTCCCCGACACCCCGTCACCCGAGTCGGTGTTCCGGGAGTCCGCTCTGTCCGCGTCCGCTCCTGCCGCCGACGTCACCGCGGTGCTCGCGGCGATGTCGAGCTACTTCCTGTGCTCAGCCGTTCTCCCCTTCATCCCGCAGTTGCCTGCCCTGCGAGACTTCCAACGCGCGCAGGGGGTGGTCGCCGCCCGCTGGCTCCGCATCCGGATCGAGGCCGGTCTCGCCTGACACCGGCGCAGCGGTCCGCGATCAGTCGGCGCGGGCGGTGCGCAGCGGCGAAGCAAGGGCGATCAGGAACGCGAGCGCGAAGATCGCCGCCACGCCCAGCAGTACCGCGTTGAGCTCGAAGACGCTCGCCGCCGCACCTCCGGCCAGTGCGCCCACGACCGCCATCGTGCGATTCGCCGAGCGACGCGTGCCGTTGGTACGGCCCAGCAGGGCGTCGGGCGTGACCGTCTGCCAGTAGCTCATCTCGTTCGCGTTCTCGACGCCCGCGGCGAGTCCCTGCAGGGCGAAGGCGCCGAACAGCAGGGCGAGCGCGACGGGGTCGGCGTCGCCGGAGGGCAGCAGGGCGATCGCCAGCCATGCGATCGGATACAGCCCGCGCGCAGCGATGATCGCCGGGCCGGCGCCGATGCGCCCGCCGACGACCGCGGCGAGGCTCGCCCCCAGCAGGGTCGCCGCGCCGCCGGTCGCGAACAGGAGACCGTAGGCGAAGGGTCCGAGTTCGAGGCTGCGCAGTGCGAAGACCGCGAGCACTGTGAGCGCGGCGGCGTTGGCGAAGAACCAGACGTGCGTCGACCAGGCGAGGGGTGCGAGGGTCGCGTGCCGATAGATCCAGCGCACGCCCTCCGCCACCTCGCGCCGCAGCGAGCGCTTCGCCCGCGTCCGGTCGATCGTCTCCGTGATGCGCGCACCGGCGATCAGCACGGCGTCAGCGATGTAGGTGACGGTGTCGACCGCCAGCGCGAGCGGAGCACCGAGCAGCCCCACGAGCGCCCCACCGAGTGCCGGCCCCGCGGTCTGCGCCGCCGCTTCGGCCTGATCGAGCCGCGCGTTGGCGGCGAGGAGCGCGCGGCGCTCGACGATCTGCGGCAGGAGGGATTGCGTCGCGGCGAAGCCGAACACGGCGAACGAGCCGAAGAGCAGCAGGAGCGCGATGAGCACCCAGAGCTCGAGCGCTCCCGCCATCCACAGCACCGGGATCAAGCCCAAGGAGACCGCCCGGCCGATGCTCGCCCACACGAGGACGCGCTGACGCCTCCAGCGGTCGACATATACCCCCGCGAAGAGCCCCAGCAGCGCGTAGGGGACGAACTGCGCGGCAGAGACGAGACCCACTTCGAACGGGCTCGCGTCGAGCACATCGACGACCAGCACGGGCAGGGCGACAGCCGTCAGGGCGGTTCCGAGCGCGCCGACCGCGACGGCGGAGAAGTACCGCACGAACGCCGGGCGGGCGAAGAGCCCGTCCTCACGCTCGCCCATGGATCTCCCTGTTCGCTCCTGCATCCACCCTGTCAGACGAGCGGATGCCGGCGCCCGAGACGGACCGCGGGCGTATCTCTTCGCGTGTCATCCTCTTCGGATGACGCGGGCGACCCGGGGGCGCCCGATAGTGTTCGAGGCATGGCATCAGGACACCACCAGCAGGAGCCGCACGGCGGCGTGCTCAGCGGAAACGGCAGCCCCGCGCTCTGGGGCGCGCTGCTCGGACTCATCATCTTCGCGTTCGTCGCCGTGCCCATCTCGGCAGCCGTGCGCTTCGCGACGCACCCGGCCTCGCAGCAGCTCTTCGGCGGCCGCCTCGAGGCGGCCACCACCGGCGGCTACGTGGCGTTCTGGTGGACTGTCGCGATCCTGCTCTTCGCGCTGCCGTTCCTCGTGGGCTGGGCGGTCGCCAAGCTCTCGGGCAAGACGCTCGCGATCGTCGGCGCCATCCTCGCGGTCTTCTTCATCGCGATCCTCATCATGGGGCAGCTCTTCGTCTTCTGACGCCCCGCCTCCGCGGGGGGTGCGTCGCAGGACCTGCGGCTTCGCCTCGCGTATGACACCACTTCTGCGACCCGTCGCTCCGGCGTGTCTCAGAAGCCGCAGCGGAACGCCGGGTGGCCCGCAGGTTGTGCGACACGTTTCGGGCGCAGTCCGGGCGCAGGCGCGGGCCGGGCGCAGGCGCGGGCCGCGGGCGCGACGGCAGCCCCCCGTCATAATGGGATCATGGCGGCCGGCTACAGCGCGATCTCGAGCTATTCGCGCGTCGAGATCATGCACCTCGTGCAGGAGCGGCCGCGACGGGCGATCGCCGAACTGGTCGAGGCCACGGGACTCCACCCCAACACCGTCCGCGAGCACCTGCAGCGGCTGATCGAAGCCGGTTATGTCATCGCCGAGACCGAGCGTCGCACCACGCGTGGCCGGCCGCGCGTGCTGTACACGGCGGCGACGGGCGGGGCCGCGGCATCCAGCCCGGTCGCTGCGCAGCGGGCGAAGGATGCCGCGCGCCGGGGCGACCTGATGCGCCGCGTCTACCCGCAGAACTCGGGTGAGCGCCTCCACCCCGACGCGCTGCACCAGCTCGACGCCCTCGTCGACGACCTGGCGGCGGCCGGCTTCGACCCGCTCGTGGACGAGGACGCCCTCACCGTCGACCTCACCCCCTGCCCGCACTCCCCTGCCGCCGACCACCGAGGCACCCTCTGCCACGTCCACGTCGGCCTCATGGACGCCGTGCTCGCGCAGGCGGGCGGCCCGCTGAAGGTGGACGGCATTGCACCCTCGTGCGATCCGGCTCAGTGCGTCGTGCACCTCACGGCGCAGGAGGCGCGCTCGGCCTGAGCGCTCAGCGCCGCACGCGGTCGGCGCGCGTGTAGAGGTTCATCGACGACCCCCGCACGAAGCCCGCGAGGGTGACACCGGACGCCTCGGCCAGCTCGACGGCGAGCGACGACGGCGCCGAGACGGCCGACAGGATCGGGATGCCGGCCATGACGGCCTTCTGCACGAGCTCGAAGCTCGCCCGGCCCGAGACCTGGAGCACCATTCCCCGCAGCGGCAGGCGGTCGTTGAGCACGCCCCAGCCGACGACCTTGTCGACCGCGTTGTGGCGGCCCACGTCCTCGCGCACGACGAGCAGCTCGCCGGTGCTCGCGTCGAACAGCGCCGCGGCATGCAGGCCCCCGGTCGTCCCGAACACGGCCTGCTCCTCCCGCAGACGGTCGGGAAGCTCCAGAAGCTCCTCAGCGCCGAGGGACGCGGCATCCGTCCCCACCTCATAGGACGAGACGGTCTCGACCGCGTCGATGGACGCCTTGCCGCACAGCCCACACGAGCTCGTCGTGTAGAACCTGCGCGCGAGGTCGGGGTCGGGAGGCGCGACGCCCGGCGCGAGGGCGACGTCGAGCACGTTGTAGGTGTTCTCGGCGCTGCCCGCGACGCCGACCGCGCCGGTGCCCGGCCCGCCGCAGTGGATGGCCGAGCGGAACTGGTCGCCGCGCGCGATGACTCCCTCCGAGACGAGGAATCCGGCCGCGAGCTCGACGTCGTGACCCGGCGTGCGCATCGTGATGGCGAGTGGTGCGCCGGCGACGCGGATCTCGAGGGGCTCCTCGACGGCCAGCGTGTCGCTGCGCCGGCGCTCGCCGATGCCGTCGTCGGAGCTCACGACCTTGACGATCGGCCGGTGGACGGTGAGGCGGCCCACGGTCGTCAGCCTCCGATCGCGTTCATGCCGCGCGCGGGCTGGAGGAAGCTGGGGTCGTTGATCGCGTGACCCGGGAGCTTTCCGTGCACGCAGGCGCGCAGCATCCGGTCGATGCCGTCGTCGACGGGCGCGGTTGCCTCCTCGCGCAGAATCGGCAGGAGGTCGTACTCCGTCGCCGAAAACAGGCAGTTGCGCAGCTGGCCGTCGGCGGTGAGGCGCAGGCGGTCGCAGTCGCCGCAGAAGGGCGCCGTCACCGAGGCGATCACGCCCACCGTGTGCGGACCGCCGTCGAGCAGCCAGCGCGCCGCGGGCGCACCGCCGCGGCCCGGCACCGGAGTCAGCGACCACCGCGTCGCGAGCGTCGCAAGGATCTCATCCTGCGTGACCATGCGCGAGCGGTCCCACGTGTGCCCGGCGTCGAGCGGCATCTGCTCGATGAAGCGCATCTGCGCGTCGTGCGCGACCGCGAACTCGACGAGGTCGACCAGCTCATCGTCGTTGACGTCGCGCATCGCCACTGCGTTGAGCTTCAGAGGACGCAGAGCGGATGCCGCGGCCGCCGCGATCCCGTCGAGTACGTCGTCGAGCCGGTCCCGGCGGGTGAGCTCGTGGAAGCGATCGCGCCGGATCGTGTCGATCGACACGTTGAGGCGGCGCAGGCCGGCAGCGGCGAGATCGGGGAGCAGCTCGCGGAGGCGGATGCCGTTGGTGGTCATGGCGATGTCGACCGGGCGCCCGTCGGGCGCGGCGACCGCGGCGAGCCGGCGGACCACGTCGACGATGTCGGTGCGCAGCAGCGGCTCGCCACCCGTGAGCCGGAACGTCGTGATGCCGTCGGCGGCCGCGATCGTCGCGATGCGCACGATCTCGTCGGTCGAGAGGATGCTGGAGCGCGCGAGCCACTCGTTGCCCTGCTCGGGCATGCAGTAGGTGCAGCGCAGCGAGCAGCGGTCGGTGAGCGAGATGCGCAGGTCGCGGTGGACGCGGCCGTGGGTGTCGACGAGCGGGTCGCCGACTCCGCCGGCGGCGGTGCTCGTCGCGTCGGTTCGGGCCTGCGGCGCGCGGGGCGCGATGGTCACGGGGATGGCGCTCACGCCGGCATCCCCCGCCGCCCCGACTGTGTCGCCATGGTTCGAGGGTAGCCCGCCGGGCGGCGGCGAGGCCGCGCGAGTCATTGTTTTTTCACGGCGGGAGGGGCGGCGCGCGAGCGGCGTGAACTGGGACTCTGGGCGCAGGGCGGCCGCCGTCGACGGACCGACGCCCTTGTGGTCTGACCACATGCTAGTGTGGTCAGACCACACATCCTCTCGAGCGATCGGAGAACGCCTCGTGGATCTGCTGGACCCTCTGCTGCTCGCCCGCTGGCAGTTCGGCCTCACGACGCTGTACCACTTCCTGTTCGTGCCGCTGACACTCGGCATGGCGCTGACCGTCGCGATCTTCCAGACCGCCTGGCACCGCACCGGCACCGTGAAGTGGCTCCACCTCACGCGGTTCTTCGGCAAGATCTTCCTGATCAACTTCGCCATGGGCGTGGTCACGGGCATCGTGCAGGAGTTCCAGTTCGGCATGAACTGGTCGGCCTACTCCCGCTTCGTCGGCGATGTGTTCGGCGCTCCGCTCGCCTTCGAAGGGCTCATGGCGTTCTTCTTCGAGGCGACGTTCATCGGCCTGTGGATCTTCGGCTGGGACCGCCTGCCGCGCGCGCTGCATCTGGCGAGCATCTGGATCGCGACGATCGGCGCGTGGTTCTCGGCGTACTTCATCCTCGCGGCCAACGCGTTCATGCAGAATCCCGTCGGATTCCGGATGGCCGAAGACGGCTCACGCGCTGAGATGACCGACTTCCTCGCGGTGCTCACGAACCCGGTCGCCCTGGCCGCCCTCCCCCACACACTGTTCGCGGCGTTCATGATGACCGCCGGCGTCATCATCTCGATCTCGGCCTGGCAGCTCATGCGCGGCCAGAACGTCGAGATGATGCGCTCCTCGCTGCGCTACGGGCTGTGGGGCATGATCGTCGCCTTCGCGGGCGTCGCGATATCGGGCGACCAGCTCAGCCTCGTCATGGTCTCGACCCAGCCCATGAAGATGGCCGCCGCCGAGGCGATCTTCGACAGCGCGTGCGGTGCGGATGCCTCGTTCTCGATCTTCACGCTCGGCACGCCGGACGGCTCGACCGAGCTGTTCTCCATCCGCGTCCCCTATCTGCTGGCTCTGCTGTCCACACACTCGCTCGACGGCTGCGTGGAGGGCATCAACGACCTCAACGCCCAGTACACGACCGAGCTGTTCCCGCAGTTCGCCGACCAGGTCGACGGCAGCTTCGCCCCGATCCTGTGGGTCACCTACTGGGCGTTCCGCTGGATGATCGGCCTCGGCGGCATCGCCGCGCTCACCGCCGTCGTCGGGCTCTGGCTCACCCGGAAGAAGGCCGCCCGCGACGTGCCGCAGTGGGCCTGGAAGCTCGCCGTCTGGGCATGGCCGGCGTCGCTGTTCGCCATCCTCGTCGGCTGGGTCTTCACCGAAATGGGCCGCCAGCCCTGGATCGTGTTCGGGCTCATGCTCACCGAGGACGGCGTCTCGCCGAGCGTGCCCGGGTGGACGGTGCTCATCTCGCTCGTCGCCTTCACCCTGATCTACGCCGTGCTGGCCGTGGTCGAGGTCGGCCTGATCATCAAGACCTCGAAGAAGGGCCCCGAGCCGCTGCCCGGGCCCGACGATCCCGACCCCCGGGAACACGCGGTCGAAGACACCCCCACGACGGTCTACTAGGAGCATCGACATGGACCTCGCGTACCTCTGGTTCTGGATCGTCGGCTTTCTCTTCGTCGGATACTTCGTCCTCGACGGGTTCGACTTCGGCGTCGGGATGTCGCTTCCCTTCCTCGGCAAGGACGACATCGGACGCCGGCAGATCATCAACACCATCGGGCCGGTGTGGGACCTCAACGAGACGTGGATCATCGTCGCCGGCGCCTGCCTGTTCGCGGCGTTCCCCGAGTGGTACGCCACGCTCTTCAGCGGCTTCTACCTGGCGCTGCTGCTGATCCTCCTCGCGCTCATCCTTCGCGGCGTCTCGTTCGAGTACCGGCACCAACGCGACAGCCTGCGCTGGAAGCGCGGCTTCGACACCATGATCGTGATCGGCTCGGCCGTCCCGGCGCTCCTCTGGGGTGTCGCGGTCGCCAACATCGTTCAAGGCGTGCCGCTCGACGCCGACCACGAGTTCACCGGCTCCCTCCTCACGCTGCTGAACCCGTACGGACTTCTCGGTGGCCTCACGACCCTGCTGCTGTTCTTCACGCACGGCGTGTACTTCGTGGCTCTGAAGACCGACGGCCAGGTGCACGACGACGCCCGCCGTCTCGCCCGCCGCAGCGGCGCACTGACCATCGTGGTGGCCGCGGCGTTCCTCGTGTGGACCGTGTTCATCGCAGCCGGGCACGGTGCACCGCTCCTCGGAGCCGTGGTCGTCTGCGCGGCCCTCGCCGCGGTGACGCTGCTGCTGTCGTTCCTGTCCAACCTCCGCGACCGCGAGGGCTGGGCGTTCGGCTTCGGCGCCGTCACGATCGTCGCCGCCGTGCTCACGCTGTGGTTCGCACTGTTCCCCTTCGTCATGCCGTCGTCGACCGACATCACGCACAGTCTCACGATCGAGAACGCGTCGAGCACCGACTACACGCTGACGATCATGACGTGGGCGGCCGCGATCTTCCTTCCGCTCGTGCTGCTCTACCAGGGGTGGACGTACTGGGTCTTCCGCAAGCGCGTCTCGCGCTCCCGCATCGAGAAGGCGGCCGCGCTCGTCCACTGAACCGAGCCGGATAGGTAGGGTCTAAGGGCGATGAGCGACGACGAACGCGCGGAGCCCGGCAGACGGTCGAGGCCCGTCGATCCCCGGCTCCTGCGGTATGCGTCGGCGTCGCGCGGCTTCTTCCTCGCGATCGGAGTAGTCGCCCTCGCGCAGACGACGGTGATCATCGCGTTCGCCTGGCTGCTCACTCGTGCGATCACCGGCGCGATCGACGGGATGCCGCTGCCCGACCTCGCGCCGACGCTCGTCGCCCTCGCGGCCGTCGTCGCCGTGCGCGCGATCCTCCTGTGGGCGCGTGAGGCGACTGCGGCGCGGGCGGCCGCGAGAGTCCAGACGCAGTTGCGCGCGGCCCTCGTCGAGGCGGTCGGGGCGCTCGGCCCCGAGTGGCTGGGCGGGCGCAACTCCGCCCAGCTCGCCGTCACCGCCGGCCGAGGGCTCGACGCGCTCGAGGCGTACTTCGGCCGCTACCTGCCTCAGCTCGTGCAGACCGTGGTCGCGACGCCGATCCTCATCGCGGTGATGTGGTGGCAGGACTGGATCTCGGGCCTCACCGTCCTGCTGACCCTCCCGCTCATCCCGGTGTTCATGGTGCTCATCGGACTCGCGACCCGCTCCGTGCAGCAGCGGCAGTGGAAGACCCTGCACCGCCTCGCCGCCCGCTTCGCCGACACCGTCCAGGGCCTGTCGACGCTGAAGGTGTTCGGCCGGCAGCACCGGGCCGCGGCATCCATCGAACAGGTCACCGGCGAGTACCGCCGCGAGACCATGCGGGTGCTGCGCGTGTCGTTCCTCTCGGGCTTCGCGCTCGAGTTCCTCGCGAGCATCTCCGTCGCGATCATCGCCGTCTCGATCGGCTTCCGCCTGATCGACGGCGCGCTGGTCCTCGGCGTCGGGCTCTTCGTCCTGCTGCTCGCGCCCGAGGCGTATCTCCCCCTGCGGCAGGTCGGCGTGCAGTTCCACGCCGCCGCGGAGGGCGTCGCCGCGACCACCGACGTGTTCGCGGTCCTCGACGCCGCGGCCGCCCTCACTCCCACCCCCGCCCCCGCCCCCCTGTTGAGTGTCCAGGACACGCCGCCGTCGGCACCGGCCCCGCGGCACGTCCTGGACACTCAACGGGGAGCGGGGGGCGACGAAGGGCCCGGGGCGCAGGCGGGCGGGCGAGTGCTGCGCCTGCATGATGTCCGGGTGCGGAGGGGCGAGCGGATGCTGCCACCTGTGTCGCTCATCGCGGCACCGGGCACGGTGACCCTGCTCGAGGGGCCGAGCGGCGCGGGCAAGTCCAGCGTCCTCGCGGCGCTGCGCGGCGCGGCGTCGTTCGAGGGCGCGGCGACCTACAGTGGGACCGACCTGCGCGCGCTCGCGCCTGCGGAATGGCTGGCGTGGGCCGGGCAGCAGCCGGGGCTCATCTCCGGCACCATCGCCGGCAACGTCACGCTCGGCGATGCGGCGCCCGACTCCGCACTCGTCCTTCGCGCGCTCGCGCTCGCCCGGGCCGACGAGCTCGTTCCCGACCGCGAGCTCGGCGTGCAGGGCGCCGGCCTCTCGGGCGGTCAGGCGCAGCGGGTGGCCGTGGCCCGGGCGTTCTACCGCCACCTGCGCGGGCGCGCGGCGGTCATCGCACTCGACGAGCCGAGCGCCGCCCTCGACCCCGACACCGAGTCGCAGCTCTGGCGCAGCGTGCGCGAGCTCGCCGACGGCGGTGCGGCGGTGCTGCTCGTCTCACACCGCACCAGCGCGCGCGGGATCGCCGACGACGTCGTGCGGCTCCAGCCCGAGGAGGTGGTCGTATGACCGCGGTCACCCGGGCCGACGTGCTCCGCGGCGCGATGCCTCCCGCGCGCCGGTTCTGGCCGGCGCTCGCGGCGGGCTTCGTGTCGGAGGCATCCGCCGTCGCCCTCCTCGCCGTCAGCGCCTGGCTCATCGTGCGGGCGAGTGAGCAGCCGCCGGTGCTGTACCTCTCGGCCGCCGTCGTCGGCGTGCGCCTGTTCGCGCTCTCGCGGGCGACCTTCCGCTACCTCGAGCGGCTCGCCGGCCACGACGCCGCGCTGCGCCAGCTCGCGACGACGCGCGCGACGCTCGTGCGGCGCCTCGTCCCGCTGGCTCCGGACGGGCTCGCCCGCACCGGCCGCGGGTCGGTGCTCGGCGCCCTGGTCGACGACGTCGACGACCTGCAGAACCTGCCCCTGCGGGTGGTGCAGCCGCTCGTGGCGTCCGCGACGGTCGCCCTCGGCGCGGTCATCCTGGTGTCGATCGTCTGGTGGCCGGCCGGGTTCGTGCTCCTCGCGTGCCTCGTGGCCGCCGGGCTCGCGGCCTCGCTGTGGGGATGGGCTTCCGGTGCACGCGCGGAACGCGATATCGCTCCCCTGCGCGCCCGACTCGCCGACGCGGTGCTCGACCACCTCGGCAGCCTCGACGTGCTCGCCGCGTTCGGCGCGGAAGCCGAGAGCCGCACGCGCATCGCCGACGCCGATGCCGCCGTGCGACGTGCCGTGGTCCGCAGAGCGGGCGCGCAGGCCGGCACGACGGCGATCGTCTCGCTCCTCGCCGGCGGCGCATCGATCCTCGCCGTCGTCGCGGCCATCCCCGGCATCGCGTCAGGGGCCCTGGACGGCCCCTCGCTCGCCGTCGTGGTCCTGGTGCCGATGGCGGTCTTCGAGGTCTTCGCCGCCGTGCCGCTCGCGGCCGCCGCGTGGCGCCAGGTCGCGGCATCCGCCGATCGCATCGCGGGAGTGCTGCCCGACCGACTGCCCGACGCGCTCGTCGACGAGACCGTCGCGGCGACCGGCGAGGGACCGTCTCTGGGCGACGGACTCCGGCTGCGCAGCGCCTCGGCCCGCTGGCCGGGAGGAACGGATGCCTCGCTCCACGACATCGATCTCGAGGTGCGCCCCGGTGAGCGCGTCCTGGTCGTCGGATCGAGCGGCGCCGGCAAGACCACCCTCGCCCACGCGCTGGTGCGGTTCCTCGAGACCGACGGCGACTACGAGATCGGCGGCCGCTCGGTGCACGGCCTCGCCGGTGACGACGTGCGCCGGACGGTCGGGCTGTGCGAGCAGCAGCCGATGCTCTTCGACGAGGACATCCGTCAGAACCTGCTGTTCGCGCGCGACACCGCGAGCGAC
The DNA here is from genome assembly GCF_018588945.1 of Microbacterium flavescens. GTDB lineage: Bacteria > Actinomycetota > Actinomycetes > Actinomycetales > Microbacteriaceae > Microbacterium > Microbacterium flavescens. Next base: position 166,513 of record NZ_JAFIWA010000002.1, on the reverse strand, counting down.
GCCGAGCTCGAGGCCGCGCTCGCGCGTGTCGGCCTGGGCGACTGGCTGCGCGAGCGGGGCGGGCTGGACGCCCGCGTCGGCGAGCGCGGCGCTCTGGTGTCGGGCGGACAGGCCCAGCGCATCGCGCTCGCGCGGGCGCTGCTGCGCGGGTTCCCCGTGCTCGTGCTCGACGAGCCGACGGCGGGCGTCGACCCCGAGGCATCCGATGCTCTCCTCGCCGACCTGCTGGGCGCCGTCGGCGACGATCAGGCCGTCGTGCTCATCTCGCACGTCACCGTGCCGCCCGGGCTCGTCGATCGCGTCGTGCGCCTCGAGCGCGGACGCATCGTCGCCGCGGAGGCCTGAGCGGGCGAGCGGATGCCTCGGCTACGGTCGAACGCATGACCCTGACGGTCCGCACCGCCACCCGCGACGACGCTGCCGACATCACGCGGGTGCGCATCGACACGTGGCGAGCGGCCTACGCGGGACTCATGGCACAGGAGATCCTCGACGCGTTGGACGCCGAGCGCGAGACGGAGCGCCGGATCGCCCGCTGGGACGAGATGCACGGTGACCCGCGCGGCTGCGAGCTGGTCGCCGAGGTCGACGGTGCCGTGGCCGGCTGGGCGGCGATCGGACCCTCGCTCGACTCCGACCGACCGCGCGACGGCCAGCTCTACGCGATCTACGCCCGGCCCGAGCGCTGGTCGCGCGGTGTGGGTCACGCGCTGCTCGTCACCGCGGAGCAGCGCCTGCGCGCATCCGGCTTCCGCAAGGCGCACCTGTGGGTGCTCGACCGCAACGAGCGCGCGGCGGCGTTCTATGAGCGCCACGGCTGGCGCGAGGACGGAGCGACGATGACCGATGAGCGCCGCATGGACGGCATCGGTCACACGCTGTTCGAGCGGCGCAGGATCCGCGACCTCAGGGAGACGCCGGCGAGCTGCTGAGCACCGGATCCGGCGCGGCCCCCGGGTGCTCGCGCACACCCCGCGGATCCGCCGTGACGCCGGCCTCCGCCGCGGCGGCGATGCGCCGCGCCATGCCGGCGAAGATGACGCCGTGGAACGGCAGCACGGCCAGCCAGTACAGGCGGCCCGCCAGCCCGAGCGGGAAGAACACCGCACGCTGCTCGTAGCGCGAGCCCGCGGCATCCGGGACCGCCCGCAGTTCGAGCCATGCCAGTCCGGGAACCTTCATCTCGGCCCGCAGCCGCAGGAAGGTGCCCGGCTCGAGGGCTTCGACGCGCCAGAAGTCGAGCGCGTCGCCGACCGCCAGCCGACCCTTCGACCGGCGGCCGCGCGCCAGGCCGATGCCGCCGACGACGCGGTCCATCCAGCCGCGGATCGCCCACAGCACGGGCGAGGAGTACCAGCCGTTCTCCCCGCCGATCCCCTCGATCACCCGCCAGAGCGCCGCGGGCGGTGCCGAGGTGGTCGCCGAGCGGCTGTCGGTGAACACCACCCGCCCCGCCCAGTCCGGGTCGCTGGGCAGCGCATCGCTCGGCACGCCCAGCACTTCGGCATCCTGCCAGCTGGTCTCGACGGCGTCCGCCTCGACGCGTCCGAGCGCGAGCCGTACGGCGGCGCGGTAGCTCGTGAGCCCGTCGGACGGCGGCGGGATCAGATCGTCGACGTCGTGGTCCTTCATCACGCACTCGTTCTGAAGCGACTCGACGAGCGGCATCGCGATCGACCGCGGGATCGGGGTGACGAGATTCACCCAGTGCGACGCGAGGCGCGGCGTGAGCACGGGCAGCGCGGCGATCGCGCGCTGGTGCAGGCCCGCCTCGACCGCGTAGCCGTTCATCATCTGGCCGTACCGCAGCACGTCGGGTCCGCCGATGTCGACGGCGCGGTTCACGTCGGCGGCCACGCGCGCCGCGCCGAGCAGGTAGTGCAGCACGTCGCGCACGGCGATCGGCTGGATGCGGTTGCGCACCCACTTCGGCGCCGGCATGTACGGCAGCACCTCCGTGAGGTGACGCACCATCTCGAACGACGCCGAGCCCGATCCGATCACCACCCCGGCCTGCAGCACGAGCGTCGGCGCGCCGCTGCCCAGGAACGTCTCGCCGACCTCGACGCGAGAGCGAAGATGCGCAGACAGGTCCACGTCGTCCGGGTGCAGGCCGCCGAGGTAGACGATGCGATCGACGCCGGCCGCTGCTGCCGCACCGGCGACGGTCTCCGCGGCCGTCCGGTCGGCATCGGCGAAGTCCTTGCCCGACGACATCGAGTGGACGAGGTAGTACAGCACGTCGACATCGGGGACAGCGGATGCCACGGCCGAGGCATCCGTCGCATCACCCGCGAACACCTCGACCCGGTCACCCCATTCGAACGCGCCGACGCGCGTCGCGTCGCGGACGAGCACGCGCACGTCGTAGCCGGCGGCGAGCAGCCGCGGGACGAGGCGGCCGCCGATGTACCCCGTGGCGCCGATGACCAGGGCGCGCGGTGCCGTGCCGTCGTCGTGCGGCACTGCGGCGAGCGCGGGCTCGCGGCCCGTCGGGGCGGAGAGGTCGTCCATCCCCGCAGGCTACGCGCCGGGTCGCCCGCGCCGGAGGGGTTGCGCTCGTGCGATCGGTGTGGTGGCCGGCCCGTCAGCCGAGCCGCATGCCGAACGCCTGCACACCGTCGTCGGAGGGCAACGGCGTGAAGCCGACCCGCGGGTAGAAGGCGATCGCCCCGGCGTTGTCGGCGGACGCGACGAGGTGGAGCCCCGTCACCCCCTGGGCGCGCAGCGTGTCGGCCAGCGTCGCGATGAGGAGCCGCCCGAGACCCCGGCCCTGCACCTCGGGCAGAAGGTCGATGTGCAGATGAGCCGGGTACGCGTCGCCGTATGGCTGGGAGCCGCCGCGGCGTCCGTACGCGTACCGCAGGATGCCGTCCTGACGGGATGCCTCGGCCTCGGCCGCCGGCTCGGGGGCGGGGGCCGGCTCGGGCCACTGCTCCGCGTGCCGCGGCCACCACTCGGCGCGGAACCAGTCCTCGAACGCGGAGCTGTCGGGGGCCCCGACGATATAGCCGACGACGCGGCCGTCCTCCGCCTCGACGACGAAGGCCAGCTCCGGGTGCCGCGCGGCGTACGGCAGCACGAAGATCTCGGCCCACAGGTCGTCGTCGTCCAGGATCCCGGTCGCGTCGGCTCCGGCATCCGCTGTCTTCAGGCAAATGTCGGCGAGCGCCGGTTCGTCGCCGGCGCGGAAGGGGCGGATGCGGGTCACGCGACGAGTCTAGGAGGGCGTCAGCCGGGGACGACGAACCGCACGTCGGGCGCCGCCAGGCGCAGCCGCACGGGGAGTCCCGGAGCCAGTCCGAGCTCGGCGACGCGGTCGGCGGTCACGTCGACGGCGACCTCGGGGTCGGCGGTGCGCACGCGCACGCCCGCCGGTGTCTGCTCGAGCCGGGTGACCCGCGAGAGCCACTCGCCCTCGACGATCGAGGGCTCGAGCCGCAGCGCTCCGGTCCACGTGTCCGCCTCGGTGCGGTCGATCCCGACGGCCGACGGCCGGAAGACGGCCGCTGCACCGGTGTCGACGGACGGATCGGATGCCGCAGCCCCGGCCTCGAGCACGATGTGGTCACGCGTCCAGCGCGCGCCGCGCAGCACTCCCTCGACCCGATTGAGTCCGGCCACCGCGGCGGTGAAGCGGGTCGCGGGCGCGGCGAGCACGTCGCGCACTCCGCCCGCCTGCGTGACGCGGCCCTCCTCGAGCACGATGAGGCGCGTCGCCAGAGCGACCGCGTCGACGGCGTCGTGGGTGGCGACGATCGCCGTCGTCCGGGTCGCGGCGAGCTGGTCGTGAAGGAGGGCGCGCACGTCGCCGGCGGTCTCGGCGTCGAGGGACGTCAGCGGCTCGTCGAGGAGGAGGGCGGCCGGGCTCGTCGCGAGAGCGCGCGCCAGCGCGACCCGCTGCTGCTGACCGCCCGACAGCTGTGCGGGGCGACGCGTCCCCATGCCGTCGAGGCCCACCCGCCACAGCCACTGGTCGGCCTCCGCCCCGGCGACCTGCTTCGTCGCGCCGTGCACGCGCAGGCCGAAGGCGATGTTCTCGTGGGCGGTGAGGTGAGGGAACAGGCGCGGCTCCTGGCCGAGCAGGACGATTCCTCGCTCGGACGGCGCCGTGCGCACGCGCGGCCGCGGAGCCGCGTCCAGCTCGCGGTCGCCCAGCCGCACGTGACCCCGGTCGAGCGGGATCAGGCCCGCGAGCACCCCGAGCAGCGTCGACTTGCCGGCGCCGCTCGGCCCCATCACGGCGACGGTCTCGCCCGGCTCGGCCTGCACGATCGCGTCGAGGCGGAAGCCGGGCCGGTTGACGACGACGTGCGCGTCGAGGGCGGTCATCGCTGCGCCTCCGGCCGCCAGGCGCGCACCAGCAGGAGCACGCCGATCGCCGTCACCAGCAGGAGCAGCGACAGTGCCACCGCCGTGCCCTGTGACACCCCCGCGCCGTTGAACGCCGTGTAGATGGCGAGCGGCATCGTCTGCGTGACACCCGGCGCGTTCCCCGCGAAGAGGGCGGTCGCGCCGAACTCGCCGATCGCGCGGGCGAAGCACAGCACGATGCCCGCGACGAGCCCGGGCGCCGCGAGCGGCAGGGTCACCCGTCCGAGGATCGTCCAGCGTCCTGCGCCGAGTCCGGCGGCGGCCTGCTCGTAGCCGACGCCCGTCGTGCGCAGCGATCCCTCGAGCGCGAGCACCAGGAAGGGCAGCGCGACGAAGGTCTGGGCGAGCACGACCGCGCCGGTGGTGAACGGGATCCGGATGCCCCACTCGGCCAGCACGCCCCCCAGCCAGCTCGTCCGGCCGAACAGGAAGAGCATCGCCACGCCGCCCACCATCGGGGGCAGCACGAGCGGGACGGTCACCAGCGCGCGGAGCACGGCGGCGGTGCGCGCGCGGCTGCGGGCGATGAGAAGGGCGAGCGGCACGCCGAGAACGACGCACACGACGGTCGCGGTGAGTCCGGTGGCCAGCGACAGACCGAGCGCCGACAGCGCCTCGGGAGAAGTGATGTCGCGCCACAGCGTGGACCACTCCACGCGCAGGACCAGCGCAGTCAGGGGAAGGATGAGCAGCGCGAGCCCGATGACGGCCGGGATCGCGAGCACCCGGGGCACGAAGCCCGCACGCGCACGACCGGTCGCGAGCTCGGTCACGGCGCACCGAACCCGAGTCGCTCGAGCACGGCGCGACCGTCGGCCGACAGCACGAAGTCGACGAACGCCGCCGCGGCGGCCGGATTCGCCGCCTCGCTGAGCGCGGCGATCGGATAGCGGTTCACGACATCCGCCGACCCCGCGGCTTCGACGACCTCGACCCGGGGCTCGCCGCGCGCGTCGGTGACGTAGACGAGTCCGGCGTCGGCCTCGCCGGCCGCGACCTTCGTGAGCACAGCGGTGACGTTCTGCTCGACGCTGGCGGGAACCACCTCGACCCCGTTCTGCTCGAGGAGGGCTGCGGATGCCGCGCCGCACGGCACCTCGGCGGCGCACAGCACGACGGCTCTCCCAGGCTCGGCGAGATCATCCAGCCTCGCGATGCCGGCCGGATTCCCCGCCGGAACAGCGATGACCAGGGTGTTCGACGCGAAGAGCTGCGGGGCTGCGGCGAGGCCCTCATCGACCACGTGCTGCATGCTCCGCTCATCAGCGGACGCGAACACGTCGGCGGGCGCCCCCTCGACGATCTGGGTCGCGAGCGTGCTCGATCCGTCGTACGCGATCGGCACGACATCGAGGGACGGATGCCGCTGCTCGAACTGCTCGGCGAGCTCGTCGAACGCCGCACCCAAGGAAGCCGCGGCGAAGATCGTGAGATCGCCGGACAGGTTCGGACCCGCGTCGGATCCGGGCGAGGCCGATCCCGGCGACGCCGATCCCGGCGCAGCATCGCCCGCACCGGCGGCACATCCGGTCACGGCGAGCGCGGCCGCGAGCAGCATGGCCACGAGCGGGCCGGGGGCCGCGGATCGAGGCATCCTCATCCTCTCGGGATCTCGACGATGACGTTGGTCGCCTTCACCACTGCGGCGGCGAGGGAGCCCACCTCGATGCCCAGTTCGTCGACCGCCTCGCCCGACATCAGGGAGACGACGCGGTGCGGCCCCGATTGGATGTCGACCTGAGCCATCAGACCGTCGCGCTGCACGCGGGTGACGAGGCCGACGAACCGGTTCCGCGCGCTCGAGAGGACGTCGGGCGCGGTGGCGGCTCCGGTCGCGAGTTCGACGGCACGGGCCGCGAGGGCGTCGCCGGGGATCTCAGCGGGTACCGCGCCGGTCGTCGGCAGCGCGCCGGCGTCGACCCACCGGCGAACGGTGTCGTCGCTCACCCCGAGCAGCCGCGCGGCATCGGAGATCTTGAAGCTCGGCATGACGGAAACGGTATCACCGCAAATGCGGACGAGATACAGAATCTTCTCCGCATCAGCGGAACCAAGCTGGGGAGAGTGCGACTCGTGGGCCGCCCCTCCTTCTGTCTGCGCGGCTAGCCTGAGGGCATGGCCTTTCCCCCTCTCGTCGAGCCCCTCGCGGAGCTGAGCGACGACGAGCGCACCCGCGCCGCGCGACACCGCGTGCTGGCGGGGTTCGGCGAGGTCGCGCAGCGCCGGCTCGCCGCCGCGCACGTGGCTGTGGTCGGCGCGGGCGGACTCGGATCCCCCGTCGTGCTCGCCCTCGCCGCAGCCGGAGTCGGCACCCTGACGGTCATCGACGACGACGGGGTCGAGGCATCCAATCTCCAGCGCCAGATCATGCACCGCGTCGCCGATGTCGGAAGACCCAAGGTCGACTCGGCGGTCCGCGTGGCCGAGGACCTCTCCCCCACGACCGTCGTGCGCCCGGTCGCCGCACGCATCACCCGCGAGAACGGGCGCGAACTGCTCGAAGGTGCGGACGTCGTCATCGACGGCACCGACACGTTCGAGACCCGGCAAGCCGTGGCCGCCGCCTGCGACGAGCTCGGCGCGCCCCTCGTGTGGGGCGTCGTGCAGGAGTTCCACGCTCAGGTGACGGTGTTCTGGGCGGCGCCGCCCCAGGGCGTCGCGCCGGTGCGCCTGTCCGACCTGTATCCGCCCGAGACCGTCGGGGAGGTCCCGACGTGCGCTCAGGTCGGCGTGCTCGGGTCGCTGTGCATGCAGACCGGCTCGCTGCTCGCAACGGAGGCGATCAAGCTCATCACGGGCGTCGGCGAGCCCCTGCTCGGGCGCCTGGTCGTGATCGACGCGCTGCGCGGCCGCACCGACGAGATCCCGCTGCGTCCGGCGGAGGCGCAGGCGGCTGCGCCCGAGCCGGCACCCGCCCCCGACCCGGTGGCACACGTGACCCTCGAGGCTGCCCTGGCCGCCCACTCAGCCGGTGCCGTGCTGCTCGATGTGCGCGAGCCGTCGGAGACCGCGCTCGGCGTGCTCCCGGGCGTCGTCGAGCGACCACTCGCCGAGGTGCTCGCCGACCCCGCCGGCGTCGGACCAGGACCCGTCGTCGTCGTGTGCAAGGTCGGCGTGCGGGCCGAGCGCGCGGCACGGGCGCTCCGTGACGCGGGGATCGAGGCATCCGTCCTCGCCGGCGGCATGGACGCCTGGCCGGACGCCGCCGTGGCACGGGTGCACGCGTGAGGCCGGGCGCCCCCGACGATCTCATCGAGGTCGCCGAGCACCTGGCCACGGTGCTCGAAGCGACCCCCACCCTCGACGCCGTCGACGTCCCGCTGGCCGCGGCCGTCGGCCGGACCCTGCGCGAGGTCGTACGGGCGGCCGTCGACATCCCCGTGTTCGACAACTCCGCGATGGACGGATTCGCCGTGCGGTTCGACGACGTCGCGGACGCGACGGATGCCTTACCCGTGCGCTTGCGCGTGGTCGCAGACCTCCCCGCCGGCACAGGCCTCGACCCCGCGCTCGAACCGGGCGAAGCCGCACGCATCATGACCGGCTCACCCGTTCCCGCCGATGCCACGGCCATCGTCCCCTTCGAGAGCACCGCCGGCGGGCTCGCCGATTCGCTCGGCGACGTCACCGTGCTCGTCGCGCCCGCCCGGGCGGGCGCCCACATCCGCCGCCGAGGCGAAGACGCGGTCGTCGGCGACGTGGTCCTGCCCGCCGGCATCGTCCTGGGCGCGCTGCAGGTCGCGGCCGCCGCCGCCGCGGGCGTCGACCGGCTCACCGTCGGCCGCATGCCGCGGGTCGCGGTCGTCTCGACCGGCTCGGAGCTCGTCCCCCCGGGCTCGCCGCTCGAGCGCGGACAGATCCCCGAGTCCAACAGCGAGCTGCTCGCCGGGCTCGCGTCCGGCGCCGGCGCAGAGGTGGTGCTGCGCGCGAGCGTTCCCGACGACGGCGACGGACCCCGTGAGGCGATCGCGGCGGCCGAAGCGCTCGGCTCCGACCTCGTCGTGTTCACAGGAGGGGTCAGCGCCGGCGCATACGAGGTGGTCAAGAACACCCTCGGCGACAGCATGACCTTCACGAAGGTCCGCATGCAGCCCGGCAAGCCGCAGGGTTTCGGACGCACGCCGTCGGGAACCCTGCTCTTCGGCCTGCCCGGCAACCCGGTCAGCGCGGCCGTCTCGTTCGAGGTGTTCGTCCGCCCCGCGCTGCTGCGCATGCAGGGGCGAGCAGACCTCGGTCGTCCGCTCCTGCGCCTCCCCGCCGCCGCGGGGTGGAGCACGCCGCCGGGCCGGATGCAGTACCTTCCGGTCACGATCGACCGCACCGACCCAGGGTCGTGGCGCGCGGTGCCCGCCACGAGCGGAGGCTCGCACCTCGCGGGCGGCCTCGGCCGCGCCGAGGCCTACGCGGTGGTGCCCGCCGACGCCGATCGCGTCGCCGCCGGGGATCCGGTCGATGTCATGCTGATCTCATGAGCTTCTCGCACCTCGACGACGCCGGTCACGCCCGTATGGTCGATGTCACGCAGAAGCAGCCGACGGTGCGGTCCGCAATCGCGCGCGGGTTCGTGCGCTGCTCGACCGAGGTCGTCGCGGCGCTGCGCGACGGCACCGTGCCCAAGGGCGACGTGCTCGCCGTCGCGCGGATCGCGGGCATCCAGGCGGCCAAGCGCACGCCCGAGCTCCTCCCGCTCGCCCACGTCATCGGCGTGCACGGCGCAGCGGTCGATCTCCACATCGTCGACGACGGGGTCGCCATCGAGGCCACGGTCCGCACCGCCGACCGCACCGGCGTCGAGATGGAGGCGCTCACCGCGGTGTCGGTCGCGGGCCTCGCGGTGGTCGACATGGTGAAGGGCCTCGACAAGGGCACGTCGATCCACGACGTGCGCATCGTGGCCAAGACCGGCGGCAAGAGCGGCGACTGGCACCGCCCCGGCGAGGCATGACGGATACGGGCGGGCTCGGCGCGATCCTGCTGGCCGGCGGGCGGGCATCGAGGGTCGACGGCGCCGTCAAGCCGCTGTTCGACGTCGGCGGGAGCACGCTGATCGCGGCGGCGGTGACGGCGGTGACGGATGCCGGAGCCGAGCCCATCTCGGTGGTCGGACCGGTCCTCGACCCCACGCTCGGCGTCCAGTGGGTCCGCGAGGATCCCCCGTTCGGAGGTCCGGCGGCAGCGATCGTCGCGGCTCTCGCGTCGTGGGAGCAGACGGTCGATCCGGATTGGACGATCCTCCTGGCGTGCGACCTGCCGGCGGCCGGGCCCGCCCTGCGCCGGCTCGTCGCCGACCTTCCGCTGCTGCCCGCCGACACCGAGGGGATGTGCCTCGCGGATGCCTCGAGCCGGCCGCAATGGCTGATCGGCGTGTATCGCACCCGGGCGCTGCGGGCCGCGGCATCCGCTCTGCCCGATGCCGGGCGCGACGCGCCGGTGCGCGCTCTTCTGAACGATCTCGCGATCGCCGTGATCGCCGCGCCGGACGACCTGACCCGCGACGTCGACACGTGGCAGGATCTGGAGGAGGCCCGGGCACGGGCCGCCCACGCCGAGGAGTCGTCATGACCGAGCAGTCCCGCACCCTTCCGCCCGAAGCGCTCGACGCGTGGGCCGCGACGCTGCGTCAGCGGTTCGGCCTGGCCGAGTCCGACGTGCCGGTGGCCGCCGTCCTCGACATGACCCGCGACGTCGCGAACGGCGTGGCCCGTCCTGCCGCCCCGCTCGGCGCATTCGTCGCGGGCCTCGTGGCCGGTCGTGCCGGCGATGACCCCGCCCAGGTCCGCGAGGCCCTCGAGGCCGTGGCCGGCCTCGCGGCTGCGTGGGAGCAGGAGGAGTAGTGCCGGTCGTCCGCTATTTCGCCGCCGCCCAGGAGGCGGCAGGCCGCGACACCGAGCGCCGGATCGAGGCGACGCTCGGCGATCTGCGACGTGCCGTCGCCACCGACCATCCGGGACTCGGCACCATCCTTCCGCGCTGCGCCGTGCTGGTCGGCGGCTCGCGGGTCGACGACACCACGGCGCTCGGCGACGACGACCTCGTCGACGTGCTGCCTCCGTTCGCCGGCGGCTGAGCCGGTCACGGCATCCGCGGCGTCCGGCAGGTCAGCCGCCGAGCCCGAGCCAGGTGGCGGTGCCGTCTGCCTCGACCTGCCGCTTCCACACCGGCAGCCCGGTCTTGATCGTCTCGATCACGGCGCGGCAGACCTCGAAGGCCTCGGCCCGGTGGGGCGCGGCCACGGCGATCACGACGGCGGCGTCGCCCACCGCGAGCGTGCCGATCCGGTGCGACACGGCCACGAGCGCCTCACCGTCGCCGACGGCGTCCTCCGCGATGCGCTGCAGTGCGGCGGCGGCGTCGGGGTGGGCGGAGTACTCGAGTGCGATAACCGAGGTAGCGGCATCCGGATCATGATCGCGCACCCGTCCGACGAACGTCGTGAGCGCACCCATCGCCGGGTCATCGACGGCGGCGAGGTGCGCGGCCAGATCGAGGGGCTCGGAGCTGATCGCGGCGAGGCGCACGGCGGACATCAGTGGTCGCTCCCGCCGAGCTGGTCGATCACGTGCCCGGCGATCGACAGCACCACCGGCATGCCCGACGCCACGCCCTTCGGCGAGCCCGGCAGATTGACGATGAGCACCCCGTGCGGGTCGGCGACGCCCGCGACCCCGCGCGTCAGCATGCCCGCCGGCATCTCGGCCGCTCCGCGTCGGCGAAGCTCCTCGGCGATGCCCGGGACCTCGCGCGTCACTATGCGACGGGTGCCCTCCGGCGTCTCATCGCGGGGACCGACGCCCGTTCCGCCGGACGTCACGATGAGCTTCGCGCCCGCCAGGATCTGAGCCTCCAGCGCCCGCTCGACGCTGTCCGCGCCGTCAGGCACCACGATCGCGTCGCCGCACTCGAACCCGGCCGCGCGCAGCGCCTCGACCGCCACCGGACCGCTCGCGTCGGAGCGATCCCCCGCGGACGAGCGGTCGGATACCGTGATGACGGCGGCTCGGGTCATGACTCCAGCCTAGAGAGGCGTGGGCGGGAGCGGCACGCCCGCAGCCCACGAGGTTCGTCGGGCTCAGCGTGAGTTCGGCGGGCCGGCCTCCGACAGGAGTCCGGATGCCTCGAACAACTCGAGCATGGCCGGGGCGATCTTCTCGGCGTAGGCGCCGGTGATGTGGCCGAGGTCGAGCTTGGTGGGCGTCGCCGCTGCGAAGGGCGGGCACGACCGGTCGATGCACAGGAGCGGTCTGGAGTCGATGAACAGGGCGCCCATCTCGGGCGCACGATCCGTCATCACGCTCGCGACAGCCAGCCAGCGATCGGTGACGGTCGTCACGCAGTCCTGCGGAGAGCTCTGCGGCGTGTAGCAGGAGTGGACGTTGGCCGACGCGGGCGGCGGCGCGAGAATGGCGATCCGATCGACACTCGACGCGAACGTGGAGACGTAGGCATCCATCCCCTCCGCGAACTCCTCGGGGGTGACGACCTCCTTCGTCCGCACGTTCACGAGCGGTTCGAAGGTCGTCGTGATGATGACGATGTCGGGGCGGCTGCGCTTGATGTGGGCGATCACGTCGGCGTTGTGGGCCGGGCACTGCGCGATCACGGCGGGCACCGAGTTGACCGTCGAGATGTCGATGAACGGGCATCCGAACATTCCTCGCGTGGAGACGGTCCAGGCCGCATCCGGAGCGAGGGTCCGAATGGCGTGGGTATAGGCCAGGGAACTGGAGTCGCCGACCAGCAGCACCTCGACGTTCCCCGGCCGCGCGCCCCACGTGCACACGCCTCGCGCGGGAGCTGCGTGGTGCCGGCCGCACGCGTGGATGTCCTCCGGCGCGTGCAGTCCTCCCATCACGCTCTCGAGAGTGGGGTAGAGAACGGGCCACTCCTCCGCTGCCAGGGCGGAGGCGAGCTCGTCGCGCAGCACGTCGAGCGCGGCCGGCGACGCCTGTGGGGAGGGACTTGCGGTCGACGCGGGGTCGGGCACGCGTGCCGTCTCCGCGGGCGCCGCCGCATCGATCGGGCGCGGGTTCGCGGACTGCACCGCCACGGCCGAGCCGACCGCGAGCAGCACGATCGTCACGACGGCCGCACCGACGGCGACGGGCCGGAAGAACTGCCTGCGCCAGCTCGCCCACGCCGCCGAGGAGCGAGCACTTTCGGGCCCGAGGGGTGGCAGGTGCTGGAAGGGCAGCTCGACGAAGTGATACGAGATCACGGTCAGCGCAGCCATCACCGCGACGCTCGTCACGATGGCGACCCACGGATCGGGAAGGAGGATCGCCACGAAGATGATCACCGGGAAATGCCAGAGGTAGAGCGAGTACGACACGTCGCCGATGTACCGGCTCACCCGGTTCGTCAACGGGAAGAGGAAGCGCTGCTCACCGCCCGTCCCCGCGATGATGGTCAGTCCCGTCGCGAGGACCGGCAGCGCGGCCCACGGAGCGGGGAAGGGGAGCGTGTCGTCGATGGTGAAGTACGCCACGAGGATCCCGACGAGGCCGACCCATCCGAGCACCGGCCGCGCGCGTGCGGGGATCCGTGCCCACAGCGGCGCGCCGATCGCGATGAGCGCGCCCACCCCCAGCTCCCATGCGCGGGTGATCGTCGAGAAGTAGGCCACGGTCGGATTGGCGACCGACTGGTGCAGCGCCCACGCGAACGTCCCCACCACGATGAGGGTCATGGCGCCGGCGATGATGACGCGGCGCGCGGAGCCGGAGCGCGCTCGCGCGAGGACGAGGATGCCGAGCAGCAGCCACGGCCAGACGAGATAGAACTGCTCCTCCACCGACAGCGACCAGAACTGCTGCACCGGGGAGACGGGCAGATCGGCCTGGAAGTAGTCGGTGCCCACGGCAGCGAAGCGCCAGTTCGAGACGAAGAGGAAAGCGGATGCCGCGTCCCAGAACGCCTCCCATGCCCGCACACGGTTGAACAGCCAGAATCCGAGAGCCACCGTGACCACGAGCACGATCGTGGCGGCGGGGAGGAGTCGCCGGACCCGCCGGCGGTAGAAGCCGAGGTACGAGATCCGGCCGGTTCGCTCGTGCTCCTTCAGCAGCAGCCCGGTGATCAGGAATCCGGAGATGACGAAGAACACGTCGACGCCCACGAACCCGCCACTCGGCCAGAAGACGAGGTGGTCCAGAACGACGGCGACGACCGCGATCGCGCGAAGACCCTGGATGTCGGGGCGCAGGGTCCGCCGCCGGAGCGCGGCGGTCTCGGGCTCGAGCGTGTCGAGGTCTCCCAGCGCATGGCCTGACGGCATGGCAGCACCCCCGATCCTTCCGCTGCGGACACTGTCTCAGAGCGCAGCGACCTGCACCAGCATCGCCGAGCGGCGACGGCGACGGAAGGCCGGCGAGTCGGACCGGGCGGTCACGCCGCGCGGTGCTCGAGCCGCACGATCACCGACTTGGACGTGGGCGTCCCACTGACGTCCGCCACCGAGTCGAGCGGCACGAGCACGTTCGTCTCCGGGTAGTAGGCCGCGGCGTTGCCGCGCGGCGTCCGGTACGGGACGATGCGGAACCGCTCGGCGCGGCGCTCCTCGATGCGGCCGCCGGGACCGGTCCACTCCGAGACCAGGTCGACGATCTCGTCCGGGGCGAATCCCAGCGCCATGATGTCCTTCGCGTTGACGAGCACGACGCGTCGGCCACCGTGGATGCCGCGGTAGCGGTCGTCCTTGCCGTAGATCGTGGTGTTGTACTGGTCGTGCGACCGCACCGTCTGCAGCAGCAGACGCCCCCGCGGGATGCGCGGGTACTCCAGCCGGTTCACCGTGAAGCGCGCCTTGCCGTCGGCCGTGGCGAACTTCCGCGCGTCGCGCGGGCCGTTCGGCAGATGCAGCGTGCGGCCCTTGTCGACGCGCGCGTCGTAGTCGTCGAACCCCGGGATCACCCGCTCGATGTGGCCACGGATCAGCGCGTAGTCGCCCTCGAGCGCGGCCCAGTCGGCCTGAGGGACGGTGAGCGGATGCCGCCGCTCCGCCCGTTCCGCCGGCTCGGCCGGCTCCGCGGGCTCCGCCCGTTCCTCCGGCTCGGCCCCGTCCGCGCCCCCCACCCCGTTGCCCGCAACAGGTGTTCCGGCGTATGCAGGACGATTGGCGCCGGATGCGGCCTGTCCTCGCCGGATCACCTGTTCTGGGCCGGCGCCGGCCGACCCGGCCTCGGTGTGAGAGCGAGCGGATGCCGCGGCATCCGCTCGTCCGAACAGCAGGCCGCACAGCCGCGCGACGATCGCGACCTCGCTCAGCAGGTCGTCGGACGGCGGCGCGAGGCGCCCCCGGGAGGCGTGCACGGCGCCCATGGAGTCCTCGACCGTGACGCGCTGCTCGCGGCCGCCGCGCTTGTCGCGGTCGGTGCGACCGAGCGTGGGCAGGATGATCGCTCGCCGACCGGTGACGACGTGCGAGCGGTTGAGCTTCGTCGAGACCTGCACGGTCAGGTCGATACGCGCCATGCCGGCCTCGACGACCGCGGTGTCGGGGGTGGCGGAGACGAAGTTGCCGCCCATGCCCATGAAGAACCGCACCCTGCCGTCGCGCATCGCGCGGATCGCCTCGACGGTGTCGAAGCCGTGCTCGCGGGGAGCCGCGAAGTCGAACTCGGCGTCGAGCGCGTCGAGGAAGGCGGCCGACGGCTTCTCGTAGATGCCCACGGTGCGGTCGCCCTGCACGTTCGAGTGGCCGCGCACGGGGCAGACGCCGGCGCCGCGGCGCCCGATGTTGCCCTGCAGCAGGAGCACGTTGACGATCTCGCGCAGCGTGGGCACCGAGTGCTTGTGCTGCGTGAGGCCCATCGCCCAGCACACGATCGTCGCCTTCGACGTCCGCACCGCCTCGCCGACGCGTCGCAGCGCCTTCTCGGGAAGCCCCGTGGCTTGGACGAGCTCGCGCCACGAGGCATCCGCCATCGCCTGCCGGTACGCGTCGAAGCCGCTCGTGTGCTCCGCGAGGAAGTCGTGATCGAGCACACCGCCCGCGGACGCCTCGGCCTCGAGGAGGTGCTTGCCAATGGCCTGGAAGAGAGCCTGGTCGCCGCCGAGCCTGATCTGCACGAACTGGTCGGCCAGCTTCGTGCCGCCGAAGGCGACCCCTCGGACGGTCTGCGGATTCTGGAATCGCATGAGACCGGCCTCGGGCAGCGGGTTCACCGCGATGATGCTCGCCCCGCGGGACTTCGCCTTCTCGAGGGCGGACAGCATGCGCGGGTGGTTCGTCCCGGGATTCTGCCCGGCGACGATGAGCAGGTCCGCCTCGTGGATGTCGTCGATCGACACGGTGCCCTTGCCGATCCCGATGGTCTCGGTGAGCGCCGCGCCCGACGACTCGTGGCACATGTTCGAGCAGTCGGGCAGGTTGTTCGTGCCGACTCCGCGCACGAGCAGCTGGTAGAGGAACGCCGCCTCGTTGGACGTGCGCCCCGACGTGTAGAAGACGGTCTCGTCGGGATCGTCGACGTCGGCGATGGCGTCGGCGATCTCACGCAGAGCGTCGTCCCACGAGATCGGGCGGTAGTGCGTCGCGCCGGCGTCGAGGATCATCGGATGCGTCAGCCGGCCCTGCTGCCCCAGCCACCAGTCGTCGTGTGCGCGCAGCTCGTCGATCGAGTGCGCGGCGAAGAACTCGGGGCCGATGCGGCGCAGCGTCGCCTCCTCGGCGACCGCCTTCGCGCCGTTCTCGCAGAACTCCGCGATGTGGCGCTTGTCCTCCTCGGGCCAGGCGCAGCCGGGGCAGTCGAAGCCGTCCTTCTGGTTCACCCGCCGCAGGGTCTGCACCGACCGGGCGACGCCCATCTGCTCGTTCGCCATCTGCAGCGCGTGCAGCACCGCTGGCACACCGACGGACACACGCTTGGTCGGAGTGACGCGTACGCGCGACTCGTCGATGTCGGCTTTCGGGGGCTTCGTCGCCATGCTTCCAGGCTAGGCTCTCCCAGCCCTTCCGGCACCGCTGCCGGTCAGCGGCGTCCGGTGCCGAAGATCCCCCGGATCACTCCCCCGAGGATCGTCTGCGTCGCCTTCGAACCGAGAACCTGCTCAATCGGCGACTTCTGCGCGCTGCGGGTGGTGCGACTCGTCCCCTGCGTCTTCTTGAGCAGCCGCTCGTACTCCTGCTGGGCCTTCTTGTCGGCTGCCGCCTTCGCCTTGTCGATGGCGGCCTGCTGCTTGGCGAACTCCGCGTCGGCCTTCGCCTTCGCCACCGCTGCCTCCGCCGCTGCAGCCGCGTCGTCGGCAGCCTTCATCTTCGCGGTCAGGATCTCGCGTGCCGACTCCCGGTCGATCGCGGTGCCGTACTTGGCCAGCAGGGGGGATGCCTTCACCGCCGCCTCGATCTGCGGGTCCGGCGTCGGCGACATGAGCCCCTGCGGCGCACGCAGCCGGGTCCAGGCCACCGGCGTGGGGGCGCCCTTCTCGCTCATCACCGTGACGATCGCCTCGCCGGTGCCGAGCTCCTGCAGCACGCGCTCGAGATCGTACCCCGACTTCGGGTACGTCCCCACCGTCGCCCGCAGCGCCTTGGCGTCGTCAGGCGTGAAGGCCCGCAGCGCGTGCTGCACGCGCGAGCCGAGCTGCGCGAGCACGTCGGACGGGACGTCTTTGGGTGTCTGCGTCACGAAGAAGACCCCCACGCCCTTCGAGCGGATGAGCCGCACGGTCTGCACGATGGCCGAGAGGAAGTCCTTCGAGGCGTCCTTGAACAGCAGATGCGCCTCGTCGAAGAAGAACACGAGCTTCGGCTTCTCGGGGTCGCCGACCTCGGGAAGCAGCTCGAAGAGCTCGGCGAGGAGGTACATCAGGAACGTCGAGAAGAGCGCCGGCTTGTCGATCACTCCCGGCACCTCGAGCAGGCTGATGACGCCGCGCCCGTCCGGGGCCACCCGCAGGAAGTCGGTGACCTCGAACTCGGGCTCGCCGAAGAAGACATCGGCGCCCTGGTCGGCGAACGTGATCAGCTCGCGCAGGATGACCCCCGCCGTAGCGGCGGAGAGCCCGCCGAGGTTCTTCAGCTCGGCCTTGCCCTCGTCGCTGGTGAGATAGGTGAGCACGGCCCGGAGATCGGACAGATCGACCAGAGCGAGGCCCTGCGCGTCGGCGTAGTGGAACACGAGCCCGAGGCTCGATTCCTGCGTCTCGTTGAGCCCCAGGACCTTGCTGAGCAGCAGCGGCCCGAAGCCCGACACCGTGGCGCGCACGGGCACGCCCTTGCCGATCCCGCCCAGCGCGAAATACTCGGTGACGGATGCCTCGGCCTTCCAGTCCTGGCCGATCGCGCGCGTCCGTGCCAGAAGCTTGTCGTTCGCCTCTCCCGGCGTTGCGACTCCCGACAGGTCGCCCTTGATGTCGGCCGCGAACACGGGCACGCCCTTGGCGGCCAGCTGCTCGGCCAGCCCCTGCAGCGTGCGGGTCTTGCCCGTGCCCGTCGCACCGGCGACGAGGCCGTGGCGGTTCATCATGCCGAGCGGGATGCGCACCTGAGCCTCGGGCACGGCCTCGCCGTTGACGAGCGCGCCGACGTCGAGCGTCTCGGACTCGAACGCGTAGCCGGCGACGATCTTCGACACGTCGTCGGGAGTGAGCGGTCCGTCGGCCGACGCATCGCCCGCGGGCGCGCCCGCTGCAGCAGGTGCGGGTTCCGGTGCGGATTCCGCCGGCTCTCCCGGCGCAGCCGGTTCTGCCGGCGCGGCCGGCTCTGCCGGCTCTGCTCGCTCGGCCGGCACGCCGGCCGCGTCCGCGGGCTCGGCGCCCGCGTGGGCCCGGGCTTTCGCGGCCTCCGCCTCAGCGGCCGCCAGTGCTGCTCTGGCCTGCGCCGCCTTGAGCTGCGCCTCGGCGGCCTCGGCTTCCGCTCGCAGTCGCGCGAGCTCGGCCTCGGCGGCGACTAGGGCTGGATCGGGCGTCTCTGGCGCGGTCATGCGCTCAGCCTAGCGACGCCCTCCTTCCGCTCCGCAGCGGGGTGCTCACGGGCCATGGGCACGGCGAAGGCCGCTGCGACCAGGAGGACTGCCCCCGCACCGAGCATCGCACCGCCGACGGTGTCGCTGAGCCAGTGCGCGTGCAGGTACGTGCGGCTGAACGCCATGAGCAGCACCCAGCACGCTCCGACGATCATCACCCAGAGCCTCGGGAAGATCACGGCTGCGGCCACCGCGAGCGTCGCGGCGTTGGCCACATGCCCCGAGGGGAATGATCCGTAATCGGAGACGACGATGATGTCCTCGGGGCGCACGCGGCCGAACAGATGCTTCAGCACCTGCACACCTCCGGCCGACACCGCCTCCGCGGTGAGGAAGAACGCCGCGGCCCACGGCCTGCGCAGGATGATCAGAACGATCGCCCCGCCGATGGGCACGACCAGCACGGCGAACCATCCACCGCCGACCCAGTTCATCACGCGCGAGAAGCCCGTGAGGAAGGGGGTCGAGAGCTCCGCCACGGCGGTGTTCCACCACACATCCACAGCGAAAGGCGGATCGCCGTGCGTCAAAATCCACCAGCCGAGGACGCAGGAGAGCGCCACAAGGACGAGGCCCACGATGAGGTACGTCGTCACGGAACGGGCGACGGCCGTTCGCTGGTCGGTCATCGCACCATTGTGCCCTCCGGGTTCCGGCCTCCGGAGAGCGTTGCACCTCGGACGCTCCCCTGGTAAACGAGAACGGGGGAAGATGGCCGCATGACCCGCGTCGTCGACACCGTCCGCGCACTGATCGCGCCCCTCACCCGCACCCGGGTGTTCCGCAGGGTTCTGGGCCCGGTGCTGCTCCCTCCGATCGAGCGGTTCGTCACGCGGATCTCGCGCGGACGCGTGCAGGTGAGCGGGCTGCTCGTCCCCTCGCTCGTACTCCACACGACGGGCGCCAAGTCGGGGGAGCCGCGCGATGCACCGCTGATGTACTGCCCCGACGGCCGGGGCCGGGCGATCGTCGCCGGCACGAACTTCGCCGGGGAGCGGCATCCGGCATGGACGAGCAATCTGCTCGTGCACCCGGATGCCGCCATCACGGTGCGCGGCCGACGGATGCCGGTGCGGGCGAGCCTCGTGCCCGGTGAGGAGCGCGATGCGGTGTGGACGCACATCGAGAGGCAGTGGCCCGGCTACCGCAACTACGAACGGCAGTCCGGTCGCACCGTGCGCCTGTTCCGCCTGCAGCCTGTCCACAGGCCGCCGGAGGCTGCGCCGAGCGGCCAGTAGTCTCGGCGAATGACTCGCCTGTCGTTGCGTCCTCTCCCCCTTCTCGCCGCTGCGGCGCTGGCACTCGCGCTGACCGCCTGCACCGCCTCGCCCACCACCGACACGGTTCCCACAGGCCTCGCATCCGAGACCTCGACGCCGAGTCCCACCCCCACGCCCACCGAGACCGCGGCTCCGGTGGAAGACCCCTCCGATCCCTCCACCTGGCTCATCACGACCGCGGGAATCGGCCCGTCGCAGCTCGGCGATTTCGACGACGACGCCATCCTCGCTTCCGTGGCGCCGGCGTTCGTCTTCGAGATGCGCTGCGAGGGACTGACCGCCTTCGCGCCCGCCGCGCCCGACTCGCCGCTGAGCCTCGTGACTGCCGTCAGCGGCACCTCCACGCCGGAGCACCCCGGCTTCTACCGCGCGGTGACCGTCAGTGCAGTCGAAGCCGCGCCGCTCGGCGAGGTCGACGCGTCACCGAGCACGGCGGAGGGAATCCGCCTCGGATCGGCTCTGTCCGACCTTCAGGCCGCCTATCCGTCGCTCGAGGCGTGGGCCGACCCGCGAGGCGCGAGCCCCGGATTCACCGACTACGTCTTCACCGACGCAGCCGGCTCCCTGCTGTTCGGCGTGAAGGGCGATCGGATCCTCACCATCACCGCGACGTTCGACCTGCCCCCGGTCGGCTACTGCAGCTGAGGGGCGACGCCGATCAGGGCGCGAGACGCTCGACGGTGCGCGGACGCACGATCAGCCAGAGCGACAGCGCGCCGATGACGGCGCATCCCACCATCACCGACGCCATCGTGGTGGCGGTGATGCCGGAACCGGCCGAGATCCATCCCACGACGGGCGTGATGATGCCCGCGACGCCGAAGTTGGTGGCGCCGATGATCGACTGCGCCGTTCCGGCCGCCTTGCCATGGCGGTCGAGCGCGAGCACCTGCACGCACGGGAACGTGAAGCCGCACGCCGTCATGAAGAAGAACAGCGGCACGATCGTGCCCCACAGGCCGAGGCCGAGCTGGTCGGTGATGATGATGGCGGATGCCGCGACCACGAGCACGCCCGTCGACCACGCCATGACCCACTGAGGTCCGAATCGCGCAGCGAGCCGCGCCGCGACCTGGACGCCCAGGACGACGCCGAGCGAGTTCGCGGCGAACAGCAGACCGTACTGCTGCGGGTCGAACGCGTACGTCTGCTGGAACAGGAACGACGAGGCCGAAAGGTACGAGAACAGGCCGCTGAAGGTCATGCCGCCGATGATCAGCACGCCGATGAACACGCGGTCGGAGAACACGCTCCGGTAGCGCTGCCACACCGTCGTCACGCCCTTCTCATGGCGGCGCGCGGGCGGCAGCGTCTCGGGGATGAAGATCGCGGCGGCGACGAGCATGATGCTGCCGTACACGCCGAGCACGACGAAGATGCCCCGCCACGGCATGACGAGGAGGAGCGCGGAGCCCACCAGCGGCGCGAGCACGGGCGCGACGCCCGAGACCAGCGCGAGGCGCGAGAGCATCACGACCAGCCGGCGACCGCCGAACAGGTCGCGCACGACGGCGGCGGCGATGACGCCTCCGGCAGCGGCACCCGCGCCCATGAAGACGCGCGCCACCGACAGCAGCTCGAGGCTCGGGGCGAGGGCTGCCGCAAGGCTGGCGACGACGTGCAGCGCGGTCACGACGAGCAGCGGAACCCTGCGGCCGATCTTGTCGCTCAGCGGCCCGACGATCAGCTGGCCGAGCGCGAATCCGACCATCGTGCCCGTGAGCGTGAGCTGGATCGCCGCAGCGGTCGTCTGGAACTCCGACTCCAGCACGGGGAACGCCGGCAGGTAGAGATCGATCGTGAACGGGCCGAGGGCCGTGAGCGCGCCGAGCAGGACGATGTAGAGGATGCGCCGGCGGTGCGGGATCGAGTCGCCCGGGTGCAGGACGATCGGCGCGGTGGCGGGATTGGCGCCGAGGGTGCGGATCGCGCCGGTCGACGACACGGGAGTTGTGCGGAGAGCGGGGTCGGCCGGGGAGTGCTGGGTGGGGATGGAGGCAGTGTCGAGCACGGTCACATTCGTTTCGGCGGCGATGCGGGAAGGCGTCGACGCCGATGGAACGGCTCAGGCGCGCAGAGGAGGAAGGAATCGTCGAAGGAAATCGAATCGATTCGAGAACCAATGATAGCGGATGCCTCGTCCCCGCCCGCAACTCGCCGGGGCGCGGCATCCGCTCGCCGTTCGGAACGGTCACGGCCCCCTGTCGGCGCCTTCCCAGGCGTGCGCCGCATGCGCTCGCATAGGATTGCCCTGTCCTGTCCCTTGCCCGCGACGGCCTCTTGCGTCACGCCGGGTGCCCGAGCCGAGATCACGCACATGACCCCGACACCCCCGAGCCCCTCCGACAAGCGCGCCAGCGGCAACCCCGCGAAGCAGGCGGAGATCAACCTCACCGTCAAGCAGCAGCGCGAGCAGAAGCGTCAGGAGAAGCTGGCGGAGTACCAGAAGCAGCTCGCCAAGCGCCGTCGCAGCAAGCTCGTCTGGTGGGTCGTCGGCATCACCGCCGCGGTCGTCGTCATCGGTCTCATCGTGGCGTCGATCGTGTTCGCGCCCGCTCCCCCCAAGGCGTACACGCCGGGCGGCGAGGGCGTCGAGATCGAGGGCGTCGAGACCTACGAGAACACCACGCAGCACGTCGAGGGTTCCGTCGAGTACGAGCAGACCCCGCCCGCCGGCGGCCCGCACAACGCCGTGTGGCTCAACTGCGGCCTCTACGACCAGCCCGTCCCCAACGAGAACGCGGTGCACTCGATGGAGCACGGCGCCGTCTGGGTGACCTACAACCCCGAGGACATCTCGGGCGACGACCTGTCGACGCTCGAGTCGCAGCTGCCCTCGACCTACGTGGTTCTCTCGCCGTATGAGGGTCTGGACGCTCCGATCGCCGTGACGAGCTGGAACCACCAGCTCAAGGTCGACTCGGCCGACGACGAGCGCATCGCGCAGTTCTTCGAGGAGTACTGGCGCAGCGCCGACGTGCCCGAGCCCGGTGCGGCGTGCACCGGCGCGCTCGACGCACCCGGCAAGCGCTGAGTCCAGCCATGAGCGACGAGTCGCCGGCTCCCACCGCGGTCGGACCGCGCTGGTGGGTCGTCGCACTCGTCCTCGTCGCGGTCGCCGGTCTCGCGTTCGCGATCGGGCGCTTCTCGACCTTCGGGGCGCAGGCTCCGAGCACCGCACCCGGGTCGTCCTCCGCCGAGGCGGGATTCGCCCGCGACATGCAGGTGCACCATGCTCAGGCCATCGAGATGGCGATGGAGATCTACCGCAAGACCGATGACCCCGAGCTGCGCGTGCTCGCCTACGACATCGCCACCGGTCAGTCGGCTCAGCGCGGCGAGATGTTCGATTGGCTCGTGCAGTGGGGCCTCTCCCAGTCGGGCGAGCCGATGATGAGCTGGATGAGCGGCTCGGAGGCCGGTCATGGCCACGGCGGCGACGCCGAGGAGCCGATGACCGACGCGGAAGCGCATGAGGCCATGGGCATGGCATCGGCCGACGAGATCGCCGCACTGGAGGACGCGACGGGCCAGGAGGCCGATTGCCTGTTCCTCGAGCTGATGATCCGGCACCATGAGGGCGCGATCCCCATGGCCGAGGCGCTCGTCGAGCTGGGGAGCGACCCCCGCGCGCTGCAGGTGGCACGGGCCATTCAGGACGGCCAGACCGCGGAGATCGACGCGATGGAGTCGATGCAGGCACGGCTCGGCTGCGGCTAGCACCGCCTCACGACGAAGCGGCGTCCGTGCCCCCCGGTACGGACGCCGCTTCGGTCGTCTCAGCCCTTCGTCGCTCCGGCGAGCAGGCCCCGGACGAAGAACCGCTGCAGTGCGAAGAACACGACGAGCGGGAACAGGATCGTCAGGAACGTCCCCGCCGCCTGCAGGAACCACTGGTTGCCCCAGGTGCCCGAGAGCGACGCGAGCGATTGCGTCATCGGCAGCGATGACGATGGCGCGAAGATCGTCGCCACGAGCAGGTCGTTCCACACCCAGATGAACTGCAGCACCGCGTACGACGCGAGCGCCGGCGTGGCCAGCGGGAGGATGATCCGGAAGAACACCTGCCCGTGCCCCGCGCCGTCGACGCGTGCCGCCTCGATCACCTCGTGCGGGATCTCGGCGATGAAGTTGTGCAGCAGGAACACCGCCAGCGGGATCGCGAAGATCGTGTGGGCGATCCAGATCGTCGCGAAGCTGCGGTCGACATCGCTCATGTCGAGCCCCGGGAAGATCGTCACGCCGTTGACCGTCAGGCCGCGCGAGAACAGGCTCAGCAGGGGAACGAGCGCCATCTGCAGCGGGATGATCTGGAGCGCGAACACCGCGACGAACAGGAACCCCTTGCCCTTGAAGTCGATCCACGCGAACGCGTAGGCCAGCATCGAGGCCACTGCCATCGCGAAGAACGCGACCGGGATGGTGATGGCGAGCGAGTTGACGAAAGACTGCGCCAGGGTGAGCGTCGTGCCGCCGGCGGTGAGCGCCGCCTCGTAGTTGCTCAGCGTGAAGTTCGGGTCGACGAACACGGTCCACCAGCCCGTGGACTGAACATCGGCCGGCGGGCGGAACGACGTGACCAGCAGCCCGAACGTGGGGATCGTCCAGAAGAACGCGATCACGATCGCCGCGATCGTCGCCCCCTTCGACGTCAGGCGCTTCTGGGCGAGCCTCTCGTGCTTGCGCGTCTCGCGCGCGACTTCGCGAGCCGTCCGCGCATCGGGATTCGGCTCGATGACCTCCACTCCGACAGTCATCGGATCTCCCTCTGCTTCCTGATCTGAATCACGTTGAAGACGATCAACGGGACGACGAAGATGAACAGCACCACAGCCAGCGCCGCGGAGTGCCCGTAGCTCTGGAACCGCTGCTGCTGGTTGACCATCTCGAACGCGAGCACGGTCGAGTCGTTTCGGCCGCCGGTCATGACGGCGACGATGTCGTAGATCTTCAGCGCCCCGATGGCGATCGTCGTGACGACCACGACGATCGATGAGCGGATGCCGGGAACCGTGACGTTGCGGAAGCGCTGCCACGCGCTCGCGCCGTCGAGGGCGGCCGCCTCGATCTGCTCGGTGGGCACGGCCTTGACCGCGGCGGAGAGGATGACCATCGCGAGGCCGGTCTGACTCCAGATGAACACGACGAGCAGGAGCAGCGTGTTCACGAGTGGAGTGATCGACAGCCACGCAACGGGTGGCAGGCCGAAGGCGGTGACGATCGCGTTCAGCAGGCCGAGCTGGTTGCCCTGCTGGTAGTCGTACATGAAGCCCCAGATGATGCCGGCACCCACGAACGAGATGGCGAAGGGCATGAAGATCAGCACCTTCAGCACCTTCTCGCCCCGCGCACGATCGATGAACACCGCGTACGCGAGCCCGATGATCGTGGCGAAGGTCGGAGCGACGAGGACCCAGATGATCGAGTTGATGACCGACCAGAAGCCCTGCGGATTCGTGAACACCCACACGTAGTTGTCGAGCCCGACGAAGCTCTGTCCGCTCTTGTCGAAGAACGACTGGATGAAGGTGGCGATCGCCGGGTACAGCAGACCGACCAGCAGCAGGATCAGCGCCGGAGCGGCGAAGAAGACCAGCTGGTACAGGTGCCCGGCCCCTTCGCGCGAGCGGTAGTCCGCCCAGAACAGCAATCCGCCCAGCACCACCGCGATGGCGAGGACGTAGATGACGGCGTTCTGGTAGGGGCGCAGGAGCATGAACGCCAGCACGGGGATCGCGAAGCAGGTCACGAGCCGCAGCCAGAAGTAGAACCGGCCGGGGCGCGGCGCGTACTCGATCAGCAGCAGGATGAGACCGATCACCGCGAACCAGACCAGCAGCACGACGGGGATCTGGATGAGCGGGTTGAGGTCGCCCAGCCAGCGGAAGAAGCTGTTGAGCGAGAACCCGATGGTGGTGGGTCGTGCGTCCTCGACGGGAGGACGCGTGACCAGGAACAGGATCAGCGCCGCCACGAGGACGAACCCGATCGCGACGACGAGCCGGGTGACGCGGCGTCTGCGCGAGAGGCCGGCCTCCTTCGCGTCAGAGTGTGCGGTGCCGGTCAAGGACGCGTCAGTCGCGTCGGACACCTTCGTTGTATCGGTCATGGATGCCTTCCGAGTGCCTCATCGAACCGGGATGGAACCGTGGCCTGGACACCGCTCGCCCTGGCCGGTGATCCGGTCGGGCCGCTCGCTCGCGGCGAGCGGCCCGACCGGGGCGTGAGCCTGGGCTCAGTCGTCGTAACCGGTCTGGATGTCGCTCAGCACCGTCTCGGTGTCCTTGCCGTCGATCCAGTCGACCATGCCGCGCCAGAACGAGCCCGAGCCGACAGTGGCCGGCATCAGGTCGGAGGCGTCGAAGCGCACCGTCGTGTTCGGGTCCTGCAGCAGGGTCATCGCCTCGGTGAGGAACTCGCTCGATGCGAGGCTCGGGTCGGCGTTGAGGTTGGCGGAGATGTTGCCGCCGAGTCCGACGCGGATGTCGGCCCACTCGGGGGTCGACATGTACTCCGCGACCGCCTGCGTAGCCGCGTCGTCCGAGAAGAGCGTGACGAACTCGCCGCCGACCTCGATGGTCGCAGCACCCGCCTCATTGCCGGGCAGAACGAAGGCGTAGACGTCTCCGTCGGGCGCCACATTCGGCGTCGCGCCCTCAGCGGTCTGCACGTCGAGGAAGTTGGCCGACAGGAACGATGCCTGGTGCGTCATCGGGCAGGACCCGTCGGCGACCTTGGCAGCGACGTCCGCGAACGCGACGTCGTTGATGCTCGCGACATTGCCGAATCCGGCGTTGACCCACTCCGGGTTCAGCAGGATCTCGCCGACGGCATCGAACGCCTCCTTGATCTCCGGGTCGGTGAACTCGACCTCGTTCGCGATCCACTGGTCGTAGACCTCGGGGCCGGACTGGCGCAGCACGAGGTCTTCGATCCAGTCGGTGCCGGGCCAGCCGGACGCCGCCTCCGAGAAGAAGCCGGCACACCACGACGGCCCGCCGCTCGCCTCGGCGATCGTGGCCGAGATCTCGAGCAGCTCGTCCCACGTCTCGGGAACCTCGACGCCCCATTCCTCGAACTTCGCCGGGGAGTACCAGACGTAGCCCTTGATGTTGGCGAGCATCGGTGCGGCGTAGAACACGTCGTCGACCGTGCCGTAGGACTTCCAGTCGGGCGACCAGTTCTCGTCGACGTTCGCCTCGACCTCTGCCGGAGCCTCCTCCACCTCGCCGGTGCCGACGAGCGTGCGGAGCAGACCGGGCTGCGGGACGATAGCGATGTCGGGGGCGTCGCCGCCCTGGACCTTCGTGACGATGTTGCCTTCGAACGCCTTGTCGCCGGTGTACTCGACGATGACGCCGGTCTCCTCGGTGAACGCGTCGAAGGACTTCTGCATGTTCTCGGCCTCGATGCCGGTGATGCCGCCGGCGATCGTGACGGTCTCGCCTTCGATGTTGCCGTCGTCGCCCTCGTCGCCGCCGCCTTCGGCGCAGCCTGCGAGGGCAAGGGTCGCGACGGCTGTGACTCCGAGCGCGGCGAGCAGGTGGCGCCGCTTCGGCGTTCGCATTGCAGTCATGTGTGCCTCCTCATTGAGTTCGTGCGGAACGCTGTCGCTCACCCGCACGAACAATCGGGAACCGATTCCATGTTCACGCTAGGGGATTCGCGGTGGCCCGCACAATCGTCGTTGATCACAACTCGGTAAATGCCGGGGCGACGGTGGCGCATCGATCGCGGGCACGGCACAATGTCCACGGAACCGGTTCCACAAACCTCGCCGATGCAGGTGGAGCCGCCGGACTGCCGAGGAGGGCCCATGGCGGGCATCGCCGACGTCGCGCGCGCCGCGGGTGTGTCGAAGTCCACGGCCAGCCGCGCACTCACCGGCGCCGGGTACGTCTCCGACGAGACACGTGCGCGGGTGCAGGAGGTTGCGGCCACGCTCGGCTACGTCCCGACGACGAGTGCCGTGAGCCTCGTCACCGGGCGCACGCAGACCATCGGAGTGGTCATGCCCACCCTCGACCGGTGGTTCTTCGCGCACGTGCTGGAGGGCATCCAGGACGCTCTCCTCGAGCGCCGGTACGACCTCGCCCTCTACGGCGCCCGGCCGGAGTCGGCGGCTCGACGCGAGATGTTCGAGCACTTCCTCGCCCGCAAGCGGTTCGACGGCCTGATCGCGGTGGGCATCGAGCCGAGCGCCCACGAGCTGGAGCGCCTGGTGGCCTTCGGCAAGCCGGTGGTCAGCGTCGGCGGCTACGACGTCGGGACGAACGCTGTCTCCATCGACGATCGCGCGGCAGGACGCATCGCGACCGAGCACCTCATCGGACTCGGGCACCGTTCGATCACGTTCGTCGGCGGCGATCCCGACGGCAGGCGCACCAGCTTCGGCGACCGGCAGCGACTCGACGGCTACTTCGGAGCGATGCGTGCCGCCGGGCTCGAGGCATCCGCTCGGCACTCTCCCTCGGAGGCGACCATGCCCGGCGGATACGGGGCGGCGGCGCAGCTGCTGGGCGACCGCCGCGATCGGCCCACGGGGCTCGTGGGTGTGTGCGACGAGGTGGCGGTCGGTGCCATCATCGCCGCGCGGCGGCTCGGCATCCGCGTGCCGGACACGCTCAGTGTGGTCGGAATCGACGATCACTCCTACGCGGACATGTTCTCCCTCACCACGATCCAGCAGAAGCCGCACCAGCAGGGGCGCGCGGCGGTGCAGCTGCTCATGTGGCAGCTCGACGACCCCGAGGCGCCGATGCATCGCATCTACGAGTCGTCGCCGCTCATCGTGCGCAGCTCGACCGCCGCGATCGACGACGAGGCCTCGGCCATCGTGGGCGTCTCCACCTGACCGCCCCGCGGGCAAGACGAAGGCCCCGCGTGCAGAGCACACGGGGCCTTCGAAGGAAGAACGAGATTACTTGAGGGTAACCGTCGCGCCGGCCTCTTCGAGAGCGGCCTTGGCCTTCTCGGCGGCCTCCTTGTTGGCGCCCTCGAGGACAGCCTTCGGAGCACCGTCGACGACGGCCTTGGCCTCGCCGAGGCCCAGCGAGGTGAGCTCGCGGACCGTCTTGATGACCTGGATCTTCTTGTCGCCGGCAGCCTCGAGGATGACGTCGAACGAGTCCTTCTCCTCCTCGGCAGCGGCCTCGGCACCTGCGCCACCAGCGCCGGCAACGGCGACGGGGGCGGCAGCGGTGACGTCGAACTTCTCCTCGAACGCCTTCACGAACTCGCTGAGCTCGACGAGGGTGAGGTCGGCGAACTGCTGAAGCAGTTCCTCAGTGGTGAGCTTCGCCATGATGTGTCTCCTAGATAGATGGGGTTGTGGGAAGAGATCGCCGGTCGCTCACGCGGCCTCGGCGGTCTCCAGCTTTTCGCGAAGCGCGTCGATGGTCGCGGCAGCCTTGCCCATCGTCGCCTTCATCATGCCCGCGGCCTTCGCAAGCAGAACCTCACGGCTCTCGAGCGAGGCGTACTTGTTGACCTCGTCGGCGCTGAGGGAGTTGCCCTCGAAAACGCCGCCCTTGATCACGAGAAGCGGGTTGGCCTTGGCGAAGTCACGCAGAGCCTTCGCAGTGGCGACGAAGTCGCCGTGCACGAACGCGATGGCCGACGGACCCTTGAGGTCGTCATCCAGCGACGTGATCCCCGCGTTGTTCGCGGCGATCTTGGTCAGCGTGTTCTTCACCACGGCGTATTCCGCGTCCTGACGAATGCTGTTGCGCAGCTGCTTGAGCTGGGCAACCGTCAGACCGCGGTACTCGGTCAGCAGAACGGCGTTCGAGTCCTCGAAGTTCTTCGTGAGCTCGGCAACCGATGCATCCTTCTGCGCCATGGTCACTCCTTGTGTGTTCGAGACGCTCCGCGATGGCGGGGCGTCGGCCTCGACATCCGCTCATCTGCTCTCACCACGGCAAACAAGAAAGCTCCGGCGCAAGCGCACGGAGCTTCATCAGTTCGTGTCACCTGCGCGGGCCCCTGCGATGCAGTGCTTCGATCTCCGTGCGCTTGCGCGCACGTCGATGACCGGCGGTCTTCGGTTGACACCCAGTGTACGTGAGCCCCCCATGCCCGCCAAATCGGCGCCGGGATCAGGCCGTGATGAAGTCGCGGTACCGGTCGAGCGCCGCGGCCACCTCGGCGTCTGTCGCCCTGCCGGGAGTGAACAGCTCGGGGACCGGCTCGTCGGCGTGACGGGCCACGGCGATCGAATGCGTCCACACTCCGATCGCCTCGCCGCGAGCGATCAGGATCGGCCGCACGATGCCGTTCATGCTCGGGCCGATCGACGCAAGGAACTCCGGCGCGCACGGCACGGTGCGATCGACGTACGAGAGGTAGTACTCCTCGAACGGCGGGAGCGCGAGCACCGCCGGTGCCGACGCACTGCGGCGGGGCCGCGGCCCCGCCGCGATGTAGAGCGGCTCAGGTGAGTCTTCGACGACGACGAGACGATCGGATGCCCGTTCCGCCGCGGCCCGCGAGATTCCGAGCGGCAGCCCCGTCCACCACGCGAAGTCCCGGGCGCCGGCCGGCCCGTGCGAGGCGATGTAGCGGAAGAACATCTCGGCGACGGGATCGGCCGGGGACGCGGCATCCGTCACCCACTCCTCGGTCAGCACGAAGTACTGCTCGCGGGTCGGAGCCCCCGGCCGCGGCACGACGGGGGCCTGGCAGATGACGGTGCGCAGCGACAGCGCGACGAGGAGGTGGTAGCCGCGCTGGCGGGCGGTGCTCACTCCCCCGCTCTCGAACGCGGCGAACAGGTCTTTGCGGGTGAGGCGGTTGCCGCCGCCGAGGGCGGTGCGTGCGATCCGCTCGGCGCGGGCGAGCTCTTCGTCGTCGATCGCCTCGGCACGGCGCACGGCCGCAAGCTGACGTGCCTGCCGCTCGCCCGTGACCGACAGCACCCACGCGAGGTCGCGGGCCGCGAGCAGGTGGATCGTGCCGCGCTGCGTCCACGAGCGCACGATCTCGCCGCGATCGAATGCGGCATCGACGTCGCGCACCGTCATGCGCCCGCGGGTGCGCGCCGCGATCGCCCATCGGCCGCCCCAGAACTCCTGCGCCTGGGTGGCGAGCATGTGCGAGGCGGCCTCGAGCACCGTCGACGCAGGCGCGCTGAGCCGGTGCGAACGAAGACGCTCGTGACGGAGGTCCGCGTGGTTCATGCCCCCATCATGGCGCGCCCTACGGACGCTCTCCGCGCCTCCCCCGCCCTCTCCCGGTTTGAGTGTCCAGGACCCGCCGTCACTCGCCCGGGCGGCGCGGCGTGTCCTGGACACTCAACAAGCGCGGGTCAGGCGAAGGGGTTCGCCGTGAGCGTGTACTTCGTCTGGAGGTACTCGTGGATGCCCTCGGCCCCGCCCTCGCGCCCGAGACCGGACATCTTCCAGCCGCCGAAGGGCGCGGCGGCGTTGGAGACGACGCCCATGTTGAGGCCCATCATCCCGGTCTCGAGCCGCTCGATCATGCGTTGTCCGCGGGAGAGGCTCTCGGTGAAGACGTAGGAGACGAGGCCGTACTCGGTGTCGTTGGCGATGCGGACCGCGTCGTCCTCGGTGTCGAACGGGATGATCGCGAGCACCGGGCCGAAGATCTCCTCGCGGAGGATGTCGCTGCCGGGCTGCACGTCGGTGACGACGGTCGGCTCGTAGAACGTGCCGACGCCGTCCACCTCGCTGCCTCCGGTGCGCACCTGCGCACCGCGCTGGACCGCGTCGGCGACGAGCGAGGTCGCCTTGTCGACGGCGTCCTGGTTGATGAGCGGGCCGATCGCGACGCCGTCCTCGGTGCCGCGTCCGATCTTCAGGTCCTTCACCCGCTCGGTCACCCGGCGGGCGAACTCGTCCGCGACCGAGCGCTGGACGATGAAGCGGTTGGCGGCGGTGCAGGCCTGGCCGATGTTGCGGAACTTCGCGAGCATGGCCCCGTCGACCGCCTTGTCGAGGTCGGCGTCGTCGAACACGACGAACGGGGCGTTGCCGCCGAGCTCCATCGACGTGCGCAGCACGCCCTGCGACGCCTGCTCGAGCAGCCGCTGGCCGACCGAGGTCGAGCCCGTGAACGACAGCTTGCGCAGCCGCGGGTCGCGGATGATCGGCTCGGACACCTTGCCCGACGTCGACGTCGTGAACACGTTCACGACGCCCTTGGGCAGCCCGGCGTCCTCGAGCAGCCGCGCGAACGCGAGCGTCGTGAGCGGGGTGAGCTCGGCCGGCTTGATCACGACGGTGCAGCCGGCGGCGAGCGCGGGGGCGATCTTGCGGGTCGCCATCGCGAGCGGGAAGTTCCACGGGGTGATGAGGAAGCACGGGCCCACCGGATGCTGCGACACGATCATGCGTCCGGTACCCTCGGGGTTCGCACCGTACCGGCCTTGCACGCGGGCGGTCTCCTCGCTGAACCAGCGCAGGAACTCGCCGCCGTAGGCCACCTCGCCGCGGGCCTCGGCCAGCGGCTTGCCCATCTCGATCGTCATCAGCAGCGCGAAGTCCTCCTTGCGCTCCTGCAGCAGGTCGAACGCCCGACGGAGGATCTCGGCGCGCTCGCGGGCGGGCGTCGCCGCCCACGCCGGGAACGCGTCGACGGCGGCGTCGAGAGCGGCCTTGCCGTCCTCGGGCGACGCGTCCGCGATCTCCTTGACCGTCGCGCCGGTGGCCGGGTCGTAGACCTTGAGCGTGCGGCCGTCCTTCGCCGCGCGCCACTCGCCACCGATGAACAGGCCGTCCGGGACGGACGCCAGCAGCTCGGTCTCACGGTTCTCGGTCACGGGGACTCCCTTGTCGTCATCGGATGCCGCGCACCCGCTTCTCATGGTCTTTCCGGGCAATTCTGCCCGTGGTGCGGACGCCCAGCCGATATACGTCGTGTACAGGCATCCGCTTCAATACTCCAGCGCGTACGCGGAGGTCACACCCGTGCGGGCGCGGGCTGGGCGTTCAGGCATCCGGCGAAGAACGCGGCGAGCTCGTCGGTCGCCGTCAGCGGCAGCACGGCGGCGACGTACTGGTCGGGACGCACGACGACCACGGCACCGTCGCGCGAGATGCCGCGCTCGGCGAAGATGTCGGCGGTGCTCCACGCGCTCGGACCGGCGGAGTACACCTTCTCCCAGTCGGTCAGGCCGAGGGGTCCGGTGCGGGGCAGGAAGATCTCCGGCGCCGCGGTGACCTCGAGCTCGTCGTGCGACTGCTGGTAGACCACCTTCACGTCGAAGACCGCGTCGATGTCGGCGCCGGCCGGCGTGTGGCGGGCGATGGGCGAGCCGTCCGACGCCATCCACTCGGCCCACGACGCGAGCGCCGAAGGCTGTCCTGCCGGCGGCGCGTCGGCGAAGGCGTACACGCGCCAGCGCCCGTCGGCCTTCGCGTGGTGGCCGAGGTGCACGACGTTGCCGTCGCAGACCCGCACGACCTCGACGGACTTGAACCGCTTGCCGAGGGGGAAGCCGTCGGCGAGAGCCTGGTGCGCGGCATCCGTCACCACCATCGACGGGCCGTACTGCGTCATGAATCCGGAGGGGAACTCCGCCGTGCCGAGGTAGAAGGTCGCGAGCTCCTGCGGGTCGGAGATCTCCTCGGGCTTGCGCGCCATGAGCGCCGACCACTCGCGGTCGAAGTCGATGAGCTGCTGCGCGACCGGCTGCCGCTCGGCCGAGTACGTCGACAGGAGCGAGGCGGGGCTCAGGCCCGACAGCACGTGCCCGAGCTTCCAGCCCAGGTTGAAGCCGTCCTGCATCGAGACGTTCATGCCCTGTCCGGCCTTCGCGCTGTGCGTGTGGCACGCGTCGCCGGCGAGGAAGACCCGCGGGTCGTGGGCCTGGTCGACGTCGACGTCGTCGAACTTGTCGGTCACGCGGTGGCCGACTTCGTAGACGCTGTGCCACGCGACCTGCTTCACGTCGAGGGAGTAGGGGTGGAGGATCTCGTTCGCGCGGCGGATGATCTCCTCGACCGGGGTCTGGCGCACGCGGCGGTCGTCGTCTGCGGCCACCTCCC
The DNA here is from genome assembly GCF_018588945.1 of Microbacterium flavescens. Classification (GTDB taxonomy): domain Bacteria; phylum Actinomycetota; class Actinomycetes; order Actinomycetales; family Microbacteriaceae; genus Microbacterium; species Microbacterium flavescens. Next base: position 132,889 of record NZ_JAFIWA010000002.1, on the reverse strand, counting down.
CCAGGTCGACGTAGACGCGGCTGAGGTAGCCGCCCTCGCGCGGGATGTGCAGGATGTTGCCCGCCGCCGAGTTGATGGCGCACTTGGTGCGCCAGTCGGGGAAGTCGGTGTTGACCAGCACATCCATGACGCCCCAGGCGTGAGCGGCGAACGCGCCCACGTGCTTGCGTCCGATGGCCTCGCGCACGCCGCTGCGTGCGCCGTCGCAGCCGACGACGTACTTCGCCTGCACGGTGCGCTCCTCGCCGGCGCGGTCGCCGACGGTGTGCCGCACGCGGACCTCGACGGGGTACTCCCCCTCGTCGCGGGTCGTCAGGCCGAGGAACTCGATCCCGTAGTCGGGCACGATGCGTCCGGGGCCGTTCGCAGCGGCCTCGGCGAAGTAGTCGAGAACGCGCGCCTGGTTCACGATGAGGTGCGGGAACTCGCTGATCTTGAAGGCGTAGTCCTCCGTGCGCGCGGTGCGGACGATCTCGCTCGGGTTCTCGGGGTTGGGGCCCCAGAAGTTCATGTAGGCGATGTTGTACGCCTCCGCCACGATGCGCTCGGCGAATCCGAATGCCTGGAACGTCTCGACGCTGCGCGGCTGGATGCCGTCGGCCTGCCCCAGCACCAGACGCCCGTCGCGGCGCTCGATGATTCGCGTGGCGATGTCGGGGAACTGCGACAGCTGGGCCGAGAGCAGCATGCCCGCGGGGCCGGAGCCGACGATGAGAACGTCCATCTGGTCGGGAAGCTCGGCGGGCCGATCGAGGCCGATACCCGCGGCATCCTGCACGCGCGGCTCGCCGCTGACGTATCCGTGGTGGTGGAACTGCATGGGTGTCCTCCTCGGACGGCGATGTCGAGGGCTTGTGGCCGAAACAGACGGTGTTCTATATTGGAACGGATCGTTCTACTATTGAACAGATCGTATACGAAGTGACCCGGAGGGGCAAGAGAGGCGGCACGCATGGCCGACGAGCGCGCGCCCGCGTCGCAGACGTTGAGCCGCGGCATCCGGGTGCTCGAAGTGCTCGCCGACGCCCGCGAGCCGCTCTCGATCGACGCGGTCGCGAGCAGGCTCGACGTCCACCGCTCCGTCGCCTACCGCCTGGTGCGCACGCTCGAGGACCACGGCCTCATCACCCGCGACTCCAGCGGGCACCTGGCACTCGGCCCGCGGATGGCCGCGCTCGCGGCGGGCGTCGCGCACGACCTGCAGGCCGAGGCGCTGCCCGAGCTCACCGACGTCGCGAACGAGCTGGGCATGACGTGCTTCCTCAGCGTTCTCGACCACGACGAGTGCGTGACGCTCGCGAGCGTCGAGCCGCGGCACGCGGTCGCCTCGGTGGCGCAGCGGCCGGGGACGCGGCATCCCGTCACCCGCGGCGCCCCCGGCAAGGCGATCCTGACGCTCCTCCCCCACGCCGCGTGGCCGGCCGACGCCGACGAGCACCTGCGGGAGGAGGTGGCGGATGCCGCGGCCCGCGGCTTCTCCGAGAGCCACGACGAGGTCATCCCGAGTCTGCGCGCCGTCGCCGTGCCGCTGTCGATCCGCGGGAGGGGTCCGGCGGCGATCGCCGTCGTCTACCTCGCCAGCACGCACGAGCCGGGCGAGGTCGCCGCGCGCCTGGAGCGCTCGGCGGCCGTCATCCGCGGCGCGCTCGGAGGCTGAGCCGGGCGTCAGGCGAAGCGCTGCCCGACGAAGGCGATGTCGTAGTTCGCGACCCGCTGCGGGACGCCGGCGAACACCTCGGCGCGCGCATCGGATGCCATGTACTGCTCCTCCAGAGCGAGGAACGCGGCTTCGTCGCCCTCGGCGCTGACCGCCCATACGAACTCGCTGGACGCGGGCAGGCCGTAGGCGAACTCGATCGCGAATCCGGCGGCCGGACGCACGCGCGGCATGCAGCCCTCCCACCACGCGACGAACGCGTCGTACTCCCCTTCGACAAGCGTGTACCGGCGCAGCTGGATCGTCCTCATACGCCCCATCATGCCGCGTGGGGAGTCCTATACTCGAAGTCGTCCGGCGGGAGCGAGCCCGTCGGTGCTCGAAAAATGGGCACGCAGCGCGAACGCGCGAGACACATACGGCCTTCCACCGTTCCCGTCTTGCAGGAGTTCCCATGCCCACCGTCTCTGCGCACGTCGCACTCACCCTCGCCCGCCACATCGACCACGTCTTCGGCGTCATGGGCAACGGCAACGCGTACTTCCTCGACGCGCTCGAGCGCGCGACCGCCGTCTCGTTCACCGCCGTGCGGCACGAGGCGGGCGGCGTCGTCGCCGCCGACGCGTTCCACCGTGCCTCGGGCCGGCTGGCCGCCGCCACCGCGACGTACGGTGCCGGCTTCACGAACACCCTCACCGCGCTGGCCGAAGCCGTGCAGGCCCACGTTCCGCTCGTGCTCGTGGTGGGCGACGAGCCCACGTCGGGTCCGCGCCCGTGGGACGTCGACCAGATCGCCCTCGCGTCGGCGGTGGGCGCCCGCACGTACACCGTCGGACGAGCGGATGCCGCGGCCACGACCGTCATCGCGATCGAGCACGCCCTCACCTACCGGGTGCCGACGGTGCTCGCGATCCCCTACGACGTCGCCGCCCGCGACGCCGGCCCCGTCCCCGAGGCGCCCGAGCCGCGTCTTCCCGGCCCGCTGTCGCCCGCCGGACCGTTCGCGGAGGGCGCCGTGGGCGAGATCGCGGCCGCCCTCGCGGGCGCGCAGCGGCCGCTCCTGCTGGCCGGCCGCGGGGCATGGACCTCGGGGGCCGGCGAGGTCCTCGGCGAGCTGGCCGACCTGACGGGAGCGCTGACCGCCTCGACGGCGCTCGGACGCGGCGTCTTCCCCCGCGCCGAGTTCGACCTCGGCGTGACGGGCGGATTCGGCGCCGAGGGCGCGATGGAGCTCGTGCGCGAGGCCGATGTCGCGGTCGTGTTCGGAGCCTCCCTCAACCAGTTCACGATGCGCTTCGGCGACCTGTTCGCCCCCGGCACCCGCGTCTTCCAGGTCGATGTCACCCCCGCTGCGACGCATCCGCACGTCGGCGGATTCGTGCGGGGGGATGCCGCGACCATCGCCGGCCGGCTCGTCGAGGCGGTCCGGGGTGCGGGTGGCCGGAGCAGCGGGTGGCGGGAGTCGGTGGACGTCGTCGCGGCGCGCGCGTACGACGCCGGCGAGGGCGTCGCACCCGACGGACGCCTCGACCCCCGCTCGGTGGCCGCGCGCATCGCGGAGCTCCTCCCCGTCGACCGCGTGGTCGTCTCCGACGGCGGGCACTTCATCGGCTGGGCGAACATGTACTGGCCTGTCGAATCACCCGACCGCATGATGATGATCGGCACCGCGTTCCAGTCGATCGGCCTGGGCTGGCCGTCGGTGCCGGGCGCCGCGCTCGCACGCCCCGAGGCCACCGTGGTGCTCACGACCGGCGACGGCGGCGGGCTCATGGCGCTGTCCGACCTCGAGTCGGCGGTCCGCGTCGCGGGAGGCCGGGGCATGGCCGTCGTCTGGAACGACGCCGCCTACGGCGCGGAGGTGAACCTCTACGGGCTGAAGGGGCTCGCGAAGGAGCCCATGCTCATCCCCGAGGTCGACTTCGCCGCCCTCGCCGCCGGCGTCGGCGCCGAAGGGGTCGTCGTGCGCAGCATGGCCGATCTCGAGCGCCTCGCGTCGTGGACGGCCGAGGACGCGGCATCCCGCCCCTTCCTGGTGCTCGACTGCCGCATCTCGGGCGCGGTCGTCGCCCCGTACCAGCAGGAGATCATCCGCGTGAACTCCTGAGGCGGGAAGGGCGTTTCGTCTCGCTGCGCTCGCTCAACGACCGGGGGTCGCGGCTCAGCGGGAGGGAAGGGCGTTTCGTCTCGCTGCGCTCGCTCAACGACCGGGGGTCGCGGCTCAGCGGGCGGGAAGATCCCGGGTCGTTGAGCGAGGAGCGAAGCGACGAGACGAAACGCGTCAGGACCCGGTGAACCCAGGCTTGCGCTTCTCCTGGAACGCCGCGAACCCCTCGCGGTAGTCGGCGGTGTCGCGCAGCTCGGCCTGCCCGCGGTTCTCCTCGGCCACGACCCGCCAGAGCCGCTCGTCGCGCAGCTTGTCGATGAGGCGCTTGGACGCGAGGAACGCCTGGGTCGGGCCCGCCGCCGCCCGCGCGGCACGCTCCCGCGTGAAGGCCAGCAGCTCGTCGGCGGCGACGCTCCGGCTGAACATCCCGGCCGCGACGGCCTCGGCGCCGGTCAGCAGCTCGCCGGTGTAGATGAGGTCGAGGGCGCGGTGGGCACCGAGCCGCTCGTACAGCAGCGCGTGCCCGCCGGAGTCGAGCATCGCGCCGAGGTTCGCGAACGGAGACCCGACCTTGGCGGTCTCGGCGACGTAGACCACGTCGGTCGCGATCGCGAGGCCGAGGCCGACGCCCAGGCACGCGCCGTGCACGGCGGCGAAGGTCGGTGCGGGGAAGGCGGCCATCCGTCGCATCAGCGCCTCGACGGCTCCCAGGTATCCGCGCACGTCATCGGTCGCGGGGTCGACGCCGGCGATGTCGCGCCCGGCGCAGAACGCGCGCCCTTCGCCCCGCAGCACGACGGCTCGAGCGCCGGATGCCTCAGCCTCGGCGTATGCGGCATCCAACTCCGCGATCGCTTCGAGCGACAGGGCGTTGAGCTTCTCGGGGGCGTCGAGGACGATCTCGGCGAGGCCATCGTCGACGGAGCAGGTGATCACGGATGCCCTCTCAGACGTCGTAGTCGACCACGACGCGGTCGGTCGTGGGGTGGGACTGGCAAGTGAGGATGTACCCGCGCTCGAGCTCGTCCGGCTCGAGCGCGTAATTCTCGGTCATCGCGACGGAGCCTTCCCGCAGGAGCGCCCGGCAGGTTCCGCACACGCCGCCGGCGCACGCGAACGGCGCATCCGGGCGTACGCGCAGCGCGGCGTTGAGGATCGACTCGTGCGCGGCGACGGGGCTCTCGATCGTGGCCGACTGGCCGTCGAGCGTGACTTCGATGCGGTGGACGGGCTCGTCGGCCCTCACCTCGATCGGGCGGCCGGAGGGCGCCTCGGCCCGGCCGCCCTCACCCGTCGTGAACAGCTCGTAGCGGACGTGCTCGGGCGCGACTCCGATGTCGGCGAGCGTGTCGCGGCACAGCTGCACCAGCTCGAACGGTCCGCACAGGAACCACTCGTCGACGGTGTCGGGCAGGACCAGCGCGTCGAGGATGCGCCGCAGCCGCTCTTCGTCGATGCGCCCCGAGAGCAGCGGTGCCGCGCGCTGCTCGCGCGAGAGCACATGGTGCAGCGCGAGCCGCGACGGGTACCGGTCCTTGAGGTCGGCGAGGTCCTCGAGGAACATCACGTCGGTCGTCGAGCGGTTGGTGTAGACGAGGGTGAAGCGCGATGTCTCGGAGCGCTCGAGCACCGTTGCGGCGAGCGCCATGAGCGGGGTGATCCCTGAGCCCGCGGCGATCCCCGCGACGTGGGCGCCGTCGAGGTCGGCGAGCGTCGAGGTGAACGTGCCCTGCGGGCTCATGACGTCGATGCGATCGCCCGGCTTCAGCTCGGACTGCGCCCACGTCGAGAACCGGCCGCCCTGGTCGCGCTTGATCGCGACGCTGATGGTGAGCGGGCCGTCTCCGCCGCCGCCCGCATCGACCGCACGGCACAGCGAATACGACCGGCGCACCTCGTGGCCGTCCAGCGTCGTGCGCAACGCCACGTGCTGCCCGGCGAGGTAGTCGAAGTCGCCCCGCGCCTCTTCGGGCACGGCGAACGTGACCTCGACGGCGGCGTCGGTCAGCGGCCGCACCGCCGCGACGCGCAGGGTGTGGAATCGCGCGCGGCGCTTTGCCTCGCGCGGTCCGCCGACGGCGCTGGTGAGCAGGGCCTCGGCGATGCGCTCCCGCTCGCGGGCCCCGATGTTGTCGGCGGCCATCAGTGCACCTTGAAGTGATCGAAGGGCTCGAGGCACGCGCGGCACTCGTAGAGCGCCTTGCACGAGGTCGACCCGAAGCGCGCGAGCTCGCGGGTGTCGAGCGACCCGCAGCGGGGGCACTTCACGGCCAGCTGCAGCCGGATCGGCCCGCCCACCGACGCACGGCCGGTCGGCGGCGCGATGCCGTACGCGCGGAGCTTCTCGCGCCCCGCTTCGCTCATCCAGTCCGTGGTCCAGGCCGGGGTGAGCGTGAGGCGCACCTCGACTTCGGCGAACCCCGCGCCGGTGAGCGCGAGCACGATGTCGTCGCGGATCGCGTCGACGGCGGGGCATCCCGAGTACGTGGGGGTCATCGTGACCGTCACCCGATCGCCGTCGACGGAGACCTCGCGCAGCACCCCGAGGTCTTCGATCGTCAGGACCGGCACCTCCGGGTCGGGCACGGCCGCGGCGATCCGCCACGCGCGGGCGGAGGCATCCGCGACCGCCTCGCGGGACTGCAGCTCGGCGAGGGTCACCATGTCGCCCCCGGATGCTGCCGCGCGAGCACCTGCATCTCGGCGAGGATGTAGCCGAGCGTCGCGAAATGCCTGCCCTCGCGCCCGCCGCCGGCGCTCACGAATCCCTGCGGGACCTCGAGTCCGGCCTCGCCGAACACCGCGGCCACGACGGCGTCGAAGCCGGTACGCAGGCTCGACGGGCGCGCGGCCGCCGGGCCGAGCCGCTCGATGAGCGCATCGTCGCGGAATAGCTCGTCGACGTACGGCCACACATCGCCCACGGCGCGGATCATCCGCGCCCGCGACTCGTCGGTGCCGCCGGCGAGCCGCAGCGTCCACTGCACGGCGTGGTCGCGGTGGTACTCGACCTCCTTGACGGCCTTGGCGGCGATCGCGGCGAAGGTCTCGTCGCTCGATTCGGCGAGTGCCGTGTAGAGCTCGTACTGATAGACGGATGCCGCGAACTGGCGCGCGATCGTCTGCGCGAAGTCGCCGTTCGGCTGTTCGAAGAGCCACGCGCAGCGGAACTGCTGCTCGTCGCGCCAGTACGCCAGGTCGTCCTCGGTGCGGCCGTCGTAGGTGCCGGCGTAGCGGAGGAACGAGCGGGCGTGCCCGAGGAGGTCGAGCGCGATGTTGCCGAGCGCGACATCCTCCTCGAGCTCGGGGGCGCGTGCGATCCAGGCGCCGAGCTGCTGCGACAGGATCAGCGCGTCATCGCCGAGGCGCAGGGCGTACTCGGCGATGTCGGCGGTCGCCGCGCGGCCGCCTTCGCCTGCCAGTTCGTCGGCGAGCTCGAGGCGGTCGACGCTGACGTCGCCGTGCGCGTCGCGTTTCGTCTCGGTCGCTGCGCTCCCTCGCTCAACGGTCGTTGAGCGAGCGGAGCGAGACGAAACGCCCTGGCCATCCGTGCTCACAGGTGCGGCACCCCCTCGGACGCCGTGTAGTACACCGCGTGCCGGTAGTTCTTGCCCGCCGGGCTCTCGAAGAAGGCGCCCTTCGAGTCGGGGTCGCTCGTCGTGATCGCGTCTGCCGGGACGACCCAGACCGACGTGCCCTCGCCGCGGCGGGTGTACAGGTCGCGGGCGTTGCGCAGCGCCAGTTCGGCATCGGGCGCGTGCAGCGAGCCGGCGTGCACGTGGCTGAGCCCGCGGCTCGCACGCACGAAGACCTCCCACAGGGGCCAGGTCTCGCGGTCGGAGTATCCCGGAGTAGCCATCACGCCACCTTCCCTTCCGCGCGCGTGGCCTGCTTGCGGGCGTACTCGGCGGCCGCCTCACGCACCCACGCGCCGTCCTCGTGGGCGTTGCGGCGGTTGCGCAGGCGCTCGGCGTTCATCGGGCCGCGGCCGCGCAGGACCTCGTGGAACTCGGTCCAATCGATCTCGGTCATGTGCCACCGCTGGGCGTCCTCGTCCCAGCGCAGCTCGGGGTCGGGCAGCGTCACACCCAGCACCTCGGCCTGCGGCACGAGCATCCCGATGAACCGCTGGCGCAGCTCGTCGTTCGAGAAGCGCTTGATCTTCCACGCCATCGACTGCGCCGAGTTGGGCGATTCGTCGTCGGGTGGCCCGAACATCATGAGGCTCGGCCAGTACCAGCGATTGACGGATTCCTGCGCCATCTCGCGCTGCGCGACCGTGCCCTGCATGAGCGCGAGCAGGATCTCGAATCCCTGGCGCTGGTGGAACGACTCCTCCTTGCAGATGCGCACCATCGCGCGCCCGTAAGGCCCGTACGACGCCCGGCAGAGGGGCACCTGGTTGCAGATCGCGGCGCCGTCGACGAGCCAGCCGATCGCGCCCATGTCGGCCCACGTGGGCGTCGGGTAGTTGAAGATCGAGGAGTACTTCGCCCTGCCCGAGATGAGCTGCTCGGTCATCTCGTCGCGCGTGATGCCGAGGGTCTGAGCCGCCGAGTAGAGGTAGAGCCCGTGCCCGGCCTCGTCCTGCACCTTGGCCATCAGGATCGCCTTGCGCTTGAGGCTCGGCGCGCGCGTGATCCAGTTGCCCTCCGGCTGCATGCCGATGATCTCGGAGTGCGCGTGCTGCGAGATCTGCCGGATCAGCGTCTTGCGATACGCCTCGGGCATCCAGTCACGCGGCTCGATGCGCTGCTCCGCTGCGATGAGCGCATCGAATGTGGCCTGCTCGGCAGCCTCGTCGGGCTCGACCACGGTGAGGTCGGGTGCGGTCGTCATCATCGACTCCTTAATTACAGACCATTCGTTCAGTAAGTCTACTACGGGTCGCCCGTCCGCGCGCGGCGAGGTCAGCCGTCCGGGTGCGCCCGGCGCGTCATGAACGACCGCCCGCGGAACTCCGCCACCACGTCGCCGGTCTCGTCGGTCACGGTCACGTCGTACAGCCCGCTGCGTCCGGACGCCGCGCGCCGCCGCGCGTGCGCGGTAAGGGTCTGACCGGCGTGCGTCGCCTTGAGGAACGCGATGTCGGCACCTGCCGCGACCGTCACGTCGTCGTCCTCGTTGCACGCCATGGCGAATGCGGTGTCGGCGAGGGCGAACACCATGCCCCCGTGCGTGATCGCGAAGCCGTTCGTCATGTCGTCGCGAACGCGCATCGACACGACGGCCTCCCCCGCCTCGTCGCGCTCGACGACCATGCCGAGCGCCGCCGACGCGCGGTCGCGCTGGAGCATCCGGCGCTGCCCGGCGAAGTGCTCGGCGGGGTCCGTCATGCACCCACCCCAGCGGGCTGAGCGGCTCCGGATGTCTCGGCCGAGGCATCCGCTTCCTTCGCCACCAGCGTCAGCACGTCGTAGGTCGCGACGATCTCGTCGGACTGGTTGTAGATGACCGCGTCCCAGCGCACTTCGCCGTACTCGTCGGTCTCGCGCGGGGTGATCTGCTTCGCGGTGAGCACGACGCGGATCTCGTCGCCGGGCGAGACCGGGGTGACGAAGCGGAGGTTCTCCAGGCCGTAATTCGCCAGCACGGGCCCGGGCTCGGGGTCGACGAACAGGCCCGCGGCCCACGAGACGAGGAGGTAGCCGTGCGCCACGCGTCCGGGGAAGAACGGGTTCGCCGCTGCGGCCTTCTCGTCCATGTGCGCGTAGAACAGGTCGCCGGTGAAGTTCGCGAACGTCTCGATGTCGTCGAGGGTCACCACGCGCAGCGGCGACACGAGCTGGTCGCCGATCGCGAGCTCAGCCAGCGACTTGCGGAACGGGTGCCGGTCGGTGCGGGATGCCGCGCCCTGGTGCCACACGCCGGTCAGCGCCGTCAGCATCTCGGGCGAGCCCTGCACCGCGGTCCGCTGCATGTGGTGGAGCACGGCACGCATGCCGCCGAGCTCCTCGCCGCCGCCGGCGCGACCGGGACCGCCGTGGACGAGGTGCGGCACCGGCGCCCCGTGTCCCGTCGACGTGCGCGCGTCGGCGCGGTCGAGGAAGAGGAGGCGTCCGTTGAACGCCGCGACGCGCGACAGCAGCGCCGTCGCCACCGCGGGGTCGTTCGTCGCCACGCTCGTCACGAGCGACCCTCCGCCCCGCGCGACGAGGTCCGCAGCCTCATCGACCGTGCGGTAGGCCAGCACGCTCGCGACCGGGCCGAAGGCCTCGACCTCGTGGACGGCGTCGGTCGAGGCATCCGCGAACCCGATCAGCAGCGGCTCCACGAACGCGCCGTCCGGGGCCGTGCCGACCGATCCGTCGGCGCGCACCACCTCGGGAGCGTCCGTCGATCCGAGCAGCACGCGGCCGCCGGCGGCCTGGAGCTCGCCCACGGCACGCAGCACCTCGTCGCGCTGTGCCACCGACACGAGGGGCCCCATCGTGACGCCCGCCGCGTGCGGGTCGCCGAGCACCACCCGCTCCGCGACCTTGGCGCGGACGGCCGCGACGAGGTCGTCGACCGAGCCCTCGGGCACGATCGCGCGCCGGATCGCCGTGCACTTCTGACCGGCCTTCGTCGTCAGCTCGACCATGAGCTGCTTGACGTACGCGTCGAACTCGGGGGTGCCGGCGACGGCGTCGGGTCCGAGGACGCTCGCGTTGATCGAGTCGGTCTCGTTCGTGAACCGCACCCCGCCGGTCTGGATGCTCGGGTGCGCGCGCAGCCGATCCGCCGTCGATGCGCTGCCCGTGAACCCGACGAGGTCGCCGAGTCGCAGATGGTCGAACAGCCCGGGCACGCTGCCGCAGACGAGCTGGAGCGACCCGTCGGGAAGCAGCCCGGTGTCGACGAGGACGCGCACCCATGCCTCGGCGACGTAGACGGTGGGCGTCGCGGGCTTGACGACGGTCGGCACGCCGGCGAGGAACGCGGGCGCGAACTTCTCGAGCGCACCCCACATCGGGAAGTTGAAGGCGTTGATCTGCACCGCGACGCCGGGCAGGCGCGTGTACACATGCCGTCCGAGGAATGAACCGTCCTTGGACAGCGACTCGACGGGCCCGTCGAGATACACCTGGCCGTCGGGGAGCTCGCGGCGTCCCTTCGAGGAGTACGTGAAGAGCACGCCGATGCCGCCGTCGACGTCGTTCAGCGAGTCGCGCTCGGTGGCGCCCGCCCGCTTGGAGAGGTCGTAGAGATCCTGCTTGCGCTCGGTGAGCGCGATCGCGAACTGCTTGAGCAGCATGGCCCGCTGGTGGAAGGTCAGTGCTCCGAGGCTCCCCTGCCCCGTCGTGCGTGCGAAGTCGAGCACTGCGGCGAGGTCGAGGCCCTCGGTGCTCACCCGGATGACCGCCTCGCCGGTCGACGCGTCTGCGACGGTCACGGCGGCGGAGGCGTCCGCCGGGGTCCACCACTCGCCGAGCACGTAGCTGGGAAGGATGTCGGTCATCACTCGCTCCATTCGTAGAATCCGCGGCCGGTCTTGCGGCCCAGTCGTCCGTCGGCGACCATGCGCCGCAGCAGTTCGGGGGGTGCGAACCTGTCGCCCAGCCGCGCGTGCAGCTCCTCGGCGATGCCGAGGCGCACGTCCAGGCCGACGAGGTCGGTCGTGCGCAGGGGTCCGACCGGATGCCGGTACCCGAGCTCCATCGCGGCGTCGATGTCGGCCGGCGAGGCGACGCCCTCCTCGACCATGCGGATCGCCTCGAGTCCGAGCGCGACGCCCAGCCGGCTCGACGCGAATCCGGGGGCATCGCGCACGACGACGGCGGTCTTGCCGATCTGCTCGACCCAGCTCCGCGCCGCGTCTGCGACCGCATCCTCCGTGGCCGCGCCCACGACGACCTCGACCAGCAGCGACGCCGGCACGGGGTTGAAGAAGTGCAGGCCCACGAAGCGGTCCGGGCGCTCGAGGGCGGCCGCGAGATCGTCGATCGAGATGGATGACGTGTTCGTCGCCAGCACGGCGCCCGCCTCCAGCGCACGCTCCGCCCGCGAGAGTGCGGCGACCTTGAGCTCCCGGTCTTCAGGAACGGCTTCGACGACGAGTCCGCAGCCGGCGAAGGCCGCGGCATCCGTCGCCGTCGTCAGGGCGGCCGCGAGCACGTTGATCGGGCGCGAGGTCGTTCCGCGGTCGACGCTGCGCCGCAGCGCCTCGAGGACACGAGCGGATGCCGCGCCCGCCGCCTCCTCGTCGCGCTCGACGACGACGACGTCGGCGCCCGCCAGCGCGAACGCGTGCGCGATGCCCGCGCCCATGCGGCCTCCGCCGATCACGCCGACCCGGGCGGGGAGCCGCGCTTCGTCTCGCTCCGCTCGCTCAACGACCCGGGGGTCCGCGCCGGCCTCGGGCTCCCCGGTCGTTGAGCGAGGAGCGGAGCGACGAGACGAAACGCGGTCGGACCCGTGCTCGCTCATCGCCGGCGCCTCTCGAGGAATGCCGTCATGCGTCGCTCCTTTTCGGGGCTCTCGAAGAGCTCGGCCTGCAGTTCGAGCTCGATGCCCGGGTGCGCGTCGGGCGCGGCGGCGAGCGCCGTCTTGGTGTGGCGCGTCGCGAGCGGGTCGTTCCCGGCGATGCGATGGGCCATCGCGTGCGCCGCGGTCAGCAGCTCTCCCGGCTCGTGCAGCGACGAGACCAGCCCCCACGCCAGCGCCTCGTCGGCGTCGAGGATGCGGCCGGTCAGGAGAAGCTCGGCCGCACGGGCCTCGCCGACGATCTGCGGCAGCCGCCAGGTCGCCCCCGCCCCCGCGATGATGCCCAGGCCGGTCTCGGGGTTGCCGATCTTCATGCGCGTGCTGCCGATCCGCAGGTCTGCCGCGTAGGCGAGCTCGGCACCGCCGCCGAGCGCGTAGCCGTCGATCGCCGCGATCACCGGCATCGGAAGCGCCCGGATACGCTCGAAGGCCCGGGTGTTGATGCCGCGGCGCGCGTCGGCGGCGCGGCGGTCGCGCAGCTGCGCGATGTCGGCGCCCGAGGCGAAGACGCCATCCGAGCCGATGAGGATGAGTGTCCGCGGCGCCGCTTCGAGGTCGGCGCACAGGTCGTGCAGAGCGTCGACCATCGCCTGGTCGATCGCGTTGCGCACCTCCGGCCGCGTCAGCGTCGCGACGACGCGGTCGTCGGTGCTCTCGATGTGCAGCGGTTCAGGCATCCGTCCGCTCCACGATCATCGCGGTGCCCTGCCCGACGCCGACGCACATGGTGGCCAGCCCGTAGCGGACGCCTTCGCGCTCCATGCGACCGAGCAGCGTCACGACGAGCCGACTGCCACTCGACCCGAGCGGGTGGCCGAGCGCGATCGCACCGCCGTCGGCGTTGACGATGGCCTCGTCGAGTCCGAGCCGGCGCATCGACGCGAGCGACTGCGACGCGAAGGCCTCGTTCAGCTCGACGGCGCCGATGTCGGCGACGGTGAGCCCCGCCTTGGCGAGGGCCTTCTCTGTCGCGGGCACCGGGCCGAGTCCCATGATCTCGGGCGCGAGCGCCGCGTTGGCCGTCGCGACGATCCGGGCGCGTGGGCGCAGGCCATAGCGGGCGACCGCGTCGGCCGACGCCACGACGATCGCGGAGGCGCCGTCGTTGAGCGTGCTGGCGTTGCCGGCTGTGACGACCTCACCTCCTGCGACCACCGGGCGGAGTCCGGCGAGCAGTTCGAGCGACGTGTCGCGGCGGGGTCCTTCGTCGACGGTCACCTCACCGGAGCGGGTCGGCACCGCGACGATCTCTGCCGCGAAGCGGCCGCCGTCGATCGCGGCGATCGCGCGCTGGTGGCTGCGCAGGGCGAAGGCATCGGCATCCGCTCGGGTGATGCCGTCGACGCGGGCGACCTCCTCTGCGGTCTCGGGCATCGAGAAGGTGGCCTTGTCGCGGGCCTTCATGCGCGGGTTGACGAAGCGCCAGCCGATCGACGTGTCGAACGCCTCCCCGGGCTTGCCCCATGCGCGGTCGGGCTTGGCCTGCACCCAGGGGGCGCGCGTCATCGACTCCACCCCGCCGGCGACCATCGCGGCGGCGTCGCCCGCGCGGATGGCCTGGGCGGCGAGCGCGATCGCCGACATGCCCGATGCGCACAGGCGGTTGACGGTGATGCCCGGGACTTCGTCGGGGAGGCCGGCGAGCAGCGCGGCCATGCGTGCGACGTTGCGGTTGTCCTCCCCTGCCTGGTTCGCCGCGCCGAGGATGACCTCCTCGACGGCCGAGGCGGGAAGTCCGGCGCGGGCGACCGCCTCTGCGACGACGAGCGCGGCGAGGTCGTCGGGGCGGACACCGGCGAGCACGCCGCCGTAGCGGCCGACGGGCGTGCGCACTCCACCGACCAGATAGGCCTCGGACATCGTCATCCCTCCGCGGCCGCGACGGCGCGGCACCGGTTCGATGATACCTAACCGATCGTTCAGTATTCCAATCTCGCGTGCGACACTGGTGCCATGCCCGCCCTCGATGTCGACCGCGCTCAGAGCGCCGCCCCGCGGCGCGGCCGCCCCGGGTATGACCGGGCGCAGGTGCTGGCGGTCGCTGTCGCCCTCTTCAACGAACAGGGCTACGACGCCACCTCGGTCGCCGATCTCGCGACGCGCCTCGGCCTGACCAAGTCGGCGCTGTACCACCACTTCGATTCGAAGGAGCAGCTGCTCGCGCTCGCCCTCGACCAGGCGCTGAGCGGGCTGGAGGGCGTGCTCGACGAGCCGGGCGCGACCGTCGGATCCGCGGCCGAGCGTCTCGACGCGGTGCTCCGCGGCGCCGTGCGCGTGCTCGTCGACCGGCTCCCCTACGTCACCCTGCTGCTGCGGGTGCGCGGGAACAGCGACGTCGAGCGTGCCGCGCTCGAACGCCGACGCGCCTTCGACCACCGCGTGACCGGGCTCGTCGAGGAGGCGCAGACCGCAGGGCTCGTGCGCGACGACATCGACGGACCCGTCGCGACCCGCCTGCTCTTCGGAATGGTGAACTCCCTCGTCGAGTGGTACCGCCCCGGCGGCCCGGTCGACAGCGAGCGTCTGGCCCACGACGTCGTGGCGGTCGCCCTCGACGGCATGCGCACGCGCTGAGCCGCGGCGTCCCACCCCTCTCCTCCCCCACGCACGAACGCTCGCCTGTCACGAAACCGGGGTGGCACCCCAGGATCGTGACAGGCGAGCGTCGGTGACCTGCGGGATCAGGCCTTCGCGAGGCCGTAGATCGGCGAGACGTTCTGCTCGGCCTCGTGGTCCGGACCGAGCGGGATGCCGGAGCGGTCGCGCAGCAGCAGCGTCGCGATCAGGCCGACGATCGTCATGCCGGCCAGGTACCACGTGACCGACACGGTCGATCCTGTCGCCTGCACCAGCGCGGTCGCGATGGTCGGGGCGAACGCGCCGCCCAGGATCGCGCCGATCGCATACGAGATCGAGACGCCCGAGAAGCGGATGGATGCAGGGAACAGCTCGGCGTACAGCGCGGCCTGAGGACCGTAGGTGAAGCCGAGTCCGATGGTCAGGATCGCCAGGCCGAGGAACAGCAGCCAGATGTTGCCGGTGTTCACGAGCGGGAAGAGCAGGAACACGCCCACCAGTTGCAGGATCCAGCCGATGATGTACGTCGTGCGGCGCCCGATGCGGTCGGAGGCCCAGCCTGCGACAAGGGTCGACAGCAGCCACGTGACGGCCGAGCCGGTGACCGCCCACAGGACCGGTCCGCGCTCGAGGCCCAGCGGTCCGTCGGGGTTCGTCGAGTAGCCCTGGATGTAGCCGCCCGTGGTCATGTACCCGACGGCGTTGTTGCCGGCGAAGACCAGCGCGGCGATCAGGACGAGGAGCGCGTGCTTGCGGAACAGCTGGACGATCGGCATCTGCGCCTTCTCCTTGCGCTCGGCGAGCTCCATGAAGACGGGGCTCTCCTCGACGCGGCGGCGCACGTACCAGCCGATGAAGATCAGCACGACGCTGAGGAGGAACGGCACACGCCAGCCCCACTCGAGGAACGCGTCGCCGGGGGCGATCATCGCCATGAGCGCCATGACGCCCGAGGCCAGCAGGAGTCCGAGGGGCACGCCGATCTGCGGCGAGGCGCCGAACATGCCGCGGCGCTTCTTCGGGGCATGCTCGACGGCCATGAGCACGGCACCGCCCCACTCGCCGCCGGCCGAGATGCCCTGCAGGATGCGCAGCAGCACGAGCAGGATCGGAGCCCACACGCCGATGGCCTCGTACGTGGGCAGCACGCCGATGAGGGCGGTCGCGGCACCCATGAGGATCAGCGTCCACATCAGCACGACCTTGCGGCCATACTTGTCGCCGAAGTGTCCCGCGAGGAAGGCTCCGAGCGGGCGGAAGAGGAAGCTGACGCCGACGGTCGCGAAGGCGACGATCGCGCTGTTGGCGCCCAGCGGCGCGAAGAACAGCTGGCCGAACACGAGTCCGACCGCCGTGGCGTAGATGAAGAAGTCGTACCACTCGACGGTGGTCCCGACGACGGTCGCGAAGACGACCCGGCGTCGGTCGACGGGGTTCGCGATGGTTCCGGTGGGCGTGAACCCGTCTCCGGGTGGGCGTGTGCTCATGAGCTCTGACTCCTGTGTCTGGACTGACGACTTCGTCACCGGCGGCGTTCGTGCAGGGTGTTGCCGGATGTGCGACGATCATATACGATTTCGGATACGACGCAAGAGTGAGGACGCTCCTGATGGACGAGAGCACAGCGGATGCCGCATCCGACCCCCGATTCCGGACGCTGCACGCCCGGCCCGGCAAGATCGTTGCCATCCACCTGAGCTACGCGTCACGTGCCGACCAGCGGGGACGCCGGCCGCAGCATCCGTCGTACTTCTTCAAGCCGTCGAGTTCGCTCGCACCGTCCGGCGCCACCATCGAACGACCCGCCGGCACCGAGCTGCTCGCGTTCGAGGGCGAGATCGCACTCGTGATCGGCGTCGCCGCCCGGCGCGTGAGCGCCGACAGCGCCTGGAGCCACGTCGCGGCCGTGACCGCCGCGAACGACTTCGGCCTCTACGACCTGCGCGCTAACGACAAGGGCTCCAACGTCCGCTCGAAGGGCGGCGACGGATACACCCCGCTCGGGCCTGCGCTCATCGATGCCGCCGCGATCGACCCGACTTCGCTGCGCGTGCGCACCTGGCTCAACGGCGCGCTGGTCCAGGACGACACCGCCGCCGGGATGATCTTCCCCCTCGCGCAGATCGTCGCCGACCTGTCCCAGCACTTCACCCTCGAGCCGGGCGACGTGATCCTCACGGGCACGCCGGCGGGCTCGTCGGTCGCCGTTCCGGGCGACGTCGTCGAGGTCGAGGTCGACGTGCCCGGCGGGCCGACGTCCGGCCGGCTCACCACGACCGTCGTACAGGGGGAGGTCGGCTTCGACCCGGCGCTCGGCTCGCTGCCTGCGGCCGACGACCTGCAGCGCACCGAGGCCTGGGGCTCGCGCGAGGCGGCCGGCCTCCCGCCCGAGGCCCCCACCCCCGAGGAACCCGCCCCCTTGCCCGGAACAGGTGTTCTGCCGGACGCAGGGGCATCGGCGCCGAATCCTCCTGCCTCCGCCGGAACACCTGTTCTCAGCGAGGAGCTCCGCGCCAAGCTCGCCGCGGTCCCCGTCGCAGGGCTCAGCGCCCAGCTGCGCAAGCGCGGACTGAACAACGTCACGATCGACGGCGTGCGGCCGCTGCATCCCGAAGCCAAACTCGTCGGCACCGCGCGCACGCTGCGCTTCGTCCCGAATCGCGAGGACCTCTTCAGCAGCCACGGCGGCGGCTACAACGCCCAGAAGCGCGCGTTCGACGCCGTCGGCGAGGGCGAGGTCATCGTGATCGAGGCGCGCGGCGAGGCCGGCTCCGGCACGCTCGGCGACATCCTCGCGATCCGCGCCCACGCGCGCGGCGCCGCCGGCATCGTGACCGACGGCGGCGTGCGCGACGCCGACGCCGTGACGGCCGTCGGCATCCCGGTGTACACGACGGGCGCGCATCCCGCGGTGCTCGGTCGCAAGCACGTGCCCTGGGACCACGATGTGACGATCGGATGCGGCGGCACGACGGTGCAGCCCGGAGACGTCATCGTGGGAGACGCCGACGGCGTGATCGTCATCCCGCCGGCCCTCGTCGAGGAGGTCGTGGACGCCGCCCTCGCGCAGGAGGACGAGGACGCCTGGATCGCGCAGCGCGTCGCGGAGGGACATCCCGTCGACGGGCTGTTCCCGATGAACGCCGAATGGCGGGCCCGCTACGCAGCGGACGCCGCGGAGCAGGGAGACGCGCGATGACTCCGTTCGACGCCGCCGTGCGCGACAGCCCGAACGCGGAGCTCAGCAAGTCGCAGCAGGCGTACCGCTGGGTGAAGGAACGGATCGCCAATCAGGAGTTCACGCCGGGGTACCGGCTCGTCCTGGGGAGCATCGCCGGCGAGCTCGACATGAGCGTCGTGCCGGTGCGCGAGGCGATCCGGCAGCTCGAGGCCGAAGGGCTCGTGATGTTCGAGCGCAACGTCGGCGCGCGCGTGTCGATGGTCGACGACACCCAGTACCGGTTCAGCATGCAGGCGCTGTCGATCCTCGAAGGCGCCGCCACCGCGCTGGCGGCGCGGCGGCTCACTCCCGACGACATCCGCAACGCCCGCCGCATCAACGAGCTGATGATCGAGACTCTCGAGCACTTCGACCCGCGGGCGTTCACCGCGCTCAACCAGGAGTTCCACGCCGCCCTCTACGAGAAGTGCGCCAACCCGCGCATGCTCGAGCTGGTGCGCGGCGAATGGGCGCGACTCGGGCACCTGCGCGACTCCACTTTCAGCTTCGTTCCCGGCCGCGCCCAGGAGTCCGTGCGCGAACACGAGAACATCGTCCAGCTCATCGAGTCGGGCGCGCCCCTCGGGGAGATCGAGAAGGCGGCCCGCCGCCACCGCTCGGCCACCCTCGACGCCTACATGATCCACGAGCATCCCGACGAGGCCCTCGGCCTCCCCGCCTTCTGACCCCCACCGGAGTCGCCCGCCCACTGCGCGCACCCCGGACCTCCCCCGCAAAGGAGCACCCCATGACCGACACCGCCCAGGCCACCTCGGCACGCCACGTGCCCGCCGACCTGCCCGACCACATCCGGCACTACATCGACGGCGAGTTCGTCGACTCGGTCGACGGCGACACGTTCGACGTCCTCGACCCGGTCACGAACGAGACCTACCTGCAGGCCGCAGCCGGCAAGAAGGCCGACATCGATCGCGCCGTCGCAGCCGCCCGACGTGCCTTCACCGAAGGCCCCTGGCCGCGGATGCTGCCGCGCGAGCGCTCGCGCATCCTGCACCGCATCGCCGATCTCGTGGAGTCACGCGATGCGCGGCTCGCCGAGCTCGAGTCGTACGACTCGGGGCTGCCCATCACCCAGGCGCTCGGCCAGGCGCGGCGCGCGGCCGAGAACTTCCGGTTCTTCGCCGACCTGATCGTCGCCCAGACCGACGACGCGTTCAAGGTGCCGGGGCGTCAGCTGAATTACGTCAACCGCAAGCCGATCGGCGTCGCCGGGCTCATCACGCCGTGGAACACCCCCTTCATGCTCGAGTCGTGGAAGCTCGGCCCGGCCCTCGCGACGGGCAACACCGTCGTACTCAAGCCGGCCGAGTTCACCCCCCTCTCGGCCTCGCTGTGGGCCGGGATCTTCGAGGAGGCCGGCCTGCCCCAGGGCGTGTTCAACCTCGTGAACGGACTCGGTGAGGAGGCGGGCGACGCACTGGTGAAGCATCCGGATGTCCCGCTCATCTCGTTCACGGGCGAGAGCCGCACCGGCCAGCTCATCTTCGGCAACGCGGCGCCGTTCCTGAAGGGTCTGTCGATGGAGCTCGGCGGCAAGTCGCCCGCCATCGTGTTCGCCGACGCCGACCTCGACGCCGCGATCGACGCCACGATCTTCGGCGTCTTCTCGCTCAACGGCGAGCGCTGCACCGCCGGATCGCGCATCCTCGTGCAGCGCGAGGTCTACGACGAGTTCGTCGAGCGCTACGCGGCGCAAGCGTCGCGCGTGATCGTCGGCGACCCGCAGGACCCCCGGACCGAAGTCGGCGCGCTCGTGCACCCCGAGCACTACGACAAGGTGATGTCCTACATCGAGATCGGCAAGACCGAGGGCCGTCTCGTCGCGGGCGGCGGCCGCCCCGACGGCTTCCCCACCGGCAACTACGTGGCTCCGACGGTGTTCGCGGATGTCGCGCCCGACGCGCGAATCTTCCAGGAGGAGATCTTCGGCCCGGTCGTCGCGATCACGCCGTTCGACACCGACGAGGAGGCGCTGGCGCTCGCCAACGGCGTGAAGTACGGCCTCGCCGCCTACGTGTGGACGAGCGACCTCAAGCGAGCTCACAACTTCTCGCAGGCGATCGAGGCCGGCATGGTGTGGCTCAACTCGAACAACGTGCGCGACCTGCGCACGCCGTTCGGCGGGGTGAAGGCCTCGGGCCTCGGCCACGAGGGCGGCTACCGCTCCATCGACTTCTACACCGACCAGCAGGCCGTGCACATCACGCTCGGCCCCGCCCACAACCCCACCTTCGGCAAGTCCGGCTCTCCCGCCGACCAGACGGACGCCGCCACCAAGCTGCAGGCCTGAGACCCGAGGACGCGACGACATGACCCGCCACACCGACAAGACCCTGACCTCGTCCGGCTTCTACGTGAGCCAGGAGGCCCCGATCCACACTGACAACCCGGTGCCCACGCCGTCGAGCCCGGCCCCCGACATCCTGCGCTGCGCGTACATGGAGCTCGTGGTGACCGACCTCGCCGCCTCGCGCACCTTCTACGTCGACGTGCTCGGGCTCTACGTCACCGAGGAGGACGGCGACGCGATCTACCTCCGCTCCACGGAGGAGTTCATCCACCACAACCTCGTGCTCCGTCAGGGGCCGGTCGCCGCCGTCGCCGCGTTCTCGTACCGCGTGCGCACGCCGGAGGACCTCGACAAGGCGGTCGCCTTCTATGAGGAACTCGGATGCCGCGTCGAGCGCCGCCCGGAAGGATTCACCCAGGGCATCGGCGACTCGGTGCGCGTGACCGACCCGCTCGGCTTCCCGTACGAGTTCTTCTTCCAGACCGAGCACGTCGAGCGCCTGTCGTGGCGCTACGACCTCCACACCCCCGGAGAGCTCGTCCGCCTCGACCACTTCAACCAGGTCACGCCCGACGTGCCGCGGGCGGTCGCGTTCATGCAGGACCTCGGGTTCCGCGTCACGGAGGACATCCAGGACGACGAGGGCACCGTGTACGCCGCGTGGATGCGCCGCAAGCCGACCGTGCACGACACCGCGATGACCGGCGGCGACGGCCCGCGCATGCACCACGTCGCGTTCGCCACGCACGAGAAGCACAACATCCTCGCGATCTGCGACAAGCTCGGCGCGCTGCGTCGCTCCGACGCGATCGAGCGCGGACCCGGGCGCCACGGGGTGAGCAACGCCTTCTACCTGTACCTGCGCGACCCCGACGGCCACCGCGTGGAGATCTACACGCAGGACTACTACACGGGCGACCCCGACAACCCGGTCATCACGTGGGACGTGCACGACAACCAGCGCCGCGACTGGTGGGGCAACCCCGTCGTGCCGTCGTGGTACACCGAGGCATCCCTTGTGCTCGATCTCGACGGCAACCCGCAGCCGGTCGTCGCCCGCACCGACACGTCGGAGATGGCGGTCACGATCGGCGCGGACGGGTTCTCGTACACGCGACCGGACGACAAGGCGGAGGAGCTGCCCAGCTGGAAGCAGGGCGAGTACAAGCTCGGCCACCAGCTCTGACCGGCCCCGGTCGTTGAGCGAGCGAAGCGAGACGAAACGCCCACCAAGGAGAGACATGCTTCCACCCGACGTCATCGCGAAGCTCGCGGACGAGCTCGCCGAAGCCGACCGCACGCACGGCGTGATCCCGCGCATCACCGCGCGCTACCCCGACGCGACGATCGAGGACTCGTACGCCATCCAGGGCGTGTGGCGCGACCAGAACCTCGCGGCCGGACGCCGTCTGGTGGGCCGCAAGATCGGGCTGACGTCGAAGGCCATGCAGCAGGCCACCGGCATCACCGAGCCCGACTACGGCGTCATGTTCGACGACACCGTGTACCAGTCCGGCGCGGAGATCCCGGTCGACCTGTTCTCGAACGTCCGGATCGAGGTCGAGCTCGCGTTCGTGCTCGCCAAGCCGCTGGAGGGGCCTGAGGCGACCCTCGACGACGCGCTGGCGGCGATCGACTACGCCGTGCCGGCGCTCGAAGTGCTCAACTCGCACATCGAGCTCGAGGGACGCACCATCGTCGACACCATCGCCGACAACGCCGCGTACGGCGCCATGGTGCTGGGCGACGTGCGCAAGCGGCCCGATGAGATCGACCTGAGGTGGGTCCCGGGCGTGCTCAGCCGCAACGGCGAGATCGAGGAGACCGGCGTCGCGGCCGGCGTCCTCGGCCACCCGGCGACCGGTGTGGCGTGGCTCGCGAACAAGTTCCACCAGCACGGCGCGCGGCTGGAGGCGGGCGAGATCATCCTCGCCGGATCGTTCACGCGCCCCCTGTGGGTGTCGCGGGGCGATAGCGTGCTGTGCGACTACGGACCGATGGGAAAGATCGCATGTCGCTTCATCTGAGCCCCACATTCCGCGACGCGCTCTCCGGCGCCGATCGCGCGCTGGCGGGCATGTGGGTCTGCTCCGGATCCCCGCTCGTCGCCGAGATCTGCGCCGGGTCCGGCCTGGACTGGCTGCTCATCGACATGGAGCACTCCCCCAACGGCCTGGAGTCGGTGCTCGCGCAGCTCCAGGCGGTCGCCGCCTATCCGGTGAGCCCGGTCGTGCGCGTCCCGATCGGCGACGTCGTCACCCTCAAGCAGGTGCTCGATCTCGGCGCCCAGAACATCCTCGTGCCGATGGTGTCGTCCGCCGAGGAGGCCGCCCAGCTGGTCGAGGCCGTGCGCTATCCCCCGCGCGGCCGTCGCGGCGTCGGCTCGGCGCTCGCCCGCTCCGCCCGCTGGAACCGCGTCGACGACTACCTGGCGAACGCCGACGAGCACGTCTCGCTGTTCGTCCAGGTCGAGACCGTGGAAGGCGTCGAGGCCGCCGGGACGATCGCGGCGGTCGACGGCATCGACGGCGTCTTCGTCGGGCCGAGCGACCTCGCCGCCTCGATGGGGCTGCTGGGTCAGCAGACGCACGCGGATGTCGCGGCCGCCGTCGTCCGCGCCTTCGATGCGGTGCTCGCGGCAGGCAAGCCGGTCGGCGTGAACGCGTTCGACCCGGCGGCGGCCCAGTCGTACGTCGACGCCGGAGCGGGCTTCGTGCTGGTCGGCGCCGACGTGGCAGTACTCGCGCGGGCGTCGGAATCCCTCGCGGCGCGCTGGGTCGCGGCATCCGACGGCAACCGCTCTTCGTACTGAGATCCCGCCCGCCGCGACGATCCCACCGCACCCTGGTCGCGGCATCCGCTCTGTCAAGTCCCCACATCCGGCGCCCGCGCGTGTCAGGGTGAGGACATGCAGAGGGATGTCTCGAGCCGGATCGTTCTCGAAATCACCGAGCCCGCCGACCTGGTGTTCGCGATCGCGGTGGCCGACCAGTACGCGCCGTCGCAGGAGCACTTCTCCGCGACGCTCGACGGCGAATCCCTCGACTGGCACGTGGTCTCCGACGCCCACGGCACGCGTCTGCACCGCGTGAAGTCGGGTGTCGGCAGGCTCACCGCGGAGTACACCGCGCGCGTGGACGGGACCGCGCAGACCGCGGACGCGACCGAAGCGGACCTCCTGATCTACAGCCGGCCGAGCCGGTACGCGGAGTCCGACGCCCTCGCGCCGACGGCCGGAGGGGAGTTCGCGGGCATCACCGATCCGTCCGAGCTGCTCGCCTCCGTCTCGTCCTGGGTGGGCACGCGCCTGCGCTACGTCTCGGGTTCGTCGCTGCCCACCGACGGCGCGACGCGCACCCTCCTGGCCCGGCAGGGAGTCTGCCGCGATTACGCGCACCTGTCCGTCGCGCTGCTGCGAGGCCTCGGGGTCCCCGCGCGCAGCGTCGCCGTGTACGCCCCGGGCGTCTCGCCGATGGACTTCCACGCGGTGGCCGAGGCGTGGATCGACGATGCCTGGCGCGCGGTCGACGCGACCACCCTCGCGCCGCGATCGTCGCTCGTGCGCATCGCTACGGGGAGGGATGCCGCAGACACGGCATTCCTGACGGTGATGTCCGGCCGCGCCGACCTGATCGACATGGAGGTCACCGCGACCGCCGATGTGCTGCCCGACGACGACATCACGGAGCTCGTCTCGATCTGGTGAGCGGGCTCCCGCGACCGCGTCCCGACGTGGCACAGTGATCCCATGAGGAAGTGGATCGTCCGTTTCGCGTCGCTGCTGGTCTTCAACATCGTCGTGCTGCTCGTCATCGGATTCCTGACGCCCGCGCGGGTCGGCTGGTCCGCTCTGTGGGCCGCCATCGTCATGACGGCGCTCGTCATCTGGATCAAGCCGGCCGTTCACCGCTGGTTCCGCTCGATGGCGGCGAAGTCGGCGAATCAGCGGACCAAGGCGGGTGAGAAGTTCGTCGAGTTCCTGCTCGGGTTCGCCGTCGCGTTCCTGGTATGGATCGCGACCGTGTGGCTGTCGGGCGTCTCGATCGGGGGCGGCTTCTTCGGAGCTTTCTGGGGATACGTGCTCCCCCCGGTGATCCTCCTCATCGGCTGGGCGATCTACGACGCGATCGACGACAAGGTCGAGGCACACGCCGGCTCCCTGTACGACCGGGCCTCCGGAGGCAGGGGTTCGACGGCGGCGGTATCGGCTGACTCGGCTCCGCGCATCCCGAGTCCCGAGGAGGCCGCGGGCCGTCGCGAGCTCCATGACGGGCTCACCGACGAGCAGCGGCGCATGCTCGACGAGCTCGGCAAGGGCTGAGGAGAATCCCGCAGGGCTGTCGATCCGCGGCATCCTCGATCGTCATCGTGGTGTCGCAGCACTGACGAAAGGACGACATCATGCGTTACACGCTCCTCCTCCACTATCCCGAGATGACCTCCGACGACATGGGGCCGGATGCCTGGGCCGAAGGCATGCGCGAGTTCGACGAGTACGCCAAGGCGATCGACGCGGCCGGCGTGCTGCGGTCGGCCGAGGTGCTGCAGCCCTCGGCCGTGACGACCTCGGTCACCGCGCCGGACGGCACGCTGCGCGTGCAGGACGGCCCGTTCGCCGACACCAAGGAGCAGCTCGGCGGCACGTTCGTGATCGAGGTCGACGACCTCGACGCCGCGATCGGGTGGGCCGCCCAGGCTCCGTCCATCGGGTGGGGCACGGTCGAGATCCGGCCGACGGCGACCCGGTTCGTCGACGGCGCCTGGACGAGCTTCGCGGTGTGATGCCCGGCTCCGACGACGTGCGGTCCGCCACCGAGCGCGCGGCCCGCACGTCGTACGGTCACCTCCTGGCGCTGGTCGCCGCAGGCACGCGTGACGTCGCGCTCGCCGAGGACGCCCTCGCCGATGCGTTCGAGCGCGCGCTGAGGACGTGGCCGGATGCCGGCATCCCTGCCAATCCCGAAGGATGGCTGCTCACCGTGGCACGCAACCGACTGCGTGACGCCCTCGGCTCGGCCGCCCGGCGCACCGGCGTGCCGCTCGACGAGGCCGTCGCCGCGACGCTCGCCGACGACCGGGCCCTCGATCCGACCGCCGTGGTGGAGCGGCGCGACGACATCCCCGACAAGCGGCTGGAGCTGCTCTTCGCGTGCGCGCACCCGGCCATCGACCCCGACGTGCGCTCGCCCCTCATGCTGCAGACGGTCCTCGGCTTCGAGGCCGCCGACGTGGCGCGCGCGTTCGGTGTGCCGCCTGCGACCATGGCGCAGAGACTCGTGCGGGCGAAGCGGCGGATCCGCGACGCCGGCATCCCGTTCGCCGTGCCCACCCGCGCCGACATGCCGGCCCGTCTGCCGGCGGTGCTCGAAGCGATCTACGGCGCATACGCGCTCGAGTGGCTCGACCAGGGTGACGAGCCGAGGGAGTCACTCGCCGACGAGGCCCGATGGCTCGCGGTGCTCGCCGCGAGCCTGCTCGACGACGAGCCGGAGGCGTGGGGTCTGGCTGCGCTGCTGACCTACGCGCAGTCGCGTGCTCCGGCACGGACAGCCGTCCCCTGGCCGCCTCTCGACGAGCAGGATCCGTCCGACTGGGACCACGGCATGATCGTCGAAGGGGCAGCCCTGCTCCGCCGCGCGTCGGCTCTCGGTCGGCCACTCGGAAGGTTCCAGCTCGAGGCGGCGATTCAGGCCGTGCACTGCGACCGGGCCCGCACGGGCGAGCTCGACGTCGACGCCCTGGTGACGCTGTATCGCGGGCTCGTCGCGATCGCGCCCACCGAGGGCGCGGCCGCCGCGCTGGCGGCGGCCGAGGCGCGCGCTCGCGCGGCGGGATGACCCGCGCGAGGATCACGCCCGGTCAGGTGAGGACGTAGTCCGCGGACACCATCGCGGCCTCCACCGCCTGCACCGTCTCGCCGAGCTCGAGCCCTGACGTGTCGATGACGTGCGACTCGAGCGCCCCGAGGTTCGAGAACTTGTGCCACAGGTCGGCGACCACGTCACCATCGGTCAGGGCGTCCGTCGCCGTGCGCGCCTGCGCGCGCCGCAGGGTGACGGCGAGGTCGGGCCGGAGGACGATGTAACGGAGCGGGATGCCGGGGTGAGCGGTGGCCGGGCGGGTGTAGTGGTCGAGCATCCAGGGTCCGACGACGCCATCCGCGACCACCTCGTACCCGCCCTCCGCGTACGCGAACGCGGCGGCCGCGATGGCGTCGAGCACCGTGTGGTTCTGAGCGTCGGCCTCCGGCAGATACGGCAGGACTCCGCCCGCGGCGATGAAGCCCCAGAAGTCGTCGGTGTGGAGGTGCACGGCCAGTCGGCGCGCCGACGCGACGCGTCGCGCGACCGAGCTCTTTCCAGCCCCGGCCGGGCCGGTGACGATCGTGATGCTTCCCGTCACGGTGGTCACTCCTCCGGGGGTTCGCGGTACTTCTTGGGCAGGCCCGCCACCACGAGTTCGTACGAGCGGTCGATCGCCTCGCGAAGCTCGTCGTCGGGGATCCCGCCGCCGGTGTCGAGTGTGTTCCAGCCGGACCGGCCGATGTAGGCGGAGACCCGGGCATCGTCCGGATAGCGGATCAGCCACTCGTCCGCCTCCTCACGGGTGGCCGCCGCCTTGACCCCGATCGAGCGTCCGTCGCCGAGGAAGGCGAAGATCTTGCCGCGCTCCCCCGGCCCGACCTTGAAGACGACGTCGCCCTCCCACGGCTCGTCCTCCCACGCTCCCCACTTCGCAGCGCAGTACTCGTGGATCTCTTCCGGTGTCACGGGTTCAGTGTGCCCTCGTGGGCGTCCTGCCCGCTAGGCCGTGAGAGCCCGTCGCCCGCTTGAGGCGACGCGCGGTCGGGCGCATGCTGGGAGAACCGAGCGACAGCGGAAGTGAGGGAATCCCCATGTCTCAGCGCGAGCACCCGTCGCCGGACCACGTCCCCGGTCCCGACGAAGCCACGATCCCCGAGCTCGAGGACGACGAGACGATCGCCCCGCGCCCGGAGGAGGAGATCGCCGATCGAGCGCGAGCGAAGCCGGACGTCGAGGATCACAGCGGGCGCCGGTCGTGACCGGGGTCGCGCGCGCGTTCTGATCGAGAGAGCGGATGCCGCGGCATCCGATCATCATCCGTCTCTGTCCTTCAGCCCAGCCTGGATCGCGCGGATATGGTCACCGAGGTCGCCCGAGGCGAGCAGCCCAGGACCGAGCGGGCCGGCCGAGTCGTGACCGAGCGGGGGGAGCTGTCGCAGAGCGGATGCGACCTCGTCGCTCATGCGCTCGAGCTGCCACTGCAGTTCGCGTGCGGCGGCGGCGGATGCGTCCGTCTCGGCCGCGCCGGCCGCTCGCGCCGCGTAGGCCGCCGCACCGAGCGCGTGCGCTCCCATGTGCGCGACCCCCGCGGCCTGCGCGGCCGCGCGAGCGGCGGCGACGGCGGACCGTGACGTGACGGCGCCCGCTGCCCGGCCCGCGACGAAGCGCCGCTTGATCTCGCCCGCTGCCGTGAGGTCGCCGCGCGCGAACGCGCGGGTGCGGGCGATGGCGTCGCGCGGCCGGTCGTCGCCTGGAGCTTCCGCCTCGAACAGCGAGAGCACCCGCTCCGCACAGTCGGCCGCCCACGAGGCGACGAGCCGACGGTCGTCTTCACTGAGGGACTGCGGCGACGGCATCCCGTCACTCTCGCATGTCAGACCGCCGCCCCGCGACGGGATGCGGCGCGCGCGTCAGGCGGGACGCTCGTCGAACTCCCGCCGCAGGTACTTCGGCGCCTGCGTGCGCCACGCCTCCGTGACGAGTTCCGCCAGGTGGTCGGGATCGATCCCCGCCATGCGGAGGGCGACCTTCGGCTCGTTCCACGCCGTCGTCGTGCGCAGGAACACATCGGGCTCCATTTCGACCAAGGCGAGCGCGTCGACGCGATCGGCGACCTTCACTCCGACGACGAGCTCCGCCGCGATAATCGCGCGCATGTCCTCGGGGATGCTCGGCCACGGATGGCACTCCCACGCGTACAGCTTGCCGCGCACGAACCATGCCGCGCCGCCGGTCGTCGAGCGCTCCTCACTGCCCGGAAGCTGGGACGCGGTGCGACGCATGTCGTCGAGATCAGGCACGGCGTCAGGCATCCTGCGCGACGCGGTACCGCTCGAACACCACGCCCGTGCCGAAGGTGCGCGTCTCGAGCAGTTCGAGGTCGATGGCGCGCGCGACCGGCGGCAGGAACGGCGTGCCGCCGCCCACAACGACGGGGTGGCGGAACATCCGCAGCTCACCGACGAGCCCGAGGTCGATCGCGGCGGAGGCGAGAGTCGCGCCGCCGACCTCGATGTCCTTGTCCGTCGCCGCGAGCATGTGCGCCGCCTCGTCCGCGAGCGACCCTTCGGCGAGCCGGGCGTTGCCCTCGACCCGGTCGAGCGTGCGGCTGAACACCACCTTGGGGAGGGCGGACCACAGCTCGGCGAACTCCGTCGTCGCGTCGCTGTCGCGCAAGGACGGGTCGGTCTCCCAGACGACCATCGTCTCGTACAGACGCCGCCCGAGCAGGCACCCGCCGAGCCCGCGGATCTCCTCGATGTGGAAGGCGAACTGCTCGTCGCTCGGGGCGCTCCACCCGAAGCCGCCGTCGCGATCGGCGATGTAGCCGTCGACGGACACGCCCATGGAGAAGATCAGCACGACGGCACCCCGGTGTTCACACCCTCAACCTGCCATCGATCGCCGCTCGCCGTAAAGTCTCGGCTGGGGAGCCATGAGCTGCTCAGCCGCGCCGAGGTGCGGCATCCGCTCGCCTGGATGCACCCGTTGGCGCGGTCGAACCCCGCGCCTCACGCCTCAACCCCCGCGCCGAACCAACCCGCCGGCGCGCCGCCCTGCTCAACCGCGCCGAGGTGCGGCATCCGCTCACCGTCAGTTGCCCGTTGACGCGGTTGAAACCCCACGCCTCACGCCCCAACCGCGCCGGAGCGCGGCGCAGGACGCCGCCGAAGCGCAAAGCGGCGCGGTTGAACCAGCCCGACCCGCGTCAGCCGGCGAGCCGCTCCGCGGCCTCGACGACGTTCGTCATCAGCAGCGCGACCGTCATCGGGCCGACGCCGCCGGGATTCGGCGACAGGAAGCCGGCGACCTCGGCGACGTCGGGTGCGACATCGCCGAAGATCTTCGACTTGCCCGTCTCGGGGTCGACCTCGCGGGTGACGCCGACGTCGAGGACGGCGGCGCCCGGCTTGACGTCCTCGGCGCGCACGATGTGCTTGACGCCCGCCGCAGCGACGACCACGTCGGCCTGACGCAGGTGGTGGGCGAGGTCGGCCGTGCCGGTGTGGGTGAGGGTCACGGTCGCGTTGTACTCGCGGCGCGTGAGCAGCAGGCCGATGGACCGGCCGATCGTCACGCCGCGGCCGACGACGACCACGTCCTTGCCGTTGAGGTCGTAGCCGTTGCGCAGGAGCAGCTCGATCACACCGCGCGGGGTGCAGGGCAGCGGCGACGTGATGGGCGTGTTCACATTGAGCACGAGCCGCCCGAGGTTCGTCGGGTGGAGTCCGTCGGCGTCCTTCGCGGGGTCGATGCGCTCGAGGATCGCGTCGGTGTCGATGTGCTTGGGCAGCGGCAGCTGCACGATATAGCCGTGGCACTCGGGGTCGGCGTTGAGCTCGTCGATGAGCGCTTCGACCTCGGCCTGCGAGGCGTCCGCGGGAAGCTCACGCTGGATCGAGTTCATGCCGATCGACTCGGACTCGCGGTGCTTCATGCCGACGTACAGCTGCGAGGCCGGGTCTGCGCCGACCAGCACGGTCGCGATGCCGGGCGTGATGCCGCGCTCCTTGAGCGCGGAGACGCGCTCGGCCAGCTCCGCCTTGATCTCGGCCGCAGCGGCCTTGCCGTCGAGCTTGATCGCCGTCATCTGACTTCTCCTGTGTTCGTCGCTGCGAGCCTCCGCCGGTACGCGAGACCGCAAACGTGCTCCGAGACTGCAGCCACCGGCAGCGGTCTCGGTGCACCAATGCAGTCTCGCGAAAAACGGGACGTAGGGCGAGGGCGCCCGGCGGGCCGGGTGGGGGTGGGATGCCGCGGCCGGGGCTACTGCTGAAGGCCGGGGTAGAGCGGGAAGGCGGCCGTCAGGGCGGCGACGCGGGCGCGGAGCGCCTCGACGTCGGCGCCGGGCAGGAGCGCCAGGGCGATGACGTCGGCCACCTCGGTGAACTCGGCGTCGCCGAAGCCGCGCGTCGCGAGGGCGGGCGTGCCGATCCGCAGACCCGACGTGATCATCGGCGGACGCGGGTCGTTCGGCACCGCGTTGCGGTTGACGGTGATGTGGATCTCGTGCAGGAGGTCCTCGGCCTGCTTGCCGTCGATCTCGGCGTTGCGCAGGTCGACCAGCACCAGGTGCACGTCGGTGCCGCCGGAGCGCACCGTGATGCCCGCATCCGCCACATCCTGCTGAGACAGGCGCTCGGCGATGATGTGCGCGCCGCGCAGCACGCGCTCCTGGCGCTCCGTGAACTCCGGGGTTCCGGCGAGCTTGAACGCGGTCGCCTTGGCGGCGATGACGTGCATGAGCGGACCGCCCTGCTGACCCGGGAAGACGGCCGAGTTGATCTTCTTCGCGATGTCGGCGTCGTTGGTCAGGATGAAGCCCGAGCGCGGGCCGCCGATCGTCTTGTGCACCGTCGACGAGACGACGTGGGCGTGGGGCACCGGGTTCGGGTGCAGGCCGGCGGCGACGAGGCCGGCGAAGTGCGCCATGTCGACCCAGAGGAGTGCGCCGACCTCGTCGGCGATCGCGCGGAACGCGGCGAAGTCGAGCTGACGCGGGTACGCCGACCAGCCGGCGATGATGACCTTGGGCTTGTGCTCGATCGCGAGGCGACGCACCTCGTCCATGTCGATGATCGAGGTCTCGGGGTCGACGCCGTACGCGACGATGTCGTACAGGCGGCCCGAGAAGTTGATCTTCATGCCGTGCGTGAGGTGACCGCCCTGGTCGAGCGAGAGTCCGAGGAGCGTGTCGCCCGGGCGCGCGATGGCGTGCAGCACGGCGGCGTTCGCGGTCGCGCCCGAGTGCGGCTGCACGTTGGCGAACTCGGCGCCGAACAGCTCCTTCGCTCGAGCGATCGCGAGCTCTTCGGCGACGTCGACCTCTTCGCAGCCGCCGTAGTAGCGACGCCCCGGGTAGCCCTCGGCGTACTTGTTGGTGAGCACCGAGCCCTGCGACTGCAGCACCGACACGGGCACGAAGTTCTCGGAGGCGATCATCTCGAGGTAGCCGCGCTGGCGTTCGAGCTCACGCTCGAGCACCTGGGCGATCTCGGGGTCGACCTCGGAGAGAGGGGCGTTGAAGTACTGATCGGTCATGACGATCTCCTGACTGCGGCAGTGAACAGCGGTTGTTGAGCAGCCCGCGAAGCGCGCGCGTATCGAAACACACATCGGCCCAGGCGCGCGGTCGAATGCCGTAGTCGGTCGCTCCCCGGTGGTGGCCCACCTCAACGCCAGTCGCGACTCTCCGAGCATAACGGATGCCTCACCCCACCCTCTTCCCCGGTCGAGCGTCCAGGACACGCCGCGCCCGCCGCTCGGCGCGCGGCGAGTCTTGGACGCTCGACGGTAGGGGCGATAGGCTGAGTCCACCTTTTGTTAGGACTCTTTACATGAATCGTCGTCGAGGACGGACGCTGGCTCTGGCCGCCGTCGCCGCGGCGTTGCTGGCGGGCTGCGCGCCTCCCGCCCAGAATGGAGACACTGTGTCGCTTCCCGCCGTGGTCCCCGCCCCCGCCTCGATCGAGCAGGCCGCCGGCGCGCCGTTCCGCCTCTCCGACTCGACGCGGATCGAAGGCGAAGCGGATGCCGCGACCGCGCTCACCGCTCTCGTCGAGGCGCGCACAGGTCTGAGCCCGGCCGCGAACGGCGGCGGCCCCACGGTGACCGTCGCGATCGAGCGGGGCGGCCCGGCCGAGTCGTACCGGCTCGTCGCGGACGAGGCATCCGTCACCATCACCGGCGCCGACGACGCAGGCCTCTTCTACGGCGTGCAGACGCTCGGCCAGCTCATCGCCCGCGATGGCGACGACTGGATCGTGCCCGCCGTCTCGATCGACGACGCGCCGCGGTTCGCCTACCGCGGCGTGATGCTCGACGTCGCCCGCCACTTCCACTCGGTCGAGACCGTCAAGGCCTACATCGACGACGCGGCCGGGCTCAAGTTCAACGCCCTCCACCTGCACCTGAGCGACGACCAGGGCTGGCGCATCGAGCTGCACTCGCGTCCGAAGCTCACCGAGCTGGCAGCGGGCAGCGCGGTCGGGGGCGACGCCGGAGGCTTCTACACGCGCGACGACTACCGCGAGATCGTCGAGCACGCGGCATCCCGTCACATGATCGTCGTGCCCGAGATCGACATGCCGGGGCACACACACGCGGTCGGCCTCGCGTATCCCGAACTCGTCGAGGAGCCCGTGATCGCGGACCACATGCGCGAGGACGGCAGCGAGCTGCCGGAGAGCGGCAAGCACTACGGCGGAATCGCGGTCGGCTTCTCCTCGCTCAAGATCCACGACGAGGCGACCTACGACTTCGCCGCTGATGTCTTCGGCGAGCTCGCCGCCATGACCCCCGGCCCGTACCTGCACCTGGGCGGCGACGAGGCGCTCGGGACTCCCGACGAGGACTTCGCCCTGTTCGTCTCGCGGGTGAGCGGCATCATCGCCGACCTCGGGAAGACGCCCGTGGCGTGGCACGAGGCAGGAGACGCGCCCGACCTGGCCGAGGCCACGGTCGGTCAGTACTGGGGCTTCATGCGACCCACGGATGGCATGGACGACAAGGCGCGCGGCTTCGTGCGCAACGGCGGTCGGCTGATTCTCTCGCCCGCCGACGCGATCTACCTCGACATGCAGTACCCGACCGGCCCGCAGCTCGGACTCACGTGGGCGAACGGGCCGACAAGCGTGCAGCGGGCCTACGAGTGGGAGCCCTCCACGATCCTCGCCGACGTCGACGACAGCGACATCCTCGGAGTCGAGGCGCCGCTGTGGAGCGAGACCATCCGGACGCTCGACGACATCGAGACGATGGCGTTCCCCCGGATCGCCGCCGCCGCGGAGGCAGGCTGGTCGCCGGCGACCGATGCGAGCGAGCTGCGCACGTGGGACTCGTTCCGCGAGCGGGTCGGGTCGCTCGGGCCGCTGTGGACGAGCCTGGGCATCGGCTTCCACCCCAGCGACGAGATCGACTGGGCGACCGAGTGAGCGCACTCGTCCACGCGGTGCGGCTCGTCGACGACGGACGCGTCAGGGACGACGCGTGGGTGCTGTTCGACGACGGCCGGGTTCGCGCAGCCGGCGTCGGCCGGGATCGACCGGCGTCCGACGAGGTCATCGACGGCGGTGGTGGATGCCTCGTCCCCGGCTTCGTCGACATCCACGGGCACGGCGGCGCCGGCGCGAGCTACGACGACGGTCCGGACGCGATCCGCACGGCGCGGACGCTGCACCTGGCGCACGGCACGACCCGGGCCGTGGTGTCGCTGGTCACGGCATCGCTCGACGACCTGGTCGCGCGCGTGGCCATGGTCGCCGACCTCGCCGCCGCCGACCCCGGCATCCTCGGCTCGCACCTGGAGGGGCCGTTCCTCGATCCGGGACACAAGGGCGCGCACACCGAGGCGCTCCTGCGGGCGCCGGATGCGGCATCCGTCGATCGTCTCCTCGAGGCGGGACGAGGCACGATCCGCCAGGTCACGCTCGCTCCGGAGCTGCCGGGCGCGGACGAGGCGATCGGGCGGTTCGTCGACGCCGGCGTCGCTGTGGCCGTCGGGCACACGAACGCCGATGCGGACGCCGCTCGACGCGCGTTCGACGCCGGGGCCACCATCCTCACGCACGCCTTCAATGCGATGCCCGGCATCCACCACCGCGCGCCCGGTCCGGTCGTCGCCGCGATGCGGGACGGGAGAGTGATCCTGGAGCTGGTCGCCGACGGCGCTCACGTCGACCTCGACCTGATCGCCGTCACGTTCGCGGCCGCCGGTGATCGCGTCGCGCTCGTGACCGACGCGATGGCCGCCGCCGGGTCGGCCGACGGTCGCTACGAGCTCGGCGGCCTCGCGGTCACCGTCGATGACGGTGTGGCACGGCTGGACGAGGGCGGTGCCATCGCCGGCTCGACCCTGACGCAGGACGAAGCCCTGCGCCGCGTGGTGGCGGCGGGGGTGCCGCTGCCGACGGCGGTGCGCGCGCTCACGTCGACGCCGGCGAGGGCCGTCGGACGATCCGATCTCGGCACGCTCGCGGTCGGCGGCGTCGCGGACGCCGTGCTGCTCGATGCCGACCTGCGCGTGAGCCGCGTCTGGGTCGGCGGCGCGACGGTCTGACTGGTCCGCCCGCCGCGCAAACCGGGGTGCTGCGCGACGGACGGAGCGTGAGTGGCGACCGCTGCCATTCGGGCGTGGCCACGCAGTCCAGGGGTAGAGCGGGGCCGGTGGTCCCTCCCCCGAGTTCCCACCGAGCCCCGCCTTCGGCGACACGGACGGAAATCCGTCCTTCGCCGATGCTCACCTGATCCCCACGATTCGGTGAGCAACGATGTGTCACCCATGAGACGGCGCGTCGGGCGTTCTATTACGCGGGTTCCGAGAAATTCCCGAGGGGATCCGCACGCACCACCCGAAGCGCGCACCGATTGGAGGATTGATCTGGCCAAATCAGCGGTTCGCCGTCAGAATGGACCCGGTGGCCCGTTCAGCTCGGGGCCGCTTGGGCCGGTCGCCGCTGGGGAGCGATCATGACCGCCCAGTCGACTGGGGGAGACTGTGACCGAACACGACGCGACGACCGATCCGCCGGCGGAGATCGCCGACGTCGATCTCGTCCTGCGCAGCAGGTCCGGTGACGCCACCGCCTTCGGCGAGCTGTGGCGACGCCACTACCGCTCCGGCATCGCCGTCGCCCGCAGCGTCTCGCCGACGACCGACCCCGACGACCTCGTGCAAGAGGCGTACACGAAGATCTTCCAGTCGATCCAGCGCGGCGGGGGTCCGACCGGATCGTTCCGCGCCTACCTGTTCACCAGCATCCGCAACACGGCTGCCGGCTGGGGCCGCAGCCGGCGCGAGACCACCATCGACGAGATCGAGACGCTCGAAGACCCGACGACGACCGACGAGGCGACCGCCGCATCGCTCGACCGAGGGCTGACCCACCAGGCGTTCCGCAGCCTCCCGACCCGCTGGCAGGAGGTGCTCTGGTACTCGGAGATCGAGCGCATGAAGCCCTCCGAGATTGCGCCGCTGCTCGGCATGAAGGCGACCGCCGTCGCACAGCTCACCTTCCGCGCGCGAGAGGGCCTGCGGGAGGCGTGGATCCAGGCGC
Source organism: Microbacterium flavescens (assembly GCF_018588945.1). Classification (GTDB taxonomy): domain Bacteria; phylum Actinomycetota; class Actinomycetes; order Actinomycetales; family Microbacteriaceae; genus Microbacterium; species Microbacterium flavescens. Next base: position 97,193 of record NZ_JAFIWA010000002.1, on the reverse strand, counting down.
ACCTGCGCTCGGTCGCCGACGGCTCGGACTGCGCCTGGTCGATCGAACGGCTCGGCGCATACGCGCGCAACAACGTCGGACGCCGTGATCGGGCCCGCGTCGAGGAGCACCTCGCGGGCTGCGCGCGCTGCGCGATCGTCGCGAGCGAGGCTCGGGAGGTTTCGAGCCGCCTGGCCCTGGTGCTCATCCCGCTCACGGTCGGAGTGGTCGGCACCGCCGGATACCTGGCGACGCTGCAGAGCGGCGTGCCGATCATCGCACTCGCCGCGATGCCGTCGTCGGTGGTCCAGGGCGCCGTGACCGCGGGCGCGGGCTCGGCCGGATCCGCTGCGGCCGGGATCGGCGCGGCGGGTGTCGGCTCCTCGGCGGCAGCGGCAGGATCCACGGCGGCCGGGAGTGCAGCCGCCGCTTCATCGACCCTCGTCGGCGCAGGATCGGCCGCCGGTGCCGGATCGGCCGCGACTGCCGGAGCGGCAGCCGCCGGTGTCGGTGCCGCGGGCGCTGCGGCGACGGTGACCGCCGCCGCCGCCACGGGCGGCGTGCTCACGGGGGCGGGTGTGGCCGGCCTCGCAGCGGCCGGACTCGTCGTCGCCGGGACGGTCGCGGCCGCGATCGCACTGCCGGAGTCGCCTGGCCGTGCTCCGTCGGACGTCGAGACTGCGTCCGTGCGGACTCTGGCCGATGCGCACGACACCCCTCTCGAGACGATCGAGGAGGGGACGATCCCCATCTCCGCGCCGGGCGGCCCCTCGCCTGCCGACATCCCGGTGATTCCGTCGGAGTCGACCGATGCCTCAGCGCATGAGCAGTCCGACGGCGGCTCCCCGGCTGAGAACGCGGGCGCGGGCGGCGGCAGCGATGGGAACGCGGATGCTCCGGCCAACGGCTCCGGCAGCACCGACGCGGGCGGTACGAGCAACGCCGGAACCGGCAACGGAGCCACGGGCACCGGCAACGGCCCCACCAGCACCCCCAGCGGCGTCACGAACAACGGCGGCACGAACAACGGCAGCACCAACAACGGCGCCAGCGCCAGCGCCAGCGGCAACGCCAATGCCAACGCGAACGCCAACGCGCACGCCGGAACCAACAACGGCGGCACGAACAACGGGAACACGGCCCCGGGCGTGAACAACGGCACCCCGCAGAGCGGCAACGCGAACAGCGGCAGCTCCAACAGCAACGCCGGCGGCGCCGGAAAGCCCGCAGGACCCTCCCTTCCCGCTGGAACGCCCTCGATCGTCTCGAGCACCGCGTCGACGGGGTCGGGTCAGACGACGATCGACGTGACGGTCAGCGGTGCCGCAGGCGCATCCGTGCAGGCGCGGATCCGCGGCGCGGTTCACGCGACGACGACCCTCGATGGCAGCGGAATCGGCGTTCTCACCCTCGCGCCCACGGCCGCCGAGATCGCGGCGGATGCCCGCCTCGAGTTGCGCTACGTCGAAGGTGCCCACGTCGGCCCGCCGGTCGGTGCGAAGCTGAGCGCGCTCGGCTGAGGCGCACCGCGCGCCACAAGCCGGTGAGGCGCGGCGCCTAAACTGGAGGCATGTCCGACTCCGCACGCCCCGCGTCGTCCGCCGAGCCCGTCCCGGGCACGCGGGCCCCCCTGTCGGCGATCGACATCCTCGCTCTCCTCTGCCAGCTCTTCGCGTTCGCCACCCTCGCCATCTGGGGCTTCGCGTCCTGGCCGTTCCCATGGAACATCGTCGCGGGCATCGGCGCACCCCTCCTGGCCATCGTGGTGTGGGCCCTGTTCGTCTCTCCCCGCGCCGTGTTCGCGGTGCATCCGTTCGTCCGCGCCCTGGTCGAGCTCCTCGTGTACGCCTCGGCGACCATCGCGTGGTGGAGCATGGACCAGGCCTGGATCGGGCTGGGCTTCGGCGTGGTCGCCGTGACGATCGGCGTGATCGCGGGCCGGCGCCGGTTCGCGTGACCGAGCCGGCCGACGTCGTCGCGCAGCTGCGCGCCGCGCTCGGAGACCGCGTCGACACCTCCCCCGGGTCGCTCGCCGCCGCACGCGCCGACAAGTCGGGGCACGCGGCATCCGGAATCCCGCTCGCTGTCGTCCACGCGGCTTCGGTGACCGATGTGCAGCAGACCCTCCGCATCGCGACCGCCACCAGGACGCCCGTCGTCACCCGCGGAGCCGGCACCGGCCTGGCCGGAGCCGCGAACGCCGGCGCCGGCGAGATCGCCCTCTCGGTGAGAGGAATGGATCGCATCCTCGAGGTGCGTCCTGACGACCTGCTCGCCGTCGTCGAACCGGGCATCATCAACGCCGACCTCAACGCCGCTCTGGCCGAGCACGGGCTGTGGTGGGCTCCCGATCCCGCCAGCCGTGCGATCTCGACGGTCGGCGGCAACATCGCCACCGGAGCGGGCGGCCTGCTGTGCGCGAAGTACGGCGTGGTGCGCGACGCGGTGCTGGGCGTCGACCTCGTGCTCGCCGACGGCCGCCTGCTGCGCCTCGGCCACCGGACGGTGAAGGGCGTGACCGGACTCGATCTGACGTCGCTCGTCATCGGGTCCGAGGGCACGCTCGGTGTGGTCGTCAGCGCGACCCTGAAGCTGCGCCGGCTCGTGCCCGGGGAGGTGTGCACGATCGCGGCCACGTTCCCGGGTGTGCGTACCGCGGCCGAGGCATCCGCTGCGGTCACGGCGTCGGGTGCGCAGCCCGCGATCATGGAGCTGATGGATGCCGCGTCCCTCGCCGCCGTCCACGCGCTCCTGTCGCTCGAGCCGCCGACCCCCGGCGCCGCGCAGCTGACGATCCAGACCGACGGCCCCGCTGCCGGTGCGGAGGCGGATCGGATCGCCGCCGTCCTGACCGCCGCGGGCGGCACCGTCGCGGTCTCGCACGACCGCGAGGAGGGCGAGCGCCTGCTCGCGATCCGACGGTCGATGCACCCGGCGATGGAGAGCCTCGGCACCGCCCTCATCGAAGACGTCTCGGTGCCGCGCAGCGCGCTCCCCGCCATGTTCGACGAGATCGCCCGGGTGGAACGCGAGCACGGCGTCGTCATCCCGACGGTGGCGCACGCGGGCGACGGCAACCTGCACCCGAACTTCATCTTCGATGCCGAGCCCGACGAGTTCGGCGTCGTCGAGGCGCCCGCTCACATCTGGGCGGCCGCCGACGACCTCTTCCGCGCAGCGCTGCGCCTCGGCGGCACGCTCACGGGCGAGCACGGCGTCGGCGTGCTCAAGCGCCGCTGGCTCGTCGAAGAGCTCGGCGCCGACCAGTGGGACCTGCAGCGCCGGATCACGCGCGAGTTCGACCCGCTCGGCATCCTGAACCCGGGCAAGGTGTTCTCGGACTGAAACCGGACCGCCCGGCTAGTGTGCGGGCGGTCAGAGACCCTGCCAGGCGGGCTTGTTCGCGTACGCGTAGCGGTAGTAGTCGGCATGGGCGAGGCGCGAAGCGGCGGCCTCGTCGACGAGCACCGTGGCGTGCGGGTGCAGCTGGATCGCCGAGCCGGGAAGGGATGCCGTCACCGGGCCCTCCACCGCGCCCGCGACGGCCTCGGCCTTGCCCTCGCCGAACGCGAGGAGCACGAGATGCCGCGCGCGCATGATCGTGCCGAGACCCTGCGTGATGCAGTGCCGCGGCACGTCGTCGACGCTGTCGAAGAAGCGCGCGTTGTCTTCGCGCGTCTGCTCGGTAAGGGTCTTCACGCGCGTCAGCGACGCGAATGAGGAACCCGGCTCGTTGAAGCCGATGTGGCCGTCCGTCCCGATGCCGAGGATCTGCAGGTCGACGCCGCCCGCGTCCACGATCGCGCGCTCGTAGGCGTCGCCGGCGTGCTCGATGCCGTCGAGCGACCCGTCCGGAACGCGGACGAGGGCCGGGTCGAGACCGAGCGGCTCGACGACCTCGCGCGAGATCACCGAGCGATAGCTCTCGGGATGCGCGGGGTCGAGGCCGACGTACTCGTCGAGGGCGAAGCCGCGCACACGCGACACGTCCAGGGCGGCGACGCGCGGGCGAAGCGCCTCGTAGACCGGCAGCGGCGTGGATCCGGTGGCCAGTCCGAGCACCGTCTCGGGGTTCGCGCGGATGAGGCGCACGATCTCGTCGGCGGCGATGGCGCCGGCCTCGGCCTGATCGCCGACGATGATGATCTCAGCCACGGGCGAGTGCTCCCTCCGGGTCGCGGGCCGCGCCGACGAGGGCAGCGCCGAGTGCCGCGGCGGGAGAGCCCGCAGGCAGCAGCTCGACGCGCTCCTGGAGGCGCAGGGATCGCATGAACGGGGATGCCTCGGCACTGGCCGCGAGCTCGGCCGCGACATCCGTCATCAAACGCTCGCCGAGAGCGGTCACGCCGCCGCCCAGGACGACGGCGTCGAGGTCGGCGGTCAGCACGAGCACGCGCACGGCCGCCGCGACACCCCGTGCGAGCCCGGCCCGCAGCTCGCGCGCGGTGGGGTCTCCCGCATCGGCGGCGTCGAACACGTCGCGCACCGGCAGCGCCGCGGCATGACCCCACCGCTCGGCGATCGCCCCGCCACCGGCGAGCGCCTCGATGCAGCCGTGCTGACCGCAGCGGCAGAGCGGTCCGCTCGGATCGACGGAGATGTGCCCGACCTCGCCGGCCGTGCCGCGCGCGCCTCGCCACAGGACGCCCTCGCTCACGATGCCCGCCGCGATGCCGGTGCCGAGGTTCAGGTAGCCCATCGAGCCCGAGCCGCCGTGCAGGGCGAACGCACCGAGCGCGGCCGCCTTGACGTCGTTCTCCACCCCGACCGGCACGCCGAGGCGCGGCTGCGTCGCGGCCACGAGGTCGAGTTCCTCGACACCGAGGTTGACGGCATGCACCACGCGTCCCGCTCCCGGCTCGATCTGGCCCGGGATGCCGATGCCGACGGAGCGGATCGCCGAGACGTCGACGCCGGCCTCGCGCCCCAGGGCGCTCACCGCATCGAGGACCGTGGCGGTGACGGCATCCGGTCCCCACCCTGTCGCGAGGCGCACGTGACCCACGATCGCGCCGGAGTTGTCGACGGCGACGGCGTCGGTCTTCGTGCCGCCGACGTCCAGGCCGACCTTCATCGCCCCGTCTCCCCGCGGGAGAGGGTGTCGTTGTGCGCGCGCATCAGCCCTTGACCGCCCCCGCGACGAGGCCGCTCGTCATGCGCCCCTGGATGATCAGGAAGAAGACCACGACGGGGATGGCGACGAGCGTGGATGCCGCCATGAGCTCCGCCCAGTTGATGCCCCCGTTCGGGTCGAGGAACGTGCGCAGCCAGACCGGAAGCGTCATGGCCTCGGGACGCGGATTGAGCACCAGGGCGAACACGAACTCGTTCCAGGCCTGGATGAACGCGAACACGCCGGTGGCGACGAGGCCGGGGGCCAGCAGCGGGAAGGTGATCCGCCAGAATGCCTGCGGCCTGCTCAGGCCGTCGATCATGGCGGCCTCCTCGAGGTCGGCAGGCACGCCGTTGACGAAGCCGCGCAGGGTCCAGATGGTGAACGGCAGCACCGTGGCGACGTAGACCAACGACAGACCCAGGATGGTGTTGAGCAGCTGCCAGCCGTCGACCAGCCGGAAGATCGAGATGATCATCGCCTCGGCGGGAATCATCTGAACCACGAGGATCGCGATGATGAACGCTCCACGGGTGCGGAAGCGGAAGCGCGTTACGGCGAGCGCGGCCAGGAAGCCGATCACGAGCGCGGCGACGACCGTCAGCAGCGTCACGGCGATGGAGTTGGCGAGGGCTGGGCCGAATGGGGCGCGCGTATCGCCGAACATGACGGCGGCGTAGTTCTCGAGCGTGCCGTTGTCGGGCCAGAAGTGCAGATCGGCTCCGCGCACCTGCCCGTTCGGCTGGAAGGACGTGTTGACCATCCAGTACACCGGGAAGACCGAGGCGACGAAGACGACGACGGCGGCGGCGTTGCGCAGGACGGCCGTGAGACGGCGGCTGCGCCGGGAGCGGAGGTCGCGCTCCGAGCGTTCGACGACGCGCGGAGCGGAGGGCGAGGGGGCCGTGGCGGTGCTCACAGCGAGTCCTCCTTGACGGTCTGACGGACGTAGAAGATCGAGACGGCCGCGAGGAGCAGCACGACGATGACGGAGATGGCGCCGCCGACTCCGAAGTCGCCCGACCCGAGGGACACCCGGTAGATGTACACGCCGAGCGTGTTCGTCTGCTCGGCGAGGCCGCCGATCGACTGCAGCGCATAGATCTGCGTGAACACGCGCAGGTCCCAGATGATCTGGAGGATCGTGACGATCACGAGGATCGACTTGATGTACGGCACGACGACGAGGAAGAAGCGCTTCGTCCCGCCGGCGCCGTCGAGCTGCGCGGCCTCGAGCACCTCGTCCGGCACCTGGGTGAGGCCGGCGAACACGGTGAACACCACGAAGGGGATCGCGCCCCACACGATGATGATGGCCGCGACGAAGAAGAAGCTGAGCGGCTCGAGGAGCCACGGATGGCCGGCGAAATCGAGACCGAACCAGTTCGTGAGGATGTTGTTCAAGACCCCGTACTGCGGGTCGAAGATCCAGCCCCAGACGATGGTCGCCGACAGCGGCGGCATCGCCCAGGAGAGCAGCAGCCCGACCGAGACGACGGTGCGCATCACCTTGCCGAGGCGGTTCATCAGCAGCGCGATCAGGACGCCGAGCACCATGGTCGCGACGACGCACACTGCGGCGAAGGCGACGGAGCGGCCGAGGACACCCCAGAATTCCGCATCGGTGAGGATGTCGATGTAGTTCTCGAGGCCGACGAACTCGGGCGGAGCGCCGAACACCTGGGCGCGGCCGTACTCCTGGAACGACATGATCAGCAGCTGCAGGAGCGGCCAGCCGGTGATGACGACGAGGGCGATCAGCGCGGGGGTCAGCAGCGCGAAAGGAGTGAGCGTCCCGGGCCGGAGGAATCGGCGACGCTCGGGCGGCTCGATCCCGGTGGACGGGAACTCCCCCTCGCCGTCGACGGGCTGCACCATCGGGGTGAGCCGGCTGGATGCGGTGGACATGGTGACTCCTGGGAAGGGCAGAACAGGTGGCCGGGCCGGCGGGCAGTGATGCACCGCCGGCCCGGATTCGACGCGGACGCGTCATCGGCGTGGAAGCCGAAGGCGCAGCGCGCCTGTGGGATCAGCCGTTGAGGATGTCCTCGATCTTGACGTCGACCTCTTCGGCGAGAGCCTTGACGTCGCCGCCCTGAGCGATCTTCACGAAGAAGTCCTCGAGGATGCGCGCGGCCTCGACCTCGGCCCAGTTGGGCGACGCGGGCGTGAGCTTCGCGTTGCCGGCAGCCTCGGTGAACGCCATCGCCTCGGGGGTGTCGCCGAGCGTCGAGGCCAGCGACTTCTTCGCCGGGATGAGGCCGTTCTCGCCGTAGATCGTCTGGAACTCGTCGCTCAGGATGATGGCGAGTGCCTTCTTCGCGAGCTCGGGGTGAGCCGACTTCGCCGAGATGCCGATGTTCGAGCCGCCGGCGAATACCTGGGCGGCGCCGCCGTCCATGCCGGGCATCGCGTACACGAAGGGCGCGGCCGGCGGGGATGCGGTCTCGCATTCGCTGGCCAGACCCAGCGCCCAGTTGGGGGCCGAGAACTGGATCGAGGTGCCCTCGCAGTAGGGCGTCCACGGCTCGGCGTTGTCGCCGTCCTTCGGTGCGAGCGAGGCGTTCGTCATGAGGTCCTGCACCTGCAGCAGTCCGGCGACGGATTCGTCGGAGCTCAGCTGCGCGTCCCACGTCTCACCGTCGGCGACGGCGATCTCGCCGCCGTTCTCCCAGATGAACGGGAGCGCGTTGTACCAGTCCTGACCGGCGAAGTAGAGGCCCGACTTGCCCTCGTTCGCCGCCGCGAGGTCCTTGGCGTTCGCGACGAAGTCGTCGAGCGTCGCAGGCGCCTCCGAGACGAGCGCGGGGTCGGCGAAGACCACGCGAGCTCCCGAGTACAGCGGCGGCGCGTAGAAGCTGCCGTCGTACGATCCAGCCTCGACGAAGCCGGGCAGCAGGTCGTCGCCGCCGAGGGCCTCGTACTCGTCGCTGATGTCGAGCAGAGCGCCGACCGACGTGAACGCGGGCGCCTGGGTGTTGCCGAACTCCACCAGGTCAGGGCTGTCCGAGCTCGAGAGGCTGGTCGTGAGCTTGTCGACGAGACCTTCCCAGGTCTGCTCCTCGATGACGAGGGTGGAACCGGGGTTCTCCTCCTCGAACGTCTCGACCAGGTAGTCGCGTGCGTCCTGCGGAGTGTCGGTGCCGACGAGCCACACCCGGATCTCGGCCTCTGCCGAGTCGGAGGGGTTCGATCCGCCCGAGCCGCTGGCGCAGCCCGCGAGCACGACGGCGGCGGCGCCGACGAGCGCGAGGGCTCCGAGCTTCTTGTTCATGGTGTCTTCCTTCGTGTTTCTTGATGGTTCGGAAGGGTCGGGTGACCCATCCGGGGGGAAATTAGGGGTTCTCGGACCCCAGGCCGGGTGCGTGGCTACGACACCCCGAGTTGTCCTGACAGGACCATGACGGCCGCTCCGCGCAGGACGATGTCCTGGCCTTGCTCCGTCATCCGCACGCGCACGCTGTCCTGGAACTGCGCCAGCGTGCGCTTGCGGAGGGTCTCGACGGTCGCTTCCGCGAGTGGTCCGTCGAGAAGTTCGATGGGGCCCGAGAGCACGATCTCCGACAGGTCGAGCACCCCGACCACGGGCGCGAGCGCGATCCCGAGGCGCTCCCCCGCGTCGCGGAGGATGCCGTCCCGATCTTCGGGAGCGGATGCCGCGGCCAAGCGCGATGACAGCGACGGCACCGACAGCCACGCCTCGAGGCATCCGATCTTCCCGCAGCCGCAGACCGGGCCGCCGTCGGTGCCGACGGTGACGTGACCGATCTCGCCCGCGGCGAAGCGGCTCCCGCGCATCGGCTGGCCGCCGGCGAGAAGGCCGGAGCCGACACCGCGGCCAACTTTCACGAGCAGGACGTCGTCGCCGGCGCCTCCGAACGTGTACTCGGCGAGCACCGCGGCGTTGGCGTCGTTGGCGACGAGGACCGGCAGGCTGAGCGCGCTCTGCAGCGCTCCCTCGAGATCGAAGCCCGCCCACCCGAAGTTCGGAGCGGTCAGGATGACGCCGCGATCGTCGACGACACCCGGGGTGCCCACCCCGATGCCGAGGACCGGGGCGTGCGACTCTGCGACGAGCACTCTCGCCAGTTCGACGACGGTCGCGACGACGTCGTCGGCCGTCGGCAGCGGGACCTCGCGTCGGAAGACGATGTCACCGTCGAGGGTGAGCACCGCGCCGAAGATGGTGTCGCTCTCCGAGAGGTCGATGCCGACGATCCGGTGACCGTCGCGGTCGAGGTCGACGAGGATCGCGGGCTTGCCGGGACCGGAGGCCTCTCGCACACCCTTCTCGGCGACGAAGCCGTCGGCGATGAGCTCGCCGACGAGGTCGGAGATCGTCACGCGGGTGAGGCCGGTCTCGCGCGAGAGATCGGCGCGGCTCATGGCGCCCTGATGGAAGAGTGTCTGCAGCACCAGAGCGCGGTTGTGGCCGCGGGCGTGCTCGGGCAGGACCTTGGCTCCCTGGCGCAGCGCGCGCTTCGAGCTGAAGCCGCGGGCGTTCGCGTTTCCTGAAGGGTGCGGCGACTCGATGGTGGAAGAGCCGCGCTGCACTTCCGATGCAGACATGTTTGTTAGTAGACCTTACGAACAAACGAACCGCAAGCCCTCGCGACCGGTTTGGGCGGCGTGTTTACAAAACTGTTACACGGGTGGTCGCAAGGAGTTTCCGCCCGCCCTGCGAGAGCCGGATGCCGTCACCTACAGTGGGACGATGCGTACGACGTACCTCCCCCACCGCCTCGCCGCGCTCACTCTGGCGGCGGTCGCGCTCATCGGCCTGACGGGATGCACGGGCCCTGGCGCCGGGAACGGCGACCAGTCCGCGAGCGGGACCGACAACGGCACGCAGACCACGACGGAAGCGTGCGAGGTCGTCAACGACATCATGACCGAGGCGACAGCGGAGTTCGAGAACATGGACCCCAACGACCCCGACGCGGTCGTCGAGGCGATGGATGCCGCGGTGCAGAGCCTCTCCGACGCGTCGGAGCAGGTCAGCAACGAGGAGGTGGCCGCGATCCTCCCTGATCTCCAGGCGATGTTCGGACAGGTGGCCGACCTCATGGCCGCGATCGTCGAAGGCGACACGTCGAAGGTCGGCGAGCTCGAGGATCTCGGCGCGAGCTTCAAGGAGACCGGCGCTCGCTTCGAGGAGCTGTGCGCACCCAGCGAGTGATGCGCGCGCCTCGGTGCGAGAGCGTGATCAGGTCGTTGCGCACGCGCACAGCCCTGTCATTTACCATGGGGGCAACGTTGCTCACAACCGGGGGGTGAAGACGTGACGGATCTGGCGACCAAGTCAGGAGCCGAGGACGCGCAGTCGGACGACGCTGCGCTCATCGACGACGCCGCGATCACCGACGCCGAAACGGGCGAAGTCGACGACTCTGCGGACGTCGACGAGACCGAACTCGATGACTCGGCTGACGTCGACGAGGCAGAACTCGTTGATTCTGCTGACGTCGACGAGGCAGAGCTCGGTGACTCCGCTGACCTCGACGAGGCAGACGCTGAAGTCGACGACGCCGAGGTCGACGAGGCAGACGCTGAAGTCGACGACGCCGAGGCCGACGAGGCCGCGGCCGAGGTCGAGGCCGACGCGGATCCCGTCGACGAGACCGAGACCGAGACCGAGACCGAGCCCGTCACGACCGAGCCGGCCGACGACGCGACCAGGGTCCTCGATGCCGTCGACACCACCGAGGTTGTGCCGGCGCCCGACGCCCCCACCGAGGTCGTCTCCCCCGTCACGCCTGCCGACGACGACGCGATCGACGCAGACGCCCCCGTCGGCGGCGGTCCCGACTCCCCGGTGTACGCGTGGGCACCGAACGAGCCCGCGCCCAAGAAGAGCCGCAAGGCGCTGTGGATCGGCCTGGCCGCCGGAGTCGCGGTCATCGCACTCGCCGTCGCCTCGGTCACCCTCATCGCGCCCGGCACATCGATCGCCGGCGTGCCGGTCGGGCTCCTGCCGACCGCAGCCGCCACCGACGCCGTGAACCAGCGCCTCGCCGACACGACCATCGTCCTCACCGGCGAGGGAGGCGACGCCGAAGTGACCGGCGCCGACCTCGGCGCATCGGTCGACGCGAGCGGCCTGGTCGCCGACGCCTTCGCCGCCAACCCGCTGTGGAACGTCACGGCGTGGTTCCCGGCATCCGTCGACGCACCGGTGCGCATCGACCACGAGACCGCGAGCTCCGTGCTCCGGGCAGCCGCGCCGGAACTCTACTCCGACCCGGTCGACGCCACACTGGCCTTCGACGCGACGTCGGTCTCCTACGTGACGACGCCCGCCGAGCCGGGGACCGGCATCGACGTCGACGCCCTGCGCGCGACGCTGCAGGACGCCTTCAAGGCGGGCGAGACCCGCGTCGAGTTCGACGCCGTCTCGGCTCCCGTTCAGGCCTCCACGCCCACCTACGTCGCCGACGCCACGGCCGATCGCCTCAACGGCATCCTCACGACTGCCGGCTTCTACGTCGGCAGCGAGCGGACCGTTCCCGTGGCACGCGAGGTGGCCGCGTCGTGGCTCACCGTCACACCCGGGGAGCGCGGAACGTTCGACATCTCGGTCGACTCCGCCGCGATCGAGGAGGTCGTCGCCACCCTTCCGGCCGCCGTCAACCGCGACGTCGTCAACGCCAAGGTCATCACCGACTCGGGCGGCGGGGTGCTCACCGAACTGGCCGTCGGCGTGCCGGGCCGCGAGCTCGGCGACACCGTCGGCATCGCCGACGAGTACGCCGCGCAGCTCGCCGCCGGCAACGCGAAGTACGAGCTGCCGGTCACCGAGACCGAGTTCGCCACGACGGCGCTCGAGCGCCGCATCGAGGTCGACCTGAGCGCCCAGACGACCTATCTCTTCGAGAACGACCAGGTGATCGCCTCCTACGCGATCTCGTCGGGCCTCCCGGGCACGCCGACGCAGACCGGCTCGTTCCGCATCTTCGCGCACGTGAGCATGCAGGACATGGGCGAGCTCTGCTACAACCCCGAGGCCCAGAACAGCTACTGCACGGAGAACGTCCCCTGGGTGACCTACTTCAACGGTGACCAGGGCTTCCACGGCACCTACTGGCACAACAACTTCGGCAACCGGATGAGCCACGGCTGCGTGAACATGCCGATCGACGTCGCCAAGTTCGTCTACGACTGGGCGCCCACCGGCACCGAGGTCAACGTCTACGCCTGACGCCCTGCCCGCTTCGCGGGTGAATGAGAAGAGCGGATGCCTCGGCCGAGGCATCCGCTCTTCTCTTCGTCAGGTCAGCCGAGCGAGTCGATGATCCCGTTGAAGGTCTTCGAGGGGCGCATGACCGCCTCGACCAGCGCGGTGTCGGGGCGGTAGTAGCCGCCGATGTCGGCCGGCGAGCCCTGCACGGCGATCAGCTCGGCCACGATCTCGTCTTCGCGGGCGGCGAGCGTCTCGGCGATCGGCGTGAACGCGGTGGACAGCGCGGGGTCGGCCTGCTGCGACGCCAGCTCCTGGGCCCAGTAGAGCGCCAGGTAGAAGTGGCTGCCGCGGTTGTCGATCGTGCCCAGCGCGCGACCGGGCGACTTGTCGTTCTCGAGGAACGTGCCGGTGGCGGCGTCGAGCGTGTCGGCGAGCACCTGCGCGCGGACGTTGCCCGTCGTGGTGGCCAGGTGCTCGAGCGACGCCGCGAGGGCGAAGAACTCGCCCAGCGAGTCCCACCGGAGGTAGTTCTCCTGCAGCAGCTGCTGGACGTGCTTCGGCGCCGAGCCGCCGGCTCCGGTTTCGAACAGACCGCCGCCCGCGAGGAGCGGCACGATCGAGAGCATCTTGGCGCTCGTGCCCACCTCGAGGATCGGGAAGAGATCGGTGAGGTAGTCGCGCAGCACGTTGCCCGTGACCGAAATGGTGTCTTCGCCGCGACGCAGCCGGTCGAGCGAGTACTGCGTCGCCTCGGCGGGCGCGAGGATCTCGATCGTGAGGCCGTCGGTGTCGTGGTCGGCGAGGTACTCGTTGACCTTGCCGATGAGCGCCGAGTCGTGCGAGCGGGCGGCGTCGAGCCAGAACACGGCCGGCGAGCCGGTCGCGCGAGCGCGGCTGACCGCGAGCTTGACCCAGTCGCGCACCGCGATGTCCTTCGTCTGCGTGGCGCGCCAGATGTCGCCCGCCTGCACGTCGTGCTCGAGCAGCACGTCGCCGGCGCCGTTGAGCACCTGTACGACGCCGGGCGCCGCGATCTCGAAGGTCTTGTCGTGGCTGCCGTACTCCTCGGCCGCCTGGGCCATGAGCCCGACGTTGGGGACCGTGCCGATCGTGGCGGGGTCGAGCGGGCCGTGGGCGATGACGTCGTCGATCACGGTCTGGTAGACGCTCGCGTACGACGAGTCGGGGATCACCGCGAGCGTGTCGTCCTCGCCGCCGTCGACGCCCCACAGCTTGCCGCCGTTGCGGATGAGCGCCGGCATCGACGCGTCGACGATGACGTCGGACGGCACGTGGAGGTTCGTGATGCCCTTGTCGGAGTTGACGTACGACAGACGCGGGCCGCGCTCGAGTCCGGCCGTGATCGCTGCCACGATCTCGTCGCCGCCCTCGACCGATGGCAGACCCGCGAGGATCGCGCCGAGGCCGTCGTTCGCGGTCAGACCCGCCTCGGCGATCTTGTCGCCGTACGTGGCGAACACGTCGGCGAAGAACGCCTTCACGACGTGGCCGAAGATGATCGGGTCGCTGACCTTCATCATCGTGGCCTTGAGGTGCACGGAGTAGAGCACGTCGTCGGCCTTCGCCTCGGCGAGCGTGTCGGCGAGGAAGGCGTCGAGTGCGGCGGCCGACAGGAAGGTCGCGTCGACGATCTCGCCCGGCAGCACCTTGATGCCGCTCCTCAGCTCGGTCGTGGTGCCGTCCGCAGTGACGTGCTGGATCGTGAGTACGTCGTCGGCGGGGATCACCGTCGTCTTCTCGTTCGACTTGAAGTCGTCGTGTCCGAGGGTCGCGACCCGCGTCTTGGAGCCCTCGGCGAACGCCTTGTTGCGGTGCGGGTGCTTGCGCGCGTAGTTCTTCACCGACAGCGGTGCGCGGCGGTCGCTGTTGCCCTCGCGGAGCACCGGATTGACGGCGGAGCCCTTGATGCGGTCGTAGCGCGCGCGGACGTCCTTGTCTTCGACGGACTCGGGCTCGTCGGGATAGTCGGGGATGTCGTATCCGGCCGCCTGCAGCTCGGCGATGGCAGCCTTCAGCTGCGGGATCGACGCCGAGATGTTCGGCAGCTTGATGATGTTCGCCTCGGGAAGCGTGGCCAGCCCGCCGAGTTCGGCGAGGGCGTCACCCACCTGCTGCTCGGTCGTGAGCTTCTGCGGGAATGCGGCGAGCACGCGACCCGCGAGCGAGATGTCACGGATCTCGACATCCACCCCCGCCTGGCTGGTGACGGCCTTCACAATCGGCAGGAACGATGCTGTGGCAAGCGCCGGAGCCTCGTCGGTGTAGGTGTAGATGATGGTCGAGTCGGTCACCGGGTTCGTCTCCGTTCAGTGGTGATTCCAGCTTATCGCAAGGGCGAAAGTATCTTGACATCGAGATATCTCGCCGTGTAAACCGCATGTGAACAAGATCATCGGGCGGTGCCGGGCGCGCTCATCCGGGCTAGCCTGTGCGTATGGCTGATCTGCGACTCGTCGAACTCTCCGCCTCCACGATCGTGGCGGTCAACAATCTGTCGCTCAAGCCGGGTCAGGAGCAGTTCCTCGCACCGGTCAGCTACGGCATCGCCGCCACGGTCATGAATCCCCAGACCACCTGGCAGCGCGTCGTGCTGGACGGCGACGAGGTCGTCGCCTTCGTCAGCGCCAACTTCGACCCCGAGGCGCCCGTCGACCACTTCCACTCCGTGCTGTGGCGCATCAACGTCGATGCCGACGATCAGGGCCGAGGTGTCGGTCGATTCGCCGTCGAGCAGCTCCTCGAAGAGGCGCGCAATCGGGGCCTCGACCGCGTCAACGTGATCTACGAGGCCGGCGAAGGCGGACCCGAAGCATTCTTCCAGCGTGTGGGCTTCACACCCGTCGGCGAGACCGAGTACGGTGAAGTCATCGCAGAGATCCGTCTCTGACGACCTCGCGCTCCTACCCGAACACAGCAGCAGCGACACAGCCCGCCCGGGCTCCCGAGACCGGCGGCGGGGCCTCGAATACCCCTCCCCCATCGAGGCTCCGTCGCCCTCTGCTCCGGCCCGTCTTGGCGCCGTCAGGGTGCCGCTAGGGTGAGGCAGGATCGCGAGACGAGAGGGGTGCCGTGACCGCGCGGAGCATCCTGGCCATCGACGCCGGGCAGACCGGGATCAAGCTCCGGCTCCGCTCCCCTTCGATAACCGAGGACGCGGTGCTGCCCGGCATCCGCACGCACGAGGCGCTGCTCCCCCAGCTCGCCGCCGCCGTCCGTCACGCCCTGGCGCAGTGGCAGCCCGGCCAGGGAGTCATCGCCGCCGCCGGCGTCTCAGGACTCACCTCGAGGGAAGCGGATGCCTCGGCCCTGCTTCCGTTCGTCCGCGACGCCGGCATCGACCGGGTGGTGCTCGCCCACGACTCGACGACGTCGTACCTGGGGGCGATGGGTCCGGCGCGCGGCGCGGTCGTGGCCGCCGGCACCGGAGTCGTCACGCTGGCCGTCGGGCCAGAGAGCGTCGCCCGCGTCGACGGCTGGGGCAACGTGATGGGCGACGCCGGCAGCGGTTACTGGATCGGCCGCGAAGCCCTGGAGGCGGTCATGCGCGCGTACGACGGCCGTGGCCCCGGCACCGCGCTGCAGGACCTCGCCGCGGCGCGGTGGCCCGAGCTGTCGGAGGCGTACATCGACCTCCAGTCCTCGGCCGAGCGGGTCAGCGTCGTCGCATCCTTCGCGGAAGCGGCGGCGCGCCTGGCCGAAGAGGGCGACGCGGTGTCGCGCACCATCCTCGTGCGCGCCGGCGATGAGCTCGCGCTGAGCGTCTCGACGGCGCTTCGCCGCGTCGGCGACACCGACGAGCCGGCGGTCTGCACGATCGGCGGCGTGTTCGGATCACGCCTGCTGCGCGCGGAGTTCGAGGCGAGCCTGCGCTCGGCCGTGCCCGGCGCGCGATTCGTCGAGCCGCGCGGTCAGGGCATCGACGGAGCGCTCGCGCTCGCGCAGCTCGAGCCGCAGCATCCGCTCGCTTCCTTCGTGTCGGCCGCCGGCAGCTGAGACGGCGGATGCCCCGGCCGCCGCGCGAGGCGGGGCCGAGGCATCCGGAACCGTCGTCAGACCAGAGACTCGCGCCAGGCCGCGTGCAGCTTGGCGAAGCGACCGTCGCCGCCGATGAGCGCCTCGGGCGAGTCGTCCTCGATGATGCGGCCGTGCTCCATGACGAGGACGCGATCGGCGATCGCGACGGTCGACAGGCGGTGGGCGATGATGATCGCCGTGCGGTCGGCCAGCAGCGTCTGAAGTGCGTCCTGGATCTGGCGCTCGCTCGGGATGTCGAGCGATGCGGTCGCCTCGTCGAGGATGAGCACCGCCGGGTCGGCGAGGAACGCCCGCGCGAACGAGATCAGCTGACGCTGGCCCGCCGAGACACGGCCGCCGCGCTTGTTCACGTCGGTGTCGTAGCCGTCGGGCAGCGCCTGGATGAACTCGTCGGCTCCGACCGCGCGTGCCGCGGCCTGGATCTCGTCGAGCGTCGCATCGGGCTTGCCGAGCGCGATGTTGTCGGCGACCGTGCCGCTGAACAGGTAGGCCTCCTGCGTGACCATGACGATCGCGCGCCGGAGGTCCTTCGGGTGCAGCGAGCGCAGGTCGACCCCGTCGAGGGTCACCGCGCCGCGCGTCGGGTCGTAGAACCGTGACACGAGCTTGGCGAGCGTCGACTTGCCGGCACCGGTCGTTCCCACGAGGGCGATCGTCTGACCTGCCGGGATGTCGAGCGAGAAGTCCGGCAGGATCACGCGGTCGTTCGAGTATCCGAACAGGACGTCGTCGAACCGCACGTGACCGCGCGCACTCCACAGGTCGACCGGCTCGGCCGGGTCGGGCACCGTGGGCTGCTCCTCGAGCACGCCCGAGACCTTCTCGAGCGCGGCCGTCGCGGACTGGTACGAGTTCAGGAAGAACGCGACCTCCTGCAGCGGCGAGAAGAAGTTGCGGACGTAGACCACCGCGGCCAGCAGCGTTCCGAGCAGGAGCGTGCCGTCCACGACGCGGAATGCGCCCCACAGCAGGACGAACGCCAGGGTGACCGAGGCGACGGCCATGAGGCCGGGCTCGAACGTGCCGAACAAGCGGATCGTCCGCATGTTCACGTCGCGGTAGTCGCTCGCCTGCTGGCCGAACTCCTCGTCGTTGCGGGTCTCCTTGCGGAATGCCTTCACGGCGCGGATGCCCGTCATCGTCTCGACGAACTTGACGATGACCTTCGCGCTGACGACGCGAGACTCCCGGTAGACGACCTGCGAACGCGTGTAGAACCAGCGCATGAGGAGGAACAGCGGGATGCCCATCACCGCGAGGATGACGCCCGACTGCCAGTCCACGAGCAGCAGCGCGACCAGCGTGAACCCGCCGTAGAGGATGCCCGAGACGAGCTCGTTGAGGCCGCCGTCGAGCAGCTCGCGAATCGAGTCGAGATCACTCGTCTGGCGCGAGATGATGCGGCCGGAGGTGTACGACTCGTGGAACTCGAGGCTGAGCCGCTGCGTGTGCAGGAAGATGCGCTTGCGCAGGTCGAGCATGATCGCCTGCGTGAGCCGGGCGGCCACGACGACGTACCAGCCGATGAGCGCCGCGCCGGCCATGCCCGTGACGAGGTACACCACGACGACGCCGATCGTCGGCAGCCAGTCCATCTGGTCGACCGCCGTGGGCAGCGCCTGGTTGATGCCATAGGCGATGAGGGCGGGACCCGCGACCCGGAAGATCGTCGACACGACGAGCACGATCCCGGCGAGCCACAGATCGCGCCGCACGGGCGTGACGAGCGAGCCGAGCAGGCGCAGCGAACGCTTGCGGATCGCCTTGCTCTCGACCTTGGTGTAGTCGGAGCGGTCTTCGCCGCTGGTTCCGGTGACGGTCGTGGTGCTCACAGGTTCACCTCCCTCTCCCGCAGACGGGCTTCCTCGACCTCGAGGCTCGAGATCACATGTCGGTAGTGCTCGCTCTCGCGCAGCAGCTCGGAGTGCGTGCCGACCGCTGTGACGCGCCCCGCTTCGAGCAGGGCGACGCGGTCGGCCAGCATGACGGTGGACGGGCGGTGGGCGACCACGAGCGCGGTCGTCGCGTGCAGCACTTCACGGAGCGCGTCCTCGACGAGAGCCTCGGTGTCGACGTCGAGCGCCGACAGCGGGTCGTCGAGCACGAGCACGGCAGGGCGTGCCGCGACCGCACGTGCGAGTGCCAGGCGCTGGCGCTGACCGCCGGAGAGCGACAGGCCCTCCTCGCCGATGACCGTGTCGACCCCGTCCGGCAGGTCGTCGACGAAGCCGGCCTGGGCGACCTGCAGCGCCTCGCGCACGACGGCCTCGGCCTCGGGGCTTCCGGGCACGAGGTCTTCGCGGCCGAGCAGCACGTTGTCACGCACCGACTGCGAGAAGAGCGTGGCGTCCTCGAAGGCCATGCCGACGTGCCGGCGCAGCTCGCTGAGCGTCAGGTCGCGCACGTCGACGCCGTCGAGCGTGACGCGGCCCTGGGTGACGTCGTAGAGGCGCGCGGGCAGCGTGGTGAGCGTCGTCTTGCCCGAGCCGGTGAGGCCGACGAGCGCCATGGTCTCGCCCGGGCGCAGGACGAGGTCGATGCCGTCGAGCAGATCGCGCTCGCGTGCGGCGGCGTCCTGGTAGCGGAAGTGCACGCCCTCGAACGCGAGCTCGCCGCGCGGGCGGGCGATGGTGCTCGGCGCCTCGGGATCGACGATCGAGTTCTCCTCGTCGAACACCTCGAAGATGCGGTCGGTCGCCGTCCGCGCGTCGAGCGTGAACGAGAACAGGAATCCGATCGACTCCATCGGCCACCGCAGCACCGTCGCCATCGCGAAGAACGCGATGAGCTCGGCCGCCTGGAGCTGGCCGACCGCGGTGAGGTACACGCCTGCGCCCAGGCACAGCGCGAAGGCGATGTCGGGCAGCAGGACGAGCCAGAACCAGATCCAGCCGATCGCGCGCGCCTTGCTCAGCTCGGTCTCGCGCAGCGTCTCGGCCTGGCGGGTGAACTTCTGCAACGCGTGCTTGCCGCGGCCGAAGGCCTTGAGCACGCGGATGCCGTGCACGCTCTCCTCGACCGAGGTCGCGAGGTCGCCGGCCTGGTCCTGACTCTGGCGCGCGAGCGAGCCGTAGGTCTTCTCGAACCGGTAGCCGGCGTACCAGAGCGGTGCGCTCGTGACGAGGAAGATCGTTCCCAGCAGCCAGTGCCAGCGGAAGATCAGCAGCGAGCCGACCAGGATCGTGAGGGCGTTGACGACCAGCAGCACGATGCCGAACGCCATCCAGCGGCGCAGCATGCTGATGTCCTGCATCATGCGGCTGAGCAGCTGCCCGGACTGCCACTTGTCGTGGAACGAGACGGGCAGACGCTGCAGGCGCGAGTAGAACGAGTGGCGGAGCTCGTACTCGACCTTGGTGGCCGGTCCGAGCACGAACCAGCGACGCAGCCACACCATGGCGGCCTCGGCGAGGCCGAGGACCAGGATGAGGGCCGATCCCCAGATGATCTGGGTCATGTCACCCGAGGCGATGGGTCCGGCGACGATCACCTCGAGGATGAGCGGGATCGAGAGTGCGAGCAGGCTCGCCGCGAGCGCACTGGCGGCGCCCATCACGAGGCGCGGGAGGACGGGCTTGGCGAACGGGAGCAGCCGCGAAAGAGCCTGGATGGTGGACTGTTCGGACCGTGGCGACGGCGTCGTGCCGTCGGGGAGGGCGGTGGTGGTCATGATCCTTGTGGGAGGGTGGTGCGGATGACCCGGCGTCGGGTCGGAGGATGCGCGAGGCGCGACGGAGCCCCGATCAAGGGAACGCTCCGGAGGACGGCGGTATGCCGAAGCCGGCGAAATCGCCGGAATGCGCGAGGGAGCTGTCTACCCCTGGACGCGGAGGCGCTTCGGCCCGGCAATGCGGAGGACGAAGACGGACTTCGCGGCGATGGCGGCCTGATACATGGCATCCTCCTTGGTGAGAGCGGAAGTGGACTGCCGCACCCTGTTGAGCGCGACAGCCCTCCAGCCTATACCTGGGAGTTCGCTGAACGCAACAACCGCTTTCCGCCTGCGCGGGCGGTGGCGAGGCGGTCGCGTCAGGCGATGAGCGCGGGAACCCCCGCCTCGCGGTCGAGCAGACGCTGCTTCACCTCGAGGCCCCACGCGAATCCGCCGAGCGCACCGCCCGTGCGCAGCACGCGATGGCACGGAACGAAGAGCGCGGGAGCGTTGCGTGCGCAGATCGATGCCGCCGCCCGGACGGCGCTCGGCGAGCCGAGGACGGCAGCGAACTCCGAGTACGTCAGCGGTCGCCCGGGCTCGACGCGGCGCAGCGCATCCCAGCCGGCGAGCTGCATGGCCGTGCCGCGCTGCGCGACGGCGACGTCGTCGATGGCCGCGAGATCTCCGTCGTAGTACGCCGCGACGGCGGTCGCGGCATCCGTCACGCCCTCTCGCACCATAGCCGGCCGATCGTTCCCCCGCAGCCTGCCGAGGATGCGGTCGGCATCGGCGGTCCACCCGGATGCCAGCACGCGCTGCGCGTCGTCGGTGAGGATCGTGAAGGCTCCGTCGGGGGTGTCGACGGTCTGGATGGTCGCGACGCTCATGTGCTCGCCTCTTTCTGGAGATCGGATGCCGCGCCCCGGCGCACGCGCGGGGGCCTCGGCGGGACGGCGCGCCACAGGTGCGCGGTGAGGTAGCTTCGCCACGGCGCGGTGCGCGCCGCCCACTCGGTGAGGGGCTTCGGCTCGGATGGGAGACCGGCGGCGACGGCGCCGGAGCGCACCGCGACGTCGCCGGGGAGGAAGACGTCGGGATCGCCGAGTACGCGCATGCGCACGTAGTCGGCCGTCCACGGGCCGATGCCGGGCATCGCCAGGAGCGCGGCGCGCTGGTCGGCGCCGTCGTCGCCTGTCGTCAGCGGCAGGGTGCCGTCGGCGAGGGCGGCCGCAGCACCGACGATGGACCGGATGCGGGCGGCCGGCCCGCGCAGGACGTCGGCGCCGTGCTCGGCGATGGCGGCCATCGACGGGAACAGGCGCGTGGCGCCGTCGAAGCCGTCGACCGATTCGCCGAGAGCGACGGTCAGCGCCGACAGCGCGGTACGGGCCGCAACGACCGTGATCTGCTGCCCCACCATCGCGCGGATCAGCATCTCGTGCGGATCGGCGGCGCCCGGCACGCGGATGCCCGGGAGCCCCGCGACCAGCGGAGCGAGAGCGGAATGCTGCGCGAGCGCCTCGTCGACGGCGATCGGGTCGGCGTCGAGGTCGAACAGGCGCCGGGCGCGGGTCACGAGGGTCGACAGGTCGCCGAGGTGGGTGAGCCGCGCGCGCAGGCGCATGCGCCCGGCGTCGTCCAGCCGCAGCTCGAACCACGCCGGCCCACCGGCCAGCCGGAGCGTACGGGCGAAGGACGACGGCGTCGCGCGCTCGGCTTCGTCGACGGCACGGGCCGCCATCCACGCGAAGAGACCATCGGCGTCGAGCGGGCCGCGGTGCGGCAGCACGAGGTCGATCGCGCCGGGTGCGGGTACGACGGCGCGGGTTCCGGGCACGAGGCGGCGACGGGCGCGAAGCTCGAGCGGCGACATGCCGAACACCTCGCGCACGGTGTCGTTGAACTGGCGGACGCTGGCGAAGCCGGATGAGAACGCGACGTCGGCGGCGGCCAGATCGGTGCCGACCAGCAGCATGCGGGCGGTCTGCGCACGGTGGGCCCGGCTGAGCGCGAGTGGACCGGCCCCGAGCTCGGTCGTCAGCAGCCGCGTGAGGTGGCGGGGCGAGTAGCCCAGGCGCCGCGCGAGGCCCGGCACGCCCTCGCGCTCGACGACGCCGTCGGCAATGAGGCGCATGGCCCTCCCGGCGGTGTCGCCCCGGAGGTTCCACTGGGGCGACCCCGGGGCGGCTTCGGGTAGGCAGCGCTTGCAGGCGCGGAAGCCGGCCTCGTGCGCCGCGGCGCTGGTCGGGTAGAACGTCACATTCGACGGCTTGGGTGTGCGCGCGGGGCAGCTCGGGCGGCAGTAGATGCCGGTCGAGCGGACGGCCGTGACGAACTGCCCGTCGAAGCGGGTGTCGCGCGAGTCGATTGCGCGGTACCGCTCGTCGAAGGTCATGGCCGGGCTGCTCATGTCCTCAGCCTGACATGCCCCGCCGACATCCTCTAGCGGAAATCGGACACGACGATCTCCCGCGGGGTAGCGTGATCGGCGGCCCTGTGTCCCCACCCGCGAGAAGGCACCGGTGCACCGAGACCGCGGACACCAGCCGCAGTCTCGGTGCACCGATGAAGTCTCGCGAAAAACGGGGACGACCAGGGGGAGGGGCCCGGGCGGGTCAGTGGAAGAAGTGGCGCTCGCCGGTGAAGAACATCGTCACGTTCGCGGCGCGCGCGGCCTCGATGACCTCTTCGTCGCGCACGGATCCGCCGGGCTGCACGATCGCCGCGACGCCGGCGTCGAGGAGCACCTGAGGCCCGTCGGCGAACGGGAAGAAGGCGTCGGATGCCGCGACCGACCCCGCTGCGCGGTCTCCGGCTCGCTCGACCGCGAGCCGGCACGAGTCCACCCGGTTGACCTGGCCCATGCCGATGCCGACGGTCGCCGACGCCTTGGCCAGCACGATCGCGTTGGACTTCACGGCCCGGCAGGCCTTCCACGCGAAGATCATGTTCTCCATCTCCTCGGCCGCGGGGCGCTCGCCCGAGACGAGCTCCCAGTCCGTGGCGACCGACTCGATGTCGGACGGGAACCGGTCGGCGTCCTGCAGGAGGAGCCCGCCCGAGACGAGGCGCACGTCCATGCGCTCCTGCTGCCAGTCGTCGGGGAGCTGCAGCAGGCGGAGGTTCTTCTTCGCCTTGAACACCTCGAGGGCCGCCGGCTCGAACGAGGGGGCGACGATGACCTCGGTGAAGATGTCCTTGAGGTTCTCGGCCATCTTGAGTGTGACGGTGCCGTTGGCTGCGATCACCCCGCCGTAGGCCGACACCGGGTCGCACTCGTGCGCACGCAGGTGGGCGCTCGCGATGGGGTCGAGGGCGTTGGGGGCCGCGACCGCGATGCCGCAGGGATTGGCGTGCTTGATGATGGCGACCGCGGGCTTGACCATGTCGAAGGCGGCGCGCAGGGCGGCGTCGGCGTCGACGTAGTTGTTGTACGACATCTCCTTGCCCTGCAGCTGCGTCGCCTGGGCGATGCCGTGGCCGCCGACGCTCGTGTAGATGGCGGCGCGCTGGTGCGCGTTCTCGCCGTAGCGCAGCGTGGCGAGACGCTCGGCCTTGATGGTGAGGTGCTGCGGCAGGTCGGGCTCGCGGAGCGTCTGCTCGGCGAACCAGGTCGCCACGGCCCGGTCGTACTCGCACGTGTGGGCGAAGGCCCGCGCGGCGAGCTCGCGACGCTGCTTGAGGGTGGTCCCGCCGCTGCCGACCGCCTCGATGATCGCCGGATACGACTCGGGCGAGACGACGATCGCGACGTTGGCGAAGTTCTTCGCCGACGCACGCACCATCGCGGGCCCGCCGATGTCGATCTGCTCCACGACGTCGTCACCCTCGGCGCCGGAGCGCACGGTCTCGACGAACGGGTAGAGGTTGACGACGACGAGCTCGAACGGCTGGATGCCCAGCTCGTCCAGCTGCTGCTCGTGGTCGTCGAGGCGCAGGTCGGCGAGCAGACCGGCGTGCACGCCGGGGTGGAGGGTCTTCACGCGCCCGCCGAGCGACTCCGGGAATCCGGTCACGGCGGCGACATCCGTCACGTCGTGCCCGGCCTCGCGGATCGTCGCAGCGGTCGACCCGGTCGAGACGATCTCGACGCCGGCGGCGGCGAGGGCCTCCGCCAGCGTGAGGAGGCCGGTCTTGTCGCTCACCGACACGAGGGCGCGGCGGATCGGGACCGCGTCGCGGTGGCGGTACAGGGCGGGGTCGTGGCTCGGGCCGGCCATGGAGGATCTCCTCGTCGATGGGGTCAGGAAGCGGGCGATGCCGACACGTCGCCCTCGGCGACCGTCGACGGGGCGACCGCGCTCGCCGAGGCGGCCTGCAGATCCAGCTCGCCGGACGCGATGCGCCGGACGACGTCGATCAGCAGCCGGCGTTCGACGGGCTTGATGCGGTCGTGAAGGGTGTGCTGGTCGTCGCCGGGGAGCACGGGCACGCGCTCCTGGGCGAGGATCGGGCCTGAGTCGACCCCGTTGTCGACGATGATGACGCTGGCGCCGGACTGCCGCACACCGGCCGCGAGCGCGTCGCGCACGCCGTGGGCGCCGGGGAACTCGGGCAGGTAGGCCGGATGGGTGTTGATGATGCGGGGCGACCATTCGTCGACGAGGGACGCCGGCAGAAGCCGCATGAGACCGCTCAGCACGACGAGGTCGGGTCGCCACACGGCGAGCTGCGCGCTGAGCTCGGCGCCCCACTCCTCACGGGACGCGAACTGCGCCCACGGCACCATGAACGAGGGGATGCCGTACTCCTCGGCGTGGGCGAAGCCGTCGGCCTCGCGGTCGGCGCCGACGACGACGACCTCGGCGCGGTAATCGGGGTCGGCGGCCGCATCGAGCAGAGCGCGCAGATTCGACCCTGTGCCCGAGATGAGGACCGCGACCGTGAGCACCCGGCTAGTCTACCGGCGCGCTCGCGCCGGGCCGTCGGGGGCCCAGGTCGAGGGTCGACTGCTCGTCCGCGAGAGGGGCGGGCGAGGCATCCCGATCCGTCTCGGGAGGATCGACGGGCGTCTCCGGCTCCACGACCGTCCACCGGGACTCGCCGGCGCGGGACCGCCCGCGAGGCGACAGCAGGAGGATCGACGCCCCGACGAGCACTTCGAGCCCGACCGCGAGGGCGACGGGGCCCGGCTCGGGGCCGACGTGGGCGAGGCGACCCGGCCCGAGGGAGCCCGAGGCGATGGCCGCAAGCAGAGCCGCACCGGCGGCGGACACCACCGCGATGCCCGCGACGATGGCGAGGCGCGCGGTCATCGGATCGTCGTTCCCCGCGGGAGACGGCGCGGCCTCGGGCTCGATCACGGGCGCCGAGGCGAGCAGCCCGGTCAAGACGACCGGACCTTCGTCATCGGCTGCCGCATCCGCGGCGACGGCACCGTCGCGGAGCGCCGTCCCGGGCGCGACGAGGCGCGAACGCGCGATCCATCCCGCGAGGGCGCCGAGCGCGACGGGCACGAGGGCGAGCAGCAGCAGCCAGGGCGTCGTCGAGTCGGGAACGGCGCCGAGGATCGGGATGCCGGGCACGACGCCCGTCTGCGTACCCGACGGCGACACCGCCGTCCCCTCGCCGACGGCGAAGCCGGGGCCGGCGGCGAACGTCATGCCCCAGATCACGAGGGTCGGCAGGTAGGCCAGCTGCGCGAGGGTCACGACGACCGCGCCGAGCGCGTCCACGTTGCCCGCCTGGAAGAGAGCGACGACCTCGCCGCCGCGCAGCAGCACGGCGACCGCCGTGACCACCGCGCCCAGGCCGATCAGGCCGACGACGACGACCGCCGACCCGCGGGCGATGAGCGCAGGCACCTCTCCCCAGCCGTGCGGCACGGCCTCGATGCGATCCCGGAACTGCGCCACCGGGCCGGCTCCGGCCTCGCGCCACTCCGTGACGACGGCGCCGGCGAGCGAGAGCAGACCGAACACGAGCGTCGGCACCAGGATCGCCTGCCACAGCTCGGCGTCGGCCACGAGGTTCTGCGACGTGAAGCCCGCGATCGTCGCCAGCAGGCCGAACGCCGCCGTGCCCGACACGACACCCGTGGCCCAGGCATCCGCACGCGACGCCCTCACACCCGAGCGCGCCGCGAAGATCATCGTGAACCCGGCGAACGCGAGCGGAGCGAGGGAGAGAGTGAAGGATGCCGCGGCCGGGTCGATCCCCGTGGCGGCGACGTACTCCGCCGGGAGCGTCACGAGCAGCGGCACCAGGTTGCCGAACTGCCACGCCGTGACCCCCGCCGGCCAGAGCGCCGACCAGTCGGCGCCCGCGCCGAAGGTGAAGACGAAGAGCAGCGTCAGCGGGGCGAGGGTCGCCGCGATGCCGACGGCCACCGCGATGGCGGCGTCGACGGCGGAGAGGAGGGCGACGGTGAGGCGATGCATGCGCCATCGACCCTACCCAGCGCCCGGGCCGGGTCCCGGACGGCGGAGCGGCCGGTCGCAGCATCCGGCCTGGTCGTTCCCACCAGTCGGTGAGCGCTAACGTTGAGCGCGGAGGTTTTCATGAGCACAGCCCCGTCGCCCGTCGTCGACACCACCGCAGAGTCCCCCGAACCGCGCAGCAGGGTGGACCGCTTCTTCGAGATCACGCGCCGCGGCTCGACCGTCGGCGCCGAGGTCCGCGGTGGCGTGGTGACCTTCGTGACGATGGCGTACATCGTGATCCTGAACCCGATCATCCTGTCGGGCGGCGTGGACGTCGACGGCAACTCCCTCGGGTTCACGCAGGTCGCCGCCGTCACGGCGCTGACCGCGGGCGTCATGACGGTGCTGTTCGGCCTCGTGACCCGCCTGCCGTTCGCCTTCGCCGCCGGCCTCGGGATCAACTCGTTCCTGGCCGTGTCCGTCGTCGGTCAGGTCACGTGGGCAGAGGCGATGGGCCTCGTGGTCATCAACGGCCTCATCATCGTGCTGCTCGCGGCGACCGGCCTGCGCCGCATGATCTTCGACGCGGTGCCCGTGCAGCTCAAGCTCGCGATCACGGTCGGCATCGGCCTGTTCATCGCCTTCATCGGCTTCGTCGACGCCGGCTTCGTCACGACGACCGGTGCATCCTCTCCCCCGGTCGGCCTGGGCGTCGACGGATCGGTCGCAACCGTGCCCGCCCTCATCTTCGTGTTCACCCTCCTGCTGACCGGCATCCTCGTCGCGCGCAAGGTCAAGGGCGGCATCCTCATCGGCCTCGTCAGCGGCACGGTTCTCGCCGTGGTCGTCGAGGCGATCTGGGACATCGGCCCCAAGTTCGCCGGCGACGAGGTCAACCCGGGCGGCTGGGGGCTCTCGGTGCCCGAGCTTCCGGCGTCGCTCGTCAGCATCCCCGACCTGTCGCTCATCGGCCAGGTGTCGCTGGGCTCGTTCGAGCGCATCGGCTGGCTCGCCGCGCTCATGCTCGTCTTCACGCTCGTCTTCACGAACTTCTTCGACGCCATGGGCACCATGACCGGCCTCTCGAAGGAGGCGGGCCTCGCCGATGCGAAGGGCGACTTCCCGCGCATCAAGTCGGCGCTGATCGTCGAGGGCGTCGGCGCCGTCGCGGGCGGCTACGCGTCCGCCTCGTCGAACACCGTGTTCATCGAGTCCGGCGCCGGCATCGGCGAGGGCGCGCGGACCGGTCTTGCGAACGTGGTCACCGGCGTGCTGTTCCTCGTCGCGATGTTCTTCACCCCGCTCGTGTCGATCGTGCCCACCGAGGTCGCGGCATCCGCTCTGGTCATCGTCGGTGCGCTCATGATGGCGCAGATCCGCTTCATCGACTTCTCGGACTTCTCGGTGCTGCTGCCGGTGTTCCTCGCGGTCACCGTCATGCCGCTCACCTACTCGATCGCGAACGGCATCGGCGCGGGCTTCATCTCGTGGGTGATCGTGCGGTCGCTGTCGGGCAAGGCGAAGGAGATCAGCCCGCTGCTGTGGATCGTCGCCGCCGGGTTCGTGCTCTACTTCGCCCGCGGCCCGCTGGAGCTGCTCCTCGCCGGCTGACCGCCGCAACTCGGAGATCGTGCGAGAAACGCCGGGACGGGGATGCCTCGTCCCGGCGTTTCGCCGTTGATCTCCGATTCTGCGCCCGGCCGACCCGGCGCCCCGGCGCCGACGCCGGACCCCGGGAGGGTCAGGCCTCGACCGGCTCCAGCAGGAAGATCGCGATCTGGCGGTCGGTCTTGGTCTGGTACTGGTCGTAGTCGGGCCACACCTCGACCGCGCGGGCCCACCACTCGGTGCGCTCCTCGCCCGACAGCTCCCGCGCCAGGTAGTCGCGCTTGACGGCGCCGTCCTGCAGCTCGACGTGCGGGTTCTTGACGATGTTCCAGTACCACTGCGGCGGCTCGGGGTGGCCGCCCTTGGAGGCGACGGCGAGGTATCGGCCGTCGTGCTCGACGCGCATGAGCGCCGTCTTGCGGAGTCCGCCGCTCTTGGCGCCGACTGACGTCAGCACGATGATCGGCACACCGCGCAGGGTGTTGGCCTTCTGCCCGTTCGAGGCCTCGTACGCCTCGGCCTGCTTGCGGGCCCAGTCGGATGTGGACGGCTTGTACTCTCCGGTCAGCGGCATTCCCTCACCCTAACCCGCACGACGAAGGGGCGGACGCGCGGCCCTGGCCGCGGCATCCGCCCCTTCGAAAAACGCGTGTCTACAGACCGGAGATGATGCCGCGCATGAGCTCGGCGGTCTCGCTCGGGGTCTTGCCGACCTTGACGCCGGCGGCCTCGAGGGCCTCCTTCTTCGCCTGTGCGGTGCCGGCCGAGCCGGACACGATCGCACCGGCGTGGCCCATCGTCTTGCCTTCGGGCGCCGTGAAGCCGGCGACGTAGCCGACGACGGGCTTGGTGACGTTGGCCTTGATGAAGTCGGCCGCGCGCTCTTCGGCGTCCCCGCCGATCTCGCCGATCATCACGATGGCCTTGGTCTCGGGGTCGGCCTCGAACGCGGCGAGCGCGTCGATGTGCGTGGTGCCGATGACCGGGTCGCCGCCGATGCCGATGGCCGTCGAGAAGCCGATCTCGCGCAGCTCGTACATCATCTGGTAGGTCAGGGTGCCCGACTTCGACACGAGGCCGATCGGGCCCTTGCCGGTGATGTTGGCGGGCGTGATGCCGACCAGCGACTCGCCGGGCGTGATGATGCCGGGGCAGTTCGGTCCGATGATGCGGGTCGTGTTCCCCTTCGACTGCGCGTAGGCCCACGCCTCGGCGGTGTCGCCGACGGGCACGCCCTCGGTGATCACGACGAGCAGCGGGATCTCGGCGTCGATGGCCTCGACCATGGCGTCCTTCGTGAACGCCGGCGGCACGAAGGCGATCGACACGTCGGCGCCGGTCTTCTCGATGGCCTCGGCGACGGAGGCGAAGACGGGGAGCTCGACGGGGTTGCCGTCGGCGTCACGGTGCAGCACGGTCGTACCGGCCTTGCGGGCGTTCACGCCGCCGACGACCTGGGTGCCGGCCTTGAGCATGAGCGCGGTGTGCTTGGTGCCCTCGCCGCCGGTGATGCCCTGGACGATGACCTTGGAGTCCTTGTTGAGGAAGATCGACATGTCTGTTCTTTTCCTAGTTCCGGATGTCGGGGCTCAGGCGTTGGCGAGTTCGGCGGCCTTGTCGGCGCCCTCGTCCATGGTCTCGGCCAGGGTCACGAGCGGGTGGTTCGCGTCGCGGAGGATCGCGCGGCCCTCCTCGACCTTGTTGCCGTCGAGGCGCACCACGAGCGGCTTCGAGGCGCTCGAGCCCAGCTCTGCCAGCGCGCCGACGATGCCCTTGGCCACGGCGTCGCACGCCGTGATGCCGCCGAACACGTTGACGAAGACGCTCTTGACCTGCGGGTCGCCCAGGATGACGTCGAGGCCTGCGGCCATGACCTCGGCCGAGGCGCCGCCGCCGATGTCGAGGAAGTTGGCGGGCTTCACGCCGCCGTGGTTCTCACCGGCGTAGGCGACGACGTCGAGCGTCGACATGACGAGGCCCGCGCCGTTGCCGATCACGCCCACCTGACCGTCGAGCTTGACGTAGTTGAGGTCGTTCTCCTTGGCCTTCGCCTCGAGCGGGTCGGCCGCGGCCTTGTCCTCGAGCAGCGAGTGACCCGCGTGGCGGAAGTCGGCGTTCTCGTCGAGCGAGACCTTGCCGTCGAGGGCGATGACCTCGCCCTCCTCCGACAGGATGAGCGGGTTCACCTCGACGAGCGTGGCGTCCTCGCCCTTGTAGACGGCGTAGAGCTTGACGAAGACGTCGCTCACCTTGTCGACGAGCTCGGGCGCGAAGCCGGCGGCCTCGGCGATCTCGACGGCCTTCTGCTTGTCGATGCCCTGCAGCGGGTCGACGCTCACGCGGGCGAGGGCCTCGGGGCGCTCGACGGCGAGCTCTTCGATCTCCATGCCGCCCTCGACGCTCGCGAGCGAGAGGTAGGAGCGGTTCGCGCGGTCGAGCAGCACCGAGAAGTAGTACTCCTTGTCGATGCGCGCGCCCTGCGCGACCATGACGCGCTTGACGACGTGGCCCTTGATGTCGAGGCCGAGAATGGCCTTCGCGGCCTCATAGGCCTCGTCGGGGGTCTTGGCGACCTTCACGCCACCGGCCTTGCCGCGGCCTCCGGTCTTGACCTGCGCCTTGACGACGACGACTCCGCCGATCTTCTCGGCTGCGGCCCGCACCTCCTCCGGCGTGTCCGCGATGATGCCGGCGAGAACCGGCACCTCGTACTTCTCGAAAAGGTCACGTGCCTGGTACTCGTACAGATCCACAGTGCATTCCTTCGCAGGTGGCGAATGGGGGTGGGATGACGCGAAAAGCGTCTCGACGTCGAGATATCGACCAGTGCCCCAGCCTACTACCGCCTGCCGGGCGCTCCTGACCGCAGCGACGCGCGGACGGTTGTCCTCAGCCGGCGGACGAGGCCGCGATGGGGCTCGAGTGCACCTCCCGCTCCACGGATCCGACCGGAGCCGCGTGCTCCTCGTCGTCATGCTCTTCTCGCTCCTCGCCGCGCACGCGCGGCAGCCGGGCGAGATCGCACACGGCCGGTCCTTCGATGCGCGTGCCGTCGGGAGCGAAGCGAGACGCGTGCAGCGGGCAGTCCCACGACCGCTCGGCGTCGTTCCAGGACAGGACGCCGCCGAGGTGCGTGCACACCGCGCTGACCGCGCGCGTCGTGCCGTCGACCGTCGAGATCCCGACGGGGTGGCCACCACGGTTGGCCACGACCCCTTCGCCCTCCGCGGGCCGCCGCACCGGTGTCGGCACGGCCTGTGCGCCGGCCCAGCCGCTCGCCGCCTCCCACCCGATCCGGAGGTTCTCGACCCCGCCGCGTGCCAGGTCGGCGGGCACGGTCACGCGCGTCGCGATGACCCGCATCCACTCCGGTCGCTCACGCCACGGCACCCGCTCGATCTCGGCCGTGAGCCGCAGCGCCGCGGCCGGCCCGTTGGACAGCCCCCACTTCGCGTAGCCGGTGGCGAACCGGATGCGCCCCAGACTTCGCGGCATGGCGCCGACGAACGGCATGAGGTCGTGCGACTGGTAGTCCTGTGCCGACCACTGCGCGACGGGCTCCGCGCCGGGGAAGTGCGCGCGCGTCCAGCGGACCAGGTCGTCGATCGCCGCCTGCGGCGACTCGGCGCGTCCGACCGGGAACCCGTTGCCCCCGACGATCAGCTGCGCGATATCGGCCGGGCCGTCGTCGGGCGTGATCGACCGGATGGACTTCGTCGCACCGTCGACCGAGAGATACAGCCCCTCGGGCACCGGCCCGTCGAAGGTGAACGCGACGCACGACGACCGCAGGCCGCGCACCTTGGCGAAGTACAGCCCTCGATCGGTGATCGGTGCCGCTGTCGCCAGCACGACACGGTCTGCCGACGCGGAGCCCTGGGGCGTCCACACCCGCGGCTTGGGCACCACGTGCACGCGCGTGACCCGCGCTCCGGTGTGCAGCGTCCCGCCCGCCGCGAGGAACGCGCGTGCGAGCGCGACCGCGAGCCGCTGGGGATCGATGGCGACCTGGTCGTCGAGCGCGACCGCCGCCGTCATCGGCACGCTGCCGTCGAGCTCGTCGGCGGCGACGCGGCGCAGCGGCAGCCCGGCCTCGGCCGCGGCATCCCACTCCGCATCGACGCACTCCGCGCCGTCCGGCGTCTGCGCATACGAATAGGCCGTGCGGTGCGAGTACGGCACGCCCGCGCTGTCGGCGAACCCCAGCAGCCACTCGACTCCATCGCGGTTCGCGTCGGCGTAGGCCCGCACGAGCCGCGCCGGATGGTGCCGACGGAGCGTCGAGAGCGTCGAGCCCTGCAGCAGCGAGAGCTTGCCCGTGTTCGACCCCGTCGCCAGGTTCGCCACCTCGCCGGCGTCGAGGACGGCGACGTCATGACCGTCGCGCGCGAGCATGAGGGCGGTGGAGAGCCCGGTCACGCCCGCCCCCACGACGATCACGTCGTGGTGGCTGCCCGGCTCGAACGGCGTCCCCTCGACGAGGTCGGCTTCGAGCTTCCAGATCGCGGTCATGGGGTCAGTCAATGCCGCCGAGCGCCTCGGCGACAGCGGGTTGACAACGGCGCCGCGCGAGTGGGATCGATCGGGAAGGACACCGGATGCCGCAACCGGGCCTCCACGTTCACTAGGCTCTCCCCCGAGATGTCCGACACCACCGCGATCCCGTCCGCCGCGCCGCAGGCCGCGGTCGTCGCCGCGGCCCTCGAGCTCTTCGCCGAGCAGGGCTTCGATCAGACGTCCGTCGAGCAGATCGCGCACGCGGCCGGAGTGTCGCGTTCGACCTTCTTCCGCCAGTTCGGCGGCAAGGACGACGTCGTGTTCGCCGATCACGAGCTGCTGCTCGAGCGCCTGCGCGACTTCCTGGCGGGTTCGCATCCCGACCCGTGGAAGGCGGTGTGCGAGGCATCCGTCCTCGTCTACGCCCACTTCGCCGCCGACCCCGAGCTCGCGCGCCGGCGCTACACCGTGGTGCGCCAGGTGCCGGCCCTCCGCGAGCGCGAGATCGTCACGGTCTTCCGCTACGAGCGCCTCTTCGACGAGTACCTGCGCGGCGCGCTGCCCGGTCTCGACCCCATCGACGCCGTCGGGTTCGCCGCCCTCGTCACGGCGATCCACAACCACGTGCTGCGCCAGCTGCTGCGGGGGCCGAAGCGCGTCCCGGTCTCGGTCCTGCGCCGCGCGCTCGACGACGCGCTGCGCCGCTTCGGCGTGCAGCCCGACGATGAGACTCGGGATGCCGCGGCCGACGACGTCGTCGTGGCGGTCTTCCCCCGCTCGATGCCCACCGCCGAGGTGGCGCGGCGCCTGCGGGAGCGGCTCGACTGAGCCGCGGCATCCGCTCTTCGAAATCACCCTCGCAGCGCGGATTTCACCCTCGCCGCGCCCGATGAGCGGCGGTATGGTCTGCCCATGAGCACCGTGGAATCGTCGCCGACCGCCGCCACCGGAGCGACACCCTGGTACACGCAGGAGCCGGATGCGGTGGTGGCCGCACTCGGATCCGACCGCGAGCGGGGTCTCACCCAGGCCGAGGCCGCACGGCGACTCGCCGAGCACGGGCCCAACGCGATCGCGGCCGAGAAGGCGCCCTCGCTGTGGCAGGTGTCGCTCGGCCAGCTCGCCGACCCGATGAACATCATGCTCGTCATCGTCGCGGTGATCAGCCTCCTCATCGGGCAGGTCAGCGTCGGCATCGTGGTCGGCGCGCTCGTGGTCTTGAACGTGTTCCTCGGCGCGAGCCAGGAGATGAAGGCCAAGGCCTCTGTCGATGCGCTGTCGAAGATGCAGATCCCGCAGGCCCGCGTGATCCGCGACGGGAGCCTCCTTCAGGTCGCGGCGACCGACATCGTGCCGGGCGACATCGTCGCCCTGGAAGCGGGCGACATCGTGCCCGCCGACGGCCGCATCCTGCGTTCGGCGACCCTCGAGACCCAGGAGGCGGCCCTCACCGGCGAGAGCGCTCCGATCGCGAAGGATGCCGCGACCATCGCCGATCCCGAGACCACGCTGGGTGACCGCGCGAACATGGCGTTCCAGAACACGCAGGTGACCCGGGGCACTGCGACGATCGTGATCACCGACACCGGGATGACGACGCAGATGGGGCAGATCGCGTCGATGCTGTCCGGCGTCAAGCAGGCGAAGTCACCGCTCCAGCGCGAACTCGATGCGCTCACGGGCGTGCTGGGGTGGATCGCGTGGGGCGCCGTCGCCGTCATCGTCATCTTCGGCCTGGTGCGCGACCAGCCGATCGCCTCGGTCATCCTGCTCGGCATCTCAATGGCGATCTCGGCGATCCCGACGGGCATGCCGTCGTTCGTGCAGGCGATGCTGTCGTACGGCTCCCGGCAGCTCGCCGAGCACAAGGCCGTCGTGAAGAACCTCACCGACGTGGAGACGCTGGGCGCGACCAGCGCGATCAACTCCGACAAGACCGGCACGCTCACGATGAACGAGATGACGGTGGAGTCGCTGTACTTCGCGGGCGACTGGTTCACCGTCGCGGGCAGCGGGTATGAGAAGTCCGGCGAGATCCGTCAGGTCGCCGGCCAGCCGGTTCCCGACTTCACGCACCTCGCGCTCGGGCTCACCCTGTGCAGCGACGCCACGGTCTCGGACGACGGGGCGGTGATCGGCGATCCGACCGAGGCTGCGCTCGTCGTGCTCGCCGCCAAGATGGGCGCTGACGCCGAGCTCACGCGGGCGCAGTACCCGCGCGCCGCCGAGGTGCCGTTCGACTCTGCCTACAAGTTCATGGCGACCTTCCACGAGGTGCCGCAGGACGGTGCGACGCGACTCATCGCGCTCGTCAAGGGAGGGCCCGACGTGGTGCTCGACCGCTGCTCGACCGTCATGACGCCCGACGGTCCCGCGCCGATCGAGGCCCAGCGTGACGCCGTGCTGGACGCGAACCGCAAGCTCTCCGAGCAAGGGCTGCGCGTGCTGGCCTTCGCGGTGCGTCGCTTCGCGCCCGGGTCGCCGGTGCCGGCAGACCCCATGGCCGAGATCACCGACCTCACCTTCGTCGGGCTCGTCGGCATCATCGACCCGCTGCGACCCTCGTCGAAGGAAGCGGTGCGGGTTGCACTGGAGGCCGGCATCGAGGTGCGGATGATCACGGGCGACCACGCCATCACGGCCGCCGCGATCGGCGCGAAGCTCGGGCTCGGACCCGGTGCCGCGAGCGGCGCCGAGATCCAGGCGATGAGCGACGACGAGCTCAAGGCCGCCCTGCCGAACCTGCACGTCTTCGGACGCGTGACTCCCGAGGACAAGCTTCGCCTCGCACGCCTGATGCAGGAGGACGGCGCCGTCGTCGCGATGACGGGCGACGCCGTCAACGACGCCGCCGCGCTCAAGCAGGCCGACATCGGCGTCGCGATGGGCTCGGGCAGCGAAGTGACGAAGCAGGCCGGGAAGATGATCCTGGTCGACGACAACTTCGGCACCCTCGTGACGGCGGTGCAGCTCGGCCGCGGGATCTACGAGAAGATCGTCAGCTACGTCCGCTACCAGATGTCGCAGCTGTTCTCCCTCGTGCTGCTGTTCCTGGTGGCGAGCGTCTTCGACATCAACAGCGGCGTGCCGCTCACGCCGATCATGATCCTGTTCCTGAACTTCTTCATCTCGATCTTCCCGGTGATCGTGATCCTCCTCGACCCGGTGCCCGACGGCATCATGCTCAAGCCTCCGCGCGACCCGAAGAAGACCATCGCCAACGGCGGGGCCGTCACGCTCTGGTTCGTCTACGGCGGGGTGCTGTTCCTCATGACGCTGATCCCGCTGCTGCTGTTCACCGACCAGGCCAGCCCCTCCGAGCCGAACGTGCCCGTGACGATGACGTTCGTCGTCGCCGCCTTCGGCGCGATCCTGGGCGGTCTGGCGATGCGCCGCGACCCCGAGTCGGGCCTCGCGGCGCC
Organism: Microbacterium flavescens; assembly: GCF_018588945.1. Lineage (GTDB taxonomy): Bacteria > Actinomycetota > Actinomycetes > Actinomycetales > Microbacteriaceae > Microbacterium > Microbacterium flavescens. Next base: position 61,321 of record NZ_JAFIWA010000002.1, on the reverse strand, counting down.
GATCCTCGCCGCGATCAAGTGGCTCGCCATCCCGCTGGCGCTGACGGTCGCGGCGGTGGAGATCGGGTTCCTCCAGAGGCTGGTCGGCACGGTGTCGCTCAGCGGGAACGAGTGGCTGATCTGCATCGGCCTCTCCGTGGTGGTGCCGCTGTTCGTCGAGGTGGAGAAGTGGATCCGCCGCCGCCGCATCGCGCGGCAGGGCGTTCGGGTCTGAAGAATCCGCTCGGCTGGTTCCGCGCCCCGGCGCTCTACTGCAGGCAGAACTCGTTGCCGTCGGGATCGCGCAGCTGGTAGTAGAGCTCGGGCCACGGCCCCCATTCCTGGTCGACGAGCCGGACGACTTCGGCGCCGAGTGCGACGAGGCGGTCCTTCTCGGCCTCGAGCTCGTCGCGCGACGGCGACCGCCGGGTGTCGCGCTGATGTCGAGGTGCAGCCGGTTGCGGCCGCGCTTCGGCTCGGAGGCGTGGTGGAAGAACAGCCGCGGACCGACGCCTTCCGGGTCTTCGGCGACGCCGCGCTTCGCGAGGTCGGCTTCAGTGAGGCCGGCCTCGAGGAGCTCGCTCTTGAGCGGCTCGTCCCATTCGACGGGCGGGTACCCGAACACCGCCGACCAGAACAGCGCCAGACCGTGCGGGTCGTCGGCGTAGAACGTGATGTTGCCGAGCTTCGAGGGCATGAGGCATCCGCCATCCGCCACGTCAGGGTGAGCGTGCCGCCACCATACCCCCGCGCCCCGACATCACCGACCGCCTTAGGCTCGGACCGTGACCTACATCCGGGCGGACGAACCCCTTATGCGGAAGGCGACGGCGCGGTGACCGAGCTCGAACTCGCCCGCATCGCCGGCGGCTCCGTCACCCTGCACGACGCCCGGAACAAGGCGCGGCGCACGGTCGACCTCGAGCCGTTCGAGATCGGCGCCTACCCCGTTACCGAGGAGCAGCTCGCCGAGATCATCGGGGAGGCATCCCGCCACCCTCGCCGGCCGACGACCGACGTCAGCTGGCTTCGGGCGATCCGCTTCTGCAACGCCGCGTCGGAGTGGGAGGGCCTTGATCCGGCGTACTCCTTCGAGGGCGAGGACGTGACCTGGCATGTCGACGCCGACGGCTTCCGGCTGCCGACCGAGGCGGAGTGGGAGTTCGCGTGCCGTGCCGGCTCGACCGGACCCCACTACGGACCGCTGTCCGACGTCGCCTGGACGAGCGCCGACGGGGTCATGGCCCCGCAGGACGTCGGCGGCAAGCTCCCCAATCTCAACGGGCTCTTCGACACCCTCGGAAACGTGTGGGAGTGGTGCTGGGACCTGCTCGATCCCGCTCGGTACGACACCTACCGGGTGTTCCGGGGCGGGGGCTACGCCGACGACGCCTGGAGCGTCCGCGCGTCGACCCGTCGGGGCGGTGCTCCGCGCATGCATCACGACGACGTCGGGTTCCGCGTCGCACGGGGCGGGTTCGACGGGCAGGATGCTGCTCAGGGCTGGTCGGCGACGGCCGACGCCGAGCGGGCCGCCGCCGACGGGCCGCTGCCCTCCGGCTGGACCCCGAGACGAAACGCGTGAGACTGAGTACTCTTGACGGTGACATTCAGTCCCAGCGTCAGGAGTCCGACCGTGACCGAGTTCCAGCCCCGCCCCGGCCAGAGCGCCGCGGGCTACGACGTCACCCGGCGCCTCGGCACCGACTACTACCAGGTGTTCGCCGACATCTCGGCCGATGACCGCGCCGTGTGGGAGCGCGCGCAGTCGTACGTCGACGAGGTGGGCACGCAGATGCAGGACGCATGGGATGCCGCGACCTACCCCCTCGACCTCGTCATGCGCATGGGCGAGCTCGACCTCTTCAACGACGGCATCGACCACCCCGACCTCACGCGGTTCTCCCCGCTGGCGGCAGGACTCGTCAACATGGAGGTCTCGCGCGGCGACGGATCGCTCGGCACGGTGATCGCCGTCCAAGGCGGCCTGGCGCTGCGGACGCTGGCGCTCTTCGGCAGCCCGGAGCAGCAGGCGCGGTGGCTGAAGCCCGTCGCACGCGGCGAGGTGCCCGCGGCCTTCGCGCTCACCGAGCCCGACCACGGCTCGGACTCGGTGTCGCTCGAGACGGTCGCACGCCGCGACGGCGACGAGTGGGTGCTGGACGGCGCCAAGAAGTGGATCGGCAACGGCGCCTCCGGCGGCATCACGTTCGTGTGGGCGCGTGTCGACGATGCCGACGCACCCGAGCACGGCGCCGTCCGCTGCTTCCTCGTCGAGCAGAGCGCCGCCGGGTACACCGGCACCGTGATCGGCGGCAAGGCGTCGCTGCGCGGCATCCATCAGGCCCTCATCACGCTCGACGGGGTGCGCGTGGCCCTCGATGCGGTCCTGCCAGGCACGAAGAGCTTCAAGGATGCCTCGACCGTGCTGTACTCGACCCGCTCCGGCGTCGCCTGGTCGGCGCTCGGCCACGCCACGGCCTGCTACGAGGCCGCACTGTCGTATGCGCAGCAGCGGATGCAGTTCGGCAAGCCGCTCGCGAAGTTCCAGATGGTGCAGGAGCGTCTCGCGCAGATGCTCGAGGAGCTCACCGCGATGCAGCTCTACTGCCGGCACCTGGCCGACCTCGAGGCATCCGGCGGTCTGCGGCCGACGCAGGCGTCGCTGGCGAAGTACCACAACACCCGCGCCGCGCGGCGGATCGCCGCAACGGCCCGTGACCTGCTCGGAGGCAACGGCATCCTGCTCGAGAACGGCGTCATGCAGCACATGACCGACATCGAGGCGATCCACACCTACGAAGGCACCGAGAGCGTGCAGGCGCTGCTGATCGGGCGCGACATCACCGGCATGAGCGCGTTCGCCTAGCAAACCCTGGGAACCCCGGCAAGGTGCCGGGGCAGGACAGCGACCGCGCATACCCTCGGCGCATGGGATTCTTCCGCAGCGAGCCGCGAACCGTGCGCCTGGAGTCCCACGACGCCGAGCTGAAGGCCAGTCGCGCGCCCTGGAGCCTGTGGGCCGACGGCTTCGGCAAGCTCGCGATCCGGGCGCTGCAGATCATCGTCGTCGTCACGGTGGCCGCCGGGATCATCTTCGCGATCCAGTCGCTCACGCTCGTGACGATCCCGCTCGTGATCGCCCTGATCCTGGCGTGCGCGTTCAACCCGGTGATGAATTGGATGCGGCGGCGCGGCGTCCCCTCGATGCTCGCGACCATCATCACGATGCTGGCGATCGTCGTCATCCTCGGGCTGCTCGGCTGGCTCATCGTGTGGGCGGTCCGCGACCAGTGGGACGAGCTGTACGCGCAGGCTCTGGCCGGTTTCGACGACCTGGTCGCGTGGGCACAGTCGCTCCCCTTCGAATTCCTCCAGCCCGATCAGGTCGATGAGTGGGTCGCGACCTTCACCGACTTCGTGACGAGCGCGCAGTTCGGCTCGGGTGCCCTCGCCGGCGTCGGAGCCGTCGCCAACTTCGTCACCGGACTCGTGCTCATGGTGACGATCCTGTTCTTCTTCCTCAAGGACGGGCCGCAGATGTGGGAGTTCCTCCTGCGGCCGTTCCGCGGCGAGAACTACGTGCGGGCGCGCCGCATCGGCGACAAGACGACGACGGTGCTCGGCTCGTATGTGCGGGGCACCGCCACCGTGGCGGCGGTCGATGCGATCGGCATCCTGATCGGTCTGCTCATCCTGCAGGTGCCGCTCGCCATCCCGCTCGCCGTGCTGGTGTTCCTGCTCGCGTTCATCCCCATCGTGGGCGCCACGGTGGCCGGCATCCTCGCCGCCCTCGTCGCCCTCGTCGCCAACGGCTGGGTGAACGCGCTCTTCGTGGTGGGCGTGGTGGTGCTGGTCAACCAGCTCGAGGGCAACTTCCTGCAGCCGTTCCTCATGGGCCGGTCGATGAAGCTGCACGCATTCGTGATCCTGGTCGCCCTGACCGTCGGCGCCGTGCTCGGCGGCATCGTCGGCGCCGTCCTGGCCGTGCCGATCGCGGCCGCGGCGTGGGGCGTCATCCAGGTCTGGGACGGGCCCGATCTCCCCGCCCGCTGGGCCAGGCCGAAGCATCCGATCGAGTCCTGAACCGGGGGCTGGGGCCTCGGACGGGCGTCGCGCGCGCCAGTGTCAGGTGACATGCCGGTGCCCGGACCCTCCCGCGTGCCCGTCACGGCGTGTCTCCTGACAGTGGCACGCTGCAAGGCTCGACACCCGCCTGAACCTGTCCCGCGTCCGAGGCGCACGGCAGGATGGGTCCATGCCGTACGACATCCCCGCGCCGATGCTGGCGAAGTCCGTGCCCGCTGTGCCCGATCCCGCCAAGGTGGAGGGTGGCCTGAGCTTCGAGCCGAAGTGGGACGGATTCCGCGCCCTGGTGTCGTGGGACGGCGAGAACGTCGAGATCGGGTCGCGCGGTGCGAAGCCGCTCACCCGGTACTTCCCCGAACTCGTCGAGGCGTTCGCGCGCCTGCTGCCCGAGCCGTGCCTCATCGACGGCGAGATCGTCGTGCCGAAGGGAGAGCCCGGAGCGCAGCGCCTCGACTGGGAGTCGCTGAGCCAGCGAATCCATCCGGCGGAGTCCCGCGTGAACATGCTCGCCGAGACGACGCCGGCGATGTTCATCGCGTTCGACCTGCTCGTCCGCGGCGATCGCGATCTGCAGCCCGAGCCGTTCGAGGTGCGACGCGCCGAGCTCGTCGACCTGCTCGGCGGCGTGCCCCATCCGGTTCACGTGACCCGCACGACCGACGACCCCGCCCTTGCCGAGCGCTGGCTGTCGGAGTTCGAAGGAGCCGGGCTCGACGGCGTGGTCGCGAAGCCGCTCGCCCAGCCGTACGCACCGAACAAGCGCACGATGTTCAAGATCAAGCACGCGCGCACGGCCGACGTCGTCGCGATGGGATACCGCATCCACAAGTCCGGAGCCGGCGTCGGCTCGCTGCTGGTCGGCCTCTACAACGACGACGGCACGCTGTACCCGGTCGGCGGTGTCGCCGCCTGGAGCAACGCCCGCCGCCTCGAGCTCATCGACGAGCTCGACCCGCTCGTCGAACGCGATGCCTCGGGCGAGGTGATGCGCGCCGAGGGAGAGAAATCGCGGTTCCAGGCCGGCCGCGCCGACTCGTCGTTCGTGCGGCTGCGCCCCGAGCGCGTTCTCGAGGTGCGCTACGACCAGCTCGAGGGGTGGCGGTTCCGCCACACCGTGCAGTTCGAGCGCTGGCGTCCGGACCGCGATCCGACGTCGTGCACGTACGACCAGCTCGAGACGGTCTCTGCCTACGACCTGGGCGACGTGCTCGACTGAGGCCCCGGGTGGTTGAGCGAGCGAAGCGAGAGGAAACGCCCCGCGCAAGGGGACCGCGTTTCGTCTCGGTCGCTCCGCTCCCTCGCTCAACGACCCGCAACCTCGCCCCCGGGTCGTTGAGCGAGCGAAGCGAGACGAAACGCAACCTCGCCCCCCGGTCGTTGAGCGAGCGAAGCGAGACGAAACGCCCCTTCGTCGCGAAGCACGTCTCGTCTCGGTCGCTCCGCTCCCTCGCTCAACGACCCGCCGGCCCGCTCCCCGTCCCGCCCCGCCCTCACTCGCCCTCGAGCACCCCGGAGTCGGCGGGCGGCACGAACTCGACGACCGGGATCTCCGGTTCGCCGCCCTGCAGCTCTTCCATCGCGGAATGCAGGTGGCGCCACGCCTCCGGGTGTGCTGAGGCGTACTCGGCCAGCCTTGCCGCCGACGCCGCGTCGTCGAGCAGCCGTGGCTGCGCACGCACGCGGCGGTACGGGCCGACGCTGATGTACGCCACGCCGTTCGCCGCGAGGTTGCGGTACCACTGCGACGTTCGACCGAACCCGCTCGCGACCCGCACCACGTTGCGCTCCATGCCGATGACTTCGACGACGACGTAGCGGCGCTCGCCCGACGTGCGGCCTCGGTGCTCGATCATCACAAGCCGGTTGCCGAACATCCACCCCAGGCTCGCGCGGTAGAGCGGAATCGGCGCGCGCATCAGCCAGCGCACGCGCAGCAGCCGTGCCATAAGTCGGTCCGCGATTCCTGGACGCCGCGTCATCGCGGTATCGCCTCAGTCCCAGTTCTCGGCGTTTTTGCGGCTCGGCTGCACGCGCGGCGGCTCGCCCGGCATCTTGGGGAAGTCGGGCGGGAACGGCAGCTCGCCGAGACCGTCGTCGAGGTCGCGCTGCCACCACTCGAGGAGCGTGTCGATGCGACCCGGCTTCGCGAGCAGGTCGGCCCAGGGATCGCCGACCTCGGCCAAGCGCTCGGGCACCGTGCGCACCGTGAACGACGATGGGTCCACACCCGCCGCCAGCTCGTCCCACGTCAGCGGCGTCGACACCGTCGCACCGGGCAGCGCGCGCGGACTGTACGCGCCGGCCATCGTGCGGTCACGGTTGGCCTGGTTGAAGTCGATGAAGATGCGCTCGCCACGCTCTTCCTTCCACCAGTTCATGGTCACCTTGTCGGGCATCCGGCGCTCGAGCTCGCGTCCGGCGGCGATGACCGCATGTCGCACGTCGAGAAACTCCCACTCCGGCTCGATCGGGCAGAACACGTGGATGCCGCGGTTGCCGCTCGTCTTGAGGAACGCCGTGAGCCCCGCCTCACCGAGGACGTCGCGCAGGGCGGGTGCGACGGCTGCGGCATCCGCGAAGTCCGTTCCCGGCTGAGGATCGAGATCGATGCGCAGCTCGACCGGGTTGTCGGTGTTGGCCGTGAGCGTCGCCCACGGGTGGAAGACGATGGTGTTCATCTGGACGGCCCATACGGCTGCCGCGATCTCGGTGAGGATGAGCTGCGGATGCCTCCGCCCGCTGTTGTATGTGACGGTCTGGGCCTCGACGAACCCCGGCGCCCCCTTCGGCGGGTTCTTGGAGTAGAACTTCTCGCCGCCGACACCGTCGGGGAACCGCTCGAGCGAGACGGGCCGGTCGCCGTTCGCTGCGAGGAACGGCTCGGCGACCGCCAGCAGGTACTCGGCCAGCTCGTGCTTCGTGATCCCGAGCTCGGGCCAGATCACGCGGTTCGGGCTCGACAGCCCGATCTCGCGGTCTCCGTCGGGCCCGGGGATGGTCAGGGTGATGCGCTCCGACGCCATGCCTCGACCCTAGGCGCGGGGCGCGACATCCCGCACCCCCTCACTCCCCGGCCCTCTCGCTCCCCCGCCCCTCGCTCCCCCTTGTTGAGAGTCCAGGACGCGCCGTGCGGGTCATCCCGGCGACGGCGCGTCCTGGACTCTCAATCGCGAAGCGCGAAGGTCACCGCTCGACCGGGAAGACCATGTGCGTCACGCGGGCGCTCCGGATCACGGTCGTCGGGTCGGCCAGCCGCACGGCGGCCGGCTCGACGTCCTCGAAGTAGCGGTGGCCGGTGCCGAGCACGACCGGCACGAGATCGATGGCGACCTCGTCGACCAGCCCGGCGGCGAGCGCCTGCCCGGCGATGGTGCCGGCCGCTAGGGCGACGGCCCGGTCTCCGGCGATCTCCTGCGCGAGAGCCACGGCGGCCTCGATGCCCTCGGTCACGAAGTGGGCATTGCCGGTGTGCGCGTGCGCCCAGTCGGTCGGCGCCTCATGAGTGAGCACGACGAACGGCACCCCGAGCGGATGCTCGCCGCTCCACCCGTCGGTGATGTCGAAGAGAAGACGACCGACGACGAGGCATCCGATCTGCTCCACCCAGCTCCGCCAGTAGTCGGCGCTCTCGGGCGTCAGGTGGAACGAAGCCGGTTCGCTGGCGGTGAGGACCTCGACGTCGCCGACCTCGTACCAGTCGAAGAGGCGACCCGGGTCGTTGTTCTCGTGGGCCACGAAGCCGTCGAGCGACATCGAGGCCGAGCTGACGACCTTGCCCATGTCACGCCCCGCCTTCGAGCAGGCGGTCCAGCTTCTCGTAGCCTTCGCGTATACCGCGCTCCATGCCCTCCGCCACCATGTTCTCGAGCACCTCGATCGTCGAGAAGACGCTGTGGTCGACGAGCCGCGTGCGTCCGTCGGGCAGCGCCTCGAAGCGGATGCAGTCGACGCTCACCTCGTCGGGCCAGCCCTCATACTCGAAGGTCTGGATGATCAGCTCGTTCTCGCGAACGGTGTGGAACACGCCGCGGAAGCCGTACTCGCCGTCGGCGTCGCGCTGCACGAAGCGGTAGCCGCCGCCAGTGCGGAAATCCCAGTGGGTGATCTCGGTGCGCTCTTCGCCGGGGCCGATCCACTGCGTGAACAGCTCGGGGTCGGCGTGGGCGCGGAACACCGCCTCGACGGGCGCGTCGAATTCGCGGGTCATGTCGGCGTACGACGTACCCGGGACGGCTTCGACGATCAGCGGATTGCTCATGATTCCTTCTCCTTCGTACGGGTGCTTCTTCTGCGAGGGGTCTGAGTGGATGCCGCGGCGGCGAGCACGGCGTCGAGCCGTCGGTACGCCCGCTCGGCGTCGAGCCGGTACCGATCGATCCAGGCGGTCAGGCGTTCGAGCGCGGCGGCGTCGAGATGAACCGGCTTGCGCTGCGCCTCGCGCGTGCGCCACACCAGGCCGGCATCTTCGAGCACGGTGATGTGCTTCGACACCGCCTGCAGCGAGATGTCGAACGGCTCGGCGAGCTCGCCCAGCGTCGCCGCCCCGCGACTGAGCCGGGCGACGATCGCACGCCGGATCGGGTCGGCCAGCGCGGCGAACGCCCGGTCCAGCGCGGCATCCTGTTCGCTCATCAACCGACTCCTTTATCAAGCGTTGGATTGATAACAAGATAGAATGAAGCGGATGCCGCGTCAAGACCCCTCGTGCGCAACATCGGAGATCATCCACGACACGCGGGCGACGGATGCCTCGGCCCGGCGTGGCGCTGACGATCTCCGCCGTTGCGTCAGGCGGAGGCGTCAGGCGGAGGCGTCAGACAGAGGCGTCAGACAGAGGCGTCAGACAGAGGCGTCAGGCGGCGGTGGCGAACAGCGGGGCGAGGTCGGCGCGCGACAGGCGGATCCACGGGCCAGCGGGGTCGACGAGCACACCCGCCAGGCCCGCGTCGCCGAGCGCCGCGGCCAGCTGGGCACCCGTCACAGGTGCGGCCTGATCGCCGCGTCCCATCACCGCGACCTCGAGCGGGTGCGAGTACACCTCGAGGTAGCGGGAGCCGTCCTCGGCGCGCCCCTCGGCGATCCCAGGACGGCCGTCGTCGAGCTTGCCCACGGCGACCCACAGCGGTGCCGTGGTGAGCGCCTGCGCCACGGCCGCGGCGGTCTCGGGCGTGCGCTCGCCGGCGAGCAGCGTCTTGACGGTCAGCTGCTCGTCGACCTTCTCGAGGATCTTCTTGAGCAGGTCCTTCGGCAGGACGGCGCGAGCCGGAGCCGAGGACTGATCGATGATCAATCCCTCGTAGGGACCAGCAAGCACGTGCTTGATGACCGACAGCACCGGCTGGCCCAGGGCGGACGTGTCGGCATCGCCGTCGCCGCGCACGCTGGCCTGTAGCGCGGCGCCGCTCGAGTACGCCAGCGCGAACGACCGGTCGCCGACCTTCACCATCGCGAGGGGAAGCTCCTTGCCCTCGGCGAGCAGCGCGCGGGCGTCACCCTTGATGCGGAGGAAGAGGTGCCCCTGCAGACACTGCCGTGCGACGTCGAGGAGCGCCTGCGGCGCCGTGCCGTCGGCCACCCGCGCGAGGGCCTCGCGAAGCAGCACGTTGTCCTTCAGCCCCGGCACCGTCTCGGTCGCGCGCGGTGCGACCTTCGTCGCGGCGCGCGCCGTCTTGCGCGGCTGCAGCGTGGGCTTGGCCGCGGGCGCCGACGCACCGAGTCCGCTGTACGACGAGACGGAGATGGAGACGGATGCCGCGGCCGCGGCGTCGGCTGCGGCATCCGCTTCGGACTCGACCTCGGGAGCTGCCGGCGTCGCGTCGACCGCCTCGTCGGGCGCGGCTTCGTCAGCCGGCGTTTCGGGGGAGTCTTTGGATCGGCGCGAGAACAGGGCCATGCGTTCGAGCCTAACCCGGGCGCAGGAACGCCGACCGCGACTGTCCCCAGGCGGTGGGACGCGACCGCCGCTACAGCTTCTCGATCGGCGCGATCTTGATCAGCAGCTTCTTCGGACCGACCTTGTCGAACCGTACGTGGGCCACGCGCTTCGCACCTTCGCCGGTGACCGCGTCCACGCGCCCCTCACCGAAGTCGTCGTGACGGATGCGGTCGCCCGGCGCAAGCTGCATGTCGCCGTTGTCTCGCACCTTCGCGGGGATGCGGTTCGCGAACCGCTCGAGGTTGCCACTCGGCTCGCGCTTCGCGAGCGGCACGAGGTCGTCGCCGTAGCGCTTGCCGGATCCGCCGTAGCCGGAGCCCGACGCGCGGCGCGCGTTCAGCGCGCGCGACTGCGTGCCCCCGCGCGAGTTCACGTCGCCCGGCGACTGTCGCCAGTTGAGCAGCTCGGCCGGGATCTCCTGCAGGAACCGGCTCGGCATCGCGACCGTCACCTCGCCGAACTGCGCCCGGGTCATCGCGAGAGAGACGTAAAGCCGCTTACGGGCGCGCGTGATGCCCACGTAGAACAGCCGTCGCTCCTCTTGGGGTCCGCCGGGCTCGTTCGCCGAGATGCGGTGCGGGATGAGGTCCTCCTCGACACCGGTGACGAACACCGCGTCGTATTCGAGGCCCTTCGCGGTGTGCAGGGTCATCAGCGAGACCGAACCCGAGGCATCCTCGAGATCATCCGCGTCGGAGACGAGCGCGACCTCCGCGAGGAAGTCGATCACCGTGCCCTCGGGGTTGTTGCGCGCGAACTCCCGCGCAACGGCGACGAGCTCGTCGAGGTTCTCGATGCGCGCTTCGTCCTGCGCGTCTTTGCTCGCCCGCAGCGCGTCGTAGTACCCGCTCTTGCTCAGCAGCAGCTGGAGCCCTTCGGCGACCGCGGTCGGCGGCGCGAGTTCGCCGGTGGCGGGAAGCATGAGAGCGGATGCCTCGGCCAGGACCGCGTCGAGATGAGCGATCGCCGTCTGGATCTTGGGGCCGACACCGAGAGCCGACGCGTTGGCGAGCGCATCGCGGAAGGTGATCTGCTCCTCCTGCGCGTAGCGGGAGATCGCCTCGACGGTGACGTCGCCGATGCCGCGGCGGGGACGGTTGATGATGCGCCGCATCGCCATCTCGTCGGCGGGGTTCGACACCGCGACCAGGTAGGCGAGGGCGTCTTTGATCTCGGCGCGCTCGTAGAACTTCGTGCCGCCCATGATCTTGTACGGCACGGCCGACCGGATGAAGATCTCCTCCAGCGCACGGGACTGCGAGTTGGTGCGGTAGAAGACGGCCATCTGCGAGTAGTCGATGCCGGCCTTGCGCAGCACCTCGACCTCGTCGGCCACGAATTGCGCCTCGTCGTGCTGCGAGTAGCCGGTGAACCCGACGATCTGCTCGCCCGCACCGACGTCGGTCCACAGTTTCTTGTCTTTGCGGTCGAAGTTGTTGCTGATGACCGCGTTCGCCGCCGACAGGATGTTCTGCGTCGAGCGGTAGTTCTGCTCGAGCAGCACCACCTTCGCGCCGGGGTAGTCGCGCTCGAACTCGCTGATGTTGCGGATGTCGGCGCCGCGGAACGCGTAGATCGACTGGTCGGAGTCGCCGACCACCGTGAGCGAGGCGCCCGCGTGCTCGGGATCGTCGGCCGGCTCGGGCTCGAAGATCATCATGCCGCCGGAGGACGCGATCGGACCGGCGTCGGAGCCGATGGGCCGCGTCAGCTCGTGGATGAGCGCGTACTGCGCGTGGTTCGTGTCCTGGTACTCGTCGACCAGGATGTGCCGGAAGCGCCGGCGGTAGACGTCGGCGACCTGCGGGAACGCGCGGAAGAGGAACACCGTCTGCGCGATGAGGTCGTCGAAGTCGAAGGCGTTCGCGCGCTGCAGCTCGCGCTGGTACGCCGCGAACAGCTCGACGAACACGCGCTCGGCGGGGTCGCTCATGTTCGCCGAGCGGGCGTAGGACTCGGCATCCGCCAACTCGTTCTTGAGCTTGGAGATCTTGCTCTGCGTCGCCGCGGGCGTGAGTCCGAAGGCGTCGGCCTCGTGCTCTTTGACGAGCCGCTTGATGAGCGCGCGCGAGTCGCCCGAGTCGTAGATGGTGAACGCCTTCGTGAAGCCGAACTGCTCGGCCTCTCGGCGCAGGATGCGCACGCACGCCGAGTGGAACGTCGAGATCCACATGCCGCGCGCGGTGTCGCCGACGAGCTGCTCGACGCGTTCGCGCATCTCGCCCGCGGCCTTGTTGGTGAAGGTGATGGCCAGGATCTGGCTGGGCCACGCCTCGCGTGCGCGCAGAAGCGACGCGATGCGGCGCGTGAGCACGCTCGTCTTACCCGAGCCCGCGCCGGCGACGATGAGCAGCGCCGGACCGCGGTAGGTGACGGCCTCGCGCTGCTGGGGGTTCAGCCCGGTGAGGAGGTCTTCGTCGGGGCGTGCGCCGGCCTGCTGGGGGCCGCGATCTCCGCCGACGATGAGAGGAAAGGGGGCGTCGGTCATGGCCCGACAAGTCTAGGCGCGCGCGGCGACACCCGCCCCCCGCTCAGCCGAGCGGTGCCCACTCCCGGTCGAACCAGCGGCGCACACGGGAGGCTCCGAACTCGTGCTTGTTCGCGGCCAGCTCGCGCGACGGGCCCTGCAGCGACCCGTTCGGGCGGCCTTCGAAGAACGAGACCTCGACGATCCCGACCTCGTCGCCGCCGAACTCGATGTAGCAGATGCCTCGGCCATCATAGGTTTCGCCGCCCGCGGCTCCGCGCACGCGCGCGGCGATCTGACGGGCTGCCGTCGCCGCTTGGCGCTCGGCGAACACGCCCGCACGCGGGGTGCCGACCGCCGCGCAGTCGCCCACCGCGAAGACGTCCGGCCACGGCGTCTCCAGCGTGGCCGGGTCGACAGGTACCCAGCCGTCGACGGTGAGACCGGATGCCTCGACCACGGCGGGGACTCGATGCACTGGCACTCCGAGATAGAGGTCGAACGGCAGCTGCGATCCGTCACCGAGCTTCGCGACCCGGGACCCGGGGTCGAGCGAACGCACGTTGGTCTCGGGATGCCATTCGATGCCACGCTCCTCGAACGCGGCCAGGAGCGCGGCCGAGGCATCCCGTGACGGCGGAATCGGCCGCGGAAAAGGCATCACCAGCGAGATGGTGGACGAGTCGCGGATGCCGCGTTCCCGCAACCGCTCGTCGAGCATGAGCGCCGTCTCGCTGGGGGCGGGCGGGCACTTGAACGGTCCGGCCGTGATTCCGATGACGACGTCGCCGCCCTCGAACGCGGCGAGGGTGTCACGCAGCGCGAACGCGCCGGCCTCGCTGTAGAACTCGTGCCCGATCTCGGCGAGCCCGGGCGTGCGCCCGATGTCGTAGTCGGCGCCGAGCGCGATGACGAGGAAGTCGCCCGCGAACGTGCCCGCCGTCGTCTCGACCTGCTTCGCCCCGGCATCGATCGCGGTCACCTCCGCGTGCACGAAGGTCACGCCCGGCTTCACCAGATCGGCGTACCGATGGAAGACCTGCTCGGCGGACGTGCGCCCGAACATGACGTCGAGCTTCGAGAAGCCGAAGACGAACCCCTCGGTGCGGTCGATGAGCACCACCTCGATCTCGCCGGCGAACTCCTCGGCGAGCGTCGACGCGAGCTCCAGCCCGCCGAACCCGGCCCCCAGCACCACGACACGCTTGCTCACGAGAACCCCGATCCCACGTCGAAGAGCACGAACGCGCTCACTCTAGCGGGCGGCCCAGACCGGTGAGCGGGGCCCGCGTCAGAGCAGGCGGCGCTCCGAGGCCCACGCGGTGAGCTCGTACCGCGAGGACAGCTGCAGCTTGCGCAGCACGGCCGAGACGTGCGTCTCGACGGTCTTGTTCGAGATGAAGAGCTCCGCCGCGACTTCCTTGTACGCGTAGCCGCGCGCGATGAGGCGCATGACCTCCTGCTCCCGCGCCGACAGTCGATCCAACTCGTCGTTGGCGGTCGCCGTCTCGCCCGCCACGGCGCCGAACGCGTCGAGCACGAATCCCGCCAGGCGCGGGGAGAAGACGGCATCTCCTCCTGCGACGGCGTGCACCGCGCGGCTCACCTCGTCGCCCGACGAGCCCTTGGTGATGTACCCCCGGGCGCCGGCGCGGATCACGCGCACGACGTCTTCCGCGGCATCCGACACGCTCAATGCCAGGAAGCGGGTCTGAGGGGCCAGCGGCGAAGAGCGACGCAGCACGGCTTCGCCGCCGCTGGCATCCGGGATGCCGGCATCCGCAGCGCCGGGCAGGTGCACGTCGAGCAGCACGACGTCGGGCTGCAGCTCGGCGATGGCCGCGACAGCACCGGCCACATCGGCCGCCTCCCCGACGATCTCGACCGACGGATCGAGGTCGGCCCGCAGTCCGGAGCGGAAGATGGAATGGTCGTCGACGAGCACGACGCGCAGGGTGTCACCCACGTCGGGCCTCCTCTCCGGCGTAGTGCAGATGGACCTCGGTTCCGACGCCGCCCGCACCCGGCTTCACCGTCGCCGAGCCTCCCACCCGGCGCAGGCGCCCGATGATCGACTCGCGGACGCCCAGGCGATCGCCGGTCACGGCGTCCAGCGAGAATCCCGGCCCGCGGTCGCGCACGTACACGTCGACGCCGGTCGTGGTGCCCTCGATGTAGACGGAGACCTCGCCGCCGGCGTGGCGGGCGGCGTTGAGCATCGCCTCGCGGGCAGCCGCGGCGATCTCGCCGCTCGCGCGCTCGGTGGACAGGCCGGCCGAGACCACGTCGATGCGCACCGGGAAGTCGAGCTCGAGACCGCCGGCGTAGTCGCGCAGGTCGGTGGAGAGGTCGCTGTCGGCGGGGGCGTCGCCGTCGTAGAGCCACGAGCGCAGCTCGCGTTCTTGGGCGCGGGCGAGCCGGGCCGCCTCGCTGGACGCTCCGGCGCGGTTCTGGATCAGGGCGAGCGTCTGCAGCACCGAGTCGTGGAGGTGCGCCGCCATCTCGGCACGCTGCTCCTCCCGGATGCGGCGCACGCGCTCGCCCGAGAGCGCGCGCCACTTCGCAATCAGGGTCGAGGAGTAGACCGCCGCGATGCCCACGATGATCGCGACGGCGAACAGGAAGGCGACGAGCCCGGTCTCCTGCAGGATCGCGACCTGCATGACGACGAGCGCGACGAGGACGCCCGTCACGGTGAGCCGCACCGCCAGCTCGTGCCCGGGTCCGCGAGCCGGATCGTCGCGATCGACGAAGGTCGCCCACATCCCCGCCGCCACCGCGCACGCGGTCGTGAAGGCGACCCACACGAACCAGCCGGGCTGCGTGGTCATGGGCAGCTGCGCCGATGCGGTGCTGATGAGCGCCGCGGACGTCGCGACGAGCCCCACGCCGGCCGCGCCGGTGAGAATCCACGCCAGGGGCACGCGTCGCGTGGGCGCGGCATCCCCCTCCTGCCACGGAGTGAACACCCAGATCCACGCGTACAGCAGCGCACCCGCACCCCAGAGCAGGGTGAGCAGCACGAGGATCATCCGCACGGCGGTCGTCCCCCAGCCGAGGTGCGCGGCGAGGGCCTCCGACGTTCCCGACACGGCGCACGCGCGGGGGCGGCGCAGCGGCGCGCGGTCGCGTGCGGCGGGCAGGGCGGACGAGGACATGCCGCAATCCAACCACCCTCACTCGCGCGTGCCGCACCCCGGGAGCGAAGATCAGGGTCCGCTCAGGGGATCACCCCATGGCGAGGCGGTGCGCAGGCGTCGGAGGATCGAAGCATGACGGATGCCTCTGCCGCACACGATGCTGCACCTCTCGCCGATCCCGGACCACCGCCGCCCCCGCCCGGTGGGCGTCCCTCCTCGTGGGACCGCTTCTTCGCCTGGCTGACCGACCTCGGCATCGCCCGCGGTGACGGCTGGATCGGCGGGGTGTGCGCGGGCCTCGCCGCCCGCCTGGGCATCGACCCCATCATCGTTCGCGGCGTGTTCGTCGTCGCGGCGCTGTTCGGCCTTCCGATGTTCCTCGTCTACGGCATCGCCTGGGCGCTGCTGCCCGACCTCTCGGGCCGTCTCCACCTGCGCGAGCTCGTCGATCGTCGCTTCGACCCCGCGATGGTCGGCATCGGCCTCATGCTGCTCATCGGCATCTTCCCGGTCGTGCCGTGGTTCTTCGCCGCCGCGCTGCCGTTCGGCCCGTTCTTCGACTGGTCGCCGTGGGGCGGGTTCTGGACCCTGGTCACCGTCGCCGCCATCGGCGGGATCATCTACCTCATCGCGCGGTCGTCATCGCACCGCGCTCCCACGTCCGGCGTCGCGCCTGTGACGGATCCGCGAAGGGCTTCCGCGGATCCGAGCGACTCCGGCGAATCCGCGCAGGACGATTCGGGCGTCCGCGCGACGGCGGATCCGGCGAGCGCCGACGACTCAGCACCGTCGGCCGCCGGATCCGCCCTGACTCCCCCGCCGCTCGAGCCGGCCGCGCCGGCAGGAGTGGCGACGGATGCCGAGATCTCCGCGTGGCGTGAGCAGCATGCGGCGTGGAAGAACCAGGACCAGGCGTGGCGACAGCAGCAGCAGGATGCCGAGCGCGCCGCACGCGATCAGTCCAGGGCCGAGCGGGCCGCGGCCATGGCGACCTTCACCGCGGAGGCCGCGGCGCAGCGCCGCATCCGTCGCGCCTCGAACCCGCGCACGAGCTTCGGGTACGTCGTCTTCACGATGGGAGCCGCGCTCATCGTCGGGGCGATCACGTCACTGTGGCGGAGCGCCGTGGAGCCTGACGAGCTGCTCGTCGCGGTCACCGTCGGGCTCTTCGCGGCGGCGCTGGTCGTCGCGATCGCGATGATCGTCGCAGGGACGATCCGCCGTCGCAGCGGATTCCTCGCCTTCCTGACGGTCGCCCTCCTGATCGCCGGCACGAGCACGGCGGCGGTGCCCGTCACTCGCGGCATCGTCTTCGGAGACACGGTCGTCGGATCGTGGGATCCGCGCGACTTCACCCAGGTCTGGGGTCACCTCTCCATCGACATCGGAGACCTCGGCGGAACCGACGGCGCCTCAGGCGAGACGATCCGGGTCGACAAGCGCAGCGGTTCGACCGACATCTGGGTCGGAGGCGACGTCATCCTCACCCTGCAGGTCACGAGTCCCGACGGCGTGCAATGGTCGACGCTCGACGGAGAGACCGGCGAGCCCGTCGCCGACGGGCAGTGGGACGGGGCCGCGAGCGCCGACGGCCGCACGGTGGTGCGCCAGCGCATCGACAACACGCCGGCCGACTCTGCCGAGCCGCCCACCCGGCAGACCGTCATCCTCGACCAGCGATCCGGCACCGTCTCCGTCTCCATCTACCAGCCCTGAACGGACTCACCATGGACAACGAACCCACCGCGCCCCTCCCCTCACCGACGCAGTCCTTCACGCCACCGCCGCTGACGTACGCTCCGTACGCGGATGCCGCCGCCGACGTGGAATCGCTGCAGACGCCCTCCTCCCCCCGGGTCCGCTGGGCCGGAATCGTCTGGGGCGCCGTCTTCGCCGTGCTCGCCGGAACCGCCCTGTGGACGCTGGCCGAGGCATCCGGTCTCTCCGCCATCAGCGAGTGGCTGCGGACTCTGTCGCCCGCCGACCTGCACCCCGGGTGGGTGATCGGGGTCGTCGTCCTCGCCGGCGGACTGCTGCTGCTGATCCTGGGCGGGGTCGCACTGCTGCGCAACGCCCAGCTCCGGATGACCGTCGACCCCTGACCCCGCCCGTTGAGTGTCCAGGACACGCCGTCACTCCGGCCGAGCGCGCGGCACGTCCTGGACACTCAACAAGGGGTGGCGAGGGCGGCTTCGCCCCCGAGCTGGGTCAGCTGAGGTCGTCCGCCGCGATCGAGGCGGGGCGGGATGCCTCGTCCTCCCGCCGCTGCCACGGCATCGCGAGCAGCACCCCGGCGAGCAGGAGCACACCGCCGAACGCGGCGGCGATCCACGGCGTCTCGGGCGGGATCTCGAGGTACGTCGTGATGCCGAGGATGCGCGCCAGACCCCACGGCAGCAGGCCCATCTCGTCGTTCCAGAGGGTCAGCGCCCGCTCGAGACCGAACACTCCGATCACGAGCGCGGGCAGCGCCAACCCGGCGCCGACACCGGCCAGCACGTAGCCGGTCGCGCGCCGCGCCCGCACCTGCATCGCCAGCGCCCAGCCCGCGGCGACGAACACCCACACGAACAGCGCGAAGGCGACCGCGATGTAGGCGGTTCGGAACACCGGCTCGGTCCAGAACGCGAACCAGTAGCCGCCCGGACCCGTGAACGACAGCGCCGTCAGCGTCACGATGCAGCGAAGCACCACGACCCCGCCCACGGCCGCGATGACCGGCCACGGCGACCGGCGGCCGACGAGGATGCGCACGACGAGCGCGAACACGGCCCACGCCGCGAACACGATCGCGAGGTGCGTCCACGACAGGAACGACGTCTGCACCGCCCGCGTCGCGACGAGCAGCGCGGCCGGGACGATCAGCAGCAGCCAGCGGTCGAGTTCGAGCATGCCGAGCGTCGACTCGCGCGCCCGCCACGGCCGTGTCGACGCGATCCACGAGGCGCGGGCGGCCGCGGCCCCGGGACGGCGCACCAGGCTGGTGCGCGCGGCGAGCATGCCGATGAAGACCCACGCGAGCGCGAGCACGAGCAGCCCGCGCGCCAGCCACGACATCGAGAGGTCGCGCTCGGCGCGCTCCACGCCCAGCTGCGCAGCCGTGAGGTTGTACGCCGGATAGTCGAGGTCGCCCTCGTACGCCTCGATGTGCGCGGCGGCGAGCGCCTCGAACTCGGCGCGGTCGGCGTCCCAGGCGGCGTAGGCCTCCGACGACAGCGTGTCGTGCCACTGCCCCAGGTGCAGGATCATGGCACGATACGCCGCGAGCAGCCGCAGCACATCGGCCTCGTAGTCGAGCGTCTCGGTGAAAGCGTCGCGCAGCGCGGGGTCGCGCCAGGTCGAGGCATCCGTCCCCGCCACCGTCTCGCGCATGAGCTCGACCGTCGCGACAGCCTCGTCGCCGCCGGCGATGGCCTGCTCGATGTCGCCGCCCGTCGCATCGCGCGCGATCGCGTAGAGCACATCGAGCACGGCGGAGTCGCCGGTGAGGATGTCCCACTCGAAGATCCACATCATGGGCGGCGGCTCGAGCCCGATTGCGAACACGCGCTGGTCGGCGAACTGCTCGATGTAGAGGCCCTGCTCGATCGCCTCGCGGGACTGGCCCATCGCCTCGACGATGGCCGCGACCGTGGCGGGGTCGTCCGAGAACCACTGCCTTGCCCAGCTCGCCGTCACATCCGCGACGTCGGTCTCGGGGTCGCGGGCGAGCGCGGAGGCCACGACGGTGTCGAGCTCGTACAGCTGCCAGAACCCCGCCTTGAGATAGAGGGTCATGGGACCGGCGCGCCAGGGACCGCCGTCCTGCGTCCAGACCCAGACTCCCTCGATGTTGTCGTTCGCCTCGAGCAGCGTCTGCAGGGCGTACTGGTACTCGCGGCCGAGGTCGTTGGGGAACGCGCCGAAGTTCTCGAACTCGCGCCTGCTCTGGAACTCGACGATGCGCCGCTGCGCACCCTGCTCGAGGGTGTCGTTGAGGGGCAGCCAGCTGTAGAAGTCGCCGAGCGTGTACTTGGTCGACACGATGAGCGCGGGCGAGTCGATGCCGCCGAGCACCTCCTCGTATGAGGCCGAGTTGGTGTGCATGTCGCCGACGGCGCCGACACCCACGCTCCAGGTGCGGAAGATCACTTCCCGATCGGATGCCTCGGCCTGCGTGCTGAGCGTCTCGAGCATCGTCCGCACAGCCTTCGGGGTGCGCACAGCGAGCTGCGAGTAGTAGTCCCAGCCTTCGACGTCGTACACCTCGCCGGCCTCGCCGATGCGGATGAGGATTCCGTCGAGCGCGGGCTCGGCGGCGTAGAGCTCGTCGAGTCCGGCGGCGTAGACGTCCCACAGCGCGGGATTCTCGGTGTCGAGCGAGCCGAACGTGTCGACGAGGTAGTCCTCGAGCGGAGTGGTGAGCGTCAGCATGTCGGTGCGCAGGAAGACGTCCATGCCGAGCTCGTCGGCGTGCTGCCAGAACGGTCCGAACGCGTCGCGCAGCGCCAGCGCCTGGGCGCGATGCTCGTCGCCCGGTGTGTAGACGGCTCCGTCGGCGACCTCATCGAACGCGACGAACTCCACGAAACCGGGGAAGGCGACGGCGTTGTAGCCGTTGGCCAGCGAGTGCCGCACGAACTCGTCGAAGTCGGCGAAGGCCTCGTCGAGCGCATTTTCGTCGATGTACGGCGACTCGGGCAGCAGCACCTGGGCGAACGCCTTGGACGCGTGCGAGTAGTCGGTGCCCGGCTCCCATGCGGCAGGGTCGGGCTCGACGCCGACGGCGCCCATGTCGACCATGCGGAACGGCAGCGCCGACGTGATCTCCTCGCCGAGGTGCTCGGCGACCGACTGACCGGTGCGCACCTGGTGGGCAAGGTCGTAGATGCCCCGCACGGCCCCGCTCTCGCCGGCCGCCTCGATCACGAGAGCGGTGGCGGTGCCCGAGAGCCGATAGGTCTCGTCGTCCTCGTCGCCGTCCGCAGCCACGACGACGGTCAGCGTGGCCTCGCCGTCGCGCTCAGGGGCATCAGCGCTCGCGGCGAGCAGGCTCTCGATGGCGGCGTCGAAGCGGGGGCTCTCGGGAGCGTCTACCGTCGTCCACGACGGTGCCGGCACGACGGGACCCAGGTCAGGCGCGGTCGGAGCGGCCGGCTCCATCTGCGCGGCCGGCTCGGTGCGGATGCCGAGCGCGTCGCCTACGACGGCGCCGAGTCCGGCGCCGAGGGCCAGCAGCACGAGACCGGTGACGACAGCGAGGATGCCTCGCCGTGTCGCCTGCGTCATTCGATAAAGGTACCCCGCCGTGACCAGTGCTTTTGACGCGCGGCGTTTCGTCTCGCTTCGCTCGCTCAACGACCCGGGGGTCTGCGGCGTTTCGTCTCGCTCGCTCGCTCAACGACCCGGGTTGGGCCAGCCCCCGGCCGTTGAGCGAGGGAGCGAGCGAGCGAGACGAAACGCGTCGGGTTGGGTCAGCCGGGGGCTATAGGGACGGAGGATGCCAGCGTGCGACGGCCATCCACCCACTCTGGGCCGGACCCGATCCCGCCGCAAGGCAGCTTCCGCCCGCCCAGGCGGGCCGAGGCGGGCGAGTTGCCAGCTGTGGTGGGTTTCGCTCGCGCGTCCCCTCCTCAACTGGCAACTCGGCGCCCGCGGACGCTTGGGAGTCCGGCTCAGCTGCTCTTGCGCATCGCCCGGATCCCGGCCCACAGGCCGAGCGCCGCCAGCACCAGCGCCGCGACCCAGCCCCACAGCACCTCGACGGCGCCGAGGTCACCGGCGAACAGGGCTCGCTCGGCCTGCACGACCCAGTTCACCGGGTTGACGGTCGAGACCGCCTTCATCCAGGCGGGTCCGTCGTCGAGAGGAAGGAGCATGCCCGACAGGATCAGCAGCGGGAAGATCAGCGTCTGCTGCACGCCCCAGAACAGCCACTCGCGGTCTTTCGTCTTCAGCGCGAGGGTGTACGACAGCGAGCCGAGCCCGACGCCGAACACCGCGAGAAGGGCCAGGCCGATGACCAGCCCCGGCACGTTGATGGTGAACCCG
This sequence comes from Microbacterium flavescens, assembly GCF_018588945.1. GTDB lineage: Bacteria > Actinomycetota > Actinomycetes > Actinomycetales > Microbacteriaceae > Microbacterium > Microbacterium flavescens. The sequence continues at coordinate 39,681 of NZ_JAFIWA010000002.1, read as the reverse complement.
AACGGCCACGCGATCAGCACGATGATGAGCGCCTGCACGACGATCGGCGCGATCTCCTTGAGCGCGCGGCCGACCAGCAGCGACGACCGTGCGAGCGGGGCGACGAGGGTGCGCTCGTGCGAGCCCGTCATCATCTCGTATTGCAGGTTCGACCCGGTCGCGCCGGTTCCGAACAGCACGATCATCACGAGCACGCCCGGCACGAACCACTGCAGGGTCTCCCCCACCGGCGCGCCCGACGAGCCGATGAGCAGCGGCGCGAAGAGGCCGAGGAAGACGAGCGGCTGCACCAGGCTGAAGATCAGCGTGAACGGATCGCGGACGACCGGCTTGAGCTCCCGCGTGAGCACGTTCCACGTGTCGCGGGCGGGGTTGGCCCGCACGACTGTGTCGGGTCGCGCTTCTTCCTGGATGGTGGTCATCGGCTCGCTCCTGTCGCTTCGCTCACGGATTCCGTGACGGATGCGGATGCCTCGGCCGAGGCATCCGCTGTCTCTTCGCTCTCTTCCGCCTCGCCCTCGCCGGCCTCGCGCAGCGTGCGTCCGGTCAGTGCGAGGAAGACGTCGTCGAGGGTGGGCGGCACGCCGGTCGCACGCCGCACCTGGATGCCCGCCGCGTCGAGCGCCCGCACCGCCGTCGGCAGCAGGGCATCGCCGTCGGGTGCGGTCAGCGTGACCTCGGCGCCGCCCTCGCGACGCACCTCGCGGTCGGTGAGGCGCTGCACGACCGCGACGGCGGCTGCGGTATCCGCTTCAGAGGCGAAGCCGAAGGTCAGCACATCGCCGGCCAGGTTCGCCTTGAGCGCGGTGGCGGTGTCGTCGGCGATGACCCGCCCCTTGTCCATGACCATGACGCGCTCGGCGTAGCGGTCGGCCTCCTCGAGGTAGTGCGTGGTGAGGAAGACCGTCGTGCCGTACTTCCGGCGCAGGTCGAGAATGTGCTGCCACAGGTTCGCGCGGCTCTGCGGGTCGAGGCCCGTCGACGGCTCGTCGAGGAAGATGAGCGGCGGCGCGTGCATGAGCCCGAGCGCGACGTCGAGACGCCGCTTCTGTCCCCCCGACAGCTGCTGCACCGAGCGATTCGCGAAGCCCGTGAGATCGAGCGACTCGATGAGCTCGTCGGCCCGCGCGCGGCTCGCCGCCTTGGACAGGCCGTAGAACGCTCCCTGGCTCAGCAGCTCGTCGCGGGCGCGCTGCGAGAAGCTGCCGCTGGTCAGCTGGCCGACGTACCCGATGCGTGCGCGCACCTCGGCGGGCTGCTTCAGGATGTCGAAGCCGACGACCCGCGCGGTGCCGGCGGTCGGCGGGATGAGGGTGGTGAGCATGCGCAGGCTCGTGGACTTGCCCGCGCCGTTGGGACCCAGGAACGCGACGAGCTCTCCTCGCGCGACCTGGAATGTGAGATCGGTGACCGCCTCGACGGTCTTCTTCTTGACGCTGAAGCGCTTGGTCAGGCCGTGCGCTTCGATGATCGGTTCGTTCGCCATGCTCCCAAGCTAGAAGCGATAGCGGACAGATCCTGTCCGCGATTTGGGGCATTGTTGAGGACATGTCCGACACGACCACGCGAGCGCTCTCGCTGCTCAATCTGCTCCAGACGCACCGGCACTGGCCGGGCTCGGAACTGGCCGGCCGGCTCGGCGTCACCGAGCGCACCGTCCGCCGCGACGTCGAGCGCCTGCGCGACCTGGGCTACCGCATCGAGTCCTCGCCGGGTGCCGCGGGCGGCTACCGCCTCGAGGCCGGCAGTGCCGTGCCGCCGCTGCTGCTCACCGATGAGGAGGCCGTCGCGATGGCGATCGGGCTGCGTGTGGCGGCATCCCAGCGGCTCGTCTCCGGACCCGAGACCACCATCACCGCCCTCGCGAAGCTCGAGCAGGTGCTGCCCGCGCCCCTGCGTCGACGCGTCACCGCGCTCGCCGAAGCGGTGCAGCCGACCGGCATCAACGCCGGCGCCGCGGTGTCGAGCGAGGTGCTGGGCGAGCTCGCCCTGGCGTGCCGCGACCACGAGCGCGTGCGCTTCTCTTATACGGCCGCTTCGGGAGAGGTCACCCGGCGACGCATCGAGCCGCACGCGCTCGCCCCCGCCGACCGGCACTGGTACCTGCTCTGCTGGGACCTCGACAAGGAGGACTGGCGCACCTTCCGCGTCGACCGCCTCGCCGGTGTGGAGCACACGCGCGTGCTCTTCGAACCCAGGCCGCTCACGCCCGAGCAGATCGAGGAGTTCATCTTCGTCGCGCGATCGTGGGTGCGCCAGAAGGTGGAGGCGGATGCCGTCATGGAGCTTCCGCTCGACACGATGCGCGAGTTCTTCGGGCAGTGGGGTCAGGGCGCCGAGGCCGAGGACGACACGCACACCCGCTGGCCGGTCGGCGGAGCCGACTGGCGCGAGACGATGTACGGGCTGATGTGGATCCCCGAGGGCGTCGAGTACACGACCGATCTCGCGGAACCTTCTCGTTCGCAGCTCAGGGAGTCTCTCGAGCGGATGCTGCGTGCCATCGATGCTCCCCCGCCGCCGCCCCGGGTCGTGGCCACCCGTTCGCGGATGGGGCAGGACTGACTGGCGTCGCGGCGGCGCGGCCCGGGCTCAGCGCACTTGCAGGACCCGCACCTACGCTGGCGCCGACCGAAGGAGTGACATGCGCCGACCCATCCTCGCGGGCGCCGGAGGCCTGCTCCTGCTCGCACTCACCGCCTGTGCCACCGGAGGACCCATGACCGATCCCACCCCGTCGTCGAGCCGACCCGCGTTCGAGACGACCACGCCCGGACCCCTCGCGCCGACCGGCACGCCCGTCGACGTGCCCCCGGAGAAGTGGGACGCCATCACCGCGGCCCTCGCCGCGGACGGGGCCGAGGGCGAGCCGGTCCTCGTGAGCGCGGAGGCCGTGTCGTGGCCGAACGGCGCCCTCGGCTGCCCGAAGCCGGGGATGTCGTACACGCAGGCCGTCGTGGACGGCATGCGAGTCGTCGTCGAGGTCGACGGGACCACCTACGACTACCGGTTCGGCCGCGGCGACTCTCCCGTGCTCTGCGAGGCCTGAGCGAGGCATCCGCTCGATCCGACCGCCAGGACGACAGACGACGCAGACGACGAGGGCGGCACCCCCATTCGGGAGTGCCGCCCTCGCGCGCCTGCGGACGGTTACTTCGTCTTGACGAGGACCGTCTCGCTCGTACCGGACTTGTTGTCGAGCACGACCGCCATCACACCGAGCGGCTTCTGCGTCGCGTACGCGTCACCGTCGACGGCGACCGGCACCGTCGCGCTGCCGTTGCGCGGCACCTCGACGTACTGGCCGTTCTCGAGCGCCGGCGACCACGGGTTGTAGTTCGCGACACCCTCGATCTCGTCGGAGCCGGCCGAGTTGGTGATCGAGTAGCTGGCGACCGTGTAGCCGAACGAGCCGGCGGCGGAGGTCAGACCCAGGTCGCTCGCGAAGACCGGCAGCAGGATGGTGCTGCTGTCGGTCGGCGCCGTGGCGTAGAAGCCGGCCGCCAGCAGACCCTGCGGCGTGCTGATGAAGACCTCCGAACGACCGTTGGCCGAACCCGCGCGCACCAGACCGGAGTCGGCCGAGAACACGATGGCCTCGGCGTTCCCGTCGCCGTTGCGGTCGATCACGACGTCGAACTCGTTGCTGGCCGCGTTCGACCACCGCTTGTGGGTGTTGACCGCGAAGACGAGCAGCTGGTCGCCGTCGGACTGGGCGAACGACTGCACGCCCGCCGACGCCAGGTCGAACCCGGTGTCACCGATCGTCTTCGGCACGTCCTTGCCGTCGGTGAGACCCCACGTGTAGAAGTCCGCTCCGGCTGCGAGGGCGCCGATCTTGTTGGTCAGCTTGACCGACTTCTCGGCATCCGCGACCTGCTCCTTCTTGCCGAACAGCGCGCTGGTCGACGAGGCGACACGGCTGTCCGAACGGGGAACGAGGAGGTACGGCACGCGCAGCGTGGACGAGTCCGACGTGAGGACGACGTCGCCCGAGAACTCGTACTGGGCGAACGGGTCGACCGTGGACGAGCCCACGGATCCGGCCGCCGCGGCGAGGGCGACGATGACCGTCGCCTTCCCCTTGGCGGGAACCTTCACCGAGGTGCGGTTGAACGTGATCTTCGCGTTCTCGGACTGGGCCGAGGGTGCGGAGCTCACCTTGTAGGTGACCGCCTTGTCGCCGTGGTTCGTGAGGGTGATGGTCTTCAGCCCGGCGAATCCGAGCCACGACTCCTGGAACCCGAAGTTGAGCGCCGTCTCACGGAGCCAGCCGCTGTCGGTGCGGAACGCGTCGCCGGTCGCGGTGACGGTGGTCGCCACGGCCTGCGCGGCATCTACGAGTCCGACACCGCCGCGGGTCATCTGCTGGCCCGCGACCTTCTCCGGGTCGGCCGACGACACAACGGCTGCCGAGACCTCGCCGGCCTTCCAGCCCGGGTGGGCCTGGACGGTGAGAGCAGCCACGCCCGCGACGTGCGGGGCAGCCATCGACGTGCCCGAGATCGTGGCCGGGCCGTTGCCCGTGCCGACGCCCGTCGAGACGATCGAGACGCCCGGGGCCGCGACATCCACTGCCACACCGCTGTCACCGCTGCGCGGGCCGTTCGACGAGAACGACGCGTAGCCGCGGAAACCGGGGTTCTGCAGGTCGGCGGCGGCGATCGTCGCCGGAGCGCCCGAGACGAACTTCGCACCGTCCGACATGCGCACACCGAGGAACGGGATGGTGACGACGAACGGCGTGCCGTCGTCGGGGTTCTCGGTGATGGCACCCTCGAACGGCGGGTAGTCGTTCGTGTTGTTCACCATGAGAGCAGCAGCGGCACCGGCCTGTTCGGCGAAGATCGCCCTCGCGGCGCGGGCACAGGTGCCGCGCTCGGAGACGGCGAGCTGGTTGAGACCCGGCGCGACACCGTTGCTCGTGTAAGCATCGGTCGAGCAGCCGAGCGCCTCGTTCTCGCTCGTGGCGGGGTTGTCGACCAGACGCACGACGGTCATGCCGGGCAGACCCGTGAGGTCAGCGCCGTTGGCGTTGATCGCCGGGACGGCCACGCCGTTCACGGTGACGGTGGCACCCGGGAAGCTCTCGGTGCTGTCGACGGCCGCGACCGAGATCACGCCCTCGCCGTTGCCGGGCGAGCCCGCGATGTAGGGAGCCGGTCCGGCGTTGCCGGCCGAGGCGACGACGACGACGCCCGCGCCGATGGCGTTGGCGGCGGCGACGGCCTCGGGGTCGTCGGCACGGCCGAAGCTCGAGCCGAGCGACATGTTGATGACGTCCATGTCGTTGGCGACGGCCCAGTCGATGGCGGCGGTGGTGACGTTGGTCGAGCCCTCGCAGCCGAACACGCGCAGGGCGTAGAGGTCGACCTCAGGCGCGACGCCGGGGCCGATCTTCCACTGCCGCGACGCGGTGGACTCGTCGTACGCGCCGGTGTAGGTCGCGCCGTCGGCCGTCACGCCGCTGCCGCCGGTGGTGCCGGCGACGTGGCTGCCGTGACCATTGCAGTCGAGCGGGTTGGCGTCGGGCATCGGGACGCTGGCGTCGTCATTGGCGTTGTAGTCGTCGCCGACGAAGTCCCAGCCGCCCTTGACGCGCGGGGCGTTCGGGCCGAAGTACGCCGGGTCGGCGGCCTCGGTCTCGGCGGCGTTCGCCGCCTCGAAGGCCTCGACCGTGCCCGGGCCGCCGAAGTTGGCGTGGGTGTAGTCGATGCCGGTGTCGATGATGGCGACCTTGATGTTCTCGCCGGTGTATCCGGTGTTCTGCCACACCTGGGGCACGCCCAGGTAAGGGACGGAGACCGCGTTGTCGATCGAGTACGTGCGGGCCGCGTGGATGGCGACGACGTTGGGCAGCGCTGCCACGGTGTCGACGGACTCGGCCGGGATGGTCGCCTGCACGCCGTTGTACGCAGACTGCATCGTGGCCTCGACGGCGCCGCCCTCTGCCTCGACCGCGCCCACGACGGGCTGCTGGACCTTCTCGAGCGACTTCTTGATGGCCGTGCGTTCGGCCTTGCTGAGCTCGCGGCCCTTCTCTGCCTCGACCACGGCTACCGGGTCGCCGGCGAGCTCGACGACGACGGTGACGTCTCCGCTCGCATTGGCGCTCATCGGCTCGACGGTGGCGCTGATGGCACCTCGCGTTTCGGCCTTCTCGAATTTCGACGACGGGTCGTCGTCTGTCGCGGCGAATGCCGCGGTTGCGGGGAGTGACAGCGCCACGACAGCGGCGACCGCCAATACACGTCGGTACAAGGGGGTCCTACTTTCTCCGTACTGGGGGTTGGAGGTGTGGATGATCCCGCTTCGGACTGGGGGTTGGGAAGCGAGATACTTCGGCGACCGTATGTGGCAATCCATATCAAGTCAACGGTGAATTCTCAGGTTGAGCAGACCGCACAGCCGACCCCCCGTTAGCGGCGGCTGACTTGTCCGGATGCACAGCGAACCGCCTCTTACGCGGCGATACGCTCGTCCCCATGAGCGACGACGCGCAGGGCATCCTCGACCGCATCGAAGCCGACGAGCGCGAGCTGATATTGCCCCGTTTCGATCTCTCGGATGCCTGGATCCTCGGTTCACGGATGCGCACAGCCGCCGAGGAAGCCGGCCTGCCGGTCGTCATCGGCATCACCCTCGGCGAGGCCCGCGTCTTCCACACCGCCCTGTCCGGATCGAGCGCCGACAACGACAGCTGGCTCGAGCGGAAGACCCGGGTCGCCCGCCGGTACGGCCGCTCGTCGTACGGCGTCGGCCAGTCGTTCCGCGCGGTCGGCAAGGACTTCGACATCGACGCCCGGCTCGACCCGCAGCTGTACGCGGCGCACGGCGGCGTGATCCCGATCACCATCGCCGGCGTGGGCGTCGTGGGCACCGCCGGCGTCTCTGGGCTCCCCCAGGCCGACGACCACGCGTTCGTCGTCGAGCACCTGCGCGCCTATCTCGCAGAGATGTGATCGGATGCCGCGCCCGGCCCCCGTCACATGCCGACGCGCGGCGCAACCATGGGTAACGCTTCGGGCATATGTCGTCGGTCGCGGCTAGCGTGTGGTCATCGCGGCGATCCGGGTGGTCCCGGGCACCGGCTCATACCCGGGCGTGTTGCGGGTTCGACTCCCGCCGTCGCGTCCACGTTCTTTGAGGAAAATGCGTGCTGCGGAATCCTCGACGGAGTCGTGCGGCTCAGAATTTGGGGGTGTATCGGACCTCACCGGGGTCACCCGCCTCCAACGCCGACGCGAAGCGATCGATCCGCACGTTGCGCGCGCGGATGAAGTCCATCGAGCGCATCATGTACTCCCGGTACTCCGCGATATCGCCGACAGGGAGCGCGTCACCGGCGAAGGCGTCGAAGCCCTTGAGGAACTTCACTGATCGATAGTCGTGCTCGACCAGATCCTCCAGGAGGAAGTGCTGGACGTACCCGCGGAAGCTGTCGAAGAGTCGAAAGAAGTCGGAGTAGTCCGCGAGCACATCACTCAGTGGGCTCGGCTCGCCGCCATCGTAGTGACGTCGTATGCACTCAAGAGTGAGGTCGAATCGGTCCCGCACCTGATGGTGCATTCCTCGAGCCTGGTTGATCGACCGCCGCCACTTGCCATCGATCTGGATCGCATAAGGGAAGACCGTGTAGGCACCCACCGTGCAGCCGAGATCGTAGAAAGCCGTCAACTCCGCGGGAGGTACCTCGCGCAGGACTGCGACCAAACGCGCTGGCCTTGACCAAGTCGAGTACGTGTGTGTGATGGCATCGCTCGCGAGCCAGAAGACCCCTTTCTCCGAACTGTGCCGAAGCCGCGCGTCGAGGTCGAATGGGGATCCGTCCGGCAGCGGCTTACTCCACAGCAGTCGGTGGTACCGGCGGAGCGTCGCGCTGTGACTGTCTGGGTCCTTCCCCGAAGAGTCCGTACGCACGTCAAAGGTCGTGTCGATCTGAGAGCGTCCGCCCATACGCGAAGTGTAGATCCGAGCCGAGCGACGAACCCGCGGGACGCCCAGCGTCCGCCGTCACAAGTGGTCGACCCTCCGGTACAGCTCCGCGGGTCGTCCACGACCCGATCGCGCCACCTCGCCCGTCGCCTCCAGTTGCGGGAGCATCGACCGCCGGACCGAGTCGGGCAGCAGTCACACACCCGCGACCGCTTCATGCACGCCACGCAACTCCCGGATGGTGAGGGGCTGGTCGAGCAGGCCGGACGGATCCGGCATCCGCTCATAATCCGCACGAGTCGCGCGAAAGCAACCGGCCGAGGGTGTCATTCAGGGTCCGGTCGTCCCGTGATCTGCGATCAACAAGTAGCTGGTAGACCTCTGCGTCAACTTGAATCGTCTGGAAGTGGCCACTGCCCCCGTCCGCGCCACCGACCCATTCGCGATCATTCACCTCTGGACGGTTCCCGCCTGCCAGGGACAGATCCGCGATGACTCGATTCAGCCACGAGCGCGCTTCACCGTTGAGCTCCCGCCGGTGTCGATCCAGAAACGACTCCACAGCCCGTCGAGTTTCTTGTCGACGATTGTCCCCATCGGGAACCTTCGCAGTCCTTATGCTCTCGATGTAGCCGTTGTAGTTCGTGACCCAGCCATGGGTTGTCGCGCCAGCCGTCTTCGCGACTTGCGCGTTCGTCAGCCCCGCTCTCTTTCCCCGGAATACATCGCCGATCCGGGTCTCATCTCGGGCGAGCGCGTCGTCGATGAGCTTGAGCGTTGCAGAGTCCGCAGGCATAGGCCATCGTTACGTGCGATGGCGCCATCCGCAACGGTGTCTTCGGATCGCATCGATTCCCTCGCAGTCGAGTCCGAACGTTCGTTAAACAGCCATCTCACGCCGAGGGATCAACACTGATCGAGGACCGACTCTGCCGCAGCTTTGTCCGCCGCATTGACGCCCAGTTCGTACACGCCGAGGACCGTCACCCACCGCACGACGTAGTCACACCGGCTGGCCTGCAGCGGCGGCAGCCACTGGCTGGGACCGTGATCCAACTTCTCGTCATTCATCTCTCGGGTCGTTGCGACAAGATTGATCGGATCGTTCGCGAACTTCAGTCGCTGTGCGGCCGTCCAGTCGTCGGCGCCCTGGCGCCACGCCCATGCCAGCGCGACGATGTGATCGACGGGCACAAGCTGCGAGGTGTCCCACCCAGACACGAAATCGACGACGACGCCGCTATAGGGATCGGTGAGTACGCCGCTCTTCACCCCGCACTCGTTTGTTCCGGGCTTGAACGTCGGATTCGTCAGGTCGCGCCCGAGGATGTCGTCTCGCGTGCGGCATCCGTTCCCATCGACGTCGTACCACGTCTCACCGAAAGCATCGCGGTAGTAACGAGCCTCTGAGCGTCCGTCGACGATCGGTATGTCGTTGAGCAGCAATCGCGTCTGCGCGACGGTGTCGGTCGCTCCCTGCGTCGCAGCGGCCGTCGGCGTGGGCGAGGGAACCGCGTCCGGCGACGGTGTCGCCAGCCTCGTCACGGATGGCGGCGCCGTCGCCGAACTCGGCGCCGCTGAAGTGGTTGCAGGCGATGCGGTGACACCACTGCCGGCCGACCCCAGCAAGAACCCGATGAGTACTCCGACCACCAGCGTGATCACAGCAAGTCCGCCTGCGAGCGCCCATCGAGGTCTCGTTGGCGCCGGTGCGACCGCAGGCGCTGACGTCTCCGGCGCGGGACGCCTGCCCGGGGGCGGAGATGCGCCGACCGAGCCCGTAGTCGGGCGCGGCGGCGGGGACGCGCCGGCGGCGCCGGGGCGTGGTGGAGGTAAGCTCATCGGTCAGATGCCGGTGTCGATCTCTTCGGCATCCCCGCTTGTGTTCGTGGTGGGCACCGCCGAGCTCTCGGGATTGCGCGGCCGCGACGTCCGATCCCACAGGTGGATCGCGCGAATCGGGACCGGTCCAGCGATGTCGACCCTCCAACTCAGGTCGACCACCCCGGTGGAATCATCCGGGAACGAGACGACCTGCACGGGGGTGTCCTTTGAGTAGGCGAGCTTCGCCGCGAGTCGTTCGGGCAACACCAGATGACTCTGCACGCGCTCGTGGTGCCGCTCCCCCAACTCGATCTCGGTGAGCACGGTCGCGCTCAGCGGAGTCATGGGGTCGGTGCGGCCGGCGAGCGATCCCAGAAGGAAGTCATCCCACGCGCGATCGGTGGCGATGGGCTCGCCGTTGGGGCCGCGGGCGATCACATGGAGCGGATCATCGACGACGGGCTGCACGCGGGGACGGGTGACCTGACCCTCATCCCGATGGGCGGCCTTCATAAGTTCTTCCAGACGTGGCCCGGCGACTCGCGTCAGGACGTGCTCATCGTCGATCGCGGCCAGCAGCATGCGCCGACTGTGGTTCGACGCGTGCGGAAGGTCTTCGTCGAGCGTGTGCGGACCGAACGAACTCGACAGCATGCCGCGATCGATAGCGATCTCGCGCACGAGCGAGGTGAACGCGTCGTGGCGCCAGCCCCGCACGAAGAGATGCTCGGTCATCACGCCTCGCAGCCGGGTTGCGCTGGCGTGGTCGTCATCGACGACCGTGGCTACCTGGACGGCGAACGGCATGCGGGAGCGCGCGACCTCGAGGTCGTCCTTGGCAGTCCACTGCTCGGGCACGTGCCACGGTCGATGGATCGCGCGGGAGAGCAGGACGAGCCAATCGACGGTCTGACGATGCAGCGAAGCCAGCCGAGACGCCTCTTGCCGCGCGGTCCGCGAATTGGTTCCGAGCTGCGCAAGCCTGTGCCGTTCGAGATTGATCCGGCGCTGGAAACGGGACCACCCTCGGTGGTAGGCGATCAGGGCGATCACGCTGATGATGACGACGACCCCGACGGTCGCGCCCAGGATCGTCCACAGTTCGATTTCAGACGCGATGTCGTCGCCGCGGATCGCTCGACGAACCAGTTCATAGACGGAGAGGCCCGCCACCACTGCGCCGATGAGCCACGTCGGAACCACGACTCGGTGGAATCGGCTGCGGAGTCTGATCAGCTCACCGGGCTCAGGGATGGTAAGCGAGTCGATCTGCTCACTGAATTCGGCGGATTTCTGCTCCGCTGCGCGGCGCTCGCCACCCAGGCGTGTCAACAGGCGCCAAACGAACGTCCGATCTTGCGTGGAGGCCCACTCGTCGAACGCGTTGACGCCACCCTCGAACCGCTCGGCTTCGATGGAGAATCGTGCGAATTCGGCCGTCGCCTCTCCCAGCTTGGTTTCGACCCTTGCGATGGACGTCTTGAGTGCCAGCGTTTCCGGAGCATCACCGGCCGGGGGTGCCGGCGGCGGAGGCGGTGCCGCAGGCCCGGACTCCGTCCCTGCAGCGGCGGGCGTTGCTGAAGGGGGTGCCTCGACCGGCGAGGCTATCGGAGTTGAGAGCTCGGCCTTCAAACGCTCCACATCCTGCTGCAGCGTGGTGACCTCCCTTTGCGCGGCGTCTCGCGCTGCGCTGGCGTCCGCCGCAGCGTCCACAAGGCGCTCGCGCGGGTCCTCCAGCGCGAGCACGTACCAGTCGACCCGCTCCGGGAAGTCGTGGGGAACGAGACTTCGCGGTGGGAGCCACGGGTGTTCAGGCAGTGCGAGCACATCGCTGACACGTCCGAAGATGGGAACGGCATCCTCGATCGGTGCGAACCCAAGGTCGCTGAGATCGGCACTGCCATCGAGTGAGCCGAAGACGAGTTCTCTCAACCGCGCCCAAAGTCTCGGTGTCGACTTGATGTGAGACACAGAGGCGGGCGCACCGGCTTCAGCCCTGGCGCGCTGCTCGTCCATGACGATGCGCTCGGCGTCTGCGATCAGCTCGAGCTCACGGGTGTCGAACACATGCGACTCGTACCCGACGAGTTCCGTGGACCCTTCGTCGGAGTGAAGGGCCTTGGTGACGCGACGGTACGCGGCCGACGTCAGCCAGCGCCAGGTCCACACCGGTACCCGAGCTAGCTTGTCTGCGCTGAACGAGACGAACCGGACGCTCTCCGTCCCGGCGTTGGACCGGTCCCGCGCAGGCTCCGCTGTCACGGCTGGTTCGTTGAACTCCAGCGCGCCGCCGTCGAGCGACATCGCCCCCTGAACCATCTCATCGATGTAGCCGCTGACCTGGCCGTCTTGGATGAAGACGGTGCCGACGGGTGGGGCGCTGAAGCCGGGGTCGACCAAGGCCGAATCGGATCGCGCGGCCTCGGTCAATACCTGGGCAGCAGCCCGACGGCTGAGTGCACCGGCGAGGACGGCGTTGATGAAGACGCGTGAGAGCCAGACGCTTCTGTGGCCCGATTCCTCTCGGCGCACCAGCTCGAAGCTGCCAGTCGGCAGTCCACGCCACAGCCCCGCCACGCTGACGACGTGGAGAAGCGTGAAACCCACGAATCGATCGTCGTCGCGGACGAAAGCGTCACCTGACCACGGGCTCGATCGGTCCTCGGGCGAGGCCACGACGACGACTCCGAACTCCGAGGATGCCCAGTCCACACGCTGCTGCAACTGGAACTCGGTCGGCGCGCAGATGAGCGTCGCGTGCTTCAGCTCCGCCGTCTGGTCAAGTACCGTCGTGCCGGGGTTCGGCATCGGCATCGACTTGCGGACGTATTCGCGAACGCGCTCGGCGATCGCATCCTGCAAAGCGTCCATTTCACGCGACGGCGCAGCCGACCGAAGCTTCACAAGCCTCACGACCGTGAGGACCTCGCGGGCGAGCGCCTCGAACAGGTCCACCTCGACGCGACGGACTTCCAGGTCGACATCGATGCCGAGCACGACCGCGGTAATGCGCGGCGGGCCCGCGACTCCGTCACCCACGCGCTCGGGGAGCACCCAGAGCGCCGGCCCAAGAAGACCCATCTGAGTCCACTCCGCCGCGAGATCCAGCAGCCTCTCTCCTTGCTCCCCACTGGGAAGCAAGACGATGCTCGCCTTCGCGCCGGGCCAGAAACGATCGGCCACTAGATCCCCGAATCGTCGGAACGGGTGGCCATCACCGTCGACATGAGACCCTCGAGCGCATCCGTGATGTACTCGCGCAGCTCCCACGTCACCGGGTAGTCGGAGACCAGCACCGTGTCATCCTGCTCCTCAACATCGGAACGGAAACGCTCGAGCTCCTTCGACAGAAAGCGACGGACGATCTCCCTACGCTCCTCGAGTGTGCTGTCGGCCGTTCCCGCGCGATCGCTCTTCATCGGGGGCGCGCCCCCATCGACGATGCCGTGCTGCAGCCAGTTCGTGAGCACGGGCGCAGGAGCGTTCTGCTCCCCACCCAATGCTGCGAGCACCTGGTAGGGACGCAGCGAGTCGAGAGTACCGTCCACCTGACACAGTGCGATCGCGATGGTGAGCGACTGCATGACGGCGCCCGGGTAGTCCACCGGCAGGGCATTGCGCGCCGTGAGGAGCGGATGCGGGAAGCCGACGTGCTTCCGTGAGTGGGGGTCCCAGACCAGCAGCTCCGGACCACGCTCGCCCGCGGTGCTCTTGATGTCGAGACGATTGAGCGTCTTGGCCACGTACCAGCCTCGGATCATCGAAGCGATGACCCGCTGATCAGCCGGGATGGACTCGCCCAGCAGACGCGAGCGCTTGAACTGCCAGAACGCCTCGCGGCTGTCCTGAGTCCCCGACTGGCTGAGCCAGCCCCGCGCGATGGGCTCCATGACAGAGTCCATGACGATCGGCTGGTAGGGGAACCCCGACATCGCGAAGACCTCGATGCCGTCGACCCGCGCGTCGCGGAACCACGACTCGGAGGTCGCGTCATCCCAGAAGCCGAGTTCCGCGAGCACCGCCTTCGTTACGGTGTACATCGTGGTTCCCTCGCGGAACGGAATGGAACTGATGACCAGACTGGTGTCCTCGTTGACCGCCTTGTCGTGCACGGCTCTGAGGAGGCCGGAGTTCAACTTCACGAGCGGTTCACTCGCGCCGAGCGCGGCCTGCAGCTGCTCTCGATAGCGATCCCGACGCTTCGCGAAGACGTCCGGCGGGTTGCCGTTCTCGTCGAAGTACGTGAGCAGGTCCTCCCCGATGTATGCCTGGAACGGCATCCCCTCGCGCCGCATCCAGAGTCGGGCACGCTCTAGGTAGACCTCGGGCTCGGTCTCCATACGGAAGTGAGGGGTCTGCGGAGCAAAGGACGAGTCCGGATCCGCGCTCACGCTCGTCTTCCACGTCCGCGTGCTGGCGATGAGCGTCCAAGAGGTGGGATCGTCTTCTCGAACCGAATCGGGGGCGTCGCCGATGAGCAGTTGGGTCATGATGTCGAGGATCGCGTTCTGATAGCGCGACTCGTCGCCTTCGACGCTTGCTCGGACCAGTCGCTCGAACTCTGCGGGATACTCCCGGTGGTCGACGAGGAGCCGCTCGTTCGGTGCCGGCTCGTACTTGCGGGGCACGGTGGCATCGATCCGGGACGGCCAGAACTGGAACTCGTTGGTGCGCTGATCTGTCGTGCGCGTGTCGCCGACACGCTGCCGGAGCGCTTCCAAAGCCCCCTCGAGGTGGGTGCGAAGCGGGCCAAGGAAATCCGCCCGCAGTTCGTTGAGCAGCTTCGCCGCACTCCGCCGGAGGCGGGACTCGCTCGCCCACCCCAACGCCTGTGCCAGTCGCTCGATGGCGTGCGAGATGACGTCTTGGTCTGGGCGGATGGACGTCTGGTTCGGTGCGTGCCGCAACTCATCGGCGACCAGCGATGGTAGGTCCTGGACCCACTGGTCGAACTGGCGCGACTCACCCTCGAGCCCATCGGCGGCGCTGCGCAGCGTACGGTCGAGGCGGCCTAGCATCGCGACGGCGACGGGAAGGCCCACGTCTGATGTGTAGGTGGCGACGGTATGGAGAATGTGGGACGGCATGTGCTTGGTCCACTGCTCGAGGCGCACCTGGCGATCGCGCTGGTCGCGCAGGAGCATCTCCGGGGACCGGTTCGCGTACTCGCGCATCATGCGATCGGTCCACACAGAGAGCTCGAGCCCACCGGACTTGTCGAAGCCACCGCTGTTCCCGAGGCGCTGCCCTACTCCGCTCTCCAGCTCGGCCTTGATCTGTTCGAGTGTGGCGTCGGCGCGCAATGCGTCGATGACCTGGTTGTGCTCCTCGGTCTCTTCGTTCAGCTTGAGATCGTTGAGGAACCGCTGATACGACTTGTCAGCCCCGGACTCGATCCATTCGCGCTCGGTCTTCTGCTCGAACTGCGGATCCCCCTCCGTGTGCGCGAACAGCATCCGATCGATCACCGACCGCGCGAAGCGCTCCGCCGAGTACTCGAGGAACCGCTCACGTCCCAGCGTGACGCGTCCGAAGCCCATAGAAGAGAACGGCGGTGCGTTGTGCACAGGGCTCGCGAGCCCCGACCGGTCAGCGAGTACGTTCGCCCCGACACGAGCCTGCCAGTTGCCCGACGAGTAGGCGACCATGTCGTCCTGCACCCGCTCGTCGGTGATCCACGCCGTGAGGCTGGTGGCGACGGCATTGTAGACGGCGGTCTGGTCTTCGAAGGTGACCTTGCTGTTGCTCCGACCGACGATGAACGGATAGGCAGCACCCACGCGGTCCATCGCGTCGCCGTACGACGGCGCCACCCCCTGGCTCTTCAACAGCTCGAGAGTCGAGTCGGACGGGGCATTCGACCAGAACCCGTTCATGGTTTCGGTGATCGCCGCCAACGCGTTTCCCGGCATGCCGGCGCTGCCGTTTATCTGGTCGAAGACGTCAGGCGCGTACAGGATGCTGAACACCTGGTTCGACCAGGGGTGCTGCTTCGCCGTGGACTTGACCACTTCAATGACGTCGAGGAACTGGCCGGCTCCAGATCCACCGGCGATGGACGATATGACGATGACGGTGGGGCTGGTGTCGCTGCCCTCGCCACGCACCTTGAGCCGCTGACCGAGCGTCCGCAGTTCAGCGAGCGCTGACGCGTCACTCAGCCGACCGATGGCGCCGCGTGCTGCGGCAGCGATCTCCTTGGTCGCGCCGAGTGCGACAGCTCGACCCACGGCGCGGAACTGACCTGCTCCCTTGGTGACGTCGACCTTGACATAGCGCTGATCGGGAAGCTGACGCTGGATGTCGCGGTGCACGCGCCGATTGGTTGAGTGCGAGCTCTCGATCGATCGGTAGACAGTGTTGTACGTCGCTCCTGTGGAGACCAGACCTTTGTACTGCTGGGCCGGAAGGAACGGCGCGGGGAAGTCTGCGCCGTCCTGCGCGGTAGGTGTGTCGAAGTGGAGGAATTGCCATGCGGCGGGGATGCCCGACGTCCACCCGACCTGCTGAAGCTTCAGCTGCAGTTGGTAGGTGATGCCGCGGAGAGTTTTTCCGCCGGAACCACCGACTCCGATGATGAGGAAGGGCCTGAGCATGGATGTTCGCTTTCTGGAGTGGGTGGGGGACGTCAGCGATCGCTCGGGCGCGGGGGCGGCCCGCTGGAGCGTGAGGGCGGAGGCGGAGGTGGGGCAGCCGAACCCGACTGCGACCCTGACGGTCGCGGCGGGGGGGAACCCGGGCTGGATGCCCCAGAGCCCGGCCGCGGCGGCGGGCCGGCGTCTGCTGGAGCCGACTCGCGAGCGGGCGCTGCTGGCTGCGCCTTCCCTGGATTCTTCGCTGGAGTCGTCGCGGCGGGAATGGCCGTCGCCCCCTGCGCGCCACGTGCTCGAGCACGGTCGACCGCGTCGCGGAGCTTGGTGTCCGACGTGATGAGGGTGAGGCGTTCGCGATACTGAGCGGGACCGTCCGAGGACGCGCGGTGATAGATGACCACGTTTCCGTTCACCGGGTCGCCCGCCTGGGTGCGCGCCAACTCCGCATCGGACACGACGAGCATCCAGAACCCGTCGAACGGGAGCTGAGCGAATCGTACGGAACCGTCGGCTCGCACCTCACCACTTCCGCCCGATCGCGACGCTGTCCGCGCGACCGCGATGCTGCGACCGCTGGACGGCTGGATCCGGTACCACGGCGGAATGAGGGGGAACCACGGCACGACCGGGCTGATCCGCCCCACGTCCGGGTCATCGAGCACCCGGACCTTCTCGGTGGCCGTGACGTAGCGGAACCGCTCCGACAGGGCCGTGTCGCTGGTCGGAGCATCCACGAAGCTGACGCCCGACGGCTGCACCTTCACCGCGAACGCTCCCCGCTGAAGGGAGTTGTCGACGTCGAGTCCAGCGGTGAGTCGGTTGACGAGCCAGAGGCCGAGGAGTGGGAGGAGGACTCCCGCGGCAAGGAGCAGCAGGGCGAGTGGCCAGATGGCGCCCTGGTTGAGCGGATGACTCGAGTGGAACGCAAGAGGGACGTTCTGGTTCTGCTCGGGATAGACATCTGGGCTCGCCTCCGACTCTGCCGCGAACAACCTGACCGGCAGTGTGGCCACAACGTCGGTGTCCGCTGCCGTGGTGTTTCCCGCGGTCACAGTGAACTGCTCACCGTCCGCCGAAACCGGCGTACAGCCCGACGGCAGGACGTCCCAGTTCCAGCTACCGGCGTCACGCCCAGCGGGGTCGCTGTCGATCGTCGGATCCTCGAAGCAGACCTCGCCGCCCTCGGCAGGCGCCTCGACCGTGATGTTGAACACCGCCTCACCGCGCGCCCCGATGAGGTCTTGAACCTTTTCAACAGCCGTGACACGCGGGTAGTCGCCCGGCTCGACGATCTCGACGGACTCCTTCTGCGTCGTGACGGGCGCGAGCTTCAGGCCATGGTCCACCGTGACGAGCGGGTCTATCTTCGCCTCGACCCCGATTGTATTCGCCTCGCCGAGATCGGGCATCGGAATGCTGATTGCGCCGTTCGCGGAATTCACCGTTGCATTCTCGAGCGAGATGAACGGCTGCGTAGGAGCCCCGTCCTCGGTCACGATTGTCGCCGTCAATGTGTGATCCAGGCCGCTGAGATCGGCGGGAGTACCGTCGGCGGTGAGTACCTGACCATCGAGAGTCACGGAAGCTTCGCCGTCAGCGCCTACTACGATCGTCGTCGTGTCATCGAACCGAATGGCGAGCCCGCTGTAGAGGAACAGCGCCGGGGCGTCGTCGGAGCCGCGCTCGAGCCTCCACTTGCCATGGGTTTCCGGTGTGGTGGTGCCGACGTCAATCGTCCACTCCCCGTCATACTCCATCCACCCGGACGGAGCCGCCGCCGTGGCGACTTCCATCTCTGAGCCTTCGGGCGGATGCAGCGTCCAATCGCCGCTGAGGATGATGCGGAAACTCGCGACGCCGGGGTCAATCCAGAAGGATCCGTCTTCGTCGAAGGGGCGCGGGAACCCTCCGCCAACCTGCGCCCCCAACTGGAGGAAGACTCGGCGGAGCGAGTCGGGCGCATCTGCCTCGACGAAGGCACCGTGGGCATACGCGTCGGGCATGGGGTGGAGTTGGCAGACTTCGCCTGCCGCGTTCTCACCCTCCACGAGTCTCTGCATCTCGGAGCTCGCCGTCGGCGGCGCGGTCTTGGAGAGGAGCGCACCGATCACCACCACCCCGTCGCTGCGGAATTCGTTGAAGGCGCCGTCTGCGCTGCAGAGCCCGTCGAGCTCAGCCCGTTCGGCGGCCGTCAGGGTCGTGTCGCCTTCGCCGTCGGGGAGATCAAGTACGCCGTCGGTGAGCCAGACCAGCAGTCGGCATCCGCTTCGCCCCGCGAGCTCGTCTTGCGCGCCTTTCAGTGCGGCCGACCAGTTCGTGTAGCCCGACGGGACCTCTTCCTCGATCGCCGCCTCAAGCTCCTCGGGTCCACCCTCCTGCCACTCGTGCCACTCGATCTCGGCAGAGAACTCCGTGCTGAAGAATCCGGCCGCCCAGTTCACCGTGGCGTTCTCGCTCAGGCGCCCGAGCTCTTCGAGGCTGTTGGCAAGGATTGGAGCGCGCACATTGTCGGGATCCGAGCCCGTTCCCGAGGCCTGGCCGTCAAGTCTGTCTAGAGACTGAGAGCTGTCGATCAAGTAATAGACATTCAGCGTGTCCTCGGATGCGAGGCAAGTGCGGAGATCCGCTATCGCAGCCTGGCCATTCTGCGAGAGGAGCGCCTCGTCCGTTGCCACGGTCGTCTGCGCGGCGGCGCCGCCGATCGCCAAGCCGCCCGCGATCAAGCCCGCCGCAACGCCGAGTCCAATGATTCGCCTCATGCGAAGCCCATCCACTCCGAGAGCGGCACGCTGAGGTTCAAGATGTGCCACACGCCGATGAGGATTCCGACGCCGGACAGCGTGAGGAGAACGGTTGTCCAAGCCGGTTGCAGCACGATGTCGCGATTGCGTCGCAACCCGTTTCTCTGGCCGATGACATCCCAGCCGTAGCATGCGATCACGGCGACAGGCGTCAGCAGCCACCCCAGCAAGCTGAGCCAGGCATACTCGGATCGCACGATCGGGATCTCGATTCCCAATCCGGTACTCGGAGCACTGAGGAACACAGCCACGAGGACGGCGATGATGAGGCTCGCGGCTGTCGCCGCGCATCCGAAGATGACCGGCCACGGCGAAACGGACGCATGCGAACGCGGAGGTGCACTCGGCGCTCGACGCGCCGGGTGCTGCAGTTTCGACATGCGACGGTTCCCTTCGCTCTTCGGTCATACGAAGAAGCGGTCCCCCCGGGGACCGCATTCGCAGTCTAGGAGGAGCCACAGACGCGCCCTCGGCGCTCAGGGTATTCCTGAGATGACCTTCAGCAAAAGCAGAGTCATGTCCGCTCGACGCCCGTGTGCTGTCACACGCCTATGCGAGAGTATGGAGTCCCGGACATCACAATGAGCGCTGACGTCTGGCCGGCGGCGCACTCGATGCTCCAGTAGACGGACCCAGCGAGGAGCGCGATGCACGAGTTCGATGCGCGAAGCCACATTGAGAAGGCGCTCGTCGCGCTAAGTGCGGGCCTTGGCCCCGTGGTCGCCGGTCGGTTCCACGAGCTCGCGCCGTCCGTCGCTGAGTGGACCGACATCCTCACGCAGAAGGATCGTCAGGCCGGCCGCGGGCTCGGCCGATACAACCCCCGAGACGTCTCCCTGATTCTGCGCGCGTTCACCGAGTCATTCGGGTCGCTCGGGTATCCGTTCGCGGGTATCGCCAGTCGGCAAGCGCAGAACTGGGCGAGCGAACTACGGAACGTACGCAACAAGTGGGCGCACAACGAGGACTTCTCCGTCGCTGAGACCTATCGCGCGCTCGACTCCGCAGAAATGCTGCTGCGAGAGTTGGGAGCGAATGCCCAGGCCGACGGTGTGCACGCACTCAAGGGTCCGGTGTTGGCGGCCATGGCCATGGAGTCCAGCGCGACCATTCCGGCGGCAGCATCCGACTCGGGATCAGCGATGGGCGCGCCCGAGGTTCCCGCAGCACCGTCGCAAACTGCACCTCCCCCGTCGCCTGTCGCGCCCGTGTTCGGGGATGCCGCCAAGGTCGACCCAGCCGGCAGCGCGACGATCACCGTGAGCACGCTTCCAGATCTGAGCTATGCCCACGCACGCAACTCCATCGCGATCGTGGACGAGGTGGTCGTGGACTACCGCGGACCCGAACTGCGGGCCGCGTCGGTCGAGGTCGAGGCGATCTGCCAGCTCGGTTCGCTGGGCGACCCGAGGGTGGTCATCGTGGACCTGGACGGCACCACGCCGACAACGCTCCGCAACGCCGATCTGGTGCTCGATCCTGCTCGCATGCTGGCCGTCGAACACCCGGTGCAGGGTGTGATCCGGGTCACGCTGCGCGACGGGGCCGGCATAGTAGTGACGTTCATCGACACCGAAGTGACCGTGCTCGCTGCGAACCAATGGCGCGCAAATCCGCCGCAACTGAGTCTCGAGCTTCTCGCATCGTTCGTGCAGCCGAACTCCCCGGCGATCGCACCGCTGATCCTCGAAGCATCCGATCGACTGCAGATCGCAACGGGCAACTCCGCTCTCGATGGTTACCAGCAGGGTTCGCGGGAACGAGTTGACGCGATCGTGGAGGCGATCTACGAGAGCATGCGCGCCCGCGACATCCGCTACGCAGAGCCTCCAGCGAGCTGGGGACTCGAGGGGCAGAAGGTACGCACGCCGGCGGACGTGCTCGAGGGCAGGCTCGGGACATGCCTGGACACGACTGTCACGCTCGCCGCCGCGCTCGAGGAGGTCGGGATCAACTCGACCCTCTGGCTGTTGAAGGGACACATCTTCCTCGGTTACTGGCGAGATGACGCCAGTCTCGACGGTCCGGCACAGCTGGATGCGGCAGAGGTGGTGAACTACGTCGGCATCGGGCAGATCGAGGTCATCGAGACCACTTTCCTCACGGGGGGCGCGACATCGAAGCCCTTCGCCGACGCGCGGCGGCAACCGCACGTCGCGACGCTGTCGGGTGACATCTCTGCTGTCCTGGGCGTCACCGACGTCATGCAAGCACGCTTGGCGAGGATCTATCCTCTGCCCAGCCGGACGATGACCGAGTCCGGCGAGGTGACGATCTCCGAGTACGCCGTCGCGCAGGCCCCGGATGCTCTGCACTACGCGCCGTCGTCGGACCCGGTGACCGGCAGCAGCGGTCGCCCTGTCCCGCCGCGCGTTGCGCAATGGAAGAACGCGCTGCTCGACTTGAGCCTGCGCAATCGCCTCGTCAACTACGGCGAGAAGTCCGGGTACCCGCTGGCGGTTCCGCAGCCGTCGCTGGCGGCGTTCGAGGACATGATCAACAACGGCACGACCGTCACGCTCGTGCCGAGCGACCGGATACCCACGGTCGACGGCAGTCGCGGCATCCGATTCGGTCACGACCTCCCCGAGCAGGCGCGCGCGGCAATGCTCACCGAGCGCAAGCAAGTCTACGTCGGGGTTACCGAGGCGACGTATACGACCCGACTGCGCGCACTCGCCTACAAGGCCCGGACGATCGTCGAAGAAACCGGAGCCAACAACCTCTACTTGGCATTCGGGATGCTGCGCTGGACGTTCAACGACCGCGAGCTGAGGTCGCCGCTGGTCCTCGTCCCCGTGGCCCTGGAGGCGTCGGGCGGGGGCAAGACGTTCCGCCTCAGCCTCGACGAAGCAGGTGAGTCCACCCCTAACTACTGCCTCCTCGAGAAGCTCCGACTAAGTTTCGGGCTGAACATCCCAGGTCTCGCGAACCCTGCAAAGGACGACTCTGGAATCGATCTGCCCGCAACGTTCGCGGCGACGCGACGCGCCTTGGCGTCGGCACGACTGCCGTTCACGGTGGAGGACACGGTCGATCTTTCGATTCTGCAGTTCGCAAAGTACCGCCTCTGGAAGGATCTCGACGAGAACTGGAACGAGCTGGCGAGCAACTCCCTCGTCAAGCACCTCATCGACACGCCGACGGCCGAGTACGTCGACCCGTTCGACGCCCCCACCGCCGTCGACCTCGACGCCCTGAACAACGCCGTTCCCGTGCCAGCCGACTCCTCGCAGCTTGAAGCCGTCGCCGAGGCCGAGGCTCTTCGCACGTTCGTGCTCGAGGGTCCCCCCGGCACAGGAAAGTCGCAGACCATCACCAACCTGCTGGCACACTCGCTCGCGAACGGCAAGCGTGTACTGTTCGTCGCTGAGAAGCGCGCGGCGCTGGACGTCGTCAAGGATCGGCTGGATGCCGTAGGCCTCGGTGCCTTCTCGCTCGACCTGCATGACAAGGGCGCACGCCCGAATGCGGTGCGGACGCAGATCCGGGCGGCGATCGATGCGATCGCCCGACCCGACGCCGCGGCGCTCAAGGCCGACACGGAGGCGGCTGCAACCAGCCGCGGATCGCTGCTCAGGTACGCCAAGCGACTGCACGAGCCCAACTCCGCGGGCATGTCCCTCTACTCGGCGCGAGCGCAGCTTCTCGCCTCGGCGGACGACGTCGAGGCACTCGAAGTTCCGAGCTCATTCGTCGCGACGGGCACCGAGGAGCAGTTCGACTACCTTCGGGATCTGCTTCGAACGCTGCCGGAGACAGCCGATCTGGCACACCCGACGCCGCTCCACCCGTGGGGCTTCGTCCCGGTGTCCGGGGCATCGACCCTCGACACGGCCGAGGTCCACTCTGCCGCACGAGAGTTCGATTCGGTCCTCTCCGACCTGCTGTCACGTCGACCCGATGCCGACCTGCTTGCACTCGTCTCGTCGCCGGCGCAACTCGACCGATGGGCCACACTGGCCACTGCACCGCGGCATCCACTCGACGCGATCGACGCGCTCCACGCGCGCACGCTGTCGGGCGAGGTTCCCGCGCTTCAGGAACGACTGAACGCCAGCACTGTCGAACGCACCTGGTTCGCGTCCGTCGGCCCCGAGGCGCTCGACGGCGATGTGGAGTCCGTGCATAAGGCCGCCGTTGCTGCCGAGACATCAGGGTTCTTCGGGCGCCGCAAGCGCCAGCGCGGCGTTCTCGCCGGCTTCGGCGCCGCTCTCCGTGTGGAGCCCCGCAAGTTTCCTCCGCGCGAGATCACACCCCTGACCGTTGAAGTGACGCGCACCGCCGACGAGATCCGCTCGCTGAGGTCCGAGCTGGCAACCCTGCCGCTCCCGCTCGTGTCAGCGCAGTGGAACCCCTACCTGCGGGACGACGCCGAGCCTACAAGAGCCGCGCTCTCCTGGGCAGTGTGGTTGGGGTCCGAGCTTTCATCGAGCGATGGGCGACCCGACCTACGGCAGGCTTTCCGCCGGTATTACAGCAGCAATCGTCCCGACGGCGACCTGGCCGGCTCGCTCACGCAGCTCTCCACAGCATGGCGCGCACTCGTCGCGGCGTGCGGCGTCACCGAGCCAACGGGCGATGGAGCTGACGTCTTCTCGACGTGGGCGCGGGAAGCCGGGTTCTTCTCTGCGTGGGTTTCCACCACGGGGGCACGCAGCCTGACCACCAGCGGCCCCGTCACACTCGATCGCTGGGTCGCGTTCCGGCGCCATCTCGAACCACTCCTCCGGTTCGGCATGACGAGTGCTCATGACGCGCTGCTCACCGGCGAAGTCCCCGCAGATCTCGCTTCGCTCGCTCTCGACAAGGGAATTGCCCAGGCGTCCGTCGTCGAGCGTGCCGACTCGCAGGCGATGGCGGCCTTCGACGTCCCCGCGCACAACCGGACGATCGACCGGTTCACCTCGAGCGCAGCAGCGATCCGCGGGGCACTCCCTCGATGGATTCCCGCCGAGATCATCGCGAAGCGTCGGATCGATCCCGCCTACGAAGGCGGCATGATGGGCGAGCTCAAGCGTCAGCTCGCGCGCCAGCGAGGCGGAATGACAGTGCGTGCCCTCTTCGAGCACTACGGCGAACTCATCACGCAGATCGCCCCGTGCGTCCTGATGAGCCCCGAGTCGGTCGCCCGCTTCTTTCCCGCCAAGGCCAGGATGTTCGACATCGTGGTGTTCGACGAGGCATCCCAGATTCGAGTCGCTGACGCCGTCGGCGCAATGGGCCGTGGCACCTCCGTCGTCGTGGTCGGAGACAGCAAGCAGATGCCACCGTCGAGCTTCGCCGAGATCAGCACCGATATCGAATCGGATACCTCGGCCGTGGCCGATGTCGTCGCGGACGAGGAATCGATTCTGACGGAGTGCGTGCAGGCGCGAGTGCCGCGGAAGTGGCTGTCCTGGCACTATCGCAGCCAGGACGAGGCGCTCATCACCTTCAGCAACCATGCCTACTACGACAGCCGGCTTTCGTCGTTCCCAGCGCCTTGGCCCACGGTCGAGTCCGCGACCCATCCTGATCACGGCATATCGCTCGTGCGTGTAAGCGGGCACTTCAATCGGTCGGGCCGCGGCCGGGACCTGCGAACGAATGCCGCGGAGGCCGAGGCGATCGTCCGAGAGGTCGCGCAGCGATTCGCGGCGTCGCCTGACGAGACGCCCTCGATCGGGGTCATCACCTTCAACGCGCAACAGCGCACCTTGATCGAGACTCTGTTGCGTGAAGCACCGGATGCGCGGATCGCTCACGCTCTCGACGAGCGAGACGGGCTGTTCGTGAAGAACCTCGAGAACGTGCAGGGTGACGAACGCGACACGATCCTGTTCTCCGTCGCGTTCAGCGCGAACGAACGGGGAAGCATCCCCCTCAACTTCGGTCCGCTCTCGCGCGCGGGCGGCGAACGCCGACTCAACGTCGCGATCACTCGCGCTCGTCGGCAGGTGATCTTGTTCGCGAGCTTCGACCCGTCCGAACTGCGTGCGGAGGAAACCGCCTCTATCGGCATCAAGCACCTGAAGGGCTACCTGGAGCTCGCCGCGTCAGGTGTGGAATCCGCGACGGACAGTGCGCATCGCGAGCGGCTCATCGATCGGCACCGAGACGAGATCGCAGACGAGTTGCGCTACCGGGGATTCGCCGTGTCCACCGACATCGGTCTGTCGGACTTCCGCGTCGACATTTCGATTGCGGATGCCGCTGAGCCCACGCGGCCGCTCGTCGCTGTTCTCCTCGACGGTGAGAGCTGGCGTGCGCGTCGCACGGTAGCCGATCGTGATGGCTTGCCTGTCGATGTGCTCAAGGGCCTCATGAAATGGCCGGGCGTCGAGCGCGTCTGGCTGCCGGAGTGGCTACAGCAGCGCGAGGAGACGCTCGCTCGGTTGAGTGCCGCAGTCGTGGAGGCGAGCGCGGAACGGCAGCTTCCACGGTCCGTACCGGAGAATGCCGGCGAAGTTGCCGCCGACGCCCCGGTTCCGTCCGAGCCCGTCGTGACGCCGCGCGCCGACGATCCTGAGCCGGCAGCCGTGCGTTCCGCGGCCGGACGGTTTGCGACCCCAGTCCGACAGACTGAGCTCCGGCACCCTCGGCTTCGCCAGTACGTCGAGTGGGAGCCGAAGCGGTTCGGCACGACCGGCACCCTCGACCGTCTCCCACACGATTCGGCGGTACAGGCGGTTCGTGCGGTTCTCCGCGATATCGTGCAGAAGGAAGGCCCGATCCACAAGATGAGACTGGCGCGGCTCACAGCGGAGGCCTTCGGCCTCAACCGCGTCTCAGGCGCGCGCGCCGACGCGATCCTTCGGTGTCTCCCGCATGAATATCTTCGTACGACCGACAGATCATGCGCGTGGCCCACGGGCATCGATCCGGTGGGGTGGCAGGACGTTCGCCGCAGCCAGCCTGGAGATGGGCGAAACTTCGATCACGTTCCGCTGGAAGAGATCGCGAACGCCATGGCGGTGGTCGCCGAATTGGGCGGAGGCATGAACGAAGACGAACTCAAGCGTCGGGCGCTCGCCCTCTTCGGTGGCAAGCGCCTCACCGAGGGAGTGTCGTCACGCCTCGCCGATGGCCTGTGCCGCGGACTGGAGACCGGGCGCATCGAGCGCGACGAGCGCGGGCTCGTGAGAGCCGTCGATCACTTCTGACTCCTGCCCTCAGCAGTTCGCTGAGCCAGGTGCCGCTCTGACTCACAGAGCCCCGGTGGTACCGTCACGACGTGCCGCCCGAGACTCCAGCACCGAAGGACGACCCTCGCCTGGGCATCACGCTCAGCGGCGGGGGCGCCTTCGGCGCAGCGCACGTGGGAGTTCTGCAGGTGCTCGAGGAACGAGGCATCCGTCCTGGAATTGTCACCGGGACGAGCTCAGGCGCGCTCGTCGGAGCCGCGTACGCCGCAGGACTCAGTGGTGGGACGCTCGAGCGGATCGCGCTGCGGTTCCGCTGGAGCCGCATCGCACGATGGAGCTTCCAGCCGCGCTGGGGGCTGCTGGACACCCGGGTCGTCATGGACGCCATTCAGGGCCTGCTCGGCGAGGATCCGCGCATCGAGGATCTGCCGCGTCGGTTCGGCGCCGTTGCCACGGATCTGCGAACGCGCCGGGCGGTCACCATCGACAAGGGGCCGTTGAGCGCCGCGCTGCGCGCGACGATCGCCGTGCCGGGAATCCTGCCGCCCGTGCGTCTCGGCGGCCGCCTGCTCGCCGACGGCGGCATGGTCGACAACGTGCCTCACGCGTCGGCGCGGGAGCTGGGCGCTGATCGAGTGATCGTCGTCCATCTCCACGCGAAGTGGGAGAACGCCAGGATGATGCGGTCCACCACGAAGATCGCCGAGCTCGTCGCGGATCCCACGATCCTGCTGATCCAGCCCGAGATGGAGCGGATGGCGCAGTGGACCATGCGGGATGTGCCCCGCCTGATCGCCGAAGGGCGGCGCGCCGCGAGCGAAGCACTCGACTCGTCCGCGACCAGCGACCCCGTCGATGACCGCGCCGGCGAATGACCACAGTGCGAACGCGATGGCCATGACCACTCGCCGGTATCCGTCCACCATCGCGACGTCGGTCGAGCACGAGCTCGTCGTGAAGAAGTCGCGCTTCCTCGCACACGTCTTTCCTCTGCAGGAAGCGACAGAGGCCGAGGCGATCATCGCCTCCATCCGGCGGCGCCACTGGACTGCCAGCCACAACTGCGTCGCACTCATCACCGGTCAACTCGGCGATCATGCTCGGTCGTCAGACGACGGTGAGCCCGCGGGCACCGCCGGTGCCCCGCTTCTGGAGGTGCTGCGCCGCCGCGAACTGACCGACGTCTTGGTGGTGGTCACGCGGTACTTCGGGGGCGTGAAGCTCGGCACCGGAGGCCTGGCGAGGGCGTACGCGCAGGCAGCGTCGGAAGCTCTCGATGCGGCAGGTCTCGTGCCACGGCAGGCGCTCGTGCGCGCCACGGTTCTCGTACCCCACGCTGATGCCGGCCGCTACGACCATCTCCTGCGTGAGTGGGTCTCGCGTCACGACGCGGCGTTGGAATCGACCACGTACGGGGCGCAGGCGGAGCTCGCACTCTGGGTCTCGGCAGCCGATGTCGATCAGTTGACCACCGACCTCGCTGCCGCATCATCGGGCGCCGTTCGCCTGACGCTCGGCGAGGAGCGGATCATGAGCATCCCCCGGGATAAGTCGTGCGCCTCGCCGCCGCGCTGAGGCAGACTCGGACCGTGGTCAACCTCACGGCCGTCCAGGGCGACATCACCGAGCAGCACGTCGACGCCATCGTCAACGCGGCGAACCGTCAGATGCGCGGCGGAGGCGGGGTGGATGGGGCCATCCACCGAGCCGGCGGACCGGCGATCCTCGAGGACTGCATCGCGCGGTTCCCCGACGGCCTCCGCACCGGCGACGCCGGATGGACGACCGCGGGCGCATTGCCTGCGACCTGGGTCATCCACACGGTCGGCCCGAATCACGCCGCCGGTGAGCGCGACCGGTCGCTGCTCGTCTCCTGCTATCGGCGATCACTGGCGGTCGCCGACGAACTCGGCGCGCGGAGCATCGCCTTCCCGCTCATCAGCGCCGGTGTGTACGCCTGGCCCCTCGACGACGCGATCGACGCGGCGGTCGACACGATCGCCGCAACGCCGACGCAGGTCGAAGACGTCCGGCTGGTCTCGTTCACCGCCGAGACCCATCGGCGCGTGCAGGCTGAGGTGCTCCGGCGGTTTCCTCCGTCGACCGATCCGGCCACGGTCTGAGCGCGCGCCGCCGATCATTGAGCGACCGGCAACGGTGGCATTGCGTTTGCCTGTGCATTTGCTGGTGTTGAGACCCAGCCCGCGCGCGGTGGCGCACACTGGACGGCATGTGGTGGAAGTTCCTCCGGTCAGTGAAAGCGCGCGAGCACCGTGTCGCGCCTACGACGTGGGTGGCCGCGCTCGCGGCGACCGTGTATACGTTCGTGCCCCTCGACCTGATCCCTGAGCTCGTGCTCGGACCACTCGGCTTCGCCGACGACGTCAGCATCTGGGCGATCTTCGCCGTCCTCCTCACGCGCGAGAAGCACCGCTGGCAGGCATCCCTTCCGGCGCGTCAGTCGCTCTAGACCGACTCCTCCGGCGTGTGGGGCTTGCTCCGAGTCGTGAGCGGACCGCGATGCGGAATCGGCTGCGGGCGCGTGCTCGCGCTTGATGCCTCCCCTTCTGCAGCCGGCGCCGGAGCCGCATGCCCTTCGAAGGGCCGGGGGTGGTCGATGCGGCCCTCGGTCTTGGGGAACCGCCGGCCGGTGACGGCGCGCGCGGCGATCTTCATCACGAAGAACTTCGGGGTCGGGCTCCACGACGCCAGAGTCATCACGCCGCTCTCGCGGATCTCGTCCTCCCGGGTGACGCGCTCGGCGTCTCCGCGCACCACCACGCTCCACCGGTCGTCGTCGTCATGACCGTCGATCTCGAACGCGACCGCCGGATGCCGTGCGATGTGGATGAACTTCGCGTCCCTCGCGGTGCGCACATAGAGCGAACCGTGATGCGGCACATAGTTCACGGGGAAGATGTCGGGCGTGCCGTCGGCGTTGATGACTGCCAGCCGGCCGAAGGACGTCGCCTCGAGCAGGGCCCAGCACTCTGCCGTCTCCAGCTTCTCAATCGCACTGGCCCTCGGGTGTTCTGCGTTCATACCGTCCTCCGTCCTCTCACCTCTGGTCTACCCCGAGACGGCGGTAAGCGGAAGCGATGTGCGCATCGGCCTCCGGCGCCGCGGCACGCCGGACCGCGGCATCCGCTCGCTTTTCAGGCCTCGTTGAAGGAGTGGCGGTTCTTGCCCTGCCGCTTCGAGTCGTACATCGCCGCGTCGGCGCGCACGAGGAGCTGCTCGGGGGTGGGCGGCGAATCGACGCCCGGCCGGTACAGCGAGATGCCGATGCTGACGGAGGGCGAGACGATGCCGTCCGCGACCACGACCGGCTGACCGCAGATGTCGAGGATGCGTGCTGCGATCGATGCCGCTGCCTCCGCGTCGGTTCCCGCGCAGACCGCGACGAACTCGTCGCCGCCGATGCGGCCCACGACGTCGCCGGAGCGCACTCCCGTCTGCAGCCGGGTGGCGAGCTCGACGAGCACCAGGTCGCCGGTGGCGTGGTCGAAGGCGTCGTTGATGCTCTTGAAGTCGTCGACGTCGAGGAACATGACGGCGAGCGGCTCACCCGTGTCGCTCGCGTGGGTGATGGCGTCGTCGAGTGTGAGCTGCAGCATCTGCCGATTCGCGACGCCGGTCATCTGATCGTGAAGGGCGAGGAACGCCAGCCGGCGCTGCAGCCGAACGCGCGTGAGCGTCTGCGAAGCCTGCCGGCCGAGCGCCTCCAGGAGGTCGAAGAACTGAGTGTCGAACTCGGTGCGCCGCGCGAAGAAGCAGACCAGGATGCCCAGGCGCACGCCGTCGGCGACGAGAGGGGTGACCGTGAGCGAGGCCAGTCGCTCAGCGCGGAGCGCCTCGGCGACCTGGGGGAAGTCCCTCTCCTCCGGTCCAGCCGTGACGACGGCGACATCGAGGGTCTTCCGCAGCTCGGGGACCGGGCTGACCTTGCCCGCGAGCGGATTCGTCCCGCCGACGAGCTCGAGCTCGCCATCCTCCTGGATCAGCAGCACCGCGGTCTCGCGTGCGGCGAAGGCGGTGCGTGCGACCGAGGCAAACGACTCGGCGACGTCTTCATCGGTGGCACTCACGCCGAATGCTGTGGAGACGTCCTGCAGGATGCGCACCCGCTCCTCCGACGTCTCGGCGGCTCGGCGGGCGGTCACCAGCTCCCGCTCGTAGCGGATGCGCTCGGCCGCGTTGAACACGGCAGTGCGGATGATGCCGGCGTCGTCGTCGCGCGTCGAGTTGATCAGACTGGGCATCGTCGTGCCGTCGGCCTTGACGAGCGTCAGCGCCACCTCGTGGACCTCGCCCCGGAGGTGCATGATCTGCGAATGCCGCGTCTCGAAGAACAGCTTGCTGCCGGGGTCGAGCAGCGCGGCAAAGGGCCGGCCCACGACGGCGTCGAGAGGGTAGCCCGTCCACGACAGGAACGTCGGGTTCGCATCGACGATCTCGCCGTCGACGGTCGTCGCCACGAGTCCGCACGGCGCCGAGCGGAACCAGTCCTGAACCGTCACGGAAGGTACGCGCGCATCTCTGCGACGACCTCGTCGGGGGCCGAGAGGATGGGCACGTGACCGGTGGCCTGCAGCAGCGCAAGGCGACTGCCGGCGATCTCGGCGTGCACGTAGTCGCCGACGGGGCCCGGCGCGATCACGTCGGCCGTGCACTGCAGGATGAGCGTCGGGACCGACACTCGCGCCAGATCGGTGCGGTTGTCGGAGAGGAAGGTCACGTGGGCGAAGTGCTGGGCGATCTCCGGGTCGATGCTGCAGAAGCTGTCGGTCAGCCGTTCGCCCAGCTCCGGACGATCCGGGGTGCCCATGATGACGGGCGCGGTCGCCTGCGACCAGCCGAGGTAGTTGGCGTCGAGCGACTCGAGCAGGGCGTCGATGTCGACCGGCTCGAAGCCGCCCACGTACGACCCGTCGTTCGTGTAGCGGGGCGACGGTCCGATCAGGACGAGCGCGCCGAAGCGGCTCGGATCGCGGTTGGCAGCGAGGACGCCGATCATCCCACTAACGGAATGGCCGACGAACACCACGTCGGTGACGTCGAGCTCGTCGAGGATCTCGAGGACATCGCTCGCATAGCCGTCGAGGGAGTCGTACTTGCCGCGGTCATACGCGGAGCTGTCGGAGCCACCGGCGCCGACATGGTCGAAGAGCACGACCCGGTGGTCGGCTTCGAACTGAGGAGCGACAAGACTCCACGTCGCCTGGCTGCAGCCGAACCCGTGCGCGAACACCATCACGCGCCCCGAAGGGTCACCGGACACGGTGACATTGTTGCGACGCAGAACGTCGGTCGTCCGCACAGCGGTCATGGCGTTCCAATCGGGCGTGACGGGGGGAGCCGCGCCTAGGGCGATCGTACGTCACCGCCCTGGAACGAGCCCGTGTCCGCAGGAAGTCGCTCGTCTCCCGTGCGCATCCCGGCTCACGTGCGCAAATCGGCTGGCAACCTGCGTGCCAGCACCCTGTCGGGATATCGTTCAGTAACAGCTCCGGAGCGAGCACGAACGGAGAAGCGGGTTGAACGATCAGACACCGCTGCCGGTCGGCATCGTGCATCTCGATCACAACGGCGAGATCGTGAAGGCCAACCCATGGTTCTCCGAGTGGGCCGGTGTTCCCGCCGAGGCCCTGGCCGGGCGCCGCGTCGACGAGTTCCTTGTCCACGCGAACGAGGATCTCCTCACCCTCGACGACGCCCGAGGTCCCTGGGTGATGGTTCACGCGCAGGATCCCGACCGCGCCGTCATGGCCACCCGCCACCGACGCCCCGACGAAGACCTGCTCGTGATGGCCGAGGCATCCGATCGATTCCGTGCGCTCCGCGATCTGCGTCGCAGGT
This sequence comes from Microbacterium flavescens, assembly GCF_018588945.1. Taxonomy (GTDB): domain Bacteria; phylum Actinomycetota; class Actinomycetes; order Actinomycetales; family Microbacteriaceae; genus Microbacterium; species Microbacterium flavescens. Next base: position 7,542 of record NZ_JAFIWA010000002.1, on the reverse strand, counting down.
ACTCCCTCGCCGACCGCACGCGCACCCGACTCGAGCTGGTGATGGACTCGTCGATCGCCTTCTCCACGGCGACGAACGAAGACCGTCTTGCACAGATCCTCGCCGACACCACGGCGCGCGCGTACCGCGCGGAGGAGTCGACCGTCTACCTGCACCAGCCGGACGGCACCAGCGTGATCGCCGCCGGTTACGACGGACTCGAGGGCCGCTTCGATGCGGAGGCGCTGATCGCGATGGTCAGCGCGCCGCGGCGGATCATCAAGGTCGTGGACGAGGACGAGGCTGAGCGCCTGGTCCCCGGGCTCGGAGCGGCCATGCGCGCGGCCTCGGTGCGAGCGTTCATCGCCGCACCGCTGCATCACGAGGAGATCGACTTCGGCGCGTTCGTCAGCTGGTTCCACCACGACCGCCTGTTCGACGACGAGGCTTCCACGCTGGCGGAAGCGCTCGCCGGCCAGGCGGCGCAGTCGCTGGCCACCCTTCGCCTGCAGGCGCGCCTCGCGCACGCCGCGACGCACGACGACGTGACCGGGCTTCCCAACCGCCGACTGCTCGAGGCCGAGATGGAAGAGGTCATGCGCTCGGTGCACTGCGCGGCGCTGTTCATCGACCTCGACGACTTCAAGAGCATCAACGACAGACTCGGCCACCACGTCGGCGATCGGATGCTGCGCGAAGCGGGCCAGCGACTGGCCAGCGCCGTGCGCTCAGCCGATCTCGTCGCGCGATACGGCGGGGACGAGTTCGTCGTGCTGTGCGACGTCACCGACACCGGCGGCGCGACGGAGATCGCCGAGCGCATCCTGGGAGTTCTTCGCGGCGAGCACGCGGGCGCCCCCACGCGTCCCGCGCTGCGGGCCAGCATCGGCATCGCGGTGGCGCGGAGCGCCGAGGAGCTGCCGTCCGAGCTGCTGCGACGCGCCGACGTCGCGATGTATCACGCGAAGAGCGCCGGCGGCGACCGGTTCGTCATCGCCGACTGACGCTCGCGACGCTGTTCCCCCGCGGCGCGGTGCCCCCGCGGCGCGGTGCTCCCGCGGCGCGCACGGGCGCCTGAATTCTCGCCGCCGTGTCACATCCGCGCTCCGGCCGGTGTCCCATGTGCAACGGATCAACCGGACCACTGGAGGAGACATGACCGTGAACGCCCGCATCCCCAACGCGGAGGTCGACGGCCTGTACGGTGCCGTCGTCAAGATGGCAGCCCGCAAGATGATCGGCCGCGTGCCCGATTCGGTGGGGGTGCTCTGGAACAACCCCGCCGTCATGAAGGACGCGATGGGCATCGGCCGCAAGACCGAGCACTGGCACGAGCTCGACGCGAACCTCGCCTCGTATGCGGCGATGGCCGCCGCGGCGTTCATCGGCTGCAGCTTCTGCCTCGACTTCAACTACTTCACGGCGCACAATCGTGGCCTCGACGAGGCGAAGGTGCGGGAGGTGCCCCGCTGGCGCGACTCCACGGTGTTCCGACCTGTCGAGCGCCTCGTCATGGAGTACGCGGAGGCGGCCAGCCAGACACCTCCGGCGGTCACGGACGAACTGTCCGACGCGCTGCTCGCCGAACTCGGCGCGCCGGCCCTGGTCGAGCTCGCGGCGCGCGTCGCCTTCATGAACATGTCGGCGCGCATGAACATCGCGCTCGGCATCCGCTCAGAGCATTTCGCCGACGCGTGCGGCCTCGCACCCCTTGCGGAGCGCCCCACCGTCGGCGCGGGTGAATAGGCTCGCAGACATGGGTGCCCCGCGCCGCATGACGACCCGTTCGTCACGCACCGCAACCTGCTCTTCACCGTCGCGTACGAGCTGCTGGGCTCGGCCGCCGACGCCGAGGACGTGCTGCAGGAGTCGTGGCTGCGGTGGGCGGCCGTCGACCGCGCCCTGGTGCGCGAACCTCGGGCCTACCTCGTGCGCATCGTGACGCGGCAGGCGATCAACCACCTCCGCACGGTGTCGCGACGGCGCGAGGAGTACGTCGGCGAATGGCTGCCGGAGCCCCTGCTCACGACACCCGATGTCGCCGACGACGTCGAGCTGGCCGACAGTGTCTCGCTCGCCATGCTCACGGTCCTCGAGACGCTCGGTCCGGCCGAACGCGCGGTGTTCGTGCTGCGCGAGGTGTTCGACATGCCGTATGACGAAATCGCGGATGCCGTCGACCGCTCACCTGCGACGGTCAGGCAGATCGCGCACCGGGCCAAGAACCACGTCGCCGCGCGACGACCGCGCATGACCGTTGCCCCGAGCGAGCACCAGGACGTCGTGAACCGGCTCATCGCCGCGCTCAACAACGGCGACCTGCAAGGGCTCATGGACGTGCTGGCTCCCGACGTCGTGTCGGTCGCCGACGGCGGCGGGAAGGTCCAAGGCGCCGCCCGGCGACCGATCATCGGCGCCGACCGTCTCGCACGCACCCTCATCGGCGGACGGGAGAAGGCCGGGGGTCGAGTCGTCGCGCTCGCCACGTGGGTCAACGGTCAGCCGGGCATCCGCATCGAGCTCGACGGCATCCTGGCCGCGGTCGTGGGCGTCACGGTCGAGGATGGCCGGGTGTCGCGCGTGCACTCCATCGCGAACCCGGACAAGCTCGTCGACTTCTTCCGCTCCCCCGCGCTCGAGCGCTGACGACGTCAGAGGTCTTCGGGAGCGAGGTCGCCCTGGCCCTCCTCGCCGAGCTCCGCATCGACGGGCGAGAGTCCCTGGGATTCGGGCTGAACGCCGCGGCCAGGCAGGTCCTCCGCCGGGATCTCATCGAGGTCGTCCGGGATCATGGCGGGATCGGCCCCGGTTGCCGTTTCCGTGTCGAGTTCCTCCGGCGTCGCGCCCTCGTCGAGGGCCGTGGTGCGGTCCCACTCGACCTGGGCGGGATCCTGCTGCGGATCGGCCTCGAGGGAGGTATCGCCGTCGCGCAGCGGCTGGGCGTCGGTCTGGTCGCTGCCGACGGGGGTGATGTCGTCGGCCAGGTTCGAGTCGCTCATGATGCTCCTTCCGTGCCCACCGCCGATGCGATGGTGCGTTCGAGTGGATCGTCCGATCCTCGCCGGACGAGCACTCGATCGCAGGAGCCTTGACGAGCCGCGCCCGCTGACGTAACGGCGGCCACTGGCGTGACGGAGGATCCCGCCTACCGCCCTCCGATCAGGCGATGCGGGTCCCCGGCGGAAGCGTGCGCGCCGGCGTGCGGGTGCGGGCCCACGCCCACCACAGCAGCCCGGCGGCGAGCAGCACCTGCAGCCCGAGGCCGACGAACCAGCTCGGGGTCGTCTCGCCGATGATGTCCTCGGGCGTGCGGTTCTCCTCCACCGTCGGCGGACTGCACTCGTCGTACGACGTCTCGGCCTCCGGCGTCTCCTGCGCCATGCGCACGCCGGCCTTGATCTGCCCGAAGAGGTCGACCGGGTAGCCGCTGCGGTCGAAGGTCGTCGGCGTCGCGTCGGCGAGGATCACGAAGGGGTTGGCCGCGAGGATCCACCACACGCGGTCGAACCGCGGAACCTCGTTGACGTACGTCTCCCACTCGCCGCACTCGAGGGGCTTCTCGTCGTTGCAGGGGTAGCTCTCGGACGGCTCCTCGCCCGGCATGCACGGGAAGTCGTCGCCTTGGTACGCCTCCCAGTCGAGCGAACGGTACGTGTTCACCTGCTCGGTGCGCATGGTCGCCCCCAGCAGGCCGAAGCCGATGAGGGTGCCGATGACGAGCGACGCCACGACGAGATACGTGGTGGCCACGGAGAAGAGCGGTCGGGCCAGGATGCCGCTGAGACCCACGCCGATGGCGGCGATCACGCCCACCTCGATGACGAGCACAGCCAGCGACACCGCGATCGTCGCCGCGTTCGCACCACCGGCGAGCGTCGCGATCACCAGGAAGGGCACCGACACAGCGACGAAGGCCAGACCGGTGACCCACGCGGCGAGGAACTTGCCGAGCAGGATGTCGCCGGTGGTCGCCAGCGTCACCTGCACGGGGGCGAGGGTCGCGGCATCCCGATCGCCGTTGATGGAATTTCCGCTGAGCGTCGGCGAGACGAGGACGATCAGCAGGAGCGTGATGTAGACGATCGTCGAGAAGACGGCCGATCCCTGCTGGTCGCGCAGCCCGCCGAATGCGAGGAACGACAGCACCGTGACCAGCAGCAGCAGGCACGCGAAGACGCCGAGCAGCACGTACCAGGCGACGCTGCGGGTGCGCTGGGTCAGCTCGAGGCGGAAGATGGTCGCGAGTCGCTGGCCGCTCATGCCTTCGCCCCCTCGTCGTTCGTCGATTCGCCGTCTGCGGCGGGAGCCGCGGGTTCCGTCGGCGGGGCAGGTGGGGTTGCGAGCTCGTGGGGCGGCACGCCCTTGCCGAGATCGAGGAACGTCCGCTCGAGGCTGCCCTGCGCCGCGGCGAACTCCACGACCGCGAGTCCCGCGGCGACGAGTTCGCGCAGCGCGGCGACGGCGTCCGCGTCGGATGAGATCTCGACGACGATGTCGCGCCGGTCCACGCCGACCGATTCCAGCGGGAGGCGCAGCGCCGCGGCGACCTGCGGGAGAGCATCGGATGCCTCGACCCCGTCGAGCCGCACACGCCAGGGGCGCGCCCGGCGGGCGGCCGCCTCGACGCGACCGGCGTCGACCGTCTCACCCGCGACGAGGAACACGGCGTCGTCGACGACCTCCTCCAGCTCGGACAGGATGTGGCTCGACACCAGGATCGTCCGCCCCTCGGCCGCAAGGCGGCGGAGGAGCACGCGCAGGTCGATGCGCGCCTGGGGATCGAGGCCCGACGCGGGCTCGTCGAGCAGCAGCACGCGGGGCTCGTGCACGAGCGCGCGTGCGAGGCCGAGCCGCTGCTTCTGCCCGCGCGAGAGCACCTTCGCCGGTGAGTCGGCGAGCGCCGTCAAGCCCACTTCGGCCAGCAGGACGGCGGCGCGAGCGGATGCCTCGGCTCGCGGCATCCCGTACAGCCGTCCGGTCACGACCAGCGTCTCGCGCGACGTGAGCGAGTCCCACGCGCCGAGCGCGTCGGGCATCCATCCGATGAGCGCGCGTGCGGCGTGCGGGTCGGAGACCGGGTCGACGCCGTCGATGCGGATCGAACCGGCGTCGGGCGCGAGCAGCGAGGCGAGCATGAGGAGGAGGGTCGTCTTGCCGGAGCCGTTGGGCCCGACGAGTCCGGTCACGCGGCCCGCGTGCGCCTGAAGCGACACGCTGCGCACTGCCTGGATCTCGCCGAACGCGCGACGGACTCCTTCGACGACGATGCCGGGGGAGGTCATGAGACTCACAATCTCATACGCACCCGGCGGAGCCGTCAGGAACGGAAGAACGCCACGCCGAGGTCGGGGTGATCGACGAAGACGCCGTCGACACCGGCATCCCGGATCACTCCCCACTCCGACTCCCAGTCGCCGAACGCGGCCGCACCGCCCCGGCCGCGGAATTGCCCGATCAGGAAGTTGTTCTCGGGTCGGCACGTCCACGTGAAGACCCGGAGGCCGCGGTCGTGGGCGTCGCGCACGATCGGGGACGGCCCCGTGAGGCGGCCGAGCTTGTCGGGCGCGAGGATCATGCGCTTGTCGACGCTGATGCCGTCGACCCGCCCGACCAGGCCGTCGAGTCCGGCCGGCTTCGCCGTCGCCCGGTACGTCGGCGCGGCCTTGCCCTGCGCGGCGAGCAAGTCGTACGGACGGCCCGCCGCCTCGAGCAGGTAGATATAGGTCGCGGGGATGCCTCGTTCCTGCAGCGCGTACAGCACGGTCGACTCGAACGACTCGATGGTGAGCGGCAGCTGCCCCGCGTCCCAGCCGGCCTCGCGCAGCTCGGCGTCGATGAGGGCGGCGATGTCCCAGCCGATCGAGGCGAAGTACGTGGCGTGCTTGATCTCGAGGACGACGCCGATCTCGCGTCCCTGGTCGAGCGAGGCGGCGCGGACGAGGTCGAGCACGTCGCGCAGCCGCAGCACGGGCTGCGCGTCGTCGAAGCTGGCACTGGTCGCACGGAGCTTCGGCAGCCGCTCGCGGCAGCGGAGGGTCGACAGTTCGTCCCACGTGAAGTCCTCGGCGAACCAGCCGCTCAGCTCGGCGCCGTCGACGGTCTTGGTGGTGCGGCGGTCCTTGTACTCGAGCCGGTCGGCTACGTCGGTCGTGCCGGAGATCTCGTTCTCATGCCGGACGACGAGCACGCCGTCGGCGGAGACCACGATGTCGGGCTCGACGGCGTCGACGCCGAACTCGAGCGCGAGGTCGTACGACGACCGCGAGTGCTCGGGCCGGTACCCCGGCGCGCCGCGGTGCCCGATCACGAGCGGGGTGCGGCGCGGCATCGTCTCAGGCTACCCGCGCGCCCTCTCCGGTTCGTTGAGCGAGCGAAGCGAGACGAAACGCCCTCCCCCGTCGCCGGTCGTTGAGCGAGCGAAGCGAGACGAAACGCCCTCCCCCCGCTCCCGGTCGTTGAGCGAGCGAAGCGAGACGAAACGCCCTCCCCCGCGGCATCCCTCATAGCCCACTCACAGCCCCCGCCTCACCCCGCACCCACGCGGTCGGATATCGTTGATCAACAGCACCGTGCTGTCGACCTCGTTACTTGGAGTGTGAGAGCAGTGGCCCTCGACAATCCCGCGTTCAACAACCCGGCCTTTCAGGATTCCAAGGCCGCCAAGACCTACCCCGGTCGCCCCGGACTGACGCCGCCCGCTGCGCAGACGCAGTACGCCACCGCGCAGCACGCGGGAACGGATGCCGCGGCCCAGGCCCAGCTCGAGGGCATGTACACCGCCCCGGCCGCCGGCGCCGTCGAGACCGACCGCATGACGGTCGAGGACACCATCTGGAAGACCGTCGGCCTGTTCGGCATCCTGCTGGTCACCGCCGTCGCCGGCTGGGTCTGGACGATGTCCCCCGTCGCCGAGACCGGCCAGCCCACGCTCATGCCGTGGATCGTCGGCCTGTTCGGCGGGTTCATCCTGTCGCTCGTCGTGATCTTCACCTCGCGCAAGAAGATTCGCCCCGCGCTGATCTTCGCGTACGCCGCATTCGAGGGCCTCTTCGTCGGCGGCATCTCGGCCTACTTCGAGATGATCTGGGAGGGCATCGTCCTCCAGGCGACGCTCGGCACCCTCTCGGTCGTCGGCGTGACGCTGGCTCTGTTCGCGAGCGGCAAGATCCGCGCGTCCAAGAAGGCCACCAAGGTCTTCATGATCGCGATGGTCGGCTACCTCGTCTTCTCGCTGCTGAACCTCGTCCTCATGTGGACCGGCGTCAACTCGAACCCGTTCGGCCTGCTGAGCGACACCATCATGGGCATCCCGATCGGCCTCATCATCGGCGTCCTCGTCGTGATCATGGCGGCGTACTCCCTCGTGCTCGACTTCGACTCGATCCAGCGCGGCGTGCGCAACGGCGCTCCCCGCAAGTACGGCTGGCTCGGCGGCTTCGGCATCATGGTGACCGTCGTCTGGCTGTACATCGAGATCCTCCGCATCATCGCGATCGTCCGCGGCTCCAACTAGCCCGAGACCCCGCACTTCGAACGGCCGCCCGGTTCTCCGGGCGGGCGGTC
>NZ_JAFIWA010000017.1 GCF_018588945.1 Microbacterium flavescens | reverse complement strand
CGGCCCGCCCGGCCTGCGCGGCCCCCGCGCTGCCCCGCGCGGCCCCCGCGCTGCCCCGCCCCGCGCCCCCCGGCCCGCCCGGCCCACCCCCATCCCGCGAGACCGCATCGGTGCACCGAGAGCGCATCTACCGAATGCGGTCTCGGTGCACTACTGCCTTCTCGCGGTCCGAGGGGTGAGCGCGCGCTGAAGCGAGCGGAGCTGGGAGGTGTCCTGCGGCCGCTCGGGACGCAGTCCGGCCGCGAGCAGCGCAGCGCGAAGCGGTGTGGCCGCGACCGCCTCATGCCAGCCCCAGTGAGCAGTGGCTGCGACGCCGCGTTCGAGGAGTCGCGCGTCGCGCTGGCTTCGGTCGCGCAGCGCGGCGCGCGCATCGCCCATCTCTCCGCTGTACTTGACCTCGCCGTCCGCCTCGCCGCCGATGCGCGGCTCCTCCCACCAGAAGTCCAGGCGGTCCGCCTCCTCGCCGGTCGGCCCGAGGATCCACTTCTGCAGCTCGGGCGCAGGGAAGCCGAGCCACTCGACGGCAGCGACACTCACGAATTCGAGGGGCGATTCCGGAGTCGGCGTCGCGCGATCGATCACCCAGCGTGCGTGACGCCGCCCGCGCGTCGACGGCCGAGTCGCGTTCAACGCCGCGAACTCCTCGGGAGTCAGGTCCGGGTCGGCTCGGAGCGCGGAGCCGGCGACGGCCAAGCCGATCGCGTTGTGACGCGTCCGGGCGATGTCGACAGCGATCTCCGCGGCAGTCGCGACCACGAGGCCGCCGATCTCCTCCACCGCCGGCATCATCTGGGCGGTGTGCGCGCGCACGCCCGACACCACCCGCGAGCTCGCACCCGCGGGGAGCGCGACGTGGACGTCAGGAGGCTCGAGGAACACCGTGAGACCGCGCAGGGCGGCGCCGGACTCATGGCAGAAGACCGCGTCCGGATACTTCAGCGCGGCGGCGTGAACGCGCGCGAGATACCGTTCCCACGGCTTCAGCGCACGCCACGCGTCGCCCTCGGCGTAGATCCCGCGCATCACCGTGACGAGCGTCCCGTTGCGCACCGCACGGTCGGAGTGCGGCGCTTCGCCGCGATTCAGCAGAGCGATCGGGCTGGGGACGACATCGGTTCGCTTGTGAACGGTGAGCATCCGCCGACCCTGCCCTCCCCGCCGGGCGGTCGCCCGCCCAGGCCTTCGCTCCGTGGACACCTTCCGTGCACCGACCGCTGTGGAGGACCCCGCCCACCCCACCCTCCCGGGACGCGAGACCGCATCGGTGCACCGAGACAGCGGGGCGTAGGTGCGGTTTCGGTGCACCGATGCAGTCTCGCGGAATGGGGGTGGGCGCGGGCGGGCGGGGGGTCAGGGGGTCGGGGTCGGGGTC
>NZ_JAFIWA010000016.1 GCF_018588945.1 Microbacterium flavescens | reverse complement strand
GTTAACGCGAAATGGCCACCCTGCGTTGGGTGGCCATTTCGGTAATGGAAGTCCGGCGGTGTCCTACTCTCCCACAGGGTCCCCCCTGCAGTACCATCGGCGCTGAGAGGCTTAGCTTCCGGGTTCGGAATGTGACCGGGCGTTTCCCTCTCGCTATGGCCGCCGAAACACTATTGATGTTTCAGTCTGCACCTAAACGATTGTTTGGTGCGGTTCTCGACCGTACATCGAGAACCACTCAGTGGACGCAAGCACCTTGAACGGTGTGTTATCAAGTCATCGGCTTATTAGTACCAGTCAGCTGCACGCATTGCTGCGCTTCCACATCTGGCCTATCAACCCAGTAGTCTGGCTGGGAGCCTCTCGCCCGAAGGCATGGAAGTCTCATCTTGAGGCCGGCTTCCCGCTTAGATGCTTTCAGCGGTTATCCATCCCGAACGTAGCTAATCAGCGGTGCTCCTGGCGGAACAACTGACACACCAGAGGTTCGTCCAACCCGGTCCTCTCGTACTAGGGTCAGATCCTCTCAAACTTCCTACGCGCGCAGCGGATAGGGACCGAACTGTCTCACGACGTTCTAAACCCAGCTCGCGTACCGCTTTAATGGGCGAACAGCCCAACCCTTGGGACCTACTCCAGCCCCAGGATGCGACGAGCCGACATCGAGGTGCCAAACCATGCCGTCGATATGGACTCTTGGGCAAGATCAGCCTGTTATCCCCGAGGTACCTTTTATCCGTTGAGCGACAGCGCTTCCACAAGCCACTGCCGGATCACTAGTCCCGACTTTCGTCCCTGCTCGACCTGTCAGTCTCACAGTCAAGCTCCCTTGTGCACTTACACTCGCCACCTGATTGCCAACCAGGTTGAGGGAACCTTTGGGCGCCTCCGTTACTTTTTGGGAGGCAACCGCCCCAGTTAAACTACCCACCAGGCACTGTCCCTGAACCGGATTACGGTTCGAAGTTAGATATCCAGAGTGACCAGAGTGGTATTTCAACAATGACTCCACGGTAACTAGCGTCACCGCTTCACAGTCTCCCACCTATCCTACACAAGCCACACCGAACACCAATACCAAGCTGTAGTAAAGGTCACGGGGTCTTTCCGTCCTGCTGCGCGTAACGAGCATCTTTACTCGTAATGCAATTTCGCCGAGTTCGCGGTTGAGACAGTTGGGAAGTCGTTACGCCATTCGTGCAGGTCGGAACTTACCCGACAAGGAATTTCGCTACCTTAGGATGGTTATAGTTACCACCGCCGTTTACTGGGGCTTAAATTCTCAGCTTCGCCTTGCGGCTAACCGGTCCTCTTAACCTTCCAGCACCGGGCAGGCGTCAGTCCGTATACATCGTCTTGCGACTTGGCACGGACCTGTGTTTTTAGTAAACAGTCGCTACCCACTAGTCTCTGCGGCCTCCAAACGCTTTCGGAGCAAGTCCTAATACGTCGAAGGCCCCCCTTCTCCCGAAGTTACGGGGGCATTTTGCCGAGTTCCTTAACCACGATTCTCTCGATCTCCTTGGTATTCTCTACCTGACCACCTGAGTCGGTTTGGGGTACGGGCGGCTAGAACCTCGCGTCGATGCTTTTCTTGGCAGCATAGGATCACCCACTTTTCATCCGCATCGTGTCTCAGCCTGTATGAGTCACGGATTTGCCTATGACTCGGCCTACGCACTTGCACCAGGACAACCATCGCCTGGCTTGGGCTACCTTCCTGCGTCACACCTGTTAATACGCTAACCGCCTCAGCGTAGGGTCGTGTGCTAGGCCCAGAGCGTCACCCCGAAGGGATCGGTCACTGGGATTCAGACACTTAGCATTACTGGATTGGTTTGGGCGGTTCTTCGCCGGTACGGGAATATCAACCCGTTGTCCATCGACTACGCCTGTCGGCCTCGCCTTAGGTCCCGACTTACCCAGGGAAGATTAGCTTGACCCTGGAACCCTTGGTCTTTCGGAGGACGTGTTTCTCACACGTCTTTCGCTACTCATGCCTGCATTCTCACTCGTGTGGCCTCCACGGCTGGTTCACACCGCCGCTTCGCTGGCCACACGACGCTCTCCTACCCATCAACACGGCTGGACCACGAAGGCCTACCAATAATGTCAATGCCACAACTTCGGTGGCGTGCTTGAGCCCCGTTACATTGTCGGCGCGGAATCACTTGACCAGTGAGCTATTACGCACTCTTTCAAGGGTGGCTGCTTCTAAGCCAACCTCCTGGTTGTCTAAGCAACTCCACATCCTTTCCCACTTAGCACGCGCTTAGGGACCTTAGTTGGTGGTCTGGGTTGTTTCCCTCTCGACTATGAAGCTTATCCCCCACAGTCTCACTGCTGCGCTCTCACTTACCGGCATTCGGAGTTTGGCTGACGTCAGTAACCTTGTAGGGCCCATCGGCCATCCAGTAGCTCTACCTCCGGCAAGAAACACGCAACGCTGCACCTAAATGCATTTCGGAGAGAACCAGCTATCACGAAGTTTGATTGGCCTTTCACCCCTATCCACAGCTCATCCCCTCAGTTTTCAACCTAAGTGGGTTCGGCCCTCCACGACGTCTTACCGTCGCTTCAGCCTGGCCATGGATAGATCACTTCGCTTCGGGTCTAGGACATGCGACTGAATCGCCCTATTCAGACTCGCTTTCGCTACGGCTACCCCACTCGGGTTAACCTCGCCACATATCGCTAACTCGCAGGCTCATTCTTCAAAAGGCACGCTGTCACCCCTACTAAGGAGGCTCCAACGGTTTGTAAGCAAACGGTTTCAGGTACTATTTCACTCCCCTCCCGGGGTACTTTTCACCTTTCCCTCACGGTACTTGTCCGCTATCGGTCATCTGGGAGTATTTAGGCTTATCAGGTGGTCCTGACAGATTCACACGGGATTTCTCGGGCCCCGTGCTACTTGGGATACTCTCCACGCTGCGTTCCAACATTTCGGTTACGGGGCTGGCACCCACTCTGGCCGGCCTTTCAAGGACCGTTCACCTATATCGACGCATCACGTTCGCTGCTCGGCAGAACAGCACGGAAAGTCCCACAACCCCGAATACGCAACTCCTGCCGGATATCACACGTACTCGGTTTAGCCTGTTCCGGTTTCGCTCGCCACTACTAACGGAATCGCGGTTGCTTTCTCTTCCTGTGGGTACTGAGATGTTTCACTTCCCCACGTTCCCTCTACCCGCCCTATATATTCAGGCGGGAGTCACTAGGTCGGCACGCCGCCCAGCGGGGTTTCCCCATTCGGACACCCTCGGATCACAGTGTGCTTATCCACTCCCCGAGGCTTATCGCAGATTGCTACGTCCTTCTTCGGCTCCAGATGCCAAGGCATCCACCGTTTGCTCTTAAAGACTTGAAATCACATGAGTTTCATCAAGAATCGAACCCGAACCGAAGTCCGGGCTGAAATTGACTAATGATCTTTAAGATCATCAAAATGAACCGACCAAAAGGCCGGTCCAAAAGATGCTCGCGTCCACTGTGTAGTTCTCAAAGTACGGGCGGTCCCCACCCCGCAGCCGACAACCGTCGACATGAAGGATGGGCCCAGAAGTCCCAGCCGCAGGGAATCACTCCCCCACATCCGGTCCCTCAGGACCCAACAACGTGCACGCCCCGCCGGCATCACCCCCACGCTTCCAGACCCGAAGGCCGTACTGAGCAGGAGATCTCCCCAACGGAGCCTCGTCAAATGTTCCACCCATGAGCTCCCAGCAGAGACATTCGCTCTGATCTGGGGCCTGGACACCCAAAAGAGTGCCAGATGCTCCTTAGAAAGGAGGTGATCCAGCCGCACCTTCCGGTACGGCTACCTTGTTACGACTTAGTCCTAATTACCGATCCCACCTTCGACGGCTCCCTCCACAAGGGTTGGGCCACCGGCTTCAGGTGTTACCGACTTTCATGACTTGACGGGCGGTGTGTACAAGACCCGGGAACGTATTCACCGCAGCGTTGCTGATCTGCGATTACTAGCGACTCCGACTTCATGAGGTCGAGTTGCAGACCTCAATCCGAACTGGGACCGGCTTTTTGGGATTCGCTCCACCTCACGGTATTGCAGCCCTTTGTACCGGCCATTGTAGCATGCGTGAAGCCCAAGACATAAGGGGCATGATGATTTGACGTCATCCCCACCTTCCTCCGAGTTGACCCCGGCAGTATCCCATGAGTTCCCACCATTACGTGCTGGCAACATAGAACGAGGGTTGCGCTCGTTGCGGGACTTAACCCAACATCTCACGACACGAGCTGACGACAACCATGCACCACCTGTTCACGAGTGTCCAAAGAGTTCCGTATTTCTACGGCGTTCTCGTGTATGTCAAGCCTTGGTAAGGTTCTTCGCGTTGCATCGAATTAATCCGCATGCTCCGCCGCTTGTGCGGGTCCCCGTCAATTCCTTTGAGTTTTAGCCTTGCGGCCGTACTCCCCAGGCGGGGAACTTAATGCGTTAGCTGCGTCACGGAATCCGTGGAATGGACCCCACAACTAGTTCCCAACGTTTACGGGGTGGACTACCAGGGTATCTAAGCCTGTTTGCTCCCCACCCTTTCGCTCCTCAGCGTCAGTTACGGCCCAGAGATCTGCCTTCGCCATCGGTGTTCCTCCTGATATCTGCGCATTCCACCGCTACACCAGGAATTCCAATCTCCCCTACCGCACTCTAGTCTGCCCGTACCCACTGCAGGCCCGAGGTTGAGCCTCGGGTTTTCACAGCAGACGCGACAAACCGCCTACGAGCTCTTTACGCCCAATAATTCCGGATAACGCTTGCGCCCTACGTATTACCGCGGCTGCTGGCACGTAGTTAGCCGGCGCTTTTTCTGCAAGTACCGTCACTTTCGCTTCTTCCTTGCTAAAAGAGGTTTACAACCCGAAGGCCGTCGTCCCTCACGCGGCGTTGCTGCATCAGGCTTCCGCCCATTGTGCAATATTCCCCACTGCTGCCTCCCGTAGGAGTCTGGGCCGTGTCTCAGTCCCAGTGTGGCCGGTCACCCTCTCAGGCCGGCTACCCGTCGACGCCTTGGTGAGCCATTACCTCACCAACAAGCTGATAGGCCGCGAGCCCATCCCAGACCGAAAAATCTTTCCAACTGCTAACCATGCGGTTGCAGCTCATATCCAGTATTAGACGCCGTTTCCAGCGCTTATCCCAGAGTCCGGGGCAGGTTGCTCACGTGTTACTCACCCGTTCGCCACTGATCCACCCAGCAAGCTGGGCTTCACCGTTCGACTTGCATGTGTTAAGCACGCCGCCAGCGTTCATCCTGAGCCAGGATCAAACTCTCCATAAAAAATGTTTGCCACCACAACCCGGGAAAACGAGCCACGGCAGCGAGTTTGAACTGACCAAACGGATGTCATTACTGACTTCCATACGCCAACCCCC
>NZ_JAFIWA010000015.1 GCF_018588945.1 Microbacterium flavescens | reverse complement strand
CGACGACGGTCAGCGCGACGTCTTCGGTGGCGGCGATGTCTGCGGCGATCGCAGCCGCCTCCGGCCCGGCGGGGTCGACGGCGCGCGCGGCGACCTCGTCGGCCACGGCGCCGGTGATCTCGTCCGGCACGGCCACCTCGCCGTCGAAGCGCGAGCCGCTCGCGGCATCCGCCCACTGCGGGCCGACGTCTTCGACGGCGAGCTCGACGGCGGTGCCGGCATCGGTGACGAGCGTGATCTCGACGGCGGCGGTCGGAGCGGACTCGGGCTCACGCTGCTGATCGACGGCGTCGAGGGTGGTGTGCTCGGGCCCGGACTCGACGGGGACGATCCGCAGCAGGCCTTCGAGCGGCACCGTGACCGCGGCATCCGTGATCGTCGCGGCGCCGGCCGCGGTGGGCACGACGAGGAGAGCCCCGGCGATCGCGAAAGCGACCCCGGCGGCGATGATGCGTCGAGCTGGCATGCGAGTTCCGCCCGTGATCGGCCCAGTGCGGCGGCCGGCCGCTTCCACAGGATAGACCGCCCGACCGCCCTCGGCACGTCGCGCCGACTATCGTGACCCCCATGGCCGCGTCGACCTCATCGCAGCGCACCTACCGCTACCTGCGCATCGGGATCGCCGGCACCGTCGTCGTCATCTTCACGTCGGTCGGGGTGGCCTCGACCGGCGTCGGCTGGCTGCCCTCGGTGAGCGACTACTTCTACACGCCGGCCCGGGCATCGTTCGTGGGCGCCCTCGTCGCCGTCGCCCTCGCCCTGGTCGCCCTGTCAGGACGCGGCGCCGAACGCGCGCTGCTCGATGCGGCGGCGCTCTTCGCGCCGCTGATCGCGCTCGTTCCCACCACGCTGTCCCCCGGCACGGTCCCCGGCGTGGTCGCACCCTGCGCCGTCCGTTGCTTTCCGCCGGAATACGAAGCGGATGCCGCGAACGGCGTGACGACCTATCTCATCGTCGGCGGGCTCACGGTGCTGGTCGCGCTCCTCCTGGCGGCGCTCGGGCAGGTGGCGCTCGCCGACGTCAGGTTCTCTCTCGTGATGACGACCGCCGTGCTGGTCGTCGTCGGAGCGACCTGGCTGTTCGCGCGCGACGCCTTCCTGGCCCAGGGCCACTTCGTCGCCACTATCGCGTTCTTCGCGCTCTTCGCCGCCGTGGCAGTGATCAACGCCTTCCCACGGCAGGACGCGCCGCCGGCAGCGGTCTTCCGCGTCGTCTATGTCGCGATCGCCGTCGCGCTGGCCGCCGTCCTCGTGATCTACATCGTGCTGCTGCCGCAGGCGGACGCGCGCGGCCTGCCGGTGGTCCTGCTCGCCGAGGCGGGCGCCCTCACTCTCTTCTTCGCGTTCTGGGTGGTGCAGGGCATTGAGAAGTGGAACGACGCCGACCCGGCGATCCGCGGGGTGTCCAGCACCGGCTGACGCCTCGGGTCGCCGCCTCGGCGACGGACTCTGACAAAATTGGGGCGCGGTGGGGTCACCGCGAAGGGACATCATGCGCTTATCGGTCATCGGCTGCGGCTACCTCGGAGCCGTCCACGCGGCGGCGATGGCGTCCATCGGTCACGACGTGGTCGGCATCGACGTCGACGCCGGGAAGGTCGACGCTCTGTCGCGCGGTCTCGCGCCGTTCTTCGAGCCCGATCTTCAGGAGCTCCTCGAGGCCGGTGCCGCGTCCGGGCGGCTGCACTTCACGACCGACATCGCCGCCGCGGCCGGGTCGGACGTCCATTTCCTCGCGGTCGGAACGCCGCAGCAGCGAGGCGGCCACGCCGCCGACCTCACCTTCGTCGACGAGGCCGTCGCCGAGCTGCTGCCCCACCTGCGCCGAGGGGACGTCGTCGCCGGGAAGTCGACGGTCCCAGTGGGCACCGCCGCCCGCCTGGCGCCGCTCATCGAGGCGGCCGGAGCCGAGCTCGCCTGGAACCCGGAGTTCCTGCGGGAGGGCTGGGCGGTCAAGGACACCATCGAGCCGGACCGGCTCGTCGTCGGCGTCCGCTCCGGCGCGACGCGCGCCGTCGACGCGCTGCGGGCGGTGTACGCCCCCGCCGTCGCCGCGGGAACGCCCTTCATCGTGACCGACTGGGCCACGGCCGAGCTCGTGAAGGTCGCGGCCAACGCCTTCCTCGCGACCAAGATCTCCTTCATCAACGCCATGGCCGAGATCGCGGAGGTGACCGGCGCCGACGTCACGCAGCTGGCGGACGCGATCGGCCACGACGTGCGGATCGGCCGCCGCTTCCTGGGCGCCGGCATCGGATTCGGGGGCGGATGCCTGCCCAAGGACATCCGCGCCTTCGCGGCTCGGGCTGAGGAGCTCGGACGCGGCGACTCGATCGCCTTCCTTCGCGAGGTCGACGCGATCAACCTCCGCCGCCGTGAGCGCGCGGTCGAGCTGGTCGTGGAGGGCCTCGGGGGCTCGGTCTTCGAGAAGCGGATCACACTGCTCGGCGCCGCGTTCAAGCCGTACAGCGACGACATCCGGGACTCCCCCGCGCTCGACGTGGCCGTGCGGCTGCGCGGGCTCGGGGCAGTCGTCACGGTGACCGACCCCGCGGCACTGGACAACGCCCGGCGACAGCATCCGCAGCTCTCCTACGTCGATGACCGCGACGAGGCGATCCGCGATGCCGACGCCATCGTGCTGGTGACCGAGTGGGACGTGTACCGGCGCGAGCTCACCCCCGAGCACGCTTCCACGCTCACCGGCGGCCGGGTGGTGGTCGACGGCAGGAACGGGTGGGATGCCGCGGCCTGGCGCGCGGCCGGGTGGACCTACCTCGGCATGGGCCGGCCCTGACGCGACCGGATCAGGACCTCTGAGACCGCCCTCGCGAGACGAGATGCGACGTCGATGTACGAAACGGCGCCCGGCCTGCTCCTTCTGAGCAACGCCCGTCGTCGACCCGCCGACGAGGCATGCTCTCATCTCGATCGAGGAGACCCCGATGCCCGCTTCCACCGCTTCGCCGCGCGGCCCGCGGCCGACCGTCCGCACGACCTCCGTCATCTCCGCTGCCGGCGACGGACTGGCCCCTGCCTCCGCCGACATCGAGGCCGCGCTGCGCGCCGCGGTCGTCGACGCCGCCGAGGAGGTCGCGCTCGCCGAACGCGCCCTCGGCCGCAGCCGAGTCGCCCGAACCCGCGCCGCGCTCGATCTCGAACGGCACCTCCACCCCCTGACGCTCGACGAAGCCGATCGCGAGCGGCTGCGCGCCGCCTACGCCGCAGCCGATGCGCAGGTCGTCGCCAGGCAGTCCGCCTTGGCCGACGCCCGGCAGTTCGAGCAGGCCGCGCGTACGGTCGCGGCAGCACTGGAGAAGCGCGGCGGCGGCCTGTCCTGGCTCTCGGCGGCTCCGGCCGCGGATCAGGACGCCGCGGCGCGCGGGGCTTCCGTCGTCCGGCGAGCGCCGGTGAGCGGACGCGCCGTCACGAGAATGGGCAGGTGATCGCTCAGCCCCTGGGGCAGCGTGCGCACACGGTCGATCTCGAAGCCCACCGACGTGGCGAAGTCGTAGTGACCGCGGAAGAACCGGTACCGCGTGTAGGTGCGCGAATCGCTGAGGTTCAGCTCATACCCGTGCTCGCGCACCTTCTGCCCGAGGTGCTCCTTGAACACCGGGTAGTTGTAGTCGCCCACCATGAGGGCGGGGAGTCCTTCGCCCAGGCTCTGGAGCTCGGTGAGCGCGGTGCGGATCTGGTGCCGCCGCAGTGAGTTGAGCGCGGTGAGGGGCGCAGCGTGGAAGGACGCGACGATGACCTCTCGACCCTCGTCGATGTCGTGCAGGCGCACCCCGAGCAGGCGCTCCTCCGCCGGCTTGAGCACGCGGTCGTGCAGTGACTTCTTGAGGGCGAGTGCGCGGACGTCGAGCGCGCGGTAGGTGTTCTCGCGGTAGTACACGGCGAGCCCCAGCCGGTTGCGCTGTGTGGAGTCCGCGAGGCGCAGCCCCGAGATGGTGTCGGGGAGGTCGGTGGTGTCGGCCTCCTGCAGGCACAGCACGTCGGCGCCGTGGCGCTCGACCAGCTGAACGAGTTCGCCCACCGCGCGGTGCTTGCGGAGGTTGTACGAGATGACCTTCATGTGTGCACCACGATACGAGGGATCGGCGCCCGCCGGGCCACGCCGGCCGGGAACGTACAGCACACTCATGGCCGCGGGGAAAGCCATGGGGCCTTCGGGTCGGAGGTGTGTACCATCGGGAGGACCGCGCGGCGCGCGGACGGCGCTGGGGGCCGCTGGGGCGAATGACAACTCCGATGTGAGAGGCCTACGCCGAGATGAGCAGTACCGCCGATGACGTGAAGACCGCGGTCATCATCGAGGACGATCCGGAGATCCGGCACATCCTGTCCGAGGTGCTCGAATCCGCGGGCTTCACCACGGTGTCCGTCGGCAACGGCGTCGACGGAGTACGCGCCGTGCTGAGCTACAAGCCCCTCCTCACGACGCTCGACGTGAGGATGCCCGGAATCGACGGGTTCGAGGCGGCGCGCCGGATCCGCGCTCAGTCCGACACCTACATCATCATGCTCACCGGGCTCCAGGACGAGGCCGATGTCGTGGCCGGGCTGGGCGCCGGCGCCGACGACTATCTGCTGAAGCCCTTCCGTCCGCGCGAGCTGCGAGCGCGCGTGGAAGCGCTGCTGCGGCGCGCGCGCACCGGTCCGGCGCAGCCGGCGGGCAGCGTCCCCGAGACGCCCGGCGCACGCCCCGTGACGGCGCCGCTGCCGATCGCGCGTGCCGAGGAGACCGACGCGCAGGCCGCCGCAACGGCCGCCGCGTCATCCGGCGCGTCATCCGGGGAAGCGGCGGGCGACGGAGAGTGGCTCGTCCACCGCGACCTGAGCCTGCACCCCGAGAACCGGATCGTGCTCATCGACGGCGAAGACCTCGACCTCACGCGCACGGAGTTCGACCTCCTGGCGGCCCTCCTCGAGTCGAAGCGACGTGTGCGCAGCAAGGCCGACCTGACGCTCGTGCTGCGCGGGGAGTCCTACGTCACGAGCTATTACGTCGGCGATGCGGACAAGCGGGCTATCGAAGCGCACATGACGAATCTGCGGCGCAAGCTCGGCGACAGCCCGACCAGCCCGCGGTACATCGAGACCGTCCGCGGCGTGGGCTATCGCCTCACGTCCGAGCAGGCATGAACGGGACGCAGTGAAGGGGCCATCCCTCCCCAGAAGGATGGCCCCTTCACTTCCCCCATCGGGCTCCCCAGTGCCCGATTCTCCGACGCGTTTCGGGTCCGCGTCAGATGTCGCATCCGCCCCCATGTCGGATGAGCTTGAAGAACATGCTGAGAGTCTGCGTGTCGGACATCGCCTCGGACTCGAGATTCTCGGTGGCCCGCTCGCCCACGACCGTGTCGCCGTCGATGCCGAGCAGGTAGTCGTAGCCCTCCACCAGGGTGCAGCCGTAGTCGAGGGCACCCGCCTCGGGCTTCTGGCCGATGTCGTGCACGAACACCTCCGTGACCTGCCGCCCGCGGGCCGTCACGACGTCGCGGCGGCCGGCGTGGCGCGAGGCGATCTCCACCGTGGCGTCCGAGGTGTTGCTCACGACGACGTGGATGACGTCCGGCACGCGCGTCTGACGAAAGAGCGAATCGAGGACGCCCGCGATGGACTCCGCGACGTCGCAGGCGACGATCACGCAGCCGATGGTCGCCCGGTGCGCCGGCACGCGGTCGAGCGCGGTCTCGGCGGTGGTGCGGGCGGTGGCGGTCATCTCGGGTCTCTCGTCGGTGTCTGGCTGACGGGTTCCACTCTGCCCGGCCGACCGCAAGCTCCCCTTCGAACGAACGCGACATCCGCTCCCTTGTTCCACAACGTTCGCGCAAGGAAAGCGCAAGCCGCGCACGACGCGTCGGCGCGATCCCGCCTGATGGCCCTCAGTAGAATCTCCACATGGCTACCGGGGGGCTAGCGGACACGCAGGCGCTCGGCGCCCCGGACACGCGCACGCGCTCGATCTGGCTGACTCAGCTCGTCCTCGCCGCGAGCGTCGTGATCATCGGCGTGCTGGTCGTCGCCCTCCGGCCGTCTCTCTTCGGGGTGTGGAATTTCGTCGTCGGCGTCCTCGCGATCATCGTCATCTCGGTCGCGACTCTCGCCGCGCCGTGGTCGCGCCTGCCGAGGGAAGCCGTGCTGATCGTGGTGTTCCTCGACACCCTCGCGATCGGCCTCATGGCCAGCGGCACCGAGCTGCGCTTCGGGTATCTGTGGGTCTTCCCGGTCATGTGGGTGGCGATGTACTTCCCGGCCACGGTGCTCGGTGCGGTGCTCGCGACCATCGGCGTCATCCTCCTGCTCGACTCGACCAACGCACCCGACAGCAATTCGGCCCTTCGCATCTTCATCGTCCTGCTGTCCCTCGGCTTCATCGGCATCACCGCCCACCTCGCGATGCGGCAGATGCGCGCCCTGCGGCGGGTGCTGCAGCGCCAGGCGGGGCGCCTCGCGGAGACGCTCGACCGCCGATCCGAGCAGGAGCGCCGCACCAACGAGATCCTGAACGGCGTCGACGCGGGCGTGGCACGGGTGTCGCCGGGCGGGTCCGTGCTCATGGTGAACGACGCGTACGCCCGCCTGTACGGGCTCGATCCGCGCGATGCGAGCCAGCCGGCGAAGTCCGTCGAGTACACCGGTCTGCGCGGCATGCCCGTGCCGCTCTCGGAGCGGCCACTGGCTCGCGCGGCGCGGGGGGAGATCTTCACCGACGCCCGCGTGTGGGTCTTCACCGGCGGCGGCGAGTGGCGGGTCCTCTCCGTGAGCTCGAAGCGGCTCAGCGGCCTCGGCCGGGAGGACGCCAGCATGCTCCTTCTCGCGTACGACGTCACGGCGATCACCCACGCCCAGCGTGAGCGCGAGCGCCTGTCGGCGATCGCCTCCCACGAGCTGAAGCACCCGCTCACCGTCATGATCGGCAACGCCGATCTGGCACTGGAGGACCCCGACCTCAGCCCGCGCCTCCGCGAACGCCTCGAGACGATCCTCCGTGCGAGCGAGCGGGTGCTGGAGATGACGTCCAGCATGCTCAAGTCCTCGCGGACCGCGTTCGAGGGGCGCGAGTCGTACGACGACATCGACATGCGCCAGATCGTGGTGGACTCGGTCGACTCCTTCCGCCCCACGGCGAGCGCACACGACGTCGTGATCCAGCTCGACGTGAACGAGCCCCTTCCGGCGACGGCCGACGGATTCCGCATGCGCCAGGTGATCGACAACCTCGTGAGCAACGCGATCAAGTACACGCCGCGCGACGGCGACGTGCGCATCGCCGGCGCCCTCGACGGCGACACGGTCTCCCTGACCGTGTCCGACACGGGCATCGGGATCTCGGCCGAGGACCTGCCGAACATCATGACGCCGTACTTCCGCACGTCCACCGCCAAGGACACCGCGTCCGGCACGGGCCTCGGGCTCGGGATCACGCGCGAGATCGTCGCCGCGCACGGCGGCACGCTCACCATCGAGAGCGACCTCGGCTCGGGCACGACGGTCACCGTGAAGCTGCCGCGGTTCGCGCCCGAGAAGACAGACGCAGGGGGGAAGGGCTCGTGACGGACATCGCCGACATCAGCGCCGGGCTCGGCATCGCACAGGCCGCGATCGCGACGCTGGCCACAATGCTCACGATCGGCATCGCGTTCCTCTCCAAGCCCTCGCGAGCGACGCTGTTCTGGTCGTTCGCCTTCGCACTGGCCATGGTGTCGACGTTCGGCGTGGTCGCGGGCGAGATCGCGCAGTCCGAGACGGTCCGCCGCATCTTCCTCGGGTGCCTCATGGGCGCACCGGCTCTGCTGTGGTCGGGCTTCCGCGCCCTGTGGGGGGTCCGGGCATTCCCGTGGATCGGTGCGGTGATCGGCGCGGCCTCGGCGGTCCTGCTCGTGGCCGCCGGTGAGACGATCTGGTTCAGCCCGGCCTATCGGGCAGTGTTCTTCGCCGCGTCGGTGTGCGCCGGCCTGTTCTTCTTCGACTGGGTGCGCGTCTCCGCGCGTCGCGATCGGATCACCCTCCCGTTCGCCATCATGTCGCTCGCGTTCTTCGCGGTGGGCACGGCGAACGCGGTCGCCGGCTTCCTCTTCCCGCCGACGACCGGCGACGATCTCGCTCTCGTCCGGCTCGTCACCTCGATCGGCATGCTGGCGTACACGGCCTGCGCCCTGGTCGCAGTGGTCGGCATCTCGACGCGCGACACCCCGCTCGCCCGCGGTTCCGAAGCGCCGGCAGGCTGGCAGCGCTTCGAGCTGACGGCGACGGAGCGGCTGACGCGGGCGCGCGCCTCCGCCGAGCCGTGGTCGCTCGTCTACCTGCGGCTGGACGACGCGACCGAGATCCGGCAGATGGGCGGGTCAGCGGCGCTCGGCAAGCTCTCGCAGCGCTTCCTCGACACCGTGCGCGAGGTCTTCCCGGCCGAGGCCGACGTCGGCACGCCGAGCCCGGGCACCGCCGTGGTACTGGTCCCCCGCAGCGACGCCGCGGTGCGCGACCACCTGCGGGCCGTGCTCGAGCGCATCTCGAACCTCGAGGTCGACATGAGCCTGCCCATCCGTCCCTCGGCGAGCGCCGGATGGGCTCCGGTGTCGGTCGTGGGCTACGACCTGGATGCCCTGCTCTACATGGCGCGCGAAGCGGCGACGCTGGCGAGCGAGAACGGCGGAGACCGGTGGGAGCGGGTCGGCGTCACCGTCACCGACCGTCTGCTCAATCCCCTCCAGCGATCCTGAGCGGGTCGTCGGGAGCGCCGGACGTCACTCCCGATCGCGCCGGGCACGGGTCTGCTCGGCGCGCTGGGCGAGGAGCTCGTCGTCCGGATAGCCGACCGCGGTGAGGGTGAGGCCTCGAGCCGCGAGGACCTTCACCTCCGGCACGCGCTCGAGTCCGTCGCGGATGTCGAGCAGATCGTCGGCGTCGAGGCGTCCTTCCCCCACCGCCACGCAGCCGCCGACGAGCGCCCGCACCATGCTGTGGCAGAACGCGTCGGCTCTCACATGCGCGAGCAGGACGCCGTCACGGTCGCGACGCCAGTCGAATTCGAGGAGCGTGCGGATGGTCGTCGCCTCGTCGCGCGGCTTGCAGTAGGCGGCGAAGTCGTGGAGTCCGATGAGGCTGCGGGCCGCGGCATCCATCGCCTCCGCATCCAGCGCCGCGCGCACCGTGGTGGTGCGATGACGCTCGAGCGGATCGTAGCCCGACACGCTGTCGGCGACCCGGTACTCGTAGCGGCGCCACACGGCGGAGAAGCGGGCGTCGAAGCCCGCGGGAGCGGCGGCCGTGCGGGTGACGACGACGTCGGAGTACGCCCCGACGACTCCGCTGAGCCGAGCTGCCAGCGCGCCGACCGGATCGGGTGCGTCGGCTCCGGCGCGCGGGCGGCGCGCGAAGAGCCGCTCACTCTGGGCCTCGTCGAGGTCGACGTGCGCGACCTGACCGGTCGCGTGGACCCCGGCATCGGTGCGCCCGGCGACCACCAGGCGAGGATCGCCGCCGAGGACGCGGCCGAGGGCCCCTTCGAGGGTCTCCTGCACCGTTCGCAGGCCGGGCTGTCGGGCCCAGCCCCGGAAGTGCGTGCCGTCGTAGGCGATGTCGAGACGGATCCGCACCGCCCCAGCATATGTCGCCACCCGAGCGCCAGCACCCGGCCTAGAATGGCAACTCGCCCCACGAAACCCATGACGTCCCTCGCGCCAGCACATACCTCCTCCCGCTACGCAGGTCTCGACGGCCTGCGTGCGGTCGCGGTCGTGCTCGTCGTGGTCTATCACCTCTTCCCGCCCGCGCTGCTGCCGGGGGGCTTCGTCGGCGTCGACGTCTTCTTCGTCATCAGCGGCTTCCTGATCACCAGCCTGCTGCTGCGCGAGCACAGGTCGACCGGGCGCATCCGCCTCGGTGCTTTCTGGGTGAGACGCGCACGGCGCCTGCTGCCCGCAATGGCGCTGGTGGTCACGGTGTGCTCGACGATCGCCTGGCTGATCGGCGGCGATGTGCTCGTGCGCCTCGGCGAACAGGTGCTCGGCGCGGCCACCTTCAGCTACAACTGGGTGTCGATCGCGGGCGACGCCGGCTACTTCGGATCAGCCGCGCCGGAGCTCTTCCGCAACTTCTGGTCGCTGTCGGTGGAGGAGCAGTTCTACGTGCTCTGGCCGCTGATCCTGCCGCTGTTCCTGCTGCTCCCGCGGCGCGGCGCACGGGCAGCGGTCGCCATGGGTCTCGCCGTGGCATCCGCCGGATGGATGGCCGCAGTGGTGTGGACCGGGGGCGACGTCACCCGCGCGTACTTCGGCACCGACACGCACTCGTTCGGCATCCTCCTGGGCGTGGCGCTCGCCTTCGTCCTCGACGAGCTCCTGGACCGACCGGCGCGAGACGACGCGCCCGCACCGATCCCGGCTGTCACCCCGCCGGCCGGGTGGACGATCGTGATGCCGCCGTCGGTCACCCGCACGGCCACGGCGACGCGTGCGGCGTGGGTCGGCTCGCGGGCGGCGCGCACCGTCACCGGCTCGCTCGGCATCGCGTCGCTCGCGGGCATCGCCGTCTGCGCGTCGCTGCCGGCCGGTGACGGAGCGGCCACCTTCCCGGGATCCCTGCTGGCGGCGAGCCTGTTCACCGCGCTCGCCATCACCGCGGGGGTCTGGCCCGGATCGTGGTTCGGTCCGGCCCTCGACGCCCGGCCGCTGCGGTGGGTCGGCGATCGCTCGTACGGCATCTATCTGTGGCACTGGCCGCTGCTGGTGCTCGCGGCAGCAGCCGTCCCCGTCGCGAGCGGCAACGTTCCCGTGTGGATCGGCCTCGGCGTGCTCGCGCTGACCCTGATCGCCGCCGAGGCGTCGTACCGCTTCGTCGAGACCCCTGTGCGGAGGCTCGGGTTCGTCGCCGCGCTGCGGCGCCTGCGGGATCTCGTGCGCGCCGACAGCCGCGGCCGGCTGCGGGCGCTCGGCGTCGTCACGGCCGGCGTGCTCGTGCTCGGCGGCACTTCGGCCGCGATCGCCGCCGCACCGTCGGAGTCGTCGGGCGAGAGCGCCGTGGCCGCCGGCCAGGCTGCGCTCGACCGCGCCAGGCGGAGCGCCGGCCCGGCGGCGACTCCCGCGCCCGCCCTCACGCCCGCTGCCGCATCCTCGTCGCCCGCGGCAGCGACTCCGGCGCCTGCGCCGACGGGCGGTCCGCTCACGACGAAGCCGTCGCCGATGCCGCAGCCCACGCCGGTGACCGGCGCCGAGATCAGCGCCGTGGGCGACTCGGTGATGCTGGCGTCCGTGCCCGCGCTCTTCGAGCGGCTTCCGGGCATCCAGGTCGACGCCGAGGTGTCCCGCTCAGCCTGGGCGGGCCCCGGCCTCCTCGAGGGCCTCGCGTCGAGGGGAGAGCTGCGCAACTACGTCGTGGTGGCGCTCGGCACGAACGGCCCCGTCGACGCGGACGCGCTCGCGCGCATGGCGGAGATCGCGGGGCCCGACCGGCACCTGATCCTGGTCAATGCGCACGCGCCCCGCGACTGGATCCCCGGCGTCAACGCCGACCTCGCCGCATTCGCGAAGGCGCACCCCGGCGTGGTCGTCGCGGACTGGTCGTCGGCCATCGGCGCCCGCACCGACCTGCTGGCCGGCGACGCGATCCATCCGAGCGCCGGCGGCGCGGAGGTCTTCGCCGAGCTCATCGCCCGCAGCATCGACGCGGTGGAGCGTGAACGCGCGCAGGAGCAGTACGAGAGCGAGCTGCGCCTGCACGAGCGGCTCACGCATCGACCCCTCCCGAGCGCCGAATAGACGAGAAGCGGATGCCGCGGCATCCGCTCTCCTGCGTTTAGCGCAGCGAGACCCGCGGCCCCGAAGGGCACGCGGGTCTCGCGGTGCAAGGGTGGTCGCGGCGCGGACGCTGCGACCTGCCGGGCTGCTGCGCCCGGCGGCCCGATTACTCGGACTTCTCCTCGGCGGGAGCCTCGACGGCCTCCTCGGCCGCAGCCTCGGCGGCAGCGCCCTCCTCCTGCGACTCGGCGCCGCCCTCGGTGGATTCGTCGGACACGGGGGCCTCCTCGACCTCGGCGGACTCGTCGGCAGCCGGAGCGGCCGCAGCCGCCTTGGCCGTCTTCTTGGCCGACTTCGCCTTGGGGGTGACGGGCTCGAGGACGAGCTCGATCACGGCCATGGGCGCGTTGTCGCCCTTGCGGTTGCCGACCTTCGTGATGCGGGTGTAGCCGCCCTCACGGTCGGCGACCAGCGGAGCGATCTCGGTGAACAGGACGTGCACGACTTCCTTGTCACCGATGACCGACAGCACGCGACGACGCGCGTGCAGGTCGCCGCGCTTGGCGAACGTGATCAGGCGCTCGGCGAGCGGACGCAGGCGCTTGGCCTTCGTCTCGGTCGTCTTGATCGACTTGTGCGTGAACAGCGCAGCGGCGAGGTTCGCAAGCAGCAGGCGCTCGTGTGCGGGGCCGCCTCCGAGGCGGGGACCCTTCGTGGGCTTAGGCATTCTCAGTTACTCCAGGATGAATTCGGTCGGGGGTCCGGATACTCAGACGGTCTCGTCGTCGTAGCCGCCGTAGAAGTGCGCGCCGTCGAACCCGGGAACCGAGTCCTTGAGCGACAGGCCGAGCGAGACGAGCTTGTCGCGCACCTCGTCGACCGACTTCTGACCGAAGTTGCGGATGTTCATGAGCTGCGTCTCGGACAGGGCGACGAGCTCCGACACGGTGTTGATGCCCTCGCGCTTGAGGCAGTTGTACGAGCGGACCGACAGGTCGAGGTCTTCGATCGGCATCGACAGCTCGTTCGAGAGGACGGTCTCGACCGGCGCCGGGCCGATCTCGATGCCCTCGGCCTCGACGTTGAGCTCACGGGCCAGGCCGAAGAGCTCCGTCAGGGTGCGACCGGCCGAAGCGACGGCGTCGCGGGGCGCCATCGACGGCTTCGACTCGACGTCCAGGACGAGCTTGTCGAAGTCGGTGCGCTCGCCGGCACGGGTGGCCTCGACGCGGTAGCTGACCTTGAGCACCGGCGAGTAGATCGAGTCGATCGGGATCTGACCGGCCTCGGCGTACTCGTTGCGGTTCTGCGTCGCCGACACGTAGCCGCGACCGCGCTCGATGGTGAGCTCGAGCTCGAACTTCGCGGTGTCGTTCAGCGTCGCGATGACGAGCTCGGGGTTGTGCACCTCGACACCGGCCGGAGCCGAGATGTCGGCGGCGGTGACCTCACCGGCGCCGGTCTTGCGCAGGTACGCGGTGATGGGCTCGTCGCGCTCGCTGGAGACGACCAGCTGCTTGATGTTGAGGATGATCTCGGTGACATCCTCCTTGACACCCGGAATGGTGCTGAACTCGTGGAGGACGCCGTCGATGCGGATCGACGTCACGGCTGCGCCGGGGATGGAGGACAGGAGGCTGCGACGCAGCGCGTTGCCGATCGTGTAGCCGAAGCCGGGCTCCAGCGGCTCGATGATGAAGCGGCTGCGGAACTCCCCGACCTTTTCCTCGGTCAGAGTGGGACGCTGTGCGATGAGCACTATGTGTTCCTTTCGATCACGTGCCCGCTATATGACACGTGCGGTGGGTGAGGTGTTGAGTTTTTCTCAGGGCGTCCGGTGATCCGGGCCGCGGAGCGGCCGGAGAGCACGAGGACGCCGAAGCGTGCGGTAGCCGGGGCACCGTTTCAGGTGCCCCGGCTCCGAAGATCAGACGCGGCGGCGCTTGGGCGGACGGCAGCCGTTGTGGGCCTGCGGCGTCACGTCCTGGATCGATCCGACCTCGAGGCCTGCGGCCTGGAGCGAGCGAATCGCAGTCTCGCGGCCCGAGCCCGGGCCCTTCACGAAGACGTCGACCTTCTTGACACCGTGCTCCTGCGCCTGGCGGGCAGCCGACTCGGCGGCCATACCAGCGGCGTACGGGGTCGACTTGCGCGAGCCCTTGAAGCCCACGCCACCCGACGAGGCCCAGCTGATGACAGCGCCCGAGGGGTCGGTGATCGAGACGATCGTGTTGTTGAACGTCGACTTGATGTGGGCCTGGCCCAGCGCGATGTTCTTCTTCTCCTTGCGGCGCGGCTTGCGCGCAGCGGTCTTGGCCTGTGCCATGTGCTTTGCTCCCTAAATCCTTGAGGCGCCGGCGGAGGCCTAGCGCGCCTTCTTCTTGCCGGCGACGGTGCGCTTCGGTCCCTTGCGGGTGCGCGCGTTCGTCTTGGTGCGCTGACCGCGCACCGGGAGGCCGCGGCGGTGGCGCAGGCCCTCGTACGAGCCGATCTCGACCTTGCGGCGGATGTCGGCGGCCACCTCACGGCGGAGGTCACCCTCGACCTTGAAGTTGGCCTCGATGTGGTCGCGGAGCGCGATGAGCTGGTCGTCGCTGAGGTCCTTGACGCGGATGTTCTCGTCGATCTCCGTCGCCTTGAGGATCTCGTTCGAGCGGGTACGGCCAACGCCGTAGATGTAGGTGAGGGCGATCACCACGCGCTTGTCGCGCGGGATGTCTACGCCGGCAAGACGTGCCATGCGGTTCTCCTAGGGAGTGAGTGGAGGTGTGGAGCAGCATCGGTGCCCGGGCCCCCAGCCCGAGGTGTCCCCTCCTGAGAGGTTCTGACGCTGCCTGTGATGTGTTCAGTTATGGAGTTCTGTCGTGCGTCGCGAGGTTTCGACTCGCTCTGCGAATCAACCCTGGCGCTGCTTGTGACGCGGGTTCGACTTGCAGATGACCATGACGCGACCGTGGCGGCGGATGACCTTGCAGTGGTCGCAGATGGGCTTGACTGAGGGGTTGACCTTCATGATTTCCTGTTTCGCTGTCTTCGCCGGCACCCCGGATATCTCAACCCGGGAGTGGGGCGTTACTTCTCGACCGGTCTAGCGGTAGCGGTAGACGATGCGCCCGCGGGTGAGGTCATAGGGGCTGAGCTCCACGACCACACGGTCCTCGGGGATGATGCGGATGTAGTTCTGCCGCATCTTGCCGGAGATCGTCGCGAGGACCTTGTGCCCATTGCTCAACTCGACGCGGAACATCGCGTTCGGGAGAGCCTCGGACACGACGCCCTCGATCTCGATGACACCGTCTTTCTTCGCCATACGCTCGCTATCACTTTTTGCAGACCGGTCGGTCTGCGGTGGATGGGATTGTGGTGCTCGGACACGCCGATTGAGGCGCAACGCACCAAAGATCAAGCATACGTGATATCGGATGCCTCGGCAAACCGATGCGGCACCGCCCGCGCGAGACCGCACAGGTGCGACGAGACGACGCTCGGCGGCTGACGTCTCGTTGCGGATGCGTCGTCTCACGGGCCAAGGGGCGGGAGGGGCGGGGGCGGCGGGGGGAGTTCCCCCCCAGGTTGGGGGGGCGGCGC
>NZ_JAFIWA010000014.1 GCF_018588945.1 Microbacterium flavescens | reverse complement strand
CCAACCGAAGCTGGGACGAGGTTATTTGGCATTTGACAAGTGCACGCTGTTGAGTTCTCAAGGATCGGACGCTCCCACCCACCAACCCACAAGGGCCAGCACAGCAGGGCAACTTCACAATCTTATCCGTCTCGTTCCGTCTGTCAAACCGACGCGCCGAGACCGTGAAGTCTCCAGCAACGATCGATGACCGCGGTCCACGAGGGGAAGACTCCCATTCTAGACCCGAAGGCCAGCCTCGGAAAGAGGAGCTTCAAAAGGGAGGTGGTCCGCCACTTGAGGGGGGTAAGGCTCTCGGCCTCTCCGCTTCCCTGTGGGGCGAACAACAAGAACATTACGCGAGCTCCGCCCCGCCGTCGAATCGGGACTGCACCCCGGGCGTGTCGCACGCGCGACCCTCCGCGGCCCGCACCCGGCTCCCCACGCCGCTACCGTGGAAACATGAGCGAAGAGCGATGGGTGTGGGGCGTCGGCCTCGCGACGACGGCGGAAGACGGCACGGTCCTGGACACGTGGTACCCCTCCCCTGAGGCGGGTCGCCTCCCGCTCGGGTTCGATCCCTCGATGCCCCCGGACGAACTCGATCGCCTCGCCGTCCCCGACGCGCGTCGCGCGGTCGCGGTGGAGGTCGTCGCGCTCGAGATCGACCTGGATGAGCCGCCGGCCAGCACCTCTGACGCCTATCTGCGGCTCCACGCTCTGTCGCACCGGATCATCGCGCCGAACGAGGTCAATCTCGACGGCATCTTCGGCCACCTTCCGAATGTCGCATGGACCAACGCCGGGCCGATGCATCCCGACACCCTCACACGCCAGCGTCCCTTCCTCGCACGCGAGGGGATCCAGCTGCAGGGTCTCGACAAGTTCCCGCGCCTGCTGGACTACGTCACCCCGCCGGGTGTGAGGATCGCGGATGCCTCGCGCGTGCGCCTCGGCGCGTACCTGTCCCCCGGCACCACCGTCATGCACGAGGGCTTCGTGAATTTCAACGCCGGCACTCTCGGCCAGAGCATGGTGGAGGGCCGCATCTCCCAGGGCGTCGTCGTGGGCGACGGCAGCGATATCGGCGGAGGCGCCTCGATCATGGGCACGCTCTCCGGCGGCGGCACCCACAAGGTGTCGATCGGCGCACGGACGCTGCTCGGCGCGAACGCGGGCATCGGGATCTCGCTCGGCGACGACTGCGTGGTGGAGGCGGGTCTCTACGTCACCGCGGGTTCGAAGATCGTCCTTGCCGATGAGCCGCCGCGCGCCGACGGATCTCGCGTGACGGTCAAGGGCTCGGAGCTCTCGGGCCTCGACGGCATCCTGTTCCGTCGCAACTCGCTCACCGGAGCGATCGAAGCCGCCCGTCGCATGGGCCACGGCGTGACCCTGAACGAGGCTCTGCACGCCTGAGCCGGCAAGTGCCGACTCGCCAGAGCCGTCGGTCGCCGATCCGCACCAGCCGGGGCTGCTCAGAGCCCGGGGTAGGTCCGCTCCGCCGCGCCGGTGTACAGCTGCTGCGGGCGGCCGATCTTGGTCTGCGGGTCGGTGCCGGCCTCGCGCCACTGTGCGAGCCAGCCCGGCAGTCGTCCGATCGCGAAGAGCACCGTGAACATGCGCGTCGGGAAGCCCATCGCCTTGTAGATCACGCCGGTGTAGAAGTCGACGTTCGGGTAGAGCCGGCGGTCCTGGAAGTACGCGTCGTTGAGCGCGATCTCCTCGAGCTCCTTCGCGAGGTCGAGCAGGGGGTCGCTGACGCCCAGCGCCGACAGGACCTCGTCTGCGGACTCCTTCACGAGCTTGGCGCGAGGGTCGTAGTTCTTGTAGACGCGGTGTCCGAAGCCCATGAGCTTCACGCCGTCTTCCTTGTTCTTGACCCGCTCGACGAAGCGCTGCACGCTCTCACCCGAATCGCGGATGCGCGCCAGCATGTCGAGCACCGCCTCGTTGGCGCCGCCGTGGAGCGGGCCGTAGAGCGCGTTGATGCCGGCCGAGATCGAGGAGAACTGGTTCGCGCCGGTCGACCCGACGAGCCGCACCGTCGACGTCGAGGCGTTCTGCTCGTGGTCCTCGTGCAGGATCAGCAGACGCTCGAGCGCCCGGGACATGACCGGGTTCACGTCGTAGACCTCGGACAGGACGCCGAAGTTGAGCTTCAGGAAGTTGTCGACGAATCCGAGCGAGTTGTCGGGATACAGGAAGGCCTGGCCGATGCTCTTCTTGTGGGCGTACGCCGCGATCACCGGCAGCTTCGCCAGCATGCGGATCGTGTTCAGCTCGACGTGCTCGGGATTGTTCGGGTCGGACTGGTGCTCGTAGTAGGTCGAGAGCGCCGACACTGCTGAGGAGAGCACCGACATCGGGTGCGCGGTGTGCGGCAGCGCCGAGAAGAACCGCTTCAGGTCTTCGTGCAGCAGTGTGTGCCGGCGGATCTTCTCGTCGAACTCGGCCAGCTCTGAGGCGCTCGGCAGCTCACCGTAGATGAGCAGCCACGCCACTTCGAGGTATGTGCTGTTCGTCGCCAGCTGCTCGATCGGGTAGCCGCGGTAGCGCAGGATGCCCTGGTCGCCGTCGATGTACGTGATCGCCGACTTGGTGGCCGCCGTGTTCACGAACCCGTAGTCGAGTGCCGTGTGACCCGTCTGGCGGGTGAAGGTGGAGATGTCCACGCTCGGCGTGCCGTCGGTTCCGCGCAGCAGCGGGAACTCGGCGGTCTTGTCACCGATCGTGAGGGTGGCCTTCTCCTGCTGGGTGCCCGCGTCGCTCACGGCGCCTCCTCGCGATTTCTGGTCGTGCCGGGGGTGTCGTCCGCCTCGCGGACGCATGGGAGGCGTCTTCCGAGGACGGCAGCGGGGACGGGGGATGCCGCGCCGCCGCGTTTCCTACAGCCTAGTGCGCTCGCACGCCTACTGCGGACACGGCCAAAGGGCCGCGGCATCCGATGGAGGAATCCTCACGAAATCGCGGCGAGCCGCCCCGCCGCCGCCGCCACGCGCTCGTCGGGCGCGGTGAGCGAGAGCCGGATGTGCTCCGGGAAGTGCGGGCCGTAGAAGTGGCCGGGCCCGGCGAGGATGCCGAGGTCGGCGAGCCGCCCGAGACTGTCCCACGCGTCGCGGCCCTCCGTGGCCCACAGATAGAGGCCGGCCTCGCTGGAGTCGATGTGGAAGCCCGCGGCCTCGAGCGCCGGCTTGAGGACCCCCCGGCGGGCGCGATAGAGATCCTTCTGCGCGGCGACGTGCGCGTCGTCGCCGAGGGCCGCGATCATCGCCGCCTGCACGGGCGCCGGAAGCATGAGCCCGAGGTGCTTGCGGGCGGTGAGCAGCCGCGCGACGATCTGCGGGTCGCCGGCCAGGAAGGCGGCGCGATAGCCGGCGAGGTTGGACTGCTTGCTGAGCGAGTACACCGACAGCACGCCGTCGGTCGAGCCGCCGGTCGCGCGCGGGTCGAGCGCCGACGGGATCGGCTCGGCGTCCCAGGGCGCCTGCCAGCCCAGCTCGGCGTAGCACTCGTCGGACGCCAGCACCGCACCGAGCTCACGCGCACGGGCGACCGCCCGGCCGAGCTCGCCGACGTCGAGCACCCTGCCATCGGGGTTGCCCGGTGAGTTCAGCCACACCAGCCGCGTCGCGGCGGGCCACTCGGCAGGGTCGTCGGCGGCGACGGGCGTCGCGCCGACCAGGCGCGCACCCACGTCGTAGGAGGGATAGGCGGCGCGCGGGTGGACGACGACGTCGCCCGGTCCGAGCCCGAGGAGGAGCGGCAGCAGCGCGACGAGCTCCTTCGAGCCCACCGTCGGCAGAACGTTCTCGGCGGTGAGTCCGGGAACCCCCCGGCGCCGGTCGTACCAGGATGCGATCGCCGCACGGAGCGCGGGCGTGCCCATCGTCTGCGGGTACGCGTGGGCGTCGGTCGCCGCGCGCAGCGCGTCGGCCACGACTGCCGGAGTCGGGTCGACCGGCGAGCCGACCGACAGATCGACGATGCCGTCGGGATGCGCACGAGCGCGCTCCGCGTAGGGCGCGACGGCGTCCCAGGGGTAGTCGGCGAGATCTGCGACGCCCATCAGCGCACGCTCCCGCGACGGTCGGCGCTCACTCGTCCTGAGGGGGCAGCGCGGCGATGATCGGGTGATCCTTGTGGATCACGCCCACCTTGGCGGCGCCGCCGGGCGAGCCCACGTCGTCGAAGAACTCGACGTTGGCCTTGTAGTAGTCCTGCCACTCGTCGGGCAGATCGTCCTCGTAGTAGATGGCCTCGACGGGGCACACCGGCTCGCAGGCGCCGCAGTCCACGCACTCGTCGGGGTGGATGTACAGAGACCGGTCGCCCTCGTAGATGCAGTCCACGGGGCACTCGTCGATACAGGCCCGGTCCTTGACATCCACACACGGAAGCGCGATCACATACGTCACGCTGCCAGTCTAGTTCTCCACGAGAGGACGGATGCGGTCTGGCCAGGCCACCACGATCGCAATGAGGATCGGCAGCGCCAGCGTCCACACGCTTCCCAGCGCTCCCTCGGGCACGATCACGGATCCGCCCGGCCCCTTCGCCGAGAACACCAGCGTGGACGTCATCATGCCGAGGCCGGTCGCCAGTGCCGCCCAGCGGTCGGCGGTGAGGAAGCGGACCGCGACGAGCAGCCCGGCGCACCCGATGATCGCCAGCACGAGACCGAGCGGGAACCAGGCGAGCTCGTACGCGTGCGCGATCGTTCCCGCGAGGCCGTAGACGGCGCCCACGAGCAAGGCCACGAGCCATGTTCCGACGCGGGCGGGGACGGAGGAGCGCACCCGTCGACTCTACTGCGGGCGTCGGGCTACGCCGCCCATCCCCAGAGCCGCAGAAGGGCGGCGGTCAGCGCGGCGGCGGCGACGACCACGAGGAACGGCGCGCGCAGCAGGAGCAGCCCGGCGGCGACCAGCACGGCGGGGATGCGAGCATCCACGACGATCGCCTGCCCGGCGCCGAGCGTCTGAACCGCGACGAGCGCGGCGAGCAGGGCGACCGTGAGGAGGTCGGCGACCCGCATCGGGCGGGGCGCCTCGACCCACTTCGGCGGGACGAGGTAGCCGACGGTCTTGAGCGCCACGCAGATGATGGATGCCACGAGCAGCGCGGTCCACATGGTCACGGCAGTCCCTCCCGTTCGGGCACGTCGCGGGGCTCGTCGCCGATGCTCGCCGCCGGTTCGTCCGAGGCCAGCCAGTTGAACCAGCCCACGACGATGGCCACGGTCGCGGCGATGATCACGGGCAGACCCGGCATCAGGACCGGCGTGAGGATGGTGGCGATGACGGCGGCGGCGATCCCGACGACGATGGGCTGACGGCGGCGCAGGCGGGGCCACAGCAGCGCGAGGAACGCGGCGGCGGCCGCGGCATCCAATCCATACGCCCTCGGGTCGCCCAGCACGTCGCCGAGCAGGGCTCCGGCGAGCGTGGAGAGGTTCCAGCCGACGTAGATGCCGATGCCGGTCACCCAGAACCCGACGGTGCGCGCACGACGGGTCGTCTGCGCGAGCGACACCGCGGTCGACTCGTCGATCGTGAACTGAGCCGCCGCGGCGCGTCGCCAGAATCCCCGGCCGATCACGGGCGACATGCGCATGCCGTACGCGACGTTTCGGACGCCCAGCAGCGCCGCCGATGCGATCGCGGCCGGCGCTGCGGCGAGCCCGCCTGCCCCGACCACCCCGACGAAGGCGAACTGCGAGCCGCCGGTGAACATCAGGAGGCTCATCACGCAGGTCTGCCAGACATCGAGACCGGATGCCACGGCCAGAGCCCCGAACGAGATGCCGTACGCGCTCGTCGCCAGTGCCACGCCGATGCCCTCACGAGCGGCGCGGCGCGCTTCGCCGGCGCTGTGCACGTCGTCGAAGTGCGGGTCGAGGGTCACCCGATCGATGCTACCGAGCGGCTCCCCCACGACCCGCGGGCCGGTTCGCCACGCGTGGCACGATTCCTGCCGACCTCTGGCGCGAACGACGGATGCCGCGACCCTGTGCCGTCGAGGGGGCGGCGGGTCGCGGCATCCGATCGACTGCTACGCGTTGGCGTCCTGGCGCTTGAGACGCGCGGTGGCACGGCCACGCTCGGTCGCGTTGAGGACCACCTTGCGGATGCGCACGATGTCGGGGGTCACCTCGACGCACTCGTCGTCGCGCGCGAACTCGAGGCTCTCCTCGAGCGAGAGCTGGCGAGGCGGCGTCATCGACTCGAACGTGTCGGAGGTCGACTGACGCATGTTCGTCAGCTTCTTCTCCTTGGTGATGTTGACGTCCATGTCGTCGGAGCGCGAGTTCTCGCCGATGACCATGCCCTCGTACACCTCCTGCGTCGGCTGCACGAAGAACGACATGCGCTCCTGCAGCGCGATGATCGCGAAGGGCGTGACGACGCCCGCGCGGTCGGCGACGATCGAGCCGTTCTGACGGGTCACGATGTGCCCCGCCCAGTCGTCGTAGCCGTGCGAGATCGCGTTGGCGATGCCCGTGCCGCGGGTCGTCGAGAGGAACTCGGTGCGGAACCCGATCAGGCCGCGCGACGGGACGATGAACTCCATGCGCACCCAGCCGGTGCCGTGGTTCGTCATGTTGTCCATGCGGCCCTTGCGCGCCGCCATCAGCTGGGTGATCGCGCCGAGGTACTCCTCGGGGGCGTCGATGGTGAGGTGCTCGAACGGCTCCTTCACCTTGCCGTCCTCGCCCTTGCGCGTGACGACCTGGGGCTTGCCGACGGTGAGCTCGAAGCCTTCGCGGCGCATGTTCTCGACGAGGATCGCGAGGGCCAGCTCGCCGCGGCCCTGCACCTCCCACGCGTCGGGGCGACCGATGTCGACGACCTTGAGCGAGACGTTGCCGATGAGCTCACGGTCGAGGCGGTCCTTCACCATACGGGCGGTGAGCTTGTGGCCCTTGACCTTTCCGACGAGCGGCGACGTGTTCGTGCCGATCGTCATCGAGATCGCCGGGTCGTCGACGTGAATCGGGGGAAGCGGGCGGACGTCGTCGGGGTCGGCGATCGTCTCGCCGATGGTGATGTCCTCGAAGCCCGCGATGGCGACGATGTCGCCGGGACCGGCGGACTCGGCCGGGTAGCGGTCGAGCGCGCGGGTCTTGAGCAGTTCGGTGATGCGCGCGTTGCTCGTGGAGCCGTCGGCACGGACCCAGGCGACGGTCTGGCCCTTCTTGAGCGTGCCGTTGAAGACGCGCAGCAAGGCGAGGCGGCCGAGGAACGGGCTCGAGTCGAGGTTCGTCACCCACGCCTGGAGCGGCGCTTCGTCGTCGTACGCCGGGGCGGGAACGTGCTCGAGGATGGCCTCGAACAGCGGCTCGAGGTCGGCGTTGTCGGGCAGCTCGCCGTTGGCGGGGCGGTTGCGCGAGGCGGCGCCGGCGCGACCGGATGCGTAGACGACCGGCACGTCGAGCAGCGCGTCGACGTCGAGGTCGGGCACGTCCTCGTGCAGGTCGGACGCGAGTCCGAGCAGCAGGTCGTGGGCCTCTTCTTCGACCTCGGCGATGCGGGCGTCGGGGCGGTCGGTCTTGTTGACCAGGAGGATGACAGGAAGCTTCGCCTCGAGCGCCTTGCGCAGCACGAAGCGGGTCTGCGGGAGCGGGCCCTCACTCGCGTCGACGAGCAGCACGACGCCGTCGACCATCGACAGGCCGCGCTCGACCTCGCCGCCGAAGTCGGCGTGGCCGGGAGTGTCGATGACGTTGATCGTCACCGGGACGTCGGTGTGGACGCCGCTGTAGGTGATCGCCGTGTTCTTGGCGAGGATCGTGATGCCTTTTTCGCGCTCGAGGTCGTTCGAGTCCATCGCCCGCTCTTCCATGTGCTCGTGCGAGCCGAACGAGCCGGTCTGGCGGAGCATGGCGTCGACGAGCGTCGTCTTGCCGTGGTCGACGTGCGCGACGATCGCGACGTTGCGGAGGTCCGGACGGAGGGCGCGCGCCATGAAAGAAATCCTTGCGAAAGTGGAGAGGGCCGGGATGCCGGCGCCCTCAGCTTATCGCAGGCAGCCGAAAGCGACCTGAGGGTGCGCACGCGCACTCCCAGGTCGCCTCCGGATGGATCTGCCGGCCCTGCTGCTACTTCTGCTGGGCCAGGAGCGCGGCACGCGCCTCGCGGCGGACGCGCTGCTCGGTCGGGTCGGGCACCGGCACGGCCGCGATGAGTCGCTGCGTGTACGGGTCCTGCGGGTTGCGGAGGATCTGCTCCTTCGAGCCCTGCTCGACGATCCGGCCGTGCTGCATCACGACGATGCGGTCGGCGAGGAGGTCGACGACGGCGAGGTCGTGCGTCACGAACAGCGTCGCGAACTGCTTCTCCTTCTGGATCTGCTGCAGCAGCTCGAGCACGCGCGCCTGCACGGACACGTCCAGGGCGCTCGTCGGCTCGTCGGCCACGAGCACCGTCGGGTCGAGGGCGAGCGCGCGGGCGATGCCGATGCGCTGGCGCTGACCGCCCGAGAGCTCGTGGGGGTAGCGGTTGCGGAAGTCGCGGGGCAGCTCGACCATGTCGAGGAGCTCGGTCACGCGGCCCGAGATCTCTTTGCGGTCGCGTCCTGCCAGCTCGAGCGGCTCGCCGATCGACTGGCCGACGGGCCAGCGCGGGTTCAGCGACGAGCCCGGGTCCTGGAAGACGATGCCGAGCTTGCGGCGCACCGCACGCAGCTGCTTCTGGTCGACGCCCACCATCTCCTGGCCGGCGACGCGGAGCGTGCCCTCGGCGATCGGCACGAGGCCGACGATCGCACGCGCGATCGTGGTCTTGCCCGAGCCCGACTCCCCCACGAGGCCGACGATCTCTCCGGGCTGGATCGAGAGGGATGCCTCGGCCACCGCCCGGAACGCCGGGACGCGGCCGCGCTTCGGGTAGTCGATCGACACGTTCTCGAGGAGGAGCGCGGCGGTGCCCTTGTCCTGCTGGGTCTCGATCTCGCTGACCGCGGTGCCGAGACCGAGGTGCGGAACCGAGGCCATGAGCGCCTTCGTATACGGGTGCTCGGGCGCCGTGAACAGCTGAGCGGCCGTGCCGTGCTCGACGACGTCGCCGTCCTTCATCACCATGACGTCGTCGGCCATGTCGGCCACGACGCCCATGTCGTGCGTGATGAGGATGATCGCCGAGTCGAGCTTCTGGTGCAGGTGACGCAGCAGGTCGAGGATCTCGGCCTGGACCGTCACGTCGAGCGCCGTCGTCGGCTCGTCGGCGATCAGGACGCGCGGGTCGAGCGAGATCGACTGCGCGATCATCGCACGCTGCCGCTGCCCGCCCGACAGCTGGTGCGGGTACGAGTTGTACGCCTTGGTCGGGTCGGGCATCTCGACGAGTCCGAGGAGCTCGATCGCACGGGCCTTCGCCTGCTTGCGCGTCATGCCGGGACGGTGGGTGAGGATCGTCTCGGAGATCTGGAAGCCGATCGTGTAGACCGGGTTCAGAGCCGTCATCGGCTCCTGGAAGATCGCCGCGATGCCCTCGCCGCGCACCTGGCGCAGAACCTCGTCCCGGGCGTTCACGAGCTCACGGCCGGCGAGCTTGGCGCTCCCGCTGATGCGGGCGTTCTTCGGCAGGAGCCCCATGATCGCCATGGAGCTCGTGCTCTTGCCCGAGCCCGACTCGCCGACGACCGCCAGGACCTTGCCCGGCATCAGGTCGTACGTGACGTGCTTCGCCGCCGCAGCCCATCCGCCGCCCACCCAGAACTCGACACCGAGGTCCTTGACGGACAGCACCGGGCCGCCCTCCTGCTGCGGGATGTGTCCGCGCATGCGGCCACCCTCTTTCATGCTCATCGAACCGTCTCCCGTGTCAGGATGGGCAGATGCCCGAACCGGTCACTTTCCGTCCGCGCGGCGGTCAGATCATCGCCTGGGTGGCGATCGGGATCTGCGCCCTCGGTCTTGTCTTCGTCGCCATCACGGACGGCGTGCCGAGCCTCATCGTGTGGGCCTGGCCGATCGTGCTCGTCGCGTGGCTGGCGTGGATCCTCTACATCCGCCCGTACGTGCAGATCAGCGAGGGCTTCATCGAGATCGGCAACGTCTTCCGCACGCATCGCGTGCCGTGGGGCGACGTGACGGACGTCGACTCGCGCTACGCGCTGACCATCCACACCACCGGCGGCCGCAGCATCCGCGCCTGGGCAGCGCCCGCTCCCAGCGCTCGCCAGGCGATGACGACGCACCGTGAGGAGGTGGCCCGCACGCCCGGCGAGGGCGACACGCGCCGCCCGTCCGATGCCGAGGGCACTGCCAGCGGCGACGCGACGGCGCTCGTCCGCCGCACGCTCGAGCAGTACCACCGCAGCGGCGGCGACACCACGCCCGGTGGCACGGTGTCCACGCTGAACGTCACCGTGATCGCGGTGACCGCGGTGCTGATCGCGGCCGCGGTGCTGAGCCTCGCCCTGCCTCACGACTGATCACCTCGGTCACGCTGGTCCTCCACGGCTGGAGGCTCGGGCAGCGACCCGCCGCCGAACTCGTCCATGTACCGTTCGTCGTCGGAGGACGTCGGACCCTCGACCATCTGCACACCCTGCACCGAGGCGATGGCCGCCACAGCGCGGTTCGACTTGCGGCGGCTGACCTTGCCCTGCTGACGCGGGTCGAAGGCGTCGCGCAGGCCGTCGCCGATGAAGTTGATGCACAGCGCCAGGATGACGATGAACAGACCCGGCCACCAGAACAGCCAGGGCCGCGTGCGGAAGGCCTCGCGGTACTCGCTGATGATCTGGCCGAGCGACACATCGGGGGCGGTGATGCCGAACCCGATGAAGCTCAGCGCGGCCTCCGTCAGCACGGCGGCGCTCATGAGCAGCGTCGTGTTGACGATGATGATGCCGACCGCGTTGGGCAGGATGTGGCGGAAGATGATGCGGCCGTTGCTCGCTCCCGCGACGCGCGCCGCGTCGACGAATTCGCGCTCGCGCAGGGCGAGGAAGTCGCCGCGCACCAATCGCGCGAGTCCGGTCCAGCTCAGGATGCCGAGGAACAGGCCGAACACCACCGCGCTGCTGCCGCCGAGGAGCTTTCCGATGATCGAGCCGATGACGATGATCGGGATGATGATGATCACGTCGGTGAAGCGCATGATCAGCGAGTCGACCCAGCCCCGGAAGAACCCCGAGAGGGCTCCGAAGAGCACGCCCAGGACGAGCGAGACGATGCCGACGAGGAACATGACCGTGACGGACTGCTGCGTTCCGCGCATGACCTGCGCGAACACGTCCTTGCCGAGCGTGTCCTGACCGAACGGGTGCTCGCCCATGCTGAACGGGAACCACGTCAGGGTCGGCTGACCGCCGTTGACGAGCGGGTAGCTGGTGAACCAGTCGAGAGGCCACCAGCCCGGGATGCGGAAGCCGTTGATCGACAGCGTCCCGTCGCCGGTCGCCTGCAGCTTGCCGGTGCCGCCGATGACGGTGCCGACGGAGCTGAACGCCAGGATGATGACCAGCACCAGCACCACGAGCGCGATCATCGCGCCGGCGTGGCGGAAGAACCGCCGGCGCACCAGGGCGCCCTGGCTCATGCCCGCGACGGCCTTCTGCTCGATCGACTGCTCGCTGCCGCGGTCCTGCGGTGCGTCGGTGGGAATTGTGGTAACCATGTCAGCTCACCCGGATCCGGGGGTCGAGCGCGGAGTAGAGCAGGTCCGCGATGAGGTTGAAGATGACGGCGAGGATGCCCGTGACCACGAAGAAGCCCATGACGAGGTTGACGTCACCGAGCCTCAGCCCGTCCACGAACAGGGCTCCCATGCCCTTCCACGCGAAGATCGTCTCGGTGATGACCGCACCGCCGATGAGCGCGCCGATGTCGAACGCGATGATCGTCGCGATCGGGATGAGCGCGTTGCGCATGGCGTGGCGCATGACCACTGTGCGCTCGGTGAGTCCCTTGGCGCGCGCGGTGCGGACGTAGTCCTGATTCATGACCTCGAGGAGGCTGGACCGCGAGTAGCGCGTGTAGGCCGCGATCGACACGAGAGCCAGAGCGATGGTCGGCAGCACGAGGTGCGCGAACCCGTCGAGGATCTCGAACCACATGTCGCCCTGAAGGCCGGGGGTCTTCGAGCCGATCGTCGCGATGACGCCGCTCTGCGGAATGCGGTCGACGTAGTCGGTGTAGACGAGCATGACCCGGTCGACCACGATGACGAAGAACGTGATGAAGCTCACGATCGCCGCGGTGCGCGCAGCCTCCTTCTTGCCGTCGCCGCCGATGAGCACGCCGACGACGATGCCGATGCCGATCGACACGAGCGCCATCAGGAAGAGCATCCATCCGGTCGGGACGTAGAAGAACAGGTACTGGAGCGGGTAGTACAGCGCGGCCCAGATTCCGACCACGATGAGCGCCGAGTACAGCGTGCGGCGGTTCGCCAGACCGGTCGACAGCGCCGTCACGCCCACAGCGGCGCCGATGCCGGTGATGATGACGCCGATGATCCCGATCGAGGGGGCGGAGAACCAGTCGGTGAGACCCAGCAGCGCGAGCAGTCCGGCCGCGGCCGCGAACGCGGAGGCGAAGGTGATCAGGCGTCTCTTCCATGAGCCGCCGATGATCGCCATGAAGATCAGGCCTGCGACGAGTCCTGTGATGAGGATCGCCGGGATCGTGACCACCGGATTCGAGAGGAACTCGTTGAAGCGGATCGCGCCGTACTCCTTCAGGAGCACCGCGATCCAGAAGATCGGCAGCGAGTAGACGATGAAGGTGAGGAACGTGACCGAGTAGTCGAACCCGCTGTACTGGCGGAGGGCCGTGAGGATTCCGATCGTGAGACCGAAGATGATGGCCACGATGGTCGCCGCGGTGACGAGCTGGATGGTCGAGGATGCCGCCGATGCGACTGCGTCGGTCACCTGCTGGTTGCTGCGGCTGAAGGCGATGCCCAGGTCGCACTGGCCGATGAAGCACTTCGCCGCACCGCCGAGCCACGTGAAGTAGCGGACGGGCGCGGGCAGGTCGAGGCGCAGCAGCTGTGTGCGGTTGTCGATCAGTTCCTGACGGTTTGCAGCGCTCGACGCCTTGAGGTCGGCGAGCGGATCGGCGGTGATCGCGGTCAGGGTGTAGACGATGAAGGAGGCGACGAGGAGGACGAGGGCGATGGCACCCAGTCGTCGCAGGATGAAGGTCAGCACGGAAGCCCTCTCGGATATGGGGCTGAAGTCATGATTTTACGTCCGTCCCGGGGCGCCGGTGCGGCGCCCCAAAACTACTACGAGGGAGACTGAGCGGCACCTGTGTCGCCGCGCAGCCCCGATGGACATGACTGTGGGTGCCAAGGGTTCGCCTCGGCACCCACAGTTCGAACGATGTCTGCCGGGTGGGCGGCAGGGCCGCCCACCCGGCAAGCCGCGGATTACTCCGAGGCAGCGCCCACCGGGGTCCACTCCCAGAAGTTCCAGAAGTAGTCCGGGCTCAGGGGCATGGCCTTGACCTCAGACACCTTGTCG
The DNA here is from genome assembly GCF_018588945.1 of Microbacterium flavescens. Lineage (GTDB taxonomy): Bacteria > Actinomycetota > Actinomycetes > Actinomycetales > Microbacteriaceae > Microbacterium > Microbacterium flavescens. The sequence goes on along the minus strand of NZ_JAFIWA010000014.1, from coordinate 2,767 downwards.
CTGTTCACCAGCAGACCCGGGTGCTGGAAGATCGGCAGCGACACGGCGTCCGCCCAGATGCCCGCCTCAGCGGACTCCAGCAGCTCGGTCTGCTCCTCGAAGTCAGACGTGACGTTCAGAGTGGCGAGCGCCTCGGTGACCTCCTCGTCGCAGTAGCCCATGTAGTTGCCGCCCTTGGCCATCGGGTCGTCGTAGCAGGCGTAGATCTGGTCGGATCCACCCACGGCGAGGCTGGTCTGCGACCAGGCGAAGAGCGTCGCGTCGTGCGGGTTGATCGGCTCGGCCGACGGGTCGGTGAAGACCCAGTCGGGCTCGCTCTCGTCGACCAGCTGGAAGCCGGCCAGCGCAGCCGAAGCGGCGATCAGCTCGAACTGCTGGGCGCGGCGCACGTTGCCCTCGGGGTACCAGAAGCCGACCTCGACCGGACCGGTCACGCCGGCCTCGGCGAGCAGCGCCTTGGCGCCGTCGATGTCGACCTCGGCGTAGTCCGCCGAACCGTTGCTCTCCGAGAGGACCGGGTAGCGCTCCGGGTCGGCAGTCGACACGAGGTGCGTGTTGCGGACCTCGGCCTCGGGGTTGAGCGGCTTGATGATCTTGTCGACGATCTCCTGGCGGGGGATCGTCTTGAGGAACGCCTGGCGCACGGCGAGAGCCTTGGCCTCGTCGCCGCCGTACGCGGCGGGGTCGAACGGGCCGCCGTTGTTGACCGTGAGGTCGACGTGCTCGTGCGACGCCTGCTCGCCGGTCTGGACCGTGGCGGTGTCGATGTCGTTCGCCAGCTGGAGGATGTCAGCCGTCGGCTGGCCGGTCCAGATGTCGAGCTCGCCCGACTCGAGGGCCTGCAGCGCGGTGGTCGAGTCGGCGATCGTGCGGACCGTGATTTTCTCGAACTTCGGCGACGGACCCCACGTGAAGAGCGGGTTCGCGGCGATGGTGATGTACTGGTCCTCGACGATGTCCTCGACGATGTACTGACCGCTGGTCAGCGCCGCGGCGGGGCTGTCGGGCAGCGTGGTGTAGCCGTAGGCGTTGCTCCACGCGTCACCCAGGGCTGCGAGGACTTCCTCGTCACCGTCGGTGATCGCCGTGACGACCTTCTCCTTGGCGTCCTCGGCGAACTCCTTGGCGGCGTCGCTGTAGGCGGTGAAGTCACCCTCCTCGCCCGAGTCCTTCCAGGTGTCGTACGCGGCCTGGACATCGGAGTACTCGTCCGGGAAGGCGAGCGCGTAGGTGCCGTGAGCCGAGACGCCGAGCGGGCCGACGAGCTCCCAGTCCACGTAGGGCTGGTCGTAGGTGAAGGTGATCTCCTTGTCGCCGGTCTCCGGCGTCTCGGTGACCAGCGCGTAGCCGGTGGTGGCGGCCGGCGAGAACGCGTCGTTGACGTTCCCCGACAGCGCAGCCCACTGCAGGAGCATGTCGGCCTCGTCGATCGGCACACCGTCCGACCAGACGGCGTCGGCCGTGATCGTGTACTTGACGGTGAGCGGATCTTCGCTGACCTGCTCGTACTCGCCGAAGTCGGTGTTGCGCACCAGTTCGGGAGTGTTGTTGTAGTACGAGAACGTGGTGTCGGTCATGTACTTGACATTGCCGTTGGCCGTGTTGTTGCCGGCCGAGCTGTCGTCGTTGAAGTGGAAGAAGCCCGAGTTGTACGCGGTGGTAATCTCGGTGCCTTCCACGACCTCCGACTGGTATGGGTTGCCGCAACCCGAAAGCACAAGTGCTCCCGCAGCCACGACCCCCACGCCCGCCATAAGACGCGCGATCTTCACATTTCCTCCTGTGCAAGGGTTGAGTGCCCAGCCTGTGGCAGCGCTGGACACGGACACGGACACACTAAGCACCGCGTGCGGGCATGGCAAAACAGAACAGCAAACCGTTACATATCCTTAACTCAGCGCTACACGGGTGTGACAATCTGACAACGTGCACGCTTTCGCGTCTGGGAATCTGCCCGACACCGCCTCCATGGATCATTCGTCCCGGGTGCGCCTGAGGTGGGAGATCGCCCTCGTTCTGCTGCTCTCGGTCGGGCGGTCGGCGACCTACGCGGTCCTGGGTCTCATCCAGGCGCTGCAGCGCGAGGCGTCGCTGGGCGACCAGACCACCGCCCTCAACCCGTCGGCGGCGGCCGAGGAGTTCTGGGACGTCCTCTACCAGTTCCTCGGCCAAGGGTTCGCGCTGGTGCCGGTGGCCCTCGCGATCTTCTTCCTGTGGGAACCGGGCAAGTCGGCGTTCCGGCGCATCGGATTGGACTTCAGCCGCTTCGGCGGCGACGTGGGGCGCGGAGTCGCGCTCGTCGCCGTGATCGGCATCCCCGGGCTCGGGCTCTACGCGCTGGGACGCGCACTGGGGCTGACCGTCTTGGTCGAGGCATCCCCTCTCGACACGTCCTGGTGGACGATCCCCCTGCTCCTGCTCGCGGCGCTGCGCGCGGGGCTCACCGAAGAGGTCATCTTCATCGGCTACCTCTTCGACCGCCTGCGCCGGCTCGGGTGGGGCTGGTGGGCGGTGATCCTGTCGACCGCCGCGCTCCGCGCCGCCTACCACGCCTACCAGGGGTTCCCCGCGATGGTCGGCAACTTCGCGATGGGCGTCGTGTTCGGCTGGTGCTACCGGCGCTGGGGCCGGGTCATGCCGCTCGTCATCGCGCACACGCTGATCGACGTGATCGCGTTCGTCGGCTACCCGCTGGCGGCTGCGCTGTGGCCTGGCCTGTTCGCCCCCGCCCCCACCCCGTCCGGCACCCCGACCCCGACCCCGACCC
>NZ_JAFIWA010000013.1 GCF_018588945.1 Microbacterium flavescens | reverse complement strand
GAGCGAGGGGTAGCTGCGCAGGATGTCCTGCCGCATTCCGTCGCTGACCGCCACGATGGCGGCAGCGCCCTCGTACGCCGTCTGCTCGATCCAGCTCGAGACCGCGTAGCCGCCGCCGAGCTGCTCCGCCTTCCACGGGCGCAGCGGCTCGAGGCTGTGCGCGGTGACGATGTGGGGGATGCCGTGCAGGAGCGAGGCGAGGTGGCCGGCGAAGTTCGCGTACCAGGTGTGGCTGTGCACGACGTCGGCTCCCGCGACGTCGGTGACGATCTCCAGGTCGGTGCCCAGGGTCTGGACCGCCGCGTTTGCGGCGGCGAGCTCGGCCGGCACGCCGTACGCCGTCGTGCCCTCCTCGTCGCGATCCGCCCCGAAGGCCCGGACGCGCACGTCGATGCTCTCGCGCAGCGCTTTCACCAGCTCGGTGACGTGCACGCCGGCTCCGCCGTAGATCTCGGGCGGGTACTCCTTGGTCACGATGTCGACGCGCATGGGACGCAACTTAGTACACGAGTCAACCCGCGTGTAGCCGTTGGGCCCGATCGGGGTGCGGGCCTAGGGTGGTGCCATGCCTGCAGCGCCGAAGGTCTTCGGAATCATCCTCGCCGGCGGCGAGGGAAAGCGCCTCATGCCCCTGACGGCGGACAGGGCCAAGCCGGCGGTGCCCTTCGGCGGCCAGTACCGGCTCATCGACTTCGCCATATCGAACCTGATCAACTCGGGCCTGCGGCAGGTCGTCGTGCTCACCCAGTACAAGTCGCACAGCCTCGACAGGCATATCTCGCAGACGTGGCGGATGTCGGCCCTCCTCGACTCGTATGTCGCCTCGGTGCCGGCGCAGCAGCGCCTGGGCAAGCGGTGGTTCTCCGGATCGGCCGATGCCATCCTTCAGAGCCTGAACCTCATCAACGACGAGCAACCCGACATCGTCGTCGTCATCGGCGCCGACCACGTGTACCGCATGGACTTCCGGCAGATGCTGGCGGCGCACATCGATTCCGGCGCACGCGCGACGGTCGCAGGCATCCGTCAGCCGATCTCGCTCGCCAACCAGTTCGGCGTGATCGACGTGGACAAGAGCGATCCGACGCGCATCAACGACTTCCTCGAGAAGCCTCAGAACCCGACGGGACTGGCCGACTCCCCCGGCGAGGTCCTGGCCTCGATGGGCAACTACATCTTCGACACCGACGCGCTGATCGAGGCAGTCGAGGCCGACGGCGAGCTGCCGACGTCGAACCACGACATGGGCGGCGACATCGTGCCGTACTTCGTCGGCCGCGGCGAGGCCGGCGTGTACGACATGAACCGCAACGAGGTGCCGGGATCGACCGATCGCGACCGCTACTACTGGCGCGACGTCGGGACCATCGACTCGTTCTTCGACGCCCACCGCGACCTCATCTCGACGCTGCCGATCTTCAACCTCTACAACACCGACTGGCCGATCCACTCGCAGGCGGTGAACTCGCCTCCCGCGAAGTTCGTCCGCGACTCGGTCGGTCGCATCGGCAATTCCATCGACTCCATCGTGTCGCTCGGATCGGTGCTCTCGGGCACCCACCTCGAGCGGAGCGTCGTCGGGCCGTGGACCCTCGCGGGCGGCGGCTCGACGATCACCGACTCGGTGCTGTTCGACCACGTCCAGGTGGGCGCCGGCGCGCGGATCCATCGCGCGATCCTCGACAAGCAGGTCGTGCTCGCCGACGGGGCGACGGTCGGCGTGGACCGCGACCGAGACCTGGCGCGGGGCTACACCGTCACCGACAGCGGCATCACGGTGGTCGGCAAGGGCATCCACGTCGAACGGTGACCGCCGGTTGCGGATGCCGCGCCCGGCGACGCTAGCGTGGAGGGATGCCTGCACCCGCCGCCCGCTTCCTCGTCGTGCTCGACGCCGATTCGACGCTGATCCGCAACGAGGTCATCGAGCTGATCGCCGATGAGGCCGGGCGAGGACCGGAGGTCGCCGCGGCGACCGAGGCCGCCATGCGCGGCGAGGTCGACTTCGCCACCAGCCTGAGGTCGCGGGTCGCGCGGCTCGAGGGCGTTGCGACGGCGGCGCTCGCCGACGTGCTCGCGAGAGTCGAGCCGACGCCCGGCGTGCGCGAGCTCATCGACGCAATCCACGCTCGCGGCGGTGCTGTGGGGGTCGTCTCGGGCGGCTTCCACGAGATCCTCGACACCGTCGCCCCGTCGCTGGGCGTCGACGTGTGGCGCGCGAACCGCCTCGTCACGGCGGATGGCGCGCTGACCGGCGTGGTCGACGGCGACATCGTGGACGCCGAGGGCAAGGCCGCGGCGCTGCGCGAATGGGCGGAAGACGCGGGTGTCCCGCTGGCGCGCACGATCGCGATCGGAGACGGCGCGAACGACCTGAAGATGATGGCGGCGGCAGGGCTGGGGGTCGCCTTCAACGCGAAGCCCGCCGTGCGTGAGCGCGCCGACCTGATCGTCGGACCCGTGGATCTGGCCGAGGTGATCGCGCTCCTTCCCTGAGCCGGCGAAAATGTCGCCGCCCCTCGGTAACGTCGGGTCATGGACATCATCCTCGTTCCCGGTCTTTGGCTCGACGCATCCTCGTGGGATCCCATCCTCCCCGCGCTGCGCGAGGCCCGGCACGCACCCCGCCCCCTGACCATGCCCGGCGTCGGCGCACCCGCGACGGAGTCCGCCGACATCGGCATCCAGGACTGGGTCGACGCCGTGGTGGCCGAGATCGACGGTCTGGGGCGCCCGGTGGTGCTGGTCGGGCACAGCGGCGGCGGCAACGTCGTGTGGGCGGCAGCCGAGGCGCGGCCCGGCCAGGTGGCCCGCGTGATCTTCGTCGACACCGTGCCGCCCCCGCCGGGCGGCACGATCTCCGAGTTCGAGATCGTCGACGGCGTGATCCCGTTCCCCGGCTGGGACTCCTTCGACGCCCCTGACGTCGACGACATCGACGCCGAGACCCGCGCGGCGTGGACGCCGCGCACGCGGTCGGTTCCGGCGAAGGTTCCGACCGATCCGGTGCGGCTCGAAGGCTCAGCACGCCACGCGGTGCCGGTGACCATCCTCTCCGGAAGCATGGACGACGCCGCATTCCGCGAGGCGATCGCGCAGTGGGGAACGTACGGGGCCGAGTTCGCCGCTATCGCCGACACCGAGGTCGTCGCGCTCGGCTCCGGTCACTGGCCGCAGTTCTCTCAGCCCGAGCGACTCTCGCGTGCGCTCGTCGCCGCCGCTCGCTGACCCTGCCGCCTCAGCCGGCGCGTCGTCCTCAGTGGCCCATGCCGAGGCCGCCGTCGACGGGGATCACGGCGCCCGAGATGTACGCCGCGTCATCCGACGCCATCCAGGTGACGACGCCGGCGACCTCATCGGCCGTCGCGAAGCGACCCGCGGGGATGCTCTTCTTGTACTCGGCCTGCGTGTCGTCGCCCAGAGCCGCCGTCATGTCGGTCTCGATGAAGCCGGGAGCCACGACGTTGGCCGTGATCCCGCGCGCGCCCAGCTCGCGGGTGAGTGAGCGAGCGAAGCCCACGAGGGCGCTCTTCGAGGCCGCGTAGTTGATCTGACCCGCGGAGCCGTACAGCCCCACGACGCTCGAGATGAGGATCACGCGTCCCCAGCGGGCGCGGAGCATGCCCTTCGACGCGCGCTTGACGACGCGGAACGCGCCGCCGAGGTTCGTGGAGACCACGCTGTCGAAGTCGTCCTCGGTCATGCGCAGTAGCAGGGTGTCCTTGGTGATGCCGGCATTCGCGACCACGATCTCGACCGGGCCGAGGGCGCTCTCGACCTCGGTGAAGGCGGCGTCGACGGCCGCGGCATCCGTCACATCGGCACGCACCGTCAGCGTTCCTTCCGGACCCTCGCCGGAGCGCGCGGTCACCGCCACCTTGTAGCCCTGCGCCACGAAGCGCTCGGCGATGGCGCGGCCGATGCCGCGGTTTCCGCCGGTGACGAGGACGACGCGATCGCTGGACATGAGAAGCTCCCCGGGGGTGTGTGACGGATCCGGACCAGCCTAGTGGCGCCACGTTTGACACCCCATGCCGTGCGCTGGAACGCTAAGAGCAATCTCGAGAAAGGTCAGCCTTTGAGCGACAACACCCCCGACGCGCCCGCACCCGATCCGGCGCAGTCCGGTGGCGGCGGATATCCGCCGCCCGCGACCCCTGCGCCGCCGACGTACGGCGCGCCGCCCGCCTACGGTACTCCGCAGGCGCCGCCCGCCTACGGATCCGCACCCCAGTACGGGGCGGCACCCCAGTACGGGGCGGCACCCCAGTACGGGGCGGCACCCCAGTACGGTGCGCCCGCCTACGGCTACGGCGCGCAGGTGAAGACCAACGTCCTCGCCATCGTCTCCCTCATCGCCTCGATCGTCGGCTTCATCGGAATCGTGCCGATCATCGGATCGATCGCGGGCGTCATCACGGGCCACATCTCGCTCCACCAGCTCAAGACGAGCGGCGAGAACGGCCGCGGCATGGCGCTCGGCGGCACGATCGTCGGGTACGTCGGACTCGCCCTGTGGATCATCGGCGGCATCATCTTCTTCTCCTTCATCGCCTGGGCTGCGAGTCAGGGCGCGCGGTACAGCTCCTGACGGATCGCGCGGCCCCTGCACGTGCCCTCGAGGGCGCCTGCAGGGGCCGCGCGGCGTAGTCTTGAAGGAAGGTGAAAAGTTCGAGTCGGCCCCAATCCGCCACGTCGCTGCCACGGGCGCCACGTGACGATGTCGACGCGCGATCGACCCGCTATCTCGCCACGATGGCCCTGCGTGTCGTGTGCTTCATCCTCATGGTCGTCATCACGCCGTACGGGTGGTACACGTGGGTGTTCGGCGCTGCTGCGATCTTCCTCCCGTACATCGCGGTCGTCCTCGCGAACGTCGGCCAGGAAGCGCGGCGCAACCGCCGGGAAGACCCCGAGCGCGCGCTTCCCGCGGTGCCCACCACTCCCCTCGGCCCCCACTCGGGCAGTGTGATCCGCGTCGAGGAGGCACCCGCGATCGGCGAACGCCCCGCCGACCCGACCTCCGACGGCGAAGGGCACGACAGCGGGTCCACGGACGGCACCGCATGAGCCTCGATCTCCCCGAGCCCGTCGCCCCCGCGACCTGCTCGCGCGCAGGCTGCCGCGCCGACGCCGCCTGGCGGATCGACTGGCGCAACCCACGCATCCACTCGGCCGATCGCACGAAGACGTGGGTCGCGTGCGACGCGCACCGTGACTACCTCCGCGAGTTCCTGGCGGCCCGCGACTTTCCGGTCGAGGTCGGGCCGCTGCTGCCCAGTGAGGCTGGACGATGAGCGCGCGGCGAGAGGTCAGCATGCAGGCGCTGCCTCGCGCCGGCCGGTGGGCGATCTACGTCTCGCTCGCCGTCGTGTTCGCGATCGCCTGCGCCTTCCTGTCGAACTGGCAGTTCACACGAAATGAAGAGCGCTCGGCCCAGCTCGCGCTCGTCGAGGCGAACTACGACGCGACGCCCGTGCCGCTCGACGAGCTCATCCCCGCCGGCGGCCAGCTCGACCCCGGTGACCAGTGGCACCCGGTGCGCCTCGTCGGCGAGTACGTCGCCGACGACCAGCTGCTCGTGCGCAATCGGCCGCACGGCGGCACGTCCGCGTTCGAGGTGCTGGTGCCCTTCCGCCTATCGGACGGCCGCGTCCTGCTGATCGACCGCGGCTGGGTTGCGCCGGGCGACGATCAGCCTGAACCCGAAGCCGTGCCCGCGCCGCCTGAGGGCCAGGTGACCGTCATCGCCCGGCTCAAGCCCGGTGAGCAGCTTCCGTCGTCGGGCCGGACCGCCCCCGCCGGACAGGTGCCGACCATCCACCTGCCGCTCGTCGCCGAGTCGGTGTCGGCCGACGCCGGCGAAGCGCTCGAAGTCAGTGCCTACGGCGTCATGGCCTCGGAGGACCCTGCGCCCGCGACCGTGCCGCAGTCGCTCGAATCGCCCTCCGAGGACCCCGGCCCGCACCTCTCGTACGCGATCCAGTGGATCCTCTTCGCGGTCATGGGGTTCGTCTTCATCGGCTACGTCATCCGCACCGAGCGGCGGCATCGCCGCGAGGACGCCGAGGAATCCTCCCGTCGACGCGACCGCGACGCGCAGGACGAGGACGCCCTGCTGGACGCCGCCGGCCGCTGAGGCCCGCCCCACCGGTTCGTTGAGCGAGGAGCGAAGCGACGAGACGAAACGCCTCGCAGTTCCCTCCCACCCGGTTCGTTGAGCGAGGAGCGAAGCGACGAGACGAACCGCCTCGCCGTTGCCCCCGCCCCCCACCGTCCCCGCACCCGGGTCGTTGAGCGAGGAGCGAAGCGACGAGACGAAACGCCTCGATCTTCCGAGGAGCCCTCGCGCCTCAACGCGTTCCCTCTCGCTTCGCTCGCTCAACGACCCGCTACAGGGCCGGCGTCAAGCCAGCGAGATGAGCTCCGCGTAGTCGCGACCCCAGATGTCTTCGACGCCGTCGGGCAGGATGAGCACCCGCTCGGGGTTGAGCGCCTCGACCGCACCCTCATCGTGCGAGACGAGCACTACGGCTCCCTCGTAGTGCGAGAGTGCGCCGAGGATCTCCTCACGCGAGGCGGGGTCCAGGTTGTTCGTGGGCTCGTCGAGCAGCAGCATGTTGGCGCTGGACACCACGAGAGTCGCCAGCGAGAGCCGCGTCTTCTCCCCACCGGACAGGACGCCCGCGGGCTTCAGCACGTCGTCGCCGGTGAACAGGAACGACCCCAGCACCTTTCGGGCGTCGGTCGCGGTGATGTCGGGCGCCGCCGACATCATGTTCTCGAGCACCGATCGCGAGACGTCGAGGTTCTCGTGCTCCTGCGCGTAGTAGCCGACCTTGAGGCCGTGCCCCGGCTCGATCTGCCCGGTATCGGGCTTGTCGACGCCGGCGAGGATGCGCAGCAGGGTCGTCTTGCCGGCGCCGTTCAGCCCGAGCACGACGACCTTCGAGCCGCGATCGATCGCGAGGTCGACGTCGGTGAAGATCTCGAGCGAGCCGTACGACTTCGACAGTCCCGACGCCATGAGCGGGGTCTTTCCGCACGGAGCCGGCTTGGGGAAGCGCAGCTTGGCGACCCGCTCCTCCTGGCGGACGTCGTCGAGTCCTGACAGCATCTTCTCGGCGCGCGCCACCATCTGGTGCGCAGCGGCCGCCTTCGACGCCTTGGCGCCGAACCGGGCGGCCTGCAGCTGCAGGGCGGTGGCCTTCTTCTCGACGTTGGCGCGCTCCTTCTTGCGGCGCTCCTCGTCGGCCACCCGCTGGCGCAGGTAGTTCTTCCAGTTCATGTTGTAGACGTCGATGACCTGGCGGTTCGCATCGAGGTAGAACACGCGGTTGACGGTCTCGCCCACGAGCTCGACATCGTGGCTGATGACGATGAGCCCGCCCTTGTAGCCCTTGAGGAACTCGCGCAGCCACACGACGCTGTCGGCGTCGAGGTGGTTGGTCGGCTCGTCGAGGATCATCGACTCGGCGTTCGAGAACAGGATGCGAGCGAGCTCGATGCGCCGGCGCTGGCCGCCCGAGAGGGTGCGCAGCGGCTGCTCGAGGATGCGGTCCGGCAGCGACAGGTTGTGCGCGATCGAGGCGGCCTCCGCCTCGGCCGCGTAGCCTCCGAGCGCTTCGAACCGCTCGGTGAGGTTCGCGTACTTGCGCATGGCGCGGGCCGCGGCATCCGGATCATCATCGCCCATGGCGACGGATGCCTCGTGCATGCCCAGTGCGATCGTCCCGAGTCCTCGGGCGTCGAGGATGCGGGTGCGGGCCAGCATGTCGGGATCGCCGGAGCGCGGATCCTGCGGCAGGTATCCCAGCTCGCCGATGCGGTCGACCTTGCCCTCGGCGGGCAGCAGGTCGCCGGCGAGCACCTTGGTCAGGGTCGTCTTCCCGGCTCCGTTGCGGCCCACGAGACCGACCTTGTCGCCCGCCGACACACGGAACGACACGTCGGACATGAGCACGCGGGCGCCCACGCGAATCTCGAGGTCGTGCACGGCGAGCACAGCGGAAGTCCGATCCGTCGATGGAGAAGGGGAAGTGGCCGAACGGCCAGCCTCCCAGTATACGGGGCGAGCGCCGGCAGGCCGCCGCACTGCCCGGTCAGACGAGAGCCCCGGTCGTCGCGACCGGGGCTCTCGTGCGTGTGTCCGAGTGGGATCAGCGCTGCGCGATGACGGCGGCTGCCGCTGCGGCGAGCTGCTCGACGACGTCGGGAAGGATCCACGGCAGGGTCAGCGCGGTCGGCGAGATCGCGGCCACGTTCTCCTCGCCGACGATCGGCGCCACGGCTCCGGCGGCCACGGCGGGGATCAGCGCGGCGCGGTCCGATGCGATGAACTCGTCGAGGTCGGACTGCGCCTCGGCCTGAGTGAAGAGCACGTCCGCGTCGATCTGGTCGAGGTTCTCGCTGCTGACCGTGGTGTAGAACGTCGACTCGCCGCTGTCGAGCGCGGTCACCGACTCGGCGCTGGTGAACCCGAGGTCCTCGAGGATCTCGACGCGGGGATCGGCGGGAAGGTAGAGGTAGAACGTGTCGACGTCGTCATCGGCGTACGCGATCGACAGGCCTTCGAACTCGGGGTGCTCGGCTGCGGCATCCGCGATCTGCTGATCCAGGTCGGCGAGCACGGCGTCCGCCTCGCTCTCGAGGCCGAGCGCCCTGCCGGTGTCGGTGATGACGTCGCGCCACGGCGTCGCCCAGAGGGCCTCTTCGGGAGCGACGACGGGGATGCCGGCGCCGGTCACCGCGTCGTACTCCTCCTGCGTGAGGCCTGAGTAGGACGCGATGAGCACATCGGGGTCGCTCGCGAGCAGCTGCTCGACGGACAGCTCGTAGGCGGAGTTGTCCAGCAGCACGGGCGCCTCACCGCCGAGCTCGCTGAGCGCCTCGTCGACCCAGGGCGTGATGAGGTCGTCGCCACCGCCGTACTCGGACGACGGGATCGCGACGGGCACGATGCCCAGTGCGAGAACCGCGTCGGTCGCACCCCAGCCCCACGTCGCGATGCGCTCGGGCGCCTCTTCGATCGTGGTCTCGCCGTAGATGTGCTCGAAGGTCACCGGGAAGCTCCCTGACGCGGCGGAGCCGTTGTCGTCCGAGTCGGACGATGCGGGTGCGGCCGTGCCGGCGCATCCGGAGAGCACGAGGCCGCCGGCCAGCGCGAGCGCGGCGAACGCGGCGAGGCGCGGGTGGGTAACGGGCATGGATCTTCCTTTCGATCGCGTCAGGCCTCGTCCGCGGCGGCGTGGGCGCCTCCGGGAACGGGGATGACGAGGGGGGTGGAGGTGAGGGGGTCGGGGATGACGAGCGCATCGAGGTCGAACGCCTGCGACACGACCTCACGGGTGAGCACGTCGGAGGGGGCGCCGTGCGCGACGACGCGGCCGGCACTCATGATCACGAGGTCGTCGGCGTAGCGCGCGGCGAGGTTGAGCTCATGGAGAACGACCACGATCGTCGTGCCGTCGGTGCGGTTGAGCGTGCGCAGGAGGTCGAGCACCTCGATCTGGTGGCTCAGGTCCAGGAAGGTCGTCGGCTCGTCCAGCAGGAGCACGCGAGGCTCCTGCGCGAGGGCCATCGCGATCCAGACGCGCTGACGCTGGCCGCCCGACAGGTCGCCCACAGCGCGATCCGCCAGGGCGCTGACCCCCGTCTTGGCCATCGCATCGTCGACGCGCGCAGTGTCGGCAGCGCTCCAGCGCTGGAAGACCCCGCGGTGCGGGTGACGGCCGCGTGAGACGAGTTCGGCGACGGTCAGACCGTCGGGAGCGGTGGGATGCTGCGGCAGCAGGCCGACGCTCTGTGCGAACCGGCGGCGAGGCAGCGTGCGGATGTCGACGCCGTCGAGCTCCACGGTTCCGCCGAGGGGCTCGTTCACACGGGCGAGAACGCTCAGCAGCGTCGACTTGCCGCAGGCGTTCGCGCCGATGACCATCGTCATGCGGCCGGCGGCGAAGTCGAGATCGAGGTCTTCGATCACCCGCCGTCCGGGATAGCCGGCGGCAAGCCCGCGTGCGCTGAGGCGCGGTGCGGTTGCGGGGGTCACAGGTTGCGTCCTTTCGACGTCGCGAGGAGCCACAGGAGGAAGGCGGCGCCGATCGCACCGGTCACCACGCCCACCGGCACGGAGACACCGGGCAGGGCGAACTGCGCGACGAGGTCGGCGGCCGCGAGCAGGCACGCACCGACCGCGGCGCTCGTCCCGATGCCGATGGCGCCATGGCCGAGCAGCGGGCGGGCGATCGCGGGAGCGCAGAGGGCGATGAACCCGATCGGTCCGACGAAGGCGCACGTGACGGCGGTGAGCAGGACCGCCGTCAGCACGGTGACGATCCGCACGGTGGACGCCCGCACGCCCAGCGAGGCGGCAGTCGACGCCCCCATCTGGGTGATCGGGAGCCAGCGCGCGCACGCCACGACGGCGGGGATGCAGAGGATCACGACGATGAGCACGGTCACGACGCTCCACCACGGGGTCGAGGAGAGGCTGCCCGTCAGCCAGATCAGCGCCGCCTGGGCGAGCTCGACCTGCGCGCGCACCATCAGGTAGTTCGTGATCGCGATCGTGAGGAACGCGACGCCGACGCCCGCGAGGATGAGGCGGTAGCCTCCGTCGGCGCGGTGCCGTCCGGCGAGCAGCAGGAAGGCGGCCACCGCGAGGCCACCGAGGAACGCGGCCACGGCGAGCACCGGTCCGCCGATCCCCAGCGTCAGGATGCCGAAGACGGCCGCCGCTCCCGCGCCGCCGCTGATGCCGAGCAGATCGGGACTGGCGAGCGGATTGCCCAGCAGCGACTGCAGCAGGCCGCCGGCCACGCCCAGCGCGGCGCCGACGACGAGCGCCATCGCGAGTCGAGGCGCCCGCACCTGGAAGACGACGTACGACTGCGCGCGGTCTCCCCCGCCCCACAGCGTCGCCCACAGGTCGGCCGGAGCGATGGGGTAGTCGCCGACGGAGAGCGAAATGATGGCGATCACGACGACGGCGAGCAGCACCGCAGACACGACCAGCGTGCGCCGGCGACTCACGCGCGAGCGGACCTCGAGCACCGACGCGCTCACAGGGTCACCCGCCCACGTCGGAGCACGAGAGAGATGAGCACCGGAGCGCCGACGAAGGCGACCACGAGCCCGGCCTGCACCTCGCCGGGCAGGGCGATGACGCGCCCGAGCACGTCGGCAGCCAGCAGCACGGCGGCGCCCGCGGGCGCTCCGATGGCCAGCAGCCAGCGGTAGTCGCCGCCGACGAGCGCGCGCAGCGCGTGCGGGACGAGCAGTCCGAGGAAGACGATGGGGCCGGCGATGGCCGTGGCGCTGCCGCAGAGCAGGACGGTGGCGACGATGCCGAGCGTGCGCGTTCGTGCCACGCTGTGGCCGAGCCCGGTCGCCGTGTCGTCGCCGAGGGCGATCAGGTCCAGGCCGCGCGCAGAGGTGAAGGCGATGACCGCGCCGATGACGATGGGGAGGACCACGACGGCGACGGTGTCGAGGCCGCGGTTGGTGAGGCCGCCCACCTGCCAGTAGCGGAACACGTCGAACGCCGTGATCGATGTCGTGAGGATCAGGGTGCTCACGGCCGTCAGACCGGCGGTCACCGCGGCTCCGGTGAGCGCCAGCTTGGCCGGGTTGGAGCCGTCGGAACCGCGCGACCCGATGAAGGCGACGGCGACCGATGCGACCGCGGCGCCGACGAACGCGAACCATACGAAGCCCGAAGGCGACGTGATGCCCCACAGCGTGATCGCCGCAAGGACCGCCACCGACGCACCGGCGTTCACGCCGAGGAGGCCCGGGTCGGCGAGCGGGTTGCGGGTAAGCCCCTGCATGAGCGTGCCGGCGAGGGCCAGCGATGCGCCGGCGAGAATTCCGATGATCGTGCGAGGGACGCGCTGCGTGAGGATCACGCTGTGATCGGCGAGGGACATGTCGGGGCGCAGCAGAGCATCGATCACCACCCCCGGTGCGACGGGCCGCGCGCCGATCATGAGGCTCACCAGAACCATGACCAGCAGCAGCGCGATCGCGGTGAGCAGGACGAGCCTCGCGCGCCGGTCGCGGGCGCTGGTCATTCCTGTCCCTCGGCCTGCCCGAGCCGCCAGTACCCCATGAAGGCGACGCGCTTGCGGTCCACGCCGCAGCCCTGCACGAGGTGCCGGCGCAAGCCCTTGACCATGGCGGCCTCACCGGCGATCCAGGCGTAGAACTCGCCTTCGGAGTCTTCGGGGCTGTCCCACAGCAGGTCGGTGTCGACGTCCACGTCGGCCAGCTCCTGGCGGCGCGGAGCCGCCGCGCGTGCCAGAGTGTCGGTCGCCGTCGACGTCCACGCGGTGACCGCGTCGGTGAGCGCGGCGCCGTGCTCCCGCTCGTCGCGCGCCAGCCACGAGACGCGGAAGGAGGGCGGCACCTCCAGTGTCAGCGCGTCGGCGCGGCTGGGAACCTCGATGAAGGCATCCACCTCGAACGACTCGTCGAGCGACTCGAGGATCGAGCCGATGGCCGGCGCTGCCGTCTCATCGCCCGCGAGGACGAGTCGACGGGCGGTCCCCGGGTGCCAGTCCAGTCCAAGACGGTAGCCGTCGCTGCGGTGGTCGGGTCCGACGATCACGATCTGGCTGCCGACGGAGGCAGTCTCCGCCCAGCTGCCCGCGGGGCCGGCGCCGTGATGCACCACGAAGTCGACGTGCAGCAGACGCGCGTCCGGGTCGATGCGACGGACCGTGTAGGTGCGCAGGGGGCTGCGGGATTCGGTCGGGATGCCGCGCCACGCGGCGTACCAATCACCGGCGTCGATCATGGACTCGTCGTGCTGGCCGATGTCACTCAGGGATCCGTCCGCGAGGGGCAGGATCAGCTTGACGCGCTGGTCGAGCCCGGCCGTGCCGAACACGTCGAAGTCGGGTCCGGTGAAGGCCACGCGCACGAAGTGCGGAGACAGCCGGTGCACGTCCGCGACGGTCGCGGCGTAGGGGCGATACGCAGGGCGCGTGCTGACGGCGATCGAAGAGCTCACCCAGTAAGGTTAGCCTTACCTCGTCTGCTTGCCAAAATCGGATATCACGAACGATGGGCGGCGCCGGACTCCTCATGCGCGTGACCCAGCCGCAGGCCCGGGACCAGCGCGAGGAGGGCGAGAGCCGTCGCGAGCGCGAAGACCGCGGGGAACGCGGCATCCGTCCCCGCCAGCGCCGTGAAGACGAGCCCCATGATCGCGATCGAGGTGGCCGCGCCGATCGAGTCGGAGATCGACAGGGCCGATGAGTTGAAGCCCTGATTCTGCGGCGTCGAGTACGCGAGGGTGAGCACGGTCAGCCGCGGGTACATGAGGCCCATGCCGCCGCCGGCGAAAGCCCAGCCCACGATGAGCACCGCCGGATGCCATCCGAGCATGGCGGTCGCGCCGGCCACGACGGTGGACGTGATGAGGAGTGTCACGCCGAGCGCCGTGATGCGCGCATTGCCGAGCCGGTCGCCCACGCGGCCCTGCACGTCGGCCGCGGCCGCCCAGGCGATCGCCGCAGTGGTGAGCCCGAGCCCTGCCCACGTCGGCGAGAAGTCGTAGTGGTCGATCAGCAGGTACGGCACGTAGATCTCGGCGCCGAACAGGGCTCCGGCGATGAGACCTCGCATCAGCACCACGCTCGGCAGGCCGCGTCGCGCGAGCAGCGTGCCGCGGGGAAGGAGAGGTCGCGACGCCAAGCCGATGACGACAGCGGATGCCGCCACCACGACCCACGCGTAGGCTCCGAGCTCGCCGGCCAGGCTGAGCGCCAGCGCGCCGACTGCGACCGCCACCGCGCACGCCATGCGCGGCCCGATCCGGTCCGTCGCAGGGTGGTCGGTGTGGAGCGGAAGGCCGTGCAGACGGAGCACCACCATCGTGAACGCGATGACGGTAAGTCCGGCGACGCCGAGGAACACCCAGCGCCAGTGGAGAAACTCGGTCACCGCGCCGGCCAGGAACGGGCCGATGAGCGACGGCACCACCCAGGCTGCCGAGAAGGCGGCGAACACCCGGCCGTGCATGACCGAGGGATACACGCGGGCGACGACCACGTACAGCGCGACGGTCTGCCCGCCTGTGCCTAGGCCCTGCACGAGGCGACCCGCGACGAGCACCGGCATCGACGTGGCCAGCCCCGCGATGATCAAGCCGACCACGAACAGTACGACGGCCGTGGTCAGCGGAGCGAGCACTCCCCCGCGGTCGCACCACGCTCCGACGGCAACCATGCCGATCACGCTCGTCGCGAGCGTGCCGGCGAACGCCACCGCGTACAGCGCGCCGCCGTCGAGGTCGGCACTCACGACGGGCATCACAGTGGTCACGGCGAGCGACTGCATCGCCGCCAGGAAGATGAGGGCGACGGCACCGACCGTGACCCAGACGAACCGCCCCCGCCAGATCCCCGTCTCGGACTCGACGGGTGCAGTGCTCATCAGACCAGGCTACCCACCCGTCGGAGCGCCTCGGTCAGCAGCTCGGGCGAACACCCGAAGTTGATGCGCACGTGACCCCGGCCCTCCTCGCCGAAGAACGGCCCGAGGTGGAAGGCGACCCGCGCCTCGCGACGGATCTTCACCGCAGGGTTGTCGCCCCACCCGAGGTCGGAGAGATCCACCCACGCCAGGAAGCCGGCATCGGGAATGCGATACCGCGCGGCCGGGACGTGCTCGTCGAGCAGTTCGGCGAGCAGGACGCGATTGAGATCGAGCGCCGCCAGCTGCGCATCCAGCCAGACGTCGCTCTCCGCCGAGAACGCGGCGACCGCCGCGATCGCGCCGAACAGACCGGTGCGCCACTCGACCTCGTCGGGCAGGGAGCGCACGACGGCGGAGGTGGTCTCGTCGGCGGCGACCATCAGCGCGCACTTGAGTCCAGCCAGATTGAACGCCTTGCTCGCGCTCACGACGGCGTAGCCGATTCGTGCGGCCGCGGGCGAGGCATCCAGGAACGGCGTGAAAACAGCTCCGCGGTGGGTCAACGGCGCGTGGATCTCGTCGCTGATGACGACCGCGTCGTACCGCGCCGCAAGATCGGCCAGCGTCGCCAGCGTCTCCCGCGAGTGAACGGTGCCGGTGGGGTTGTGGGGGTTGCAGAGGAGCACGGCGCGCGCTCCGCCGGCCAGCGCTCCCTCGACGCCTCCGAGGTCGAGCTCCCAGCCGGTGCCGCGGTCGATGAGCGGCACGCGCTCCACGACGCCTCCCGCTTCGGGGATGCACTCGAAGAACGGCGGATACACCGGGGGCGTCACGATCACTCGGTCGCCCGGCGAGATCACGTGACGCAGGATCTCGACGATCGCCATCATCACGTCGCACGTCGTGCGGATCCGCGCGGGATCGGGCTTCCACCCGAACCGGCGCTGCGCGAAGGCCGCATAGGCGCTCGCGACGCCGAGGTCGGGGGGCGTGTAGCCGGTGTCGCCGAGCGCGACCGCCCGGGACAGCGCGGCGGTGATCGCGGGGGCCGGCGGGTAGTCGGTCTCCGCGACGAAGAACGGCAGCACGTCATCGCCGTACTTGCGCCACTTCGTGCTGGAGCGCTGCCTCAGCTGCTCGAGGGGAAGGGCTTGCAGGGGCGCGACGCTCATCGCACGACAATATCGAGGGCGCTCGGACAACAGCGCCTCGAGCGTCACCGAGTGAAACGCGGCCGCGAGGGTGTCAGATGGCGAAGCCGAGGGCTCGCATCATGTCGCGTCCGTCATCGGTGATCCGCTCCGGACCCCACGGCGGCATCCAGACCCAGTTGATGCGGAAGCGGTCGACCACCTCGTCCAGAGCCTGAGCGGTCTGCTCCTCCAGCACGTCGGTGAGCGGACAGCCGGCCGACGTGAGCGTCATGTGGATGACCAGTGCGTCGTTCTCGTCGTCCCATCCGAGGTCGTAGATGAGGCCGAGGTCGACGACATTGATCCCCAGCTCGGGATCCATGACGTCCTTGAGAGCTTCGGTGACCTCGTCGTACTTCTCGGGTGTGAGCGTTGCGGTCATGTAACGATTCTATGCTTCGGTGCCGACGGGGGCATCGGCGGGCTCTTCGACGCCCGCGGGGAGGTAGCGGTCGTAACCCTCGTCCTCGAGCCGGTCGGCCAGTTCGGGGCCGCCCTCCTCGGCGATCCGGCCGCCCACCATGACGTGCACGTAGTCCGGACGGATGTAGCGCAGGATGCGCGTGTAGTGCGTGATGAGCAGGACGCCCAGATCGTTCTCGGAACGGGCGCGGTTCACGCCCTCCGAGACCACCTTGAGCGCGTCGACGTCGAGCCCGGAGTCGGTCTCGTCGAGGATCGCGATCTGCGGCTTGAGCAGCTCGAGCTGGAGGATCTCGTGGCGCTTCTTCTCGCCGCCGGAGAAGCCCTCGTTGACGTTGCGCTGGGCGAACTTGGGGTCCATGCGCAGGGCCTTCATCGAGGACTTGACCTCTTTCGTCCACGTGCGGATCGAAGGGGCCTCGCCGTCGATGGCGGTCTTGGCGGTGCGGAGGAAGTTCGTCACCGTCACGCCGGGGATCTCGACGGGATACTGCATCGCCAGGA
>NZ_JAFIWA010000012.1 GCF_018588945.1 Microbacterium flavescens | reverse complement strand
GGGGGGGGGCTCTTGCGACGGTGTGACGGCGCTGTGGACCGCTGATCAATCGCGAGCGATCTCATCGCCGCACTGAGATCAACTCCGAGGGAAACGTGCGTCTGATTGGCGCGCACGACTTGTGGCCCACTGTCTCGCGAACGGTTGAGGACCGCATTCGGGCGCCGCAATAGGAGCGGACCCGAGGCCACCCATCAGCCGAGCGGCCGGCGCGTGACAGAATGCGGTCGTGGCCAGTACGCACTCTGGTTTTCCCAGACTGGGCACAATTCTGCGACGCAAGGCGATGAAGACCGACGTGCCTTCTGGGAGAGCTGCAACCCTCGCGACGTATCTGCATCTACTCACTACACGTGCTCGAAGCGCTGGGACGTCGGAGGGGTAATGGCCCACGAGGTGGGTCACGCGCTCGGTCTGGCACACCCGACCGGTGGGAGCTCAAATGCGTCGGCGATGTGCAGCAGCCCAGCAGACCAGGCAACGATGTGCGAGGGTGGCTGGAGCGGTGCCAATTACCGCGCGATGTTGCGCACGCCACACGCCTGGGACATCGCCACGCTGAACCACCTCTACTGATCCAGTATCGGAGTGAGATCGTGAACGCAGTACTGAAGGGCGTCGCCCTCGTTCTAGCGGCCATCGTCACCGCGTCGGTGTTGGCATCATGCGCGACACGTTCGCCGGCGGAACTCGAAGCCCCCGGGCTTGTGAGGCTCGAAGCCAGTCCAGGCGTGACGTCGGACGTGAACTCGCCAGAGTCCCACACAGGCGCACTGAAGGCCGAATCCGACGGTTCGTGCGGGCTGATGCAGCTTGGCTACTTGATGCTTGAGGAGCGGGGATTCGACAGCCTTGAGGCTGCCGTGGAGTCCTGGCTTCAGGCCCAGAGGAATCTGGCCGCCGACCGCTGGGATATCTCGGGCGGCATGGTGTCCAACCAAGACATCATCGACGTGGGCGTCGCCGCCTTGGACGGGTTGGACGATGCGGAGTCCGTCGCGATCGAAGGCGCACCGTGGGATGAGACAACCGTGCCGGCGGTCGCACCAGATGGGACGGTGCTGGGTCGGCTAGTCGTCGCGGGCTGGGCGAAGGGTTATGTCGTGAAGGACGTTCATGTCAGCCACGAAAGCGGCGTGCCCTGCTGATCGACTTTGCTGACTTCTGAGTAACCGCGCGATCGACGACCGAACCTTGGATGCTGGGTGCGCTTTGGTGGGCCGGCACTTCGCGTGCGCGGGCCCGCTGGGAGGCTAGATTGACCGCTTACGGACCGGTATTTGAACTGTCGATCCGTAGTTTGGAGCGGTCTCAGCTGGACTCGCGCAGCGAGAACTCGCGTGAGTCCGGGTCGTAGCGAACAATGACATCGGCATAGTCTCCCTCGGAAGAGATGACGACGGGCATGCTGAGCACCGAACCCAGATCAGCCATGAAGGCAGTGAGCGCGTCAAGCGCATCCTGGTTGTTGAACTCGCGAAGATCGATATCGAACAGCACTTCTTCGTCGCCCGGAAAGCAATTGATCTGCACAGCCGGGATTGGCCGAAGCGCGAACGATTCCCCTTCCCGAGACGGATCGTCCAGGTCTTCCAAGACGACCGCGCGCCCGTCTCCGTTCCATGCCGCGTCCCAGCCCCGTTGCTTGATGAGGTCGAAGACGCGTGTCCAGTCGGTCTTGCTCGACCCAAGGACCTGCCCGTCAGGAAGGACGCCCGGAGTCTCGCCAACCGAGGCAACGAAGTCTGCGAGGAGAGGTCGTGTCACACTCCCATTCTCGACCTCGTTAGGGCGCTGGATAATCGGTCCAGATGTCACTACCACGCGCCCGATGATCGACCGCCGTCCGAGCACCGCCAGCCTTGGTCGTTCATCTTGATGGATAGTCGCTGAGCTCGCTCTCCCATGCACTTGCCGTGGGAGCGAGACTGTCTCGAGCTATATCCAGGGCGAGCGTGCAACCCGCACCCCAGCGGATTTCGTCAGAGGCGGTAGGCGGAGCCGCCTCGCCTCTCAGGGTGACGAGAATGGTCACTTGCGGGCTGTCGTCCGTGGCTACCTCGAAGGCGAGGTTCGGTTCGGTGAACTCGATTCGCTTCGTAAACGCGGCGTCGCTCTGCAGCCACCCCAGCAGTTCGTGCGCCTCCCACGTCGTCAGGCACGGGTCGCGAAACACCCATGAATCCTCGCCGCGCTTGACCCGGCCGGAGATGATCAGCCAGTTGTCGTCCCAGCCACCGGCCGAGCCGCCTGGCGTCTGCGCGAACTGGTAACCGGCGACCTTCAGTTCGACGAAGTCGCCATTCGACGATGCGAGCAACATGACTCGAATTCTAGGAGCCCGCGCGCGCCCGATCGCTACCTCCGAACCAACTCGCTCAGGGACCGGCTCTCGCGCTATTGCGGCGGCGTAGACAACGGTGGGTACGCTTCGGGTGTGGGGCGAATCGGTCTGACTGTTCTCTTGGCACTGGCCGTGCTCGCGCTCGCTAGCTGTGGGAGTCAGCTGTCGCCTTCACAGACAGACGCCTGCAATCACCACGCCGCTTGGGTGTCACAAGGTTCACCAATCGATGACGCCGTTCGCGACTCGCGAGAACTCACTGCAGCCACCGCCGACGGCGCATCCAACCCCGTCGTGACAGCGGTCGCCTCCTTCACCGATGCGGTCGCCGACGAGAATGCACGCGGGATCTTGGATGCGAGTGAGCGAATCACCGACGCGTGTGGTGGTGCAGGCTGGGTTCCGGCAGAAGGATAGAGCCCGGCGCTAACCGCCCGCATGTGCGCTCGGAACGCGACCGTCCACGGGCCGGCCCGATGTCGACCAGCGCGCGGGCCACTCACTTAGGCTTCACCCATGTTCGGAAAGAAGAAGGACGACGAATCGCCAGGTCTGGACGACTTGGCGAGGGCCGTCTTGATCGAGGAGCACTCTTCGCTGCGGGCCGAGATTCTCGCGTCCTACGGGTATGCGCAGTCGATAGTCAAATGGACGCTGGCGACGTTTGCTGCGGTGATCGCTGCTGGGCTTGTCGCGATCAACAACTCGACCGGTAGCGCGAGTAACACGATCCTTGTGAATGTCGTCCTCGTCATCTTCGCGTTTGGCCTGCCGGGGATCATTTGGCTAAATGCGTCGACGTGGCTGGGTGAACTCTATAGAGCGGAGCGGGCCGGTTCGTATTTGCGGGCGATGGAGGCCAACCTGGCAGGAGTAGAGGGTCTTACTGCGCGTCTCGGATTCCAGGCCGCCCGCTGGGAGACATTCATCTGGTCCAACCGAAAAGCCCGCGGACTTTGGGGCAAGCAGCTCATGACGTACGTGGGCACGGCCGGTACCTTCTTTGGCACTGCGGTCGGAAGCTTCGTCATTCTGTGCATCGTGATATCGGACTTACTCGGCCGCGGGCTTATCGCTGCGCCTGGCGCTTCGTGGCTTTGGATAGTCGGTTCCGTACTAATCAACCTGCTCTGCATTGGGTTCTGCTTCGCGATATACCGCCGACTGATGGCGCTCGGCGACATGATCGCTCCCGTGGAAGACGCCTACTGAACGTCGTCCGCGTCAGAGGCGTCCGGTCAAACGCAACGGCCCGTCTGATTACGCGCCGTACACGCGCCACCGTTCGGCTCACGGCACGCACCCAAACCGCACGCGACACGACCGACATGCGCCCACCGCACTATCCGTCTAGGCGAGGTGTCCCAGGGCTTTGATAACGTCGGCTAGCCATACGAGTTCGAACGAGGTCGTGTCGTCCTGGCTGCGCTGGAGGTTGGCCCACGACTCGGTGAGCTGACCGATCGTCGGGGCCGGCGGATCGCTCGTCACGTCGTAGATCTCGGGAAATGGCATCGAGTAGAAGTAATCCTCGTGCAGAATGAGGGACCGCCCCTTCGTCTGCTCCAGATGAGAGATCAATCGCTCGAACACTTCACGGAGTTCGCCGGTCTCGATGGTCAATCCGCTCCACGATTCCATGCGCTTACGGTAGCCCGCCGATGGACTTCGCAATGCTCGGTCGCGGACCCGCTGGCGGGCCGTTCGTTGAACGGCTCGTTCTGGACCAATTGCAGTGATCGCCAAATCTCGAATCACAAAGTCTGGCTAGTTTCGAACCGATTCACCCCGGCCGGACACTAGTGGGTGTGAATGAAGAAGATTCGGCGGACTGGGCGCTGGTGCTCGCCGACGATACGCGCGGCCTGACACGTCTGTTCGACCGGCATGAACGGCGGCTGCTGGGACACGCCGGTCGAATCGTCGCCGTGCGCGACGATGCGAAGGATGCGGTCGCGATCGCCCTGTTCGAGCTCTGGCGGCGGCGGCGCGCGGTGCATCTCGTGAACGGGTCGCCGCTCGCCTGGCTGCTGACAACCGTCACCAATTCGGCGTTGAACCTCGAACGCTCACGGCGCCGCTACCGTGACCTGCTCCGTCACGCCCCGATGCCCGAGCGCACCGAGCAGTCCCGGCTCGATGAGACCGGCGTGCTCGCCGCCCTCAAGCGCCTTCCCACCCGAGAGCAGCACGTCATCGTCCTCTCGGTCTTCGAGGGCTACTCCGAACGTGAGACCGCCGAAGCGCTCGGCATCCCTGCAGGCACGGTGAAATCCAGGCTCGCGAGCGCGAAAGCGCGACTGCGAGGCGAACTGGAAGGACTGATCGCAACATGAACAACCTCGACCTCACCCCCACCGAGCGCGACGACTTCCGCGACATGCTCGAAGCCGGCGCTCACCGCATCACGCACCGCCGGCGCGTGCGCGCGCAGGCAATCGCGGGAGCATTCGCCGTCGTCCTCGTCGCCGCCGTCAGCGCCGGCGTCATCACCGGCAGCGCCGTCCTCCGAAACCCCACCCCCATCACGGCGACCTCCACAGAGCTTCCGTCACCCAGCGTGACCTACTCACCGGGCCCCGCGACGGAAAGCCCGACACCGACACCGACACCCACTGCCACACCGACATCCACCCCGCCGGAGCCTAGGCCGACCGCGCAAGAACTCATCGACGCCTGCATCATGGTGACGAGAGACAGTTTCGTCGGCACACCAGGCGAGACCCTCACGTACCACATCGACCAAGCCATCACCGGATTGCGACCCGACGGTACCCACGCTGTCTATGTACCGGCGACAGATACGAGCCCTCAGCTGGTCGGCAGCGAGTCCGCCGCGGCGTGCATCCTCACCGACGAATTCGAAGTCCACGGCGCGGTAGGAACTTTGCCGTGGACCACCGAAGAAATCCAGGAGCTTCTCGATGGCACGGGGCCGGCCGCTCTCCGAGGCGGTGAGTGACCGCACTGCGCCGCCGTCGCTCGTTACCCCGGAAAGGGACCGCTCAAAGTGCTGGTTGAATCCTTCTTGCGGGTCCTTCGGCAACCAGAAAGCCCGCCACACGCCACCTATGGAGTAGCAAATGCCACATGTAGGCCTTGACGAACTACTCGCCCGTTGGCGGGCAGCACCGCCGCCGCCCGCGCGTTTAGACGACGTTGTCCGGATGCTGGTCGAGGAGTACAACGCGTACGAGATCCCGCTGTACACCAAGTCGCGCACCGATTACACCAACGACGAGGAAGTCCGAGAAGACCTCATCGAGACTCTTCTCACCATCACCGACCCTCGCACGCTCACCCTGATCGACCCCGACTGGGCCGACGCGGACCCCGCTACTGTCGATGAGTACTGGCGAGAGATCTTCATCGAGTACCCGGAGGAGGACGACTACCCCTGGACACACGGACTCCTCACTACTCAGCACGCGCTCGGGCATCGGATCTCGGTCGTGTTGGAGCGGGAGGGTGACTACGCCACCGGGTTCAAGGTGTACGGCGTCGGCGTGGCCCGGCTCGTCGACCGCCTCGCCGCGCTCATCGGGCACGCGCCACCCCGCCCCAACGATCACCCAGACAGGGAATACATGCGAGTTGGTGACATCAACGACGACGCGTTTGCACAGTACCTCCGCCGCCTTGAGGCCGAAGACATGATCTGACGATCCCCGGCCTCCTTCTCGGGCCCGCATAGCCCGCTTGACGACCCAGCAACGGTCATTGGTTGGACAGAACCTCGTTCAGCTCGGTGAGTCCGGACCGAAGCTTGATCACCGCTGAGGGATGGCCCCCAGTGTCTGAATCGGCCTGACTTTCGTTCCGTTCTTCAAGCAAGGATGGAACTCGATGAATAGGAAGTACTCGCCGGAGATGCGTGAGCGGGCGTTGCGGATGCTCGCGGAGACGCGGCCGTCGCACCCGACGATGATGAGCGCGGTCCGTCACGTGGCCGGTCTGCTCGGGATGAGCCCCGAGACGCTGCGCCTCTGGCAGCGTCGCTACGAGGTCGACGCCGGCGTGAAGCCCGGACTCACGACCGATGCGGCGGCGGAGATCAAGCGGCTGCAGAAGGAGAACGCCGAGCTGCGGAAGGCGAACGAGATTCTCAAGGCTGCGAGCGTGTTTTTCGCGGCAGTGCCTGCGGCTCGACTTGGTCGATGAGATCCACCTCGACGTGGTGCCGGTGCTGCTCGGCGGGGGCATCTCCCTCTTCGGTGGACTCGGCCTCCGCGTCGACCTCGAGCGTCTGGAGACATCGGCGTACGCAAGTGAGACGCATCTGCGATTCCGAGTCGCTCGCCTCCCCGCCTAAGAATGCCGCCGCGGCACTCGTCTGCTTCTCCCACATCGCGGGCACCTCGAAGTCGCCTTTCGGACGGCCAAACAGGACCCGTACTCCGCGGCTCGTGCGCGCGAGGCGGAGGTCGTGTGCCAGACCGTGTGAGCCCGCAAGCCAAGGACCGGCTGTCGGGCGTCGCGGTTCATGTCCACTGAGAGTGAATGTTACCGTCGGCTCCATGCTCGTCGGCGAGGACAAGTCACCGGGTTCTCGTGCACGGTCTCATCGACCCGGCCTTGAACTGTTCCTGTGGCTGTTGCTGCCTGTGATCCTCGTGATCGCTCACGTCCTGCAGGTCCTTCAGATGACTTTCTCTACATCAGTCGCAGCGCCGGCTCGCCCATCGGCGGTCTGCCACCCTCACCTTGAACGAATCGCTCGCCCATGCCGGGGCGCTCGCGCACCACTGATCGCCCTCGACACTGGTTGGCGGGTCAGTGCAGGGTGTCCACGTTCAGCGTGAACCTTTGTGCGCGAAGGCGCTCGGCCAAGGACTGTCCCATCGCGACCATCGGTGTCAGCACGCCGCCCCGCTCGGGGAGCTGGTCGAACGCGAGGCTCAGTGCCGACTCGCCGAGCATCACGCCGGTGCCCCCGTAGCCGGGATCGAACGGCGCCGCGATGCGCGTGCGAACCGGCTGACCCTCCACCGGATACGCGTCGACGTCGAGAACGAAACGACCCCGTTCGATCGCATTCGAACTCGGTCCAGCACCCGGGGCCGGGAGCACCCGGTCCAGGAGCGCCCGGGTCGGAGGAAGGGCCAGGCCGGCGACCAAAGCGGCGGTCCCCACACTGAGGCCTGCCGCGCGAGAGAACCCGGCGAACCCGCGGCCGGTAGCGATCACCTCGCGGTACCGCATGAGCTGACCGTAACTCCAGCCCGTCAGGTAGTTACTGCGCTGAACGATCTGCTGGTTGTAGGCACCCATGACGAAGGGCGCCTGCCACGCATTCCGCTCCTTGCCCAAGCCGCTCCCGCGATGCCCGGGAAGCCGAACGGACGGCCCCGGGGTGAGGGCGTACGGGTCGCCGACGAGGCGACGGGTGGAGGCATCCGTCTTCATCTCTTTCATCTGCTGGCGGAGGGAGTCGATGGTTCCGCCGCTGACACCGCCGCGCAGGGACCTCACCCGGAGGGTCGCGGCGACGATCGGCACCCCTCCCGCGGCCTCGTGTGCGATACCGAGGCCGACGTCGGAGGGGATCGAGTCGAAGCCGCAGGAGTGGACGATCCTCGCACCGCTGTTCTGGGCGACGTCGTGATTGCGCTCGATGCTGCGTGCGACGAAGATGCTCTCGCCCGACAGGTCGGCGTATGACGTGCCCGCCCGGGCGCACGCGGAGGCGACCTCCGTGCCATATCGCAGATAGGGACCGACAGTCGTCGCGACGACCGACGTCGATGCCGCGAGACGGGCGTCGGCGTCGGCGTCGGCGGTGTCGACCTCGATGATCGGCCAATCGACACCGAGGTCGCGCTTCACCTCCTGGAGCCGCGCGGAAGACCGACCGGCGATCGCGATCCGCGCGCCTGCGGGCGCGGACTGCGCGAGATGACGCGCGGTGAACCTCCCGACGAACCCGGTCGCACCGAGGAGGACGATGTCGTAGTCGCGTGCGTTCTGGCTCATGCCTCGCGAGCGTACGCGGGCGCAGGGCGCCGACAACACCCGGTTGCGTAACTCCGCGGGGGCAGTCCCGGTGAGCAACGTCTCGCTGGCGCGGTTGCCCCGATCACCGATGGCGGGACGGCCCGATCCGCGTCACCCCGGGGCGTCGGAGCCGCTGGGTCGCTCATTTTCGTTGATCGCCCAGAATGTGAGGATCGCCTGTGCAAGGGCCATGGGCTGCTCGAGCGGAACGAGTGTGCGCGCTCCGGTGATCGTGACGGATGTGGCGTGCGGCGCCGATGCCGCCGCGCGCTGAGCATCCTCGGGGCTCCAGTCTCCCCGGTCATCGGATGCGATGAACAGACTGGGTGCGCCGATGCCCGAGAGGCGGTCGGTCACGTCGGTTCGATCGATGATGAACGAGCGCAGGGCGTGGCTCATGCTGGCTCGTGTAGGTCGGTTGAGACTTTCGACGACCACATCGCGGATGCCGGGAGTCGCGGCCGCGGCATCCGTCAGCATCGCTGAAGTCACTGCCGAGCGCACCGGGCCGACTGCTCCGAAACAGCGCAGGATGGGATGAAGAACGGCGATCTGGCGCCGGAGGTGCGCAGGTACCGGCTCAGTGGGCGCGCTGATCGCGACGAAGGTGCGAATGATGGACGGATCCGTCGCGAGCTGGTAGCCGACGTGCCCGCCGAACGCGTTGCCCACCCAGTCGACAGGGGTGGTGGCACCGAGCGCGGCGAGGGCGTCTCGCGCGGCATCCGCTGCTTCGGCGATGCTGGTGCGCCGCGAAAGCGCATCGCTGAGGCCGAGCCCAGGCGGGTCGATGAGGACGAACTCCCGGTGGGGGGCGCCGGCAAGCAGCAGCGGCAGCACCAAGTCCCAGGTGTGGCTGTCAACGAACATCGACGACCACAGCACAGTCATGTCCCCCGTGCCGACGCGACGAACGGCGAGAGATCCGAGGCGGGTGTCGACACGCTCGGAGCGTTCGGAGAAGGTCTTCATAATTTGACGTTACCATGACTAACATGAAAGAGCGACAGTACCGGATGTCGGCCCGAGCAGACGCCGCAGAGCTGACAGGTCAGCGGATCATCGACTGCATGCTCGCGCACCTGCGCACCACCCCGTACGAGCGGATCAGGCTTGACGACGTCGCCGCCGACGCGGGTGTGACCTCGCAGACGGTGATCCGCCGTTTCGGGAGCAAACCGGTGCTGATGACGACAACAGTCGAACGCGAACTCGGACGCATCGCGGCGAAGCGCGAGGCAGCGCTGCGGTCCAGCTCGGCAGAGACGATTCGGGCGCTGATCGAGCACTACGACGAATACGGGCTGCTGATCCTCAAGACCTACTCCGAAGCCCCACTCGTGCCAGGGTTGCCGGAAATCGTCGAGCGCGGCAGGGCTTATCACCTCGATTGGTGTCGCCGCGCCTTTTCGGAGCACCTTCCGCCCCAATCCGACGACGCGTCTCGAAAGAGGCGGCTCGCCCAGATCGTGTCCATCTGCGACGCGACAACCTGGCGCATCCTGCGATTCGACGGCGATTTGTCCTCTGCCCAGACCGAACTGGCGATCACCGAGCTGCTCACCCCGCTTCTGCACTGAACGACCGTGCAGCAGAGAGCGCACCACGGGCCGGTCCCACGCCCGATGTACGACCCGCTCATGAGTCGCCGCGTGGCGAACCGGCCGTGTTCGTGGCTCGTGCGAGGCCTTGGTGCGTCACACAACTCGCAGCACACTGACAGCGGCGAGCACCACCCATGCCAGATAGGCGAGGAGGCAGAATCTGTCCGGCCATCCCATACGGATCGCAGGCGAGCCGCCCTGCCCATGGGCGGGCGCCGCGGCGGTGAGGAACCACACCAGACCGGCCAATGGAACCACGGATGCGATCGCCAACGTCCAGCCGAGTTCCGTCGCCACACCAATTCCCGCGAACAGGACGGCAGGGGGAAAGCCGGCGAGGAGCACGAGGCCCAGCAGCGTGTGCGCGCGGCCGACGGGCGTCGCTTGAGCGCGCGAAGTCATGATCGGATCGGTGTCGATGAAGGCAGCGGCGAGCGCGCCCAGCGCGACAGCGGCAAGGCCGACAGTCCACGCACCGCCGAACGGCCACAAGGCGACGCACGTCGCGGCGGGGGTGACCGCCATCGTGACGAAGGCGAGGCGCATGACCCACCCGAACCGCCCAAGGGAGTACTCGCTGATCATCCGCCAGGACGGGTCGTACTCGGGCTCGAGGACGTGAAGGATCGCGATCAGCCCAGCAGTGACCCCGCCCGCGATGAGAGCCGTGATGGCTGCGATGGCCTCGACATTCAACTTTTGCCAGCCCTCTCAGCGACCACGGGCAGCCTCCTCCGCGGCACTATATCCCGCGGGTGGCTCGCGGTCCCGATCTGGAGCGAGTTGAGATGAGGTGTGCGTGACGGAACATGCGAATATGTCGGGAAGAAAGACAAAAGACCTCGCCCCTATCTGAAGGAGAGCGGATGCCGGCGCCCGACCTCTCGCATCGGTTTCGGGAGATCTCCCTCAAGGTGATCGCCCCCGATGGCATCGCCCTCACCGACGGCCCCGTGACAGTGGAGCAGACTCGGCACGCGTTCGGGTTCGGGAACATCGGCTTCGACTTCGTCGAGCTGCTCGGCGGGCCGCCGCAAATCGACGGCGACGCGGCGCGGGTCTTCGGTGGCGCAGACGCCGATCGGGCGGTGCCGCTCCTGGACGCCTGGCTCGATCTGTTCGACACGGTCACCCTCCCGTTCTACTGGCGCGGCTTCGAGCCGCAGCCGGGGCATCCCGACACCGCTCGGCTCCTCACGACGGCTCGCTGGTTCGCGGATAGAGGCGTGCGGGTCAAGGGGCATCCGCTCCTTTGGCACACGCTCGCCCCGGCCTGGCTCCAGGAGCGGACGGATGCGGAGGTCGAGGCCACGATCCGCGAGCGCATCGTCCGAGAGGTCACTAGCTTCGCCGGGGTTGTCGACCTGTGGGACGCAATCAACGAGGCGGTGATACTGCCGGTCTTCACGGCGGAGGACAATGCGGTCACCCGACTCGCTCAGGCGAAGGGCCGCGTGGGGATGGTGCGCCTGGCGTTCGATACGGCGCGCGAGGCGAATCCGTCCACCCGGCTCGTGCTGAACGACTTCGACCTCAGCGAGGACTACGAGCGGCTGATCGAGGAATGCCTCGACGCGGGGGTGCGGATCGACGCGCTCGGCCTGCAGACCCACATGCACCAAGGCTTCCGAGGCGAGGAGAATGTCTGGAACATCCTCGAGCGATTTGCACGCTTCGGCCTGCCGCTCCAGCTCACCGAGACGACATTGCTCTCGGGCGACCTCATGCCGGCGGAGATCGTCGACTTGAACGACTATGTCGTCGACTCGTGGCCGTCCACGCCCGAGGGTGAAGCTCGGCAGGCCGACGAGCTCGTACGCCACTACCGCACGGTCGTGGCGCACCCCGCCGTGGAGTCGCTCACCTATCGGGGCCTGACCGACGAGGGGTCATGGCTGGGCGCACCGTCGGGGCTCCTCCGTTCCGACGCATCGCCCAAACCGGCCTACAATGCCCTGCGCTCCCTCATCCGCGGTGAGTGGTGGCACGCTCCCCAGGCATTGCGTCCGGACGCGGACGGGCGCGTCCGGGTGCGCGGCTTCGCTGGGGACTACCGTGTGACGGCGCCCCAGGGGTCCGCGGCCTTCTCGGTTCCGAGCGCGGCCGACGACTCCACTGCGGAGGTTCGCCTGCGCGGCTGATGCGGGCGGTCACCCAGCTCTCGGAGCGAGTATCAGCCTCCCGAACGCTTCCTCGTAGCTTTCAAGCGCTTAACGCCAGACGGATTCGCGGAGGGAGGCGCCATGATTCCTGCACACCTGATCGGAATCGCCGGCGCGGCGATCTCCTTTCTGCTGTTCGTTCCCCAGGCGCGGCTCGTGTGGGCCAACCGTGCACGACCGGACCGGCTGGCGGGCATCAGCATCCTCGGCCAAATCCTCATCATTGCGAACGCTGGCCTCTGGGGCCTCTACGCGGCTGCCACAGGAGCGTTCTGGTCAGGAGCGCCAGGCATCGTCAACGCGCCTCTCGCGATCGTCGTCATCGTGCTGGTGGTCCGATCCCGCCGATCCGCCGCAACGGACGCCCGGTGAAGGGCCGGTCCGCACACTCGGAGCCGCATGACCGGTGAAGACCCCTATGAGAACACGGGGGAGAGGAACCGGCGCTCGTAGCGACGGATGCAGCCGGTCGTCCGTGCGAACTCGAACATCTCCTGACACTCCGGGTCGGTCTTCGAGGCGTTCCGGTAGACCTCATAAGCGGCGAGCGACGGGAAGGTGAACAAGGCGAATGCCTCGTCGCTGTCACCCTCGCTGGGCATGAAGTAGCCGTGGTGGGTTCCGCCGAGCTTGTTGACGAGACGGATCCACTCCCTGCCGTACGTGCTGAAGTCGTCGAGCTTGTCGGGATCGATCTCATATCGAAGATGAACGGTGATCATCGTGGTTCCTTTGTGATTCGGCGTACGAGGAGTCTGGCCGACCTGAAGGCCACGCGTCGACCATCGGCGTGAAGCGTCGGCGCTACGGTGAGAGCCATGCCTTTCGCCCTCGCGCTGACAGTCATCCTGGGCTTGCTTGCCCTGTTTCAGCTGGCGCTCGTCTTCGGTGCCCCGCTCGGTCACTTCGCGTGGGGCGGCCAGCACCGCGTTCTGCCCGCGCGTCTGCGGGTCGGAAGCGCGGTCTCGATCCTGATCTACGCACTCATCGACATCATCGCCTGGGACCGCGTCGGCGCGATCGATGTCTTCCCCGAGCCGTTCTCCGAGATCGCGATGTGGGTGGTCTTCGCGTACTTCGTGATCGGCATCCCGATGAACGCGGTCTCCCGGAGCAAGCCGGAGCGCTACACGATGGCGCCGGTGTCTCTCGTGCTCACTGTGCTCTCCTTGCTCATCGCCATGGGCATGGGCGAGCTGGCGATGGCCGCCTGATGCGCGAGCGGCGGCACCGCGCGCCCGGGTCTACCAGACGATGCCGCCGCCGATCGAGATACCGCCCCACGTGAGCGCGATGAAGATCGCGGCGAACACCACGGGAGCGATGCCCTTCCCGCTGCGTGCCAGTCCCTTGAGGAGGGCGATCACGGCGAGGACCGCGGCGACGATCGACAGACCGCCGCCCAGGATCAGTCCGATGAACAGGGGGATGGGCATGAGCACCAAGCCGGCCAGTGCGCACCAGAACGCGGCCCAGGCAGTCGGATTGGAGCGGCGCTCGACAGAGGAGGACATGCGTCCATTATCTCCGCGGCGAAGGTCAGCGCGTGCCGAGCGGTCGTCAGCGAAGGGTTTGGCCTCGTTTGAGCATCTCGACGTACTCGGCAACGCGTGCCGCTCGTGAAGCCGGCCGTTTGAGGTTCGCAACACGGAAAGCCATCGCGAACCGGTTCTGCGCCGTCTGCTTTGCGAAGGCTTCGGCGACCGCCGGGTCGGCGTTCAGGGCTTCCTGCAGCTCCGCCGGGATTTCGCCGTCGCGCTGCCGATATGCGTTGTCCCATCGTCCGTCCGCTTTGGCGCGGTCGATCTCGCTCTGCCCCTCGGGTCGCATGCGACCTTCCTCGATCAGTCGCGTCACGTGGCCGATGTTGACCTTCGACCACAAGCTCCGTGATCGTCGTGGCGTGAACGTCTGCAGGAAGTAGTCGGAATCGAGGGACTGTGACTGTCCATCGATCCATCCGAAGCACAGCGCGACATCGAGCGCCTCGGCGTACGTGATGCCCGGCCGGGTCGCCGCCTTCTTCCGCAGTCGCAGTCGCACCCCGATCGGGTCGGGGTCCGACTCGAGCCAGGCCTCCCATTCGGCGACGGTGTCCACGTGCAGCTCGGGCTTGTCCACGCGCTGTGCCATGACGGGAGGATAGCTTCGTCAGCCGACTGTCACGAACCCTTGAACGTCTCGCACTCGCCGGTTCGTCTCACGGTGCGTTCCGGCGCAACGCTTCGAGCAACATGTGGTGGGTTCCTGTATCTGCGGCGGCGATCATGCCGTGGTCGCCGGTGTGCAGCTGTTCCCCCGCCAGGTTCGTCACGACTGCTCGGGCTGCCTTGCACAGGGCGATCCCGGCGGACCAGTGCACGCTGTGGCGGAGGTCGCCGGCTGTCACGAATGCGGCCTGATGTCCGCTCGCGACCCACGCCAGCGGGAGTGTGCTGGAGAGACACCGCGGGCTGAACTGCGCGCGGACCGCTTCGTCGATGAGCAACGATGCGCCGGGCGACTGTCCGTACTCGGTCTCGAGGTTGACAGTGACCAGCCGTGAGGCCGTCGTCGGGACAAGGCGCGCATCCTCGCCGCTGCCGGCAGTGCGATCCCACGCCTGCTCCCCGTCGGTCCAGAAGATGTCGCCGGCGACCGGATCGGCAACCGCAGCAACGCGGGCGACCCCGCCGGTTTCAAGGGCGACGTTGACTGCGAAGATCGGCAGCCCTGCGGCGAAGTTCAGGGTTCCGCAGATCGGATCGACCATCCATCGGCGGCCCGAGTCCCCGGTGATCCCGAGCTCCTCGCCAACGATCGCGTCGTCAGGTCGCAGTGCCGTGAGCACACTCCGGATTGCGCGCTCCGCGTCGATGTCCACGTCGGTGGTGAGGTCGACACCGCGTCCGTCGCTGCGGTGGATGGTGGTCCGGTACCGGCGGCGGACGACATCCGCCCCGGCTTGAGCGGCGAGCACCGCGACTTCGGCGTCGGTGAGCTGAGCGTCGGTCATGCACCCAGTCAACCAGTGCCATCGAACCGCCGAGACGGGTCGCCGGCTGCGTCGTTCGGCTGTGCTGACCCTTAGCCCGAGGGTCCCTAGTCAGCTGACGGAGGCCACCGCCGCGTGGATCGCGTCGAGCGTGTCCTGCGGGTGCGAGATCATCGAGACGTGGGATGCCTCGACCTCGGTCACGGCCGAACCCGCACGCGCCGCCATCCGGCGCTTGGTCTCGATCGGGATGACCTTGTCCTCCGTGCCGAGCACCGCCCAGCTGGGGATCGTCTTCCACGCCGCAGGGCCGGACGGCGTGACGTTCGCGACGATGGATGCCGGGCGCTGCGTCGCCACGATCAGCCACCGGTCGGCCTCCGGCAGGTCCTGGGCGAACGACGTGTGAACGACGTCGGGCTTCAGCCAGGCATCCGCTGCTCCCTCCGGCGCACCCGGGTAGCCCGCGAGGTCGAGCACGGTCGTCGGGTCGGGCACGGCGAGTGCCGAGCCGGAGCCCTCGAGGATCCCGAGCACCGTCTCCCCCTCGTCAGGAATGAACGCGTCAACGTAGACGAGTGCTCGGACGTCGCCGGACAGGCCGGCGTTCGTGATGACCGCCCCGCCGTACGAATGGCCGACGAGCACGACGGGACCCGTCGTGCGCTGCGCGAGGAACGAGGCGACATAGGCCGAGTCGCTCGTGAGACCACGGAGCTCATTGGGCGGGGCGAGGACCGTGAACCCCTCGCCCTGAAGCGTGGGGATGACGGCGTTCCAGCTCGACGAGTCGGCCCACGCTCCGTGGACGAGGACGATCGTGGGAGTGCTTTCAGGCATGTGCGGTTCCAATCACGTGGCACCGCAGCGGTGGGCGGCGCTTCAGATAGGGGTGGGATGCGCCCAGATGCCCGACGCACTGGTCACAATAGGGGCGAAATTGGCCGGCCACCAGGGGTTCACGTGACACTGGTTCAGGCGAGGCCTCGTCGCTCACCCCGCCGATTCGACCGGTGATCCAGAATGTCTCGGAGACGTGTCGCATTCGCGGGTCGGCGTTCGTGGATCAGGTATGCGAACCCGACCGGGTCGCCGAGATGGCGGAGCCGCGACATGGCTCTCGTCCGATGAGAGGAGACATCAGTGCCCAAGTATCTGATCGCGTTCAACGATGAGTGGGTGCCCGAGCACACCGCCGAGGAACTGCGCAGCAAGAGCGAGGCCTCGCGCGCCCTTCTCGAGGAGATGACGGCAGCGGGCGTCTTCCTCTTCGCCGAGGGGGGAATCGACGCCTCGACCGCGGTCTGCAGCGTCGTGAGCAAGGACGGGAAGCCGGTCTTCACCGATGGGCCGTTCGCCGAGACGAAGGAGCACCTCGGCGGGTTCACCGTCGTCGAGGTGCCCGACGATGAAGCCGCGCGCTACTGGGCAGGACGCCTGGCCGTCGCGCTGGACTGGCCCCAGGAGGTGCACCGGTTCCCGTCAGATCTCAACGAGGTCGTCGAACGGCACGCGACCGACGTGTGACTGACTCCGCAGCGGCCGTAGAGGACGCCATTGCCCGCGCCCACCGCGAGGAGTGGGCGCGGCTGGTGGCCGGTCTTGCGCGTCGCTTCGGCGATCTCGACCTCGCCGAGGACGCAGCGGCCGAGGCATTCGTGACCGCGATGGAGCGGTGGAGGCGCGACGGCGTGCCCCCCCACCCCGGCGCCTGGCTCAGCACGACCGCGACCCGCAAGGCGATCGATCGGCTGCGGCGTGAGTCTCACCGCGAGAACAAGCACCGGGCGGCGCACCTGCTGTCCGACGACACCCCGCCGGAGCCGACCGGACCGGTCGAAGACGACCGGCTGCGCCTGGTCTTCACCTGCTGCCATCCCGCCCTCGGAATGGAGGCGCGGGTCGCACTGACCCTGCGCCTGCTCGGAGGACTGAGCGTCGCCGAGATCGCCCACGCCTTCCTGGTGCCCGAAACGACCATGGCGCGGCGGATCACCCGCGCGAAGGCGAAGGTCAAAGCGGCAGGCGTGCCCTATCGCTTGCCGTCGGCGCCCGACATCCGGGAACGGCTCGCCGGTGTGCTGGCCGTGGTCTACCTCATCTTCAACGAGGGCTACCTCGCATCCGCCGGCGAGGATCCGCTGCGCACCGATCTCACGGACGAGGCGATCCGCTTGGGTCGCCTGCTGCACGCGCTCCTCCCGGATGAGGGCGAGGTGGCCGGCCTGCTCGCTCTGATGCTCCTCACGGACGCCCGGCGCGCGGCGCGCGTATCCCACACCGGCGAGCTGGTGACGCTGGAGGAGCAGGACCGAGGCGCCTGGAACCGGACGCTCATCGCCGAGGGCCATGCCCTGGTCCGCGAACGGATCGCCGCGGTCGCCGGGGGCGCGAGCCCGCCGGGGCGATACCAGCTCCTCGCCGCGATCAATGCGGTGCACACGGATGCCTCGTCCCCGCGCGACACCGATTGGTCTCAGATCGTCGCCCTCTACGACCGCCTCGTCAGGCTGGATCCCTCGCCCATCGTGCGGCTCAACCGTGCGATCGCGGTCGCCGAGGTCGACGGCCCGGACGTCGCGCTCGCCGAGACCGACCGGCTCGGCGAGACTCTCGACACCTACCACGCGTACCACGCCGCGCGCGCCGACCTCCTGCGACGGGTGGGGCGGAGCGACGAGGCGCGGCTCGCGTACGACAGGGCGATCCGGCTCGCCGGCAATCCCGCCGAGCGCGCGTACCTGTCCCGCCGCCGTGACCAGTTGGTGTGGTGAGGCCACGCGGAGGTTCGGGGCGTTTCGTCTCGCTGCGCTCGCTCAACGACCAGGGGTGAGGTTGCGGGTCGTTGAGCGAGGGAGCGGAGCGACCGAGACGAAACGCGTCGGGGTTGCGCGTCGCTCAACGACCCGGGGGGTGAGGTTGCGGGTCGTTGAGCGAGGGAGCGCAGCGACCGAGACGAAACGCGTCGGGGTTTCGCGGAGGTTCGGGGCGTTTCGTCTCGCGGAGACCCGCGCTGAGCGAGCGGAGCGAGTCGAAGCGTCGCTCAACGACCCGGGGGCCGGGGTCAGCGGGTGGCGCGGGCCAGATTCGCCTCGAGCTCGGACTTCGTCTGGCGTGCGACGTACGCGGGCTGGTCGCGCTCGACGCGCCAGCTCTCGGCCACCGAGCCGATGTCGACGGTGTCGAAGCCGAACTCGTCGTACAGGGCGGTGACGAAGGCCGCGGCATCCGAGTGGTCACTCGCCGTAGCGAGAGCGCGCCGGTTCTCCGTGCCGGCAGGAGCGCCGGTGGTGAGGATGTCGCTCGCGAGGATGTGGTTGAACGCCTTCACGACCCTCGACTCCGGCAGATGCGCCTGCAGCATGGCCGTCGTGGTGGTGCGCTTCTCGTCGAGCGCGGCGATGCGGCCGTCGCGCTCCCAGTAGTAGTTGTTCGTGTCGAGCACGATCTTGCCCGCCAGCGGCTCGACGGGGATCTGATCGAGCGCCTTGAGTGGGACGGTCACGATGACGACATCACCGGATGCCGCGGCATCCGTCACTGTTCCGGCAGTGACCTTCGGCCCCAGCTCGTCGACCAGCGCGTTGAGCGTCTCTGGACCGCGCGAGTTGCTGATCACGACCTCGTAACCGCGCTCGGCGAGGCCGCGCGCGAGGGTCGATCCGATGTGTCCTGCTCCGATGATTCCGACTCGTGTCATGCGGGAGGACAACGCGGAGAGGGCCGGCGCATTCCCCGGGGTCAGAGGCGGGTCCAGGCCTCGGTCAGCACGGAGCGCAGGATCCCCTCGATCTCGGTGAACTCGCTCGGGCCGATCGTCAGCGGCGGCGCCAGCTGGATGACGGGGTCGCCGCGGTCGTCGGCGCGGCAGTACAGGCCTGCGTCGAACAGGGCCTTGGAGAGGAAGCCGCGCAGCAGGCGCTCGGCCTCGTCGTCGTCGAACGTCTCCTTCGTCGCCTTGTCCTTCACCAGCTCGATGCCGAAGAAGTACCCGTCGCCGCGCACGTCGCCCACGATCGGAAGGTCTTTCAGCTGCTCGAGCGTCGAGCGGAACACCGGGGAGTTCACGCGCACGTTCTCAAGCAGGCCCTCTTCCTCGAAGATGTCGAGATTCTCGAGCGCGACGGCGGCCGAGACCGGGTGACCGCCGAAGGTGTAGCCGTGGTAGAACGTGCGGTCGCCGGTGCGGAACGGCTCGTAGATCCGGTCGCTGACGATCGTGCCGCCGAGCGGGGAGTAGCCGCTGGTCACCGCCTTGGCGAACGTGATCATGTCGGGCTGGTAGCCGTAGGCGTCGGCGCCGAAGTAGTGGCCGAGGCGTCCGAACGCGCAGATGACCTCGTCCGAGACGAGCAGCACGTCGTAGCGGTCGCAGATCTCGCGCACGCGCTGGAAGTACCCGGGCGGCGGGGGGAAGCATCCGCCCGAGTTCTGCACCGGCTCGAGGAAGACGGCGGCGACGGTGTCGGGGCCCTCGAACTGGATCATCTCTTCGATGCGGTCGGCCGCCCAGACGCCGAACTCCTCGAGCGTCCCCTCCGGCGCGCCCATGTCTGCGGCGCGGTAGTAGTTGGTGTTCGGCACCCGGAAGCCGCCCGGCGTCACGGGCTCGAACATCGACTTCATCGCCGGGATGCCCGTGATCGCCAGGGCTCCTTGCGGGGTTCCGTGATACGCCACCGACCGCGAGATCACCTTGTGCTTCTGCGGCTGACCCTGGATCTTCCAGTAGTACTTCGCGAGCTTGAACGCGGTCTCGACGGCCTCGCCGCCGCCGGTGGAGAAGAAGACGTGGTTCAGGTCGCCGGGCGCGAGGTCGGCGATGCGGTCGGCGAGCTCGATGGCCGCCGGGTGGGCGTAGGACCAGATCGGGAAGAACGCCAGCTCCTCCGCCTGGCGGGCGCCCGCCTCGGCCAGCCGCCGGCGTCCGTGGCCGGCGTTGACGACGAACAGGCCCGAGAGGCCGTCGATGTACTGCTTGCCCTGGGAGTCCCAGATGTGGTGCCCCTGGCCCTTGACGATGATCGGCACGCCGTGCTCCATCGTCGACTGCCGGGCGAAGTGCATCCAGAGGTGGTCTTTCGCCATCGCCTGCAGCTCTTGCTCGGTGCGGGCGTGACGATCGGTCGTGGTCGACATGGTGGGCCTTCCGTAGGACGTGCTCCCACGCTACTCGCGGCCCTCCATGCCGGCCATGACGGTTCGTCCGATTTAGCCGCCGGGGCTCGGCGGTCCGTCCGCCTCGGCGGCTCCGGTCACCCCTGTCCGCGGGCGTCCGGCAGCGGAGGACCCGAGGTCGACGGCTCGTCGGGGTTCGGCGCCGTGGGCTCGGACGGCGCCGGAGTCGAGGGTTCGTCCGGCGAGGGGAAGCTCGGCTCGTCGGGAGTCGGGGCGAGCGGCTCCTCGGGCGCAGACGGATTCGGCTCGCTGGGCGAGGTGCCCGGCGTCTCCGACGGTCCGGGCGACGGGATGGGGGAGCCGGGGTAGCCGGGGTCGCCCGGCGACATCGGTCCTCCGGGTGAGGCGGGGTCGCCGGGCACGCCGGGTCCGCCGGGATTGCCCGGTGCGCCGGGGGCTCCGGGACCGCCAGGGGTTCCGGGGAAGCTGAAGTCGCTCATGGGTGTCCTCTCTCGAGGTCTCCATGGTTCCCGCGGATGCCGCGTCCCGCACCCCCGTTGACCGACCGGCCGATCGTGGGTAGGCGGCGTCAGCCGGCGGTGCCGGCCGGGTCGGCGAGCAGCCGCTCGAACGCGGCCTCGGCGGCGCCGATGAGCAGCCGGTCCTCGGCGAGCGACGCGACGCGGACCTCGAGGTCTTCCATCGTCGCCGGCATCGCCAGCGCCCCGACCGCGGTCGTGAGCCCGTCGAGGTCGTGGTCGGCGAGCGTCGCCAGGAAGCCGCCCAGCACGACCACCGAGGGGTTGAGCACGTTGATCGCGTTGGCGAGGGCGGTGGAGAGGATGCCGCGCTGCCGCGCCAGCTCGGCGGTCACGGCCGGATCGTCCGAGCGCGCGAGGGCATCGGCGAGGGTCGGCTCGTCGGCGGCCGACAGCCCGACCGCCTCGAGCAGCAGACTGCGGCTCACTTCGTCCTCGAGCACACCGCCGTCGGCCCGCCGATCGGACTCGGTCGCGATGCCCGGACGGTTCTGCCCGAACTCGCCGGCATAGCCGCCGGCGCCGGCCACCGGCATCCCGTGCACGATCAGTCCGCCGCCGATGCCGCTGGCACCGCCGTTGAGGTAGACGACGTCGTCGATGCCCCGCGCCGCCCCGTACAGGTGCTCGGCCAGGGCGCCGAGGCTCGCGTCGTTGCCGACCACGGTCGGCAGTCCGGTGGCCTCCGCGACGAGATCGCGCACGGGTGCGTCGATCCAGTGCAGGTGCGGGGCGTTGCGCACGAGCCCGTCGGCGGCGCGCACGAGGCCGGGGACGGCCAGGCCGATGCCCACGATCCGCGCGTCGGCGAGAGCCCCGTCGCGCCAGGCGTCGAGCCGCTCGGCGAGGATGGTCGCCGTCTCCTCCGGCGTGAGCAGGTGGTCGAGGTCGATGCGCTCGCGCAGCGCGACCTCGCGGTCGAGGCCCACCGCCGCGATGGTCAGCGCGTCGACCTCGGGGTTCGCGGCGATCGCGAGCACGCCGGGTGCGACGGCGACGACAGGCGACGGCCGCCCCACGCGGCGCGAGGGATCGGGTGCGCGCTCCTCGACGAGACGGACGCGCACGAGCTCCGCCACCAGGTCGGCGATCGTCGACCTGTTGAGGCCGGTCTTCTCCGTCAGGACCGCGCGTGACAGCGGACCCTCCAGGTGCACGAGCCTTAGCAGCCGTGCGAGATTGCGCTGGCGCACGCCTTCGGCCGCAGAGGAGGGTTCGCTCACGCGCATCACTGTACGGCCTGGCGCGGCATCCGCTCGGTATTTGTTGCTCTTGACTTCAAATGTCACGCATCGTACTCTGGCACCGTCCACATCACTTTCGACGTAGCAGTCGAAACTTTCGAGAGGTTCGAAGATGAACACACGCAGCAGGACGCGCGTCTTCGCCGTGATCGCAGCAGCCGGCCTCACCGCCGGCGCACTCGCCGGCTGTACTGCCGGCGGCGGCGGCGACAACGGCAACGGCGACGGCGACGGCGAAGAGGTCACGATCACGTGGTGGCACAACGCCACCAACGGTCCGCTGCCCGACGTCTGGGAGGAAGTGGCGACCGAGTTCGAGGAGGCCAACCCGGGCGTCAACGTCGAGCAGACGGGCTACCAGAACGAAGAGCTCCAGCGCACGCTCATCCCCAACGCGCTCGCGGCAGGCGACCCGCCCGACCTGTTCCAGGTGTGGCCCGGCGGCGAACTGCGCGACCAGGTCGAGAACGGCTATCTGATGCCGCTCGACGACGCCATCCCAGACACGATCGAGAGCGTCGGCGCCACGGTGAACCCATGGCAGGTCGGCGGCGAAACCTACGGCGTTCCGTTCACCTTCGGCATCGAGGGCTTCTGGTACAACACCGACATGTTCGAAGAGGCGGGCGTCGAGGTTCCCGAGACGTTCGACGATCTGGTCGACGCCGTCGGCGCGCTGCGCGAGTCCGGCGTGGTGCCGATCGCGGTCGGCGCCGGAGCCGGTTGGCCGGCCGCGCACTGGTGGTACCAGTTCGCGCTCAAGTCCTGCTCGCCCGAGACTCTCGCGGCGGGCCAGGAGGAGTTCGACTTCAGCGACGAGTGCTGGGTCGAGGCGGGCGAGCAGCTCGAGGAGTTCATCGGCATCGAGCCGTTCCAGGAGGGCTTCCTGGGCACCGTCCCGCAAGAGGGCGCAGGCAGCTCGGCGGGCATGATCGCCAACGGCCAGGCGGCCATGGAGCTCATGGGCCACTGGAACGTGGGCACGATCGGCGGCCTCGCTCCCAACGAGGAGGTGCCGGAGTTCCTCGGCTGGTTCCCGATGCCGGGCATCGAGGGCGCGGCAGGCGACCCGACGGCCGCCCTCGGCGGCGGCGACGGCTTCGGCTGCGCAGCCGACGCTCCGCCGCAGTGCGCCGACCTGCTCGCGTACATCATGACCGAGGACGTGCAGCGGCGCTTCGCCGAGAGCGGCTCCGGCATCCCGACGGTTCCCGCGGCACAGGACGCGATCGAGGATGAGAACCTTCAGGCTGTGGCCGCTGGCCTCGCCGAGGCATCCTTCGTCCAGCTCTGGTTCGACACCGCCTTCGGCACCACCGTCGGCAACGCCATGAACGAGGGAATCGTCAACCTGTTCGCCGGCAACGGCACGCCCGAAGACGTCGTCAAGCGCATGCAGGACGCGGCAGCGACTCTGTAGGCCATGACCACTCTCACCACCCCCGGGCCCGCGGTCACCGCGGGCCCGGGCCCTGCACCCGTGCGCCGAAAGCGGCGCGGCGAGGGGCGCAAGCGCCTCGAGATCTTCTTCTTCATCACGCCGGCCCTCGTGCTGTTCCTCGGCTTCGTGATCCTCCCGGTGATCCTCGCGGCGGTCTACAGCCTGTACAACCTGCCGCCGGCGTTCCAGTGGTCGAACCTCGCCGACTCCGGCCGCTTCATCGGCCTCGACAACTACGTCCGCGCGCTGACGAACCCCGAGTTCCAGCGCGCCATCGCCAACACGTTCTTCATCCTGATCATGTCCCTGCTCGTGCAGGGCCCGATCGCGATCGGCATCGCGCTGCTGCTCAACCGGCGCATGCGCGGTCGCAGCGTCTTCCGCCTGCTGATCTTCGTGCCGTACGTGCTCGCCGAAGTCATCGCCGGTCTGTCCTGGCGCCTCCTCCTTCAGCCCACCGGCGCCATCAACGCGACCCTCGAATCCATCGGACTCGGAGCCCTCGCACAGAACTGGCTCGCCGACCCCACGCTGGCGCTGTGGACCATCTTCTTCATCCTCACGTGGAAGTACATCGGATTCGCGATCCTGCTCATGCTGGCCGGTCTCCAGGGCGTCCCCGACGAGCTGGCCGAGGCCGCGGCGATCGACGGCGCCAGCTGGTGGCAGATCCAGCGGTACATCACGCTGCCGCTCCTCGGTCCCACCATCCGCATCTGGGCCTTCCTGTCGATCATCGGCTCGCTGCAGGTCTTCGACATGATCTGGGTGACCGTCTCGCCGGCGGTGAGGCGGATCGGCACCGAGTCCATGGCGACCTACATGGTGCAGCAGGGACAGTTCGCCGGCCAGCCCGGCTACGGCAGCGCGATCGCCGTGATCCTGTTCATCATTTCGCTCGTCATCGCCCTCGTGTACCAGCGCTTCGCGCTGCACCGCGACCTCGCGGGCTCGATCACGGGCGCGGGCGCCCGCCGCGGGCGTGAGCCCGGCGTCCGCCGCAAGAGAGAGGTGGGTTGACATGTCGGCCACCACCACCATCGTCACCGGCAGCAGTGAGCCGCGCGACGTCCAGCCCGTCCGACGCGGATTCGACTGGGGTCAGCCCTTCGTCTACCTCGTGGCACTCGTCATCGCGGCGATCGCCGTCGGCCCCGTGCTCTACGTCTTCATCGGCGGACTGCGCACGACCCCCGACCTCAACGCCAACCCGGGCGGCTTCCCCGACCCGTGGACGCTGCAGAACTGGGCCGAGGTGCTCGGCGCTCCGCGCTTCTGGGGCAACGTGTTCGCGAGCACGGTGCTGGCGGTCTCCACGACCGTCGGCGTCGTCATCGCCGGCATCATGGCGGCATTCGTGCTCGCCCGCTACGACTTCCGCGGACGCCAGGGGCTCTACACCCTCTTCGCCGCAGGCCTGATGTTCCCGCTGACCGTCGCCGCCCTGCCGCTCACCCTGCTGCTGCGCACGCTCGGTCTGCACGGAACGTACCTGGGCGTGATCATCCCCGGCATCGCATTCGCGCTGCCGACCACGATCATCATCCTGGTGCCGTTCCTGCGCGCGATCCCCGCCGAG
Source organism: Microbacterium flavescens (assembly GCF_018588945.1). GTDB lineage: Bacteria > Actinomycetota > Actinomycetes > Actinomycetales > Microbacteriaceae > Microbacterium > Microbacterium flavescens. The sequence continues at coordinate 1,909 of NZ_JAFIWA010000012.1, read as the reverse complement.
CTCGAGGAGGCGGCCATGATCGACGGCGCCACGCGCATCGGGTTCTTCTGGCGCATCATGCTGCCGCTGGCCAAGCCCGGTCTCATCACCGTGGGCATCCTGGCGTTCGTCGCCAGCTGGAACGGCTACCTCCTGCCCCTGCTCGTGATCAGCACGGGCAGCCTTCCGCAGGAGCTGTGGCCGCTCCCGCTCGGGGTGACGCAGTTCTCCAGCCAGTACTCGCAGAACACCGGCGCGATCCTGGCCTACACCTCTTTGGCGATGATCCCGGCTCTGGCGTTCTTCCTCCTCGCCGAGAAGCGCATCGTCGGCGGACTGACGGGAGCGGTGAAGGGATGACTCTCTCGAACCAAGCGGACGTGCAGACATCGGCGCCCAAGTGGCACGATGCGTCGCTGCCGATGGACGCGCGCGTCGACGCGCTCATGGCCGAGATGACGGTCGCCGAGAAGATCGCGCAGCTCTACGGCGTGTGGGTCGGGGCATCCGACGACGGCGAAGACGTCGCCCCGCATCAGCACGACATGGACGACCACGTCGACCTCGACGCCATCCTGCCCGCCGGACTCGGCCAGCTCACGCGGCCGTTCGGCACCGCCCCCGTCGACCCGGCGGTGGGTGCCCTGTCGCTGCAGCGCGCGCAGCAGAAGATCGTCGCGGCGAACCGCTTCGGCATCCCCGCGCTCGCCCACGAGGAGTGCCTCGCCGGCTTCGCGACGTGGGGCGCCACCGCGTATCCCGTGCCGCTGAGCTGGGGCGCCACGTTCGATCCCGATCTCGTGCGCGAGATGGGCGGCCGCATCGGCGAGGACATGCGCTCGGTCGGCGTGCACCAGGGCCTCGCACCCGTGCTCGACGTCGTGCGCGACGCCCGCTGGGGTCGTGTCGAGGAGACGATCGGCGAAGACCCGTACCTCGTCGGCACGGTCGCGACGGCATACATCCAGGGTGTGGAGTCGGCCGGGGTCATCGCCACCCTGAAGCACTTCGTCGGCTACTCCGCTTCGCGGGGCGGCCGCAACCTCGCGCCCGTCTCCGTCGGTGCGCGCGAGCTGGCAGACGTGCTGCTCCCGCCGTTCGAGATGGCGCTTCGCGAGAGCGGCGTCCGCTCGGTGATGAACTCGTACACCGACCTCGACGGCATTCCGACCGCCGCCGACGCGCGGCTGCTCACCGGGCTCCTGCGCGACGAGTGGGGCTTCGAGGGCACGGTCGTCGCGGACTACTTCTCGATCGCGTTCCTGAAGGAGCTGCACGGCTACAGCGAGGGATGGACGGATGCCGCGCGCGACGCGCTCGCGGCGGGCATCGACGTCGAGCTGCCCACGGTCAAGACCTTCGGCGCCGACCTCGTGCGCGCCGTCGAGGACGGTCGGGTCGACGCGGTGCTCATCGACCGCGCGCTGCGGCGCGTGCTGCGCCAGAAAGGCGAGCTCGGCATGCTCGACGCCGACTGGTCGCCCGTGCCTCCGGCGCTCGACGCCGCCCGCGGCGCAGACACCGCCGGCGAAGACGTGCGCGGCAGCGTCGACCTCGACTCGCCCGCCAACCGCGCTCTTGCGCGGCGCCTGGCCGAGGAGGCCGTGGTGCTCGTGCACAACGACGGAACCCTCCCGCTCAGTCGGCCCGCGCGCATCGCCCTGATCGGCCCGACCGCGGCCGATCCGTACGCGGTGCTCGGCTGCTACTCGTTCCCCTCGCACGTGGGGGTGAGGCATCCGGAGGTCCCCATCGGGATCGACCTGCCCACCCTGCGCGACGCCCTCGCCGCGGAGTTCCCGCAGGCCGAGATCGTGCACGTCGAGGGCACGTCGATCGACGGCGGCGAGACCGATGGATTCGCGGATGCCGCGGCCGCGGCATCCGCTGCCGATGTCGTCGTGCTGGCACTCGGCGACCGCGCGGGTCT
>NZ_JAFIWA010000011.1 GCF_018588945.1 Microbacterium flavescens | reverse complement strand
CGGTCCACATCGCTCTTCAGGCGACGCAGAATGTCGCCGATCTCCTCGCGACCGCTGTCGAGCTTGCCCGACATCGCTTCCATCTCACCGTAAGAAGCCTTGAAATCCGCCATCGTCATTCCCTTCGTCGTGGACCGGGTCCGACCCGGTGCCTCAACGCTAACCCGAGCGCGCTCAGGTGCACATGGGGACCATTCCCCATGCTCGCCCCATCGCGCCGCTACGGCGCCAGACGCCGGACCGCATCGGCCACGGCGTCATCGTCTGCCAGCAGCTCGATGCGCTCGAACAGGTCGATCATCGGCTGCTGCATGACCGCCAGCGCGACGAAGTCCTCGTCTACCGCGTTGAGGACGAACAGCAGATCGGATGCCGCGGCCACCGTCCGGATGCTGCCGGCCACGCCGTGCGCCGTCTCGGGATCGGCGGCGACGTCGGCCAGCCGCACCGTCGCCGCCGCCTGCACGACCGTGCCGAAGCGCTCGGACGCGTGCGCGACCACCTGGGGCGCCGTGGGCGAGTCGATGCCGAGCATCGCGACCTCCTCGAGGTCGACATCCGCCGGCGCGTCAGCGTACACGCTGAGGAAGGCGACCCCCATCGCGCGGCCGTCCTCGGGAGCGAACCACAGCACGTGGTCGACATCCTCCGGTCGCTCCGAGGCGACGTTGCGCGCCGCGCGCTCGAACGCCGCCCGGCGCTCGGGGTCGTCGGGGAGGGCTGCGCTCGCGATCGCCGCCGCCCAGGCATCGGCATCCGGCCAGTCGAGATAGGGGAAGACCGGCGGCACTGCGAGCCAGTCGCGGTCGTCGAGGTCGATGACGTAGTCGGTCATGCCGGCCGGCCCCATTCGAACGTGCCGATGATCCCGTGGCCGAGCGTCTCGAGCGAGCGGTCGGGCTGTTCGCCGCGGTCCTCGGCAAGGACGGTGTAGGCGTAGAGGAGGTGCAGGGCGCCCGCGTCGTCGGGGCGCGGGATCATGTAGTTGAGGGTGACCGATGCCGCGGCATCCTGCCCCTCGAGATCGTTCGCCCGCTCGTACCAGCGGTACCACCGAGCGCCGGTCGCGTCGACCTCTTCGACCGCGGAGTCGTCCGCTCGATCCGCGACGGCGCGAGCGAGGCCGCCGGGCGCGAACCGCACCGGCACCACGGTGAGCGACGCCGGCAGCACCGAGTCGTCGGTGGTGACGACGGGCAGGTGCACGCCCAGAGCGCGGCGCCGCCGCAGACCCTCGAACAGGCGGTGGATGTGCTGGCGGATCGCGAGGGCGACGTCGGCGCGCCCCGCGTCGCGGGCGCCGCGCGTGGCGAGCTCGGTGAGCCGGCGCTCGCTGTCGACATCGGTGCGGAACTCGCGCCACCCGGGCGGGAAGAGCATCGAGAAGCCGAGTGCGGGCTGTGCTGCGGCCGGCCCCGTCATCCGTCTCGTCCGGGCTGCTCGCCGGCGGTGCCGGGCTGCTCGGCCGCGGGCCGGCCGGCCGCGCGCGCCGCGGCCTGGCGAGCGTGCAGGTCGGCGAGATCGTCATCCAGCCGCGCCCGCGCCTTCTTGTCGTAGCGCGCCTTGCGGCGGAGCTCCACCTCCTCGAGGAAGAACGCGTCGTGCTCCACCGGTGGCACCGGCGAGGCGGGCAGCGTCGTGCGGCGGACGATCAGGACGACGGCGCCGACCAGCGCGAGCGGAGCTCCGAGCCAGTGCCAGCCGAGGCTGCGATCGCCGTCGGCGATGCCGCCCGGCTCGGGGTAGGCCCACGACAGCATGATCGGCAGGAGCAGGAACACCGTGAGCGAGTACACGATGGTGTTCGTCAGCAGGCCCTTGTGGCGCGCGTCGACGACCTTCCACAGCAGCACGGCCGTGAGCAGCGGGGCGAGCCCGAAGGGCACCGTCAGCCAGCTGGGCAGCGGGATGAGCGGGAAGGGCACCTCGGAGTCCCAGGCGGACGTGCCGTCCACCGGGTTCGGGATGCCGGACGCGAAGATGTTGACGATCGTGACGATGATGAACACCGCCGAGGCGATGAGGCCGATGCTCATCGGCATCCAGCGCGGCCCGATGCTGCGCTCGCGCGCCGCGTCGGCCTCGTCGCCGATGGCGTAGACGAAGGACGAGTGCGGTGACGTCACGACGCCAGACCCGCTCTCGCCTCGCTGTAGCCTCCGGAGAACTGCGTGCCCATGAAGTCGAAGTTTATGCCCCACGTCGCAACCGACTCGAAGCGGGAGGCGACCTCGGCGAACCGTGAGGGGGCGAAGGAGGCCACCTCGGCGGAGTTCGCCCAGACCACCGCGTCGTCCCCCACGCGCGAACCGTTGCGCATCAAAAAGTTCGAGAAGCTGGTCACCGAGTTGTGCCCGCCGCGCCAGAGGTTCAGCACGGGACGATCCACGAACAGGTCACGCATCGAGAAGCGTCCGAGCAGCGCGGACGAGCGCATCCCCGACCGCACGGCGTAGTAAGCGTTGCGCGTGCCGGCCCATGCGTTGCCGCCGAGGGTCGCGAGCCGCGAGAACGGCCCGCCCGACATCGGGGTGTACCCGAAGCGGGGGAACGTCGACCGCACCGACGCGCGCATGATGCCGCGCCCTGCGGAGAACGTGGCCGAGACACCGCGCAGCGCGGCGATGCCGCCCCGGGCGCCGGTGATGAGCGGCCGCGCGAACGGGATGACGCCCACGATCGACAGGGTCAGATCGAGCCAGTTCCCCCGGCCCTTGGCGTACTTCAAGACGTTGATCGCGACCATCACCAGCGCGACGACCGCGCCGATCGCGGCGATCGCCAGCGCGATCGGGCCGGTCACGAAGATCGCGACGACGGCCAGGCCGACCGCGATCCACCCGAGCACCGGCAGCAGGTCCTCTCCCCACGCGTCGTTGTTGTCGGCCGCGTCGAAGGCCTCCTCGATGCCGTCGACGGCATCGTCGTAGGCGTCGGACCACGTGGAGAACTTGCGGTCGAAGGTGCCCCAGAGCGCGGTCAGATCGGACTCGGCGTTCTCCCGCCTCGTCTCGGCGGTGCTCTGCGCGTCCAGAGCCTCCTGCTTCTGGGTGTCCGAGACGTCGTCCTCCCACGGCATCTGGTGCCGGTGGTCGCGCACGAGGCGATCGGCGTCGGCTTCATCGGACCTCGCCGTCCGGACGGCCTCATGGGCCTCCTCGATCTGCGGGATCAGCGGGTGGATCGCGACCTGCGCCGTGTCGAGGGCGGCGGCGTAGGTCTTCAGGACCCCGCCGGTGCGCTCGTACCGCGTCGCCGCCTTCTCGAGGTCGGGATACGTCTCGCCCGCGACCTCGCGGACGGCGTCGACCGACTCGGCGATCTGGCGCGTGCCCTCGCTGATGCGCTTGAGCTGCGTCGCGGTGCGGCGCATGACCGCGCCCGCATCGACGAGGTCCTGGCCGTACCGGCGCACATCGCCGGGCGTTCCCTCCAGCCGACGCAGGAGGTGGTTCTCAGGGGAGCGAAGAGTCATCGTGTCCTCACACCGCGTTGTCGGGAGCAGACGACTGCATCGCCGCGGCGGCCTCGGCGTCCCAGTTCCGCCAGCCGTCGATGACGTCCTGGAGATGGGTGCGGATCTGATCGAGGTTGTCCTTCAACTCGCCGCGCGTGTTGTTCCAGTCGTCCTCGAAATCGTTGGCCTTGCCGTGGAGCGACCCCCGGCCGTCGGGCCGGCCGATCGCCTCGGCGATGCCGTCGGCGACGCCGGTCGCCGTGTCGAACTCGTCGATCGACGCATTCAGTCCGGCGAGCACCTCGTCGAGCTCCTGCATGTTGAGGTAGATGTCAGGCACTTCTTCGCCCCCGCATGGCGCGGCGGGGCGGCGGCCTCAGGCCGCCGCCGCCGCGGGATGGTCAGTTGCCGGCGAGTGCCTGGTCGGTGTCCTTGATCGCCTGCTGCATCTTGCGCAGCGACTCGCCCATGTCGGCGATGCCCTCGATGGCCTTCTCCAGACCCGTGGTCAGCTCGGTGTAGCCCTCGCCGAACTTCCCCGACGCGTGCTGCGTCTTGAAGTCGTCGCCGAGCAGACGGTCCACATCGCTCTTCAGGCGACGCAGAATGTCGCCGATCTCCTCGCGACCGCTGTCGAGCTTGCCCGACATCGCTTCCATCTCACCGTAAGAAGCCTTGAAATCCGCCATCGTCATTCCCTTCGAAACCTCGGACCGCTCTGGCCCCCCGCCAGGCTAACCGAGCGGGCGAAAGCCTCCCATGGGGAGGATTCCCCATGGGGGGCTTTCGCCTCGTCTACTCCGCGACCAGCGGCAGCTGCACGGTGACGACCTGCCCGTTCTCGACGAAGAGCCCGCGCCCGGCGGGGAACTCGTGACGCTGCACCTTCGGGAAGGGCACCTTGAACAGCGAGTCGCCGTCGTAGGTCTCCGGCCGCAGCGCGATGCCGTGGCGGCCGCCCTTCAGCTCGCCGATCAGGCCGTAGCCGCTGCTCAGCTGCGCCACGTCGCCGTCTGCGACGAGGAAGTGATCGCTGCGGTTGATCGCCTGGAAGAGCTCCTTGAGCGGGCGCTCGGCGTCGGTGTCGCCGTACTCGGTGATGTTCTCCACCACGATGGCGATGCGCCGCGTGGTCGACTCGTCCGCCACCACGTCCTTGAGCTCCTTCGCGAACGCCCGGACGTCCTCGATGGCCGACACCGCCTGCTTCCACGGACGGTAGTCGCGCAGCGCGGCACGGCGCCCGCCGACGTGGAACAGCTCGACGTCGGGGTCGAATCGTTCGAGCGACGCCACGATGCCGCGCAGCGCGGTGGTCTTGCCGCTCTGCGGCGGTCCCGCGACGACGAACGTGCCGACCGGCTCGAAGCCCTTGGGCCCGAGCGTGTCGTCGCCGATGCCGAGTGCGGGGAACTCCCCCACGCGCGCCGGCAGCTCGGCGGCGTCGAGCTCGACCGGCAGCGACCCGATGTTCTTGGCCTCGACGGCACCGGAGGCGCGCAGCGCGGCGGCGAATGCCTCGGCCGCGGCATTCTGCTCGGCGACGTTGGTGGTGCCCCCGATGACCGCGACCTGGGTCTCGAGGCCGTCGACGATCGCCCGGCCCGGGACGCTGCGCTCATTGAGGACGTCCTTGGCGACGCCGAGGATCGAGTAGGCGCCCTCGTCCGACATCCGCAGCACGATGCGCTTGGTGACGTTGGCGCTGACCGCCGTGGGCACCGCTCCGTAGCGGTCCGCCGTTGCGACGACGTGCACACCGAGCGGCCGGCCTTCGCCCAGGAGACGCATGAAGATGCCGTAGAAGGCAGAGCGCGTCGACGACGTCTCCCAGTCCTGCTTGAAGACGCCGAACCCGTCGAGCAGCAGGATGATGCGCGGCTCGGCCGTGTCGCCGGTGATCTGCCGGTACTCGGTGAGGGTGGCGGCGTTCACGTCGGAGTACCGCTTCGCGCGGTCGTCGAGGACTCCGCGCAGAGTGCGCAGCAGCCGCTGCACGCGCTCGACGTCGTCGCCCGAGACGACCGACCCGACGTGCGGCATGATCTCCATCGAGCGGAGGGCACCGGTTCCGAAATCGATTCCGTACACGGCGACCCGCCCGAGGTCGGGCCGTGCGCCCGCGGCGATGCCGATCGTGCGGAGAGCTGCGCTCTTACCCGCGCCGCTCGTGCCGTAGACGAGCATATGGCCGTCGGTGTCGGGCTGGAAGTACACCGCCTCCTGAAGCTGCCGCTGCGGGATGTCGGCAAGCCCGATCGGGATGCGCTGGTCGCCCTCGAGGGGCAGGTCGCGCAGGTCGATCGTGCCCGCGAGATCGTCGAGCCAGGGTCGCCGGGGGGCGGGGATCCGCGCCTCGCCGGCGGCGGCCACGAGGTTCGCCACCAGCCGCTTCTGGTCGTTCGGCCCGAGGTCCTCGTCGTGCGTGTCGGACTCGCTGTCGCCGTCCGCCTCCCACAGCGTGACCGAGCCGAAGCGCAGCTCGGCCACGCGCACCTGGGCGCGGTCGGGCTCTTCCGCCGTCCACCCGCCGGCGTAGCCGGACTGGAACGGCACGAGGCGGCCGGGACCGGTCTTGGCGATGCCGCGACCCGGGATCGACGGGTCGAACGTCGACGCCACCGCGTCGCCGACGACGTCGTTGGAGTCCGCGGCATCCGCCATCCGCAGCGCGACGCGGAGGTTCGTGTTGGCGCGGAGGTTGTCCTTGATGACGCCCGCCGGGCGCTGCGTCGCCATGATCAGATGGATGCCCAGCGATCGGCCGCGCTGGGCGATGTCGACGACGCCGTCGACGAACTCGGGCACCTCCGTGGCGAGGGCCGCGAACTCGTCGATGACGAGCACCAGTGCCGGCGGGGTCTCGGGATCCTGGCGCTTCTCGAGCTCGAGGAGGTCCTTGGCCTTCTTCCGGTTGAACAGGTGCTCCCGATGGTGGAGCTCGGCGCGCAGGCTGGTGAGGGCGCGACGGACGAGATGCGGGCTCAGGTCGGTCACGAGGCCGACCGTGTGCGGCAGCTCGACGCAGTCGGCGAACGCCGACCCGCCCTTGTAGTCGACGAACAGGAAGGTCACGCGATCGGGGCTGTACTCCGCCGCCATGCCGAGCACCCACGCCTGGAGGAACTCGGACTTGCCCGACCCGGTGGTCCCGCCGACGAGCGCGTGCGGGCCCTGCGTGCGAAGGTCGAGCGACATCGCATCGGGACTCCCCTGGCCGACGTACGCCTTGAGCGTCCCGGCGCGCCGCAGTCGCGGCCGGGGGCCGCGCGTGCGGTCGATGATCGAGTTGTTCTGCCGCCAGCGCTCGACGGCCGCCTGCGGCTCGGCCGCCATGTCGGTGCCGATGAGGCGCAGGAGCGAGACGCTGGCCGGAAGGTCGGACGAGTCGGCCGCGACCGAGCTCGAGTCGACGACGGGCGCGAGCCGCTTGGCGAAAATCTCGGCGTATTCGCGCGAGACGCCCTCGATCGCGACGCTCTGGGCCCGGTCGCCCGCGCGCACCCACCCGACGGTCGCCTCGTCGAGCCCGTTGCTGACGTCGATGTACGTGCGGCACGATGCCGGGAGCGACTCGACGGTCGGCGCGACGAAGACGGTGTAGACACCGGCATCCGGCCCTCGCTCGATGACCTGGGTGAGTCGCGGCCGATCAACCGGCGCGTCGTGCGTGACGAAGAGGACGAGCGATACGTCTCCGGCGGCCGAGCCGCCGCCGCCCCGCTGCTCGCCGACGTGCTTGCCCAGCGCCATCGAGACCTCGCTCGCGGCCAGCGGGCCGCGGTGCGTGGCCGATCCCGACAGGCGCTCGAGGATGGCCTCCTCGAGTCCGTTGAGCAGGGCCGTGCCGGCCGACTGGCTGTCGGCGAGGGCCATCTCCGCGAACGGCGAGCGCGGACTGGTGGTGTGCGGCAGCCACTTCATCCACTCCATGTCGCCGGTCCAGCCGGGGTCGACGATGGCGGCGGTGACGACCTCGTTGGGGGCGTGCAGGCCGAACAGCTGCACGCCGAGTCCACGCACCACATCGGCGGCGAGCTCGCGGGGGCCCGCGATGCCGATCGCGCCGGCGGACGGCAGCAGCTCGATCACGGGCACGTCGTCGATGTGCGCGAACCGGTCCCGGAGCTTCCGCACCTGCTGCGAGTACTGCGCGATGCCGCGTTGGTCGTTCGCCTCCTGCACCGTGTTGCGGCTGTGCCCCGCACCGACCCCGAGGCGCAGCCCCAGGAAGTTCCAGTGCTCCGGCCGCCGGGTCCACAGCATCGGCCCGAGCGCCATCGCGTTCTCGTACACGGTCGCCGTCGCCGGGGCCTCGGCGCGCCGCCGCTCGCGCTCGACGATCTCCTCCATCTCGAGCTGCTCCTCGAGCTCGTCGAGCTGGGTCTCGAACGTCTCGATCTCCAGCTGGAGCTTCTTGCCCTGCTGGGTGCGCTGGCCGATGAAGTTGCCCAGCATCATGAGGGGCGCCATCGCGACGATGAGCAGCGACGTGGGGCGCTGCGTGACGGCGAACATCGCGAGGCCCAGCAGCACCGGGGCCATGATCATGGGCCACGGGAAGATCCGCGGGTCGGCCTCGTTCGGGATGATCGGATGCCGGAACTCCTGCCCCGCGTAGCGGTCCTCCACGCGCGGCGAGCGGTTGAACATCAGCGCGCCGCCGCGCTCGAGCACGAGGGACGCGTCGGTCTCCACGCGCGGGACGAGGGAGAACGAGACCTCCGTCGCGCCGATCGTGATCTTCTGCCCGGGAATCACGCGGACGCGCTGCACGAGCCCGCCGTCGACGATGAGGCCGTTCGCGGAGTTGAGGTCGACGAGCTCGATGGACTGGTCGACCTCGACGCGGGCGTGACGCTTCGAGACCAGGGGGTCATCCAGCAGCACCTGGGCGGGAGAGACCCGGCCGATCACCGTCGTCCCCGCCGGCAGCGCGATCGTGCGGCCGGCGTCGGGCCCGCTGTGGATGCGCATGACCGCCGCGGTCACCGCGCCATCCGCTCCGGCGCCGTGCACGGCAGGCACGATGGAGGCGTCGAATCCCGAGCCGATCGGCGCATCCGCGATGGACGCCGACGGGTCGAGGTGCACGGGTCGACCCGCCGGCGAGGCGACGAGCAGCGTGGGCACGTCGCTCGCGTTCACCCCGCCCGGGGCGGCCAGCGCGTCACCCTCCGCGAGGGCACGCGCGACGTCCTGCACGGTCGCCGTCGAATCAGCGGTCACGAGCACGTCGACGGTGGATCCGACGCCTCGACGCAGACCCAGCTTCAGCTTCACGAATCAGCACCTCTCGGAACGAGCTCGAACGTCCTGCCGCCGATCTGCACGGTCCAGCCCACGGGCACCCGCATCCGCTCCCCCGCCGGCACGTCGACGACATCGCCGCCGGGCGAGAGGAGCTGCGTGCCGTTGCGCGAACCGCGGTCGCCGACCCACACGCCCTCGGCATCCTGCCCGAAGGCGGCGTGTGTCTTCGACATGAGCCGCTGCGGATCGTCCAGCCGCACGACGGCGTCGGCGGTCTCGCCCGCGGCGGGCTCGGGGTCGCGGCCGATGAGGCCGAGCACGGGCACGCGCACGACGGAGCCGTCGTCGAAGCGGACCATGGCCTGCGCACGACGCAGCCCGGCGGCCGGGGCGGCACCGACGACCTGAACGACCTCGGCGGGCGCGGGGGCCGGAGCGGGGGCCGGAGTCGGCGCGACGGGTGCAGGGGTGGGGGCGGCGGCCGCGGGTGCCGGGAAGGAGGCAGCGGTCGCAGCCGGCGCCGCGAAGCTCTCGGCCGCGGGCGCGAAGCTCTGCGCGACGGGGACCGGCGGCGTGGCATCCACTCCCGGCACTCCGTCGATGACGCCTTCGTCGCCCGAGCGCGCGAGCGCCCACTGCGCCCCGGTGCCTCCGGGTCCGACCACCCCGGCGCGCGAACGCGCGTCGGGGATGCGCAGGGCCGACTCCGCCGGCGCGCCGCTCGCCATGGAGGGCAGCTCCTCGGTGTCGTCGGGGCGATCGCGCAGCGCGCGCCGCGCGTGGCGGAGCGCCTTGGCGTCGAACGGGTCGAGCCCCGCACGCGCGTCGATGACCCAGCATCGGCCGATGCGGTCCAGGATGCTGCGCCCGCGCCGCTGCGGATCGGCGAGGCTCGAGGCGAACAGCACCGCCGGGCCGACGACCACCAGGACGACCGTGCTCACCGCCAGGACGACGGCGCGCAGGACCACCCGCCAGAACCCGGGACGCCCGAGGTCGGCCGCGGAGATCGAGCGCAGGCGAAGTGCGGCCTTGCCGGTCGTGACGCCGCGACGCCCGTGGAGGATCAGCTGGATCAGGACGAAGATCGCGGTCAGCGCCCAGCCGGCCGCGATGAGGATCACGGGCAGCAGCGAGGTGTCGCCCAGGACGAACATGATCACTCCGGCGATCAGCGGCGCGGCCAGCACCAGCCAGACGGCGACATCGATCGCGAACGCGAGCGAGCGGAATCCGAGCCCGGCGGGCACGATCCCGAGCCGCGCCGCCGCCTCGGGCGTCACGGGGCTCTCGTCGAAGGGCTCCTCCCGCACGAGGCGGGCGGAAGCGGCAGGGTCGGTCATCGTCATCCTCAGGTCACCGGTCGCCGTCACATCAGCAGGAACACGAGCGCACCCGCCGATCCGAGGGCCACCGCCGCGGCGGCGAGCACCACGATCAGCGTCCGCCGGCGGTCGCGGGTCCGTGCTGCACGCTCCAGACTCTCATGGTCACCGGCCGGCGCCGGTCGATCAGGGCTCGGCGGGCGTGCGGGCGACGGGGCGCGCACCGCGCTCACCGGCGGCACCGGACGCGGGGGGACAGGCGTGCGGAGAACCTGCGCGTCGGGGATGCGCGCATCGCGGCCGCCCTCTGCGCGGGTCGCCGCGGCCGGGCGGCGATCGGCGTCGTCGGACCGTGGGGGCGGCGGCCGCAGCAGCGTGGCCTCCACCTCCCGGGCGGTTTCGGCGGCGGACACCGCCCGGCGCGACAGCACGGTGTCGTCTGCCGCGTCTGCCGCATCTGCCACGTCAGGCGCGCTGCGGCGTCGCACAGACACCACCGTCTCGTCGTCGACGGGATCCGGCGCACCGCGACGGCGGGCCGATAGCACCGTCGCATCATCGACGGCACCGGGCTCCCGGCGCCGGCGGGACGACACCGCCGTGTCACGGTCCACCGGGTCGGGCGCTCCGCGCCGCCGCACCGAGACCACGGTGGCGTCGTCGACAGCCTCGTCGGGAGGCGCTGTGGCGTCCGCGCCCGGATCGGACGCGTTCACGGGGTCGACCGGCGTCATCGGCTCGTATCGTCCGCCAGCAGCCGCAGCTCGGCATCGCCCAGGAGCAGCCGAGCGGGGGCGCGATGCGCGGCACCGGGCGGGATCTCGCGTTCGGCGCCGTCGGAGGCGATGAGGATCGTGCCGTTGGTGGAGTGCAGGTCGGTCACCGACCACTCGTCGCCGTTGCGCTCGAGGCGCAGGTGCGTCTTGGAGACGGTGCCGTCGTCGACCACGACGAGCTGCGCGTCGGGGAACGCGGTGCTCCGCGCCGGCCGGCGTCCGACGAGCACGACATCCGCATCGAGGTCGACCGAACTGCCGGTCGGCAACTGGAGGGACCACTTCCCCTTGCGGCGGTTCGCGATCACCGTCTCGTCGACGTCGTCGGGGATCTCGGGCAGGACGTGCTGCGCGGAGACCGAGGTCCGCGCGGAGCGCGGGGTTCCGGCATCCGGTGCTCCGGCGACCGCCGACACCTCGCCGGACGCCTCCGGGAAGGCGTCGCCCTCAGGAAGCGGCGAGCGCGCCGGAGCCCAGGGCTCGACGGTCGGCGCAGGACGTGCGGCGGGCACGCGGGTGACGGCGGGCCGGGGATCGGAGTCCTCGTCCGGCTGGTCGGCGGCGACCCCGGGGACGGCGGCGATCGGATGCGGTGCGCCGCTGACGGCTGCAGTGACCTCACCGGTCAGCTCGACGACGGCGCCGAGATCGAAGCCGCCCCAGTTCTGATTGGCGCGTGCCGACGTGGCGGGCGCGGGTGCGGACTCCTCGCCGAGCACCGGGGACGGATCGGCCGGCCGCGGGGGGATGTTCGGGTGCGAGGGCTCGGTGTAGTCGAACGCCGCGGGGGGCACGGGCCGCGACGCACCGGTCACCGGCACGAAGGAGATCGGCTCGTCGGCAGCGGCCAGAGCGGCCGGGGCACCGGCGGCACGAGGCGCGCCGGAAGCAGGAGCCGGCGGCACGGGGGGCGCCGGGGGCATCGCAGCCGTCGGCGCGGGAGCCCAGGCGTGGGGCGCGGCCGCGCTCCCGGTGCCGGGCAGCGGCGGGGGCGGTCCGGCGTCGGCGGGCGTGAAGCCCGGGACACGGGCTTCGGACTCGGCGGTGGAGCGGCGCACGCCCGCGGCGTGGTCGGCACCCACCCAGCGGGCGGAGCCGAAGCCGAGCACCGTCGCCCACACCGGGAACAGCAGCGCGGCGAGCACGGTCATGCCGACGCCGAATCCGAAGGCGACGTTGACCCGATAGCAGGCGATCACGATGAACACCCACAGCGCGACCCCGCCGAGCACGGGAACGAGCGCCAGCAGTACGAGCCAGGGCGACAGACCCCCGAGCTGCAGCAGCACGATGACGTTGAGGACCGGAACCCACGCCTTCCACGACTCCTCGCCCGACTTGCGGAACACGGCGGAGAGCGCGAGCGCCGTCCAGACGTAGACGGCGGCGACCGCGAGCAGCGAGATCAGGATCCCGGCGACGGTGGCGGATGCATCGGCATTCATGGCATCGGTCGCACGGGCTGGACTGCCCGGCGCCTCCCCCTCTCGGCGAAACGCGTGCGGGCACCCGTGGGAGGTGCCAGGTGTCGGACGAACGATCTCAACGATACGGTCACGGCAAGCCTTCTCCAGAACCCTCGCTCCGTTGCGAGGAGGCGACGCTCGTCGTCGACCCACCGCCAGTACTCCGCGGCGTCGGTCTCCGTCGCGTCTCCGGACGAGAATACGGCGCGGTCGGCGGTGTCAGCGAGTCGGAGCCCGGCGCCCGAGCCGAAGCCGAGTGCGAGCTCGCGGCGGGTGTGCGTGCGCGGCGCTTCGCGACCGGCGTCGATCGCGGCATCCACGTACTCCTCCCACCCTCCGGCGATGCGCGTCGCCGGCGAAAGCGCCCGCCGACGGCCGCGACGCCGGGCGGCCTTGGCCCCGATGACCACGAGGAAGGGCCCGAGCGCGAGCCCGAGGATCAGCAGGGCGACACCGGTGGTGCGCAGGATCGGCCACAGCCAGGCGAGGTCGAGACCCGTCTCCTCGACCGCGGGGTCGCTCGTGGCGGAGTCCTCCTGGAGCGGATCGGGCGGGAGCACCTCTTCGACCGTGTCGGGGCGCACCTCGGTGACGATCTCCGGGTCGCGCTGCTCGGTGACGTCGAGGCTGGGCGACTCGTCCCATTGCGGTGTCACGTCGACGGAGACCCAGTCCCCGTCGGCGGACTGCACCTCGGTCCACGCCGAGAGGTCCTGCGCCTGGCACACGCCCTCGTCGCACGAGGTGAGACCGGGCTGCGTCTCACCGAGGCGCGCGCCGAGCACCACCCTCGACGGGAATCCGAGCTCGCGCGCGATCAAGGCGACCGCGACGGCGAACTGCTCGTCGTCGCCCACCGCCGCGACGTAGTTGCCGGATGCCTTCGCGCGCGGATCGTCCTCCCGCTCCAGCAGCCGACCGAACATCGCGTCGACGCGTGCGAGCGAATGCCCTGATGCGCTGGGCTGGAAGCGGTAGTCCGCCAGCGCGTCCGCCCAGGCAGGCCCCTCGTCACCGCCGTCGTCGAGTCCGTGGCTGAGGTAGCCGCGCTCGCGCAGCAGCCCGACGAGCTCGGCAAGCGCCGCCCCTCCGCTGCCTGAGAGGTGCGCTTCAACCCAGGCCCTCAGACTGTCCGGCGCCGCGATACCGCTGCCTGCGCCGCCCGGCGCCTCGATCTCGCTGAGAACGGGCGTCTCCGGTTCGACGCCCGAGGCGACGTACCGGTCGCCGGGTGCGAGTCCTCCGCCGGCTGTCTGCACCCCGGCCGAAGCGGCGGCGTTGTAGTAGAACCGATCCGCGAGGGCCGCGGCACGACCGCCCTCGAATTCGACGCCCGACAGGCGCCCGACCGTCGGCATCCAGATGCCGTCGAGTGCTTCGATCTCGATGGTCGCCTCGATCGGCGTGCCGTCGCCGGCGTCGAGCGATGAGGGCACGCGCACGAAACGGCCCGCGTCGACCGACCCTTCGCCACCGCTGCGGAACACTTCGCCGTCGTACGCGTCGAGAGTGGCGAGCCGCACGCGCTCCGGCAGGGACGAGTCGGACGTGACCGTGAAGAGGACGTCCTGCGCCCGCTCCTCCGTGAACAGCGCGCGGTACTCGGCGAGCGGGCTGACCGCGGCCGAGAGATCGATCTCCGGTCCAACGGCCGACCGCAGCACGTCGCGCTCCGCGCCGCGCGCGGCGAAGGGGACCACGCCGACCGCCAGGACGAGGGCTGCCGCCACCATTCCCGCGCCGAGCGCCGTCCGCCGCCGGTCCGCCCGCGACGGCCGCCGCGAGACGCGCACCCCGCTGGACGCGGCCGCCCGCTGCAGCGCGCGCAGGCGCTCGTCGTGGGTGCGCCACGCGAGCCACAGCAGACACGACAGCAGGCTGAGCGCACCGAGCGCCGTCTCGACAGGGGCGTAGAGGGACAGCGGCCCGAGCGTGATCGGCGCGCTCACCGTCGTCCTGCCGAAGAAGAGCCCGAACGACACCATCGCCAGTGCGACGGGGACGGCCGCGTAGGCGATGCGGTCGGCGCGCCAGGCGAGCAGGAGCAGCACGCACGTTCCGACGAGGAACACGATGAGGGCGGGGACGAGGAGATTGCGGTAGGAGCCGACCGGCAGCTCCACCGTGATGAGGTCCTTCCAGCCGAGCACCGCGCCCGAGGCCAGCTCGCCGAAGCCGCGCAGCAGGTCGGCCGGTCCGCCGAGGCGCGAGGGCACGGCGAGCGGCACGCCGATGACGAAGAACGCGACGAGCAGCCCACCGGCCACGATCCAGCCGCTCCACCGACGGCGCGTCGCGACGGCCGCAAGCGCGGACGCGATCGAAACGGCGACCGTCACGAGGGGCCCGAACGACCACGAGCGGTAGATCGGCCAGGCGGCTGCCGCCGCCACCAGGACGACTATGAGGGCGAACAGGCTCCCGACGACGATGCGCGGAACGACCCGGGGCGTGCGGTCGGCGCCGGTCGAGGCATCCCTCCGCCCGCTCATGCCGTCGCCCCCCGCAGGAGGAGGCCCGACAGATCGTCGAGGGTGCCGACAGTGAGGACCGTGAGCGCCGACAGTGGCTGCATCCGCGGGTGCGCCCGCTCGTCGCAGATGACGGCGACGACGGTGGTGTCCACGGGGAAGGCGAGCGCCGCCTGCTGCAGGCGCGTGAGCGTGACGCGGGATCCGACGACGACGAAGGCGATCGACAGCCGGTCGCCGGACTCCGCCGTCAGACGGCAGACGTCCGCGACGAGCATGGTGCTCTCGAGCAGCTCCACGCTGCTGAAGCCGTCCAGCATGGTGCGGGGGGATGCCGCGGGGATGTGCCGGATCGCGCGCAGGCGACCGCGCACCACACGCGGGATCTCCGACCCCGTGACGACCTCGACATCCCGCGCGTCGCGGACCGCGCGCAGCCCCAGCGACGCGGCGCAGGAGACGGCCAGTTCGAACTCGTCGGCGTCGGCGTACTCGTACTCGGCGACGCCCAGCA
The DNA here is from genome assembly GCF_018588945.1 of Microbacterium flavescens. Lineage (GTDB taxonomy): Bacteria > Actinomycetota > Actinomycetes > Actinomycetales > Microbacteriaceae > Microbacterium > Microbacterium flavescens. The sequence goes on along the minus strand of NZ_JAFIWA010000011.1, from coordinate 31,701 downwards.
CGACCGCCATCCGCGAGCGCCGCGACTCCTCGTACTGACGCACCATCAGCCGCCCGGTCTTGGCCGTCGACTTCCAGTGGATCTGCCGGCGCGAGTCTCCCGACGTGTACTCCCGAATCGCGTGGAACGACATGTCCGAGTCGACGAGGCGGCGCGTGGGACTCCCCTCCAGATCGCGGATGAGGCCCGCGCTCGTCGAGGGGATCGACGTCGTGCGGGGATGCACGTAGACGTCGTGGACGTCCTCGAACGCGTGCTCGCGTCGCAGGAGGCCGATGGGGTCGCTGCGCACGGTCGTGACGGGTCCGACCGTGACGATGCCCCGGCGGAGCCCGGGGATCTCGAGAGGCTGCGAGACGCTGTGCCCGGGGCGCAGAAACGGCACCCCGAACTCGACGAGACCCGCGCCGACCGGGATGTCGAGGCGGCCCGGAAGCGCAATGCGGTGGCCGTCGTTGCGGACCACGATCTCACCGGTGACGCCGTCGCCGGCCACGACCCGCTCGTGGGTGAGCGACAGACCGACGTCGTACGACCGGGCGCCGAAGAGGAAGGGGATGGATGCCACGACCAGCACGAGTGCGGCGGCGCCGGCTACCATCCACTCGACCCAGCCGAAGACGTAGCCCAGCCCGAGTCCCACCGTCGCCGCGAGCACGACCAGCACCCCTGCGGGCCGGACCGTGCGAGCGGTCCAGCCAGCCGCTGCCGCGGTTGCGCGCCGAAGCGCGGCCCAGGCACCGGCGGCCCACACGACTCCCCGCACCAAGGCGCGCGAACGACCGCCCGACGCCACCGAGGTGGCGGTGACGGTGGTGCGGCCCGTGGACCCCGTGTTGACGGAGGTGCGGGTGAGGCGGGACTCGGTGAGGCTCATACAGCCTCGCGGCGACTGGGCGGGGCGACGTCGAGCAGCACCTGGCCGATCACGGCCTCCTGCGTGACGCCGTCGAACTCGGCCTCGGGGTGGAGGATGAGGCGGTGCGAGAGCACGGGCACGGCGAGCGCCTTCACATCGTCCGGCGTCGCAAAGGTGCGACCCTGGGAGACCGCGCGGGTGCGGCTCGCGCGTGCGAGCGCGAGTGCACCGCGGATGCTGACGCCCAGCCGCACCTCGTCGGCCGAGCGGGTGCTGTCGACGAGACGGGCGATGTAGTCGAGCACGAGCGCGTCGACGTAGACCTGGGCGGCGAGGTCGGCCATTCCGACGAGCGCCTGCGGCGTGATGATCGGGGCGAGGTCGGCGGTCGCGACCGCCGCGCCGTCGAGGATGCGCACGGTCGCGGCGTGGTCGGGGTAGCCGAGCGAGGTGCGCATCATGAAGCGGTCGAGCTGCGCTTCGGGGAGGCGGTAGGTTCCGGCCTGCTCCACGGGGTTCTGCGTGGCCAGCACGAGGAAGGGCACACCGACCTGGCGCGAGACCCCGTCGATCGTGACGCGGCCCTCCTCCATCACCTCGAGCAGCGCGGACTGCGTCTTGGGGCTCGCGCGGTTGATCTCGTCGGCCAGCACGATGTTGGCGAAGATCGGACCGGCGTGGAACTCGAACACGCCCTCCTTCTGGTCGTACACGCTGATGCCGGTGATGTCTCCGGGGAGGAGATCGGGCGTGAACTGGATGCGCGTGTTCGTCCCCTGCACGGACTGCGCCATCGCGCGCGCGAGCGACGTCTTGCCGGTGCCCGGGACGTCCTCGAGCAGCACATGGCCTTCGCTGAGCATGGCGACCAGGACGAGCTCGACCATGTGGCGCTTGCCGAGAACGGCTCGCTCCACGTTGTCGGCGAGCTGCCCGAACGTCTGGGCGAACCAGGTCGCCTGCTCCTGCGTGATCGTCATGTGCTGTCCTCGTTCATCTTGCTGGGGTCTAAGGGTCACGGCGCGGGTTCCGGGGGCGTGCCGGGGTCGCAGACCGCCCCGAGGGTCTGGGTCGCAGGTGCGAGGTTCCAGGCGGCGTTCCACGTGACCGTCACCTGCAGACCCTCCACTCTCGTCGCGCCGGCGGGCACCGTCCAGGTTCCCGCCGTGTAGGGCAGCGCGGTGCCTGCGGCGTCGTAGAAGACCGCGCCGGCGTCCGACCACGCGATGCCGGCCTCCCCGTTGCTCGACGAGCTCGTGACGGGCAGGAGGGAACCGGCGACGCACGACCCGACTTCCCATCGCGCCTGCACCTGGTACGGGGCGCTTCCCGCGGCGGGCACCACGGGACCGCGGTCGGACTCGGTGCCCCAGATCCGGTGGCGGAAGTAGACGCGGATGCCGGGGTCGCGGTCATACACCGAGGTGCCGGGGCCCCAGCCCTCGAACTGCACGACGTTGAAGCGCGGCGGGGCCTGACCCGGTGCGGGACCGTCGACGATCCGCCAGCGGGCCGCCTGGCCCTCGATCACCGGGTCGGGAGCCACCGTGAAGGTGTAGCCCTGGGGCGCGACGCCGGACTGCTGCGCCCGCACGGTCGCCTCGGCGGACGCGGACCCGAACGAGGATCCGTCGTACCAGGACTCCACGCACACGAAGAAGCGGTAGTCGCGGCCATCCTCCATGCCGGGGAACGACGCGCGATCCCCACCCGCGACCGGGGCGCAGGAATTCCGCTGGTCGTAGGGCACGATCCCGTAGCGCAGCTGCGATCCGGTGCCGTTCGGCTGGGCGGTCGCCACGGCGTCGATCGTGGAGAGCCCGTCGCCCGTCGACCGGGAGACCAGGGAGAGGGTCACGTTGAGCGGCGCACCCACGCCGTTCGCCGTGATCGTGGTCGTCGTGCCGGCAGGCTGTCCGCCGAGGCCGGGCGGCAGAGCGAAGCGGGACAGCGGCGTGATCGTGACCGGGTTGGCCGCGTTGGAGCCCACGCGGAAGCTGGGCACCCGCACGGTCACCTCTGTGCGGCCGACGGCAACGCGCTGCGTCTCACCGGCGGCGCTCACGATCTCGAACGTTCCCGTCTCCGCGGCGTCCACGCCCTCGATGAGAAGGGAGATGATCCCGCCCTCGCCGCTCGCGGTCGCGACGGGCGCCCACGTGACACGCGCCGGGGCCGCCGGAGTGTCATATGCCCATGCCACGGTGCTCACGCCGGCGCGCGACTCCCCCACGCCGTTGACCGCGAACGCCTCATACGTGCGCTCTTCGCCGTTGGGGGCGGTGATGGCGTCGCACACGCCGTCCGCCGAGCACTCGCTGACGTTCTGGCCGTTCGAGCGGATGACGAAGCCCGTGAGTGCCGGGTACGCCAGCCGCGCTTCGCCGGGGTCGACGCGCAGCGTCACGGTCCGATCCGCGTACGCGGTCTGGGCGACGCTCGCGGGAGCCTTGGGAAAGCCGAGAAGATCGAGCAGCAGTCGTCCGTCGCGCTCACCGCTCGTCGTGCGGTTCTGTGCGTCGCGCACGGAGAAGGTGGCGGAGCAGGTGGCGCCGGGGGCGTCCCCTGTCCAGGACGCGACGACGGCCGAGGCGGACGCGACCTGGAACGTCACACCGACGCAGGCGCCGGTCGGGCGCACGTCGACGACTTCGAGGGGAGTGCGCGGCAGCGGATTGACCTCGCCACCCACGCCGATCACGGCGATGGTGCACGACGAGCCCGTCGACTGGGAGCACTGCTGCGTCGCCGAGCCGCCCTGCGGCAGGGTGGACGGCGCCGACCCCACCCGCAGGATGAGGCGGACCGGCGGCACCAGGCTGTGGCTGGTCACCGATACCATCGCCGCTTCCTCCGAACCGGGCACCGCGGCGTCGCTTCCGGTCACCGTCACGGTGGATCCCTCGAGCGACACGTCGAATGTCGATCCGGAGTACTCCAGGGCGTAGCGGATCGCGTCCCAGCCCTGGCGCAGCTGCCAGGTTGTCATGTCACGCAGGTCGAATGTCGCCGTCTCCCCGGGTCCGACCGTCATCGACCCCGCCCTCAGCACCGGCTGCGGATCGAGGGCGTTCACGATGATGGGCACCGAGAGATAGGTCCAGTCGTCCTGGCCCTCGAGCCTCACGGGAACCTGGCAGGAGTCCGCCCAGGGCGCGCCGGGGCCGGAGTCGTACCGCACCGCGGAGCCCGATTCGGCGACGCAGGCAGCCTCGGTCCGGGCGCCCGACACGCGCATGTCCGAACCGACCTCGAGTCGGCTGCCCCGGGGCTTGGCCACCAGATCCGCCATGTCGAAGGTCACCGACTCGAGTTCGGTCACCTCCGGCACCGGCGCTCCGGAGCGGATCGAGAGGGCGAGGTCGTCGTCACCCGGAACGCGGAGGAACGCGTACGTGGTCACGGGGCCGTTCGATCCCTCGCCCGTCACGGCGAATGGGATCAGCCGCGTCTTCGCGGGCAGCTCGCCACTGATGTCCCAGCCGTCCACATCCACGCCGTCCGGGTCGCCCCACAGCGACACCTCGAGGTCGGAGACGTCGCCGCCCGACCACGCCGCCTTGTCGGCGAGGACGTCGACGCCGTCGGGGAAGTCCTCGCGCGTCTCGGCGGTGAGGATCGTATCGGCCACGACCGGGTAGTCGGGCACGTTCTCGCGCACGACCCTGACAACGACCAGACCGCGCCCGGTGTTGCCGGAACTGGACTCGACGTCGTAGAGGAAGGACATCGTCGTCGGTTCGACGCCTGCCTCGATCTCGACCGTCGTGCCATCGGTGCGGAGGATCCGCTCGTCGAGCCGGTCGAACTCGGGGTTGTCGGTGCCGTCCAGGAGCGTCGCCGGAAGGTCGGGGCGGACGTCGGTGATCGAGAGCGTCCCCAGCGTCGGATCCACATCGTTCGCGAGGGGACTGACCCTGATGGTGTTCCCCTCACCCGCCTGCACTTGGACGTAGTCGGTGAAGGTCACCGGGCTGGGATTGGACTCGGCATCGAGCACGCCGATGCGCACCGAGGCTTCCCCGGTGTCGCCGAACGCGTCGACGACGCGGTACCGGAAGGAGACCTGCCCGCTGTCGCCGGGCACGCTCGAGTACAGGATCGACGACCCGTCCGCCGAGATGGTCGCCGCGCCGCGCTCGGGCTGCTCGACGATCCGGTCGAGTGTGACGACGTCGCCGTCGGGATCCATGCCGAAGCCGTCGAACTCGATCAGCGCCGACGCCCCGCTGAGCACTCGGCCCTCGAGGGTGTCGGGAACCGGTGCCCGGTTCACCTCGTCCGCGAGCACGCGGATGCGAACCCGGGCATCGTCGGCCAGGGCCGGTGCACCTGTTGTGAAGACGGAGTAGTCGACGGCGTACTCACCCGGCTCGCTGGGCGCGAGGTAGCGCAGCATGTCGCCGGAGGCGAATGCGAGCGCGTCGTCGGTCGAGGAGATCACCTGAGCCGGGTTGAGTGTGGGTCGCCCGCCGGCCGGCGAGATGTCGTTGTCGAGCACCGGAATGTCGATCTGGGCGCCCGCGCGCACCACGACGGTGTCGTCGACGGCGATCGGCGCGAGCTCGGGCGCGAGGGGGAGCAGGTACACGGTCGCCTCGCCGACCACACGCGATCCGTCGTCCTCCGTTCCGTCGCTGACGACGTACGTCACCGTGCCGAGCCGTCCGGGCCTGCCGGTGTCCGTCGTGCCCGAGACGCGCAGATTGCTCTGGCCGACGGTGTCGACGGTCAGAGAAGCGCCCGCGTCCGCGTCGGCGACGACGTCGCTCAGCAGCAGGACCCGCCGCGTCGGGTTCGACACGGCTGCGAACACGTCGAGCGTCGCGTCCTGCTGAGGATGCACGAAGGCGACGACGGGAGACGTCGCCAACTCGGCGGGGGCGTCGGAGGGGAGCAGGGTGATGCGGGCTGTGCCGGTGACCTCGCTCGCGCCGTCCGTGACGGTGAAGTCGACCCGGAAGGTCCCGGCTTCCTTCGCCGAGAAGTCGAACTGGGTCGTGCCGTCGATCGGGGTGGCCGTCGCGGCCGCATCGTCGAGCACCCGGACCGAGTCGACCCTCAGCATGCCCGCCGTGCCCGTCACGTGCGGGGCGACGTCGATGGTGAGCGCAGTGTCGAGCGTGTCGACGACGGCGAACGACTGCGCGTGAAGCAGCGGCTCGGGCGACACCCGCACGACCAGCGCCTTCTGCGTCGTCGCGCCCTCGGTGTCGGCGATCGTCACGACCAGTTCGACGAGCTGCTCGCCTCCGCTGCCGTCGTCGCTGTGCTGATAGACGACATCGCCGGACGGGGTCGCCGCGACGCTTCCCCCGGCAGTGGTGTTCTCGACCGACAGCAGCAGGAGCGGGTCGCCTTCGGGGTCGACCCAGCCAGGCAGGACCGGCACGGTGATGGTGCCGCCGCGCGCGACCTCCGGCTGGGGCCACTCGACGAGGCAGCGCTCGACTCCGCACCACTGCGGGGCGGTGTTGACGGATGCCGCGGCCGCGGTCAGCGTCACGGTGGTGGTGTCCGAGAAGAGGCCCGCGGTGGCGGTGCCGTCCGTGACGGCGTAGGAGAACGTGGCCGTGCCTCGCGCTTCCGGCGTAGTGCGCACTGCGAGACGCTGACCGTCATCGGTGATCGACACCGACCCGAACGCAGGATCCAGACCCGACACCGATGTGGGGTCGATGCTGAGCACGTCCTCGTTCGGATCGTGATCGTTCATGAGCACGGGCAGCGCGGTGAGACTTCCCGGACGCACCCCGAACGCATCGGGCTCGGCGATCGGGGGCTTCGGATCGATGACGACCGTGAGCTGCTCATCGCTCGGCACGGCATCGGACTCGGTGCGGTCGTCGAGCGACCAGTCCTGGCTCGACGCGATGAGGCCGCCATCGGGGACGGTCCAGGCCCAGCCCGACCTGGTGTCGTTCAGGATGATCGCCCGATCGCTCGCGACGAATGCCGGCCGCCGCTCATCGGGGATCTCCGTGCCGCCGTAGTCGAGCGGTATCCGCCCGCCGTCCGAGCTCCACAGGGCACCGCCCTCTTCACCCTGCGCGAGCCATGCGGCATACACGACTCCGTCATGGACGATCGGCTGAGCCGGATCGCCGAGCACTGTTCCGGACTCGCCGGTCTCGACCTCCAGGTCGGTGCCGTCCACCGGCACGCGCACGAGTGCGGACTCGTCGGCGACGTACACGCTCGTGCCGCCGGGGTCGGGCTCGCCCACGACGACGGCTCCCGTCGTGGGGGTCTCGGTCGAGGCATCCGCACCGCGCAGCCAGACGTCGCCCCCTTCGAGATCGACGACCGCCCACTCATCGCCCGCGGCGGTGATCGCGGGCGCGTCGACCTCCTCCGCGTCGAGCGGATCGCGACCCTCCACTTCGCCCGCCTCGATGTCGTAGCGCAGGACGGAGCCGTCCTCGCGCGAGTAGGCGAACAGGATGCCGCGGTCGTCGACCGCGATCGCCTCCGCGGTGTACTGCGGGGCGTCCTCGTCCTCCGACGGGAAGGGATCGAGCTGGGCGGGCTCCCCTGCCGACAGCAGACCCGCGAACACCGCCCCGGCATCGGTGCGATAGGCGACGAAGTCTCCCGCCGTCGCCACGTCGGTGGTCCCGGCGGGCGTGGAGGCCGACGAGCGCAGCGCCTCTTCGTCGAGATGGATGGGCTGGGTCTCGTCGATGCGGGTGACTTTGCTGAGGCTGTCGCTGAAGATGTACGCCGCTTCACCGCCCTGCACGACGCGGTCGGGATTGCTGATCCCGCGCACCGTGTCGAGCTCGCGGACAGAGGTGTTCACACGCGCGTAGCGCCGGCCCCCGTCGGTCTGGAGCGCCCACACCGCGGTATCGACGTCGGGTGTCTCCTGCGCGTCCAGCCCGGGCCAGACCACGCTCGCGCCGATGATCACGGCGGCGGCCGACGCCGTCGCGACCAGGCCGGCGATGGTGCGCCGGCGCATCACAGCACTCCTGTCGCGAACATCGCGACGAGCACCGCGCCGCCCGCCACAGCGAGTCCGACCACACCGCCGACGATCCAGGGCACGGCGCTCCTGCGCGAGGGACTCGGCGAGGAGAACTCGGTGTCCTCGTCGCGCGCGAGTCCCGAGACGCCGGTCGATGAGCGGCGCTTGCGGGTCGAGTCACGCTCCAGGTGTGAGCGGGCGGGACCCCGAAGCGCCGAGTCGGTGAAGTCGACGCCCGCGGATGCCGGTGCCCACTCCTCGTCGGGGATCTCGAGCGACGTCGGCGAGAGCCCCAGCTCGGCCTGCACCTCGCGGAGCGCATCGGCGAACGCGCGCGCCGAGGTGTGCCGGCGGGCGGGATCACGGCTCATCGACGTCGACAGCACGGTCTGCAGCGACTCGGGTACGTCAGCGCGCGGGATCTCGGTGTAGCTGGCGCGGGCGATGCGGCGGCGCAGCAGCTCCTTGGTGTTCTGACCGCGCTCGCGCCGCTCGAAAGGACTGTGCCCGGCGAGCAGGGAGTACACCGTGGCGCCGAGACTCCAGACCTCACTGGCGATGGAGCCGGCCGTCTGCTCGGCGATGACTTCGGGCGCGCTCCACGGGATCGACATGGCGAGCACCTCGTCGGCGCTCTTCTGGATCAGCGACGACGAGATGCCGAAGTCGGCCAGCACCGGGGTGCCGAATGTCGTGATGAGGATGTTGCTCGGCTTGACATCGCGGTGGACGAGCCCGGCCCGGTGCGCGGACTCCAGGGCACCCGCCATGCGCACCCCGATGGCGAGCACCTCTTCGACCGGCATCCGCTCGATGCGATAGCGCTGGGCCAGCGACCCGGGGCAGTACTCCATCACGATGTAGGGCCGGCCGTCGGCCGAGATCCCGGCCTGATAGACCGTCACGATCGACGGGTGCGCCGACAGATGCGCGAGGACGTCGGCCTCGGCGTTGAACATGCGCCGCAGGTCGGGATCGCGGACGTCGCTGGGCAGGACCTTCACGGCGACGTTGCGGCGCGGCATGTCCTGCTCGTAGAGGAAGACATCGGCGAAGCCGCCGGAGCCGAGGGGGCGGATGTACGCGAGACCCGGCAGGATCGGAGGCGCGGACGGGAGCCTCGTGGCCACGTCTCCTCCTTCGGTTTTCCTGCCGCCGAAAGAGCCGGCGTGCCGATCGCACAGCAAACCTGGCCATGCTAACAAAGCAGTATCCATGAGCCTGTGCAAGCCCTGATGCTGTGGACTCAGCCGAACGCGGCGGGTGTCAGCCCGCCGAAGGATCGTGCGGGTCGAACGGTGCGTCCAGCGAACGGGTGAGCTCGTCCAGCATCGCCTCGATCTGAGGCTCGACGTACTCGGTGATCGCGGCCTGGATGCGCAGCCGGTGATGCAGCAGGATCGTGCACACCTCGCGGCCGACCATGTTGGCATAGTCGTCGGCGAGCCCGACCTCCTGCCGGAGCGCCGCCTTGGCCTCGTCGCTCAGGGGCGGCAGCGCCGGGATACCGGCATCCGCCTCCTCCGCGAGCCCGGAGATCGTGAACAGGAACGGAGCGCCCGGAACCGGATCGGGGTCGAGCGGCAGGCCCTCGTACTCCGGCTCGAGGTTCTCCGCCGGGCGGTAGCTGCGGGCGCGGTTGCGTGCGGCCTGCTGGTCGAGCTCGGCCTGGAGCATGGGCAGGTTGAGGGAGGTGTACTCCGCCACCGCGCGGTCGACGATCGTCTTGATGCGCGTGGAGAGCCCGTGCTGCACGCCGTGCGGGACATCGGCGCCGAGTCCGGCCGCCGACAGCACCGGAGAGCCGAAGCAGCGGCGGCAAGGAGCCACCCGGCCGCGATGGGTGGCGGGCTCCCAGCGGGGCAGCCACGCGAGCCAGGCGTCCACCGCCTGGCTGACCTGCGTCTCGAGAGAGCGCTCCACGGTGTCAACGGTAGTACCGCGGCGCCGCGCGCGCCGCGATTGCGCGGATCAGAACGGAGAAGAGAGCGGATGCCGCGACCACGGCTACTCGTCGAACTCGTCCTCCCACGGCCAGCGCGGCCGTTGCGCACGTGTGCGGACCAGCGCGATGCCCGCCCACCCTGCGACGAATCCCGCGGCGGCGACGACGAGGCCAAACCAGGACGTGGCGATGCGCCCGGCGACCGGCGACGCAACCGCGAGCTCGGCACCGGTCGCGAGGGCGCCGATCCACACTCCGCCCACGTAGCCGGCGAAGCAGGCCAGGGCCGTCCAGACCGCCCCCGCGTACGAGGCCGGCCGGCGACGGACGGCCACCCAGAGGGCGCCCGCGAAGGCGGCCGTCGACAGGACGCTCCCCACGATGCCCGGCACCTGCCCCAGCCCCGGCGTCGCGATGACGTCCTCGGCTGTGGCGAGGCTCGTCATCCCGAGCCCGAAGATGAAGAGGGCGACGTAGCCCGCGGTCGCGAAGACGAGCGCGGTGACGGGGCGGACCGGTCCGCCCGTCGCCTGCGGCTCGCCGGACATCTACTGCCGGACGAGCTGCGGACCCGCTTCGAGGGTGCGCTCGTACTCGCGCTGCGCCTCGACGTTGAGCTCGGTGACGCGCCTGCCCCGCGAGGCGGCCCAGGCGCCGAACCAGATCGTGAGCTCGCGTCCGATGATGAACGCGGCGATCGCCAGCGGTGCGAGGAGGTGCTGTTCCATCAGCTCGGCGCCCTGCGACGCGGTGATGTTCCAGAACTGCTCCTGGAACAGCTGACCGAGCAGGTAGCCGCCCCACGAGGCGAAGCCGACGAGAAGGCCGAAGATCACCCACGAGCCCCAGCGGCCGCGGTTGATGATCGCACCGAGCAGCCAGAACGAGAGGAAGAACACCACGACGGGCACCCACAGCACCCACGAAGAGAGGGCGGCCAGGACGTGCCCGGCCACGTCGTCGACGTTCAGCTCGCCCGCGATGGCATCGACGGCCAGCCACACGGCCAGGTAGAGCACCGCGAACGCCAGGGCGGCGACGAGGCCGATCGCGCCGGCAGCAGCGCGGTTTCCGCGGGGGCGCGGCGCCTCGGGCGCCTGGACGAAGATCGGCTGCGGTGCGACGGGCGAGGCGACGACGGTCTCGGCGACCGGTTCGCTCGGCGTGACCACCGAAGGGGCGGCGACCGTCTCGGCGCTCGAGTCGTATGCCGCGGTTGCGGGGGAGTCGTAGACGGCGGTGCCGGACGCCGGCGCGGGAGCCGGGTCGTACTGCAGCGAGGCGGCGTCCTCGGATTCCCAGGGGTCGGGTTCGGCGGGCGCGGGGTCCCTCGCCGGGTCGACGGTCGCGTCGGAGGGCGTGGCAGCCGGTGCGGCCGCGGACGGCTCGACGGACTCGGCGCGTGCCGCCTCCGCCTCGGCCAGCCCTTCGTGCGCACGGCCGACGACGTCACCCTCGGGCGTGGGCTCCTCGACCGGTTCTCCGTAGGTCGACTTCGAGTCACTCATCGCAGGCACTCCTCACGCGGGGGTACATCCCGCACAGCGAGAGTAGCCCGGCGTCCGCCGTGTGCAGGGAAGGCGTGCCGACGCGATTCCACCTCTGATTCGCACGAGGTGGTGGTCATCCCCTGTCCGGGTGACGACCTAGGGTGGGGCACATGTCCCACCGAATGTCGCGGCTGGCGGCCGCAGCGGCATCCCTCCTCCTCTCGGTGACCGTGCTCTCGGCGTGCGCGCCCGAGACCGGTGCGAGCTCCGACCCGGTCCCTTCGTCGTCCGGAGCGGCGACGTCCGCGCCGATCCCGACCGTCACGGCCAGTCCCACCCCGACCGCGCCGGTCGAGATCCCCGACGACTGCCGCGCGATCCTCACGGCGCCCGTGCTCGCCGAGCTCGACGACGTGCCCTTGAACGACCCGGCGTTCGGCCCGTCCGGCCTGCAGAACGACGGGAGCCTCATCTGCGTCTGGCGCGATCCGGCCGCCGACACCAGCGGCCTGATCACGACGATCACCTACGTGTCGCGCGGGCCTGCCCTCGACCTGCTGAACGGTCTCGCCGATGAGGAGGACTTCACCTGCTACACCCCTGACGGCGGCACGCGCTGCGAGAAGACGTGGGAGAACGAGACCTACCCGGTGACCGACGGCCGCACGCTGTTCTGGCGGGACGGGATCCTCATCGACACCCAGTTCTCGAACCTGGCCCCCGCCGGCTACACGTCCGCGATCGTGACGAGCGTCTTCGGCTGACCTCAGCCGAACACCTGGCGCTCCAGCCGGGTGGCGTAGTCCTCGGGGTGCCACGTCGTCTCCAGGCTCACGAGCCACAACCCCTCACGGAAGACGTGCGCCTCGATCGCGTCACCTGCTCCCCCGGTGCAGCGGAGGCCCTCCTCGCCGGTCGCGCACGAGAAGCCCTGACCGCGCAGGGCCGCCTCGGCCAGCGCCGGGGCCTCGTCGTCGACGGCTGCGAGCGTCGACGACACCGCGCCGCCGTCGGAAGCCGTCCAGCTGCAGGTCACGCGCACATCCGGCGCGAGGACCTCCGTGAGCGACGTCACCGTCGTCGGCGGCGGGTCGAGGTTCTGATCGAGGAGCGTGCGCCCCGTCCACGTCATCTCGTTCCACAGGGCGTCCGAGTACAGGGCGCGGCACTCCGGAGCCTTCCCGGCGAGCGTCTGGCGAGCCGGCGTCTCGTCCGCCGGCGGCTCCACGCGGGGCGCCGTCGCGTTGCGGAGCATGTCGCCCGCCCAAGCGACCGTGACCGGCACCATGGGCAGCGAGAGCCAGATCAGGGCGCCGACGATCGCGGCGCAGCCGAGCCCGACGGGCACGGCGATCCACGAGTTGCGTCCACCCACGCGTGCCATGGCCCCCACCACCTCCTTCTCCACGGTAAGACGACGGAGTCGGATGCCGCGGCGCGGCGCGCAGCGCACGACGAAGGGCCCCGGCGAACCGGGGCCCTTCGTGTGAACTCAGACGATCAGTTGTAGTTGCCGCTGAAGTCGCCGTCGGTGGAGAAGCTGTCGAAGTCGACGTAGCTCAGGTCGGCGTCCGAGTAGGCGCCGTCCGAGGCGAAGATGCGGTTGGGGTACCGCTCGCTCTTGGCCTCCTCCGTCGCCTCGACCGAGACGTTGCGGTACTTCGCAAGTCCGGTTCCGGCGGGGATGAGCTTTCCGATGATGACGTTCTCCTTGAGGCCGACGAGCGGGTCGCTCTTGCCCTCCATCGCCGCCTGGGTGAGGACGCGCGTCGTCTCCTGGAACGATGCGGCCGACAGCCACGACTCCGTCGCGAGCGACGCCTTCGTGATGCCCATGAGCTCCGGACGACCCGACGCGGGGCGCTTGCCCTCGGCCACGGCCTCGCGGTTCATGTTCTGGTAGCGCTTGAAGTCGACCAGCTCACCCGGGAGCAGCGTGGTCTCGCCGTGGTCGACCACGGTGACCTTGCGCAGCATCTGGCGGACGATGACCTCGATGTGCTTGTCGTGGATCGGAACACCCTGCGAGCGGTACACGCCCTGGACGCCGTTGACGAGGTACTTCTGCACCTCGCGGGCACCCATGACACGCATGACCTCCTTGGGGTCGAGCGTGCCGACCTGCAGGGCCTGACCGACGGTGACGTGCTGGCCGTCCTCGACCAGAAGCGTCGCACGCTTCAGGACCGGGTAGACGTGCGGCTCGTCGCCGTTGTCAGGCGTGAGGATGATCTTCTTCGACTTGTCGGTCTCGTCGATCGTGATGCGGCCGTCCGACTCGGCGATCGGGGAGGCACCCTTCGGGGTGCGCGCCTCGAACAGCTCCTGCACGCGGGGAAGACCCTGCGTGATGTCGTCGGCCGACGCCGAACCACCGGTGTGGAAGGTGCGCATCGTCAGCTGGGTGCCGGGCTCGCCGATCGACTGGGCGGCGATGATGCCGACCGCCTCGCCGATGTCGACGATCTTGCCGGTGGCCAGCGAACGGCCGTAGCACTTCGCGCAGACGCCGACGGCCGACTCGCACGTGAGGACGGAGCGGACCTTGATGGACTCCACGCCGCCGGCCACGAGCCGGTCGATGAGCACGTCGCCCACGTCGTCGCCCGCCTCGGCGAGCACCTCGCCCGCGGGGCTGACGACGTCGGAGGACAGCGTGCGGGCGAACACCGAGTTCTCGACGTTCGCGTCGCGCAGCAGCGTGCCGTCCGAGCCCAGCGCGGCGATCGGCAGCTCGAGGCCCTTCGTCGTGCCGCAGTCCTCCTCGCGGATGATGACATCCTGCGAGACGTCCACGAGACGACGGGTGAGGTAACCCGAGTCGGCCGTACGGAGGGCCGTGTCGGCCAGACCCTTGCGGGCACCGTGCGTCGCGATGAAGTACTCCGCCACCGACAGACCCTCGCGGTACGAGGAGATGATCGGACGGGGGATGATCTCACCCTTGGGGTTGTTCACCAGGCCTCGCATACCCGCGATGTTGCGGATCTGCAGCCAGTTACCACGAGCACCCGACGACACCATGCGGTTGATGGTGTTGTCCTCCGGGAAGTTGTCGCGCATCGCCTTCTGGACGGCGTCGGTCGCCTCGGTCCAGATCTTGATGAGCTCCTGGCGACGCTCGGCGTCGGTGGTGAGACCCTTCTCGAACTGCGCCTGGACCTTCGCGGCCTGCTTCTCGAAGCCGGCCACGATCTCGGCCTTGTTCGGCGGGGTGAGGATGTCGCTCAGCGCCACCGTGACACCCGAACGGGTGGCCCAGTAGAAGCCGGCGTCCTTGATGCGGTCGAGCGAAGCCGCGACCTCCACCTTCGGGTACTCCTCGGCCAGCTTGTTGACGATCTGCGACAGCTTGCCCTTGTCCGCCTGCTCGCGCACGAACGGGTAGCCCTTGGGGAGCGTGTCGTTGAAGATCGCCTGACCCAGCGAGGTCTCGACGAGGCCGTTGCGCTCGTACGCGGCGATGCTCTCGGCGGTCTCGCCCTCGGACTCGAGGAAGGTCATGCCGGGGATGCGGATGCGCACCTTGGCCTGCAGGTCGAGGGTGCCCTCGTCCTTCGCCAGGATCGCCTCGCCGACGGAGCCGAACACACGACCCTCACCGGCGGCGCCCTCCTTGACGGTCGTCAGGTGGTGCAGACCGATGATCATGTCCTGCGAGGGCAGGGTCACCGGGCGGCCGTCCGACGGCTTCAGGATGTTGTTCGACGCGAGCATCAGGATGCGGGCCTCGGCCTGAGCCTCGACCGACAGCGGCAGGTGCACGGCCATCTGGTCGCCGTCGAAGTCCGCGTTGAACGCGGCGCAGACGAGCGGGTGCAGCTGGATGGCCTTGCCCTCGACCAGCTGAGGCTCGAAGGCCTGGATGCCGAGACGGTGCAGCGTGGGCGCGCGGTTGAGCAGCACGGGGCGCTCGCGGATGATCTCCTCGAGCACGTCCCAGACCTCGGGACGCGTGCGCTCGACGGCGCGCTTGGCCGCCTTGATGTTCTGCGAGTGACCGAGGTCGATCAGGCGCTTGATCACGAACGGCTTGAAGAGCTCGAGGGCCATCTGCTTGGGCAGACCGCACTGGTGCAGCTTCAGCTGGGGTCCGACGATGATGACCGAACGACCCGAGTAGTCCACGCGCTTGCCGAGCAGGTTCTGGCGGAACCGGCCCTGCTTGCCCTTGAGCATGTCGCTCAGGGACTTGAGGGCGCGGTTGCCGGTGCCCGTGACGGGACGACCGCGGCGGCCGTTGTCGAACAGCGCGTCGACGGCCTCCTGCAGCATCCGCTTCTCGTTGTTGACGATGATCTCGGGGGCACCGAGGTCGATCAGGCGACGGAGGCGGTTGTTGCGGTTGATCACACGACGGTAGAGGTCGTTGAGGTCGGAGGTCGCGAAGCGGCCACCGTCGAGCTGCACCATCGGGCGCAGCTCCGGCGGGATCACCGGGACGACGTCGAGAACCATCGAGGCCGGCGACATGCCGGTCGACAGGAACGAGTTGACGACCTTCAGGCGCTTGATCGCACGGATCTTGCGCTGGCCCTTGCCCTCCGAGATCTGCAGGTGGAGGCTGTCGGCCTCTGCCTGCAGGTCGAACGCCTCGAGACGGCGCTTGATCGACTCCGCGCCCATGTGGGCCTCGAAGTACTGACCGAAGCGGTCCTGCAGCTCGTGGAAGATCTCGTCCTCGCCCTTGAGCGCGCCGACCTCGAGCGTGCGGAAGTCCTCCCACACGCGCTCGAGACGGGCGATCTGGTCGTCCGCGTTCTTGCGGATCGAGGCCATCTCCTTCTCGGCGGCGTCCTTGACCTTCTTCTTCTGGTCGGCCTTGGCGCCTTCCTCCTCGAGCGCGGCGAGCTCCTCCTCCAGCTTCTGGAGGCGGGTCGCGATGCGCGAGTCGCGGCGGTCGGCCATCGTCTTCAGCTCGAGACGGATGTTGTTCTCCTGCGTCGCGAGGTCGCGGTGACGCGCCTCCTCGTCGACGGAGATCACCATGTACGCGGCGAAGTAGATGACCTTCTCGAGGTCCTTCGGCGCCATGTCGAGCAGGTAGCCCAGACGCGACGGGACGCCCTTGAAGTACCAGATGTGGGTGACGGGCGCGGCGAGCTCGATGTGGCCCATGCGCTCGCGACGGACCGAGGACTTGGTGACCTCGACGCCGCAGCGCTCGCAGACGATGCCCTTGAAGCGCACGCGCTTGTACTTGCCGCACGCGCACTCCCAGTCACGCGACGGCCCGAAGATCTGCTCTCCGAAGAGACCGTCCTTCTCGGGCTTCAGCGTGCGGTAGTTGATGGTTTCGGGCTTCTTGACCTCGCCGAACGACCAACGACGGATGTCGTCGGCAGTGGCCAGGCCGATGCGAAGCTGATCGAAAGTGGTTGATTCGAGCACTGGTTCTCCTGTGTCGGAATTCTTCTAAAGGGCCGGAATCAGATCTCGTCGATCGACGAGGACTCGAAGCGGCTGGAGATGTTGATGCCGAGCTCTTCTGCGGCGCGGAAGGCGTCGTCGTCGGTGTCGCGGAGGTTGACCGCCGTGCCGTCGGCCGAGAGGACCTCGACGTTCAGGCAGAGCGACTGCATCTCCTTCATGAGCACCTTGAACGACTCGGGGATGCCGGGCTCCTGGATGTTCTCGCCCTTGACGATCGCCTCGTAGACCTTGACGCGGCCGAGGATGTCGTCGGACTTGATCGTGAGGAGCTCCTGGAGCGCGTACGCGGCGCCGTAGGCCTCGAGGGCCCACACCTCCATCTCACCGAAGCGCTGACCGCCGAACTGGGCCTTACCACCGAGCGGCTGCTGGGTGATCATCGAGTAGGGGCCCGTCGACCGCGCGTGGATCTTGTCGTCCACGAGGTGGTGCAGCTTCAGGATGTACATGTAGCCCACCGAGACGGGAGCCGGGAACGGCTCGCCGGAACGGCCGTCGAACAGCAGCGTCTTTCCGCTGGAGCCGATGAGACGCTCGCCGTCGCGGGTGACATTGGTCGAGTCGAGAAGACCTGCGATCTCCTCCTCGAACGCGCCGTCGAACACCGGGGTCGCGACCTTCGTGCCGGCCGGAGCCTCGAGAGCCTGCTCGGGCAGGCGCGCGGCCCACTCCGGGGTTCCCTCGACCTTCCAGCCCTGCTGGGCGATCCAGCCGAGATGCAGCTCGAGAACCTGACCGAAGTTCATTCGACCCGGGATGCCGAGCGGGTTCAGGATGACCTGGACCGGCGTGCCGTCCGCCAGGAACGGCATGTCCTCGACGGGGAGGATCTTCGCGATGACGCCCTTGTTGCCGTGACGGCCGGCGAGCTTGTCACCCTCGGTGATCTTGCGCTTCTGGGCGATGTAGACCACGACGCGGCGGTTGACGCCGGAGCCGAGCTCGTCGTCGCCGTCCTCGGCGTTGAACTCCTTGACCGCGATGATCGTGCCCTGCTCACCGTGGGGCACCTTCAGCGACGTGTCGCGCACCTCGCGGCTCTTCTCGTTGAAGATCGCGCGGAGCAGGCGCTCCTCGGCCGACAGCTCGGTCTCGCCCTTGGGCGTGACCTTGCCGACGAGGATGTCGCCGGGACGCACCTCGGCGCCGATGCGGATGATGCCGCGCTCGTCGAGGTCCTTCAGCAGGTCGGGGCTCACGTTGGGGAGGTCACGCGTGATCTCCTCCTTGCCGAGCTTCGTGTCACGGGCGTCGACCTCGTACTCCTCGATGTGGATCGAGGAGAGGGTGTCGTCCTTCACGAGGTCCTGGCTGAGGATGATGGCGTCCTCGAAGTTGTGGCCCTCCCACGTCATGAACGCGACGAGGAGGTTCTTGCCGAGCGCGAGCTCGCCGTTCTCCGTCGCCGGGCCGTCGGCGATGACCTCGCCGACCTCGACGCGGTCGCCCGCCGAGACCACGACGCGCTGGTTGTAGCTCGTGCCCTGGTTGGAGCGGTCGAACTTGCGCAGGAAGTAGTCCTGGGTGCCGCCCTCGTCGAGCTGCACGGTGACCACGTCGGCCGAGACCTCGAGGACCACGCCGGCCTTGTCGGCCGTGACCACGTCACCGGCGTCGATGGCCGCGAAGCCCTCCATGCCGGTGCCGACCACGGGCGACTCCGAGCGGAGCAGCGGAACAGCCTGACGCTGCATGTTCGCACCCATGAGGGCGCGGTTGGCGTCGTCGTGCTCGAGGAAGGGGATGAGCGACGTCGCGACCGACACCATCTGGCGCGGCGAGACATCCATGTAGCCGATCTCCTCGGCGTGGAACAGGTCGACCTCGCCACCCTGACCGCGGCGGGCCAGGATGCGGTCCTGCGCGAAGTGGCCGTCGGCCTTCAGCTCGACGCCGGCCTGCGCGACGATGTAGTCGCTCTCCTCGCTCGCGGTGAGGTAGTCGATCTGGTCGGTGACCTTGCCGTTCACGACCTTGCGGTACGGCGTCTCGATGAAGCCGAACGCGTTGATGCGCGCGAACGATGCGAGCGAGCCGATCAGACCGATGTTCGGGCCTTCCGGCGTCTCGATCGGGCACATGCGGCCGTAGTGCGAGGGGTGGACGTCACGGACCTCGACGCCTGCACGCTCACGCGACAGACCGCCGGGACCGAGCGCCGAGAGGCGGCGCTTGTGGGTCAGGCCCGCGAGCGGGTTGTTCTGGTCCATGAACTGCGAGAGCTGCGAGGTTCCGAAGAACTCCTTGATCGCGGCCACGACGGGGCGGACGTTGATCAGGGTCTGCGGCGTGATCGCCTCGATGTCCTGCGTGGTCATGCGCTCGCGGACGACGCGCTCCATGCGCGACAGACCGGTGCGGACCTGGTTCTGGATGAGCTCGCCGACCGCACGGATGCGACGGTTGCCGAAGTTGTCGATGTCGTCGATGTCGAGGCGGATCTCGGCGGGCTTGCCCCCGCGGATGCCGTCGAACGTGACGTCGCCGCGGTGGAGGCGCACCAGGTACTTGATCGTCGCGACGATGTCGTCGACGGTGAGGACCGAGTCCGTCAGCGGCTTGTCGAGGCCGAGCTTCTGGTTGATCTTGTAGCGACCCACCTTGGCCAGGTCGTAGCGCTTCGGGTTGAAGTAGAAGTTGTCCAGCAGCGCGCGGGCGGCCTCGGCGGCGACCTGCTCGCCCGGACGGAGCTTGCGGTAGATGTCGCGGAGGGCGTCCTCCTTCGAGAGGATCGTGTCCTTCGACAGCGTCTCCTCGATCGACTCGAAGCCGGCGAACTCGGCGAGGATGTCCTCGCTGGTCAGGCCGAGCGCCTTGAGGAAGACGGTGACCGACTGCTTGCGCTTGCGGTCGATGCGGACGCCGACCTGGTCGCGCTTGTCGATCTCGAACTCGAGCCACGCACCGCGGCTGGGGATGACGCGCGCCGAGACGATGTCCTTGTCGGACGTCTTGTCGGGGGTGCGGTCGAAGTAGACGCCGGGCGAACGGACGAGCTGCGACACGACGACGCGCTCGGTGCCGTTGATGATGAACGTGCCCTTGCCGGTCTGGAGCGGGAAGTCGCCCATGAAGACCGTCTGGGTCTTGATCTCACCGGTCTGGTGGTTCATGAACTCGGCCTCGACGTAGAGCGGGGCCGCGTACGTCTTGCCGCGCTCCTTGCACTCCTCGATGGAGTACTTCTCGGGCTCGAGGTACGGGTTCGTGAACGAGAGCTGCATCGTCTCGCTCAGGTCTTCGATGGGGCTGATCTCCTCGAAGATCTCCTCGAGACCGCTGATCTCGGGGACATCGGTGCGACCGGCCTTCTGGGCGTCGGCGACGCGCGTCTTCCACGCGTCGTTGCCGACCAGCCAGTCGAAGGACTCGGTCTGAAGCGCCAGCAGGTCAGGGACCGTCAGCGTGTCGGAGATCTTGGCGAACGAGAGGCGGGATGCTCCGCGGCCGTTCTTGGGGGTGGTGGTGGTGGATGCGTTGCGCGCAGCAGCCAAGGGGATTACCTCCGGTGGGCCCGGGTAGGGCTCGTTTCCTTGTCGTCAGGTGTGGAGTGCTCATTCGTCCCCGATTGCCCGCGCGTCACGCCTCGCCGTGAAGCGAGGGCGCGCAGGCACAGCCGACCACCATATGAGGGCAGGGGGAATCCAAGAGCGCAAGGACCCACTATACGTGGAATGACGCGCCATGTCCAGCGGGATCCTTGACGAGCCTCGGATGCTGCGGTATAACCGCGCCGGAACAGTGGACGGACGCGGCATCCCACCCCCACAATGAGCGGATGAGGCTGGGGAGCCAGGGGGGCTCGGGCGCGCCGATCCGCACGCCCGATCAGCGGCTGCGCGTGTTCGTGAGCTCGACGCTGAAGGAGCTGGAGGCGGAGCGGCGCGCCGTGCGCGCGTCCGTCGAGGCGCTCCATCTCGCGCCGGTGATGTTCGAGCTGGGCGCGCGACCGCACCCGCCTCGGGACCTCTACCGGTCGTACCTGGCGCAGAGCGACGTGTTCGTCGGCATCTACGGCGACAGCTACGGCTGGGTCGCGCCGGGCGAGGAGCTCTCCGGCCTCGAGGACGAGTACCGGCTCGCTCCGCGCGGCATGCCGAAGCTGATCTACCTGCGCGAGTCGGCGGGCCGCGACGACCGCCTCGACGCGCTGGTCCGCCGCATCCAGGAGGACGACACCGTCTCGTACAAGGGATTCTCTTCTCCGGACGAGCTCGCACGGCTGGTGGAGGCCGATCTCGCCGTGCTCCTCGCCGAGCGGTTCGACGCGTCCCGGCAGGGCGATCGCGCCCCGTCCCCCACGCCGGCGACGCCGATGCCGGCCGCCTACACCCGCATCATCGGCCGAGAGCGCGAGGTCGCCGAGGTCGTGGACCTGCTGACATCGGGCGGGCACCGCCTCGTGACCCTCCTGGGTCCGGGCGGCATCGGCAAGAGCCGCCTGTCGCTCGAGGTGGCGGAGGCCGCCCGCCCGCACTTCCCCGACGGCGCCGTCTTCGTCGGGCTCGAGAACGTCTTCGAGGAGCGGCTCGTGCTGCCGACGATCGCCTACGCGCTCGGCATCCGCGACAGCGGCGACATCCCGGTCGAGGAGCGGCTCGCGCTGGCCCTGTCCGCGAAGCGCATGCTCCTCGTGCTCGACAATTTCGAGCAGCTGGTGGATGCCGCGGCCGAGCTCGTCCGGCTCTACTCGATCGCCCCGCACACCTCGCTCCTGGTGACCAGCCGGGCCGTGCTGCGCGTGCGCGGCGAGCGGGTGTACGACGTGCCGCCCCTGCAGACCGCCGACGCGGCCGCGCCGCACTCGGTGTCGCGCGCCGCCGGCTCCCCCGCCGTCGAGCTGTTCGTGGAGCGCGCTCGCGCGGTGAAGCCGGACTTCGCCCTCACCGCCGAGAACACGCCCGCCGTCGTGTCGCTGTGCCAGGCGCTCGACGGCCTGCCGCTGGCGATCGAGCTGGCCGCCGCGCGCATGCGGCTGCTCACCCCCGACGCCGTGCTCGCGCGTCTGCACGGCCGCGCGTCGGTGCTCGGAGATTCCGCGCGCGACCTTCCCCCGCGCCAGCGCACGCTGCGCGCGACGATCGACTGGTCGGCCGGCCTGCTGGCTGACGACGAGCGGGCGATGCTCTGCGATCTCGGCGTCTTCTCCGCGGGCTTCACCCTCGACGCGGTCGAGTTCCTCTCGGCGGGGCGCCCGTGGGAGCCGCGCGCGATCGAGGCGCTCGAGGTGCTCATCGACAACTCGCTCGTCGCGCAGTCCGAGGTCGACGGGCAGGCGGTCTTCACGATGCTCGTCACCGTGCGCGAGTACGCCGTCGACCACCTGCGCGAGGCGGGCGACGAACGGCGCCTGCGCGACGCGCACGCCTCCTACTACCTCGAGCTGACGGGCCGCATCGCGCCCTCCCTGGGCGGCGCCGACCAGCGCAGCGCCACGCGCCGACTCGACCTCGAGCGCGGCAACCTGCGCACCGCGGTGCGGCACCTCATCGGCGTCGGCGACGCGGACGCCGCGACCGACATCGCCTGGCGGCTCTACATCTACTGGTGGCTGCGGGGCTACTTCTACGAGGTGCGGGTGTGGATGGAGGAGCTGCTGGCCGAGGCATCCGCTCTCTCTCCTCGCGCCCGGGCGATCGCGCGCTTCTACTTCCTGTGGTCGGAGATGTGGCGCACCGACGAGCGCGACGGCGTCGTGAGCGGACTGCTCGAGTCGAGCGCGCTCTTCGCGGAGGCCGGCGACGACTTCGGGGCGACGATGGCCGAGGCGACGGCGGGACTGGCGCGGATCACGATGGGCGACCCCGACATCCACGCGATGGCCGCCGACCTCGAGGGCTGCGCGGAGCGGTTCCGCCAGGGCGGTCAGCGGTGGGCTGAAGTGCTCGCGCTCATCGCGCTCGGCCGGCTGGAGTGGGCGCTCGACCAGCCGGCGGAGGCGGCGCGGCGGTTCGCCGAGGCCTCGACGGCGGCCCGCGACGGCGGGGGCATCTTCGGGCTCTCGGTCGCGACGCATCACCTGGCCCGGGCGCGACTGCTGGCGGGGGAGACGGATGCCGCGGCCTTCGGCTTCACGGAGGCGATGCGCATGTCGATGGAGCTCGACCACGACGAGGGCATCGCGTACGCGATCGAGGGCCTCTCGGCGGTCGCTTCGCTGCGCGGAGACGTCGAGACCGCGGCGCTCCTCGCGGGCGCGGCGGACAGCACGCGGGAGCGGCTGACGATGTTCGACGCCCCTCAGTTCGTCTTCCACCGGCGCTACCTCTCCGCAGCCGGCGGCGACGGGCCGGAGGTCGAGGACGCGATCGCCCGCGGACGCCTGTGGTCGGCCCGGGAGGCGGCGGCCTTCGCGCTGCGCCGCGTGCCCGCGGTGCCGCCGGGTCGCGCGCGAGAGAAGGATGGCGCGACCGGCGCTTCCGGGTCCATGATGTCGTCATGACTGGGGAGTCGTTCCCCGCGATCCGCACTCCCGATCAGCGGATCCGGGTGTTCGTCAGTTCGACCCTGCGCGAACTGGCCGACGAACGCCGCGCCGTGCGCGCCGCGATCGAGCGCATGCGCCTGGCACCGGTCATGTTCGAACTCGGCGCCCGCCCCCACCCACCCCGCGAGCTCTACCGCTCCTACCTCTCCCAGAGCGACGTGTTCGTCGGCATCTACGGCTCCAGCTACGGCTGGGTCGCCCCCGACGAAGAGATCTCCGGCCTCGAGGACGAGTACAACCTCGCCCCCAAGACCATGCCCAAACTCATCTACATCAAAGCCTCCGACACCCGCGACCCCCGCCTCACCGACCTCATCGCCCGCATCCAAGCCGACGACACCGCCGCCTACCTCCACTTCGAGGACTCCGCCGGTCTCGAGGAGCAGGTCGCGGCCGACCTGGCCATGCTGCTCGCCGAGCGATTCGATCAGTCGAAGGGCTCCTCCGGCGGTGCGGCGGCCGAGGCATCGCAGTCGCTGCGAGCCCGAGTGCCCGTCCCGTATACGCAGACCATCGGTCGCGACGGCGAGCTGGCCGAGCTGCGCGCACTCCTCGGCTCGCGCGACCACCGCGTCGTGAGCCTCATCGGCCCGGGCGGGATCGGCAAGAGCAGGCTCGCGATCGAAGCCGCGCGGGCGAACTCCGACCTCTTCCCCGACGGCGTGTACTTCGTCCCCCTCGAGGGCGTGCTCGAACCCGACCTGCTGCTGCCGACCATCGCCTACATCCTGGGCGTGCGCGACACCGGCGGCGGCACGCTCGAGGAGCGCATCGCGGGCGCCCTCGGCGAGCGGCGGGTGCTGCTCGTCCTCGACAACTTCGAGCAGCTCGTCGACGAGGCGCCGGTGCTCGTCCGGCTCTACACCCTCGCGCCCCGCGCGACGTTCCTCGTCACCAGCCGCAGCGTGCTGCGCATCCGCGGCGAGCAGGTCTTCGAGGTGGATGCGCTCCCGGCGCCGGAGGAGGGCACCCCGGCCACGCTCGACCATGCGCGCTCGTCCGCCGCGTGCCTCCTGTTCGCCGAGCGCGCGCAGGCCGCGAAGCCGGGCTTCGCCCTCACCGCGGAGAACGCCCACGACATCATCCTCATCTGCCGGCGCCTCGACGGCCTTCCGCTCGCGATCGAGCTGGCCGCCGCGAAGCTGCGCATCCTGACGGCGCACGACGTCGCGCAGCGCCTCGAGCAGAGCCTCCCGCTGCTGTCGTCGTCCTCGCGGGATCTGCCCGAGCGCCATCGCACGATGCGCGCGACGATCGACTGGAGCGTGAGCCTGCTCTCCCCCGAGCAGCGCGACATGCTCGACGGTCTCGGCGTCTTCGCCGCGCGGTTCTCGCTCGAGGCGGTGGAGGCGCTCGGCGCGGGCCGCTCGTGGGGAGAGGGCGCGATCGAGACGCTCGCCGCACTCATCGACGCGTCCCTGGTGAAGCAGGTCGACACCGCCGGGCGCTCCGCGTTCTCGCTGCTGTCGATCGTGCGGGAGTACGCCGTGGAGCGCCTCGTCGAACGCGGGGAGGCCGCCGCGATGCGGATCGCCCACGGCTCGTACTACCTCGACCTGGTGCGCCGCATCGCGCCCGACCTGCGCGGGCCCGGCCAGGCCGAAGCCGTCGCGGAGCTGAGCCTCGAGGTACCCAATCTCCGGGCTGCGGCACGGCACCTCGTGCACGCCGAGCTCGTCGACGAGGCGGCCGACTTCGCGTGGTGCCTGCTGCCGTACTGGTGGATCTCGAGCCTCTGGGCCGAGGTGCGACTGTGGATGCTCGAGCTGCTCGCCGGCGATCGCGCGCTCGCCGACCGCACGCGGGCCATCGCGACCTTCTTCTCGCTCTGGGGCGAGATGTGGCAGCGGCCGAGCGACCAGGTGGTCGACGGACTGGGCGAGTGCGTCCGGCTGTTCTCCGAGAGCGGTGATCGGGATGCCTCGGCCATGGCCCTCGCCGCACGGGCGACCACACGCCTCAACTTCCCGGGCCTCGACCCGGTCGCCGCCGAGGCCGAGCTCACACAGGCGGTCGCCACACTCAGCGAACTGGGCGACGGCTGGGGCGAAGCGCTGGCCGAAGTCGGCCTCGGATTCCTCAGCATCGTCCGCGGCTCGGTCGCCGACGCGCGGACGCACTTCGACCGCTCGGCGGAGATCGCCGACGCCGAGCAGGACATCTTCACGCGGGCGGTGGCGGGCAACAACCGCGCGCGCATCTTCGTCATGCTGGGCGAGATCGAGGCCGCCGAGCAGGAGTACTTCCTGACGCTCGATCTGTCGGCCCGCCTGCGATTCGCCGAGGGCGCCGCCTACGGCCTCGAGGGCATGTGCGCGATCGCCGCACTGCGCGGTGATCCCTGGCGCGCCGGCGTCTTCTCGGCGGTCACCCGGTCGCTCCGCCAGACGACGGGGATGTTCGACGTGGAGGGGTTCGCCGTGCACATCGCTCCCCTGGCGGCCCTGCGCGAGCGCGACCCGGCCGGCGTCGAGGCGGGTGAGCGCGACGGCGCCGAGATGAGCGCCGCGGACGCGATCCGCCTCGCGCTCCCCCGGGTGGACACGCCGGCGAGAGAGGCCCTCCTGCGATGGTGAACGTCCAGTCGCAGCATCCCGTCATCCGCACTCCCGATCAGCGGATCCGGGTGTTCGTCAGTTCGACCCTGCGCGAACTGGCCGACGAACGCCGCGCCGTGCGCGCCGCGATCGAGCGTATGCGCCTGGCACCGGTCATGTTCGAACTCGGCGCCCGCCCCCACCCGCCCCGGGAGCTCTACCGCTCCTACCTCTCCCAGAGCGACGTGTTCGTCGGCATCTACGGCTCCAGCTACGGTTGGGTCGCCCCCGACGAAGAGATCTCCGGCCTCGAGGACGAGTACAACCTCGCCCCCAAGACCATGCCCAAACTCATCTACATCAAAGCCTCCGACACCCGCGACCCCCGCCTCACCGACCTCATCGCCCGCATCCAAGCCGACGACACCGCCGCCTACCTCCACTTCCACTCGCCGGAGGATCTGGAGGATCAGGTGGCCGATGACCTCGCCATGCTGCTCGCCGAGCGGTTCGACGAGTCGCAGCTCGCCGAGGAGCCCGATCCAGCGGCGGCCGCGGCCTCGCTCGTCGCGCGCGTGCCAGTGCCGTACACGAAGACCATCGGGCGCGACGCCGACATCGCGGCCGTGCGCGACCTGCTCGCGCGCGGCTCCGACCGTGTGGTGAGCCTCATCGGCCCCGGGGGCATCGGCAAGAGTCGCCTGGCGATCGAGACGGCGCTCTCCACCGAGGACCTGTTCCCCGACGGCACCTACTTCGTTCTGCTGGAGGGCGTGCTCGAGCCGGGGCTGCTGCTCCCCACGATCGCGTACCACCTCGGCATTCGCGACAACGGCGAGGCAGCGCTCGAGGAGCGCATCTCGCACGCACTCGCCGAGCGCAAGGTCCTCGTTGTGCTCGACAACTTCGAGCAAGTCGTCGAGGCCGCGCCGGTGCTCGTCCGGCTGTACACGGTGGCGCCGACGGCGACGTTCCTGGTGACGAGCCGCGTCGTGCTCCGCATCCGCGGCGAGCGCGTGTACGAGGTGCCGCCGCTCTCGACGCCGCCGGGCAGCAACCCCGCGAGCGTCGACCGCGCCACCCGATCCGCCGCAGTCGCGCTCTTCCTGGATCGGGCACAGGCCGTGAAGCCGGGGTTCGACGTCACGGAGGAGAACGCCGCCGACCTCGCCGACATCTGCCGTCAGCTCGACGGGCTTCCGCTGGCGATCGAGCTGGCCGCCGCGAAGGTGCGGATCCTCACCCCCGCGGGCATCTCCCAACGGCTCGGGCAGAGCCTCCCCCTTCTCACCGCCGCCGTGCGCGATCTTCCCGAACGACATCGGACGATGCGGGCGACCATCGACTGGAGCGTGAGCCTCCTTCCCGACGAGCAGCGCGAGCTGCTCGAAGACCTCGGCGTCTTCGCGACGCGCTTCACGCTCGATGCCGTCGAAGCCCTGGGCGTCGGCCGGTCGTGGGAGGGGCTCGAGATCGATGCGCTCGCGGCGCTCGTCGACGCGTCGCTGGTGAAGCAGACCGAGATCGGCGGCCGGTCGGTGTTCTCGCTGCTCGCGATCGTGCGCGAGTACTCGCTGGGGCGTCTGAAAGCCCGCGGCGAAGCGGACCGGGTGCGCGCCGCACACGCCGACTACTACTTCGATCTCGTGCGCCGTGTCGCCCCGGGCCTCGGCGGCCAGGCGCAGGCGGAGGCGGTCGTGCAGCTCGGGCTCGAGCTGCCCAACCTGCGCGCAGCCGTGCGGCACCTCATCTACACCGACCGCCTCGACGACGCGGGCGACTTCGCGTGGAGCCTGCTCATCTACTGGTGGATCTCCGGGTTCTTCGCCGAGGTGCGGCTGTGGATGCTCGAACTGCTGGACAAGCAGCACGACCGGCCCATCACTCAGCACACGCGCGCGGTGGCGTGGTTCCTCGCACTGTGGGGCGAGATGTGGCAGCGACCGAGCGAACAGGTGGTCGCGGGGCTCGGAGAATGCGTGCGGCTGTTCACCGAGAGCGGCGACGAGGGCGCCTCGGCCATGGCGCTCGCGGCGCGGGCGACGGCGCGCGTGCAGCTGCGCGACCCCAACATCGCCAAGGCCGACAAGGAGCTGCGGAAGGCGGTCGCGAAGCTCCGGGAGTTCGGCAACGACTGGGCGGAGGCGATCACCGAGGTGTCGCTCGGACGCCTCGCCTGGGTGAGAGGCGAGACGGACGCTGCGCTCGCCCACTTCGATCGCGCGACCGAGCTCGCCTCCGCGGGCGGCGACATCTTCACGACCTCCGTCGCCGGCAACCTCCGTTCCCGCCTGAACTTCCAGCTGGGCAACATCGACGAGGCCGAGCGGGAGTTCATCCATACGCTCCTGCTGTCGGTGCGCCTGCACTACGAGGAGGGCGTCGCATACAGCCTCGAGGGCATCTGCGCCGTCTCGGCCGCCCACGGCGAGGCCTATCGCGCGTCGGCGCTCGCGGTCGCCGCCGGCGTGATCCGGCGGCGGATCGGCATCTTCGATGTCGGGGCCTTCACGGTGCACACGCCCTACCTCGACATCCTGCGCGGCCGCGATCCCGACAGCGTCGACGCCGGCGAGGCGGCGGGCGGCGAGCTGAGCGTGCCCGAGGCGGTGCGCCTCGCTCTCCCTCCGGACGAGCACGAAGGCGTGGCGGAGGCGCTGCGCCACTGGTGACCGCGCGCTCGCCGGCTACTCGGTCCTGCGCGCGTGGCGGAACCGCAGGCGCGTGCCCGGCCGGGCCTGCGCGACGAGGTCGAGCGAGGCATCCGTCACCACCGCGATGACCGGGTACCCGCCGGTGACGGGGCCGTCGGCGAGGAGGATCGTCGGCCGCCCGCTCGGCGGCACCTGCAGCGCCCCGGGAACCATGCCTTCGCTCGGCAGCTCACCGGTGCGCGAGCGCACGAGCTCCGGTCCGTCGAGTCGCGCTCCGACGCGGTCGGCGTCGTTCGACACGGTCCACACCGACTCGTACAGCGCCGTCATCGCTTCCGGAGCGAACCAGTCCGCGCGCGGCCCGGGCGCGAGCTCGATCTCCACCTCGTCGTCGTGCGGGGCACCCCAGGGTGCCAGCACGCTCGCCGGGATGGGAGCGGATGCCTCATCCCCGACGCCCACCTCCGCCCCGGCACGCAGCGGCTCGGGGCCGAGCCCCGCCATCACGTCGGTCGACCGGGAGCCGAGCGCGATGCGCCCCTCGAGCCCGCCGCGAACGGCGAGGTACGCGCGCGCCCCGTGGGCGAACCAGTCCACGTGCAGCTCCGCGCCCGCCGGCCAAGGGTGAGCCTCGTACGGATCCACCTCGCGGCCGTCGAGTCGCAGCGGCCCCCATGCCCCGGTGACGGCGAACCACAGGTCTCGCCGCGCGACGGCGCGGAAGCCGCCCATCGTGATCTCGACCCCCGTCGCGTCCTCGGGATTGCCGACCAGCCGGTGCGCCGTGCGCAGCGCCGCACGGTCCAGCGCGCCGGAGCCGGCGACGCCCAGCGCCGCGGCGCCCGGGCGTCCCGCGTCCTGCAGGGTGGCGAAGAGGCCCGGCTCGACCACCTCGAACCCGGGTGCCGCCGGCTCGGCTGCCTCGGTTTCTTCGGATGCCTCGAGGTTTTCGGCCGCGACGAGCTCCCGGACGGCGCGGAACCGCACGCGCATTCCCGGCGCGAGCAGGGCCGGGGACGCGGCATCCGGGTCGAACAATGTCGCCGCCGTGCGCCCGATCAGCCGCCAGCCGCCCGGGGTCTCGCGCGGGTAGGCGCCCGTGAAGCCGGCGGCGAGCCCGACGGCGCCGGCGGGCACGCGGGTGCGCGGGCTCGCGAGCCGCGGGACGTCGAACGTCCAGTCGTCGCTCACGAGGTAGCCGAAGCCCGGCGCGAACCCGGTGAAGGCGACGGTCCAGGCGGCGCCGGTGTGGCGCTCGACGAGCTCGCGCGGCGCGATGCCCAGCAGGATTGCGGTCTCGGCGAGGTCGGCTCCGTCGTAGACGACGTCGACCTCGACCGTCGGGCCCGCGTCCGCCGCACGCTGCTCGGCGGCTGCGGCGGTGCGCTCGGCCCAGGTGCGCGCCGCGGACACCGCGAAGACGCGCGGGTCGACTCGGATCAGCACGGTGCGGGCGGCGGGTACGAGATCGATCACACCGTCGGGGCGGGACGCCTCGAGCCCCGCGTGCACGGCGAGCACGTCGCCGAGCGTCTCGGCCTCGAGCAGGAAGGCGCGTTCTCCGACCGGCAGCACCCGCACGTTCACCACGGCGCGCGCACCTCGATGCCGGAGTCGTCGAGCGCCGCGCGCACCGCGCGGGCCATGGCGACGGCCGACGGCGAGTCGCCGTGCAGGCACAGTGACGCGGCGTCCGCCTCGACGAGCGAGCCGTCCACGGCCTCGACGACGCCCTCGCGCACGAGGCGCACGGCGCGATCGGCGACCGCGCGGGCGTCGTCGAGCAGCGCGCCGGGCGCCGTGCGCGCCACCAGACCGCCGTCCGGCAGGTAGCCGCGGTCGAGGAACGCCTCGCGCACGAACGGAAGACCCGCGGATGCCGCAGCCGTCGCGATCTCGCCGCCCAGGCCGAGCACGGGAAGAGCGCGGCCGAGCAGCTCGGACTGGTCGGCGACCGCCCGGACCACGGCATCGGCCTGCCCCCGGTCGGCGGTGACGGCGTGGTACAGCGCGCCGTGCGGCTTGACGTAGCGCAGGTCGGCGCCGGCGGCGACGAGCGCGCCGAGCTGCATCGCGACCTCCGCGGCGAGCGCGTCGGGCGCCATCGCCATCGCGGTGCGGCCGAAGTCCGCGCGATCGGGGTAGGACGGATGCGCGCCGACGGCGACCCCGAACCGGGCCGCGCGTTCGACCGCGTCGCGCATGGACGCGGCATCCCCCGCATGCCCGCCGCAGGCGACGCTCGCGCTCGAGATCACCGCGAACATCGCCTCGTCGTCGGCCGTGGGAACGCCGTCGACGGTCTCGCCGAGATCGGCGTTGAGGTCGATGGCCGCCATGTCTCCACGGTACTGCGCGGGCCCGCGGACTAACGTGAGAAGCATGGCGCGCGGAGGGGACGAGGCACCCGCTCCGTCGACGCGCCTCCTCGACGGGACGATCGCCTCCGTGATCCGCTCGCCGTTCGGCGGCGGATGGGAGCTCGACGTCGACGGCACGCCCCAGTCCCACGTCGACCTCGACGACCCGACCCACCTGCACTTCGAATACGTCGCTCGCATGGGCGCCGTGATCGACAGGCTGCGGATGCCGGGACAGCCGCTCACCGCGATCCACCTGGGCGCCGGCGCCCTCACCATCCCGCGGTACGTCGAGGCGACGCGGCCGGGCTCGCGGCAGCAGGTCGCCGAACTCGAGCCGGCGCTGTGGGACCTCGTGCGCGAGAACCTGCCCCTGCCGCGCGGGGCGTCGATCCGGGTGCGGATCGGCGACGCCCGCGAGGTGCTGGGCCGCCTGCCGGCGGGGCTCGTCGGTGCTGCCGACCTCGTCGTCTCGGACGTGTACTCCGGCGCGCAGACCCCCGCCCATCTCACGACCGTCGAGTTCTACACCAAGGCCGCGCGGTTCCTCGCGCCCGACGGCGTTCTGCTCGTCAACGTGTCCGACGGCGCCGGACTCGCCTTCGCCCGCCGCCAGGTCGCCACGGTCGCGGCCGTGCTGGAGCACGTCATCGTGCTGGCGGAGGTGCAGACGCTCAAGGGCCGCCGCTTCGGCAACCTCGTGATCGCCGCATCCCGCGCGCCGCTGCCGACCGAATGGCTCCCGCGTCTCATGGCGGCGGGCCCGCACCCGGCCAAGGTCGCGCAGGGCGCCGAGCTCGCCGAATTCGCCCGCGGTGCCCGCGTCGCGACCGACGCCGACGCGACGGCCTCGCCCAAGCCGTCGTCCTCCCTCTTCGACCGCTGACCCGCGGCCCACGCGCGGCGCTGGGCCCCGCGCTGCGCGCGCCGCTGCGGCCCCGCGCCGCGCGCGCCGCGCGCGCCGGC
>NZ_JAFIWA010000010.1 GCF_018588945.1 Microbacterium flavescens | reverse complement strand
GGCCGCCCGGTTCTCCGGGCGGCCGTTCGGCGTTCTGGGGCCCGAGCCTCAGTCGCAACCTCGGAGATCGTGGCGACTCGCCGGGGGTCGTGCCCCACCGCCCGGCGTGTCGGCTACGGCATCCGATTCTGTGCACGACACCGGCCCGTTCTGCTCTGAGCGGAAGAGGTCGTCGGGCGAGGCATCCGAGTTCTATCGTGACGGCATGGCCGAGATCATCCAGCTGCCGACGAAGCCCTCGCCCCCCGCACCCCGTGCTCCGCGCGAGCCCGAGCCGCTCTGGCGCGACGCGCTCGGCGAGCAGCTGCGCCGTCTGCGGCACGACCGCGGCGAGCGTCTGGCCGACACGGCCGAGCGGGCCGGCGTGTCGCCGCAGTACCTCTCCGAGATCGAGCGCGGCCTCAAGGAGCCGTCGAGCGAGATGATCGCCGCTGTCGCCGGCGCGCTCGAGGTCACCCTAGTCGATCTCACCGCCGCCGTCGTCGACGACCTGCGCGCCCACACGACCGAGCGCGCCGCCGTCGGGGTGCACGCCGCCTACAGCCTCGCCGCGTAGGTCGTCGCGCGAGAGGCGCGCGGTGCGGCGCGCAAGCCCTGGCCGCTGTCCGAGCTGCGGGCTAGCGTGGGGCGAATGAGCCCAGCGCGCAAAGAGGAGTTCCTTGAGATCGACGGGCACGAGGTGCGCATCTCGAGCCCCGACAAGGTCGTCTTCCCCGAGCCCGGGCTGACGAAGCTCGACGTCGTGAAGTATTACCTCGCCGTTGCCGACGGGGCTCTGCGTGGCGCGGGCGGACGCCCGATGGTGCTCAAGCGGTTCGTGAAGGGCATCGATCAAGAGGCGTTCTTCCAGAAGCGCGTGCCCGAGAACCACCCCGACTTCATCGACACCGCCACCCTCCAGTACGCGCGCGGCACCTCCGCCGAAGAGGCGGTGATCCGGGATGCCGCGGGCCTCGCCTGGGTCGTCAATCTCGGCTGCCTCGACCTGAACCCGCATCCGATCCGCGCCGAAGACCTCGACCACCCCGACGAGCTGCGCATCGACCTCGACCCGATGCCCGGGGTGGACTGGTCGCAGATCGTCGACGTCGCGATGGTCGCGCGCGAGGTGCTCGACGACGTCGGGCTCGTCGGCTGGCCGAAGACCAGCGGATCGCGCGGACTCCACATCCTGGTGCGCATCGCGCCGCACTGGGACTACAAGCAGCTCCGGCTCGCCGCCGAGACCCTCGCCCGCGAGGTCGAGAACCGCGCGCCCGGACTCGCCACCGCGCGCTGGTGGAAAGAGGAGCGCGGCGAGAGCGTGTTCGTCGACTTCAATCAGAACGCGAAAGACCGGACCGTGGCATCCGCTTATTCCATCCGCCCGCTGCCCGACGCACGTGTGTCGACCCCGATGGGCTGGGACGAGGTCGCCGTGCGGCGCCCCGAGGAGTTCACGGTCGCGAGCGTGCTCGAGCGCTTCGCCGAGATCGGCGACCCGCACCGCGGGATCGACGACACCGTCGGCACCCTCGACGGGCTGCTGGCGCTGGCGGAGGAGCTCGGTCCGGCCGAAAAGCCGCCGCGCGCCGGCGACGGCGAGGGGCGGCGGCAATCGACGATGCCGCTGGTCGAGGTGGCCCGCACCAAGACCAAGCCCGAGGCGCTCGATGCGCTCGAGGAATGGAAGGCGCGGCATCCGGCCGTCGTGCCGCTCCTGCATCCGGCGGATGTGCTCGTGGACGGCATGCGCGGGTCGAGCTCGCTCTGGTACCGCGTGCGCGTGAATCTGCAGCATGTCCCCGAGGGCGAGCGCCCCACGCAGGGAGAGCTGATCGCCGACTACGACCCGTGGGCCGGCAAGGAGTGGCCGGGGCGCCCGGGCTCCGACTAACGGTCGCTAGCGGTCGCTAGCGGTCGCTCGCAGTCGCGAGGCGGGTGAGCCCGTATTCGAAGGCTTCGTCGACGTCGCCGCCGAGGCGGAATGCCCCCGACAGCTCCATGTTGACGAATCCCGTCGCCCACGCCGTCAGCAGCCGGGCCTCCTCCAGCGCTCGCTCGTCGCCCACCGCCTCGCGCGCCGCGCGCAGCACGGGCTCGCTCGCGCGTGCGAACGCGTCGCCGCTCCCCGAGACGGCGTACATCAGCCGGAATCCCTGGGGACGCGCATGCGCGAAGGCCCGGTAGGCGCGGGCCAGGGCGGAGAGTGATCCATCGGATGCCGCGAGCCGGCCACCCAGGTCGTCGATGGTCGCCTCGGCGACGAGTCCGAGCAGCGCGTCGCGGTCGCGGACCCGCTTGTAGAGCGAGGGCGCGCGCACCCCCACGCGCTCGGCAACGGCCTGCATCGTCACCTTCGACGGCCCGCCGAGCTCGAGCAGGTCACGGCCCGCGTCGACGATCGCGGCGAGGGACGTCCGGTCGGGAGTCGGCATCGGTCCTCCTTGATGGCTATTGACATAAGCTATCATAGCTACGTACCATAGCCGACACAAGCCTCGGAGGATCTCATGCGACTCGGACCCAACCTGCACCGCATCGGCAACGACATCGTCGCCGCGTACCTGATCGTCACGCCCGACGGGATCACCGTCGTCGACGCGGGCCTGCCCGGCCACTGGAACGACCTCACGGACGAGCTCGCGTCGCTCGGCCGATCGCTCGACGACATCCGAGGCCTCGTGCTCACCCACGGCGACAGCGACCACATCGGGTTCGCCGAGCGGCTGCGCCGCGAGCACGGCGTGCCCGTGTACGTGCACGCAGCCGACGCTGACCGCGCGAAGGGCGGCGACAAGCCGAAGACGCCGATGGGGCCGCTGCGCATCGGCCCGACGCTCGGCTTCTTCACCTACGCCCTGCGGAAGAAGGGCTTCCGCACCGAGCACCTCACGGAGGTGGTCGAGGTCGCCGACGGCGACGTGCTCGACCTTCCGGGCTCGCCCCGGATCATCGGACTGCCCGGCCACTCCCCCGGCAGCATCGCGATCCACTCGTCGATCGCCGGGGCCGTGTTCGTCGGCGATGCGCTCACCACGCGGCACGTGCTCACGGGCCGCCCCGGCATGCAGCCCGCGCCCTTCACTGACGAGCCCGCCCTCGCCCTCAAGTCCCTCGATCGCCTGGCCGGCGTCGACGCGGCGTGGGTGCTGCCCGGCCATGGAACGCCGTGGAAGGGCTCGCCCGCCGACGTGGCCGCCGTCGTCCGAGCCGCCGCCTGACCCCCGCTAGAGCTCCGCGCCCTCCCCTCCGCCGTTGACTGTCCAGGACACGCCGCGCCGGCGGCCCGATGCACGGCGGGTCCTGGACACTCAAGCCACGGGACCCGCCCGGCCCTTCCACCCGTCCCCAGCGGTTGAGTGTCCAGGACACGCCGCGCCGGCCGCCCGGTGCACGGCGGGTCCTGGACACTCAACCCGGGGCGCGGGGGCACTGAGCCCCTAGCGCGGGGACACTCAACCCGGGCGCGGGGCACACGACCCGAGGCGGCGCGAAGGGGCGGGGGTCAGCGCTCGGCGAGCACTCGGTCCGCCAGGCCGTAAGCCACGGCATCCGTCGACGTGAACACCCGGTCGCGGTCGGTGTCGGCGCGCAGCTGCGCCGGATCCTTGCCGGTGTGGCGCGCCAGGATCGCCTCGACGTCTCCACGCACTCGCACGAGCTCGTCGGCCTGCAGGATCAGGTCGGGGATCGCTCCCCTCCCCTGACCGGCAGGCTGGTGCAGCACGACCCGCGCGTGCGGCAGCACCGCGCGCTTCCCGGCCGCACCCGCGGCGAGCATCACCGCCCCGACGCCGATCGCCTGCCCGACGACCGTGGTCGCGACGTCCGGCCGCACGTGCTGCATGGTGTCGTAGACCGCGAGCATGGCCGCCGGATCCCCGCCTTCGCAGTTGATGTAGAGCTGGATGTCGCGGTCCGGACTGTCGGCGTCGAGATGCAGCAGCTGCGCGATGAGCGCGTTCGCCACTCCCGCATCGATGCCGGTGCCGAGGTAGACGACGCGCTCCGCGAGCAGGTGCGAGTAGACGTCCATGACGCGGTCGCCGCGCGGATGCTGCGCCACCACGTTCGGGATCGTGTACGAGGTCATGCCGCCACCTCCGCCGGGCCGAGTCCGAGGCCCGCAGCACGTCGGCGCCGCGGCACGACCTGGGCGAAGTCGTCGACGACTTCGTCGATGAAGCCGTACTCGAGCGCCTCGGCCGCCGTGTACCACCGGTCGTGGAGCGAGTCGTCGAAGACGCGGTCGATCGGCTGCCCGGTGTCGGCGGCGATGAGGCCGAGCACCGTGTCGCGCGTGTGCCGCAGGTCGCCGGCCTGCACCTCGACGTCGACCGTCGACCCGCCGATGCCCGACGAGCCCTGGTGCATCAAGATCCGGGCATGCGGCAGCGCTCGGCGCTTGCCGGGCGTCCCAGCCGACAGGAGGAACTGGCCGGCGCTGCACGCCAACCCGAGCGCGAGCGTGGCCACGTCGTTCGGAATGAGCCGCATCACGTCGCGGATCGCGAGCATCGACGGAACAGAGCCGCCCGGCGAATGGATCCAGAGAGAGATATCGGATGCCTCGTCCTCGGCCGCGAGCGCCAGAAGCTGCGTCGCGAGGAGCGTGCCGTTGTCATCGTCGAGCGGACCGTCGAGCACGAGCACGCGCTGGTGGAACAGCTCGCGCCGGGCTTCGGCCCCGAACATGGGGATCTTGCCTTCTTCTGCCATGACCTCAGCCTGCGCGGCGCGGCGGGCACCGGCATCCGATTCCGCCCTCAGCCGCTCCGCCCACGGCGGATCCCCTCGGTTGAGCGTCCAGGAAACGCCGCGTGCTGGGCATGACCGACGGCACGTCCTGGACACTCAACACACGGGTCGTTGAGCGAGCGAAGCGAGACGACCGGTATCCGCCTGCCCGGGTCGTTGAGCGAGCGAAGCGAGACGAAACGCAGCAAGACGAACGCGGCCCGGCGTCAGCGGGCGCGACGCGACGGCGCCTCGACCGCAGCGCGCACTGCGGCCACCAGTGCGGGACGCACGGCATCGGGGGTGAACGCCGCGGCCACCGACCGCGCATGGGCGGCCAGCTCGGCGCGGCGGTCTTCGTCGCGCAGAAGGTCGATCACGGCGTCGGCGAGACCCTCGACGTCGCCCGGCGCGACGAGCACGCCGGCATCGCCCACCGCCTCGCGCGGGCCGTACCGGGCGTCGAACGTCACGACCGGAAGGCCTCGCGCCAGAGCTTCGGCGATCGCGAGCCCCTGGCCCTCGAACGCCGTCGACACGAGGAACAGCGCCGCGCGGTCGAAGATCGCGTCGGGGTCGTCGGTCGTGCCCCGTATGTGCACCGACCCGCCGAGCCCGAGCTCGTCGACGAGCAAGCGCAGCTCTTCCCGCAGCGGGCCGTCGCCGTACACGTCGAGCCGCGCGTCGGGCACAGCGGCAACCACCCTCACCCACGCGCGGATCGCCAGGTCGACGCGCTTCTGGTCGGCGAGCCGGTTCATCATCACGACGCTGCGATGATCGCGGGATGCCGCATCCGGCGGCTCGTCGCCGAGATCGATCGTGTTCGGCACGACGTGGAAGGTGCCGGGGTCGCCGAATCGGGCGGCCACCTCGTCGCGTTGCGCCCGTGTCGGCCACAGCACGGCGTCGTAGCGGTCGAGGATCTCGAGCCAGCGCTGCCACATGCCCGCGACGGGGGCGTCCGCATCGTCGTACGGCGCCGGCAGGTGCGAGTTGTGCACGGTGTGCACCAGCCGCACGCGGGGGTCGTCCCAGTCGACCAGCGTCTCCCCGATCTGCCGCGACTCGCAGATCACCACGAGCAGGCGGTCGGGGTCGCCGGCGGCCGCCCGGCGCTGGTCGGTGAGGTGGGTGAGCCATGCGATGTACAGCGCGCGGAACCCCCGCAGCCAGCGGTCGCCGTCAGGAGTGGGCACCACGATCACAGCATCGGACAGATGCCACAGCGGGTCGTCGAGCACCGGGAGCGAGAGGACGGTTCGGCCTGCGGCATCCGTCACCTCTCGACGCTCGCCCGCGGGAACCTCGCCATCTGCGGCCGCAGCGTAGGGCCACAGCCACGACGGATCGGCGACGAGGTCGTCGAAGAGATTGCGCGCGGAGCCCACCGAGTCGAGCAGCCCGGCGTCGACGAAGTCCTGCCGCTGCGCGGCGTGCACCTCGGGCGGCGCACCGTCGACGCTCAGCTGCAGCGGGTCGCGCGCGCCGGCGGACGCGAGCAGCCGCAGGCGCCGCGGCACCGCGACGGCGAATCCGCCGTCGAGCCCGAGCGCGACACGGCTGCCGAGCAGCACGTAGTCCGCGTCGGGCAGCCCGGCGCCTGTGCCGGTCACTCCCACTCGATGGTCCCCGGCGGCTTCGACGTCACGTCGAGCACGACGCGGTTCACCTCGCGGACTTCGTTGGTGATGCGGTTGGAGATGCGGGCGAGCACGTCGTAGGGCAGCCGCGTCCAGTCGGCGGTCATCGCGTCCTCGCTCGAGACGGGGCGCAGCACGATCGGGTGACCGTACGTGCGGCCGTCGCCCTGCACGCCCACCGAGCGCACGTCGGCGAGCAGCACCACCGGGCACTGCCAGATCTCGCCGTCGAGGCCGGCCTTCGTCAGCTCCTCGCGGGCGATGGCGTCGGCGTCACGCAGAATCTCGAGCCGGTCAGCGGTGACCGCACCCACGATCCGGATGCCGAGGCCGGGGCCCGGAAAAGGCTGGCGGGCGACGATCGCCTCCGGCAGGCCCAGTTCGCGGCCGATCGCGCGCACCTCGTCCTTGAAGAGGGTGCGCAGCGGCTCGACGAGCTCGAACTGCAGGTCTTCGGGAAGCCCGCCGACGTTGTGGTGCGACTTGATGTTCGCCGTACCGGCGCCACCGCCGGACTCGACGACATCGGGATACAGCGTGCCCTGCACGAGGAAGCGGATCGGCTCGCCGTCGGCCTCAGCCTCGGCGACGAGCTCGCGCTCGGCGGCTTCGAACGAGCGGATGAACTCCCGCCCGATGATCTTGCGCTTCTGCTCGGGGTCGCTCACGCCCTCGAGCGCGTTCAGGAACTGCTCGCGCGCGTCGATGGTGATCAGGCGGACGCCCGTCGAGGCGACGTAGTCGTTCTCGACCTGCTCGCGCTCGCCCTTCCGCAACAGCCCGTGGTCGACGAAGATCGCCGTGAGCTGGTCGCCGACGGCCTTGTGCACGAGGGCGGTGGACACAGCGGAGTCGACGCCGCCGGACAGCGCGGAGATCACGCGGCCCGATCCGATCTGCGCCTGGATGCGCTCGACCTGCTCGGCGATGACGTTGCCGCTGTTCCAGTCGGCCGGCAGACCTGCCGCCTTGTGGAGGAAGTTCTCGATGACCTGCTGACCGTGGTCGGAGTGCTTCACCTCGGGGTGCCACTGCACGCCGTAGAGGCGCTTCTCGTCGCTGCCGAACGCGGCGACCGGAGTGGCCGAGGTCGAAGCCAGCACATCGAAGCCCTCGGGTGCCCGCGAGACCTGGTCGCCGTGGCTCATCCAGACGTTCTGGTCGACGGGCTGACCGCCGAGGAGCACGCCCCCGTCGCCGGTGACCGCGGCGTCGGTCGCGCCATACTCACGAAGACCGGTGTTGGCGACCTCGCCGCCGAGAGCCTGGGCCATGACCTGGAAGCCGTAGCAGATGCCGAGCGTCGGCACGCCGAGATCGAAGACGCCCGTGTCGAGCGCCGGGGCGCCGGTCTCGTACACCGAGGACGGGCCGCCCGACAGGATGATGCCGACGGGGTTCTTCGCCGCGATGTCGGCGGCCGACGCGGTGTGCGGCACGATCTCGCTGTACACCCCGGCTTCCCGCACGCGGCGCGCGATGAGCTGGGCGTACTGCGCCCCGAAGTCGACGACCAGGACCGGTCGCTGGGAGGTTTCGGTCTGCTCGGTCAACGCTGGTTCTCCGTGGGGATCGCGTGGGTGAGGGTGGAGTGCTCGGCGCCGGAGTGCAGCTCGGCGTCTTCGCGGGCCTTCAGGTACTGCCGAACCTCACGACCGACGCGCGCCTCCATGAAGAACGACAGCAGCGGCACGATGCCACCCGCGGCGAGCATGGCCAGGCGCAGCAGGTTCCAGCGCATGAGGCTCCACACGCGGAAGCACGCCACGAGGTAGACGACGTAGAACCAGCCGTGTGCGACGAGGATGCCGAGCGACAGGTTGAACCCGTCGCCGGTCGACTCGGGCCCGTCGGGCCCTTCGACCACGGGAGCCCACCAGAGGAAGCCGCCGGATCCGCCGAGGAAGAGCTCGAGGCTGAAGGCGTACTTCATGACCATCTCGGCGACCAGCAGCAGCAGCATCGTGCCGGTGATGATCGAGCAGATCTGGTAGAACTTCAGGGCTCCGCGGATCGCCGGAAACGTAGCGAGCTTCGGGGGGCGGGGCATGGAGCCAGTCTACCCGCGTGTTTCCGCGGCGCCGTCCGGTGCTGCGGCGTCGGAACCGGCTCCGTAGGCGGCGTGGGAAGCGGCATCCGCTTCGTCGTCATCGTCTTCGAAGTCCTCGAGTTCCTTCTCCCACGCGTCCTTGGCGAGGCGGTACCAGAGGTAGAACGCGAAACCGGCGAAGATCGCCCACTCCGCGGCGTAGAAGATGTTGAGCCAGTTGACCCCGGACCCTTCCTCCGGCGCCGGCGACGAGATGTCGACGAGCGGGCGTGGCGCCGTCTCGGACGCCAGGTACGGGCGGTAAACGTCCATGTCGTCGACGTCGGTCCATTGCCCGAGCAGCGCCGCCGGCGACATGCGGGTCAGGGTCTGCGGGTCGGCGCCGTTCGGCGGCGGCACTGGGCCTTCGTCCGAGATGAGGCGCCCGGTCACCGTCTCCGGAGTCTTCACGGCGCCCGAGGTACCCCGGTCGAGCTGTTCCGCAGCGGCCTGTGCTTCGTCGAGGGTGGGCGCCCAGCCGAGCGCCACGGCCAGCGATGTCGGCTCGTCGGTGCCCGCCAGCCGAAGCTGCCCGGTCACCCAGTAGCCCTCGTCACCGTCGTTGAAGCGCGAGGAGACGACGAGGAAGTTGCCCGGCATCCAGAACCCGTCGACCGTCACCCGCTGGCCGACGAGCGGCTCGGGCAGGTACTCCCCCGGCGCGGCGACCTCGGCGATCGGGCGGACCACCTCGGTCGCACCGGCCTCGGGCGGGTCGGTGTCGATGGCTCGGCTGAGCTGCCACTGCCCGAGCCACGCGAACACTCCCGCGACGACGAGGCAGAACAGCAGCATCGCGATCCACTGCGGGCGCAGCATGACCTCGCGCAGGGTCGGCGGGAAGACCTCGGGGACGGATGCCTCGGCCGGCGCGCTCGCGGAGTCGTCTGCGCCGGACGTCACGGCGCTCGTGGGCTCGGAGCGTTTCGTCTCGCTGCGCCCGCTCGACGACCCGGCGTCGGGTTCGGTCATCCCAGGCTGTACGGCGCGACGACGACGACCTCGACCCGCTGGAACTCCTTGAGGTCGGAGTATCCGGTGGTGGCCATGGACTTGCGCAGCGCGCCGATGAGGTTCGCGGTTCCGTCGGCGACGGGCGCAGGGCCGTACAGGACCTCTTCGAGCGAAGCGACCTGGTCGACCTTCACGCGGCGTCCGCGCGGGAGCTTGGAGTGATGCGCCTCGGGACCCCAGTGGAAGCCCTTGCCCGGGGCATCCGTCGCCCGCGCCAGCGCCACGCCGAGCATGACGGCGTCGGCCCCCATCGCGAGCGCCTTGACGATGTCGCCCGAGGTGCCCACGCCGCCGTCGGCGATCACGTGCACGTAGCGGCCGCCCGACTCGTCGAGGTAGTCGCGGCGCGCACCGGCCACGTCGGCGACGGCGGTCGCCATCGGCGCGTGCAGACCGAGAGTGGCGCGAGTGGTGGATGCCGCGCCCCCGCCGAATCCGACGAGAACGCCCGCTGCGCCCGTACGCATGAGGTGGAGGGCCGCCGTGTAGGTGGCGGCTCCGCCGACGATCACCGGGACGTCGAGGTCGTAGATGAACTTCTTGAGGTTCAGGGGCTGGTCGACGGACGACACGTGCTCCGCCGATACCGTGGTGCCGCGGATCACGAAGAGGTCGACGCCGGCGGCGACGACGGTCTCGTAGAGCTCCTGCGTGCGCTGGGGCGTGAGCGCACCGGCGACGGTGACGCCGGCGGCACGGATCTCGGCGAGGCGATCACGAACGAGCTCGGGCTTGATCGGCTCGGAGTAGACCTCCTGCATGCGCCGCGTCGCCTCGGCCTTCTCGAGCCCGGCGATCTCTGCGAGGAGGGGTGTGGGGTCGTCGTAGCGCGTCCAGAGGCCCTCGAGGTCGAGGACGCCGAGCCCGCCGAGCTGACCGAGCATGATCGCGGTCTGCGGGCTGACGACGGAGTCCATCGGGGCTCCGAGCACCGGGATGTCGAAGCTGAAGGCGTCGATGGTCCACGTGGTCGAGACGTCCTCGGGGTTGCGCGTGCGCCGCGACGGCACGACCGCGATGTCGTCGAACGTGTACGCGCGGCGTGCGCGCTTGGCGCGACCGAGTTCGATGTCCATGCTCACGCTCCCAGCCTACCCGCCGGGGTCGCGCGGCCCCCGCCCTGGTCGTTGAGCGACCCAAGCGAGACGAAACGCGGACGCACCCGGTCGTTGAGCGAGCGAAGCGAGACGAAACGCGGACGCACCCGGTCGTTGAGCGAGCGAAGCGAGACGAAACGCCCCGACCCGAGCGGCCGCCTCAGCGGTCGCGGGCGACGCGGGCCTCGTCCCAGACCGGCCGGTCCGACTCGAACACGTTCCCGTCGGCCCCGAAGACCAGGAACCGGTCGAAGGACTTCGCCAGCCAGCGGTCGTGCGTCACCGCGAGCACGGTGCCCTCGAAGCGCGCGAGGGCGTCCTGAAGCGCCTCCGCCGACACCAGGTCGAGGTTGTCGGTGGGCTCGTCGAGCAGCAGCAGCGTCGCGCCCGACAGCTCGAGCAGCAGGATCTGGAACCGCGCCTGCTGACCTCCCGAGAGGCTGTCGAAGGTCTGCTCGGCTTGACCGACCAGCCCGTAGCGGTCGAGGGCGCTGCTCGCGGCGACCCGGGGCAGTCCGGCGCGGGCATCCTCGCCGCGGTGGAGGATGTCGAGCAGAGTCCGACCGCTGAACTCGGGGTGCCGGTGGGTCTGGGCGAACCATCCCGGCACGACGCGCGCGCCCAGCACCGCGCGCCCGGTGTGATCGACGGACGGCAGGCCCGCTCCGGTCGTCGTCACATGGCCGAGGCGCCCGTCGGGGTCGGTGCCGCCGCGGGCCAGCAGTCGCAGGAAGTGCGACTTGCCCGAGCCGTTGGACCCGAGCACCGCGACCCGGTCCCCGAACCACACCTCGACGTCGAAGGGCTTCATCAGCCCGGTGAGCTCGAGCTGCTCGGCGACCACGGCCCGCCGGCCGGTGCGTGCGCCGCGAAGGCGCAGCACGAGGTCCTGCTCGGGCGGCCGCTCCTGCGGCGGACCGGCTTCCTCGAACTTCCGCAGGCGCGTCTGCGCGGCACGGTAGCGCGACGTGAAGGAGTCGTTCGCCGTCGCCTTCACCTTGAGCGTCGCCACCAGCGCCTTGAGCTTCACGTGCTGCTCGTCCCACCGCCGCCGCAGTTCGTCGAGCCGGGCCATGCGGTCGTCGCGTGCGCGGTGGTACGTGCCGAAGCCGCCGCCGTGCACCCACGCGGTGCTGCCGGCACCACCCGCTTCCAGGGTCACGATGCGGTCGGCCGCGCGCGCGAGCAGCTCCCGGTCGTGGGAGACGAGCAGCACGGTCTTCGCCGTCTCGCGGAGCTTCGCCTCGAGCCATCGCTTCCCCGGCACGTCGAGGTAGTTGTCGGGTTCGTCGAGCAGGAGCACCTGATCGGGTCCGCGCAGCAGCGCCTCGAGCGCGAGCCGCTTCTGCTCGCCGCCCGAGAGCGTCGTGAGCTCACGGAACCGTGCGCGCGAGAAGGGAACGCCGAGGGCCGCGATCGTGCAGGTGTCCCACACCGTCTCGTACTCGTAGCCGCCGGCCTCGGCGTAGTCGGCGAGCGCGCTCGCGTAGCGCATCTGGGTGTCGAGGTCGTCGCGCTCGATGATCGCCGCCTCGGAGTCCTCGAGCTCGCGTGCCGCGCGGCGCACGCGGTCGGGGGCGACGGCGATGAGCAGGTCGTGCACGGTCTGCCCGGGCTCGCCGTGACCCACGAACTGGTCCATGACGCCGAGTCCGCCGTCGATCGAGACCACGCCCGACAGCGGCGGTGTCTCGCCGCGCACGATCCGCAGCAGGGTCG
The DNA here is from genome assembly GCF_018588945.1 of Microbacterium flavescens. Lineage (GTDB taxonomy): Bacteria > Actinomycetota > Actinomycetes > Actinomycetales > Microbacteriaceae > Microbacterium > Microbacterium flavescens. The sequence goes on along the minus strand of NZ_JAFIWA010000010.1, from coordinate 38,103 downwards.
TCTTGCCTGCGCCGTTCTGTCCGATGAGCGCCGTGGTCGACCCCTCGCCGACCCGGAACGAGACCTCGTCGAGCAGAGGCCTGCCGTCGGGCAGCGCGTATGAGACGGCGGCGATGTCGATGTACCCCACGGTGGTTCCCTGTCTGCTCCGCGCGGCATCCTTCGCCGTTCGGGGAGCCGATCAGCTTATAGGACCGCGTCTCGTCGCTGCGCTCCTCGCTCAGCGACCCGAAACGTTCAGGCCGCGGGAGCCGCGTACCGCCCCGACTTGATGGCCCGCTCGCGCGCCTTCGCCGCCTCTTCCTCGCGGTTCTTCGGAGGAACCACGGCGACGAGGTCGTCGAGCAGGTGCTGCGTGATGTGGGCGATCTCGTGCACCGCGCGGTCGAAGGCCTCCTGGTTCGCCTTCGACGGCTTCGTCGTGCCGGCGATCTTGCGGACGTACTGGAGCGCGGCGGCGTGCACCTCTTCCGACGAGGCGGCAGGCTCGAAGTTGTGAAGCGTGTGGATGTTCCGGCACATGGAGCCGACGATACGCCGGGCGGCGGACGGGCGGAATGCCCGTGGTTGACGGATGCCTCGGCCGCGGCATCCGCTCGTCTCAGTCGTCCTCGCCGTGCAGCGCCCTCGTCAGCAGTCCGTCGAAGAGGAACAGCAGGAAGGCGAACGAACCGATGAACGGCGAGAGCACCACGACGATCGCCGCCACGATGACCGCACTCAGCGCACCACGTCCGTAGGCGCGCGCCTGCGCCTCGATCAGATCGGGCAGCATCACCTCACGGCGGCGCACCGCCCACATCCACTGCAGCCAGCCGAAGAGGATCGCGAAGAAGAAGGCGATCGGCATCGCGATCCGACCGGGAAGGTACTCGGAGTACTCGGTGGTCAGGCCCGTCGCGAACGGCACCAGCACGATGAAGAGCAGCCGGAAGTTGTTCAGCCAGACGATCGGGCTGTCGATCCGCGCGATGAACTCGAACTGCTGCACGTGCGTGCGCCACAGCAGGCACAGCAGCAGGAAGCTGAGGACGAAGTTGAAGAAGAGCGGCCACATCTCGGCCAGCGCATCCCACATCTCCCTGTCGGAGCCCACCTCACCGAGGGAATGCGTGGTGAGGTCGAGCACGAGCAGTGTCGCAGCGATGGCGAACACACCGTCGGTGAACGCCTCGAGGCGGGTCGTCGCCTGCGTCGACGCCGGGTGCCGTCGCTGCCGGATCATGGCCACATCGTAACGACGACCGCTTCCGGCGGATACCGCTGGGAGGATGGGGAGATGGCGCACGAGTCCGTCCCCAGCATCCCGTACGTCGTCATCGGCGCCGGTGCGATGGGCCTCGCGACGACATGGCAGCTGGCGAGGTGGGGCCACGCGGTCATCGCCCTCGAGCAGTTCGACCGCGGCCACACCAGGGGCGCCTCGCACGGCGCGACGCGCAACTTCAACAACGCCTACGGCGAGGACCACTACCTCGACCTGCTCGCGGATGCGCGGGCCGGCTGGGATGACCTCGCCCGCGCGACCGGCGAACCGCTGCTGCGCCTGCATGGGCTCGTCACCCACGGTGACGACACTCTCGTCGCGCAGGTTCACGACGCACTCGCGGCACGCGGCGAGCGCGCCCAGGTGCTCTCCGCGGCAGAGGCGACCCGGCGCTGGGCGGGCATGCGGTTCGCGGGCGACGTGCTCCTGACCGAAGACGCGGGCGTGGTGTGGGCCGAGGCCGCTCTCCATGCGCTCGAGACCGCCGCGCGGAGGGAAGGCGCCGACGTGCGCTTCGGCCACGCGGTGGTCGACGTGGCGGAGGACGGCGACGGCGTCACCGTGACGGTCGACGCCCGCGGCGAGCGCTACCGCCTGCGCGCCGACACCCTGATCGTCACCGCCGGGGCGTGGACCACGCGCCTGCTGCCCGCCGGATTCCCGCTGCCGCGTCTGACCGTGACGGAGGAGAGCCCGGCGCACTTCGCACCCTTCCCCGGTTTCGACGCGTGGCCGTCGTTCAACCACTTTCTCGGCGGCTCGGGCGGCTCAGCCGGGCACGCACCACATCCGGGGCAGACCTACGGCATGCCGACGCCCGGCGAGGGGATCAAGGTCGGATTCCACCATGTCGGGCCGGTCGTCGATCCCGACGATCGCCCGTTCCGGCCGGAGCCGGCTCTCGCGCGGGCGCTAGAGGGGTACGTGCGCGAGTGGTTTCCGGGGCTCGACCCCGGCCCGGCGACGCCGATCAGCTGCACCTACACGTCGACCGACTCGGAGGACTTCGTGCTCGACCGGCGCGGCCGCATCGTCGTGGGCGCCGGCTTCTCGGGCCACGGCTTCAAGTTCACACCCGCGGTCGGCGGCGTGCTCGCCCGGCTCGCGCTCGACGACACCGAGCGGGCAGCGGCGCCGTTCCGACTCGATCGCTGAAGACGGAGACGCGTTTCGTCTCGCTTCGCTCGGTCAACGACCCGGGGGTTGGAGCGCGACGCGTTTCGTCTCGCTTCGCTCGCTCAACGACCCGCGGGTTGGAGCGCGACGCGTTTCGTCTCGCTTCGCTCGCTCAACGACCCGGCGGTTGAAGCGCGACGCGTTTCGTCTCGCTTCGCTCGCTCAACGACCCGGGAGACACCGGTCGTTGAGCGAGGAGCGAAGCGACGAGACGAAACGCGACAGGCCGGTCAGCGCTTGTAGTTCGGCGCCTCGACGACGATCTGCACGTCGTGCGGGTGGGACTCCTTGAGCCCTGCCGGGGTGATCCGCACGAACTTGCCCTTGGCCTTCAGCTCCTCGACGGTGCGGGCACCGACGTAGAACATCGACTGACGGAGTCCGCCCACGAGCTGATACGCCACGGCCGAGACCGGACCGCGATAGGCGACCTGGCCTTCGATGCCCTCGGGGATCAGCTTGTCGTCGCTGGGAACGTCGGCCTGGAAGTAGCGGTCCTTCGAGTAGGAGGTCTTCTTGCCGCGGGTCTGCAGCGCGCCGAGCGAGCCCATGCCGCGGTACAGCTTGAACTGCTTGCCGCCCTGGAACACGATCTCTCCCGGCGACTCGTCGGTGCCGGCGAGGAGCGACCCGAGCATGACGGTGTCGGCGCCGGCGACCAGAGCCTTGGCGATGTCACCCGAGTACTGCAGACCGCCGTCGGCGATGATGGGCACACCCGCCTCTCGCGCGGCGAGGGATGCCTCGTAGATCGCGGTGACCTGCGGCACACCCACGCCGGCGACGACGCGCGTGGTGCAGATCGAGCCGGGCCCGACGCCGACCTTCACTGCGTCGACGCCCGCGTCGATGAGCGCCTGTGCGCCCTCTCGAGTGGCGACGTTGCCGCCGATGACGTCGATGTGGTCGAACGAGGCGTCGGCCTTGATGCGCCGGACCATGTCGATGACGCCGGCGGACTGGCCGTTCGCGGTGTCGACGACGATCACGTCGACACCGGCCTCGCGCAGAGCCTCGGCGCGCTCCCATGCGTCGCCGAAGAAGCCGATCGCGGCGCCGACGCGGAGGCGACCCTGCTCGTCCTTGGTGGCCAGCGGGTACTTCTCGCTCTTGTCGAAGTCCTTGATGGTGATGAGGCCCGCGAGGGTGCCGTCGTCCTCGAGCAGGGGCAGCTTCTCGACGCGGTGCTGCGCGAACAGTGCGATGACCTCACCGGCGCTGATGCCGACGCGGCCGGTCACCAGGTTCTCGGTGGTCATGACGTCGCGCACCCGGGTGGTCTGGCGCTCGAAGCCCGAGACGAAGCGCATGTCGCGGTTGGTGACGATGCCGACCAGGCGATTGTCCTCGTCGACGACCGGAAGCCCGGAGATGCGGTACTGGGAGCAGAGCGAGTCGACCTCTTCGATGGTCGCGTCGGGAGTGGTGGTGATCGGGTCGGTGATCATGCCCGACTCGCTGCGCTTCACGCGGTCGACCATCGATGCCTGCTCCTGGATGGAGAGGTTGCGATGGATGATGCCGATCCCGCCCTCGCGTGCGATGGCGATCGCGAGTCGCGCCTCGGTGACCGTGTCCATCGCCGCGGACAGCAGGGGCGTGGCGACCGTGATGCGGCGAGTCACGCGGGACGACGTGTCGGCCTCGCTCGGGATCACGTCGGTGTGCCCTGGCAGAAGCAGGACGTCGTCATAGGTCAGTCCGACGAAACCGAAGGGGTCGTTGTGCTCCATTAATTCTCCTGCGCTCGCGGCGCGTTTCTCAGGTGGTCGACGACGGCCGGTGCGCGGGAACGCTCCGTACTCGATTCTAAGCGCGGGCCGGGGCCTTTTGTTCCCGCGCGACCCGTCCATGGGCGGCGCTCGGACAGCGTGCCGGCGGAGCGCATCCGGGAGCTCGCGTGACAGTAGTGCATTCCGATCCGGTCACGTGTCGGTGGGGGTAACTAGGGGAAACACGGCGGACACATTAGGGTCGTACCGTCGTTCATCACGGCCGATGCGACCCGGGCCTCGGTGTGCATCGTGCTGAACTGGAGGTTCTGTGGGTCCTACGACTGTGGCCACAAGGGGTATCCCCCGTTGGGTCGTCGTCCTCGCCGGCGTGCTGATGGCAGCAGCGATGCTGTTCCTCTCCTCGCCGTCCGGCGCGTTCGCTTCTGCATCTGCACCGGACACCCCTGGGGGTGACCAGGAGCAGACCGAGTTCTACTTCGGCGGAGTCATCACGTTCGACGGCGAGCCCGTCGCCGACGTGGTCATCTCGGTCGACGGTGGCGGGTTCGAAGCCGAGACGATCACCGACGCCGAGGGCAAATGGCGCCTTTACGTACCGGAGAAGGACGAGTACACGCTCGTCGTCGACGAGGACACCCTCCCCGACGGGGTCATCGTCGATCCCGCCCAGCTGCCCGAGGGCATGCAGCCCAACTCGGGCACGACGGCCTCCTTCGACGTGGAGTTCGGCGCGACCGGCACCAAGATCGTGAACCTCTTCCTCGGCGAGGGTGAGCGCTTGACCACGTCGTTCTGGGATCAGTTCTCCGAGCGCCTCATCAGCGGTGTCAACTTCGGCCTGCTGCTGGCCCTCGCGGCCGTCGGCGTCTCGCTCATCTTCGGAACGACCGGCCTGACGAACTTCGCGCACGCCGAGATGCTGACGTTCGGCGCGATCATCGCGCTCGTCTTCGCGAACATGGGCCTGCCGATGTGGCTCGTCATCCCGATCGTGATCGTCTTCGGCGCCGCCTTCGGCTGGGCGCTCGACGCCGGCCTATGGAGACCCCTGCGGCGAAAGGGGCTCGGACTCGTCCAGCTCATGATCGTCAGCATCGGTCTCTCGCTCGCGGTCCGCTACACGTACCAGTTCTTCATCGGCGGAGGCACGTACCAGCTGCCCGGCGCAGGCGCACCGCGCGACATCCGTGTCGGTCCGATCGCCGTCTCCTGGATCGACCTGCTCTCGATGGGCATCTCGATCGTCCTGCTCCTCACCGTCGCGTTCTGGCTGCTGCGCACCCGCATCGGCAAGGCGACGCGCGCGATCTCCGACAACCCCGGCCTCGCCGCGGCCTCCGGCATCAACGTCGACCGCGTCATCCGCATCGTGTGGGTGCTGTCGGCATCGCTCGCCGCGGTCGCCGGCATCCTGTGGGCCTACTTCCGCCCCGGCGTCAAGTGGGACATGGGCGTCCAGGTGCTTCTGCTCATCTTCGCCGCCGTCACCCTGGGTGGCCTGGGCACCGCGTTCGGAGCCCTCATCGGCTCGCTGATCGTCGGAATCCTGGTCGAGCTGTCGACCCTGCTCGGCATCCCGCCGGACATGAAGTACGTCGGCGCGCTGGCGGTCCTGATCATCATTCTCCTGGTGAGGCCACAAGGCCTCCTGGGTCGTAAAGAGAGGCTTGGCTAGGCCATGGATTGGGGACAGATTCTCAACAACACGGCTTACTGGCTGTTCAGCCCCGAGACGATCGCGTACGCCCTCGCGGCGACCGGTCTCGCGGTGCACTTCGGCTACGCGGGCCTGCTCAACTTCGGCATGGCGGGCTTCATGGCGCTCGGCGCCTACGGCTACGCGATCTCGATCCTCACCTTCGGGTGGCCCTGGTGGGTCGGCATCATCGTCGGATGCCTCGCCGCGGTGGTCTTCGCCATCATCCTCGGTATCCCGACCCTGCGTCTGCGCGCCGACTATCTCGCCATCGTGACGATCGCGGCGGCGGAGATCGTGCGCCTCGCCCTCACGACGCAGCTGTTCGACGAGTGGACCAACTCGGCCGACGGCCTGGGCGGCTACCACGCGGGCTTCCGCGCGGCGAACCCCTTCCCGGAGGGCACGTACGGCTTCGGCCCATGGACGTGGACGGCGGATCAGCTCTGGGTGCGCGTCTTCGGCATCATCCTGCTGGCGATCGCCGTCTACCTGGTGTGGGCGCTCATGCGCAGCCCGTGGGGCCGCGTGCTCAAGGGCATCCGCGAGGACGAGGACGCCGTGCGCTCGCTCGGCAAGAACGTCTTCGCCTACAAGATGCAGGCCCTGATCATCGGCGGCATCTTCGGCGCGCTGGGCGGCGTGGTCTTCGCACTCCCGTCTGCCGTGGTCCCCGCGACGTACACCACCTCGCTCACGTTCTTCCTCTGGACGATCCTGCTGCTCGGCGGCGCGGCCACGGTCTTCGGCCCGGTCGTCGGCTCGATCATCTTCTGGGTGATCATGGGCTTCCTCGGGAACGTCCTGCCCGCGCTGGCGAACTCGGGCATCCTGCCCATGTCGTCGGTGCAGGCCGGCACGCTGCGCTTCATCCTCGTCGGTGTCGCGCTCATGCTCATCGTGATCTTCCGCCCACAGGGCATCTTCGGCAACAAGAGGGAGCTGACCTTTGTCAAGTAACAGCACGCCTCCGGAGCCCGTGACGCCGGGCGGCGCGACGCCGCCGGCGACGGGCCCCGCGCCCACCACGGGCGCGGCCACCACCGCAACGGGCAGCATCCGCCGTCCGAAGACGAGCGGGCTCGCGAAGGGCGACAACGTCCCCGGCGTCGCCAAGACCGACCCGATCATGATCATCGACAACGTGACGCGCCGCTTCGGCGGTCTCACCGCCGTCGACGTCGAGCACCTCGAGATCCCTCGTGGGGCGATCACGGCGCTCATCGGCCCCAACGGCGCCGGCAAGACGACGCTGTTCAACCTGCTGTGCGGCTTCGACAAGCCCAACTCGGGCTCGTGGTCGTTCGACGGCACGAACCTGTCGGGCATCCCGTCGTTCAAGGTCGCCCGCATGGGGCAGGTGCGCACCTTCCAGCTGACCAAGGCGCTCTCGCTGCTGACCGTCCTCGAGAACATGAAGCTCGGCGCGACCTCGCAGAAGGGTGAGCGCCTGCTGTCCAGCATCATCCCCGCGATCTGGCGCAAGCAGGACGACGCCAACGAAGAGAAGGCGATGGAGCTGCTCGCACGCTTCAAGCTCGACGCGAAGGCCGACGACTACGCGGCCTCGCTTTCGGGCGGACAGCGCAAGCTGCTCGAGATGGCCCGCGCCCTCATGAGCGACCCGACGCTCGTCATGCTCGACGAGCCCATGGCCGGCGTCAACCCGGCGCTGACCGAGTCGCTGCTCGACCACATCCTCGATCTGAAGGACCTCGGCATGACCGTGCTCTTCGTCGAGCACGACATGCACATGGTCCGGCACATCGCCGACTGGGTCGTCGTCATGGCCGAGGGCCGCGTCGTCGCTGAGGGTCCGCCCGAGACGGTGATGCAGGACTCCGCCGTGATCGACGCCTACCTGGGCAGCCACCAGGACGTCGACCTCGGCGTCGTCACCGGCCGCGTCGCGGGCGAACACAGTGCGGCCGAGGACGAGCTGCTCGAGGAGATCAAGGAGGCCGAGGAGGCCTCGATCGCCGAGGCCGAGGAGGAGAAGAAGTGAGCAAGAGTTCCGCAGCGGGTGCACCCTCGACGACCGGAGCGGGTTCGGTCGAGGCCGCACGCACAGAGCGCGTCGTGGTCGAGGTCACCGACCTGTACGCCGGCTACCTCCCGGGCATCAACATCATCCAGGGCGCGAATCTCATGGCCCGCAAGGGCGAGCTGATCGGCATCATCGGGCCGAACGGCGCCGGAAAGTCGACCCTGCTGAAGGCGATCTTCGGCATGGTGAAGGTCCGCTCCGGTTCGATCACGGTCAACGGCGACGACGTCGTCGGCCTCAACTCGGACAAGCTCGTCACGCGCGGCGTCGGATTCGTGCCGCAGACGAACAACGTCTTCCCGTCGCTCAGCATCGAGGAGAACCTGCAGATGGGCCTGTACCAGGCCCCGAAGCAGTACGCCGAGCGCCTGGAGTTCGTGACGGGCATCTTCGCCGAGCTCGGCAAGCGGCTGAAGCAGCGCGCGGGCTCCCTCTCCGGCGGTGAGCGCCAGATGGTGGCGATGTCGCGTGCGCTCATGATGGACCCGGCGGTGCTGCTCCTCGACGAGCCGTCGGCCGGTCTCTCGCCGGTCCGGCAGGACGATGCCTTCATCCGCGTCTCCGACATCAACAAGGCCGGCGTGACCACGATCATGGTCGAGCAGAACGCCCGACGCTGCCTGCAGATCTGCGACCGCGGCTACGTGCTCGACCAGGGCCGCGACGCGTACCACGGCAGCGGCCGTGACCTGCTGAACGACCCCAAGGTCATCGGCCTGTACCTCGGCACCCTCGGGACCGACGCGGCCTGACCGTATACATAAAGAGGAGAGCGGATGCTGCGGCATCCGCTCTCCTCTTTTGTGCTGTTCGCGTCCCGGCGCTGCCGCACGGGCCTCACCGGCGGCACGGGAAAGGGCCCCGGATCGCTCCGGGGCCCTCTCACGTGATGGGTTCGACTCAGCCGATGCGCTCGAAGTTGTTGTCAGCGCCGTACTGGAAGACGCCGACCGTGGCTTCGGTCGGGTCGCCGTTCTCGTCGAAGGTGATCGGACCGGAGAAGCCGTCGTAGTCCGCCGTGCCGCCACCGAGGATGATCGCGGCGCAGTCGGCGTAGTTGTCGCACTTCTCGCCCTCGCCCGAACCACCCGAGACCTCCTGGAGCGCTCCGGCGATCTCAGCCGGCTCCGTGGAGTTGGCCGCAAGCGACGCGAGCGCGAGCAGGACGACCGCGTCGTACGACTCGTTGGCGTACGAGAAGTCGGTCAGGTCGCTGTTGCCCTCGCCCGTCCACCACTCGTTGAGGCGGTCCTGGAAGGAGGTGTCGGCCTCGAGCGGGCCGGCGGGCGTGGTGCCCTTCGCGCCTTCCATGCTCACGTCGGCGGGCCAGTTCGAGTCGGCGCCGAAGTTCTTCAGGTTTCCGTCGACCAGGTACAGCTGCTCGGCGGGGTAGCCCGCGGACAGCAGCGCCGGGCCGATGGTGAAGATCTCGTCGAACGTGATCAGCACGATGGCGTCGGGGTTCGAGGCCATCAGCGCGCTGATCTGCGCGTCGAACGACGTGTCACCGGTGTTGTAGGACTGCTCCTCGACGATGGTGCCGCCGGCGCCCGTGAACGTCTCCTGGAAGACCGCGTTCAGGCCCGTGCCGTACGAGTCGTTGAGGTAGAGGACTGCGACGTTCTCGTGGCCGTCTTCGGCCACGACGTTGCCGAGCACCTCGCCCTGGAGCGTGTCGGACGGAGCCGTACGCCAGTAGAGGCCGTCGTCGTCCCACGACGTGAAGTCGAGCGACGTGTTCGCCGGGGAGAAGACGATCATGCCCGAGGCGACGGCGTCGTCGAGGAACAGCTTCGTCACGCCCGACGAGGCGGCGCCGATCGCGGCGGAGACTCCCTCGGAGATGAGGGTCTGGATGGTGGTCGCGTACGCCTTGTTGTCGGTGTCGCCGGAGTCACCCCAGACGATGTCGTCGATGGTGAGGCCCGTGTCGCCGGACGCCTCGTTGACGTCGGCGGCGGCGAGACCGACACCGGCCTCCTCGGGCGGGCCGAGGAACGACAGGTTGCCCGTCTGGGGCAGGATCGTGCCGATCTTGAGGGTGAGGTCGCGCTCCTCGGTGGGAGGGGCGCTGGTCTCTCCTCCTCCGGTTCCGCCACCGGCGCAGCCGGCGAGGACGAGGGCGCTGGCGCCGGCGAGCGCAGCGACGCCCAGGAGGGCGGACTTGCGCGAGCGGGTGAAGACGCTCATGTTGCTCCTTGCTGTGGATGAACATCGGGAACGGCTCGGGGGCCGACCCAGTGTCCCTAACCTAACCATCCGAAGCGCTCCGCAATGTTGCCATTCGTTAACGATGTGTAACGCATCAGCGGCGACCCCGGTGCCTGGCCGCCGATCCGGGATGTGAGCGAGAACCCTCCAACGCGTCCGTGATACCCCTGGCCGGTATATGATGGAGTCCTATGTACCCCTCCCGGGTATCCTTCCCCACCTCCGCGAAAGGCGACCACCCATGACTCAGACGACCGCATACACGGTGACCGGCATGACGTGCGGCCACTGCGAGGCCGCAGTGCGCGGCGAGGTCTCGAAGATCGCCGGCGTCGAGACAATCGCGGTCGACGCGGCCTCCGGCACGCTGGTCGTCGGGTCCATCGCCCCGCTGTCCGACGACGACGTGTTCGCCGCCGTCGACGAGGCCGGCTACGAGGCGGCGCGCGCCTGATGACCTCCACGCCCGCCGCGGGCGCGCGCATCGAGCTCGAGATCGGCGGCATGACGTGCGCGTCCTGCGCCAACCGCATCGAGAAGCGGCTGAACCGCATCGACGGGGTCGAGGCATCCGTCAACTATGCGACCGAGAAGGCGACCGTGCACGGCCCGCTCACGCTCGACCCGCAGACGCTCATCGACGAGGTCGAGAAGACCGGGTACACGGCCGTGCTCCCGGCCTCGCCGGCGTCCGCCGGCGACGACGACGAGCACGACCGGCCCGACGCCGAGCTGACCGGCCTCCGGCAGCGCCTCGTCGGGTCGATCGTGCTCGCGGTGCCGGTCATCCTGCTCGCGATGATCCCGGTCCTGCAGTTCACGTACTGGCAGTGGGCGTCGCTCGCCCTCGCCGCCCCGGTCGTCGTGTGGGGCGCCTGGCCGTTCCACCGCGCGGCGTGGGTCAACCTGCGCCACGGCGCCGCGACGATGGACACCCTCATCTCGCTCGGCGTGTCCGCCGCGTTCGCGTGGTCGCTCTACGCGCTGTTCCTCGGCGGAGCCGGCATGCCCGGCATGACGCATGCGTTCGAGTGGACGGTCCGCCCGGGTGACGGCACGGCGAACATCTACCTCGAGGTCGCGGCGGGCGTCACGATGTTCGTACTCGCCGGGCGCTACTTCGAGGTGCGCTCCAAGCGGCGGGCAGGGGCAGCACTCCGCGCCCTGCTCGAGATGGGCGCGAAGGATGTCGCCGCCCTCCGCCCAGGCCCCGGTGGCGCGGTCGCCGAAGTGCGCATCCCGATCGCCGACCTCCGGGTGGGCGAGGAGTTCGTCGTGCGCCCGGGCGAGAAGATCGCCACCGACGGCGTGGTCGTCTCGGGAACCTCCGCGGTCGATGCGTCGATGGTGACCGGCGAGTCCGTACCGGTCGAGGTCGGGCCGGCAGACGCCGTCACCGGAGCCACCGTGAACGCCGGAGGTCGCCTGGTCGTCCGCGCGACGCGCGTGGGCGACGACACCCAGCTCGCCCAGATGGCGCGACTGGTCGAGCAGGCGCAGTCCGGCAAGGCCGAGGTGCAGCGCCTCGCCGATCGCCTCTCGGGCATCTTCGTGCCGATCGTGCTGCTGATCGCGATCGCGACGCTCGTCACCTGGCTGGCGCTCGGCAACGACGCCGCCATGGCCTTCAGCGCCGCCGTCGCGGTGCTGATCATCGCGTGCCCGTGTGCGCTCGGTCTGGCCACACCGACGGCCCTGCTCGTCGGCACCGGGCGCGGCGCCCAGCTCGGCATCCTCATCAAGGGTCCCGAGGTGCTGGAGTCGACCCGGAGGGTCGACACCGTCGTGCTCGACAAGACCGGCACGGTCACCCGGGGCCGCATGGCCCTGGTCGACGTGACGGCGGCGGCGGGCACCGACCGCACCGAGCTCCTGCGGGTGGCCGGTGCGCTCGAAGACGCGTCCGAGCATCCGATCGCCCACGCGATCGCCCGGGGCGCACGCGACGAGGCGGGCGAGCTGCCGTCGGTCGATTCGTTCCAGAACGTCGCCGGCAAGGGCGTGACCGGCGTCGTCGACGGCCGCGCGGTCATCGTCGGACGCGAGTCCCTGCTCATCGACTGGGCGCTGAGCCTGCCCCCAGAGCTCGCCGCGGCGAAGCGCGCGGCCGAGGCGTCCGGGCGCTCCGCGGTGCTCGTGGCGTGGGACGGCGAGGCCCGCGGCGTGCTCGTCGTCGCCGATCAGGTGAAGCCGACGAGCCGCGAGGCCGTGGCCCAGCTGCGGGCGCTCGGCCTGCGGACGGTGCTGCTCACCGGCGACAACGCCGCCGTTGCGCGCGCCGTCGCCGACGAGGTCGGCATCGACCAGGTCATCGCCGAGGTGCTGCCACAGGACAAGGTGGCCGTCGTCACGCAGCTGCAGAACGAGGGGCGCGTGGTCGCGATGGTCGGCGACGGCGTCAACGACGCCGCGGCACTCGCGCAGGCAGACCTCGGTCTCGCCATGGGCACGGGGACGGATGCCGCGATCGAGGCCTCCGACATCACCCTGGTGCGCGGCGACCTGCGCAGCGCGGCAGACGCGATCCGCCTCTCCCGGGCGACCCTCGGCACGATCAAGGTCAACCTGTTCTGGGCCTTCGCCTACAACGTGGCGGCCATCCCGCTCGCCGCTCTCGGACTCCTCAACCCGATGATCGCCGGCGGGGCGATGGCGCTGTCGAGCGTCTTCGTGGTCGGCAACAGCCTGCGGCTGCGGACGTTCCGCAGCCGCGCGGGTGCCGCCGCGGCATCCGCTTCCCTCGATTCCCCCGCCACGCACCCGGAGGTGCCCAGTGACCACCACGCCTGACCTGACCGCCGCCGTCGTCGCGGAGTCCGACCACTCCCACCACGGCTACATCACCGACAAGGACAAGTACCTCAACCGCCTTCGGCGCATCGAGGGCCAGGCCCGCGGCATCCACAAGATGGTCGAAGACGAGAAGTACTGCATCGACATCCTCACCCAGATCAGCGCGCTCACGAGCGCGCTGGAGGCCGTCGCGGTCGGACTGCTCGACGACCACCTGCGTCACTGCGTCGTGGATGCCGCGCGTCTGGGCGGCGCCGAGGCCGACGCCAAGATCACCGAGGCGACTCAGGCGATCGCCCGCCTCGTTCGCTGACGCCGTTCAGGACGCGCGCGTCCGGCGGGCGTGAACGATCGAATCCACGGTCAGGATGGTCAGCGCCACCCAGACCAGGCCGAAGCCGATCCAGCGCTCGAACGGCATCGGCTCCTGAAGGATCCACGCGCCGGTGATGAACTGCAGGATCGGCGCGATGAACTGCAGCAGGCCGATCACGGTGAGCGACGCGCGCCTGGCGCCGGCGGCGAAGAACAGCAGGGGCACGGCGGTGACCACGCCGACGAGGCTCAGCCACAGGGCGTGCAGCCCTCCCGACGTGCCCATGGTGATGCCGGTGGTGGCGTTCACGACGATCAGGATCACTCCCGCGACCGGAATGAGCCACATCGACTCGAGGGTGAGCCCGCTCACCGCGTCGACGACAGGCCCCACGCGCTTCTTCACCAGGCCGTACACGCTGAAGCTCGCCGCGAGCGTGAGGGCGATCCACGGGAAGGACCCGTACCCGACGATGATGACGAGCACCGCCAGGGCGGCGATGCCGATCGCGATCCACTGCGTCAGACGCAGGCGCTCGCGCAGCACCAGCACGGCCAGCAGCACGGTCGCGATCGGGTTGATGAAGTAGCCGAGGCTGGTCTCGATCACGTGGCCGGTGAGCGCACCGATGATGAAGACCTGCCAGTTGATGTAGATGAGTCCGCCGGCGAGGGCGGTCAGTCCGAGGATGCGCGGCTGCCGGAAGATCGCACCCAGGCGCGACCACGTGCGGGTGACGGCGAGCAGCAGCACGCAGAAGACGAGCGAGAGCAGGATGCGCCACGCCACGAGCTCCCACGGACCGGTCGGTGCGAGCAGCAGGAAGTAGAGCGGCAGGAACCCCCACAGCAGATAGGCCGCGAACGCGTAGATGCCGCCGAGTGTGTGCTGGCGCGCCAGTTCGGCGCCCTGCGCGGACTGCTTCACGACAGAGATGCCCGCGGTCGTGGTGGCGGCGGTGCCGAGGTCGGTGGCGCTGTCGGGTGCGGGAGTGGGGGTCGACTCGTCGCGGTTCACCTGTCCACCCTAGACGCGACGAGAGGGCCGGATGCCGAAGCATCCGACCCTCTCAGTACGCGGTGTACGCGATCTCAGCGGACGACGACCGCCAGGACGTCGCGAGCCGACAGGACGAGGAACTCGTCCGCACCGAACTTGACCTCGGTTCCGCCGTACTTGCTGTAGAGCACGCGGTCGCCGACGGCGACGTCGAGCGGGACGCGGTTGCCGTTGTCGTCGATGCGGCCGGGGCCGACGGCGACGACTTCACCCTCCTGGGGCTTCTCCTTGGCGGTGTCGGGGATGACGAGGCCACTCGCGGTGGTCTGCTCGGCCTCGACCTGCTTGATGACGATGCGGTCCTCGAGCGGCTTGATGGAAACCGACACGGTCTACCTCTTCTTTCCTTGAGACTGAAGACTCGTTAGCACCCGCATGCTGAGAGTGCTAACGACAAGTCTAGGGATGCGCTGGCACTCTCGCAACGTGAGTGCCAGCCGCGTGACGTCGTGTGGCGGCCACATAGGCTGGCCCGGTGGAGATGGCCGAACTGACCGCGCTGCTGACGCCGGAAGGACTGCGCCTGCTCGACGCGCTTCCGGCGGTCGAGTCGGCCGATGACGTCGCGCGGACCGTCACCCGGCTGCGCAGGGAAGGACACTCCCCCGACCTCGTCTCCGCCGTCGTGACGCAGTCCCGACTGCGCGCCCGCGCGTCGGCGAAGTTCGGCGCCTTCGCCGACCGCATGCTGTTCACCCGCGCCGGGCTGGAGCAGGCCACGCGGCTGTCCATCGCCGCCCGCCACGCCGGGCGGTTCCGCGCTGCCGGCATCACCCGCGTCGCCGATCTCGGCTGCGGCATCGGCGGGGATGCGCTCGGGCTCGCCGGACTCGGACTGGGCGTGAGCGCCGTGGACGCCGACGAGGTCACGGCCGCGATCGCCGCCTACAACCTCGCCCCCTTCGGCGACACCGTCACCGTGACGCACGGCACAGCCGAGGAGGCCGACCTCAGCGGCGTCGACGCGGTGTGGCTCGACCCCGCGCGACGCACCGCCGGCCACTCCGAGACCCAGCGCACCCGCCCCGAGGACTGGTCGCCGTCGCTGGAGTGGGCGTTCGACCTCGCGTCACGCCTCCCCGCCGGCATCAAGCTCGGGCCCGGGCTCGACCGCGAGCTCATTCCCGATGAGGTCGAGGCGCAGTGGGTGAGCGCCGACGGATCCACCGTGGAGCTCGTCCTGTGGTCGAAGCGCCTCGCCCGCGAGGGCGTGCGGCGGGCCGCGCTGGTGCTGCGCGGCGACGAGGCTCACGAGCTGACCGGCGCCGCGGATGCGCCGGATGAGCCCGCACGCGAGCTGGGGGCGTTCCTGCACGAGCCCGACGGTGCGGTCATCCGTGCGCGGCTCATCGGCGACATCGCTCGCTCGCTCGAGGCCGGCATGCTCGACCCGCACATCGCCTATCTGACGTCGGACGCCGCGCTGACGAGCCCCTTCGTGACGACCTTCCGCGTCGACGAGGCGATGCCCGCCAAGATCCCGACCATCAACGCCGCCCTGCGCGAGCGCGGCATCGGACGGCTCGAGATCAAGAAGCGCGGCGTCGACGTCGATCCGGCGCAGTTCCGCAAGAAGCTCACGCTGCGCGGCGATCGCGAGGCGACGCTCTTCCTCACGCGCATCGGCAGCCGGCGGCTCGCCGTGCTCGCCGACCGCGTCAGCCGATGATCGACGCCTGCGCTGCCGCGTAGAAAAGCCAGCCGGCGCTGTAGAGGATCGACACGGCGCCGAGCACCAGCGCCCATATCGCGACCGCACGGCTCTCCAGCGGCCGGCGCAGCGCCAGGATGGCGGTGACCACGCCGACGATGCCGATGGGGAATCCCCAGCCGACGAAGAGCGACACGACCAGCCCGGCGATCGACGAGGCGAGCGCCCACGCCGCCAGTCCGCGATGCGGCGGAGCGGTGGGCGGCATGAGCCACTGCGCGGTCACCGCCGGCTCGTCCGTGCCCGGCTCCGTGGGCGCCGACTGCGACGTCACGTCGACCGGCGCCGTCGGCAGTCGCAGGAAGCCCCCGCGATGTGCGCCGGGGAGAGGGGATGCCTCGTCCGCGAGCGCGACGTCCGGCGACGGCGGCTCGACCGCAGGCGTCGGCGGGATCGGCGGCGCGGGCGCCGGAATCGGCGGCGTCTGCGGCGTCTGCGGCGTCGGCGGGATCTGCGGGGTGGGAGCGGGATCGGCGGGGCGCGGCATCCGCTCGTCGTCGCTCACGCGACCGCCTCCGCCACCTGGATCTCCGTCACCGGCAGGGTCGAGTCGGCCCCGAATTCGAGGGTCGACGGCGGGCGTCCGGACATGACCAGCTCGGCGGCGAGCGCGGCGATCATCGCCCCGTTGTCGGTGCACAGCGACAGCGGCGGGATGCGCACCGTGACACCCTCGGCCGCCGCGCGCTCGAGCGCCACGTCGCGCAGGCGGCGGTTGGCGATGACGCCGCCGCCGAGCAGCAGTCGCGGCACGCCGTGGTCGCGGCACGCGGCGAGCGCCTTGGTCACGAGCACGTCCACGACGGCCTCGCGGAAGCTCGCGGCGACGTCCGCCACGGGGATCGGCCCGCCTGCGGCTTCGCGCTGCTCCACCCAGCGCGCGACTGCGGTCTTGAGGCCCGAGAACGAGAAGTCGTAGCGGTGACCGGCCATGTCGCTCTGGCGAGAGAGCCCGCGGGGGAAGCGGATGGCGTCGGGATCGCCGGATGCCGCGGCCCGATCGATCTCCGGACCGCCGGGGTACGGCAGCCCGAGCAGCCGCGCGACCTTGTCGAACGCCTCCCCCGCCGCGTCGTCCATCGTCTCGCCGAGGAGCACGACGTCGCTGGTGAGGTCGCGCACGAGCAGCAGCGACGTGTGGCCGCCGCTCACCAGCAGCGCCACCGTGGGGTACTCGAGCGGCGCGCCGCCCTTGTCCTCCGCCGGATCGAGTGCCCGCGAAGCCGGTGTATCGAGATCCAGGATGTCGGCGGCGATGTGGCCAACCAGATGGTTCACGGCGTAGAGCGGCCGGTCGAGCGACACCGCCAGGGCCTTGGCCGCACCGACGCCGACCATGAGGGCGCCCGCCAGGCCGGGACCGGACGTGACGGCGACCGCGTCGATGTCGGACAGCGCGACGCCCGACTCGGCGAGCGCGGCCTGGATCGCCGGCTCGAGGGCCTCGAGGTGGGCGCGAGCGGCCACCTCCGGAACGACGCCGCCATAACGGGCGTGCTCGTCCATCGAGCTGGCGATCGTGTTCGACAGCAGCGTGCGGCCCCGGACGATGCCGATGCCCGTCTCGTCGCAGCTCGTCTCGATGCCGAGGATCAGCGGCTCGGACCGGTTCACGTGCACACTCCCGCATCGTCGACGGACGCGGCATCCCGCGCAGCCCAGCCGCGCACGTCGAGCTTCATGACGACGGCGTCCACGTCGTCGGGCTGGTAGTAGCGCGGCCGGCGGCCGACCTCCAGGAAGCCCTCGGAGGCGTAGAGCGCCTGAGCCACCGGGTTGTCGGCGCGCACCTCGAGGAACACGTCCCGCACGCCGCGGTCCGCGGCCTCGGCCACGAGGGCGCGCAGAAGCGTGCGTCCTCGCCCGCGCCCGCGGGATCCCTCGGCGATCGTGATCGTCTGCACGTCGGCGTCCTGCGCCCCGCGCACGGCTCGCAGACCGGCGTAGCCGACCAGCCGCCCGGCCTCTTCGTCGACGACGTACCAGCCGTGCGGTGAGCCGATCTCCTCCCGCATCATGGCGTCGGACCAGGCGTCGGTGGGAAACGACGCGCGTTCCAGCGACATGATCGCGTCGAGGTCCGCGAGCACGGCTGCGCGCAGCGTCATATGCCGACCCGCTTCGGTGCACCGGGGAGCGTGACGTCAGGCGAGCGCAGGTACAGCGCGTCCGCCGGGCCGATCACGCGGTCCGCGGCGAGCGCGCGTGCCGCGCACAGGGCGAGGATCGCACCGGGCACACGATCGGCGTCGCGCCGCAGGATCCCGTCGCGGATCAGCACGGCGTCGAGGTCGTCGCGGGGGGCGAGCGCGGGCTCGGCGATCCGGATCGGCAGCCCGTCGTCGTCGAGCCCGCCGTACACCGAGTACGCGAACTCGCGCCGGCGCGCGTCGGTGACGACGGCGAACGGCTCGTCCTCGCCGTCGAGGCCACCGGTGAGGGCGTCGTGCAGAAGCAGCTCGAGGGCGACCGCGTCGTGGCTCACGACCGGCACGACGGGGATCCCGCGCCCGAGAGCGAACGTCCGGGCGGCGGCGATGCCCACGCGGAGGCCGGTGAAGGGACCGGGGCCCATTCCGGCGGCGACGTGCGTGATGTCGGCTGCGGTGACGGATGCCTCGGCCAGCGCCTGCTGGATCAGCACGCCGATGACTTCGGCGTGGCCGCGGGGGTCGGTGCTCTCGACCTGAGACCTCACGACGCCGTCCGGTTCGACGACGGCAACGGCCGAGCCGAGGGACGTGTCGATGCCGAGGATCACCCTCCCAGGGTAGTCGGCGACGCACGTGCCGTCGGCGGGGCGGACCCTACGGCCTGCGGCTGATCGTCACGCTGCGCGGGGTGTCGGCGTCGAGGTCCTCGGCCACGCGCGTCGAGGTGCCGCACGCGGTGTCGATGCCGCGGCCGTGCCACTCGCGGTCCAGCTCGATCTCCCACCACGCATCGCGCAGGCCGTCGACCATGCCGCGTCCCCACTCGACGATGACGGCCGAGCGGTCGAAGTCGATGTCGAGGTCGTCGAGCTCGGCGGGCGAGCCGAGGCGGTACGCGTCGACGTGGACGAGCGGCGTTCCGCCGACGAGCGAGGGGTGCGTGCGGGCGAGCACGAACGTCGGGCTCTGCACCGGACCGCGCACGTCGAGCCCGCGCGCGATTCCGCGGGTCAGCGTGGTCTTGCCCGCGCCGAGCGGACCGGTGAGCACGACGAGGTCGCCGGGGCGCAGCATCCGCCCGATCTGCTCGCCCAGCTGCTCCATCGCCTGGGGCGAGACGATCTCACGTGTGCCGAGGAGGGTGTCGAGTCCGGTGAGCGCCTGTTCCACATGAGGGGGAACGCCGGACGCGTCGTGGTCCTTCCCGGTCACGCGGAGACCTGGCGACGCATGACCCGCGGACCGATCCGCGTGACGATCTCGTAGTTGATCGTGCCCGCCGCGGCCGCCCAGTCGTCGGCGGCGGGAGCACCCAGCGTGGGGTCGCCGAAGAGCACGACCTCGTCGCCCACCGACACCGGGCTGTCGCTGACGTCGACGACGAACTGGTCCATCGCGATGCGGCCCGCGACCTCGAAGCGGCGTCCGCCGATGGTCACGGGTCCTGCCCCGGACGCCTGGCGCGGGACGCCGTCGGCGTACCCGAGGGGCACGAGCGCGAGGGTCGTGTCACGCGGGGCGCGGAAGTCGTAGCCGTACGAGACGCCCGTGCCCGCCGGCACGCGACGCACGGCCGCGACGGCGCCGCGCAGCGTCATGGCGGGCCGCAGTCCGAGGTCGGCGGAGCTGCGGCCGTCGAACGGCGAGAGGCCGTACATGCCGATCCCGATGCGGACGCACCCGAGCCGCGTCTCGGGCAGGTCGATCGCGGCGTGGGTCGCGGCCAGGTGGCGCAGCCGGGGTGCGAGCCCGAGCGACGCCGCCAGGGCCACGCCGTCCTCGAAGGCGCGCAGCGCCGCGCGATCGTCGTCTGCAGAAGCGTTGGAGAGATGGCTGAAGAGCGCCACGACGCGCAGCCGGCCGATGCGCTCGAGCCGTGCCGCCTCGGCGAACACGATGCGCTGATCGCTCGGGGCGATGCCGTTGCGGGAGAGCCCGGTCTCGAGCTTGAGGTGCACAGCCACGGGACGATCAGCGGATGCCGCGGCCGCCGCCGCGAGCAGCTGCTCGAAGCTCGAGATGCCGAGCTCGATGCCGAGCGAGGCCGCTTCGGCGAACGACGTGCCGGGGGCGTGCAGCCAGGCGACGATCGGCGCGTCGATGCCGGCGCGGCGCAGAGCGATCGCCTCGGCGATGTCGGCGACGCCGAGCCGGGTCGCGCCCCCCGCGAGGGCGGCCACCGCCGAGCGCACGGCGCCGTGACCGTACCCGTCGGCCTTCACGACCGCGATGATCTCGGACTCGGTCAGCCGGCGCAGATGGCGCACGTTGTCTTCGATCGCGCCGACGTCGATGGTCGCCTCGCGCAGTACGCCCGCGGGAAGCCTGGTCATCGCGCCTCCTCCCCCATGCCCGACGACTCCCCCGTGCCCGACGACTCCGCCATCACGTAGGCGATCGCGAACCCGGCGTCGTGCGACATCGTCAGGTGCAGCGCCGTGATGCCCCGGTCGGCGACGGCCTCCGCCGTCGTGCCGCTCAGCGTGAACCACGGCCGGCCGGACGCCTCGGGCGTGATCTCGATCTCGGTCCAGTGCACGCCGTCCGAGCCGCCGAGGGCCTTGATGAGCGCCTCCTTCGCGGCATACCGGGCGGCGAGCGAGCGGGGCTTGAGCTCGCGCTCCTTCACCGAGAACAGTCGCTCCACGAGCCGCGGAGTCCGCTCCAGCGTGCGCTCGAAGCGGGCGATGTCGACCAGGTCGACGCCGATCCCGACGATCACGAAACTCTCCCGTCACGCCGCGGTCGCGGCATCCGTCACCCTATCGCGGTGCGCGCGGACGCCTCGCGGCGCCTCCTACTCGACCGTGACCGACTTCGCGAGGTTGCGGGGCTGGTCGACGTCGAGGCCCTTGGCGGTCGCCAGGCCCATCGCGAAGATGTGCAGGGGAACGACCGCCAGCAGGGGCTCGAACAGCGGGCCGGCCAGCGGGATGCGCAGCACCTCGTCGGCCTTGGGCAGGACGGCGGCGTCGCCCTCTTCGGCGATCGCGATGACGCGAGCGCCGCGCGCGCGGATCTCCTCGATGCTCGAGACGACCTTCTTGTGCATCTCGGCCGACTTGCGCGGCGACGGCACGATCACGAACACGGGCTGGCCGGGCTCGATGAGGGCGATCGGACCGTGCTTGAGCTCGCCGGCGGCGAAGCCCTCGGCGTGGATGTACGCGAGCTCCTTGAGCTTGAGCGCGCCCTCGAGCGCGATCGGGTACCCGACGTGGCGACCGAGGAAGAGCACCGAGCGCGTGTCTGCCATCCAATGGGCGAACTGCTCGATGCGGGGCTGCTCCCGCTCGAGGATCTGCGAGATCTTGGCGGGGATCGCCTCGAGTTCGGCGACGTGGGCGGCGGCGTCCGCCGGCGAGACGACGCCGCGGATGCGGCCGATGTGCAGGCCCATCAGGTAGAGCGCGGTGATCTGGGCCACGAACGCCTTCGTCGACGCCACGGCGACCTCGGGTCCGGCGTGGGTGTAGACGATGGCGTCGGACTCGCGGGGGATGGTCGCGCCTTGCGTGTTGCAGATGGACAGCGTCTTGGCACCGTGCTCGCGTGCGTACTTGACGGCCATCAGGGTGTCCATGGTCTCGCCGGACTGGCTGATCGAGACGACGAGGGTGTCGGGCCCGATCACCGGGTCGCGGTAGCGGAACTCGTGGGCGAGCTCGACGTCGACGGGGACGCGGGTCCACTGCTCGATGGCGTACTTGCCGACCTGTCCGGCGTACGCGGCGGTGCCGCACGCGATGACGATGATGCGGGAGATGCCCGAGAACAGCTCGTCGAGACCGTCGAGCTCGGGGATGACGACCTCGCCGTCGCGCAGGCGCCCGCGCAGGGTGTTGGCGACGGCCTCGGGCTCTTCCGAGACCTCCTTGGCCATGAACGACGACCAGCCGCCCTTGTCAGCGGCGGAGGCGTCCCAGGTGACCTCGAACGGCTCGACCTCGACCGCGTTGCCGTCGAAGTCGGTGACCTCGACGCCGCCGGGGGTGATGGCCACGATCTGGTCCTGGCCGATCGCAAGGGCGTTGCGCGTGTGCTCGACGAAGGCGGCGACGTCGGAGCCGAGGAAGTTCTCGCCCTCGCCAAGACCGATGACGAGCGGGGAGTTGCGGCGGGCGCCGACGACGAGGCCCGGCTGATCCTTATGCATCGCGAGCAGCGTGAACGCACCCTCGAGGCGCGAGACGACCGCGCGGAACGCCGTGACGAGGTCGCCTGTGCGGCGGTACTCGCGGCCGAGCAGCACGGCGGCGACCTCGGTGTCGGTCTCGCTGCGGAACGCGTAGCCCTCCGCGAGGAGCTCGCCCTTGAGCTCGGAGAAGTTCTCGATGATGCCGTTGTGGATCACGGCGAGCTTGTCGTCATCGGCCAGGTGCGGGTGCGCGTTGTCGTCAGTGGGGCCGCCGTGGGTGGCCCAGCGGGTGTGCCCGATGCCGGTCGTGCCGTCGGCGAGCGGGACCGCGGTCAGGTCGTCGCGCAGGATGCTCAGCTTGCCGGCGCGCTTGCGCATGCCGAGGTCGCCATCCGCGTCGATCACGGCGACGCCGGCCGAGTCGTAGCCGCGGTACTCCAGGCGGGCGAGGCCGGCGAGCAGGATGGACTGGCTCGGGCGCGGGCCCACGTATCCGACGATTCCACACATGCCTCCAATGGTAGGCGGAGGCTTATGCGAGGAGTCTGAACGAAAGCGATCACCCCAGATCAGCGGCGGGATCGGATGCTGCGACCCCGCGCGCCGCGGGAGTCAGAGCTTGCGCAGCAGCACGCGCTCGACGGTGTGGTCGGCGGCCTTCTGCAGCACGAGGCTGGCCCGGCCCCGGGTGGGGAGCACGTTCTCCATGAGGTTGGGCAGGTTGATGTCGTTCCAGTAGCCGAGCGCCGTCTGCACCGCCTCGTCGTCGCTCAGATGGGAGAAGACGTTGAAGAACGAGTTGGGGTTCGCGAACGCACCGGTCCGGAGCGCCATGAACCGCTCGACGTACCACTGCGCGATGTTGGCGGGATCGGCGTCGACGTAGACGGAGAAGTCGAAGAGATCGCTCACGGCGACGTCGTGCGGTGCGGGCGGCGGCTGGAGGACGTTGAGACCCTCGACGATCACCACGTCGGGACGACGCACCGTCGTGTGGGCGTCCGGAACGATGTCGTATCGCATGTGCGAGTAGAACGGCGCCCGCACCTCGGCCGCGCCGCTCTTCACCTCGGTGAGGAACGACACCAGCGCCCGCCGGTCGTACGACTCGGGGAAGCCCTTGCGCGCCATGATGCCTCGGCGCTCGAGCTCGGCGTTCGGGTAGAGGAAGCCGTCGGTCGTGACGAGCTCGACGCGCGGCGTGTCGGGCCAGCGGCTCATCAGCTCCCGCAGGAGGCGGGCGATCGTCGACTTGCCGACGGCTACCGAGCCGGCGACCGCCACCACGAAGGGGGTCGTCGAATCGTCGTCGTGCAGGAACGCGCCGGTCTCGGCGCCGAGCCGCTTGGTCGCCTTCGCGTAGAGGGACAGCAGGCGCGACAGGGGCAGGTAGACCTGCGACACCTCGGCCATGTCGAGGCGGTCGCCGAGTCCGCGGATCTGCACGATCTCCGTCTCGGACAGCGGCTGCGCCATGCCCGCCGCCAACCGCGCCCACTCGGCACGGCCGATCTCCCGGTAGAGGGACAGCGCCGGAGAGAGGGTGGCTTCGTCTGCGGACATCCCGCTCATCGTAACGGCTGGGACGGATGCCGCGGCCGACGCGGCCGGACGCCCTGTGCACACGGGACGGGCCCGTCCTCCGAAGAGGACGGGCCCGTCGCGTGATGGATCGACGTCAGCTCGCCGAGTGGTGACCGTGGTCGGGGTGGAGGCCACCGCCGCCACCGGCCCACGTGCCCTCGGGCCCGGCGGGCTCGGGCAGGTTGAGACCGCCCGGCACCTTCACGCCCGGAACGCCGTTGACCGACTCCGTGGAGTAGCCGTAGACGAGGACCGCGAGGGCGATCGCATCGGCGTTGGTCTCGAGCGCGTCGAGGCTGACGTTGTCGATGTCGTCGCACTCCTGGTGGTAGCACGGGTCGAGCCACTCGCCCGCCATGCCGCCCCAGATCGCGGCCTGCTCGGCCGTCTTCTCGTCCTCGGCGCCCGTGAACAGACCGCCCGCCGGGATGCCGTCGAGGATGAACGCCTCGTAGTCGCTGCGTCCGCTGAACTCAGCGTCGTCGTACGGAGCACCGACGCTCGTGAAGTAGCTCTCGAAGAGGTCCTCGATCTCGACGGAGCCCTCGGGCACGACGACCGGCGCCTCGAACGTGGACTCGTCACCGTCGTACACCATGAAGATGTAGTTCGGCGAAGCGACCATGTCGAAGTTGAGGTACAGCGCGATGCGGTCCTTCTCGGCGTCGCTGAGGCCGTCGACGTAGGCCTGCGAGCCGACGAGGCCGACCTCTTCCGCGGCCCACCATGCGAAGCGCACCGTGTTCTGCGGCTTGACCTTCCTCATGCTCTCGGCGACTTCGAGCAGGGCGGCCGAGCCCGAGCCGTTGTCGTTGATCCCGGGGCCTGCGGGCACCGAGTCGAGGTGCGCGCCGGCCATCACGACGTTGTCGGCGTTGCGGCCGGGCAGTTCCGCGATGACGTTCTTCTGCGGGTGGTTCTCGATGAACATCGAGACCGTCGCCGTGGAGCCGGGCTGAGCCAGCGCGCCGCCGGCGGCGAAGGACGTGTTGACCACCGGGATGTCGAGAGCAGTCGGGTTCGCACCGATCAGCGTGACGTTGGTGAGGGGACCCTCGTTGCCCGCGGTGCCGTTGTTGAAGATGATGACGGCCTCGGCGCCGGCGTTCTGCGCGTTGCGCGCCTTGATGCCGAACTCGCAGGCGCCGCGCTGGATGAGCGCGATGTCGTTGCTGCCTGTGAACAGGGCCGGGTTGAAGTCGGCGGCCTCGCATCCGCTCGAGCCTCCGCCCGGGGTCGCGAGAGCCAGGTCGACCGGAATGACGTTGCCCGTCACCGTTCCCTCTGCCGAACCCTCCACGAAGTACCCGGCGGGGTGGTTGACGTCCTGCGGCGTGAGCTGGTGCACGGTCGGCACGGGGACGAAGAAGTCGAACTCGTCGATGGACACGTCCCAGCCCGCCGCCTCCATCGTGTCGACGACGTAGTCGACGCTCGCCTCGTACCCGGAGGTGTCGACGGCGCGGTTCCCGTCGTTGTCCTCCGCGATCTGCTGGAACGCCTCGAGGTGCTCCATGGCGCCGTCGGCCGAGACGCACTCGAGCAGCTTCGCGATCGTGTTGTTGTTGCGGTTGTCGCACTTCGCCGCGGGCGCCGCCGTCGCTGCCGACGCCGGAGCGATGGCCAGCGCGAGCGCCGTGGCCGCCGAGGCGGCGAGCGCCAGCCCGCCTCTCCCTGTGATGCGGGATCGATTCATGTTCTCTCCTTCACGTGGACGCTCATCGTCGAGCGCCGTGCTGCGGACGGGCCCCTGGGGCGTCCGCGAGCGGGGGATGAATGCCGGATCGGCATCCTCGGGCCGAGGCTAGACGGGCGATTCCGAACTCCCTAGCGAAAGTCCGGAGTTCTCATCGTGCGCTCATGCTCGTGCGCGCATGCACGACGGCGACCCACCCGCACCGGTACTGTCGACCCGTGCGCCTGGGAGTCCTCGACATCGGTTCGAACACCGTCCATCTGCTCGTCGCCGATGTCCGCCCGGGCGGGCGTCCGCTCGCGACGACGAGCCGGCGGACCGTCCTGCGCCTCATGCGCTACCTGGGCCCCGATGGAGAGATCACGTCGGAGGGCGTGGACGCGCTCGTGGCGGCGGTGGCCGACGCACGCCGGGTCGCGGCATCCGAGAACGTCGACGAACTGCTCGCGACGGCGACGTCCGCCGTCCGCGAGGCTGCCAACGGGCCGGCGGTGATCGCCCTCATCGAGGAGGCGCTCGGACAGCCGCTGCAGGTGCTCGGCGGTGAGACCGAGGCGCGGTACACGTTCCTCGCCGTCCGCCGCTGGTTCGGCTGGGCGGCCGGGCAGATCCTGCTCTTCGACATCGGAGGCGGCTCGCTCGAGTTCGCGGCCGGTCCCGACGAGCTGCCCGAGGCCGCGGCATCCGTCCCCCTCGGCGCCGGACGCATGACCGTGGAGTTCCTGCCGCAGGACCCGCCGGGCGACGACGCGGTCGACCGCCTCCGCGAACACGCCCGCGCGACCCTCGCACCCGTGGCCGAGACGTTCGGCCGGCTCGCGCGCCCCGATCACGTCGTCGGCTCGTCGAAGGCGATCCGGTCCCTCGCCAAGCTCGTCGGCTATCCGGTCCCCGGGTGGTCGGGAATCGAGCGGATGCTGCTCCCCCGCGCGGCTCTTGGCTCGTGGATCCCGCGCCTGGCGAAGATCCCCGCGTCGGCACGCCAGGAGCTGCCCGGCATCACCCCCGACCGCACCTTCCAGATCGTCGCGGGGGCGGTCGTGCTCCACGAGGCGATGCGCTCGCTGGGCATCGACGAGCTCGAGGTGTCGCCGTGGGCCCTGCGCGAGGGCGTCCTGCTGCGCTACATCGAGTCGCTGTCCTGGAGCACACCCGCGCCCTGACCGGCGCCGCGGGCGGATACGACGAAGCCTCACCTCGGTGGGAGGCGGGGCTTCATCGACAGGGGTCAGAGCGAGAGGCGCTCGCGGACGACCTCGGCCAGGCGCTCGGCGTGCGCGCTGGCGTCTTCGGCGGAGGCAGCTTCCACCATCACCCGCACGAGCTGCTCGGTGCCCGACGGGCGCAGCAGCACGCGACCGGAGTCGCCGAGCTCGGCGGCGGCCTGCGCCACGGCAGCCGACACGCCCTCGTCGCTGTTGGCACGCGAGCGGTCGACGCCTTTGACGTTGACGAGCACCTGCGGGTAGACGGTCATGATCGAGGCGAGCTCGGCGAGCGTCTTCTTCTGCCGCGCCATCTCGGCGAGGAGGTGAAGACCCGTCAGCAGCCCGTCGCCGGTCGTGGCGAACTCGCTCATGATCACGTGCCCGGACTGCTCGCCGCCGAGCGAGAAGCCGCCCTCGTTCATGCGCTCGAGGACGTAGCGGTCGCCGACGGCGGTCTGCTCCACGCGGATGCCGTGGTCGGCCATGGCACGGTGCAGCCCGAGGTTGCTCATCACGGTGGCGACGAGCGTGTCGTCCACGAGCGTGCCGCGGTCCTTCATCGCCACGGCGAGGATCGCCATGATCTGGTCGCCGTCGACGATGCGTCCGTCGGCGTCGACGGCGAGGCATCGGTCGGCGTCGCCGTCGTGGGCGATCCCGACGTCGGCGCCGTGCGCGAGGACGGCCTCGGCGAGCTTGTCGAGGTGCGTCGACCCGACGCCGTCGTTGATGTTCAGTCCGTCGGGGTCGGCGCCGATGACGGTGACCTGGGCGCCGGCGTCGCGGAACGTCTCGGGTGAGACGCCCGAGGCCGCGCCGTGCGCGCAGTCGAGGACGACGTGGATGCCTTCGAGGCGGTGCGGGAGCGATCCGAGGAGGTGCACGACGTAGCGGTCCTCGGCGTCGGCGAAGCGGCGGATGCGGCCGACCGCGGCGCCGGTGGGCTGCAGCTTCTGGCCGGCCATGGCGTGCTCGATGCGCTCCTCGACCACGTCGGGGAGCTTCACGCCGCCGCGCGCGAAGATCTTGATGCCGTTGTCGGGCGCCGGATTGTGGGACGCCGAGACCATGACGCCGAAGTCGGCGTCGATGTCGGCGATGAGGAACGCGGTCGCCGGGGTGGGCAGCACGCCGGCGTCGTAGACGTCGACGCCCGAGGAGGCGAGGCCTGCCTCGACAGCGGCGGAGAGGAACTCACCCGACACGCGGGGGTCGCGCGCGACCACGGCCGTGATGCGCTTGCCCGCCGCGCGGCGCGCGTCGGCGGAACGGCCCTGGCCCAGGACGACAGCGGTCGCCTGGGCCAGGGACAGTGCGAGATCGGCGGTGAGGGGGCCGTTGGCCAGCCCCCTCACCCCGTCCGTGCCAAAGATCGGCATACGGAGCAGGAGCCGATCAGCGCTTCGAGTACTGAGGCGCCTTGCGGGCCTTCTTGAGACCGGCCTTCTTGCGCTCGATGACGCGGGCGTCGCGCGAGAGGAAGCCGGCCTTCTTGAGGGTCGGGCGGTTGTTCTCGGAGTCGATCTCGTTCAGCGCACGGGCGATGCCGAGGCGCAGCGCGCCGGCCTGGCCCGAGGGGCCGCCGCCCGAGATGCGGACGATGACGTCGTACGCGCCGGTGAGGTTGAGCACCGTGAACGGGTCGGTGATCAGCTGCTGGTGCAGCTTGTTCGGGAAGTAGTCCTCGAACTCGCGTCCGTTGACGGTGATGACGCCCGAGCCCGGGATGAGGCGCACGCGGGCGATGGCCTGCTTGCGGCGTCCGACGGCTGCGCCGGGAACCGAGAGCACGGGGCGCTCGGCTGCTGCGGTCGCGGTCTCGTCGACCTGGGTCTCGGTCGAGTAGCTGGTGGGTTCTTCGATGTTCGCCACGAGTGTGTCCTTAGTCTCTGCGGTGCTTACTGGGCGACCTGGTCGAGGGTGTACGTCTTGGGCTGCTGAGCCGAGTGCGGGTGCTCGGCACCGCGGTAGACCTTCAGCTTGCGCAGCTGCTGCGCGCCGAGGCTGTTCTTCGGCAGCATGCCGCGGATCGCCTTCTCGACGGCGCGCTCCGGGTTCTTGGTGAGGAGCTCGTCGTACGTGACAGACGACAGACCGCCCGGGTAGCCGGAGTGGCGGTACGCCTTCTTCTTCTCGAGCTTCTGGCCGGTGAGGGCCACCTTCTCGGCGTTGATGATGATGACGAAGTCGCCGGTGTCGACGTGGTTCGCGAACGTGGGCTTGTGCTTGCCGCGAAGGAGGCGAGCGGCGTGCGAGGCGAGGCGGCCGAGGACGACGTCAGTCGCGTCGATGATCAGCCAATCCCGCTGGATCTCGCCAGTCTTGGGGGTGTAGGTGCGCGTCACAGTAGTGCTGCTTTCTTGATCGAACGGAGGTGTTCGTGAATCCCACTCCGGGGTGGTTCTTCGAGCCGAGGGCCGAGGAACACGCCAGTGGAGGGCTCACGTTCGTGGTGCCGGGTCAGCTGAGCCGCACACCAAAGATCAATACTACGGCACACGGATGCCTCGGCCAAACCGGCCCCGTACGCGCACGCTCCGGTCTCCGTGGCCAGTCCCGCCGGGTGATCCACCTTGTTGTGCGTCGGATTCGCTCGGACAAGCGCGATCGTGTCGTCGGCTGTTGCGCGAAGTGGGTGGTCCCCGCCGGGCTGAGGCGCTGCAGTCGCTGGCTGCGGAGGGTGTCGAGCACGAGACGGCGATGATCATCGACACCAGCGATGGGCCGATCGTCGTCTACGCGATGAAGACCGATCTGGCCAGGTCGCAAGCGGTGGCGGATGGATCTCCCCGGCCCGTGTACGCGGAGCATCGAGCGGTGATGCGGAGTGCCGATGACGGGCCCGCGGCCACTGAGATCGTGGGGCCGAGCGAGATTAGCGAGGCCGGGTGAGCAGGCGAGCATCCGAGAGCGCAGGGAGCCCGCGGCGCCGTCTCAGGCTCCCGCCGCCGATCAATTCGTCAAACGCGCGCTCGCTTTGCCGAGGCAGACGGCAGAAAGCGCTTCGGGGGTGATCGTGTTCGGCCCAGGCATGGCCGAGCGCCAAGCGGGGCACGACCGGGATCGGATCGCCCGGCCCGGTGGCGCGTGCAGGATGAAGTCGCCTCTGCCCTCGCGTGTGATGCGCCAGCCGCCGTGGCGGAGTTCCATGTGATGACCCGCCGCGAGCCTGTCTCAGGCGGGTGAAGGCCGCCGCGCGCTGAAGACGACGTAGGTGCCCGCCACGACGACCGCGGCTCCGACACCCAGTGCCCACCACGGGAATCCGGGCACGTCGGGAGCCTGACCCGCGGCATCCAGATCCCGCGGCGGTGTGGGGAGGATGCGCTCAGCGGTGACGAGGATGCGGTGGCTGTTGATCCCCAGGGGCGTGCACGTGACGAGGGTCACCAGATCCGCCCCGCGCTGCGGATACAGCGTCTCGGTCTCGTCGGGCTCGACGACCTTCGTCTCGATCACCTGATAGGTGAGCACCTCGCCGAAGACCTCGACGGTGAAGGTGTCGCCCACGGCGACGCGATCGAGGTTCGTGAAGAGCTCGGCGTCGGCCAGGCCACGGTGACCAGTGAGGACCGAGTGGCTGCTGTCGCCACCCACCGGCAGCGCCGTGCCCTCGAGGTGTCCGATCCCCCGCGCGAGCACCTCGTCGGACGTGCCGTGATAGATCGGCAGGTCGGCGCCGATGGCGGGGATCTTGATCCTCGCCATCAGGCCGGCGTCGTCGGCGCGCAGAAGATTCTCGTACGCCGCGTCGACGCCACCCTCGGCGACGGGCTTGCGTTCACCGGCGCCCACCACAGATGTGCCACCGACCAGCGCGGAGTTGTGTTCGACGGCATCCGTGATCGCGTCATGGCGCGACTCGGGTGCCAGCTCGCGCACGGTCGACGAGTACTCGTCGATGCGCAGGGACTGCTGGTATTGCGTGAACCACGCGGCCGTCGACGGGTACAGCAGGACGGCGACGCCCAGCACGAACCCCAGCGCGATGCCCAGCGGCGCCCACGGCATCCGTCGCCGCGAACGCCGACGCGACCGGTCGCGCAGCGGCGCAGGTCGTGGCTGCTCGGTCGTGATCGACATGGTCCGGTTCTGGTCGGGAGTGGAAGGTGTGGGAATGGACGGTGGCGAGGGTTGCGGGGGAATCCCTCGCCACCGTCCGGTCAGGATGCCGTCGGGGAGGCGACGGCGGTCGGTCGGCTCAGACGTTCGCCTTGGCGCGACGGGTCGCGACCAGAGCAGCGCCCAGCGCGATGACGACAAGCGCCGCGCCGCCGACGCCGAACCACAGGGCGCCGTCGCCACCGGTGAGCGGCAGCTCCCAGGCGTTGATTCGCGGGTTCGCGACCACTCGCTCGACGGTGACGACCGTGCCGGTCGTGGCGCCGGGCACGATGGGCAGCGTGATCGCCGCATCGTTCTCGTCGACCACGAGCGGCACGCGGGCTGTCAGTGCCTGGTACCCGTTGGGAGCCCGCACCTCTTCGAGCCAGTACTGCGTGCCATCCGCCTTCAGACCCGGGATGACGACCTCACCCGACGCGTTCGTCGTGAACTCGCCGGCAGGGTTGCCGGGGAAGGCGAGCGCGGTTCCGCCGGTCTCCTGCGTGTACACCGCGAACACGGCGCCCGCGAGCATGGTGGTGGGGCTCTCGGTGTCGACCTTGATGACCTTCACCGGCACCCAGGTGGTGTCGACGGGCTGGGTGGTGAAGTCGCTGCCGTTGACATTGGCGACGGCGGTGTTGACGATCGTGCCGGTGCCGTTGACGACCGTGTCGATCTCGACGTCGACGTTCTTGCCGCCGTTCGCGCGCAGGAGGTCGAGCCCGGCCGGGTCGGTGAACGTGACGGTGACCGGGTCGGTCGCCGAGACGGTGACCGCGTTCGCCGGCACCTGGACGCCGTCGACGAACACACGCGCGGGGGCGGTGTAGGTCAGGCGGCTGTCGAGGTCATCCGTGATGACATAGCTCGTCAGGTCGCTGCCGTCCGCGAACGCCGGGATCTCCGCGGTGATGGTCCACGTGATCGTCGAACCGAACGCGTAGGCGCCCGTCGTGTCGAGCGACTTGACCGGAGCATCGGCCACCGAGTTCTTCGGGTAGACGTGGATGCCGTAGTTCCAGTCGCCGCCCGCGGTGAGCGGGGGCAGCGGCACGGTGACAAGGAACGGATCGGCGGGAGCCACGATGTTCGCCGGGCCCGACACCTCGCGCACGAGGTAGAGGCCGATAGGCAGGGCGCCCGACGCGGCGACCCCATCGCCGTTCGTCGCTCCCAGGTTCACCGCGGTGCCCAGGCTCAGGTTGTCGGCGATGAACTGATCGGCGTCGGATGCTGCCGCGAGGCCCGCAGCCAGGTCGGCCGCGTCATCCCAGCCGCCGTTCGTCAGCAGGTCGACGTCTTCGACCGGCGTCACCGAGAAGACGACGCCCGCGATCGGGTCGGGCAGGATCCCCTGGTTCGCGCCCGTCGCCGGCGCACCGGAGATGAGCGGCTGCTCGTGCTTGTGGATGGTGATGGTGCCGGTGTCGCCGGGCGTCAGGTTCGGCCCCGATGCGGCGGATGCGGGAACCGTCAGAGCGACGGCTCCGATAATCCCCAGTGCGATTGCACCGATGGCAGCGGTCACCCGCTTGGAAATGGATGTGTTCATGTCGAGCTTCTCCCCAGAAAGTCGATGGATGGATGGATGGATCGATGGATGGATGGATGGATGGATACGGGTCGGTGATTCGGATGCCACGCGCGGTCAGGCGTGCACCCGCTTCACTCGGCGGGAGGCGTGCCAGGCGGCGAACGCGATGAACGCGGCCATCAGCGCACCCCCGAGCAGGAGATACAGATCGGATGCGGTGCCGCCGGTGAGTGGCAGCACGACGGCCGGCACATCGTCGTTGACGAAGCGGTAGAACGCGTGCTCGCCGGCATCGACCTGGATCGCCGTCGAGTCGACGTCCTGCCAGTCGGCGTCGTCGCTCGGGTCGCCGCCCGCGACGAGCTTCTGCACCGCGAGGTTGCGGTAGGCGATCGTCGATGCTCCCGTGGACTCGGCGAGCGTGTACGTGTGCGCCGGTCGCACCTCGAAGGTGTTCTGGGCGTTCGCCGTCGCCGCGCCTGCAGTCTGCAGCACGGGCAGGTCCACGCCGTCGGCGGGCACTCCGGTCAGCGTGAAGTCCGCGGGGGCGAGACCCGATCCGTCCGTGGTCTGCTTCAGGATCGTGAGCTTGGCCGTGCCGTTGGTCACGGTGCAGGTCACGTCTTGGCCCAGCGGAACCCGCACGCCCGACTGCGCGATCGTCACCGCGGTCGTCGTGCCGGTCAGCACGCACTGCCATCCCGAGACGGGAACGTAGGTCGACGGGCCGCCCGACTCCTTCAGCGTGTAGGTCGAGTCGGGTGAGACGGATGCCGCCACCGGCGTCGTCGAGCTGTAGTTGCCCTTCGGCCCGGGGAGCGCCCCTGCCGGCCCGGTCGCCTCGAGCAGCCACGTCGAGGGCGACTCGAGCCCGGGTGCCGCGACGGACTTCACGAGGTTCAGGGTCTGGGTGCACGTCACCGTGTTGGTGATCACGAAGGTGTTGAGGTCGGCGCTCAGGGTCGCGACGAAGGGCAGGTCGTGCGAAGCCGACTCGCCGTTGAAGCCGGTCAGCTTCGAGCTCGTGAGCTCGCAGCCGGGCAGGAGCGCGGCATCCACCGACGCCGTCTCGCCGACGGTGAGTTCACTGCCCTGTGCGTACCCGCTGTACTCCTGACCCCACGCGGGGTCGGCGATCGACCCGAGCACGGGTGCGGCGGTCAGCCCCTGCGGCACCGCGGTTCCGGTGGTGGGCTGCGTGTACGTGCCGATGGCGTTGCCGGCGGAATCCTCGACGACCCAGACCTTGGTTGCCTTCACCCGGGCGGTTGCCGCGTTGCGGAAAGTCACCTCAACGCGGTCCGTGACCGAGAGGCCCGAGATCTGCTGTTCCGACGGGCCGGTGAGGCTGCCGGTCGTCTCGGTGCCGTTCTGGTGGTGCACCACGTAAGCCCCCGACTGCCAGCCGAAGCCCGGCTTGCCCGTGAAGCTCTCGCTGACGGTGAGCGTGCCGACCGCATCTGCGCGACTGAAGTCGACCGTCCAGTGGGCTTCGCCGAGCGGAGTCGTGCCGGCGGTGCCCGCGGTCTGCTGGGTGGCGGCGCCGTTGCGCGTCGCGGTTCCGACGTTCGCCGCGGCGTTGAGCGTCATCGCCCAGCCGTTGGTCGCGATCCACTGGTTCTGCGTGTTCAGCGTCTCCTTCTTCACGGTCACCGGCACGCGGCAGATCGCGGAGTTGACGATGTTCTCGATCGCCGTTCCCAGCGCGTCCCACGCACCCTGGAAGTAGTCGCTCCGCGCAGTCAGGCCCGACACGGCCGCGAGGTTGCGCGCGACTCCGCCCGACGCGCCGTCGCCGATGCCGACCGCGACCACTCGGGTGCCCTGCGACTTCAGCTGGTTCGCCGAGAAGATCGCCTGCTCGAGCGACTTGGTGGTGACGTTGTAGCTGTCGACTCCGACGCCGCCGTTGCCTGCGGAGTTGCTGATGTAGTTCGGCGCGCCGTCGGTGAGGAACAGGGCGAGGTCGTACTTGTCGCCGAGTCCGGCGTTCGCCGTCGCCATCGACCGCAGCGCAAGATCCCAGTTCGTCGTCTGCGTGCCGCCCGGGTCGCCGGTGAACGTCGTGATGTCGGACTTGATCGCCGCAAGAGAGGTGTCGACACTGCGCGGTGTCGGCGCCTGCCAGCCGGAGCGCGCGGGCGAGCTCGCGCCGAAGGTGAAGAGCGCGACCTGCGTGCCCGTGCCGACGAGGCTGTCCACGAGGCCGAGCAGGGCCGCCCGGTACTGACCGCGCTGACTGGCGCTCACCGAGTCGGAGAGGTCCATCTGGATGGCGATCCGCAGACCCTCCTGGCACGACAGCGAGATGGCGGGATTCGCGAGGGATGCCGCGACCACCGAACTCCGGGTGTTGACGCCCGAGCTGCCCAGCGCCTGGTTCGGGAACGAGACCGTCTGGCCCGCCTTGAGCTGGGGAGTGCGGCCGGCGTACCAGAACGGAGTCGTGGGTCCGGAGTACGAGCCCAGCATGAGCGTCTCGTTGCTGTAGGTCGCGGCGTTCGCCACCTGAGCCACGAAGTAGCTCTTGCCGAGGGCGGAAGCCCCCTCGACCGAGATCGTGCACGACGTCGCGGGTGCGGCGCCGATCGTGCAGGAGAACGGCGTCGCGGCTCCTGGGCGATAGGGATTGGCCGTCGAGCCCGTTCCGGCGACCTCGTGCAGCCGGTACGTCATTCCGGCGAGGTGCGCCGGGTTCGACAGATCGGCCGGCGTCGACTCCTTGCGCAGAACGCGGGCGTCGATGACGACCGAGGCTCCCGTGGCGAGAGCCGTCGACCGGTCGGCGACGACGCCCGTGTCGATCAGAGCCGCAGAGGCCGGCGCGAACCCGCCGACGACCATGGCGCCGGCCAGCACCGTGGCGAGGATCGCAGACACCGAGAACCGGCTTCCGCGACGCGCGTCGGCACGATCCAGAGTTTCAAGGCGCGGTGAAGCGTCATTTCGCATTGCTGCCCCCCAGAGGCATCACTGCAGAGGCGGCCCCTAACCCATCGCACCCCCACGGCGCGCGGGCTCCGCCCACTGTTTGCGTTGTCGCGAACGTGCACGCCGATGAATTCGGGTACCCGGCGCCGCGTATGCGACAACTCTCATGAACCTAGGGGACTTATATGCCCGAACTCAAATCGCCGTGGAGTCTGAAGGGAAAACCCGGGCTGATCCTGAGGTTCGGCAGGTGTTGCGACAGCGTCAGCAGATGTCGAGCCGCTCCACCGCGGGGTACATCGCACCCGGGCCGCCCACCAGCGTCACCTTCGAGGCCCTCGTGCGCCCCACCTCGGCGGCGGTCTCCGGCGGCACGCACCCCGCCCAGACGACGAACAGCGGCGCCCCCTTCGCAGCGGCGAGCGACGCCCCGGAGAGCGCATCCGGGAAGTCGAGTCCCGTCGCCCAGAAGTGGCCCGCCGGCGGCGCCGTGGGGAAGGCCTCGCGGTTGACCGCGACGCTGGTCTCGAAGCGCGTCGGGCCGGAGAGGCGCGTGACGGGCGCCAGCCGGCCGAGCTCGGTGGCGACGCCGGTGCTCACGGCTCCCGTTCCCCCGGCGATCAGGATGCGCGTCGGTGCGAGGGCCGTGATCGCCCGCCGAGATGCCGCGTCCAGACCACCGCTGCGCCCATCGACCAGCACCACCGGGGCGCCACGGCTGGCGGCCGCGGCTGCGGCTGCCAGCGCGTCGGCGTGGGTGCGTCCGGTGGCGACGTAGACGAACGAGGACCGCGATCGGAACGAGTCCGCGATGATCGCGCGGGCGGTCTCGTACCGGTCCGCGCCCGCGAGGCGCTTCACCTTCGCCCCCGGGACCCGGCGCTGCACCTGCGCCACGATCGACTGGGGAACCGCACCGGTGCCGCCGACCACGACGATCCGAGCGGGGTCGAGCTGCGAGATACGGGCGAGCACCGACGCGGGCACCGTACCCTGGGACGGCACCAGCAGCAGCGGACCGCCCTCGAGGGCAGCCGCCGGCGCGGCGGCGAGCGCATCGGGGAACGCCGTTCCCGTCGCGAGGTAGACCACGGCGGCCTTGCCGGGGAACGCCGCCTTCGAGACCTCCGCGGCCGTCAGGTACCGGTCCGCGCCGGCGATGCGCGCGGTGGCCGGACCCGTGACCGTCTGCGGCCGCGTCGCAATCGGCGCCACCGCGTACCCCGGTCGGACTCCGGTGACGCGGACGCTGATGCTCCGGCCGATGTCCGTCTCCTCCAGCAGGTACGTCGACCGCGTCGCACCGCGGACAGGGCTGCCGTCTCGCAGCCACTGGTACCGCACGGCGTTGGCTCGC
This sequence comes from Microbacterium flavescens, assembly GCF_018588945.1. Classification (GTDB taxonomy): domain Bacteria; phylum Actinomycetota; class Actinomycetes; order Actinomycetales; family Microbacteriaceae; genus Microbacterium; species Microbacterium flavescens. Next base: position 1,383 of record NZ_JAFIWA010000010.1, on the reverse strand, counting down.
GGCATCCAATCGTCTGCCGTCACTCCCGCCACCGACAGCGTGCTTCCGTAGTGCACGGGCCCGACGATCGCCGGAGTGGGCAGCGTGGTGAACTCGAGCGGGGTGTCCCGGAAGTCGATCGCGACCGTGGCCCGCTCGGGCGTCGTCTCGAGCACGGTCACCGTGAGTGCACCGGTGTAGGTGGTATGGCTGTGTCCGGGCCCCATCCAGGCAGCGTGCGACGCCAGCTCCGTGTGGCGCTGAAGCACCGTCGAGTAGCCGATGGTGCACGCCACGACCGTGCAGGAGTTCGGGATGCCCCGCATCACGCGCACTCCGGGCGCGAACGTCGTCGTCCCGACGGCGCCCGGCCACTGCGCGTAGAGGCTCTGCGCATCGCGCCCGGTCCCGGACCGGTACTCGACGTACACCTGTTCGCCGGTGAGCGCGTCGACGAGCTCCAGCCCGCGGACGCCCGAGTCCGCCGAGATCGGTGCGAGCTCGACGACCTGCGCCTCACCGCCGGCGATCGTCAGCGTGAGCAGGTCGGATCCTCGCGGCAGCGCATCGAGCTGGGCCTTGTGCACGACGGAGAGTGCGGCGATGTCGCGCAGGCTGGACACGACGCGAGCACCCGTCACGGGGTCGGTCACCCAGTGCCCGCCGCCCATCACGTCGTAGCGGTCCTGATACTCGGCGTCGACGCAGTCGGGGTCGGCCGGAGCCTGACGCGCCGCGTCGAACGAGCTGTCGGTCGTCGGCGCGCGGCACACGCGGGCGTTCGAGTGGGGCAGTCCGAGGTTGTGCCCGAACTCGTGGAAAGTCACCTGATCCCACTCCGCCGGGCGGTCGAGCTCGATCGATCCCCAGATCAGACCGCCCGACCCGACACCGTCGCCGAGCGTGCCGAGCCCCACCGCGGGCCCGCAAGCGGCCGCCGGAGCCAGCACGACGAGATGGCTCGCGGTCGAACCGCTCCAATAGGACTGCTCGGTGCGTCCGAACTGGCCGGCCGCGTACGCCCACGCCCGGTCCGCGTCGCAGGGGTCGAACGCGACGGTGCGGAACTGGACGGCTGTCCGAAGGGTGACGCTGCTGACCTGTCCGGCCGACTGGGACGCCCAGAACTCGCTCAAGCGCGAGATCGCCGCCTGCATGTGGGCGGCAGTCGGCGCGGCGGTTCCGGCGCGGGCGACCCACATCACGTCCAGGGTGTGCGGGCGGGGCGCAGCCAGCGCCTGGACCTGTCGGGGGGTGGGCGTCGCTTCGGGCGCGGGTGCCGGCGGCGCGATCTGCGCATCGACGACGGTCAGCGCGACGTCTTCGGTGGCGGCGATGTCTGCGGCGATCGCAGCCGCCTCCGGCCCGGCGGGGTCGACGGCGCGCGCGGCGACCTCGTCGGCC
>NZ_JAFIWA010000001.1 GCF_018588945.1 Microbacterium flavescens | reverse complement strand
TCATCCTGAGCCAGGATCAAACTCTCCATAAAAAATGTTTGCCACCACAACCCGGGAAAACGAGCCACGGCAGCGAGTTTGAACTGACCAAACGGATGTCATTACTGACTTCCATACGCCAACCCCCCAAAAAAGGGAGTTGGACTTGATCCAAAGGAATCTCACCCAACCGAAGCTGGGACGAGGTTATTTGGCATTTGACAAGTGCACGCTGTTGAGTTCTCAAGGATCGGACGCTCCCACCCACCAACCCACAAGGGCCAGCACAGCAGGGCAACTTCACAATCTTATCTCCTGTCGGCCCGCTGGTCAAATCTGCGCGACCGGATCCGAAGACCCGAACCGCGACGACCAGACCGCGCTTCCGAGGAAGACGATCCCTCCCGATGATCCGAGGATCACACCACTCGAGGAGTGGATTCTGGAGGGGGTTGTCCGCCGCTTGAGGGGGGTAAGGCTCTCGGCCTCTCCGCTTCCCTGTGGGGCGAACAACAAGAACATTACCTCGCGTCCGGAGCTTGGTCGAATCGAGCCCGCAGCCCGGGCGTGTCGCACGCGAGAGGGCGTTTCGACGTGTCGGAAGAATCCCAGATCCGACGGTTCAATCGGGCCGGACGGCGTCGGACGCGAGTCGGAGGTCACCAGCGAGTCCGGCCACCGCCACCGCGCGCTCCTCCGCCTCACGCAGCCTCACCACCGCCGACGGATGCACGGTCACCACCACGAGTCGGCCGTCGTGATCGAGCACGCGTCCCCGCTCCTCCCCGATCTTCACCGGGCGCTCCAGCACGGCTCGCGCGGCCGTGGCGCCGAGGCAGACGATCACGTCGGCATCGACGGCGCGCAGCTCGGCCTCGAGCCACGGCCGGCAGGCGGTGACGTGACCCACGTCGGGCTTCTTGTGGATGCGCCGCTTACCTCGCTCTTCGAACCGGAAGTGCTTCACCGCGTTGGTGACGTAGACCTGATCGCGCTCGATCCCCGCGGTGCGCAGCGCTTCGTCGAGCACCCTGCCGGCCGGCCCCACGAACGGCTCGCCCGTGCGGTCCTCCCTGTCGCCCGGCTGCTCGCCGACCAGCATGATGCGGGCCCGCTCACCGCCGTCACCGAACACGGCCTGCGTCGCCCGCTCCCAGAGCTCGCAGCCGCGGCATCCCTGCACCGCCTCGCGAAGCACCGGGAGGCCGCCCTTCTCGGGAACCCACTCCTCCGTGCCCGGTCTCCGCGCATCGCCCATGCCGCGACCGTAGGACGACCGGACGGATCCGCAGAGGCCCTGGCTACCGGCGTCGAGCGGGCGTAGGGTCCACTCGACGAGCGCGCACCAGCTGGATGCCGACGCACAGCAGCAGGGTCGCCGCTCCCCACGCCGCACAGGCCGGCGGGAGCACCCGATACGCGAGGTGGGCCACCGTGAAATCGCCGTCGAGGGGCCCGAAGGCCGCGAGACCCGCCAGCCAGGCGATGACCAGGACCACCGGCAGCGACAGCCACCAGGCCCACCGCGCGCCGCCCGGCAGTACGCGGGTGACCGGGGTCGCCGCATCCCGCTTCCACAGCCAGACCAAGGCCCACACGCCGATGATGGCGAGACCGACCACGCTCGACCCGTGCTGCAACCACTTGAAGCCCGCCAGCGGACCCCACTGCTCGGCGAGCGCGGGGAACGCTGCCACGCCCCAGCGGCCCTCGTGGGTGAAGAGGTCCCACAGGATGTGGCTCACGACTCCGACGAGCAGCGAGACGACCACAAGCACGACCGCTCGCGCGTCCACCGTCCATCGGCGTTCGTCGATGGACGAGCTCGCGGGCGTCACGCGGAACGTCTCCCGCGCGGCATCGAGCGCGCTGCGGTCCCATGACCCGGGCAGACGCGAGGCGAGCCAGTCCGGCGACAGTTCGCGCGCCGCGGGGCGCAGCACCGATCGCCACACCAGCAGGAGCAGAAGCGCCAGAAGGACCGTGGCCGGCAGCCATACGAGGTCGTGCGTCACTCCGTAGTGCAGCGGCAGCCCTCGCACGAAGAGCGGCAGGTCGGGAGTCATCGCGCCGATCGCGATCGCCGCCGGGATCAGCGGCGTGCGGATGAACGGCAGCGCGATGACCGCGTGACTCGGCGTGAACGGCATCCCGCGCGGGCGCTCAGCCGCTCACGAACACGCCGGCGAGCGTCTTCTTGCCGCGTCGCAGCACCGACACGCCGCCCGGCAGGGCACCCGTCACCACCGCGGTCTCGTCGACCTTCTCGCCGTCGAGCGAGACACCGCCCTGGGAGATCGCGCGCCGTCCCTCGGAGAGACTGCTGACCAGCCCCGTGTCGACGAGCGCCTGCAGCACGCCGGTCCCCGAGGCGACCGTGGCGTTCGGCAGCTCTTCGAGCGCCTCGCGCAGCGTTGCCGCCTCGAGCACGGTCAGATCGCCCTGGCCGAACAGCGCATCGGATGCCGCGATCACGGCGGCCGTGGCATCCGCTCCGTGCACGAAGGCCGTGACCTCGCGCGCAAGCCGGCGCTGGGCCTCGCGCCGGAAGGGCTCGGCCGCCACCAGGCGCTCGTACTCCTCGATCTCGTCGCGGGTGAGGAACGTGAAGATCTTGAGCCGCGAGATGACGTCGGCGTCGTCGGTGTTGAGCCAGAACTGGTACATCCGGTACGGGCTGCACATCGCGGGGTCGAGCCAGATGGCGTTGCCCTCGCTCTTGCCGAACTTGGTGCCGTCGCTGTTGGTGATCAGCGGCGTGCCGATCGCGTGAACCGAGACGCCCTCCACGCGATGGATGAGATCCGTTCCGCTCGTCAGGTTGCCCCACTGGTCGCTGCCGCCGGTCTGCAGCACGCAGCCGTACTGGCGGTACAGCTCGAGGTAGTCCATGCCCTGCAGGATCTGGTAGCTGAACTCGGTGTAGCTGATGCCGGCCTCGGAATTGAGGCGCGCGGCGACCGCGTCCTTCTTGATCATCGTGCCGACGCGGTAGTGCTTGCCGATCTCGCGCAGGAAGTCCAGCGCCGAGAGCGGCGCGGTCCAGTCGAGGTTGTTCACGATCCGCGCCGCGTTCTCGCCGTCGAAGCTCAGGAAGCGCTCGACCTGCGCCCGCAGGTAGCCCACCCACTCCTCGACGGTCTCGCGCTCGTTGAGCGTGCGCTCCGCGGTCGGCCGCGGGTCGCCGATGAGCCCCGTCGATCCGCCCACCAGGCCGAGCGGCTTGTGGCCGGCGAGCTGCAGACGGCGCATCGTCAGCAGCTGCACGAGGTTGCCGAGATGCAGACTCGGCGCGGTCGGGTCGAAGCCGCAGTAATACGTGATCGGGTCGCCCGCGAGAAGGGCGCGCAGCGCCTCCTGATCGGTGGACACATGCACGAGCCCGCGCCACACCAGTTCGTCCCAGACGTTCTCGAACGACGGGTCGTTGGCGGGGGCGGTCGTGCTCACAGAGCTGTTCGACACGCGTGCCAGGCTATCAGCGGGATGCCGCCGCCCTGCGCGCTCAGGCAGGCTCGTCGAGGCGCGCGAGCTGCTCCGGCGAGAGGGCGAGCCGCACGGCGTCCATCGCCGCGTCGAGCTGTTCGGGCTTGCTGCCCCCGAGCATGGGACGGATGCCGCGAGCGACGTGCCAGGCCAGCACCGTCTGCCCGCGAGAGGCGCCGAGCTCGGCCGCGACGGCGTCGAGAACCTCGAGCCGCGCGCGCGTGCCCGGGTGGTCGTAGATGTCGGGGATCGGCTTGGCCGGGTTGTCGTAGGCCCCCGAGAGCAGCGGCGTGTAGGCCCACACCTCGAGCCCGTGCGTGTCGGCGAAGTCGCGCTGCTCATCGCTCAGCACTCCGAACGCGTGATTGGTCGGATTCGTGCCGGGCCTCGGACGCAGGTACGTGCTGTTGTGCTGCAGCGCATCGATGGGCATGGCACCCAGGTGGCGCGCATGGGAACGAGCTCGCTCGACCCGCCAGGCGGGGTGATTGGATGCTCCGACCCGCGCGACGCGGCCGGCCCCGGTCAGCTCGGCGAGCGCCTCGACGGTCTCCTCGATCGGCGTGGTCCGGTCCTCCATGTGCAGCCAGAGCAGATCGACCGACTCCAGCCCGAGCCGGTCGAGGCTGCCCGCGAACGCCTCGCGCACGGCGCGCTGCGAGAGTCCCTCGCGACGTCGGGGGAAGGCATCCGCCCACAGCGGCTCGGCGCCGAGCTTGGTCGCGATCTTGACGCGCTCGCGCACTCCGGGACGAGCGGCGAACCACCGGCCGAGCACGCGCTCGCTCGCGCCGCCCTTCCCATCGTCCGACGCCCAGAAGCTGTAGCAGTCGGCGGTGTCGATCCAGACGCCGCCCCGCTCGACGAAGCGGTCGAGCAGGCCGAAGGAGGTCTCCTCATCCACGGCGGTGCCGAACATCATGGCACCGAGGACGAGGGCTGAGGTGGGGGATGTCGAAGCGGTCATGGATCCAGCGTGCAACCTGGAGTCCGCTCCAGGTCAAGCCCTATCCTCGGATCCATGACGACCTACACTCCGGCCCAGGCAGCGGAGCTGTCGGGCTTCTCGCTCGACACGCTCCGCTACTACGAACGGGAGGGCATCCTTCCGCCCGTCGCACGCACGGCCGGCGGCCACCGGGCATTCACCGACGCCGATCTCGGCACTCTCGGTTTCCTGAGATGCCTGCGCGAGACCGGAATGCCGATCGAGAAGCTCCGCCGCTACGGCGAACTCTGCCGTGACGAGACGACCCTGCCCGACCGCGTCGCGCTCCTCGAGGAGCACGCCGCCGCGGTGGAGCGAGAGCTCGACGCCCTGCTCGAGCAGCAGGCGAAGCTCGCCGCGAAGCTGTCGTGGTACCGCGGCGAACTGGTCGCCCGTCAGGCCGCGGCGACCTCGTAGAGCCCGATCGCGGCGAGGGTACAAGCTGAACCTCGTGTCGTTAAGCCTCTGGGCTTACATTCTTCAAGCTCAGGGGCTAAACTGAGCCAACTTGAGGTCTGAGACAAAAGGAGCGCCGATGTTCGTGGTGACCGCCGACCAGCGCGACAGCCAGCGGACCGCCGATCTCGTCCCTGCCGGGCTGCACGCCATCAACGCCGCCGCAGGGCCGAGCCTCGCACTCGCCCCCGAGCGGACCGCCGGCGACGAGATCCAGACCGCGATCGGCGACGCATCCGGCGCCCTGGAGATCGTCCTGCAGCTGACGCGGCTCGGGACGTGGAGTGTGGGGATCGGCGTCGGCCGCGTGGAGGAGCCCCTCCCCGCGAACGTCCGGGCCGCGCGCGGTCCGGCCTTCGTTCGCGCGCGCGACGCGGTCGAGCGCGCGAAGCGCACCTCGACGCGCATGGCGCTCACCGCCGGCGACGAGGGAGCGGACGCGGAGGCGCTGCTCCGACTCCTCATCGAGCTGCGCGACCGCCGCACCGACGAGGGCTGGGAGATCCACGATCTGCTCGCCGAAGGGCTGACCCAGCGCGACGCGGCGGGACGGCTCGGCATCACCGAGGGCGCCGTCAGCCTTCGTGCGCGCAATGCCGGCCTCAGGACCGAGGAAGCCGCCGTCCCCGCGCTCCAGCGACTCCTGGCACGGCTCGACGACGAGGTCAGCCGCTCACCCGCCTGAGATCATCGAGCACTGCTGCGAGCTCCGCGTCGGTGGACCCGGCTGAGGAGACCACCGTCTCCGCGTCGGCCATCAGACCCAGGAACGACGTCTCGCCGCCGGACGAGAGGGTCACGGTGGCCGCCGGCGACACCGCCCCGGCGGCGAACACGAGCCAGGCGTGCAGCAGCCCGGCGCGTGCCTGCGCACGCGCGTCGCCGTCGCGTGCGGCAAGGACGTCCACCACCTCAGCCGGAGTGGTCACCGGCTCGAGCTCAGAGAACACCGTCGACACCGCCTGGACGATGTCGAGATAGGCGGCGCTCACCGCCGGCACCCGAACCGACGGATCCAGCCCGGCGTACTCGCGGATCCACCACGTGGTGGGCCTCGCCGTCGGCGCCGATCCGGTCACGACGACCGCGGTCGAGGCATCCGTGATCCTTCCGTCATCGTCTGTCACCGCCACACGCACCGTCTCGACTCCCGGTGCAGCGAACGTGTGGTCGGCAGTGTCCTCCGCCTCGACGGGAAACGTGCCGAGGGGACTCAGCGACGGGTCAGCGGCCCCTTCGGCGGCGTGGAACGTGGTGCTCCGCCCGTTCGACCAGGCGAACGACAGATCGTCGCTCCCGGGATCGATGGCTTCGGCCGTCACGGTGACGGCGACGCCGGGGGCCGACACGACGTACTCCCCGCCCGGGAAGGCGACCGTCCCGCTCACGTCGAGCGTCACGGCGGGAGCGAGTCCCACGATCTCGAGCAGAACGGCGTGCGCGCCCACCCGGCCTTCGGCGTCGGTCACCGTCACCGTGACCGGGAACGAGCCGTCGTCGCCGTAGCCGTGATCGACACCGGCGGCCAGTTCAGCAACGGTGACGTGCTGAGCCGGAGTGCCGTCACCCCAGTCGATCTGCGCGGCGCGCACGTCGTCCGGATCCGAGACGATCGCGCGGACCCGGGCGATGCCGCCCTCGTCGGCCCGAGTCGCGACGACGTCGACCGACGGCGGCTCGCTGCGCACGACCTCGAGGGATGCGGCATCCCATCGGTCCTCGGCGTAGGGCAGCAGATGCGCGCCGTCCGGCAGCAACAGCGGCGGCGACTCCGCCGAGACCGGCGCCGTGCGCGGTGCGACCTGTGCGGCCTCGGATGCCGAGGCCGACGTCGCGAGCACGACCCACCCTCCCGCCACCACCACAGCCCAGCCGACCGCTGCCGCCACGAGCGCGCTCGAGCGCGTCCCCAGAATGCGTGACACGTCTTCCCCCAGTCCCCTGCGGCCCACCGCATGGCGGCAGACCCTCAGAACGGCGCGAACACGTGCTGCTCAGCGTCCCCACGACGCACAGCACGGCTCATCCCCTCGCCGTTCTCCCCTGCCGACACGGTACGCTGACGGCGCGGATATCGCCAGGGGCGCGTCCGACCCGCGTGTCAGACTGAGCGGCATGGTCGTCCCCCACGATGCGCTCCTCCCCCTGACGCTGTCGCTCTTCCTCTTCATCACGCTCAGTGCCGCGCTCATCCTCGTCGTGCTCAGCACCCGCCGGCCGCGCGAGATCCCGCTCTTGATCGCCGGCGGCCTGGTCGTGCTCTCGCTGCTGATCGTCGCCGTCACGCCGGTGGATGTCCCGCCGATGATCGCCGTCGTCATCGCGCTGCTCGGCACCGCGCTCGCAGCCGCCGGCGGCAGCCCCGTGACGCGGCGCGTGCTGGAGGTCGCGACGCACGGGCGCGTGCCCGAGGGCATCAACGGCGGGATCATGCTGCGGCCCGCCGCCGTGCCGGGCATCGTCGCCGAAGACGCTCCGGCCCGCGAGGTGCTCCGCGGGGGAACGACGATCGGCTATCTCGAGCGGCTCGGCGTCGCGCTCGCCATCGTCGTCGGCTTCCCCGAGGCGATCGCCGTGGTCGTGGCCGTGAAGGGCATCGGGCGCTTCTCCGAACTCGCCGCCGCCGAGGCTCGGGAGCGGTTCATCATCGGCACCCTCGCGAGCCTGCTGTGGGCATGCGTCGTGGGCGGCCTCGTGCGCCTCGCCATCGCCTGATCCCGGTCGGGAGGCCCTGCGCGGGGCCGTCGCCCTCAGATGCCGAGGGCGTGGGCCGCGGACTGGATGCGCTCGACGAGCTCCACACGCTGCTCGGCGACCCGCACGGGCGCCGTCCCTCCCGCGCCGGTGCGGCTGGCGACCGACCCCTCGACGGTGAGCACCTCGCGGACCTCCGGGGTGAGCAGCGGCGACACCTCGGCCAGCTGAGCATCGGTCACCTCGTGCAGCTCGATCCCGTGCTCCTCGCAGACGCGCACCAGGTGACCGGAGAGCTCGTGGGCGTCGCGGAACGGCACGCCGCGCTTCACGAGCCACTCCGCCACATCGGTGGCGAGCGAGAAGCCCTGCGGGGCGAGCTCGGCCATGCGGTCGGTGTGGAACCGGAGCGTCGCGATCATGCCGGCGAAGGCCGGCAGCAGCGTCTCGAGGGTGCGGACGGAGTCGAACACCGGCTCCTTGTCCTCCTGGAGATCGCGGTTGTACGCGAGCGGGAGGGCCTTGAGGGTGGCGAGCAGACCGGTCAGGTTGCCGATCAGGCGACCTGACTTGCCGCGGGCGAGCTCGGCGATGTCGGGATTCTTCTTCTGCGGCATGATGCTCGAACCCGTCGAGTAGCCGTCGTCGAGCGTGACGAAGCGGAACTCGCGCGTGTTCCAGAGAATGATCTCCTCCGCGAGCCGCGACACGTCGATGCCGATCATCGCTGTGATGAAGGCGAACTCGGCGACCACGTCGCGCGCGGCGGTGCCGTCGAGCGAGTTCTCCGCCGGACGCGCGAGACCGAGCTCGCGGGCGACCAGCTGCGGGTCGAGGCCGAGCGTCGAGCCGGCGAGCGCTCCGCCGCCGTACGGCGAGACCGACGCGCGGACGGACCAGTCCCCCAGGCGCTCCAGGTCGCGGACGAGCGGCCACGCGTGGGCCTGCAGGTGGTGGGCGAGAAGGACGGGCTGCGCGTGCTGGAGATGCGTGCGACCCGGCATGACGGCACCCGGATGCGCCTCCGCCTGCGACACCAGGGCGTCGACCAGTCGAAGGATGTCGCGCGCGATCGTCCGCGAATGATCGAGCAGGTACATGCGCACGAGCGTCGCGATCTGGTCGTTGCGGCTTCGCCCGGCGCGGAGTTTGCCGCCGAGCTCTGCACCGACCTCGCGGATCAGCGCCTGTTCGAGCGCGCCGTGGACATCCTCGTCGCTGTCGGCGGGACGCAGCGTGCCGTCGGTCACCGCGCGGGCGAGCGCGTCGAGCCCGTCGTGCATGGCGCGCTCCTCGTCGGCGGTCAGGTAGCCGGCTGCGGCGAGCGCTTTGGCGTGGGCGTGCGAGCCGGCGATGTCGTAGAGCGCGAGGTCCCAGTCGAAGTGGGTCGATCGACTCAGCTCAGCCAGTTCGGGCGACGGCCCCGTCGCGAATCGCGCGCCCCACAGTGCGCCCTCGTTGGTCCCGTCGCCCTTGGTATCGCTCACCGCTCCAGCCTACCGACGGGACGAGGCGCGAACCTGCGGCGGGTCCGCAACGAGCTTGGCCGACCGGTCGACAGCCCACTCCAGCGGACCGCGTCCGATCAGCAGCGCCCAGGCGGTGCAGAGGACAACGGTCCAGAGTGCGAGCGGCCAGAACGGCTCGAGGTTTCGGAAGCCGGCGAGGTCGCCCGGCGCGTCGAGCACGGCCGAGGCGATGAGCCACCACACCACGAGCTGACCGACGTAGGCGGTGAGGGGCATGGCGCCGACTGCGCGAAGCGGCAGCACCGCCCACATCAGGACCGTGCGGCACAGCAGCAGGCACGCGGCGATCACGGCGAGCGCGAATCCGCCCGACCCGATCACCTCCAGCAGCCCCGTCGAGTGCGGGCGGGCCGTCCACAGCGCACCGGCGAAGGAAGACCGCTCGGCGCCGGAATCCGCGCCGGTGGCGGCATCCGCTCCGTAGCCGACGATCGCGAGGGCGGCTCCGGCTCCCAGCATCCACAGCTGGACGGAGGTGCGCAGGATGCCGGCACGGGCGACGCCCAGTCCGGCGAGGAGGAATGCGATCCAGGTCGTGAACGGGTAGTGCCAGCCGATCGCGAGCGAGAGCGCGGCCCCCGACATCGTCTGCCACAGCGGGAGGTCGTCGAGCGCGACCTGCACGATCGGCATGGTTATGGCGAGGACGGCCGCCAGCGGCAGGAGTACCCGCGCGGTCAGCGGCAGCAGCGGGACGGCGAGGAAGAACAGCAGCGCGTACGCAGGCAGGATCACGTACACCGGCACGCCGGTGAGGACGAGCAGGATGCCGATCACCCAGATGAGCACCGCGCGGACCATGAGCCGCCGACGTGCGGTCTTCAGCTGCTCGCCGACCGGCGGCGTGCGCCCGCCCGTCGCGAGGCCGATCGACACACCGGCGAGCGTTGCGAACAGGATCGAGGAGCGTCCGTCGACCACCGCGACCCAGGTGGAGGCATCCGCCCACTCGAACCGGTCGTCGATCCACAGCAGGTGCGCGGCGAACATGCCGAGCACCGCCAGGCCGCGTGCGAGATCGACCCCGGCGACGCGCTGCCGGCCGTTGAGCCGGTCCCAGCGCGACGCGAGCCAGCCCGTCCGCAGGGCGGAGGGGCGTTTCGACTCGCTGCGCTCGCTCAACGACCGGGAGGTTCTCGGGTACCGGTCAGTCCTGGCGCAGCAGCCAGACCAGCAGAGCCTTCTGCGCGTGGAGCCGGTTCTCGGCCTCATCCCACACGACGCTCTGGGGTCCGTCGATCACCTCGGCGTCGACCTCGTACCCGCGGTCGGCGGGCAGGCAGTGGATGAAGATCGCGTCGTCCTTGGCCAGGGCCATGAGGTCCTGTGTCACCTTGTAGGCGCCGAGGTCGCGCAGGCGCGCGAGCTTCTCCTCCTCCTTGCCCATCGACACCCAGGTGTCGGTCACGACCACATCGGCGCCCGCCGCCGCCTCGTTCGCGTCGGTGTAGAGCGTGACTGAACCTCCGGTCTCGGCGGCACGGCGATCGGCGTCGGCGATCACGTCGTCGCGCGGCGCGTAGGTCTCGGGCGAGGCGACCCGCACGTGCATGCCCGCGGTGACCCCGGCGAGCACGTAGGAGTGGGCCATGTTCGACATGCCGTCGCCGAAGAACGCGAGCGTGAGGCCCTTCAGCTCGCCCTTGTGCTCCTTGATCGTCAGGAGGTCGGCGAGCAGCTGGCACGGGTGGAAGTCATCGCTCAGGGCGTTGATGACGGGCACTCGCGTGCCCTCCGCCATCTGCTCGAGCCCTGCCTGCGCGTACGTGCGCCACACGATCGCGGCGACCTGCCGCTCGAGCACGCGCGCGGTGTCGGCGGGCGTCTCCTTGCCGCCGAGCTGGCTGTTGGCGGTCGAGATGATGAGCGGCGAGCCGCCCAGGTCGGCGATGCCGACCGCGAAAGACACGCGCGTGCGCGTGGACGACTTGTCGAAGATGACCGCGACGGTCTGCGGCCCCTCGAGCGTCTTGAGCTTCCAGCGATCCTTCTTCAGGGCGAGCGCGAGATCGAGGATCTCGTCCTGCTCGGCCTGGGTCAGATCGTCGTCGCGCAGCAGGTGACGGGTCACGCTGGCACCTCCGTAGGGGTTTCGAGCAGCAGGGCGTCCTCGACGGTGCGCACCGATGCCGTGAACAGCTCGACGAACTCGTCGAGCTCGACGTCGCCGATCGTCAGGGCCGGCACGAGGCGGATGGTCTCGTCGTTGGGAGCGTTGATCACGAGACCGTGCTCCTGGGCGGCGGCCACGACGGCCTTGGCCACCGGGTGGGTCAGGGCCACGCCGAGCAGAAGGCCGCGACCGCGCACCCCGCCGATGAGCGCGGAGTCGATCCCGAGGATCGCGGCGCGCAGCTGCTCGCCGCGCTCGGCCGCGTTGGTCACGAGACCGGCGCGCTCGATCTCGCCGAGCACCGCGCCGGCGACGGCCGTGCCCAGCGCATTGCCGCCGAACGTCGAGCCGTGCGTGCCCGGGTAGAACAGCTCGCTGGCCGCGCCGAACGTGATGAGCGCGCCGATGGGGAACCCGCCGCCGATGCCCTTCGCGACGGTGATCGCGTCGGGGGTGATGCCCGCGTGCTGGAACGCGAACCACTTTCCCGTGCGGCCGGCGCCGGTCTGGATCTCGTCGACGATGAGCAGCGCCCCGTGGCGCGCGGTGATCTCCCGTGCGGCTTCGAGGAAGCCGTCGGGAAGGTCGATCACGCCGGCCTCGCCCTTGACGGGCTCGACGAAGAGCGCCGCGACGCGGTCGTCCATCGCGGCCTCGAGCGCCTCGACCGTCGAGTCGATGAACTCGACGCCCGGCGTCATGGGCAGGAACGGCTCCTGCATGTACGGCTTGCCGGTGAGCGCCAGCGTGCCCATGGTGCGCCCGTGGAAGGCATCCTTCAGGGCGAGGATTCGCGGCCGGTCGGCGCCGCCGTGCAGGCGCGCGAGCTTGAACGCGGCCTCGTTGGCCTCGGCGCCGGAGTTGCCGAAGTACACTCGGCCGGAGTCGCCGGTGCCGGCCAGCCGCTTCAGCTGCGCGGCGAGCGCGAGCTGGGGCGGCGTGGCGAAGTAGTTCGACACGTGCGCCAGCGTCGCAGCCTGCTGCGTGATCGCCTCGACGAAGGCCGGGTGGGCGTGGCCGAGCGAGTCCACGGCGATGCCGGCGAGGAAGTCGAGGTAGCGCTTGTCGTCGGCATCCCACAGGTACGAGCCCTCGCCTCGGACGAACAGCGCCATCCGCTCGCCGAAGCTCCGAACGAGGTCGCGCCCCGCGTCATCCTGCCACGTCATCCGAGGACCACCTCTGTTCCGATTCCCTTGCTGGTGAAGATCTCCACGAGCACCGAGTGCGGCACCCGTCCGTCGATGATCGCCGCGGTCTCGACGCCGCCCTCGACGGCTTCGAGGCAGGCTCGCATCTTCGGGATCATGCCCGACTCGAGCGAGGGCAGCATCGCCGTCAGCTCGGTCGAGGTCAGGTGCGACACGAGGGAGTCGCGGTTCGGCCAGTCGGCGTAGAGCCCGGGGACGTCGGTGAGGACGACGAGTTTCGCCGCACCGAGTGCGACGGCGAGAGCGGATGCCGCGGCATCCGCGTTCACGTTCAGCGAGTGTCCCGGGTGGTCCAGGTCGGGGGCGATGCTCGAGACCACGGGGATCCTCCCCGCGGCGAGCTGGTCCAGGACGGGCTGCGGATCCACCTCGACGACGTCGCCGACGCGGCCGAGGTCGTGCTCCACGCCCTCGATCACGACGCCGCGCCGACGGCCGCCGAAGAGCCCGGCGTCCTCGCCGCTGAGCCCGGCGGCGTGCGGGCCGTGCGCGTTGATCTTCGCGACGAGCTGCGGGTTGATCTGCCCCGTGAGCACCATGCGCACGACCGAGATGGCCTCGGTCGAGGTGACGCGGTACCCGCCCTTGAACTCGCTCGGGATCGCGAGGCGGTCGAGCATCGACGAGATCTGCGGGCCACCGCCGTGCACGACGACCGGCTTCACGCCGACGTAGCGCAGGTACGCGATGTCGGCGGCGAAGGCGTCCTGCAGCTCCTCGGACACCATGGCGTTGCCGCCGTACTTGATCACGACGATCTGGTCGCTGAAGCGCTGCAGCCACGGCAGCGACTCGATGAGCGTCGCGGCCTTGACGCTGGCCTCGTCGGGATCGGTGTCCTGGATCTGGGTCATGAGGAGTACGCGCTGTTCTCGTGGACGTATTCGTGCGTGAGGTCGTTGGTCAGGATCGTCGCGGTCTGGTCGCCGACGTTGAGGTCGATGACCAGATCGGTGGCGCGCGGTGTGAGGTCGACGGCCTCGCGCGGAGCGTCAGGGCCGCCCTTCGTGCACACCCGGACGCCGTTCATCCACACGTCGACGTCATACGGGTCGAAGGCCGCGGCGGTCGTGCCGATCGCGGCGAGCACGCGGCCCCAGTTCGGGTCGTTGCCGAAGATCGCGGCCTTGAAGAGGTTGTTGCGGGCGACGGCCCGGCCGACCTCCACGGCATCCTCCTCGGAAGCAGCTCCTCGCACCTCGATCGTGATGTCGTGGCTCGCACCCTCGGCGTCGCCCTGCAGCTGCTTCGCGAGATCGGCGCTCACCTCGGCCAGCGCCGCGGCGAACTCGTCCGGGTCGGGCGCGATGCCCGAGGCGCCGCTCACGAGGAGCGTGACCTGGTCGTTCGTCGACATGCAGCCGTCGGAGTCCAGTCGGTCGAACGTGCGGCCGGTCGCCGACCGCAGCGCGGCGTCGGCCTGGGCCGCGTCGAGCACGGCGTCGGTCGTGATCACCACGAGCATCGTCGCGAGGCCGGGCGCCAGCATCCCGGCTCCCTTCGCCATTCCGCCGAGCGACCACCCGTCGCGCGCGACGACGGATCGCTTGGGGCGCGAGTCGGTGGTCATGATGGCGAGGGATGCCGCCTCCCCGCCGTCGGCCGACAGCTCGGCGATGCCCTGCTCGGTGCCGGCGAGCACCTTCGCACGGAAGGCATCGTCGCCGGTGCCGATGAGCCCGGTCGAGCAGATCAGCACGTCGCCGGCGCTCACGCCGAGCAGTTCGGCGGCCTTCTCTGCGGTCTGGTGCGTGGTCTGGAAGCCGAACGCGCCGGTGAAGCAGTTGGCGCCGCCCGAGTTGAGGACGATCGCCTCGACGACGCCGTCCGTGATCGCCTGCTCCGACCACAGGATCGGGTTCGCCTTCGCCCGGTTCGACGTGAAGACGGCGGCGCCGACCTTGAGCGGCCCGCGGTTGACGACCACGGCGACGTCCGGCTTGCCGGTCGACTTGAGGCCGACCGCGACGCCCGCGGCCTCGAAACCTGCGGGTGCGGTGACGCTCACGGCATGATTCCCTTCTCGCCCCGTACGCCGAACCGAGCCCGTCGGCTCGCGATGGTCACGGGGCGACTCCGTTGATCGACAGCGCCGTCGACTCCTCGAGCCCGAGCGCGATGTTCATGGACTGCACGGCGGCTCCGGCCGTGCCCTTGACGAGGTTGTCGACCGCCGCGACGACCACCACGCGGTTCGCGGAGCGGTCGATCGCGAGCCCCATCAGCGCGGTGTTCGCGCCCGCCACGTCTGCCGTGCGAGGGAACTCCCCCGCGGGGAGGAGCTGCACGAACGTCTCATCGCCGTACGCGGACTCCCACGCGGCGCGGATCTCGGCATCCGTCGCGTCATTTGCGATCGGCGCCGTCGAGGTGGCGAGGATGCCCCGCGCCATGGGCACGATGACGGGCGTGAACGAGATGCGGACATCGTCGGCCGATGCCCCCGCCGCGGCGAGCGCCTGGCGGATCTCGGGGATGTGGCGGTGGGAGCCGCCGACGGCGTAGGGGTTCGCGCTGCCGAGGACCTCGCTGGCGAGGAGGTGGGGCTTGAGCGCCTTGCCGGCGCCCGACGGCCCGACCGCGAGCACCGTCACGATGTCGCCGGGGTCGATCACGCCGGCGGCGACGCCGGGCGCGAGGCTCAGCGAGACCGTCGACGCATTGCAGCCGGGGGCGGCGATGCGGGATGCCCCGACCAGCCGCTCGCGCTGCTTTCCGCCGCCCACCGGCAGCTCGGGAACGCCGTACGCCCACGGGTCGTGGAAGTCGCCGCCGTAGAAGGTGTCCCAATCGGCGGCCGATTCGAGCCGGTGGTCGGCACCCGCGTCGATCACGAGCGCGGTGCCGTCGAGGGCGTCGGTGTACTGCCCCGACTGGCCGTGCGGGAGGGCGAGGAACACGATGTCGTGCCCCGCGAGGATCTCGGGGGTCGTCTCGGAGAGCGTGAGGTGCGCGAGCGAGCGCAGGTGCGGCTGATGCTGGATGAGCGGCTGTCCCGCGTTGGAGTGCGCGGTCACGGTGCGGATCTCGACGTCGGGATGCGCGGCGAGGATCCGCAGGATCTCGCCGCCCGCATAGCCGGATGCGCCGGAGACGGCGACCGAATATGTCATGGATTCCACCTTAGAGTCTGGGTGAGCGGGCCGGAGACGGCGACGCCCGCTCGCAGACGTCCATGACGAGGACGGCGTGCGGGGTCGCCTAGAGTCGGCGCTCGCCCAGACGGCGTCGGCGCGCGGGAGCGGCGCTCGGAACGAGCGTCGTGGATCCCTGGGTCGCCGAAGGCATGCCGCGACGATATCCGCCGGGGCGCGGCATCCGCAAATCCGCCCTCGCCGCGTGAGACGACGTGGTCGCGACGAGACGGCGTCGTGCGTGCGCCGTTTCGTCGCAGATGCGACGTCTCGCCCCGCTACCGGAGGTCCGCCAGCAGCTCGAGCTCGTCCGAGCGCGACAGGCCGGAGCGGCGGTCGCGGGACAGGCCGCGCTCGCGCTCGTCGTCCAGGGTGCGTCGCAGAGTCTCGGCGAGGGGGCGGAGCCGGCCGCCGAGCAGCCGGTACGCCGCGTTGGAGCGCGTCCAGAACCCCGGCAGGTCGGCGGGCAGCCACAGCGGGAGCGAGCGCGGGCCCATCCAGTAGGCGACGTCGTGCTCCTCGAGCCAGGCGTCCGATGCGACGACGAGTCTCCCGGAGTGCCCGGCGACGCCCCGCGCGTCCGACAGCAGCCGCTCGAGCGGGACCGGATCCCCCACGGCGTTCGCGACGCCGGTCCAGCGCTCGGCGCCCACAGACTGCACGAACCCGGCCAGGTCGTCGACGTCGATCACCTGCGCGCCGCGGTCCGCGGCATCCGGGACCAGTACGTCCTCGCCCGCCGCGAGCGCGAAGCGCCCGACCCAGTAGCCGAAGCGGTCGGTCGGATCACCCGGGCCGACGATGAGCCCGGGGCGCACGATCGCCGCCCGGAACCCGAGGGCGGCGCGGACGGATGCCTCGGCCCGAGCCTTGGCGCGGCCGTAGTCCTCCTCCTCATCGGGGCCGGCGGGGGCGAGCAACTCGGCGGACTCGTCCGCGCCGGGCTCGCCGTTCTCGGCGTACACCGACACCGTGGAGATGTAGGTCCAGTGCTTCGCCCGCTCGGCCAGGGCGTCGAGCGCGGCCGCGACGTGGATCGGCTGGGACGAGATGTCGACGACCTCGTCCCACTCCCGCGAGGCCACGTCGTCGTACGCCCCCGGCTGGTCGCGGTCGGCGGTGACGAGCGCAGTTCCGTACGGCGCGGGACGACCGCCTCGGGCAAGACAGGTGACGGATGCCCCGGCATCAGCCCACTTCTCCGCGATCCGTCCGCTCAGCCAGCCCGTGCCGCCCAGCACCAGTACGTCCGTCATGCACCCACCCAATCAGACGCCGGGGCGCCGTGGATTCCTGCTCCGCCGTGAGCGGCGCCGGCCGGCGTCGGGGGCGCCTGCCAGGATGGCGGGATGCTCACCACCGTCGCCGTCTCGGGCTACCGATCGCTTCGCGACGTCGTGCTGCCGCTCGCCGCGCTGACGGTCATCACCGGGGCCAACGGCTCGGGCAAGTCCAATCTCTATCGGGCGCTGCGTCTGCTCGCCGCGACGGCGACCGGATCCCTGGTGGCCTCCGTTGCCCGCGAAGGCGGACTGCCGTCGCTGCTGTGGGCCGGTCCCGAGCACGGCGGCACCCAGGGCACGGTGCGCACGGGGCCGATCGCGGTCCGGCTGGGGTTCGCCTCGGACGAGCTCGGCTACCTCGTCGATCTCGGCATCCCGCAGGTCGATCAGCGCAGTCTTTTCGCCCGCGACCCCGAGCTCAAGCGCGAGCAGGTCTTCGCCGGGCCGATCGCGAAGCCGGCCACGCTGCTCATCGATCGCCTTCGCACGTCGACGCGCGTGCGCGACGGCGCGTGGACCACGCTGCGCCAGCAGCTCGCGCCGTTCGAGAGCATCGTCACCGACCTCGCCGACGGCGATACGGCACCCGAGCTGCTCTCTCTGCGGCGAACTCTCGGTGGCTGGAGGTTCTACGACCACTTCCGCGTCGACGTCGACGCCCCGGCACGCCAGCCGCAGGTCGGCACTCGCTCCCCGACCCTGGCGCACGGCGGCGAGAACCTCGCGGCCGTGTGGGCGACGATCCACGACGCCGGGCACGGGCGTGCCCTGGAAGCCGCGGTCGCGCGGGCGTTCCCGGGCGCGCGGGTTGGCGTCGAGGCGACCGACGGGCGGTTCCGACTCGTCATGCGCCAGCCCGGTCTGCTGCGGCCGCTCGAGGCCGGCGAGCTGTCCGACGGCACGCTGCGCTACCTGCTGCTGTGCGCCGCGCTGCTGCCGGCCAGACCCGCGCCGCTCATCGTGCTGAACGAGCCCGAGGCGAGCCTCCACCCCGATCTGCTCGAGCCGCTCGCCGAGCTCGTGGCCGAGGCATCCGCTCGCTCGCAGGTGCTCGTGGTGACGCACGCCGAACGGCTGTCGGCGCCGTTGGAGCGCGCCGGGGCGCTGACGCACCGCCTCGAGGCCCACCCCGACGGCACGCGCATCGCCGGGCAGGGCCTCCTCGACCGCCCCGCCTGGAACTGGGGCAACCGCTGACGCCGGCCCGCTGACGCCGGCCCGCCGGAGCCCGCGCTACTCGCGCAGGGTCGCGCCGAACCGCTCGGCCGCCGCCGCCACGCCCGCCATCTTCGCCTCGGTCGCCTCGGCGGCCGTCAGCGTGCGGTCGGGCGCGCGGAACCGCAGCGCGAACGTGAGGCTCTTCGCGGCCTCGGCCACGCCCGGCCCGCGGTAGTCGTCGACGAGTCGCAGCGACTCGAGCAGCTCGCCCGCACCCTCGGCGAGCGTCGCGCGCACCTCCGCTGCCGGCACCTCTGCGCCGACGACGAGCGAGACGTCCTGCGTGGCCGCCGGGTATCCCGACAGCGACGCGGCGACGACCTTCTCGCCCGCGAGCGAGAGCACGAGGTCGAGATCCAGCTCGGCCACGATCACGCGACCGGGCAGATCGGATGCCTCGGCCACGGCCGGCAGCAGCTCGCCGACGTAGCCGACCTCGGTGCCCGAGACCGACAGCACGCCGGTGCGACCCGGGTGCAGGGCTGCCCGCTGCCCCTGCGCGACGTCGATCACGACGCCCGCAGCGGCGGCGATGGTGCGGACCGCGTCGACCGCGTGGGCCAGCTCGGCAGTGACAGGCGCTACGCCCGGCTGCTTGGCGACGGCGCTCCCGGCCAAGAGCACGGCCACGTGGCGGTGCTGCGGCGGGATCGAGGCGTCGAGCTCGGCCAGGGTCGCGGCATCCGGTCGCACGGCCAGCGGCGGCACGTGCGCGGTGCCGTAGGCGACCCCGGGCTGAGGGAGGAAGACGACGCCCGTCTCGAACAGCGCGAGGTCGGTGAGACCACGCGCGACGTTGCGGTGCGCGACCTGCAGCAGGCCCGGCACGAGCGAACGGCGGAGGAACGGCGACTGCCCGTCGAGCGGGTTCGCCAGCTTGACGCTGGGGAGCTTCTCGCCCGACGCCGATCCGTGGAGGTCGTTGAGCTCATCGGTCGTGAAGCCGAAGGACGGCGTCTCGACGAGGCCGGCCGCGGCGAGCGCATTGGCGACCCGCCGGCGTCCCTGCTGAGCCGGGGTCAGCCCGCGGCCCGAGGGAGGCGTGGGGAGCACCGACGGGATGCGGTGGTAGCCCTCGATGCGGGCGACCTCCTCGGCGAGGGTCCACTTGTCGGTGAGGTCAGGACGCCACGACGGCGGGAAGACCACGAAGTCGCCCTCCCGCTCGTGCACGGAGCAGCCGATCAGCTCGAGCGAGCCGACCACCTCGTCACGGGTGTAGTCGACGCCGATGAGCCCCTCGACGAAGCCGAAGGGCAGCTCGATGCCCGGGAACTCGTACTCGGTCATCAGCGCACCGCCTTCGCGCGCGTCGGTGCCGCCGGCGTACTCGACCATGAGCTCGACGGCGCGCTGGGCGGCGACGAAGGGGATCAGCGGGTCGACCCCGCGCTCGAAGCGACGGGAAGCCTCCGACGGCAGCTTGTGCCGGCGCGCCGTGCGCGCGATCGACACGGTGTCGAACGTGGCCGCCTCGATGAGCACGTTGCGGGTGGCGCCCGACATCTCGGTCGCGCCACCGCCCATCACGCCGGCCAGGCCGATGGGGCCGGATTCGTCGGTGATGAGGAGGTCCTCGGGGTTGAGGTCTCGGACCTTGCCGTCGAGGGTCTGGAGCTTCTCGCCGGGCATCGCGCGGCGGACGGTGATGCCGCCTTGCAGCTTGTCGAGGTCGTACCCGTGCAGCGGCTGGCCGAGCTCGACCATGACGTAGTTGGTGATGTCGATCAGGATCCCGAGCGAGCGGATGCCGGCGAGCGAGAGCCGCGCCACCATCCAGGCCGGCGTCGGCTTGGTCGGGTCGACGTCGCGGACGATGCGGGTCACGAACTCGCTCGCACCGACGCGCCCGCGGATGGGCGCCTCGTCGGCGACGACCGAGGTGAAGGCATCCGTCGCATGTCCGACCTCGCCCCACGGGCGGTCGCCCGGATCGCGGAACGCCGCGCCGGTCGCGTGCGAGTACTCGCGGGCGACCCCGCGCACCGACAGCGCGTAGCCGCGGTCGGGCGTGACGTTGATGTCGACGGCGACGTCGTCGAGACCGAGCAGCTCGATCGCGTCGGTGCCGACGGGTGCGTCGATGCCGAGCTCGACGAGCCGGAGGATGCCGCTGTGCTCGTCGCCGAGGCCCAGTTCCTTCGCGGAGGCGATCATGCCGTCCGACACGTGGCCGTAGGTCTTGCGCGCCGCGATCGGGAACGGGCCGGGCAGGACCGCGCCGGGAAGGGTCACCACGACCTTGTCGCCGGCGAAGAAGTTGCGGGCGCCGCACACGATCCCGTGGACGGCGTCGCCGCCGTCGGCTGCGGTCTCGCCGTCGGGCGCGACGCGCACCTGGCACCAGCGGATGGTCTTGCCGTTGGACTGCGGCTCCTCGACGAACTCGAGCACCTCGCCCACGACGATCGGACCCTGCAGCTCGAACCGGTGCACGTCCTCCTCTTCGAAGCCGACGCGCACGAGCGCCTCGAGGACATCTTCGGGGGTCGCGTCCGCGGGGACCTCGACGTACTCACGCAACCACGAAAGCGGGACGCGCATCAGACCACCATTCCGAACTGCTCACTGAAGCGGACATCGCCCTCGGCCATGTCGCGCATGTCCTGCACGTCGCTGCGGAACATGAGCGTGCGCTCGATCCCCATGCCGAAGGCGAAGCCGGAGTACTCCTCCGGGTCGATCCCCGCCGCGCGCAGCACGTTGGGGTTGATCATGCCGCAGCCGCCCCACTCGATCCATCGGGCGCCGCCCTTGAAGGTCGGGTGCCACAGGTCGAGCTCGGCGGACGGCTCGGTGAAGGGGAAGAAGTTCGCGCGGAACCGCGTCTTCGCCTCGGCGCCGAAGAGCACCTTGGCGGCGTGGTCGAGCGTGCCCTTGAGGTGCGCCATCGTGATGCCCTTGTCGACGACGATGCCCTCGAACTGGGTGAAGACGGGAAGATGCGTGGCGTCGAACTCGTCGGTGCGGTACACCCGGCCCGGGCACAGCAGGTACAGCGGAAGGTCGCGCTCGAGCATCGACCGCACCTGGACCGGGCTCGTGTGCGTGCGCATGACGAGGTGCCGCTCGACCGGGTCGACGAAGAAGGTGTCCTGCATCTGGCGCGCGGGGTGGTCCTCATCGAAGTTCAGCGCGTCGAAGTTGAACCACTCGTGCTCGAGCTCGGGGCCTTCGGCGATCTCCCAGCCCATGCCGACGAAGATGTCGGAGATCTGCTCCTGCAGGAGGGAGATCGGATGCCGCGCCCCCACCCGCGCGCGCTGCGCCAGCGCGGTGATGTCCACGCGCTCGGCCTCGAGCCGGGCGGCCGTCTCGGCCTCGGCCAGCTCCTCCTCGCGTGTGGCGAAGGCCTGGTTCACGCGGCCGCGCGCCTGGCCGACGAGCTTGCCGAACTCGGCCTTCCTGTCGTTCGGCACGTTGCGCAGCTGCGCGTTGAGCCGTGCGAGCGGCGAGCCCTCGGCGGAGTGCACGGAGCGGGCGGCCTTCAGGGCGGCCGTGTCAGCGGCCGCGGCGATGGCGTCGAGCGCCGCCTGCACGGCGGACTCCACCGCCTCGGGCGTGATCTCGTGAGCGTCAGACACGAGAACCGAGTCTACCGAGAGCGGATGCCTCGCCCTGCCGCTCCCCTCGGCTCAGTCGCCGCCGGCTCGTCCGCCTCCGCGCTGGGTGATGATGAGCTCGGTGTCGGTGATCTCCTGGGTCGGCTGCTCCGCCTGGGCGATGTTCACGCCCGCGGACGACCGGCGCAGCCGCTTCTCTACGGTGTTCGCGACGAACGAGAGGATGAGGCACAGACCGATGTAGATCGCGCCGACGATCATCGTCGCCGGGATGATCGGCGAGCCGAGCTCTGACTGAGAGCCGATGAAGCGCGCGTAGAACAGCAGCTCGGGGTAGGTGATGATGAAGCCGAGCGCGGTGTCCTTCAGCGTCACGACCAGCTGGGCGATGATGACGGGCATCATCGCCCGGATCGCCTGTGGCAGGAGCACGAGCTGCATGACGCCGGCCTTGCGGAGGCCGATGGCATAGCCCGCTTCCTGCTGGCCTCGCGGGAGCGACTCCACGCCCGCACGGATGACTTCGGCGAGCACCGAGCCGTTGTAGGCGATGAGCGCGATCACGACGGCCCAGTACGGCGGCATCCGAACGCCGATGACGGGGAGCCCGTAGTACAGCAGGAACATGAAGACGAGGACGGGCACGGCGCGCAGGAACTCGACGACGGCGCCGACGGGAACGCGGATCCAGGCGTGGTCGGACATCCGGCCGATCGCGAGCGTGAAGCCGAGGATCAGCGCACCGACCGCCGCGACGGCGAACGCGGCGAGGGTGCGCAGCGTCGCGAGGCCGATCTGCATCCACACGTTCGTGTAGGTGAAGGCCTGCCACTTCTCGGCGGAGAACTGGCCGGTCGCGAACAGGCGCCAGAGGAAGAAGCCCAGGATCGCGGCGACCACGACGACCGTGATGACACCCAGGATGCGGTTGCGGGCGATCGCGCGGGGACCGGGGACGTCGTACAGGACCGAAGTCATCGGGCGACCCTCCACTTGTTCTCGAGCGCTCGCTGGGCCCAGGAGAGCAGCAGGACGAGCACGACGAAGATGATCATGACCCAGATGATCACGAGCATCTGGTTGGCGCCGCGCTCGCTCAGATAGTTCCGTGCGGCACCGAGGTTCACCACGCCGAAGCCGGCTGCGACGGTGGTGTTCTTGAGGAGGGCGATGAAGACGCTCATCATCGGCGGGATCACCGACCGGAACGCCTGCGGCATGACGACGAGGGTCATCACCTGACCGAACGTGAGTCCGACCGCGCGTGCCGCCTCGGCCTGCCCGACGGGGACGGTGTTGATGCCGGAGCGGATGGTCTCGGCGACGTACGTCGCCGTGTAGATGCCGAGCGCGCACACCGCCAGGGTGAGGGACACATCAGCGGTGAGGCGGAGTCCGAGCAGTGGCGGCAGGGCGAACGCGAACGCGAAGAACACCAGTGTGAGCGGCGTATTGCGGATCGTGTTCACGTAGAGCGACCCCATGCTCCTCGCCACCGGGATCGGCGAGACGCGCATCGCGCCGACGATGATCCCGAGGATGAGAGCCAGGAGTCCGCCCCCGAAGAACAGGATCAGCGTCCCGATCAGACCCTCGGCCCAGACATCCCAGTTGTCGGTGATGACGTTCAGCGGCCCGCTCCTCTCGTATCAGTTCGCGAGGTGGTGGCGACGCCGTGAGGCGCCGCCACCACCGGGTGTCACGAAGTCGCGTCGACCTCGGGCTGCGTGCCCGTGATGCCCGCGGGTGCGAGGTGCTCCTCGAAGAGCGCGGTCCACACGTCGCCGCCGTCGGTCAGCAGCGTGTTGATGTGCTCCACCATGACGGTGTCGCCCTTGGCCACGCCGATGCCGTAGCGCTCTTCGCTGAAGGGCTCACCGGCGATCTTCAGCTCATCGGGACGCTGCGCGACGTAGCCGGCGAGGATCGCCTCGTCGGTCGTGATGGCGTCGACCGAGCCGGCGAGCAGCTGCTCGACGCACTGCGAGTACGTGTCGTACTCGACGGTGTCGCCGGGGTTGAACTCGTCACGGATGCGCTGAAGCGGCGTGGACCCCGTCACCGAGCAGACGATCTTGCCCTCGAGGTCGTCCGGGCCGTTGATGTCCTCGTTGTCGGCTGCGACGAGCAGGCCCTGACCCGTGAGGAAGTACGGACCGGCGAAGTCGATCAGCTCCTTGCGGGTGTCGGTGATCGAGTAGGTGCCGACGTAGTAGTCGATGTCGCCGTTCACGAGCGCCTGCTCGCGGTTGGCCGACGGAATGGTGACGTACTCGATCTGGTCCTCGTCGAATCCGAGGGATGCCGCGACCCAGCGCGCGATGTCGACGTCGAAGCCGGTGCGCTCACCGGTGGTGGCGTCCTCGTAGCCGAGGCCGGGCTGGTCGTTCTTGACGCCGACGACGACGCCGCCGCGCTCGGACATCGCGTCGAATGTCGGGCTGCCTTCGAGGCTGACGTCCGTCGCGACCTCCCACAGAGCGGTGGTCTCTTCACCGCCGTCTCCGGGCTCGCTCGGATCCGCTCCCGGCGTGCCGCTGTTGCAGGCGGTGAGGGCGAGCAGGGCGATGGCCGAGATGCCGATGCCCGTCATGATCCGTGTCTTACGCATGTTTCCTCCTGGTTGCTGTGTGCGTACTGGTTCCGTATGTCCGACGTTTCGGGTCCGTGCGGAGTCTTCGTGCGCTGGTGGTGCTTCGGTTCCCTCCCTGAGGTGACGCGACCTCTCCCCGGATCAATGGGTCAGGAGCTTCGAGAGGAAGTCCTTGGCGCGGTCACTCTTCGGGTTCGTGAAGAACTCCTCCGGCGTCGCCTCCTCGACGATCTGGCCGTCGGCCATGAACACGACGCGGTCGGCCGCCTTGCGGGCGAAGCCCATCTCGTGCGTCACGACGATCATCGTCATGCCGTCCTGCGCGAGCCCCACCATGACGTCGAGGACCTCGTTGATCATCTCGGGGTCGAGAGCGCTCGTAGGCTCGTCGAAGAGCATGACCTTCGGCTGCATCGCGAGCGCACGGGCGATGGCGACGCGCTGCTGCTGACCGCCCGACAGCTGTGCGGGCAGCTTCGCCGACTGCTGGCCCACGCCGACGCGGTCGAGGAGCTGCCTGCCGAGCTTCTCGGCCTCCGCCTTCTTCATGCCCTTGACCTTGATCGGTCCGAGCGTGACGTTGTCGAGGATCGTCAGATGGGCGAACAGGTTGAAGGACTGGAACACCATGCCGACGTCGGCGCGCAGCGCGGCGAGCTCCTTCCCCTCTTTGGGGAGCTCCTTGCCGTCGATGGCGATCGTGCCGCTCGTGATCGTCTCGAGCCGGTTGATCGTGCGGCACAGGGTCGACTTGCCGGATCCTGACGGACCGATGACCACGACGACCTCGCCGCGGTTGACGGTCAGATCGATGTCCTTCAGCGCCTGGAACTCGCCGTAGTGCTTCTGGACATCGGTGATCTCGACCAAAGGGTCGCCGCGCCGGACGTTGATGTTCGACGTCTTCGGCGCACTCTCATCGGCGGTCGTCATAGCGCCACCCTAGAACCGGCGAGGACCCATCTGCCACCAGCGCGCCGCGTCTTTACCGTGTTGTAACAGCGCCGGACGATGGCGGGTCACCCGGCGGCGCGCTGCGCGAACGCCGTCTCGTAGAGGCACACGCTGGCGGCGGTGGCGAGATTCAGCGATTCCGCCGCACCGAAGATCGGCAGGCGCAGCGAGATGTCGGCGAGCGCGAGTGCGGTCTCGTCCAGGCCGCGAGCCTCATTGCCGAACAACCACGCGGTCGGCTCGGAGAGCAGCTCCCGCGATGCCAGGAAGTCGCCCCCGCCGACATCGGCGGCGATCACGCGGACGCCCGCGGCATGCGCGTGCTCCACCGCGGTGGCGAGATCGACGCCGACCGCGACCGGCAGATGGAACAGCGACCCGGTCGTGGCGCGCACGACCTTGGGGTTGTACGGGTCGACGGTGCGGCCGGTGAGCACGACGGCATCAGCGCCGGCGGCATCCGCCGCCCGGATGATCGTGCCGAGGTTGCCGGGGTCGCGCACCTCCTCGCAGATCGCGACGAGGCGCGGCGAGCCGGCGAAGACGTCGCGCACCGACGTGGGCGACTGACGGGCGACGGCCACGATCCCCTGCGGGGTCACCGTGTCGGCCATCGCATCGAGCACGTTCTCGGTGGTGAACACGACCTCGATGCCCGCTTCGCCTGCGGCGTCGCGCACGTCGGTGTGCCGCTCCATCGCCGTCGGCGTCGCGAAGATCTCGACCAGCGTGTCGGGCCGGTATGCCAGCGCCTCGCGGGCCGCCTGAGGACCCTCCAGCAGGAACAGTCCGGTCTCCTGGCGCGCGCTGCGCTTCGTCAGCTTCGCGACGGCGCGGACGCGCGGAGAGCGAGGGTTCTCGAGCACGGGATCAGTCTATGGTCGCGGCATCCGCTCGCCCTTCTCCCACCCCCACACATCGCGATACCGCATCCGTGCACCGAGACAGCGTCCCGTGCCCGCAGTCTCGGTGCACCGATGCCGTTTCGCGCGAACGGGTGGGGCCGGGGAGCGACGGCGGGCGAGGGGACGCGAAAGGGGCGCCCTCCGTGAGGAGGACGCCCCTTTCGTGAAACCGGATGCCGAGGGTCAGGCGCTCTTCGGAGCGTTGACGTTCTCGGGCAGCGCCTTCTTGGCCGTCTCGACGAGCGAGGCGAACACGGCGGGCTCGTTCACCGCGAGCTCGGCGAGCATGCGGCGGTCGACCTGCACGCCCGCGAGGCCGAGGCCCTGGATGAAGCGGTTGTACGTGATGCCGTTCTGGCGGCTCGCAGCGTTGATGCGCTGGATCCACAGACGACGGAAGTCGCCCTTGCGCTTGCGACGGTCGCGGTACGCGTAGACGAGCGAGTGGGTGACCTGCTCCTTCGCCTTGCGGTACAGGCGCGAACGCTGTCCGCGGTAACCGGAGGCGCGCTCGAGGATGACGCGACGCTTCTTGTGGGCGTTGACTGCCCGCTTGACTCTAGCCATTTCTTCTGTTTCCTATCGTGCGTCGGCGCTCAGAGGCCGAGGAGCTTCTTTGCGACCTTGGCGTCGCCCGGGGCCAGGACCTGCTCCTGGTTGAGGCGGCGCGTGCGGCGCGACGACTTGCCCTCGAGGTTGTGGCGCATGTTGGCCTGCTGCTTCATCAGCTTGCCGCTACCGGTGACCTTGAAGCGCTTCTTGGCACCCGAGTGGGTCTTCTGCTTCGGCATCTCTTCTTCCTTCGTTTCCATCCCGCGCAGCGGGAGTCGGTGTCCCGCGGTGCGGGAGTCTGTGGGGTCCTATTCGGCGGGGGCCGGCTCGGACGGAGCCTCGGTCTCGCCGTCGGCGCCGGGAGCGCCGCCGCGGGCGGACCGCGCGGCTTCCTTGTTGGCAGCGCGCTGGGCGTTCTGCTCGGTCTTGACCTCGGACTTGTTCTTGTGCGGGGCGACGACCATGACCATGTTGCGACCGTCGATGGTGGGGTTCGACTCCACCGTGCCGAACTCGGCGACGTCCTCGGCGAACTTGCGGAGGAGGCGCACACCCTGCTCGGGACGCGACTGCTCGCGGCCTCGGAACAGGATCATGGCCTTCACCTTGTCGCCCGCCTGGAGGAAGCCCTCGGCGCGCTTGAGCTTGGTCGTGTAGTCGTGGGCCTCGATCTTCAGACGGAACCGGACCTCTTTGAGGACGGTGTTGGCCTGATTGCGACGCGCTTCCTTGGCCTTCTGCGCAGCCTCGTACTTGAACTTGCCGTAGTCCATGATCTTGACCACGGGGGGCTTCGAGTTCGGGGCCACCTCGACGAGATCGAGGTCGGCCTCTTGGGCCAGGCGCAGCGCCACCTCGATGCGGACGACGCCGACCTGTTCACCCGCGGGTCCGACGAGGCGGACCTCGGGGACGCGGATGCGGTCGTTGGTGCGGGGATCGCTGATGCGGAGCTCCTTCGTGCGGGTGATGGCCACCGCGACACGGGATGCATCGCGGGCGGAAGATGAACGCATTCCACCCGCACGACGCTCGAGCGCCGGCTTCTGCACCCTGTTCCCGCTTGAGCGGCTACCCCGGCCGCAGTGCGGTCGGGGCGGAGTGCGTGACCCGGTAGCCTGGAACGGCAAGCGCGGGTGGGATGTGATCCTCTTTCGTTCCGGTGCAGAACGCACCGGAGCCCGCACAAGTTTAGCAGAGAGAAGCGCGTGACCACGATTCCGGCCTCCGACGACGACCGCCACTCCCGCTGGGAGGAGCAGGAGCGCGCCGCTTCGGCCGCGACCCGCGACATCGCCGACGTGCCGGCGGTCGAGGTGATCACCACGGCGGCGGTGCACCTCATGAGCGCCGCGGCCGTCAAAGTCGGCCTCGCCGACGACCCCGCGACGCAGACCGACCTCGACGAGGCACGCAAGCTCATCAACGCCCTGGCAGGCCTGATCACCGCCGGTGCGCCGGAGATCAGCGACATGCACGCCCGCTCGCTCCGCGACGGCCTGCGCTCGCTTCAGCTCGCCTTCCGCGAGGCCTCGACGATCCCCGACCCGATCGGCAAGGGCCCCGGGGAGAAGTGGACCGGCCCGGTCACCTGACGCGCGTCGCCCCTCACCCGCTGATTTCGAGCTCGGCCGCGCCGCGCGCCACCGCGTCGACGGTGCGACGCACCGCTTCCGCGTCCGTGCCCCTATTGCTCACCGCGAAGCGGACGATGGTGCGGTCCTGCCACGTCGACGACGAGGCCCACACCGTCCCTTCCGCGCGCAGCCACTCCCCCAGCGCGGCGGTCGCCGCGTCGTCGCGCGCGGCGAGGCACACCTGCGTGAAGACGACGTCGTTGAGCACCTCGAGCCCGTCGATCGCACGGAATCCCTCGGCGAGGCCGGTCGCGGCATCCGCCAGTCCGTCCACCAGCTCCACGACGCCTCGACGGCCGAGCGAGCGCAGCGCCGCCCACACCGGCACCCCGCGGGCGCGGCGTGAGAGCTCGGGAACCCGGTCGTAAGGGTCGGACACGCTCGCGACGGCGGGCAGGTAGGCCGCGTGGGCGCCGAGGGATGCCGTCATCGCCGCCTCGTCGCGCACGATGGCGACTCCGCAGTCGTACGGCACGTTGAGCGTCTTGTGGGCATCCGTCGCCCACGAGTCGGCGTCGGCCAGCCCGGCCGTCAGGCGCGCGAATCTCGGACTGGCGGCTGCCCACAGTCCGAACGCCCCGTCGACATGGACCCACGCCCCGGCGTCGCGCGCGACGGCGATCGCCGCCGTGAAGTCGTCGAACGCGCCCGAGTGCACGTCCCCCGCCTGGAGGGCCACGACCGTCGGCACGTCGTCCTCGGCGAGGGCGCGACGCAGGCCGTCGACGTCGATGCGGCCCTGCGCGTCGGCGCCGACCGTGCGTGGCGCCCCCATGCCGGCGATGCGCCCACCCAGTACGACCGACGTGTGCACCGCGCCGCCCGCCAGAAATCGCACCCGGGGTGCGGTCTGCACATCCGAGACCGGATCGAACCCGCGTGCTCGGAGCAGCGCGTCGCGGCCGGTCACCAAACACGACAGGTTGGCGCTCGTCGCGCCGGTGGCGAACCCCACGCCGCTGCCGCTCGGCAACCCGAGCAGGTCGAGCAGCCAGTCCGCCGCGACCTCCTCGACCGCCGCGGTGGCGGGCGTCGGCTGACGCGAGCCGGTGTTCTGGTCCCACGCCGAGACGAGCCAGTCCGCCGCGAGCGCGGCCGGGTACGCCCCGCCGATCACGAATCCGTAGAAGCGAGGCGATCCCATGGCCATGAGACCCGGAGCGGATGCCTCGACCAGCTCCTCGACCACCGAGACGGGATCCATCCCGTCGTCGGGCAGGTCCCTCCGCAACGAGGCGAGCACGCCGTCGACGTCGGCATCCGGCCGTACCGGGCGCTCCGCCACCGTGTCCAGCCAGCTCAGCGCGTGCCGCTGCGCCGCCTCGAGCGCCGCGCGGTACTCGTTCGTCGAACCGTCGTCATCCATGTCAGCCTCCGCGGAGCCGATCCTCGCGCCGCACGGCGGGCGCCGCAAGACCGGATCTCCTCCGACGCACAGGAGTGCCGCAGTCGGCCGCCCGATACGTCGTCAGGCGCGGACGAGCTTGACCGCGAGCGAGTCCACGAGGACGGCGATGCGGTCGTCGGCGGCCCACCGGGAGGCGAGTCGCGACAGCACGGCGTCGAGCTCGGACTGCTCGAGGCCGTGGATCAGCTCGAGGCGCACCACCAGCTCCGCCCCGCGCAGGCGCGCATCGGGGTCGCCCGGCTCCACCGACAGATCGAGGATGGCCAGCTCACCGCCGATGCTCTGCTGCAGCCCCGAAAAGACCTCCGGAGAGGCGAAGCTCGGCTCCCACGGCAATGCCTGCGCGATGGCCCACACCGCGGGTCGCCGGATCACGAACTCGGTCGGCGAGCCGGGGTCGATCACGATGAGGTCGGTGTCGTCGGCGGATGCCGCGGCCGCGGTCCTCGGACCGTCGGCGGGGACCGGGCGGGCCGAGGCATCCCACCGTCCCATCGTCTCGACCGATGTGAAGACCGGCAGCACCCGGCGGCCGTCGGGCGCGGCGACGGTGACGATGGAGAGCTCCTGCGTCTTGTCGACCGCGAGGCCGTGGGCGCCGATGCCCTCGTCGCCCTTCTCGGCCAGCAGCGGTATCAGCAGGCGCGCCGACCGGTACGCGTCGACGACCGCGGGCTGGCTGCCCGTGCCGTCGCGGAAGGCGAGCAGCGCAGCGAGGAGCGCCGGGTCGGCCGAGCCGTCGTCGGCGGAGTGGGGATTGGCGTGAAAGCTGCGCCCCTCCCACGGCACGCCGGCGGAGTCGGCGTGGTGGGCGTCGTGCGGGTCAGTGTCCGGCGACATCCAGCGCCTCGGCCAGCGTGAACGCGCCGGCGTACAGGGCCTTGCCGATGATGGATCCCTCGACGCCCAGCGGCACCAGCTCGCGCAGTGCCGCGATGTCGTCGAGGCTCGAGACGCCGCCCGACGCGACGATCGGCTTCGGCGTGCGCGTGGTCATCTCGCGCAGGAGGTCGACGTTGGGGCCCTGCAGCGTGCCGTCCTTCGTCACGTCGGTGACGACGTAGCGGCTGCAGCCGGCGGCCTCGAGGCGGTCGAGGACGGTCCACAGGTCGCCGCCCTCGCGCGTCCAGCCGCGGGCGGCGAGCGTCGTGCCCCGCACATCGAGCCCGACCGCGATGACGTCGCCGTAGCGGCCGATGACGTCGGCGGCCCACTCGGGGTTCTCCAGAGCAGCGGTGCCGAGGTTGATGCGCGCCGCGCCGCTCTCGAGCGCGGCCTCCAGCGTGCGGTCGTCGCGGATGCCGCCGGAGAGCTCGACCTGCACGCCCTTGACCTGCCGGATCACCTTGCGCATGATGCCGGCGTTGCTGCCGCGGCCGAATGCGGCGTCGAGGTCGACGAGGTGGATCCACTGGGCGCCCTGCCGGGCGAAGTCCAGCGCCGCGTCGACCGGGTCGCCGTAATTGGTCTCGGTACCCGCCTCCCCCTGGGTGAGGCGCACGGCCTTGCCGTCTGCGACGTCGACGGCGGGAAGCAGGATCAGCTCGGGCATAGAGGCGAAATCGTTCATGGCTCCTCGTGCGGGAAGGTCTCGGAAGGAGTTCGCTCCCGCAGACGGCACGGTTTCAGAGGGTAGCCCCGCCGAGCCCGTCGATCCAATTCGCGAGAAGCCGGATGCCGGCATCCCCCGACTTCTCGGGGTGGAACTGCGTCGCCGACAGCGGACCGTTCTCGACGGCGGCGAGGAAGGGGCGGCCGTAGGTGCACCACGTCAGAGTCGGCTCGGGGAACGGCGGCTGCACGTCGAGCAGCCACTTCTGCGCTCCGAAGGAGTGGACGAAGTAGAACCGCTCGTCCTCGATGCCGCGGAACAGGCGCGTGCCCTGACCGGCGTCGACGGTGTTCCAGCCCATGTGCGGGAGCACCGGCGCGTCGAGCTCCGTCACGGCGCCCGGCCACTCGCCGAGACCCTCGGTGTCGACGCCTCGCTCCACGCCGTGCTCGAAGAGAACCTGCATGCCGACGCAGATGCCGAGCACCGGCCGGCCGCCGGCCAGGCGGCGGCCGATGAGCTCGTCTCCGCGACTGGCCTTCAGCGCCTCCATGACCGCGTGATAGGCGCCGACGCCGGGGACCACCAGACCGTCGGCCTCGAGGATGAGGTCGCGGTCGGACGTGAGACGCGCGTCGGCGCCGGCAGCCGCCAGCGCCTTGACGGCCGAGTGGATGTTGCCCGATCCGTAGTCGAGGACCGCGACGAGAGGCTGCGAGCTCACAGAGCGCCCTTGGTGCTGGGGATGCCCTCGACGAGCGGGTCGACAGCCTTCGCCTGGCGGAAGGCGCGCGCGAAGGCCTTGTACTCCGCTTCGGCGATGTGGTGCGGATCGCGGCCCGAGATCACGCGCACGTGCACAGTGAGGGCGGCGTTGAACGCGATCGCCTCGAACGTGTGGCGCACGAGCGACCCGGTGAAGTGACCGCCGATGAGGTGGTGCTCGAACCCGGCGGGCTCACCGTCGTGCACGAGGTAGGGCCGACCGCTGATGTCGACGACCGCCTGGGCGAGCGCCTCGTCGAGCGGCACGAGCGCGTCGCCGTACCGGGAGATGCCCGACTTGTCGCCGAGCGCCTCGCGGATCGCCTGACCCAGCACGATCGAGATGTCTTCGACGGTGTGGTGCGCATCGATGTCGGTGTCGCCCGACGCGCGCACGGTGAGATCGGTGAGCGAGTGCTTCGCGAACGCCGTCAGCAGGTGGTCGAAGAACGGGACGGTCGTATCGATCCGGCTGCGGCCGGTGCCGTCGAGGTCGAGCTCGAGTTCGACGGTGGATTCGCTGGTCGAGCGTCGGAGGGACGCGGTACGCGGTGCGGCGCTCATGAGTTCGATTCTACCGAGGCCAGTGCTTCGAGGAACGCGGTGGTCTCGTCCTCGGTGCCCGCCGTGACGCGCAGGTGGTGCGGGATCCCGACGTCGCGGATCAGCACCCCGCGGTCGTAGAGCGCCTGCCAGGTGGCAGCCGGGTCGGCCACGTCGCCGAAGAGCACGAAGTTCGTCCACGACTCGTGCGGCGTGTAGCCGAGCGCCTCCACGGTCGCTCCGATGCGGTCGCGCTGGGCGACGATCTCGTCGACCATGCGCAGCATCGTGGGGGCGTGACGAAGAGCAGCGGATGCCGCGGCCTGCGTCAGCGCGCTCAGGTGGTACGGCAGCCGCACCAGCCGCAGGGCGTCGATCACCGCGGGGTCGGCGGCGAGATAGCCGACGCGCGCCCCGGCGAAGGCGAACGCCTTGCTCATCGTGCGCGAGACGACCAGCCGCTCCCTGCCCGGAAGGAGGGTCAGCGCCGATCGCTCGTCGCGCGGCGCGAACTCGAAGTACGCCTCGTCGACCACGACCACGCCGTCGGTCGCGTCGTAGACCGACTCGATGACGTCGAGACCGAGCGGGGTGCCGGTCGGGTTGTTCGGCGAGCAGAGGAACACGACGTCGGGCGAGGCATCCGCCACCTGCGCTGCCGCGTCAGCGGCATCGACGGCGTAATCGGGCGCGCGCGTGCCGGCGACCCACGTCGCTCCGGTGGCTCGCGTGAGCAGCGGATACATGGAGTACGTGGGAGCGAATCCGAACGTCGTGCGGCCCGGGCCGGCGAAAGCCTGCAGCACGTGCTGCAGCACCTCGTTCGAGCCGTTCGCCGCCCAGATCTGCTCGCGCGTCAGGCCGTGGCCGAGATAGTCGGCGAAGCCCTCACGGAGCGCCGTGAACTCACGATCGGGATAGCGGTTGACGTCGCGAAGCGCCAGCGCGATCGAGTCCATGATGTCGTCGGCCACGTCCTGCGGCACGGGATGGGTGTTCTCGTTGACGTTCAGCGCGACCGGCAACGGTGCCTGCGGAGCGCCGTACGGCGTCATTCCGCGGAGGTCGTCGCGCAGGGGAAGGTCTTCGAGGCGTGCACTCACCCCTCCCATGGTACGGGCGCGTCGCCGGGACCCGCCGTTGTGTGTCGACGCGCGACGCTGCGTGCGCCTCAGCGAGTCGAGTCGTACTCGGCCGGGATCGCCAGGCTCTGCCCGGCTTCGAGCGAGACCCCGTCGAGCGCATTGAGCCGCACGATCGCGTCGACGACGTCGCGCGGGTCGGCGGTCGGTGCGACCGACTCGGCGATGGACCACAGCGTGTCGCCGACGGAGACCGTGACGGTGGAGAAGGACTCGACGGGTGCCCCGGCGTCGCGGTTGGCGAGGGCGGTGCCGCCGGAGATCATCGCGACGCTGATCGCAATGATCGCGGGAACCGCGGCAAGCGTGGCGAGGACCCGACGACCGCGGACGGTGAGGCGCAGGCGGGTCGGACGCTGGGCGCCCGTGAACGGGCCGCTCGCGAAAGCCGGCGACGTGATGCCGATGGTGCTCATGGTGTGCTCCTCCTGCTGGGGGGAGATTCGCACCCGCCGCTCGGCCGGGAGCGGAGGATGCGAATCTCTGTACCGAAGTTATCTTCGACCGTTTATGATGTCAAGGGGCCGATCCGGCTTCGATTCCTCGAACGCGACACGCGGTCGCGGTGTTCCCTTCGAGCCTCGGATCCGGATACGGTTTCGATACGAGAACCCCACCACGGGCCTCCGACATTCGAAGACCGCTGCACTCCCGGAGCCCTCCGAGACAGCGAGACAGGAGCCGGACATGAGCGACGCCACCGGGCGCGAGAGGCCGCAGACGCGACGGCGCAAGAGCCTCAGCGACAAGCAGCTCGCCATTCTCGAGGTCATCCAGCGCTCGATCGCGCGCCACGGCTATCCGCCGAGCATGCGCGAGATCGGCGACGCGGTCGGGCTCAAGTCCCTGTCGAGCGTCACCCACCAGCTCAACCAGCTCGAGCTGAGCGGCTATCTGCGGCGCGACGCAGGCAAGACCCGCGCGATGGAGGTCCTCATCGACCTCCCCGGCGCCTCCACCGAGAATCCGGCCGACTCCGCGCCGTCGGTCGGAGATGCCGCCCTCGTGCCGCTCGTCGGGCGCATCGCCGCCGGCGTCCCGATCACGGCGGAGCAGCAGGTGGAGGAGATCTTCCCGCTCCCCCGTCAACTGGTCGGCAAGGGCGACCTGTTCATGCTCAAGGTCTCGGGTGAGTCGATGATCGACGCCGCCATCTGCGACGGCGACTGGGTCGTCGTGCGCTCACAGGCGACTGCCGACAACGGCGAGATCGTCGCCGCGATGCTCGACGGCGAGGCGACGGTGAAGACGTTCCGCCAGCGCGACGGGCACACGTGGCTCCTCCCCCGCAACTCCGCCTTCGAGCCCATCCTCGGCGACGAAGCCGTCGTGCTCGGAAAAGTCGTGGCGGTCCTCCGCGCCGTCTGATCACCCCCGGCGGGTGAAACTTCCGGCGAGAGCAGCCGGTGTCCGCCACAATGGCGGCATGAGCGACATCGACACGGCGGACGCACAGGCGCTCGAGGCACGCATCCGCGAACTCGAGCTGGAGAACGCCCGGCTCGCGGCCGACACCGCGTCGCCGGCCCCCGCCCGGTCGAGTGGGCGCTGGCGGGCCTGGGTCTCCGGGCTGTGCATCGTGATCGCGGCGATCCTGGTCCCCATCTCGATCGTGACCGCCTGGGCGCGCATCCAGCTCGTCGAGGAGGACGCCTTCGTCGGCACTCTCGCTCCGCTGGTCGATGACAGCGCCGTTCAGGCCATGGTCATCGACGAGGCGATGGAGGCGATCAGCGCGGAGGTGGACTTCCAGACCCTCACGGCGAACGTGTTCGACGGCATCGCCGACCTGGGGCTCCCGCCGCGCGCCGCGCAGGCCCTCGGTCTGCTGCAGGCGCCGGCCGCGAGCGGGCTCGAGAACCTGGTGAACGAGGCGGTCACGCGAGTGGTCGAATCGGATGCCTTCGCCGATGTCTGGGCGACGGCGACGCGGGCCGCCCACCGCGCTCTCACCACGGCGGCGACGTCTGACGGCGGCGGCCTCGTGGTGCGCACCGACGAGGGCGTCGGCATCCAGCTCGGCGCCGTCGTCGACACCGTCAAGGAGCGCCTCGTCGATCGCGGCGTGAGCGCGGCGCAGCTGATCCCCGAGATCGACCGGGTGGTCATCGTCGGAAAGGGCGACAACCTCGCCGCGGTGCGCACGGGCTACGCGCTGGCCACCACGCTCGGCTGGTGGCTGCCGGTCCTGACGCTCGTGCTGTTCGGACTCGGCATCGCTCTGGCGCGCCGGCGCAGCGTGGCGGTGCTCGGCACCGGCATCGCTATCGCGATCGGCGCCGGATCGCTGGCGGTCGCTCTGGCGATCGGAGACACGGCGATGGGCACGGTGGCGTCCGACCTCGGACTCTCGCCGTCGGGGCTGGGCGTGATCTACGACCAGCTGATCGGCGCCATGACGCAGACCGCGCTCGTGCTGTCCGTCCTCGGCGTCTTCATCGCGATCCTCGGCTGGGCCATGGGCCGCTCCGCCGCAGCCCAGGGCACGCGCAGTGCCGTGCGCAGCCTCAACTCGTCCGCCCGCCGTCAACTGGCGGCCCGCGGGCTCGACACCCGGGGATTCGGCGCGTGGCTGGCGCGCTCGCGCGTGCTCGTGCGCACGACCATCGCGGTGCTCGCGGTCGTCTGGCTGTTCGCCCTGCGGCCGCTGTCCTTCGGCGATGTGGTCCTCGTCATCGTCGTGGCCTTCATCGTCGCGTGGGTCCTCGAGCTGCTGCAGCGCCGCGATGAGGAGCGCCCCGTGGACGAGTCCGACGTCGTCCTCGAGTCCGACATCGTCGCGGTCGAGACCGCGGAGACGCCGGATGCCGCGGCCGGTGTGGCCGCGGCATCCGAGCGCTCCATCTCGAGCCCGAAGCGCTAGACCGCGGCGCCCACCTTGTCGCGGATCGTGCGCGTGGCCTCGATGATGTTGCGCAGCGACTCCACCGTCTCGTCGTAGCCCCGGGTCTTCAGGCCGCAGTCGGGGTTCACCCAGACCTGGCGCAGCGGCAGCTCGGTGGCGGCGCGCTCGAGCAGTTCCGCCACCTCGTCGACCGACGGCACGCGAGGCGAGTGGATGTCGTAGACGCCCGGCCCCACGCCGTGCGTGAAGCCCGATTCGGCGATGTCGCCGATGACCTCCCCGCGGCTGCGGGCGGCTTCGATCGAGGTCACGTCGGCGTCCAGCGCCGCGATGGCGTCGATGACGACGTCGAACTCCGAGTAGCAGAGGTGCGTGTGCACCTGCGTGGCCTCGGCGGCACCCGCGGTCGACAGCCGGAAGGCACCCACCGACCAGTCGAGGTAGGACGACTGGTCGGCCTTCTTCAGCGGCAGCAGCTCGCGCAGCGCGGGCTCGTCCACCTGGATCACGCCGATGCCGGCGGCCTCGAGGTCGGCGATCTCGTCGCGCAGGGCCAGGGCCACCTGGTTGGCCGTGTCGCCCAGCGGCTGGTCGTCGCGCACGAACGACCACGCGAGGATGGTCACCGGACCGGTCAGCATGCCCTTCATTGGCTTGTCGGTGAGCGACTGGGCGAACGTCGACCAGGCCACCGTGATCGGAGCAGGCCGCGACACGTCGCCCCACAGGATCGAGGGGCGCGTCGCTCGCGAGCCGTACGACTGCACCCAGCCGTTCTGGGTCACGTCGAATCCGTCGAGGTTCTCGGCGAAGTACTGCACCATGTCGTTGCGCTCGGCCTCGCCGTGCACGAGCACGTCGAGCCCGAGGTCCTCCTGCAGCGTGACCACCCGCGCGATCTCGTCGCGGAGGAACTGCTCGTACTCCTCGGTCGTGATCTCGCCCTTGCCGTGACGGGCGCGCGCGCGGCGGATGTCGCCGGTCTGCGGGAACGAGCCGATCGTGGTCGTGGGCAGGACGGGCAGCCCGAGCGCCGTCTCCTGCGCCGCGACGCGCGCCGCGTAGTCGCCGCGGTCGAAGTCCGCCGTCGTGAGTGCGGAGGCACGCTCCCGCACGGCGCCGTCGCGCACCCCTGGCGCGCTCCGGCGGTCGGCGAGGGCAGCGGATGCCGCGGCCACGTCGTCCTCGATGGCCGACGCGCCGTCGGCCAGTCCGCGCGCCAGCGTGACGACCTGCCCGGTCTTCTGGTCGGCGAAGGCGAGCCACGACACCAGGCGCGGGTCGAGAGCGGTCTCGTCCTGCACGTCGTGCGGCACGTGCTGCAGCGACGTCGACGTGCCGGCGGACACCCGCGCGGCTCCGAGCCCCCGGAGCGCCTCGAGCTTCGCCCACGCGCCGGCGAGGTCGCCCCGCCAGATGTTGCGACCGTCGATGACGCCTCCCACGAGCGTCTTGTCGGCCAGTCCGTCGACCGCCGAGGGCAGCGCACCGCGGGTCAGGTCGATGGCCAGCGCCTCGACGGGTGCGGCGGCGAGCGCCGTCCACGCGTCGGGCGAGAGCTGGGCGTAGCCCGCGGTCACGAGGATCGACGGGCGGTTCGACGCAGCTCCCAGCACCGCGTAGGCGCGCGAAGCCGCCTCAGCCAGGGCGGCGGCGCCCGCGGGCAGGCTCTCGCTCACGAGGGCGGGCTCGTCGAGCTGGACCCACTCGGCGCCGGCGGCGCGCAGCGACGCGAGGAGCTCGGCGTAGACGGGCAGCAGGTCGTCGAGCCGGCTCAGCGGGTCGAAGCCCTCGGCTGTATCGGTGGCCTTCGCGAGTGCCAGGAGGGTCACCGGACCGACGACGACGGGCCGGACGGTGAACCCGTCGGCCTTCGCCTCCGCGACCTGGCGGGCGAACCGGTCGCTCGACAGCGCGAACGAGGTCTCGGGACCGATCT
This sequence comes from Microbacterium flavescens, assembly GCF_018588945.1. Taxonomy (GTDB): domain Bacteria; phylum Actinomycetota; class Actinomycetes; order Actinomycetales; family Microbacteriaceae; genus Microbacterium; species Microbacterium flavescens. The sequence goes on along the minus strand of NZ_JAFIWA010000001.1, from coordinate 755,403 downwards.
CCGGAACGAGGTAGTGGTAGTTCGTGTCGAACCACTTCGTCATCTCGAGCGGTGCGTTCTCGCCTGCACCGCGCGCCGCGGTGAAGTATGCGCCTAGGCCGACGGTGCCGTCGGCGTCGCGCAGGTCGGCGAAGCGCTCGGGCAGAGCGCCGACCGCGACAGCGACGTCGAGCACCTGGTCGTAGTACGAGAACGACTCGGGGATCGACGAGTCGTCGCGGCCGAGCCCGAGCTCGGCGAGGCGCTCGCGCGTGGCGCGACGGAGCTCGACGGCGGTCTGCTCGAGCGTCGCCTCGTCGGTCTTGCCGGCCCAGTGCGACTCGATGGCGCGCTTGAGTTCGCGACGGCGGCCGATGCGCGGGTACCCGAGGATCGTGCCGCGGGGGAAGTCTTGGGTGGTGTCGGTCATCGTGCGGCTTCCTTCTCGAGGGGGTGGGTGAGGATGCCGGCGTCGCGGAGCACCGCGAGCACCGTTTCATGGCTGTTGTACGCGTAGAGGTGCACGCCGGGCGCGCCCCCGGCGACGACGTCGCGCGCGAGGCCTGCGGCGTACTCGGTGCCGAGTGCCCGCTGGCCCTCGGCCGTCGGCTCGACCTCGAGCGCGATGGCGAGTTCGGCGGGCAGCTCCTCGCCGCTGAGCTCGAGCACCCGACGCAGTCGCGAGGGCGACGTGATGGGCATGATGCCGGGGAGAATCGGGATCGTCACGCCAGCGTCGCGCGAGCGCTGGACGAAGGCGAGGTAGTCGTCGGCGTGGAAGAAAAGCTGCGTGATCGCGAGGGTGGCGCCGGCGGCCTGCTTCGCGAGGAGCGCATCGATGTGCTCGCGCGGATGCCGCGACCGCGGGTGCCCGTTCGGGAACGCGGCGACCGCGATGTCGACCTTGACGCGCGGCTCGACCTGCACCGCGCCGGGAACTCCCGGGATCTCCCGCTCCGTATAGGGAGCCCGCTCGGCCTGCACGCGGTCGATGAGCTGCACGAGCTGCGCCGAGCTCTCGAGGTCGCCGAGGAACGGCTGGTCCGCGCCCAGGCCTGCGGGCGGGTCGCCTCGGAGGGCGAGGAAGCTGGTGACACCGGCATCCAGGAATTCGCGGATCAGCGCGTGGGCGCCCGCGTACGTGCTGCCCACGCACGTCAGGTGCGCGAGCGGCGCGGTGTCGGTCTCCCGCAGGATGAACCGGAGCAGGTCCAGTGAGCGCCCGCCGGTGGATCCGCCGGCCCCGTAGGTGACCGAGATGAAGCGCGGACGCGCCGCCGCGAGCTGCCGGATCGTCTCGTGCAGGGCGAGGAACCCCGCGGAGGATCTGGGCGGGTACACCTCGAACGAGAACGGCACCGGGGGTGTGCTGAGGTCGATCGACATATCGTGCTTCTCGGTTCGGACGGACGGAGTGGCCGGGCGGCCGCGGACGCGCGCACACCCGGGGTGACCGGCGGCGCGGTGTCATCGCGGGCGGGTGCCGGGCTCGGCTGTCGCTCCCTGCCCGGCCCCTCGATCTCTCGTGGGGACCGTCCGAGTGGGACGACCGGGCGACGATGGCTCCAAGCTAGCCGAGCGTCCGACGCAAGCCCCTCCCTATGACCTTCTGTTTCGCCGTAGCGTGGATGCCGTGACCACCGAGCTCCCCTACGGATCCTGGCCATCCCCCCTGTCGGCGGAGGCGGTGTCGGCAGCGTCGCCCCGCATCGAGGGCGCCCGGTACGTCGGTGACGAGGTCTGGTGGGGCGAGTCGGTGCCCGAGGAGGCGGGACGTACGACGGTGCGCACGATGACGGCATCCGGCGACGTCTCCGACCTGATCGAGGCGCCCTGGAGCGCGCGATCGCGCGTGCACGAGTACGGCGGAGGCGCGTGGACCACGGTCGCCGGCGACGCTCTGGTCTTCGTCGAGAAGGCCGATCAGCGGGTGTGGAGGGTCGTACCGGGTGAGCGTGCGAAGCCCCTCACGCCCCTGGCCGGCGACGTGCGCTTCGGGGGGCTCACCTGGCAGGGCGGGCGCCTCCTCGCCGTGCGCGAGACCCACCGCGACGAAGCTCCTCCGCACCGCGACATCGTCGAGGTCCCGGTCGACGGCAGCGGGGCCGCGGATATGGCGCGACTGCCGTCCCTCGTCGAGGACAGCGACTTCTTCGCCCACCCCGCGCTCTCGCCCGACGGCGCGCATCTCGCCTGGATCTCCTGGGACCACCCCCATATGCCGTGGGACAGCGCCGAGCTTCGGGTCGGAAGGCTCGAGGACGGCGTCGTCGCCGAATGGGCGACCGTCGCGGGCGGCTCCACCGCGCCGCTCCAGCCCGTGTGGCTGAGCGACGACGAGATCCTCTACAGCGACGACCGGTCGGGCCGCTGGAATCTGTCGTGCCTGCGCCTGACCGCCGACCTGCACTGCGAGGACATCGCCGAGGCCGACGCCGACACCGGCGGGCCGCTGTGGGCGCTCGGCCAGCGCTGGTTCGCGGTGCTCGACGACGGTCGCATCGTCGCCGTCCGCACCCAGGGCTCGGACGAGCTCGTCGTCATCGGCAGCGACGGGTCCGTGCAGCCGCTCCCCGTCGACGCGGTCGCGGGCATGTCGATCGAAGACGTCCGCGGCACCAGGCTGCTCCTCAGCGGCTCCGGCCCTGCGGGAGCCGCCCTCTGGGACATCGACGTCGACCAGCCTGCCGCCGCGCGTCTGATCGCGGGCGGTCGCACGGCGTGGGGTGACGAATGGATGCCGCGTGCCCGCGCCGTCTCCTTCGACGGTCCTCGCGGACCCGTCCATGCGTTCGACTTCCCGCCGACCAACCCCGACGCCTCCGGCCCCGAGGACGAGCGGCCGCCCTACGTGGTCTTCGTCCACGGCGGGCCGACCGCGCACGTCGGGGGCGCGGCATCCGGCAAGATCGCCTACTTCACCAGCCGCGGCATCGGCGTCCTCGATGTGAACTACGGCGGTTCGAGCGGCTACGGGCGCGCGTACCGGGAGCGCCTCCTCGGGCAGTGGGGCGTCGTCGACGTCGACGACGTGATCGCCGCCGCGCAGGGTCATGCGGGCAGCGGCGCGGCAGACCCCGAGCGGCTCGCGATCGCGGGCGGGTCCGCGGGCGGTTGGACCGTGCTGTGCGCCCTGACGCTGTCGGACGCCTTCGCCGCGGGGATCAGCCGCTACGGCGTCGCCGACCTGCGACGACTGGCCGAAGACACGCACGACTTCGAGTCGCGCTACCTCGACAGCATGGTGGGGCCGTTGCCCGAGGCCGAGGCGCTCTACGCGGCCCGATCGCCCCTGTCACGCCTCGAACGGCTGCGCACACCGCTGCTCATCGAGCAGGGGCTCGACGACCAGGTGGTGCCGCCCTCGCAGTCCGAGGCGGTGCGCGACGCCCTGCGGGCGAACGGCGTCCCGCACGCCTATCTCGCGTTCGAGGGCGAGGGCCACGGGTTCCGCCGTGCCGAGACGGTCGTGCGGCAGCTGGAGGCGGAGGTCGCCTTCCTCGGCCAGGTGCTGGGCTTCGACCCGCCGGGGATCCCGGCGCTCGAGCTCGACTGACGCCGGGTCTCGTCTCGCTCCGCTGCCCGGGTCGTTGAGCGAGGAGCGAAGCGACGAGACGAAACGCGTCAGCGCACGAATGGCGCGAGCCGGGCGGCGAGGTGCTCGCCGACGCGCGCACGCACCGCCGTGCCGCCTTCCTCGTGCTCCTGAGCCAGGATGATGCCCTGCTCGTGGATCGCCGACACGAGGTCGCCGCGGTCGTACGGGACGAGCACGTCGATCTCGACGGCCGGAAGCGGCAGCGCCGCCTCGACCGCGGCGCGAAGCTCGTCGATCCCCTCGCCGGTGCGCGACGACGCGAACAGCGCCTTCGGCTCCAGCCCGCGCAGCAGCAGCCGTGCGTCGTCGTCGATGAGGTCGGCCTTGTTGAAGACGACGATCTCGGGGATGTCGCGTCCGCCCACGTCGCCGATGACATCGCGCACCGTCGCCAGCTGCGCCGCCGGGTCGGGGTGCGAGCCGTCCACCACGTGCACGATGACGTCGGACTCGCCGACCTCCTCCAGCGTCGAGCGGAACGCCTCGACCAGCTGGTGGGGCAGGTTGCGCACGAAGCCGACCGTGTCGGTGAGCGTGTAGACGCGTCCGTCTGCCGTCTCGGACCGACGGACGGTCGCATCCAGCGTCGCGAACAGGGCGTTCTCGACCAGCACGCCCGCACTGGTGAGGCGATTGAGCAGGCTGGACTTGCCGGCGTTGGTGTAGCCGGCGATCGCGACCGACGGGATGGTGTGGCGCTTGCGCTCGGCGCGCTTTGCCTCGCGTGCGGGCGCGAAGTCGCGGATCTGCCGGCGCAGCAGCGCCATCTTGGTCCGGATGCGGCGTCGATCGAGCTCGATCTTCGTCTCACCCGGTCCGCGCGAGCCCATGCCCGCGCCGCCCGCGCCCACCTGGCCACCGGCCTGACGGCTCATCGAGTCACCCCAGCCGCGCAGTCGCGGCAGCAGGTACTCGAGCTGGGCGAGCTCGACCTGAGCCTTGCCCTCTCGGCTCTTGGCGTGCTGGCTGAAGATGTCGAGGATCACGGTGGTGCGGTCGATGACCTTCACCTTCACGACGTCCTCGAGTGCGCGGCGCTGGCTGGGGGCGAGCTCGGTGTCGGCGATCACGGTGTCGGCGCCGACCGCCGCGACGATGTCGCGGAGCTCCTGCGCCTTGCCACGGCCGACGTAGGTCGCGGCGTCCGGATGCGGGCGCCGCTGCAGCACACCGTCGAGCACGACGGCTCCGGCGGTCTCGGCGAGCGCGGCGAGCTCGCGCAGCGAGTTCTCGGCGTCCTCCTGATGACCCTGCGGGTGCACGCCGACCAGCACGACGTTCTCGAGCCGCAGCTGCCGGTACTCGACCTCGGTGACGTCCTCGAGCTCCGTCGAGAGTCCCGGCACACGCCGCAGGGCGGCCCGCTCCTCGCGGTCCCACTGCTCGCCATCGGTGTCGGCGGTGCCGATCGTGGCCTCGTCCTGCAGCGCCTGAGCGGCGCCGAACACGCGCACCCCCGAGCGCGCTTCAGCGCGCGCCAGCACGCGATCCACCGGGTCCACCGGCGTCTCGTCCGTGCTCTGAGGTGTTGTCGTATCCGTCATGTGTTCCTTTCGGGGATGCCTGTCCCGGCGGTATCGGCCAGTCCGAGGCGTCCGTGAATTCTAGTCTTGTCCTCCGCTAGGCTCATCAGCCATGGGGAGCGACCACTACTTCAGTGCATCGCCCGCCAGTCCCGAGAACCTCCGCCGCGTCCGCGTCACGCTCGCCGGCCGCGATGTCGAGGTGACGACCGCGGGCGGGGTGTTCAGCCCCGATCATGTCGACTCGGGCACCGGCGTGCTGCTGTCGAACACTCCCCCGCCGCCACCCGGCGGGAATCTCCTCGACCTCGGATGCGGTTGGGGACCGATCGCCTTGAGCCTCGCGATGGAGTCTCCGCACGCGACCGTCTGGGCGGTGGATGTGAATGAACGAGCGCTGGACCTCGTCCGCCGCAACGCCGAAGCGCTGGGCCTCTCAAATGTCAACGCTGCGCTGCCCGACGATGTTCCCGACGACGTCGTCTTCCGCACGATCCGCTCCAATCCGCCCATCCGGGTCGGCAAGAACGAGCTGCACGGTCTGCTCGAGCGCTGGATCCCGCGGCTCGACGAGCGCGCCGACGCGTGGCTGGTCGTGCAGCGCAACCTCGGTTCCGACTCGCTGCAGCGCTGGCTCGCGGCCACCTTCGAACGCGGCTATACGGTGCACCGGGCCGCGACCGGCCGGGGGTTCCGCGTGATCAAGGTCCGCCGCCACGGCTCGCCGCCGAGCGAGCCGATCGACCTCCCCTGACGACGAGCTGCCGGAGCGAGGGTCGGGGTCAGGCGAGAGTGACCTCGCCGGAGTAGACGAGAGTGGCCGGGCCGGAGAGCAGAACGTGACGCTCGCCGTCGACCTCCGGCATCCGAACCCCCAGCGTTCCTCCGGGAACCTCGACGCTCCAGCGATCAGGGGCCGCAGGCCCCGCCCAGTGCCGCACCGCGAGGGCTGCGGCGGCCACGCCCGTCCCGCAGCTGAGCGTCTCGCCCACGCCGCGCTCGAAGACCCGCATGCGGATGGAGCCCACGCCGTCGCGCACGAGCGGATCGCTGGGCACGACGAACTCGACGTTCGCGCCGTGCGGCGGCTCGGGATGCAGCTGCGGCAGGACGCCGAGGTCGAGGCCCTCGAGCTCGCGGTGATCGGGAAGCGCGACGACGATGTGAGGGTTGCCCACGTCGATGCCGAGGCCCGGACGCGGTGCGCCGATCCCCCTCGCGCGGACGAGCACGTCGTCCTGCTCGATGCGCCACGGCCCGAGGTCGACCTCGAATCCGAGATCGCTGCGCGTGATCGTCTTCACTCCGGCGCGCGTGGCGATGCTCAGCGGCGCACCATCGAGCGATGCCCAGCCGACTTCGGCGAGGTAGCGGGCGAAGACGCGGATGCCGTTGCCGCACATCTCGGCGCGAGAGCCGTCGGCGTTGCGGTAATCCATGAACCACTCGACATCGTCGGACGCGGCGGCCGCACCCTCGGCGATCGCGTCAGCGCGCACGACGCGGAGGATGCCGTCGCCGCCGATGCCGAAGCGCCGGTCGCACAGCACGGCGACCTGGTCGTCGGAGAGGTCGAGCTCGCCGTCGCGGTCGGGGACGATCACGAAGTCGTTGCCGGTGCCGTGACCCTTGGTGAACGCGATCGTCTGCGGCATCGTCCCAGTCTATGGGCGGGGCGGGGCCGGCCCCGCCGCCGATCAGTCGACGATCAGGCGCTTGCCGGTCGCCCATACGTCGAACGGCTCGTACTCGAGCGCAGCGTAGAACTCGCGGGTCACGCCGTTGTCGGGCCGCACCATGAGCTGCACCTTGGGGCAGCCCATCGCGAGCAGCCGCTCCTCGGCCTCGGTGACGAGGCTGCGGGCGATGCCCTCGCCGCGGCGCTCCGGCGTGCTCGCGAGGTAGTACAGCCAGCCGCGGTGTCCGTCGTAACCGGCCATGACCGACCCCACGATCACGGAATCGTCTTCGGCGACGAGGAAGAGCTCGGGCTGCACGGTGAGCTTGCGGCGGATGTCGGCGTATGGATCGTTCCACGGCCGGGTGAGCCCGGCCGTCTGCCACAGCGACACGATCGCTTCGGTGTCCGCCGGCGTGAACTGTCGGATGTCGATGCTCATGGCGTCGAGTCTGCCAGGGTCGCGGCATCCGCTCCCGGCGCCACCCAGGTGACGTCTTTGTAGCGCTTGAACCACGACACCTGCCGACGGGCGTAGCGGCGGGTGAGCGCCTGCGTCTCGGCGATCGCCTCGGCCTCGGTCATCGTGCCGTACAGCTGAGCCAGGGCCTGTGCGTAGCCGATCGCCCGCCGTGCCGTGACCCCGCGCTCGAGGCCGGCCGCGCGCAGCGTCTCGACCTCCCCGAGAAGACCCTCGCGCCACATCGCCTCGACCCGGGCGTCCAGTCGCGCGACGAGCTCGTCGCGCGGCAGCGCCACGCCCACGACCCGCGTCTCGTAGCGCCACAGCACGGGCTCGTCGGGAAGCACTGCCCCGTGCGTGCGCTCCCCCAGCTCCAGCACCTCCAGCGCGCGCACGACACGGCGGCCGTTGCGCGGGTCGACGCGCTCCGCGGTGGCCGGGTCGAGCGCGCGCAGGCGTGCGAACAGCGCGCCCGGTCCATCGGCATCGAGTTCGGCCTCGAGGCGTGCACGGACCGCCGCATCGCGGGGCGGGAAGCGGAAGTCGAACAGCACGCTCGAGACGTACAGCCCCGAACCGCCGACCAGGATCGCGTCGGCGCCGCGCGCGTGGATCTGGTCGATCGTCGCGCGGGCGGTGGCCTGGTACCAGGCGACCGCGGCGTCGGCGGTGACGTCCAGCACATCGAAGAGATGGTGAGGGATGCCGCGGCGATCGGCCTCCGGCAGCTTCGCGGTGCCGATGTCCATGCCGCGGTACAGCTGCATCGCGTCGGCATTGACGATCTCGGCCCGTCCGCCGCGCTCGGCGATCGTCTCGGCGAGGTCGAGCGAGAGGGCGGTCTTGCCCGTTCCCGTGGCGCCGACGACCGCCCACAGCCGGGGCGAGCCGGCGTCCGCGGGGGTGGTCACACCCCGATGCGCAACGTCGGGAGGCCCAGGGACACGGCGCGCGGCGCTCCCGCCTCGCCCGCGGGGGCCGGCACGCCGCAGGACTCGGCCTGCGAGCGGTCCCAGGCGTCGCCCGACCGGGTGCGCCGGATGCGCAGCGGCGCGCCGCCGGGGCTGTCAGCCAGCAGGTGGAACGGCGCGGCGTGCGTCACGGCCACGGAGACGACATCGCCCGGACGCGGCAGGTCGGAGCCCGCCGGCACCTCGAAGTGCACGAGCCGGTTGTCCTCCGCGCGACCGGTGAGGCGATGGGTCGCCGCATCCTTCTTGCCCTCTCCCGTCGAGACCAGGACCTGGAGCTCCCGCCCGACCTGCTTCTGGTTCTCTTCGAGCGAGATGCGCTCCTGCAGCGCGATGAGGCGCTCGTACCGCTCCTGCACGACCGCCTTGGGCACCTGGTCGGGCATGGTGGCCGCGGGGGTGCCCTCGCGGATGGAGTACTGGAAGGTGAAGGCACTGGCGAAGCGCGCCTGCTCGACGACCCGCATCGTGTCTTCGAAGTCCTCGTCGGTCTCGCCCGGGAAGCCGACGATGATGTCGGTCGAGATCGCAGCGTTCGGAATCCGCGCGCGAACGCGATCGAGGATTCCGAGGAACTTCTCACTGCGGTACGAGCGACGCATCGCCTTGAGGATGCGGTCGCTGCCCGACTGCAGGGGCATGTGCAGCTGCGGCATGACGGCCGGCGTCTCGGCCATCGCGTCGATCACGTCGTCGGTGAAGGCGGCGGGGTGAGGGCTCGTGAAGCGTATGCGCTCGAGACCGGCGATCTCGCCCGCGGCACGAAGGAGCTTGCCGAACGCCTGCCGGTCGCCGAACTCGACGCCGTAGGAGTTGACGTTCTGACCGAGGAGGGTGACCTCCATCGCGCCGTCCTCGACGAGGAGGCGGATCTCGTTGAGGATGTCGCCGGGACGGCGGTCTTTCTCTTTGCCGCGCAGGCTCGGGACGATGCAGAACGTGCAGGTGTTGTTGCACCCGACGGAGATCGACACCCAGCCGCTGTAGATGCTGTCGCGCTTGGTGGGAAGCGTGGAGGGGAAGATCTCCAGCGCCTCGAGTATCTCGAGCTCCGCCTCGCCGTTGTGGCGTGCGCGCTCGAGCAGGCTGGGCAGGGAACCCATGTTGTGTGTGCCGAAAACGACGTCGACCCACGGCGCCTTCTCCTGGACGGTGTCTTTGTCCATCTGGGCGAGGCACCCGCCGACGGCGATCTGCATTCCCTCGTGCGCGTCCTTGCGCGACTTCAGGTGACCGAGCGTGCCGTAGAGCTTGCCCGCCGCGTTGTCGCGCACGGCGCACGTGTTGATGACGACCACGTCGGCCTCGGTGCCCGCCTCGGCGCGCATGTAGCCGGCGCTCTCGAGCGAGCCGGAGAGACGCTCGGAGTCGTGCACGTTCATCTGGCAGCCGAAGGTGCGCACCTCGTAGGTGCGGACCCGGCCGTCGGCGCCGCGCGCCGCGTCGGAGGGCGCGATGAGAGTCGGGAGCTGGGACGGCATGGTCATGATGGGAGCCATTCTACGAGCCGCTCGTGTGAGCACGCCGCGCGGTCGGCGCGGGGTCAGACGAAACGGACGCCGCCGCCCGAGCCGCCTGAGCCCTCGTCGAGTGCGGTGCGCGCGGCCGTCATCGCGAGCGACCCGCCGTAGCCACGGCGCGCAAGCTGGCCCGTGAGTCTGCGGAGTGCTGTGTCGCGGTCGAGACTCCGGAGCGATCGCGCCTTGGTGCGGGCGAACTCGAGCGCCCGCTCGAAGTCGTCGTCGGGCAGGTTCGCCAGGGCCGCGTCGGCGATGTCGCGAGGGATGCCCCGTTTGGCCAGCGTCTGCGCGATGGCCTGACGCCCCTGGCCCTTGCGGTCGGTGCCGGCGTGGATGAGCTGATCGGCCAGGGCGGCGTCGTCGAGGTAGCCGTATTCGTCCATCGAGGCGATGAGGTGATCGACCGCGGCCGCGTCCAGGGCGAACTCCCGGAGGAACCCTCGGGCCTCGGAGACCGAGACCGAGCGGGTCCGCAGTTTCTTGAGCAGCGCCTTCTCAGCGAGCTCGATGTCGGCGGCACGATCGCTGTCGGAGTCTTCGTCGAGCTGCGGCCGGTCGACGGCCCACGTCGGGTGCCACGTCTCCGGCTCTTCACTCGCCGGCTCGGCCGGCTTCTCGGCGGCTGAGCCGATGACCGAATGCTCGGGGAACGCCTCCCGCGCTTCCTCGGCCACCGGTCGCTCGGGCCGTGCGGGAGTCGGCCCGCCGAAGAGCGGGATCACGGGGGCGAGCGTGTCGCGCTCGCCCCCGTCAGGGTGTCCCATGGTCACGCCGGGCGGCGCGCAGCCAGGTCGTCGGCCGGAGCCTCGACCGCCTTGGGCTGACCGATGCCGAGCTTCGCCTTGATCTTCGACTCGATCTCGGCCGCCGTGTCGGCGTTCTTGATCAGGAAGTTGCGCGCGTTCTCCTTGCCCTGCCCGAGCTGCTCGCCGTCGTACGTGTACCAGGCGCCCGACTTCTTGACGATGCCGTGCTCGACACCGAAGTCGATGAGGCTTCCCTCGCGCGAGATGCCGACGCCGTAGAGGATGTCGAACTCCGCCTGCTTGAACGGCGGGGCCATCTTGTTCTTGACGACCTTGACGCGCGTGCGGTTGCCGACTGCGTCGGTGCCGTCCTTCAGCGTCTCGATGCGGCGGATGTCGAGGCGCACGGAGGCGTAGAACTTCAGCGCCTTTCCACCGGCGGTGGTCTCGGGCGAGCCGAAGAAGACGCCGATCTTCTCGCGCAGCTGGTTGATGAAGATCATCGTGGTGTTCGTCTGGTTGAGGCCACCGGTGAGCTTGCGGAGCGCCTGCGACATGAGGCGCGCCTGCAGACCGACGTGGGAATCGCCCATCTCGCCCTCGATCTCGGCCTTCGGCACGAGAGCGGCCACGGAGTCGATCACGACGAGGTCGATCGCACCCGAGCGCACGAGCATGTCGGCGATCTCGAGCGCCTGCTCACCCGTGTCGGGCTGCGACACGAGCAGCGAGTCGATGTCGACGCCGAGCTTCTGCGCGTAGTCGGGATCGAGCGCGTGCTCTGCGTCGATGAACGCGGCGATGCCGCCGGCGCGCTGCACGTTGGCGATGGCGTGGAGCGTGAGCGTCGTCTTACCCGACGACTCGGGGCCGTAGATCTCGATGATGCGGCCGCGTGGAAGACCGCCGATGCCGAGGGCGACGTCGAGTGCGATCGACCCGGTGGGGACGACCTCGACGGGTGCGCGCTCGTCACTGCCCAGTCGCATGACCGAGCCCTTTCCGAACTGCCGGTCGATCTGGGCGAGAGCCGATTCGAGGGCTTTCTCGCGGTCAACTGCTGAGGGCATGACGTGCTCTTTCTGCTCGCGTTCCGTCGCCTGTAGGCTGTCGCGATCCGACCCCGGTGGGACGGATGCTGCGACAAGGCGTGAGGTGTCGTTCGACGTTGATCACGCTAGGGGTGGGCTCCGACATTCGTCTTCGCTCCTCCTCCGTCGTGGACAGACACGCTGTCGACACCTGCTGTGCAGGAGCCTACGCCGCTATCGAACACTTCTTCGATGACACGCCGCGACGACACGCCGCGGATCAGCGTCGGCGAAGGAGTTAGCGGCGCTTCGGCTCGAGGCGCCCGACGCCGTAGCGGCGCTCCTCGGGCACGTCGGTCTCCTCGCACAGCGCGAGCCAGATCTCCCGCGGCGGGACGCCGTCGGCGAGAGCCTGCGCCGCCGTGCGCGATCCGACGCCCGAGAGCACCAGGTCGACGATCAGCGAACTGCCCTGAGCGCCGAACTCATCGCGCACGGCGCGCTCGAACTCACTGCGCCTCATACCGTTGCGGAATTCTCGGCAGCGCGCTCAGCGGAGCGACAGTTCGGCGTCGACGGCGGCGACGAGGTCGTCGGGCACGACGTCGGGGAAGGTCTGCAGGCCCTCGAGGACCGAGATGCGGTCGCCGACCTCGCGCATGATCGTCGAGATGGGGACATCGAGCGCCTCGGCGACCGAGGCGAGGATCTCGCTGGACGCTTCCTTCTGGCCGCGCTCGACCTCGCTCAGATAGCCCAGCGCGACGCTGGCGCGGCTCGCGACCTGACGGAGGGTGCGACCCTTCTGCTGGCGGAAATCACGAAGCACTTCGCCGATTTCTTGACGTACCAGGATCATTGTGGGCCCCCTCCTCACTTCTGATTCCTCGTGTCCGGGGTGGACAACAGTACAGCACCGGATGATGCCAATCTAATCCCGCGAACTGGGGAATGGGTGGGAATCACCGAATGTAACCGAGAAGAAACACGGTCTATTTCCTCCGTCATCCTCCGGTCGCGCGCAGCTCGCCGAGGGCCAGCTCGAGCGCGCGGCGGACCGACTCGGCACGGATCTCGGCGCGCGACCCCTCGAGTCGCAGCGCCGACACGGCTCCGCCGTCGGGCGTCTCGACGGCCACGAACACGGTGCCCACCGGATGACCGCCCTGCGGATCCGGCCCGGCGACACCGGTCGTGGCGACGCCGACGTCGGCCCCGAGAACGCGACGAGCGCCGGCAGCGAGCTGCTGTGCGACGGCCGCGTCGACCGGTCCTGCCTCGGAGAGAAGACCTTCGTCGACCCCCAGCGCGCTCGCCTTCAGATCGGTCGCGTACGCGACCACGCCGCCGCGAACGCGCAGGGAGGCGCCCGGCACGTCGATCAAGGCGGCGACGACCAGTCCCCCGGTGAGGGACTCCGCCGTGCCGATCGTCCAGCCTCGCAGGGCGAGCGCGTCGAGGACGTCGGCGGCGATCACGCCGACCCTCTGGCCTTGCGGGTGCCGCGGGCCTCGGTGATCACGTAGTCGATGCCGCTGGCGACCGTGAGCACGACGGCGATGGTCATCGTGACGCCGTTGACCCAGAAGATCCAGTCGCCCACGACGGTCCACAGCGGCAGGAGCGCCAGCGACAGGGCGATGCCCTGGGCGAGCGTCTTGAGCTTGCCCATCCAGGCGGCCGCGACGACGTGGTCGCTCGCCACCAGGAGACGGTGCACGGTGATGCCGACCTCGCGGACGAGCACGAGGACCGTGATCCACCAGGGCAGCTCGGCGAGGATCGACAGGCCGATGAAGGCGAACCCGGTCAGGACCTTGTCGGCGATGGGGTCCAGCAGCTTGCCGAGGTCGGTGACGATCTCGTACCTCCGTGCGAGGTAGCCGTCGATGCCGTCCGTTGCGATCGCGACGATGAAGAGGGCGGCGGCCCACCACCGCAGCGGACCGTCGGCGCCGCCGTCGGCCAGCAGCATCCACAGGAACACCGGTGCGCAGAGGATGCGCACGATCGTGATCGCGTTGGGGAGCTGCCTGGGGATCGCCATGGCCCGAGCCTAGCGCCGCGGATCGGCGTGGCCGGGCCGCGCGACGTGCGCGGAGGCCCCGGTCATTCGCGGCCCGTCAGGCCCCACGCATCCTCGTCGCCTTCGCCCTCGACCACCGGATAGCCGTCGAACTGCGCGTCCACGGCATCGGCCCCGTACGAGTCCGCCGGGGCCGCCGGAGCGGCGGCGGGGACATCCTGTCCGCGGAGCCGGGCCAGGACGGCGGGAAGCTGATCGGGCGTCACGAGCACGTCACGCGCCTTCGAGCCCTCCGAGGGGCCGACGATCTCGCGCGACTCGAGGAGGTCCATGAGGCGTCCGGCCTTGGCGAACCCGACGCGGAGCTTGCGCTGGAGCATCGAGGTCGACCCGAACTGCGTCGACACGATCTGCTCGGCCGCCGCGAGGAGGAGCTCGAGATCGTCTCCGATATCGGCGTCGATCTCCTTCTTCTCTACCGACGCCTGCACGTCGTTGCGGTACTCGGGACGGGCCTGCGCGGTGACGTGCTTGACGACCTTCTCGATCTCCTGCTCGCTCACCCACGCGCCCTGCACGCGCAGCGCCTTGGACGCGCCCATCGGCAGGAAGAGAGCGTCGCCCTGGCCGATCAGGCGATCGGCGCCCGGCTGGTCGAGGATGACGCGCGAGTCGGTCACGCTCGTCACCGCGAACGCGAGGCGCGACGGCACGTTGGCCTTGATGAGCCCGGTGACGACGTCGACCGACGGCCGCTGTGTCGCGAGGACGAGGTGGATGCCGCTGGCCCGCGCGAGCTGGGTGATGCGGACGATCGAGTCCTCGACGTCGCGCGGCGCCACCATCATGAGGTCGGCGAGCTCGTCGACCACGACCAGGAGGTAGGGGTACGGCTTCAGAACGCGCTCGCTTCCGGCGGGCAGCCGCACCTCTCCCGCGACGACGGCGCGGTTGAAGTCGTCGATGTGGCGGAAGCCGAACGACGCGAGGTCGTCGTACCGCATGTCCATCTCCTTCACGACCCACTGCAGCGCCTCGGCCGCCTTCTTCGGGTTCGTGATGATGGGCGTGATGAGATGCGGGACGCCGGCGTACGAGGTGAGCTCGACGCGCTTGGGGTCGATCAGCACCATGCGCACGTCAGCGGGCTTGGCGCGCATCAGCAGGCTCGTGATCATGGAGTTCACGAAGCTCGACTTGCCCGAACCGGTGGAGCCGGCGACCAGGAGGTGCGGCATCTTGGCGAGGTTCGCCACGACGTACCCGCCGCCGACGTCCTTGCCGACGCCGATCGTCATCGGGTGCGTCGACTGCTGCGCGTTCTGCGACCGCAGCACGTCGCCGAGCGTCACGATCTCGCGGTCGACGTTGGGGATCTCGACGCCGATCGCGCTCTTCCCCGGGATGGGCGCGAGGATGCGCACCTCGTTGGACGCGACGGCGTAGGCGATGTTGTTCGTGAGCGCGGTGATGCGCTCGACCTTGACGCCGGGGCCGAGGGAGATCTCGTACTGCGTGACGGTCGGGCCGCGCGAGAAGCCGGTGACGCGCGCGTCGACCGAGAACTGGTCGAGGACGCTGGTGATGGCCTTGACGGTGTCGTCGTTGGCCTGCGAGCGCGTCACGTGGGGCGTGCCCTGGGCCAGGGACGTCACCGAGGGCAGCCGATACGGAGCGGTCGGAACGGCGGGCGAGGCATCCGTGCCGATTCCCGACAGACCCGGCAGCACGCCGTCTTCCAGCGGATCCTCGCTGTCGTCGCGCAGGGACGTGCTCGACGACTTCGCCGCCGCGACGACGGACGGGTCGATCACCTCGGTGAGCGCCTCGGCCGGCACCGGAGGCACGGGCGGGACCGGCGGCTCGAGCACCTGGTCGAAGCCGCCCTGCACCGCGCCGGGAGTCAGGAGCGCCGTGAGGTCGTCGGACCCCAGCACGCCGTCGGGATCCTTCTCGCGCCCGGTCTTGTTGCGACGCCACCACGGGAGGGCGGGGTCGTCGTTCTCGTCGTCGGCCACGCCGGCCGCGGCATCCGCAGCGCTCCGCTCGGCGGGCGGCTCGGCGCCGAACATCCAGGCGTACAGCTCGCCGAGGCGACGGCCGATGCGGTTCGGCGGCGTCTTGGTGATGATGAGGACGCTGAGCACCGCAAGCAGCGACAGGGCGATGTAGGCACCCACGTCGGTGAGGACGAAGGCGAGCGGCTCGCCCACCATCCACCCGAAGAGACCGCCGGCCTCGCTGAGGGCGGGCAGCCCCTCCTTCGGCTGAGGACGGCCGCCGGCCACGTGGCAGAAGCCCGCGATCGTGACGACCAGCATGCCGAACCCGATGCCGACGCGGCCGTTGTCGTGCACCGAGGACGGATGCCGGAACATCCATCCCGCGAGGAACAGCAGCAGCACCGGGAGGACGAACGCCTCGCGACCGATGAGCAGACCGACGGTGTAGGCGCTGATCGTCGCGGCCACGTCGCTGCCGATGAAGAACCACTCGTTGACGGCGCCCGCGATCGCGAGGAGCACAAGCAGGAACGGGAAACCGTCGCGACGCTGCTCCTTCTCGAGGGTCTCGGGCCCGAACGCCCGGAACAGCCCGCCGGTGACGTGCGCCAGCCCGAGCCACGCCCGCACGATGACGGGTGGCCTGTCGGCGTCGCCGACATAGCGCTTGGGCGCCGGCTCGGGCTTCTTGGCGCGCGACGAGGACGACGCACGCGCAGGCGTGCGACCGTTCTTGGTCGGGGTGGTGCTCCTGGCCATCCCCCCACGGTAAGCCGCGCCACCGACTTTTCCGCGGAACCACGCGGCGGATCGAGCCGGTCGATCAGCGCAGGCGCTTGACCATGGTGTCGCGCCCGTGACCCGCCTCGACCACGGCGAAGCCCTCACTGCGGTACAGCGTCACCGCGAAATTGCCGCGCTCCACGCTCAGACTGATCCGGCCGAAGCCCTGCGTCCGCGCGTGCTCGCACAGCCGCTGCAGCAGCGCACGGCCGACGCCGTGCGCGCGCCAGATCGGACGCACGCCGATGATCAGCTCAGGCACGCCGGTGCCCACGTAGCCGAAGCCGGGATCGGCCCGGGGCAGCATCCGGTACCAGGCGGCGCCGATCGGCTCTCCGTTGGGGTCCTCCGCCACGAACCCGGCGTCACCGGGCTGCTTCCACCCCGAGACGTAGCGGCTGTGGTCGGAGCCGGTGATCAGCTGATGCTTCGGACGGCCCGCTCCCGGCCGCCAGTTCGCCGCCTCGACGACCATGTCGCCGAGGAACGCTCCGTCCGCCTGCGTGGCGGCGCGGACGCGGAAGGAGGCGGGTGGCATGCCGCGAGTTTAGCGACGGCGAGCGGATGCCTCGTCCCGCGCGTTCTGCGCGGGGACGAGGCATCCGCTCATCCGTCACGCCTCGATGACGAGCGGCACGATCATCGGC
The DNA here is from genome assembly GCF_018588945.1 of Microbacterium flavescens. Taxonomy (GTDB): domain Bacteria; phylum Actinomycetota; class Actinomycetes; order Actinomycetales; family Microbacteriaceae; genus Microbacterium; species Microbacterium flavescens. Next base: position 738,435 of record NZ_JAFIWA010000001.1, on the reverse strand, counting down.
CGGCGACGCAGCGACTGGTTCACCCAGCGCCCGATCGTGCGGCGGACGACCTGCGACAGCGCGTGCGAGTCGCGCACGCCCGACCTGGCCGCCTCGGTGAGGGCGGCGGCGATCTTCGGCTTGACCGCGTCGAACACGGCGTCGTCCTCGGCGAATCCGCGCGCGTGGATCTCCGGTCCGGAGATGATCTTGCCCGTCGACGCGTCGACGACCACGATGACCGAGATGAAGCCTTCTTCGCCGAGGACGCGGCGATCCTTCAGGTCGGCGTCGGTGAGCTCGCCCACCGTCGACCCGTCGACGTAGACGAAGCCCAGGTCGAGCTGCCCGACGACCGACGCGTCGCCGTCCTTGAGGTCGATCACGGTGCCGTTCTCGCCCAGGATCGTGCGCTCCGCCTCGATCCCGGTGTCCTGCGCGAGGCGCGCGTTGGCCATGAGGTGGCGGTACTCGCCGTGGATGGGAAGCACGTTCTTCGGCTTGAGGATGTTGTAGCAGTACAGCAGCTCGCCCGCGGCCGCGTGTCCGGAGACGTGCACCTTGGCGTTGCCCTTGTGCACGACGTTCGCACCGAGCTTCGTCAGCCCGTCGATCACGCGGTAGACGGCGTTCTCATTGCCGGGGATGAGGCTCGAAGCGAGGATCACGGTGTCGCCGGGTCCGGGCTCGATCGCGTGGTCGAGGTTCGCCATGCGGCTGAGCACGGCCATGGGCTCGCCCTGGGATCCGGTCGACATGTAGACGATGCGGTCGTCGGGCAGATCGCGCGCCTTCTTGTAGTCGATCAGCACGTTCTCGGGCACGTTGAGATAGCCGAGATCCTCGGCGATCGTCATGTTGCGCAGCATGCTCCGACCGAGCAGCGCGACGCGGCGGCCGTGGGCGGTCGCGGCATCCAGCACCTGCTGCACGCGGTGGACGTGGCTCGAGAAGCTCGCGACGATGACCCTGCGCGGCGCCTTGCCGATGACCTGGTCGAGCACCGGCCCGATCGAGCGCTCCAGCGGAGTGAACCCGGGCACGTCGGCGTTCGTCGAGTCGACGAGGAACATGTCGACCCCCTCTTCGCCGAGGCGCGCGAAGGCGCGCAGGTCGGTCAGGCGGCCGTCGAGCGGAAGCTGGTCCATCTTGAAGTCGCCGGTCGCCAGCACCAGGCCGGCGGGAGTGCGGATGGCGACGGCCAGCGCGTCGGGGATCGAGTGGTTCACCGCGATGAACTCGAGGTCGAACGGCCCGAGGCTCTCGCGCTGGCCTTCGGTCACGGTCAGGCTGTAGGGCTTGATCCGGTGCTCCTTGAGCTTCGCCTCGGTGAGGGCGAGCGTCAGCCCCGAGCCCACGATCGGGATGTCGGACTTGAGCTTGAGGAGGTACGGCACGGCGCCGATGTGGTCTTCGTGCCCGTGCGTGAGCACGACGCCCACGATGTCGTCGAGCCTGCTCTTGATCGGCTCGAAGTCGGGCAGGATCAGGTCGACGCCGGGCTGATGCTCCTCGGGGAACAACACGCCGCAGTCGACGACGAGCAGCTTGCCGCCGTACTCGAACACGGTCATGTTGCGACCGACTTCGCCCAGACCCCCGAGCGGGGTGATCCGGAGCGTGCCCTGCTCGAGGGCGGGCGGGTCGTACGGGGTGGTGGGCATGGTCAGCCTCCTCAGGACGCCGCGGCGTCCCATCGCTTCTGACGCCGACGCCCGGGTACAGGCGGATCGACGCGCATGGTCATCTCGTGGTGCCCGACACCTTCGGCAGCGCGCCACCCGCGGCGGCGTTGCGGTCGGGCCGGAAGTTGGAGAAGTCGGCGCCGGCGACGTCGACGACGAGTGCGAGCTCGTCCTCGATCTTCGCCGCCTCCCACTCCTCGGGACCAACCAGGGGCAGCCGAACGCGCGGGCTGCCGATGCGGCCGAGGCCGTGCAGGATGTACTTCGCCGAGACCGTGCCCGGCACGTGCGTCATCACCGCGCGAACGAGCGGCTCCAGCCGCCGGTGCTCCGCGGTCGCGGCCGTGAGGTCGCCGGCGTTGACGGCATCGATGATCGCCCGGTAGGGCGCGGGCGCGATGTTCGCGGTCACGCCGATGAGGCCGGTCGCCCCGATCGCCAGGTGCGGCAGGATGTTGGCGTCGTCGCCGGAGAAGTACATCAGGTCGGTCTGGTTCAGCACGCGGCTGACCTCGCTGAAGTCTCCCTTGGCGTCCTTGATCGCGAGGATGTTGGGGTGCTTCGCGAGGCGCAGGATCGTCTCGTAGTTGATCGGGACTCCGGTGCGCCCGGGGATGTCGTAGAGGATCACCGGGAGGTCGGTCGCATCGGCGACGAGCCGGAAGTGCGTCAGGATGCCGGCCTGCGTCGGCTTGTTGTAGTACGGCGTCACGATCATGAGGCCGTCGGCGCCGGCCTTCTCGCTGGCCTTGTACAGCTCGATGGCGTGGGCCGTCTCGTTGGAGCCGCCGCCCGTGATGATCTTCGCGCGGCCGGAGGCGACATCCTTGCCGATCTCGACCAGCCGGATCTTCTCGGCGTCGGTGAGAGTCGACGTCTCGCCGGTGGTGCCGGTGACGACGATGCCGTCGGCCCCTGCGGTGATGACGTCGTCGATGTGCTTCTCGACCGCGGGCCAATCGACTTCGCCGTCGGCCGTCATGGGGGTGACGAGCGCGACGAGAACCTGTCCGAAAGGGTTGCCCGTGTGCGTCATGGACCCAGGTTATCGGGATGCCGCGCGCCGCGCCGCGCCGTCAGCGCCCGGTTGCGGCGGCCCGCGCCACCAGGCCGGCCGGCGCGAGGCGGCTCGCGGCGATGAGCAGCTTGTATTTCGCGACGGGACCGAGACGGCCTTGCCCCGAGCGGCGTCGCGCACCGATGCGGCGACGACCGTGCGCGCATCGAGCCACATCCAGTCGGGAACGCCTTCCTTCCCCGGCGGAAGCCCGGCCCGCTCGTGGAAGCTCGTGTGGGTGAACCCCGGGCAGACGGCCGTCATGGTGGCTGGCGCGCGTGATCATCGCCGTCGTCGCCATGCGCGACAGCCTAGGACGCCCGCTCGAGACGGAGGAATCGATAGCGGATGCCGCTGCCCGACGTGTGCCAGCCCTGTTCCGGGTCGGTCGACACCGGCTGCCAGCCGGAGCGCTCGGGGGCGAACGTGTCGCCGTCGACCTTCGCGTCGAGCTCGGTGACCTCGAGCCGGTCGGCCCGTTCGATGCTCTCGCGGAAGAGCTCGCCGCCGCCGATGATCCAGATCCACGGGGACGAGGCGTCCGTCACCGAGGCGAGAGCGGCGTCGAGCGACCCCGCGCGCTCCGCACCCTCGGCCGCCCAGCCCCCGTTGCGGGTGACGACGATGTTGCGGCGCCCCGGCAGCGGCCGGAACCGCTCCGGCAGGGACTCCCAGGTGCGGCGGCCCATCACGACCGGCGAACCCGACGTCACCGCCTTGAAATGCGCGAGGTCTTCGGGGACATGCCAGGGCATTCCGCCGTCGGCGCCGATGACGCCGCCCTCCGCCTCGGCCCAGACCAGGCCGATGCGTGCCGTCATACCGCGACCGCCCCGCGGATGGCCGGGTGGTGCTGGTAGTCCTCGATGACGAAGTCGTCGTAGGCGTAGTCGAAGATCGACTCGGGCTTCCGCGCGAAGCGGAAGGCGGGGTACGGGTACGGCTCGCGCGTGAGCTGCTCGCGCACCTGGTCGACGTGGTTGTCGTAGATGTGGCAGTCGCCGCCGGTCCAGACGAAGTCGCCCGGCTCGAGACCCGTCTGCTGCGCCACCATCAGCGTCAGCAGCGCATACGACGCGATGTTGAACGGGACCCCGAGGAACAGGTCGGCGCTGCGCTGGTAGAGCTGGCACGACAGCCGCCCGTCGGCGACGTAGAACTGGAACATCGCGTGGCAGGGCGCGAGCGCCATGTCGGGAATGTCGGCGGGGTTCCATGCCGACACGAGCAGCCGGCGCGAGTCGGGGTTCGCCCGGATCTGCTCGATCACCTGGGAGATCTGGTCGATGTGCGCGCCGTCGGGGGTGGGCCACGACCGCCACTGGACGCCGTACACGGGGCCGAGCTCGCCGTCGGCGTCGGCCCATTCGTCCCAGATCGTCACGCCGTTGTCCTGCAGCCACTTGACGTTGGACTCGCCGCGCAGGAACCACAGCAGCTCGTACGCGATCGACTTGAAGTGGACGCGCTTGGTCGTGATGAGGGGGAATCCCTGCGCCAGGTCGAACCGGATCTGGCGACCGAACGCGCTGGTCGTCCCCGTCCCCGTGCGATCGTCCTTGTGGGTGCCGTGCTCGAGCACATCGCGCAGGAGGTCCTCGTAGGGGGTGGGGATCGCCGTGGTCACGGCTGCCACGATACCGGCGCCCTCCCCCGCGCGGCTCTGTTACGCCGGGAGCGTCACATTCGAGGCATCCGGTTTCCGTTCAGGTGAATGGGAATACCCTGATCAGTTGTGAACCTCGTCACCGCCTTCGTGATCATCGCCGCGCTGCTCGCGCTGACGGTGGCCATCGGCGTCTTCCTGCGCTGGCGCCAGGCGCGTCCGCAGCGTCACATCCTCCACGAGGTGGTCGAGCCGCAGCGGCTCGGCGCCGACGGCCTGGGCGACGTGGCGACCCTGCTGCAGTTCAGCACCGAGCTGTGCGCGCGGTGCCCGGGAGTGCACCGCACGCTGTCGGCGATCGCCGAGGACCACGACGGGGTCCGCCACCTCGACGTCGACCTCACGCACCGGCCCGACATCGCCAAGCACTTCCACATCCTGCAGACCCCGACGACACTCGTGCTCGACCGCGACGGCATCATCCAGACCCGGTTCGGCGGCACGCCGAGCCGGGATGTGCTCGAACTCGAGCTGAACCGCCTCGCCGCGGAGGAGGCACATGTCTAACCGAGCGGATGCCTCGACCCCGCGCGGCATCGATCCCCGCGGTCCGCGCTTCGCGGCGGGGATCACCTCGGTCCTGTTGCTGATCGCGCTGTTCCTGAGCCTCACGGGACTCTCGGCGGCGTACGGCACCGCGCACTTCGGGTGGTTCGCGTACCAGCCTCTCGCGGCCGAGAGCTTCATCCCGCTCGGCTGGGCGGTCCCGTCTGCGACGCTCGCCGAGCGCATCGTCGACGCCGGCTTCCTCCTGCTCCTCGCGATCGCGCTCCTCTTCCTGTGGGGTGTCCTGTCGCCGCGCACCGCGCCGTGGGGCGTGCTGTACCGCACCTCGGTCGCGCCGCGTGTGGGTCCCCCGACCGAGCTCGAAGACCCGCGTCCCCCGCGCTTCGCGCAGGGCGTCGGCCTGTTCGTCGTCGGCCTCGGGCTCGTCCTGCACCTCGTCGGGGTTCCGATGGCCCTCCCGATCGCCGCCGCTCTCGCGTTCGTGGCGTCATTTCTCAACGCCGTCTTCGGGGTCTGCCTGGGCTGCATGATGTACCTGCTGCTGCAGCGGCTCGGCATCGTCGGCCGAGCGCGCCCCGCGTCGGCCTGACCCCCTCCCCTCGGCGACGGACCATCGCGCGGCGGCATCGCTCGCGGTTAGGCTGACCGCGAGGCGCTCGGTCCGCGGGCGCGTTGAGAGGGAGGTCCCCATGACCGTCACGAGCGAAGCCACCACCGCCTGGAAGGGCGGGCTGTTCGACGGAGCCGGCGAGGTCACATTCGTCTCTTCGGGCCTCGGCACCTTCGACGTGAACTGGAAGGCGCGCAGCGAGGGCTCGACCTCGATGACGACACCCGAGGAGCTCATCGCCGCCGCCCACTCGTCGTGCTTCAGCATGGCCTTCTCCCTCGCTCTGGCGGAGAACGGCACCCCGCCCGAGTCCATCGACACGACCGCGTCGGTGACCTTCAAGCCCGGCACCGGAATCACCGGCAGCCACCTCAACGTGAACGCCGTCGTCCCCGGCCTCGACCCCGAGGACTTCGAGCGCCTCGCGCAGGAGGCCAAGGTCGGCTGCCCGGTGTCGCAGGCGCTCGCGGGCGTGGAGATCACCATCGAGGCGACGCTTGCCTGACCCCCAGACACCGCGTCCCGGCACCCGCCGGGTCGTGGTGGCGGGGTCCACCGGGCTCATCGGATCCGCCCTGGTCGACAGCCTCCGCGCCGACGGCGTCGAGGTCACGCGACTGGTGCGGCGTCCGGCCGAAACCCCCGACGAGGTCGAGTGGCTCACGGACGCGTCGCCGCTCGACCCGGCCGTCCTCGACGGCGCGGACGCTGTCGTGGGACTGAACGGCGCGACCATCGGGCGGTTCCCGTGGACGGCGCGTTACAAGAACACGCTCCTCTGGTCGCGGGTGACGCCGACGCAGGCGATCGCCCGCGCAGTGCGCGAACTGGGGACGGATGCCCCGGCCTTCGTCTCCGCGTCCGCCGTCGGCTACTACGGCACGGCGCCGGGTCGCCGGCTCGATGAGCGGTCGCCCCGGGGGGAGACGTTCCTCGCCGACCTGTGCGGCGAATGGGAGACCGCCGCCCGCGCGGCGGGCGATTCGACGCGGGTCGCGATGCTGCGCACCGCTCCGATCGTGCACGCGGACGGCGTGCTCAAGCCCCTCCTCCTGCTCACGAAGCTGGGCGTCAGCGGTCCGATCGGCCGCGGCACGCAGGTCTGGCCGTGGATCTCGCTCGACGACGAGGTGCGCGCCATCCGTCATGTCATCGACTCCGACCTCGAGGGTCCGGTGAATCTCGCGGGACCGACGCGCGCGACGGCGAACGACCTCGGCTTCGCGCTGGCGGTGCGCATGAACCGTCCGTTCCTCCTGCGGGCGCCGGAGTGGGCCGTGAGGCTGGTGCTCGGCGGGGATGCCACCGAGGCCGTGCTCACGGCCGATCTCGATGTCGAGCCGGCCGTGCTCGAGGCATCCGGATTCTCGTTCCTGCACGCCACGGCCGAGGAAGCCGTCGCAGCGGCTGTCCCCGCGGCGGACTGACCGTCAGGCCCGGCGCTCTGCGCCTTCGAGCCGGATCGCCCGGCGCACCGCCTCGCGTGCGCGGCGCCGGTCGCCCGACGCGTCGTACGCCAGGCCGAGCCGGTACCAGGCCCGCCAATCCTCGGGGCTCTCCTCGACGGCGGCGCGGTACACCGGGAAGACGGCGTCGGCCTCCTCGCGGATCACGCGGCCGCTCGGACGCACGGCCACCTCTTCGGCGGGCAGCCCGCCCTCGGCTGACAGCCGCCGGCCGAGCTGCTCCGCGCGCACGCCGAACCACAGCTCGCGCCCGACGCCCCAGACCGCCAGAAGCGGGAGGACGACGAGCACCACGCCCATGATGACCCCGACGGTCTCGCCGCTCGTCAGCAGCAGCCACGCCCGCTGACCCACGAGCACGACGTACAGGGCCAGCAGCACCGCCATGACGGCGACGCCGACGCGTGCGCTCATGCGCCGGTCGTCCGTGCGACCTGGCCCGGCACGCCGCCCTCGTCGACCGGCGACGTCGCGCCTGACGACCCACCGGTCCGGCGGAGGCCGAGGTCGAGGAAGCTGTCGAGCCCCACCGTGACCCCCCGGGCGTCGCGCGCCGCGGCGAGGGCGAGACGGATGCCGGGACCGTACGCGAGCGCGGGCTCGACGGTGTCGTGCGCGACCGTGAGCGACTCCCCCGCGCCGGCCAGAATGGTCTCCTGCCGCGCGATGACGCCGGGGCGGCGCAGCGAGTGGATCGGGACGCTGGCGACCTGCTGGCCGCGGGCGCGCTGGTCGACGTGCGGCGACTCGACCGGGCCGACGCCGGAGCGGGCGGCGGCGATGAGCTCGGCCGTGCGCACCGCCGTGCCGCTCGGCGAGTCGATCTTGGTCTCGCGGTGCGCTTCGACGATCTCGATCGAGGGGAAGAACGGCGCAGCCGCGGCGGCCAGAGCCGACGCGATCACCGAGCCGAGCGAGAAGTTCGGGATGAAGACGACGCCCACGTCGGCCGCGTCGACCAGGGGGCGCACGAGGGCGATGCGCTCGGCCGACCACCCGGACGTGCCGACGAGCACGTTGATGCCGCGGTCGACGGCGGCGCGCACGACGTCGATCGAGACGGCCGGCGTCGACGCGTCGACGACGAGATCGGCGCCGTCCAGCTCGTCGAGCTGCGAGCGCGACGAGAGGGTGGCGTGCACCTCGTAGCCGTCTTCCTGCTCGACCACGTCGCGGATGATCCCGCCGAGCTTGCCGGTGCCGCCCACGATGGCCACGCGCGTCGTCATGCGTTCCATCCTAGGCGGGACGGATGCCGCGGCCCGGCCGGGGCGACGCCCCGTCACCGCGCTGAGGACCTGTCCTCGCCGCCTACGCTGGAAGGGTGGTGACCCTTCGCGAATCCCCCGTCGACGCCCCCGACGCCCACGAGCTCCTGGCCGAGTACTTCCGCGCACGCACGGTCGGGTTCGCCGAGCAGGACGTGTCCTACACGACGACCTTCCCGCAGCCCGCGGCCTTCGTGCCACCCGCCGGCGTGTTCGTGGTGCTGGAGGACGACGAGGGCAGGCCGGTCGGGTGCGGCGGCATCCGCCTCATCGCCGACGGCCCGCACGGAACGCGGTACGAGGTCAAGCACCTCTACCTCCGCCCCGAGACGCGTGGGCGCGGGTGGGGTCGCCTGCTCATCGAGGCACTCGAGTCGCGCGCCCGCGAACTGGGCGCGCGCGAGCTGGTGCTCGACACGCACCACTCGCTGGAGGCCGCCGGGGCCCTCTACGCCCGGACGGGCTTCACCGCGATCGAGCCGTACAACGACAACCCCAATGCGAGCCGCTGGTACAGCAAGCCGCTCGAGGATCAGACCGGGTAGACCTCGGGAAGGCCGGTGCGCAGCTCGACCGGCAGGTGCGCCATGTCGTTGTGCGAGAGCAGGGTCCACGGGCGGCCCTGCTTCTGCGCGATCACGGTCAGGCCGCAGTGGGCCTGATTGAGCGTCATCCAGCGCCAGTCCGGCGCCTGGAGCACCTCGCGCACGAACCAGGCGATGACGAAGTTGTGGGTGATGAGCAGCTCGTGCACCTCACCGCGCCTGCGGACGAGGTACTCGCTCACCGCGTCGGCCATCTGGGCGTGACCGGCTTCGATCTCGGCCTCGGTGACCGATCCGAAGAAGGGCTCGAAGGCCGTCGGCGTCTCCTCGGTCATGCCGGTGGGAACGCAGTCGAAGAGCAGGGCAGACGGCTCGGGCTGGAGCGACGGCATGCGCTCCTTCACGGCCTGGGCGGTCTGGCTGGCGCGCTCCAGCGGCGAGTGCCACACGGCGTCGAACGGCACGCCCGACAGGCGGTCTGCAAGCAGAGCGGCCTGGCGTCGGCCGCGCGGTGACAGGCGTCCGTCGACGAGACCGTGCTCGGCGTCCTGGTGCTCACCATGCCGCACGAGGTAGATGTAGTGCGTCACGCAGCTCACTCCGTCGGGGGTCGCGTGCCCCGACGGGACACGCCTTCCACCCTACGACACCGACCGGGGACCCCCGGGACGCGTGTCGCCGTGCTACTCGGAGGCGCGCGCGATGTCGGACAGCTGCGCGCGGCTCAGGCGCACTCCCACGCCCTGAACGAGCTCGTCGACATGCGCCGGAGCGTATGCGTTGACGATCGGGGCGGTCACGAGCTTCTGCGCGAGCAGCCACGCGACGGCCACCGCTGCGTCGGGAACGCCGAGGTCGGTGCCGACGGCGTCGAGCGCGCGGAGTGTGCGGCTGCCGCGCCGATTCAGGTTCGCGGCCAGCTGGGCACCCCGCACCGACAGCGCCCCGCGGAGGCGGGTGCGCTGGCGACCGGCGAGGAAGCCGTGCTCGAGGGCGTGCGACGGCGTGACCGCCATCCCCTGGGCCCCGGCGACCAGCCGGAGGTCGGCGTCGAACTCGTGGCGGCGGAGCACGTTGAACGGCACGTCGAGCACGGTGATGCGCGGGAACCCCGCGGACGCGAAGATGCGAGCCTCGACCAGCTGTGCGGCCGTGTAGCCGATCGCGCCGAGCGCACGAACCTTGCCGCTGTCGACCAGCCACTCCGCGGTCGCCAGGGTGTCTTCGAGCGCCGTGGCGGAGTCGGTCGTCGCGTCGAGGTAGAGCACGTCGATGCGATCGGTGCGCAGACGGGTGAGGGATGCCTCGACCGACCGCACCAGGTTCACCGATCCGAGCCCGGGGTTGTCGGCATGACCGCCGACACGCACCATGAGCGCGATGTCGTCGCGGAGGCCGCGAGAGTGCAGCCACTGGCCGATGATGTGCTCACTCCGTCCGGCGGCGAAGCTGTCGGACGTGTGCACCGCGTTGCCGCCGAGCTCGACGTAGGAGTCGAGGATGTCGTGACTGGACTCGAGGTCGACGTTCCAGCCGAACTCGGCACCGCCGAGGATCAGGGGGAAGACGTCGATGCCGCTCTCGCCGAGCGGCGTCCGCACGTTCTGGCCGACCGGTGGTCCTTGGACGGGAATGGGTGCAGACGGGTGCACGGCCGGCGTGACGGAGCGGACCATCTCGGGGCTCGACGAGGAGAGCGTCGAGTCAACGCCGAAGAAAGCCATGTGTCACCCCCTCACGTCGACTCCCACCGGAGTCTTCGTGATCGCCTGTTCCGCACCCCCCGGCGCGTTAACTATGAGGGTATGGCAGTCCGGACAATCCCCTGGCCGCTGACGCGTACTGTCGGTAAACATTACATAACGCTTTGGTCACGCAGCGGGGTTCACGAGCCCACTTGTCCCCCATTCGGCGGACAAATCCACTGCGAACACACCTCGGACGACGGATGCCCGCCCCTTCCGCAGAGGAAGGGACGGGCATCCGGACAATGCCGTCAGGCTCAGCCTTCGGCGGGATCCTCCGGACCCTCGCTCGCGGCGGCGCGGCTCTCCTGGTCGGCCGGCTCCTCGAGCACGGGCTCGAGGGACAGCTTTCCGCGGTCGTCGATCTTGGTGATCTTGACGAGCAGCTTCTGGCCGACGCCGAGGACGTCCTCGACGTTCTCCACGCGCTTGCCACCGGCGAGCTTGCGGACCTCACTGACGTGCAGGAGTCCGTCCTTGCCGGGCAGGAGCGAGACGAACGCACCGAACGTGGCGATCTTGACGACGGTTCCGAGGAACTGCTCGCCGACCTCCGGGTTGGTGGGGTTCGCGATCGCGTTCACCTGGGCGCGGGCGGCCTCGGCCGAGGGGCCGTCGGTCGCGCCGATGTAGACGGTGCCGTCCTCCTCGATGGAGATCTGCGCGCCGGTCTCGTCCTGGATCGCGTTGATCGTCTTGCCCTTGGGGCCGATGAGCTCGCCGATCTTGTCGACCGGGATCTGCACGCTGATGACGCGCGGGGCGGTCGGAGCCATCTCGTCGGGGCCGTCGATCGCGGCGTTGAGCACGCCGAGGATCGTGAGGCGAGCCTCGTGGGCCTGCTGCAGCGCGGCGGTCAGCACCGACGACGGGATGCCGTCGAGCTTCGTGTCGAGCTGGATGGCGGTGACGAACTCGCTCGTGCCGGCGACCTTGAAGTCCATGTCGCCGAGGGCGTCCTCGGCGCCGAGGATGTCGGTCAGCGCGGCGTAGCGCGTCTGGCCGTCGACCTCGTCGGACACGAGGCCCATCGCGATGCCCGCGACGGGCGCGCGCAGCGGCACGCCGGCGTTGAGCAGCGACAGGGTCGAGGCGCACACCGAGCCCATCGACGTCGAGCCGTTGGAGCCGAGAGCCTCGGACACCTGGCGGATCGCGTAGGGGAACTCTTCGCGGCTGGGGAGCACCGGCACGAGGGCGCGCTCGGCGAGGAAGCCGTGCCCGATCTCGCGACGCTTCGGGCTGCCGACACGGCCGGTCTCACCGGTCGAGTACGGCGGGAAGTTGTAGTGGTGCATGTAGCGCTTGTGCGTGACGGGCGACAGCGAGTCGATCTGCTGCTCCATCTTGAGCATGTTCAGCGTGGTGACGCCGAGAATCTGCGTCTCGCCGCGCTGGAAGATCGCGGAGCCGTGGACGCGCGGGATGACCTGCACCTCGGCGTCGAGCGGTCGGATGTCGGCGAGGCCGCGGCCGTCCATGCGGACGCCCTCGGCAAGGATCCGACCGCGCACGATCGTCTTCGTGACGGACTTGTACGCGGCAGAGAACTCGAGCGTCGCGGCTGCGGGCAGCTCGCCCGACTCGACGGCGGCGATGAGCTCGGCCTTGACGGCGTCCTTCAGCTCGTCGTCGGCGCCCTGGCGCTCCTGCTTGTCGGCGATCTGGTAGATCGGGACGAGCTTGTCGTACGCGCGGCCGGCGACGAAGTCGTAGGTCTCCTGGCTGTACGGCAGGAAGACCGGGAACTCCTTGACCTCCTTTGCGGAGGTGCGTGCCACCTCGCTCTGCGCGGCGACGAGCTGCTTGATGAACGGCTTCGAGGCCTCGAGGCCCTCGGCGACGACCTGCTCGTTCGGCTTGGTCGCGCCGCCCTTGATGAGGTTCCACGACCCCTCGGTCGCCTCGGCCTCGACCATCATGATCGCGACATCCTCGTTGCCGTCGGCGTCGGTGATGACGCGGCCGGCGACGATCAGGTCGAAGACGGCGTCCTCGAGCTGCGTGACGGTGGGGAACGCGATCCACTGGTCGGCGTTCTCGCCCTGACCCGGAATGAGCGCGAGGCGCACACCGGCGATCGGACCCGAGAACGGCAGACCCGAGATCTGCGTCGACAGCGAAGCCGCGTTGATCGCCAGCGCGTCGTAGAACTCGCCGGGCGCGATCGAGAGGACCGTCACGACGATCTGCACCTCGTTGCGCAGGCCGTCGACGAACGACGGGCGCAGCGGGCGGTCGATGAGGCGGCAGACGAGGATCGCCTCGGTGGAGGGGCGGCCCTCACGGCGGAAGAACGAACCGGGGATCTTGCCCGCGGCGTACGAGCGCTCTTCGACGTCGACGGTGAGCGGGAAGAAGTCGAAGCCTTCGCGCGGGTGCTTGCCGGCGCTGGTGGCCGAGAGGAGCATCGTCTCCTCGTCGAGGTACGCGGCGACGGCACCCTGTGCCTGCTGCGCGAGTCGTCCGGTCTCGAACCGGACCGTGCGGGTGCCGAAGCGTCCGTTGTCGAGGACGGCTTCTGCGGCGGTGATTTCTGGACCTTCCAAGAGGTCTCTCCTTCTTTGTTTAGCCTCGCGCGGCCGTGTGCCGGGCGAGGGTCAATCGAAGGAGCAGGAACAGGCAGATCTCGGCGCGCGGCAATGGCCGCGGATGTCGCCAGCACTGGCCACCAGTAGAAATCCACCCGGCGCGCGAGGCGACGAGGAGACCACCACAGGGGACCAGCTAGCTGCCGGCCTGCTCCGTGAGCTCATGTTGAATTGAGCGGATGCCCGTGGGCAACCTTTCCGATCCTACCAGTCACCTCGCGCCGCGCCGATTCGCGGGCGCACCGGGACGAATCGGCGATGACATCGTCGCCGGGCGTGCGTAGGGTGGGGGTCATGAGCACCGACGAGAAGCCGGCGGGCGCGGCATCCGATGAGATGAAGCGCAAGTTCAAGGAAGCACTCGACAAGAAGAACTCCCAGCACCGGGAGGGCGAACAGCACCTCGACGGAGACTCCGCCGTGCACGGCACCCACGGCGCCGTGACCAAGCGGGAGTTCCGCCGCAAGAGCGGCTGACCGAGGCTGCTGCCATGAGCGACTTCCGCGAGCGCATCCCCGACGACGAGCGCGACGTGCCGATCGACGACGACACGGAGTTCGAGCTGCCGCCCGCGACGCTCGATCCGATGGAGTCGGTCGAGGAGCAGGTGGACGAACTCGACCTCCAGGAGCGCGAGTCGGCCATCGAATCGGGCGAGCTCGACCCGGAAGAGTGAGCGACGACGCCGCTGCGCCGCAGGACGGCCTTCGCGACAAGGCCGACCGGGTTCGTGCGCAACGCCCCGACCGCGTGACGCGCCTGCGGCGCGAGGCCTGGGGCTTCGCCGTCGGATCCCTGTGCTTCCTCGCTGGTTCGCTGCCGTCCTACGCCGACTGGGCGGGTGCGGTATGGACGAATGTCACGTTCTTCGTGGGCTCGATCTTCTTCACGCTGGCCGCGCTGATCCAGCTGATCCTGAGCGGGCGCCGCCCGCCGCGGGGCGACACCGGTCGCGCCGACCGCGCCGACTGGTGGTCGGCGGCGATCCAGTTCGCCGGAACGCTGCTGTTCAACGTGTCGACCGTCGGCGCCCTCCTCGCGGCGATTGCCCGCCCCGACGCCGTCGGGGTCGGATGGCGACCCGACGCGTGGGGATCCCTGGCCTTCCTGGTCTCGAGCGCGCTCGCCGTGGCGGCGACGCGAGATCGCGGACTCCTGTGGGATAGGGATGCCCGCACCTGGCACGGCACCGGGCTGAACATGATCGGCTCGATCGCATTCGGCGTCTCGGCGGTGGCGGCCTACGTCGTGCCTTCCACCGGCGACCTGGTCAGCGAGCAGTGGACGAACCTCGGCACGGCGATCGGCGCCGTCTGCTTCTTCACCGCCGCGGTGCTCTCCCGCCGCACGATCGACGACAGTGGCACCGCACCGGTGCCGGCCCGCCGGCGTTAGGTTGCCGGAAGGGAGCAGGCTCGAGGGGCGCGCGGCACTCGCGTCGGCGGGGCACGCCAGGATGGAGCCGTGGCAGACGCGACCCCGGCCGGATACGACGACGGCTTCCTCGGCATCCCGCTCCCGCTTCCCGTACCGCTCGGCGACGAGGCGCTGCGCGAGCTGGCCTACCCGAGGTTCACGGTGCTGCTCGCCCCGGGGCGCCGTCTCGCCGCGGTGACCGCCGTCAACATCGACGGAGCGACCCTGCGCGACGTGCCCCGCACCGGCGAATGGCACCTGGATGCGCGCATCCCGCCTTCCGAGCAGACCGGCCCGGCGGTCTACGCGGACAACGACCTCGACCGCGGCCATCTCGTCCGGCGGCGCGATCCGGGCTGGGGCACGGCCGCCGAGGCGCGTGCGGCCACCGAGGCGACGTTCGCCTACACCAACGCAGCTCCGCAGGCGGACGCCTTCAACCAGTCGAAGGAGCTGTGGCTGGGGCTCGAAGACCATGTGCTCGCGTATGCGGATGCCGCGGCTCGGCGCCTGAGCGTGTTCACAGCGCCGGTGCTGGCGGGCGACGACCCCGAGTACCGGGGCGTGCAGATCCCTCGCCGGTTCTTCAAGGTCGCGGCCTGGGCGTCGCGCGGGGACACCGATCTCGACGAGCCGCGCCTCGAGGCTGCGGGCTTCGTACTCGACCAGTCCGAGCTGATCGACACCTCGCAGGGCGCCCTCGCCGTGTCGCGATTGGGCGGCTTCCGCACCTTCCAGGTGCCGATCCGCGACATCGAGCACCTGGCCGGCGTCGAGTTCGGTCCCCTCGTCGAGGCGGACGTCCTTCAGCCGGTCGCGCTGCACGGAGAGGGCGCGTGGCGCCCGCTCCGTGCCGCTGACGACATCGTGCTCGACTGACGCCTACTCGCCGGCAAGGCCGCCGAGGAGGTGGCCGAACGAGCGGCCCTCGCCGAGGTAGTTCGCCGGATCGAACGGATCCTCATTCTTGGCCGGCTCGCGGCGGGCGATGGCGTCGGCGAGTTCCCGCGCCCCGCGGTCGACGCGCTCGCCGAGCGGCGCGACCTGGTCGCCGGCGGCTCCCCAGTCGCTCGACGCGGCGAAGACGCCCGTGGACACGGGCTCGGCGTGGAGGTACGTGAAGAGCGGACGGATGGCGTAGTCGATCGCGAGCGAGTGCCGCGCCGTGCCGGCATTCGCACCGATGAGCACCGGCTTGCCCGTGAGCGCATCGGGGTCGAGCACGTCGATGAACGACTTGAACAGCCCCGAGTAGCTCGTCGAGAAGATCGGCGTCACGGCGATCACCGCGTCCGAGGAGACGACGGCGTTCACCATCGACTCCAGGGCGGGCGGCGCGAAGCCGGTCAGCAGGTTGTTGGTGATGTCGTGCGCGTAGTCGCGCAGTTCGAACACGTCCACCTCGGCCGTGATGTCGCGAGCGGCGAGCTCCTTCACGGTCGCAGCGGCCAGGCGGTCGGCCAGCAGCCGCGTCGACGAAGGGTTGGACAGCCCCGCCGACACGACGGCGATACGGCGCGCCGCGCGCGACGCGCCTGCTCCGGAACCAGCGGTCATGTCACGCCTCCTTCCGGCCGAGGCCGAATGCGGCGCCCGCAGGCGCCGGCGTGTCCTGGTACGGGCTCTCGCCCACGAGGTTGTCGCCCCGGTTTGCACCGGGAACCGCCTGCCGCGGCGCCTCGTCGCCGTACGCCGCCTTCACGAGGCCGGCGTGGGTCGGGGCATCCGGCACGTCCGCCGGACGGTTCTCCGCGAGCTCCTTGCGCAGCACGGGAACCACCTCGCCGCCGAGGATGTCGAGCTGCTCGAGCACCGTCTTCAGGGGCAGTCCGGCGTGGTCGAGCAGGAACAGCTGGCGCTGGTAGTCGCCGTAATAGTCGCGCATGGCGGCGTAACGGTCGATGACCTGCTGGGGCGACCCGACGGTGAGCGGCGTCATCTCGCTGAAGTCCTCGAGGGACGGACCGTGGCCGTAGACCGGGGCATTGTCGAAGTACGGCCGGAACTGTGACACGGCGTCCTGCGACTTCGCGGCCATGAAGACCTGGCCGCCGAGGCCGACGATCGCCTGCTCGGGAGTGCCGTGACCGTAGTGGGCGTAGCGCTGGCGGTACAGGGCGATGAGGCGCTGGTAGTGCTCCTTCGGCCAGAAGATGTTGTTCGCGAAGAAGCCGTCACCGTAGTAGGCGGCCTGCTCGGCGATCTCGGGCGTGCGGATCGAGCCATGCCACACGAACGGCGCAACGCCGTCCAGGGGGCGCGGCGTGGAGGTGAAGCCCTGCAGCGGGGTGCGGAACTGGCCCTCCCAGTCCACGACGTCCTCGCGCCACAGCCGGTGGAGCAGGTTGTAGTTCTCGATCGCGAGCGGCAGACCCTGGCGGATGTCCTTGCCGAACCACGGGTACACCGGGCCGGTGTTGCCCCGGCCGAGCATGAGATCCACGCGTCCGTCCGAAACGTGCTGCAGCATCGCGTAGTCCTCGGCGATCTTCACCGGGTCGTTGGTCGTGATGAGCGTCGTCGCCGTCGACAGGATGAGTCTCTCGGTCTGCGCGGCGATGTACGCGAGGGTCGTCGTCGGCGACGAGGACCAGAACGGCGGGTTGTGGTGCTCCCCCAGCGCGAAGACGTCCAGGCCCACCTCTTCGGCGTGCTTGGCCACCGTGATGGTGTTGCGGATCTTCTCCGCCTCGCTGGGCGTGCTGCCGTTCGTCGGGTCCTGGGTGATGTCGCTCACCGTGAAGATGCCGAACTGCATCTGGGGTGTGATGTCGTTCACGTCGCTCCTCGCGCTTTTCTATGCATGTGAATGTATCTCATGCAACGCGGCTGGCGTCAGGATATTCCGATCCGATGGGGGAAGGTCGATTCCCGCCGCTGGAACTCCAGGATCGCAGGATTTCTGACGACGCCGTCCGCGATCTCCGTCGCCCGGTGGATCGTCTCGTCCTGCGCCCACGCGTCAGGCCCCGCCATCACGACGGGGATGAACCCGAGCAGCGCTTCGCTGATCTCCCAGCTTGCCGAGTTCCACAGGTACGACGGGCTGTGATCCACGCCGTAGTAGTTGATGGTGTCGCCGACCGTGAACATCGGGTCGCGGAACGAGGTGGGCCGTGCCCATTCGAAGCCCATACCCTCGTCGCACGAGACGTCGACGATCAGGCTGCCGGGCCGGAAGGCGCCGAGGTCGCTCTCGCGGAGGTAGAGAAGCGGACGGTTGGGATCCTGCAGGGTGCAGTTCACCACGATGTCGCTCTCGGCGAGGAACGGCGCCAGGGGCACGCGGCCGTCGTCGGTGATGACCTCGCTGAGGTAGGGCTCGTCGTCGTGGTCGAACTGGATGATGTGCGCGGCGTGGATCGGCGCCGCCACCGACGCCGTCCGCCGGTTGGTCAGCACGCGCACCTCGTGGACGCCGTGCGCCCGCAGCGCGGTGACGGCGCCGCGCGCGGTCGCTCCGAAGCCGATGACGACCGCCGTGAGCCGCCGGCCGTAGTCGCCGGTCGAACCGCACAGCTGGAGGGCGTGCAGCACCGAGCAGTAGCCGGCGATCTCGTTGTTGAGGTGGAAGACGTGCAGACCGAACGCGCCGTCGCTGCCCCAGTGGTTCATCGCCTCGAACGCGATGACCGTCAGCCGCTTGTCGATGGCGAGCTGGGCCATCGCCTGGTCCTGGACGAGATGCGGCCACCCCCACAGCACCTGGCCGTCGCGGAGACCCCGCAGGTCGTCGAGCTGCGGCTTGGGCAAGAGGACCACGTCGGAGGTCTCCACGACCTCCTCGCGGGACGCGAACCGGCCTACGAACGGGCGCAGCGCCTCGTCGGACACGCCGAATCGCTCGCCGTACCCCGCTTCGACGATGACGCGGTCGCGCAGCTCGCTGGGGAGCCGCTCGAAGTGTGCGGGATGTATCGGGACGCGCCGCTCATCGGGCTTGCGCGAAGTGCCGATCACGCCGAGCGTGAGTCCAGCAGGGGTCATCATGGGCCTCATTCCGTGCGGAGGGCAGGAGAGTCCCCGGGCTCCCGACGCTACACCCCGATCGACGAGGACGAATCCCGCCGAGGCGCCGGCAGCGGTCGTCTGCGGTTCAGGCTTCTTCGAAGAGGGCGAGCATGTCGCGCACGAGCTGGTGCGGCGCGGTCTCGCACGGCGCGTGACCGGTCGGATAGACCGCCAGTCTGGCGCCGATGCGCTCCGCGTACGCAGCGTGCTGCTCCGTCGGCCACAGGTCCTGCTCTCCGACCGCGATGAGCTTCGGGATGCCGATGCCGGCCACCTCGTCGGCGATGTCGGGCATCGCCATCATGAGGCCCACGACGTCGTCGATCACGGCGCGGCCGGTCACCGACATCCGCTCCCGCACGAAGGAGATGCGCAGCGGCGGCGTGCGATTGAGGTTGTAGCGGATGCCCCACAGGATGAGGCCCGCCGCGCGTTGCGGCGGCATGTCGGAGATCGGCCCGATGTGCTTGACGCCGCGGAAGACCTGCCCCGTCGCGGGCGGGGCGGCCATGAGCGTGAGACTGGCGAACAGGTCGGGACGCTCGACGAGCGCGAGTTCGGCGAGGAGGCCCGCGAAGCTGTAGCCGAGCACATGGACCGGACCGCTGCCGTCTTCGAGCACGGCGATGAAATCGTCGAGGAACAGGCGGTAGTCGTAGCGGTCGCGCGGCGGATCGAGGTGCTGGGGGCCGGCGCCGGCCGATCCGTAGTGCCCCGCGAGGTCGTACGACTCGACGCGGAAGCCCGCGCCGGCGAAGAGCGGGAACAGCCGGACGAAGTCCTCCTTCGATCCGGCGACGCCCGAGACCAGCAGCACGCGAGGGCCGGCGGGGTCGCCGAGGCGCACGCGTGCCAGACCGCCGCTCGGCGCGGCGAACGTGTCGCGCTCGGTCCCGGCGGGGAACACCCGCCAGTCGATGTCGGGGACGGCGCGATCCCTGGCACGCGCCTCGTCGATGGTTGTCATCGCGCGGCAGACTACCGCTCCGGCGAGGATAGGGTGGCAACGCGCCATGACCGATCCAGCGAAAGACCCCGACGCGACGTCGACTGCTCCCCCGCTGACCGGGAGCGGCACCGCCGTGCGCGGGAAGCGCCGGGTCCCGTTCTGGGACAACGCCCGCTTCGCCTGCATCGTCCTCGTCGTGCTGGGCCACGCCGTGCAGCGGCTGACCTACGACTCCGACATCGCGCTCGGACTGTACCTGCTCGTTTACGCCTTCCACATGCCGGCGTTCGCGATCATCTCGGGGTACTTCTCGAAGTCCGATCCGCCGAACCGTCGCCAGATGGCCCGCGTGGTCACCGACATCCTGCTGCCCTACGTCATCTTCGAAGGGCTGTGGACGCTCACGAAGTGGCTCGTCGAAGGGCAGGCCAACCCGAACCTCACCCAGCCCTCGTGGACCCTGTGGTTCCTGCTCGCGCTCGGCATCTTCCGCCTGGTGCTGCCCTACCTCGCCCTGCTGCGCTGGCCACTGCTGTGGACGGTCGCGATCTCGATCGGCGCGGGGTATCTGCCCAACATCGACTCCACCTTCTCGCTCTCGCGCACGCTCGGCCTGCTGCCCTTCTTCACCCTCGGCTGGTGGCTGCGAGAGCACGACATCGTCGAGCGCTTCGGCGTCCTCGCTCGGCGCCGATGGGGAGCGACGATCGCGGCGGTCGGCGTGTTCGCCGTCGCGGGATGGACGGCCTGGTACTTCGTCGACGCATGGCGGGCGATGAATCTGCGCGAGTGGCTGTTCTACGACGACAACTATGCGGCGCTCGGCGGCACGGAGTGGTGGGCGGGAGGCGTGCGCCTCGCACTCATGGTCGTGGCGCTCGTGCTCAGCGCCGCCTTCTTCACGCTGCTTCCGCTCGGGACCCACTGGTGGACGCACTTCGGGCAGTACACGATGTACGTCTACCTGCTCCACTCCTTCGTGCTCTACCCGTTCCGCGAGTCCGGTGTGCTGCGCGACCTCGAGCCGACGTGGCTGTGGCTGCCGATCGTCATCGTCGCCTCGGTGCTCATCGCGCTCGGGCTGGCGACCAGGCCCGTCCGGCGCGTGTTCCGGCCACTCGTGGAGCCCCGGCCGACCTGGCTGTTCGCCGACCGGACCCTCGCCGGCCGAGAGGGTCGCCGCAGCGACCCGACCGGGTCGCGCCGCCCCCGTGAGCAGCCGAAGCAGCCGCGGCCCCGGGCCGATCCGCGACAGAACGGCTGACCGGGCCGCGGATGCCGGATGCGCGCAACGTCGGCCGTGCCGGGTACGGTCACGGGGTGAGCGACGACACGAGGCAGGATCTGCACGCCGAGGCGCTGACGGCGCTGCGCCGTCTGGTCGACCGTGAAGACGCAGCGTTCCACGACGGCCAGTTCGAGGCGATCGAGACGCTCGTGACCGGCCGGTCGCGGGCACTGGTCGTGCAGCGGACGGGGTGGGGCAAGTCGGCCGTCTACTTCGTCGCGACCCTGCTGCTGCGCCGCCGCGGAGCCGGGCCCACGATCCTCGTCTCCCCACTCCTGGCCCTCATGCGCGACCAGGTGTCGGCAGCCGAGCGCGCCGGGGTCCGCGCAGCGAGCATCAACTCCGCCAACCCGCTGGAGTGGGGCGACGTGCTGACGCGGCTCCACGCCGACGAGCTCGATGTGCTGCTGGTCAGTCCGGAGCGCCTGAACAACCCCCGGTTCCGCGATGAGCAGCTGCCGGCGCTCATGGCGCGGGTGGGACTGCTGGTGGTCGACGAGGCGCACTGCATCTCGGACTGGGGACACGACTTCCGCCCCGACTATCGGCGGCTCCGCGACCTCATCGCGGGGATGCCCGCAGGAGTGCCGGTGCTGGCCACCACCGCCACGGCCAATGCGCGCGTCGTGCACGACGTCGAGGAGCAGCTCGGCGCAGGCGGCGTGGGCGTGCTCACCATCCGCGGTCCGCTCGCGCGCTCGTCGCTTCGCCTGGGTGTGCTGAGACTGCCGGATGCCGCGGCCCGCCTCGCCTGGCTGCTCAGCCACCTCGGCGATCTGCCCGGAAGCGGGATCATCTACACCCTCACGGTGTCGGCCGCCGAGGACACCGCCCGGCTTCTGCGCGAGGCCGGTCACGAGGTGCGCGCCTACACCGGGCAGACGGATCCCGCCGAGCGCGAGGAGTCGGAGCGGCTGCTGAAGGAGAACAGCCTGAAGGCCCTGGTCGCCACGAGTGCGCTCGGCATGGGGTTCGACAAGCCCGACCTCGCCTTCGTGATCCATGTCGGCGCGCCTTCGACGCCGGTGGCGTACTACCAGCAGGTGGGTCGCGCCGGGCGCGCGACCGAGCGCGCCGACGTCCTGCTCCTCCCGGGGCCGGAAGACGCCGCGATCTGGCAGTACTTCGCGACGTCGTCGATGCCGGATGAGGAGAAGGCGAACGCCGTGCTCGACGAGCTCGCCCACGAGGGCGGCCCCCTCTCGACCGTCGCACTCGAAGCGCGCGTCGACATCCGCCGCAGCCGTCTCGAGCTGCTGCTCAAGGTGCTCGACGTCGACGGCGCCGTCCACCGGGTGCAGGGAGGCTGGATCTCCTCCGGCGTGCCGTGGACCTACGACGCCGAGCGCTACCGGCGCATCGCCGAAGCGCGCACACGCGAGCAGCAGGCGATGATCGAGTACGAGACGACCTCGGCCTGCCGGATGGAGTTCCTGCAACGGGCGCTGGACGACCCCGCCGCCGCCCCGTGCGGACGCTGCGACAACTGCACCTCGCCCTGGTACCCCACCGATGTCGACGCGGCCACCACCGCGACCGCGGGCGCGGCCATGGACCGCGCCGGCGTGCTGGTCGAGC
The DNA here is from genome assembly GCF_018588945.1 of Microbacterium flavescens. GTDB lineage: Bacteria > Actinomycetota > Actinomycetes > Actinomycetales > Microbacteriaceae > Microbacterium > Microbacterium flavescens. The sequence goes on along the minus strand of NZ_JAFIWA010000001.1, from coordinate 716,073 downwards.
CGCGGGCCCAGTGGCCGAGCGGCATGAGCAGGCTCGGCCTCGATCTGCGCGGCAACATCGCCCGCGATGAACGACTCGAGCCCGGCAGGGCGCTCGCACGGCTCACCGATCTCGGCTGGGGCGGGCCGCTGCGCGACCTCTTCGCCCCCGGGGCTCCCGATGGCGAAGTCTCTCCGGCGATGGCCGCCGCGTGCGTCCGCGTGCTCGCCGAGTGGGATTGGGAGGCCCGGCCGGCGGCCGTCGTCGGCATGCCGTCCCGCTCGCACCCGCGCCTCGTGGGCTCGCTCGCGCGCACCATCGCCGAGGTCGGCCGGCTGCCGCTCCTCGGGTCGCTCGAGCTCACCGGCTCGGGCCCGGGAGGCAGCGGCGGCAACAGCGCCTACCGCCTCGCCGGGGTGGCCGACAGCTTCTCGGTCGGTTCCTCGCTGAGGGCGGCGATCGCCTCTCTCGCGGGCTCGCCCATCCTGCTCGTCGACGACCTCGTCGACAGTCGATGGTCGCTGACGGTGGCGGGCCGACTCCTGCGCCGCGCGGGCGCGGGTCCGGTGCTGCCGTTCGTCCTCGCCGCCCGCGCCTAGCGCCAGGCCCGGATGCCCGACGCACGACGGTATCGGTCGGCGACCGCGAGCAGGTGCGGCACGAGTTCCTCCGGCGAGTCGACCGTGAAATCCATGCCGAGCATGCCGATGTAGGCGGCGATCGTCTCGAGGCTGTCGGCGCCCGTCACCAGCACCGACGTGTCGGCGTCGATGGCCTCCACCACGCCCACCGTGGGATTGATCCGTGCCACGACGCGCTCGGCGGGAGCCGCGATCCGCAGCCGCGCGTGCACCTTCCATCCCGCGGCCGCGATCGAGCGGAGCGCGAAGGCGGTGTAGTCCCCACCCGGGAGCGGGACCGGCGCGAACGACCGACGCGTCGGCATGCGCGGCTCGACCCAGTCGAGCCGGAAGGTGCCCCACTCCCCCGAGTCCGGATCTCGCGCGACGAGGTACCACCGCCGCTGCCAGCTGAGGAGCCGGTACGGCTCGACCCGGCGCGGCTCGTCGCGGTAGTCGACCCGCAGCCATTCTCGGTCGCGGATCGCCTGGGCCACCGCGCCGAGCGTGCGTGGATCCACCTCGGGATCGGGGGCGTCCGTCCCGACGTTCTCCGGACCTCGGTCGACCGTCGCGGCGACCGCGTCGACGGTGGGGCGCAGTCGCGGCGGCAGCACCTGGAGCAGCTTGCCCAGCGCCCGGGCCCCGGCGTCCTGGATGCCGGCCACGCCCGTCGCCACGCGAAGCCCGATGGCGACGGCGACCGCCTCGTCGTCGTCGAGCAGCAGCGGCGGCAGCTTGCCGCCCGCGCCGAGCCGGTAGGAGCCTGCCCTTCCCCGGCTGGCGTCGACGGGATACCCCAGCGAGCGAAGCCGCTCCACGTCATTGCGGATGGTGCGGACCGACACGTCCAGGCGCTCCGCGAGCTCGGGACCCGTCCAGTCGCGGCGGGTCTGGAGCAGCCCGAGAAGCGCGAGCATCCGTGCCGAAGTGTCTGCCACGAGAGAAGTTCCGAGACGTCGATTAACAGGAAGTAAACGTGCCTATATCGACCGTATCGTCGGAGACATGAACACCGCAACCGCCTCCTCCGAGATCCGCCCCTTCCGCGTCGAGGTCGCCCAGACCGATGTCGACGACCTGCTCGCCCGCCTTGCGCGCACCCCGCTGCCGCAGGCCGCACCCGTCGACGACTGGGAGTCCGGCACGCCGAACTCGTACCTGCGCGACGCCGTCTCTCGCTGGCGCGACGGATTCGACTGGCGGGCAGCCGAGGCGCGCATGAACGAGCACCCCCAGTTCACGACGGAGATCGACGGCCAGACGATCCACTTCGTCCACGTCCGGTCGCCTCACGAGGGCGCGACGCCGCTGCTGCTCGCCCACACCTACCCGGGCTCGTTCGTCGACTACCTCGACATGATCGGCCCGCTCGTCGACCCGGTGGCCCACGGCGGCCGCGCTGAGGACGCCTTCGACGTGGTGATCCCCGACGCGCCGGGGTTCGGCTTCAGCCAGCCGGTGACCGAGGCGGGCTGGACCACCGCGCGCGTGGCCGCGGCATACGACACCCTCATGCGGCGGCTGGGGTACGACTCCTACGGCATCCACGGCAGCGACAACGGCGCCATGGTCGCTCGCGAGCTCGGCCTCCAGAACCCGGAGGGGTTCCTCGGTCTGCACGTCCTGCAGCTGTTCTCCTTCCCGTCGGGCGACCCGGCCGAGTTCGAGAAGCTGGAGCCCCAGGACTACGCCGGACTCGAGCACATGCAGTGGTTCCAGTCCGTCGGCGGGTACAACACGATGAACGCCTCGCGTCCGCAGACGATCGCCGCCGGGCTCTCCGACTCGCCGGTGGGACTGCTCGCCTACTCCGAGCTGTTCAACTCGTTCGGCAATGGCACGAGCCTCGTTCCGCTGGACGCCATCCTCACTGAGGTCAGCGTCGCGTGGTTCGCCAACGCATCGGCGGGGATGAGCCGCGCGTACCGCGAGAACGTCCTCGCGGAGGCCGAGCCGCAGGTGAGCGATGCCCGGACCGGCGTCGCGGTCTTCGCCGACGACTTCCAGACGATCCGCGTCTTCGCGGAGCGCGACAACGCCAACATCGTGCACTGGAGCCGCTTCGAGAAGGGCGGCCACTTCGCGGCGCTCGAGGTGCCCGCAGTGCTCGCCGGCGACATCCGCGCATTCTTCGCCAGCGCGTAGGCACGCGTTCCGCCTCGCCCCGCTCGCTCCGCGACCCCGATGGCCGGTCGCAGAGCGAGCGGGGTAACGGTGTGCAACAAAGAAGCGGATGCCGCGGCATCCGCTTACTGTCGGCACATGAGCGACCTCAACCTGCCGATCCTCGACCTCTCGCAGCTCGACGAGGGGCCGGACGCGGCCGCCCGTTTCCGCGACGACCTGCGGGCCGCAACGCACGATGTCGGGTTCTTCTACCTGACCGGCACCGGCGTCACGCCCGAGCTCGAAGAGCGGCTGCACCGTGCGGCGCGCGACTTCTTCGCCCTGCCGGTGGCCGACAAGCTCGCAATCGAGAACGTCAGGAGCCCGCACTTCCGCGGCTACACGCGCGTCGGCGGCGAGCGCACGCAGGGCAAAGTGGACTGGCGCGAGCAGATCGACATCGGCCCGGAGCGCGAGACGGTCGCCGACCCGAGCGCGGCCGACTTCTTCCGCCTGGTCGGACCCAATCTCTGGCCCGACGCCCAGCCCGAGCTGCGCGACGTCGTGTCCGAGTGGCACGACCACCTGTCCGGCGTCGCGCGCAAGCTGCTGCGCGCGTGGGCACTGTCACTCGGCGCCCCCGAGAACTACTTCGACGAGCACTTCGGCGAGCCGTCCACGCTCATCAAGATCGTGCGCTACCCGGGCAAGGAGGACCCCCAGCCCCAGCAAGGCGTCGGCGCGCACAAGGACTCGGGCGTCCTCACCCTGCTGTGGGTGGAGCCGGGCAAGGGTGGTCTGCAGGTGCAGCGCGACGGCGAGTGGGTGGATGCTCCGCCCGTTCCCGGCGCGTTCGTGGTCAACATCGGCGAACTGCTCGAGTACGCGACCCAGGGCTACCTGGTGGCCACGAACCACCGGGTCATCTCGCCCCGGTACCCCGACGACCGCATCTCGGTGCCGTTCTTCTTCAACCCCGCCCTCGACAAGCGCCTTCCGCTCATCGACCTTCCGGCGGAGCTGGCGGCGGAGGCTCGCGGCGTGACCCAGGACCCGTCGAACCCGATCCACGCCCTCTACGGCGAGAACGCGCTGAAGTCGCGCCTGCGCGCGCACCCCGATGTCGCCCAGATCCACCACGCCGACCTCCTGGCAGCGCGGGCCGGCGCCACGACCTAGCGGCTGCCGCCGACGCAAAGGAGAAGGCCGCCCCACACCTGGGACGGCCTTCTCAAGAAGTTCTCTGCGCGATTGAACGCTGGGTTCGCGGTGCCTTAGCGGCGAAGTCCGAGACGCTCGATCAGCGAGCGGTAGCGCGCGATGTCGATGTCCTGGAGGTAGCCGAGCAGACGACGGCGCTGACCCACCATCAAGAACAGACCACGACGTGAGTGGTGGTCGTGCTTGTGCTCCTTGAGGTGCTCGGTGAGGTCCTTGATGCGCTGCGTCAGCATCGCGACCTGCACCTCGGGGGATCCGGTGTCACCGGGGTGCGTCGCGTACTCTTCGATGATCGCCTTCTTGGCGTCTGATTCGAGTGGCATAGATGGGATCCCCTTTCTGGTCATTGCGCGGCGCTCGACGCCTGATGCGCGAGCTCTCTTTATCCGCGGCCGATCAAACGGCAACCTCAAGAGTCTACCAGCCCCGCGGACCCGGAAGCGAACCGGCGTGCGTCGCTGAGCGTCGGCCGGGTTAGCCTCGAAGGATGCCCCGCCTGCGCCGCGACCACTTCATCGATCTGCGGCCCTTCACGGCGAGTCCGGCGTTCGCGCGCATGTGGATCGGCTCGACGCTCGCCGGCCTCGGCGGCCAGCTGACCATCGTGGCGATCATGCTCCACATGTACGAGCTGACCGGGTCCACCTTCGCGGTCGCCATGATCGCGGTGGCGGGGCTCGTGCCGATGGTCTTCGCGGGTCTGTACGGCGGCATGCTCGCCGACGCCTTCGACCGCAGGAGGGTCGCGCTCATCGCCGCGACCGTGACGTTCGCATCGACGGTCCTGCTGGCGGTCCTCGCCTGGGAGCAGCTCGAGACCGTGTGGTGGCTGTACGTCCTCAGCATCGTCAACTCGTCAGCGAACTCCATCGTCATGGCGACGCGGCAGGCGATCGTCCCACGGCTCCTGCCCCGCGAGCTGCTGCCCGCGGCATCCGCTCTCGGGGGCATCACGGTCGGGATCATGGTGATGGCGGGGCCCGCCCTCGCGGGCGTCATGGTCGCCCTCGTCGGGTACGCATGGACCTACACGCTCGACGTGGTGCTCATGCTGTCGCTGTTCCTGGGACTGTGGACCCTCCCCCGGCTCCTGCCCGAGGGCGAGGTGGTGCGCCCCGGCCTCGAGTCGCTGAAGGACGGCGCCCGGTTCCTCAAGCGCGCCGCCAACATCCGGCTGCAGTTCCTGCTCGACATCGTCGCCATGACCTTCGGTCAGCCGCTCGCGCTCTTCCCTGCCATCGGGGCGGTGCTCCTCGGCGGCGGGCCGATCACGACCGGCATCCTGACCGCCTCGATCGCGGCCGGCGCGTTCCTCTCGAGCCTGTTCTCCGGACCCGTCGGCCGGGTGCGGCACCACGGACTGGGCATCGAGCGAGCGATCCTCGTGTACGGCGGTGCGATCGCCGCTCTCGGCATGGTGCTCGGCGCCGCGGCCCTCGGCTGGTTCGCGCCCGCGACGGTGGACGAGGCATCCCCCAATCTCGTCCTCATCGTCGCCGCCTGCGCGACGCTCGCCGTCGCCGGTGCCGCCGACAACGTCAGCTCGATCTTCCGCAACACCATGGTCCAGGCCGCCGTGCCCGACGCGATCCGCGGACGACTCCAGGGCATCTTCATCGTGGTCGTCGCCGGCGGACCGCGCCTCGGCGCCCTCTACGCCGGCACCCTGGCCACCGTGACCGCACTGTGGTTCCCCCCGCTCCTGGGCGGATTCGTCATCATCGGCCTCGTCGCCTTCTTCGTGCGGCTCAGCCCGAGGTTCCGCGCGTACGACGCCGAGCAGCCGCAACCGTAGCCGGACCGCCGCTCATCGGCGGATTTCGGACGTCGCGCTCCCGTCCCCTCTCCGGGGTCGGATGCCGGGCGTAGAGTCACGCCGTGCCCACCGCCTCCCTCTCCACCGCGACCGCTCCTGCGGACGCCCCTGCCGCCGGCACGTCACAGTTGTCGATCGCCGTCCAGTTCACGCTCGCCGGCGTCGTGTGGGGCTCGAGCTTCCTGTTCATGAAGATCGCCCTCGGCGGCATCTCGCCCGCGCAGGTCGCGTGGTCGCGCCTCGTCCTCGGCGCACTCGCGCTCGGCCTGTTCGTGCTGCTCCGCCGCGAGGCGCTCCCCCGGCAGCTGAAGATCTGGGGGCACATGACCGTTCTGGCGGTCTCGTTCTGCGTCGTCCCGTTCCTCCTGTTCTCGTGGGCACAGCAGCACGTCACGTCCGGCCTCGCGAGCATCTACAACGCGACGACGCCGATCATGACCGCGATCATGGCGGGCCTGCTCTTCCGCGTGGAGAAGCTGAAGCGACTCCAGATGGCGGGCATCGCCCTCGGCATCCTGGGCGTCGTCGTCATCATCGGCCCGTGGCAGGGCCTTGACCTGTCGCAGAGCCTCGTCGCCCAGCTCGCCATCCTCGGAGCCACCGCCTGCTACGGCTTCAGCCTGGCGTACATGCGCAGGTTCGTCTCGAGCACGGGCATGAGCGCCCTCATGTTCTCGTTCCTCAACATCGGCATCGCGGCGGCGATCATGCTGGTGCTGACTCCGGTCCTCGTGCTCACGCCCGTCCAGCTCGACCCGTGGATCGTCGTGAGCGTGATCCTGCTGGGCTGCCTCGGCACGGGCGTCGCCTACATCTGGAACCAGAACACGGTCCGCGCCTGGGGACCCACCCGCGCCTCGACCGTGACCTACATCACCCCGCTCGTGGGCGTCGTGCTCGGCGCGATCATCCTCGGTGAGCGTCTCAGCTGGAACGAGCCGGTCGGGGCGCTCGTCGTCTTCCTCGGCATCCTCCTCGCCCAGAATCGCCTACGGCTGCGACGCAGGCGCCGAAACGACGAAGGGGCGGATGCCGCAGCATCCGCCCCTCCTTCATCGCGCTGATCCGCCGGCTTCACCGCCGGCGCAGGGTCAGTCCTGCTGGAGCGCGCCCTGCAGGTCGAGGGTGATCGTGATGTCCTTGCCGACGAGCACGCCGCCGGTCTCGAGCGCGGCGTTCCAGGTGAGGCCGAACTCCTCGCGGTTGACGACGGCCTTCGCGGTGGCGCCGGCCTTGTAGTTGCCCCACGGATCGACGCCGAAGCCGCCGAACTCGAAGTCGAACGTCACCGGCTTGGTGATGCCGCGGATCGTCAGGTCGCCGTCGACGAGGAAGTCGCCGTTCTCGACGCGAGCCCCGGTCGACCGGAACTCCATGGTCGGGTGGTTCTCCACGTCGAAGAAGTCAGCCGAGCGCAGGTGGTTGTCGCGCCCCTCGTCCTTGGTGTCGACCGACGTCACGTCGACGCTCGCCTCGACCTTCGCGTCGAGCGGGTTCTCCGGCGCCACGAGCGTGGCGCTCTTCATGCCGAACGTGCCGCGCACCTTCGAGATCATCATGTGGCGCACGCTGAACGTGACCTCGCTGTGCGCGGGGTCCAGCACCCAGGTGCCGGTCTTGTAGCCGGGGATGTCGATGGTCGTGGCGGTGTCGGTCATGGTGATCCTTCGTCTCGATGGGTCGCGGTCTGCGACGGGCATACGAGATGTAACGCCACGGCGGGCAGGATATATTCCCATGAATGGAAACGAGAGGGGCGGATGCCGCAGCATCCGCCCCTCTCGTGTGTATTCGAGCGGCTCAGCCGACCGAGATGAGGTCGATGATGAACACGAGGGTCTTGCCGCCGAGGAAGTGGCCGCCGGCCGGACCGTAGGCCAGGTGCGGCGGGATCACGAGCTCGCGGCGTCCGCCGGCCTTCATGCCCGGGATGCCGTCCTGCCAGCCCTGGATGAGGCCGCGGAGCGGGAACTGGATGCTCTCGCCGCGGTTCCACGACGAGTCGAACTCCTCGCCGGTCTCGTACTCGACACCGGCGTAGTGGACGGTGACGGTGTCGCCGGGCTTGGCCTCGGCCCCGTCGCCCACGATGATGTCGCGGATGACCAGCTCGGTGGGGGCGGGGCCCTCGGGGGCGTCGAACTCGGGCTTGGTGCGGTCGTCAGTCATTGCTCCATCCAACCGGAGGCCGTCGCCCGGGTCAACGCGAGCGGCCGACGGCGGCACCCGGAACAAGACTCAGCGCTCGGTGCCGCGGCGATGCCTGCGTGACTACCGAGCGCTGAGTTGGTCTGTCCCCAGGATGCCGGGGGCGCCGTCGGCATGTCAAGACCCCGCGGGGCTCGCCCGCCCTACGGCGCGAACAGAGCCGCGCGAGCGGCCGTCGCCCGCTGCAGGAGCATCCGCTCGTCTTGGGCGGCCTGGGGGTCGCGACCGCTGATGGCGCGCTGGCGTGCCGCGGCGAGCGCCGTGGCCTCTCCGATGAATCCCTTCATGAGAGCCGTGCGATCGCCGCGCAGGCTCGCCGCCCATGCCAGGCCGGCTTTGCGCCCAGCGCGCGTCGCGAGCATGTCGGCCTCCTGGACGGTGAACCACCCCGCATCCGCGTACTCGCCCAGGCGTCGACGGGTCAGGCGCGACTCCTCGCGACGCAGGGCGATGATCCCCAGGATGAAGCCGACGAAGAGCGGCACCTGCACCGTGAGGTAGAGCGCCCAGAAGTCCCCGAGCACGGCCGACCCGTTCCACAGCGCGTGGAGGACGGTCGCGCCGATCATCCCCACGATCCAGGGCCCGACGGCCTGTCGCGCGTCGGCGCAGCGCCGGGCGGCGAGCCCCAGCGCGAACCCGGTGACGCTGGTGAACATCACGTGCGCGAAGGGCGAGAGGATTCCTCGCATGAAGAACGTCACGGTCGTGTCGGCGGCGCCGCCCTCGATGAAGCTCACCGCGAAGTACTGGATGTTCTCCGTGAAAGCGAACCCCGCCCCGATGAGCGCGCCGTAGACGATCCCGTCGACGGGGCCGTCGAACACGCGCCGTGCCGTCACGAAGATGAGGTACACGCCGAGGCCCTTGCCGAACTCCTCGACGATCGGCGCCTGCACGATGGCCGAGAGCGCCTGGCCCGCCGGCGTCGACGCGGGCCCGAGCACCATGGACAGCACCAGGTCGACGCCGAGGGCGATGCCCACCGCCGCGATCGCTCCCCACGCGACGGCGAAGACGACGAGGCCGGTCGGCTCGGGCTCCCACCGATCCACGATCCGCACGGCCACCAGAACACCGGCGAGGGGGATGAGGGCGAGGATCATTCCGATGAGGGATGCCGCAGGCCCCAGCGCGCTGAGGAAGTATCCCACCAGCGCGACGAGGACCAGGACCAGCACGCCGCCGATCCAGACGGGCGCCGAGCGGCCGCGCCGGGGAGCCACCGGCAGGGCGGCCGGCGAGCTCGTCGCCGCCGGGATCAGCGCGGGCGCCGCGTGGCGGGGCTGGGCGAGGGCCGACGGGAACTCGGGCGGGGTCAATCCAGGTCGGCGGCGCGCAGCTCCGTCGTCGTACGTCATGCGCACAGCCTAGAGGCGCAGACCGCTTCCGAGAGCCGCGCCGCCGGGGCCGGTAAGTTGGAGGAATGCGTTTCGCCCATGTGTTCCCGCCTGGGTCGGACGACCCCCGGCTCGTGCTCGTGGACGGTGAGGACGCCGTGCTCGTCGAGGAGCTCTTCCACGGCGCGCCGCGCTACCTCGAGGAGCTGATCGCCGGTGGCGACGCGATGCTCGAACAGGTGCGGGACGCGGCCGGCGGGGGCACGAGGCATCCGCTCGTCGATCAGCGCTACGCGTCGGCGCTGCTCACTCCCCCGGTGATCCTCGCCATCGGCCTCAATTACGCCGCGCATTCGAGCGAGCTGGGGCTCAAGACCGATTCCAATCCGACCGTGTTCGTGCTCTGGCCGAATTCCTTGACCGGTCACGACGCCACCACCACCTGGCCGAGATCGCTGAGCGAGTCGATCGACTACGAGGCCGAGCTGGGCGTCATCATCGGCACGCCGGCGAAGAACGTCTCCCCCGACGACGCGCTCGATCACGTGTGGGGCTACACCGTCGTCAACGACATCACCGCGCGCGACATCCAGTACTCCGAGGCGCAGTGGTCGCGGTGCAAGTCGTTCGACGGCTTCACGCCCACCGGCCCCTTCGTCGTGACGGCCGACGAGGTCCCCGACCCGCAGGACCTCCACATCTGGACGGTGCTCGACGGCCGGACGATGCAGGACGCCTCGACGGGCCAGATGGTGCGCACGGTCGCGACCCTCATCTCGCACCTGTCCTCGTCGGTCACGCTCCTGCCCGGCACCCTGATCTCCACCGGCTCGCCGGGCGGCGCGGGCTATTCGCGCGACCCGCAGGTGTTCCTCCGCGACCGGTCGACGGTCACGGTGGGCATCGACGGCATCGGCGAGCTCACGACGCACTGCCGCATCCTCGGCTGACCGCCGCTGCATGACGAAGCCCCCTCCCGCGAGCGAGAGGGGGATTCGTCGTGAGCCGGGCTTACCGGTTGATGTTGGAGCAGTCGACCGGGAGGCCGCGCACCTCCACGGTGCCCTCGAACCCGACCGCCTGGCATGCCTGCACCGCTTCCGACGTGAACGTCAGCAGCGGGATGATGACGGCGAAGAAGAGGATCACGCCGATCACCATCAGCACCGCGCTGATGATGATGGCGGCCAGCGCCCAGCCGTTCTTGTGACCCGCCTTCTTGCTCTGAACGAGAGCGACGATGCCGAGGATGAGGGCGATCAGCTGCACGAAGAACGACAGGATGAACGCGACGATCCCCATGGTGCGACCCGGGATCGCTGGGGAGGCGGGCGCACCGTACGGCGCCGACGGTGCGGGCGCGTACTGCGGCTGCTGTCCGTAGGACGGCGGCTGCTGACCGTACGACGGCGGCTGTCCGTACGACGGCGCAGCCGGAGGAGTGGTGGGGTAGCCCGGGGGCGGCGGGGGCACGCTGCCGTCGCCCGGTGCGGGGCTCTGCGGATCGGTCATGTCATTCCTCTCGTGGGGGCTCGGGATGACCGTACCGGGCGGCACCCCTCCGGGCAATCGGCCGCGCGGTCGGCCGATCGCACGGCCGCGCGCGGTTGCGCGTGGCGGGGTCAGATCTGCGGGTCGTCGACGATCATCTCGGTCTTGTCGACGATCGGGATCGCCGCAGTGATCGTCTCGAGGCCGGAGAGCCGCGCGGGCGACAGCTGCTTCGAGACCTCTTCCCTCGACATCAACCCGGCCTCGACGACCAGGTCGGCCACGTTGCGGCCCGTCAGGAGCGCCGTCTTGGCGAGCGCGGCGGCGGCCGCGTACCCGATGAAGGGCGTCAGCGCGGTGATGACGCCGACGGATGCTCCGACCATCGCCCCGAGACGCTCACGGTTGGCGGTGATGCCTTCGACGCAGTTCACGCGCAGCGTGTGCATGCCACGGCGCATCCAGGTGATCGACTGGAAGATCGAGTGGGCGATGACCGGCTCGAACGCGTTGAGCTGCAGCTGACCGCCCTCGACGGCCATCGTGACCGTGAGGTCGGCGCCGGCCACGGCGAAGGCGATCTGGTTGACGACCTCGGGAATGACCGGGTTGACCTTGCCCGGCATGATGCTCGAGCCCGCCTGGCGTGCCGGCAGGTTGATCTCGCCGAACCCGGCCTGCGGGCCCGACGAAAGCAGGCGCAGGTCGTTGCAGATCTTCGAGAGCTTGATCGCGTTTCGCTTCAGTGACGACGAGAACGACATGAACGCGCCGGTGTCGCTCGTGGACTCGACGAGGTCGGTCGCGAGGTCGAGGTCGAGCCCGCTGATGTCGCGCAGATGCGCCAGCACGGAGTTGCCGTAGTCGGGGTGCGTCGTGATGCCCGTGCCGATGGCCGTGGCGCCCATGTTGATCTCGTAGAGCAGGTACGCGTTCTCCTTGAGACGGCTGTAGTCCTCGCCGAGCGTGGTCGCGAACCCGTGGAACTCCTGGCCGAGGGTCATCGGCACGGCATCCTGCAGCTGGGTGCGCCCCACCTTGAGCACGTCGTGGAACTCGACGGCCTTGTCGAGGAACGCCCGGCGCAGCAGGTCGAGCTCTTCCAGCAGCGTCAGCAGGTCGAGGCCGAGACCGACCTTGATCGCCGTCGGGTAGACGTCGTTCGTGGACTGGCTGCGATTGGTGTCGTCGATCGGCGAGAGGAAGGCGTAGTCGCCCTTCTCACGGCCGGCGAGCTCGAGCGCGATGTTGGTGATGACCTCGTTCGCGTTCATGTTCGTCGAGGTGCCCGCGCCGCCCTGGATGACGCCGACCACGAACTGGTCGTGGTACTGACCGTCGATCACGAGCTGTGCCGCGCGGTCGATGAGGTCGGCCTTCTCGGGCGCGAGCACGCCGATGTCGCGGTTGGCCCGGGCGGACGCCTGCTTCACCATCGCGAGCGCCTTGACGAGGTCGCGGTAGACCGAGATCGGCCGCTTCGAGATCGGGAAGTTGTCCAGCGCGCGGGCCGTGTGGATTCCCCAGTAGGCGTCGGCGGGGATCTCGAGGGATCCGAGGGAGTCGGTCTCGGTGCGGGTGCGCGTCATTGCGTCCAATGCCATGGGTGTGAGTCCTTGTGGGTTGGTCACGGCTGTGAAAGGGATGCCTTCACCCTACGCTCGACGCATATGCGGCGTGCGTGTACCCGGGGTACATCGGACGCCGAGTGGTGTACATCGCGTCTATCGCGCCCGGCTCAGGAGGGCTTGCGCGAGAATCCCTCGAGCCGCTCCTCGGGGGTGAGTCGCGACATCCGCTCCACCCACTCCGCCGAGAAGTAGTCGCCGGTCGGCGCCTCGACCACGGGGACGACCGCGTGCGTGATCGTGTCGTCGTACACGTGGACGAGATGGAAGGACTGGCCCGCGTCCATGCCGTTCACGTCGACGGCGGGCCGCGCGAGGTTCATCGTGTAGCACGTGGCCGCGGCGACGCTCACGGGGACGCCGGCGAACGTGCCGCTGGTGGAATAGTGCAGGTGGCCCGCCAGGATCGCCCGCACGTCGGTGCCGGCGATCACCTCGGCGAGGCGCCCTTGGTCGCGCAGCTCGAGGATGTCGAACAGCGGCACGTGCGACGGAAGCGGCGGGTGGTGGAGCGCGAGGATCGTGCCGAGCGGCGCGGGCGTCGCGAGCATCTCGCGCAGCCAGGTGAGCTGGGCGTCGTCGAGGTCGCCGTGATGCCACCCGGGCACGGTCGAGTCCAGCGCGATGAGGCGCAATCCGTCGAGGTCCCACACGCCGGTCACCGGCTCTTCGGTGGGCTCGAGGTCGAGCAGCGTGCGTCGCAGCGCGGGCCGCTCGTCATGGTTGCCCGCCACCCACACCACCGGCGCGCCCAGGCGCTCGGCCCAGGGCTCGACGGCCGCCCTCAGCGCCGCGTACGCCTCGGACTCGCCCAGGTCGGTCAGGTCGCCGGTGAAGACGATGGCATCGGGCCGGATGCCGGTGGCCTCGGCCGCTTCGAGCGTGCGCGCGAGATTCAGCCCGGTGTCGAACTGATCGGAGAGCGGGCGGCCTCCGGCGAGCAGGTGCGTGTCGCTGATGTGCAGGAGCGTCCGCCGCGCGGGCGGATACTGGCCGAACTGGACGGGTGCGGCAGGCATGCGGCCAAGCCTAGGGCTCGCCGGCGACGTGACCTCAGTGGTTGAAGAGGATCAGCAGCAGACCGCCGAGCACGGCGGCACCGGCGACGGCGAACGACAGGTAGGCGCCGACGAGGGCGACGCGCTTCTGGCCGTCCGTGAGCGGGCTCTTCCTGGCCGCTTTCGCCGCCGCCTTCTCGGCGCGACGCGCTTCCTTCTCGGTGATGACCGTGATGGCGTCGGTGAACTCCGCCGGCGCCACGACCGGCGCACGGCCCGCGCGGACGAGCAGGCGCAGTCCGAGGGCGTAGGAGCTCACGACGATCGTCGCGGCGAGGAAGGCCGCGACGAACACCTCGACGAATGCGATCCAGTCGATGGTCATGCGGGGCCCCCTCCCTTCGGTCCGCGCTCGGATCGCTCGGCCGCCTTGGCCTTCCTCGCGGCCTTCTTGGCGGCTGCATCCCTGGCCGCGGCTACGCGCGCCTCTTCCCGCGCGATCCTCCGCTGACGGCGCGTGGGCGGCGGGTTGCGCTTCACCTTGACCGCCTTGCCGGAGTCGGCGACCTCGCTCATGGCGTTGCCGGCGTTGACCTCGTCGCGCCGCGAGCGGATGAAGATGAGCAGGATGATCGCGACCGCGACCACCGCGTCGATGACGACGCCCCACACCGGCAGCCACACGACGAGGAGCGCGGCCAGCGCGCCGACGGCGCCCGCCGCGGGGAGCGTGAGGACCCAGCCGACCATGATCCGGCCGGCGGTGCGCCAGCGCACCTGCGAGCCGCGCCGGCCGAGACCGGAGCCGATGACCGAGCCCGAGGCGACCTGCGTGGTCGACAGCGCGAAGCCCAGCGCGCTGGAGGCGAGGATCGTCGCGGCGGTGGAGCTCTCGGCAGCGAATCCCTGGGCCGGCTTGACCTCGGTCAGCCCCTTGCCGAGCGTCCGGATGATGCGCCAGCCGCCCATGTAGGTGCCGAGGGCGATCGTGATCGCACAGGCAAAGATGACCCATGTCTGCGGCTCCGGGTTCGACGCCGACTGCAGTCCGGAGGTGATGAGCAGAAGGGTGATGATGCCCATCGTCTTCTGGGCGTCGTTCGTGCCGTGCGCCAGCGCGACGAGCGAGGACGTGAAGATCTGGCCGACGCGGAAGCCGTCGCGGCCGTCGGGCTTGCTGTCGTAGCGCCGGGTGATCGCGTACGCGAGCTTGGTCGCGGTGAACGCGATGATGCCTGCGGTGAGCGGCGCGATGAACGCCGGCAGGATGACCTTCGACATCACGACGCCGAAGTTGATGGCCACGACGCCGACGCCGACGATGGTCGCTCCGATCAGACCGCCGAACAGGGCGTGCGACGACGACGAGGGAAGTCCCAGCAGCCAGGTCAGCATGTTCCATGTGATCGCGCCGATGAGTCCGGCGAAGATGATCTCGGGGAAGATCGTCGCCGAGATCTCGGCTTCGTTGATCATGCCGCCCGAGATGGTCTGCGCCACCTCGGTCGACAGGAAGGCGCCCACGAGGTTGAGCACAGCCGCGAGCAGCACGGCGGTCTTGGGCTTCAGCGCGCCCGTCGCGATCGGCGTGGCCATCGCGTTCGCGGTGTCGTGGAACCCGTTGGTGAAGTCGAAGAAGAGCGCCAGTGCGATGACCAGCACGATGATGAGGGTTGCGGCTTCCACCGTTCGCTTTCCGAAGAGGGGTGTGGAGAGGAGTGCCGACGAGATCGGCGTGACGAACGAACAGTTCACCGTGGGTTCAGGTACCGGCAACCGGCCAGAAGAATCCTTACACCGCCCTCGCCTCCGGTCAACTTGACGGCCGTTGCTTCTCGCCGATACGCGGCCCGCCGGCGGGGGTTAGCGTTGATCCCGTGACCGTCCACGACACCTCTGCCGCAGCATCCGCCCCCATCGCCGACCCTCGCCCCGTCGTACGCAGCCATCACGGCGACGACGTCGAAGACCGCTACGAGTGGTTCCGGGCCAAGGAGGATGCCGCCGTGGTGGCGCATCTCGAGGCCGAGAACGCCTATACCGAGGCCCGGACCGCGCACCTCGGCGGGTTGCGCGAGCGCATCTTCGACGAGATCAAGAGCCGCACCCTCGAGACCGACCTCTCCGTGCCGACGCGGCGCGGCCAGTGGTGGTACTACGGGCGCACCGTCGAGGGGAGCCAGTACGGCATCCAGTGCCGTGCACCGCTCGCCTCCCCCGACGACTGGACGCCCCCCGAGCTCTCCCCCGACACCGAGGTCCCCGGCGAGCAGGTGCTCCTCGACAGCAACGTCGAGGCCGAAGGACACGAGTTCTTCTCACTCGGGAGCTTCGAGATCTCCAACGACGGCAACCTCATGCTCTACGGCGTCGACGTCGCCGGCGACGAGCGCTACACGGTGCGCGTGCGCGACCTGACGACGGGCGAGCAGCTCGCCGACGAGATCCCCGGCACGTTCGCCGGTGCGACGTTCTCGCCCGACGGCCGTTTCATCGTGTACTCCACGGTCGACGACGCGTGGCGTCCCGACACGGTGTGGCTGCACGAGCTGGGCACGCCGGTCGACAGTGACGTGAAGCTCTTCCACGAGCCCGACGAGCGCTATTGGATCGGCGCCGGCTTCACCCGCAGCGAGCGCTACCTGATGATCGAGATCGGCTCGTCCATCACATCCGAGGAGTGGCTGATCGACGCCGACGACCTGCGCGGTGAGCCGCGTGTGGTGTGGCCGCGCACCGAGGGGGTCGAGTACGAGAGCGCGCACGCCGTGATCGGCGGCGAGGACGTGCTGTTCATCCTCCACAACGACGACGCCCTGGACTTCGAGCTGGTGCGGGTCGCGGCATCCGCTCCCACCGGTGAGCGCACGGTGGTGATCCCCCACCAGCCGGGCCACCGGCTGCTGGGCGTCTCGACGTTCCGCGACTGGGGCGTGGTCGGCTACCGCCGCGGTGGACTCCCCCGGCTGGGGATGCTCGACTACGCGAGCGGAGCCGTCAGCGAGATCGAGTTCGACGAGCCGCTCTACGCGGTCGGCACGGCCGGCAACCCGGAGTGGGCGCCGCCGCTGCTGCGGCTCGGCTACGGCTCGTTCGTCACGCCCGGCACGGTCTTCGACTACGACGTGGCGACGGGCGAGCGGCTGCTGCGCAAGCGTCAGCCCGTGCTCGGCGGCTACGACCCCGACCACTACGCCCAGGCCCGGGTGTGGGCGACGTCGCAGGACGGCACGCAGATCCCGGTGTCGCTCGTGTGGAAGCGCGCGTTCGGCGAGGCCGGTGCCGCGCCGCGACCGATGCACCTCTACGGCTACGGCTCGTACGAGCACTCGATCGAGCCCGGCCTGTCGGTGCCGCGGCTCTCCGAGCTCGACCGCGGCGTGATCTTCGCCGTCGCCCACGTGCGCGGCGGGGGCGAGATGGGACGCCAGTGGTACGAGGACGGCAAGCTCCTCAGCAAGCGCAACACGTTCACGGACTTCGTGGACTGCGCCCGCTACCTGATCGACAACGGCTACACCACGCCCACGCAGCTCGTCGCCGAGGGCGGCTCGGCGGGCGGTCTGCTGATGGGCGCGGTCGCCAACCTCGCGCCCGAGCTGTTCGCCGGGATCCTCGCCGACGTCCCCTTCGTCGACGCGCTCACCACGATCCTCGACCCGTCGCTGCCGCTGACGGTGATCGAATGGGATGAGTGGGGCGACCCGCTGCACAACCCCGACGTGTACGCCTACATGAAGTCGTACTCGCCGTACGAGAACGTGCGGACGGATGCCTCGTACCCGAAGATCCTCGCCGTCACATCGCTGAACGACACGCGCGTGCTGTACGTCGAGCCGGCGAAGTGGGTCGCGCGCCTGCGCGAGGTGGGTGCCGACGCGCTCCTCAAGTGCGAGATGGTCGCCGGCCACGGCGGCGTCTCCGGACGCTACAACGCCTGGCGCGAGCGCGCGTTCGAGCTCGCCTGGCTCCTGGATGTGCTCGGCGTCGCAGACGCCTGAGGTTTTTCGGGCGAGCGGATGCCGCGGCATCCGCTCGCCCTTCCCTCCGTCGCACTTCCTGTGGCCTCGTTCGCCGTTCGCCCCGCAGGTCATGCGACCCACCCGACCGACATGTCACAGAACGGGCGGGCTCTGGCACGTGAGGGCGCGAGTTCTGCGACACACTCGGCTCCTCCACCGTGAGCCGGCGAGCGCGGCAGCTCCCACAATTGGGGAGCGCGGGTGTGCAGGCGCCGGCCGTCGGACTCACTTGGGGGCATGGCGCGCGCACGACCGCTCCCCGAACCGTTGACCAACCGGCCCTTCAGCGTCGCCGAGGCCCGGAACCACGGCCTGTCCCCCTCGCGGCTGCGAGCGAGCGACCTCGAGAAGCCGACGCGCGGCGTCCGCACCACGCGGACTCCGGCTGTCGCGACCCCCGACGACGAGACGCACACGCAGCGACTCAACCGCATCCGCGACGATCTTCTCGCCAGGGCCCGGCGCTTCGCCCCGGCGCTGACGCCCGATCAGTTCTTCAGCCACGAGACGGGGCTCGCGCTTCTTGGTGCGCCCCTGCCCTTCACCACCGCGTCGGAGCGGGCGGTCCATGTGTCCGCGCGGCGTCCCGCAGCGCAGCCTCGTCGGGCGGGCACGGTCGGCCACCGGCTGCAGGCACGCGAGTCGAGTCTCAGACTCGCAGATCGGCTCCCCGTCGAGCATCCGGCCCGCTTGTGGCGGCAGGCGGCGACGCTGTGGGCCCACGATGACCTGGTCGCCGCCGGAGACTTCCTCGTACATCCGCGGAATCGCCTTCTCACCGTCGACGATCTGCGCCGCGAGGTCGCCGAAGCCGGGGACGTCTCCGGCGGGCGGCTCGCACGGGCGATCGAGGACATCAGACCCGGTGCGGAGACCGCCGAAGAGACGGCCCTTCGGCTTGCGATCATTCGCGCCGGGCTCCCCGAACCCTTGCTGAACTGGAGCCTGTGCACGGACAACGGCCGCTTCGTGGCGCGGCTTGACCTCTCCTACCCGCGCTACCGGGTCGGTGTCGAGCACGATGGGCGGACCCACGCGTTCGACGAGGCCCAATTCAGGCGGGACTCCGACCGGTGGGACGAAATCCGTGCACAGGGATGGGAACTCGTGCGCATCTTGAGCCACCACCTTCGCCCCGACTCGGCGGTCGCTGTACGCCGGGTAGCCGACGCCCTCGTCAGCGCGGGATGGCGGCCGGGTCAGCCCTGAGTGAGGCGGCGCGTATGTCACACAAACCGCGGCCTTCGGCGCACGAACCCGCACCTTCTGGGACACAGGCGGAAATGCTGTCACACGTACTGCAGCTGCGGCGCCGCGGAGCCCCATGTACTGAGACACGGGAGGTGGCGGATGCCTCGGACCTGAGATCCGTGCGGGAGCGAGCGGGCCCGAGGATCAGCCGAACAGCGCAGCGGCCTCTTCGTAGCGGTACAGCGGGACGGTGTTGAGCTCGCCGAGGGCCTCGGCGAACGGCACGCGCACGATGTCGGTGCCGCGCATCGCGACCATCTGGCCCCACGCCCCGTCGACGACGGCGTCGGCCGCGTGAAGGCCGAGCCGCGTGGCGAGGACACGGTCGAAGCCTGAGGGCGAGCCGCCGCGCTGGATGTGGCCGAGCACGGTCGAGCGGGTCTCGATGCCGGTGATGCGCTCGATCTCGGGCGCGATGACCTCGCTGATCCCGCCGAGCCGCGGACGATTGAAGGCGTCGAGGCCCTTGTCGCTGTAGGCCTCGTCCATGCCCTTGAGGGTGAAGCCCTCCGACACGACGATCAGCGGCGCGCGGCCGCGGTCGTGGGCGCGCGACACGAGGGCGGCGATCTCATCGATCGACATCGGCATCTCGGGGATGCAGATCGCGTGGGCTCCGGCGGCGATGCCCGCGTGCAGGGCGATCCAGCCGACGTGGCGGCCCATGACCTCGGCGACCATGCAGCGCTGGTGCGAGTCGCCGGTGGTGCGCAGACGGTCCATCGCCTCAGTCGCGATGTTGACGGCCGTGTCGAAGCCGAAGGAGTAGTCCGTCGCGCGCAGGTCGTTGTCGATGGTCTTCGGCACGCCGAGCACGTTGATGCCGTCGTTCGCGAGGCGGTTGGCTGCAGCCAGCGTTCCCTCGCCGCCGATCGCGATGATGCCGTCGATGCGGTGGCCGTACATCGTCTTGGCGATGGTCTCCGCCCCGCCGCGCGGCCCTTCGTACGGGTTCGTGCGCGAGGTGCCGAGGATCGTGCCGCCGACCTTCGACAGTCCCTTCACCTCGTGACGCGTCAGCGGGAAGAAGTCGCCGTCGACGACACCTCGCCAGCCGTCGCGGATGCCGACGAACTCGAGGTCGTACGTCGTCGTGCCCTTGAGCACGACGCCGCGGATGACCGCGTTGAGTCCGGGGCAGTCGCCTCCGCTGGTCAGGATGCCGATCTTCATAGCTGTGGTCCTCGCTGTCGGGTGAAGAGGGTCGGCGACGCTGCCTCCCCCGAGATTAGTGCCGGATGCCGCGGCCTGCCACACGGCGGGCTCAGACGGCCGCGGGATCCCACCCACCATTCACGGCCGCGAACGAAAGGCGCCCGCCCCGCGAAGCGGGACGGGCGCCGAATCCTTGACCGAACGTCAGTCCGCGCCGAGCGCCTGGCGCGTCAGGTGCATGAGCGCCGACAGCTGCACGGAGTCGCTCGACTGCGGGTCGACGGCCTCGCCGTCGAGCGCGCGGGCGGCGAGACCCTGCTTCGAGTCGATGAGCTCGGCGATCTTCGTGTCGATCGTGTGCGCGGCGATGATGCGCCACGCCGTCACCGGCTCGTCCTGCCCGATGCGGTGCACGCGGTCGATCGCCTGGGTCTGCTCGGCGGCGGTCCAGGACAGCTCGGCCAGCACGACGTTCGACGACGCCTGCATGTTGACGCCCACGCCGGCCGCGGTGAGGGAGCACACGGCGATGCCGACGGCGGGGTCGCTGTTGAAGGCGTCGATCGCCTGCTGACGAGCGGTCGTCGTCTGGTCGCCGCGCAGCGAGACCGTCTTGAGCCCGGCCGCGGCGAAGTGCGCCTCGGCGGCGTCCATGACGTCGATGTGCTTGGCGAAGAAGACGACCTTGCCCACCGACCGCTGCAGCTGGGCGGCGTAGTCGGCCGCGAGCAGGGCTTTGGCCTGGCCGATCCTGCGCACCATCGTGAACACGTTCTCAGACCCCGTGCCGGCGGCCTTCGACTCCTCGAGCTCGTTCGAGGCGACCAGGCGCACGATGTCGGCGTCGATCTCGCCGGCAGCGAGTCCGCGGTCGCCGCGCGCGTCGATGATGCGGCGGTACCGTGCGGCCAGCCGCTCGCCGAGCTCGCGCTCGGCCTGGCGGATCGACCGGCCGTACTCGTCGTCGAGCTCGACGGGGAGGTCGGCGATGAGCTTGTCGGGCAGGTCGGCCGCGACATCTTTCTTCTTGCGCCTCACGATGCCCATCGAGATCACCGCGTTGCGGGCCTCGGGGTAGAAGGCCTTGTCGGCCGGGGTCAGACCGGTCTCGTCGAGCTTCTCCATCAGCTCCGGACCGGGCTTCTCACCGGACGTCCAGCCGAGGAATCGCCAGATCGCGTCGAAGTCCTCGACGTCGTTGATGAGCGGGGTTCCGGTGAGCGCGAGCATCAGCGGGTTGCGGACCTGCTCGCGGATGCGCGACGCGAGTGCGAGCACGTTCTGCGACCGCTGCGAGCTGAGGTTCTTGATGAAGTGCGCTTCGTCGACGACCATGCCCTTGAGGCCGAGGTCGCCGAGCCACGACAGGTGCCGGTCGAGGATCTCGTAGTTCACGATGAAGATGTCGGCGAACGCGTCGATGTTCTCGCCGTCACCGTGGATGACGGTCGCGCGCCGCTGCGGGGTCCAGCGCTCGACCTCGCGGGCCCAGTTCATCTTGACGACGTTGGGCACGACGGCGAGAAGCGGGTAGGCGCCGGCGACGGATGCTGCGAGCACCGACTCCGCCGTCTTTCCCAGGCCCGGCTCGTCGGCGAGCAGGAAGCTGCGGTGTCCGTGGCGAACCGCCTCGAGGAACCGCGACTGGTGCGGCATGACCTCGAGGTTCTTCGGCGAGAGGCGGTCGAACTCGGGGACGGGAGGCAGCTCCATCGTGGCGCTTCCGCCGCCGGCGCCGGTCTCGAACGCCTTGTACAGCGGGCCCATGAGCTCCCAGCCGTCCAGACGGCGCCGCGGGGTCTCTTTCGGCGCGCGCGCGGTCAGGTCGGGCGGCAGGAACGGATTCGCCTCGCGGCGGGCCTCGACCTGCGGCGGCACGACCTGGCGCTCGGCGAGCGCGGCGGGGACGACCGTGGCGGAGGCGGGTGCCACATCGGTGATGATGAGCTCGTCGGGCGGCAGCTCGGCGCCCGACTCGAGCAGCCAGTCACGGCGCATGCGGCGCGCGACCGGGGACGTGGCCTGGTCGACCTCGAGCAGCTGGATGAGCGAGGTGTCGCGTGCCGCCGTCTTGGCGAGGATCGTGGCCACGCCGTCGAGCCGCTTGAGCAGCTCGGACCGGGCGGCGTCGGTGACCTCGGTGTCCGCCTTCACGCGGGCGCGCTCTTCACGCACCAGGAACGCGATGACCTGGAACTTGACGCGGTTGGTGGGCCCGAGCTTGCCTCGCTGGGCCTTGGCCTCGACCTCGCGCACCTTGCGGGCGAGGATCGGGATGATGGGCGCCTCATCGTCGCGGCGGGCGGAAGAGGACTTCCGGCGACGCTGAGCCGACGTCTGGGCGGGTGCCGTGGGCGGCATGCTCCTCCTGAGCGTGAGTGCCGGGGATGCCGGCGATGATCGGTACGAGACCGAAGTTCTGCGGTGCTCCCGCGGGCGGCGCTAGCGCCGTCGCGAACGCGGGACGGGATGTGCTCGCCGGCGGCCACGGGCACTCGCTTCTGCGAGCTGTGGCGTCCCCAGCGGAATCCCTGCTCGCCAGTCTAGCGGAATCGGGGCCGTCAGCCCCAGAGCGTGTCGACGATGTCTTCCGTGTAGCCGTCGGGGACGTAGTTGATCCACGCGGTGGACACCCAGCCGCCGCCTCCGACGTAGTGCGTCTCGCCGCTCGTGTACTCCTCGTCGTCGAGCGTGACGCCCTTCTGCTCGAAGGAGCAGATCGTCCCCTCGCCGAGGGTCTGGCAGTCGAACCCGCCGGCGAGGAGCTGCTCGTCGATGAAGGCCGCCTGATCGGCGTCGACGGCGCTCACGTTGGTGGCCAGCCCGAACTCGCTCGGCATGCCCCACGAGCAGCGCAGGGTGGGCAGCCCGCTGTCCAGGACCTCGAGCAGGTCGACGTCCTGGGTCGACAGCATCGTGACGCCCGGGTCGTTGAGGGGAGGGTTCTCCTCCTCGAGCTGAGCGAGCATGGCCGGCGAGTAGATCTCCTCGCACGTCGCCGGCACGGCGAAGGCGTCGGCGGTGGGAGTGGGCGTCGGCGTCGCAGAAGCGGTCGGGGTCGCCGTGGCGGTCGCGGTCGGAGAGGCGCTCGAGGTGGGCTCGGCCGACGGTTCGGGGTCCGGCTCGGGCCGGCATCCCGCGATCGATGCCGCCACGGTGATGAGCGCGACGGCTCCGATCAGCATTCGGCTCGCCCGTCGGCGACGGTCGTACGGCATGACATTCCCCCGGGTCCTGAGTGGTGCACCTACGACCCTACGCCGGGACAAGCCGCCGCGTGGCGGCACGCGCCGCGCCCTACTCGACCTCCGCCACATACGAACGCGCACCGCCGCGCCGGGTCGCCTCGGATCCGGTCAGCGCTCCTCTGCCGAGGCGCTCTGCCACTCCGACAGCGTGTGCGGCTTGTCCGTCACGATGCCGTCGACGCCGAGGGCCGTGACGGCATCCCACTGCGCGTCCTTGTTCAGCGTGTACACGACGACCCGCGTTCCCTCTGCGTGCAGGGCGTCGACCACCTCGGGGCGGGCGAGGACCGCCTTGCGGTCGACGATGATCCCGCGGACACCGGCCTGCTGGGTCGCCGTCACGACGTCCTTCGGCAGATGCTTGAGGATGAGCAGGCGCGGGACGACGTCCGATGCGGCGGCCGACAGAGCGAGGCTGCGGGCGTCGAAGCTGGCGATCGCCACCCGGGCGGCGAGGTCCCGGCGCGTGACCTCGGCGAGCGCCGCGTCCATGGCCGCGGCATCCCACTCGCCCTTCAGCTCGATGATCGCGCGACCGCCGGACTCGTCGAGGAGATCGAGGAACTCCACGAGCGTCGGCACCCGGGTGCCGGCGTACTGCGGATCGAACCACGACCCCGCGTCGAGCGCACGCACCTCGGCGAGCGTGAGCGAATCGAGCCGGCCGGTGCCGTCGGTCGTGCGGTCGACTCTCGCGTCGTGCAGCAGCACCGGGTGCCCGTCGGAGGTCAGCGCGACGTCGACCTCGACGTAGCCGAATCCGCCGGCGAGCGCGGCGGCGACCGCGGGGAGCGTGTTCTCGGGCGCTGTCGCTCCCCCGCCGCGATGGCTCGCGATGAACGCGGCATCGCCGGGAGTGCGCGGATCACCCAGCAACTCGGTCGCGCTGACCCTCGCAGGAGTCGCGCCGACGAACGCGATCACCAGGCTCGCCATCGCGAGCACGCAGACGACGAACAGGGCGTGGATCCGGTCGCGTGGGCGATCGGAAGCCGCGGAGTAGGGCATCGGGCATGTCCTCCGGGTCGTGCACCACGTCTCCGTCGGCGTGGGTGCGACCACTCTACATGCGCCGTTACCTTTTCGTTACTTAGTTTCGCCTCGGGTTTTCCGCACGGCATCCCACAGCGCGTCCGCGACCTGACGCTTCGACCCGCGCGCCTCGGCGACGACCGCGCCGGCGGCATCGATCACCACCACCTCGTTGTCGTCCGCCTCGAATCCCCTCGACCAGCCGACGTGGTTCACGGCGAGCAGATCGGCGCCCTTCCGCGCGGCCTTGCGCCGCCCACGGTCGAGGAGGGTCTCGCCGTCTCCGGGCGTCTCGGCGGCGAAGCCGACCACCGTCTGGCCGTCCGGTCTCGCGCGGACCAGGCCGGCCAGGATGTCGTCGTTCTCGATCAGCCGGAGCGTGATGCCCGGCCCGTCGGCGGACTCCTTCGAGAGCTTCGCGTCGGACACTTCCGCCACCCGGTAGTCGGCCACCGCTGCGGCCATGACGATCACGTCGGCGTCGGCCGCGGCATCCGTCACCGCATCTTTCAGCTCCATCGCCGTGCCGGCGCGCGCGACTTGCACACGGGGATGAGCGGATGCCTCGGCCAGCACGCCGTCGTCGACATGGGCCGCGATGAGCACGACGTCGGCGCCGCGCTCCGCGGCCGCGAGGGCCACCGCGATGCCCTGCTTGCCGCTCGAGCGGTTGCCGATGAAGCGCACGGGATCGATGGGCTCGCGGGTTCCGCCCGCCGTCACGACGGCGCGCACGCCCTCGAGGTCGCGGGCCGGAGCGCCGGCGGCCGCGAGCGCCTCCTCGAAGATCTGCTCCGGCTCGGACATGCGTCCGGGCCCGCTGTCCCCTCCGGTGAGCTCGCCGTCGGCGGGGCCGACCATGATTACGCCCCGCGAGCGCAGCGTGGCGATGTTGGCTACCGTCGCGGGGTGGCGCCACATCTCGGTGTGCATCGCGGGCGCCACGACGACCGGTGCCGTCGTCGCGAGTAGGGTCGTTCCGAGGAGATCGTCCGCCAGTCCGGTGGCCATCTTCGCCAGGGTGTTCGCGGTGGCGGGCGCCACGATCACGAGATCGGCCGACTGACCGAGCGCGACGTGGCGGACGCGGGCCACGTCATCGTGGACGGAGGTCGTCACGGGGTGACGGCTGATCGCCTCCCACGTCGGCAGTCCGACGAAGCGCACGGCGTCGTCGGTCGGAACGACATGCACCTCATGACCCTCCTTCACCAGGAGGCGCACGAGGTGCACCGTCTTGTAGGCGGCGATCCCGCCCGTGACTCCGACGACGACGAACACCATCCGATCTTGGCACGACCCGCATCCCGCAGGCAGGAGGAGCCCGATGTGCACCGTGGTGATCCGCGTCCCGGCGTCGGCCGACGAGCCGACGCGCGTGCTCGCGATCCGCGATGAGGACCCCGAACGGCCGTGGAACGCGCTCGGACGCTGGTGGCCGGAGAACGAGGGCGTCGTCGGCGTGCGCGATGCGCGTGCCGGCGGGGCGTGGCTCGCGGCCGATCCCGATACTCGGCGGCTCGCCGTGCTGCTGAACAGAGCGGATGCCGTCACCCGGCCCGAGTCCGAACTGATCTCCCGCGGGGGCATCGTGCTCGACTCGGTGCTCGGGTCGTCTCCCGAGGGCGAGCCGCCCACGCACGGCTTCAACCTGGTCGAGGTGCGCGACGGCCGCTCCCGCGTCCTGACCTGGGACGGCGAGACCCTCCGAACGACGGACCTGGAGCCCGGCACGCACATGATCGCCCACGACGACGTCGACGACCCGCGCACGCCGCGCATCGCACGGTGGCTCGACGAGTTCCGGTCGGCGCCCCTGGGCGAGGACGAGCGATGGTGGGATGCCTGGGTCGGCGTCCTTCGCCGGTCGGCCGAACTGCCTCCCACCGACGACCGCGCCATCATCCGCGACAACCGGCCGCTCGGCTTCCCGACGCTCTCGCTGCTGGCGTGCGTGGCGTCCGTGTCCGCGACGGGACTCGAGGTCGCCTACGGCGAATTGGCCGAGCCCGGCCGGTGGGACGAGCTCGACCTCGCCTGACGCGCGCGACGCCGCAGTGCGGTCAGATCAGGCTCTTGGTGTGCCAGACCGTCTTCGTCTCGGTGAACGCGGCGATCCGCTCGAGGCTCGGGGACGCGGCATCCGGCCCCTGCTCGGGAGGCAGCACGCGCGTGAGCGTCTCGGCGGCCGCGATCTGCAGGTCGATCCAGTCGAGATCGCCGGCGCCGACCAGGTCGAGGCCGTGCACGTCGGGGTGCGACGCGAGCCACGGGGCGATCTCGGCCGGCGAGCCGGTGAGCACGTTGATGACTCCCCCGGGCACGTCGCTCGTCGCGAGCACCTCGGCGAGGCTGATCGCCGACAGCGGGAAGCGCTGCGAAGCGATGACGACGACCGAGTTGCCCGACACGAGCGCCGGCGCGATGGCCGACACCAGTCCGACGAGGGCGGTGTCCTGCGGGGCGACGACCGCGACGACACCCGTCGGCTCGGGCACCGAGATGTTGAAGTACGGGCCGGCGACCGGATTGCCGTTGCCGGCGACCTGGCCGAACTTGTCGCACCAGCCCGCGTACCAGACCCAGCGATCGATGGCCTCGTCGACCTCGGCGGCTGCGGCCGACGAGGAGATGCCCGTCTGCTGCACGATCTCGTCGACGAACTGCGCCTTGCGCCCCTCGAGGATCTCGGCGACGCGGTAGAGCACCTGGCCGCGGTTGTAGGCGGTCGCGCCCGCCCAGCCCTTCACGGCGCCGCGGGCGGCGGTCACGGCGTCGCGGGCGTCCTTGCGGGAGGCCAGCGCGGCGTTCGCGAGGAAGTCGCCCTTCGACGAGATCACCTCGTACGTGCGTCCGGACTCGCTGCGCGGGAACTTGCCGCCGATGTAGAGCTTGTACGTCTTCGGCACGGTCAGTCGCTTGCTCACGCCGCAGCCCCCTTCAGGTACGCGAGCAGGCCGTGCCTGCCGCCCTCTCGGCCGTAACCCGACTCCTTGTAGCCGCCGAACGGTGAGGACGGGTCGAAGCGGTTGAACGTGTTCGCCCAGATGACACCGGCGCGCAGGCGGTCGGCGACGGCGAGGATGCGCGAGCCCTTGTCGGTCCAGATGCCCGCCGAGAGACCGTACGGCGTGTTGTTGGCCTTCTCGATGGCCTCGGCCGGCGTGCGGAAGGTGAGCACCGAGAGCACCGGGCCGAAGATCTCGTCGCGAGCGATGCGGTGGCTGGCCTGCACGTTGGTGAAGATGGTCGGCGCGAACCAGAAGCCGTTGTCGGGGATGACGCAGTCGGCGCTCCAGCGCACGGCGCCCTCCTCCTCGCCGATGCGGCTGAGCTCGCGGATGCGATCGAGCTGCTCGCGCGAGTTGATGGCGCCGATGTCGGTGTTCTTGTCGAGCGGATCTCCGAGACGCAGAGTCGAGAGGCGCGACTTCAGCCGGTCGACGACCTCGTCGTGCACCGACTCCTGCACCAGCAGGCGGCTGCCCGCGCAGCACACGTGCCCCTGGTTGAAGAAGATGCCGTTGACGATGCCCTCGATCGCCTGATCGATGGGGGCATCCTCGAACACGATGTTCGCGGCCTTGCCGCCGAGTTCGAGCGTGAGCTTCTTGTCGGTGCCGGCGACCGCCTTGGCGATCTCCCGCCCGACCGGGGTGGAGCCGGTGAAGGCCACCTTGTTCACGTCGGGATGCCGCACCAGCGCCGCACCGGTCGCACCCGCGCCGGTCACGATGTTGACGACGCCCGGCGGCAGGTCGGCCTGCTGCAGGATCTCGGCGAAGATGAGCGCCGACAGCGGCGTGGTCTCAGCCGGCTTGATGACGACCGTGTTGCCCGCGGCGAGCGCCGGCGCGATCTTCCACGCGAGCATGAGCAGGGGGAAGTTCCACGGGATGACCTGACCGGCGACGCCGAGCGAGCGGGGATTCGCCCCGAGGCCCGCGTAGTCGAGCTTGTCGGCCCAGCCGGCGTAGTAGAAGAACCAGGCCGCCACGAGCGGCACGTCGACGTCGCGGCTCTCCTTGATGGGCTTGCCGTTGTCGAGGCTCTCCGCCACCGCGAGCTCACGCGCGCGCTCCTGGACGAGGCGGGCGATCCGGAACAGGTACTTGCCGCGGTCGCGGCCGCTCAGCTTCGACCACGTCTTGTCGTAGGCGCGGCGCGCCGCGGCGACCGCGGCGTCGACGTCCGCCTCGGTCGCCGTGGCGATCGTGGCGATGTGCTTCTCGTCGGCGGGCGAGATGGAGGCGAACGACTCGCCGTTCCCGGGGCGGAACTCGCCGCCGATGAACAGGCCGTACTCGTCGCGCAGATTCAGGATCGCGCGCGACTCCGGCGCGGGGGCGTATTCGAGGAAACTCATTGTCTTGTCCCGGTTCAGTCGATCGTCACGTAGTCGGTGCCGGAGTAGTGACCGGTCTTGAGCTTCTGACGCTGCAGCAGCACGTCGTTCAGCAGGCTGGATGCGCCGTAGCGGAAAAGGTGCGGCTGGAGCCACTCTTCGCCCACCGTCTCGGCGACGGTCACGAGGTACTTGATCGCATCCTTCGACGTGCGGATGCCGCCGGCGGGCTTCACGCCCACCTTCTCGCCGGTGGCACGGTGCCAGTCGCGCACGACCTCCAGCATGAGCAGCGTCACGGGCAGCGTCGCCGCAGGCTGCACCTTGCCCGTCGAGGTCTTGATGAAGTCGCCGCCCGCGAGGATCGACAGCCACGACGCGCGCTTGACGTTGTCGTAGGTGTTGAGCTCGCCCGTCTCGAGGATGACCTTGAGTGAGGCATAGGTGCCGTCCTCGCGGCGGCACGCCTCCTTCACGCGGGCGATCTGATCGAACACCAGGCCGTAGCGGCCGGAGAGGAACGCGCCACGGTCGATGACCATGTCGATCTCATCCGCCCCGGCGGCGACCGCGTCGGCCGTGTCGGCGAGCTTGATCTCCAACGACGACCGCCCGCTCGGGAACGCGGTGGCGACTGCCGCCACGCTCACGCCGCCCTCATCGGGGTCGCCGTGCGCGGCACCGAGCGCCTCGACGGCGTGCGGGACCATGTCTCCATAGACGCAGACGGCGGCGACGCGAGGGCACGTGGGGTCGGAGGCATCCGGATTCAGCGCCTTCGCGACGAGCGACCGCACCTTGCCCGGGGTGTCGGCGCCCTCGAGCGTCGTGAGATCGATCAGCTCGATGATCTTGTCGAGCGCCCAGGCCTTGGACGTGGTCTTGATGGAGCGGGTGCCGAGTCCGGCCGCGCGCTGCTCGAGGCCGACGGCGTCGACGCCGGGGAGGCCGTGGAGGTAGCGCCGCAACGTGGTGTCGTCGGGCTCCCCGCCGAGCAGCGCGACAGCCCGCTCGGGCAGTGTCTGCAGATCGGTCCGGCTCATGATGCTCCCTCTGTCGTGTGTGGGCGAGGGCGAGGCTGCCTCACCCGCTCGCGCGCGTCGCTGTCCGCTCATTCGCAGTCATCCTCGAGTGCCTCAGCAGGACGATCACGCCGATCCCGACGACCACCACGAATGCGATGGTCAGGCTCGTGAAGGCGAACCAGTTCTCGTCGAGGGCGAGCACGATCGCCGCCGCCATGACCGCGATCGCCGCAGCCACCAGCTTGGACGCGAACTTCAAGCCTACCCCGGGCGTCAGTCGCCCGGCCGGCGAGTCGCCCCTCGCGAGGATCAGGTCCGCGAAGGCGTCGAGCGTGGCGAGCAGGGATGCGGAGTACGCCACGGCGCACCCCAGCGCGCCCCACAGGTTGACGGGGTTGGCTGCGGCACCCGCAGCGGCGAGGATGTCGAGGGCTGGCACGCCTCGATCGTAGGCCCGCGCCCGCGGCGAGGTCTATGGCGGCGCCGCTCAGCTGAGAGCGCTGCGCACCTGCGCGACGTCGTCGGCCATCTGCCGCACCAGCGCCTCGATGCCGTCGAACGCGACCATGCCGCGGATCCTCGCGGTGAACTGGATCTCCACGCGGTGCCCGTAGAGGTCGAGGTCGGTCTCGTCGAGCACGTAGGCCTCGACCTGGCGCACGGGCACGTCGTCGAAGGTGGGATTGGTGCCGATGCTGATCGCCGCGGGATAGCGGATGCCTCGCCGCAGCCCGTCGGGAGAGCCTTCGTCGATCAGCCAGCCCGCGTAGACGCCGTCCGCCGGAACGAACCCCTCGCACTCCGATGACAGGTTGGCGGTGGGATAGCCCAGCTCCCGACCGCGCTTGAGGCCGTGCACGACCTCGCCCCACACCGACGGCATCCTGCCGAGCAGCTTCGCGGCCGTCTCGACGTCGCCCTGGGTCAGCAGCTCCCTGATCCAGGTCGACGACACACGTCGGCCCTCCTCGATGGCCCGGACGTCATCCACCACGTCGACGGTGAAGCCGAACTCGCGCCCCAGTTCGGCGAGCAGCGCAGGGTCGCCGGCTCCCCCGCGGCCGAAGCGGAAGTCCCTGCCGACGAGGACCGTGCGCACACCGAGCGCGCCGACGAGCACGTGCTCGACGAACTCGCGGGCGGGCAGGTCGGCGAGCTGCCGGTCGAAGCGCAGGAGAAGGGTCGCGTCGATTCCGGTCTCCGCCAGCAGCTGCAGCTTCTGATGGACGCCGATCAGGTTGTCGGGGCAGACCTCGGGTCGCAGGAGTGCCAGCGGATTGCGGTCGAAGGTGACGGCGACGACGCGTGCTCCGCCGGTCGCCGCATCGACACGGGCGCGGTCGATCACGGCGCGGTGCCCGGTGTGGACGCCGTCGAACTTGCCGATCGCGACGACCGAGGGTCCGAACCCTGCGGGCACCTCCGCCGGATCGTGGAAGACGATCATGCGCGGACCGTCGCGGGCTCGGAAGCGACGCCGCTGGCAACGGGCCGGTGGGTGATGAGCCACCAGAGGCCGAGGAACGGCAGCACGAGAGGCACGAAGACGTACCCCATGCCGAACCATGACCACACGGTCGGATGGGCGAACAGGTCGGGAAGCACGAAGGTGAGGGCGCCGACGACGAGAACCCCGACGAGTTCGAAGACGATCGCGATCCACGCGACGAGGTACCACGCGCGGGACCCGGCGAAGATGAGGGCCAGCGTCGCGACGATGTAGACCACCGCCGACAGGGCCGAAAGGGTGTACGCGAGGGGGGCCTCATCGAAACGCTGAACGATCTGGACGAACGATCGACCGGTGGCGGCGAGCGCCATGATCGCGTAGACGATGACGAGAACACGGCCGATTCCGGTCATGCGGCGGCGGGGACGGGCGGGGGGTGTCATGGCCTCTCAATCCTAGTTCCGCTGGAGAACCCGGTGAGTCTCGTTGGTCACATACGCCCCAACAGACACGTGAGTAGACAGACACACCGAGAAGTGACAATATTCACAGGACGGAACCCGAACCGCTTCTCCCGCCCGCACGCCGACCCGAAAACCACATCATGCGTTCGACCCGTACCTTCTTTCTGGCCGGCACCGTCGCCGTCACCCTGACCCTCGGCGGCTTCGCGCCGACAGCCGCGATGGCGGCACCCGCGGTGAGCGCGGCCACGCCCATTCCTGCTCCCGCGGCACCCGAGGCGACGCCGACTCCGGACGCCACTCTCACGCCGACGCCGGCGCCGACCGCTCCTGTGACGCCCGCGCCCGCCGTGTCGCCGACGGCCACGGAACCCGATCCCGTCGAAGCTGCGCCCACCGAGCCCGCCGCCCCGGCCGCGCCGGCCCCCGCCGAACCCGACCCCACGTCTACGGCGCCCCTCACCATGCCGAGCATCGCGGCGCAGCTGGCTGCGGCGGCGCCGACGCCCACCGCTGCGGCGGTCACCTTCCGCAACCCGCTGGCGGCGAAGACCTACACCGTCTCGTCGTACTTCGGCCCTCGGTGCATTCCCGTGCCGGGCGCCTCGACCTATCACTACGGTGTGGATCTCGCCGCGCGGTCGGGCGCCCCCATCTATGCCATCGCAGCGGGAACCGTGTCGGCCACCGTCAGCGGATCCTCGTCGCGTGCGGGCTACATCTCGATCCGCCACTCGATCTCCGGCGTGACCTACACCTCGATCTACATGCACATCTGGTCGGCCACGACCCACGTGAAGGTCGGCCAGAAGGTCACCGCCGGCCAGCGCATCAGCGAGGTCGGCAACAGCGGCGTGTCGTCGGGCGCCCACCTCCACCTCGAGCTCTGGCGCGCCGGCGCGACGAGTGCGACCGCCGAGAACGCCGCCACGTTCCTCAAGGCGCGCGGCGTCGACGTCTACGCCTCCGCCACCTCGGTGACCGCCAAGGCTGCGCCGGCCACATGCACGTATTACACGGTCGGCGATGCGAACTTCCGCACCGGACCGTCGACGGGGTACGCCGCGATCCGCCTGCTCCCCCGCGCGACCGCGATGGTCCACGTACCGGGGCTCATCACCTCCGGCTTCATCCCGGTGAAGGTCGGCACGCAGTCCGGGTGGGTCTCCGCCTCGCTCGTATCCCCCAACAAGCCGGCGCCCCTTCCTGCTGCCGTACCGGCGAAGACGTACACGGCGACGGCCGCGCTGGCGTTCAAGGCCACCGCGTCCGCGAGCGGTACGTCTCTCGGAGTGATCCCCCAAGGCGCCGCCGTCGGGAAGATCCTGGCCAGCTCCGGTTCCTGGGCCAAGGTCACGTACGACGGCAAGACCGGCTGGGTACAGCGCGCCTACCTCACCGACACGCCCGCCGCCCCCGCCACCCCACCGGCGACCACTCCCTACACGGCGACCGCGGCGCTCGCGTTCAAAGCCACCGCGTCCGCGAGCGGCACGTCCCTCGGAGTCATCCCGAAGGGTGCGGGCGTCGGCAAGATCCAGGCCACCTCCGGTTCCTGGGCCAAGGTCACGTACGACGGCAAGACCGGCTGGGTACAGCGCGCCTACCTCACCGACACGCCCGCGGCCCCCGCCACCCCACCGGCGACCACCCCCTACACGGCGACCGCGGCGCTCGCGTTCAAAGCCACCGCGTCCGCGAGCGGCACGTCCCTCGGAGTCATCCCCAAGGGTGCGGGCGTCGGCAAGATCCAGGCCACCTCGGGCTCCTGGGCCAAGGTCACGTACGACGGCAAGACCGGCTGGGTACAGCGCGCCTACCTCACCGACACGCCCGCGGCCCCGGTCACGCCCCCGGCAACTGCCCCCTACACGGCGACCGCCGCGCTGGCTTTCAAGGCCACTGCGTCCGCGAGCGGTACGTCCCTCGGAGTCATCCCAAAGGGTGCGGGCGTCGGCAAGATCCAGGCCACCTCGGGCTCCTGGGCCAAGGTCACCTACAACGGCAAGACCGGCTGGGTACAGCGCGCCTACCTCACCGACACGCCCGCGGCCCCCGCCACCCCACCGGCGACCACCCCCTACACGGCGACCGCGGCGCTCGCGTTCAAAGCCACCGCGTCCGCGAGCGGCACGTCCCTCGGAGTCATCCCCAAGGGTGCGGGCGTCGGCAAGATCCAGGCCACCTCGGGCTCCTGGGCGAAGGTCACGTACGACGGCAAGACCGGCTGGGTGCAGCGCGCCTACCTCGCCGACACCGCCGCAGCACCGGCAACCCCCACGGCCTACACGGCGACCGCGGCGCTCGCGTTCAAGGCCACCGCGTCCGCGAGCGGCACCTCCCTCGGCGTCATCCCCAAGGGTGCGGGCGTCGGCAAGATCCAGGCCACCTCGGGCTCCTGGGCCAAGGTCGCCTACAACGGCAAGACCGGCTGGGTGCAGCAGTCCTACCTCGCGCCGAAGTGACGCGGCTCAGGCGATCTGGATCGTCCAGATCGCGTGCATCCGCCAGACCATGACGGCTACGGCGAGCGCCGCGATCCCCATGATCACGGTGCTCCAGCGACTGCGCTCGAGCAGCGCCCACGCGACGCCCGCAATCGGCAGGAGCGCGGCCGAGACGAGGTAGACCCAGAACTCCAGCAGGCTGCCCGTCGGCGGGTTGCCCACCAGCGGAGCCACGATGGCCACCACGATCTGGGCGATGAGCAGGAGTTCGAGCAGGGCCAGCGCACCGACGGTGAAGTCGCTGGGCCGGCGACCGGCGAGCCCGGCGATGACGCAGAAGAGTCCGGCGATCACGGCGACCGCCAGCAGCACGATCGTGAACCACAGGATCATCGGGTTGCCTCCTCGGGCATGTTCATCGAGCTCTTGACGTCGTCGCCGCGCTTCTCGACGACGCCGACGAGTGCACCGCCGGGGTCGATCGCCGCCGCGGGCTGCGAGGCCAGACGTCCTGCCGCGCCCGGCAGTCGCTTGCCGTGGCGCAGATCCCGCGCCTCCTCGACGGTCACATCGAAGCGGCTGAGGACGGCGGTCGCCGCATCGCCGGGCGAGAGCAGCGGCGCGGCGTCGATCGCGTCCGCGGACGCCGCCCGCGCGACGTCGAACGGCCCGATCCGCGTGCGCCGGAGCGCCGTCAAGTGCCCTCCCACGCCGAGCGAGGCCCCCAGGTCGCGGGCGAGCGAGCGGATGTACGTCCCGCTCGAGCAGTCCACCACCACATCGAGGTCGACGGTGGCCCCGTCGCGTCGCTCGTCGAGGACGTCGAAGCGCGACACCGTCACGTCGCGCGCTCGCAGCTCGACCTGCTCCCCAGCACGGGCGAGGTCGTACGCGCGGCGGCCGTGCACCTTGATCGCGGAGTAGGTGCTCGGTACCTGGGAAATGCGCCCCGTCAGTGCGGCGATGCCGTCGACGAGGGCGGGCGACGCCAGGGACGAGGCATCCGCCACCGCCACCGTCACGCCCTCGGCGTCGTCTGTGTCGGTTGCGATGCCGAGGCGGATGGTCGCTTCATAGGTCTTGTCGAGCCCGACCATGAAGGTCAGCAGCCTCGTCGCGCCTTCGACGCCGAGCACCAGCAGACCGGTGGCCATGGGATCGAGGGTGCCGGCGTGACCGATCTTGCGTGTGCCGAGCGCACGCCGGGCGCGCGCGACGACGTCGTGGGAGGTCATCCCGCCGGGCTTGTCGACGAGGAGGATACCGGGGGCTGCCATCAGCAGAAGTCCTGGTAGACGCGGCGCGGGTGAGCGAGATCGCTGTTGTCCACGATGGCGGATGCCGCGACCTGGGGGCTCGCCTCGCGAAGGTAGAGCTCCTGCCCGAGCCGGTATCGGGCGTTCTGCGGGGCGGCGGGATCGGGATCGCTGCCGTCGCGGATCGCCATGCGCGCGCACGCGACCGACTCGGGTACGTCGAGCCAGACCGACCAGTGCCACAGGTTCTTCAGCTCGGGGCGGTGCAGGAAGATCCCGTCGACGACGAGAACCGCGTCGCGCGGGGCCGTGACCCACTGCGACTCGACGGCGGCGTCCCGCACGTGATCGAACGCTGCGAGCTGGAAGCCCGTCGCCCCCGATGTCTGGGCGCCGTCGAGGAACGGGTCGATCAGCACGCGCCGAAAGGTCGCGTAGTCGTACGAGTCGTAGTAGTAGCCCTCGGGGCTGCGCCGCCCGCGGGCGTAGCGCTCGGCGCGCGGCCGGTGGAAGCCGTCGATCCCCGCGCGGAAGACAGCGGAGCCCGCCTCGGCGAACACCTCGGCGAGTCCGTCGGCGAAGGTCGTCTTGCCGGCGCCGTCGATGCCGTCGACGGCCACGATCACGCGGCCGCCCGGGTAGTTGTGCTGCACCTCGTCACGCAGTTCGCGCCACAGCGTGGTGGCGGGCGTGACGGGCAGGCGCATGACTCCAGCCTAGGCTGAAGCGCATGCCTGAAATCGCGCCGCCGCTCATCGAGTGGTATCGCGCGAACGCCCGCGACCTCCCCTGGCGACGCCCCGGCTTCGGCGCCTGGGGCGTGCTCGTGAGCGAGTTCATGCTGCAGCAGACGCCCGTCGACCGGGTGATCCCGCATCTCGTGGCCTGGCTCGCGCGCTGGCCGTCTGCGGCCGACCTCGCGGACTCGCCGCCCGCCGATGCCGTGCGCCAGTGGGCCAATCTGGGCTACCCGCGCCGGGCCCTGTGGCTCCACCGTGCCGCTGTCGAGATCTGCGATCGACACGCGGGAGTGGTGCCGCACGACGTCGAGGCGCTCCTCGCGCTGACCGGCATCGGCGACTACACCGCTCGAGCGGTCGTCGTGTTCGCGTACGGGGAGCGGGCTCCCGTCGTCGACACGAACACCCGGCGAGTGCTCGCACGCGCCGTCGACGGCCGATCGCACCCCGGTCCGCCCGCCAAGCGCGACCTCGCGGCGATGGACGCGATCCTGCCGCCCGACGATGTGGAAGCCGCGGTCGTGAACGCCGCGGCGATGGAGCTCGGCGCCGTCGTCTGCACGGCCCGCGCACCGCGATGCGGATCCTGTCCGATCGCGCACCTGTGCGTCTGGCGCGCGGCGGGCTATCCCGACACCGGCGACGAGCGCCGGCGGCAGGCGCGGTACGAGGGCAGCGACCGCCAGGCGCGCGGCGCGGTGCTGAAAGTGCTCCGGGATGCTGCCACCCACGCGGTCGCGCTCACCGAGGTCGTGCCCGACTGGCCGGATGCGCGTCAGCGCGACCGGGCGATCGACTCGCTCATCGCCGACGGGCTGGCCGAGGCATCCGAGGGATTCCTCCGTCTGCCGTCGTGAAGATCAGCGCTGCTGGTCCTCGTCGTCCTCATCCGCATCGACCGAGTCGGATGCGTCGAGTGCGTCGTCCTCGTCGTCCGCGTCGTCCGCGTCGAACTCGCGCGGCTTGATGTACGGGTCGGCCTCGCCGGCGTACGACGCCGAGGAGGCGAGTCCTGCGACGGCCGCATCGCGCTCACGAGCCTCACGCAGGAGGTCGGCGATGTGGTCGGCGTTCTCGGGGATCGCGTCGGGGATGAACTCCAGCGACGGCGTCAGGCGCACGTTCAGGTGCTTGCCGACTTCGGACCGCAGCATGCCGGTCGCCGAGCGCAGCGCGGCGGCCGAGGCCTCACGCTCCTCGGCGCTTCCCAGGACAGTGAAGAACACCGACGCGTGCTGGAGGTCGCCCGTGACGCGCACATCGGTGATGGTGACGAAGCCGAGACGCGGGTCGCGCAGACCCTTCTCGAGCCTCTCGGCGAGGATCACGCGGATGCGGTCCCCGAGGCGTGCCTGACGTTCGCCGGCCATGTCGGTTCCTTTCGACAGGTGAGGGGCGCCGTGCGGCGCCCCTCACCGATTGCGATCAGCCGCGAGGCTTCTCGACCATCTCAGTGGTCTCGATCTCGTCGCCGATCTGGATGTCGTTGTACTTGCCGAGGCCGATACCGGCTTCGAAGTCCGTCCGCACCTCGGTGACGTCGTCCTTGAAGCGGCGCAGCGACTCGATCGCCAGGCCGTCGGCGATGACCACGCCGTCGCGGATGACGCGCGCCTTGGCGTTGCGCGTGATCGTGCCCGAGCGGACGATGACACCGGCGATGTTGCCGAACTTCGAGGAGCGGAACACCTCGCGGATCTCGGCCACACCCGACTGGATCTCTTCGTACTCCGGCTTGAGCAGGCCCTTGAGCGACTGCTCGACATCGTCGATCGCGTTGTAGATGACCGAGTAGAACCGGACGTCCACGCCCTCGCGGGAGGCGCGCTCGCGCGCCTTCGTGTCGGGGCGGACGTTGAAGCCGATGACGATCGCGTTGTCGATCGTCGCCAGGTTGATGTCGGACTCGGTGATCGCGCCGACGCCGCGGTGGATGATCCGCAGCTGCACCGAATCGTCGACCTCGATCTTGAGCAGCGACTCCTCGAGCGCCTCGACGGCACCGGAGACGTCACCCTTGATGATGAGGTTGAGCGACTCGACCTTGCCCTCTTCGAGTGCACGGGTGAAGTCCTCGAGCGAGATGCGCTTGCGGGCCTTGGCCAGCTGGGCGTTGCGCTCGGCGGCCTCGCGCTTCTCGGCGATCTGGCGGGCGGTGCGGTCTTCCTCGGTCACGATGAAGGTGTCACCGGCGCGGGGCACCGAGTTGAGACCCTGCACCTGGACCGGACGCGACGGGTACGCCTCGTCGACCGCGTCGCCGTTCTCGTCGATCATGGCGCGGACGCGGCCATAGGCCGTGCCTGCGACGATCGCGTCGCCGACGCGGAGCGTTCCGGACTGGATGAGCACCGTGGCGACGGACCCGCGGCCCTTGTCGAGCTTGGCCTCGATCGCGACACCGCGCGCATCCTTGTTCGGGTTGGCGGTGAGGTCGAGACCGGCGTCGGCGGTCAGCAGCACGGCATCGAGCAGTTCCTGGATGCCGGTGCCCTGGCGGGCCGAGACGTCGACGAACATCACGTCGCCGCCGTACTCCTCGGCGACCAGACCGTACTCGGTCAGCTGCTGGCGCACCTTGGCCGGGTTGGCGTCGGGCTTGTCGACCTTGTTCACCGCGACCACGATCGGCACGTTCGCCGCCTGGGCGTGGTTCAGCGCCTCCACCGTCTGCGGCATGATGCCGTCGTCGGCGGCGACCACGAGGATCGCGAGGTCGGTGACCTGCGCGCCTCGGGCACGCATGGCGGTGAACGCCTCGTGACCGGGGGTGTCGATGAACGTGATCGCCCGCTCGATCTCCTCGTGCTCGGTCCAGACCTGGTAGGCGCCGATGTGCTGCGTGATGCCGCCGGCCTCGCCCGCGACCACGTTGGTCTGGCGAATGGCGTCGAGCAGTCGGGTCTTACCGTGGTCGACGTGACCCATGACGGTCACGACGGGAGGCCGGATCTCGAGGTCGTCCTCGCTCTCCGCCTCCAGCTCGGCCTCGAGGTCGAGACCGAAGCCCTCGAGGAGCTCCTTGTCCTCGTCCTCGGGCGAGACCATCTGGATCTTGTAGCCGAGCTCCTCGCCGAGGACCTCGAAGGTCGCCTCGTCGAGCGATTCGGTGGCAGTCGCCATCTCACCCAGGTTGAACAGGATGGTGACGAGCGTGCCGGGCTGAACGGTGTAGCCGCGCAGCGCTTCGAGCTTGTCGGCGAAGTCGGCGATCGAGGCGCCTCGGCGCAGGCGGATGATCTCGCCGTTGCCCTTGGAGACGTTGACGCCGCCGACGACCGGCGCCGACCGCATCTCGAATTCCTGCCGCTTCGCGCGACGCGACTTGCGCTGCTTGGACTTGCCGCCGCCCTTGCCGAAGGCACCTGCCGTGCCGCCGCCGGGACCGCGGCCACGACCGCCGCCACCGCCGGGACGACCGGCGAAGCCACCACCGGGCGCGCCGCCACCGGGTGCGCCGGGGCGCTGGAATCCGCCGCCGGCACCGCCGGGACGACCGGGACCACCCGGACGCTGCTGGAACGGAGCACCGGGGCGACCGCCGCCGCCGGGACGACCGCCGCCACCCGGGCGCGGAGCGCCGGGACGCGGGGCGCCGGGGCGCGGTGCCTGCGGACGCGGGATGTTGCCGGGGTTCGGACGCTGGCCCATGCCCTGCGCAGACGCGAACGGGTTGTTGCCCGGGCGCGGGCCGGCGGGACGCTGGCCCATGCCCTGCGAGGAGGAGAAGGGGTTGTTGCCGGGGCGCGGGGCGCCGGCCCCACCGGGACGCGGGGCACCGGGCGCCGGAGCGCCGGGCTTCGCGGGAGCGGCGTCGGCCGCGGGCGCAGCGGGCGCCGGGGCTGCCGGAGCCTCGGACGCCGGCGCGGGCGCCGGAGTCTTGGCCGCCGGAGCGGGAGCGGGTGCCGGAGCGGCGGGTGCGCTGGCCGCCGGCGCTGCGGGCGCAGCGGGAGCCGCCGGGCGTGCCGGGCCGGGACGACCGGCGGGGCGCGCCGGAGCGGCCGGCTTCGCGTCAGCGGCGGGCTTGGCCGCGCCGTCCGCCTCGAGGGCGGCGCGCAGCTTGCGAGCCACGGGGGGTTCGATGGTGGACGAGGGGCTCTTCACGAACTCGCCGAGCTCCTTGAGCTTCGCAAGGGCAACCTTGCTGTCGACGCCGAGTTCGGAGGCGATCTCGTGCACGCGTGGTTTGGCGTTTGCCACAATTCTCCTGTCTGGGGTCCACCCAGACAGGGCAGACCGTTAGTCGCGGACGGGACTCATTTCGAGCCGTTCACTTTGATTCCATAGCCGTTCAGCCTTTTCGCTGTATGTGCTGTTCGATGGTCTGCGTGTCAAGCGGTCCTGACACACGCAATGCCCGCACGAACGCGCGGCGCCGGAGTGCGGCATCCACGCATTCGCTTGTCGGGTGCACCCACGCGCCTCGCCCCGGCATCACCGCACGCTCGTCTGGGACGAGGACGGAATCGATGGAGACCACCCTGAGGAGGGCGGACCGGGGAGCACGCATGCGGCAACCGACGCACGTTCGTACAGGCTCCATGTTACACCTCGGGGCTGGGAGCGCCGTCCGCGTCAGGCGTCTTCGAGGATCGAGTCGGGCTGGATGTCGATCTTGGCGCCGGTCAGCTTGGCGGCGAGGCGGGCGTTCTGGCCCTCCTTGCCGATCGCGAGCGACAGCTGGTAGTCGGGGACGAGCGCGCGCACGGCTTTGCTCGACGCGTCGAGGATGAAGCTCGACGTCACCTTCGCCGGCGACAGGGCGTTCGCGACGAACTTCGCGAGCTCGGGGTCGTAGTCGACGATGTCGATCTTCTCGCCGCCGAGTTCTTCGGTGACCGCACGGACCCGACGCCCGAGTTCGCCGATGCAGGCGCCCTTGGCGTTGATGGTCGGGTCGTTCGCCTTCACGGCGATCTTGCTGCGGTGGCCCGCCTCGCGCGCGAGCGAGACGATCTCGACGAGGCCGGCGGCGATCTCGGGCACCTCGAGGGCGAAGAGCTTGCGGACCAGCCCGGGGTGGGTGCGCGACACGGTGATCTGCGGACCCTTCGTGCCCTTGGACACCGAGGTCACGTAGACGCGCAGACGGGAGCCGTGGGCGTACTCCTCGCCTGCCACCTGCTCCTCGGGCGGCAGGATGGCCTCGACGGTGCCCAGGTCGACGTGCACCATGCGGGGGTTCGGACCCTGCTGCACGACGCCGGCGACGATGTCGCCCTCCTTGCCGCGGAACTCCCCCAGCACCGCGTCGTCGGCGATGTCGCGCAGGCGCTGCGAGATGACCTGCTTGGCCGCGAAGGCGGCGATGCGGCCGAAGTCCTCGGGAGTGCTCTCCTCTTCGCCGATGACCGCGCCCTCGTCGTCGAGCAGCGGCACGAAGACGGCGACGTGGCCGGTCTTGCGGTCGAGTTCGGCGCGCGCGCCCTCGGGCAGTTCGCCGGAGGGCGATGTGTGCTTGGCGTAGGCCGTCAGGATGGCCTGTTCGATGATCCGGACGAGTTCGTCAAAGGGGATCTCCTTCTCACGCTCGACGGTCCGCAGCAATCCGAGATCGATGTCCACTCTGGCCTCCGTATTCAGCTCTCACCGACGCATCCAGCCGCCGGAACCCTCTTACGTTACCGGATGCCGCGGCCCGCGACGCTGGGAGGAACGTGGGTTCATCTGCCGCAGTCGTCGACCGGGCCATCTCCACCCAGGAGCCGATCCTCGCTCCAGCGCACGAGCAGCGGATGGAACCGAGAGCTCGGCAGCAGTGTGGCGAGGTGATCGTATCCGCCGAACACGACCCACCGCGTCTGCACGCCGTCAGCGCAGAGCTGATCGACGAAGCGCTGCTGCAGCCGGGGCGGGATGACCTCGTCCGCATCGCCCCACGTGACCAGCACGGGTTCCTCCCACGGCCCCGTGGGAGCGTTGGCCGCCAGGCGCTCCCCCAGCGGGCCCGAGGTGAGGTCGCGCACGTACAGCGGACGGTCCTCGGCGATGCCGAGTCCGGTGGCGACCGACACGATCACGCCGGGCTCGGTGGGGCATCGCTGCGTCATCTCACGGACGATCGTGGCGCCGCCCGGGGTGACGTAGCGGGCCAGGTCGACATCCGGGTACGTGTCGGCGTACGGAACCAGCACCCACGAGATCAGGATCGTCAGCAGGACGTCCGCATCCGTTCCGTCGAGCTCCTCCGCGAGCGCGAGGGGCTCGGTGACCGGGGCGAGCAGCGCCGTCCCGCGGATGTCGATCGCAGGCGCGTAGGCGGAGGCGATCTGCGACATCCAGAGCGCAGCGTGACCGCCCTGAGAGTGGCCCCACGCCAGAGTGCGCGGTGAGAGCGCGACTCCGGGGAGCTGCCGGGCTGCGAGCGCCGCATCGAGCGAAGACCGCGCTTCACCGCGTCCGATGAGGTACGGGAACGTGCCGGGCGCCCCCTGACCGGAGTAGTCGGAGGCGACGATCACCCAGCCGCGCTCGATGGCCTCCTCCACCGCGGGGATCGACCACTTGGTCGCCGCCGCGTCGCGCAGACTGGGGGCGCATCCGCGTGCGACGCCGGTCGTGCCGTGGTTCCACACGACGACCGGGCGCGTTCCGGGGCGTCGTTCCTCCGGGATGATCACGAGGGCGCTGGCCACGGCCGGCGCTCCGACGGCATCGCGCGTCGTGTAGAGGATCCGCTTCACGTCGGCTCCGGGCGGATGCTGGCCGGCGAAGTCGTCCGTCCGGATGAGGCTTCCGTGCTCGAACGGGATCACCGGCGGAGGGTCGTAGAACGCGTCGACGACATGCGCGCCCTGTGAGATCCAGCCGCTCACCCACCACGCCGATGCGGCGACGCCGACGAGCGCGACAGCCAGCACGTACCTGCCGGCGGCCCGCAGCCGCGAGGTGCGCGGGGAC
Source organism: Microbacterium flavescens (assembly GCF_018588945.1). GTDB lineage: Bacteria > Actinomycetota > Actinomycetes > Actinomycetales > Microbacteriaceae > Microbacterium > Microbacterium flavescens. The sequence continues at coordinate 673,328 of NZ_JAFIWA010000001.1, read as the reverse complement.
TCGGCCGGTGCCGGGAGGGGACTGTGGGCGAACGCGTCGGCCCACCCCTCCGCGCCACCGCGTCCGGGGCCGAAGCCGTTCATGCCGCGGACGATGAGCGAGAGGCCGAACAGAGCGGTGCGCGCGCCGAACACCACGGCGACGACGAGCACCGTCACGTCGGGCCACGACAGGGCGAGCACGCCGAACACCAGTTGCGCGACCGACCACGCTCCCGCGAGCACCCGTCGACTCGTGCCGGTCCGGGATGCGGCGTCGAATGCCGAGGCGAGCCCGCCGAGGATCAGCATCAGGGCGACCACGTCGGGAAGGGCCGCCAGCGTCCGCCCCAGGCCGAGGAGGATCGCGCCTCCGAAGAGGATCCAGACGGCGCCGAAGACGCGGCGCCGGGTCGTGGCATCCGTCCCCTCCCGCAGGAACTCGCCGACACCCGACAGCACGGCGCTCAACCCGACGTACACCGTGAGCAGCACCAGCGAGGTGAGCGGGCGGGTCACGACCAGCAGGCCGAGCAGGAGGACGATCGCACCGACGCCGGTGGCCACCGCGGGGGGCGCGTCGGCGACCAACCCGGGAAGGCTGCTCACCCGGGACGCAAGCCTGCGCAGCGGGGGACGGATCACCGAGCCAATGCTAGGCGCTGGCGAGGCGTGGTGACGTGGGATGCCCGCCCCGCCATACTGTCGGCATGGACGCGATCAATGAGTGGTTGGTGGAGTGGGGCGACAACCTGTGGACGTGGATCGTCCTGCCCGTCGTCGTGCTGCTCGGCATCTACTTCACGGTGCGCTCGGGCGTGGTGCAGTTTCGCCTGATCCCCGAGATGTTCCGGACGCTCACCGACAAGACGCCGCGGTCCGAGGACGGGCGGCCGCAGTCGGTCAGCGCCTTCCAGGCGTTCACGATCTCGGCGGCGTCGCGTGTCGGCGTCGGCAACATCGCCGGTGTGGGCACCGCCATCGCCCTGGGCGGGCCCGGCGCCGTGTTCTGGATGTGGCTGATGGCCTTCATCGGCGGAGCGTCGAGCTTCATCGAGTCGTCCCTGGCCCAGCTGTTCAAGACGCGGGACAGCGACGGCTTCCGCGGCGGCCCCGCGTACTACATGGAGCGCGGGCTGAAGGCCCGCTGGCTCGGCATCTGGTTCGCCATCATCCTCATCATCTGCTTCCCGTTCGCGTTCAGCTCCCTGCAGGCGAACACCATCTCGGCGACCATCTCGGCGACGGTCGGCGACGACGCGCCCGGATGGCTGCCCTGGGTGATCGGGGCGGTCGTCGCTCTGCTCACCGGGCTCGTCGTCTTCGGCGGGGTGCGCCGCATCGCATCGGTCACCCAGTTCCTCGTGCCGATCATGGCGCTCATCTACCTCCTCCTCGGACTCGTGGTCGTCGCACTGCACCTCGACCGCCTGCCCGTCGTCTTCGCCGAGATCTTCACCCAGGCGTGGGGATTCAACGAGGTGGTCGGCGCGGCGTTCGGCTACATCATCCTCACCGGTGTCAAACGAGGGATGTTCTCGAACGAGGCCGGACTCGGGTCGGCGCCCAATGCCGGCGCGAGCGCGGCCGTGACGCACCCGGTCAAGCAGGGGCTCGTGCAGACCCTCGGCGTCTACTTCGACACGTTCCTCGTCTGCTCCATCACCGCGTTCATCATCCTGGTGTCCGTCCCGGACCTCGCGAATGCGGAACGGGGCATAGACCTGACCCAGAGCGCCCTCGTGTCCTCCCTCGGCGACTGGTCGAGCATCGCTCTCAGCGTGATCATCTTCCTGCTCGCGTTCTCGTCCATTCTCGGCAACTACTACTACGGCGAATCGAACATCGAGTTCATCAATCCGAACCGCACTCTGCTCACCGCGTACCGGGCGCTGGTGGTCGTCGCCGTGCTCGCCGGGTCTGTGGTGGGCGCCGACCTCGTGTGGAGCTTCGCGGACGGCGTCATGGGGTTGATGGCGTTGACGAACCTCGTCGCGATCGCTCTTCTGTCCGGAATCGCGTTCCGGCTGCTGAAGGACTACACCGATCAGCGACGTCAAGGACGTGACCCCGTCTTCACCCGAGACCGCCTGCCGGACGTCTCGGGCATCGAGGTCTGGGAGGACGAGCTCACCGTGACGGGGCCCATCGACATCTCGACACGGCGGCGGCAGGCCGACAAGCACCGAGATCACTTGCACGGTCAGGCCTGACGGCGCAAGCCCGGACACGGGCGAGCGGCGCACCCTAGGCTGTCCGCATGTCGGCCCCCACAGCGAAGGCCGCCGCGCGGAAAGCCGAGGCGAGCCCCGTCTTCGAAGTGTTCGCGCGCGCGGGCTACGTGGCCAACGGCATCGTCCACATCCTCCTCGGCATCATCGTGCTCGTGATCGCGTTCGGCGGCGATGCAGAGGGTGACCAGCCCGGGGCCCTGAAAGCCGTCGCGGTCGCACCCCTCGGATTCGTCCTGCTCTGGCTCATCGCGATCGCGCTGTGCGCGCTCGGCCTGTGGCACGCGGCCGAGGGCGTGCTCGCGCGCGACCTCTCGGGCGATGCCAAGGGCGCGGCCAAGAAATGGGGACGCCGCACCGCGGAGTGGGGCCAGGCCATCGTCTTCATCGGGCTCGGAGTGATCACCGCCGCGATCGCGCTGGGCGCCCGGCCCAACGGCGAGAAGACGGCCGAGGACGCGAGCCGCAGCCTGATCGACATCCCCGGCGGGCCCATCGTGCTCGCGCTCATCGGCGTGGGCTTCGCCGCCGGCGGCGTCTCGTTCGTCGCGATGGGAATCCTGCGCAGCTTCCACAACAGGATGCGCATCCCCGACGGCGCGGTCGGGCAAGGGATCACGACGCTCGGGGTCGTCGGCTTCATCGCGAAGGGCGTCTCCCTGGCGATCGTGGGCGTGCTGCTGCTCGCCGCCGCGCTCAGCACGGACGCCGAAGCCGCGGGCGGCATCGACGGTGCGGTGCAGGCCATGCTCGACGTCCCTTTCGGCCCCTACCTCGCCGGGATCGTCGGCGCAGGCTTCATCGCCTACGGCGTCTTCACGGTGGCCCGGGCGCGCTACGCGCGCATGTGAGCCGGGGCGAGGCATCCGCTCTGTCAATCCCCTGTCGCCCGTCGGGGCGCTCGGGAAGAGTCGACGCATGACGGAGACAACACAACCCACCGAAGTCACCGGTATGGAAGCCATCGCACGCGTGAAGGAGCTCGTCGAGGACATCGACTTCACGATGCTCACGACACAGGATGCCGCGGGCAACCTCGTCAGCCGTCCGATGAGCACGCGCCAGATGGACGACGCCGGCGACATCTGGTTCTTCACGCTCGACGACACCAAGAAGGTCGCCGAGGCGGAGGCCGACCCCGGGCATGACGTCGGCCTCTCGTACATCGACGCGAAGGACCACCGCTACGTGTCGGTCGCGGGACGCGCGGTCGTCCTGCATGACGAGGCGAAGATGAAGGAGCTCTACTCCCCCAGCCTCGACATCTGGTTCGAGGACGGGCTGGACACACCGGGCATCGCCCTGCTGCGGATAACTCCGAAGGAGTGCGAGTTCTGGGAGCCCCGGCACGGCAAGCTCGTGATGGCCGCCGGCATGCTCAAGGCGCTCGTTACGCGCGACATGCCCGACGACTCGATGGCGCACGGCCGGGTCAGCTGCTGACGACCCTCACCGCACGGATGTGGCCGGCACGGCTCAGGCGGCCCGGGCCGGCCCCTTCGGAGCGCTGTCCAGCGCATTGATCGCCCGGATCAGGCGGTGCAGCGATCCGACCTGGAACTGATCGAGCCGCAGGATGAGCCGCGGGAGCCCCGCTCTCGCCGCGTCGTCTGCCTCCTGCCGAAGGGCCGCGCTGCGCTCGATCCGCCCGGATGCCAGCAGCCATCCGAAGCGATCGTTGAGCTCGTCCAGCTCGAGGTCGGTAGGAGCCGACTTCAGCCGCAGCACGAGGCGGTCGCCCACCCAGCGCATCGAGTCGTAATTGCGCCAGAAGCCCGTGATCTCCTGTGCTGCCGAGTCCACCGAGTCGGTGATGAGGAGCCGGTCGAAGTCGTCGGGCGAGATGAGGCCCGAGCCGACGAGCTGCTCGTCGACGAACCGCTCCAGGCCGTGCCAGAACGTGCCGCCGGGCTTGTCGAGCAGCACGATCGGCGTCGGCTCGGCCTTGCCGGTCTGCTGGAGCGTCAGCAGTTCGAACAGCTCGTCGAGCGTGCCGAACCCGCCCGGGACGCACACGAAGCCGTGCGACTCCTTCACCAGCATCAGCTTCCGCGTGAAGAAGTACTTCATCGCCACGTTGCGGGAGTTTTCGGCGATGACGGCGTTCGGGCGCTCCTCGAACGGGAGGCGGATCGACACGCCCAGCGATCGCTGCGACCCCGCTCCCTCCGCCGCGGCCCGCATGATGCCCGGACCGGCACCGGTCACGACGAGCCAGCCGCTCTCGGCGAGCGCCTCCGCGACGCTGGCCGCGGCGCGGTAGACCGGGTCGTCCGGCCGCGTGCGCGCCGATCCGAAGATCGTGACCTTCGGCACGCCGGCGTAGGGCGCGAAGTGCTGGAACGCCGCCCGCATCTCGGTCAGCGCCGCCGTCGTGATCTTCAGGTCGAGCCGACCGGCGCGGTCGAGCCCCAGGCCGACACCCGTGACGAGGATCCGAGCGATGAGGTCGACGTTCTCGGTGATGCCCGCATCTGTGATCAGGGCACGGACATCGTCGGTCACCTCGGGGGGCACTGCAGCATTCTCAGGCATGCATCCAGCGTCGCATGCCGTGCCCCGACAGGAATGGGGCTTGCCTAGACCGTGCGCAGGCGCTCCACGACCTCCGCGAGGGAGACGGTCTCGCGGTCGCCGGTGCGGCGGTCCCACAGCTCGACCTGCCCGTCGGCGGCGCCACGGCCGACGACGATGATCTTCGGCACGCCGACGATCTCGGCGTCGCCGAACTTCACGCCCGGCGAGACCTTCACGCGGTCGTCGTAGAGAACATCGAGACCGGATGCCTCGAGCTCGGCCGACAGTTTCTCGGCGACCTCGAAGGCAACAGCGTCGCGACCGGCGGCCACGACGTGCACGTCGAACGGCGCGACCGATGCCGGCCACCGGAGGCCCTTCTCGTCGTGGTTCAGCTCGGCGAGGTTGGCCAGGATGCGGGTCACGCCGATGCCGTACGAGCCCATCGTGACCGTGACCAGCTTGCCGTTCTCGTCGAGGACCTTGAGGCCGAGCGTCTCGGCGAAGAAGCGTCCCAGCTGGAACACGTGGCCGATCTCCATTCCGCGCGCCAGTTCGACCGGACCTGAGCCGTCGGGCGCCGGGTCGCCGGCACGCACGTCGGCGACCTCGACGAACCCGTCGCCGGTGAAGTCACGGCCCGCGACGAGCGTGTGGACGTGCTTCTCGTCGATGTTGGCGCCGGTCACCCACGCCGTGCCGTCGACCACGCGCGGGTCGAGCAGGTAGCGGATGCCGGTCGCCGACTCCTCGCCGAGCAGCGCGCCGGTCTCGGACCAGGGGCCGATGTAGCCCTTGACGAGCAGCGGGTGCTTCTCGAAGTCTTCGGGAGTCGCCGCCTCGACCGCCGCGGGCGCGAACGCCACCTCGGCGCGCTTGTCGTCGACGTCACGGTCACCCGGGAGGCCCACGATCACCAGTTCCCGGGTGCCGTCGAGGTGCGTGAGGGCCAGCACGACGTTCTTCAGCGTGTGCGCCGCCGTCCACTCCGTCGCGTCGGCTGTGGCCGGGCCGGCGATGCCGGAAGCGGGCGCGTCGAGGTGGGCGTTGGCGTGGTCGACCAGCGTCTGGATCGTCGGGGTGTTCGGCGAGTCGAAGATCACCGGGGCGCCCAGTCCGTCGAACGGGATCGCGTCGGGAACGACGGTCGTGAACGCTTCGACGTTGGCGGCGTACCCTCCCGCCGAGCGCACGAAGGTGTCTTCGCCGACCGCCGTGGGGTGCAGGAACTCCTCGCTGCGCGCGCCGCCCATCAGGCCGTTGTCGGCGGCGACGATGACGTATTCGAGCCCGAGGCGGGTGAAGATGCGCTCGTACGCGTCGCGCTGGCGCTGGTACGAGGCATCCTGCCCGTCATCGGTGTAGTCGAACGAGTAGGCGTCCTTCATCGTGAACTCGCGGCCCCGCAGGAGGCCGGCGCGCGGACGCGCCTCGTCGCGGTACTTGTCCTGGATCTGGTAGATCGACAGGGGCAGGTCTTTGTACGACGAGTACAGGTCCTTCACCAGGAGGGTGAACATCTCCTCGTGCGTCGGCGCGAGGAGATAGTCGGCGCCGCGGCGGTCCTGCAGGCGGAAGATGCCGTCGCCGTACGACGTCCAGCGGCCGGACTGCTCGTAGGGCTCACGCGGGAGGAGCGCGGGGAAGTGCACCTCGTATGCACCGGCGTTCGCCATCTCGTCGCGGATGATCGCCTCGATCTTCGCCTTGACCTTCAGCCCCAGCGGCAGCCACGTGAAGATGCCGGGCGCCGCGCGCCGGATGTACCCGGCGCGGACGAGCAGGCGGTGGCTGGCGACCTCGGCGTCGGCCGGGTCCTCACGGAGCGTGCGGAGGAAGAAGTGCGAAAGACGTGTGACCACGAGCGACAAGTCTAGGGCGGTGGGATGCCGCGACCGGCGTCAGCCGCCATCGGGTCAGCCGGGACCTTGTCGGAGAATCGGAGATCTTCGGCGACACGCCGGCGCGGACGCCCTCGGCGCGGCGAGTTCGCGACAATCTCCGATTCTCCGCACGGCGAGCGAGCTCAGCCGAGCCGCCGCCGCCCGAAGTGCAGCACGGTGCGCACCACCAGACCGGCGATGAGCGCCCAGAAGGCGGCGCTCACGCCGAGGATCGCGACGCCCGACGCAGCCACGAGGAACGTCACCACTGCGGGCATCCGCTCGCCCGGATCGTCGATCGCCTGCTGCACGGCGTTTCCGAACGCCGCGAACAGCGCCAGTCCGGCGACGGCGGGAATCACCGCCTCCGGTGCGAGGAGCACCAGGGCGGCGAACGCCGCCGAGGCGCCGCCGAGCACGAGGCTCGCTGCGCCGGTCGAGACTCCGGCGACCCAGCGCCGCTTCGGGTCGGCGTCCGCCTCCGGACCAGCCGCGAGCGCAGCGCTGATCGCAGCGAGGTTGATCGCATGGCCGCCGACCGGGGCGCCGATCACCGTGCCGACGCCCGTGACCAGCATCGCCGACCGCCATGGCACTTCGTAGCCGAAGCTGCGCATGATGGCGACGCCGGGCACATTCTGCGAGGCCATCGTGACGATGTACAGCGGGATCGCGATGCTCACGAGCGCGCCGAGCGTGAAGGTCGGCACCGTCAGCTCGACCCGCGGCACCAGCAGGCCAGGGTCGACCGATGCCCCCTCCTGCGCGAGCGAGACGCCCACCACGACCGCGGCGGCCGTGAACGCGAGCGGCACGGCCCACCGTGGCGCGAGACGCGCGAAGACGAGCCACGTCAGCACGACCGGTACGACTCCCCAGGGGTTGACGACGATCCCGGTGATCGGCGCGAGGCACAGCGGGAGCAGCACACCGGCGAGCATCGCCTGGGCGATCGACGGCGGGATGCGGGCGATGAGGCGCCCGAGGTGCGGCCAGAGCCCCGTCAGCACGACGAGTGCGCCGACCACGATGAACGCGCCCACTGCGGCGGGCCAGCCGCCCTCGACGGCTCCGGTGGCCGCGAGCAGCGCGGCGCCGGGCGTCGACCAGGCCACGGTGATCGGCATCCGGTATCGCCACGCGAGCACGAGCGAGCCGAGTCCCATCGTCACGCATACGGCGAGCAAGCCGCTCGCCGCCTGCGCCGGACTGGCTCCGACGGCGCGCAAGCCGGTGAGAACGATCACGAAGGCGCTGCTGAAGCCGACGAGCGCCGTCACGATTCCAGCGGTGATGGGGCGCGACAGCGGGTCGGCGGGCTGCACGGCGCTCACTCCAGCGCCTCGGCGATCATGCGATGCCCCTGCTGCTCGAACTCCTCATCGCCCACCTGGAACGCCCACACCGCGGTCGCGACCGCCTCCCGCAGGCGCACGAGCCGCCAGTGCCGGGGAGTCCGCGGGTCGGCGCCGTACCCCTCGAAGAACGCGCGCTCCGCATCCGGGTTGGCACGCCACTCCCGGGCGGCCAGCCGCGCGAAGTCGGTCGCGGCCGCGCGGAGCGCGAATCGACCGAAGTCGATCACCCGCAGAGTGCCCTCGTCGACGAGCCAGTTGCGCGGCTGCCAGTCGCCGTGCGTCGGCACCGCGGGAGGAGGATCGACGGATGCCTCGGCCAACGCCGCGCGCAGCGTGACCACGGTTGCGGGATCGATGCGATGCGGTGCGTCGAGCCACTTCAGCGTCGACGCCCTCGCGGCTTCCTCGGCTTCGGCGCCGTCGACCGACGCCTGGTCATGGAACTGCCGGAGCAGCTCTCCCGCCTGCCGGTGCAGGGCGGGGTCGGTCGCCGCCGGCGTCGGCCCCGCGAGCACGCCGGGGAGGTGATCGACGACCAGGATGCGCCGGGCGGCGTCCGCGAAGCGCAGGCGCGCGGCCCGGCCTTCGGCGACCCAGACATCCGTCGCGCCGTCATGGGCCTGCAGCTCTCGCAGGATGTGGTGGTTGGCTGGGCCGCCGGCCTTGACCACGTACTCGCCGCCCTCGGTCCGGATCCGCAGCACGACCGTGTCGGTCTGGCCCCAGCTGAGGTCGTCCTCGATCGTGAAGCCGGGAAGCCACGTAGCCAGCACCGCGGTCTGATCCGGGGTGAGGGCGGGCACCGCCCGAGTCTAGCGGCGGCCCATCGTCGCCCCCGCCGCCCGCGCGAGGCAGCCCACGCATCGTCTGGACCGTAGCCTTGGACGGGTGACGACGATCCTCTTGACCGGTTTCGAGCCGTTCGGCGGCGACCCCGCGAACCCCTCCGGCGAGGCGGTCGGCATCGTCGCGGCGCGCTGGAGCGGGCCGGAGACGCTGATCACTGCTGTCCTGCCGGTGACCTTCGACGGCGCCGCAGCGCGACTCACCGAGCTCGTCGCGGAGCACTCGCCCGATGTCATCCTCGCAACCGGCCTCGCGGGCGACCGCGGCACGATCTCCGTCGAGCGCATCGCGGTCAATCTCCTCGATGCGCGTATCCCCGACAACGCCGGCGCGCAGCCCGTCGACGTGCCGAGCGTCGCAGGCGGCCCGGCCGCCTATTTCGCGACGCTGCCGGTCAAAGCCATCGCGCGCGACATCGCGGCAGCCGGCATCCCATCGGCCGTCTCGCATTCGGCAGGCACGTTCGTGTGCAACCACGTGTTCTTCACCGCGCTGCACGAGGCCGGCGTCCGCGGCGCGCGCGCCGGGTTCATCCATGTGCCGTGGGCTGCCGAGCACGGCGGATCAGCGGATGCCTCGTCCCTCCTGCTCGCCGACATCGCGAGCGCTCTGGAGATCGCGGTCCGCACGAGCCTGCGGGTGCACGAAGACCTCGCGGTGACCGCCGGCACGCTGTCCTGACGCGTGCCGGGGGCGTCAGGTCGTGACGACCTGAGCCGTGCCGAGCGGCGCGTCCGGACCCATCTCCGCGGCGATGCGGTTCGCCTCTTCGATGAGGGTCGCGACGATCTGCGCCTCGGGCACGGTCTTGATGACCTGGCCCTTCACGAAGATCTGCCCCTTGCCGTTGCCGGACGCGACGCCAAGATCGGCCTCGCGGGCTTCGCCGGGGCCGTTGACGACGCAGCCCATGACCGCCACGCGCAGCGGGACCGTCATGTCCTTCAAGCCCTCGGTCACGTTGTCGGCAAGGGTGTAGACGTCGACCTGTGCGCGGCCGCAGGAGGGGCAGGACACGATCTCGAGCTTGCGCTCGCGCAGGTTCAGCGACTGCAGGATCTGGTGGCCGACCTTGACCTCTTCGGCGGGCGGCGCGGAGAGCGACACGCGGATCGTGTCGCCGATGCCCTCCGACAGGAGGATGCCGAACGCGGTGGCGCTCTTGATCGTGCCCTGGAACGCCGGGCCGGCCTCGGTCACCCCGAGGTGCAGAGGCCAGTCGCCCCGCTCGGCGAGGAGGCGGTAGGCCTTGACCATCACGACGGGGTCGTTGTGCTTCACCGAGATCTTGAAGTCGTGGAAGTCGTGCTCCTCGAACAGCGACGCCTCCCAGACGGCGCTCTCGACGAGGGCCTCGGGCGTCGCTTTGCCGTACTTCGCGAGGATGCGCTTGTCGAGCGAGCCGGCGTTGACACCGATCCGCAGTGAGACCCCCGCGGCCTTCGCTGCGGCCGCGATCTGCCCGACGTTGCCGTCGAACTCGCGGATGTTGCCCGGGTTCACGCGCACCGCGCCGCAGCCGGCGTCGATGGCGGTGTAGATGTAGCGCGGCTGGAAGTGGATGTCGGCGATCACGGGGATCTGGCTCTTCATCGCGATGATCTTGAGCGCGTCGGCGTCGTCCTGGTGAGGCACGGCAACACGGACGATCTCGCAGCCGGAGGCGGTGAGCTCGGCGATCTGCTGCAGGGTGGCGTTGATGTTGGTGGTCTGCGTCGTCGTCATCGACTGGACGCTGACGGGGGCGTTGCCGCCGACGAGGACCTTGCCCACACTGATCTGCCGGGTCTTGCGGCGGGGGGCGAGGACTTCGGGGACCTTGGGCATCCCGAGATTCACTGCTGGCACGACCTCCAGCCTACGCGGGGTGGCCACGCGGGGGCTGGCCGTCGCCTGAGCGCTTGCCTGGACGCCGCCGTCCTGCTAGGCGGGTGTACCTTTCCCGCATGAGTCTGAGCCACCGCGTGCGGCGCATGACCGGACGCGACCCTCACGAGGCGCACCGCGCGGCGACGCCGTTGGAGCTGCTGTTCGACCTCACGTTCGTGGTCGCGTTCTCGCAGATCTCGTCGCAGGCGGCCCACTACCTGGAAGTGGACCACCTGGCCGCAGCTCTGATGGGCTTCGCCTTCGGAACCTTCGCGGTCACCTGGGCGTGGATCACCTACACCTGGCTCGCTTCCGCGTACGACACCGACGACGTCTTCTTCCGGGTGGCGACACTCGTCATCATGGTGGGTGTCCTCGTGGTCGCCCTCGGCGTGCCGGACGTCTTCTCATCGATCGAACACGGCGAGCACTTGGACAACAGCGTGATGGTCGCCGGCTACGTCATCATGCGCATCGCGACGGTGGCGCTCTGGCTGCGCGCTGCACGCCACGACGAAGCGCGCCGCAGGACATGCCTCGCGTACGCGATCAACATCTCCATCGCGCAGGTCGGGTGGATCGCGCTCATCTTCCTGACCCTGCCCGTGGGCATCACCCTCGTCTTCACCACGCTGCTCATGCTCCTCGAGCTGGCCGGCCCCTTGTTCGCCGAACTCCGCTTCGGCCGCACACCCTGGCACGCGCACCACATCGCGGAGCGCTACGGCCTCCTGGTGATCATCACGCTGGGTGAGGTGATCCTCGGCACGATCCTCGCGATCTCGGCGGTCGTCACCGTGCAGGGATGGAACCTCGAGACCGCACTGGTTGCCTTCGGCGGCACCGCGCTCGCCTTCAGCATGTGGTGGATGTACTTCGCGATCCCGTTCGGAAAGGTGCTCGGGCAACACCGCGAGCGCGCATTCGTGTGGGGCTATCTCCAGATCGCGCTGTTCGGCTCGCTGATCGGCGTGGGTGCCGGGCTCCACCTCGCCGCAACCGTGATCACCCACGATGCGCATGTCGACGCCACGTACGCGATCCTGACGATCGCGATCTCCGTGTTCGCGTTCGAGACGCTGCTCCTCGTCCTCTCCACCCTGTTGGTCAGGGCATTCAATGTGTTCCAGGTGTGGCTGCACGTCGGCGCGTTCGCCGTGCTCGTGGCGGGTGTCGCGGCGGTCGCCCTCGGAGCGTCCCTCGGGGTGGGCATCATCCTCGTCGCGGCGTCGCCCGCCATCGCGGTGGTCGGCCCCGAATCCGTGAGCAGGCGGCGTGCAGTCGGCGTCAGCCGGCACGCACCGCTGTGGTAGGTTCGGCGCATGTCCGCGACCCTCACCTGGTGGCTCACCGCATAGGCGGTGGGTTCGCGCGACCTCAGACCGCCCCTCAGGGCGGTCTTCTTTTTCGTAGGGCGACCGCCCCCACGACGAAAGACCGATCATGACCGGGCCCGCTCCCCTCTCCCTCCGTGAACTGGCTGCGCGAGGCATCCCGTTCGCGCTCATCGCCCGCGACGGCGCGACCGTCGAGGTCCTCACCGGCGAGGTGATCGACGTCGCCCTCCTCGCCGATATCCCGCTGCTCGACGCATCGGGCACGCCGCGTGAGGTGCTCGCCCTGGTGCCGTTCCGCCAGGTCACCGAGCGCGGCTTCGAATGCCATGACGACGGCGCGCCGCTGCGCTGCCTGGTGGTTTCGGAGCGCGGCGCGCTCCCTCGCGACGACGTGCTCGCGCAGCTGCCCGGCGAGACGGTGCCGCTCGAGGACGCCGGCTTCGACATCGCCGACGAGGCCTACGCCGACATCGTGCGCCGCGTGATCGCCGACGAGATCGGGCGCGGCGAGGGCGCGAACTTCGTCATCCGCCGCGACTTCACCGCCGCGGTCGGAGTGGAGCCCGCCACCGCGGCACTCACCTGGTTCCGCGCGCTGCTCGAGTACGAGCGTGGCGCGTACTGGACCTTCGCCGTCGTCACACCGGGCCACGTCGCGGTCGGCGCGAGCCCCGAGGCTCACGTGAGCGCGCAGGACGGCGTCGTGACGATGAATCCCATCTCGGGCACGTTCCGTCATCCCGCCGGCGGCGCCACCCCCGAGACGCTCAGCGAGTTCCTGGAGTCGACGAAGGAGACCGAGGAGCTCTTCATGGTCGTCGATGAGGAGCTCAAGATGATGAGCGCCGTCTGCTCGGATGGCGGCCGCATCACCGGTCCGCACCTGAAGGAGATGTCGCGCCTGACGCACACCGAGTACGTGCTGCGCGGGCGCAGCCGCCTCGACCCGCGCGACATCCTGCGCGAGACGATGTTCGCTCCGACCGTGACCGGCTCGCCGATGCAGAACGCGTGCACGGTCATCACTCGACACGAGCGCACTCCGCGCGGCTACTACTCCGGCGTGGCCGCCCTGTTCACGCCCCGCCCGACGGTGGCCGACGGCGAGCCGACCCACGATCTCGACGCCCCGATCCTGATCCGCACGGCCTACCTCGAAGGCGGGCGCCTGCGGGTTCCCGTCGGTGCAACGCTCGTGCGCCACTCCGACCCGTACGGAGAGGTCGGCGAGACCCACGGCAAGGCCGCCGGCGTGCTCGGCGCGATCGGCGCGATTCCGCGCGACCCCGCCCCGCTGCTCGCCGCTGAGGTTCCCGCCGCCGCATTGTCCGCCGCCATCGACGAGGACGCTCCGGCTGCCGAGCCGCGGCGGCTCGCCGACGACCCCGAGATCGCCGCCCTGCTGGGCTCGCGCAACGCGCGGCTCGCCGGCTTCTGGCTGAACCCTCAGGAGACCGGAGAGCCCGGACCGTTCGCGGGCCGGTCGGCGCTGGTCGTCGATGCCGAGGACCGCTTCACGACGATGCTCGCCCACCAGCTGCGCCACCTCGGCCTCGACGTGACCATCGTTCCCTGGAGCGACGTGACCGACGACCAGCTCGACGAGGCCGAGCTCGTCGTGTCGGGCCCCGGTCCGGGCGACCCGCGCGATCCCTCGAACCCGCGTCTGCGCCGCATGCGCGAGGTCGTCGCCCGCCGGCGGGAGGCACGGCGCCCGATCCTCGCGGTCTGCCTCAGCCATCAGATCCTGGCCGACTCCGTCGGCATCGACCTCGCCCCGCTCGCCGCGCCGCACCAGGGCCTCCAGAAGACCGTGGACGTGTTCGGGATGCCGGCATCGATCGGCTTCTACAACACGTTCACCGCGCGCGTGGCGGCCGGGGTGGCCGAGGTCGGCGAGACGGAAGTGGCCGCCGACCCGGCGACCGGCGACGTATACGCGCTCCGCGGACCCGGCTACGCGTCGGTGCAGGGTCACCTCGAGTCGATCCTGTCGCGCGACGGCATGACCACGCTCGAACGCCTCGTGTCGCACGCGCTGACGCCGCTCGCGCGGTGACGCGTTTCGTCTCGGTCGCTCCGCTCCCTCGCTCAACGACCCGGGACTCCGTCGGTCGTTGAGCGAGCGCAGCGAGACGAACGCGTCACGGCCACCCCGGGTCGTTGAGCGAGCGCAGCGAGACGAAACGCCACACCATTCCCCCGGGTCGTCGAGCGAGCGCAGCGAGACGAAACGCGTCACCCCTCGATGCGCGCCGCGAGCAGCCGCCTCTCGGCCTCGTTCGCGGTGTGCTCGAGTGCGCGCAGGTCTGCGGCGAGCGCGTCGTCGTCGCGACCCAGGTCGCGCAGGAGCGACGCGCGCACCGCGTGCCACAGGTGGGAGCGAGCCAGCGCGTCCTCGAGTGCGTCCACTTCGGCGAGCGCAGACTCCGGCCCGTCGATGCGCGCCAGGGCGACGGCGCGATTGAGCCGCACCACCGGTGTCGGGTCGTACGCGAGCAGCATGTCGTAGAGCGTGAGCACCTGGAGCCAGTCGGTCGCCGCGGCGCTCGAGGCATCCGCGTGGCACGCCGCGATCGCGGCATGCAGCTGCCAGCGCCCCGGCCGGCGCAGCCGTGCCGCGCGTTCGAGAGCCGCGCGGGCCTCGGCGAGCAGCCCGGCGTCCCACCGCGAGCGGTCCTGGTCGGCGAGCAGCACCAGCTCGCCGTCGACGGCGCGCGCGGACTCGCGGGCCCGGTGGAACAGCAGCAGGGCGAGCAGCCCCTGCGCCTCAGGCTCGCGCGGCAGCGCCTGCGCGATCACACGCGCGAGCCACACAGCGTCGTCGGCGAGATCGCGGTCGGCCGCGGCGTCCCTCCCCGCCACCAGATGGGCTTCGCTGTACATGACCGACACGATCGCCAGCACGATGTCGAGCCGCTCGGCCCGCTCCGGCCCTTCCGGGACGCGCAGCGGGATGCCCGCTGCGCCGATCTTGCGCTTGGCCCGCACGATGCGCTGACCCACCGCGGCGTCGGCGCTGAACGTCGCGCGAGCGATCTGCGCGGTGGTCAGGCCGCAGACCGCCCGCAGCGTCAGCGCGAGCTGCGCGTCGGGTGAGAGGGCAGGGTGGCAGCATCCGAACAGCAGCGGGAGGCGCTCGTCCGCTT
This sequence comes from Microbacterium flavescens, assembly GCF_018588945.1. GTDB lineage: Bacteria > Actinomycetota > Actinomycetes > Actinomycetales > Microbacteriaceae > Microbacterium > Microbacterium flavescens. The sequence continues at coordinate 658,160 of NZ_JAFIWA010000001.1, read as the reverse complement.
CCGGCGGCTCGCCCGGCTCGGAATCGGGCCTGGACACGACCAGAGGCAGCTTGTCGCGGAGGCCCTTCTCGCGGCGCAGGCGGTCGAGCGCGTTGTGCCGCGCGGCCTGCGTGAGCCATGCCTCGGGCTTCGGCGGGATCCCGCGGACACGCCACGCCCGCAGCGCCTCCTCCACGGCCTCGGCGACAGCCTCCTCGGCGACGTCGAGACTGCCGAACGACCGGGTCAGGGTCGCGACGAGTCTGCCGGACTCCTCACGCACCACGCGCGCGAGCAGGAGATCGGATGCCGCGGCCCGGCCGTGCGCATCGCGCGGGGTCGCGGCATCCGATGTGCTCACTGCTCGAACTGGCTGTAGTCGACGACCATCGGGCGCACCTCGACCGCGACTCCCGGCAGATCGAGAGCGGGCCAGGTCTTGGCGATCGCGATGGCCGCATCGAGATCGTCGGCGTTGATCACGCTGAACCCGCCGACCACCTCCTTCGCCTCCGAGAAGGGGCCGTCGGCGACCACGGGCCCGTCACCGCCGTGCTTGACGGTCGTCGCCGTGTCGGGCGGCTGCAGCTCGGCTCCCGAGTCGTCGATGTGCTCGGCGTGCTCGCCGAACCACTCGTAGATGCGGTTGTAGACCTCCTGCGCCCGCTCGGGCGGAACCGCTCCGTCGAGCTCGGGAGTGCTGGTGAACATCAGGACGTACTTCACGGTCGTGGTCCTTTCGTCAGTGGAACCGTTTCATCCCCACAGCGAACGGACAAGACCGATTTCGACAGGTCCTGGAAAATCGTTACGGACCGAACAGCGAGACCGGGTTCACGATGTCGGTGAGGATCAGCACGGCACCCATCGCGATGAGCGCGACCACCACGACGAAGGTGACCGGCACGAGCCGGGTGGCATCGACGGGCTTCGGCGGCGGGCGGTGGAAGACCTTCGCCCAGATGCGCTTGATGCCCTCCCACAGGGCGACGGCGATGTGCCCGCCGTCGAGCGGCAGCAGCGGGATGAGGTTGAAGACGAACAGCGCGATGTTGACCGCGGCCAGGAGCTCGAGGAACCCGGCGACCCGGTTCAGCACCGGCGCATCCGCCGCGGCCACCTCGCCGGAGAGTCGACCGGCGCCGACGATGCTGAGGGGTCCGTTGGGGTCGCGCTCCTCCCCCGTGATGAGGGTGGCGCCGGCTTCCCACACCTTGACCGGCATCTGCCACACGATCCCGGCGACCGCCCCGACGCGGTCGAACGCCATCTGCGGCGCGATCCAGATCGGCTCGCGCAGATAGGCGACCTCCTGGCGGATCCCGGCGATGCCGATCCGCTCGGTCTGCGGCTCCCCGTCGTCGTCGAGAACCGGCCGGCCGCGCTCGTCGGTGACGGCCTGCTCGACCGGGGACGGGGTGAGCGTCAGGACGCGCTCCGTGCCGTCGCGCTCGACGGTGACGGCGATCGCCTGACCGGGCGACGCCTGGATCAGGGCAGCGGCCTCGGCGAAGGTCGAGATCGGCTCGTCGTCGATGGCCACGATGACGTCGCCGGGCTGCATCCCCGCCGCCGCGGCGGGCGCGCGCGGGTCGGAGACCTCGCACGTCGTGCGGTCGGAGCCGGGCGGGATGATGCACTCGCTGACGCTGGAGACCGTGGTGGTCGCCGACTGGATGCCGATGCCCGAGAGCAGGATGGCGAAGAGCACGATCGCGAAGAGCAGGTTCATGATCGGCCCGCCGAGCATGATCACGACGCGCTTCCACACCGGCAGCTTGTAGAAGACGCGGTCGTCGTCCTCGCTGAGGAGCGTCTCGTCGTTGGCCGCGCGCGCGTCCTGCACCATCGTGGCGAAGAACCCGCCACCCGCCCGGCCGGAACGGTGGCCGGATGCCGCCGCCGACAGCTCTTTCGGCGAGGGAGGGTACATGCCGGCCATCGAGATGTACCCGCCGAGCGGGATCGCCTTGACGCCGTACTCGGTCTCGCCGATGCGGCGCGACCACAGCGTCGGGCCGAAGCCGATCATGTACTGGCCGACGCGCACGCCGAACTTCTTGGCGGGCCACAGGTGGCCGAGTTCGTGGAGAGCGATCGACACGGCGAGGCCCACGACCATGAGGACGACGCCGATGACGAACGCGAGAGCTTCCACACCCACACGGTACCCGCGTCGGCCTTTGAGTTGGCCGTGACCGCACGCGCGCTCCCCTAGGCTCTGGGCAGGAGGATCCCGTGACCCCACGCCACGTTCGCGCCCTGCGAGGCGCCGCGGCCGCGTGGATCGCGACGATCATCGCGGCGACCTCCCACACCCTCGCCGGCGGAGGCGCCCCGTCGCCCGTGCTCGTCGGCGTGCTGGGCATCCTTGCGTCGCCCGCGGCGATCGCGCTGATCGGCCGCCGGCTCTCGGCGTGGCGCGTCGGTGCCGCCGTGGTGGCGAGCCAGGCGCTGTTCCACGTCGCGTTCGCGATGACCGCCGGCGTCGACCCGGCCGGGCTGCGCGGCCACGTCCACGACCTGCGGCTCGATGGCGGGGCTCCGTCGGGAGGGCTCCTGCCCGACGGCGCCATGCTGGCGGGCCACCTGGTCGCCGCTGCGGCGACGCTCCTCGTCCTCTACTTCGGTGAGCGGATGCTGCGTGCCCTGGGCCGCGGCATCCGCTCAGTGCTCCGTCGCGCCGACGCGCCTGTGGTCATCGCGGGGGTGCGTGCGCGCGCCGCTTTCAGCGGTGGAGTGCTGCACCACGCCGTCGGCATCGTCCTCTCCGACGTTTCGCGGCGGGGCCCGCCGTCTTCCGTCTTCGCGGCCCTCTGACCGCGGCATCCCACCGGTCCCGCACCCGACGCGCGAGGACCGATGTCTCCTGCACCCGCGCGAGGCGGCGATCGCACGCCCGCGCCCTCTGACGAAAGACGAACATGACCACCTCCCGCACCACTCCTTCCCCTATCCGCCCCGCACGTCGTGGCATGCGCCTCGCCCTCGGCGCGGCCGCCGGCCTCGCGCTCGCCGTCGCCGCGCCGCTCGCCGCCTCGGCGCACGTCCACGTCGATCCGGGCACAGCGTCCGCCGGCTCGACCGAGACGCTGACCTTCGCCTTCTCCCACGGATGCGACGGCTCCCCCACGACGGCGCTCGTCATCGACATCCCCGAGGGCGTCGGCAACGCGACGCCGATCGTGCAGGGCGGCTGGACCATCTCACGCGACTCGGGTGCTGACGGCATCCCGACCCAGGTCACCTTCACGAGCGACACCCCGGTGGAGGACGGCCTCAAGGCCACCGTGTCGATGGACGTGCTGTTCGATGAGTCGGCCGCCGACACGCAGCTGGCCTTCCCCGTGACGCAGATCTGCGCCGAGGGCGAGACCGCCTGGGCCGAGATCGCCGAGGAGGGACAGGACCCGCACGACCTGGAGTCCCCCGCGCCGGTCGTCGCGGTCGGTGAGGTCGGATCGGCGGACGACGCTCACGGGCACGCCGCGGCCGACGGCGGGAACGTAGGGGCGGACGGCGGGGATGCCGCGTCGACGGATGCCCGATCGACGGATGCCGGAGACGCCGCCTCGACGGACGCGGATCCCGTGGCTCGCTGGCTCGCGGCAGGCGGCCTCGTCGCCGGCCTTGCGGCGCTCGTGATCGTGCTCGTCCGCGGGCGCGTGGCGAAGGCCGACCGAGGCTGAGCCGACGGGGAGGGCGCCGGTCCGCCGGCGTCCTCCTCGGCCGGCTTCGGCTGTGGAGGGGCGTGGGTTCACGCCCTCCGGATGAGAGGATGGTTGCGCCATGCCGACCGACGCGCCTTCGAACCTTCCCCCCGTCCTCCGACCGGACGCGCCGCCCGTTCACACCCTCGACGAACTGGCCGCACGCTTCGGCGTCGAGGTGCGCGGCGAGACCGCCGGCGTGACGCTCACAGGCGTGACCCTCGCGACCGCCGACCTCCGCCCCGGCGACGTCTTCGTGGCGGTTCGCGGCGTCAACCGGCACGGCGCCGAGTTCGCCACCACCGCCGCGGGCAAGGGCGCCGTCGCCGTCGTCACCGACGCGGCCGGTGCCGATGCGGCCGCCGAGAGCGGGCTTCCCGTCGTGCTCGTCGACGACCCCCGGGGCTTCCTCGGCGACCTCTCGGCGTGGGTGTACGGCACCGGACGCGACGACCGCCTGCCGATCCTCTTCGGCACGACCGGCACGAACGGCAAGACGAGCGTCTCGCACATTCTCGAGGGCATCCTCGGACAGCTCGGTGCTGTCACGGGACTCTCCTCGACGGCCGAGCGCCACATCGCAGGACAGGTGATCGTGTCGCGGCTGACGACGCCCGAGGCCTACGAGATGCATGCGCTGCTGGCCCTCATGCGCGAGCGCGGCGTCGAGGCCGTCGCTGTCGAGGTCAGCGCGCAGGCCCTCAGCCGCCGCCGAGTGGACGGCATCGTCTTCGACGTCGCCGGTTTCACCAACCTCACCCACGACCACCTCGACGACTACGCCGACATGCGCGAGTACTTCGAGGCCAAGCTGCCGCTGTTCCTGCCCGACCGGTCTCGTCGCGCCGTGGTGTGCGTCGACTCCCAGCAGGGCGCCGAGGTCGTCGCGCGCAGCCAGGTGCCGACCGTCACGGTGGGAACGCCCGCGCTGGCATCGGATCCGGATGCCGCGGCCGACGCCGACTGGGTCGTCGAGATCCTCGACGAGCGCCCGGTGGGCACCGAGTTCCGCCTCACCGCACGCGACGGCCGCAGCCTCACGACGCTCGTCCCCGTGATCGGCCGGCACATGGCGGCCAACGCGGGCCTCGCGATCGTGATGATCCTCGAGGGCGGCTACGCGTGGGAGCGCATGGTCGACACCCTCGACGGCAGCCGCATCGAGGCCTACCTGCCCGGGCGCACCGAACTGGTCTCCGGCGAGACCGGTCCCGCGGTGTACGTCGACTTCGGCCACTCCCCCGACGCCTTCGAGAAGACGCTCGCCGCCGTCCGCAGGGTCACACCCGGCAGGGTCGTCATGCTGTTCGGCGCCGACGGCGACCGCGACGCGACCAAGCGTCACGACATGGGGCGGACCGCGGTCGAGGGCAGCGACATCCTCGTCGTCACCGACCACCACCCCCGGCACGAGAACCCCGACTCGATCCGCGCGACGCTGATCGAGGGCGCGCGTCGCGCGCAGCCCGACGGCGAGATCCTCGAGTTCTCGCCTCCCGAGCGCGCGATCCTCGAGGCCGTCGCCCTCGTCGGCGAGGGCGACGCGATCCTCTGGGCCGGACCCGGACACCAGGACTACCGCGACATCCGCGGCGTCCGCACGCCGTACTCCGCGCGCGAGCTCGCTCGTCGCGCCCTGCGCGATGCAGGGTGGCCCGTGCCCGAGCCGCACTGGCCGGTGCCCTACCCCGCGGACGAGACCCCGGCGTCCGACCCCGAGCGCCCGGCGTAGCCGGCGCGCTGACGCGTTTCGTCTCGCTTCGCTCGCTCAACGACCCGGCACGGGCGTGCTCTGCCTAACGACCGGGCGCGTCAAGCCCCCGTTGAGTGTCCAGGACGCGCCGTCGCGAGCGCAGCGCGCGCGGCGCGTCCTGGACGCTCAACGAGGAGTCAGTCGGCGGATGCCGCGGCGATGGCACGATCGGCGGCCTCGCGGGCCCACCGCTCGGCCTCAGCGAGCGACTCCCGCGTCAGCGCGTCCGGCGCCTCGTGCGCCTCGACGACCCGCTCGACGGTGTCGACGATGCCCGTGAATCCGAGGCGGCCCTCGTGGAACGCGTCCACCGCCTGCTCGTTGGCGGCGTTGAACACCGCGGGGAAGGTGCCGCCGGCCCGGCCGACGCGCTTCGCCAGGCGCACGGCGGGGAAGGCAGTCTCGTCGAGCGGCTCGAACGTCCACGACGCCGCGGCCGTCCAGTCCAGCGGGCGCCCCACGCCGGCGACCCGGTGCGGCCAGTCCAGGCCGAGCGAGATCGGCAGCCGCATATCGGGCGGCGACGCCTGCGCGATCGTGGACCCGTCGGAGAACTCCACCATCGAGTGCACGATCGACTGCGGGTGCACCACGACGTCGATGTCGGCGTAGGCCACGCCGAACAGCAGGTGCGCCTCGATCACCTCGAGGCCCTTGTTGACGAGCGTCGCCGAGTTGGTCGTGACGACCCGCCCCATGTCCCATGTCGGGTGGGCGAGTGCCTCCGCCGGGGTCACGCTCGCGAGCGACTCCCTGGTGCGGCCGCGGAACGGCCCACCCGAGGCGGTCAGGACCAGCCGCCGCACCTCGGACCGGTCGCCCGAGCGCAGCGCCTGCGCGATCGCGGAGTGCTCCGAGTCGACGGGCACGATCTGGCCAGGCTGCGCGATCGCCGTCACGAGGTCGCCGCCGACGATCAGCGACTCCTTGTTCGCGAGCGCCAGCGTGCGCCCGCGCTCGAGCGCCGCAAGGGTCGGGCCGAGGCCGACCGACCCGGTGATGCCGTTGAGCACCACGTCGGCCTCGACATCCCGAACCAGCTGCTCTGCCTCGACGGCGCCGAGCGCGATGCTCTCGACCCCGAACTCGTCGGCCTGCGCCTGCAGCGCCTCACGCTGAGACCCCGCCGACAGCCCCACGACTTCGAAGCGTCCGGGATTGGCCCGGATGACATCGAGTGCCTGGGTTCCGATCGAACCGGTCGAGCCGAGGACGAGGACGCGCCGCATCGGATCAGCCTAGCGACCGACTATTCGGCGGCGGCGTCCGCGTGCTGCGTGGACAGGATGTCGATCACGAAGACGAGCGTCTTGCCCGCGAGCTCGTGGTCGCTCTCCCCCGCCTCGCCGTACGCCTGGGCGGGCGGGATGACGACGAGCACCTGCGAGCCCACCGGCTGGCCGACGAGCGCCTCGACGAAGCCGGGGACGTAGGTGTTGCCGGGCAGCGAGATCGGCGCGCCCTTGCTCCACGAGTCGTCGAACGTCTCGCCCGTCTCCCAGTCGACGCCGTAGTACTGGAGGGTGGTCGTGTCGCCCTCCGCGACGACCTCGCCGTCACCCTCCTTGAGGACGGCGACCTCCAGCTCGGTCGGAGCGTCGGCATCGGGGATCGTCACCGACGGCGTGCCGTCTTCGGCGAGTTCCACCTCGGGCATGCCTTCGACGGGCTCCTGCGGCTCACCCCATGCGGCGGTCGGCGCGATTCCGAGGACATCGAGGACCCAGACCAGTGCGGGTGCCTGTTCGGTCGCAGGAACCGCCATGACGATCCGCGATCCGACGGTGGCGCAGCCGAAGAACTGGTCCGCGCCGGATCCGACGGTCACCGGAGCAGGCGGGATCTCGGAGTCGTAGCCGCTCGCCTCGAGGACCTCGCCGGTCGACGCGTCGAAGATCGTCGCAGCGTAGTTGACCAGCGAACCCTCTTCGATGGCGTCGCCGTCGCCCTCGACGATGACGGTGCGCTCTGCGCTGGCCACCTCGAGAGGACTTTCGAATTCGGCGGATGCCTCGGCCCCGACCTCACCCGAAACGGTGACGCTCTCCGACACGTCCCCGGACGGTGCGGCGACGGAGCACAGATCGGCTCCGGCTCCGGTGCCGGACGGCGTGGGGGTTGCATCGGGCGTGCCGCCGGCGCAGCCCGCGAGCAGAACCGCGGAGAGCGCGGCGACGGACAGGGCGGCGAGCGGGCGAATGCGCACGATGAAACCTCGAGTCGATAACAGGGGAACCCCCATCCTCCCGCATCTTTCCTCTGTCTGCGCTGGGAAGGCGCTATGCCGATACCGGAATGGAATGGGGAGTACCCTCGACGGGTGACTTCCGACCTGGTGCCCGAAGCGGACGAACCGTCCGCCGTCGCACCCGCGGAGGCGGATGCGACCCGCATGGGAGCGACGTACTTCCTCGGCCGATTCGTGCTCACTCCGCTGGCGCGGGTGGTCTACCGCCCCCACATCGAAGGCCGCGGCAACGTGCCCAAGAGCGGTCCGGTCATCTTCGCCAGCAACCACCTGTCCTTCCTCGACTCGATCGCCATCCCCGTCGCCGCGCCGAGGCCGGTGCACTTCCTCGCGAAGGCGAGCTATTTCGACGGGACCGGGGTCAAGGGCTGGGCCTCCCGCGAGTTCTTCACCGCGATCGGCGCCATTCCGGTGCAGCGCGGGGCCGGCCAGGCCGCACTCGACGCCCTCGATCAGCAGCGCGTGCTGCTCGAGCAGGGCAAGGCCGTCGCGCTGTATCCCGAGGGCACGCGCTCGCTCGACGGCCGCCTCTACAAGGGCCGCACCGGGGTGGCATTCCTCGCACTGCAGACCGGCGCTCCCGTGGTTCCCGTGGGCCTCGTCGGCACCGACGACGTCATGCCCGTCGGCGCGAAGCGCCCTTCACTGCAGCACCGCGTGACGGTGAAGTTCGGCGAGCCGCTCGACCTGGCCCACCACGGCCCCGCGACATCGGGCAAGGCGCGGCGTCTGGCGACCGACGACATCATGAGCGCCATCCACGCGCTGTCGGGCCAAGAGCTTGCGAACGCCTACAACGAGGCGCCCGCCCAGAACCCGATCGAGCGCATCAAGCAGGTCCTGCCCCACGAGCGCCGCTGACTCCGGCGACCTCGATCGTCGGCTCATGGCGCACCGGGAAGTTCACGGAGTTGGCGATGAAGCACCAGGCGTTGGCCTGAGCGTGCGCGGCGGTCGCGGCATCCACCATCGACTCCTCTGTCACCGTCACGCGCGGCCTCAGCACCACCTCGCGGAACGCGCCCCCGCCGCGACCGTCTTCCACCATGACTCCGGAGGCGTCGTCCTCATAGCCGACCACGACGACCCCCGCCTGAACGCACGCGTGCAGGTAGGACAGCAGGTGGCACTCGCTGAGCGACGCGAGGAGCAGATCCTCGGGGTTCCACCGCGACGGATCGCCCCGGAAGGGCTTGTCAGCGGATGCCAGGACCGTTGGCTTGCCGTCGATGTCGAGCGTGACGGCGCGGTCGTAGTCGCGGTAGCCCGACGTGCCGGTGCCCCGGTCTCCGGTCCACGTCGTCCGGACGGAGTATCGATGCTCTCCCCACATGTGCACAGTCTGTCATGCAGTGGCGACGGGCCACGGCGGTAGGCTGGCGGGGTGCCGCAGACCTTCGCCGCAGCCGACGCCGTCGAGCTGGCCGTCGTCGACCGCAGTGGCTTCGTCGAGTCCCGTCACGCCGGAATCGCGATCGTTCTCGCGCCCGACGGCACCATTCACACCAAGCTCGGCGACCCATCTGCGCTGATCCTCCCCCGCTCGAGTCTCAAGCCCCTCCAGGCGCTCGCGTGCCTGTCCGCCGGCGCTCCGCTCGAGGGCGAGCGCCTCGGCCTGGCCACGGCCAGCCACTCCGGCACCGACCGTCATGCGGCGGTCGCCCTCGACATCCTGCACGCCGCCGGCCTCGGCGAAGACGCACTGGAGTGTCCCCCCGCTTGGCCGGGCGACACGGCCACGCGCGACGAGCTGGTGCGCGAGCGCGCCGAGCCTTCGCGCATCCGCATGAACTGCTCGGGCAAGCACGCCGCCATGCTGCTGGCCTGTGTCACGAACGGCTGGGATCCCGCCGGCTACCTCTCTCCCGGGCATCCGCTCCAGCTCCACGTCCGCGAGGTCGTCGAACGGCTCCTCGGCGAGAAGACCGCCGCCACCGCGATCGACGGCTGCGGCGCCCCGGTGTATGCGACGACGCTGTTCGGCCTTGCGCGGGCGATCCACCGCATCGGCAACTCGTCACCCACCTCGCCTTTCGCGCTGCATCGCAGCGCCGGCACCCTCGTGCAGGCCGTCCGCGAGAACCCCTGGACGATCGACGGCCCCGGCCGCCCTGACACCGTCGTCAACGAGCAGCTCGGCGTCTTCGCCAAGGGCGGAGCCGAGGGCGTGATGGTCATGGTGGCTCCCGACGGCACGACCGTCGCCCTCAAGATGCTCGACGGCAGCGGCCGGGCGGCGACGGCGGTCGCGCTGCGGCTGCTCGAGCGCGCGGGCGCCCTGGCCGCGAGCGAGGTCGCGGCCACCATGCAGAAGCTTCCCCTGTCGGTCTCCGGCGGCGGGCAGGATGTCGGGGCGATCCGCCCCGCTTTCTAGAGGCGCTCCCACAAGGAGCCCGAGCGCTCCAATGGCGGAGCGGAAAGGATCACACGATGAGGATCAGCGTCCCCACCGAGGTGAAGAACAACGAGTACCGGGTCGCCCTGACGCCCGCCGGCGTGCACGACCTCGTCGCCGCAGGCCACGAGGTGTTCGTGCAGCGCGGCGCCGGCATGGGTTCGTCCATGCCCGACGAGGAGTACGCCGCGGCCGGGGCGACTCTGCTGGACGACGCGGCCGAGGTGTGGGCACGCGCCGAGCTGCTGCTGAAGGTCAAGGAGCCCATCGCGAGCGAGTACGCGTACTTCCGCGACGACCTCGTCCTCTTCACGTACCTTCACCTCGCCGCCGATCGACCGCTCACCGAGCGGCTGGTGGACGACCGCGTGACCGCGATCGCGTACGAGACGGTCCAGGTCGCCGGCGGCGGGCTGCCGCTGCTCGCCCCGATGAGCGAGGTCGCCGGACGCCTCGCGCCCACCGTGGGGGCCGCGACGCTCATGCGCTCCGCCGGTGGACTCGGCCTCCTCATGTCGGGCGTCCCGGGCACCCGCCCGGCGCGCGTCACCGTCATCGGCGGCGGTGTCGCCGGAGCGAACGCCGCCGTGATCGCCGTCGGCATGGGCGCCGACGTCACGGTGTTCGACACGAACGTCCAGCGCCTCCGGTACCTCGACGACCACTTCCAGGGCCGCATCAAGACGGCGGCATCCAACCCGTTCGATCTCGACAAGGCGGTCGTCGACTCCGACCTCGTCATCGGCTCGGTGCTCATCCCCGGGGCCAAGGCGCCGAAGCTCGTCACGAACGAGATGGTGTCGCGCATGCGGCCGGGCAGCGTGCTCGTCGACATCGCCGTCGACCAGGGTGGCTGCTTCGAGGACACGCGTCCCACCACGCACGCCGACCCGACCTTCCCAGTGCACGGAAGCGTCTTCTACTGCGTCGCGAACATGCCCGGTGCCGTGCCGAACACGTCGACTTCGGCCCTCACGAACGCGACGCTCCCCTACATCCGCCAGATCGCGCGCCGCGGCTGGCAGGAGGCGCTGCGGGCGGATGCCGCGCTCGCGGGCGGCCTGAACACCGTGGGCGGCCGCGTGGTCAATGCCGGTGTGGCAACGGCACACGGCCTCGAGCTCGCGCCCCTGGAGTCCGCGCTCGCCTGATTCGCCGACCGACCTCGTCGGCCGGCTCACCAGAGCTGGGCGACGAGGTCGGCGAAGAGCGCCTCGGCATCGGCGTCCACCCCGTGCCGGCGGAACCACGTGCAGACGTTGACGACGTCGCGGTGCAGGTAGTCGACGCCGCTGGGATTGGCGGCGAGATCGACCAGCTGAGGCAGGTCGATCACCATCACGCGACCGTCACGGACGAGCAGGTTGTACGCCGACAGGTCGCCGTGCGCGTGCCCGCTGCGCGCGAAGGCTCCGAGGATCGCGACGACCTGGGTGAAGGCATCCGCGTACTCGTCTGTCGTGAGCCGCGCCTGCGCGAGCCGCGGCGCCGCTGTGCGCCCGTGTCCGATGAACTCCATCAGCAGCTCGGTGCCGCTGAGCTGCACCGGGTACGGGACGGGGATGCCTGCCTCCCAGGCCGTGCGCAGCGCGGCGAACTCGCTCGATGCCCAGTGGGCGGCGGCCACGGACTTGCCGTACGAGGACTTTCCCGCGACGGCGCGCGCGTCGCGGGTGTTGCGGAGCCGACGGCCCTCCTCGTACTGATGCGAGCGCTGGAAGTCGGAGCGATCCGGGGTGCGGTAGCGCTTGGCTGCCAGCGCGGAGCCGTCCTGGCCCGGGACGGCCCGTTCGAGCAGGAAGACGTCGGCTTCCTTGCCGGTCTTGACGATGCCGAGCTCGGTGTCGAACGCCGCCGCCGATGTCTCGAGCCAGGCGGGATGCGGCAGAGGGCCGCGCTCGGTGGGCGATGATGCCGGCCAGGTGGACCAGCGCTGGCCCGCGCCGGGCTCGGCGTCGAGGAACTTCAGGGAATCGGCGGACGCGCCGAAGGGGTCGAAAGCCATGGGGCGATGCTCCGGAAGACGGAGACCGCCTGCGATGTCAGTCGGCGGTCTCGAAGGAAGGGAAGCGGACAGGGCGCGCTACAGGAACGGCCATCACGGAACTCCCTTCTCGTCGTGGATCGGTCGCCGTCATCCTAGGGGGACGATCCGGTGACTCTCCAGAGGCGTTACCGGATCGTCGCCGGAATCAGGCGAGTCCGCCGTCGATCGAGCGACTGTAGTCGGCCGGATCCTCGGGGACCAGCACCGGCGTGTCGCGGTTGAGGCTCTCCCCGCGGAAGAAGGGCTTCGACCGCGGGAAGAAGAACCACAGGAACATCAGCAGCACGCCGAACGCGAGCGCGCCGATGCCCATGACGAAGGTGCCCCCGATGCCCAGGAGCACCGTGTAGCCGTAGTCCACGTCGTACATGTCGATCGCCGACTGGACGAATGCGTACGTCAGCATGAGCGCGCCGAGGAGCGGGAAGAGGAACCGGTAGAAGAAGTTCCTCGCCGACGTGAAGAGCTCGCGACGGAAGTACCAGACGCACGCGTACCCGGTGATGGCGTAGTAGAACGCGATCGCGAGGCCGAGGGACAGGATCGAGTCCTGCAGGATGTTGTCGCTGATGAGCGTCATGCCGACGTAGTAGATGATGGCGACGATGCCCATCACGAGCGTCGAGAACGACGGGGTCTTGTAGCGCGGGTGCACGGTGGCGAACCGGCGCGGGAGAGCCTTGTACGCGGCCATCGACAGCGTCCCGCGGGCCGTCGGCAGGATCGTGGTCTGCGTCGACGAGATCGCCGAGATCATCACCGCGACGACGAGCACCCACCCCAGCGGGCCGAGCAGGCCGTCCTTGATCCCGAGGAAGAAGTCATCGGCATTCGCCTCGTTGCCCAGCCCGGTGCCCGTCTCTCCCAGGCCGGCGTACATCATCGCGGCGATCGTGACGCCGACGTACGTGAACAGCAGGATGACCGTCGTGAGCAGGGCCGCGCGGCCGGGGATGCGCTTGGGGTCCTTGGTCTCCTCGTTGAGCGCCAGGCACGTGTCCCAGCCCCAGTAGATGAAGAGCGCGAGCAGGATCGCCTCGACGAACCCACCCCATTCGGTGAAGGCGAGCGGGTTGAACCACGACCAGTCGAACGGCGTCGGGTCGGGCGCTGACCCGTCGAAGAACTGCCACAGGGCCGCGACGACGAAGATCGCCAGCGCCGCGTACTGGATCGCGAGGAGGACGTTCTGGATGCGCTCGCCGATCTCGACGCCCCGCCAGCTGACCCACGTCATCGCGGCGATGAACACGACGCCGGTCGCGGTGACGAGCGGCACGTTCTCGGAGAGGAGGGCGTCTTCGGACGAGCGGACCACGCCGTCGATCAGCGCCCAGAAGTAGATCCCGGCGATCTGGGCGAGGTTGGCGAGGACGACCATGCCGGCGACTGCAACCCCCCATCCGCCGAGCCAGCCGACCCATGGTCCGAAGGCCTTGGTGGCCCACGTGAAGGTCGTGCCGCAGTCGGGCACCGCGTTGTTGAGCTCGCGGTACGCGAAGGCGATGAAGAGCATGGGGATGAACGCGATGACGAAGGCGATCGGCGCCTGTGCGCCGACGGCGAGCACCACGAAGCCCAGCGTCGCGACCAGCGAGTAGACGGGGGCGGTCGAGGCGAGGCCGATGACCGTCGATCCCCAGAGTCCCAGTGTCCCCGTGGCGAGTCCCTTTCCTTCCGGTCGCCGGAGGTTGATCGGGGTCGTGGGCGCAGGCGGGGTTGTAGGCACACAGTGACGCTAGGGGGCGGCCGGTGGGGAAGCAAGGCCACTCGGGCGACGGTTCGGCCGGACCTGTGCCGACGGAAGGACGATGCGGACGGCGTCGGCTCCGGCGGAGATCAGCCACGCCCGTCCGCGACCCGGCTCGCAGTACGGCGGCAGGGCGCGCGCGCCCGTCAGGAGGCGGAACTCGGCGGCGCACGAGGTGTCGACGACGAGGTCGTGGTCGCCGCGCGCGTCGGCGAGCAGCCGCCAGTGCCGCTGCCAGTCATCGGGCTCACCCACGACCACGATCGGCCCATCCGCCGTCACGGCAGGGTCGGCGGTGAACGCGTCCACCGAGAGAGAGCGGATGCCTCGCCCCTCCCATTCCGCCAGGGCACCCCGCGCGGCCGGCGAGCGTCGCGTCGCGAAAGCGGTCAGCCGCGCGGTGGGGTACCACTCGGGAGGCGATTCCCGCGCAGCATCCTGGTGCCGCGGCGAGACCGCGACCTGCACGAGCATGCCGTTCAGCGTCCCACGGCCGGGTGGAGCCCCGGCATCGAACGCGGAGGGGTCGCCGCCCGCGGCGATGTGCTCGGTCCGCGTGGGGAAGGGCAGCAGCAGTCGCTTCGGGAAGAGATCGGCGATTCTCGCGACGGCTCCGGCGAGGCGGTGCGCACTCGCCACGACCAGGATGTCGTCCGACCCCGCGCGACGCAGGAGCGTCTCGACGTGCTCGTGCGCCGCCTGCGCGTAGTCGGGCGGGAGGCGCATGCCGACCGCGTCGAGGTCGTCGATGCACACCACGGTCCGCGGCGGAGGCGGGGCAGCGTCCAGCGCGACGATGGCATCCCACATCGCCTCCGGGTCCGGGGGGATCCGTACGACTGCCGCCGGCGCCTGGACGGCGGCGAGGGTCACGGCGTTCGTCGCACCCCCGCCGGGACCGCCGAGCACGAGCAGGCCGCGATCGCCGATCCGCAGGGTCGCCGCTCGCTGCCGCTGGAGATGGGGTTCGTCGGCGAGTCCGAGGATGATCGCGTCGCCGACCGGTGCCTGGGTGGTCAGTTCGGCGAGTGAGAGCCGTGCAGGGAGCCCAGGGAGCCACGGGCGTCGGGGCCGGCCTTCGCCGCCCTGCGCTGCCGCCGCCTCGATGTCGGTCGCGCCTGACAGGGCGATGCGCACCGGTCGGGGCCGCGCGTCGCTCGCCCTGCGAAGGAGGGCGTGGCCGCGTCCTTCCGGACCGCCCGGCAGGAGCGCGGCTTCGTCGGTGCCGATGAGGCTGCGGCTGTCGCCGGCATCCGTCACGCGCAGGCTGATGCGCAGCGGACAGTTCGCGAGGAGGCTGTCGCGGATGACGCCCGACGCCCGCTGGGTGCCGAGCACCAGGTGTATGCCGAGCGCGCGGCCGCGGGCTGCCACATCGGCGAACACCGCATGGAGCTCGGGATGATCGCCGAGCAGCGCCGCGAACTCATCGACGACCACCACGAGCCGCGGCAGCGCGACGCGCGGATCGAGGATGTCGCGGGCGCTCGCCGCAGCCAGCTCGCCTTCACGCCACCGCACCTCGGCCCGGAGGCTCTCGATCGCCCGGCGCGCGCCGGCTCCGTCGAGGTCGGTGATCACACCCGTCACGTGCGGCACCGCGGCGAGCGCGTCGAACGCGGTACCGCCCTTGAAGTCGGCGAGCAGGAACGTCACCTCGCTCGTCGTGCGTGTGCGGCACAGGGCGAGGATCCAGGTGATGAGAAGCTCGCTCTTGCCCGAGCCCGTGACACCGGCGACGACGGCGTGCGGTCCGTCCGTGACGAGATCGATCACGGCGGGCTCGCGCCCCTCCAGACCCACGACCGCGGCGAGCGTGCCCGGCCGGTGAGGCCCCGGGTGATCGAGGACGACGTCGGCCAGCGCCACCGGGCCGCTCTCGCGGCCGCGCATGCCGAGGACCCGCTCGGCCCGGTCGGCGAGCATTCCGGCGATCGTCGTCGCCTGCTCGACCGCGAGGGCTTCGACGCGTACAGCGACCGCTTCCCCTTCACGCTCGACCGTCGCCGACTCCGGACCCCGGACGGCGAGCACCGTGGCACACCGTGGCGGCAGCGGGTCGCCCGGCGCGCACCGCCCGATCACGATGTCGGCCTCGGCGGGCACCGTCGCCCCCCGGCCGACGACGGCGAGTCGCCGGGACGCGCCGACCGCTCGGTGCGGGAGCGCGTCGAGCCAGGCGAGGTCGTCGCTCAGCTGCCCGACGACCGCGAGTTCACCGGGCGGCAGCGCGAGGCACACCTGCAGGACGAGCGCCCGCTGCACCGCTGCCGCGATCACCTCCGCGCCGACCACGACCACACCGGTTGCCAGGGGCGCCGTCACGGGCGCGTGCGACAGCTGCGCCGATCGCGCCCGGAGGGAAGCGGCCGTCGGATCGCCCTCGCCTCCCGCGACCCGCACCGCGCTCGGGATCTCCCCCTCGCCGATCACGACGACGTCGTCGCGACCCGGAGAACGGCGCCAGACCTCGTCGGCGCGTCCGAGGAAGGACGCGACATCCGGATGCCTCGCCCACGCCCGCCGGCGCTCGTCGTCGTGGCGCTGGGTCACGGCCTGAGCGACCTCGGCGTGTACGCGGGCGGCATCGGCCCGGTGACGCCGTCGGTCCCTGCGAGCGCTGCGGGCCGCATCGGCCATCGTGGCCACCGCGATCAGCGGACCGAGCGCGGCGAGCCACAGCGAGAGCACCGATCCCGTCACCATCCACAGGCCGATCGCTCCGACGACCGGGACGATCGCGGCCACGATCGGAATCGGCGGTCGCGACGGCGGCTGCCATGCCGACGGCAGGGTGAGCTGCTCGGGATGCCGGTGGCCGGCCGGGAGCGGGTCGATGGCCGGCGCCCGAGCTGTCTCGGCGGGGCGGGTGGTGGCGAAGCGCACACCTCAGTACAGAGCGGGACGCGTCCGGGAGGGGCGCGCGTCGGTACGCCGGTGGACGGTGGGCGTCAGTCGTCGCCTGGGGAGGAATCGCCGCCGGCGCGATCGCCGGCCTCACGCGCCTCGTCGTCGGCCCCGGCCCCGGCAGCCGACCCGACATCCAGCACGATGATCGTGATGTTGTCGCGGCCGCCGTTCTCGAGTGCCGCGTCGAGCATCGCCATCGCCGCGTCGGCGGGATCGGGATTCTCGTCGAGGAAGTGACGGATGCCGTAGTCGGTGAGCTCCTTGGTGAGCCCGTCGGAGCAGATCACGAACCGGTCGCCCTCGGCGACGTCGAGGCGCACGTAGTCGGGGATGACGCCTTCGCTCGGGCCGACGGCGCGCGTGATGACGTTGCCGTACGGGTGGTTCTCGGCCTCTTCGGGGCTGAGCCGGCCGGAGGCGATGAGCTCCTGCACCACCGAGTGGTCGGTGGTGATCTGCACGATGGCACCGTCGCGCACGAGGTAGACGCGCGAGTCGCCGATGTTCAGCGTGACCCAATGCGCGGTCTCGCCGCTGGTGTCGAGGTAGAGCCCGGTCAGGGTGGTTCCGGTGCCGTCGTCGGTCGCCTCGGGATGGGAGGCGATGTCCTTCACCGCACGCGACAGCGCCTTCTCGATCGCCTTCGGCGTGACGTCTCCGGCGCCCGCCACGACCTTCAGCCGGTCGATCGTGCTGGCGCTGGCGATCTCGCCGCCGACGTGACCGCCCATGCCGTCGGCGACGACGAACAGGGGGTAGGACGCGAACATGGCGTCCTGATTCACCTCGCGCCGACGACCTGTATCGGTGACGGCGGCCCACGCCAGTTCGATGGTTCCGCCCGGAACAGCTACCGAATGCGACTGGGTGGATACTTCGGGCACGCCGTTGTCCTCCCGGTCGAGTTGGCGCGACCCGGCGTCCGGGCGCGTCTTCACATACTAGTGGGTTCCTCCCCCGCCTCCTGGGCGGCGGGGCCGGATGGCGCGCCGGATGCCGGTGCTCGAGCCCGGTCCGCGCCGCGGGCAGATACGACCGGCGTCAGACCTTCGCGCCGGGGTCCTCCGGCAACGGGAAGAGCCTGTCGACGAACGCCAGATCGCCGGCCGTCGGCGCCCACGCGGTCGCCGCCGCGGCGTTGGCGCGCACCTGGTCGGGACTCGTCGCGCCGGCGATGACGCTCGCGAGCACGGGCTTCGCGAGAAGCCACCCGAAGGTCGCCTCGAGCATCGTGATCCCGCGCTCGTCGCAGAACGCCTGGAACCGCTCGAGCTCGTCCCAGGGGGCGTCCGTCCACACGTGCCGGCGCTGCCGCATGATGCGGGAGTCCTGCGGCGCGTGGTCGCGCGAGAACTTGCCGGTGAGCAGGCCGTTGTGCAGCGGGAAGTACGGCAGGAAGCCGAGCCCGAACCGCTCGGCGGCGGGAAGCACCTCTCGCTCGGCGGCGCGCGCGAGCAGGCTGTAGTGGTTCTGGGCCGACACGAACGGGATGCCGGCGCGCTGCGCTGCGACGTAGTGCGCCTCGGCGATCTGCCAGCCCGAGAGGTTGGAGTGCCCGATGTAGCGCACCTTGCCCTCGCGCACGAGGTCGTCGAGCACGTCGAGCGTCTCCTCGATCGGCGTCTCGGGATCGGGCGTATGCAGCTGGTACAGGTCGATCCAGTCGGTCTGAAGACGGGTGAGGGATGCCTCGACCGCCCGCCGCACGTACGACCGCGAGGCCTTCGCGCCGATGATCGGGAAGCCCATGTCGCGCCCGGAGTGGCCGAACTTCGTCGCGAGGACGACGTGGTCGCGCCGGCCGCGGAGGGCCTCGCCCATGAGCGACTCGGACAGCCCGGGGTCCTTGCCGTACATGTCGGCGGTGTCGAGGAATGTGACGCCGGCGTCGATCGCGGCGTCGAGCACCTCCCGCGTGCCCTCGAGGGTCTCGGTGCGCGTGCCCGCGCGGCCGAAGTTGTTGCAGCCCAGGCCGACCGCAGAAACGAGGAGTCCGGAGGCGCCGACGCGGCGCGAGGGAACGGGGGAGGTCATCCCTCCACGTTAGCCCGCGCTCGCGCAGGCGGAACGCGACGACCCCCCGCCGGCGAGGGCGGAGGGTCGTCGATGCTGCTTACGGCCGAGGAGCGTCCGGGGAGGCGGGCGGCTCGGTCGATGCGGGCGGCTCCGTCGGGGGCGGGGGCTCGGTCGCGGCCGGCGGCGCGGCGGGCGCTTCCGGCGCCGTGGGGGGCGGCGTCACCGGCGGCTCCGCGGCAGCGGGCGGAGGCGTGTACGGTGCGGCCGGGGCGGCGGGCCCCGCCGGCGGCGCAGGCGGGGCGGAGTACCCCGCGGGCGGAGGCTGGTAGCCGGCGGGCGGAGGCTGGTACCCGGCCGGCGCGCCGTAGCTCCCCGGCGAAGTGGCCGCGTTGGGCGGGAATCCGCCCGCGGGCACCTGGTTCGGGATGCCCGACCACGTCGTGTTGTCGGCGAGGAAGTTGCCCGCCCACGGTGCGGCGGGGATGGCGGTGTTCCACCGCGACTTGTCGAAGGCGTTGATGCCGAGCCACACGATCGAGAGGAAGAAGTACAGGATGAGCCAGACGGCTTCCTTCTGCAGCTTCAGGCCGACACGCCAGGCGGCGAGCAGCGTGTAGATGAACGCGGCCAGGCCGAAGAGCGGGCCGATCACCGGAATCCAATAGAGGAAGCCGGCAGCACCCCACAGGATCAGCAGCCACCACGGGTTGAGGTCGCCGAGCTTGACGAAGATCAGTGAGTTGTAGACGGGGACCCATGCGCGCCACTTGCCCTGCACGCCGGCCTTCTCGAAGATCTTCATATAGAACCACGACGTGATCACGTAGGCCGCGACCGCGAGGATGAAGAGGAAGGGCAGCAGCACCAGCCACAGTGCGATCAGCCCTCCCACTCCGTAGTCGTCGTTGGACATGAACGTCCTCTCCGGAACGATCGTCGATGTGCGCGCACATCGAGCGGGGCGCCACGCCCCGCGGGACACATGCTAGCGATGCCCGAGCGGGCATGTCAGCAGAAACGTCGCGATTCGGGGGCTGACCCCCGGCGTCGCGCTCGATACCCTGACAGGACAAGCCAGCGGAAGGATCACCATGACCGACCCCACTCCCCCCGTCCCGCCCCTGCCCGAACAGCCGGCCGCCGAAGCCGCGCGGTCCGCGGGCGCGCCGGGCGAGGCATCCGCTCCCGCCTACGACCCGGCGACCGACCCCGACAACACCGGCGTGCCCACCTCGCTGCAGGACGACGCCGCAGCGGTCGGCCGCGGGTTCTTCGCGGCGCTCTTCGACATCAGCTTCCGCACCTTCATCACCCGCCGGCTCGCGAGCGTGTTCTATGTCGTCGGGCTCATCGCGATCGCGATCGGCTTCATCGTGTACCTGGTCAACGGGATCGTCGGCGGCGCGTCGCTGCTGTGGCTCAACGTCGGCGCGGGGGTCACGGCGATCATCGCGACGGTGATCATCGTGCCGCTCGTCGCCTTCATCGCGATCATCCTGCTGCGGTTCATCATCGAGGCCGTCGTCGCGCTCATCGCGATCGCCGAGAACACGGAGCGCACGGCGCAGCACACGCGGCGCTGACCACCACGCGACCCGGACGGCTCAGGCGAACAGCTCGAGCTCTCCGGGTGCTCCCGCACGCACGCGCAGGCCCGCGGCATCCGCCCACCTCAGAAGACCCGCCGGCGAGCTCACCCGCGGCCGGTCCTCGGCGAGGCGCCGCACGAGCGCTCCCTTGGCGTGCTTGTTGAAGTGGTTGAGCGCGCGCACGGCTCCCGCCTCTGCCTCGGCGACGACCCGGACGTAAAGAGAGGGCACGGAGGCCGGCACCGGGCCCAGCCCCACGTACGCCTCCGATCGGAGGTCGAGCACGAATCGCGGCTGCTCGGCGGCGAGAGCCGCAGTGACGGCGCTCGCCCAGACGTTCCGCAGACTCGCCAGGCCCGGCAGCGACGCCGACGCCCCGAGCCGGTACGACGGGATCGGGTCGAGGGCGCCGATCGGTCCGAACGGGGCCGAGTGCACGCGCACGTGCGCGCCCAGCCAGCGACGGGAGACGGCGGGGAGGGATGCCGCGTCCAGCGCGTCGAAGAGAACGCCGGTGTACCGGTCCACCGCGGGCATCGTCGGCGCCTCGCGCAGTGCGGCGTTGACAGCGACCTCGCCGAGCTGCGTGCGGCCGAGCTTGAGCACCCGCGCGGCCTCCGCCTCGTCGGCCGACAGCGCGACGAGCGCGTCGATGACGGCGGCGCGCTGCGGTGCGAGAGAGGGAAGGGCGAGGGATGCCGCGTCCAGCGGCCGTGCCCGCCCGCCTGTCCGCTTCGTCTCGGAGGGCGGAAGAAGGATCAGCATGAGGTTCCCCATCGGTGGGCGTGGTGAACGAGACGAAACGCCCCGAGTCCGCGGACGGACTGGGGCGTTTCGGTCTGAGGGGTCGTCAGGAGATGAGCGCCGCGTTGCCGGCGACGATCGTCAGGTTGTCGCCCTCCATGGAGAGGAAGCCGTCCTGCGCGTTGGCGACGATCTTGGTGCCCGAGGTCTGGGTGATGCGCACCTGGCCCTCGGCAAGGATCGCCAGCACCGGCTCGTGGCCCGACATGAAGCCGATCTCGCCCTCGACGGTCTTGGCGACGACGAGCGATGCCTCTCCCGACCAGACCTCCGCGTCGGCGGAGACGAGACTCACGTTGAGCGGCACTTCGACTCCCTTCGGTCGCTCAGCACAGGCATGATCAGCCGTTCTCCTTCTGGATGCGCGCCCAGTTCTCCTCGACGTCGGAGATGCCGCCGACGTTGAAGAACGCCTGCTCGGCCACGTGGTCGAAGTCGCCCTTCACGATCGCGTCGAACGACTCGATGGTCTCCTTGATCGGGACCGTGGAGCCCTCGACGCCGGTGAACTTCTTCGCCATGTAGGTGTTCTGCGAGAGGAACTGCTGGATGCGGCGTGCGCGCGACACGACGATCTTGTCTTCCTCGGAGAGCTCGTCGACACCGAGGATGGCGATGATCTCCTGCAGCTCCTTGTTCTTCTGGAGGATCTGCTTGACGGCGGTGGCCACGCGGTAGTGGTCGTCGCCGATGTAGCGCGGGTCGAGGATGCGGCTCGTCGACGTCAGCGGGTCGACGGCCGGGTACAGGCCCTTCGACGCGATCTCACGGGAGAGTTCGGTCGTCGCGTCGAGGTGAGCGAACGTCGTCGCCGGAGCCGGGTCGGTGTAGTCGTCGGCGGGGACGTAGATCGCCTGGAGCGACGTGATCGAGTGACCGCGCGTCGAGGTGATGCGCTCCTGGAGCACACCCATCTCGTCGGCCAGGTTGGGCTGGTAGCCCACCGCGGACGGCATGCGGCCGAGCAGCGTCGAGACCTCGGAGCCGGCCTGCGTGAAGCGGAAGATGTTGTCGATGAAGAGGAGCACGTCCTGCTTCTGGACATCGCGGAAGTACTCCGCCATCGTCAGCGCCGAGAGGGCCACGCGCAGACGCGTGCCCGGCGGCTCGTCCATCTGGCCGAACACGAGCGCCGTCTTGTCGAAGACGCCCGCCTCCTCCATCTCGTGGATGAGGTCGTTGCCCTCACGGGTGCGCTCGCCGACACCGGCGAACACCGACACACCACCGTGGTCCTGCGCGACGCGCTGGATCATCTCCTGGATGAGGACCGTCTTGCCGACGCCGGCGCCGCCGAAGAGGCCGATCTTTCCACCCAGCACGTAAGGCGTGAGCAGGTCGATGACCTTGATGCCGGTCTCGAACATCTGGGTCTTCGACTCGAGCTGGTCGAAGTTCGGCGCCTTGCGGTGGATCGGCCAGCGCTCGGTGATCTCGATGGTCTCGCCGGGCTCGGCGTTGAGGACCTCGCCGGTCACGTTGAAGACCTTGCCCTTGGTGACGTCGCCGACGGGCACGGTGATCTGCTCGCCGGTGTCGCGCACCTCCTGGCCGCGGACGACGCCGTCGGTGGGCTTGAGCGCGATGGCGCGGACCAGGTCATCGCCGAGGTGCTGGGCGACCTCGAGGGTGATCTCGTTCGACTCGCCCTCGATCACGATGGTGGTCTTGAGAGCGTTGTAGATGTCGGGGATCGAGTCGTGCGGGAACTCGATGTCGACGACGGGGCCGGTGACCCGCGCGACGCGGCCGACGACCGCGGTCTCGGACTTCTCTGCGGTGAGGCTCATGGCTTCTTCTCTTTCGTGTGGTCTATTTGCCCGACGCCAGGGCGTCGGCGCCGCCGACGATCTCGGCGATCTGCTGCGTGATCTCGGCCTGGCGTGCGTTGTTGCGCAGGCGGGTGTAGTCGGTGATGAGCTTGTCGGCGTTGTCGCTGGCCGACTTCATCGCCTTCTGCGTGGCGGCGTGCTTCGCGGCCGACGACTGCAGGAGGGCGTTGAAGACGCGGCTCTGGATGTACACCGGCAGGAGTGCGTCGAGCACCGTCTCGGCGTCCGGCTCGAACTCGTAGAGCGGGTACACCTGAGCGGATGCCGATTCCTCGGCCTCGACGACCTCCAGCGGAAGCAGGCGCACCGTCTCGGGCGTCTGCGTCATCATGCTGACGAAGCGGTTGTAGACGAGGTTGATCTCGTCGACGCCGCCGTCATCGCCGCCGCGGTCGTACGCGTCGAGCAGAGTCGCCGCGATCTCCTCGGCCGTGGTGAAGTGCGGGGTGTCGGTGTCGCCCGTCCACTCCGCAGCCGCCTCCATGCGACGGAACTGGAAGTAGCCGACGGCCTTGCGGCCGATCAGGTAGAACACCGGCTCCTTGCCCTGCTGCCGCAGCAGCTCGGCCAGCTCGAGACCCTCACGGAGGATCTGCGAGTTGAACGCGCCGGCGAGGCCGCGGTCGGAGGCGAAGATCACGACCGCCGAGCGGCGGATGACCTCGCGCTCCTGCGTGAGCGGATGCTCGACGTTCGAGTGCGTCGACACGGCGGAGACGGCTCGCGTCACGGCGCGCGCGAAGGGCGACGACGCGCGCACACGCGCCATCGCCTTCTGGATGCGCGAAGCCGCGATGAGCTCCATCGCCTTCGTGATCTTCTTGGTCGTCTGAGCAGTGCTGATCTTCTGCTTGTAGACCCGGAGTTGTGCGCCCATTGTCTTTGTCCGGTGTCGCCTTAGCGGCGGCCCTTGACGATCTTCTCCTGGTTCACGTCTTCGGCCTCGGCCGCCGCGACCTCTTCGTGGCCCGGCTTGGAGATCGTCTGGCCCTTGCCGGCCTGGAACTCGAGGATGAACTCGTCGGTCTTCTTGGTCAGCTCTGCGACGGTGTCGTCATCGAGGACGTTGGTGTCGCGGAGGGTGTCGAGGATCGTCGTGTTGCGACGCAGGTAGTCCAGCAGCTCGCGCTCGAACGCCAGCACGTCCTCGACCTCGACCGAGTCGAGCTTGCCGTTGGTGCCGGCCCAGATCGAGACGACCTGCTCCTCCACCGGGTAGGGCGAGTACTGCGGCTGCTTGAGCAGCTCGGTCAGACGCGCGCCACGGGCCAGCTGGCGGCGGGACGCGGCATCCAGGTCGCTCGCGAACATCGCGAACGCCTCGAGCGAGCGGTACTGGGCCAGCTCGAGCTTGAGCGTGCCGGAGACCTTCTTGATCGACTTGACCTGTGCGTCACCGCCGACTCGCGAGACCGAGATTCCGACGTCCACCGCGGGACGCTGGTTGGCGTTGAAGAGGTCGGACTGCAGGAAGATCTGGCCGTCGGTGATCGAGATCACGTTGGTCGGGATGTAGGCCGACACGTCGTTGGCCTTCGTCTCGATGATCGGGAGACCGGTCATCGAGCCCGCGCCCAGCTCGTCGGAGAGCTTCGCGCAGCGCTCGAGCAGACGCGAGTGCAGGTAGAAGACGTCACCGGGGTACGCCTCGCGGCCCGGCGGGCGGCGGAGGAGCAGCGACACGGCGCGGTAGGCCTCGGCCTGCTTCGTCAGGTCGTCGAAGATGATGAGGACGTGCTTGCCGTCGTACATCCAGTGCTGGCCGATGGCCGAGCCGGTGTACGGGGCCAGGTACTTGAAGCCGGCCGGGTCGGAGGCGGGGGCCGCGACGATGGTCGTGTACTCCATCGCACCGGCATCCTCGAGCGCGCCCTTGACGGCGGCGATCGTGGAGCCCTTCTGGCCGATGGCGACGTAGATGCAGCGGACCTGCTTGTTGACGTCGCCCGAGTCCCAGTTGGCCTTCTGGTTGATGATCGTGTCGATCGCGATGGCCGTCTTGCCGGTCTGGCGGTCGCCGATGATCAGCTGGCGCTGACCGCGGCCGACCGGGATCATCGCGTCGATGGCCTTGATGCCGGTCTGGAGCGGCTCGTGCACCGACTTGCGCTGCATGACGCCGGGCGCCTGCAGCTCGAGTGCGCGGCGACCCTCGATGTTCGCGATCTCACCCAGGCCGTCGATCGGGTTGCCGAGCGGGTCGACCACGCGGCCGAGGTAGCCCTCGCCGACGGGGACCGAGAGGACCTCGCCGGTGCGCGTGACGGAGTTTCCGGCCTCGATGCCCGAGAACTCACCCAGGACGACGACGCCGATCTCGTGCTCGTCGAGGTTCTGAGCGAGGCCGAGCGTGCCGTCCTCGAACGTCACAAGCTCGTTCGCCATCACGCCGGGGAGTCCCTCGACGTGGGCGATGCCGTCGGCGGCGTCGATGACGGTGCCGACCTCGGTCGCCGCTGCCCCGGTGGGCTCGTAGGCGGCGACGAAATCCTTCAGCGCGTCACGGATGACGTCGGGGCTGATTGACAGTTCTGCCATGGTCTTCCCTTTGTTCCAAGTTCTGTGTGTGGGGGCCGTGCCCCCGAAATCTCCGCCAGCGGCGGGAAGTCTGTGCTAGCCGGCCAGCCTCTGGCGGAGGTCCGCCAGCCGAGCCGACACGCTCGCGTCGATCACGTCGTCGGCGACCTGCACGCGCAGCCCGCCCACCACGGTCGGGTCGACCACGGTGTTGATCGACACCTGGGTGCCGTACCGCTGCGACAGCACGCCGGCGAGCCGGTCGGCCTGCGCGGCATTCAGGGGCGACGCGGCGAAGACCGTGGCGACCTTGCGGCCGCGCTGGTCGGCGACGATCCGGGTGGCCCGCGAGAGCACCTGACGGACGCGGCGCTCGCGCGGCTGCTGGACGAGGGATGCCGCGATCAGCGACGTCGCCCTGCTCGCGCGCCCCGCGAGGAGGGTGTCGACGAGCGCGCCCTTGGCCGAGGCATCCCCGAGTCGGCTGCCCAGGGCGAGCTCGAGCTCGGAGTTCTCTGCCACCGTGCGGGAGAACCGGAACAGCTCGTCCGCGACGTCGGTCGAGGGCTCGGCCCGCGCCGCGGCGCGGATGGCCAGCTCCTCGACGGCGTCGACGAGGTCGGACGCGGACGACCAGCGCTGCTCGACGGCGGTCGTCAGCAGCGACGCCGTCGTTGCCGAGACCGAGCCGCCGAACACGGCGGTGACGACCTGCCGTCGCGCTGCGACGGGCGCTGAGGAGTCGGCGAGCGCGCCGCTCAGCTGCGACGAGTCGCCCACGGCGCGCGCCGCGGCGAAGAGCTCGCCGGCCACGTCGAGGTCGACGCCCGACGCGGCGTCGAGCGCCTTCGTCGTCGCCGCCAGTGCCTGAGTGGTCGCGCTGCCCATTACTTCGACGCCTTCTCTGCCTCGGATGCCTCGAGCTCGGCCAGGAAGCGGTCGACGACGGCCTGAGCCTTCGCATCGTCGGACAGCGTCTCGCCGATCACGCCGCCGGCGAGGTCGAGGGCGAGCGTGCCCACCTCGCTGCGCAGCGAGACGAGCGCGGTCTGGCGCTCCGCCTCGATCTGTGAGTGCGCGGTCGCGGTCAGGCGCGCGGCCTCCGCAGCGGCGGAGTCCTTCGCCTCGGCGACGATCTTCTTGCCGTCCTCACGGGCGGCGTCGCGGATCTCACCGGCTTCCTTGCGTGCGTCGGCCAGCTGGGCGGTGTACTCCTCGAGTGCCGCCTCGGCCTTGCGCTGGGCCTCGTCGGCCTTCGCGATGTTGCCTTCGATCGCCGCCGAGCGCTCGTCGAGCAGCTTCTTCATCCGCGGAAGGGCGACCTTCCAGAAGACGACGAGGATGATGACGAAGCACACCGACGACCAGATGATGTCGTACCACGCGGGGATGAGCGGGTTGGGCGCAGCACCCTCTTCCGCGGCGTACGCGACAAGAGCGTTCAGCATCCTGTCTCCTTAGGTCGTGAGTTGGCGATCAGAAGCCGAAGATGAAGCCGGTGGCGATGCCGATGAAGGCGAGCGCCTCGGTGAAGGCGATACCGATCCACATCAGCACCTGCAGGCGGCCGGCGAGCTCGGGCTGGCGAGCCACGCCCTCGATCGTCTTGCCGACGACGATGCCCACGCCGATGGCCGGACCGATGGCCGCGAGGCCGTAACCGATCGTTGCCAGCGAACCGGTGACATCGACGTTCACAGCGGCGAGAACCGTAGTTGCGTCCACGGGGGTGTTTCCTTTCGGTTGTGGGCGGCCTTCCGGCCGTCCCGTATCAGTGCTCTTCGGCGACCGCGAGCTGGATGTAGACCGCGGTGAGAAGGGCGAAGACGTAGGCCTGGAGCACGGCCACCAGGATCTCGAACAGCGTGAAGATGAAGCCGAACGCGAGGCTGCCGGCGCCGAGGATCGACCACCAGCCGCCCATGTCGAGGATGAAGAACTGCGTGGCTGCGAAGAAGAGCACCAGCAGGAGGTGGCCGACCATCATGTTCATGAGGAGTCGGAGCGTGAGCGTGACGGGCCGGATGATGAAGGTCGAGATCAGCTCGATCGGCGTCACGATGATGTAGATCGGCCACGGCACGCCCGACGGGAAGAGCGAGTTCTTGAAGAAGTTCTTCGGGCTCTTCTTGATGCCGGCGTAGATGAAGGTGACGTAGCTCACGATCGCGAGCGTCAACGGCACGGCGATGATGCTCGTTCCGGCAATGTTCAGGAACGGGATGATGCCCGTGAGGTTCATGAACAGGATCATGAAGAACATCGTCGTGAGGATGGGAAGGAAGCGCTGGGCGTCCTTCTTGCCGAGCAGGTCTTCGCCGATGTTGACCCGGACGAAGTCCAGGCCCATCTCGACCACGCTCTGGAACCGGCCGGGCACGACACGCATGCGGCGCGTGCCGAGCCAGAAGATCAGCACGACGGCGATCGTCGCGAGGAACTGGATCAGGTGGATCCGGTGGATCGGAACCCCAGCCAGGCTGAAGAGGATCTCCGGGAAGAACTCTTCAATCGAAGGTCCGTGGAACTCCGGCGGAGCGTCCGCGGCAAAGGGGGCGATCAGGGTCGCAGCATGAGTAAACAGCGCTGGCTCCAGCTTCGGGGCACCGGTCGAGAACCGTTGCGACGATGGTCGGTGAGCGTCACTCCGCAAATGCTCGCTGGGCGAGCGGGCGGGCGCAGGAAGAGCCTATCAAACTTGCGGGGTGCCTGAATCCGCCGCCGGACCCCCGCGCTCCGCGTCCGGTGCGGCATCGCGTCGGTCGCCCGCGTCCGGATCGGTCGGCAGCGTGACATCGCTGACGTGAGGCACGCGCATGCGGAGCAGCACCACGACGTCGACGGCGAGCGAGGCGAGAACGCTCACGACCACCGCCAGGAAGAAGACCATCGGATCGATCCACGGCTGACCGCGCAGCACCAGGAGCAGCACGATGAACACGATGAACTTGAGGATCCAGCCGCCCAGCACGATGCCGAAGAAGAGCGGCACGTAGAGCGCATCGCCGTACCAGCGGTTCGCGATGAGGATGCTGGCGACGGTGATCCCGAGGAAGGCCGCCGCGACGAGAACTCCGACGAGCGCGCTCCACAGCCCGGTCGTGCCCGCGACGAGGAAGCCGATGAGCCCGCCGACGATGGCGAGCCCGCCGGTGACGATGCCGCCCCAGATCAGGACGGTGCGCAGAATGGGTGTGCTCGAGAGGGGGCTGGGGGTGGTCATACGGCGTCCTCCAGGACGGATTCGGGAGCCGGCACGCGCCGGCGCGAGGGCAGCAGGGTCAGCACGAGGCACGCGACGACCCCGACGAGTCCGAAGGCGAGGCCCAGGAGGTAGTCCCCCGGCCATCCCTCGGACGTGCCGATGTACATGAGCAGGACCGAGAGGCTCACGATCGCGGTCCAGGCGTAGAAGATGAGCACGGCGCCGAGGTCGGAGTGCCCCATGTCGAGCATGCGGTGGTGCAGGTGCTTGCGGTCGGGTGAGAAGGGCGACTTGCCCCTGCTCATGCGCCGGACGACGGCGAGCCCGAAGTCGAGCAGCGGCAGCAGCACGATCACGACGGGCAGCAGGATGGGGATGAACGCACCGAGCAGCTGCGAGCGGCCGAACTCGTCGTTGTCGCCCACCATGGCCGGGGTGATGCTGCCCGTGACGGCGATGGCCGAGCAGGCCATGAGCAGCCCCAGCATGAGCGCTCCGGAGTCGCCCATGAAGAGCTTCGCGGGCCGCCAGTTCAGCGGCAGGAAGCCGATGCACACGCCGATCAGCACGGCGGCGATGAACGAGGCCAGGTTGAAGTAGCTGCTCTGGCCGGTGTCGCGCACGAGCATGTAGGAGTACGCGAAGAACACGCCGTTCGCGATCAGGCACACGCCGGCGACGAGTCCGTCGAGGCCGTCGATGAAGTTGACGGCGTTCATGACGACGACGATCGAGAACACCGTGAGGGTGAAGCTCACCCAGCTCGAGCCGACGGCCTGCCCGCCGATCGGCAGCGAGTAGATCTGCAGATCGCCGAACCACGTGATGATGCCGGCGGCGAGGAACTGCGCGCCGAGCTTGATCATCCAGTCGAGGTCCCACAGGTCGTCGGCGACGCCCACGACCACGATGAGGAAGGTCGCCCCGAGGATGGCCCACACCTGTCCGGGCTCGTTCCACACGATCGCGAAGAACGGATGCTGCGACGACACGAGGAACGCGGCGACCACGCCCAGGAACATCGCGATCCCCCCGAGACGGGGAGTGGGCGTCTTGTGGACGTCGCGCTCGCGGATGCCGGGATACAGCTTGTACTTGTGTCCGAGTCGCCAGACCATCCACGACAGCGCGAACGTGACCGCCGCGGTGAAGAGGATGATGAAGACGTACTGCTTCACGGGCCGTCCGGCTCGTCGCGGTCGGGATCGGGCTCGAGCAGGTCGCCCAGCACCGAGCGCAGCTGCTCACGGCTGACCGCGCCCTCGCGGAGCACCCGCACGAGCGGCTCCGCCTCGCCGACCAGGCTCGTCGCGTCGATGATCGTGGACGAGATCCCGGTCGCGGACGGACCGTCGTCGAGGTACACGGCGACGCTGTCGCCCAGCATCCCCTCCGCGTCTTCGGCGGTGATGGCCGCCGCCTTTCCGGTCCGATTCGCGCTCGAGACCGCCAGCGGGCCGGTCTCCTCGAGGAGCTCGAGCGCGATGCGGTGCGCGGGCATGCGCACCGCGACCGTTCCGCGCGTCTCGCCGAGGTCCCACGAGAGCGACGGCTGAGCCGGCAGGACGATGGTCAGACCGCCCGGCCAGAACTCCTCGACGAGTCGCTCGATGGGCTCGGGCACCTCCGCGACGAGCGCGCGCAGCGTCGCGATCCCGGCGACCAGGACGGGCGGGGGCATCTGCCGGGTGCGTCCCTTGGCGCTGAGCAGTCGCTGCACCGCGTTCGCGCTGAACGCATCGGCGCCCACGCCGTACACGGTGTCGGTGGGGAGGACGACCAGTTCGCCGCGGCCGATGGCCTGGCGCGCCTGACGCATGCCGGAGAGGAGCTGCGCCTCATCGCGGCAATCGAAGATGGGGGACATGTCGCGCACAGTCTAATCGGGGGCGTCTGGGGATCCGCGGCGCGTCAGGGGCGGATCGCGGTGGTGGCGCGGTCCCGCATAGTGAGATCGGGATGAGTGGATGCCGCGCGCCAGCCGTCCTCTGCGAGGATCCCGCGGATCGCCTCTCCCTGCCACTCGCCGTGCTCGATGACGATCGTGCCGCCGGAATGCGCCAGCCGCAGCCCCACGCCGCTCAGGACCCGGACGACGTCGAGGCCGTCCTCGCCGCCGTAGAGAGCAGCGGGCGGGTCGAAGAACCGCACCTCCGGATCGCGCGGGATCGCGGCATCCGGAACATACGGAGGATTCGATGCGACGACCGAGACCGTTCCATCGAGGTCGGGGAACGCATGAGCGAGGTCGACGAAGGCGAGCCGGGCGTTGTCGGCGCCGACGCGCTCGAAGTTCTCCTTGGTCCACACGAACGCATCGACGGAGTTCTCGGCTGCGAACACCCGGGCGTGAGGGACCTCGGTGGCCATCGCGAGGGCGATCGCGCCGCTTCCGGTTCCGAGATCGACGGCGATGGGGGCGGGGGATGCCGCGGCCG
Source organism: Microbacterium flavescens (assembly GCF_018588945.1). Classification (GTDB taxonomy): domain Bacteria; phylum Actinomycetota; class Actinomycetes; order Actinomycetales; family Microbacteriaceae; genus Microbacterium; species Microbacterium flavescens. The sequence goes on along the minus strand of NZ_JAFIWA010000001.1, from coordinate 626,967 downwards.
CGAGCGCATCGATCGCCAGCTGCGCCACCATCTCGGTCTCGGGCCTCGGTACGAAGACGCCGGGGCCGACGCGCAGCTCGAGGTGGCGGAAGGGCGCGAGGCCGGTGATGTGCTGCAGCGGCTCGCGCATCGCGCGGCGCTCGATCAGGGTGTCCAGCTGCTGCGCAGTATCGGCGGGAACGCTGTCGCCGCGGACGGCTGCCGCCTGCACTCTCCCGCGGCCGGTCTGCAGCACGAACGCGGCGAGGAGCTCGGCGTCGACGTCGGGATCGGGCACGCCCGCGTCCGCGAGGCGCGCGGCGGCGCGTCGCAGCAGAACGGCGACGGTCAGGGGCGAGTCGGGTGAAGCCATGGGCCCGTCCAGCCTATGCCCGGCAGGGTACCGGGCCCGGGCCAGGGCCATGTCACAGAAGGACTCACGGCACGGACATCCCCCTAGGCTTGTGCCCACCCGCCAGACCACCGCTGAAAGGCCCGAAATGACCGGCATCCATTCCGACATCACCTCCGCCTTCGGGAACACTCCCCTCGTGCGGCTGAACCGCACCGCGGAGGGCCTCGGCGGCAACGTGATCGCCAAGCTCGAGTTCTACAACCCGGCCTCCAGCGTCAAGGACCGTCTCGGCATCGCCATCGTCGACGCAGCCGAGAAGTCGGGCCAGCTTCAGCCGGGCGGCACGATCGTCGAGGCGACGAGCGGCAACACCGGCATCGCCCTGGCCATGGTGGGTGCAGCCCGCGGCTATCGCGTCGTGCTGGCCATGCCCTCGTCGATGTCGGTCGAGCGCCGGCTGCTGCTCAAGGGCTACGGCGCGGAGCTCGTGCTCACCGACCCGGCCGGCGGTATGAAGGGCGCCGTCGCCAAGGCGGAGGAGCTCGTGGCCGACATCCCCGGCGCGGTGCTGGCCCGCCAGTTCGAGAACGAGGCGAACCCGCGGATCCACCGCGAGACGACCGCCGAGGAGATCCTCCGCGACACCGACGGCGCCGTCGACTACTTCGTCGCGGGCATCGGCACGGGAGGCACCATCACCGGCGTCGGCCAGGTGCTCAAGGAGCGCGTGCCCGGCGCGAAGGTCATCGCCGTGGAGCCGGCCGACTCGCCGCTGCTGACCAAGGGCACCCCCGGACCCCACAAGATCCAGGGCATCGGCCCGAACTTCGTTCCCGAGATCCTCGACCAGGACGTCATCGACGAGGTCATCGACGTCGAGTTCGCCGACGCGATCGAGACTGCGCGCACCGTCGGCACGAAGGACGGCATCCTCGTCGGCATCTCATCGGGTGCCGCGATCTGGGCCGCGCTGCAGATCGCCGCGCGCCCGGAAGCCGAGGGCAAGAACATCGTCGTCATCGTGCCGTCGTTCGGCGAGCGCTACCTGTCGACTGCGCTGTTCGAGAACCTGCGAGAGGATTGAGTCACACCGCTCCAGAAAGGCGCCTCGTGCCAGGGATCCACTCCGACATCACCACCGCTTTCGGCGAGACCCCGCTCGTGAGGCTCAACGCCCTCACCGAAGGTCTTCCGGGTGAGGTGCTCGCCAAGCTCGAGTTCTACAACCCGGGCTCGAGTGTCAAGGACCGACTCGGCTACGCGCTCGTCAATGCCGCCGAGGCCGCGGGCGAGCTGAAGCCGGGCGGCACGATCGTCGAGTCGACCAGTGGCAACACCGGCATCTCGCTGGCGCTGATCGGCGCCGCTCGCGGCTACAAGGTGGTCCTGACCATGCCCGCGTCGATGTCGAAGGAGCGGCGCACGCTCCTGAAGGCGTACGGCGCCGAGCTCGTGCTCACCGACCCGTACAAGGGCATGACCGAGGCGGTCCAGGCGGCCGAGCGCATCGTCGCCGAGACGCCCGGCGCCGTGCTGGCGCGGCAGTTCGAGCACGAGGCGAACGCCGAGATCCACCGGCGCACGACGGCCGAGGAGATCTGGCGCGACACCGAGGGCGTCGTCGACTACTTCGTCGCCGGCTCGGGCACGGGCGGCACGATCACCGGCGTGGGCCAGGTGCTCAAGCAGCGCAACCCCGACGTGAAGATCGTGGTGGTCGAGCCGAAGGACTCCCCCATGCTGTCGGAGGGCCGCGCCGGCGGTCACCGCATCCAGGGCATCGGGCCGAACTTCGTCCCCGATGTGCTCGACCGCTCCGTCATCGACGAGATCTTCGACGTGGAGTTCGACGACGCGATCCGCGTCGCGCGCGACCTGGCCGTCCGGGAGGGCATCCTCGGCGGCATGTCGGCGGGTGCGGCAGTGTGGGCTGCGCTCGAGATCGCCGCGCGTCCGGAGGCGGCGGGCAAGCGCATCGTGGTGATCATCCCCGACTCGGGCGAGCGCTATCTGTCTACCGCGTTGTACGAGCACCTGCGCGAGCCCGAGAAGAGCGCCTCGTGAGCCGCGGCGACGGGTTCTTCGCGCGCATCCGCGAAGACGTCACCGCTGCCCGGCTGCGTGACCCCGCTGCGCGGTCGGGCGTCGAGATCGCGCTCCTCTACCCCGGTCTCCACGCGATCTGGGCCCACCGTGTGTGGCACGCGCTGTGGCGGCGCCGGGTGCGCTTCGTGGCCCGCGCGGGGTCGCAGATCACGCGCTGGCTCACCGGCATCGAGATCCACCCCGGCGCCCAGATCGGCCGCCGCTTCTTCATCGACCACGGGATGGGCGTCGTCATCGGCGAGACCGCCGAGGTCGGCGACGACGTCATGCTGTACCACGGGGTGACGCTCGGCGGTCGTCAGCGCGAGGGCGGGAAGCGGCATCCCACGCTCGAAGACGGCGTCGCCGTCGGCGCCGGCGCGAAGATCCTCGGACCGATAAGGATCGGCGCGGGATCCGTCGTCGGCGCGAACGCCGTGGTGACGAAGGATGCCCCGGCCGACAGCGTGCTCGTCGGCGTGCCCGCGAAGCCGCGTCAGCGCCGCGACGGCGAGGACACGCGCTCGATCCTCACGACCCCGGAGTACCCCGAGTACCACATCTGATGCCGGAGGCGGCGCGTATCGTGATCTCGTGCGCGCCCCGTCACTCCCGGCGGTCGGCGACCTTCCGCTTGATGAAGAGCGGCGGCAGCAGCCACGAGGCCAGCGCCGTGACGAGCCACACGATCAGCGTGCCGATGATCCACGCGACGGGGCCGTTGATGCCGATGCCGGCCGCCGGGATCAGCACCGCGATGAGCAGCGCGACGAACGTCGAGAGCAGGCCGATGCCGCCGATCAGGGCGTTGGCGTGGCGTCGCGTGATCTTGAACAGCCACGGAGCGAGGATGCTCTGCAGCACGGCGAAGATGACGACGGCCAGGAGGATCCCCCACCAGTCGTTCCAGTGCAGCGTGAACCCAGGAAGGATCAGGTCGGCTGCGATGAGGCCGAGGAAGGCCGAGACGAGGAAGATCGCCGCGCGGATGACGAGGGTTAGCACGCGCCCACCGTACCGCCCCACCCCGCCCACCGTACCGCCCGACCCCGTCGCCCGACCGCCCTACCCCGCCGCGAGACCGCATCGGTGCACCGAAACCGCCGCCACTAGTCGCTGTCTCGGTGCACGGACGCAGTCTCGGCGACAGAGGGGGTGCGGGGGGCGTGCGGGGGCGTGCGGAGCGTGCGGAGCGTGCGGGCGGGCGTCAGGCGTCGGAGCCCAGGGCGGCGAGCCGGGCCTCTTCGTCGGCCTGGATCGCCGACTCGATGATCGGCTCGAGCGCGCCGTCCATGACCTGGTCGAGGTTGTACGCCTTGTAGCCGGTGCGGTGATCGGCGATGCGGTTCTCGGGGAAGTTGTACGTGCGGATGCGCTCGGACCTGTCCATGCCGCGGATCTGAGACCTACGGGCATCGGATGCCGCGGCCTCGAGCTCCTCCTGCTGCCTCGCGAGCAGTCGGGCCCGGAGCACGCGCATGCCGGCCTCGCGGTTCTGCAGCTGCGACTTCTCGTTCTGCATAGACACCACGATCCCGGTCGGCACGTGCGTGATGCGCACGGCGGAGTCGGTCGTGTTGACCGACTGCCCGCCCGGGCCGGAGGAGCGGAAGACGTCGATCTTCAGGTCGTTCGGGTCGATGTGGATCTCTTCGGGCTCGTCCACCTCGGGGAAGACGAGCACCCCCGTGGTCGACGTGTGGATGCGCCCCTGCGACTCGGTGGCCGGCACGCGCTGCACCCGGTGTACGCCGCCCTCGTACTTGAGGTGCGCCCACACGCCCTGCGCGGGATCGGTCGACGAGCCCTTGATCGCGACCTGGACGTCCTTGTAGCCGCCCAGATCTGACTCGTTGCGCTCGAGGAGCTCGGTCTTCCAGCCCTTCGACGCGGCGTACTGCAGGTACATGCGCAGCAGGTCGGCGGCGAACAGCGCCGACTCGGCGCCGCCCTCGCCCTGCTTGATCTCCATGATCACGTCACGGGCATCGTCGGGATCCCGCGGGATCAGCAGACGCCGCAGACGCTCCTCCGCCTCGGCGAACTTCGCCTCGAGCGAGGGAACCTCCTCGGCGAACGTCTCGTCCTCACGGGCGAGCTCGCGCGCCGCTTCGAGATCATCGGATGCCGCGACCCAGTCCTCGTTCGCCTTCACGATGCGAGACAGCTCGGCGTAGCGGCGGTTGACCCGCTTGGCGCGTGCCGCGTCGGCGTGCACGGCGGGGTCGGAGAGCTCCTCCTGAACCGCCTTGTGCTCTTCGATCAGCGCCTTGACGGAGTCGAACACGCCGTTCCCTTCGAGGCTCAGCGGATGCTGTTGTCGTCCGCGTGGCTGCGTCCGCCGTGACCGGTCGTCGGCGCCGGGATCGACTTCTGCATCTGCACGAGGAACTCGACGTTCGACTGCGTCTCCTTGAGCTTGCCGAGCACGACCTCGAGGGCCTGCTGGGGCTCGAGACCGGCCAGCGCGCGGCGGAGCTTCCAGGTGATCTTGACCTCGTCGGTGGACAGCAGCATCTCTTCGCGGCGGGTGCTCGACGCGTTGACGTCGACCGCGGGGAAGATCCGCTTGTCGGCGAGCTGGCGGTTCAGGCGCAGCTCGCTGTTGCCGGTGCCCTTGAACTCCTCGAAGATGACCTCGTCCATCTTGGAGCCGGTCTCGACGAGAGCCGTCGCGAGGATCGTGAGCGATCCGCCGTTCTCGATGTTGCGCGCAGCGCCGAAGAACCGCTTGGGGGGGTACAGCGCGGATGCGTCGACGCCACCGGTGAGCACGCGGCCCGAGGTGGGCGCCGAGATGTTGTACGCGCGGCCGAGGCGGGTGATCGAGTCGAGGAGCACGACGACGTCGCGCCCCAGCTCGACCAGTCGCTTGGCGCGCTCGATGGCGAGCTCGGCGACGGTGGTGTGGTCCTCGGCAGGACGGTCGAAGGTCGAGGCGATGACCTCGCCCTTCACCGTGCGCTGCATGTCGGTGACCTCTTCGGGGCGCTCGTCGACGAGCACGACCATGAGGTGGACCTCGGGGTTGTTCGTGGCGATCGCGTTGGCGATCTGCTGCAGCACGATCGTCTTGCCGGCCTTGGGCGGCGCGACGATCAGGCCGCGCTGGCCCTTGCCGATCGGAGCGACGAGGTCGATGATGCGCTGCGTCAGCTTCTCGGGAGCCGTCTCGAGACGCAGGCGCTCCTGCGGGTAGAGCGGCGTGAGCTTGCCGAACTCGACACGGGTGGCCGCGTCGTCGACCGACAGGCCGTTGATCGCGTCGACCTTGACCAGCGCGTTGTACTTCTGGCGGCTCGACTGCTCGCCCTCGCGGGGCTGCTTGATGGCGCCGACGACGGCGTCGCCCTTGCGCAGGTTGTACTTCTTCACCTGGCCGAGCGAGACGTAGACGTCGCTGGTGCCGGGCAGGTAGCCGGAGGTGCGCACGAAGGCGTAGTTGTCGAGGACGTCGAGGATGCCCGCGATCGGGATCAGGACGTCGTCCTCGCCGATCTCGGTCTCGAACTCGTCGCCGGTCTGCGCGGCACCGCGGCGCTTGTTGCGCTGGCGACCGCGACCGGTTCCCTGGTTCTGGTCGTCGTCGGCCTCGGGCGTCGCGGCGGGAGCGTTGTCCTTGCCGCCGTTCTGCTGCTGACCGCCCTGCTGCTGACCGTTCTGGCCCTTGTCGTTCTGGCCGCCCTTGTCGTTGCGGTTGCGATTGCGGCTGCGGCTGCGGCTCCGGCTGCGTGACGGGGTCTCGTCGCCGTTGTTCTCGCCGGTCTGCTCGGCAGAGTCGCCCTCGGCGGCGGGGGCGCTGCCTTCGGCGGGCTTCGCGTCGGCGGATGCCTCGGCCGGCGCATCCGCCTGGGCAGGCGCTTCAGCGGAGGGAGCGTCGGCGGCGGGCGCCTCGGCAGGCGACTCGGCGGGCGCCTCGGCGGGGGTCTCAGCCGGCGCGGCCTCAGCGGCGTCGGCTGCGGGCTCGGCCTGGGCCTGGGCCGGAGCCGCCTCGGCGGCGGGCTCGGGCGCGACGGCGTCGGCCGTCTTCGCGCGGCGCGGCGCACGCTTGCGCGGCGCCTTCACGGGCGGGGCAGCGGGCTCTTCGGCGGCGGGCGCCTCAGCTTCGGCGGCGGGCGCCTCCGCGACAGGCGCCTCGGCCGGAGCCTCAGCCTCTGCCGGTGCGGACTCGGCCGGAGCGTCGGCCGCGGCATCCGCTTCGGCCTCAGCCTCGGGCTCGGCAGCGACCTCGGTCGTCTCAGCCGCAGCGGCCTCGGTGGTGGTGGTGTCGACGTTCTCGACGGCCTCGGGCGCTTCCGCGCGCTCATCGGCCGTAGCGTCGGCGTGGATCTCGGAGATGGACTCCACGAGTTCTCCCTTGTCAAACGAATGGAAATGCACGTCCGCACGAGACTCGCTGCTCAGCAGGCGTCTGCCCGACCCTTCGACGAACTCAAGGACCTTCGACGGACTCGAGAACCGCGATGGCGCTCAGAGACCGTCAGCAGGATGTGGGGGGCCGTGCGGGTTTCGCAGAATGCGAACGGAGGCCAGATTCACGATTTACGTGGAACCCTCCGCGTACTCCCTCACTGTACCACCCTTGAAGTCGACGGCGAGCATGAGCGCGTCCCACGGGGTGTCGGACGCGGACGCTCCGAGGGCAGCGGCCTCGAGGCGTCGACCCGGTCCGTCGGCGAGCACGAGGACGCTCGGACCGGCGCCGGAGACCACCGCCGCGAACCCCTCGGCGCGCAATGTGCGCACCAGGCTGTCGGTGGCCGGCATGGCGCTCGCCCGGTAGTTCTGGTGCAGTTTGTCCTCGGTCGCCGCCTGCAGCAGCTCGGGGCTCTGCGTGAGCGCGGCGATCAGCAGAGCCGATCGCGACACGTTGAACACCGCGTCCTCCCGCGGGACCTGCAGCGGCTGCAGACTGCGAGCCACGGCGGTCGACATGGTGAACTCGGGCACGAACACGAGCGGCGAGACACCGCGGTGCACGAGGAGCTTCTTGTGCTGCGGACCCTGCTCGTCGACCCACGCGATCGTCAGGCCGCCGAAGAGGGCGGGAGCGACGTTGTCGGGGTGCCCTTCGAGCTCGGTGGCGATGCGCAGGAGCGCGTCGGGGCCGAACTCGATATCGCCTTCGAGCAGGCCCTTGGCCGCGAGGATGCCCGACACCACGGCGGCGCCGGACGAACCCAGCCCGCGACCGTGCGGGATCACGTTGTTCGCGTGCAGCCGGAGGCCCGGCATCCGCCTCCCCACCGCCTCGTAGACGTAGGCGATCGATCGCACCACCAGGTGGGAAGCGTCGCGCGGCACATCGGCGGCGCCCTGCCCTGTGACCTCGATCTCGAGCTGCCCCTCGGGCAGCGCGGTGACGTCGAGCTCGTCGTACACGCTCAGCGCCAGGCCGAGCGTGTCGAAGCCCGGTCCGAGGTTCGCGCTCGTCGCGGGCACCCGGACGAGCACGCGGCGCCCCGGAGCCGGGGCGACGGCTGCGCTCACGCGGTCGCCGCCGCGGGAGCGAGATTGAGCACGGATGCCACCTCCGACGTCGTGGCGTCGACGACGGTGGGCTCGACCTGGCTGCCGTCGGCGTTGCGCAGGGCCCACTGCGGGTCCTTCAGACCGTGACCGGTCACCGTGAGCACGACGCGGGAGCCGGGCGTGACGACCCCGGCCTCGACGCGGTCGAGGAGGCCGGCGACGCTGATCGCGGAGGCGGGCTCGACGAAGATGCCGACCTCGCCGGCCAGCAGCTTCTGTGCGGCGAGGATGCGCGTGTCGTCGATGGCCCCGAAGTAGCCGTCGGTCGCCTGCCGCGCCTCGAGGGCGAGCTCCCACGACGCCGGGTTGCCGATGCGGATCGCGCTCGCCACCGTCTCGGGGTGCTTGACGACCTCGCCCCGCACGAGCGGCGCCGAGCCCTCCGCCTGGAAGCCGAACATGCGCGGCACGCGCGTCGACACGCCGCCGTCGGCCTCCTCGCGGTACCCGCGGGTGTAGGCGGTGTAGTTGCCGGCGTTGCCGACCGGGATGAACTGGAAGTCCGGGGCGTCGCCGAGCTGCTCGACGACCTCGTACGCCGCGGTCTTCTGACCGTCGATGCGGTCGGGGTTGACCGAGTTGACCAGGTGCACCGGGTAGTTGTCGGCGAGCTCGCGGGCGATCTCGAGACAGTCGTCGAAGTTGCCGCGGATCTGGATGAGCTGGCCGTTGTGCGCGACGGCCTGGCTGAGCTTGCCCATCGCGATCTTGCCCTCGGGCACGAGGACGGCCGCCGTGATGCCGGCATGCGCCGCGTAGGCCGCCGCGGACGCCGACGTGTTGCCCGTCGAGGCGCAGATGACCGCCTTCGCGCCGTGCTCGATCGCCCGCGAGACCGCGACGGTCATGCCGCGGTCCTTGAACGACCCGGTCGGGTTCATGCCCTCGAACTTCACCCACACGTCGGCGCCGGTGCGGCGCGACAGCGAGGGGGCCGGCAGGAGCGGGGTGCCGCCCTCGCCGAGGGTGACGACGGTCGAGGCATCCGTGACGCCCAGACGATCCGCATACTCGCGCAGTACTCCGCGCCAGACGTGTGCCATGTCAGTCTCCTTCCACACGCAGGACCGAGACGACGCGCTCGACGACGCCGCTCGCGGCGAGACGGTCAACCGTCTCGCTGAGGTCCTGCTCCAAAGCCTTGTGCGTGCCGATCTCCAGACGCGCGGTGCGGGCATCCTCGCCCGCCACGGTCTGCTCGACGGTCGCGATCGACACGCGGCCGTCGCTGAGGATCCCGGCCACCGTGGCGAGGACGCCGGGCTGGTCGGCGACCTCGAGGGTGATCTGGTAGCGGGTGGTCACGCGCCCGACCGGGACGACCGGAAGGTTCGCGAGGGTGGACTCGCCCACGCCGACACCGCCGGCGATGTGGCGTCGCGCGGCCGACACGACGTCGCCGAGCACCGCCGAGGCGGTCTGGACCCCGCCGGCGCCGGCGCCGTAGAACATGAGGTTGCCCGCGGCCTCGGCCTGCACGAACACGGCGTTGTTCGCCCCGTGGACGCTCGCCAGCGGGTGGGTGCGATCGATCAGCGCCGGGTAGACGCGGACGGAGATCGACTCGCCGGTGCCCGAAGCACCGGGCCCGCCGCTCAGTCGCTCGCACACGGCGAGGAGCTTGATGACATAGCCGGCATGGCGCGCGGCATCCATCATCGACTTGTCGATCGACGTGATGCCCTCGCGATGGACCGCGTCGAGCGGGACAGTGGTGTGGAAGGCGAGGCTCGCGAGGATGGCCGCCTTCTGCGCGGCGTCGTAGCCCTCGACATCGGCGGTGGGGTCGGCCTCGGCGTACCCCAGACGCTGAGCGTCCGCGAGCACGTCGGCGAACTCGGCGCCCTCGGTGTCCATGCGGTCGAGGATGTAGTTCGTCGTGCCGTTGACGATACCCATGATGCGCTGCACGCGGTCGCCGGCGAGCGAGTCGCGCAGCGGGCGGATGATCGGGATCGCGCCGGCCGCGGCGGCCTCGTAGTACACCTCGGCGCCCACCTGGTCGGCGGCGTCGAAGATCTCGGGACCGTGCGTCGCCAGCAGGGCCTTGTTCGCCGTGACGACGTCGGCGCCGGAGTTGATGGCCTGGAGCAGGTGGGTGCGCGCCGGCTCGATGCCGCCCATGAGCTCGATGACGATGTCGGCGCCCACGATGAGCGATTCGGCGTCGGTCGTGAGCAGCTCGCGGGGCAGGTCGGTCTCGCGCGGAGCGTCGACATCGCGCACCGCGATGCCGATCAGCTCGAGACGTGCTCCGGCGCGGTCGGCGAGCTCGTCGGCGTGCTGACGGAGCAGTGCGGCGACCTGCGACCCGACGGCGCCGGCGCCCAGCAGCGCAACGCGAAGACGGCGGTAATCGGTCACTTCGACTCTGCGTTTCGTCTCGCCTGCGGCTCGCTCAACGAACGCCGCTCGCTCGATCCAGGCATGCGATTCTTCCCTTCCTCGGGCATCGGGGTGAGGCCGGCGTCGCGCGCGAGGAGGTCGTCGACCGACTCGCCGCGCACGATGACGCGCGCCTCTCCCCCGCGCAGCGCCACGACAGGCGGGCGGGGGACGTAGTTGTAGTTGCTCGCAAGCGAGAAGCAGTAGGCGCCGGTCGCCGGCACCGCCAGCAGATCGCCGGGCGAGACGTCGCCGGGCAGGTACTCCGCGTCGACGACGACGTCGCCCGACTCGCAGTGCTTGCCGACGACCCGCACCAGCACCGGTTCGGCCTCGCTCGTGCGGGATGCGATGCGCGCTGAGAAGTCCGCGCCGTACAGCGCCGGTCGCGGGTTGTCGCTCATTCCGCCGTCGACGCTCACGTACAGGCGGTCCGCGCCATCGACCTCGACCGGCTTGGTCGTGCCGACCTCGTACAGCGTCACGCCCGCGCGGCCCACGATCGCTCGGCCCGGCTCGAACGCGAGATTCGGCATCGGGATGCCGCGCACCTCGCACTGCCGCGCGACGGCCTCGGCGATGCCGACCGCCAGCTCTTCGATCGGGGTGGGGTCGTCGACCGACGTGTAGGCGATGCCGAAGCCGCCGCCCAGGTTCAGCACGGGCAGCTCGCCGCCGGCCAGCAGCTCGGCGTGCAGCTCGACGATGCGCGACGCGGACTCCTCGAACCCGGCGGTGCCGAAGATCTGCGAGCCGATGTGGCAGTGCAGGCCGACGAGATCGAGTCCGGGAAGCTCGCGGATGCGGGATGCCGCGGCCGAGGCATCCGTCAGCGTGAAACCGAACTTCTGGTCTTCGTGCGCCGTCGCCAGGAAATGGTGCGTCTCGGCGTGCACGCCGCTGTTCACACGCAGCAGCACCGACTGGCGGACGCCGCGGCGGTCGACGATCGCGGCGAGACGCTCGATCTCGATGAGGCTGTCGATCACGATCGAGCCGATGCCCGCCTCGACGGCGGCCTCGAGCTCGGCGACGCTCTTGTTGTTGCCGTGGAATCCGAGCCGGGCAGGATCGGCGCCGGCTGCCAGCGCGACGGCGAGCTCGCCCCCGGTGCAGACGTCGACGGCGAGGCCTTCCTCGGTGACCCAGCGGACGATCTCGGTGCTCAGGAACGCCTTGCCGGCGTAGTAGACGCGGGCCTGCACGCCGTGGAGCGCCGCCGCCGCGCGGAACGCGTCGAGGGTGCGTCGGGCGGTCGCGCGGACCTCGTCCTCGTCGAGCACCCACAGCGGGGTTCCGAAGCGCTCGCGCAGTGCCGTGGCGGAGACGCCGCCGATCCGCAGCACGCCCTCGTCGTCGCGATCCGAGGCCGTCGGCCACACGAGCGGGGCGAGGGCGTTGGCGTCACCCGGCGGGACCAGCCATGCCGGTGCCAGGGAGCGGGACTGCGAAGGGGCGGACACGGGGAGGACCAATCGGTTCGGGCTTCGACGCGGGACCGCCCGGGCGACCGGATCGGCGCGGAGTATCCAGCGGACACGCCGGGCGCGCAGTCGATCCGGCGGCCGCGTGCACCGGAGAGTTCACGCGCCGGACGGTCCTTGCAGTCTAGGGCACAGCCCATGCCGGGCCCGTGATGTGTGACGCCCCGCGAGGGGTCAGTCGCAGGTGCCGTTCGCCTGCAGCGACGGGTCGGTGACGATCGCTCCGTCGACGTCGGCGTCGGCGACGAGAACGTCTCCGTCGACCTGCACATCGGTGAGGGTGACGCCCGCAGGGATGTACTGGGCGAGGCATACCGTCCAGTCGCGCGTGACGAGTGCGGCAAGCCGGCCGAACTGATCAGAGAGCTGGGCGGCGTCGATCTGGGCACCCGCCACCTCGAACGCCGTCGGGGTGAGCACGATGTCGCCCTCCGCGACCGACGGCGTCAGCGACACCCCGACCGGGATGCCCGCACCGAACAGCTGAAGCTCGGTCGCGACATCGATGCCGGGGTCGGCGAGCTCGACGGTGTCGGCCGGGAAGCCTTCCACGGTGGCGAGCAGCGTCCGCAGCTGCGTCTCGTCGAGCGTCACAGTCGCCGTGGCGCCCCCGATGTCGGCGCCTCCGCGAATCGGCACGTCGGTCGCCGTCACGGTGACGTCGCCCTCGTACCCCCCGACCGGGACGTCCTCGGACGAGACGGTCAGCTCGTCGAGCGTCCCGCCGATGAGCTGCGGAATCAGCACACCGGGCACCGCCACGTCGATCGGGTGATCGGCGGGCAGCGACAGTCGCTCGCGGATCTCCTCCTCGACGGTCTGGTGCACGAGGTCGCGGGCGACCGCCTCCGCGACGAACCAGGCGACGACGGCCAGCACGACCACGATCGCCAGGGCGACGAGCCACGGCCAGACGCGGCGACGGCGACGGGGCGTCGACGGCTGCTCCCACTCCGGCAGCGGCTGGGTGGGGTTCGCGTCGGCGGCCGTCATCGCATCACATCCGCTCCGGCGCACCCACGCCGAGAAGGTGAAGTCCATTGCGCAGCACCTGGCCGGTGGCGTCGTTGAGCCACAGCCGCGTACGGTGAACCGCCTCAACGGGCTCGTCGCCCAGCGGGATCACGCGGCAGTTGTCGTACCAGCGGTGGTAAAGCCCGGCGAGCTCCTCGAGGTAGCGCGCGACTCGGTGCGGCTCGCGCAGTTCGGCGGCGAACGCCACGATGCGCGGGAACTCCTGCAGGGCGCCGAGCAGTGCGGACTCCGTCTCGTGCGACAGCAGCTCGGGAGCGAACTCCGAGCGATCGACGCCGGACGTCGCTGCGTTGCGCCCGACGTTGTGGGTGCGCGCGTGCGCGTACTGCACGTAGAAGACGGGGTTGTCGTTCGTGCGCTTCTGCAGGATGTCGAGGTCGACGTCGAGGTTCGAGTCGGCTGAGCTGCGCACCAGCGCGTAGCGGGCGGCGTCGACGCCGACGATCTCGACGAGGTCCTCGAGCGTGACGACGGTGCCGGCGCGCTTCGACATGCGCATCGGCTGCCCGTTCTTCACGAGGTTCACCAGCTGCCCGATGAGGATCTGCAGATTGACGCCCGGCTCGTCGCCGAACGCCGCGCACATCGCCATCATGCGCCGCACGTAGCCGTGGTGGTCGGCGCCGAGCATGATGATGCAGCGGTTGAAGCCGCGCTCCCGCTTGTCGAGGTAGTAGGCCAGGTCGCCTGAGATGTACGCGGGCGTCCCGTTCGAGCGGATGACGACACGATCGCGGTCGTCGCCGAAGGTCGTCGAGCGCAGCCAGACGGCGCCGTCCTCCTCGAAGATGTGGCCCTGTTCGCGCAGACGCTCCACGGCCCGCGTGACGGCGCCCGACTCGTGGAGGTCGTTCTCGTGGAAGTAGACGTCGAAGTCCACGCCGAAGTCGTGGAGGCTCTTCTTGATCTCCTCGAACATGAAGCCGACGCCGAGCGCGCGGAACGCCTCCTGCTTTGCTTCGGCGTCGAGGCTGTCGATGTCACCCTCGTACGCCAGCGCGACCCGGCGCGCGATGTCGCCGATGTAGGCGCCGCCGTAGCCGTCCTCCGGCGTGGGCTGTCCCTCGTGCGCGGCGACGAGGCTGCGCGCGAACCGGTCGATCTGCGCACCGTGGTCGTTGAAGTAGTACTCGCGGGTCACCTGCGCGCCTTGCGAGGAGAGGATGCGCGCGAGCGAGTCGCCCACGGCCGCCCAGCGCGTGCCCCCGAGGTGGATCGGCCCGGTCGGGTTCGCCGAGACGAACTCGAGGTTGATGATCTCGTCGGAGCGCGAGTCGTTGCTGCCGAATGCAGTGCCGGCGTCGACGATCGTCTTCGCGAGGGCACCGGCGGCCGCGGCATCCAGTCGGATGTTGATGAAGCCGGGTCCGGCGACCTCGACGCTCGCCACGCCGTCGACGGCTTCGAGGCCCGAGGCCACCTCGGCGGCGAACTCACGCGGGTTGGCACCGAGTGTCTTGGCGAGCTTGAGGGCGGCGTTGGACGCCCAGTCGCCGTGGTCACGGTTCTTCGGCCGCTCGAGCGGCAGGTCGGCAGCGGTCAGCCCTTCGGCCGCTCCGGGTCGTCGCGCCTCCGCCAGCGGGGCGATGACGGTGAGCAGGGCGGCGGAAAGGGCGTCGGGATTCATAACCGCACCAGTCTAGTTCGCGCGCTGCGCGCCCCTTCCCGCTACCCCCCGGTCGTTGAGCGAGCGAAGCGAGACGAAACGCCCCCGAGCCTGCGCAGAGCCTCACGCCAGCTGCACAAGCTCCAAGAAGTCATCCCCCGCCGGATCGGATGCCTCCACAGGCGTCTCCGTTCCGCCGGCCGCCGGAGCCCCGCCCTCAGCCCCCTCGACGTCGTCCGGCACGACCCATGCGTCGACACGCATGCGCTGGAGGCCGACGTAGCCGCCGTGATAGCTGAGGAAGGCGCAGTCCGCGGCATCCCGCCCCGTCGCGATGCGGACGAGCGAGCGACGGTTCGCGAGGCGCGTGCCGTCGATGACGTACCAGGCGCCGTCGAGATAGGCCTCGGCCACGGCATGGAAGTCCATGGGCTGCAGGCCGGGCGCAAAGCACGCGGCGTAGCGCGCGGGCATGTCCATCGCGCGCAGCAGCGCGATGACGACGTGCGCGTAGTCGCGGCACACGCCCTGCCCCGTCATGAGCGTCGTCACGGCGCTGTCGGTGCCGTGGCTCAGACCGGGGGTGTACGTCGTGCTCGTCGCGACGAAGTCGGACACGGCTGCGATGAGGTCGTGGCCCTGCAGCCCCTTGAACTGCCGTCGCGCCTGCTGGAACACCTCGTCGGACTGGCAGTAGCGGCTCGGGCGCAGGTAGGTGATCGCCTCCAGGTCGCTCGTGCGGCTCGTTGCGGCCTGCCCCTCGACGGTCGCTTCGTAGCGCACCTCGAGGCGCCCCGACTCCCCCATCAGCCGGTGCAGCCGGCTGCCGGACTGGTCGACGATCTCGGTCGGCGTGTACACGCGGTCGCCCTGAGTGAAGGTCAGCTGCTCGCTGATCAGGGGCACCGCCTGGGCCGCTGTGATCTGGAAGATGAGGTCGACGGACGACCCCAGATCGAGGTCCAGTTCGGCGGTCACGACGCGTTGCACCGAAGTATCCTCGCATGCCGGGAAGGGCGGTTCCTGCGCTTGTGCACAGCGGCCGAAGCCGCCCGCGCGGCGGCCCCGGATCGCTCAAGATTCACGCGTGCTTTCCCCACGATTCCGGACGGGGAATGGCGGGCACCGGATCGTGACGTACCCTCGGTGCATGCACGCGCCCGGACGCCTCCGCGCACGGCGTCCGTGGCTGCCGCTGGTCGGCGCCGCGCTCGCCGTCGCCGTCGTCTGCGCGCTCGGCATGTGGCGACCCTGGATCGTGCCGTCGGCACCGGTCGCGGTGGAGGCGGAGTCGGCTGCGGTCTCCAGCGCACCGCCAGCCCTCGCGCTGCCCGATCAGCCCCGCGTGCTCGTCTTCGGGGATTCGTGGGTCTACGGCTCGGCGGCGACCGTGCCGAGCCTCGGGTTCGCGTACCTCCTGGCCGACCACCTCGGCGGCGAGACGATCGTCGACGGCGTCCGCGGCAGCGGATACCTCAAGCCCGGGCTCGACGGCGGCTCGTACGGCGAGCGCGTCGCAGCCCTCGACCCGGCGGTCGATCCCGACCTGATCATCGTCGAGGGATCGATCAATGACCGTCGTCTGCCCGCGAAGGGGTACGGCGATGCGGTGAACGCCGTGTGGGACTCCTTGACGTCGCTGTACCCCGACGCGGCGATCGTCATTCTCGGACCCGCGCCGCAGGTGCTCCCGGTCGAGCCGGCGACGGCGCGCATCGACGACGACCTCGCCGCTCTCGCCGCAGAGCGCGGCTGGTGGTACGTCTCGCCCCTGGACGAGAACTGGATCACGCCGGAGAACTACCTCCAGATCATCGACACGGGCGAGATCGGCCGCGACCATCCGTCGACCGCCGGCCACGCCTACCTCGCGGAGCGCGTAGCGGCTGCGATCGCGGCCATGTCGGAGGCGACGGATGTCGTGGCCGACGCTCCGCTCGACGAGGACATCGTCGCTCCCTGACGGCACGGGGATGCCCTCGGCGGATGGTAACCTCGATCGGCACGCCTCCGTAGCTCAGGGGATAGAGCGTTGGTTTCCGGTACCAAAGGTCGCAGGTTCGATTCCTGTCGGGGGCACTCAGAAAATCCCAGGTCATCCTGGGATTTTCTTTTCCGCTGCGCCAAGTCACCGCGCACGTGACCGTGTCCAACGGCGTGCGCACACGGTCCGGTCCGCTGCGCACGATAGCGGTGGCCAGGCCGACCTGGGGCTTGCGCAGTAACGGCAGGCTCTCCCCCGCACGGGCTGCTGGGGTGTGTCGTCTTCAACGGTGGGGTGCTGCTGGCGGCGTGGTCCGTATTTGGGATCTCGGTCGCGCACTCCGTGTGGCCGAGACGATCGCGCCGCAAGCGCTGACGAATAGCTGGCCCCGCGTCAGACGCGACACATCCGGTGTCTCGCCATCGGCAGCCGTCCGTTGGAAGCAGACCCTACTGTGCGGCGGCTCCCGAAGCTCCCGCGAGCTCGTCGTCTTGGGATGAGAGGGCAGCTGAGGGCAGGTCTTTCGACACCTTCTCTTCCACTACGACCTCTTCAGGCTTGCGCAGCCTCGGAGGTGCGGCCGACCAGTCCTTGAGACGCTGGCCGACCAAGTCGTAGGAGACGAGAATCGCGTCCATCACTGAATCGATGAAGCCTGACCGCCCCGCCAATCGCGCGCCGCCCATCTTTCCGAGGTAGGTGACCGTGAACGACTTGATCTCCTTCGAGGGGTCAGCGACAAGTACGCCTGGGTCCTCACGCGCAGTTCGGAGGAGCTCTGCCGTGCCGCCTCGTTGACGTGCAGCGAAAGCTTCGACACGCAGCGTGTCGGGTGCGTCTTTCAGTTGGCGAAGCAGCCAGTTGACTCTCGTTGTTGGCCTACCCTCGGCAGGAGCACTTGTGGCGAAAGAGCAAGCTATCTGTGCCGCGCGAATATCGACGGTGACGGTCAGAGGCGACACGGCATTGGGAATCCGGATCGCGCCAGACATCTTGCCCTCGTTCACCAGCATGTCGGTCACGGCTGCGATCCGAAGTGCCGGGTTTGCGACCTCCGCCTTCGACAACACCTGCGTCACGTCGGCGCCGAGTCGCTGCCCGAGCTTGAGTGCGCCATACCGGAGGAGCGCATCGAACCGGCCTGCAACCTGCGCCGCATCCTTGTCGCTCTTGCGAAGCGTGCCGCTCGAGACCGCATCCCGAACGGGCACCCAGCTCGGCCCCATGTCCGTGAACTCGACGGCGCCCGATTTCGGGTGCTCGAGATAACGGATCAACTCACCCAAGATCCATGCCTGGTCCGGATCGGCGACTCCACGAAATTCCTTCTGCATCACCGCCGCGGTCAGCACTTCGGTCCACGACAAGTGGTGCATTGAGACGTACTTCGATTTGCGTTTGTCGACAACGGTCGGATGGACGCCTGCCGCGGGGGAAATCTCATTTGAGATCGTCAAGAGCGCATCGAAGCGGCGTTCTCGCGCGACATCGAGATAGTTTTCCAGCTGCTCCCGCTGCAACTCGTTGTTGCCAGTCTTGACCTCGACGAGGGCTGTCCAGACCTTGCTGCCCCGCTTCACGCGAATGAGACCGTCCGGAAAGACCTTTTTGTCACCCAGAACGAATGGCACCTCGATAAACGTCTCAATCGCGCCCGCAGGCGCACCCATTCGGCTTGTGAGGACGCGGCCATACTCCTTGACCGAACTCATTACCGCGAGCAGCGCGGAAGTTGCGCGCCGTTCCTGCTCTTCAGCACCGTTGATCCCCGATGTCGGGATCAGACGTGCAACGTTCCAGGGGTTTTCTTCTGCCACTTCAACTCCGTCATCGACACGACCTACCCGAACGCTAGCGCCATCGTCGCGAAGTCCCTGGCATTTCAGGCGGCAACGCCTTGGGAGACCCCGACCTCACGTGTTTGAGGAGCAATGTCTTCCGAGCATCACGTCCGGTACACGTCGAGTGCCGGGCCGGCGGGCCCCCGCCCGCCGACCCCTGTCACGCCATCACGAGATGCTGTGGAAGAAGTCGCGGATGTCGTTCGCGAGCAGCTGCGGCTCCTCCATCGCCGGGAAGTGGCCACCCTCAGCGTGGTCGGTCCAATGGCCGACCGCGTTCCACGGGTCCATCGTGCGGCGGATGAGCGGGTGCGTGTCGAACGCCACCCATGCTGACGGCACCTCCGGAGCGAATGCGAACTCGAGTTCGGTGTGCTCTCCCTCGTAGTAGAACTGCGCGCTCGATGCGCCGCTGCGCGTGAACCAGTAGAGGCTGATGTTGGCGAGCAGCTGATCGCGATCGACCACGGGCGCCCGGTGCCCACCGCCACCGCTCCTCACCTTGAACTTCTCGCCGATCCACGCGAGAAGACCGACGGGTGAATCGGTGAGGGCGGGGCCGATCGTGTCGGGTCGGTGGTTGTGCATCTCGAGGTAGCCACGCTCTGCCGCGCCCTCCCCCTGCAGCGCCGCGAGCTGGTCCAGCTCGTCGTCGGTCAGACCGTCGGGCGAGGGAAACCTGACGCCGACCAACCCGAGCACGGCGCGATCGACGCCGAGGTGCGCACCGATGACCCGTTGCGGGTAGACAGCCGCGAGGCGGCCCGCGATACCGGAACCGATGTCGGAGCCGTGCACCGCGAACCTTTCGTAGCCGAGCCGAGTCATGATCTCGGCATAGGCATCCGTCGTCTTCGCGAGTTCCCATCCGCTTGAGGAGAGCGGAGTAGAGAAGCCGAAGCCGGGCGGCGACGCGCCGACCAGATGAAACTCGTCGGTCAGCAGCGGGATCAGCCGCTGATACTCGACGAACGAGCCCGGCCAGCCGTGATTGAGCAGCAGCGGAGTGGCACCCGGGTTCCCCGATCGCACGTGCACGACGTGGAACGTCTGGCCGTCGACGATGGTTGTGACCTGCGCGTGCTCATTGAGCTGTGCCTCCTGCGCGCGCCAGTCGAATCCGTCGCGCCAGTATTCGGCGAGCTCCTGGAGGTACGGCAACGGGATGCCTCGGCTGAAGTCCGCACGGTCCCCTCGGTCCGGCGCGGGAATCGGCCAGCGGGTGCGGGCGAGTCGCCCGTGCAGGTCGTCGAGGTCGGACTGCGGGATGTCGATGCGGAACGGCGTCAGCGCGGTGGAGTTGTTCATACCAGCGACAATTCCAAGCAATGCGGAAGACGAGGTTCCGCAATGTCAGGAATGATCGAGAACATGCTGGAGACCTCGGCCCGTCTGCTCGAACTCCTGTCGCTGCTGCAGCTACGACGCGACTGGACGAGTTCCGAGCTGGCCGCCCGGCTCGAGGTGAGCACGCGAACGGTGCGTTCCGACATCGGAAAGCTGCGATCGCTCGGCTACCCCGTGGACGCTCGTCCCGGCACGGCAGGCGGATATCGGCTGGCCGCCGGCACGGCCATGCCGCCGCTGCTTCTGGATGATGACGAGGTCGTCGCCGTCGCCGTCGGACTGGGTGCGGTGGCGACCTGGAGGCTCGGTGTCGAGGAGACCTCGCTCACCGCGCTCGCGAAGCTCGAGCAGGTGATGCCCTCACACCTGCGGCGGCGCGTCGACGCGGTACGAGAGGCGACCAGCGTCGTTCCGGGGACCGAACCGCGACCAGACCTCTCGGTGCTCAGTGCGGTCGCCTCCGCCATCCGCGGCCATGAACGGCTCCGGTTCGGCTACACCACGCATCGTGGAAGCGAAGGCTCTCGCCACACGGAGCCGCAGCGGCTCGTGAGCTGGGGACCCGTCTGGTACCTGTTCGCGTGGGACCTCGACCGTGATGACTGGCGAGTGTTCCGAGTCGATCGCATGGTTCCGCACCCGCCGACGGGCGTGAGATTCCGCCCACGTGTGATCGCGGAAGACGATCTCGTCGAACACGTCGTCAGGCGTATCGTCCAGGCGAGTTGGAACTACCGCGCACGTGTGGTGGTCCACGCCGCGGCGTCGGAAGTCGCCGCCGCGCTTCGCCTGCCGGTCGAGGTAGAGGTGGTGGACGACTCCACGTCCCGCGTTGAGCTGGGTTCGGATGATCCCGACGCGCTCGCCCTGCGGTTGGCGCAGCTCGGCGCCGACATCGACGTCGTCGAGGGCGACGAGCTCAAGGATGCCTTCGAGCGCCTGGCCGCGAGGTTCAGTCGCGCAGCCGAGCACATCGGGCGGGGTCGCTGAAACCTCGACCCCTCACGCCTCGCACTGGTCAAGGTCGGTCTCGGCGAGCGGGTCGCCCTCCGGGATGATGTACGTCACCCACAGCACGACGTCGACGTCACCCTCATTGACGCCTTCGTGCACGTAGCCGGGGCCTTCGATGATGGCCTCGCCCTCCTCGTACGCACGAACGCCGCCCGGATGCGTGGGGGCGTAGTGCGTGAGCGTCCCGTGCTTCACGACGGCGATGAGCTGGCCATCGTGGCAGTGCTCACCGGTTCCCGCGCCGGGCGCGATCGTGATCTCCCGGAACGTCACGCCGACGCCGTCGGCGCCGGCGGCCACCGTGACGTCCACATCCTCTTCGGTCTCCCCCGTCGCAAGGTCGACGGCCTCCACGGGCGCCGGCGGCGTCGCAGAGCGCGTGGACTCGATCCCAGTGGTCGACACACCGACGCAGCCGGCCAGCGCGAGTGCTGCGAAGGCGATGACCAGAGCGGCTACGTTTCGCGGTGCTCGTGATGGTGACTTCATGACGCGGCCGCTCCGTCGTCGTACCAGCCTGCCTGCGTCGGTCACTGAGCCCTCATCTCGGGTCGGCCCTCCATGATCGGAGTGGGTCTCACGGTAGCGGCGATCGGCACTTCGGTCGGGCTTCCGCGCGGAGTACGCTCCCACCATGGCCGAGGAAGATCCGGTGACGACCAACCCGGCGCACTACCGCGTGATCCTGGAGAACGAGCTCGTCCGCGTGCTGGAGTACCGAGATGAGCCGGGCGAGACCACCACGCCGCATGTGCATCCGAACAGCGTGATGGTGACCCTGACCGATTTCCAGCGTCGGCTGACCACGGACGCCGGAGAGCGTGACGTCGAGATGTCCGCCGAGCAGGTGATGTGGCTGCCCGCACAGCGTCACGCGGGCGCGAACATCGGTCGCACCGCGACGCACACCATCTTCATCGAACTCAAAGGGGATGCCGCGGGCGACGTCGACGGCCGCGTTCTCGGCCCCAGCACCTGACCCCGGGATTCCGCTTCTGCGGCGTCCTCGCCGGGCATTGCGGCATGCTGGTCGGATGTTCGACGGCTTCGCGATCGAGGACGTGGCGGTCGCAGATGACAGCGTGGTGCACGTGCGCCACGGCGGCAGCGGACCGGCAGTCCTTCTGCTGCATGGCCACCCTCGAACAGGCTCGACGTGGCATGCCGTCGCGCCGCCGCTGGCCGAGGCGGGCTATTCGGTCGTCGTTCCCGACCTCCGCGGCTATGGAGCCTCGCGCGGGCCGGCGCCGACGCCAGACCACCGCGCGCACTCGAAGCGCGCCGTCGCCGGCGACATGACCCGCCTCATGACCCTGCTCGGCCACGAGCGTTTCACGGTCGTCGGCCACGACCGCGGAAGCTATGTCGGTCTGCGCCTGGCGCTCGATCACGCGCACCGCCTGGATCGCGCGGTGCTGATCGACTGCCTGCCGATCAGCGAACATCTCGCCCGAGCGGATGCCCGGTTCGCAACCGCATGGTGGCACTGGTTCTTCTTCGCACAGCCCGAGACTCCGGAACGGGTGATCAACGCAGATCCGGATGCCTGGTATCTCGGCGACCCCTCGGTGATGGGCGCGGAGAACCACGCCGAATGGCGCGCGGCGATGCGCAACCCCGACGTCGTGCGCGCCATGCTCGAGGACTATCGCGCCGGCCTCACGATCGACCGTGAAGACGAAGAGGAGGACCGGCGCCGCGGGCGCCGGATCACCGTGCCCCTGCTCGTGCTCTGGTCGCTCAGAGACGACCTCGAACAGCTCTACGGCGATCCGTTGGCGATCTGGCGCGACTGGGCCGACTCCGTCTCCGGCGCCGGCGTCGAGTCCGGCCACCACGTCGCCGAGGAGGCGCCCGCGGCTCTGCTCGATGCCCTGCTGCCGTTCCTACGAGAGGACCGGCGGGTGCGATGACGCGTCAGGGCAGCGCAGGATCACATCCCCGCGGCCTTGCGCGGCTTGATGAACTCCTGCGGCTCACGCTTGGCGCGCTTGGCCGCGCGCTTCTCCTTGATCGACAACTGTGCGACCTTCTTGACTCCGCGCGATTGCGGTGACTTCCCAGACATCGGAACTCGCTTCCCCTTCGTTCGGCTGGCGGGTGAACCCCCGACCATAGCCGCCTTCCACAGGAAGTCAATTCCGGGCACGACCCGACAGAAAAACCCCGCCGACTTGCCTTTTTTTTCTTCCGGGCTATGGTGAGGGCATGTCCATGGCCGTTCTTGCTCCCGCCCCGGTGCGTCCCTCCGACGCCACCGTGGTGACCCGTGCGATGGACATCGCCGGCGCCCGGCACGAGGTGCTGCCGCCGCGGATGCACGTGCAGGGAGCTGATGTGCTCTACCGCTCCTTCCGCCGCGCTCCGCCGCCCTGAATCCGTGTCCGATCACGGACTCTCCGGCTACCCAGCGCGTCGCATCTGCGGCGCTTTTTTTGTTCCCCGAGGAGGGAAGTCATGATCACCGAACGTTTCCGTCGTCCCCGATCCGCGAGCGAGGCGGACCGAGACACAATCTATGCACCGGGCCTCTCCCCGGCCCACGAGAGCGCACCCGTCACGTGGTCGCCCTCCGCTCTGAACGCACGGCTGGACGCGGAAGCGGCTCTCCGCGCCCTCCCTCGCCGCCCGTGGGGAATCTCCGCCGACGCGCGAGCGCAGATCAGCCGCGTCGTCGCCCAGGTCGAGCGACGTCACCTCAGCCTGCGTGCCGCGACCGCGGAGCTCCGCGACCTCGCAACCCGACTCCACCAGCACCGGCTGGTCGAGGCGGCGAACCGCGCCCCCCGCGCATGGGAACTGCTGCCGCGCTACGCACACAGCCGATAGCGGCTCCCGCGCCTCGCAGAGGCACCCGCCGGCCCGCACTTCACACCGAACAGGACACCTCATGATCACCGACACCTCCATCCAGCCCACCTCAGCACCGGACCTCGACATCGAGTCGATCCGCGTCACTCTGGAAACGGAGCTGACGCGACGCGAAGAGGTGCTTCGCGAGCTCGCTCCGCGCGCGATCCCCAGCGTCGATCCCGCCACCTACATGACCGCCCAAGCAACACGTCGGGTCGTGGACCAGATCCGCGCGTCGCTGGACCGCATCGCCGAGGGGACGTATGGGCGCTGCATCCGCTGCGGTGCCGCCATCGTCGCCGCGCGACTCGAAGTGCTGCCGTACGCCGAGACCTGCATCGATTGCCAGAACGATGTCGAGAGATCCTGATCTGCCCTATGCCGCGCACGCCCGCCCGCGGACCGACGGCCTCAGCCGCCTGGTGAAGTCGCTGGTCCAGGGCCATCATGAGCGCTCGAGTCGGTTCGCGGCGCAGCAGCGCACCGACGGCCTGACCGGGGCATCGGCGAGATGGCGAGCGTTCGGGTAGTTCCCGCTGTCAAGCCCATGACCTTGGGCGGTCCCCGCTCGATAGTGTGCGGCATCCGCTCATGAGAGGAATCGCGCGATGAACGATGGCATGACCGACGAGGAGAAGCGGCGCGATCAGCTGCTCGCCGCGCCCGATTCGACCGAGGAGGACGCCGCGCCGCGCATCGACGTGACGCAGCGCGACGGGGTCAGGCGCATCGACATCCGCGACGATGCCGCGGTCCGTCCAGGCAACCCCGAGGAGGAGCCGGTCGAGCCCGAGGCATGACGCCTCGGGCCGGTCAGCCCTCGACGAGCTCCTCGAGGAGCGCGACCGCGGCATCCACCGTCTGATCGAGCATCTCCTTCGGCGAGCCGTCGAACTCGAGGTACCGGTGGCCGGCGGCGTCCGCCGTCACCCAGCCCAGGTAGACGGTGCCGGGTGCGTGGCCGTCCTGCGGATCGGGGCCGCCGACGCCGGTGGTCGACACGGCGACATCGACGTCGAGCAGTCCCCGCACACCGCGCGCGATCTCCTCCGCGCACTGGGCGGAGCAGGTGTCGACACCGGGGGTCATCCCGAGGACGGTTTCCTTCACCTCGGTGCGATAGGCCACCACTCCCCCGGCGAACCAGGACTCGGCCTCCGGAGCCGCCCCGATCGTCGTCGCGAGCAGTCCGCAGGTCAGCGACTCCGCGACGCCGACCTGCAGCTCGCGGTCCTTTGCGACCTCGGCGATGCGCTCCGTGCGCTGGTCTGCCATGTCAGCTCCTCTCCACCTGGCGCGCCAGGTTCGCCAGATCGTCACCGATCAGCCGTTGCGTGGTCCACTCCTCCATCGGAACGGCGCCGATCGAACGGTAGAACGCGATCGACGGAGCGTTCCAGTCGAGCACCGTCCACTCCAGCCGCGAGTACCCGCGCTCGACGCACACCGCCGCCAGGGACGCGATGAGCGCCCTGCCGTATCCCCGGCCGCGCTCCGACTCGTCGACGTAGAGGTCTTCGAGCCAGATCCCGTGCCGGCCCGTCCATGTCGAGTACGTGACGAACCACATCGCGATGCCGACGATGGTTCCCTCGCGCTCCACGACGTGCGTGAACACACGCGGGTCGGGCCCGAAGAGGCTCGCAGTGAGCGCTTCGACGGTGTTGTCGACGGCATCCGGCTCCCGCTCGTACACCGCGAGTGCGTGGATCATCGCGAGGATGCCTGCCTCATCGCCCGGACGCGCGGCTCGCAGCACCGCGTCGTGGGGCAGCGTCACGGGAGTCACTCTGCGAGCCTAAACGGCGCGGACACGTCGCCGGTCGATGCCAGGCTAGGGAGATGGATGTCGAGACCGACGTGATCGTCGTGGGTGCGGGCCCCAGTGGACTCATGGCCGCAACCTGCCTCGCCCGGCTCGGCGTGCGTGTGGTGGTGATCGACGGCAAGTCCGGGCCGACGCGCGAGTCCCGCGCCCTGGGGCTGCAGGCGCGGTCCGTCGAACTGTACGACCAGCTCGGCCTCGCCGAGCGTGTGCTGTCGGAAGCCACGCGGGCGCCGTCCCTCCACCCCGGGTACGGCCGGACCGAGTTCGGCACCGTGCCGCTCGCGCTCCTGGGGCAGACCATCACCCCCTTCCCCGGCATCCAGATCCTCGAGCAGAGCCGCAACGAGCGGATCCTGCGCGACGCCTGCGAGGCGCTCGGCGCCACGATCCTGTGGCGACACGAGCTCGTATCGCTCGACGCCCATGAGGACGACGGCGCCGTGTCGGTGGTCGCTGACGGACCCGACGGATCCGTGACACTCCGCGCCGCCTGGCTGGTGGGGGCCGACGGCGCCTCGTCGGCGGTGCGCAGGGCACGCGGCATCCCGTTCGAAGGCACGACCAACCCGCTGTCCTTCTTCGTCACCGATGCGCTGGATGCGACGGGCCTCGCGGAGGAGGGCGTCAACGTCAGGGTCGAGGACGAGGGGTTCATGCTGGCGTTCCCGATGGGCGGGCCCGGACACCAGCGGCTCCTCGGCATCGCCGACGAGTCACCCGACGTGACAGACGAGGTCGCGGAAGAGGCAGCGAAGCGGATGCTCGCAGACCGCTTCGGCGTCGAGTACACCGAGACGTCGTGGTTCTCGCGCTATCGCACCCACCACCGGATCGCGGCGCGCTTCCGCGACGGTCGGGTGTTCCTCGTCGGCGACGCGGCCCACGTGCACTCTCCGGTCGGCGCGCAGGGGATGAACACCGGACTCCAGGACGCCCACAACCTGGCGTGCAAGCTCGCCCAGGTGGTCGCCGGTGACGCTTCCGAGGAGATCCTCGACGAGTACGAGCACGAACGCCGTCCGGTGGCGGAGCGTCTCGTGCGCACCACCGACGCGGTGTTCTCGCGGGTCACGTCACGCAGCCGCCTCGCGCGCTTCGTCCGCACGCGCCTGCTGCCCCTCGTCGGTCCGCTGGCCGTGCGGCTCATCCCCCGCGCCGCACGCGGCGAGCGCCTCTACGGCTACGTCTCCCAGACGCGCATCCGCTACCGGATGCCGGGTGCCCGCGAACGCGAGCACGTCCTCGGCCGCCGGCTGCCGTGGACCGGCGACAACTATGCGTCGCTGCGCGACTTCACATGGCAGCTGCACGGGTACGGCGTCGACCGGCCGGCAGTCGAGCGCATCGCTCGCAGCCTGGGCGTGCAGCCTGTCGCACACGCACGCGACCCGTTCGGGCGGCTCGCCGCCGACCGCGTCTACCTGGTGCGTCCCGACGGGTTCGTGGCGGGCGTCGCGGCGCCGGACGTCGCCGTCGCGGCCCTGCACGATGCTCTCGGCGCGATCACTCGCCAGACGACCTGACG
Source organism: Microbacterium flavescens (assembly GCF_018588945.1). Classification (GTDB taxonomy): domain Bacteria; phylum Actinomycetota; class Actinomycetes; order Actinomycetales; family Microbacteriaceae; genus Microbacterium; species Microbacterium flavescens. Next base: position 600,114 of record NZ_JAFIWA010000001.1, on the reverse strand, counting down.
CGATGGTGCTGGCGACGCCCGGGTGAATGAAGATCGCCCCGGGGCGGAGCCGGCGTCACTCGTGGCCGACGAGCTTGAGCCCGACGATGCAGCCGACGAGTCCGAGGATGAGCAGCGTCTTCACGATCGAGAACGCCTCGTCGCCGGTGATCATCGCGTAGGCGACGGTGAGGGATGCCCCGATCCCGACCCATACGGCATAGGCGGTGCCGGTGGAGATGTCGCGCATCGCCCACGCGAGCCCGCCCATGCTGAGCGCCAGGGACACGCCGAAGATGACGGTCGGCCAGAGCTTGGTGAAGCCCTCGCTCTTGCCGAGCGCAGTCGCCCAGACTGCCTCGAGGACGCCGGAAACGATGAGGATGACCCACGACATGGCTGTGCTCCTGGCCAGTCTTGTCGCTCACCGGGTACTGATCCGTCGTCCGGGGATCCGGTCGAGGATCCGCGAGCCAGCCTAGCGGCACGGCCTGAGCAGGGTCTGAGCACCACCCGGGGAGCGGCGCCTCAGACGAGGAAGAGCCAGTCCATCGCGCCGGGATTGTGCGCGTGCACCAGCACCGCGAAGACGACCGCATCGAAGAGCAGGTGCACCGTCACCACGTAGGCGAGCGACCGCGTCTTCATGAAGATGTAGCCCATGAGCAGCGCGAACGGGATGGTCAGCACGGGGCCCCATGCCCGGTAGCCCAGCTCCCACAGGAACGACACGAACACGACCATCTGCAGCACGTTCGCCTGCCAGAACGGGAAGTGCCGGCGCAGCAGCGCGAAGCACGTGCAGATGAAGAACAGCTCGTCCCAGATGCCCACCGCGCCGACGCCCACGAAGAGCCGCGCGATGAGGTCGGGGGTGTCGACGACCGGCCAGTTGAGGTAGACGCCCGAGGTGATGAAGTAGAACGGCAGGATCAGCCAGCCGAGCACCAGCACGGCGGCCAGCCAGGACCACTGGAACGCCGTCCACCGTCCGCCCCCGCGCCACGGGAACCGGATCGCGTAGTCCCGGTACACCCAGCGCGAGATCACGTACGGCACGGCGACCGCCCCGCCCAGCGCGAGACCGAACCGCACGAACGCGACGTTGTCGAGCTCGGCCTCGAGCGGGATCGCGCTGACGATCAGCATCCCGATCGCGATGAGAGAAAGATCGCGCAGGATGCTCGGGCACCGCGTGCCGGGCTCGGCGACGTCTTCGCTGCCGGTGCCGCGGGTCGCGGCATCCGCTCGCTCCATCACCAGCGCCACGGCGAGGCCGGCCGCCAGGAGCACCCACCCGACCCACGGGATGCGCAGCACGAAGAACGCCGGAGCGGCGAGGCACACCAGCAGCGCGGGCGCGAGGTGCCACGACCAGGCGGGAAGCGTGGCGACGGGGGCGGCGGCAGGAGACGCGGGCATCAGTGATCCAGGGGGTGGGCGATCTCGTCCTGCGGCATGCGCGCAGCGAAGATCGCGATGAGTGCGAACAGCAGCGGCAGGATGCCGGCCACGATGAAGATGGTCTGCAGCGACACGACTTCGGCCACCGGCCCGGCGAGCGCCATGGACAGAGGCATGAGCGCGAGCGACACGAAGAAGTCGAGGCTCGACACTCGGCCGAGCATATGCCGGGGAACCCGCCGCTGCAGGAGCGTGCCCCAGATGACGTTGCCGTAGCTGAACCCGAAGCCGATGATGAACATCGAGATGAGCATGAGCCAGTACTGGTTGGTGACGCCGACGACGATGAACGGCAGCGTGCTGACGCCCCACACGACGTTCATCACCGTCAGGTACCGTCGCGGCAGCTTCATCGACGAGACGACGATCGACCCGACGACGCCGCCGAATCCGTAGACGGCCAGCAGGAAGCCGAACCACCGCGGGTCGGTGCCGATGCGCTCGCGCAGCAGGAACGGCAGCAGCACCTCTTCGGGACCGACGAAGACCAGCACCCACCCCGTCGCGAAGAGCAGCGTCGCGAACAGCCACGGGGTTCGGACGGTGAAGACCACCGCCTCCTTGAGATCGTGGAAGACGGATGTCGCGCGCTCGGGCCCGTCGTGGGCGGCGGGCGGCTCGGCCCGAAGGAAGAGCAGTCCGACGAACGCGAGCCCGTAGGCGAGCGAGATGATGATCGCGGCATGGCTGGGGATCAGCGCGGCCAGCAGCATGCCCGCAGTGGCCGGACCCGCCGCCTGCTGCAGCGCCGGCCGGATCGCGCCCTCGAGCCCGTTGGCGGCCAGCAGCTGCCCCTGCGGCAGGATGCGCGGCAGGATCGCGCTGTACGCCGGGAAGAAGAACCCGGCGCCGGCGCCGAGCACGAACGCGACGATCGTCAGGTGCGGAATCGTGACCGTGCCGACGAAGCCTGCGACCACGATCGTCGTGATCGCGACGAAGTTCGTCAGCTCCACCACGCGCACGATCGTGCGGCGCGATACGCGGTCTGCCACGATGCCGCCCGGGATTGCGCACAGCAGCAGCCCTGTGGCGTTTGCCCCGGCGACGAGTGAGAGCCCGAGCGGCCCGCCGCCGGCGTCGATGACGGCGTAGACCATGACGACCGCCCACATGCCGGCGGCGAAGATCGACAGCACCACCGCGCCGAACAGCACCCGGAAGTCGCGGTGGCCGAGCGGACGCACCACCCGCCAGCGGTCGCCGGCCGCGGCATCCGGTCGCTGCATATCCGGGGCCGGCGGCTGCGCCGGCGGCTCGGACGGCTGGGTCACGGTCGCGGCCTTCGCCGATACGCCAGGTCGCGGATGTCGCGGCCGACCCGGGCGCCCTTCCGCTCGAACGCGGTGAGCACGCGCCCCTCGAAGCGCGGCGCCCACTCCCCCTCGAACGCAGGCTCGAAGTCCTCGGCGGCGGCGAGCACCGCGCGCATCTGGAGGGCATAGTCCTCCCAGTCGGTGGCGAGGCGCAGCGTGCCGCCGTCTTTCAGCGCGCGGGCGGCGAGCGCCGCGAACGAGGGTGTCACGAGGCGCCGCTTGGTGTGCTTCTTCTTGTGCCACGGGTCGGGGAAGAAGACCCAGAGCTCGGAGACGGATGCCTCGGGCAGCAGGTGCTCGAGCACCTCGGGCGCGTTCGCCTCGACGAGGCGGAGGTTGCGCGCACCCGCCTTGTCGGCGTCGAGCATGGTGCGGGCGAGCCCGGCGCGGAACACCTCGATCGCCAGGAAGTCGTCGGCGGGGCGGGATGCCGCGGCATGCACGATCGCGTGCCCTTGGCCGGATCCGATCTCGACGATCAGCGGGGCGTCACGGCCCCAGACCGCTTCGGGGTCGATGGCGGAGCCGGGACGGATGCTCGTGGCCGCCTCGTCGCGCGGCGACTCGACCACGTATGCCTCGGCGAGCTCGGCCCACGCGCGCTCCTGCGCGTCCGACATCCGGCCGCTGCGCCGGACGAACGAGACCGGGCGCTCGCGGAAGGTGCGGGGCGGGTCGTCGGCGGGGGGAACGGAGTCGGACACGCTCCCAGGCTACCGAGCGCGATGAGGCGTTTCGTCTCGCTTCGCTCGCTCAACGACCCGGGGTGGCAGCTGCTGGGTCGTTGAGCGAGGGAGCGCAGCGACCGAGACGAAACGCGTCAGGCGACGAGAGGCGTTTCGTCTCGCTCCGCTCGCTCAACGACCCGGGGTACGACTCACCGGGTCGTTGAGCGAGGGAGCGCAGCGACCGAGACGAAACGCCTCACGCGATGAGGCGTTTCGTCTCGCTTCGCTCGCTCAACGACCCGGCGGTACGGCAAGCGGGTCAGTCGAGGGTGACGAAGTCGATGAGCTCCTCGACCCGGCCGAGCAGCGCCGGCTCGAGGTCGCGGTAACTGTGCACGGCGCCGAGGATGCGCTGCCAGGCGCGCGCGATGTCGGCCTGGTCACGGGCGGGCCAGCCCAGCGCACGGCAGACGCCGACCTTGAACTCGATGCCGCGCGGCACCTCGGGCCACTTCTCGATGCCCATCGCCCGGGGGGTTACGCACTGCCAGACGTCGACCCACGGGTGCCCGACGATGCGGATGTGCTGTCCGTGCCGGCCCCGCTCGAGCGCCTGGGCGATGCGCGACTCCTTCGAGTTCGGCACGAGGTGGTCGACGAGCACGCCGTACCGACGGGTGGCCGACGGCGGCTCTTCGTCGAGCACCGCCTCGAGCAGATCGATGCCCTGCAGGTACTCGACCACGACGCCCTCGGCCCGCAGGTCGTCTCCCCACACCTTCTCGACGAGCTCGGCATCATGGCGGCCCTCGACGAAGATGCGGCTCGCCCGCGCGACGCGGGCACGTGAGTCCTCGGCCGCGAACGAGCCGGAGGCCGTGCGCTTCGGGCCGCTGTTCGCGGGCACCGCGGTCGGCGCCACGAGCACCACGTCGGCTCCGTCGACGAGGAACCCGGGCCCGAGCGGGAAGAGCCGCCGGCGCGAGTGACGGTCCTCGAGCTCGACCATGCCTGACGCCACACCGACGACGGCTCCGCAGAATCCGTCGTGGGCGATCTCCACGACGAGATCGCGGGATGCCTCGACCCGCGCCAGCTGCTTCGCCGAGCGCGTGCGCCACCCGTCGGCCAGCACGTCGGTGCCGTAGCGATCGTCCATGTGTCCTCCGGCGGGCCAGGTTACCGGCACGGGCGCCGCGGACCGGGGCAACCCGCGAGGATCGCGGGGCATTGCGTACGGGGTCCGCCCCGCGCCCTACGTTCTGGGCGAACACGCAGGCAGGGCGGGGCCGTGGGCTATCGTCGAATCCCCGCGGCTGAATAGACTCGCGGGGAGGCAGAACCCGAGTCCCAGAGGGGGGATCAATGCGACTGCGTTGGGCTGCAGCGCTCGCGACCGCTGCGGCGGTCGCGGTCATGGCGATCGGCGGCGGGGCGGCCCTCGCGACGCCCCCGGTCACGCTCGGCTCCAGCTCGGAGTACGTGCTCGACGAGTCGGGCGTGCTCTCGGCAAGCGAGGCGACTCAGGCGCAGGAACGCCTCGAGCAGCTGAAGGCCGACACCGGGCTCGACCTCTGGGTCGCCTACGTGGACGACTTCTCCGACCCGGCGGACGCGATGGGGTGGGCCTCCCAGACTGCCGGGGACAACAACCTCGGCGTCACGCAGTATCTGCTCGCCGTCGCGACGGAAGGTCGTGCCTACTACCTCTGGGGCGACTCGACCGGCCCGGTCAGCGACGAGCAGCTGGGCACGATCGAGCAGCAGCGGATCCAGCCCGCGCTCTCGCAGAACGACTGGCTCGGCGCCATCGATGCGGCGGCCGACGGCCTCACCGACGCCGCGGGCGGGGGGCGCGACGCCTCGGGCAGCGGCAGCTGGCTCACGTGGATTCTTGTTGCTGTCGCCGTAGCCGTGGGCATCCTTCTGCTCGTGACCTTCCTCAGACGCCGCAAGCGCGGAGCCGTTACCGGCGGGGGCGCGCCCGCGGTCGAGCAGGTGCCGCTCGACGAGCTCGAGAGGCGCGCGGCATCCGCTCTCGTCCAGACCGACGACGCGATCAAGACGAGCGCTCAGGAACTGGGCTTCGCCAAGGCGCAGTTCGGCGACGCCGCCACGGCCGAGTTCGAACAGGCGCTGGCCACGGCGAAGACCAACCTCGACGAGGCCTTCACCCTCAAGCAGCAGCTCGACGACGCCATCCCGGACTCCGAGCAGGACACCCGCGCGTGGAACGAGCGCATCATCGCCCTCTGCGAGGAGTCCAACTCGCTCCTCGACGACAAGGCGGCCGACTTCGACGAGCTGCGCAAGCTCGAGCAGAACGCCCCCGAGGCGCTCGCGCGCGTGCAGGACCAGAAGGCCGGGGCCGAGGCATCCCTCGACAGCGCCTCCGCCACCCTTCAGACGCTGCGCTCGACCTACGCGCCCGAGGCGCTCGCGACCATCGCCGACAACCCCGAGCAAGCGCGCCAGCGCCTCGCCTTCGCGGGCGAGCAGCTCGCCGCGGCGCAGGCGGCGATCGGCGCCGGCAAGGGCGGGGAGGCAGCCGTCGGGATCCGCGCGGCCGAGGAGGCCGTCGGGCAGGCGGTCCTGCTCGAGAACGCCATCGGCAAGCTCGCGGACGACCTGGCTGCCGGCGAGAGCAGCGCCTCCGCGCTGATCGCCGAGCTCGAGCAGGACGTCGTCGCGGCCGGTGCCCTGCCCGACCCCGATGGCCGCGTCGCCGCGACCATCGCCGCGACGACCCGGCAGATCGAGGCCGCCAAGGCCAATCTCGCGAGCTCCGCGAAGCGGCCGCTCATCACGCTGCAGAGCCTCGAGAACGCCAACCAGCAGATCGATGCGCTCGTGCAGGGCATCCGAGACGCCGAGGCGCAGGCGCAGCGCGCCCGGCAGATGGTCGGCCAGCTGATCATGCAGGCGCAGGCGCAGGTCTCCACGGCCGAGGACTACATCACCGCACGGCGCGGCGCCGTGGGCGCTCAGGCGCGCACGCGACTGGCCGAGGCAGGAGCGTCGCTCGTCCGCGCGCAGCAGCTGCAGGCGGGCGACCCCGAGCAGGCGATGCAGCACGCGCAGCGCGCGGACCAGCTCGCCGGGCAGGCGATCCAGCTGGCGCAGGGCGACGTCGGCTCGTTCGAGAGCGGCGGAGGCGGCCTCGGCGGCATGTTCGGCGGCGGCCAGCAGGGCGGCGGCGGCAACGTGCTCGGCGCCGTGCTGGGCGGCATCCTCATCAACTCCATGATGGGCGGCGGCGGCCGCTCGTCCGGCGGCAGCCTCGGCGGCGGAAGCCTCGGCGGCATGTTCGGCGGCGGAGGCGGCGGCGGCATCCGGCCCGGCAGCTTCGGCGGCGGAGGCACACGCGGCCGTCGGGGAGGTGGCCGATTCTGACCTCCGACCGCGCCCACCCGACGGCACCATCCCCCAGACCCCACCAGTCCCGATCAGTCCGATAGGAAGGAAATCCGATGGCGAAGCAGTCCATCTTCGGTCGAATCTCGACCCTCATGAAGGCGAACATCAACGCACTCCTCGACTCTGCCGAGGACCCACAGAAGATGCTCGACCAGCTCGTGCGCGACTACACGAACAGCATCGCCGACGCCGAGGCGGCCATCGCCGAGACGATCGGCAACCTGCGGCTGCTCGAGCGCGACCACCAGGAGGACGTGCAGGCCGCGGCCGAGTGGGGCAACAAGGCCCTCGCGGCCAGCCGCAAGGCCGACGAGCTGCGCGGAAGCGGCAACACCGCCGACGCCGACAAGTTCGACAACCTCGCGAAGATCGCGCTGCAGCGCCAGATCAGCGAGGAGAACGAGGCGAGGGCCGTCGAGCCGACGATCGCCTCGCAGAGCGAGGTCGTCGCCAAGCTCAAGGACGGCCTCAACGGCATGAAGCAGAAGCTTGAGCAGCTGAGGTCGAAGCGCTCCGAGCTGCTCGCGCGCGCCAAGACCGCCGAGGCCCAGAACAAGGTGCACGACGCCGTCAAGTCGATCGACGTGCTCGACCCGACGAGCGAGCTCGGCCGCTTCGAAGACAAGGTCCGCCGCCAGGAGGCCCTCGCCGCGGGCAAGCAGGAGCTCGCGGCATCCACTCTCGATGCGCAGTTCGAGAGCCTGGAGGACGTGGGCGAGCTCACCGAGGTCGAGGCTCGCCTCGCCGCCCTGAAGTCGGGGTCGACCCCGGCTCAGGCGGCGATCGACGCGCCCAGCGCTCCCTACACGCCGTAAGCCGGCCGTTCGAAGGGCGTCGCTCCCCGCGAGCGGCGCCCTTCGGCGTGTTCGCGGACGGCGTGCGCCCCGGCATGCGCACTCCGCACCGCCGTGCGAGAGGATGAGGGGATGACGCGCTACCTCGTGGTCCCGCAGTGGCAGGGAAGCCCCTCGTCCCGAGCGATGCAGCTCATCGACGGAGCCCACGCGATCGCGGGCGATCTGCCCCGCTCGGCGACCACGACGCTCGATGTCCCCATGGAGGCCGGCGACGCGCTGGGCACCGGCGTCCATCGACTGAGCAGCCTGCAGCGGGTGCGCGAACTGATCGCGGGAGCGCTCGACTCGTCCGACGATCCGGTGCTGACCGTGGGCGGGGACTGCGGCGTCGCCCTCGAGCCGATCGCGCATGCCGCGCGCCGCACGCCCGCGCTGGCGGTGGTGTGGATGGATGCCCATCCCGACCTCAATTCCCCCGACACGTCGCCGTCGGGCGCGTTCGCCGGAATGGTGCTGCGCGCCGTGCTCGGCGAAGGAGCGCCGGGTCTCGCGCTGACCGCCGGCACGGTGGCGCCGGATCGGGTCTTCGTCGTCGGCGCCCGCTCCTACGATGAAGCCGAGATCGAGGCGGTGAGCGCGCTCGGCGTGACGATCCTCGACGTCGCGGCGCTGCGCGATGCCGACGCGCTCGTCGCGGCCGTGCGTGCGAGCGGCGCAGAGGCTCTGTATATCCACGTCGACGTCGACGTGCTCGATCCGGCAGAGCTCGCCGGCAATGCGCATCCCGAGCCGTTCGGGCTGACCGTGTCGGAGCTCACCGCGGCGATCAGCGCCCTGCGCGCGGAGCTGCCCCTGACCGGTGCGTCGCTCGCGGGCTACTCCCCCGCGTCGGCGGCGTCGGCGACCGACGACCTGGGCGCGATCCTGCGGGTGGTCGGGGCGCTCGCGTGAGTCCGATCCCCGTTCCCCCGCGGGGATGGCGCGCACGAGCCGAGCTCGCCGTAAGACGCGGGCACCGGTTCGACCGGCTGATCCCGGGTTTCCTGCTCGACTCCCCCATCAGCCTCGTCGGGTACTGGTACGGCACAGCCGTGGGCTGGGTCTGGGGCTCGCTGTGGAGCACCGGCCGGGTCGAGCGGCGCGAGGGCCTGTGGGTGTTCCGGGGAATGCCCGGGTGGACCTTCGCCCGCGGAGGGGTGTGCGTCGGCGGGTGCTTCCTCACCGGCGACGGCCGGGTCACCGACCGGCTGCTGCGGCACGAGGCCGTCCACAAGGCGCAGTGGCGGCGGTACGGCTTCCTCATGCCGTTCCTCTACCTGTTCGCCGGGCGCGACCCGCTGCGCAACCGCTTCGAAGTCATGGCCGGTCTCGAGGACGGCAACTACGTGCCCCGCGGCGCGGAGTGACGCACGACGGGTCAGCGCGCGGTCGCGAGGCCGTACTGGGCAGGCGTGTGGATCGACGTCGGCGCGATGCCCATGCCGGTCAGGTGATCGACGATGTCGGCCGTGCCGAGATATCCGCCCAGGAGGTGGATGCGCGTCTCATCGTCCTCGGCGCACAGCATCTCGTCGGCCCATCCGTTCACCGCGCGGGCGATGGCCTCACCGGCAGCGCAGCCGCGGCTCGTTCCGGGCGCACCCGAGCGCTGCGAGCGGTCGAGCCAGGTCAGCACCATGCGACTCGGCACTGCGATGTCGGCCTGCCACGAGGCATCCGGGATCTCGACGAACACGCGACCCGTCGAGCAGATCGGAAGCGTCGCGAGAACGACCTGGAGCTCGGCGAGCGAGGACTCGTCGGCTGTGATCAGGTGCTGCACGCGCGTGTGCCGAGAAGAACGGCAGGCCGCGGCGCTGTGCTCGGTGGAGTGGCTCATGACAGCTCCACTATACCCGCAATGAAGGGTTGCCTAACCTCACCGAAATGATCCGTCACACCGCGCGCAGCAGCACCCGGCGCAGCTCGGCGATCTCGTCGTCGCCGAAGCCGTGCGCCCTCAAGTAGTCCGCCGGCGACCCGTAGCGCGCGGTGACGTCGTCGAGAAGCGCCTGCATCACCGGCGCCGGGGACCGCGTGGCGAGGTCTTCGAGATGCTTCGCCTCGGGATGCATCGACCGCAGCATCTGCAGGATCCGGCGATTGCGCCACTCGGGCAGCAGTCCCTCGGTGCGCGCGTAGTCGCGGACGACCGCGTCGAGATCGACCCCGGCGGCGGCGAGCGTGAGCGCGACGGTGACTCCGGTGCGGTCCTTCCCCACCGTGCAGTGCACGAGGACGGGCTGGTCGGTGACGATGCCGCGCACCACGTCGACGACTCCGGCCGAGGAGTCGTCGACCAGCTGCCGGTACATCTCGTCGAGGCTGATGTCATCGGCGAAGAACGACTCGACGGAGCCGAGGAACAGGGGCACCCGCTGCGTGACGATCTCGAGACCGTCGACGCGACTGGGCGCGTGGGCGACCTCGTCGTCGGCCCGCAGGTCGATGATGCGGCGCAGCCGGAGGGCGCCCAGAGCGGTCACACCGGGCTCGTCGAGCTGGGCCAGGTTGCCCGATCGGAAGAGGACGCCGTGACGCGTGACGGCTGCGCCGGCGGGGAGACCTCCGACATCGCGGAGATTGACCGCCCCCGAGACGATGGGATCGACGGGAACGGGGACGGCGGGGTCGACGGGGTCGACGGTGTCGTTCACCAGGCCGCGCCCGTCGCGGCGTCGCGGTCCTCTCCGACGAGGTCGTCACGGGGCGGCACGCTGTACCGACCGGCGATCGCGATGCGGTTGAAGGCGTTGATCGACACCAGGATCCAGCTCAGGGCAACGTACTCCTGCTCGCTCAGGATGTTGCCCACCCGGTCGTAGACATCGTCCGGGACGCCCTCCTCGTGGATGAACGCGAACGACTCGGCGAGCTCGAGCCCGGCCCGCTCCCGGTCGCTGAACACACCCGAGTCGCGCCATACGGGCAGCTGGGCCAGGTCGTCGGGCGTGATGCCCGCCGCCACAGCCCGCTCGACATGCACCCTCACGCAGTAGGCGCAGCCATTGAGCTGCGACGTGTGGATCTGGACGAGCTCCTTGAGCCGCACGTCGATGCCGCCCTCAGCCGCGATGGTGCCCACGGTCTTCGAGAACGCCGCGAGCGCCTGGTACGCCGGCGGCGCCGAACGGGAGAGATGGACACGCCGTTCTTCGGTCATGCGGCCAGCCTACCTACGGCGGAGGGCACCGATCCCGACTTGCAAGAGTGCCGTCATGCCGCGACGCTCCGCGGCCCGACGGCCGCGCCGTGCGGGAGAATGACCGCGTGAGCGACCCCATCGACGAGTTCTCCTTCCTTCCCGAGCAGGCCGCCGAGGCCGGCATCGAGGGTCCGACGCCCCAGGGCGAGCGACTGACCCTCGCCCTCCCGGACGGCCGCACGCTCAGCGCGCTGCGCTACCGGCTGGACGGCGATGACGCCCGTCCGGTGGTCACGTTCCTCCACGGCGCGGGTCTCAACGCGCACACATGGGACACGACGATCCTCGCCCTGGGGCTCCCCGCTCTCGCCATCGACCTCCCCGGCCACGGCGACTCGTCATGGCGTGACGATTTCGCGTACGTCGGGCGTGTGCTCGCTCCTGACATCGCCGCCGGAATGGATGCCTGGACCGACGGCCCGCAGGTGCTCGTCGGGCAGTCGCTCGGCGGTCTCACCGCGGCGGCGGTCGCGGCATCCCGCCCCGATCTCGTGAACCGGCTGGTCCTGATCGACATCACGCCCGGCGTCGATCCGAGCGCGGGCCCGACGCAGATCCGCGAGTTCTTCGCGGGCCCGACCGACTGGGCGACGCGTCATGAGCTCGTCGACCGCGCCCTCTCCTTCGGCCTGGGCGGCGGCACCCGGCGCAAAGCCGAGCGCGGCGTCTACTTCAATTCGCGGATCCGCTCCGACGGCCGGGTCGAGTGGAAGCACCACTTCGCCCACCGGGCCGCGGCAGCAGCCGCCGCGGGCTCCACGACGCCGGTTGCGGAGCCCGACGCGGTGTCCGCAGTGCTCGGCGAGGCCGGCTGGGAGGACCTCGCGACCGCGACCGCGCCGACCACGCTCGTGCGCGGCGAGCGCGGCTACGTCACCGGCGCAGACGCCGATGAGTTCGCGCGACGCCTGCCCGAGGCATCCGTCATCACGCTTCCCGCAGGGCACAACGTGCAGGAGGACGCCCCGCTCGAGCTCGGGGCGATGCTGCGCGGACTGGTCGGCGACGACTAACGCTTGTGTTGCGTTCGATGCAGCGGATTCCTCTCTGCACGAACCCGTTGCATAGGCTTGTCAATCGGCCCATCGGCTCGTCCCGACTCGACCGACGCCGGCCCCGCACTCGTGCGGATCTCCTCCGAAAGGACCTTCATGCTCCGTCGCACTGCGATCGCCGCGACTTCGCTCCTCGCCGCCGGCGCCCTCCTCCTCAGCGCCTGCTCGGCCGGCAGCTCGCCCACTCCGAGCCCGACGGGAGCACCCGACCCCGACGCCTCCGTCGCGATCCGCCTGGTGCTCGAGCCCGAGAACCTCGACATCCGCCAGACCGCCGGCGCTGCGCTCGACCAGATCCTGATCGACAACGTGTACGAGGGGCTCGTCGCCCGCACCCCCGAGCAGGACATCGTCCCCTCGCTCGCGAGCGACTGGACCGTCTCGCCCGACGGACTCACCTACACCTTCACGCTGCGCGAGGGGGTCACCTTCCACGACGGCCAGGCCCTCACCCCGCAGGACGTGGTGTGGACGCTGAACACCCGCAAGGGCACGCCGGAGTGGCGCGACTCCGCGCGGCTCGCGAAGGTGACCGCGGTCGACGCCGAGGGCCAGGACATCACGCTGACCCTGTCCGAGCCCGACTCCACCCTGCTGTGGAACCTGAGCGGCCGTGCCGGACTCGTCCTCAAGGAGGGCGACACCGTCGACTACAACACGGCCGCGAACGGCACCGGGCCGTTCCGCCTCGACGAGTGGCGGCAGGGCGCCAGCATCAGCTACACCCGCAACGACGAGTACTGGGGTGACACGGCACAGGTCGCCGAGGTCGTGTTCGACTACATCCCCGACAACCAGGCGGCGCTCAATGCGGCGCTCGCCGGCGAGGTCGACGTGGTGACCGGCTTCGACGCGAACCTGCAGGAGCAGATCGAGGCGAACGGCGACTTCGCCCTCGTGCTCGGCCAGTCCACCGACAAGGGAACCCTCGCGTTCAACCAGAAGCCGGGCAGCCCGCTCGCCGACAAGCGCGTGCGCCAGGCGATCCGGCAGGCGATCGACCATGACGCGTTCGTCGAGGCGCTGGCCTCGGGCGAGACGCAGTACGGGCCGATCCCGTCGCTCGACCCCGGCTACGAGGACCTCTCCGACGTCGCGCCGTACGACCCCGACGCCGCCCGCGCGCTCCTCGAGGATGCCGGCGCCGAAGACCTCGAGCTGACGCTGACCATCCCGAACTTCTACTCCACGACGATCCCGCAGATCCTGGTGTCGAACCTCAACGAGGTGGGCGTCACGCTCGAGGTCGACTCGGTCGACTTCTCTACGTGGCTCAACGACGTCTACATCAACCAGGACTACGACCTCAGCTTCGTGCTGCACACCGAGGCCCGCGACTTCGAGAACTGGGCGAACCCCGACTACTACTTCACGTACGACAACGCCGAGGTCCAGGACCTCTTCGCGCAGTCGCTCACCGCGACCGACGAGGACGAGGTGGCGGAGCTGCTCGCCGAGGCCGCGCGCATCGTGTCGGAGGACGCGGCGGCGGACTGGCTGTACACGGGCGCCTCGGTGGTCGCGGTCGGCACTAACATCACCGGTATGCCGTCGATCAACGTCAACGAGCGGCTCGACCTCGCCGAACTGGCCAAGAGCAACGGGTGATCCGATACACGCTGACGCGTCTGGCCCTGCTTCTGCTCGGCTTGCTCGTCGCCAGCGTGCTCATCTTCCTCTCGCTGCGGGTGCTGCCGGGTGACGTCGCCCAGCTGATCGCCGGCGTCAACAGCAGTCCCGGCCAGGTGGAGGCCATCCGCGAGCGCCTGGGTCTCGACCAGCCCCTGCCGGCGCAGTACATCGACTGGATCGGCGGCGTCTTCCGCGGTGACCTGGGCACCTCGCTGCTCACCGGCTCGGCGGTCGCCGTCGAGCTCGCCGAGAAGGCGCAGGTGACCGTGCCGCTCGGTGTCATGGCCCTCACCATCGCGGTCGTCGTCAGCGTCCCCCTCGGCGTGCTCTCGGCCATGCGCCGAGGTCGCCCCGACGGAACCGCGCTCAGCGTGGGCGCCCAGACCCTCGCCGCCGTGCCGGTGGTGTGGGCGGGCATGATGCTCGTGGTCGTCTTCGCGGTGTGGCTCGGCTGGCTGCCCGCCCAGGGCTTCCCGCGCGCAGGCTGGCAGGATCCGTGGGCCGCGTTCCGCGCGCTCATCCTGCCCGCGCTCACGATCGGCATCGTCGAGGGCGCCATGCTCATGCGCTTCGTCCGCAGCGCCACCCTGCAGGCGGTCGGACAGGACCACGTGCGCACCGGCGCGGCCAAGGGACTCACCCGCAACGCCGCCCTCATCCGCCACGGCCTCCCCGACGTCGGGCTCTCGGTGATCACGGTGCTCGGCCTGCAGGTCGCCGGCATCATCGTCGGGGCCGTCATCATCGAGCAGCTGTTCACCCTCCCCGGCATCGGACGGATGCTCGTCGCCGATGTGAGCGCCCGCGACCTTCCGAAGGTGCAGGGCGAGCTCCTCGTGCTCACCGGCTTCGTGCTGATAATCGGCTTCGTCGTCGACCTCGTCCACCGGGTCATCGACCCACGGCAGCGGGAGGCAGGATGACCGATCCTCTCCCCCGTACAGCGGGCACGGATGCCGCGGCCGACGCCCGGCCGTCGCGCTGGGCGTGGCTCGGCCGGCTGTGGCGCCTGTCGACCGGTCGCTTCGGGCTGATCGTGGTCATCGCCGTCGTCGCGACCGCCGTCGTGGCGCGGTTCTGGACGCCGTTCGACCCGCAGCAGGTCGACATCGCGGCGCGGTGGCTGCCGCCGGGCTGGCCGCACATCCTGGGCACCGACGCGACGGGACGCGACATCCTGAGCCTGCTCATGGCCGGTGCCCGCACGACGATCTTCGTGGCCGTCGGCGCGGGCGTCGTCGCGACGGTCGTGGGCATCGCGCTCGCCTCGCTGGGCGCGCTCACCGCGCGCTGGGTGCGCGAGTCGGTGGCGGTGTTCGTCGACATCCTGATCGCGTTCCCGGTGCTGATCATCGCGATGATGATCTCGGCGGTCTGGGGCGGTTCGCTGTGGGTCGTGATCTGGTCGGTCGGCATCGGCTTCGGCGTGAACATCGCGCGCGTAACCCGACCCGAGCTGCGCCGAGTGCTGCACAGCGACTTCGTGCTGGCCGGCCGCGCCTCGGGCCTCACCCCCGCCCAGAACCTGATGCGCCACCTGCTTCCCAACGTCGCTCCGGTGTTCATCGTGCAGCTCTCGTGGAGCATGGCCGTCGCTGTGCTCGCCGAGGCGGGCCTGTCGTACCTCGGCTTCGGCGCACCGGTGACGGAGCCGTCGTGGGGCCTGCTGCTGGCGGAGCTGCAGCAGTTCATCACGGTGCATCCGCTCTCCGTCGTCTGGCCGGGCCTCGCCATCACGCTCACCGTCCTCGGGCTGAACCTGCTCGGCGACGGCCTGCGCGAGGCGACCGACCCCACTCTCAGCCATGCTTCGGGCGCCGGGCGCGTGGCTCGCACCCACCTGCCGGAGGTCGTCGCATGAGCCTCGTGGTGCAGGGCCTCACGATCGAGATCGGCGGTCGGCGGGTCGTCGACGGTGTGAGCTTCGCCGTGCCCGACGGCGCGCGGGTCGGCCTCATCGGCGAGTCCGGCTCGGGCAAGTCGCTGACCGCCCTCGCGATCCTCGGGCTGCTGCCCGATGGCGCCACCGCCACCGGCAGCATCCGCTGGAACGGCCGCGAGCTCGTGGGGCTGCCCGACCGCGAGCTGGCCCGGCTGCGCGGCGACGAGATCGGCATCGTGTTCCAGGAGCCGCGGACCGCGCTCAATCCGATCCGCACGGTGGGCCGGCAGATCGCCGAGTCGATCCGGATCCACGAAAAGGCATCGAAACGGGATGCCGCGGCCCGGGCCGTGGCCGAGGCATCCCGCGTCGCCCTCCCCGAGCCCGAGAGCATCGTCTCGCGCTATCCGCACCAGCTGTCCGGCGGCCAGCGCCAGCGCGTCGCGATCGCGATGGCCCTCGCCTGCCGCCCGCGGCTGCTCATCGCGGACGAGCCGACGACCGCCCTCGACGTGACGATCCAGGCGGAGATCCTCGAGCTGCTGCTCTCGCTCGTCCGCGACGATGGGATGTCGCTCGTGTTCATCACCCACGATCTGGCGGTGCTGTCGCAGATCGCGACGCACGGCGTCGTACTCGAGGACGGCCGCGTCGTCGAGGACGCCCCGGTGTCGCAGCTGCTCACCGCCCCCGCCTCGCCCGTCACCCAGGGTCTGCTGCGAGACGCGACGGCGACGCTGTGGCGGCCCGACGGCACGTCCGCGGGAGGTGCGGGGTGAGCGAGTTCCTGGTGCGCGCCCGCGGGCTCACCCGCCGCTATCCGACGCCGAAGACGCGGCTCTTCGGCCCGCGCGTCTTCACGACCGGCCTGGAGGATGCCGACCTCGATGTGCGGGCCGGATCGGCGCTGGGGATCATCGGCGAGTCGGGGTCGGGCAAGTCCACGCTCGTGCGCCTGCTCCTCGCCCTCGACACCGCGACCGCGGGAACCGTCGAGTTCGACGGCCGCCCGGTCGAAGGCGGTGCCGGAGCGCGCTCGCTGCACTGGCTGCGGCGCCGCACCGGCATCGTGTTCCAGGATCCGTACGCATCGCTCGACCCGCGCATGAGCGTCGGCCGCATCATCGGCGAACCGCTGTGGGCGCTCGGCATCGAGGGCGACCGCCGCGCCCGCGTACGCGAAGTGCTCGAAGACGTCGGACTCGAGGCGGCGATGGCCCACCGCTTCCCGCACGAGTTCTCCGGCGGCCAGCGCCAGCGGATCGCGCTGGCACGCGCGATCGTGCATCGCCCCGAGCTTCTGGTGGGCGATGAGCCGCTTTCGGCGCTCGACGTCACGGTGCGCGCGCAGATCCTCGAGCTGCTGGGCGCACTGCGCGCCCGCGACGGGCTGACGCTGCTGCTCGTGTCGCATGACATCGGCGTGGTGCAGAGCCTGTGCGACGAGGTGGTCGTCATGAAGGACGGACGCATCGTCGAGGAGGGTCCGACCGAGAAGGTGCTGCTCCAGCCGCAGGTCGCCTACACCCGTCGCCTCCTCGCGTCCATCCCGGTGATCGATCCCGGCGCGGTCTGACCGGCGCCCGCGCCGCGCAGCCGACCCCGTTGCGCCGCGCGCTGAGACGGACCAGGCTCAAGTCGAGCCCACCACGTGACGAGCGGTCGCGCACGCGGTGCGGTCGCGCGACGGAGAGGACGACGATGTCTGCAAACAGGGCAGTGGCCTACAAGGGGCCCGGTGAAGTCGAGGTCATCGACACCGACTACCCGACCTTCGAGCTGAAGGACGGCCCGGGCGTCAATCCCGCGAACGTCGGCAGGAAGGTGCCGCACGGCGCGATCCTCAAGACCGTGAGCACCAACATCTGCGGCTCGGACCAGCACATGGTGCGCGGACGCACGACGGCGCCGGCAGGGCTGGTGCTCGGTCACGAGATCACCGGCGAGGTGGTCGAGGTCGGTCCCGACGTCGAGTTCGTCAAGGTGGGCGACATCGTGTCCGTGCCGTTCAACATCGCGTGCGGCCGCTGCCGCAACTGCAAGGAGGGCAAGACCGGCATCTGCCTCAACGTCAACCCCGACCGGCCGGGCAGCGCGTATGGGTACGTCGACATGGGCGGCTGGGTGGGCGGCCAGGCGGAGTACGTGCTCGTGCCGTACGCCGACTGGAATCTGCTGGTCTTCCCCGATCGCGACCAAGCGCTCGAGAAGATCCTCGATCTGACGATGCTTTCCGACATCTTCCCGACCGGCTTCCACGGTGCCTACACCGCCGGCGTGGGCCCGGGCTCGACCGTCTACATCGCCGGTGCCGGCCCCGTCGGCCTCGCCGCCGCCGTCGGCGCCCAGCTGCTCGGAGCCGCGGTGGTCATCGTGGGCGACCTCAACGAGGAGCGGCTGGCGCGGGCGCGGTCGTTCGGCTGCGAGACCGTGGACGTCTCGAAGGGCGACCCGAAGGAACAGATCGAGCAGATCCTGGGAGTGCCCGAAGTCGACAGCGGCGTCGATGCCGTCGGCTTCGAAGCGCGCGGACACGGAGCGGATGCCTCGCACGAGGCGCCGGCGACGGTGCTCAACTCCCTCATGGACCTGACCGCGGCGGGCGGCGCCCTCGGCATCCCGGGCCTCTACGTCACCGGAGACCCCGGCGGCATCGACGAGGCCGCGAAGGTCGGCTCGCTGTCGCTGCGGCTCGGGCTCGGCTGGGCGAAGTCGCTCTCGTTCACCACCGGCCAGTGCCCGGTCATGCGCTACAACCGGCAGCTCATGATGGCGATCCTGCACGACAAGGTCGCCATCGCCGACGCGGTGGGCGCCACGGCGATCGCGCTCGAGGACGCCCCGCAGGGGTACGCCGACTTCGACCAGGGCGCGGCCAAGAAGTACGTGCTGAACCCCAACGGGTACATCAAGACCGCCTGACAGGCCAACGAAAGGAACACCACCATGTCCGTCACCCTCGAAGACGCCCGCCGTGTCATCGCCGCCGCCGAGAAGCGCGCCGACGAGGTCGGCCAGCCGATGAACATCGCCGTCGTGGACGCGGGCGGCAACCTCGTCGCCCACGTCCGCCAGGACGGCGCCTGGATCGGCAGCGTCAACATCTCGATCAACAAGGCCTGGACGTCCAAGGCGTTCGACATCGAGACGAAGGCGCTCGGCGAGAACTCGCAGCCGAACCAGCAGTTCTACGGCATCCACGCCACGAATGGGGGCAAGGTGGCGATCTTCGCGGGCGGTGTGCCGCTCTCGCGCGACGGCGCTGTCGTGGGCGCCGTGGGCGTGAGCGGCGGTTCGGGCGAACAGGACCAGACCGTCGCGGAGGCCGGCGCGGCCGCCTTCTGACGCGAATCCCTCGCCGCGCGGACGCGCGGTGGCGGCATCCGTCCACCGTCGGGGGTCGCGGCTAGCCTCTGTCCATGGCCCACGCGATCGTTCCCCCGTATCTGCTCGCCCGCATCGCCGCCGTGCAGGAGCCCACGTGGGCCAAGGCTGCCGAGGCCGCGCGCTCCACGCTGGCGGCGCCGCGAGAGTATCGTCCGGTGCGCTCGAGGCTGCGCCTGTCGATCGAGGAGGGCGGAACCCTGGTCGCCGAGCGGACGCCCGCCCCCGACCGCGAGGTCTCCGACGCACAGCAGAAGGAGCAGCTCCCGGGCGTGCGGGTACGCGGCGAAGACGACCCCGCCACCGGCGACACCGCCGTCGACCAGGCGTTCGACGGGCTCGGTGCGACGTTCGACTTCCTCTGGGACGCCTTCTCGCGCGACGGCCTTGACGGCTCGGGCGGCGCGCTGCTGTCGACGGTGCACTACGGCCAGGACTACGACAACGCCTTCTGGAACGGCGAGCGCATGGTGTTCGGCGACGGTGACGGCGAGATCTTCTCGGGATTCACCGGCTCGCTCACCGTCATCGCGCACGAACTCGCGCACGGGGTGATCGAAGACGAGGGCGGGCTCGTGTACCAGGGCCAGTCTGGCGCGCTCAACGAGTCGGTCGCCGACGTCTTCGGCGCCCTCGCCGAGCAGCATCACCTCGGACAGACCGCCGATCAGGCGTCGTGGCTGATCGGCGAGGGCATCTTCACCGACGCCGTCGAAGGCACCGCTCTGCGCTCGCTCGCTGCGCCGGGCACGGCGTACGACGACGACGTGCTCGGACGAGACCCTCAACCCGCGCACATGCGCGACTTCATCGTGACGCGCGACGACAACGGCGGAGTGCACATCAACTCCGGCATCCCGAACCACGCCTTCTACCTCGTCGCCACCGCGCTGGGCGGCAATGCATGGGAACGCGCCGGTGTGATCTGGTACCGCACCATCACGGGGGCCCTCCCGTCGACGGCCGACTTCTCGACGTTCGCGCACGCCACCCTGGCCGCCGCCGCCGCGGAGTACGGTGAGGAGTCGGAGGAGGTCGCCGCCGTCCGGGCCGCCTGGACGAGCGTCGGCGTGATCGACGATGCCCGAGTCGCAGAGACCGCTGCCTGACGCCGCAGCCGACGCTGCCGCGCCGTCACCCTCACCGCGGCCGAACCCGTCCCCCGGCCCGTCGCCCGAGCCTCCGGCCGATGGCGGCGGAGGAGCAGCCCGGCCTGTCGACGATGACGGGATGCCGTCCTTCCCCGTCGTCTCCGTCACGGTGACCCGATCCGGCGGCTTCGCCGGAATGGCGCGCAGGTGGAAAGCGGAGGCAGGCGAGTCCGAAGCATCCCGGTGGCGGACGCTCATCGAGGAGTGCCCGTGGGACGCGGCGGCTGTCGTCCGCGTGGAGGCGGGCGCCGACCGGTTCCTGTGGACGCTCGACGCGCGCTGCGGCGAGCGCTCACGCGAGGCAGAGCTCGCCGAGTCCGACGTGCACGGGCCGTGGCGAGAGCTCATCGACGCGGTCAAAGAGGCGGCCGCACCGTCACCGCCGCGGCGCTGAGCCCGAGTACCGCGTCAGAGGCGCGTCGTATGGCGCCGCGCGCGCCAAACCAGCAGCGAACCGCCGAGCAGCGTTCCGGTTGCGAGCCACACAGCGATCCAGGGGACCGCGGCGCCCGTCGGCGGCAACGGCAGCACTGCTGTCACGGTGACATTCGCCGTGGCGGTCGCGTCGACGTCGCACGAAGCCAGGGTGCGCCCGAGCTGCCGCGCGTTGCCGGGACCGCACAGCAGTGTCCCACCCGCATCCACCGGAGTTCCGGTGACGACGACGGTGTTCACGGTGTCTTCATCGACGAAGACGGTGCAGGTGAACACCCAGGTCTCATCGGCGGCGTCCTCGAAGATGCTCCGCGGCGTGTCGAGCAGGCCGTCCTCGTCGAGGTCGCCCGACACGTACTCGACCGGACCGCACGTGTCGTCCTCGATCGTCTCGGCGACGCCGGCGAGCGGGACATCGCCGGTATTGCGCACGACGTAGCTGTAGGTGACGTCGCCGCCGGGCGTCACGAGCTGGGTCGGTGAGGCCGTCTTCTCGACCGTCAGCGCCGGGTGGAAGGGCTGCACGACCTGCGCCGCGACGTCGAACACGGGGATCTCGAGGCCGAAGGTCGTGCCGCCGATCCCCGTCACTCCCGCGACGTCGACGGTGCGCTCGTCGATCGCGCCCGAGCAGGTGTAGAGCCACACTTCCGCGGGATCACGGTCGAGCAGTCCATCGCCGTCATCGTCGCCGCTGACGTACGCGGGCTGCTGGCATGACGGATTGGACGGCTGAGTCACGTCGCTCAGCGCGATTTCGGCGAGCACATCGTCCGCCGCCACCGCGCTTCGACCGGCGTTGCTCACGCGGAAGGTGTAGTCCACGACGGTGCCGACGGGAACGAGGACCTCGCTGACGGACTTCTCCAGGCTGATGTCGGGATCGATGACGCGCACAGTGGCGGAGTCGGTCGCGGCGTACACGTTGCCAAGAGCGCCGAAGGCGCTGACGCTGGCCACGTTCACGTCCGCGGTCCCGCCTTCGGCCGGCGTTTCGACGATCCTCGAGCACCGGTAGGTCCATGTCTCCGGCTCGGTGAGAATCACGCCGTCCACCGAGTTCGCGCCGTCGATGAGCCCGTTCTCTCGTACATCGCCCCCGGTGTAGCTGATGTCCGTGCACTTGTCGTCGGTGACCGCGATGGGATCGAGTCCGACGTCCCCGGAGTTGGTGACCGCGAATGTGTACGTGACGGTGTCGCCCGGGCGCACCACCGCGGCCGATGCCGTCTTGGTCAGCGTGAGGGAGGGCTCGGTCACCAGGACCTGTGCCACGTCGGTCGTCGAGACCTGCGCGCCGACCGTCGCCGGGTCGGTCGGCAGGAAGGGCGTCGCGGTGACGCCCGCGGTGTTGGTGACGAGCGCGGACTCGGCGCCGGTCGGTGGAGGCGAGCCCTGCTCGCGGTCCAATGTCGTCGCGCACTCGTACACCCACGTCTCACCGATCGACATGATGGCGTCGCCGCCGTCATCGCCTTCGAGCAGAGTGACGGGAGCACACCTGTCGTCCCCGAGCGCCACCGCCGCCAGCGGCGTCTGGCCGGTGTTGCGGGCGGCGTAGAGGTAGACGGCGGGGCGGACGTCGGGTACGTCGGGTCCCTCGACCGGGTTCGCGTCGGGATCGAGGACGACACCTCGCACGGCGAGCTTTTGCAGATCGATGCTCGGAGTGATCACCTCGACGAGCGCTTGATCGGTGCGCACCAGTTCGTCCCCTGCCTCGACCCCTCCGATCACGGGCTGGGCGACGATCTCGGCCGTGTTCACGGTCGTCTCCAAGATCGGCATCGCGCAGCTGAACCGCCACGCTTCGCCGGCGTTCATGAGCCCGTCCGCGTTGACGTCGCCGACATTGAATCCGTCCGCGATCGTCTGAGTCACGTCCGGGCAGCTGTCGTCGGTGAGCCATCCGGCCGTGCCGGTGTCGTTGCGGAGGTCGACCGCCGGACTGACACTGGTGTTGGTTGCGACGTAGGAGTAGTTCACCGTGGTTCCCGGGAAGACGAGCTCCTGATCGACGCTCTTCACGAGGACGAGGTCCGGCGTGGTGACATCGACCGAAGCGTCGTCGACGGCTGACACCGGCGGGTTCGGGGCCGGGAAGGGTGCTCCCGTCGAGGGGTCCAGCGGGGTTCCGACGACCGTCGCGAGGTTGATGACCGACGCGGAAACGGCCGCCTGGCACGACCACGTCCACGCTTCGCCGACCGCCAGGATGTCATCACCATCGCCCGGGTCATCGGCGCCGCGGACCGGCGCCTCACACGGCGGCGTGTCGTCGACGAGGGTGATGCCGGTCAGGTCCGTCTCTCCGACGTTCTCCGCGCGGTACGTATACGTGACCGTCGACCCAGGAACGACCGTGACCTCGTCAGCGCCGTTCACCAGCTTCTCGAGGTCGATCTCCGGAATGTAGAGGTCGACGTCGTCGGTGGCCGTCGCGATCTGGAGACCGCCGGCCGGGTCGAGGCCCGTCACCGTCGCGGTGTTGATGAGGGTGTGGGCGCCCAGTGCCCCTCTCGAGACCGTCACCGCACGCTGGCACGTGAACAGCCATTCCTCTCCGGGGTCGAGGAGCGAGTTCTCGTCGACATCGCCGATGTTCGTGCCGGCGCCGGGCGCCAGCACCGCAGTGAGGTCGTCGCACTTGTCGTCGACGACCTGAACCTGCGCGAGCGGGGTGTTCCCCGGGTTCGTCGCGGCGTAGCTGGACGTGACGATGGCACCCGGGTTCAGGTCGCCGCGCACAGCCGTGGGCGAGTTGACCTTCTGCAGCGCGATCTCCGGCTGGTAGTCGAAGGAGTTGTAGACGGTGCACGTGCCGATCTCGGCGGAGATGCCGGTGAGTGAGAAGCTCGCTGAAGCGCCGACCGCATCGAGCTCTCCCTGTTCGACGCGGAGTCCTCCCTCGGCATCACGGAAGCTGCACCGGAAGTCGTTGTCAGGTCCGGGACGCCCCGGAGTGAAGCCAGGCTCCAACGCCTCCACCACCTCGGCGTCACTGAGCGCCCCATCCGGATCGGGCTCCCACTGGAATTGCGCAAAGCCGTCGGTGTTCGTCGTCACCGTCGATGACGCCCCGATGGCGCCGGCGGGCAGCACCCAGTCGAACGTTCCGGCCGAGACCGTGGGCGTGACGGTCATGTCCCATCCGGGCGCCGGCAGGTAGGACGCGTCGTCCGCAGACTGCGCGAGCTTGCGGATCGTCAGCGACGGCGAGCATAGATCGAGGACGAGCGACCGAACGGCATCAGCCAGCTCTTCGAAGTCACGGACCAGTGCGACATCGGTCGTCTCGACGTCGAAGTCGGCCATGTCATCGACGACCTCCGGCCCCGATACCTGGGTGAGCCGCTCGACACTGTCGGCGTTCTGCAGCGCCTCCCCTACTCCGAGCGCGAGTACGCGGGCGCCCGCCGACTTCACCTCGTTCGCGCTCGTCACAGCACGATCGAGGGTCTCCGCGCTGGAGGCCGCCGTGCGGTCGGTGCCGACCGCGACGTCGGGGGCGGGGAACGGGTCGCCGGCTTGGCCGAAGTCGTACGCGGTCGGATCCCCGTCGGTGATGAAGATGACGTAGTCGCCGGCGTCGGACGCCGTGTCGCTGAGCACCTGCTGCCAGTTGGTGTACTGATTGCTCGTGTTCGAGGTCGTGTAGCTTCCCTGCGATGTGATGCTGCCACCGTTGAACCGGTGGATCACCGCATTCGACGGACGCGGCGGGATCGGGTTGTAATATCCGGCCACCGCATTCGACAGCCCGCCGCCATCGGCAAGGCTCGCACTGTCGACGATCGTGCGCTCGGCGAGCTCCTCGGAGAACGTCGCGAACTGAAGCACGCGCGCCGACGAACCGGTGTCGCGGAAGGCATCGAGGAAGGCATCGGCCGCCGAACGGACGGAACCGACGGCGTTCGAGGACTGCACCGAGCCGGACGCGTCGAGAACGAGGGTCATGCCGAGCCCGCACTGGCGCGGAATTGAGGGGTTCTCGTCGGGCTCCGCGGCGGACGCGGGCGCCGCGACGCCCACAGCACACCCGATGATCAGTGCACAGGTCACCACCGCAACAGCCGTTCTCTTCATCGAGAACTCCTCGCCACTCCGAACGGGACTCACTCTGCCATAGCGGACGCGTTCGCCACAGAGGGTCTGGGAGTCGCCGCGCTCAGCGGGTGAAGAGGCCCTTCTTCTGCTTCTTCACCGGGGTCAGTTCCTTCTGCAGGTAGATCGTGCCGAGCCAGCGGCCGAACTTGAAGCCGACCCGGCCCATGCGACCCACCTCCACGAATCCGAGCTTCTCGTGCAGCGCGACCGATCCCTCGGCGCCCTTGTCGCTGATCACGGCCACCATCTGCCGGATGCCCTTCTCCTCGCATGCGGCGATGAGCGCGATCAGCAGCGCCTTGCCGAGTCCCTTGCCCGTCGCAGCCTGCCCGAGATAGATGGAGTTCTCGACGGAGTAGCGGTACGCGGACTTGCTCGACATCGGCTGCACGAGGGCATACCCGAGGATCTGCCCCGTGGGCGACTCGGCGACGAGGAACGGCAGGCCGAGCTTGCGGAGGTGGGCGAGCTTCTCGCGCCACTGCGCGATCGACCACTTCTTCTCGTCGAACGTCACGACCGAGTTCGTCACGTAGTAGTTGTAGATCTCGCGGATGTCGGGGATGTCGCGCTCGGCGACGGGCCGGATCTCGAACGAGAAGGGATGCTCCGGCTCGGGGCGACGACGCAGATGACGCGGCAGCCGGCGCCGGTCGCGATCGTATTCCTCCTCGAGCATTCCGACAGCCTACGCTCAGGCCGGCAGTGCCCAGTCGACCGCCCGACCCCCCTGCTCCTCGAGCAGGGCGTTCGCGCGAGAGAACGGGCGAGAGCCGAAAAACCCTCTGCTGGCGGAGAGCGGCGAGGGGTGCGCGGACTCGACGATCGGCGTCGAACCGAGCAGTGGGCGCAGGTTCGCGGCATCCCTCCCCCAGAGGATCGCGACGAGCGGACCGTCCCGCTCGACCAGCGTGCGGATGGCGTGCTCGGTGACCTTCTCCCAGCCCCAGCCGCGGTGGGATGCTGGCTGCCCCGGCGCGACGGTGAGCACGCGGTTGAGCAGCATGACGCCCTGGTCGCTCCACGCCGACAGGTCGCCGTGGGCGGCGCGCGGGATGCCGAGGTCGGCCTCGAGCTCCTGATAGATGTTCGACAAGCTGCGGGGAAGCGGGCGGACGTGCCGGTCGACGGCGAACGACAGCCCGATCGGATGCCCGGGGGTGGGGTACGGGTCCTGGCCGACGATCAGCACCCGCACGTCGGCCAGCGGGCGCTCGAAAGCCCGCAGCACGCGGTCCCCCGCGGGCAGGTAGGAGCGACCGGCGGTCACCTCGGCGCGCAGTCGCTCGCCGAGAGCCGAGATGTCGGGCGCGACCGGAGCGAGGGCGTCGGCCCACCCCGGATCAAGGAGTCCGGCGTCCGCGAGCTGGGGCAGTGTCATCGCCACGGAGCGCCTCCGCGCCGGGCCGGGAGAGTCGTCATCCACACCGTCCCAGAGTAGGCGCGCCGTGAGAGTAGTCTCGCCCTCGTGTCCCGAGCCTCCTCCGCCGCCGACCGTCTGCGCGGCTCCGCCCTCGGCATCACCGCAGGCCTCATCGGCTGGTTCGTCCTCGTCGAGGTCACCAGCGGGATCCTCCAGGGCTATTACGTGCCCCTGTTCAGCGACATCGTGGACCAGCTGGGCATCCACGACTCCGACGTGAACTGGTTCGAGGCCGCGCAGCTGCTGCTGTCGGCGCTCGTCGTGCCGGTGCTCGCCAAGCTCGGCGACATGTACGGGCACAAGCGGATCCTGCTGATCGCTGCGATCCTCACGGCCGGGGCCAGCTGGTGGCTGGCCTTCGCCGGCGACTTCTGGAGCTTCCTGATCGCGTGGGCGCTGCAGGGCTTCTACGTCGTATGGCTGCCCCTCGAGATCGCGCTCATCTTCGAGAGGGGCAGGCGGCAGAACCGAGGCGTCTCCATGACGCGCCGGGCGGCCGGGCTCCTGGTCGTCGGGCTCGAGGCCGGTGCGATCATCGGCGCGCTGGCGGCAGGGCGCATCTTCACGGCGACCGGCGATCTGACCCTCACGCTCACGGTGCCGGCGATCGCCGTGACGCTCGTCTGCCTGGTGATCTGGCTCGCGGTGCCCGAGTCCGAGCCCGTGCGCGGCCGACGCCTCGACACGTGGGGCTTCGTCATCCTCGCGCTCGGTCTGCTGCTGGTCACCAGCTCGCTCACCTTCCTGCGCCTCAACGGGGCCGGATCCGCGTTGGTCTGGCTGCTGCTGGCGCTCGGCGTGGTGGCGTTCGTGGTCTTCGTGCTGTTCGAGCAGCGGCAGTCCGACCCCGCCATCGACATCCGCGTGCTGCGCCGGCCCGAGATGTGGCCGGTGCAGGCGACGGCGTTCCTCGTCGGGATCAGCCTCCTGGGTGCCCAGGGGCCGCTGTCGACCTACGCCGGCACCGACTCGTCGCTGGGCTACGGCCTCGGGCTCGATGCCGAAGCGCGCTCGTACGTGATCGGGCTGTACCTCGTCTCGCTCATCGTCGGCGCGATGCTGTTCGCGGTGACCTCGCGCCGCGCGAATCCCCGCGCGATCCTCATCGTCGCGTCGGCGCTCGTCGGCATCGGCTACGCGCTGTTCATCCCCTTCCATGTCGAGCTGTGGCAGGTGCTCCTCAACCTCTCGATCGCCGGCATCGGCTCGGGCGCGCTCGTCGGCGCGCTCCCGGCCGCGGCAGCGGCGGCCGCGCCCCACGGTCAGACCGGCATCGCCTCGGCGCTCACGAACACGACCAAGACGATCGGCGGCACCTTCGCCTCCGCGATCTTCGGCGTGGTCCTGGCGGCGGGGGCGGGCGTCGTGGCGAGCGAGACCGCGGCGTCGCTCGGCGGCTATCTCGCCGTCTGGTCGATCTGTGCCGCGGGCGGATTCCTCGCTGCCGTGCTGCTCTTCTTCGTCCCCAAGGTCGCGTTCGCCGACACCCTTCCGGAGGAGGTCGAGGCCGTCGCCGGCGAGGCGCAGATCATCTGACGCCCGCGCGGCGTCAACGCGGCGTCAGCGCCGGACGGCGGTGGTCGTCATGACGACCTGGAAGCCGCCTTCGACGGGCACGGACTCGAGCGACACGGTCGCGGAAGCCAGCTCGGACAGGGACGAGACGTGCGTCCCGCCGCACGGGATCCGCACCTCCGCTGCGGGAAGCTCGCACACCCAGGTGCGGCGGTCGGCGAGCTGCGGGCCGTTTGACTCGATGCGCACCGCGCCGCCGGCGGAGATCCACTCCGCCAGCGTGGTGTTCACGCGCACAGCGAGGTCGGGCAGGTCGTCGAGGGCCGCCGGATCGAAGCCCTTCCGACGCAGCGACTTGCCGATGCGGTAGACGTCGCGCGACCCGTCCGCAAGGATCCGCGACTCCTGGATCGCCAGGGCGTCGAAAGCCGGAGCGCCGAGAGCATCGGCGGGCGCCTGCTTGCGCCACGCGTCGGCCAGGGCGGCGTCGAGCGCGAGGGAGGCGAGGTGGCAGGCGGTGTGCCCCGCCGAGAGGGCGGCGCGGTACGCGGCATCCGCTTCGATCTCCACCGTGTCGCCCTCGGCGATGCCGGCGCCGGCCACGATGTGCGCGACCACGAAGGTCCAGCCGTCGGTGCCGGTGCGCACGGGGACATCCGGACCGAGGACGAGCCCGTCGCCCTGGGTCGCACCCACGACAGCGTCGACGATCGGGAGCGTCGCCTCGCCGAAGCGCAGCGAACCGCGGTCGGCCGGCTGATCGGGCCACGCCGTGTCGGCGGGGTGGAATGCGGTCGTGTCGACCACGACGGCCGTGCGCCCGTCTCCGACGTCGGCGACGTGGACGACGGTGCCCGTGGAGGCTGTCGCGCCCGACGAATAGGTGATCGTCGTCCCGGTGGCCGGGATCACGCGAGGCCGCCCTCGCCGCGGGGGCGCAGCGGGCCGCGTGCGAGCAGGTGCTGCGCGGACTGGGCGACGGGGCGCATCGTGATGAGGTCGAGGTTGACGTGGCCGGGCGCATCGAGTGCGTACGCGATGACGTCTGCAACGTCACCGGCGGTGAGCGGGGCGACGACGCCCTCGTAGACGCGCTCCGCCGCCACCTTGTCGCCGCCGAGGCGGTTGGCGGTGAACTCCTCGGTGTACACCATGCCCGGGGCGACTTCGATGACCCGGATGGGTTCGCCGTTCAGCTCGAGCCGCAGCGCGTGGGCGAGCATCGCCTCGCCGGCCTTCGCGGCGTTGTACCCGGCACCGCCGGCGTAGGCGGTCTGCGCGGCCGTGGAGGTCACGAACAGCGTGTCGGCATACCCGTCATCGGCGGCCGCGCGCCGCAGCTGCGGGAGGAGCGCCGTGACCAGGCGCTGGGCCGACAGCACGTTGACGTCGAACATCCACTGCCAGTCCTCGACGAGACTGTCCTCGACCCGATCGGCGCCGCGGGCACCGCCGGCGATGTGCACGAGCGAGTGGAGAGGGCCGGAATCGGCCAGGAACTCCGCGAGCGCCTTGACGTCGGCGTCGGAGGTGAGGTCGGCGGCGAACGCCACCGCGCCGGTTTCGGCCTCGAGCTCTTCGAGGCGATCGGCTCGGCGGGCGACCGCGACGACATCCCAGCCCCGGGAGCGCAGCACTCGCGCCGTCGCCTCTCCGATACCCGAACTCGCTCCGGTCACCACCGCACGTCTGGTCGTCATGCCTCCACGGTACCCACTCCGCCGCACACCGTTCGCCCTCGACGCCGCCCGGAGATTACGTCACATTTCCCCCTCGTTGTTGACAAGGTGGTGCCCTCCGTACTGTCGATCGGGTCGGGGGACGTCACCCCCAGCCACCGAACCCGCAGGAGCAAGCCGTGTCCGCACCCGAGAACTGGCGTTTCGAGACCAAGCAGATCCATTCCGGTGCCGCACCGGATCCGGTCACCAAGGCCCGCGCCACCCCGATCTACCAGACGACGTCGTACGTCTTCGACAATGCCGACCACGCGGCCAACCTCTTCGCGCTGGCCGAGTTCGGCAACATCTACACGCGCATCCAGAACCCGACGCAGGCCGTCGTCGAGGAGCGCCTCGCCGCGCTCGAGGGCGGCACCGGTGCTCTCCTCGTCGCGAGCGGCCAGGCCGCCGAGACGTTCGCGGTGCTCAACATCGCGGAGGCCGGCGACCACATCGTCTCGTCCAGCTCGATCTACGGCGGCACGTACAACCTCTTCAAGTACACGCTGGCGAAGCTCGGCATCGAGACGACGTTCGTCGAGAACCAGGACGACCCCGAGGAGTGGCGCCGCGCCGTCCGCCCGAACACGAAGCTCTTCTTCGCCGAGACCATCGGAAACCCGAAGATCAACGTGCTCGACATCCGCACGGTCGCCGACGTCGCGCACGAGAACGGCATCCCGCTCATCGTCGACAACACGATCGCCACGCCGTACCTCATCAAGCCGTTCGAACACGGCGCCGACATCGTCATCCACTCCGCCACGAAGTTCCTCGGCGGCCACGGCACGGTCATCGGCGGGGTCATCGTCGACGGCGGCAGCTTCGAGTGGTCGAAGAACGTCGACAAGTTCCCGGGCCTCACCGTGCCCGACCCGTCGTACCACGGCGCGTCGTACACAGCCGCGGTCGGCGACGGGCTCGCGTACATCATCAAGGCCCGCGTGCAGCTGCTGCGCGACCTCGGTGCGGCGATCGCCCCCCAGAGCGCCTGGCTGCTGATCCAGGGCATCGAGACCCTGTCGCTGCGCATCGAGCGCCACGTGCAGAACGCGCAGGAGATCGCGGAGTGGCTCGAGAACCAGGACGACGTCGCGTCGGTCAACTACTCGGGCCTCCCGACCTCGCCGTGGTACGCCGCCGCCAACACCTACGCCCCCAAGGGCGTCGGCGCGGTGCTGTCGTTCGAACTCAAGGGCGGGGTCGAGGCGGGCCGCGAGTTCGTGAACTCGCTCTCCCTGTTCAGCCACCTCGCCAACATCGGCGACGTGCGCTCGCTCGTCATCCACCCTGCGTCCACGACGCACTCGCAGCTCACGCCCGAGCAGCAGCTCACCGCCGGTGTCACGCCCGGCCTGGTGCGCCTCTCGGTGGGTCTCGAGAACGTCGACGACCTCAAGGCCGACCTCGAGCAGGCCCTGGCGTCGGCACGCCGCGTGTCGGAGGCGGCGCGCGCCTGACCTCGGAACCAGATCAGCGGATGCCTCGGCCAACGTGGGCCGAGGCATCCGCTGTTCTTCTGCTCGGCCTCAGGCGGCGTCCCACCAGCGCAGCACGCGCAGTGCGCGGAGCGTGACCCAGCGGCTCGGGAACCCGTCGTGCTCGCCGTCCATCGCGAAGAGCATCGGGCCCTCGTGGTGGTTCTCGAACGGGAACAGGCCGTTGTCGAGCCGCTTCGCGCGGATCAGCTCGACGGCCTCGGCGCAGCGCTCGTCGCGCTCCGGCCGGGCGAGGCGGAAGTGGTCCAGCCCGCGGAGCACGTCGTAGAACCATCGCCCGGGAACCGACGTCATGGTCATGCGCGGGTCGGGAACGGTGCCGTCGGACTTGCGCCGGAAGAGCCGGCGCTCGAGGAGCCACTCCTCGCCGCGGAGCATGCTCTCCCGCAGCTCGTCGCTGTGACCGGCGTGCTCCCCCCACTGCCAGAGCCCCTCGATGGCGCAGATCGTGGAGTGGAAGGAGCTCGGCGCGGCGGTGTCTTCCTCCCAGCAGTTCCACCCGCCGTCGGCGTGCTGCGTGGCGAGAAGTGTCGCCGCGATCGGAGAGGCGTCGTCGCGCCGGAAGTACCCGCCGACGGTGAGCGCGATGCCGTTGATGCAGGGCTCGATCTCGCCCTCGAAGTAGGGTGCGCCGTTGTACTCCCAGCGGGCACCCTCAGCCGCCCGCTGCACAGCCGCGCGCACCGCGTCGGCACCGGGGTCGACGCCGTACTCGGCCAGCGACTGCAGGGAGAAGTGGGTCGCCGTCCAGGCGTCGTAGAACGGCCGCTCCTCGTCGACCCACCCGGGCCGATAGGTGCCGGCATCCCACCGCCCGTCTGCATCCTGCTCGGCGAGCATCCGGGCGCCCCAGCCTTCGGTCGCCACCCGGGCCCGCTCGGCTGCGACCTCGTCTGCGGGAGCATCGGTGAGGTCGCGCATCACCTGCCAGCGAATCGCCGGGTCGCCGCTCATGAGGTACTCGATGACGTCCATTCCACGCATGCTAGACCGGCCCGGTGACACCGTCACCCGAGCGCTCGTAGGGTGGGGCGGTGAGCACCGATCGGCGCGATGAGATCGCGGCCTTCTACGACGACTTCGGCCGTCGCTGGGCGCACGGCACCTCCCCTCTGTACGAGGACTGGGCGCTCGGCATCGCGCGCGACCCCGAGGTGCTCACGCGGCTCGCGGCGCTCCCCCGGCCGAAGCAGCAGCCGAACCTCATGTTCGCCGCCGCGCGATGGGAGGGCGCGGCGCTGAGCCCGTACCACGAGGTGCGCCCGTGGCTGCTGGAGCACTGGGACCGCATCGTGGGGACGGGCGCCGCCCGCACGGTGCAGACGAACGAGGCCAATCGCTGCGCGACCTGGCTGCCGCCGCTCTCGCGCATCGACGGGCCCGTCGCCCTGCTGGAGGTCGGGGCCGCCGCCGGGCTGTGCCTGTTCCCCGACCGGTACAGCGTCGATTACGCCACGCCCGCCGGCCGAGGGCGCATCGACCCGCCGGACGGGCCGAGCGACGTGGTGCTGGCCTGCACCGTCGACGACGAGGCATCCGTCCCCGCCCGCTATCCCGACGTGGTCTGGCGGCGCGGGATCGACCTCGACCCCATCGACGTCGGCGATGCCGATGCCGTCGACTGGCTCGCGAACCTCATCTGGCCCGGACCCGACCACGACGCCCGCGTCGCCCGCCTGCGTGCGGCCGCCGGGATCGCGGCATCCGATCCTCCCGAGATCGTGCGCGGCGACCTCCTGGAGCGGGTGACGGATGTCGCCTCCGCCGCTCCCCCGGGTGCCACCCTGGTCGTGTTCCACAGCGCGGTGCTGCTGTACCTCGACGCGGCGCAGCGCCGCCGGTTCGCCGACATCATGGGCGGGCTCGGCGACGCGATCGGCCGCCGGGTGGTGTGGCTGTCGAACGAGACGATGGGCACGCTCGAGGAGATCGACGCCCGGGTGCCGCAGCGAACGGCGACCGACCACCGCTTCGTGCAGACGTGGGACGCGCGGCCGATCGCCCTGGCCGGGCAGCACGGCGCGGTGTACGAGACGGCGCCGTTCCGGCGGTGAGGCGGAGCGAGTCCGTCGGGTGCGGGCGTTTCGTCTCGCTTCGCTCGCTCAACGACCGGATCCCGGTGCTCCCAGCCGGATGCGGGCGTTTCGTCTCGCTTCGCTCGCTCAACGACCGCCTCTCCGTAACACTCGGCCTACGGGCAGGGGCGAGCGGGAGAATAGACGGATGGACTGGCAGACCTCCGAAGACACCGTGCCCTCGGCACCGGTGACGGAGGCCGACGCCCGGCTGCTGCTCGGACGCCCGCCCGCCACCGGCGCCTGGCGCGACGGCGATCCGGTCGGCGAGCGCCACTTCGCGGCGTTCGGGTCCTTCCGCACGGAGGGGGGCCGCGAGCTCCCGGCCTACCGCCTCGCCTATGAGACCTGGGGCGAGCTCAACGCGACCCGTGACAACGCGGTGCTCGTGCTCCACGCGTTGACCGGCGACAGCCACGTGCGCGGTCCGGCCGGGGCGGGGCATCCCACCACCGGCTGGTGGGACGAGATCGTCGGCCCCGGCGCTCCGATCGACACCGACCGCTGGTTCGTCGTCGCGCCGAACATGCTCGGCGGCTGCCAGGGGTCGACGGGTCCGGCGAGCATTGGCCCGGACGGCTACGAGTGGGCGTCCCGGTTCCCGTACCTGACGATCCGCGACCAGGTCGCCGCGCAGGTGCGGCTGGCCGACGCCCTGGGGATCGACGTGTGGGCCGGGGTGATCGGCGGATCGATGGGCGGCATGCATGCGCTCGAGTGGGCGGTCGGGCTGCCCGACCGCGTGGAGCGCGTCGGCATCCTGTCGGCGCCGCCCGTCAACACCGCCGACCAGATCGCCCTCAACTCGGTCCAGCTCGAGGCGATCCGCATCGACCCCCGCTTCCAGGGCGGCGAGTACTACGACGCCGCCGACGGCGACGGCCCCAACCGCGGACTCGCCCTCGCGCGACGCATGGCCCTGCTCAACTACCGCTCGCCGACCGAGCTCAACCAGAGGTTCCAGCGCTCGTGGCAGTCGGGCGTCAGCCCGCTCGGCCACGGCGGCCGGTTCACCGTGGAGTCCTATCTCGACTTCCACGGCAACAAGTTCACGCGGCGCTTCGACGCCAACTCGTACATCACCCTCGTCGAGGCGATGAACTCGCACGACGTCGGTCGCGACCGCGGCGGCGTCGACGACGCCCTCGCGCGGGTCACCGCCACAACGCTCGTGCTCGGCATCGACAGCGACCGCCTCTTCCCGATCGACGGCCAGCACCGCATCGCGCGAGGCATCCGCCGCACCCTCGACGGCGACAGCTCGGTCGTGCTCGCGAGCGACTTCGGCCACGACGGCTTCCTCATCGAGACGCACGCCGTAGGCGCGCACGTCCGCCGGCTGCTCGAGGGCTGACCGCACCCGGCTGACGGCGTCGTTCAGTCGGCCCGCGTGTAACGCCAGGGAAGCTCGCCGATCTCCAGACGGTGACGAGCAGCGGATGCCTCGCCCCCTGTCTCCGCTTCGTACTCGGCGTCGCCGTGCCACAGCAGCAGCGGGCCTTCGGCGCCCCGGCGGGCGACGGTCTCGAAGCGCCGGATCCCGCCGAGTCGTGCGGCCGCCAGGACGGAGGGGACGTCGGGGTGGTCCGCCAGGTCGTGCAGAGTGACCCACGTCGGCGGGTACAGGGTCAGCTCCCCTCGCCCGACTCGGCGGCGATCGCCTCGTCGGCGGCGAGGCTGAGCTCGCCGGCCGGTGCCTCGGCGGTGAAGAACCAGGTGCGGATGCGCAGGGCGATGCCGGGTGGCGGGTCCCAGCACGAAAGGGTGACGAGAGCGTCGGCGTCGAGCACGAGCCCGCACTCCTCGAGGGTCTCGCGCACCCCGGCGCGACGGGCGGTGTCCTCCTCGGCCTCACCGTCGGCGGCGCGATCGGCCTCTTCCAGCTTGCCGCCGGGAAACACCCACGCTCCCGCGAACGATCCGCGGTCGGGGCGCTCGATGAGCAGCACCTCCAGGCCGCGGGGCGCGTCGCGCAGGATGACCACGGTGGCCGCGACGGGGATGCCGGGATCCGAGGCATCGTCCGGGCGGCGCGGCCGCGATTCGCCCACGACGTCGGCGAGGGCCCGCGCCGTACGGTCGGGAGTCGGCATCCCGGGCGGGTGGGGCGTGGGCTCAGGCATCCGTCATTCGCCCTGTTCGTCGATCGCCGCCTCGAGGCGCTCGATCTTGCCGTCGAGCTCGCCGCTGTAGCCGGGTCGGATGTCGGCCTTGAGCACGAGCGACACCCGCGAGCCGTAGGGCTGGACGGCTTCGGTTGCGCGCCGGACGACGTCGAACACCGCGTCCCACTCTCCCTCGATCTCGGTGAACATCGACGTCGTGCGATGCGGCAGGCCGCTGGCTCGGACGACGCGTACGGCCGCGGCGACGGCGTCGTGCACCGAGCCGTCGGCGTTGCCGGTGCCGCTGGGAGCGACGGAGAAGGCGACGAGCATGGAGAACCTCCGGGGTTGTCAGGGGGTGGTTGACGGAACAGGGGTGCGTGGGCGCACCCGGCGAGGCACGCGGGCCACTCGGACGACCGCCCACACGAGCAGCGCGACCAGGAGTACATTGCGGGCGGTGAGGATCCCGGCCGCGACGCCGTCGGCGAGGATCAGCCGGTCGTAGAGGACCGGGTAGACCAGCTGCGTCAGAAGGGCGGCGGCCAGACCCGTCACGGCGGGCGCCGCCCACCGCCGGCGGTCGATGACGAGGCCGATGACGAGGGGGGCGATGAGCCACGTGAGGAACTGCGGTGAGCCGACTTTGTTGAAGACGATGAACGCGAGCACCAGGGCCAGGCTCAGCGGGGGGAACAGCGCGGCGAAGCTCACTCCTCGCCAGGCTCTGGCCGCGCCCAGCGCGGCAATCGCGACAACGGCGAGCGCCAGCACCGGCGTCATGGCGGCGATCACGAGGTCGACGTTCGGTCCGGTCACCTGGAAGGTCAGGATCTCGGTGTCGTAATAGACGAAAGCGCCATCGACGCCGGCGACGGCCTGCCAGAGGAACCAGGCCGTGACCGGCGCTTCGAGTTGGAGCCCTCGGCCGGTCTGCCCCGCGACGAAGCCGAGCAGATGGGCTCCGCCCCCCGCTCCGATGACGGCGAGCACGGTGAGGACGGTCACGATGACCGCGCCGCCGAACACGACCAGCCGGCGCCGCACCGCGATCACGGCGGCGGCCAGGAGCGCGGCCGGCCACACCTTCATCCAGGTGCCGACCGCCAGCAGCATCGAGGCGAGGAGGGGACGCCCCACGAGCCACAGGCAGCCGGCGACCGCGAGGGACACGGTCACGCCGTCGAGGCGATACATGCCGACCGGGCCGAGCAGGAGGAGGAAGGCGAGCCAGAATGCCGCCGCATGCACGCGACCGGACGATCGGCCTCGGCCGACGAGAAGCGCGAACGCGAGGGCGTTCGCCGCCGTCACGAGCAGCGCCCACGCGATCTCATAGCCGGCGATCCACTCGAGGCCGAGCGCGACGACCATCGGAACGAGCGCGAGCTGCGGGTAGATCCACGACTCGGTGACGCCCACGATCGACGAGCCCTCGACGGCGTGACGGGCCCACGGCTCGTAGACGAGGGAGACGTCGCCCATCGGATTGTTCGGCAGCACGAAGCCGAGCACGGCCACGACGAGGTGGACCAGCACGAATGCGATCCACAGTTCGGCGCGCCTCGACACCGTGCCATCCTATTCAGCCGCGCGCCGCAGACTCCGACCGCCGCGTGGTCGACCGCACGCGGTTCATCCCGCGTCGAGCACCTCGGCGACCACCCGCGGCAGCGCCTCCGCCACGTCGAGCGCGGTGATCGGTCCGCCGCCCCGCTCCGCCGACGCCTGGCGTGCGGCGTGGCCGTGCAGCCACGCGCCGGCGGCCGCGAGCGCGGCCAGCGACGCGGCATCCGCTCGGCGCTCTCCTGCCACCGCGCCGGCCACAAGCGCCCCGATGACGCCGCCCAGCACGTCGCCGGTGCCCGCCGTCGCGAGCCAGGGCGTGCC
Organism: Microbacterium flavescens; assembly: GCF_018588945.1. Taxonomy (GTDB): domain Bacteria; phylum Actinomycetota; class Actinomycetes; order Actinomycetales; family Microbacteriaceae; genus Microbacterium; species Microbacterium flavescens. Next base: position 563,355 of record NZ_JAFIWA010000001.1, on the reverse strand, counting down.
CGCGGCCACGTCGAAGGCGGCTCCGTCGGGCGCGGCGACGATGGTCGCCGATCCCTTCAGCAGCACGACTGCCCCGGTCGCCTCCGCGGTCTCGACAGCCGACGCGACGCGGTCGTGCCCGGCGGGGGCGAGGCCGAGCGATGTCCGCAGTCGCGCGTGCTCGCGGTCGTGCGGGGTGAGGATGCGCGGAGCCGTGGCATCGGCGGCGAGGTCGAGGGCACCCGCGTCGACGATCACGGGGTCGGTGTCGTGCAGGATGGCGCGCAGCGCCTCGGTCTCGCCGGAAGCGCGGGACGCGGCATCCGTTCCCGAGCCGATCAGCCAGGCCTGCACCCGCCCGTCGGTCGCGACCGTCTCGGGTCGCCGCGCGAGGACGAGCGCGGTCGGACGCGCCGGACCGACGTACCGGACCATGCCGAGCCCCGTCCGCCACGCCGCCTCGACACCGAGGACGGCCGCGCCGGGGTACGCGTCGGATCCCGTGCGCACCCCCAGCACGCCTCGGGAATACTTGTCGTCGGCGGCCGTTGGCCTATGGAGGACGCGTGCCGTGTCCTCCATCGTCCATGACCGTGTCATGGCGCCACCCTACTCGCGGAGTCTTCCCCGGATGAGCATCCTCTTCACGCCCCTGTCGCTGCGCGACATCACCCTGCGCAACCGGCTGTGGGTCTCGCCGATGTGCCAGTACAGCGCCGTCGACGGCGTGCCGCAGGAGTGGCACCACACCCACCTCGCGCAGTTCGCGTCGGGCGGAGCGGGTCTCGTGATCGCCGAGGCCACCGCCGTGTCACCGGAGGGCCGGATCTCGCCCGAGGACACCGGCCTGTGGACCGACGAGCAGCGGGACGCCTGGCAAGCCATCGTCGCGGCCGTGCGCGCGCGTGGGGCCGTCGCCGGCGTGCAGCTGGCGCATGCGGGCCGCAAGGCCTCGACGTGGTCGCCGTTCTCCGGGCACCGCGGCTCGGTGCCGGTCGCCGAGGGCGGCTGGCAGACCGTCGCCCCCTCGACGATCGCCTTCGAGGGCTTCGCCGCGCCCGTCGCGCTCGACACCGCCGGGATCGACCGCGTCGTCGCCGACTTCGCCGCCGCCGCGGCGCGCGCCGTCGATGCCGGGTTCGAGGTGCTCGAGATCCATGCCGCGCACGGATACCTCCTGCACCAGTTCCTCTCGCCGCTGTCGAACGACCGGACCGACGAGTACGGCGGCTCGCTCGAGAACCGCGCGCGGCTCCTGCTGCGCGTGATCGATGCGGTGACGGATGCCGCGCCCGGCGTCGCCCTGCTCGTGCGCTTCTCCGCCACGGACTGGGCCGACGGCGGCTGGGACGCCGACCAGACCGCGACCGTCGCCCGCTGGGCGGCCGACCGCGGCGCCGACCTGTTCGACATCTCCAGCGGCGGGCTCGTCGCCCACCAGCGGATCACACCCGGACCCGGCTACCAGGTCGACCTCGCGGCGCACGTCGCCCGCGTGGCGGGGGTGCCGGTGAGCGCCGTCGGCATGATCGACGACGCCGCCCACGCGGAGCGGGTCGTCGCCGACGGCCGGGCCACGGCGGTCATGGCCGGGCGCGAGTGGCTGCGCGACCCGCACTACGGCCTGCGCGCCGCCGCCGAGCTGGGCGCCGACATCGACTACTGGCCGAAGCAGTACCTCCGCGCCCGCGTGTGACACCGCACTGTCGCCCCACCCCGTTGAGCGAGCGAGACGAAACGCACCCCAGCCACCGGTCGTTGAGCGAGCGAGCGCAGCGAGCGAGACGAAACGCGCCTCACGTCACCCGGACGCTCGGCGCGCTTCGTCTCGCTCCGCTCGCTCGACGACCCGACGGTACCCGGGTCAGCGCAGGCCGCGGCGGGTGGCGTCCTGCACCTCCCCGATGAGCTCCTCGATGATGTCCTCCAGGAAGAGCACCGCGGTCGTCTCGCCATCCGCGTTGCGCACCTGCGCCAGGTGCCGGCCGGCACGGCGCATGAGCGCCAGTGCGTCCTCGAGATCGGTGGTCTCGAGCACCGGCACCATGTGGTGGATGCGCTTCGCCGGGATCGCGCGCGCGACGTCGGTCGCGGCATCCGGCCCCTCAGCGGCCCGCAGGATGTCCTTGAGGTGCACGTAGCCCAGCGGCGCGCCGTCGTCGCCGACGATCACGTAGCGGGAGAAGCCGTGCTTGGCGACCGCCCGCTCGATCTCATCGGGCGTCGTCGTGTGCGGCAGCGTCACGAGGCCGGCGAGCGGCACAGCGATCTCGGCGGCCTTCTTGTCGGTGAACTCCACCGCGGCCGCGACCGTTCCGGAGGTGTCGTTCAGCACACCCTCCATGCGCGACTGGTTGACGATGGTGGCGACCTCCTCGAGCGTGAAGGTCGAGGCGGCCTCGTCCTTCGGCTCGACGCGGAACAGGCGCACGATGTGGTTCGCGATCCAGTTGAGCGTCACGATCACCGGGTGGAAGACCTTCGACACCCACACCAGCGGAGGCGCGAGCATGAGCACCGCGCGGTCGGGGATGGAGAACGCCAGATTCTTCGGCACCATCTCGCCGAACACGACGTGCAGGTACGAGACCAGCAGGAGGGCGATCACGAACGCGATCACATCGACGGTCCCCTCGGACCACCCTGTGAGAGCCAGCGGCTCGGCGAGCAGGTGATGGATCGCCGGCTCCGACACGTTCAGGATCAGCAGCGAGCAGATCGTGATGCCGAGCTGGCTCGTCGCGAGCATGAGCGTGGCGTGCTCCATCGCGTACAGCGCGGTCTTGGCCGACCGCGAGCCCCGCTCGGCGAGGGGCTCGATCTGCGATCGGCGCGCCGAGATGACGGCGAACTCCGCGCCGACGAAGAAGGCGTTCGCGATGAGCAGCACCACGAGCCATGCGAGTCCGGCCCAGTCGTTCATCGGAGATCACCTCCTTCCGCAGCGGCCTCGTCGTGCGGCATCGGCCGCGGGGTGAAGCGCACCCGGTCGACGCGTCGGCCGTCCATGCGCTGCACCTCGATCGTTCCGTCCTCGACCTCGATGGCGTCGCCCACGACGGGGATGCGCTCGAGCTCGCTCATGATGAATCCGCCGACGGTGTCGTAGACGTCGCCCTCGGGGATTCGGATGCCGGTGCGGTCGCGCACCTCGTCGGGCCGGAGCTCGCCGGGGAAGATGACCGAGTCCTGGGCGCGCACGATGCCGGCGCGACGCCGGTCGTGCTCGTCGAGCACCTCGCCGACGATCTCCTCGACGAGATCCTCCAGGGTCACGACGCCCGCCGTGCCCCCGTACTCGTCGACGACGACGGCCATCTGGTAGCCGCGGGCACGCAGCTCGGACACGAGCGCGTCGAGATGCACGGCTTCCGGGATCCGCAGCGGCTCGGTGGCCAGCGCGGCGGCGGGCACGTCGGTGCGGCGCTCGCGGGGAACGCTGACGGCCGCCTTGAGGTGCACGATGCCGGTGATGTCGTCCATCGAGTCGTCGTACACCGGGAACCGGCTGTGACCGGTGCGCCGAGCGAGCTGGATGACGTCCTCGGCGGAGTCGTCGGCGGCGAGGGCATGCACGCTGGGGCGCGGCGTCATGACGTCGGCGGCGCTCAGCCGGGCGAAGGTGAGGCTGCGGTCGAGCAGCGACGCGGTGTCCTCCTCGAGCACGCCGGCACTGGCGGACCGGCGCACGAGGCTCGAGAGCTCCTCCGCCGTGCGGGCGCCCGACAGCTCCTCCTTGGGCTCGATGCCGACCGAGCGCAACACGCCGTTGGCCGACCCGTTGAGCACGACGATCGCCGGGCGGAAGACCGTGGTGAACGCGACCTGGAACGGCATCACGAGCTTCGCCGTCTGCCGCGGAATCGCGAGCGCGAAGTTCTTGGGCACCAGCTCGCCGATGATCATCGAGAAGATGGTGGCGACCGAGACCGCGATGATCACGGCCAGCGGGCTGACGAGCCCCTCGGGCAGCCGCCAGGCCGTGAACACGGGGCGCAGCAGATTCGAGATCGCCGGCTCCATCGTGTAACCGGTGAGCAGCGTCGTCAGCGTGATGCCGAGCTGCGCGCTCGACAGGTGCGTCGAGGTGATCTTCAGCGCGTTGATCGTCATCGACAGCCGGGTCTCACCGGCCGCCTGGCGAGCTTCGAGGTCGGCGCGATCGAGGTTGACCAGCGCGAACTCGCTCGCGACGAACAACCCGGTCCCGACGGTGAGCAGGAGCCCCACGCCCAGCATGACGTAATCCATCACGCATCACCCCCGATCGAACGGGAGGAGGGTCGGTGGGGCGATCGTCTGCAACTAGGAGGGTCGTCCATTGTGCCGACAAGTCTACGACAGCGGATGCCGCGTCCCGCCGTGCCCTGTCAACCCCCTCTCCCGGCAGCCGCCGGACTCGCAGGATGGTCGCCCGGCGTCTTCGCCGGACTCCTACGACGAGCGGAGAGGCCATGACCGCCACCGACACGGATCGCAAGGACGACAAGAACGCCCCCGACCCCGAGCACCCCGACAAGCCGGACACGCCTCGCGAGATCGAGAAGCGCTCCTGGAAGTACGTCCTCACCAAGACGATCCGCGAGTTCGGCGCCGATGAGTGCACCGACATCGCGGCCGCCCTGACCTACTACGCCGTGCTGGCGCTCTTCCCCGCGCTCCTCGCGGTCTTCTCGATCCTCGGCGTCATGGGGCAGAGCGACCAAGCCGTCAACGCGATCATGGGAATCGTCGAGCAGGTGGCGCCGGATGCGGCCGAGACCGTCCGCGCTCCGCTCGAGGGCTTCGCCGACTCCCCTGCCGCCGGCTTCGCCCTGGTCACCGGAATCGTACTGGCCGTCTGGTCGGCCTCCGGGTACGTGAAGGCGTTCAGCCGCGGCATGAACCGCATCTACGAGATCCGCGAGGGCCGCCCGTTCTGGAAGCTGGTCCCCGCGCTGCTGTTCATCACGGTCATCGGCATCGTCCTGATCAGCCTCGCGCTCATCATCCTCGTGGTCTCGGGCCCCGTCGCCGATGCGATCGGCTCGGCGCTGGGGCTCAGCGAGGTGGTCGTCACCGTCTGGTCGTTCGCGAAGTGGATCGTGCTCGCGATCATCGTCGTCCTGATGGTGGCGATCCTCTACTACGCGAACCCCAACGCGAAGCAGCCCAAGTTCCGGTGGATGAGCCTGGGTGCCCTGCTCGCGATCATCCTGCTCGGCGTCGCGTCGCTGCTGTTCGGCATCTACGTCGCCAACTTCTCGAACTACGACCGCACGTACGGCTCGCTGGCCGGCGTGATCATCTTCCTGCTGTGGCTGTGGATCGCGAACATCGCCCTGCTGTTCGGCGCGGAGTTCGACGCCGAACTGGAACGAGGACGCCAGCTGCAGGCGGGCATCGAAGCCGAGGAGGACATCCAGCTGCCGCCGCGCGACACCCGCAAGAGCGACAAAGCGGCCGAGAAGGAGCGGGAGGACATCGAGGCCGGCCGCCGCATCCGCGCGGAGCACGAGGACGATGACACGGATGACGACGCACCCGAAGGACGCGACGCAAGCGCGCGTGCGCGGCCTACCAGCTGACGGGGAGCGCCTTGCCTTCGTCGTAGCCCGCGGCGGACTGCAGCCCGACGCGCGCGCGGTCGTGGAACTCGGCGACGGTCGAGGCGCCGGCGTAGGTGAACGACGAGCGCACCCCCGACGTGATCATGTCGAGCAGGTCCTCGAGCCCCGGGCGAAGGGGGTCGAGGTAGATCTTGGACGACGAGATTCCTTCGGCGAACAGCTCCTTGCGCGCGAGCTCGTAGGGATCGAGCCGGCCGAAGCGATCGTGCACCGCCTTGGTCGATGCCATGCCCCACGACTCCTTGTAGGTGCGGCCGGCCGCGTCGGTCTGCAGCTCGCCGGGCGCCTCGATGGTGCCCGCGAACCACGAGCCGATCATGACGGATGCCGCGCCCGCGGCCAGCGCCAGGGCGACGTCGCGCGGGTAGCGCACTCCTCCGTCCGCCCACACGTGCGCGCCCATGACGCGCGCGGCCTCGGCCGTCTCGAGCACGGCCGAGAACTGCGGGCGGCCCACGGCCGTCATCATGCGCGTCGTGCACATGGCGCCCGGTCCCACGCCCACCTTGACGATGTCGGCACCGGCCGCCACGAGGTCGTGCACACCTTCCGCGGTCACGACATTGCCGGCAGCGATGGGGATGCCGAGATCGAGGTCCGCCACGGAGCGCAGGGCACGCAGCATCCCCTCCTGGTGTCCGTGAGCGGTGTCGACCACGAGAACGTCGACGCCTGCGGCGGCGAGAGCCTGCGCCTTGGCCGCCACGTCGCCGTTGATCCCGACCGCGGCCGCGACGATGAGGCGTCCCGACGCGTCGACGGCGGGGCGGTACAGGGTCGACCGGAGCCCGCTGCGCCGCGAGAGGGTTCCGACCACGTGACCGTGGTCGACCACGCAGACCGTCTCGGCTCCGGCCGCGACGATCACGTCGAACGCATGCCGGGCGCTCTCGATGTCGACGGCGTCGACGGATGCGACGCGCCCGCGGGCGAGATCGCCGAGGCGTGCGTCGGGCAGCGCCGTGCCCAGCCGGAGGGCGGGCACGATGCCGAGCACGTCATCGATGTCGAGGTGGCCGGACGCGGCATCCGCCACCACGATGCCGTGGCCCTCGGTGGCCGGAAGCAGCCGCGCGGCGTCGGCGACCGTGGCGTGCGGCGGGAGGACGAGCGGGGTGTCCCACGGCACCGGCTGCGCCTTGACCCACCGGATCGCAGCGTCGAGCTCCTGCAGAGGCATGTCCTGCGGCAGCACACCGAGGCCGCCGCGCCGGGCGAGGGTGGCCGCGAGGCGGGCGCCCGTGACGGAGTTCATGTTCGCCGAGACGACCGGGACGGTCGCGGTGGTGCCGTCCCCGGGCGAGAGGTCGACGTCGAGCCGGCTGGTGATCGATGATCGCCGGGGAACGAGGAACACATCCGAATACGTCAGGTCGACGTCGGGCTGGTCGCCGTAGAACTCCATATCGGCCAAGAGTAGTGACAGTTCCTGTGCGGGAAATGATCTGCGTTCTTTCAGCCGGGCAGCGCTCGGGGCCGGGATCACCACCGCAGACTGGGCTACGCTTAACAGTCGTGCGGGAGGGCACTGTGCGGCTCCCGGATGCTTCCAGATCTTCATCGAAGAAAGCAGGCGATCCAGCGTGTCGAGCCAGGTGACGGGCCTCGGGGTCTCGAACGAAGGAGAGTTCGGAGCCAACGAATGGCTCGTCGACGAGCTGTACGAACAGTTCAAGATCGACAGGAACTCCGTGGACAAGGCATGGTGGCCCGTTCTCGAGGCCTACCATCCGGTCGACGAGGCGAGTGCCGCCGCGGCGCCGTCGGTGCCCACGCAGCCCGCCTCGGAGGGCGCGAACCCGCCGGCGACGGCTCCGGAAGCGAGCGAGCCCCGTCCGGTGACGGCGCCCATCCCCGTGATCGGCGCGCAGCCCGTCGCCCGCACCACAGCCCGGCCCGCTGCTCCGCAGCCGATCCCGGCACAGGCGCCGAAGTCGCAGCCCTCCGCAGCCGCCGAGAGCACGGAAGAGGACAAAGTCACCCCCCTGCGCGGCATGACCAAGACCCTCGCCGTCAACATGGACGAGTCGCTCACCGTCCCCACGGCGACGAGCGTCCGCACCGTGCCGGCGAAGCTCATGATCGACAACCGCATCGTGATCAACAACCACATGTCGCGCACCCGCGGCGGCAAGGTGAGCTTCACGCACCTCATCGGCTGGGCGATCATCCGGGCCCTCAAGGAGTTCCCGAGCCAGAACGTCTTCTACGCCGAGATCGACGGCAAGCCCTCGGTCGTGGCGCCGGCCCACATCAACCTCGGCATCGCGATCGACCTGCCCAAGCCCGACGGCACCCGCGCACTGCTCGTCCCCAGCATCAAGCGGGCAGACCAGCTGAGCTTCGGCGAGTACCTCACCACGTATGAAGACCTGGTGAGCCGTGCACGCAACAACAAGCTGACCGCCGCCGACTTCCAGGGCACGACGATCTCGCTCACCAACCCCGGCGGAATCGGCACGGTTCACTCGGTCCCGCGCCTGATGAAGGGGCAGGGATGCATCGTCGGCGCCGGCGCCCTCGAATACCCGGCTGAGTTCCAGGGCGCGAGCGACAAGACGCTCAACGAGATGGCGATCGGCAAGACGATCACGCTCACGAGCACCTACGACCACCGCGTCATCCAGGGCGCCGGCTCGGGCGAGTTCCTCAAGAAGGTGCACGAGCTGCTGATCGGGCAGCGCAACTTCTACGAGGACATCTTCGCGGCGCTGCGCATCCCCTACGCCCCCATCCGCTGGGCCGCCGACATCAACGTCGACCTCGCCGAGCGCGTCGACAAGCAGGCGCGCGTGCAGGAGCTCATCAACTCGTTCCGCGTCCGCGGCCACCTGATGGCCGACATCGACCCGCTCGAGTACGTGCAGCGCACGCACCCCGACCTCGAGATCGAACAGCACGGCCTGACCTTCTGGGACCTCGACCGCGAGTTCGTCACGGGCGGCTTCGGCGGCAAGCGCACCATGAAGCTGCGCGACATCCTCGGCGTGCTGCGCGACTCGTACTGCCGCACCATCGGCATCGAGTACATGCACATCCAGGACCCCGAGCAGCGCAAGTGGTTCCAGCAGAACGTGGAGCTGAAGTACCAGAAGCCGGGTCACGCCGAGCAGCTGCGCATCCTCGACAAGCTCAACCAGGCTGAGGCGTTCGAGACCTTCCTGCAGACGAAGTACGTCGGCCAGAAGCGATTCAGCCTCGAGGGCGGCGAGTCGCTCATCCCACTGCTCGACGAGATCCTCCAGGGAGCGGCTGAAGCGGGGCTCGACGGCGCCGCGATCGGCATGGCCCACCGAGGCCGCCTCAACGTGCTGACCAACATCGCCGGCAAGACCTACGGCCAGGTGTTCCGCGAGTTCGAGGGCTCCGTCGCGATCGGCTCGAAGAGCGGGTCCGGCGACGTCAAGTACCACCTCGGCACCGAGGGCACGTTCGTCGCCGACGGCGGCGAGCAGCTGCCGGTGTACCTCGCCGCGAACCCGTCGCACCTCGAGACCGTCGACGGCGTCCTCGAGGGCATCGTCCGCGCCAAGCAGGACCGCAAGCCCATCGGCTCGTTCTCGTGGCTGCCGATCCTCGTGCACGGAGATGCCGCGTTCGCCGGCCAGGGCGTCGTGTTCGAGACGCTCCAGATGTCGCAGCTGCGCGCCTACCGCACCGGCGGCACGGTGCACGTCGTCGTCAACAACCAGGTCGGCTTCACCACCACACCCTTCGACGCGCGCACGTCGGTGTACGCCACCGACGTGGCCAAGACGATCCAGGCCCCGATCTTCCACGTGAACGGCGACGACCCCGAGGCCGTGACGCGGGTGTCGCAGCTCGCGTTCGCCTACCGTGAGCGGTTCCACCGCGACGTCGTGATCGACCTCGTCTGCTACCGCCGCCGCGGTCACAACGAGGGCGACGATCCGTCGATGACGCAGCCCCTCATGACGAACCTCATCGAGGCGAAGCGCTCCGTGCGCCGCCTCTACACGGAGGCTCTCGTCGGTCGCGGCGACATCACGCAGGAGGAGTACGAGAAGGCCAAGCAGGATTTCCAGGGTCGCCTGGAGGTCGCGTTCGCCGAGACGCACGCCGCCGAGACCGGACCCTCTCCGATCGTAGATGCGGATGCCGAGCCCGAGGGCCCCGTGGCCGGCGAGCCCGACACCACCGGTGTCTCGCGCGAGGTCGTGAGCATGATCGGCGATGCCTTCGTCAACAAGCCCGAGGGCTTCACCGTCCACGCCAAGCTTCAGCAGCTGCTCGACAAGCGCCTCGACATGAGCCGCAACGGCTCGATCGACTGGGGCTTCGGCGAGCTCCTCGCGTTCGGATCGCTGCTGCTCGAGAAGACGAACGTCCGCCTCGCCGGCCAGGACGCCCGCCGCGGCACCTTCGTGCAGCGCCACTCGGTCCTCCACGATCGCGCGAACGGCCAGGAGTGGATCCCGCTCGCCAACCTGTCGGACGACCAGGGTCGCTTCTGGGTGTACGACACCCTGCTGAGCGAGTACGCGGCGATGGCCTTCGAGTACGGCTACTCCGTCGAGCGCGCCGACTCCCTCGTGCTGTGGGAGGCGCAGTTCGGCGACTTCGCCAACGGCGCCCAGTCGGTCATCGACGAGTTCATCTCGTCCGCCGACCAGAAGTGGGGACAGCAGTCCGCCGTCACCCTCCTGCTCCCCCACGGCTATGAGGGCCAAGGACCCGACCACTCGTCGGCCCGCATCGAGCGGTACCTGCAGATGTGCGCGCAGGAGAACATGACCGTCGCTCGTCCCTCCACGCCCGCCTCGTACTTCCATCTCCTGCGCCGCCAGGCGTACGCACGGCCGCGGCGTCCGCTCATCGTCTTCACGCCGAAGGCGATGCTGCGGCTGCGCGGCGCCACGAGCCCGGTGGAGGACTTCCTCACCGGTCGGTTCGAGCCCGTGCTCGACGACAACCGCGGCATCGACAAGTCGGCGGTGAAGCGCGTGCTGCTGCACTCCGGCAAGATCCACTGGGACCTGCGGGCCGAGCTCGACAAGAACCCGAATCCGGCGATCGCCCTCGTCCGCCTCGAGCAGTTCTACCCGACGCCCGTCGAAGCGCTCAACGCGGTCGTCGGCGAGTACCCGGACGCCGAGCTGGTGTGGGTGCAGGACGAGCCCGAGAACCAGGGCGCCTGGCCGTTCATCGCCCTCGAGGTGAGCAAGCACCTGCAGGGCCGCACCGTCCGTCGCGTGTCGCGTACGTCGGCGGCTTCCACTGCCACCGGCTCGCCGAAGGTGCACGCTGCCGAGCAGGCCGAGATCCTGAAGAAGGCGCTGACGCTCTAGCCAGTCGGCGCCGGCGACGTCAGCGGCCGACGTCAGAGCGGGTCGACACCGGCGCGCTCGAAGGCGGCGGCCGCGGCATCCGCCGATGCCATCCGATCCGACGCCACCAGGCCCAGCCGGGTGCGGCGGTCGAGCAGGTCGTCGACGTCGAGGGCGCCCTCGACCGCGATGCCCCAGTGCAGCTCCTGTGCGGTGACGCCGCATGCGGCCGCCGGTCCGCCGGGGAGCGACGCCGCGAACGGCGCCTCCGCGCCGTAGCGGCGGACGAGCCGGGCGGGAGAGGTGATCTCGCCCAGGCGGTCGCGCGGCCACGCGCCGACGAGGGGGATGTGCCGTGTCGATGACGCCGGAAGCTCTACGCGCGCGAACCGCCGGTCCGCCACGGCGTCGACCGCGTCCTCGGCCATGCGCCGGTACGTCGTGAGCTTGCCGCCGACGACGCTGAGCACACCCGACGGTCCTTCGAGGATGGCGTGCCGACGCGAGAGGTCGCTCGTGTCGGCGCCCTCCACCCCGGCATCGGACCCGCTGCTCGCCTCGGCCCCGGCGAGCAGCGGCCGGAGCCCGGCGAAGGTCGCGATGACGTCGTCGCGGTCGAGCGGGCGCGCGAGGACGGTGTTGACCGTGGTGAGCAGCATGTCGATCTCCGGCTCGGTCGCCTCTGGCTCGTCCGGCAGTGGTCCGTCGGCCGGAACGTCGGTCAGCCCGATGTAGGTGCGGCCGTGAGGCGCCGGGAGCGTGAAGACGAACCGGCTCGCCGACCCCGCGACCGGCACCGTGAGCGAGACGTCTGCGCCGCCGAGCCGCTCGGACGCGACGACGAGGTGGGTGCCGCGACTCGGACGCAGCCGCACGCTGGGGTCGAGCTCGCCCGCCCAGACGCCCGTCGCGCTCACGACGGCGCCGGCGCGAACGGCGATCTCGCTCCCACTCACCGCGTCACGCAGGACGGCTCGGTCGCCGACGGCCGAGATCGCCTCGACGCGGGTGAGGACGGATGCGCCGTACCCGGCGGCCGTCCGGGCGATCGCCACGACCAGCCGCGCGTCGTCGATGAGCTGCCCGTCCCATCCGCGCACGCCGCCCCGCAGGCCGTCCGGCCGGACGGCGGGTGCCCGGCGGAGGGTCTCCGCGGAGCCGATCATGCCCGGGGCGCCGAGCACCGCACCCGGGGTTCCGACGAACCGCCGCAGCCCGTCGCCCAGCCCATAGCCGGCGCCCACGAACGCCCCGCGCGGGAGGTGACCGGGCGCATACAGCGGGACGATCTGCGCGAGCGGGCGCGTGAGGTGAGGCGCGATGCGCGTCATCAGGAGGTGACGCTCCGACGCGCTCTCGTGAGCGATGCCGACCTGGCCGGAGGCGAGGTAGCGCAGCCCGCCGTGGATGAGCTTCGAGCTCCAGCGGCTCGTGCCGTGGGCGAGATCGCGCCGCTCGACGAGCACCGTGCGCAGGCCTCGGGACGCGGCATCCAATGCGATCCCGGCTCCGGTCGCTCCGCCTCCGATCACCAGCACGTCGACGACCGGGTCGGCAGCGAGCGCCTCGAGCTCGCGCGAACGCCGGGCGGCGCTCAGCGCCGACGGGAACGGCGTGCGGCCGACGATGCGGGCCATCAGACGGCCTTCGGGCCGAGGTAGCCGCGCAGTGCAGCGCCGAGCTCGGCTCGCCAGGCGTCGGCGGGCAGCCACTCTGCGACGAGCGGCGCCGACTGCACGGCGGACTGCGTGATCAGCAGCACCATCGCCGCGAGCCGTGCGGGATCGCCCTCGCGGACGGCGCCGGTCGCCTGGCCGGCGGCCAGCCGACGGGCGGTCTCGGCGTGGATGACGCGCTGGCTCGTACCGAGTCGATCGAGGATGTACCGCGCGAACAGCTCCGGGTCGGTGTCGCGCAGGCGGTCCACGAGGGGCATGCGCCGGATGCGATCGGCCGTCTCGACGAGCAGTCCTACGGTCCCCTCGAGGTCTGCGCCATCGGCGGCGTCCGCCGGAAGCGCAGCGACGAGCTCGCGAGTGACCAGAGCGGCGAAGATCGCCTGCGCGTCGGGCCAGTACCGGTAGAGCGTCTGCCGCGCGATGCCGCACCGCCGCGCGATGTCGGATGCGGTGGTGCGGCGGATGCCGTGCGCCAGCACCTCGGCGAGTGCGGCGTCGAGAATCGCCGTCTCGGTCTCGTGCGCAGCGTCGACCATGTGACAACCATACAGAATGTGTCATACTGTCGCGATGACCGCGATGGCGCACTCCGGCTCGTCCGCTCGTCCCCTGGCGGTCCCCGCACCGCGCCCGCGATCGACATGGGACGCCTGGGGCGATCAGTCCGCCCACCTTCCTCACGGGGCGAAGGCGATCATGGCGGCGCTGCTCCCGGGCAAGGCACACCCCGTCGCTCGCCGCGAGCGCCCTGCGCTGACGCCTTCGCGGCTGACGGAAGCCGACCTCGCCGCGCTGGCCCGCATCGTCGGCGACGCCCACGCCACGCAGGATGACGCCGTGCGCGCCCTGCACCTCGGAGGCAAGAGCACCCCGGATCTGCTGCGCCGCCGCCTCGACGAGCCGCAGGCGGCGCCCGACGCCGTCGTCTCCCCAGGCGATCACGCCGAGGTGGCCGCCCTGCTCGCGGAGTGCGCGCGCCTCGGCCTCGCGGTGGTGCCGTTCGGCGGCGGCACGTCCGTCGTCGGCGGGGTCGACCCCGTCGCCGGCTCCCACCGCGGCGTGGTCTCGCTCGACCTCGCGCGCACGGCGGCGCTCCTCGACCTCGACGAGACGTCGCTGCTCGCTGCTTTCGGCGCCGGCACCACCGGTCCCCAGGCCGAGGACCTCCTGCACGAGCGCGGCTTCACCCTCGGCCACTTCCCCCAGAGCTTCGCCTACGCCTCCCTCGGGGGGTACGCCGCGACACGCTCCAGCGGTCAGGCTTCGCGCGGCTACGGCCGGTTCGACGATCTGGTCCACGGACTGCGCGTCGCCACCCCCGTCGGCGACCTCCGCCTCGGCCGCGCACCGGCCAGCGCGGCCGGTCCCGACCTGCGGCAGCTCTTCCTCGGCTCGGAGGGCGCCCTCGGCGTGCTCACCGAGGTGACTGTGCGCATCCGCCCGGTCCCGGCGGTCACCGCCTACGGCGCCTGGAGCTTCCCCGACTTCGCCTCCGGAGCCGCTGCCTTCCGCGAGGCGACGCAGCGAGGCATCCGCCCCACCGTCCTGCGGCTGAGCGACGAGACCGAGACCCGTGTGAACGCGGCGATGGGCGGGCATGTCACACGTCTGCGCGGATGCCTCGCCGTCGCCACGTTCGAAGGCGCGAGCTCGGGCGAGGCTCAAGCTGTGCGTGCAGCGCTCGACGGGGTCTTCGCGGCGCACGGGGCGAAGTCGCGGGGCGAGGATCCTGCCCGCTCGTGGGAGCGCGGACGCTTCTCGGCGCCGGCGCTGCGCGACACGCTGATGGACTCGGGCGTCCTCGCCGAGACCCTCGAGACTGCGACAACCTGGGCGGCGCTGCCGTCGCTGAAGGCTGCCGTGACGGCCGCGCTCGTCGAATCGCTCACCGAGGCCGGCACCAAGCCGATCGTGCTGTGCCATATCTCGCACGTGTACCCGGCGGGCGCCTCGCTCTACTTCACCGTGGTCGCCGCGCTCACCGACGACCCGCTGGCACAGTGGTCGGGGGCGAAGGATGCCGCGTCCCGCGCGATCTCCGCGGAAGGAGCCACGATCACCCATCACCACGCGGTCGGCCGTGACCACCGCGACTACCTCGAGGCCGAGATCGGTCCGATCGGCGTCGAGATCCTGCGCGCGGTGAAGGCGGTCGTCGACCCTGCAGGGATCATGAATCCCGGCGCGCTGATCCCCGCTGCGGAGCCGGACCCCACGTGAAGGTCGCGCTCCTGGTGAACCCGACGGCGCGCGGCGGCGCGCACGCCGGCGCGGCCGCGGAGGCCGCCGAGCGTCTCCGTGCGCGGGGCGTCAAGACGGCGATCATCAGCGGCGGGAGCGCGGCCGAGTCGAGCGAGCTGCTGCGGGCGGCGGTCGCGCTCGGAACCGACGCGGTCGCGGTGGCCGGGGGCGACGGCACGGTGCACCTCGCGATCCAGGAGATCGCGGGCACCGGCATCCCACTCGGCATCGTGCCGTCCGGCACCGGCAACGACTTCGCCGCGATGCTCGGACTGCGCGAGCTCGACGTCACGGCGGCGGCGGACGCGATCGCCGCCGGCAGGACACGCACCGTCGACCTCGCACGGGTGACGCGGGCAGACGGGTCGGCGACCTACTTCGGCACGGTGCTGGCGAGCGGGTTCGATTCCCGGGTCAACGACCGGGCCAACGCGATGCGATGGCCGCGCGGAGGCTCGCGTTACAACATCGCGCTGCTGCTCGAGTTCGCGACGCTGGCGGGCATCCCGTACGAGGTCGATCTCGAGCTCGCCGACGGGACTCGGGAGCGCGTCGCGCGTGACCTGGTGATGGCGACCGTGGGGAACGGCCGCACCTACGGCGGCGGCATCCCGATCTGTCCTGACGCCGATCCGGCCGACGGCCTGCTCGACGTCGTGCTCGTGCGGCCGGCCGGTCGCCTGCGGCTTCTCCGGCTGCTTCCCCGCGTGTACGCGGGGACGCACGGCGGCATCCCGGAGGTGAGGATGCACCGTGTGCGGTCGGTGCGACTGTCGTCACCCGGGGTCACCGCGTATGCCGACGGCGACCCCATCGGGGCGCTGCCGCTCACGATCGACGTGGCCGCCCGCACGCTCACGGTCTTTGCGCCGGCGGGCTGACGCCTGTCGACAGCGTCAGCGCCCCGGGGTCAGTGCGTCGCCTGGAGGGCCCGCAGCTTAGCCAGCACCTGGTCGCGCAGCTCCTCCGGAGCGGTCTCCTTGCACGCACGCGCGACGACCTCGGTCAGCGTGGTGGCGACGAGCGCCTCGTCACGGCATCCTTGGCAGTTCTCGAGGTGCTCCGCGATATCGGTGTGCTGTGTCTTGCACACCTCGTTGCGGAGGTACTCCTCCAGGTCTCGCCGCGCCTTCTCGCAGCCGCAGTCCGTCATTTCGTGCTCCTTGTGGCGGCAGTGGAGATGCCGCGCTCATTGGCGTAGTCGGCCAGCAGTTCACGAAGCATTCGCCTGCCACGATGCAGGCGGCTCATGACCGTGCCGATGGGGGTCTTCATGATGTCGGCGATCTCCTGGTAGGCGAAGCCCTCGACGTCGGCGAGGTACACCGCCAGCCGGAAATCCTCCGGGATGGACTGCAGCGCGTCCTTGACCACCGAGGCGGGCATATGGTCGATCGCCTCCGCCTCAGCCGAGCGGGTGCTCGTGGCTGTGGTGGACTCGGCGCCGCCGAGCTGCCAGTCCTCGAGCTCGTCGATCGTGCCCTGGTAGGGCTCGCGCTGCTTCTTGCGGTACGTGTTGATGTACGTGTTCGTGAGGATGCGGTAGAGCCACGCCTTGAGGTTCGTGCCCTGCGTGAAGGTCTTCCACGAGGCGAACGCCTTGACGAAGGTCTCCTGCACGAGGTCGGCGGCGTCCGCCGGATTGCGCGTCATGCGCATCGCGGCGGCGTACAGCTGGTCCATGAAGGGCAGCGCCTGCTCTTCGAACTGCCCGCGCGTGTCCTGCACCTGCTCGATCGGCTCGCTCATCACGCGCCAGTCTACGGCGATGAGCCCCGCATCCGAGGGGTCCTGCACAGGCGCCTCCGTATCGAGGCGATCGAGGGTGGCGATCATCCGTCTCCGCTTCCATGACGTCGATCCCGGCCGTGGGGACGGGGTTCAGTAGGGTAGAACCCGATGACAGGCAGCGGCTATTCCCCTTCCACCGCGCCGGGTGGGCGCGGACGCTGGCGTGCGCCGGTGGCGGCGGGTCCGCTGCACGCCACAGTCACCGTCCCGGGGTCGAAATCCCTCACCAACCGGGAGCTGATCCTGGCCGCTCTGGCCGACGGTCCGAGCCGCCTCATGGCGCCGCTGCATTCCGATGATTCCGCCCGCATGATCGAGGCGCTCAAGGCGCTCGGAGTCGGCATCGCGCTCGAGCCGGGCGCCGGCCGATTCGGCGACGACATCATCGTCAGCCCGATCTGGCCCCTCCGCGGCGACACCGAGGTCGACTGCGGGCAGGCCGGGACGGTCATGCGGTTCGTGGCGGGCCTCGGCGGCTTCGCCCGCGGCGACGTCACCATCACCGCACACGAGAGCGCCCTGCACCGCCCGATGGGCGCCATGATCACCGCGCTGCGCGACGTCGGCGTCGACATCGACGACGGGGGCCGCTGGGCCCTCCCGTTCATCGTGCGCGGCCACGGCCACACGCGCGGCGGCGAGGTGACGATCGACGCGAGCGCGTCGAGCCAGTTCGTCTCCGGGCTGCTGCTCGCCGCTCCCCGGTTCGACGTCGGACTCCACCTCCACCACGCCGGGGCGCGCCTTCCGAGCATCCCTCACATCGACATGACCGTCGAAGCGCTCGCGCACCGCGGGGTCCACGTCGAACGGCCAGGTCAGGGCGAGTGGATCGTCCCCGCCGGGCCCCTGCGCGGCAAGGACGTCGCCATCGAGCCCGACCTCTCCAACGCCGCCCCGTTCCTTGCGGCGGCGATGGTGGTCGGCGGCTCCGTCTCCGTCACCGGCTGGCCGGCGCACTCCACGCAGCCCGGTGCGATGCTCACCGAGATCCTCGCGCTCATGGGCGCCCGCGTACAGCGCCGGGGCGGTGCGCTCACCGTCACGGCGGGTGCCGGCATCCAGGGTGTCGACCTCGACCTCTCGGCGGCGGGCGAGCTCACGCCGACGATCTTCGCCCTGGCCGCGTTCGCCGAGACCCCGTCGACGCTGCACGGCATCGGCCACATCCGCGGACACGAGACCGACCGCATCGCGGCACTCGTCGGCGAGCTGCGGGGCCTCGGGGGCGAGGCCGAAGAGCTGCCCGACGGCATCCGCATCGTGCCGCGTCCGCTCCACGGGGGCGCCTGGCACGCCCACCACGACCACCGCATGGCGACGACCGGCGCGCTGATCGGCCTCGCCGTGCCGGGCGTCGAGGTCGACGACATCGGCACGACGGCCAAGACCATGCCCGAGTTCCCCGAACTCTGGCAGGCGATGATCGACGACGACGGCAGCGCCGCCGGCCATCACGCGGAGACGATGCAGGCATCGTGAGCTGGCTCGACGATTCCGACGAGGACGACGAACCCGAGTTCGACGAGGCCGACGTGCGCGTCCGCCCGAACCCGAAGGCGAACCGGCCGCGCACGAAGCGTCGACCTGCCCACGCCGACGCCCGGATCGCGCGAGTGCTCGGCGTCGACCGCGGCCGCTACAGCGCGCTGGTCGACGAGGACGGCCCCGACGAGCACACGATCTCCGCCGTGCGGGCTCGCGAGCTGCGCAAGACCCCGATCGTCACGGGCGACCGCGCGCGGGTGGTCGGCGACACCACCGGTGATCAGGGCACGCTGTCGCGCATCGTCGGCATCGAGGAGCGCACGTCGCTGCTCCGCCGCAGCGCCGACGACACCGACCAGGTCGAGCGGGTCATCGTCGCCAACGCCGACCAGATGCTCGTCGTCGTCGCCGCTGCCGACCCCGAGCCCCGCGCGCGGCTCGTCGACCGCTACCTCGTTGCGGCGCTGGATGCCGGCATCCGTCCCCTGCTCGTCGTCACGAAGACCGACCTCGCCGACCCGTCCGAGTTCCTCGGGCACTTCGAGGGTCTCGACCTCGAGGTGTTCACGAGCGCGCTGGGCACCGACGACGACCCGGCGGCCGGAATGCCGCTGGATCGCATCGGGGCAGCGCTGATCGGCCATTCGACCGTGTTCGTGGGTCACTCCGGCGTCGGGAAGTCGACGCTCGTGAACGCGCTTGTGCCCGAGGCGCGGCGGGCGACCGGCCATGTGAACGAGGTGACCGGCCGCGGGCGCCATACGTCGAGCTCCACCGTCTCGTACCGCTACCGCGGCGACGGCGGCAGCGGCTGGGTCATCGACACACCGGGTGTGCGGTCGTTCGGCCTCGGCCACGTCGACCCGGCCAACATCCTTCGCGCGTTCACGGATCTGGCCGAGATCGCCGAGGAATGCCCGCGCGGCTGCACCCACCTCCCCGATGCGCCCGACTGCGCGATGGCCGAGGCGGTCGCCGAGGGGCGCCTGGGCCCGGGCGGCGATGCCCGCCTCGACTCGCTGCAGCGCCTGCTCGAGACGTTCGCCAAGCGCGACCCCAACACCCTGCGCGACGGAGCCTAGGCTGGAGGGGTGACCACGCGCCTCGAACCCGGCTCCCCCGCTCCCGACTTCACGCTCGTCGACCAGGACGACCGCCCGGTCTCCCTGGCGTCACTGCGCGGCGGGGGCGTCGTCCTCTTCTTCTACCCCGAGGCGATGACCCCGGGATGCACCACCGAGGCGTGCGACTTCCGCGACAGCCTCGCCCCGCTGCAGGCCGCCGGCTACACCGTGCTCGGCATCTCGCGCGACGAGCCCGAGAAGCTGCGGCGGTTCCGCGAGCGCGACGGCCTCACGTACGACCTGCTGAGCGACCCCGACCACGCGGTCCACGAGGCGTACGGCGCGTGGGGCGAGAAGCTCAACTACGGCAAGACGGTCACGGGCGTTCTGCGCTCGACGTTCGTCATCGACGCCGACGGACGCATCGAGCACGCGCTCTACAACGTCAAGGCGACCGGCCACGTGGCGCGCGTCCGCAAGCTCGTCGGACTCGACGCTGCGTAGGGCGAGCTCTTCCCGGCGGCTGTTCAGATCAGCGGATGCCGCCTCCGACGGCCGCCCGTCGGGCCTGGCTCACTCAGCGCTGGGCTCTGTCCGAGCGCGCTTCCCCGCCTCGCGCACGGCGAGGATGAGGAGCACGAGCACCACCACAGCGGGCGTGGCGATCAGCAGCGCGACGATCGGCTCGGCGTAGGAGCCCGTCGCCGCCCCCAGCGCGACGGCCAGGACCAGCAGCTGGGCGACGATCGCACCCGAGCGGCCCCACGACTGATCGCGCCAGATCCCGACGGCGAAGGCCAGGACGATCGCGGCGCCCACGGCCGACAGCACGATGAGCGCCAGCGCGCTCTCGATCGACGCGGTGTCGCCCGCGACGACGGCGACGATCTGCCACACGGTCAGCGCGACCAGGCCCAGCCCCCCCAGTGCGACGAGCACGGCGGCGGTGCGTCCCAGCGTGTTTGTTCGCATACCTAACGATTTCTCCAGTGACGGGCCCGCGGATTGTGCGAACTCTCTATGTCGCAAAGGGAATACTCAGCAAGCTGCACAGAATCCTGCCCCGGATCCCTTGATTCAGGTAAACCGCTATGGGACGATTGGTGAAGCCGTGTGCTCCCACAGCGAAGTGGGGCGGGCGATTGCTCGCACATCCCACAGGGTACCGGACCCGAATTCGGTGTCCTCATTTTCAAGACCCTCTCGTATCAAGGAGCACCATAATGGACTGGCGCGACAAGGCCGCCTGCCTGACCGTCGACCCCGAGCTGTTCTTCCCCGTGGGGAACACCGGACCGGCCGTCGATCAGATCGAGAAGGCCAAGTCGGTCTGTGCACGCTGCACCGTGACCGAGATCTGCCTCCAGTACGCCCTCGAGACCGGACAGGATTCCGGCGTCTGGGGCGGGCTCTCCGAAGACGAGCGCCGCGCCCTCAAGCGCCGCGCCGCCCGCGCCCGCCGCGCTTCCTGACCCGGGCCGGGTCCTGGCGGCGGGCCTGCAGCTGGCGTACACGCCGTGTCTCACAAACGGCGGGTCGCGGCATCCATCACCCACACCGAGTGCGACGCGGCGCTGCGCTGTGTCGCACAAACTGTGGGCGACGACCGCGCAAGCCGCCGCAAGTGAGACACGCTGGCGCCGAGCGCCGGGTCGCTCAGTCGCGCGAGCGCTCGATGTAGCGCAGCGGGATCTCGATCGTGACCTCGGTGCCGCTGCCCATGATGGTGTGCCAGTCGATCGTGCCGCCCAGCTCGCCCTGGATGAGCGTGCGGACGATCTGCGTGCCGAGGCCGCGACCCACCTGCCCCTCGGGCAGACCGGAGCCGGTGTCGCGCACGCGCACCTCGAGGTGCTCGTCGGTGCGCTCGGCGATGATCTCGACGTCGCCCTCCTGACCGGCGAGCCCGTGCTCGACGGCGTTCGTGACGAGCTCGGTCAGGGCGAGCGCGAGCGGCGTCGCGTATTCACTCGGCAGCGTGCCGAAGCGCCCCGTCGAGTGGGTTTTCGCGCGCGTGTTGGGGGCGGCTGCCACCTCGGCGACGAGCTTCAGCACGCGGTCGAACACCTCGTCGAAGTCGACGTTCTGCGCCAGCCCCTCGGACAGCGTGTCGTGCACCACGGCGATCGCCGACACGCGGCGCATGGCCTGCGTCAGCGCCTCGCGCGCCTCTTCGCTGTGGGAGCGGCGCGCCTGGATGCGCAGTAGCGATGCGACCGTCTGCAGGTTGTTCTTGACGCGGTGGTGGATCTCGCGGATCGTCGCATCCTTGGTGATGAGCTCCTGCTCCTGGTGGCGGATCTCGGTGACGTCGCGGCAGAGCACGATCGCGCCGATGCGCTTGCCGTGATCTCGGAGCGGGATCGTGCGCAGCGACACCGTGACGCCGCGCGCCTCGATGTCCGAGCGCCACGGCGCGCGGCCGGCCACCACGACGGGGAGTGACTCGTCGAACTGGCGCTTGCCGGGCAGGATGCGCGTCACGACCTCGACGAGCGACTCGCCCTCGAGCTCGTCGTCGAATCCGAGCCGGTTGAACGCCGAGAGCGCGTTGGGGCTCGCGAACGTCGTCATGCCGTCGACGTCCAGGCGCACGAGCCCGTCCGAGGCTCGGGGCGCTCCGCGGCGCGGCGAGGTCGGCGCGTTCATGTCGGGGAAGTCCCCCGTCGCCACCATTCCGAACAGCTCGTCGGCGCAGTCGTTGAACGTGATCTGCTGACGCGACGGCGTGCGCGCCTCGCCGAGGTTGGTGTGACGCGTCAGTACGCCGACCGTCTGCAGGCCCTCAGCCGCGCCCGACCGCACGACCGGGACGGCGCGCACACGCGTCGGGGTCTCCTCGAACCAGTCGGGTGAGGCGGAGTCGACGATGCGCCCGGTCGCGAAGGCGTCGCGCACCTGCGTCCGCCACTGCGGACGCACGCGGTCGCCGACGATGTCGCGGTAGAAGAGCGTGGCCGCGCCGCTGGGGCGGGTGTGCGCCACAGCGACGAAGGAGTCATCGGATGTCGGGACCCACAGCACGATGTCCGCGAAGGCCAGATCGGCGAGGAGCTGTCCGTCGCCGGCGAGACGATGGAGCCACTCGACGTCCTCCGCGCTCGAACGGCCCTGGGCGTACACGAGATCGCTGAGGGTCGACACGCTCCCAGCCTAGACGGCGCGCGCGAGACGCTCCGTCGACGGGACGCGACGACGCCGTGCCGGGCGCTCCGCGGCGGGAGGCGCGACGATAGCCTCGCCCACGAACCGGCGCAGCCCGAGCGTCATCGGAGACTTCGGCGAGACCTCGGCGATCGGCCGGGCGGCGAGCAGCGCCGCGTCGGCCGACCTCGGGTCCTGCGGCAGGAACCACACGTCCTCGATGCCGCCGAAGCGGTCCAGGGTGCGGCGGACCTGACCGCGGGCGTCGATGCCGAGGGCACCGGGACGCAGCCGGTTGGCCAGGACCGCGATCGGCGTCGCACCTATCGTGGCGCGCAGCTCGGAGTGCGCACGCAGGAAGCGCGACACCCCGACCGGGTCCGCACCGGCCACGGCCACGACCAGGTCGGCCGAGCGCAGTGCGCCCAGCGTCGCGGCGTTGCGACGGGGACCGTCGAGGTCGCTCATGATCTCCTCGTCACGCTCGAGCGACGAGGAGACGTCGACGACGGTGAAGTCGGCCCAGTCGCGGCAGACCGCGAGTGCGCCCTCGACGCGCCGCTCACTCAGCTCCGGCCAGCGGGACGGCCGGTTGATGCCGGTCAGCACGTCCACCCCCGACCGACCGAGGGGCGTGCTCACGCGGGACAGCTCCCGCGCGTCGAGTCCTCCGAGCTCCGCCTGACGACAGGCCGCCGCGAAGCCGGGGCCCTCGTCGGCCAGTCCGAGGGCGAGCGCGATCGACGGCGCGTGCGTATCGGCGTCGACGAGGCCGACGTGCCGGCCGCCGCGTGCCAGCTCCACGGCGAGCTCGATCGCCACGGTCGAGCGACCCGGTGCGCCCGCCGGACCCCACACGACGATCACCCGAGGAGCGGACGGCGCCGACGCCTCCGGAGCGGCCGCCGGCGCAGGCGTGGACGCCAGCACGTCGGCCAGGCGCCACGGCTCGACGTCGATACCGACCGCCCGCTCGAGCCCGAATGCCGCCGCCAGCCGCTCCGACGCCGGGTCGGCGCACAGCGGCACGATCCGCGTCGAGGCGCGGTCGCACAGCGCGACGACCGAGGCGGTCACGGTGTCGCGCGTGACCTCGAGCACCACCGCATCGGCGTCGGCGACAGCCCGCAGCACCCGCTCGCCCTCCGAGCCGGACGGGCCGTCACCGGCGACGAACGAGAGAGCGGATGCCTCGACCACCGCCACGATGTCGAGCCCTTCGCGGCGCAGGCCGTCGGCCAGCGCGTGCCCCACGTCGACTGCGACGACGACCTTCACGAGCCCGCGCCCGCCGTCGGAACGACCGAGAGCGCCGACTGGTCGGCCATGGCGGCCAGCGCGGCCGCGACATCCGCTCGCGGGATCACGAGCTCCACCGCCGAAGCGCCGCCTCCCATCATCGAGTCGTCGCGGACGACCGAGACGACCGTCGCGTCGGCGACCAGGATGCGTGGCTTGGCGTAGTCGCCTCCTTCCTCCAGCGGCGCCGCCCACACCTCGACCACGGAGCCGGTGTCGACCGATGACGGAACCTCGACGGCGCTGCGCACCACGACGTTGGTCGTGCGGGATCCCGTCGCATCGCCCACTGCGGCGGACGGGACGAGCTCGCCCTCGGCGATCGTGCGGGTGGCGACGACGTCGCCGTCGAGCTGACCGGGCGTCAGGTATGAGACGCCGAGCGACCCGAGGGCGACATCCACTTCACGCAGGTCGTCGGCCGTGATGGCCTCACCCGGGACGATCGTGCGGGCGGCCGCGAACGCGGGTGCGGTCTGTCTCGCAGCCGAGACGACGAACCACACGCCGGCGACGGAGGCGACGATCAGCAGCACGCCGAGGAGGAATCGGGCGTCTCCCCAGAAGGCTCGGCGAGGGGTGCGGGGGGCGTCGAGGGCGGTCATCCACCCATCGTCACCCAGGCCGCCGATCGGCCGATTTCTTTATCCACAGCCGCATGGCGCCCGAGCCCGCTGCTCCGGGGCGAGGCCATAATGGGGGCATGCCCGAAATCCCGACTTCGGACGTGCGTCTGCTCGCTCCCGCCCAGGTGGGAGAGGTACTCGGCGTGTCGGTCGACGAGGTCATGGCGCTCGTCCTTGACGGTCGCCTGCGAGGCATGCGAGTCGGCTCTCCCACGCGCTGGCGTGTGGAGGAGGCGAGCGTCGCCGCCTACCTCGACGACCAGGCCGAGGAGGCCCGCCGCACCGCGCTGTGGCAGCAGGCGCAGAACGCGAGCTTCCCCGAGCTGTGGGGCACGGGCTCCGTCCGCCACCCCGACTGACGGCCCGCACGCCTGGGCGGCGGGCGCCCGCACGCCTTGGCACCGGCGCGCCCGGTGCCACCCGGCCGCCCCGGGTCACAGAGCCGGGGCGCTCCCCTCGACCCGCACCCACGCGACCGCGGCGAACGGCACGATGCGATGTCCCGCGATCGCGTCGGCGCGTCGAGGCGTTCCGGGCTCGTGCAGTGCGAGGTCGAAGTGATCGGCGCCGGCTCGATCGATCGTGCCGGTCAGCGCTCTGCCCGAGGACAGATGGACGACCACGCCCGCGCGGCGGCGGACCAGGTCGCGCAGGACGAAGCCGAACGTCATCCGCTCGGCGAGTGCCGAGCGCGGTGCCGCCGGTCGCGCGCTGCGCAGCAGGTCGTGATGCGGCATCCCGATACCGACGATGGCCGCGAACGGCGCGACGACCGCACCCCCGCGCCCCTCAACCGGCCGCAGGGCGACCCAGTCTGCGCCGACGCCGGTCACGGTGGCGCGCTGCGCGGTGCCGTCGGACAGCTCGATCACGACGACCGCGGCCGCGGCATCCCTCCCCGTCAGCTCACCCAGCCGCTCGTGCAGCGCCACCCGCGACAGCCGCAGCCGCTCGGCCTCGGTGTCGAGCGCGGCGCGCTCCGCCTCCCACTCGGAGGCGAGCTGGTCTTCGAGGTCGTCGAAGAACCGGTCCCAGCGCACCCAGCGAGAGTAGGCCAAACATCACGAGTGGCTAACAAGTTATCCACAGCGGCCCTTCTCGGTTCTCGTTGTGAGTCGACCGTGTGTTCTACTGGCCGCAAGACATCCCCCCTGTCGAGATAGGCACCCATGGCAATGACGCCCGCGGGCTCAGCCCGCGTCTTCCGCGCGCCCGGCGGCGCCGTCGAGCTCTCCGAGTTCTTCGCGCCGCAACGGACGCCGTCCACCGCTCTCCCCGAGCCCGAACCGTTCCTCCGCAACATCACACGCGGTGTGCTCGAAGTGCTCGCGGGCGTGCGCGAAGTCGACCAGCTCGCACGCTGGCTCACCGAAGATCCGTATCGAAAGCTCGTCACGCGATCGAACCTCGCCGCCCGAGCCCGCAACGCGCGCGGCGTGCCTGCGAGGCGCCCGGTTCACGCGATCCTCTCGGTGCACCACTCGACGCCCGCCGACGGCGTCGTCGAGTCGGTCGTGATCGTGCAGGGCCCCGCGCGCACGCGCGCCGTGGCGCTGCGCCTCGAGGGCATGGACGGGCGCTGGCGCGCGACATCCCTCGCGCTGCTGTAGCGAGCCGGCTCGCCCCGCCCCCCAGACTGACGCCAGGGCCTGTCACAGCGTCGTGGCCGGCCCTGCCGTCAGCGCTCGGCGTCCTCGTCGATCAGGTCGAGGAGCGCCTTGAGAGCGTCGCGGATCTCATCGTGGTCGTACTGGCCGGCGCGGCTCTCGCCCGAGATCACGCCCGACCGATGCACCTTGCGGAAGTCGCCGAACGGGAACGAGTAGGCGCCCTTGGTCTCGCGATCCTCGCTCTTGTCGATGCCGAGGTGCCAGTGGGAGTACTCGGTCCACCCCTCCTTCTCGATGAAGGCGTTCTCCTCGTCCGCGGTCGGCGCCGCCTCCGACCATGCATCGCGCTCGTCGCGCACCACTTTGCCCTCGCGGACCAGTGCACGCGCGTGACGCAGGGCCGGCTGATTCAATTCGATGGCCATGGTGCGACGCTACGTCGGTGGCCGGGCGCAGCGGGAGGGGTTGACGGATGCCGCGGCATCCGCTCCCTCACTGCTTGTACGACGACAGGAAGTTGCCGAGACGCTCGATGGCTTCCGACAGCACGCGCGCCTCGGGCAGCGTGACGATGCGAAGGTGATCGGGGGTCGGCCAGTTGAAGCCCGTGCCCTGGACGAGCAGCACGTGCTCGGCCACGAGGAAGTCGTAGACGAGCTTGCCGTCGTCGCGGATGTCATACACCTCGGGATCGAGGCGCGGGAACGCGTACAGCGCGCCCTGCGGCCGCACGCAGGTGACGCCGGGGATCGCCTCGAGGCCTTCCCACGCCGCATCGCGCTGCTCGTGCAGCCGCCCCGTGGGGGCGATCAGCGCGTCGATCGACTGCACGCCCGACAGCGCCGCCTGCACCGCGTGCTGTGCGGGGACGTTCGGGCACAGCCGCGTCGACGCCAGCAGGGTGATCCCCTCGAGGAAGCCGGCGGCGTGCGACTTCGGCCCGGTGATCACGAGCCACCCGGAGCGGTA
The DNA here is from genome assembly GCF_018588945.1 of Microbacterium flavescens. GTDB lineage: Bacteria > Actinomycetota > Actinomycetes > Actinomycetales > Microbacteriaceae > Microbacterium > Microbacterium flavescens. The sequence goes on along the minus strand of NZ_JAFIWA010000001.1, from coordinate 536,568 downwards.
TCCGGCGACACGGTAGGTCTTGGACAGGCCGTTGAACGTGAGCACCAGCAGGTCGGGCGCGACCGATGCCATCGGGATGTGCACGGCCTCGTCGAACAGGATGCGGTCGTAGATCTCGTCCGACAGCACGAGCAGCGAGTTCTCGCGCGCGATCTCGGCGATGCCCTCGAGCACCTCGCGCGAGTACACCGCGCCGGTCGGGTTGTTGGGGTTGATCACGACGATCGCCTTGGTGCGGGGCGTCACCTTCGCGCGGATGTCGTCGAGGTCGGGCTGCCAGCCGTTCTGCTCGTCGGCGAGATAGTGCACCGGAGTGCCGCCGCCCAGGCTCGTCATGGCCGTCCACAGCGGGTAGTCGGGCGCCGGGATGAGCACCTCGTCGCCCTCGTCGAGCAGCGCCTGCATCACCATCGTGATGAGCTCGGACACGCCGTTGCCGAGGTAGACGTCGTCGGGGCCGAAGGGCGGGAAGGTCGGGTCCTGCTCGTAGCGGTAGACGACGGCGCGGCGGGCGGACACGATGCCGCGGCTGTCGCTGTAGCCGTGCGCGTGCGGAACGGCCTCGAGCATGTCGCGCACGATCTGGAACGGTGCCTCGAAGCCGAACACCGCCGGGTTGCCCGTGTTGAGCTTGAGGATCGTATGGCCCTCGTCCTCCAGCCGGTCGGCCTCGACCAGTGCCTGCCCGCGGATCTCGTAGAGCACATCCTTGAGCTTGCTGGACTGGTCGAGCGGGCGGAGGGGACTCATCGGATCAGGATACCGGCGCCCGGCGAAGGCCAATCGACGCCGCGTGGCCGGTCACGTACGTGGCCCGCCGGCGCCCACCGTCGTGAACGAGAACAGGTGATCTGGCGTGGACAGGAGGATACGGGCGGGATCGTCCTGTGTCCGCCAGATCACCTGATCTGGGCAAGTGGAAAAGCGGGGAAGGAAGAGCGTGGGAAGGAAATGGAGAGAACCGGAAGAGAGAGCGGATGCCGCGGCCCGGCCGCGGCCCGACTCACTTCTTGTTCTGCTCGGCCGCGCGGCGCTGGGCGCGGTTCAGCGGGGCCTGCTGCGGCGCCTGTCCTCCGCCGTCGGTACGCTGTCCGAAGGCTCCGCGCTGCGGCTCGGCGGCGGGAGCGGCGGCCGGAGCCTGTGCGGCGGCCTGCGCGGCCGACGCGGCGGCAGCCGCCTGGCGGACGCGGTTCGTCGCCGCCTGCTGCACCTGACCGCGGTCGTTGCGCACCTCGACCTCGCCGGCGTCGTTCGCCGCCGAGTACTCCAGGCCCTGCGGAGCCGCGGGGATCGCGCCGAGGCCCTTGGCGTCGACCTCGGCCTCGCCCTCGCCCTGGCGCCGGACCTCGACCTCGAGGTTGTACAGGTAGCCGACCGACTCCTCCTTGATCTGCCCCATCATCGACTGGAACATCTGGTAGCCCTCGCGCTGGTACTCGATCAGCGGGTCGCGCTGAGCCATGGCGCGCAGGCCGATGCCGTCCTTGAGGTAGTCCATCTCATAGAGGTGGTCGCGCCAGCGGCGGTCGAGGACCTGCAGCACGACCCGGCGCTCGAGCTCGCGCGTGGCGGCCGTGCCGAGACTCTCCTCGCGCTTCGCGTACGCGATCCGCGCGTCGGAGAGGATCTCGCGCTTGAGCCCGTCGGCCGTGATGCCGCCCTTGCGGCCGGCCCCCTCGGCGACGACCTCATCGATCGTCACACTGACCGGGTAGAGCGTCTTGAGCTCGGTCCAGAGGGCGTCGAAGTCCCAGCTCTCGTTGTGGCCCGAGCCGGTGTGGTCGTCGATGACGGCGTTGATGGCGTCTTCGATGAAGTGCTGCACGCGGTCGGCGATGTCGTCGCCCTGGAGGATGTGGCGGCGGTCGGAGTAGATCGCCTCGCGCTGCCGGTTGAGGACGTCGTCGTACTTGAGGACGTTCTTGCGGATCTCGGCGTTGCGGGCCTCGACCTGGCTCTGCGCCGACTTGATGGCGCGGGAGACCATGCCGGACTCGATCGCCACGTCGTCGGGGAAGTTCGTGCGGGCGAGGATGGCCTCGGCTGCGCCCGACTGGAAGAGTCGCATGAGGTCGTCGGTCAGCGAGAGGTAGAAGCGGCTCTCACCCGGGTCACCCTGTCGGCCGGAGCGGCCGCGCAGCTGGTTGTCGATGCGACGCGACTCGTGGCGCTCGGTGCCGAGCACGTAGAGTCCGCCGGCCTCGACGACCTGGGTGCTCTCCTCGGCGACGCGCTCGCGCATCATGTCGTAAACAGCGTCCCACTCGGCCTCGTACTCGTCGGGCGTCTCGACCGGGTCGAGGCCCTTCGCCTTCATCTCCTGCACGGCGAGGAACTCGGCGTTGCCGCCGAGCATGATGTCGGTGCCTCGACCGGCCATGTTCGTTGCGACGGTGACGGCGCCCACACGGCCCGCGCGGGCGACGATCTCGGCCTCGCGTGCGTGGTTCTTCGCGTTGAGGACCTCGTGCTTGATGCCCTTCTTGGCGAGCAGGCGCGACAGGTACTCGCTCTTCTCGACGCTCACCGTGCCGACGAGCACCGGCTGGCCGACCGCGTTGCGCTGCGCGATGTCTTCGACCACCTGCGCGAACTTGGCCTGCTCGTTCTTGTAGACGAGGTCGGACTGGTCCTTGCGGATCATCGGCTTGTTCGTCGGGATCGGCACGACGCCGAGCTGGTACGTCGACATGAACTCGGCCGCCTCGGTCTCGGCGGTACCGGTCATGCCGGCGAGCTTGTCGTACAGGCGGAAGTAGTTCTGCAGCGTGACAGTGGCGAGCGTCTGGTTCTCGGCCTTGACCGGAACGGCCTCCTTGGCCTCGATCGCCTGGTGGATGCCCTCGTTGTACCGACGGCCGACCAGGATGCGGCCGGTGTGCTCGTCGACGATCATGACCTCGTCGTTCATCACGACGTAGTCGGTGTCGCGCTTGAACAGCGCGAGCGCCTTGATCGAGTTGTTGAGGAACGAGATGAGCGGCGTATTCGCCGACTCATAGAGGTTGTCGATGCCGAGGTAGTCCTCGACCTTCTCGATGCCGGGCTCGAGCACGCCGATGGTGCGCTTCTTCTCGTCGACCTCGTAGTCGACGCCGACCTCGAGGGTCTTCGCGATCTTGGCGAACTCGACGAACCACCGGTTGGCCTCGCCCGAGGACGGACCCGAGATGATGAGCGGCGTGCGCGCCTCGTCGATGAGGATCGAGTCGACCTCGTCGACGATCGCGTAGAAGTGGCCCCGCTGGACGAGGTCCTCCTTTCGCCACGCCATGTTGTCGCGCAGGTAGTCGAACCCGAACTCGTTGTTCGTGCCGTAGGTGATGTCGGCGTTGTACTGCTCGCGCCGGACCTCGGGCACCTGGCCCGCGACGATGATGCCCGTCGTCATTCCGAGCGCGCGATAGATGCGGCCCATGAGCTCTGCCTGGTACGACGCGAGGTAGTCGTTGACCGTGACGACGTGCACGCCCTTGCCGGCGATCGCGTTGAGGTAGACGGGGAACGCACCGGTGAGCGTCTTGCCCTCACCGGTCTTCATCTCGGCGATGTTGCCGAGGTGGAGCGCGGCGCCGCCCATGATCTGCACGTCGTACGCGCGCTGGCCCAGCGTGCGCTTCGCGGCCTCGCGGACGGCGGCGAACGCCTCGGGCATGAGCTGGTCGAGCGTCTCGCCGGCTTCGAAGCGGGCGCGGAGCTCGACGGTCTCGCCCCGCAGCTCCTCGTCGGTGAGGTGCGCGTAGTCCTCTTCGAGGGCGTTGACCGCCTTGACGACCTGCTGCAGCCGCCGGAGGATGCGACCCTCGCCGGCGCGAAGCAGTTTCTCGAGGGGGTTTGCCACGGAGTGTCTCCATCTGTCGGGTGGCGCGAACGGCGCCGGTGCCGCCGGGGCGCATGGCCCCAGACATACCTGCCTATGTTATCCACCCGTGACCTTGGTGTGCGCTGGGTGTGCACGGCGGCCGTCGAATCGATGCCCGGTATGCATATACTCGGCAACCAGATACGGGGTATGCACAATCGAACGGAGAACCATGTCGGTCCGGCAGAGCCTCTTGGCCATCCTCGACCAGGGGCCGTGCTACGGCTACCAGCTGCGCGCCGAGTTCGACCGCCGCACCGGCTCGACGTGGCCGCTCAACGTCGGCCAGATCTACAACACGCTGGACCGCCTCGAGCGCGACGGCCTCGTGGCGAAGGGCGAGATCGACGAGCACGGCCATGTGTACTGGCAGATCACGGATGCCGGAGCCGCCGTCGTCCGCCAGTGGCTGGGCGCCCCCGTCGCACGTTCGCAGGGAACGCGCGACGAGCTCGCGATCAAGCTCGCCGTCGCGGCCACCCTGCCGGGGGTCGACGTGGCGGAGATCATCCAGGCGCAGCGCCGCGCCTCCCTCGGCCAGCTCGAGTCGCTGAACCGCGCGGAGTACGCCGGCGCGAAGGCCGACGGCCCCGAGGAGCTCGCCTGGTCGCTCGTCGTCGACTCGATGGTCTGCGCGGCCGAGGCCGAACTGCGCTGGCTGGACCACACCGAGCAGCGCCTCGCCCGGCATCCCGATCATGGGATGGCGCTCGGCCTCTCCACCGAGCGACCCAAGCGCGGCCGTCCAGCGAGGGTCGAGGCATCCGTCGCCTGAGAAGTGAGACGAACCGCCCCCAGCCCGACACCTACAGGTGAACCCCGCTGGAGAGGACGTGTCATGACCCCCGCTGTGCCCGCGATCGACCCCGCCGCCATCCACCTGCCCCCGACGCAGCCGATAGACATCACCGAGCTCGCCGCGCAGTCGGTCCGCCCCCGCTGACCGGAGCCGCGGTCGCTCACGGGAAGGAAAGCGGATGCCGCGGCCGCGGCATCCTGTCGCCTCACAGGCGGCACGGACTACCCTGAAGCGTGACCGAAAGCGACTCCACGATCGTGGCCGAGGCTCCCGCAGAGCCCGCAGCGATGACGTTCTCCGATCTCGGATTGGGTGACGCAGTGCTCAAGGCGCTGCGCGATGTCGGCTACGAGACCCCCTCCGCCATCCAGGCGGCCACGATCCCTCCGCTCATCGCCGGGCGCGACGTGGTCGGGCTGGCGCAGACCGGAACCGGCAAGACGGCCGCCTTCGCGCTGCCCATCATCGACCGCCTCGACCTGTCGCAGAAGAAGCCGCAGGCGCTCGTGCTCGCCCCGACCCGCGAGCTGGCGCTGCAGGTCTGCGAGGCGTTCGAGAAGTACGCGTCGCACCTGAAGGGCGTGCACGTCCTTCCCGTCTACGGCGGTCAGGGCTACGGCGTGCAGCTGTCGGCGCTGCGTCGCGGCGTGCACATCGTCGTCGGAACGCCCGGCCGCATCATGGACCACCTCGACAAGGGCACCCTCGACCTGTCGGAGCTGACGTACCTGGTGCTCGACGAGGCCGACGAGATGCTCAAGATGGGCTTCGCCGAGGACGTCGAGACGATCCTCGCGGAGACCCCCGACACGAAGCAGGTCGCCCTCTTCTCGGCGACCATGCCGGCGACGATCCGCCGCATGTCGCAGCAGTACCTCCACGATCCCGAAGAGATCACGGTCAAGACCAAGACCACGACCTCGGCGACGATCACGCAGCGGTACCTCATCGTGTCGTTCCAGCAGAAGATGGACGCGCTCACGCGCATCCTCGAGGTCGAGAACTTCGACGGCATGATCGTCTTCGGCCGCACCAAGAGCGTCACCGAGGAGATCGCCGAGAAGCTGCGCGCCCGCGGGTATTCCGCCGCCGCAATCAACGGCGACGTCGCGCAGGTGCAGCGCGAGCGCACCGTCAATCAGCTCAAATCGGGCAAGCTCGACATCCTGGTGGCGACGGATGTCGCGGCCCGAGGCCTCGACGTCGAGCGCATCTCGCACGTGGTGAACTTCGACATCCCGACCGACACCGAGTCGTACGTGCACCGCATCGGCCGCACGGGCCGTGCCGGCCGCACCGGCGACGCGATCAGCTTCGTGACCCCGCGCGAGCGCGGGCTCGTGCGCGCCATCGAGCGCGCGACCCGCCAGGAGCTCACCGAGATGCAGCTGCCCAGCGTCGACGAGGTCAACGTCACGCGCCTCTCGCGCTTCGACGACCGCATCACCGCCGCGCTCGCCGAGTCCCAGCGCATCGACCGCTTCCGTGACATCGTCGCCCACTACGTGCGCAACCACGACGTGCCCGAGGTCGACGTCGCCGCCGCGCTCGCTGTCGTGGCACAGGGTGAGTCGCCGCTCCTCCTCGAGCCGGAGCCCGAGCGTCCCCGCTACGAGCCGCGCACCCGCGACGACCGCGCGAGCGGCGGTCGGTTCGACCGCGACGATCGCGGTGACCGGCCTGAGCGCCGCCAGCGCGCGCCGCGCGAGGGGATGGCGACGTACCGCATCGCCGTCGGCAAGCGTCACCGCGTCGAGCCGCGCCAGATCGTCGGCGCCCTCGCGAACGAGGGCGGCCTGCGCCGTGACGATTTCGGCGCGATCCAGATCCGCCCGGACTTCTCGCTCGTCGAGCTGCCCGCCGATCTGCCGCGCGGAACGCTGGAGCGACTGACCGACACGCGCATCTCGGGCCGGCTCATCGAGCTGCGGCTCGACACCGGCGGTCCCGGCCGACGCCGCGACGACGACGACCGCCCCGCACGCAAGCCCCGTCACCGCGACTGACGGCGGGTCCGCGCGTCGCGGCGGCGGCGGTCGGCAGCCGGCGTCCACAGGCGACCCCGACGCTCAGCCTGCTCCCCGTCACCGCCCATAGGATCGAAGGCATGGCCGGATTCTGGGGCAAACGCAAACGTGAGAACGAAGAGCTCGAGGCGCAGGACGCCGATCTGGCACGCCGCGCCCGCTCTGCACTCGTCTCGGCCGATGAGCGCATCCGGGTGACCACCGACGAACTCGCCTTCGCCGAAGCCGAGTTGGGCGCGGAACCCACCCGAGAGCTCCGCGACGCCCTCGAGTCGGTGCGCACCCATATGTCCGAGGCTTTCCACCTGCACCAGCTGAACCACGACGAGATCCCCGACACCCCGGAAGAGCTGCGCACCCGAAACGCGCGCATCGTCCAGCTGTGCGAGTGGGCCGAAGACCTGCTCGACGACCGCACTTCGGCGCTCGCGGCGCCGATCGAGCGGGCGCGCCGGGCTCCCGAGATCATCGCGGGAGTGCGAGCGGATGCCGAGCGCCTGCGTGCCCGGCTCCCCCAGGCGCGCGAGACGGTCCAGCGCCTGGCCGCGCGCTATTCGGCGGAGGCGCTCGCCCAGGTCGAGGCCAATCCCGCCGAGGCCGAGCAGCTGATCGGATTCGCCGAGCACAGCGCCGGGATCGCCGAGCGCCGCCGTGAGGCCGGTCAGCGCGAGCAGGCGAATCTCGCCCTCGAGGCCTGCACCGAAGCCGCGCGCCGAGCGGCGACACTCATCGACGCGGTCGAGACCTTCGAAGTGGAGGCCCTGCGTGCGGAGTCGACGCTGTCCGCGATCGTCGAAGACTCGCGCGACGACATCGTGGTCGCGCTCAGGGAGCCGCACAGCCCGGCCGTGAGCGCCGCGATCTCCAAGCTCCAGGACGCCCTGGCGTCGCTGCCGGCCGCCGGCGTCAACACCAACCCGTTCAGCCTGCTCTCGCGCCTGCGCGAGGCGAACGCCGGCCTCGACGAGGCCATCGCGAAGGCGCGCGAGCGCGCCGCGCGACCGATTCCCGCCTTCGAGCACGTGCGGCACTCGATCGACGACGGCGACCGGCAGCTCGCGGTCGCCCGCGACGTCATCGCCGGGCACCGCGGGTGGATCGGCGCCGACGCGCGCACACGCCTGGCCGAGGCCGAGCGCATCCGGATCGACCTCGACCGCTACCTCGGCATGTCGGCCTCCGCTGCGACCACCATCGACGAGGATCACCGCGAGCAGGCCATGGCGATGTCGCGCCGCGTGGCGTTCCTGGCAGGCGAGGCGCTGCAGCTCGCGCAGCGCGACATCGACGCCTCGCGCCCGCAGGGCGGTCCCGATCAATGGGGCGGTCCGCAGCAGCAGGGCTGGGGCGGCGGCCGCCGCGGCGGCGGCGACCTCATGGGCGGCATCCTCGGCGGTCTCGTGATCGGCAGCATCCTCGACGGCTTCATCGACTGACTCGTCGACGACAGGCGAATGCCCCGGCCTTCCGGCCGGGGCATTCGCTCGTTCAGCGCGCGGGAGCCCCTAGGAGGCGACCGCCTCGGGGGCGGCCTGCGTCGTGAGCGAGATCACGCCGTAGTCCCAGCCCTTGCGGCGGTACACCACGCTGGGGTGGTCGGTGCGGGCGTCGACGAACAGGAAGAAGTCGTGGCCGACCAGTTCCATCCGGTCGACCGCCTCCTCCACCGACATCCATTCCGGCTCGAACTCCTTCGTGCGGATGACGACGGGCGTGTAGCCCTCCTCCTCTTCATTGCCGGTGACGATCGGGATCTCGCCGGTCGCGACGGCGCGGAGCACGTCGGCCGATGCCGGCTGCACATCGATCCCCTGGATGGCGCCGCTGCCCTTGTCGAGTTTGGCGCCCCGCGGGTGGTTGCGGGCGTCCACGCGCTTGTCCTTCGCGCGTCGCAGCTGCTCGCACAGCTTGTCGACCGCGAGATCGAGCGCAGTGAACTTGTCACCGTCAGTGGCCTCGGCCCGGACGATCGGGCCCTTTCCGGTGAGCGTCAGTTCGACGGTGTCGTCCTCCACGCGTCCGTTGTGATACGCGCGGTGAGTGACCTTGACGTCCACGCGCTGAGCGCGCGGAGCGAGGTGTTCGATGCGGGCAGCCTTGTCTTCGACGACCGAGCGAAAGCGATCTGTCACTCCCACTCCCACGCCGACGATGCTGGTTTCCATCCCTGACCTCCTTGTTCCGGTCCTCCCGGCCAAGGGCGGACCATCAGTCGCCTTGTCTCCCCCACGCTAGCCCCGCGGGAGGCACCTGTCACCTGTGAGTTTGGAATGCGACCCACGCCTGCTCCTCGCCGCTGGCCCGGCGCGGCGTGGCAGCGATGGTCGCGGCCCCGATGACGTCGGCACCCGCCTCGCGGAGCGCACGGACGGCCTCCGCGAGGCTGACTCCGGTGGTGACGACGTCGTCGATCACGATGACCGCGAGGCCCGCGGCATCCCGCGACGACAGACTGTGCGCGACGTTCGCCCGGCGCTGATCGCGGTCGAGACCGCGCTGGTCGGCGGTGCGGCGGACCGGACGCAGCAGCCGCGTGAGGGGCAGACCCGCACGCCGCGCCACCAGGTCGGGCACCCGGTAGCCGCGGCGACGGAACGACGCACGGGAGGTCGGCATGGGCACGAGCACGGCGCCCGGGCCGGCGAGTTCCGCCACGGCGGCCGCGAGCGCGGGCGCGAGCGCTCTGGCCAGCGGCGTGCGGCCCTCCTCCTTGATCGCCCGCACGACCCGCGCCGTCACGCCCTCGAAGCGGAGTCCGCTGCACACCGCGATCGGGCCGCCGGCCGCGTCGACCCGGCGCGTGTCGGTCCGCGGCGTCAGCGCATCGCTGCACGCCTCGCACAGGTCGGCGTCGGGTGCACCGCACCCGGCGCACACCACGGGGAGGAGCAGCGCGAGCGCGTCGGCGAGCGCCGCGCTCACGACCGAGCGAGCGGGTCGGTGCGAGGTCATGCCCTCGAGTGTGGCGGGGCCGCCGGATGCCGCAGCCGCTGTGCCCGCGCGTCGGAGATCATCGCGCGCGGGAGCGCGGCTGGGGAGGAGACGCTACTCGGGCGCGCCCTGCTGGGTCGCGAGCAGGAGCACATCCGAGGCCGTCGGCTGCCATCCCGTTCCGCGCTTGACGTAGAGGGCTCCGTCGGTCGCGCGCAGGCGCGCGCTCGAGAGGGACGTGCCGCCCGCGATGGACGCCATCCCTGCGGATGCCGAGCTCGTCGAGCCCGTGCCGCCCACCACCTGCTCGAGGATCGAGGACCCCTCGGCATCGCCGGAGAGCACGCCCACCGACTCGTCGTCGAGCCAGGCGAGGCCTATGCCGCCCGACAGTTCGGCGAGCTGCACGGGATCGCCGAGGCGGATGGGCACCTGGTCGTCGGGGTCGCGCACGATCCCGGCCACCCACAGGGCGCTGCGGCCCCCCGCCGAGACGATCGCGGCGGCCCGGGTGCCGTCGCGCGACACCGCCATCGCCGTGATCGAGGTCGCTCCGGACCATGAGTCCGTGACGTCGACGGCCGTGCCGTCGGGCAGGAAGACGCGCAGCGCGGCGAGCTCGTCCCGCGGGACGCTCCAGATCATGCCGAACGGGTCGATCGACGGATCGACCAGCCCCGGCCGCGAGTCGAGGACCTCATATGTCTCGTCCTCACGGAATCGCATCACCTCGCCCGTCTCGAGACGCGCGGCGGCCGCCCGGCGATCGGGCGCGAGCTGCACCGCGACGGGGGCGAACTGCTCGACGAGGGGCGAGATGCCGGGCACGGGGTCGAGGGTGTCGCCCCCGGTGATGAACCCGAAGCCCTCGGCGGTGAGCACGAGGGGAGCTCCCGGCACGCGCGTGGAGCGGACGTCGATCGCCTCGACGTCGATCGGCACCGACTCCACGGTGAGCTCGACGTCGGTGACGTTCGTCGTGCGCAGGCTCGCGAGCAGCTGCGTGTACATGCGGTCGAGGGTCTCGGGATCCGCCGACAGCGCGGCCTCGTTGAGGTCGACCTCGGCGACGCTGCCTGTCACCGGCACCGAAGGGAGGACCTCGACGCTCTCGGGGAAGGCCGACGCGACGGACTCGGCGAGCCAAGCGCTCGGCGGACCGTCGACGAGCGCCTGTGCAACGCGTCCGGCCGAGTTGGTGGTGGGGAACCAGCGTGAATCGGGCACGAGGTACTGCCACGAGGGGTCGAAGTACATGACCGCGTACCGGTGGAACACCCGCGGGAAGACGTTCTCGTCGAGCACGACGCCGTCGGGGGCGAAGCTGATGCGCCACTCCCCGTCGACCTGCACGAGCTCGAATCCGAGCAGTCGCTCGCCGACGGCGGCTCGCTCATAGGTGCCGATGTCGTCGACCGTCGCGACGGCGCTGATCGCGACCTCGACGTTGCCCTCGGTGTTCTCGGTCGGGAAACGGTCCCCGAGGACGTCGACCGTCACGCCGGCCTCCGGGCGCCATTCGGCCGCGAAGTCCTCGGTCAGGAACTCGCGCGCGCGGTCCCAGTTCGCGCCGAGACCCGGGCCGGAGCCCGCGCGCATGAATCCCTCCACGATCTGCACCGGCGATGCGCCGGGCTGAGGGCTGTCCGGCAGGAGGAACGAGATCTCCTCGTCGTCGGGCGCGTCCGCCGTGCCGAGTCCGTAGTTGATCCGTCCGCTCGTCGGCAGCCCCGCACATGCGGTGAGCACCACGGCGAGCATGGCGATGAGCAGGATCGGGATGCTGCGGCGACGGGTCATGACGCACCACCCCGGGGCGCGGCATCCCGAGCATCCACGACGTCGGGCTGCGCGATCTGGATCGGCTGGGTGAGCCCCAGGTCGACCGCGCCGATCGAGTCGTCGCCCGGATCGAGCGGGATCGGCGAGGGGCCGACGAGCGGGCCACCGCTGCGGGGCAGCGTGAGGACGAAGTTCGTGCCGCGCCCGAGCTCCGACCACACGGCGAGCGCGCCGCCGTGCAGACGCGCGTCGCCGAGCGCGATCGAGAGGCCGAGCCCGGTGCCGCCGATCGTGCGCGTGCGCGAGGGGTCGGCCCGCCAGAACCGGTCGAACACGCGCTCGACCTCGTCGGGCTTCATGCCGAGGCCGTAGTCGCGCACCCCGATGGCGACGGCCTGCTGGTTGCTGTCGACGGTGACGACGATGGGCCGGCCCTCGCCGTGCTCGATCGCGTTGCCGAGCAGGTTGCGCACGACGCGTCGCACGCGGCGGGGATCCATGTCGACCGGCGAGTAACCGCCGGGCGCCACGAGGCGCACGTCGCTGCCATGCTGCTCGGCGAGCTGCTCCATCGAGGTGATCACGTCCTCCGCGAGGTGGGCGAGGCTCGTCGCCTCGAGTTCGAGCTGGACCGATCCGGCGTCGTAGCGGCTGATCTCGAGCAGGTCGGTCAGGAGCGTCTCGAACCGCTGCACCTGGTTGTTCAGCAGTTCGGCGGCTCGGGCGGTGGCGGGGTCGAAGTCCGCACGCTGGTCGTTGATCATGTCGGCGGCCAGACGGATGGTCGTCAGCGGCGTGCGCAGCTCGTGCGACACGTCGGAGACGAACCGCTGCTGGACGAGCGAGAGGTCGGCGAGCTCCTTGATCTGCGACTCGATGCTGTCCGCCATGGCGTTGAACGAGCGTCCGAGGGTCGCCAGCTCGTCCTCGCCGCGCACCGGCAGGCGCACGCCGAGCTCGCCGGCGGCGAGCTTGGCGCTGGTGTCGGCGGCCTCGCCGATCGGCGTCGTCACGGAGCGCAGCACGAACCAGGCGATGCCGCTGATCAGCAGCACCAGGCCGATGCCGACGATCCAGAGCGTGCCCTGGACGAACCCCAGCGTCTGCGGGGCGTTCTCGAGGTCGTACGCGAGGTACAGCTCGTACGGGGCCACCCCCGGAACCGTGAGCTGCTGGCCGACGACGATGCCGGGAACCGTGCTGCCGTCGTCGGTCGGCATCGCGAAGGACTGCCAGACCTGCCGGTCGGCGCTCGCGCGCACCGCCTCGCGCAGCGACTCGCTGATGGAGTCCTCGAAGCGCAGGTTGCTCGTGAAGTCCTGCGGCGCGGCGGGCGCCGGCGGGCCGATCCGGAACGCCGCGCGCATGTCGCTCGAGGACTGGGCCGCGAGGGTGCCCTGCGCGAGGATCATCACGTTCTGCAGCTGGACGCTGTCGCTCTGCGCCGTTGCGCTGTCGAGCGTGCGCTGGGCGGCCGTCGCGCCGCGCAGGGCGTCGTCGAGCACCTGGTCCTTGCGCGAGACGAAGAGGTCGTTCTGGATGGCGAGCGCCATCCAGACGCACGCCACGATGACGGCGAGGGCGGTCAGGCCGAACGTGACCAGCAGGGTCCGGAAGCGCAGTGAGCGACGCCACAGCGCGACGATGTTCCCGGGCCAGGCGCGCCAGTCGCGCCATCCCGCGAGCGGCGTCCGGGTGGCCGTCACCCCCGTGATCGGGGCCGTCATCGGCGCCTCAGACGACGGCGCCGGCGCGGTAGCCCACGCCGCGCACCGTGGTCACGATCTTCGGGTTGTCGGGATCGAGCTCGACCTTCGCGCGCAGACGCTGGACGTGGACGTTCACGAGGCGCGTGTCGGCCTTGTAGTGGTAGCCCCACACCTGCTCGAGGAGCATCTCGCGGGAGAACACCTGCTGCGGCTTCGAGGCGAGCGCGACGAGCAGCTCGAACTCGAGCGGAGTGAGGGCGATCGGGGTGTCACCGCGACGGACCTCGTGCGCGGCCACATCCACCGTCAGGTCGCCGATGCGGAGGTGGTCGTTGGCGGGCTGGCTCGCCGGGCGCAGCCGGGTCTTGATCCGCGCGACGAGCTCCTTCGGATTGAAGGGCTTGACGATGTAGTCGTCAGCGCCCGACTCGAGGCCCTTCACGACGTCGGCGGTGTCGGTGCGGGCGGTCAGCATGATGATCGGGACGCCGGACTCGGCGCGCACGCGGGTGCAGATCTCGATGCCGTCCATGCCCGGCAGCATGAGGTCCAGGAGGATCAGGTCGGGGCGCTCGGTGCGCCAGGCGTCGACCGCCTTCGCGCCGTCCGCGCAGAACGCCGTGTCGAACCCCTCGGTGCGCAGCACGATGCCGATCATCTCGGCGAGAGCGGTGTCGTCGTCGACCACCAGGATGCGTGAAGTCATCGCGCGGGTTCGTCCTTCTTCTTGGGCACGCGGGGCACGGCACGGACGGCGCCGTCCCCCTGCGCTCCCCACAGAGTAGTCGACCCCGCCTGAGGACAGGCCGAAGACCGGCCGTGACGCCGCCGAGCGTCCGACCGGGGGGCCGCGGGAGGCCCCAGCGGATATGACACGATAGGGGCAGCCAGCGAAGGCGCTCCGCCCGTGCGGAAGCTCGATCCAGAGGGGAAGACCGTGACCGCCTATCCGGCTTGGACACCGGCATCCCGACCGGGCATCATCCCGCTGCACCCACTGTCGTTCGGCACGATGCTCGGGCGCTCCTTCTCCGCGCTGCGCCAGAACCCACGGGTGCTCCTCGGCTTCGCGCTGATCGTGCAGACGCTCGCCTACCTCATCGTCACGGCGGCCATCGTGGCGGTGGCCTGGGCGTCGTTCACCCGTCTCGACACGCTGCAATACGGCACGGAGGAGTTCGACGCCGTGATGGCCGGGTCCGTCGCCATCACCCTGATCGCCGGCCTGGTCCTCGGGCTGGCTGCGGGCGCGATCGGCGTCATCGTCCAGGGCATCGTCGTGATCGAAGTGGCCCATGCGGCCGTGGCCGAGAAGCTGCGCCTCTCGGCGCTGTGGCGCCAGCTCAAGCCCGTGGTCTGGCGGCTCATCGGCTACACCCTGCTACTCACCCTCGCCGCTATCGTCGTCGTCGGTGCCGTGGTCGCCGCGATCGTCGGGATCGCCATCGCCGCGGGGCCCCTCGCGATCCTGTTCGCCGTGCTCGCCATCCTCGCCGCGATTCCGCTGACCCTGTGGCTGATGATCAAGCTGCTGCTCGCGCCGTCGGCGATCATCCTCGAGCACGCCACCATCGGCCAGGCGCTCGCGCGGTCGTGGCGGCTGACCAAGGGGCGCTTCTGGCCGGCGTTCGGCGTGATCATCCTGATCTCGCTCGTCTTCGGCTTCGTCGCCCAGATCGTCAGTATCCCGTTCAGCTTCCTCAGCACCGGGCTGACCACGGTCATCGCCCCCACCGGCGATCCCGAGCCGTCCGCGATCATCGCCATGATCGTCGCGCTCCTGCTCACCCAGGCGGTCACGCTCCTGCTGCAGTCGGTGGCCGTCGTCGTGCAGTCGACGGCGACCGCGATCATCTACATCGACTGCCGCATGAGACACGAGGGCCTCGACCTCGATCTGCTCGCCTACGTGGAGCGACGGGATGCCGGCGCCGCCGCGCTCCCCGACCCGTACCGCGAGCACATCGGGCGGGCGATTGCGCCCCGCGTCCTGCAGCCCGTGTACGCCGCGCCCGCCGGCTATCCCCCGGTCTACGGTCAGCCGCCCGCGGCGTACGGCGCGCCGCCGGCGTACGGCCAGCCCGCCGGCGCGTACGGTCAGCCGCCGCAGGCGCCGCTCCCGACACAGCCGCCCCTCGTGCCCCCGTACGCACGCCCGGCGGATGCCCAGCCCGCTCCGGCGCAGGCACAGCCCGCCCCGGCCGACGAGCCCCCCGCCCCTGCGCCGACCGCGTGGACCGCTCCGGGCGCTCCGGCCGACGGCGCCGACCGAGAGTCCCCGTGGGCTTGAGCGCCGTCGCGCTCGGCGCCGTGGCGACGTCCGTCGCGATGCGCCGCGCCGCCGACGCCGGCCCGGTGACTCCGGACGGTGAGGAGGCGCGGCGCTGGGCGGAGCAGGAGCTCTCCGACCCGGTCTACGACATCGCCGAGCCGACGCCGTTCGACCGCATCGCCCAGGCGGTCTCCGAGTTCTTCCAGCGACTCTTCTCCACCGAGCTGTCGGGCGAGTGGGGCTCGGCCGTGGCCGTCGTCGCGGCGATCGTGGTGATCGCCCTCATCGCGGTGGCCTTCGCGATCTGGGGCGTGCCACGCTCCTCTCGACGCGCCCGTGGGCAGTCCCCCACGCTCTTCGGCGAGGCGGAAGGACGCTCGGCCGCCGAGCTGCGGTCGGCCGCGGCATCCCACGCCCGGAACGCCGACTGGGACGCGGCGATCGTGCTGCACTTCCGCGCACTCGCCCGCGGGTGCTTCGAGCGCGGCGTCGTGGACACGCCCCCGGGAGCGACGGTCCACGCCTTCGCCCGCGCGGCCGCACGGGTGTTCCCCGACCTCGGCGACGAGCTCGAGCAGGCGGCGACCGCCTTCGACGCCGTCCGCTATCTGCGGCGTCCCGGTAGCGCCGACCTCTATCGCCAGGTCGCCGAGACCGACGCGGCGGTCGTCGCGGCGAGGCCGACGGTCCGGGCGGAGGTCTCCGCGTGAGCGCAGTGGCCGAGGCAGCCCCCGACGCGGCCGCGACGCCCGACTCTCCCCGCCGCGCGCGCCGGGTGACGACGTGGATCGTGATCGCCGTCGTCCTGCTGATCGTGGGCGGGATCGGCGCGGCGATCGCGGCCGCGGGCGAATGGAACGAGCGCGACGAACTGGATCCCGAGTCGGCCGGTCCCTCCGGGACCCGCGCGCTCGTCGAGGTCCTCCGCGACCGCGGCCTCGAGGTGCGGGTCGTGCGCGACCGGGGCGACGCGGCAGCCGCCCTGACCGGCCAAACCGCGACGCTCGTCCTCCCCGACACCCCCGCCCTGTCGGACGAGGGGCTGCAGAACCTCGCCGATCGCGCGGACGACCTCGTTCTCATCGACCCGCGCTCGCGCTCGCTCGACCTGCTCATCCCGGGTGCCGACACCGCCGGCTTCGCCGGTCTCGACAGGGTCGATCCCGACTGCGACCTTCCCGACGCGGTCCGCTCCGGCCCCGTCGAACCCGGGGTCGTCCTCGTGCCGAACGGTGCGGAGGAGACCAGCGCGCCCGACGTCTCGGCGTGCTACCCGGCCGGCGACGGCTACGGACTGCTCGTCGCCCCGCACGGCGACGGGCGTGCAGCCGCGGTCGACGGCACCGTCCTCTTCACCAACGACGCCCTCGCCGACGACGGCAACGCCGCCCTCGCGATCAACCTGATGGGGCGGCATCCGCTCGTCGTCTGGTACCAGCCTGGGCTCGGCGACACCGACCTGACCGACACGGATCCCTCGCTGGGCGAGCTGACCCCGCCGTGGGTGAGTCCGGTCATCGTGCTCCTGCTCGTGGCCGGGGTCGCGGCGGGGATCTGGCGCGGACGCCGCTTCGGTCCGCTCGTGGCCGAGCGCCTCCCGGTGACCGTGCGCGCGTCCGAGACCACCGAAGGCCGCGCGCGCCTCTACGCCCAGTCGCGCGACGCGCTGCACGCCGCCGACCAGCTGCGCATCGGCGCCCTCGGGCGGCTGGGCAAGGTCCTCGGACTCGGTCCGTCCGCCTCCGCACCCGAGATCGCCGACGCCGCGGCCGCGCGCGCCGGAATCGACTCCGGCGCCGCCCGGCGGATCCTCATCGACGATGTGCCCGCCACGGACGCCGAGCTCGTCGCCCTCAGCCTGCAGCTTCGCCACCTCGAGGACGCCGTGCACGCGGCCGTCCGCCCGGAAAGGAACCCTCGATGACCGACACTCCCCCGATCGACGCTGTCGCGTCCGACGACGCGGCGCTGCGCGAGGCCATGAACCGTGTGCGCCTGGAGGTGGGCAAGGCCGTGGTCGGGCAGGACGGAACAGTGACCGGCCTGCTCATCGCGGTCCTCGCGCGCGGCCACGTGCTGCTCGAGGGGGTTCCGGGCGTCGCCAAGACGCTGCTCGTGCGGGCGTTCTCCACGGCGCTGGGTCTCGACACCAAGCGCATCCAGTTCACGCCCGACCTCATGCCCGGCGACGTCTCGGGCTCCCTGATCTACGACGCCCGCTCCGGAGAGTTCGAGTTCCGGGAGGGCCCCGTCTTCACCAACGTGGTGCTCGCCGATGAGATCAACCGCACGCCCCCGAAGACCCAGGCCGCGCTGCTGGAGGCCATGGAGGAGCGTCAGGTCTCCGCCGACGGCGTGACACGGCCGCTGCCCGACCCCTTCCTCGTGGCGGCGACGCAGAACCCGATCGAGCACGAGGGCACGTACACGCTGCCCGAGGCGCAGCTCGACCGGTTCCTGCTGAAGCTCATCGTCGACGTGCCGGCCCGCGATGCCGAGCTCGCCGTGCTGCGTCGCCACGCGAGCGGATTCGATCCGCGCGACCTCGCCGCGGCGGGACTCGAGCGCGCTGCGACGGCGGACGAGATCCGCGCGGCACAGCGGGCCGCGGCATCCGTCACCGTCTCCGACGACGTGCTGGGCTACGTCGTCGACCTCGCGCAGGCGACCCGCCGCAGCCCGTCGGTGCAGCTGGGGGTGAGCCCGCGCGCCGCGACGGCGCTGCTGGCCGCGGCGAAGGCCTGGGCGTGGCTCGGCGGCTCCCCCGCCATCACGCCCGACCACGTCCAGACCATGCTGCTCCCGACGTGGCGTCACCGCATCCGCCTGCGTCCTGACGCGGAGCTCGAGGGCGTCTCTGTCGACGCGGTCCTCGGGTCGGTCGTGCAGCAGACGCGCGTTCCGATCTGAGTCGGATGATCCTGGACTAGCCGCATGTATCTCACCGGACGCACTCCCCTGCTGATCGCCCTGGGCGTCGTTCCCGTCGTGCTGCTCTCGCTGGCCGGCGTGGACGCGTGGCTCGCGGCCGCGGGCTGGGTGGTCCTGTGCGCGATCGTGGTGCTGGTCGACGCCGCCGCGGCGCCCGATCCGCGACAGGTCAGCATCGAGAGACGGATGCCGCGCCGCGTGCTGCTCGGAGAGCCCGCGGTCGCCGAGGTCGGGCTCCGCAACACCGGCTCGCGTACTCTGCATGGGCGATTCCGCGACGCGTGGCAGCCGACGGCAGGCGCGCCGGAAGCCCGCGTGCCGATGGTCATCCCGCCCGGCGAGCGGCGCATGTCGCCGATTCCGCTGCTCCCGCGGCGTCGCGGCGAGCTGGCGACCGCCTTCGTCGTCGTCCGCTCCGACGGCCCGCTGCGGCTCGCCGGCCGGCAGGCGAGGATCGACGCCCGCGGTGTCATCCGGGTGCTTCCGCCGTTCACCGCCCGCCGCCACCTGCCCTCGCGCCTCGCCCGCCTCCGCGAGCTCGACGGCAACACGAGCGTCCAGGTCCGGGGCCAGGGCACCGAGTTCGACAGCCTCCGCGAGTACGTCCGCGGCGACGACGTCCGCGCGATCGACTGGCGCGCCACGGCACGCTCGACCACGACGATGCTGCGCACGTGGCGCCCGGAGCGCGACCGTCACGTCGTGATCGTCGTGGACACCGGACGCACGTCCGCCGCCCGCGTCGGCGACGCCGTGCGCCTCGATGCCGCGATGGAGGCGGCGCTCCTCCTCGCGGCGCTGGCCAATCGCGCCGGCGATCACACGCACCTGCTGATGTTCGACCGCGTCATCCGCGCCCGCGTCACGCGCGTCGACGGCCCCGCGCTGCTGCCGGCGCTCGTCGACGCCATGGCGCCGGTGCAGCCGCAGCTGATCGACACCGACTGGGACGCGGCGTTCGCCCAGATCCGCGCCCTCACCTCGCGGCCCTCCCTGGTCGTGCTGCTCACCGCGCAGGACGCCGCCGATGCCGCCCGCGGCTTCCTCGGATCGCTCCCCGGGCTCACCGCCCGCGCCCACGTGCTCGTGGGCACCGTCACGCAGGAGACGCCGCCGCGCGAGGAGCGGCCGGACGCGGCATCCGTCTACCGCGAAGCGGCCGCGGAGAAGACGGCGCGGGATGCCGCGACCGTCGCGGCCGCGATCGGACGGGCGGGCGCCGAGGCGATCGCCGACGGCCCCGAGCTGCTTCCTCCCCGCATCGCCGACCGCTATCTCGCGCTCAAGGCCGCCGGACGCCTCTGATCCGGACGTTTTCGTCACCTACGGACACTCCGCCGTCGGTTCCTGGGAATCACCTGACAGTGGCGGTACCCTCGCGACGAGGAAAGGGGTCCGTCCATGCCTGACACCACCACCACGCTCAGCACGCCCAGCACCGCGAACAAACTCGTCGCGGAGGCTCTCGGAACGTTCCTGCTCGTCTTCGGCTCGATCGGCGCGGCCCTGTTCGCGTCCGACTTCGGCACCGGGTCGAACGGCTCATCGCTCGGCATCGGCTTCATCGGCGTCTCGCTGGCCTTCGGCCTGACGCTGCTCGCCGGCATCTACACCTGGGGACCGATCTCGGGCGGGCACTTCAACCCGGCCGTCACCTTCGGGCTCGCCGCCGCGGGACGCTTCCCGTGGAAGGACACCCCGGGCTATCTCATCGCGCAGATCGTCGGCGGCGCGCTGGCCACGACGCTCATCGTGCTCATCGGCATCTTCGGCCCCGCCGACTGGCTGACCACCGCGCAGGACGGCGGCTTCGCGAGCAACGGCTTCGGCGAGCACTCGCCCGGCGGCTTCGGCCTCGGTGCGGCGATCATCGCCGAGATCCTGTTCACCGCGGTCTTCCTGATGGTGATCCTCGGCGTGACGCACCCCCAGCGCGGAACCGCCGGGTTCGCGGGTCTGGCGATCGGCCTCACGCTCACCTTCATCCACCTGGCGTCGATCCCGATCGACAACACGTCGGTCAACCCGGCGCGCTCGATCGCCACGGCGATCTATGGCGGGCCGGCGGCCCTTGGCCAGCTGTGGGTGTTCATCGTGTTCCCGCTCGTCGGCGGCCTGCTCGCAGGATTCCTGCATCGCGCGCTGTTCGAGTCGAAGGGGTCCGTGCCGCCCGCCCCGGCGGAGGCGCGCGTCAAGTAACCCTCGCACCAACGCCGAAGCGGCTCGTCCCGGGAGGGACGGGCCGCTTCGTCGTGTGCGCCCGCCGGCGCCTTAGGCGGACTGCGGCCGGGTGCGACGCCTAAGGCCCCGGAGCCGCTGGAACCTGGGCACAGTGCCGATCCGCGGGGTGCTCCTTAGAGAGGAATGTCTGTGTCATCGAACCCCGCCGGACACCGGCCCCACCTCAGGAGCACATCATGAACACGACCTTCTACTTCGAGACGATGGCCCGCCAGCAGGAGCGCGAGGTCGCCGCCATGGCCGAGCTGCGTCGCCGGAGCGATGAGCGCGCCGCCGCAGACCGGAGCACCGCTCCCGCCACCGCCCGCCTCTTCGTCCGCGGCGCGCTGCGCCGGCTGCGGACCCGCCTGCAGACGGCCTGAGCTCCCTCGCCCTCCTCCCGCGGAAGGTCGACGTGCCACTATCGAGTATGGAATCCCCCGCGCGGACGAGCCTGGTCGGACGGGATGCCGAGATGCAGCGCCTCGCCGAGGCCTTCGCGCTGTCCGCCGGCGGTCAACGCGCCGTGGTCGTCAGCGGCGAAGCGGGGATCGGCAAGTCGCGGCTGGTCACGGACTTCCTGTCGACGATCGGCGACGCAGCCGTCGTGACCGTCGGCTCCTGCTACGAGTCACAGGACATCGCGCCCTTCGTCCCGATTCGCCAGATCCTGCGGCAGCTGCCCGCCGCGGTCGGCGCCGAGGAGTGGGATGCCGCGATCGCCCCGGTCGCCCGGACCCTCGCCGGCCTCCTGCCCGTCGGGCTCGGGGCCGGCCTCGAACCCGATCTCTCCCCCGCGCGAGTCCACGAGGCCGTCGACCTCGTCTTCGAGGAGCTGTCGGCGACGCGTCCTCTCGTCGTCGTCATCGAGGATCTGCATTGGGTCGACACCTCGACCCTCGGCCTGCTCGGTGCGATCCTCCGCTACCGCACGTCAGGACGTCGCTTCCTGATCCTGACCTACCGGACCGACGACGTGCCACGCGGGCATCCGCTGCGCGGGTTCCTTCACGACGTGGACCGCGGTCGCCTCGCCACTCGCATCGAGCTCACGCCGCTCCCCCGCGATGCCGTGGCGCAGATGGCCGTCGAAGGTCGCGGACGCATGGCCGAGGCCCGGGAGCTGGACCGCCTCATCGAGCGCAGCGACGGCATCCCCTTCTTCATCGAAGAGCTGCTCGGCCTCGCCGACGGTCAGCTGGCCGACTCGCTCCGCGACGTGGTGCTCGCACGGTACGACCGCATGAGCGAAGGCACCAAGCGCGTGCTGCGCGTCCTCGCCATCGGCGAGAGCATCGATCACCGCGTGCTCGCCGGCGTGGCCGACGAGCTGGGGATCCCCGGCGACGCTTTCGAGGACGCACTGCGCGAGGCGGCGTCCGGCGGGATCATCACGGTCGCCGACGAGGCCTACCGATTCCGCCATGCCCTGAGCCGCGAGGCCGTCGCCGACGAGATCCTCCCCGGCGAGAAGGACCGGCTGCACGCCGCGTATGCGAAGCGCCTCGACTTCGCGGCCGATCCTTCGGTGGCGAGCGAGGCCGCACGGCACTGGCTCGCCGCGCACGAGCCGGCTCTGGCCTTCGACGCCTACCTCGCGGCGCTGGACGACGCCCGCGCGACCTTCGGGTTCCGCGCGCAGTCGGCGATCCTGGAACGGCTCGTCGAGCTCTGGCCGCTCGTGCCGGACGCCGACGCGCGCAGCGGCCTGACGCGCGCACGCGCTGTCATCGCCGCCGCCGAGGCCGCCGATCGGGGCGGTCTCACGTCGCGCATCCGCCCGCTTCTCGACATCGCGGAGTCGCTCCTCGGCCCCGATGACGCACGCGGACGCGGGGAGCTCCTGCTGCTGACGCACTCGCAGGCCGTCTCGAGCGGGCGCGTCACCGAGACGATCGCCGCCGGACTCGAAGCCCTCGACCTGCTCGCGGCCTTCGAGGATGCGGCTGCGATCGCGGCGAGGGCGCGGGTCCACGGCAACCTCGGCGGTCTCCCGTCCGAGGCGTTCGCCGATGGCGCGGCGCACGCCGCGCGGGCGCGGGCCTTCGCCGCCCAGCTCGGCGACAGCGATCTCGAGGCCTATGTGCGCTCGTCGCTCGCCGTCGACGCGATCGAGGCGGGCGACGAGCGGGTCCCCCTCGACCTGCGCGACTTCGTGCGGTCGACTTCGTTCGTCTCGCCCGAAGCGGAGCTCCGTCTGACGCTCAACACCGTGGACGGGCTGCATCGCGTGGGTCGGTTCGCCGAGGCGGCCGAGCTCGGTCGCAACGGTGTCGCTCGAGCCGAGGAGCTGCAGCACGGACGCACCTGGGGAACTCTCATCAGCGGGAATCTCGCCGATTCGCTGGCCGCCGTCGGAGCGCTCGACGACGCCCGCCCGTTCGCAGAGCGCACGCTCGGTCTGGCACCGGCCCTCGACTTCGCCGCCTACGGACTGCGTCAGCTCGTCCGCCTCGAGGTGCTCGCCGACCGGCTCGACCACGCGGCCTCGCTGCTCGACGTGCATGCCGATCTCGTGCGCCACCCCGAGCTCAGCGAGGAGGAGACGCGCGGGCTCCGGATCGCCCGCGCCGAACTGGCGGTCGCACGCGGCGAGCAGGACGTCGCGTGGGACGAGCTGCGGCCTCTCTCCGACGACCTCTCGAACGACTTCCCCGCCTCCGAGGCGATGTACCCGCTGTTCGCGGCGTGCGAGATCGCCGCCGCACGGCGTGCTGCCGGCGCCCGCGTCGACGAGGCCGTCGGCCTCGCACACGAGGCGCTCGCGATCATGCCGCCGACTCCGCGCACGGCACGCTGGCGCGCCGTGACCGACGCGTACGCCGCGCCGACGGCCGATAACTGGTCGCGTGCGGTCGACGCCGCGGACCACGCCTCGGTGCATCGCTGGATGCTCGCACCGGTGATCCTGCACCATGCGGCAGCGCTCGCGGCCGACGGCGAGCGCGCACCCGCGCGAGCGGCCGCCGAGCGAGCACTGGGCGTCGCCCGGAGCATCGGAGCCGCGCGCGACGTCCGGCGCGCGCGCGAGCTGCAGGCACGCCTGACCGGCGGGGGCTCGCGGGGCGGCCTCCTCACCCCGCGTGAGCGCGACGTGCTGCTCCTGCTGCGCGAGGGCCTCACGAATCGGCAGATCGGCGCGCGGCTCTACATGAGCCCGAAGACCGCGAGCGTCCATGTGACCGCTCTGCTGCGCAAGCTCGAGGTGTCGTCGCGCACCGAGGCCGCCGTTCGCGCGGGGAGCCTCCTCGACGACCCCGCTGGCGAGTAGCGACCGCGCGGAACGCGGAAGCGGCCCGCCCCCGTGGGGGCGGGCCGCTTCGTCGCTCTGGCGGGAGGGTCAGACGAGGTCGAAGCGATCGAGCTCGGTGACCTTGCCCCAGGCCTTGGCGAAGTCGCGGACGAACTTCTCCTTCGCGTCGTCGGATGCGTAGACCTCCGCGACCGCGCGCAGCTCCGAGTTCGAGCTGAACAGCAGGTCGACGCGGGTGCCGATGCCGACGGGCTCGCCCGAGCCGTCCTTCGAGCCCGAGAAGGCGTGGGCGCCCGGGTCGAGCGGCTTCCACGTCGTACCGAGGTCGAGCAGGTTCACGAAGAAGTCGTTCGTGAGCACGCCCTTGCGGTCGGTGAAGACGCCGTAGTCGGATCCGTCCCAGTTCGCACCGAGGACGCGCAGGCCGCCGACGAGGACCGTCATCTCGGGGGCGCTCAGCGTGAGGAGGTTCGCCCGGTCGATCAGGTGGTGCTCCTCGGGCATGAACGCGCGGGGTCCGTAGTAGTTGCGGAACCCGTCGGTGATCGGCTCGAGGAACGTGAACGACTCGACGTCGGTCTGCTCCTGCGTGGCGTCGGTGCGGCCCGGGTGGAAGTCCACCTCGACCTCGACGCCGGCATCCTTCGCCGCCTTCTCGACCGCGGCGTTGCCCGCGAGCACGATGAGGTCGGCGACCGACACCTTCTTGCCGTCGGTGCGCCCGTCGTTGAAGGAGGCCTGGATCTCCTCGAGGCGGCCGAGGACGGTCTGCAGCTGGGCCGGCTTGTTGACCTCCCAGTCCTTCTGCGGCGCGAGGCGGATGCGGGCGCCGTTGACGCCGCCGCGCTTGTCGCTGCCGCGGAACGAGGATGCCGCGGCCCACGTGGTCTCGACGAGCTCCGACACCGTGAGGCCCGACTCGAGGATCTGCGCCTTCAGCGCCGCGGCGTCCGCCGCGTCGATCAGCTCGTGGTCGACGGCCGGAACGCGATCCTGCCAGAGCAGCTCCTCGGCGGGGACCTCGGCGCCGAGGTAGCGCTGGATCGGCCCCATGTCGCGGTGCGTCAGCTTGAACCAGGCACGGGCGAACGCGTCGGCGAAGGCCTCGGGGTCGTCCTTGAAGCGGCGCGAGATCTTGTCGTACGCAGGGTCGGTGCGCAGCGCGATGTCGCTCGTGAGCATGCGCGGCTCGCGACGTCCGTCCGAGTGGGCGAGGGGCACCATGTCGGCGCCGCCGCCGTTGATCGGACGCCACTGGTGGCCACCGCCCGGGCTGCGCATGAGCTCCCACTCGTACGCGTAAAGGATGTGGAAGAACTCGTTGTCCCAGCGCGTGGGGTGGTACGTCCACGTCACCTCGAGGCCGGAGGTGATCGTGTCGTCTCCGTGGCCGGTGCCGTAGTTGTTCTTCCAGCCCAGACCCTGCTGCTCGAGGCCGGCGGCCTCGGGGTTGTCCTCGATGTTCGTGTCGGGCGCCGCACCGTGGGTCTTGCCGAAGGTGTGGCCGCCGGCGATGAGCGCGACGGTCTCCTCGTCGTCCATCGCCATGCGACCGAAGGTCTCGCGGATGTCGCGCGCCGAGGCGAGCGGGTCGGGGTTGCCGTTGGGGCCCTCGGGGTTGACGTAGATGAGACCCATCTGCACAGCGGCGAGGGGGCGCTCGAGCTCGCGGTCGCCCGAGTAGCGCTCGTCGTCCAGCCACGTGGTCTCGGGGCCCCAGTACACGTCGGCGTCGGGCTCCCACACGTCGGCACGGCCGCCGGCGAAGCCGAAGGTCTTGAAGCCCATGGACTCGAGCGCGACGTTGCCGGCGAGGATGATCATGTCGGCCCACGACAGCGACTGGCCGTACTTCTTCTTGACGGGCCACAGCAGGCGCCGCGCCTTGTCGAGGTTCACGTTGTCGGGCCAGCTGTTCAGCGGAGCGAAGCGCTGCTGACCCGCACCGCCGCCGCCGCGGCCGTCGGTGATGCGGTAGGTTCCCGCGCTGTGCCACGCCATGCGGATCATGAGGGGGCCGTAGTTGCCGAAGTCGGCCGGCCACCAGTCCTGCGAGGTCGTGAGCGTCTCGGCGATGTCGGCCTTGACCGCTGCGAGGTCGAGGGACTCGAACGCGGCCTTGTAGTCGAAGCCCTCGCCGAGCGGGTTCGCGACCGCCGGGTTCTTCGCCAGGATCTTGAGGTTCAGCTGGTTCGGCCACCACACGCTGTTGGCGTTGCCGGAGGTCGGGTGCGGCTGCCCGCCGTGGATCACCGGGCAGCCCTCGGACTCGTTCGGGCGGGGGCGGGTCTCGCCGTCCTCGCGCTCGTCGACCGGGGTGTCGATCGGCGTGACGGCCTGATCGGCGTCGGTGGGGTTCGCGCCGATGGGCTCGGCGGCCTCATGGGTGGATTCCATGGGTTTCCTTCCTGGTTCAGATGGATGAAGAGATCAGCGGGATGCCGCGGCGCAGGCCGGGCAGACACCCCAGAACGTCACCTCGGCCACGCTCACGGCGTACCCGCGGGCGTCGGAGGGCGTGAGGCACGGTGCGGGACCGACTGCGCAGTCGACATCCTCGACGGCGCCGCACTCGGTGCAGACGAGGTGGTGGTGGTTGTCGTCCACGCGCAGCTCGAAGAGGCCCGGGCGCCCCGCCGGCTCGATGCGGCGCACGAGTCCGGCGTCGACGAAGTCGCTGAGGGCGTTGTAGACCGACTGCAGGCTCGTGTGGGGCACCGTCACCGCGACGAGCGCGAACAGCTCGTCGGCGCTCGCATGGGGGCGCTCCCGGAGGGCGTCGAGCACGGCACGGCGGGAGTCGGTCACCCGCAGTCCTGCGGAGCGGATCCGCTCCCCCGCGTCGTGCGCGGTGGAGGGGAGCGAGGTCATGACTCCACCCTATCGTCTTTTGATGCGTTCAAAAGACGAGCGAATGCCTCATCCCGCGACGAGCGTGGGGGTTCCCGCCTCGTACTCGGTGAGATCGCCGGTCTCGCCTCGGCGGAAGGCGCGTCCGCCGATGACGATCATGTAGACGACGAACAGGCCCAGGGCCACCGCGCCGATCCCGATCTTCACCGGCCACGGCCAGGGCTGCGCCGTCACGAAGCCCTCGATGAGGCCGGCGATCGCGAGCCACACCACGAGGCCGATCGCGATCGTCGCGAGCGAGCGACCCGCTGCCGCCAGCGCCTCGCCGCGCGTGCGGCGTCCGGGCGCGACCCACGCCCAGAAGATGCCGAGGCCCGCGGCTGCGGCGACGAACAGGCACGTCAGCTCGAGGAGGCCGTGGGGAAGGATGTACAGCAGGAAGACGTCGCCGCGGTCGAACGCGAGCATGACGGCGGCGGCCGTGCCGACGCTGACCGCGTTCGACACCAGCACCATGACGGGCCAGAAGCCCGTGACGCCGAAGATCACGCACTGCACGGCGAGCCAGGCGTTGTTGGTCCACACCGTGCCCGCGAACGTCGCCGGATGCTTCTCGCTGTAGTAGTCGGTGAACTCGCCCTCGGCATAGCGCTCGAGCTCCAGCCGGCTGCCGAGCGAGGCGACGAGCGCGGGGTCGCCCGAGACCCAGAAGGCGACGATCGTGCCGACGAGGACGAACGCCAGGGCGATCACCAGCGTCACCCACCGGACGCGGTAGAGGGCCGCCGGCAGCTGGAGCGCGAAGAAGCGAGGGATCTGCCGCAGCACGTTCTCCGGCGCACCGGTGAGGCGCAGGCGCGCCCGCGCCAGCATGGTCGAGATGTGATCGGCCTGGATGCTGCGCCCCGCCGACGTCTTCGCGTCGGCCAGATCGGCGGATGCCGCGCGGTAGCGGTCGACGAGCTCGTCGATCTCGGCCCCCGACAGCCGGCGAGCCCGGCTCAGCTCGTCCAGACGCGCCCATTCCGCCCGCCTCGCAGCGGTGAGGGCGTCGAGATCCATGTGCTTCACTGTACCCATGACCGACGTCCACCCGACGATCATCGACATCCACCAGGACGAGGTGCTCACGGGCGAAGCGGTCGCCCTGGACGTGCAGCCGATCGGGTACTTCCTCCGTGCCCTCGGCGTGCTGATCGACATGCTGATCGGCGTCGGACTGCTGCTGCTCTTCGTGCTCCTCATCAACTGGCTCGACGGCCTGGGCGCCCTCCCTCCCGACGTGGCGCCGATCCTGACCATCGCCATCATCGTGGTGGTCACCGTCGTCGTGCCGACCGCGGTCGAGACGACCTCGCGCGGCCGGAGTCTCGGCAAGCTCGCCGTCGGCGGCCGCATCGTTCGCAGCGACGGCGGCGCGGCCGGGTTCCGCCACGCGCTGATCCGCGCGCTCATCGGCGTCTTCGAGCTGTGGTTCACGTTCGGCGCCGTAGCCGCGCTCGTCGGCGCCTTCGCCCCGCGCTCCCAGCGCCTGGGGGATCTGATGGCCGGAACCTACTCGGAGCGCACCCGCACGCCGCGCCTGCCTGCGGCACCGGTGGACATCCCGCCTCCGCTCACGGCGTGGGCCGAGATGGCGGACGTGGCCCGGCTGCCGGAGCGCCTCGCGCGGCGGCTCGCGCAGTTCGCCCAGTCGGCGCGCAGCATGGAGCCGTCCGCGCGGGCGCGGGTGGCGGCATCCCTTGCCGCCGAGGCGGCCGAGTACGTGTCGCCTGTGCCGGCGGTCGAGCCCGAGACGCTCATCATCGGCATCGTCGCCCTCCGGCGCCGGCGCGAGCTGCGCGCCCTCGAGCTCGAGAGCGAGCGCGTGGCGGCCCTCACGGGCTCGACGCCCGACGCACCGCGGGGCTTCCCCGCGCGCTGAGGCGTCAGTACCGGTAGTGGTCGAGCTTGTACGGACCCTCGACCGGAACGCCGATGTACGCGGCCTGCTCGGGTGTGAGCGTGGTCAGCTCCACGCCGAGCGCGTCGAGGTGCAGCCGTGCCACCTTCTCGTCGAGGGTCTTGGGCAGGGTGTGGACGCCGATCGGGTACTCCTCCGGTCGCGAGTACAGCTCGAGCTGGGCCAGCACCTGGTTGGTGAACGACGCGCTCATCACGAAGGACGGATGCCCGGTGGCGTTGCCGAGGTTCATGAGGCGGCCCTCGCTCAGGACGAGGACACTGCGGCCGTTGGGCAGGCGCCACTCGTGCACCTGCGGCTTGATCTCGATGCGCTCGGCATCCGGGATCGCGGCGAGGCCCGCCATGTCGATCTCGTCGTCGAAGTGGCCGACGTTCGCGACGATCGCGAGATGCTTGAGCCCCAGGATGTGCTCGGGCGTGACCACACGCGTGTTTCCGGTGCCGGTGACCACGATGTCCACGTCACCCAGGACGGACTCGAGCCGGGCGACCTGGAAGCCGTCCATCGCCGCCTGCAGCGCGCAGATCGGATCCACCTCGCCGACGACCACGCGCGCGCCCTGACCCCGCAGCGCCTCCGCCGCGCCCTTGCCCACGTCGCCGTAGCCCGCGACGAAGGCGACCTTGCCGCCGATGAGCACGTCGGTCGCACGATTGAGCCCATCGGGCAGAGAGTGCCGGATGCCGTAGGTGTTGTCGAACTTGGACTTGGTCACCGAGTCGTTGACGTTGATGGCGGGGAAGAGCAGCCGCCCGGCGGCGGCGAGTTCGTACAGGCGGTGGACGCCGGTGGTGGTCTCCTCGGTCACGCCGATCAGGCCTCCGGCCATGCGCGTGAAGCGCTGCGGATCGGCCGCCAGGCTCGCCCGCAGGGTGTCGAGCACGATGCGATACTCCTCGGAGTCGCCGGCCGAGGCATCCGGAACAGCGCCCGCGCTCTCGAACTCGACGCCCTTGTGCACCAGCAGTGTCGCGTCGCCGCCGTCGTCGAGGATCAGGTTCGGTCCGTCGAAGCCCTCCGCGGTCCAGTCGAAGATGCGGTCCGCCAGACGCCAGTACTCCTGGAGGGTCTCGCCCTTCCAGGCGAACACCGGAACGCCCGCGGGGGCGTCGACGGTGCCGGCCGGGCCGACCACGACGGCCGCTGCCGCTTCGTCCTGGGTGGAGAAGATGTTGCAGCTCGCCCAGCGGACCTGGGCGCCGAGGGCCACCAGGGTCTCGATGAGAACAGCGGTCTGCACCGTCATGTGGAGCGAGCCGGCGATGCGGGCTCCGGCGAGCGGCTGCCGCGGACCGTATTCCTCGCGCAGGGCCATCAGGCCGGGCATCTCGTTCTCGGCGAGGCGCAGCTGGTGGCGGCCCGCTTCGGCCAGGGCGAGGTCGGCGACCTCGAAGTCGAGCGTGCGGACGGCGGCGGTGGCGGGCGACTCGGTCGTCATGCGCCCCATTGTCGCACCCGGTGCGCTGCCGGGCGCGGGCAGGCCGTCCTGAGTCGGCGACCTTGCCGGCGGACGGCGCGGGCGGTCTCAGCTCGGCTCCGCACGCCCCTCGGGCAGCTCCGACGCCAGATAGTCGGCGAGCGCGGCGCGGTGGTCGCGCGGCTCGAAGCCGGTGCCTCGGATGCGGGTGAGTGAGAGCACACTGTTGCGGGGCCTCGGTGCGGTCGGTGCCGTGGCCGTGGCCGCGTACTCCTGGGTGGAGACCGGCACAACACGCTGCGGGTCGCTCCCGGCCGCGGCGAAGACCTCGCGAGCCACCTCCGCCCAGGTCATCGGCTCGCCGGAGCCGGTGATGTTGTACACGCCGTACGGCGCGCCGGACTCGAGGAGATGAGCGACCGCGTGCGCCAGGTCGTCGGCGAAACTCAGACGTCCGCGCTGATCGTCGACCACCCGCGGCGAGGCGCCCTTCCTCGCCAGCGCGTGCATGGTGCGGAGGAAGTTCGGCCCGTCCCCGACGACCCACGACGTGCGGACGATGTAGTGGCGGGGCGCTGAGGCTGCCGCGATGTCGCCTGCGGCTTTGGTCTGACCGTAGACGCCGAGCGGATTCATCGGCTGCTCTTCGCCGTACTCGCCATCGAGATCTCCGTCGAACACGTAGTCGCTCGAGATGTGGACGAGCGTCAGCGCATGATCCGCGGCGACCCGGGCCAGGGCAGCCGCTCCCTCTGCGTTGACCCTCCAGGCGGCAACCCGGCCCTCAGCGGTCTCCGCGCGATCCACGGCGGTGAATGCGGCCGCGTTGATGATCGTCCTGTAGGCGCGCCACGGTCGCGCAGACGGCACGTCAGCGGTGAGATCGAGATCCTCGTGTGCCGCGTACTCGACGTGACCCCCGCCCAGCACCCGCCGGAGCGCGCGGCCCAGCTGTCCGTTCGCGCCGACCACCAGGATCTTCCGGGGCGCCACCGGCACGACGTCCGCCAGCCGTGGGTGGGCCTGGTCCTTCCCGGACAGCACAGCCCGGGACAGCGGGATCGGCCAGGGAATCCCGACGGTCTCATCCGCGACGTTGAGCAGCACGTACTCGGACTGCGCCGACCAGTGGTCGTTCACCAGGTAGGTATACGCCGTCGCGGGCTCCAGCGTCTGGTAGGCGTTTCCGACGCCGCGGGGTACGAAGACCGCGCGAGAGGCGTCGATCTCCGTCGTGAAGACGGTCCCGAAGGAAGGACCCTCCCGGAGGTCGACCCACGCGCCGAAGACGCGGCCCGCTGCCACCGAAACCCACTTGTCCCAGGGTTCGGCGTGGATCCCTCGGGTGGTGCCCACGTCGTCGTTGTACGAGATGTTCTGCTGCACGGGCGTGAAGTCGGGGACGCCCGCGGCGGTCATCTTCTCGCGCTGCCAGTTCTCCTTGAACCATCCCCGCCCGTCGCGGTGCACGGGCAGGCTCGCGACGAGGAGCCCCGGGATGGGAGTCGCATCGACGGTCAGAAGCTCGGCGCTCATGTCACTTCCCGACAGACCGGTAGAAGTCCTCGGTGGCGTCCTTCGATCCCGTCCACCAGTCTTCGTTCGAGCGATACCACTCGATCGTCGCCGCCAGCCCCGCCTCGAAGTCGCGATGCGCAGGCGCCCAGCCGAGCTCCTCGCGGAGCTTCGTCCAGTCGATGGCGTAGCGCAGATCATGGCCGGCACGATCTGTCACGAGGTCGTACGCGTCGCTCGGCTGATCCATCAGGCGCAGGATCGTCGCGAGCACCTCGACATTGCTGCGCTCGCCGTCCGCTCCGACCAGGTACGTCTCTCCTATGCGACCCCGCTCCAGGATCGCCAGCACCGCGGAGGAGTGATCCTCGACGTGGACCCAGTCCCGGACGTTGCGCCCCTGTCCGTACAGCTTCGGCCGGCTTCCGCGCAGGACGTTCGTGATCTGCCGAGGGATGAACTTCTCGATGTGCTGGCGGGGGCCGTAGTTGTTGGAGCAGTTCGAGATCGTCGCGCGGAGGCCGAACGAGCGCATCCAGGCCCGCACGAGCAGGTCGCTCGCGGCCTTCGTCGCACTGTAAGGCGAGGACGGGTTGTAGGGCGTCGTCTCGGTGAAACGGCCGGGATCGTCGAGCTCCAGGTCGCCGTACACCTCGTCCGTCGAGATGTGGTGGAAACGGCGATCGTGACGTCGCGCAGACTCGAGGAGTGTGTACGTGCCCACGATGTTGGTGTGGAGGAACGGGCGGGGCTCGGCGAGGGAGTTGTCGTTGTGTGACTCCGCGGCGAAATGCACGACCGCATC
This sequence comes from Microbacterium flavescens, assembly GCF_018588945.1. Taxonomy (GTDB): domain Bacteria; phylum Actinomycetota; class Actinomycetes; order Actinomycetales; family Microbacteriaceae; genus Microbacterium; species Microbacterium flavescens. The sequence continues at coordinate 504,226 of NZ_JAFIWA010000001.1, read as the reverse complement.
AGCACCGGCGACGAGCCCGTCGACGAGCTCGGCGTCGGAGATGTCGCCGCGCACGAAGGTGAGTCGATTCCCAGGCAGACCCGCCAGCGAGCGCAGATCTCCCGCATACGTGAGGGCATCGAGCACCGTGATGTCGACGTCGGTGTGCGCCACGAGGTGGTGCACGAAATTCGAGCCGATGAAGCCGGCGCCACCCGTGACGAGGACGCTCCTCACGGCCTGCCGTCCGCGAGGATCTTCAGAAGATACGAGCCGTACCCGGACTTGACGAGCTGCTCGGCGCGCGAGCGGAGGGCGTCGTCAGTGATGTACCCCAGCCGCCACGCCACCTCCTCGGGGACGCCGATGTTCAGCCCGGTGCGCCGTTGGACCGTCCGGACGTAGTCTCCGGCGTCGGTCATGTCATCGAAGGTGCCGGTGTCGAGCCAGGCGCTTCCGCGCGGAAGGACCTCCACGCGCAGAGCGTTGCGAGCGAGGTAGGAGAGGTTCACATCGGTGATCTCCAGTTCTCCTCGCGCGCTCGGCACCAGGTCGCGAGCGACGCGCACCACATCATTGTCGTAGAAGTAGAGCCCGGGCACCGCGTAGCTGCTCTTCGGCCGGCGGGGCTTCTCCTCGAGGGAGATGACCCGACCGGCTTCGTCGAACTCCACCACCCCGTACGCTTCGGGCCGGGCGACCCAGTAGGCGAAGATCGCCGCGCCGTCGATGTCGGAGAACCTCTGCAGCTGTGTGCCGAGGCCGGGACCGTGGAGAAGGTTGTCCCCCAGGACGAGGGCCACCGAGTCGTCGCCGATGAAATCAGCCCCGATGGTGAACGCCTGCGCGAGTCCCGCGGGAGTGGGCTGACCTGCGAAGGAGAACTCCACGCCGAACTGAGAGCCGTCGCCGAGGAGGCGGCGGAACTGCTCGAGATCGTGCGGAGTCGTGACGATGAGGATCTCCCGGATCCCCGCCAGCATGAGCGTCGACAGGGGGTAGTAGATCATCGGCTTGTCGTACACCGGAACGAGCTGCTTCGAGATCCCCAGCGTCACGGGATGCAGACGAGTGCCAGCTCCGCCGGCGAGAATGATCCCCTTCACGCGTGCATTGTGTCACGGCAGGAGTCGCCGACACACGCTTTCTGCGACTCAGACGCGCAGGGTCTCGTGCCGTACGACGACCCATCCCTTGGGCACCGACAGACGATCGGTGTGGATCGCGCACAGGTCGTGGGCATGGGGGTCGCCGCCGCCGCCGAGCGGCCCGAGGGCCGCCATCTGGTCGCCGTAGTCGTACGTCAGCGTCGTCACGGCCTCGCGGGCGCACCCGACCTTGGAGCAGAGTCTCTCGCGCATCGGCTCGACACTATCCAGCGGACGACGCGGCGGTGGGATGCCGCGCCCGGCGAACGCGGATCAGGCTGCGCACGCAGCGGCCGAGCCTAGGATGGTCGCATGGCGTGGCGGAGGACTCGAAGCACCCCGACCACCTCCCGTCGCGTGTCACGGCATGGCCGTCACGGACGCGAGGGGCGCAGTCCCGTGGTGCGGCCACCGCTCCCGCCGCTCGACACCCGCGTCGAGCGCTTCGACCTCGCCGTCGGCACGGCCGCCGAGTTCCTGCGGTCGGCGTGGCCGGAGCTGCGAGAGGTGAGCTTCGAGATCGCCGACATGCCCCAGGCTCCCGACGAGGACGGCATCCCCCGCTGGACGGTGCTCGCCGACGCCAAGCGGATCATCGTCTACCGGCTGCCCATCGAGCGCCTCAGCCACCTGCACCGCGACGACGAACTCCACCGCCGGATGATGGTCGAGAGCTGCGTCTTCCGGGCTGCGGCCGAGTACCTCGACCGCGATCCGTGGGATCTCGGCCCGGAGCGGTTCCGCTTCCTCTGATCGATCGCCGCTACGGGTAGACGACGATCTCGGGGGACGCGGCATCCGCCGGCCAGACCGGGATGCCCGCGAGCGCGCCATTGCCGGTGAGCGACAGCCCGGCACGGATCTCGCTCGTCCCGGGGTCGAGGACGTAGACGGTGCGCGTCGACAGCCGGGCGGTCATGCTGCCGTTCGCCGGCACGGAGAGATCGAGGCGGTACGAGCCGTCGGCCGACGACACCGATACCTCGGCGGGCTCCTCGCCGGGATTGACCAGCGTCAGCGCCGGCGGCGGGCCGGTCGGCACGGCGAAGAGACTCGGCACGCCGACGAGGGGCGACGGCGTGTACCACGCGAAGTCGTCGCCCTCGCCGAAGCCCGTGGTCTGCCACACCGCCGCCACGAGGGGGGCGTCGGCCGTCACCTGCACGGTGTACGTGCCGCGCGCCAGCCCGCCGAGGTCGACCTCGACCGGCTCTCCGGCGGCGAGCGACACGTCCTCGGGCTCGAGAGACGGCGCGTCACGTCCGGTCGCGGTGACCGCGATCCGTGCGGTCGCATCGGCGGACGGCGACAGCAGCCGCAGCACCGTGGCCGCGTCGGAGGCGCCTTCGGCACCCGGGTTGCGCGTCACGGCGATGCCGGTGATGGTCTGCTCCGCCTGGGGCTCGGCCACGGCGCCGACCTGCTCGACGCCACCGGGCGTCAGCGTGCGGGTGATGCTCGCCTGCAGCGACGCGTGGACGGCTGCGCCCGCCGCCGACACGCGTACGACCGGACTGGCCTCGCCGATCACGAGGCCCGCAAGCGGAACGACCCGCTGCTCGCCTGCCGGGACGACGAGGTCGGTACCACCGGGCGGGGTGGTCGGTCCTTCGGCGCCGAACACGGTGAGCTGCACCGTCGCCGGGACGACGCCGGGGTTGGCGAGGAGCACGAGGTCGGCGGCTCCGGTCTCGCCGGAGCCGCCCACGAGCCACGACTCCAGGAGGGGCGGACGGCACGCGGATGCCGCGTACCCGGCGAGGTCGTCATCGGAGGCCGTCGCGGAGCCGGCGGCCGCGACGTCGACGCGTTCGCGGCCCTCGGGCGGCGACGTGAAGACGGTGGGGCCTTCGCCGTCCGGAAGCCCCGTAACCTCGAGGATCTGCTCCTCCGGCGGCTCGGCGCCCTCGCTGGCGCCGCTCGTGAGGAGCTGGCTCTCAGCCAGCGAGATCGAGTCGACGGCGGCGAGGTCGCGGCCGACGGAGAGCAGGCCGCCGTCGCACGACGCGACCGACGCCGACGGTGCCGGCACGGCGGAGACGCTCAGCGGCTCGCGCGTCAGCGTGGGCCACGGCACGGAGACCGCGGTCACGACGGCGACCACAGCGACCGCCGAGACGGCCGTCCCGGCAAGCAGTCGTGTGCTGGTGGTCGCCCAGCGGAACACGCGGCGGTCGCTCATCGGCCCTCCTGCCAGTACGGTCCGACGACGCGCGGCGTGCGCCTCGCCTCGCGGCGCGAGGCGGCCGTGGGCAGGGCGAGAAGAAGGGCGGCGGCGATCACGGCGAGCTGAGCACCGCCCACGAGCCCGGCGGTGACGTGGACGGACGGCGCGACCGACGGACGGGGCGCGACCTCCGTCGTCACACGCCACAGCGTGCCCTTGGCGGTCTCGCCCACGGCGTCGAGCGAGCCCCGCTGGTCCAGCGAGGTGCTGACCGAGAGCCGCGTGGCGCGCGCGGCGTCGGACTCGGGCGGCAGCGCCGGAGCCAGCAGCACGAAGGCGACTCCGCGGTCGGCGAGCTGTGACACGGCGTTCTCCGCCGACGACGTCGCGAGGTCGGCGGCAAGCTCGGCGATGCCGGAGTCGTCGGTCGATCCCTCGGAGCGGGTGGAGAGCAGCGTCGTCTGTCCGCCGAGGGTCTCGCTGCCGCCCCAGACCACGCGCGCCGCGATGCCGGTGGCGTTCTGCGGCGTCAGCACGATCGTTCCGACATCGGGGTCATCGCGTCCTTCGGCGGCCACGTACGCCGGAAGGGTGCTGACGGGCCCGTTCGTGAGGAGCGCCGTGCCGCGCGCCAGCGCCGTGAGAGACGGAACCGCCAGCAGGGCGACGGCCGCGATGACGACGGCCGCGGCGAGGCTGCGCGCGAGCGCGAGTCGCGGCGCGATCCCCGCGTCCAGGGCGACCAGCGCCCCGCCGACCGCGCCGAGCCACGCCAGGCTCAGTCCGCACCCGGGCCAGAGCGGGATCGGGAGGGACTGCTCGAACGCCACCGAGACGGAGACCGCCGCGAACGCCGTTCCGAGCCCGACCGCGGTGAGACCGAGCAGGACGATGCCCGCGGCCCAGCGCTGCGTGAGCGGGGCGGCGAGGGCGAGCAGGGCGACCGGGGCCGCCAGGAGAGGCACCCACCAGGTCGGGAAGTCGGCCGGCACGAACGTCGTCCAGCCGGCCAGGTCGGCCGTCGGGACGCCCGCGGCCAGCAGCGCGCGACCGGCCGCGTCAGCGGCGACCTGCGGACCGGCCCAGGGCATCCCGGGGTCGGCGAGCAGTCCCCACGCCTCGCCGCGGCGCACCGCCGCCCACACGAGCGGCGCGAAGACCACGAGCGACGGCACGATCGTCCAGATCAGCCGGGCGACGCCGCGACCGCCCCGCAGGACGACCGCGAGCACGATCGACGCGATCCACACCACCGCGAAGGCCGGAGCGAGCGACGGTGCCACCGCCAACACGGCGGCGAGGAGGAGGGATGCCGCACCCGCACCGGCCCAGGAGCGATGCGCGACGGAACCGGCGACGAAGAGCCAGGGCAGGAGGAGGTGAGCGAGGACCGCGGTCGGGCGGCCCTGGGTGAGTGCGACCAGGAACGTGGGGGACAGTGCCCACAGCGCCCCGCCCGTCAGGCGCAGAACGGATCGGTCGGTGACGCGCGTCGACGCGAACCAGCCGCCGAAAGCCGCGAGCGGCAGGGCGAGCACCCACAGCACCACGAGCGCTCGCGAGGGCTCCCAGGGCGACAGCGAGCCGAGCACGGCGATGAGCGCCGCGAACGGGTCGGCGGGTCCGATCGTGTCCAGGCCGAGGGCGCGCTGGCCGAACGCCGCGTCCGCCCAGAGCTGGATCACCGTGGTCCGCAGCGGCTGGAGAGCCCCTCCGCCCAGCACGGGCCAGGCCAGCAGGGCGGGGAAGGCTGCGATCCCCGCGACGAGCGCCGCCAGCACCAGCCAGGCCCCGCCGCCGGAGAAGAAGCGCAGCTCGCCGCGCCGGTGCGCGGTCGCCGACCCGTCGTCCGTATCGTCGCCGAACCGCTGACGCAGCTCGGTGCTGGTCGTGCGCAGCGGCTGCAGCTGCGCCCACGAGGAGCGCCGGGCGGACGCGAGGCGGCGGCGGGAGCGGGCCACCGCCGCGGGCCGCACCATGACGAGCACCGCCGCGCCCCACTCGGGCAGGATGCTGCCCGGCTCCTTGCGGACCAGGTCGACGATGGTGCGCCAGAGCGCGAGGGGAAGGATCGAGAGCCAGAGGAACGGCACCGCTGCCACGTGCGCGTACGCCAGGCGGCGGTGCAGCTGCGCGACGCGCGCCGAGAACGTCGCCCGCCGGCGACGCTGCGGTGTCAGGGGCGAGGGCGTGCCCGCGACGCCGTCGCCGGCGGTCGCGACGATCGCGCTGGGGGCGAGGGTGACGCGGGCTCCGGCCAGATGGGCGCGGACGCCGAGGTCGAGCCCTTCGTCCCCTCCGGCGAGGGCGGGATCCAGACCGCCGAGCTCCCGCCACGCGTCGGCGCGGACGAGCAGGCCGCGCACGTCGGCGCCGAGCACATCCTCCCGCCCGTCGTGCTGGCCCTGATCGAGCTCGCCGTCGGCGAACCCGATCGCGCGGCCGAAGCGCGTCATGCCGACGCCGAGCGAGACGATCTCGGAGCGGTCGTCCCACCGGACGAGCTTCGGCGCGATGCACGCGACCGACGGTGCGAGCTCGAGCGCGCCGGCGAGGCGGGCCAGCGCATCGCGCTCGGGTGCGGTGTCCTGGGCGAGGAGCCAGACGGCGTCGCCGTCCAGCCGCGGCGAGACCAGGCCGATCGCGTTCGCGAACCCCGTCGAAGCGGGAGCGGTGACGATCGACTCCGCGTCGGAGGAGGCCGCCACCTCGGCGAGGATGTCGTCGCCCCCGCAGAGCACGATCGTGAGTACATCGACGGGACGCGTCTGATCGGCGAGTGCGGCGAGCGTCCGGCGCAGGTGGTACGCGGCGGGCGTGCGGCCGTCGGGGCGCACGACGAGGATGGCGTGGACTCGAGCGGGCATGACCTGGTCAGCCTAAGCGGCCGGGCGGAGGCGTCGGCGACGCACGCGCCGGGTCCGCGAGATCGAAGAAGCGACCGCGGGCTTCGGGCTCAGGCGCGGCGCTTGAGCTTGCGGCGCTCGCGCTCGCTGAGTCCGCCCCAGATGCCGAAGCGCTCGTCGTTCTGCAGCGCGTACTCGAGGCACTCCCCGCGGACGTCGCACGACGCGCAGACGCGCTTGGCGTCGCGGGTCGAGCCGCCTTTCTCGGGGAAGAAGGCCTCGGGATCGGTCTGCGAGCACAGCGCATCGGTCTGCCACGAGAGAGGATTTTCATCCTCCCCCTCGACCGGCCGGCGGACGCCCGGAACACCGAGCTGCACCGGATCGACGAACCAGTTTTCGGGAACGCCTGAACGGTATTGCGAAGCCGTCATCTCGTTCTCCCCCCGGGATATCCCCCTGCACGCGGTGTGCGTGTACGAGTAATTACACCCGTGTAGTTCTCCGAGGTCAAGTCGCAGATACTAAAGCCTCAAGTACCTCTTGAACTTTCGCGACGCGCCGACGGCGTGTCGCTCTGTGATAACGGTCGGATGAGAACTCTCCCATTCGGCCGATCATCCGGCGGCGGGGATCGTGCCCGGAGCGGCGAGGAAGAGCTCCCCCGACCCGGTGACACGCACCCACTGCTCGTCGGGCGTGACGAAGGCCGCTCCGCCGGGTGCGAGCGTGAGCACCGTGGTGCTGGTGCCGCCGGCGACCGTGACCTCGCCTGCGGTGACCAGGGCGATCGTCGGCCCGTCCACGGGGAGGCGGAGCTCGTCGTCCTCCGACGCCCGCACCCGGTCGAGCGCGAAGTCGGCGACCGGCACGTCGAAGCGCTGGACGCCGGGCGCCACGGAGCGCGCGCGCACGATGTGCGGCGCCGCCGGTCGCGGTTCGAGGACCGCGAGCAGCTCGCCGACGTCGATGTGCTTGGGCGTCAACCCGCCGCGCACGACGTTGTCGCTCGCCGCCATGAGCTCGACGCCCAGTCCGCTGAGGTAGGCGTGCAGGACACCGGCAGGTACGAACAGCCCTTCGCCGCGACGCAGGGTGATGAGGTTCATCAGGAGCGCGACGACGATCCCCCCGTCCCCGGCGAACTGCGCGTCCAGCGTGCGCACGAGGGCGAGCTCGGCGGCGAACTCCTCCGAGTCGGCCGCCGCCGCGGCATCGACGACGGCCCGGACGTCGGCCTTCGCCTCGTCGGTCAGCACCCATGCGAGCACGTCGGCGAGCGACGCATCCTGCCGCTCCAGCCGCTCGGCGAGCGGACGCGCTCCGTCGCCGAGGGCACGGACCAGCCGGCGCGTGGCGTCGAGGTCGCGCAGCCCGGCGAGCGCACGGAACTCCTCGCTCACCGCGACGATGAGCTCGGGCTTGTGGTTGGCGTCGCGGTAGGTGCGGTGGGGCGCGTCGCGCGGAATGCCGGCGGCCTCCTCCCGCGCGTACCCCTCCTCGGCCTGCGTCTTCGATGGATGGGCCTGGATCGACAGAGCGGATGCCGCGGCCAGCAGCTTCAGCAGATAGGGAAGCTGAGCGGGGGCTCCGGTGGCGGTCCCGTCCTCGGCCAGCCACACGTCCAGCGTCCGGCCGTCCTCCGTGACGGCCGGGTCGGCCGGATGGTCGCCGAACCACACCTCCGCCTCCGGGCGGCCGGACGGCGCTCGGCCTTCGAGGTCGGCGAGGAGGAGCGTCGATCCCCACGCGTAATCCCGCGGTTCGTTCGTCAGCGGCACGAGCATGGATCCAGCGTACGCGGCGCGTTCGCGACCACCCGCGCGCGGCGGGGAGGCGAGAGGCGTCGGGGGTAGCCTGTCATGCGATGGCCGTCCACTCGAAGCACCCGGCGTCGGCGCCGCCGGCTCCCCCGGTCCGTGAGAAGACGGGCCATCTGATGCTGCGCGGGTGGTGCATCTTCGTTCTGTTCATGGGACTCTCGGGCACCGCCTGGGTGCACGCGTTCGGCGAGCTCACGGCCGCCGTCATCACCATCGCGGGCGGCGTCCTGTCCGTGGTCCTGTGGTTCGTCATCCGGCCCCCGATGCACTGGCAGCGCCTCCCGTGGTTCGTGGTCGGCTTCGTCGTGTGGGCGACCGCCTCGCTCCTGTGGTCGGCATGGCTCCAGACCACCGCGCTGACGCTGCTGCTGCTGTGGATCACGACGATTCAGGCGCTCTTCGTCGGCAGCGTCCTCACCTGGCGCGAACTCGTGCGGGCCGCGGCATCCGCTCTCAAATGGGTGATGGCGCTCTCGCTCCTGTTCGAGCTGTGGGTGTCGCTCTTCGTGCAGGCGCCGATCCTGCCGGGCTTCGTCGTGGGGAAGGCCGACGACCCCATCGAGTACTGGTCACGCAACAACCTGTTCGACTGGGGCACGCGCATCCAGGGGATCATGGGCAACGCCAACCTCCTCGGACCGGTCGCGCTGCTCGCGATCATCGTCTTCGCGATCCGCATCGCCGCGCGCGCACCGCGCCGTGCGCTGCTGTGGGCGTGGATCGGCTTGTCCGCCTACCTCTTCTACCGCGCCTCCTCTGCGACGGCCTACGTCGCCGCCGCCGGCGTGGGGATCGTGCTCGTCACCGTCCTGCTCATGCGCCGCACGCGCCGGCCGGGCGAGCGGACGCGCTACTACATCGGCTACGCCGTCGTCGGGCTGGGCGGCCTCGCCGCGCTCTACTTCTTCCGCGGCGCGATCTTCAGCGCCCTGGGCCGCGATTCCGACCTCACCGGCCGCGAGTCGATCTGGGCGAAGGTGCTCGAGCGGGCGGACGAGCGGCCGTGGCTGGGCTGGGGCTACGCGACGCCGTGGGTGCCGTGGGATCCGGCGTTCGACGGCTGGATCATCGACCACGGCCAGACGGTGCTGCAGGCCCACAACATGTGGGTCGACATCCGGATGCAGCTGGGCATCGTGGGCGTGGTGCTGCTCGGACTGCTGTACCTGGCGTTCGTGTGGCGCTCGTGGTTCTTCGCGGTCGACCGGCCGCGGTGGGACCTCCGCGACGACCGGCCGTACTCGTCGCTCACCCTCCTGCCGACGCTCGTCGGGGCGATCGTGCTCGTGCAGGGCCTGGCGGAGTCCTCCCCGCTGCTGCTGTGGGGCTGGATGTTCGTGGTCATGCTCGGCTCGAAGATCAAGCAGTCACCCCATGTCGGCGAGGGTCCGGCCGAGCAGAGTGCGGCGATCGAACGCGGCGAACCCGAGAAGCAGGAGCCGTGACCGCCCCGCCGGCTCGCCCCGGCCACGCCGCTTGGCTCAGCGCGCTGCTGGGTTCGGCGTCGTTCGCACGCGCGTACACCCTGACGGTGCTGGGCGCCGTCTTCGCGTCGTTCGCGATCGAGCGGCTCGCCGGCCGCATCACCTACATCTCGATCATCGCGGGCCTGTGCGTCATCGGCGCGGCGGTGCTCATCGTGCGGCGTCAGGAGATCTCGCTCGTGCGGCTCGTGCCCACGACGCTCATCGCCGTGGTCGGGTGGGCGCTGCTGAGCGTGTTCTGGAGCACGGACGCCACGACGTCCTTCTGGAGCTGGGTCACCACGGCGGCGCTCGCCTTCCTGGCGATCGTCATCGGCCACGTACGCGACACCCTGCAGACCGCGCGGGCGCTCGGCGACGTCCTCCGCGCCCTGCTCGGGGTCTCTCTCGCCGTCGAGGTGCTCTCGGGGGTGCTCCTCGACATCCCGTTCCGGTTCCTCGGGGTCCAGGGCAACCTCGCAGCGCTCGGCCCCGTGCAGGGCATCTTCGGCACCCGCAACATGCTCGGGTTCGTCGCGGTCCTCGCCCTCATCACCTTCCTCATCGAATGGCGGACGCAGTCGGTGCGCCCCGGGGTGTCGATCGCGTCGGTGGTGCTCGGCGGCAGCCTCGCGGCGCTGAGCGACTCCCCCACCGTGCTGGTGCTCGCCCTCGGTGTGGGGCTGACGGTCGGCGCCCTCGCCTGGGTGAGGCACACCAAGCCCGAGCACCGCGAGGCCCTGCAGCTCGCTCTGGGGGCAGCCGTCGTCATCGGCGTCGTCGTCGGCTACTTCGCGCGCCACCCGATCATCGCGTGGCTGGGGGCCGGCACGGACTTCTCGATGCGCGTCGACCTGTGGAACGTCATGGTCGATCTGGTGCGGTCCCGCCCCGTGCAGGGCTGGGGCTGGTACGGCGCGTGGGCACCGAGCGAGCAGCCCTTCAGCTTCATCAACTACTTCCTCGAGTCGTCGCACGCCACCGGTCTGAACGCGTACTTCGACGTCCTCCTCCAGCTCGGCTGGCTGGGCCTGATCCTGTTCGTCGCGCTGGCGGCCACCGCGCTGGTGCGCTCCTGGCTGGCGGCCAGCGAGCGGCGCTCGGTGATCTACGCGTGGACGCCGCTCATCCTCGTGGCCCTGCTGATCGACTCGATGTTCGAAAGCTTCACGCTGGTGGGCATCGGGTGGCTGATGCTGGTGCTCTGCGCCGTGCGCGCCGGGCTGTCGCGGTCGTGGCGCGAGCGGATCGACGCCGCGTCCGACGCCGACGACCTGCCGCACGACGGCGAGCGTCTGTGACTCCGCGTCGGGCCTGCGCCGGCGTCGGCGGTGGTCCTCCGGGCCGGAAAGCGCCCGGGTCGGCAAGGTAAGCTTCACTCTCGGCCCGACGCCCCGCGCCAGCCTGTATACGGGAGCTCCACACGTGACCCACATCCTGCAGAACGTCGTCTTCCCGACGGATCGCGATCCCGACCTCCTGCCCCTCTATGTCGACCCCGAGACCTGGTCGGTCATCGACGAGGAGCCCGTCCGCGTTTCGAGTCGCGCGCACCTCGGGAACATCCTCGGCCGCAACTCGGCGCGGATCATCGCCGGGCGGCGAGTGTCGTTCGGCACCTACTTCAACGCGTTCCCCGCCGCGTACTGGCAGCACTGGACCACGGTCCGCAACGTGCGTCTGACGGTGCGCACGGTCGGACCCGCGACGATCCTCGTCTACCGCTCCAACGGCTCGGGCGTGCGCCAGCGCATCGAGACCCGTGAGGTCGACGGCGCCGCGGCCACGAGCTTCGACCTCGTCCTCGACCAGTACAGCGACGGCGGATTCATCTGGTTCGACATCGTCGCCGACGAGAAGAACGCCCTGTTCGAGGGCGCCGAGTGGACGACCGAGCAGGAGCCGGCGCGCACGGGCAAGGCATCCATCGGCATCACCACGTACAACAAGCCGGACTACTGCGTCTGGACGCTGACCAACCTGTCCGAGTCCGCCGATGTGCTCGAGCTCGTCGACCGGATCTTCATCATCGACCAGGGCGACCGCCGCGTCGACGCCCAAGAGGGATTCGCCGAGGTCGCCGAGGCGCTGGGAGAGACCCTCCAGATCGTCACGCAGCCGAACCTGGGCGGCTCCGGCGGGTTCGCGCGCGTCATGGCCGAGAGCCTGGCGCGGCCAGAGACCGACTTCGTCCAGCTCATGGACGACGACGTCCGCCTCGAGCCCGAGTCGGTGCGCCGGTCGATCGTCTTCGCCCGCTTCGCGACCGTGCCCACGATCGTGGGCGCGCACATGTTCGACCTCCTCGATCGCCCCAAGCTGCACGCGTGGGCGGAGGTCGTCGACGAGGAGCCGTTCATGTGGCGCGCGCTCTACCAGGACAAGCTGCCCCACGACTTCAGCGTGGCCAACCTGCGCCAGAGCCCGATGCTGCACATGCGCCTCGACGCCGACTACAACGGCTGGTGGATGTGCCTCATCCCGATCGCCGCGATCCGTGATGTCGGACTGCCCCTGCCGGCGTTCATCAAGTGGGACGACGCGGAGTTCTGCCTCCGCGCGCGCGACGCCGGCTACCCGACGGTGTCGATGCCGGGCGTCGCCCTGTGGCACGTCTCCTGGGTCGGCAAGGACGACTCCATCGACTGGCAGGCGTACTTCCACGCGCGCAACCGCATCGCGGCCGGGCTCCTCCACTCGGGCGCGCCCCGCGGCGGAACCCTGATCCGGCACAGCCGCCGGATGGACATGAAGCACCTGATGATGATGCAGTACTACCCGGTCGCCCTGCGGCACCGGGCGCTGCGCGACATTCTGTCGGGCCCGGAGCACATGCGCGCGAACCTCGCGACCGCCATGCCCGCGGCACGGGCGCTCGCGGCCGACTTCCCCGAGACGGTGGTCCACAAGGATGCAGGCGTGCCGCTGCGGGCGCGACGCGGTCGCATCGTCTTCAAGCGCCTGTCGGTGAACAACCTCGACAACCCCACCGGCCTGCGCCTGCGCTGGTTCACGCTCTCCACCCTCGTCTCGCACTGGTTCCACGCCCCGCGGCCCGCCAACATCGCCCAGCCGGAAGTCGAATTCGGCAAGGGCGACGCGTTCTGGTGGCGCATCCCGGTGTACGACAGCGCGCTCGTCAGCGCGGCGGACGGCTCGGGGAAGAACGTCTACACGCGCGACCGGCGCCAGTTCCGTCGCATGCTGACCGAGAGCTTCCGCCTTCACCGGCGACTGCGGCGCGAATGGCCGAAGCTCGCCGCGCGCTACCGTGCGGCCGCACCCGATCTCACCTCGCTCGCCGCGTGGGAGCGCACCTTCGAGGAGTCCCGTTGACCGAGCCGCTCGATTCGGCCCAGCCGTTCGACCCCGCGTCCGCCACGATCGCCATCGTCACGTTCAACCGATCAGGACTGCTGTCGCGCCTGCTTACCAGCATCGCGGCGATGGACCCTCAGCCTGGCCATGTGGTCGTGATCGACAACGCCTCCTCCGACGACACCGGCGAGGTGGTGGAGTCGTTCCGCGAGCGGCTCGGCACGACGCTCGTCTACCGCCGGATGGAGACGAACACCGGCGGGTCCGGCGGGTTCAGCGAGGGCATGCGCGTCGCGCACGACCTCGGGTCGGAGTGGATCTGGCTCATGGACGACGACGTCGAGGTCATCCCCGACGGCCTCGCGAAGATGGGCAAGTGGGCGCCCCGGTTCCAGAGCATCCAGGGCCGGCGCTTCGACTACGACGGCAGCGAGTTCTACTGGCAGTACCGCCTTTCGATCCCGTTCGGCATCCCGATCCCGTTCGCGCCCGCGGGCTTCGACGAGTCGGGCTACCGGGAGATGAATTCCGGATGCTTCGAGGGGATGTTCATCCACCGCGACATCGTCGAGCAGATCGGCCTGCCCGACCCGCGCTTCTTCATCTACTGGGACGACTCGGTCTACGGCTGGCTCGCATCGCGCCGCACCACCGCGGTCATCGTGAACGAGTTCGTGCTGCGCCGCACGCGCGAGATCAAGCAGTGGGACATGGGCGTGCGCCACCTCAACGCCTCCAGCGACGCCTACCGCTACTACATCATGCGCAATCGCGGGTACATGAAGCACTACTTCAAGGCCAACGGCGCCTACCGCCCGGTGCGCTTCTGGCTGGGCTCGGTCCTCACGTTCGCCAAGGAGCTCATCCGCCTGGTCTTCGTCGAGCGCAAGGTGCGCGGCACCAGCAACCTCTTCCGGGGCATCCGCGACGGCCGCCGGATCGCCCGCGACGCGTCGTGGACTCCGATGCCGCCGCTCGCCCGCGCGGACGGTCAGCCCGCGTTGTAGTCGGCGTTGTACCGGTCGAGCACGTCGGCGATCGGCCCGTCCATCGCCAGGCGCCCCTTGTCGAGGTAGAGGCCGCGCGTGCAGAACCTGCGCAGGTCGCGCTCGCTGTGGCTGACGAAGAACAGCGTGCGCCCGTCGGCGAGCAGCTCGTCGATGCGCCGGTAGCACTTCTCGCGGAACGCCTTGTCGCCGACGGCGAGCACCTCGTCGACGAGCAGGATGGGCTCTTCCAGCTGCGAGACGACCGCGAACGCGAGGCGCACCTTCATGCCGTTGGACAGGTGCTTGTACGGGGTGTCGACGAAGTCCTGAAGCTCGGCGAACTCGATGATGCCGTCGAACCGCCGGGAGACCTCGGCCCGCGGCATCCCGTGCAGTCCCGCCGTCAGCCGGACGTTCTCGCGCACCGTCAGATCGCCCACGAAGCCGCCGGTGATCTCGATGAGCGGCGCCACGCCGCCCTCGACGGCGACCGTGCCCTCGTCCTGGATGAGCACGCCCGCGACGAGCTTGAGCAGGGTGCTCTTGCCCTGGCCGTTGCGGCCCACCACGCCGATCGACTCCCCCGGCCGGACGTCGAAGCTCACGTCGCGCAGAGCCCAGAACTCGCCCGGCTTGGAGCGCCGCGAGGAATCGGCGAACAGGTCTTTGAGGCTGCGCCGCCCGCGCCGGTTGCGGCGGAAGCGCACCCCGAGATCCCTCACCTGGATGGCGAGACCGGATGCCGTCATCACAGCTCCTTCAGCATCGGACGCTCGAGCCGCCGGAAGACGAGCACGCCGAGGGCGAGGATGAGGAACGACATGACGGCGCCGATGCCGATCACCCAGGGATCCCATTCCTCGGGGAAGAATCCGACGCGGTAGAGGGCGAAGATCCCCGACAGCGGGTTGAACGCCGCGAGCGTCTCGAAGACGCCCGGGAGGTCGGAGACCCCGTAGATGACCGGAGACGCGTAGAACAGCGCGCGGAGGATCAGCTTCGTCGTGCGCTCGAGGTCGGTCCAGATCACGCAGAGCGGCGCGATCAGCAGACCCAGGCCCACGAGCAGCACCGTCTGCAGAAGGACGGCGACGGGGAACAGCAGCAGCCCCCAGTTCAGCTGCACGGGCGTGACGCCGAACGACGCGACGACGACGAACAGCACGAGCACCGGCAGCGAGCAGAGGAACTCGATGCCCTTGGAGAGCACGATGCGGATCACCCAGATCGAGCGGGGGATGGCCGTCGAGCGGACGAGCCGCGCGTCCTTGTTGAAGGCGCGTGTGAAGTCGCCCACCGACGCGTTGAACCACACCCACGGCAGCAGCGCCGTGATGAGGAACACGATGTACGGCTCTGCGCCGACGGTGCGCTGGAAGATCTGGGTGAAGACGAACCAGTAGATCGCGCTCATCACGAGCGGGTCGAGCACGGACCACAGATAGCCGAGCGCACTCGTGGAGTAGCGGACCTTCAGGTCACGGGCCGAGAGCAGCCACAGCGAGTGGAGGTACCGCCTCGGCGATCCGGGCGCGCCGACAGCTGCGGTGGTCACGATGCGAGTCTATGGCCGCCGCTCAGGCGAGCTGGTTGTTCCACATCGACAGCGCGGAGCCGATGGCCATGTGCATGTCGAGGTACTGGTACGTGCCGAGACGGCCGCCGAACAGGACGCCCTGCTCACCCTTCGCGAGCTCGCGGTAGGCGACCAGCCCGGCGCGGTCGTCGGGCGTGTTCACCGGGTAGTACGGCTCGTCCTCGCGCGTGGCGAAGCGGGAGAACTCCCGCATGATGACCGTCTTGTCGGCCGGGTAGCGGTCGGCGCGCTCGGGGTGGAAGTGCTTGAACTCGTGGATGCGGGTGTACGGGACGCCCGCGTCGGCGTAGTTCATGACCGACGTCCCCTGGAAGTCGCCCACTTCGAGCACCTCCTCCTCGAAGTCGAGGGTGCGCCACGACAGCGCGCCCTCGGCGTAGTCGAAGTAGCGGTCGACGGGCCCGGTGTAGACGATCGGCACCTGGCCGACGGTCGCCTTCCTGTTCAGCGGCTGGGACTCGTCGAAGAAGTCGGTGTCGAGCTGCACCTCGATGTTCGGGTGGTCGGCCATCCGCTCGAGCCAGGCGGTGTAGCCGTCTGTGGGCAGGCCCTCCCAGGTGTCGTTGAAGTAGCGGTTGTCGTACGTGTAGCGCACGGGCAGCCGGCTGATGATCTCGGCCGGGAGGTTCCTCGGGTCGGTCTGCCACTGCTTCGCCGTGTAGTCGCGGATGAACGCCTCGTAGAGCGGGCGCCCGATCAGGGCGATGCCCTTCTCCTCGAGGTTGGCGGCGTCCTTGGCGTCGAACTCGCCGGCGAGCTCGTGCACGAGCGCCCGCGCCTCGGTGGGCGAGTGCGCGGCCTGGAAGAACTGGTTGATGGTGCCGAGGTTGATCGGCAGGGGGTACACCACGCCCTGGTGGTTCGTGTAGACGCGGTGGACGTAGTCGGTGAACTTCGTGAAGCGGTTGACGTACTCCCAGACCCCCGGGTTGGAGGTGTGGAACAGGTGCGCGCCGTAGCGGTGCACCTCGATGCCGGTGGTCGGCTCGTCTTCGCTGTACGCGTTCCCGCCGATGTGGTGGCGGCGGTCGATCACCGTGACCTTGCGACCGGATGCCGCTGCCCTCTCGGCGATCGTGAGGCCGAAGAATCCGGAGCCGACGACGAGAAGATCCATGCGGTTGTGCGCGCTTTCGTGAGACGGATGCCGCAGACACGGCGACGCGGCGGGCAGAGAGCGCCGCCGCACGCCCCGATTCTACCCAGGGCGACCCGGCGAACCTGGGATTCCGCACGATCCCCGCGGTCGCACTGCCCACGACGAGTGACCCGCTGTCCCCCGAAGAGGGGACAGCGAATGGCCATCATGACGACGCACAGTCGGATACCGTGATTGCAAGCGTTTCCCGGGGCTCTCCCGGGATTCGCCACAGGCCCACGGTAGTGCGACGACCCCGACGTACGAAGGACGGCCCATGCGCGCGAAGATCACTGCGTTCCTCATCTCCCTTGCCCTGCTCGCCACCGCGGGCGTGGCGACGGCCCCACCGGCAGACGCTGCCACCGGCACCGCCTCGGCGGTGTTCGATCTCACGAACGCGCAGCGCACGAAGGCGGGCCTCAAGCCGCTGATCTCCGATGCCGCACTCGACAAGGCCGCCCAGGCGTGGGCGCAGCAGCTCGCGAAGACGTGCACCTTCACCCACAGCACGTCGGCGTGGCGTTCGAGCCGCACCTCCAGCGCCGGCTGGGCGGCCACCGGCGAGAACATCGCGGCGGGCTACACGACGGCGGCCAGCGTCGTCGCCGGCTGGATGGCCTCGGCCGGTCACAAGAAGAACATCCTCGACACCCGCTACACCGGCGTCGGCATCGGCTACGCCAAGGGGACCTGCTACTCGGCGTACTGGGTGCAGATCTTCGGCTGGAGCAAGACCGCCGCCGCGCCCGGAGCGGGCGACGCCAACGGCGACTTCCACGCCGACGTGGTCGCCCTGAAGTCCGACGGCACGGTGATCGTGAAGCGGGGAGACGGCAAGGGCAGGCTCTCGGCGGCGAGCACCGTCGGTGCCACCGGGTGGAACGCAGGAGAGAAGCTCGTCACGCTGGGCGACTTCAGCGGCGACGGCGTCAGCGACATCGGCCGCATCCGAGCCGACGGCGTCTTCGCGCTGTACCGGGGCACGGGCAGCGGCACCTACTCGGCCGCCACCAACATCGGATCGGGATGGCAGGGCATGAAGCGGGTCATCGGCGGACTCGACTTCGACGGCGATCGGCGCACCGACGTGCTCGCTGTGAACGCCGCCGGACAGCTCATGCTCTACCGCGGCAACGGGAAGGGCGCGTTCGCGGGCTCTCCGCGCAAGATCGGATCCAACTGGGCTTCGATGACCGCGGTGCTGTACGCCGGCGACTTCAACGGCGACCGCCACGGCGACCTGCTCGCACGCCGCGCGGACGGCTCGCTCTGGCTGTACCCCACGAACGGCTCCGGCTCCTTCGGCACGGCCAGGAAGGTCGGCACCGGCTGGCAGGGGATGACGGCCATCGTCGGCGCGGGCGACCTCGACGGATCGGGCACGCCCGACGTGGTCGCACGACGCTCCGACGGGTCGCTCGTGCTCTACCGCGGCAACGGCAAGGGCGGCTGGGGCACGGTGTCGTCCCTCGGCACCGGATGGGGCAAGTTCCCCGCGATCGGCTGACGCCGGCGCGCGGCCGGCGACGGACGGCTACGCCGCGGCGCCGACGACGATGCGGGGCGTTCCCGCCCAGGTCGCGGCATCCGTCGCATTGCGGCCGTCGACGATGAGGCGGATGCCCGGCAGGTCGGCCGGGGCGATCGCGCGGTAGTCGGCGTGGTCGGTCTGCAGGATCGCGAGGTCGACGTCGTCGCCCAGTGCGTAGGGCTCGAAGCCCAGCGCACGCAGCTCGTCGTCGGTGTAGAGCGGGTCGTGGACGCGCACGTCGGCGCCCCGGGCGGTCAGCG
Organism: Microbacterium flavescens; assembly: GCF_018588945.1. GTDB lineage: Bacteria > Actinomycetota > Actinomycetes > Actinomycetales > Microbacteriaceae > Microbacterium > Microbacterium flavescens. Next base: position 485,964 of record NZ_JAFIWA010000001.1, on the reverse strand, counting down.
CCTCGACGGTCGGGAACACTCCCGAGAACGCCGTCTCCTTGACGCCGCCGCGGTAGGCGGCGCCGAGGACCACGGCACGGGTGCCCTCGAGGGATCCGAGGATGCCCGCCGCCTGGGCCACGAGGCGCTCGGGCATCGACGCGTTGAGCAGGCGCGCCGTCCGGACGATGTCGGCGTCGGGGTCGGTCGACAGATAGAGGCGGGGGTAGACGGGGATGCAGTGGCCGCCGACGGCGATGCCGGGACGGTGGATGTGACTGTACGGCTGCGAGTTGCAGGCCTCGATGACCTGATACACGTCGATGCCGTGCTCGGCGGCGAAGAGGCCGAACTGGTTGGCGAGCCCGATGTTGACGTCACGGTAGGTCGTCTCGGCGAGCTTGGCCATCTCGGCGGCCTCGGCGCTGCCGAGGTCCCACACCCCGTTGGCGCGCGGAAGGTCGTCGCGCTCGTCGAACTGGAGCACCGCCTCGTAGAACTCCCGGGCGCGCTGCGCGCCGGCTTCGGACAGACCGCCGACGAGCTTGGGGTACTTGCGGAGGTCGGCGAAGACGCGACCCGTGAGAACCCGCTCGGGCGAGAACACGAGGTGGAAATCCGTGCCCTCACGCAGGCCGGAGCCCTCTTCGAGCATCGGCTTCCACCGGCTCCGCGTCGTGCCGACGGGGAGCGTCGTCTCGTACGACACCAGGGTGCCGGGCGTCAGGTGCTCGGCGAGCGAGCGGGTCGCGGCATCCATCCACGCGAAATCCGGCTCCCACGTGGTGTCGTTGACGAACAGGGGGACGACCAGGACGACGGCGTCGGCTCCGGGGATGGCCTCGGCGTAGTCGGTGGTCGCGCGCAGGCGCCCGGCGGGAACGAGCTCGGACAGCTTCTCCTGCAGGTGCGCCTCGCCGGGGAAGGGCTCGACCCCGGCGTTGATGGTCTCGACCGCCTTCGCGTTGACGTCGACGCCGATGACGTCGTGACCGGAGTCGGCGAACTGGACGGCGAGGGGAAGGCCGATCTTTCCGAGGGCCACGACGGCGATGCGCATGGATTCCAGTCTAGGCGTGCGCCACCCGCGGACTCCGCCGTCGGCGCCCCGGTGGTACGGCCCCCGACACGGCGGATCCGCCGCGGGTTACCCTGATGTCGGAACGTGCGAGCCTTCGGCGCGTCCGACGAAGGGGCACAGCATCAAGAGGACCGCGCACCGCACCCGCACGGCGGCGACCTTCGTGCTCGCCAGCCTGCTGATCGGAACGATCGCCGCGCCCGCGGCGGCGGCGCCCGCGCGGTCTGCGACCGCCCCGGCCTCCCCCGTCACGATGGCAGCGCCCGCAGACACGTCCGCGACGGCGGTCGCCGCTGCGCAGGTGACGCGCCTCGCCGGCGCGAGCCGCTTCGAGACGAGCGTCATCGTGTCGCGGAAGTTCCCCCGCGACGTGCCCGTCGCGTTCGTCGCACTGGGCATGGACTTCGCCGACGCCCTCGCCGGGGTCCCGGCGGCGACGCACCTCGGCGGTCCGCTGCTCCTCACGCGCAAGGACGGCCTGCCGACCGTCGTCCGGGACGAGCTGCGGCGGCTGCGGCCGGGCAGGATCATCGTGCTGGGCGGCACGGGCGCCGTCTCGGATGGCGTGCTGCGCACGCTGCGCGGGATCGCACCGACCCAGCGCATCAGCGGGGCCGACCGCTACGCGACCTCGCAGGCCGTCATCGACTCGACCTTCCGCCGGTCGGAGCACATCGCGCTCGCCACCGGCCGCGGCTTCGCCGACGCGCTGAGCGCCGGCAGCGCCGTCGCGATGGCCGACGCGCCCCTTCTTCTGGTCGACGGCTCCCGGGCCGCACTCCCGTCCGCCACGGTGAAGGCGCTGACGGGGTGGGGCGTCAAGTCGATCGCCCTGGCCGGCGGGCACGGCGCGATCGACATCCGCATCGAGCAGCAGCTGCGGACGGCCGGGTTCGACGTGAGTCGCGTGGCCGGTGCGTCGCGGTTCGAGACGGCCGTCGCGGTGCAGAGGCACTACTTCGCCGACGCCCCTGCCGGCGTCACGTTCCTCGCGACCGGGATGGACTTCCCCGACGCGCTGTCCGCCGGAGCCCTCGCCGGGCGGCTGCAGGCACCCCTGCTGCTGACTCGTCCGGACTGCGTGCCCGGCGCCGCGCACGAGGTCCTCGCCTCGGCGACCGGCACGCGGTTCGTGGTCGGCGGGACCGGCGTGGTGTCGAACGCCGCCGCTGCGAACAAGGCGTGCGCGCAGACCACGCAGCCGCAGCCCGACTTCGAGACGACGGGCTGGTCGTTCCGGGCCGACGCGGCGATCCCGTACTCCGACCGGTACCCGGTCAACGTGCTCGACCCGGCGTATCAGCTCGACTCGACCGGACTCCGGATCTACCTGCGACGCGACAACAACCAGCGCGCCGACCATCCGGTGGCCTACGCGCAGTACGGCATCAGCGCGCTCAGGATGTACCAGGCGACGGGCGAGCAGGTCTGGATGGACCGGGCCATCCGGCATGCCGAGAGGCTCTCGCAGATCCGCACCGAGCGCGACGGCGCCTGGTGGTTCCCTTACCTCTTCCCCTGGACGTACTACCAGCGGACCATGACGGTGCCGTGGTGGTCGGGGATGGCGCAGGGGCAGGCGCTGTCGCTGTTCGTGCGGCTGTACGAGGAGACGGCCGACCCTCGCTGGATGACGGCCGCCGACAAGACCTGGCAGAGCTTCCTGCAGCCACGCTCCGCGGCCGAGCCGTGGTCGACCATGGTCGACGGCGGCTCGCTGTTCTTCGAGGAGTACGCAGGCAACCAGCCGCCGCTCCTCGTGCTGAACGGACAGATCTTCGCGATCTTCGGCGTCTACGACTACTGGCGGCTCACGGGGGATCCTGTAGCCGAGGAGTACGCCGACGGCGCCGCCACGACCGTCCTGTCGATCATGCCGATCGTGCGCAAGCCCGGACAGGTGTCGTACTACTGCGTCCAGCGCCCTTACTGCCAGAGTCCGCTCTGGCAGAACTCGGCCTATCACGGCATCCACTCGTGGCAGCTGGATACCCTGTCGCGCCTGACCGGGGACCCGGAGTTCGGTGAGTGGGCAGAGCTGCTCCGCGCCGACTGGCAGGCGCCGATGCTCCGCAGGACCGCTCCCGGCGAGATCCTCGGCTGGGAGGACGGTCCGCCCCAGTAGGCGGCCGCGGCGCCGGCGACTCCCGTTCGCGGGTGCCACCGGCGGGCGCGCGTCAGCGGTGCGAGAGCAGGGTCTCGATGACCCGAGTGGCGGCGTGTCCGTCGCCGTACGGTGCGTCGTCGGTGTCGGCCGGGCGCGGTCGCGACACCCCCGCGGCGATCTCCTCGGTGGTCTGGGCGAGGACGTTCCAGCCCAGGTCGACCGTCTCGACCCATTCCGTCTCGGTGCGCACGGTCGTGCAGGGCACCCGCAGGAGGAACGCCTCCTTCTGGAGGCCGCCCGAGTCGGTGACGACGCCCGCGCTGGACAGCGCCGCGGAGATCAGGTCGGGGTACGCGAGCGGCGCGTGCGAGATCAGCGACCCCTGCGTGAGCTCGATCCCCGATGCCGCCGCCTTCGCCACGACGCGAGGGTGCGCCAGGAGGATGACGGGCCGGTCGAGCCCGGCGAGGCCGTCGACCACCTGGGCCAGGCGCTCCGGGCTGTCGGTGTTCTCTGCGCGGTGGATCGTCGCGACGTAGTAGCCGCCCTCGTCCAGGCCGAGCTCGGCGCGCAGCCGAGACGGGGTCGCACCCACCTGGTCGCGCACCTCGAACAGCACGTCGGTCATGACGTCGCCGACCAGCACCGTGCGCTCCCCCAGCCCCTCGGACGCGAGGTGCGACACGGCGACCTCCGTGGGGGCGAGCAGGAGATCGGCGGCGTGGTCGGTGAGGACCCGGTTGTGCTCCTCGGGCATCCGGCGGTTGAAGCTGCGCAGGCCGGCCTCGAGGTGGGCGACGGGCAGATGCATCTTGACTGCGCTGAGCGCCGCCGCGACGGTGGAGTTGGTGTCGCCGTAGACGAGCACCCAGTCCGGCTGCTGCGCGTCGAACACGCCGTCGAGGGCGGAGAGCATCGAGCCGGTCTGCACGCCGTGCGATCCGCTCCCCACGCCCAGATGCACGTCCGGCGCCGCGATGCCGAGATCGCTGAAGAAGACGTCGGAGAGCATCGGGTCGTAGTGCTGCCCTGTGTGGACGATGACGTGCTCGACGCCGGCCGCGGCAGCGGCCTTGGCGATCGGAGCGAGCTTGACGAACTGGGGGCGCGCGCCCACGACGCTGACGATCTTCACGAGGCACCAGTCTAGGCGGCAGCCTCAGAACACCCGACGGACGAAGGGGATGCGCCGGGCGGTCAGCGACACGGCGAACGACACTGTCACGACGGCCAGCCACAGCAGCACGGCGGCGACGATCGACGACGTCGCCGCACGGGCGAAGTCGGGCAGCAGCATCCGGACGGCGATCAGGATCGCGAAGTGCACGAGGAACACGCCGAACGAGGCATCCGACAGCGTCCGCCACACCTTGCCCGCCATGGGGCCGACCCTCCCCGAGAACAGCCGCTGCGCCAGCAGGAAGATCGCGATCGTCGCGCCCGCCGTGACCACGCTGGTGTAGGTCACCGGAAGGAGGGCGCGGACGGCGGGAAAGGCGGGGCTGACCCCGTACTCCCAGATGCCGAAGGCGAGGAGCGCGGCGGCGGCCAGCGCCAGGAGGAGCGCCTGACCTCGTCTCACCACGATTCCGGCGAACGCCGCGCCGGCGACGAAGTACCCGACATAGGGAAGCCACTGCGTGAGCGCGCTGAGGTGGATGGGACGCGGAGAGCCGGCCGCCCCGAGAACCGACGGGCGCGACGGCATACAGCCCGACGATCAGCCACAGGAAGTACAGGTGGGTGTAGGTCGTCCCGTCGGCGATCAGTCCGGCGGCGGCTCCGAGGCTCAGATCCTGCCCGCTCATCCACATGCGCACGACGACGATGTAGAACAGCTGCCAGAAGACGAAGGCGGGACCGAGCCGCAGCAGCCGCGTGCGGTAGAAGGCGGCCGGTCCCTCCCCCTGCATGCGCGTCGTGAACAGCAGCGCGCCGCTGACCATGACGAAGGCGGGGACGACCCAGATGAATCCGATGTCGATGGCCACCGCCACCCACCACGTTCCGCTGCCCCGGATGGCCTCGTTCTCGACGGTGGCGGCGAAGACGTGGATGGCCACGACACCGGCGACAGCCACGACGCGCAGGATGTCCAGGGCCGGCAGCCGGCCGGCGGGGGCAGATGTCACCCTCGGACACTAGCCGACGGGCCGATGGGCCGATGTCGAATTGATACGCTCGCGAGGTGCGCATCCTCATCATCACGCCGTGGTTCCCCACGGCGGAGGCTCCGCAGCAGGGTCTGTTCGTGTACCGGGAGGCTGTGGCGCTCGCCCGGTCGCACGACGTGCGAGTGCTCCATCTGGACTGGACCGGCCCCGCCGAGGCCGGGTCGCCCGCCGGCGGCGGCTTCCCGCTCGCGCGCGTCCGGCTGCGGCGCTCGAGGCCACTGGACTATCTCCGCGCCCGGCGCGCGGTCCGTCGCGCGGCCGCCGACGCGGATGTCGTGCACACGCACGCCCTCACGCTGCTGATCCCCTGGGCGGCCGGGCGCGTCACCCGCCGGCCGTGGGTGCACTCGGAGCACTGGTCGGGCCTGACCTCGCCCGAGACGCTGTCCGCGGCGGAGCGGGTCGTCGCGGCCGTCCTGCGTCCGGCGCTCGCGCGGCCGGACGTCGTGGTCACCGAGAGCAGCCGGCTCACGACCGCCGTCGCGCGGGCCCGCTCCGGGCCGATCGAACTCGTCCCCTGCGTCGTCCCGGAGGTGGCGGTGCGGGAGCTGCCCTCCGCTCCCCCGCTCCGACTCATCGGGATCGGCGGCCTCATCCCGCGCAAGGGCCCGCTGCTCGCGGTGAGCGCGCTGGGCGAGCTGCGCGCGCGCGGAACCGACGCCGAGCTCGTCTGGGTCGGTGACGGACCTGAGCGCGCCCCCATGATCGCCGCCGCCGAGGCTCTCAGCATCGCCGGCAGCCTGCGTCTCACGGGCATCCTCGACCCGGTCGCCGTCGGGCGCGAGCTCGACGCCGCCCACCTCCTGCTGCTGCCGACGCAGGGCGACAACTTCTGCGTCGTCGCGGCGGAGGCCCTCATGCACGGGCGGCCCGTCGTGTCGGGCGCGCAGACGGGCGCCGTCGACTACGCCCTGCCGCCGGTGAGCCGGTTCGTGGCCGACCAGTCGGGTCCCGCGTATGCGGATGCCGTGCTCGACCTCCTGCGGACGACCGACGGTCTCTCCGCCGACGACATCGCGGCCACCGTCGCCGACAGGTTCTCGGAGGAGACGGTGGTCGGGGCCCTCGAACGCGTGTACGCGACGGCGGTGGCCGCGTGACCCGCGACGTCGACGTCGTCATCGCCGTCCACGATCCCTCCCGGCCCGTCGACCGGGCCGTGCGGTCCGCCTTGAGCGCCGGGGCGCCGGGAGCGACGGGTGTCATCGTCGTGGCGCACAACACGCCGATCGATGCCATCGTCGACCGGCTCGGACCGCTCGCCGCGCACCCCGACGTGACGGTGCTCCCCCTTGCCGACGGCATCCGCAGTCCTGCCGGACCGTTCAATGCGGGACTGGATGCCGCGCAGGCGCGCTACACGTCCGTTCTGGGCTCCGACGACGAACTCGCTCGGGGATCCATCACCTCCTGGCTGGAGACCGCGAGGCGGACGGGAGCGGATGCCGTCATCGCGCGACTCCGGATCGCCGGCGGCGGACCCGTCCCGACGCCCCCCACGCGCGTGTTCCGCGGCCGTCTCCTCGACCCGGTGGCCGACCGCGTGAGCTATCGCTCGGCACCTCTCGGGCTCGTCTCGACAGCGAGGTTCGGCGATCTCCGCTTCGCGCACGGGCTGGCCGTCGGCGAAGACGTGCCGTACGTGACGCGCCTGTGGTTCTCGGGGGCGCGCATCGCCTACGACCGCCGCGGGCCGGCGTACGTCATCCACACGGACTCCGCGGACCGCACCACGGTGGCGTCGCGGCCGATCGCGGAGGAGCTCGCCTACGTCCCCGCCGTGCTGGACGCCCCCTGGTTCGATGCCCTCCCGCCCGCCGCCCGCTCGGCGATCGCCGTCAAGTTCCTCCGCATCCACGTCTTCGGAGCCGTCGGCAATCGCGCCGACCCGGCGCTGTGGGCGCCCGGCGAGCGAGTCGCTCTGCTGGACGCGACCCGGCGGATCCTCGCGGCGGGCGACGGGATCGAGCGCGTGCTGTCGCGGCGCGACCGGGATCTGCTCGACGCCGTGCTCGACGAGACGGTCAGCGCCGAGGTGCTCGTCTCCGCCGCGCTGCTCCGGCGCAGCCACGCCCATCCACGCTCGCTGCTGCCCCGTGACCTGCGGTACAGCCTGCACCGTGAGGCCCCGCTGCGCATGGCCGGGGCATCCGCGCTGCAGCTGATCTGATCAGCGTCCGGCGATCGCGTCCACGGCGCGCTTCCAGATCTGCACCTGCGCCTCGCTCGAGAGCTCTCGCGCGTGCTGCTGCGAGGCCCGCTTGTAGGCGGCCACGGACGTCTCGTCGAGCCCGTCGACGAGACGGGTCAGGGACTCGGCGGTGAAGTCGTCGGTGACGGTTCCCACGCCGTAGCGCGTCACGTAGTCGGCCATCTCCGGCGAGGGCCCGACGACGACGCCGAGCCGCGCCTGCACGTAGTCGAAGATCTTGTTCGGGAGCGCCCACCGGTTGTTGAAGTTCACCGGGGGGAGGATGTGGACCCCGACGTCGTAGCGGGCGAGGGTGCCCGCGAGCTCGGCGTAGGGGACGGGGTCGTGCAGGATCACCCGGCCGCCGGACGCGGCGGCCGCGGCGCGGAGCTCTTCGAGGTAGGCGACGTCGTTCGGCGTGAGATAGAGGTCGAGGGTCGCCCCCGAACGCGACGCGAGCACGCCGTCGATCAGCGTTCCGAGATGCCGATTGCGCAGCGCAGCTCCCGAGTGGACGAGGCGTCGGGGCTCGTGGACCTCCGAGGGCTCGAGCTCGCGGTACGGAGCGGCGTTGGTCACGACCTCCGGGCGGAAGCCGAACACGCGCTCGTACTCCCTCGCCAGCCCGCCGCTCACCGTGGTCCACGACGCCGCCCGCGCGACGAACCGACGGCACATCCACTCGATGAACGGCCGGACGAACAGGCGGAAGCGCAGCATCTCCTCGTGCTGCCGCGGCGAGTACTCGTGAAGGTCGGCATGGACCCCGCGGGCCGGCTCCAGCGCAAGCGCCAGGCCCACCGCGTCGACGTCGTCGGCCAGCACGACGTCGAACCGGCGCCCGGCGAGGTCTCGGCGCGCCGAGGCGATCGCCGCGTTCCCCCAGTACGCCCGCTGCCATCGCCGGAGCACGACGTCGCGCCGCGAGTACCGCCAGATGGCGAACTCGTCGGGCACGGGCACGTGCTCCGAGACGCCGGCCGGCGCCGGGCCGTAGCCGCAGGTGGTGACGTCGTAGTCGCGCGCGAACAGGTCGATCTGCTTGAGCACCCGCGCGTCGGAGGCGATCGGCGAGAACGAGAGGATGAGCAGCTTCGGCTTCATGGTCGCGGCACCTTCGCTGTCGGGGGCGGAATCGTCGGCGGGCGCGCTCATGCCGGCAGGAGTCCTCGAATGAGGTCGGCGGCGTGCGCGGCGGTGCGGCGGACGTCATACCGCTCCGCCCACACGCGGCGCGGGTCGTAGGCGCCGTCTTCCGCCTCGAGCACGGTGCGCAGAGCGCGGCCGATCTCGCCGGGCAGTGGATCGGCGCTCACCAGCTCGCCCGAACCGAGGTCCGTTCCGACGATCTCGGGCGTCCCGCCCACCGCCGTCGCGACGACCGGGATCCCGAACGCGGCGGCCTCCATGATGCTCACCGGCACGCCCTCGCTCGAACTCGCGTTGACGAACACGTCGACGCGCTCCTCCCGGTAGAACCGGGTCACCTCGTCGTTCGGGGTCTGGCCCCGCAGCTCCACGGTGAGTCCCGGCGGCGCCGCCTCGGCCTGCTGCCGCAGCGCGTCCTCGTCCGGTCCGGAGCCGAAGTGCACCCAGCGGACGTGCGCATCGGTCGTGGCGGCCAGCTCGCTGACGGCCGCGAGGATGAGGTCCACCCGCTTGACCTCCGATACGGCCGAGCACGAGACGACGACCCGCTCAGGTCCGCGCGGCGGGCGTGTGAGCACGTCGGGTCCGGCCACCCCCAGCCGGCTGAGCACCGTCTTGCCGTCCAGCTCGGGGTCGCGATAGGTCTCGGCCAGATACTCCTGGCCGTCGCGGGAGATGACGAGCACGCGGTCGGCGCGCGCGAACAGGTGCCGGCGGAAGGGCAGGTAGCCCTCCGGCGAGCGGTCCTCGTAGAGGTCGTACCGGTGCAGCCGCACCGCCCGCGCGCGCACTCCGCGGAGCCACGCGAGACCGAGCCCGCCGCCCATGCCCCAGAACGCGTACGCGACGGACTGCGGATCGCCGGCGATCGCCTCGCGCACGGCTGCCCGATGCGCCTGGGTGATCCCTACCCGTGCGCCCATCAGGAAGAGGCGGACGTGACCGCGCAGGCGCCCGGCGCGGGCTTCTCTCGCCGCCGCCGCGATCGTCGCTCCGAGGTAGCGGGGACGAAGCGGCGTCCAGATGCGGTCCTCCGGCGCCGGGCGGAAGAGGTTGCCGCCGAGCACCACGTTGGACGGCATGTCGACCATCGCGGCGGATGTGTCGCGCGCGTGGCAGAACACGATGACGTCGTCGAAGCGCTCGGCGAGCGCCGGGATCTCCTTCTGCACGAACACCGAGTCACCCGATCCGTACGGGTAGTCGTTCGTGAAGAGCAGCAGTCGCGTCATCGCCGCCGGGTCATCAGCTCGCCGATGATCCGCTCCCACACGTCGACCTGCCGCTCACCCGCCAGCTGCTCGGCGTTCTCGTGAGCCCGGCGCTTGAAACCGGTCACCGCTTCGACGTCCAGTCGATCGATCGCCGCCGTCGTCGCCTCCCGGGTGAAGTCGTCCGCGACGACGCCGATGTCGTAATGGTCGACGTAGTACTCCATCTCCTGGGACGGGCCGATGACGACTCCCAGGCGGGCCTGCACGTAGTCGAACAGCTTGTTCGGCAGCGCCAGCTTGTTGTTGAAGTTGATCGGGGGGAGGACGTGGATGCCCACGTCATAGGCGTTGAGCGTGTCGGCCAGTTCGGCGTACGGCACCGGGTCATGGACCGTCACCCGCGATGAGCGCCCCGCGTACTCCTTGAGCTCCTCGAGATAGGGCGGGTCGTTGGCCGTCAGGTAGAAGTCCAGCGTGACGTCCACCGCGGCGGCGTCGACGGCCTCCGCCATGACGTGGAGCTGCCGGTTCCGCAGGCAGGCACCGCTGTGGACGAGCCGGATGGGCTCGCCCACCGGCTGGGGCTCGAGCTGCTGCAGAGGCGCGGCGTTGGTGACCAGCTCCGCCCGGAATCCGAAGTTCTTCTCGTACTCGTCGACGATCCCGCGGCTGACGGTCGTCCAGGCGTTCGCCTTCGTCACGTAGCGCCTGACCACCCACTCGAACCACGGCGTGATGCGCTGGAACCACAGCTGATGGTCGTCGTGCAGCCGCGGGCTGTACTCGTGCAGATCTGCCAGCACGCCGCGACGGGGGCGGAGCTTGACGGCCACGGGGACGGCCTCGACGTCGTTCGCGATCGCGACGTCGAAGCGCCGCCCGCGCAGGTGCTCACGCGACCACTTCACCGCCGACAGCCGCCAGTACGCCTTGCGGTAGTGCTTGAGCGTGATCAGCTTGCCGTCGAGGTCGTTGTACCGCTGGTCGTCGGGCATGCTGATGTGCTCGACGACCCCCTCCGGCGCGGGGCCGTAGCCGCAGGTGGTCACGTCGAAGTCCTGGGTGAAGCGGCTGACCTGCTTGAGCACCCGCGCGTCTCTCGCGATGGGCGAGTACGACAGGATCAGCATCGTCGGGCGTGACGTCATGGGCGAGGGGCCTTTCGCTCGCGTTTGAGCACATACAGTACGTACCGGCGCAGCATCGTCTCACGGCCGAAGCTGCGCAGCGGGTTGCGGGTGAGCCAGCGCTCCCGCCGACCGGCGCGCGCGGCACGGGCCGCGTCGGCGGTGACGCGGGCGATGGTCGGCTCGGCGAGCAGTCCGTCGAGGATGCCGCGGTCCTGCAGGTTGAACGGCTCGAGCACGCGCGGCGCGAGGGCGACCAGACGCTGGAGCAGGGACGCGAGGAATCGCACCTCGTCGTCGTCGCGCCACTGCGCGGCATCCGGCCGCGACCGCGCGTTGCCGATGACGCTGATCCGGACGAGCTTGATGGCGAGCGCCCGGCGGTGCGCGGGCGCGAGCTGTGCGGGGAGGCCGTCGTCGAGCAGCCGCACGACCGCCGCCAGGCCCTCCTCCATGCTCATGGGTGCGAGCGTCGTCCGCTCGCGCGCGTCCACGCCGATGACGTAGCACGGCGCGTCTCCGAGGAAGTCGACGCGGTCGGACTGCGAGAACAGTCGGATGCCGAACTCGAAGTCCTCTCCGACGCGAACGCCCTCCGTCATCGCGAGTCCTCGGGCGCGCATCGTCGCGGTGCGGATGAGGCCGAGGGGCGCGGTCCGGTAGAACAGCCGGTCCTTGGCGGCGTCGAGCCGCCGCCGGCGGCCGACGCGGGTGAGCGGGTTCGGCATGATGGGCTGCCCGTCGATCCGGATGCGCGCGATCGCGGCATCCGGCCTCTCCTTCTCCGCGTAGGCGACCCACTGCGCCATCGCACCCGGCTCGAGGAAGTCGTCCGACCCCATCACCGCGCAGTACTCCGACTCGACCAGCGCGAGGCCGTGATTGAAGGGCCCCGCAGCGCTGCGGACGCCGTCGGAGAAGCCGACCACACGCCAGTCTCCGTCGATGGCCGACAGCTTGCGCTCGAGGAGCTCCGGCGCGAGGCCGTGGGCGACGACCGTCGCGCGGACCCGATCGCGCACCGCCGGATCCTGGAACAGCGACCGGACGGCTCTCTCGAGCGGACGGGTCTCGTCATGGCACGCGATGACCACGTCGACGAACGCAGCGGTCATGCCAGTCCCGCGAGCTGCGCCTGCTCGGCGAAGTTGGGGACAGCGGCGACGAGCTCGTCGAACGTTCCGCGGGCGGCGATCGTGCCGTCCTGGAGGAAGCAGATCACGTCGCTGTCGCGGATGGTCGACAGGCGGTGGGCGACCGAGACGATCGTCACCTCGCCCTTGAGCCCGCGGATGGCGGCGGTGACGAGCGACTCCGTCTTGTTGTCGAGGGCGCTCGTGGCCTCGTCGAGCACGAGGATCAGCGGATCGCTGTACAGCGCGCGGGCGATCCCGAGGCGCTGACGCTGACCGCCGGAGAGTGCGAGGCCGCGCTCGCCGATGCGTCCGCGCATCCCGCCCTCGCGAGCGGCGATGGTGTCCCACAGCTGAGCGCGCGTGAGGGCCTCCTGCACCTTGTCGAAGTCGATCTCGTCGTCCTCCCACGCGAGCGCGACGTTCTGTGCGATCGTGCCGTCGAACAGCGCGACGTCCTGGGGCACGTAGCCCACGCGAGAGCGCCAGGCGGCGAGCACGTCGGTGAGGTCCTGGTCGTCCAGCCGGATGGTGCCCTTCTGGGGGACGAGCAGACCGAGGAGCACGTCGACGAGGGTGGATTTGCCGGCGCCGGAGGTGCCCACGAGCGCGAGCGAGCTGCCGATCGGGATGTCGAGGTCGATGTCGTGGATCGCGGGGGTGTCCTCGTGCCCGGGGTAGCCGAACGAGACGTCCTTGAGCCGGAGGGCCTGGGGCGATCCGACGATGGGGTCGTGGCCGAGCTTCTCGGCCGCGTCGATGTGGATCTGCGATGCCTTGATGTCGAAGATGACGCCCTGCACGTGGGGAACGTTCGCGGTCGTGGTCGTGACGATCGACTGGAATCCCGTCAGCGACGGGATGAGGCGGAAGCCTGCGACGGCGAACAGCGCGACCGAGGCGATGGCTGCCTCCATGCCGGCGGTGGCATATCCGATGCCGCCGACGAGGAGGAACCCTCCGACGAGGGCCGCGTTGAGCACGAACACGGGGACCGAGCCGAGGAAGTTCATGTTCGCCCGCGCACGGGTGCTGAACGACCGGTTGTACTGCACGACGTCGGCCACCTCGGCCGTCTTGTTGCGGAGGGTGATCTCCTTGAGCGCCTGCACCATCTCGGTCATGAGCGACGACACCTTGAGGGAGAAGTCGCGCGACACCCGGCCGGCCTGGACCGACTTGCCCGACACCACCCAGTAGAGGATCGCCATGATGCCGCCGAGGTAGGCGACCGTGATGAAGGCGGTGAGCGGCTGCGCGATCAGCAGGACGACGACGATGAGCACGAAGCTCACGACCAGTGCGGGCAGCTGGATGATCGGGAGGAGGAATCCGCTCGTGGCGTTGGCGATGCCCACATCGGCGATGCGCACGATCTGCGCGGTGTTGCGGGCGAGCCGATGCGTCCACGGCGCCTTGATGTAGGAGTCGAACAGCCGCCTGCCGATCTCGAGCTCGAACGAGGCGAATCGCCGCGTCGCGAACCACTGCTGGAGCAGCGCCAGCCCCGACTTGATCAGGATGAGCAGGGCGACCGTGCCGAACACCCAGACGAAGGCGTCCTGACCGACGCGGCCGATGAGCGGGAGGTTGATCGCGGTGCCGGAGATCATCGGGGCGAGGCTCAGGGCGAGCAGCATGATGGCGCCGATGTCGAGCACGGCGAGGAGGCACGACACCACGATGTAGCGACGGAGATACGCCTTCGCGTCGGCGGGCAGCCAGACGAGCAGCTCACGGAAGGTCTTCGCGACGAGCTTCACGGGCGTTCACCCGCGGACCTGCGTGTTTTCGGCATCCGGCCATTCTCCCACGCCGGATCCTGAGCGCTTTCGGTGGACAGGCCGAGGAAGCCGCCGAGGACGCGAGCCGACTGCTCCCCGCCGTGGACGGCAGCGACGAACGACGGACCGCGGGCGGCGAACGCGGCGGACCCGCCGCGGTCGGCGATGACGCCGCGCAGCGTGGCGGCCAGGGATTCCGCGCGCGTCTCGAGGATCGGGAGCTCGAGACCCGTGCGGTCTCGCACCTCCGCGCGCGTGCTCTCACTCACGTGGCTGATCACGAGCCGGCCGGCCGCCATGGCCTCGCAGGCGGCGACGCCGTAGATGCCCAGCGAGAACTGGTCGAGGACGATGTCGGCTGCGCCGTAGTGCGCAGGCATGTCGGCGGCGGGGATGCCGCGCAGCTCGCGGTACTCGAGCAGGCCGTCTGCGTCGAGCCCGCGCAGCGTCTCGCCGATGAGGTCGCTGCCTTTGAGACCGGCGTTGCTCGGCGCGTGGACGACGACCGGCCGCTCCCGCTTGAGCGGCGGATCGCTTGTCGCCCGCCCCCACAGCTCGACGTCGACGACCACGGGAAGCCAGGTCGCCTGCGGCACGTGCTCGAGCAGATCGGGCGTCGAGACGAGCACGGGTGCACCCGTTCGAGCGATGAGCTCGTGATTGCGGGCGGCGATCTCCTCCAGCCGCGCGGTGTCGGCGTACCGCCCGTCGCGGAACGGCGAGTCACGCTCGCGCTCCGCGTGGACGCTCGGTGTGCGGATGTCGCTGCCGTGGAACAGCAGGGCCACGGCGATACCCCGTGACTGCAGGTCGGCGATCTGATCAGCCGGTGAGCCCTCCCCGCCGAGGATCTGCCGCCCGCTCTCGACGATGACGTGGGTGAACCGCCGCTCGACGGCGCGACGCTGCGCTCGCTGCCACCGCGTGTTGGTGCGGAAGAGAGCGGTGGGGACCCGATGGTCGGCGGGGTAGCCGAACACGTCGCCCGGGTCGCGGTAGGCGAAGTTCGCCGCCGCGACGCCGCTGGACCGTTCCGCGGCACGGGCCCACGCGTAGGCCTGGCCGGCGGAGTTGACGGGTGCGATCAGGAGACGGCGCTCCGCCGATCCGACGCGCGTCGTTCCCACGGCCCGCGCCTCCCGGACGTCGCGGAGGGCGTGGTGCACCCGCGTGCCCAGCGCCGAGCCCGCGACGGCCGCGCGCAGGCGGCCGATCACGCGCGCTCCCTGCGCAGCGGCGGCGTCACGGTACGACCGAACCGCCCGACCCGGCCGAGGCGAGCGCGGCCTCGACGACGGCGAGCGTGCGCAGCCCCTGCTCCATCGTGACGACGTCGCTCGGGAGGCCGAGCACCGCGTCGCGGAACGCCTCGTGCTCGACGCGCAGCGGCTCGCGCTTCGCGAACGCGTATCGGGTGACGTCGCCCTCCGACACACCGCGGAAGCTCGAGACGGACTCCCACTCGAGCGGGATCGTGCCGTTGGCGTAGAACGTGAGATCACCCGTGGCCGTATCGGCGACGAAGGCGCCCTTCTCCCCCGTCACGATCGTCATGCGCTCCTTCATGGGGCTGAGCCAGTTGACGAGGTGGTTCACGATCACGCCGGAGGCGAGGCGACCGGTGATGGCGATCATGTCCTCGTGATCGCGCCCGCTCTTGAACGTCGTCTGCGCGAAGACGTTGACGTACTCGCTCTGCGCGACCCACGCCGTCAGGTCGACGTCGTGAGAGGCGAGGTCCTTCGCGACGCCGACGTCGGCGATGCGGGAGGGGAACGGCCCCTGACGGCGCGTGGCGATCTGGTAGACGTTGCCCAGGTCGCCGGCTTCGAGCCGCCGGCGGAGCTGCTGCAGGGCGGGGTTGAACCGCTCGATGTGGCCGACCGCGCCGACCAGCCCTGCGGACGCGAAGGCTTCGACCATGCGCCGCCCGGCGGGGACGGTCTCGGCGATCGGCTTCTCCACGAGGGTGTGGACGCCCGCAGCGGCGAGCTTCAGGGCGGCATCCTCGTGGAACCTCGTGGGCACCGCCACGACGGCGATGTCGATGCCCGCCCCAATGAGCGCTTCGATGTCGGGCAGCACCGGCAGCTCGCCGGCGACGCCGTGGGGGTCGCCGCCGGGATCGGCGATCGCGACCAGGTCGACGCCGTCGATCTCGCGCAGCACGCGGGCGTGATGGCGCCCCATCATCCCGACGCCGAGCAGCCCGGCACGCAGGGCGGCGGCCATCAGGCGCCCGCTCCCGCCACCGTGTTCACGGCCTCGACGATGCGCTCGAGGTCGCCCTGCGAGAGCGAGGGGTGCACCGGGAGGGAGACGACCTCGCGTGCCGCGGTCTCGGTCGCGGGGAGGTCGACCCCCGGGGCGAAGTGCGCGAGCGACGGCAGACGGTGGTTGGGGATCGGGTAGTACACCCCGCTGCCGATGTTGTGCTCGGCCTTGAGCGCGGCGACGAACCCGTCCCGGTCGTCTGCGACGCGGACCGTGTACTGGTGGTAGACGTGCACCGCCCCGTCGAGCACCGGCGGCACGACGACACCGCTCAGGTTCGCGTCGAGGAACGCCGCGTTGGCCTGACGGGTCGCGGTCCAGGCATCCACCTTCGTGAGCTGGACACGGCCGATCGCGGCGTGGATGTCGGTCATGCGGGCGTTGAACCCGATGACCTCGTTCTCGTACTGACGCTCCATGCCCTGGTTGCGCAGCAGCCGTGCGGCGCGGGCGATCTCGTCCGTCGCCGCCGAGATCATGCCGCCCTCACCGCTGGTCATGTTCTTCGTCGGATAGAGCGAGAACATGCCGAACGCGCCGAAGGTGCCGACGAGCCGCCCGTCGAGCGACGCGCCGTGCGCCTGCGCCGCGTCTTCATAGAGAGCGATGTCGTGTCGTCGGGCGATCGCCTCGAGCTCGCGCATGCGCGCCGGGTGACCGTAGAGGTGGACGGGCATGATGCCCTTGGTCTTGGAGGTGATGGATGCCTCGACCGCGGCCGGATCGAGCGTGAACGTCTCAGGCTCGATGTCGGCGAAGACCGGGGTCGCCCCGGTGAGGGCGACGGAGTTGCCCGTCGCCGCGAAGGTGAACGACGGCACGATGACCTCGTCGCCCGCGCCGACGCCGGCGGCCAGGAGGCCGAGGTGCAGGCCCGCCGTGCCCGAGTTCACGGCGACCACGGGACGGCCCTGCACGAAGTGCGCGGAGAACTCGTGCTCGAACGCGGCGACCTCCGGACCCTGGGCGACCATGCCGCTGCGCAGGACGCGGTCGACCGCTTCCCGCTCTTCGTCGCCGATGATGGGCTTGGCGGGCGGGATGAACTCGCTCACGCGTCCTCCTCTGTCAGGAGTCCGTCGGACTCGATGTATCGGGCGCCCGTCTCCGGGCAGATCCAGGGACCGTCGGGCTCGGCTCGCGTCAGCGGAACCCCCGCCTTGCCGACCCAGCCGAGACGCCGGGCGGGGACCCCGGCGACCAGCGCGAACGGCGGAACGTCTTTCACGACGACGGCACCGGCCGCGACGGTGGCCCAGGCGCCGATGGTGACAGGAGCCACGCAGGTGGCCCGTGCCCCGATCGACGCACCGGTCTCGATCGTGACCCCGACGGGCTCCCAGTCGTGCGCGCTCTTGAGGGAGCCGTCCGGATTGATGGCCCGCGGGTACGTGTCGTTGGTCAGCACGACGGCAGGTCCGATGAAGACCCCGTCGCCGAGTCGCGCCGGCTCGTAGACGAGGGCGTAGTTCTGCACCTTGCAGTTGTCGCCCATCACCACGCCGGTGCCGACGTAGGCGCCGCGCCCGACGATGCAGCCGCGGCCGAGCACGGCCTTCTCGCGGACCTGCGCGAGATGCCAGATGGAGGACCCGTCGCCGATGGTGGCCTCGGGCGAGACGTCGGCCGATTCGACGATGCGCACGGCGGAAGAGTGTGTCACGATTCGGGGCTCCCTGCACCGGGCGTGGGGGCTGCCGGCGGTGCGCAACGATTGTATCCGGCCGTCATCGCGGCCCCGTCTGCACACCGAGCACGGCGTCGGCCGCACGCTCGCCGACGGCGGCCAGCGACACATGGTCGCGGGCCCACGCGGCACGGTCCGCGCGGCGGCTCTCCGTCTCGCCCGAGGTCGCCGCCACGAGCAGCCGTCGCATCCCCGCGGCGACCGCGTCCGGCGAGAACTCCACCGCCTCGCCGAGACCGGCGTCGACGACCAGCGCCCCGCCGACGGGTGCACCGGAGAAGAGCACGGGCGTTCCACAAGCCGCGGCGGCGTAGGTCTTGGTCGGCCGGGCGAAGTCGTAGCCGATCCCGGGCGCGATGCTCACGAGGGCTGCCGCGGCGCCGCGGATCCACGAGGCGGAGTCGGCGGGGCTGACCACTCCCCCGAACTCCACCCTCCCGGGCACGAGCTCCTCCGCCAAGGAGCGCAGGGCGCCTTCGACCGCTCCCTGTCCGAAGAACCGCAGCCGCACGTCGGGGTGCTCGTCGGCGATGAGGGCGAATGCCCGGACGAAGACGTCGGGGCGCTGCCATTCCGACATCGTGCCGGTGTACACGAAATAGCGGTCGCGGGCAGCGGGCGTCACCTGGGGTGAGAACACGTCCGTGTCGATCCCGTTCCCGACGAGCGCGACGCGCCGGCGGTCGGCGCCGAGCGCGACGAGACGCTCGGTGACCTCGTCCGAGATGGACAGGATGCCGGCGGCCCGGCGCAGGGCGGCGCGCTCCATCCACCGCATGAGGGCGATCACCGGTCGGGGGGCGCCCATCGCGATGACGCCGTCGGTCCAGACGTCGGCGGCGTAGTACACGAAGCGGCGGCGTCGGAGGAAGGCGGCGATCGCCACCACCAGCCCGGTCGTCGGAGGGGACTCGGCGACGGCCACGTTCCAGCGGCGGAAGAGGAGCCTCAGCAGCAGGGGCGCGTCGAAGCTCGCGTACTGGATGTATCCCCGCACGTTGCCTCCGCGGTCGCGCAGGACCGGCCACCGGGAGACGGCGACGCCTGACGGGTCGGGCGTCGCCGGCGCGTGCGGCGGCGGAATGGTCGTCACGACGGTGACCGCGGCGCCGCCGGCGGCGAGTCCGCGTGCCAGCGCACCCAGCCGGAAGGCGCCGGCGCTGACCTCGGGCGTGAACAGGCGTGACGCGATGACGACCGTCGGGCGGTCGTCGCGGCGCGTGCTCATCGCGCTCGGCCCTCGCCGTCGTCTTCAGCCGCCGGCTGCGCGTCCTCGAGTTCGGCGATGCGCTGCTCGTGGAACGCGCTCTTCTCGGCGAGGGTCCGGATCTTGTCCTCGATGCGCGTCAGCTCGGCGCCGTACTGCAGGCTGACGAGGAACAGGAGGCCGATCGCGATGAAGAAGACGAGGTTGGTCGGGACGGCGATGCCCAGCAGGTCGGCGGCCCAGGTCAGGGTCTGCGGGAAGATCGCGACCACGAGGGCGATGACGCCGCCGACGAGCCACCAGACGGCGTGACGCTCGCGGAGCGTCGCTCGTCGCATCAGCTCGACGATCGCTACGAGGGCCAGCACCGCGGCGGCGATGCCGAACGCATAGGTCATGGGGTTCATTCGGGGCCCTCCGGAGGGACGGCGACGCGGGGTCGGAGGAGAGCGAGCAGGAAGGCGACGCCCGCGCGCAGGAGATACACCGTCGCCCGCAGCGGCTGGTGGGAGGGCACACCGGCCTGACGCGGGCGCATCTCGACCGGAAGCTGGGTGATCCGAAGACCGGCGCGGGCGCCGATCACCAGCGCCTCGACGGTGTCGCCCAGGTACTCGGCGGGGTAGGTCTCGGCGAACAGTCGCACCGCCGCTGGCCCGCTGGCCTTGAAGCCGCTCGTGACGTCATCGAGGCGACGGCCCGCCACTCCGCTCACCGCCGACGCGAGGACGCGCATCGCCCAGCGCCGGGGTCCGCGCACGCCGTAGTCGCCGACGCCCGCGAAACGGGCGCCGATGACGACGTCGGCCGTCTCCAGGCCGGCCACCAGCTCCTCGATGTAGCGCGGGTCGTGCTGGCCGTCGGCATCGACCTGCACCACGATGCCGTGATCGTGATCGCGGGCGTAGCGGAAGCCCGCACGCATCGCGCCGCCGACGCCGAGGTTGAACGGCAGGCTCAGCACGGTCGCTCCGGCCGCTCGGGCCACAGCCGCCGTGTCGTCGGTGGAGCCGTCATCGACGACCAGGCAGACGGCGTCGGGAACCGACGCGCGGATGCTGCGCACGACCGCGCCCACGGCATCCTGCTCGTTGAGCGCCGGGACGACGATCAAGAGCGGGTGCGCGCGGCCGGGCATATCACGCCATCCTAATCGGGCGCGCGCGTCCGTCACGGTGCGCAAGCGGTGATCCGCCACAACGACGCGTCCCCCTGCTCATCGACGAGCTCGAATCCGCGCTTCCCCTCGAACCCCGTCATCCCGGGCAGCTCGTAGCGGCCGGGGCTGTCCTCGCCCAGACCGAAGTCGAGCACGTAGGTCGGCGAGCCGTACGCGGCGAGCGCCTCGCATACGGCCGGATCGCTCCCGGCCTGGCGCAGGCTCTGCTCGATCATCCGCCATGGGTCGGTCCGCGGCGCGGCCCAGGTGCGGGGGAACACGTCGGCGGCGCTGAGCATGTAGGCGAAGCCCATCCCGGTGGAGGGGTTGCCGATCACGCGCTCACCCGGGGGAACGTGCTCGTCGAGACGCTCGAGGAGCACGCGCTCGTCCGGCGACAGGTATTCGTCCGTGGCGTAGCGCGACTCGGTGTCGATCTCGCGGTCGGTGACGCCGCGCAGCTGCAGCATCGGCGCGGCGATGAGGAGGATCACGCCCAGCGCCGCGACGGCGACGATGGCCCATGCCGCCCCGAACCGCGCGGCGGTCTCGCCGCGACGCGCGGAGATGGCCTGCGCGGCCCAGGTGGCGATCACAGCGAGGCCGATCGCGGCGAGCGGCACGACCACGACCGCCCCCGCGGCCGCGATGCGGTACGGGTCGGCGTACCAGGCGCCGAGCAGCCAGCGGCGCAGGAAAGGGTTGCCGATGCCGGCCGAGACGACGTAGAGCGAGCCCGACACGACCCAGGCGGTCGCGAGCCACCGCAGCGGAGGACGCCGCACCGACACGACGAGTCCGACGAGCATCAGGATGCTGACGCCGGCCATCACCGGGAGCAGCACCTGGCCGTTCAGCACGACGTCGAGGACCGCCTCGAGCTTGCCGCGGAACGGCGGCCAGTGCGAACCCGAGGTGCTCCGCGTGAGCAGGATCCACACCGTGACGAAGACCGCCCACGCGCCGCCGACCGCGACGAGGAGCAGCATCCGTCGCCGACCGCTGCTCGCCACCGCGGTCGAGATCGCCCACCACGAGAACCACGTGATGACGAGGATGCCCCACGTCAGCAGGACCGCCGGCTGCGAGAGTGCGAGCGCCCCCGCCGCCGCGACGACGAGGACCGCGAGGAGAGCCGCCGTCCGCGCCGTGCCGCGCACCGGCCCGCGGCCGGCGAACCAGCGCGGGGCGTCGATGATCAGCGCCGCCGCGGCGGGGACCAGCGCAAGTGCGAGCGCGTAGGAGTACAGCACCCCCCACTGGAACATGAGCATCGGGAACACCGGGAGGGAGGCCGACAGCGACGCCGCCAGTGCACCGGTCGCCGACGGCGCGCCCGTGATGGAGCGGGCGAACCAGGCGATGCCCAGGGTCCAGACGCCTGCCGCGATCACCAGCGAGACCATGTTGGCGGCCACCGGGATCGAGGCGCCGGTGATGAGGACGACCGTCGAGGCGATTCCGTGCCACGCCGCCGGATAGAAGCCGCTGCCGCCCACGACGCCGCTGATGTGGAGCGACGACGCCGATCCCGTCTCGAGGACGTAGCGGACGGCGTTCAGGTGGAACACCGCGTCGTTCGTCATCGAGATGGCCGCGGGGTCGTGCAGATAGATGAGGAAGCGCGCGGCCGTCAGGAGAGCACCGACGACCAGACCTCCTGCGAGAAGGCGGGTCCAGCGGACGTCGCGCGGCGGCCTGGGCACTCGAGGTCCGAGCAGGAGGCCGGCCAGCCAGGCGAGCACGACCACCGCCGCCGTGCCGCCGAGGATCGACCCCAGCGACCAGGGGATGCGGACCAGACCGTACACGAAGGCGAGTCCGGCGATCAGGGCGACGCTCAGGACGGGCGCGAGCGCCCAGAGGGCGAGGCCCCGCAGCCGCAGCCCGGCGCCCATGGCGAATCCGGGCCCGAACAGGACGGCCACGGCGGCGATCAGCGCAGGGACGGCGGCGAGCCAGTCGCCGGTCACGACGCCACCAGGCGGACGGCCCCCTCGATCGGACCGTCGTAGACGACCTCTCCCTTGTTCAGCACGACGCCGCGCACGCACAGCTCGCGCACCATGTCGAGATCGTGGCTCACGATGAGGAGGGTCTTGCGGGCGGCGATGAGCTCTTCGAACTTCAGCCGGCACTTCTCGCGGAACGGCGCGTCGCCGACGGACAGGATCTCGTCCACGAGCAGCACGTCGACCGCGACGTGGATCGCGACCGAGAACGCGAGGCGCATGAACATGCCCGATGAGTAGTGCTTGACCTCCTGGTCGATGAACTCCTCGATCTCGCTGAACGCGACGATCTCGTCGTACCGCGCCTCGATCTCGCTCCGGGTCATGCCGAGGATCGCCGCGTTGAGGAAGACGTTCTCACGCCCCGACAGCTCGGGATGGAATCCGGCACCCACCTCGATGAGGCCCGCCACGCGGCCGCGCGTGAGCACTTCGCCGCCGTCCGGGGCCATCACGCCCGAGATCAGCTTGAGCAGCGTCGACTTGCCCGAGCCGTTCAGGCCGAGGATCGCGACCGACTCGCCCTCGTCGACGACGATGTCGACGCCCTTGAGGGCTTCGAAGTCGCTCGTGAGGGTGCGGCGGCGGATCCACGCCACGACGGTGTCCTTCAGCGACAGCGCGTGATTGATCGTGAAGCGCTTGCGGACGCCGTCGACGATGATGCTGGGGCGGCGAGGGGCGGCGGTGGGCTGGCTCATAGGTCTTGCGCGAACCTTCCCTCGAGGCGGCGGAACACGGCCTGTCCGATGACGATCGTCACGATCGTGATGAGGAACGTCCACAGCGTGTTGATCCCCAGCATGGGGGGCAACGGCAGCGCCGGGTCGGACGCGGTGATCGGGTACCAGAACGCGAAGTGGAAGAGCTCCACCGCCTGAGTGATCGGGTTCAGCATGTAGAGCTGGAACAGCCACGGC
This sequence comes from Microbacterium flavescens, assembly GCF_018588945.1. Taxonomy (GTDB): domain Bacteria; phylum Actinomycetota; class Actinomycetes; order Actinomycetales; family Microbacteriaceae; genus Microbacterium; species Microbacterium flavescens. Next base: position 462,766 of record NZ_JAFIWA010000001.1, on the reverse strand, counting down.
GGCAGCACGTCGGCGACCATGGTCCAGAAGTACAGGACCGGCGATGCCCAGGTGGCGAGCAGCAGCAGGAGCTCGACGATATTCTCGGCGTCGCGGAAGCGCACGTTCATGGCTCCGAACAGCAGGCCCAGCCCGAGCGCGAAGAGCATGATGAGCAGCATCCCCGCAAGGATGGCCAGGATGCTGAGCACCGAGATCTGCACGATCCAGCCGAAGAACAGGCACACGATGAGCAGCAGGACCACCTGCGGCAGGAAGTGCACGAACGCGACGATCACGGCGGACACCGCGAAGAGCTGACGCGGCAGGTACACCTTGCGCACGAGGGCGGCGTTGTTGACGATCGACGTCGTCGCGTTCTTGAACCCCTCGCTGAAGAGGTTGATGACGACGATCCCCGAGAACAGGTAGATCGCGTAGTTGGGGATGCCCCTGTTGAGCTGGAGGAAGACGCCCAGCACGACGAAGAAGACGACGAACTGCGCGGCCGGCCGAACGTAGGACCAGGTCCAGCCGAGCACCGAGTTGCGGTACCTCGTCGTCACACCCGTGCGCACGAGGAGGCGCAGCAGGTAGTGCCACCGGAAGACGTCGAGGAGACCGCTGCTGCGCCCGGGCACGTCGAACTGCGCGCGGGGGACAGCGTCGAAGAGGCGGGGGTTGTTGCTCACGGTTCTGCTTCGTCAATGGGCAAGGGCGACCCGCCCTCGGGGCAAACCACTTCAGTCTAGGTCACCCCCGACGCGTCACCCTGGGCGTCGGCCGTCAGCAGCGGAGCATCCGCGCGGTGTGGGTGGACAGCGCGCCGACACCGCCCACCAGCGTGAGCGCCGTGACGCCGCGCTCCTTGGCGTAGTCGGCGGCCGTCGCCGAGACGCACGCCTGCGCGCTGATGAGCAGCGGCGCGCCGCTGCTCGCGGCCAGCACCGATCCGGTCAGCGCGTCGGGGAAGTCGAAGCCGGTCGCCAGGAAGGCGCGGGGCGTCGACGCTCCGAACGACGCGGAGTTCAGCGTCTTGTTCGTCGCGAAGCGATCGGCGCCGCCGTACCGGCTCACGGTGATGCCCAGCGCCCGCATCTGCGTCGCGACATTGCTCGACACGGCTCCCTGCCCGCCGACGATGACCGCCGACCGCGTGGCGAGCGACTTGAGGGTGGCCAGCTGCTCGGGGCCGAAGGTGCCCGTCACACCGTCCACCAGCAGCACCGGCGCACTGCGGGTGCCGGCCACGGCGGCGGCGCCCAGCGCGTCGGCGAACGTCCGGCCGGTGGCGACGTACACCGCGGGGGCGGTCCCGAACCGGGCTGCAAGCAGGCGCGACGTCTCGTACCGGTCGATCCCCGCCACCCGCTCGATGGCGGTGGACGCTCCGACGAAGCGGGCGACACGCGTCTCAGTGCCGGCATCCAGGGCACCCTCGCCGCCGATCAGCACGACGCGGGAGGGCTGGAGGCGCCGCAGCTCGGCCGCCACGGCGTCGGGCAGCGCGTTGACGGGCGCGAGGAGGAGCGCGGCATCGTCACGAGCCGCCAGTGCCGCCGCGGACAGTGCGTCGGCGTAGTCGGCTCCGGTGGCGAGGTACACGGTGGCGACGGTCCCGGGGTGGGCGCGCGTGGACACAGCCACGGCGGTCTCGTACCGTGTGTCGCCCTGGAGCCGGTCGACGGCGAAGCCTCGCGCGGCGACGGTGCCCGACGTCTTCGTGACGGTCTCGTACGCCGTCCGCTTCGCGACGACCCGCACCGAGAGCGCACTGCCCGCGAGCTCGTTCGTCACCTTCAGGGTCGCCCCGGTCGCCCCGGCGATCGCCTGGCCGCCCTTGAGCCACTGGTAGCTGAGCGAGCTGGGCGCCGGTGACCACGAGCCGGGCTTCGCGGTCAGGACCTGCCCGGCCAGGGCCGTTCCCGCGACGGTCGGCGTCGGAGCCGAGGCGAAGGACGAGTACTGCGTGGAGCCGAACCAGTCGGTGAAGAAGTTGTAGAAGTTGCGGTTGCCGTATGAGGAGCAGCGGTCGCCCTCGTTGTACCCGGCCCGCAGCGCCGCCGCATTCGGCCGGTACGGCGTGTAGTAGTACAGGTTGGCGGTCGCCTGGTTCTGGATGAGCACGGGCGACGTGCCGCAGCTCCTGTCGGGGTGATAGAGGATGTTCCAGGTCTTCCCCGGGGCGTACCACGTGAAGAACTGCGAGGTGCCGGGCGGGTTCGCGTAGCGCTTGAGCTGCCACGCACCGCCGTACACCTGGTTGAAGAATCCGTAGTACCGGGTGTCGCACGCAGCAGTGTCGGGGCAGCCCTGCCCCATCGCGGCCCGGTAGTTGTACGCGCTGGGTCCGTTCGACAGCACCAGCCCCTGCTCCTTCTGGAGCATGACGATCAGCACCTGCGGGTTGATGCCGCATGCCTGAGCCACCCGGTAGATGATGCGCGAGGCGCGCTCGCGCACGCCGCCCGAGTACGCGCCGCACATCGCGTCGGCCGGGATGGTGCGGGACGTGTCGTAGTAGTCCTTCAGGCACGTGTACCCGGCACGGCACGCCGGGCCCTTCGACTGGAGGAACGTCTGGATCTGCGCCTCGGTCATGGCCGACCGGTTGAAGAAGACGTTGTCGCCGATGATGTTCCCCGGCTGGAACTTGGTGAGATCGGCGGTGAGCACCCCGCCCGATCCGACCGCCGGTGCCGCGGCGACCGACGCCTCCACCTGCCCGGACGGAGCCGCGGATGCCGGCGGCGACACCAGTCCGACCACGAGGGCTGCGATCGCCAGTCCGATGCCTGCCAGTCTCTTCAGGCGCACGCGTGCACCCGTCTCTTCAGCCCCCGCCATGCGACCAGTGTGACGGATGTGACGGATGAGTACAACACGAAGACTGTGATCCGCGCTTCGACACGCGTCTCCCAGCCTCTGCGCGGGCGACTCGCGTCAGAGTTCGGCGTGCAGGTGCCACACCTTGTCGGCGGCCTCCCGCCAGGAGAAGCTCCGGCCGCGGTCGCCTGCCAGGACCGCGAGGCGATCTGCCGCTGCCGTCGAGGCGAGCGACCGGCTGAGGGCGTCGGCCAGACCGTCGGCCAGGGCCGCGGCATCCGGAGCCGACACCAGCTCGCCGCCGTCGAAGATCACCTCGCGATGCACGTCGGAGTCGGCGGCGAGGAGCGGGATGCCGAGGGTGAGGGCGTCAACGACCCGCCACGGGAACGCGGCGCGTCGCGACGGCGCCACGAACGCGAGCGCGGCTCCGAAGACGGCGGCGCGGTCGGCGGCATCCAGCGCACCGCGCACGTGCAGGCGCCGCTCGGGCAGCCCCGCCGCGGCGGCGAGCTCGGCGACGGCCGGTTCGTGCCCCTCCTCCACGTCGATGACCACCACCGGCAGATCGACCCCAGACGCGGCGATTGCGGCGAAGCCGACCTCGAGGCCGTCGGAGGACGCCGGGCCGCCGCTCAGGAGGACGAACCCCTCGGGCAGATCGATCGAGCGCCGGCGGCCGACCTCGTCGGTGGGAACCGCGAAGCCGAGCGGGGACGCACCGCTGACGACGCGCAGGCGATCACCGAGCGGCGCGAGCTCCGCGAGTCGCTGTGCGATCGCGTGTGTGGGGGCGACGACCGCATCGGCGAACCGGACGGCGCGCTTGAGCATGGCGCGGTGCCACGCCGCGGCCGACCGCGTGAGCTCGCCGGGTGACTCCCACGGGCGCAGGTCCCAGACGGTCACGACGGTCTGGTCGTGGTCGTGGACGCGGTCGTGGCGCACGAGCGGGGCGAGGAGCGTCGGCGAATGGATCATGCCGCCGCCGATTCCGGTGCCCACGCCGAGCTGGAGCGCGGCGGCGAGCTCGCGCCGGGGCAGCGCGGTGCGGCGCACGCTCGCGACCCCGGGTAGGTCGATGTCGGCTCCCCCGGCCGGCGCGATCGCCTCGACCTCGCACCCGGCGGGCGCACCTGCGATCAGGGCGCGAGTGAGATCGCGGGATGCCTCGACCAGCGGGGGCTCCGTCGGGACGACCAGCTGATCGACCATGACTCGCAGCGTGGCGACCACCGTCAGGCCTCCGGGCTGGGGCTCGGGGGGTGGAGCGTGGTGCGCACCAGCTCCTGGATGTAGGCGTAGTCCGGATCGTGCTCGTCGATGCCGCCCTCCGGCGTCAGCTCGATCGTCTGGACCGGCAGCTCCTTCGCCTTGAGTGCGAGCTCCGCCAGGAACGGGAGCAGCGACTGCGGCAGGTCGGTCTGGACGACGTCGGCGCCGGCGGCCGCGACGTCCTGGAAGCGGGTGAGCACCGTCTGCGGGGTGAACTGCGCGAGCATCGCCTGCTGCAGAATGCGCTGACGCTCCATCCGGTCGAAGTCGTTCGTCGTGTACCGGGACCGGGCGTACCACTGAGCAGTGTCGCCGTTCATGTGCTGGGGCCCGGCCTCGATCCACCCGATGGCCCACTCGTCGACGGGCTGCCCGTTGTACGCCGGTCCGCCACCCTTCGGCAGGCGCTTCTCGACGTCGATCTCGACGCCGCCGAGCGAGTCGACGAGGGCAGCGAACCCGTGCATGTCGATGAACACGTAGTACGGGATCTCGACGCCCAGAATGCCCTCCGCCGCGTCCTTCGTCGCTTCGATGGCCGGTGCCGAGCCGTTGTCGACGGCGTCGGGGTAGAGGGAGCTGCCGTCCTGACAGACCTCGACCTCCGTGCGGAGCTGGTTGATCCCGCTCCCCCATCCGCAGTCGGGGTCGGAGTGACCCTCGTGCCCGTTCGGGTAGCGGTCCTGCATCGGACCCTCCGCGAACGGGAAGCCGGGCATGTCGCGAGGGATGCCGGTGATCGTCGTCGCGCCCGTCTCGGCGTTGACCGACACCACCGAGATGCTGTCGAAGCGCATGGAGTCGCGGCCCGCGCCGCTGTCGGCGCCGAGAAGGAGGATGTTGTAGTAGCCGTCGGAGGGCTCCACCGCCGGGCCGCTCGCGCCGAAGATGGCGCCGAGGGTGTCGCGCGCGGTTCCGGCGGCGCTCGCCGCGTACGCGGCGGTGCCGCTGGCGACCACGAGCAGCGCGATCGCCACCGCCGCGATGCCGAAGCGCGCGACGCGACCGGTCCGGACCAGCCGGACCAGCCGGAGGGTGTCGACCGTGAGAACGATCCACAGCACGGCATAGGCGACCAGCAGAACCTGCAGCGCGATCAGGGCGAACCAGTTGGTGACGACCGTCAGGAAGACCGGCTGCCACAGGAGCGCGCACAGCACCGCGAGCACCGCAGCCAGCCACAGGGCGAGCGTCGCGCCGAGCCCGATGCGCGCGAGGCGCCGATTGCCGGCGAGCGCCTGGGCCGATCCGGGCAGGACGAAGTTGAGCAGGACGAGCCACCATCCGCGTCGCGTCATCATGGCGCGCGAGGACGGGTCGGGGTAGCGCAGCGGCCGCTCCTCGACGACCTGCGGCACGCGCTGCGCCGCCGAGAGGCGCGGCGGACTCGCGACGGTCACAGGTTCTCCTTGAGCCGCCGGTTCTTCTCGTCGACCTGCGCTTCCAGCGTGCGGGCGTAGTCCTCGACCTGCGCGGCGAGCGCGGAGTCCGAGGCCGCGAGGATGCGCACGGCGAGCAGCCCGGCGTTCTTCGCGCCGTTGATCGAGACGGTGGCGACAGGGATCCCCGCGGGCATCTGCACGATGCTCAGCAGCGAGTCCAGGCCGTCGAGGGTCGCCAGCTGCACGGGAACGCCGATGACGGGGAGCGCCGTGACGGAGGCGAGCATGCCCGGGAGGTGCGCCGCACCGCCGGCTCCGGCGATGATGGCCTTCATCCCGCGGCCGCGCGCCTCGCGCCCGTACCGCATGAGCTTGTCGGGCGTGCGATGCGCCGAGACGACCTCGACCTCGTGCGGGACGCCGAAGTCGGTGAGCAGCTGCGAGGCATCGCTCATCACCCGCCAGTCCGAGTCGGATCCCATGACGACGCCGACCATGGGCGCGTCGGAAGAGTGCAGCGGGCGAGTCACCCGACAAGGCTAGGGGGCGCGCCTGGAAGAAACCCGCAACGCCGCGGCCCGCCTCGCGATCGCGCTCAGTCCTGGAAGAAGGATGCCGCGGCCCGCGCCCGGTATGCGACATCGTCGAGATCGTCGCCGCTCACGTTGACGTGCCCGACCTTGCGTCCGGGCCGGGGCGCCTTGCCGTACGTGTGCACCTTGGCTTCGGGCTGGTCTGCCATCGCAGCCGCGAACCGCGCGTCGAGGGGGGCTTCCGCCGGACCGCCCAGCACGTTGATCATGACCGACCACGGCGCGGTCGGATCGGTGCTGCCGAGCGGCAGATCGAGGACCGAACGCAGGTGCTGCTCGAACTGGCTGGTGACAGCGCCGTCCTGCGTCCAGTGACCGCTGTTGTGCGGCCGCATGGCGAGCTCGTTGACGAGCAGCCGCTCGTCGGTCGTCTCGAAGAGCTCGACCGCCAGCATCCCGGTGACGTTCAGCCCTTCCGCGATGGCCACGCCGATCTCGGCGGCGACGGAGGGCAGGCGCTCCGTGCCGTGCGGAGCCGGGGCGAGCACTTCAGCGCAGACGCCGTCGCGCTGCACGGTCTCGACGACCGGATAGACGGCGATCTCGCCGGAGGGCCGTCGCGCCACCTGCTGGGCGAGCTCGCGCGAGAAATCGACGAGCTCCTCGACCAGGAGGGCTCCTCCCCTCGCGTCCTCGGCCAGAGCGGCGAACCAGTCGTCGGCCTCGGTCGCCGCGCCGACCACGCGGACTCCCTTGCCGTCGTAGCCGCCCCGTGGCGTCTTCACGACGGCGCGGCCGCCGTGGGCGTCCAGGAAGGCCTGAAGCTCCTCGGCGCCCGTCACCGCGGCCCAGTCCGGCTGCGGCATTCCGAGCTCCGTCATCCTCGCCCGCATGACGAGCTTGTCCTGCGCGACGGCGAGCGTCTCGGGGCCGGGGTGGACCGCGATGCCCGCGTCGACGAGCGCCGTCAGCACGTCCTGCGGGACGTGTTCGTGGTCGAAGGTGACGACGTCGACGTCCCGAGCGAACGCGAGCACCGTCTCCGTGTCGCGATAGTCGCCGACGGCTGTGGCGGCGAGCGATGCCGACATCCCGGCCTCCTCGGCGAGCACGCGAAGCTCGATGCCCAGTTCGACCGCCGGTGCGATCATCATCCGGGCGAGCTGCCCGCCTCCCACGACTCCGACTCGCAACGCCATGCCGCCACCTCTCTCCTGCGAACACCATCATCCCGCACCGGCGGGGACCTCAAGAGCCGTCAGCGACTGGCGGGCAGCGGGGGCTGCGGCGGGAGGGGCGGCTGGGCGTCGCGGTGGGCGAGGATCTGGTTGACCTCGACCTGGTCGACCAGCGCCTCGTGGACGAGCTCCACACTCGGGATGTTCGCGAGCCTGAGTGCGGGATCGACGCCGTTGGACAGCGTCAGGGTGCCGGCACCCCACATCCGCTGGAGGAGACCCCTCCGAACCTGGATGGTGTACCCGCGCACGTGGTCGAGCTGCCGATGACGGACGGCGAGGACTCCCGAGCGTTCGAGCACACGTCGCGTGGTGATCGTGTAGATGTGCGCCCACCAGCGGAGGAACGGCAGCAGGACGAGGAGCAGCACCGCCGCGGCCGCCGCCGTCAGCAGCATCCAGTCCTCGAACGGCGCAGGCAGATTGCCGTAGAAGAATCCGGTGGCGCCGGCGACGGCGATGAGCACGATCGCCGACCACGTCAGCCGCCGCGCATGGCCGCGGAACCGCGCCACCCGCAGCTCTGGCGTGGGTGCGCCCGGCGCCGGCGTCAGCGGCCTGCCGCCGTAGCTGATCGGCTGCGTCATGCTCCCATTGTGCGTGTCACGGACGACACCGCGCTCGCGCACCGCCGTTCGGCGTCATGCGGGCGCGTCAGCGGACGTGGACCACGTCGCCGGCCGAGACCGCGCTCTCGAACTCCGAGTTCTGCACCACGATGAGCCTGCCCTCGTCGTCGATCCGCTCCGCGCGTCCTCGGAGCACCTCGCCATCGGGCAGCGACACAGCGACGTCGCTGCCGATCGTGGAGCACAGCGCCTCGACCTCGGCCAGCACGCCGGCCGTCGCCGCATTGCCGCGCGCACCCACGAGCGCATCGAGCTGCTCGGCCAGCGCGGTGAGGTAGTCGGCGATGAGGGCGTCCTCGTCGGCCACCAGCCCGAGCGCCTCGAAGGACGTCGCGGTCTCGACGGGCAGGTCGGCCTTCGGCATGCGGGTGTTGATCCCCGAACCGATCACGACGGTGTCGGGATGCCCCGGCACGACCTCGGCGAGGATGCCGCAGAGCTTGTACCCGTCCAGCAGCACGTCGTTGGGCCACTTGAGCCGCGGGGTGTGGCCAGAGCCCCGCACCTGCCCGGCGACCGCGCGCGTCATCGCCGCCCCGGCGACCAGGGGGATCCAGCCCCGGGAGGCGGGTGGGATGGCGCCGATCCTCACCACGACCGAGAGGGCCAGCGCCGTCCCCGGAGGTGTGGTCCACGTACGATCCAGCCGGCCGCGCCCCGCGCGCTGGTCGGTCGTCAGCAGCAGCGACAGATGCGGCCACTCGTCCGGCGCGTCGACGACGTGACGGATGACGTCCGCATTCGTGGAGTCGGTGGTCTCGACGATCTGGACACGGGGAGATGCGGCCGCCGCGAGCGGATAGCCTTCGGATGCGATCGGCATGCCGATCACGCTACCGGCGGCTCACCGATTGCGCAGTCCGGTGTAGTACACCCACAGCTTCCGCGAGCCGTACTGCACCTGGTACCAGACCCGCTGCGCGTCATGCACCTGCAGCTGCACGCCGACGGGCAGCGTCGTGACTGCGGGGCCGCCCGGCGAGGCGCTCAGCACCGATCGCGTGCGGGTGACCATCTGCTTCACCGGATAGCTCGCGGCGGCGCCGAAGCCACCGTGGAAGTGCGTGTACACGGTGCGCGACAGGGCGCGCAGCGCGGCCTGCGGCGGACCGTTGTCGCCGATGATCGAGATCGCGTAGGAGTAGCGCGTCCCGTTGACGATCGCGGTGTCGCCCTGCAGGAGGCCGGACGCGATCCACAGCGCTCCCGGCTTGCTCGCCTGATGGGCGGCGGACGGAATGCCGGAGGCGATGCGGGACCGCCAGATCTGCGTCCGCATGATGTTGATGATCGTGTCGCTGTACTTCTTCGACAGGATCGTGCCCTTCGCCAGCCGCTCCATCAGCCACGCGAGATCGTTGGACGTGGACCGGTTGCCGGCGTACAGCACGCTGGTGCCGCGCGGGACGCTGCCGTAGTACGTGTTCGTGAAGCCCGCTCCGCGGATCATCGCGTTGATCTGCGAGATGCCGATCCAGTGGACGATGTCGGTGTGGCAGTAGTTGTCGGACACGTGGATCATGATCTGGATGCACGTGCCCAGGGCCACACCCGACGGCAGCATCGTCGACGTGGTCGCCTTGCCCTGCTCGATGCGCTTGTAGGCCGCCCAGGCGGCGAAGATCTTCAACATGCTCGCGGGCTCGCGCCGGGTTCCGCCGCTGACGTGCGTCACCTCGCCGAGGCCGTCGAGCTGGCGGACCGTGACGGAGAACGTGCCCGGATACTGGGCCATCGTCGAGCGGATCGCCGCGTTCAGCTGCGACTGGCGTGACGCCTTGACCGCCGAGCAGGCGTCGTTCGCCAGCACCGGCGCCTCGAGCCAGTAGACCCCGCCGACGCCCGTGACGGACAGCCCCAGCCCGTCGAGGTGCTGCGACACCACGTCGGGGACGCACTTTTCGATCGCGTAGTACAGCGGCTGTCGGGTCACGGCGGCGAGAGCCGTCGCGACGGCGACATCGGCGTCGGTCGCGGAGTTGGCGACGATGGCCCGCGCGGCAGGGACGGTGCGCTCCTTGGCCATCAGCACGGTCTGCGTGTAGCGGTCAGCACCCGCGCGCCGCGACACGTCGAACCCGGCGCTCGCGAGAGCCGACGCGTACTGGGTCGACACCGTTCCGAGGCCACCCACGACGATGACCGTCTGCGCGCCCGCGTTGCGCAGGGCGGCGATGGTCGCGCTGTCGGGGCGCGCCGTTCCGTTGACGATCAGGGCTCCGCGGTCGGTGGCGGCCGCGGTGGCGGAGGCCAGCGGCACGTCGACGAGATTGGCGCCGCCGGCGAGGTAGACGGTCTCGAACGTCTGCCCGCGCCCGTCGAGCGCCAGCCGAGACGTCTCATAGCGGTCGGCCCCGCCGAAGCGGCGCACGTCGGGCGTGATGTTGTCGAGCTGACCGAGCACGTCGTTGGTGACGACCGCGGGCCCGCCGACCACGATGATCGACGTCGGCTGCAGCCGACGCAGCTCGGTCGAGATCGACATCGGCACGCTGCCGGAGTTCACGTACAGCAGCGGTGCCGCGAGCGACGCCGCCATGCTGGCCGCGATCGCGCCGTCGACCGCAGCCGACCCGGCGACGACGAGCACGGTGTCGGCTCCGCCCGGGAACGCGGCCTGCGACGCTGCGATGCTCGTCTGGAACCGGTCCCCTCCCGCGAGGCGCGACGCCGTCGGGATTGTGGGAGCGGCGACGGCGAGCGGCGCGACCGCACCACCCTCGTCTTCGGCGTCCGGAGCGGCCCCGCCGTCGGGGTTCGACTCGGCATCGGGCGCCGTGCCCTCGACCGGCACAGCCGGGGTGGGTGCCGGCGTCGCGGCGGGGGTCGGCGCCGGGGTGGACGTCGGCGTCGGATCGGGCTCGGCCGTGGGCTCGGGCGAAGGAGCAGGCTCCGCCGTGGGCTCGGGGGAAGGGGCGACGGGCGCCTCGACCGCGTCGTCGGGGGTGCCGGCAGGGGTCGGCTCCGGCGTTGCCGTCGGGTCGGCGGCGGCCACGTGAGCGGCGTCGTCGGAAGCCCCGGGAGAGGCCGCTGCAGCACCGGAATCGGCGAGGGGCGGAACCATCAGGACGACAGCCGTGATCACCGCGATCGCGCGAAGCGACCGCATCCCGAATTTCCGTGAACCACCTGACACCGTGCTCCGACGATACCTGCGGGTGCGCCGGAAGCCATGAGGGCGACATGAGATTTCGTGTCGTGTCGGCGAAGGGCGCGGCATCCGGGACTCTCCTTTCGACAGCGATGGCGGCGACCCCTTGTGCATACCCTCCAACCGCTCCGCGGAGGGCGCCGATAGGGTGGAATCCGTGACCGATCAGCCCGACCTCTTCACGACCGCCGGCAAGATCGCCGACCTCCGCGCGCGCTACCAGGAAGCGGTCCTCGATGCCGAGGCCGTCGCCCAGGAGAAGCAGCACGCCAAGGGCAAGGGCACGGCCCGCGAGCGCATCGAGCTCCTCGTCGACCCCGGGAGCTTCGTCGAACTCGACGAGTACGTGCGCCACCGCACCACCGCGTTCGGCATGGACAAGTCGCGTCCGTACGGAGACTCGGTCGTCACCGGCGTCGGCACGATCCACGGGCGCACCGTCGCGGTGTACTCGCAGGACTTCTCCACCTTCGGCGGCTCGCTCGGCGAGGTCGCCGGCGAGAAGATCATCAAGGTCATGGAGTTCGCGCTGCGCTCCGGCATCCCGATCGTCGGAATCCTCGACTCGGGTGGCGCCCGCATCCAGGAGGGCGTCGTCGCCCTCGGCAAGTACGGCGAGATCTTCCGATTGAACACGCAGGCCTCCGGCGTGATCCCGCAGATCTCGATCATCATGGGCCCGGCCGCCGGCGGCGCGGTCTACTCCCCCGCGCTCACCGACTTCGTCGTCATGGTCGACAAGACCAGCCAGATGTTCGTCACGGGCCCCGACGTCATCAAGACCGTCACCGGCGAGGACGTGGGGATGGAGGAGCTGGGCGGCGCGCACACGCACAACACGCGCTCCGGCGTCGCGCACTACCTCGCCGAGGACGAGGACGACGCGATCGACTACGTGCGCACGATGCTCGGCTTCCTGCCCGACAACAACATGTCGGAGCTGCCGGTCTACGAGTCGGGCTTCGAATTCGAGACGACGGATGCCGACCGCGCGCTGAACGCGATCATCCCCGACTCGCCGAACCAGCCGTACGACATCCACCAGGTCATCCGGGGCATCGTCGACGCCGAGGACTTCCTCGAGGTGCAGCCGCTGTTCGCGCCGAACATCGTCATCGGCTTCGGCCGCATCGAGGGGCGCTCGGTCGGCATCATCGCCAACCAGCCGTCGCAGATGGCGGGAACGCTCAACATCGAGGCCGGCGAGAAGGCGAGCCGCTTCGTGCGGTTCTGCGACGCCTTCTCCATCCCCATCGTGACACTCGTCGACGTGCCCGGGTACCTCCCCGGCACCGACCAGGAGTGGACCGGCGTGATCCGCCGTGGTGCGAAGCTGCTCTACGCGTACGCCGAGGCGACCGTGCCGCTGGTGACCGTCATCCTCCGCAAGGCGTACGGCGGCGCGTACATCGTCATGGGCTCGAAGCAGCTGGGCGCCGACATCAACCTCGCGTGGCCGACGGCCGAGATCGCGGTGATGGGCGGCCAAGGCGCCGTGAACATCCTCTACCGCGGCGAGATCAAGCGCGCGGAGGCGGCGGGCGAAGACGTCGCCGCCGTGCGCACCCGGCTCGCCAACGAGTACACCTACAACGTCGCCTCGCCGTTCCTCGCCGCAGAGCGCGGCGAGCTCGACGGCATCATCGAGCCTGCCCAGACGCGCGTGTCGATCGCGAAGGCGCTGCGCGCCCTGCGCGGCAAGCGGGCCAGCCTGCCGCCCAAGAAGCACGGGAACATCCCGCTGTGAGCCCGGCCGACGAGAGCGCCGAGAGCGTCACGATCGACATCCTCCGAGGCTCGGCCACGGAGGAGGAGCTCGCCGCGCTCATCGCCGTCGTCGGCGAGGCCTACGCCACCGAGGCGGCCGAGGCCGTCGCGCCCGACGACACGTCCCGCTCGGCCTGGTCGCTGACGCAGCGCAACCTGCGCGCTCCTCTCCGGTCGGAGCTCGGCTGGGGCCGATTCTCCGGCTGAGCTCGCTCAGACGGAGAATCCGGTTGTCGAGTGCCGCCGCAGGCGGTTTATCGAGACACTCCGGCTGAGCACGCTCAGCCGAGAGTCCGGCTGTGTCCCCCGAAATACCTACAGACGGGGCGCTTGCCCCCCGGAGATACTTGTATCGCTGGAACGCTTCTGCGTTCGGCTGACTCGCTCTCCGCTCTGCGGCAGATCCGAGTTCGGCCACGCGGACTGTTTTCGGGTAACAGTCCGCCAGGCGAGGGGCGGGCGGCTTCGCCGCCCCTCGCCTCCTTCGATTCCGCTCCCCGTCTCGGTACCCCTCCCCCATCGAGACGGGGAGCAGTGTTTTACCGGCCGGCCGGGCCCCCGCGGAGCTAGGCGGCGCCGGGGTGCGGGATCTCGCGCCAGAGATCGACGCCGTCCTCCTCGGACGGTCCGCCGACGGAGGGCGAGCGCCCGACGACCGTGACGGCCACGCGCGCATCCGGCGACGTGCGGATGTACAGCCGGTCGGAGCTCGCCGAGCGCAGCGCCTCCGCGAGCTGGGCGCGGATGATCGCGAGGGTCGCCTCGTCGAGTCCTTCGAGGCCGCCCTCATCGAGCACGGTCACGTTCGCGCCGCGACGCCGCGCTCGCTCCAGCTCGCCGCGCACCTCGTCGTCGAGAAGGCGCGGGCCGCGCATCTCGTCGCGCAGGCGCCCCTCGGCCAGACGCGCCTCGAGCCGATCGTCGTCGGTCAGGCGTCCTCCGGTGGCGACGGTGCGGGTGAGGACGGGCCCGGCCACGGCGAGCGCCTGCTGGACCTGCACACGGCGCTCGCGCTGACGGCCGACCTGCGACGCCTGCCACGCCGAGGCGGCTCGCTGGAGCTGGGCGAGCCTCGAGGTGTCGCGCGCCGCGCGGTCGAGCGAACGGACGAGGAGCTGCGCGCACGTCACCCACACGATCGAGCCGACGAGGCCCAGGGCGAGCGCCGCTGCGGGGCCCATCCAGACCATCGAGCTGACCGCCAGGATGACGATTCCCGCCCAGGCGGTCCACGGCCGGCGCCGCACCATGACGATCGTCATGAGCGCGCCGATGCCGCCGAGGTACCAGGTCGCGAACCCCGACGTGACGGATTCGGGTCCGACGGCGAAGGAGATGGCGTTCGGAACGATGACCGCGGCGGCCAGCGCGAGGATCTGCGCCGGCACGGGGAGCCGGCCCCGCGTGCGGTGCGCGTCGCCGATGTGCTCGGCCTGCGCCGAGGTGGAGGGCGCGGGATCCCAGAAGATGCAGAGCCACGTCGTCGCGAGGTACATGCCGAGCGTCGCGACGACGATCAGCGGGTAGGGCACCGGCTCTGTCCACCACAGCCCGCGCGCGGCGAGGTAGGCGGTGAAGGCGACGGCGAGCGCGATCAGGACGTTCTTGACGCTGATCATTCCGGCCCCTCCGCCCACTCCAGGCGAACGACCGTGCCGTGACGGCCCGAGTCGATGTCGGCGGACCCGCCGACAGCGGCGACCCTCGCGAAGATCGAGGCGCGGATGCCGAGGCGGTCGTCGGGAACCTCGTCGAGGTCGAATCCCTCGCCCGAGTCGCGCACCTCCACGTGGACGGTGGTCCCGGATGCCTCGACCGACGCCGTCAGCCCGACTCCGCCCGCGTGCTGCAGCGCGTTCGCGATGGCCTGCGTCGCCGCGAGGACGAGTGCGCGTGCCACCCGACCGGGGACGTGCGGGCCGTCGTGGGCGATCGCGCGGTCGACCAGCAGGTCGGCACCGAGCTCGTGCGCGGCGGCGTCGATGTCGTCGGCGATCGAGTGCGCGTCGCGCGGCTCGTCCGGCCCTTCGTGGGCGTCCTGCTCGGTGTTGGCGAGGCGCGTGAGCGCCTCGCGCGCCATGGCGACGGCCAGCGTCTGCGCACGTGGCGTGTCGGCCCGCTCCGCCGCGATGAGCGCAGCGAGGACGCTGTCGTGCATGAGGGCGGCCACGGCGATGCGCTCCTGCTCGGCGGCGTCGGCGGCTGCCGCCTGCGCGTACGACGCGACGGCGCGGGCACGCGTCTCGTCGACGTTCGCGGCGACCGAGCGGAAGACCCAGCCGAGCGTGAGGATGACCCCGCCCAGGATCAGCGCGAACGAGACGTCGAGTCCGTTGGCGAACCAGAACTCGCTCGCGAAGCCACCCTGGATGAGACGCACGAGGCCGAACAGGAGCGGCGCGAGGACGGTCCAGACGATCTGCAGCGGGAACGGGAAGGCGAGCACGGCCGCGAGCGTGGCGATGTTGACGAGGTACCAGATCCACGGCTGAGGCGTCGCCGGCGGGGTGCTTCCCGCGGTCGCGATCGGCCAGGCGAGGAGCGCGAGCACGTAGACGAACGCGAAGACGCCCGCCGCGATGCGGACGCCCCGGCCGATGAAGCAGGCGATGATCATGACGGCCAGGGGCGCGAACACGACGATCACCAGGGGCTGATGCCAGCCGGGCCGCTCGTCGGACGGACCGAGCGCGCTCAGCAGGGCCTGCAGGCCGAGCACAAGCGAGCCGAAGCCGCCGACGATGGAGATGATGCGCTCGACACGCGTCCTCGTGAAGGACCCGATGCCCGCGGTGGCCTCCCGCGAATGCGGGATGTGCCCCCAGGCGCTGTCGAGGACCGCCGGTGCGTCAACCGCCACGCGCGATGTCCTCCTGGTCGGCGGGTTCGACGATGCCGTCCTCCATCGCCCGGCGGAGGAGGTCGACCTTGGTCGGCGCGGGGCGGCCCACCTCGACGTACTTGACGCGCACGCGGGTGATGTTCTCCTTGGCGGTGGAGTAGGCGACGCCGAGCCTGTCGGCCACGACCTTCAGCGGCAGTCCTGCCGCATAGAGCCGCAGGACTTCGCGCTCACGAGCCGACAGCTGCGCGTCGGCGAACTCGCGGTCGCCTTCGACGGCGCTCGCCCATTCGACGTTGTTGAGGGGCTCGCCGCGGGCGACCGTCTGCACGGCGGCGATCACGTCGTCGATCCTGGACGACTTGCTCACCACGCCGGCGGCGCCCGCAGCGAGCGCTTCGCGGACTGCCGCGGGCCGGTCAGCGACGCTGTGGATGATCACACTCGACCCGTCGAGGACCAGGCGACGGACGTTCTCGGTCACCGTGGTGCCGTCGCCGAGCGTGAGGTCGAGCACGACAACGTCGGCCGGCGCGGCCGCCGAGAAGGCACGCCACTTGATGTAGTCCGTGACGGTGCTGCCCGAGAAGACGACGTCTTTCGTGCCGGCGCGTGCACACGCGGCCTCGAGTCCGAGTCTGACGGACTCGTGGTCGTCGATGAGCGCAACCCGGGTCATGTCGCCAGCCTAACGCCGACCGGCGACCCGCGTGAGAGCGGTTACCGCCTCGACGTGATGCGAGTGCGGGAAGAGGTCGAGCGCCTGCGCGCCGGTGGTCTCGTAGCCCGCGTCGCGGAAGGTCGCGAGGTCGCGCGCGAGTGCGACCGGGTCGCACGCGACGTACACGACGGCCGCGGGCGACAGCGCGGCGACCGACTCCACGACCGCCCGTCCGGCGCCCGCCCGAGGCGGGTCGAGGAGCACCACGCCGTGTGAGAGCCGGTCGCGTTCGGCCGTGGACGCCTCCGCGGCCAGCCGGGCGAGCCAGCGGTCGACGCGTGCGGTCTCGGCGCGTGCGCCGACCCACTCCGCGAGGTTGTCGCCGGCGTGCTCGGTCGCCCGCGGGTCGGACTCGACGCTCGTGACCCGCGTGGCGGGACCGCCGACGTCGCCCAGGGTGGCTGCGAAGAGACCCACGCCGCCGTACAGATCCAGGTGCCAGGCATCGGCATCCCATCCCACCTCCGGGCCGAGCCCCCGCAGCGTCCGCTCCACCGTCGACGCGAGAGTGGATGCCGCGAGGCGGTGCACCTGCCAGAACCCGCCCGCGTCCACGCGGAACTCACGCGACCCGACACGCTCGACGACGACCTCCGGCGGGGTGCTGCGTCCGGCACCGCCCGAGCCTCCGGAGCCGCGACCACGCCCGCGCCGCGGCCGTCCGCGCGCGATCTCGGGTCGCGGCAGCACGCGCACGCGGCCGTCCGCGGGCTGGACGAGGTCGATGCGTCCCGCCTCGCCCGACCTCAGGCCGAGCGCGGCCCGCTCGACGTCGGGCGTGGCGAGCGGCAGGCTCTCCACCGGGATCACGCGGTGACTGCGCGCGGCGTACGGTCCGACGCGGCCCTCGTCGTCGACGTGGAGGCTCACCCGCGTGCGCCACCCGGTCCCGTCGTCGGTCTCGGCGCCGGCTCCGGCGCTGCCCGCCGGTGCGATGGAGACGTCGGGCTCCGGCATCCGACCGAATCGCTGCAGCGCGTCGCGCAGAACCCGCAGCTTCAGCTCGCGCTGGTGCTCGAGCGCGATGTGCCCGAAGTCGGCGCCGCCGGCGCGGCTCTCGGGTGCGACGGCGATGTCGGCCTCGCGCCAGACGTGCGGCCGGCGGTGGGGCGAGGCATCCCGCACCTCCAACGCCTCGGCGCGCCAGAACGAGCTCTTGCTCGCGTCGGTCACGCGCGCGACGACGCGTTCGCCGGGCAGGACGTCGGGGACGAAGACCACGCGCCCCTCGTGCCGGGCGACGAAGACGCCGCCGTGGGCGACGTCTCCGATCTCGAGTTCGAGGATCGGCCCTGCGTCGCCTGTCGAATCGCTCACGAGGGAGAGCCTACGGTGGACCCATGCGCGTGTGCCTCGCCTCGACCTCGCCCGCCCGCCTGATGCTCCTGCAGCAGTTCGGCATCCGTCCGCTCACGGTCGCGCCCGAGGTCGACGAGGAGGCGGTCGTCGCCGCGGTCGAGGCGTCCGAGGGGCGCGTCCTGGCACCCGACGAGCACGTCCTGCTGCTCGCGCGTCGCAAGGCGGCCGACGTCGCCGCGCGTCTGGTAGACGACATCCCCGGCTTCGACGGAATCGTCATCGGCGGCGATTCCATGTTCGAGCTGGACGGCGAGGTGCTCGGCAAGCCGCTCACCGCCGAGAACGCCGTCGCCCGGTGGCACGCCATGCGCGGGCGCACCGGTGCGCTCCACTCCGGTCACGCCGTGGTGCGCGTCGCCCCCGGCGAGGCTGCGCACGAGGTGCACGCGGTGGCCGAGGCATCCGTCACCTTCGCGGATGACGTGACGGATGCCGAGATCGAGGCGTACGTCGCATCGGGCGAGCCGCTCCACGTCGCCGGCGCCTTCACGGTCGACAGCCTCGGCGGCGCGTTCATCACCCGCGTCGAAGGCGACCCCTCCACGGTGGTCGGCATGTCGGTGTCGACCCTGCGGCGGCTCGTGCGCGAACTCGGCGTCGACTGGCCGCGGCTGTGGTCGACGACCGACCCGTCGCTCGAGCACACCGACCTCGGCGAGCACTCCGAGGGCTGAGAGCGGTTGTGGGACGAGTCCCATGTTTCCACCCGGTTCTTGTGCGAACCAGTCAAATCCCGGCCACGGGCCGTGGGTAGGCTGGCACGCATGCCCCAGATCGCCAAGGTTCTCGTTGCCAACCGCGGCGAGATCGCCGTCCGCGTCATCCGCGCCGCCCGTGACGCCGGAAAGGCCTCGGTGGCCGTCTACGCCGAGCAGGACCGCGACGCCCTGCACGCCCGCCTCGCCGACGAGGCCTACGCCCTCGACGGGACGACCGGCGCCGAGACGTACCTGTCGATCGAGAAGATCCTGTCCGTCGCCCGCCGCTCCGGCGCCGACGCCGTGCACCCCGGCTACGGCTTCCTCGCCGAGAACGCCGAGTTCGCCCGCGCCGTCATCGGCGCCGGCCTGATCTGGATCGGCCCGAGCCCCGAGGCCATCGAGTCGCTCGGCGACAAGGTCACCGCCCGCGCCGTGGCCGAGAAGGTCGGCGCGCCGCTGGCTCCCGGCACCCCCGGCCCCGTGGCCGGCGCCGACGAGGTCGTCGCGTTCGCCGAGCAGGTCGGCCTGCCTATCGCCATCAAGGCGGCGTACGGCGGCGGCGGCCGCGGCCTCAAGGTCGCCCGCACGATGGACGAGGTGCCCGAGCTGTTCGAGTCCGCGACGCGCGAGGCGATCACGGCCTTCGGTCGCGGCGAGTGCTTCGTCGAGAAGTATCTCGACAAGCCGCGTCACGTCGAGACGCAGTGCCTCGCGGATGCCGCGGGCAACGTCGTGGTCATCTCGACGCGCGACTGCTCCCTGCAGCGCCGGCACCAGAAGCTCGTCGAAGAGGCGCCCGCGCCCTTCCTCACCGACGAGCAGAACACGACCCTCTACGCGTCGTCGAAGGCCATCCTCAAGGAGGTCGGCTACGTCGGCGCGGGCACGTGCGAGTTCCTCATCGGGGCCGACGGCACCATCTCCTTCCTCGAGGTGAACACCCGCCTGCAGGTGGAGCACCCCGTGTCGGAGGAGGTCACCGGCATCGACCTCGTGCGCGAGCAGTTCCGCCTCGCCGAGGGCGAGGAGCTCGGGTACGACGACCCGACGCCCGAGGGCCACTCGATCGAGTTCCGCATCAACGGCGAAGACCCCGGCCGCGGATTCCTCCCGCAGCCCGGCCCGATCCACGTCTTCAAGACCTTCGGGGGTCCGGGCATCCGCCTCGACTCCGGCGTCACCGCCGGCGACACCGTCTCGGGCGCGTTCGACTCGCTCCTCGCGAAGATCATCGTCACCGGACGCGACCGCGCTGCGGCGCTCGAGCGCTCACGCCGCGCGCTCGACGAGTTCGAGGTGGCGGGCATGCCGACCGTGCTGCCTTTCCATCGCAAGGTCGTGCGCGACCCCGCCTTCACGGCCGAGGACGGCCGCTTCGGCGTCTTCACGCGCTGGATCGAGACCGAGTTCGTCAACGACATCCCCGCGTGGGACGGTGAGCTCGAGGCGCCCAAGCCCAGCGAGCACCGCCACACCGTCGTCGTCGAGGTCGCCGGGAAGCGACTCGAAGTGAGCCTGCCCGACCGCGTGGTCGCGGCCCCGGGCGTCGCCGGCCGACCCGCCGCCGTGCCGCCGTCGCGCCGCTCGCACGCGCCGACCGTCGTGGCCGGGGCATCCGGAGACGGCGTCAAGGCGCCCATGCAGGCGACGATCGTCAAGGTCGCCGTCGAGGACGGCCAGCAGGTCGTCAAGGGCGACCTCGTCGTGGTGCTCGAGGCCATGAAGATGGAGCAGCCGATCCAGGCGCACAAGGACGGCACGGTCGGCGCGATCAACGCCGACGCCGGCACCACCGTCGCCGCAGGGCACCAGCTGCTCACCATCTCCTGACGGGTCGCGCGGACGCCGATCCGGAGAGGAGAGCGGATGCCGCGGCATCCGCTCTCTCGGATTCAGCCGCCGTAGACCTTGTGGTCGACGACGTGCATCGCGCGGGCGGCGTCGGTGATGCTGCCCGACAGGGACGGGTACACCGCGAAGACGCGGGACACCTGGTCGACCGTGAGGCGGCGCTCGACGGCGATGGCGATCGGGTAGATCAGCTCGGACGCGCGCGGCCCGACGATCACACCCCCGACCACGGTGCCGCTTCCCGCGCGGGCGATGAGCTTCACGAAGCCGTCCCTGATTCCCATCATCTTGGCGCGTGGGTTGGCGGCCAGCGGCAGCTTGTGCACGACGGCGTCGATGAGGCCGTCGGCGATGTCCTTCTCCTGCCAGCCGATCGTCGCGATCTCGGGCGCGGTGAAGATGTTCGAGGTGATGCGGCGGCGTTCGAGCGGTATCACCACGTCGCCGAGCGCGTGGAAGATCGCGGTGCGGCCCTGCATAGATGCGACGGAGGCGAGCGGCACGAAGGTCGTGCAGTCACCGGCGGCGTAGATGTTCGGCACCGACGTGCGCGCGACCCGGTTCACCTGGATGTTGCCCGACTCGGTCATCTGCACGCCCGCCTGCTCCAGGCCGATGCCCGCGGTGTTGGGGATCGATCCGACCGCGACGAGGCAGTGGCTGCCTTCGACGGTGCGGCCGTCGCTGAGGGTCACCAGCACGCTCTCGCCGAGGTTCTCGACCTTGTCGGCTCGCGACTTCGACAGCAGTGTCATGCCGCCGCGCTTGAACACGCGCTCGAGCACGGCTGCGGCATCCGAATCCTCACCCGGAAGCACCTGGTCGCGGCTCGACACGAGCGTGACCTTGGCGCCGAGGTTCATGTAGGCGCCGGCGAACTCGGCGCCCGTGACGCCCGAGCCGACCACGATGAGGTGCTCGGGGATGGCCTTCATGTCGTAGAGCTGCGTCCACGTCAGAATGCGCTGGCCGTCGGGCCTCGCGGTCGGCAGCTCGCGCGGCGACGAGCCGGTCGAGACGAGGAGCGTGTCGGCCTCGATGCGGTCGAAGTCGGTGCCGCCGGGTCCTGTCGAGACCACGACGGCGTTCTCGCCCTCGAGCCGCCCGTGGCCGGAGATGATGCGCACGCCCGCCTCGGCGAGTGAGGCGCGCATGTCGTCGGACTGCTGCCGCGCGAGCGACAGGAGCCGCTTGTTGACGGCGGCGAGGTTGATGGCGATCTCGGGCTTGAGCGGCTTGCCGTCCGCGCCCTTCGCGAACACCTGCACGCCGAGGTCGCCCGCTCCGGCGATCGCGACGGCCGCGTCGGCGGTGGCGATGAGCGTCTTCGACGGCACGACGTCGGTGATGACCGCCGAGCCGCCGATGCCGGCCCGTTCGACCACGGTCACCTCGGCTCCGAGCTGGGCGGCGGCCAGCGCCGCTTCGTAGCCGCCGGGGCCGCCGCCGATGATGGCGACGCTCTGAGTGCGCTCGAAGCTCAAGGACATGACGTCCATTCTCCCCTGCCGGGTGCCCTCGCCACGACATCCGCTCCCGTCCGCGCTGCTGGCTCTCACCGCCGCAGGTTCCTAGAGTGGTGGGCATGTCTGACACCATCGGCAATCCCCTCGACGACCCCTCGGCCGACCCGTTCGAGATCGCTGCGGCCGCAGCGGCCGACATCGCCCGCCTCACGGGCGTCGAGCGCCACGACATCGCCCTCACCCTCGGCAGCGGCTGGGGCAAGGCGGCGGACCTCATCGGCGAGACCACCGTGACCATCCCCGCGACCGAGGTGACCGGATTCTCCAGCCCGGCGCTGGAGGGTCATGTCGGCACCCTCCGCAGCATCCTCACGCCGAAGGGCCGCCGCGTGCTGGTCATCGGCGCCCGCACGCACTATTACGAGGGGCACGGCGTGCGCCGCGTGGTGCACAGCGTGCGCACCGTCGCCGCGACCGGTGCGCGCACGATGGTGCTCACCAACGGAGCCGGCGGGATCAAGCACACCTGGTCGCCCGGTCAGCCGGTGCTGATCAGCGACCACATCAACCTGTCCGGCGACTCGCCGCTCGAAGGTGCCACCTTCATCGATCTCACCGATCTCTACTCGATCCGGCTCCGCGACCTCGCACGCACGATCGATCCCTCGCTCGACGAGGGCGTGTATTGCCAGTTCCGCGGGCCGCAGTACGAGACGCCGGCCGAGGTGCGGATGGCGAAGACCATCGGCGGCCACATCGTCGGCATGTCCACCGCGCTCGAGGCGATCGCCGCCCGGCAGGCGGGCCTCGAGATCCTGGGCTTCTCACTCATCACGAACATGGCCGCCGGCATCCAGACCACTCCGCTCAGCCACCAGGAGGTCATCGAGGCCGGCCGCGACGCCGAGCCCGTGATCTCGTCGCTCCTCGCGCGAGTGGTCGGCGCGCTGTGAGCGACGCCGAGGTCCCGGCGGCCGCGCCCGACCGGCAGGAGCCCGCACCGCCGACCGTGCCGGCCGGCGCGGCCGACGAGGCATCCGTCCTCGATCGTGCCCGCACGTGGCTCGCGCAGGACCCCGACGGCGAGACGCGCGCCGAGCTGCGCGCGCTCATCGCCGCCGCCGAATCGGGCGACCAGGCGGCCTCCGCCGACCTGGAGGACCGCTTCGCGACACGCCTCGCGTTCGGCACCGCGGGTCTGCGGGGCGAGCTCGGCGCCGGCAGCAACCGCATGAACCGCGTGCTCGTGGCGCAGGCGGCCGCGGGCCTGGCGGCATACGTCCGCGAGAAGTCTGCGGGCGATGCGGCCCCCGTGGTCGTCGTCGGCTACGACGGACGCCGCAACTCGCACGTGTTCGCCCAGGACTCCGCAGAGATCTTCGCCGGAGCGGGCCTGCGAGCGATCCTGCTGCCCCGCCTGCTCCCCACGCCCGTGCTGGCCTACGCGGTGCGGCACCTGGGCGCCGCCGCCGGGGTGATGGTCACTGCCAGCCACAACCCGCCCGACGACAACGGCTACAAGGTGTACCTCGGCGGCGCCGACGACGGATCCCAGATCGTCGCGCCCGCCGACGCCGAGATCGCCGAGCACATCGAGCGCGTGGCCGAGCAGGGCGACATCTCGACGCTGCCGCGCTCGCTGGGCTACGAGATCGCCCCCGAATCGATCGTCGAGGACTACGTCGCCGCGACCGCGGCCGTCGCGCCCGCACCCGAAGGAGCCGCGGGCCTCGCCTGGGTCTACACCGCGATGCACGGCGTCGGATGGGAGACCTTCGCGCGCATCCTCGACGCTGCCGGCTATCCCGCGCCCGAGCCGGTGACGGCCCAGCTCGAGCCCGACGGCGCCTTCCCCACGGTGGCGTTCCCGAACCCCGAGGAGCCCGGGGCGATGGACCTCGCCTTCGAGCGCGCCCGCGAGGTGGGCGCCGAGCTCGTGATCGCGAACGATCCCGACGCCGACCGGCTCGCCGTCGCCCTTCCCGACCCGTCGTCCGACGGCGGGTGGCGCCGGCTCACGGGCAATCAGATCGGCCTCCTGCTGGGGTGGCGCGCCGCGCGGCTCGCGGCAGAGACCGGGACGGCCGACGGCGCGTCGCTGGCGTGCTCGCTGGTGTCGTCGCCCGGGCTCGAGGTGGTCGCCCGGCACTACGGCCTCGACTTCCACGCGACCCTGACCGGGTTCAAGTGGATCTCGCGGGCCCCCGGGATGGTCTACGGATTCGAGGAGGCCCTCGGATATCTCGTCAATCCCGAGACCGTGCGCGACAAGGACGGCATCTCGGCGGCCGTGGCGATGCTCGGGATGGTGTCGGAGGCCCGCGGCCGCGGGGCCTCGCTGGCCGATCTCCTCGCCGAGTTCGACGACACGTTCGGCGCCTTCGCCAGCGACCAGGTCTCGGTGCGGGTCGACGACGTGTCGACCATCGCGCGCATCATGGCGGGGCTGCGGGCGCAGCATCCGGCCGCGATCGGCGACGTCGCCGTCGAGCGAGTGGACGACCTGCTCGAGGGGGTCGACGACTTCCCGCCGGGCGACGTGCTGCGGCTGTGGCTCGTCGACGGATCGCGCGTGATCGTGCGCCCGAGCGGGACCGAGCCCAAGCTCAAGCTGTACCTCGATGTGCGCGGAGACTCGCCGGCCGATGCCGCCGAGCGGATCGCCGGGCTGACGGCCGGGGCGAAGCGACTGCTGGACGACCTCGGCGCCTGACCCATCTCGAGGGCTCGTGTCCGAGCCCCGTGCTAGAGTCCGTTCGCGATATATCGTGATTGCGCTCTCCTGCGGAGCGGGCGCACGATGTACCGGGGGATTCGCGTCGAGACGAGGAGCAGACGATGGCCGGCGCGCAGGACGAGCACGAAGCGGATGCCACGGCCGAGGCATCCGATCCCCCTCACTGGCTCCGCAAGGTCGTCCTCTTCCTGAGCGGCCAGACGATCAGCCTGCTGGGCTCGATGCTCGTGCAGTACGCGGTGTTCTGGTACCTCACCATCGAGTACCGCTCGGGCGTCTACATGATGCTCGCGGCGCTGTTCGGGTTCCTGCCGCAGGCGGTCGTGTCGATCTTCGGCGGTGTATGGGCCGACCGTCACAACCGCAAGTACCTGATCATGGGCGCGGATGCGGCGATCGCCCTGTCGACCCTGGCGCTCGCGCTGATCATGATGACCGGCTTCGACGCGGTCTGGCTCCTGTTCGCGGTCATGGCGGTGCGGTCGGCCGGCGCGGGCATCCAGATGCCGGCTGTGGCCGCGCTCATCCCGCAGATCACGCCGACGCGCAACCTCATCCGGGTGAACGGCATCAACGGATCCATCCAGTCCGGGATGGCCCTGCTGGCGCCCGCGGCCGCCGGCGCGATCTACGCGTGGTCGTCGGCCGCGACCGGCGGAACGGCCGCCTCGCTCGTCCCCATCTTCTTCATCGACGTCGTCACCGCGGTGATCGGCATCGGCATCCTCGCGTTCATCCCGGTGGGCACCGTGCGGCGGGCGTCCGACGTGCAGACGGGCTACTTCGCCGACCTCGCCGACGGCGTGCGCTACATCGTGCACCACGCCTTCGTGCGGTGGCTGCTCATCGTGTTCGCCATCATCTTCGTGCTCACGGTGGCACCGTCGAACCTCACGCCCCTCATGCTCGTGCGCTCGTTCCCCGCGGGCACCGAGCAGGACGTCGTGAACCTCGCGGTGCTCGAGATCGCGTTCAGCGTCGGCATGATGCTCGGCGGCATCCTCGTCGCGTCCTTCTTCGCCAAGCGCAGCCGGATCGGCCTGATCGTCGTCTCGTCGCTGGTGTTCGGCGTGCTGTCGATCGGGCTCGGGCTCGCCCCGAACGTGTGGATCTTCTTCGGCTTCATGTTCCTCGTCGGCCTCGCCGTGCCGTTCTTCTCGACACCGTCGATGACGCTGCTGCAGGAGACCGTGGAGCCCGAGCGCCAGGGGCGCGTGTTCGGTTTCGTCGGCATCGTCATGGCCGTGGCCATGCCGCTGGGCATGGTCGTGTTCGGGCCGCTCGCCGACGTCATGCCGATCGAGGTCCTGCTCGTGGCGGCGGGCATCCTCACGTTCGTCGTGATCGGGCTCGCGGTCTGGCTCCCGGCCGGACAGCGGGCGATCACGGCGGCGCGCACGGCGTCGCAGGTCGCCGGCGGCGACCCCACGGTCGCAGCGGCGACGGTCGAAGAGGCGATGCACAGCAAGGAGCCGTGAGCCGCGGCATCCCGCCCCGCGTCCTAGGCTCGGAGGATGCTCCTCACGCAGCCGACCACGCTCGAGAACGCCTACGTCCGACTCGAGCCGCTCAGCCTCGATCACGTCGCCGACCTCGCCGAGGCAGCGGTCGGACTCGAGCACGCCTGGTACACCTCCGTCCCGCAGGGCGACGACGTCGCAGCCGACGTGGCACGCCGGCTCGCGTGGCAGGACGAGGGCCACATGACGGCTTGGGCCGTGCGTCGCCTCGACACCGGCCGCGTGGTCGGCGAGACGACGTTCTGCAACATCGACCAGGCCAACCGGCACGTCGAGATCGGCCACACCTGGATCGGGGTCGACGCGCAGCGCACGTTCGTCAACTCCGCGTCGAAGCTGCTGCTGCTCGGCCACGCGTTCGAGGCGTGCGAGGCGATCGCGGTCGAGTTCCGCACGCACTGGCACAACCGCCAGTCGCGCGCGGCGATCGCCCGGCTCGGCGCGAAGCAGGACGGCGTGCTGCGCAACCACCGCCTCGGCCCCGACGGGACGCTCCGCGACACCGTGGTCTTCTCGATCCTGCCCGCCGAGTGGCCGGCGGTGCGCCTCGGGCTGGAGGAGCGCCTCCGCCGCGCGTGACGCCGTAGTCCCGGCATCCGATGTTCACACCCTTCGGGTTTGGGGCGCGTTGCCGCCGTCGGGGCGCGCAATGTGCGCCCCAATGAACGAGATGCGCCCCAAACCCCGCGTGAGTCCCGACCGGGGACCGCTCCCCCACCGGCCGCAGCTCAGCCGCGTTTTCCACAGGTCATCCGCGCCGTGGCTGTCCGCGGCGCCGTGGGCGGAAACTCCGAGTGTGGGTAATCTCGCTCTCCTCCGAAGCAGCGACCTGGACGAGCGCGGGATGACGCCGCGGCGTATCCGCGCTGAACTCGCTTCCGGCGCGCTAGTGCGCCTGCGGCCTGGCGTCTATGCCTCGGGCTCGAAGTGGAAGGCTTCGACTCCCGGTCAGCAAGTCATCGCCCGCGCCCGAGCGCTGGCGCTGATCTCCACGACGCCCCCGCTGTTCTCGCACGAGACCGCGGCCGCACTCCAGGGGCTGCCGCTCTACAAGCCCGACCGGAGCAGAGTGCATGTCATCGCCCCGATCGGCCGGCCGGGAAGAGCGACGGGCGTGATTCGCCATCGCGGTGACGTCCCGGCCGACGAACTCGAGGAAATCGACGGGATGCTGTGCACCGGCCTCGAACGCACCGCCGCCGACTGCGCGCGAACGCAATCATTCGAGGCATCGGTGACGATCGCCGACGCGGCCCTCCGACGGGTCGCGTTCACCGGCGCTGCCTCGTACGACCTCGCGGCCGCGGAGAGGTTCAGAGCGGCAGCACTCACCATCGCGCAGCGTTCGGCGCATGGGCAGACCCGCGCACAGCGCACACTGCGTTTCGCCGACGGCCGCGCACAGCTCCCCGGGGAGAGCCTCAGCCGCGTCCGTCTCCATGAACTGGGCTTCCGAGAGATCCGGCTTCAAGTGCGGGTCCCGGGTCCCGGCGGTCGAAACTTCTACGTCGACTTCGGGATCGAGGAAGCACAGGCTTTCGGAGAGTTCGATGGCGCAATGAAGTACGTAGACGGACGATTGACCGACGGAAGAACCGCGTCACAGGTCGTCGACGACGAGAAGCAGCGTGAGGACTGGATACGTGGCACGACCCAGCGTCGGCTCGTCCGGTGGGGCTGGCCGCATATCGCCGACGCCGAGGGGCTCGGGCGACGCCTCACGGCTTTCGGGATCGACCCGCCGGCGTGAGCGCAGCGGGTCTCGGGCGCAGATCGTCCGTTGGGGCGCCGAATCTGCGCCCCAACGGACAGAACGCGCCCCGCACCCGGACGAACGAACGACGAGCGGATGCCGCGGCCGCGGTCAGCCGTCGATGACGGCGACCAGCTCGTCGAGGAACCCGCCGAAGTCGGAGGACCGCCGGACGATCCGCTGAACGCTGTCGCGCTCGGAGAAGACCTCGACGAACTGCTCGAACACCGTCTGGAACGCCTCGCGGTCGGTCTCGGAGAACGCCACCAGCGCCACGACCTGCACGCGCCCCTCGCCCCACGGGATCGACGGGTCGGCGATGCCGATGGCGATCGAGGTGCGGGTCGCTGTCATCCCGAGCGCGTGGGGCACGGCGAGCGCGTCGGTGAACGCCGTCGACGACATGCGCTCGCGCTCGATGGTGCGCTCGACGTAGTCCTCGTCGATGACGCCCTGCGCGATGAGGGTGTCGCCGAGGCGACGGATGACCGCCTCCTCGCCCGCGAACGCCGGCTCCGGTCCGCGCGACGCCGTCGTTCCCACGGCGTCCAGCCCCGGAACGAAGGCCGTGGGTGCGAAGTACCGCTCGAGCTCGGTGCGGAGCCGCGCGAGGCGCCGACTGCGGCGGATCCGGCCTGCGGCCGCCTGAACGCGCTCGATGTCGGCGTCGGTGAGGAACGGCTGGATCTTGACGATCCGCTCCCCCGGCACGGCCGGGTCGATCGTCGTGAGCACGAGGTCGGTGTCGATCGACGCCCAGTCGGGATCGACCCGCGTCTCGACCCCGACGACCTCGATCGCCTGGCCGAGCGAGCGGTCGACGCTCGACCGCAGCAGCTCGTGCAGGTCGTAGTAGCCGGGGCACACGATCGTCGCCGTGAGCAGCTGATCGGCGCGGCGGCTGCGTTCGAGGCGGCCGCCGACGTGCATCGCGATGTACGCGATCTCGTCGTCGGGGAGCGGAATGCCGAGCCGCTCCTGCAGGCGGCTGGCGATGAACACGGCGACCTCGAAGATCATCGGGTACGTCGACTTGAGCGAACGGGTGAGCGGATTGCGAGACCATGCCTGCTCCCGCGCCCGGTGCTGCAGATTCTGCACGTGGAGCGCGAGCCGCAGGATGAAGTCCTCGTAGGCGATGTCCACGAGGAACTCGGCCGATGCCGTGCCGACGACGTCGCGCACCGCCGCCTCGACCTCGGGGTCGAGGCGGGACCGGGCGTGGTCGGCCGGAGCTTCGGCGCCCGGAGCCACCACGCGCGTGAGGACGAGCGTCGCCAGGTGCTGGAGGTCGCCCGTGCCGAGCTCGACGCCGAGGTGCTTCTCCGCGAGCCTGCCGAGCAGCGCCGCGACCTCCTGCTGCGTCGGGCTGCCGCCGGCCGCGGTCCCCTCGAGGGCGCGCTCCTGCGACACCCGGTCGGCCGCGATCGCGATGTGCATCACGACGTCGGCGATGCCGAACTCGTTGACGAAGTAGCCGAGCGCGCCGAGCTCGGCGACGAGGTCGGCCTTGAACGGGCCGAAGGCGGCCGCTCCGACGGAGTCCTCGCCCAGCGTGCGGCGGAGGGCCACGATGTCGAAGGATCCGGCATCCATCTCGTCGTGGGCCAGTCTGCTGAGCAGGCGCCGCTGCGCCATCTCGGTGCCGCGCAGACGCGCGCGCGACGCCGAGCGCTCGAGGGTCAGCTCGGTGCCGCCGAGCAGCCCGCGCACGCGCGCGAGGTCGGCGTCGAGCGTCGCCGGGCTGACGTGCAGCCGGTCGGCGAACTCGAACGTATCGACGCCGTCGGGGTCGTCGAGGAGGGCGCGCACGAGCGTGTGCAGGCGATCGCGCGGGGTTCCGGCATCCGTCCCCGTCGTTCGCTGCGCAGCAGCCGCCTCGGGTCCGGGGCGATAGCCGAGCGGTCCTGACTCGATCGCCGAACCGGGGGCGACACGCGCATTCACCGCGGTGACGTACGAGCGGATGCTGCGGGGCGTGACCCCCAGCGCATCGGCCAGCGTGGCGGCCGTCGCCCAGTCGCCGTCGCGCAGCAGCAGGCCGAGCAGCCTGTCCTGTCGCGCTCGCGTCACGGCGGTCCTTCCCTCGATGGCGGGGCCTCAGCCGCCCGGTTCCGCCTCGGCGGCCGGGTGGTGCCAGTCAACCACGCGCGGCGCGGACGGGACCGGATCGTGCCCTCGATCCGGCCGCCGGTTTCCGCCCCACCGGAAGAAGCCCTGGTTGTCCGCTCTCAGGGAACTCACAAGAATGGCCGTATGGAGGCGGGTCGATGAGGATCCTGGTGGTCTGCGGAGCGGGTGCGTCGAGCACCTTCGTCGCCCAGCGCGTGCGCCACGCAGCCCACGACGCAGGGTTCCCCTACTCCGCCTTCGCCGGCACCGAGCAGTCGCTTCCGATCGACCTCGATGCCGCGGACGTCGTCCTCGTCGGTCCGCATCTCGCGCATGCGCTGGAGCGCATCGAGCGGGATGCCGCGGCCAGAGGAACGACAGTGGTGCTGCTGCCGTCCGACATCTTCACCGACAAGGACGGCTCACGGACGCTCGCACTCATCCGAGACGCGGTCGGGGCCTCCGGGGGGCCGGCCCCGACCGCGGGCACACCCGGCCGGGCCGCATCCGCGGACTCGATCCCCACCAGCGACTGACGACAGAGAGGTCACACCATGGCATCCATCTCACGGACCGTCCGGATCGGCTCCGCGCACGGCCTGCACGCCCGGCCGGCGAAGCTCTTCGCGCAGGCGGCGAAGGAGGCCGGAATCCCGATCACCGTCGCGAAGGACTCCGGCACGCCGGTCAACGCGGCGAGCATCCTCGGCGTGATCGCGCTCGGCGTCGAGCAGGGCGACTACGTCACGCTGACGGCCGACGGAGACGGTGCCGAGGCGGCGCTGGACAACCTCGCCGAACTCCTCACGACCGACCACGACGCGGCGTAGACCATGACCGAACTACGGGGAGTGGGCATCGGTCTGGGCGTCGCGCAGGGGCCGGTGGCACGCATGGCCGAGCCGCTGCCGGCACCGAGCGACGCGCCGAGCACCATCGCGGCCGACGAGGAGAAGGCCCGGGTGACCGAGGCGGTCGGCGCGGTGGCACGCGAGCTCGAGCAGCGCGGCGCGCAGGCCGGCGGTGCCGCGCAGGACGTGCTCGAGGCGCAGGCCATGATGGCGGAGGACCCGAGCCTCGCCGACGAGGTCGCGTCGCGCATCGATCAGGGCAAGACGGCGGAGTTCGCCGTCTTCGACGCCTTCGCCTCGTTCCGCGAGCAGCTCACGGCGCTCGGCGGCTACCTCGGCGAGCGCGCCGCCGACCTCGACGACGTCGCCCAGAGGGTGATTGCGCGGCTGCGCGGCGAACCGGCTCCGGGCGTGCCCGATCCGGGGCATCCGTTCGTGCTCGTCGCGAAGGATCTCGCCCCCGCCGACACCGCGATGCTGGATCTCGACAAGGTGCTCGCGCTCGTCACGACCGAGGGCGGACCGACTTCGCACACCGCGATCCTGGCCCGCGAGAAGTCGATCGTCGCCATCGTCGGCGCGGTCGACGCGAAGAGCCTGCGCGACGGCGAGACGGTGATCGTGGATGCCGCGGCCGGCGTCGTCACGACAGCGCCGACCTCCGACGAGCTCGAGCGCGCCCAGCGCCGCGCGGAGGATCGGGCGTCGGCGTCGTCGGCGCCGATCACCGACGGGGCGCTCGCCGACGGCACGCCGATCCCGCTGCTGGCCAACCTCGGCAAGCCGGAGGCCGCCCTCGATGCGGTCGCGCTCGGCGCCGAGGGGGTCGGGCTCTTCCGCACCGAGTTCCTGTTCCTCAGCTCGGCCCAGGCTCCCACCGTGGAGCAGCAGCGCGAGGCGTACACGAAGCTCCTCTCGGCGTTCCCGGGCAAGAAGGTTGTCGTGCGGGTGCTCGACGCCGGCGCCGACAAGCCGCTCGCGTTCCTCAACGACGCTCACGAGGAGAACCCCGCGCTCGGCCTCCGCGGCATCCGCGCCCTGCGCGCGAGTGAGGACATCCTGCGCGAGCAGCTGACGGCGCTGGCAGACGCGGATGCCGCGACCCGCCGCACGCCGGAGGGCGCGGCCGACCTGTGGGTCATGGCGCCGATGGTGGCCACCGTCGAGGAGGCGGTGTACTTCACCGACCTCGCCCGCGACTACGGCATCAAGACCGCGGGCGTGATGGTCGAGGTCCCCTCCTCGGCGCTGCTCGCCGACCGGATCCTGGAGCACAGCGACTTCGCGTCGATCGGCACGAACGACCTCACGCAGTACACGATGGCCGCCGACCGGATGCTCGGATCGGTGGCGGGCCTGCAGGACCCGTGGCACCCCGCCGTCCTGAGGCTCATCCGCGAGGTGGGCGACGCCGGGCGCGTCCACGGCAAGCCCGTCGGCATCTGCGGCGAGGCCGCCGCCGACCCGCTCCTGGCGGTCGTGCTCGTCGGCCTCGGCGCGACGAGCCTGTCGATGGCGCCCACCGCGCTCGCCGACGTGCGCGCCACCCTGCTCCAGCACTCCCTCGACGATGCGCGCGTCATCGCCGAGGCCGCCCTCGCCGCGAACGATGCGGCATCCGCCCGAACCGCGGCTCAGGAAGCCGCGACCCGATCGAAGGAGACATCGCAATGACAACGACGTCAGCGCCCGCAACGGGCATGAACAAGGCGAGGGTGGGGGTGCAGCGGTTCGGCACCTTCCTCTCCGGCATGATCATGCCCAACATCGCGGCGTTCATCGCCTGGGGCTTCATCACGATGCTCTTCATCCCCGCCGGATTCTTCGGCGTGGACAGCCCCTTCGGCTGGCACTGGTACCCCGTCTCCGAGATCATCGGCGGCGGCGGCGACCAGGCGATCATCGGCTGGCAGGGCTCCATGGTGGCCCTCGCCGAGGCCGACGGCGCGACCTTCTGGGCATATGTGGGCCTGGTCGGCCCGATGGTCACCTATCTCCTGCCGCTCCTCATCGCGAACACCGCGGGCCGCATGGTCTACGGCGAGCGCGGCGGCGTGGTCGCGAGCATCGCGACGGTCGGCGTCATCGTCGGCACGAACATCCCGATGTTCCTCGGCGCGATGATCATGGGTCCGCTCGCGGCGCTCATCACGAAGTGGATGGACCGCATCTGGGACGGGAAGATCAAGCCCGGCTTCGAGATGCTGGTCAACAACTTCTCCGCAGGCATCCTGGGCATGATCCTCGCGATCGTCGGCTTCTTCGCCTTCGGCCCGGTGATGCTCGGCATCAGCGCGGTCCTCGGCGGAGCGGTCGGCTGGCTCGTCGACATGAGCCTGCTGCCCCTGGTGTCGATCATCGTCGAGCCCGCGAAGGTGCTGTTCCTCAACAACGCCATCAACCACGGAGTCTTCACGCCGCTCGGCATCGAGCAGGCGGCCGAGACCGGCAAGTCGATCCTCTTCCTCATCGAGGCGAACCCCGGACCGGGCCTCGGCCTGCTGCTGGCCTTCACCTTCTTCGGGGTCGGCGCGGCGAAGGCCTCGGCACCCGGCGCGATCATCATCCAGTTCTTCGGCGGCATCCACGAGATCTACTTCCCGTACGCGCTGAGCAAGCCGATGACGATCCTCGCCCTCATCGCGGGCGGCGCGACCGGCGTCACGACCAACATGATCCTGGGCGGCGGTCTCGCGTTCCCGGCGGCTCCCGGCAGCATCATCGCGGTCACCGCCGCAGCCATCGGCCCCGGCGTCGGCAACCTGCTCGTGGTCTACCTCTCGGTGATCCTGGCGGCGACCGTGACGTTCCTCGTCGCCGGCGTCATCCTGCGGGCATCGCGCAAGCGGGACCTGCTCGCCGAAGCCGACTCGTTCGGTGCGGCGATCAGCCAGACCGAGGCCAACAAGGGCAAGTCGTCGGCGGCGATGGACGCGCTGCGCGCCTCGGACGGCAAGGACAAGGCCGCGCTCCGTGACGCGGAGGAGGCCGTCGACAAGCTGGAGACCGAGGCCGAGACGGCCGGCGTCGCCGATGGCGGCGTCCTGACCACCAAGCGGGTGCGCAACATCGTGTTCGCGTGCGACGCGGGCATGGGGTCGTCCGCGATGGGCGCCAGCGTGCTGCGCAACAAGATCAAGAAGGCGGGCATCGAGGACGTCACGGTGGTCAACAAGGCCATCGCGAACCTGGATGCCTCCGCCGACCTGGTCATCACCCAGAATCAGCTGACGGACAGGGCGCGCAAGCAGACGCCCACATCCGTTCACGTCTCGGTGGACAACTTCATGAACTCGCCTAAGTACGACGAGGTCGTGGACCTCGTGCGCGACCAGCACCAGGATGGTGCGTAGGCGCTGAAGACGGCTGCGGAGCCGGGCGGCGTGAGGCCCCCGGCTCCGTGGTCTCGGTTGAGATCATCCGGACCCACGACGAAAGGCGACGAAGACATGGCACGTGACGTACTGAGCATCGGGCAGGTGCGCATCCACAGCGGCAGCGCGACGCGGGAGGATGCGATGAAGGAGGCCGCCGACATCCTCGAATCCGCGGGGGCTGTCACGAGCGCCTACTTCGACGCGATGCAGCAGCGCGAGCAGACGGTGTCGACGTACATGGGCAACGAGCTGGCCATCCCGCACGGCACGAACGAGACCAAGCACACGATCCTCGATTCGGCCCTGTCGGTCGTCCGCTACGACGGCGGCGTCGACTGGGATGGCGAACCGGTCACCTTCGTCGTGGGGATCGCCGGCAAGGGCGACGAGCACCTCGAGATCCTCTCGCAGATCGCCATCCTCTTCTCCGACGAGGACGAGGTCCAGAGGCTCAAGGACGCCCAGTCGCCCGAGGAGCTGTTCGCACTGGTCTCCGCCGCGGGCGTGTGATGAAAGCCGTCCACTTCGGCGCCGGCAACATCGGGCGCGGGTTCGTGGGACTCCTGCTGCACGAGGGCGGGTACGACCTCGTCTTCTCGGATGTCGCGGCCCCGCTCGTCGACGCGATCAACGCGGTCGACTCCTACACCGTCCACGAGGTCGGCGAGGGCGGGCGCGACACGGTGGTCACCGGCTTCCGGGCGATCAACAGCGCCGAGCACCCCGACGAGGTGATCGACGAGATCGCGTCCGCGAACGTCGTCACGACCGCCGTCGGGCCGACGATCCTGAAGTTCGTCGCCCCGCACATCGTCGCCGGCCTGGCGCTGCGCGACCCCTCCTCCCCGCCGCTGCAGATCATGGCGTGCGAGAACGCGATCAATGCCACCGACGTGCTGCGCGACCTCATGAAGGACTCCGCGGGGGACGCGTGGGAAGCGCTGACCGCGCGCGCCGTGTTCGCCAACACCGCCGTCGACCGCATCGTGCCGGCTCAGCCGGAGGGCGCCGGCGTCGACGTCACCGTCGAGCCGTTCTACGAGTGGGCCATCGAGCGTCCGCCCTTCGGCGACGAGCCGCCCGTCATCCCGGGCGCGCACTTCGTCGACGACCTCGCGCCGTACATCGAGCGCAAGCTCTTCACGGTGAACACGGGGCACGCCACCACGGCGTACTTCGGGGCGCAGGCCGGCATCGACACGATCGCGGCGGCCCTCGCCGACGAGGCCATCGCGGCACGGGTCGCGGCCGCGCTCGAGGAGACCTCCGCGCTGCTGGAGGCCAAGCACGGGCTGGATGCCGCCGACCTGGCGAGCTACCGCGCGACCATCCTCGGGCGCTTCCGCAACGCGGCGCTGCCCGACACGGTGTGGCGCGTCGGCCGTCAGCCGCTGCGCAAGCTCTCGAGACACGAGCGGTTCGTCGGGCCTGCGGCCGAGGCGGCCGAGCGCGGCCTGTCGGTCGAGGCCCTCGTGGCCGCGGTCGGCGCGCTGCTCGCCTTCGACGACGCCGAGGACCCGCAGTCGGTGGATCTGCAGCGGATGCTGCGCGAGCAGGACGCCGCGACGTTCACCGAGACGACGACCGGCCTCGAGCCGCAGCATCCGCTCTTCGCGAAGATCGCGGCCGTCGTGGAGGCGCGGCAGGCGGCGCTCGGCGTCTGAGGCGCGCTTCGTCTCGTTCGCTGGCGCTCGCTCAGCGACCGGTTGCGACCTCCAGCGCCACGTAGACTTTCGGCACGTGACGCTCGTCCTCGCCTGCCTCGCCGCCTTCGTCGCGGCCGTCATCCAGCGCATCACCGGGCTCGGGTTCGTCCTCGTGCTCGTCGGCCCGATCGTGCTGCTCTACGGACCCCTCGAGGGCGTGACGATCGGCGTCCTCCTCGCGCTCGTCGCGTCGCTGACGGCCATCCCGCTCGTGTGGAAGCACATCGAGTGGCGTCGCGCGTGGTGGCTGATCTGGCCGGGCCTGATCGCCGCCCCGTTCGCCGCACTCCTCGTGCGCGTCCTGCCGGAGCCCGCGCTGCTCCTGCTGATCGCCGCCATGGCGTACTTCGCCCTGCTCGCCGGAAGGATGCCCGCGCTGTCCGCCTCGCTGACCGGACGGACCGGCGCGGTCGTGGCGGGCTCCGCCGCCGGCTTCATGCACGTCGCCAGCGGGCTGTCCGGCCCCCCGCTCGCCGCGTACGCCGTCGGCGACGGCTGGCCCCAGCGGCGCTTCGCTGCCAGCGTCCAGGTCATCTTCGCCGCGTTCAGCGTCGTCTCCGTCGCGCTCCGCGGGCTTCCGGCGTCCCCCGTCCCCGACGTGTGGATGCTGGTCGCCGCCACGGCGGGAGGCATCGCGATCGGCACGATCCTGAGCCGACACGTCGCGCCGAGCATCGCCCGGACCGCCATGCTCGCGATCGCGTGGGCCGGTGCGACGGTGGTGCTCGTGCGCGGCATCCTGGCACTCTTGTCGTGACGGCATCGCCCCTCGCTCGATCTGATTTCGGTTAATGCCGAGTCACGTTTAGTGTTTCTTCCGCTGGGGTCGGCGTCGTCACGCCGCCACAATGACGTGTGGGAGACGAATGAGCGAGCTTCGCTATGCCATCATCGGCGCGGGTCCTTCGGGGCTCTCCGCCGCGCGTGCCCTCCAGAAGGCGGGCATCGAGTTCGACGGGTACGAGGCGTCGCGCGGCGTCGGCGGGCTGTGGGACATCGAGAATCCGCGCTCGACCATGTACGAGTCGGCGCACCTCATCTCGTCGCGCACGACGACGGAGTTCGCCGAGTTCCCGATGGACACCGACGCGGACTACCCGAGCCACCGCACGCTGATCCGGTACTTCCGCGACTTCGCCGACCGGTTCGGGCTCACCGAGCGCTTCCGCTTCGGGACCAGGGTCACGTCGCTCTCGCGCAGCGATGACGGGGGCTGGATGCTGCGCGCAGACTCCCCCGCCGGTCCGGTCGACGAGCGCTATGACGGCATCGTCCTCGCCAACGGCACCCTCGCCGAGCCGAACGTGCCGACGTTCCGCGGCGAGTTCACGGGCGAGCTCCTCCACACCAGCGCCTACAAGGCCGCGAGCCAGCTGACCGGCAAACGGGTGCTCATCATCGGAGCCGGCAACTCCGGCTGCGACATCGCCGTCGACGCCGTCCACCACGCGGCATCCGTCGACATGAGCGTCCGCCGCGGCTACTACTTCGTTCCGCGCTACCTCTTCGGCAAGCCGAGCGACACACTCAACCAGGGCCGGCCGCTTCCCGCGCGCATCAAGCAGTTCGTCGACAAGCGCGTGCTGCAGGCGTTCACGGGCGACCCGGTGCGGTTCGGCTTCCCCAAGCCGAACTACCGGCTCTACGAATCGCACCCGATCGTCAACACGCTGATCCTCAACCACCTCGGGCAGGGCGATCTGCGCGTGCGTCCCGACATCGACCGCTTCGACGGCCGCACCGTGTACTTCCGCGACGGCTCGAGCGGCGAGTACGACCTCGTCCTCCTCGCGACCGGCTACACGCTGGACTACCCCTTCGTCGACCGCGACGCCCTGCACTGGACGGGCTGGTCGCCGAAGCTCTTCCTCAACGTCTTCCCGCCCTCGTTCAACGGGCTGTACGTGATGGGCATGATCGAGGCGTCGGGCATCGGCTGGCAGGGCCGCTACGAGCAGGCCGAGCTCATCGCCGAGTACCTCGCGGCGCTCGAGCGCGATCCGGCCCGCGCCGCCGAGTTCCGGCGCCGCGCCACGAGCGAGCCGTGGCCCGACCTCACCGGCGGCTACAAGTACCTCGGGCTGGAGCGCATGTCGTACTACGTGAACAAGGACGCCTACCGCCGCGCGGTGCGCGCGGCCACGACCGCGCTCCGCGGCGATGCCGGTGATGCGGCGCCGGGGCGCGGCATCCGCTCCTCTCTCCGCCGTTCGAAGAAGGTGCCCGCATGAATCCCGACGACATCGTCCTGAACTTCAACCCCGGGACGCTCGTCATCCTGAACGTGGTGCTCGGCCTGATCATGTTCGGCATCGCGCTCGACACGACGGTCGACGACTTCAAGATCGTCGCCCGCAAGCCGAAGCCGTTCGTGATCGCGATCCTCGCGCAGCTCATCGTGCTGCCGGCGGTCACGTTCGGGCTGACGCTGATCCTGCCGGTCACGCCTTCGATGGCGCTCGGCATGATCCTGGTGGCGTGCTGTCCGCCCGGCAACATCTCGCAGGTGCTCACGCACCGCTCGGGAGGCAACGTCGCGCTGTCGGTCTCGATGACGGCGGTGTCGAATGTCGTCTACATCTTCGCGCTGCCGCTGAGCGTGGCGTTCTGGGGCTCACTGCACCCCACCGCGTCAACCCTGCTGGAGGCCGTCGAGCTCAACGCCTGGGCGATGCTGCTCGACATCTTCCTCATCATCGGGCTGCCGTTCGCGGCGGGGCTGCTCATCCGCAACCGGTTCGCCAGGTTCGCCGGACGCGTGCAGCCGTTCGTGAAGTGGTTCTCGCTGCTGGCGCTGGTCGGCTTCATCGTCGCCGCCCTCGCCGGCAACTGGGCGTACTTCGTCGCGTTCCTCGGCATCATCGTGGTCGTCGTGACGATCCACGATGCGGTCGCGCTCGCGATCGGCTACAGCACGGCCGTCGTCGGCGGACTGGGCACGCGCGAGCGCAAGGCGATGACGTTCGAGGTCGGCATCCGCAACGCCGGACTCGGCCTCGGGCTCGTCTTCGCGTTCTTCGGCGGACTCGGCGGCATGGCCATCGTGGCCGGCTGGTGGGGCATCTGGGACATCATCGCGGGCCTGATCGTGGCGGCGCTCTGGGCGCGGCACACGAGGAAGCGCACCGGCTCGGCGAGGGGCGACGCCACCCGTCACGC
Organism: Microbacterium flavescens; assembly: GCF_018588945.1. GTDB lineage: Bacteria > Actinomycetota > Actinomycetes > Actinomycetales > Microbacteriaceae > Microbacterium > Microbacterium flavescens. The sequence goes on along the minus strand of NZ_JAFIWA010000001.1, from coordinate 423,831 downwards.
GGTGGACGAGCCGACGGATGCCGCGGCCCCAGACACCGCCGCAGGACCGGCGTCGTGAGCGCCCGCGTCCTGGTCACGGGCGGCGCGGGCTTCCTCGGATCCCACGTCGCCGCCGCCCTCGTCGCGCACCCGGAGGTCGAACTCGTCGTCGCCGGCGACGTGCGCCGGCCGGAGCATCCGCTCGAGGGCGTCGTCTACGACGACTGCGACGTCACCCGCGCGTCCGGCCTCGTGCCCCTGCTCGAACGGCACGGGATCGACGTCGTCGTGCACCTGGCCGCGATCGTGAACCCCGGTCGCGACCACGACCTCGAGTACCGCGTCGACGTCGAGGGTTCCCAGCACATCCTCGATGCGTGCGTCGCGGCCGGTGTGCGGCGCATCGTCGTATCTTCGTCGGGCGCGGCGTACGGCTACCACCCCGACAATCCGGAGTGGCTGCGCGAGTCCGACGCGATCCGCGGCAACGAGGAGTTCCCGTACGCGAAGCACAAGCGCCTGGTCGAGGAGATGCTCGCGGAGCGACGACGGACCGATCCCGCGCTCGAGCAGGTCGTCTTCCGCATCGGGACGATCCTCGGCCCGACGGTGCAGAACCAGATCACGGCGCTGTGGGACGGCCGGCGCATCCTCGCCGTTCGCGGCTCGGAGTCGCCCTTCGTGTTCGTGTGGGTCGACGACGTCGCCGCCGCGATGGCGCGCGCTGCCACCGACGGCCCCGCCGGCATCTACAACGTCGCCGGAGACGGAAAGCTCACCGTGCACGAGATCGCCCGGCGCCTCGGCAAGCCGCTGCTGACCGTGCCGGCGAGCGTCCTCGGCTTCGCCCTGCGCGTGGGACGGATGCTGCGCCTCACCGTCCACGGACCCGAGCAGGTCGGCTTCCTGCGCTACCGCCCGGTGCTCGCCAACGATGCGCTCAAGCGCGACTTCGGCTTCACTCCGTCCAAGACCTCGGCCGAGGCGTTCGAGGCCTACCTCGAGACCCACCCCGGAGTCGCGCGCCGCTGAGATGCCCTGCGGGGCCTCGGGGGCTGCTCATGCCCCGTCTCACAACATGCGCCCTACGGGCGGTCGAACCCGCGCGAAGGGCGACGCCCCCGGGCCTCGTGTCTCATAAGCTGCGACTTCTTAGCGGCCATGCCGCGTGAACTGAGACACACCCGAGGTTCGTGTGACAGAACCGGCGAGCACGAGGGGCGCCGGCCGCGGCATCGGCTCTCCGCCCCGACCCGCGCCGTCTGCTTCATTCCACTCGCCCAAAACAGGTGTTCTGGCGGCGACAGGACGTTCCAGCACCAATCGTCCTGCGTTCGCCAGAGCGCCTGTTCCGGGCGAATGGGTGGGCGCGGAGCCCGTCGGCGGGACTACTCGCCGAAGCCCTCGGCGATGAGCTCGATGAGCTCCTCCCGCTCCTCCACCGGCAGGAACGCACCCGCGGCGGCGTTGAGCTGGAACGACTCGAGGTCGTCGAGGCCGTAGTCGAAGGTCTCGACCAGCAGCGCGAGCTCGCGCGTGAGCGACGTGCGGCTCATCGTGCGGTTGTCGACGTTCACGGTCACCGAGAATCCGAGCTGGTAGAGCAGGTCGAACGGGTGGTCCTCCATCGTCGTGCCCCACGCGGCGATCGCGCCGGTCTGCAGGTTCGACGAGGGCGACAGCTCGAGGGTGATCTCGCGATCGCGCACCCAGCGGGCGAGGTCGCCGAACTGCACGAGCACCTCTTCGCCGGCGCGCGAGACGACCTCGAGGTCTTCGGCGATCCGCACCCCGTGGCCGAGCCGGAGCGCACGCCCGTCGATCAGCGCCGAGCGGATCGAGTCGAGCCCGGCCGCCTCACCGGCGTGCACCGTCGACGGGAAGAACTGCGAGGCCAGGTAGTCGAACGCCTCGCGGTGGTTCGCGGCGGGAAAACCATCCTCGGGTCCGGCGATGTCGAAGCCGACCGCACCGCGCGAGCGCCAGTCGACGGCGAGCTTCGCGATCTCGAGCGACCGGTCGGTGTGGCGCATCGCGGTGATGAGCTGACCGACTCGGATGTCGCGACCCGACCGCTCCGCGGCATCCTCGCCCTCTTCGATCCCCTCCTGTACGGCCGAGACGACCTCGTCGAGCGACAGCCCGCGCGACAGGTGCTGCTCGGGCGCCCAGCGCACTTCGCCGTAGATCACACCGTCGGCCGCGAGGTCCTCGACGAACTCACGCGCGACGCGGGTGAGCCCCTCTCGGGTCTGCATGACGGCCGTCGTGAGATCGAAGGTCTTGAGGTACTCGACCAGGGATCCGGAGTCGCTCTTCTCGGCGAACCAGTCGGCGAGGTCGTCGGGATCGGACTCGGGCACGTCGATCCCGATGGCGTCGGCCAGTTCGATGATCGTCGCGGGGCGGACGCCGCCGTCGAGGTGGTCATGCAGCGAGACCTTGGGCAGCTCCCGGATCGAAGCTCCGTCGATGACGGCATCTCCGTGCTGGTCGATGGGCATGTGTGTCTCCTCGGGAGTCGGGACTGGGGATGAGCGCAGGGGACGGATGCCTCGGCTCAGGCGCTGACGCGCTCGAGCACGAGCGGGGTCGAGGCCGGGGCTTCGGCGCCTACCTGCCACGCGCCGTCGAGCGCGTCGAGCGCGCGCTCGAACCGGGTGTCATCGTGGCCGAGGAGGGTGAACAGCGGCTGACCGGCGGTGACGGCGTCGCCGGGCTTGACGTGCAGGTCGATGCCCGCGGCGTGCATGACCGGATCCTCGGCGCGTGCCCTGCCGGCACCCAGTCGCCAGGCGGCGATGCCGAACGGGAGTGCCTCCATGCCGGTGACGAACCCGTCCTCGGTCGCAGTGACGGTGTGCGTCTCGCGCGGCGCGGGAAGCGCGGCATCCGGATCGCCGTCCTGCGCACGGATCATCTCGCGCCAGACGTCCATCGCGCGTCCGTCCTTCAGCGCCGCCTCGACGTCGGCGTCGGGCTGGCCGGCGAGTGCGAGCATCTCGCGGGCGAGCGCCACGGTCAACTCGACGACGTCGGCCGGGCCGCCGCCGGCGAGCACCTCCACCGACTCGCGCACCTCGTTCGCGTTGCCGATCGCGAGGCCGAGCGGGGTGTTCATGTCGGTGAGGAGCGCCGTCGTGGCCACGCCTGAATCGGTGCCCAAGGCCACCATGGTTCGGGCCAGCTCACGCGCCTTGTCGACGTCGCGCATGAAGGCGCCCGACCCGAACTTGACGTCGAGCACGAGCGAATCGGTGCCCTCGGCGATCTTCTTCGACATGATGCTCGAGGCGATCAGCGGGATCGCCTCGACCGTGCCCGTCACGTCGCGGAGGGCGTACAGCTTCTTGTCGGCCGGAGCCAGCCCCGATCCGGCAGCGCAGATGACCGCGCCGACGTCGCGCAGCTGGGCGAACAGCTCGTCGTTGGACAGCGCCGCGGTCCAGCCGGGAATCGACTCGAGCTTGTCGAGCGTGCCGCCGGTGTGCCCGAGGCCGCGCCCTGAGAGCTGCGGCACGGCGACGCCGAAGGCCGCCACGAGCGGCGCGAGCGGCAGGGTGATCTTGTCGCCGACCCCGCCGGTCGAGTGCTTGTCGACGGTGGGCTTGCCCAGCCCGGCGAAGCTCATGCGCTCGCCCGAGGCGATCATCGCGTCGGTCATCACGCGGATCTCGTCGCGCGTCATGCCGTTGAGGAGCACCGCCATCGCGAACGAGGCCATCTGCGAGTCGGCGACGTAGCCGCGCGTGTAGGCGTCGACCATCCAGCGCAGCGCATCTTCGGGTACGGCGCCGCCGTCGCGCTTCGCGCGGATCACGTCGACGGCGTCGAACGGCTCGACCCCGGTCATCGGGCGGCTTCCTCGAGGTCGCGTGGTCCGAACGCGTCGGGCAGCACCTCGTCGATCGTGCGGATGCCCGACACCGTCTCGAGCAGCATCCCGGGAATCGCGAATTCGTACAGCAGCTGGCGGCAGCGCCCGCACGGCATGATCGTGTGGCCGTCGCCGTTCACGCACACGAAGGCGACGAGGTTGCCGCCGCCCGACATCGCCAGCTCGCTGACGAGACCGCACTCGGCGCACAGGGTCACCCCGTACGAGGCGTTCTCCACGTTGCAGCCCGTCACGATGCGCCCGTCGGTCACCAGCGCCGCGGCGCCCACCTTGTAGCGCGAGTACGGCGCGTACGCGCGCGTCATGGCATCGGTCGCGGCCGCCCGCAGCTCATCCCAGTCGATGTCGGTCACGGACGGCCTTTCTCTACAGCGGTATCAAGGGGATCGGATGCCTGCACCGTCGGTCAGCCCTTGATGTAGGGCTTGCCCGCCGCGGCGGGTCCGCGTATCTGCCCGGCGAATCCGGCCACGGCGATGATGGTCACCAGGTACGGCAGCATCAGCATGAACTCGCTCGGAATCGGCGTCTTGAGCACCGTCAGGAGGTTCTGCAGGTTCGTCGCGAATCCGAACAGGAGGGCCGCAAGGGTCGCCCGGATGGGATCCCATCGGCCGAAGATGACCGCTGCCAGGGCGATGAAGCCGAGTCCGGCGGTCATCTCCTTGGTGAACTGGCCGACCGAGACGAGCGTGAAGAACGCACCGCCGATGCCGGCGATCGCGCCCGCGAGCGAGACGTTCCAGAACCGGCTCGTGTTCACCTTGATGCCCACCGTGTCGGCCGCCTGCGGGTGCTCGCCCACGGCGCGGAGGCGCAGGCCCCACCGGGTGCGGTAGAGGCCCCACGCCACGACCCCGACCGTGACGTACATGAGGTAGACGATGAACGTCTGGTTGAACAGCACGGGTCCGATGATCGGGATGTCGCCGAGGAGCGGGATCTCGAGACGGGTGAACCGGACCGGACGGTTGAGCGTCGCCTCATTCGGAACCAGCAGTGCGCCGTAGAGGAACCCGGTGAGGCCCGTGACGAGCACGTTGAGCACCACACCGACGATGACCTGGTCGACCAGGTACTTGATCGAGAAGGCGGCGAGCACGAACGCCACCAGCACACCTCCGACCATCGCACCGAGGAGGCCGATGAACGGGTTGCCGGTGATGCTCGAGATCAGCGCCGCGCTGAACGCGCCGAGCAGGAACTGACCCTCGATCGCGACGTTGATCACGCCGACCCGCTCGCCGATGACGCCGCCGAGTGCGCCGAAGATCAGCGGGACCGACAGCGACACCGCGCCGAAAAGCAGGCCGGTGACGGGGACGAGACCGCCGGCGGCCGCCCAGGTGAGGAAGGCGAAGATCGCCAGGACGCCGTAGGCGATCGGCAGCCACACCCCCGTGCGCCGGTAGGACCAGGCATTCCACACTGCCCAGAGCGTGAGCAGCGCGAGGACGACCAGGACGCCCCAGCTGGTGGCGGCCGTCGGCACGCTGACGTTCGGGAGCTCCAGCGACGACGACCGGTCGCCCAGGCGGAAGGTGCTGACGCCGTCGCGCGGGACGAGGAGGAAGAGCAGGAACAGCAGGACCGTGGTGATAGTGAGGCTGATGGCCATCTTCCAGTGGCGCACCTTGACGGTCGCGAGCTGGATCGTGCCGTCGGCAGCGGTGGAGGGAGCGAACGTGGTCACGCGGCCACCGCCTTCTTCGCGGCCTTGGCTCGCGCCTTGGCGGCTTTCTCGGCGTCGCTCTTCGGCAGGAAGAAGATCGCACGCACCAACGGCGGAGCCGCGATGAAGAGCACGATGAGCGACTGCACGACGAGCACGATGTCGACGGGGATGCCCTGAGAAGCCTGCATCGTGAACGAGCCCGCCTTCAGGGCGCCGAACAGGATGCCGGCGGCGAAGACGCCCCAGGCCCGGCTGCGGCCGAGCAGCGCGACGGTGATGGCGTCGAAGCCGATGCCGGCGTCGATGAAGCCGTCGAAGCCGCTGACCACCGAGCCCTGGATCTGGTTCATGGCGGCCAGACCCGCGAGGCCTCCGGCGAAGAGCATCGCGTAGATGTACATGCGCTGCACCGAGATGCCGGCTGCGCGCGCCGCGTGCGGGTTCTCACCGACGGCGCGGAGGCGGAAGCCGAGGCTCGAGCGCTCGACGAGCCACCACACGAACACGGTGGCGGCGATCACGATGATGAAGCCCCAGTCGAGCAGTGGAAAACGCGGCCCGAAGAGGTCGGGGAACTGCGCGCTGGCCGGTGTCGGATCCGAGATCGGCTGGTCCTCGGCGGCGCGCTGCAGCAGTCCGGGAGTACGGACCATCCACGCCACGAGGTAGAACGCCACGTAGTTGAGCATGATCGTGAGGATGACTTCGTGCGCACCCGTGCGGGCCTTCAGCACGCCCACGATGCCGCCCCAGATCGCTCCACCCGCGATGCCCGCCGCGAGGGTGAGCGGCAGGTGGATGAACATCGGCAGGTCGAGGTTGAAGGTCACGAGCGCGGCCACCGCGGCGGCGATGAGCATCTGGCCGCGACCGCCGATGTTGAACAGGCCGACGCGGAACGCGAGCGCCACGCCCAAGCCGGCGGCGATCAGCGGGGCGGCGAAGCCGAGCGTGTTGGTGAGCGGGCGGATCTGCGTCAGGAAGTCCGCAGCGCGCGGGTTGAACACCGCACCTCGGAACAGCGCCTCGTAGCCGCCGTACACCGAGTTCCAGATCGCGATGAGGGTGTCGCCGGGGCGGGCGAAGAAGTAGGCGGATGTCGCGCGCACCTCCTCGTCGGTGAGGGCCATGAGGATGCCGCCGACGACCATGGCCGCGACGATGGCGAGGACGGTGGTCACCCAGTTGCTGCGCAGCAGCTCCTTGATGAACACGTTCTGCCGCGGCGGAGGCGGAACCTCCCCCTCGGCTGTGCCGGGTGTCGTGGGCGCTGCGGGGGAAACAGGCGTCGTTGCGACGACCGGGTTGCCCGTGAGAGGCCCGGACACCGGTGGCAGCTGCTCGGGCGGAATCCCGCCGGTGGAGTCGGGCGTGCCCGGCGTCATTCCCTTGCCGTCGTCGTTCACGCGGCCACCCCGTCTCCCGGCGTCTCGCCGGCCATCATCAGTCCCAGAACATCGCGCGGGGTGTCGCCCGGCACGATCCCGACGATCGCGCCGCGGTACATCACGGCGATGCGATCGGCGAGGGCGGCGACCTCGTCGAGCTCGGTCGAGACCACGAGCACCGGGACTCCGGAGTCGCGCGTCTCGACGATCCGGGTGTGGATGAACTCGATGGAGCCGACGTCCACCCCGCGGGTCGGCTGAGCAGCCACCAGGAGCTTCAGGTCGCGGCTCATCTCGCGCGCGATCACCACCTTCTGCTGATTGCCGCCCGAAAGAGTCCCGGCCGGGACGTCAGGCCCCTGCGTGCGGATGTCGTACTCGGCGATGCGAGCCTTCGCGAACTCGTGGAGCACGCCCCGGAGGACGGTGCCGCCCCGCACGAACTCCGAGTCGCCGGACCGATCGAGGATGAGGTTCTCGGCGACCGTGAACCCGCCGACGAGGCCGTCCTCGGTGCGGTCCTCGGGCACGAATCCGACGCCTTCGTCGAGGATGCTGCGCACGCTCTTGCCGACGAGCTCGACGCCGTCGAGCGTGATCGAGCCGGAGACACGGTCCGCCAGGCCGACGATGGCCTCGACGAGCTCGGTCTGGCCGTTGCCCTGCACGCCGGCGAGTGCGACGACCTCGCCGGGCTTGACGTCGAAGCTCACGTTGTCGACGACGACGGCGCCGGTCGGCGTGAGCACACGAAGGTCGTTCACGGTGAGACCGCCGCCCTCCGCGACCTTCGGCGGGTCCTTCTGCACGGTCAGCTCGACGGCGCGCCCCACCATGAGCGAAGCCAGCTCGGCGTTGGTGGCGGTCGGGGCTGACTCGCCCACGACCTTGCCGAGACGGATCACCGTGATGCGGTCGGCGACGGCGCGGACCTCGCGGAGCTTGTGGGTGATGAAGACGATGGACGTGCCCTCGTCGCGCAGCTGGCGCATGATGGCCATGAGCTCGTCGGTCTCCTGGGGGGTGAGCACCGCGGTCGGCTCGTCGAACACGAGCACCTTGGCGTCACGCGAGAGCGCCTTGATGATCTCGACGCGCTGCTGGACGCCGACCGGGAGATCGCCGACGATCGCGTCGGGGTCGACCTGGAAGCCGAAGCGCTGCGCGACGTCGCGCACGTGCTGACGGGCCTTGGCCAGGTCGAGCGTACCGAGGCCCTTGGTGTCCTCATGGCCGAGCATGACGTTCTCGGCGACGGTGAAGACCGGGATCAGCATGAAGTGCTGATGGACCATGCCGATGCCGGCGGCCATGGCGTCGCCCGGGCCGCGGAAGTGCTGGACGACGTCGTCGAGGAGGATCTCCCCCTCGTCGGCCTGGTACAGGCCGTAGAGAACGTTCATCAGCGTCGATTTGCCTGCGCCGTTCTCGCCCAGGAGGGCATGGATCTCCCCGGGCTGAACAACCAGATCGATGTGGTCGTTCGCGACGAGAGAGCCGAACCGCTTCGTGATCCCACGGAGCTCGAGCTTCATATGTGCACCTTATCCACTGTCTCCGTCGGGCTGGAAGGACCGCGGCCGGGTGGACGGATCCACCCGGCCGCGGTCAGCAGTCGATCGACTACGCCGAGATCACTGCTGGGGCGAGCTGGGCGAGGTCACCTCGAGCTCACCCGAGATGATCTGCTCCTGCAGTGCGGCGAGCTCGTCGGTCAGGCCCTCGGGCAGCTCCGACTCGAACGCGCCGAAGCCGGAGAGTCCCACGCCTTCGTTCTCGAGCGTGCCGACGTACGGCGTGACGTCGAAGTCGCCGGTGGCAGCCTGGAGCGTGGCATCCTGAACGGCCACGTCGATGCGCTTCATGATCGAGAAGAGCACGAGCTCGGCGACCGACGGGTCGACGACGGCCAGGTCGGAGTCGACGCCGATCAGCAGCGAGTCGGAGCCCGCGTCGGTGATCGCCGCAGCGGCGCTCTGGTAGATCGGTCCGCCGACGGGCAGGACGACATCGACACCCTGGTCGAGGATGCCCTGCGCGGTCTGCTTGGCGGTGTCGTTCGCGGCGAAGCCACCCGTGAACGAGCCCTCCTGGGCCTCGACGTCCCAGCCGAAGGTCTCGACCGCGCCGCCCATGTCCTCGTTGTACTTGGCGACGCCGTCGACGAAGCCGTCCATGAAGATCGTCACGGGCGGGATCTGGATGCCGCCGAAGGTGCCGACCTTGTTGACGCCCTGCTCGGACGACCATGCCGCGGCGGCGTAGCCGCCGAGGTATGCGGCCTGGACCGTGTCGAAGAGGAGGGGCTTGATGTTCGGCGCGTCGGACTCGCCGTTGAAGTCGGCGTCAGCCGAGTCGTCGATGATGGCGTAGTCGACATCGGGGTTCGCCGTCGCCGACGCGATCGTGTCGGCCGAGAGCTTGAAGCCCACGGCGACGATGAACGTGCAGCCCTCGGCCACGAGGTTCTCGAGGTTCGGGGCGTAGTCGTTCGCCGAGGCCGACTCGACCTCGATGAGCTCGACGCCGAGCTCCTCGGCGGCCGACTCCATTCCCGTGAGGGCGGACTGGTTGAACGACTTGTCGTTGAAGCCGCCGTCATCGGAGACGAGGCAGGGCAGGAAGCCTTCGACGGCGACCGGGCCTTCCGACTCAGAGTTCGTCGGGGTCGCCTCCGGGGCGGAGCCACAGCCCGAAAGGGCGACGAGAAGGCCCGCGGCGGCGACGACGCCAGCGAGCTTCTTGGTGCGTGAGATGGTCAACTCAGCCTCCACTTGTATCGCCCCGCGTCCTTCACGGGGACTGCACAAAGTTACCTACTGTGACGCGATGCTTGCAGTCACGGCGGGGGGTCGGTGCCGAAAGGTTACAAAGACGCAATCTGGCGAGACGAGGACGTCACCGCCGCGGGATTCAGAGAACGTCGCCCCGGCCGTTGAGCTTGAGGGCGTCGACGACGCCCTTCACGCGCTGCGCGTGCTCGCTCGTGGTGACCAGCAGAGCGTCGTCGGTGTCGACCACCACGATGTCGCGCACGCCGATGAGGCTGATGACGCGCGAGGTCTGACTCACGACGATGCCGCTCGCGGCGTCGGCGAGGACCCGGGCGTTCTCGCCGAGGATCGCGAGGTCGTTCTTGCGCCCGTGGGAGTTGAGCTTGGCGAGGCTGGCGAAGTCGCCCACGTCGTCCCAGTCGAAGTGTCCGGGGATGACCGCGAGGCGGCCGCGTGCGGCGGCGGGCTCGGCGACGGCGTAGTCGATCGCGATCTTCTTGAGCTCCGGCCAGACCCGGTCGACGACGGGGCCGCGGAGCTCGCGGTCGTCCCACACTTCGGCCAGCTCCATCAGGCCGGCGTGCAGGGCCGGCTCGTTCGCTGCGATCTCGCCGAGCAGCACGTCCGCGCGGCTGATGAACATGCCGGCGTTCCACAGGTACGAACGGTCGGCGAAGTACTCCTTCGCGGTGTCGAGGTCGGGCTTCTCGACGAAGCTGTCGACCAGGGCCGCCTCGGGGGCGCCCTCGACGACCAGCTCGGATCCCTTGCGGATGTAGCCGAATCCGACCGAGGGCTCGGACGGCTGGATCCCGATCGTGCAGATGTACCCCGCGCGCGCCGTCGCGACGGCCTGACGGACCGCCCAATCGAAGAGGTGCGGCACGCGGATCACGTGGTCCGCGGCGAACGATCCGATGATGACGTCGGGCTCACGCTGGGAGAGGATCGCCGCTGCCAGTCCGATCGCTGCCGTGGAGTCGCGCGGCTCGGACTCGAGGAAGACGTTGAGGTCGGCGATGCCCGGCAACTCCGCCTCGACCGCCGCGCGGTGGGCGCGTCCGGTGACGACGGCGATGCGGTCGGGTCCGGCGAGCGGCTCGAGGCGGTCCCACGTGTCGCGCAGCAGCGTCTGACCGGAACCGGTGAGGTCGTGGAGGAACTTCGGGGCGTCGGCGCGCGAGAGGGGCCACAGTCTGCTGCCGATGCCCCCGGCGGGGATCACGGCGTAGAAGTCCTCAATGGGTTCAGGCATGTCGACCAGAGTATCCGCGACGGCCGAGAGCGCCTGAAAGAACCCTGGTTCTTCACCCCCGCGAAGAACCCCTCCGGAAGACGGGGGGTAAGGCGGGCCTTCGTCGCCGCCGTGCGAAATGCGGGAATAGGATGGATGAAGCGCCCGAGTGACGCCGATGGCCCGAGTCTCCAGTACCGGGCCACCCAGGGGCATCGTTTCCCGCCCCGCCATGTTCGATCCAGGGAGGACGGCCGTGTCTGCACCAGCACGCGTCACACCGTCGGTATCCGAGACCACATCCCGAGTCCCCCGCGGCACTCTGTACCGCGGGAACGAAGGAATGTGGTCGTGGGTGCTGCACCGCATCACCGGCATCGCGATCTTCTTCTTCCTGCTGGTCCACGTGCTCGACACGGCGCTGATCCGCGTCTCGCCCGAGGCGTACGACGCGGTGATCGGCACCTACAAGAACCCGGTCATGGGCATCGGCGAGGTCGCCCTCGTCGGCGCGGTCGCGTACCACGCGTACAACGGTCTGCGCATCATCCTGGTCGACATGTGGTCGTGGGCGACCCGGCACCAGCGCCAGCTGTGGTGGGGCGTGCTCGGCCTGTGGGCCGTCACGATGCTCGGCTTCGCGCCGCGCCACCTGATCAACGTCTTCGCCGAGATCGGAGGAGGACACTGATGGCCACCATCGCCGAGCCCCGCGCCCCGCGCGTCGCCGTCCGCCGCAAGGGACCGAACCTCGAGAAGTGGGGCTGGATCTACATGCGCGCCTCGGGCGTGCTGCTGATCGTCCTGATCTTCGGCCACCTCTTCATCAATCTGCTGACGGGCGACGGCATCCACCAGATCGACTTCGCCTTCGTCGCCGGCAAGTTCGCCACGCCGTTCTGGCAGTGGTGGGACGTGCTGATGCTCTGGCTCGCGCTGATCCACGGCGCCAACGGCATGCGCACCATCGTCAACGACTACGTCGGCCACGAGACCACCCGCAAGGTGCTGGTCTGGGCGCTGTGGCTGTCCGCGGGCTTCCTCATCGTCCTCGGCACGCTGGTCGTCTTCACGTTCGATCCCTGCATCGGCGTGACCTCCGACAGCTCGCTGTGGGAGATGTGCCAGAGCGTGGCGAACTGACGAGACCGACAGAGACCGAAAGCACTCCTACGTGACAACTCAGACCACGGACAGCTACGTCAAGGACGGCGTCCACTACCACCAGTTCGACATCGTCATCGTGGGCGCCGGCGGCGCCGGCATGCGGGCCGCGATCGAGGCCGGGCCGGGCGCACGGACGGCGGTCATCTCGAAGCTGTACCCCACGCGCTCGCACACCGGGGCGGCGCAGGGCGGCATGGCCGCGGCGCTGGCCAACGTCGAAGAGGACTCGTGGGAGTGGCACACGTTCGACACCGTCAAGGGCGGCGACTACCTCGTCGACCAGGACGCCGCCGAGATCCTCGCCAAGGAGGCGATCGACGCGGTCATCGACCTCGAGAACATGGGACTGCCGTTCAACCGCACCCCCGAGGGCAAGATCGACCAGCGTCGCTTCGGCGGCCACACCGCCGACCACGGCAAGACCCCCGTGCGCCGTGCGTGCTACGCCGCCGACCGCACCGGCCACATGATCCTTCAGACGCTGTTCCAGAACTGCGTCAAGCTCGGCATCAACTTCTTCAACGAGTTCTACGTCCTCGACCTGATCACGGTGAAGGATGCTGCGGGCAAGACCGAGATCGCAGGCGTCGTCGCCTACGAGCTGGCTACCGGCGACCTGCACGTCTTCCATTCGAAGGCCGTGATCTTCGCCACCGGCGGCTTCGGCAAGATCTTCAAGACGACCTCCAACGCCCACACGCTCACCGGCGACGGCGTCGGGATCATCTGGCGCAAGGGCCTGCCGCTCGAGGACATGGAGTTCTTCCAGTTCCACCCGACAGGGCTCGCCGGACTCGGCATCCTGCTCACCGAAGGCGCCCGCGGTGAGGGCGCCATCCTGCGCAACGCCTCGGGCGAGCGCTTCATGGAGCGCTACGCGCCCACGATCAAGGACCTCGCCCCGCGCGACATCGTCAGCCGCTGCATGGTGCAGGAGGTCGCCGAGGGCCGCGGCGCCGGCCCCCACCGCGACTACGTGCTGCTGGACTGCACGCACCTCGGCGCCGAGGTGCTCGAGACGAAGCTTCCCGACATCACCGAGTTCGCGCGCACGTACCTGGGCGTCGACCCCGTGGTCGAGCCGGTGCCCGTCATGCCCACCGCGCATTACGCGATGGGCGGCATCCCGACCAACAACGACGCGCAGGTGCTGAGCGACAACACGACGGTCGTCCCCGGCCTGTATGCCGCCGGCGAGTGCGCGTGCGTTTCGGTGCACGGCTCGAACCGCCTCGGAACCAACTCGCTGCTCGACATCAACGTCTTCGGCAAGCGCGCCGGCCGCAATGCGGTCGAGTACGTCAAGACCGCCGACTTCGTCGCCCTCCCGGACGACCCCGCCGCCGAGGTGCGCGGTCTCATCGAGGGGCTGCGCAGCAACCAGGGCACCGAGCGCATCGCCGTCCTGCGCAAGAAGCTGCAGGACGAGATGGACCGCAAGGCCCAGGTGTTCCGCACCGAGGAGTCCCTCGGCGAGGTGCTCGACGTCATCGAGGAGCTGCGCGAGCGGTTCAAGAACATCCACGTCGACGACAAGGGCAAGCGGTACAACACCGACCTGCTCGAGGCCGTCGAGCTCGGGTTCCTCCTCGACATCGCCGAGGTCGTCGTCGTCACCGCGCGCAACCGCAAGGAGAGCCGCGGCGGTCACATGCGCGACGACTTCCCGAAGCGCGACGACGAGAACTACATGCAGCACACGATGGCGTACCTGTCGGGCGACGCCGGCTCCTCGCACTCCGAGGACCACATCCGCCTGGACTGGAAGCCGGTCGTGATCACCCGCTACCAGCCGATGGAGAGGAAGTACTGATGTCGACCTCGGCCACTGACGTCATCGAGCGCACCGACGCCGATTCGCAGGAGACGGCGCAGGATGCCGCAGCCGGCGACACCGGAATCCAGTCGTTCCTCGTCACCTTCATCATCCGTCGCTTCGATCCCGAGGTCGACGAGGAGCCGCGCTGGGTCGACTACGACGTCGAGCTCTACTCGACCGACCGCGTCCTCGACGCGCTGCACAAGATCAAGTGGGAGGTCGACGGCTCGCTGACCTTCCGGCGGTCGTGCGCGCACGGCATCTGCGGCTCGGACGCGATGCGCATCAACGGTCGCAACCGCCTGGCCTGCAAGACGCTGATCAAGGATCTCGACATCTCGCAGCCGATCTACGTCGAGGCGATCAAGGGCCTGCCGCTCGAGAAGGACCTCGTCGTCGACATGGAGCCGTTCTTCGCCTCCTACCGCGAGGTGCAGCCGTTCCTGATCGCCAGCTCGAAGCCCGAGCCGGGCAAGGAGCGCGTCCAGTCGATCGTCGACCGAGAGGTCTTCGACGACACGACCAAGTGCATCCTGTGCGCCGCGTGCACGTCGTCCTGCCCGGTCTTCTGGACCGACGGCCAGTACTTCGGCCCGGCCGCGATCGTCAACGCGCACCGGTTCATCTTCGACTCGCGCGACGATGCCGGCGACGTCCGCCTCGACATCCTCAACGACAAGGAGGGCGTGTGGCGTTGCCGCACGACCTTCAACTGCACCGAGGCCTGCCCGCGCGGCATCGAGGTCACGAAGGCGATCGCCGAAGTCAAGCAGGCGGTTCTGCGCGGACGCCCCTAGGCTTCCCTGTGTGACAGAGGCCCTGCGCGACGACGCGCCGACCGTTCCGCTCGACCCTTCGCTCCGCCGCGCCCGAGGCGCGGTGACGGCCGCCTACGTGGCGCAGGGTCTGGGCTACGCCGTGATCGTGACGTCTCTGCCCGCGCTCCAGCTGCGGCAGGGCATCAGGGATGCCGCGATCGTGTCGATCCTGGTGCTCGGCGTCGTCGTGGCGGCCGCGCTCGGCTCAGTGCTCGCGAACGCGGTCGCCGTGCGGTGGGGCAGCCGGACGGCGCTCGCGCTCGGCCTGATCATCCAGGCGGTCGCGCTCCCGGTGATCGCCTTCCCGACGCCGTTCGCCGTCTTCGCCGCCGCGTTCGGGGTGTTCGGCGTCGGCCTGGGCTGCGTCGACGCGGCCGCCGCCATGCAGGGCGTCGCGGTGCAGCGGGCTTACGGCCGGCATCTGCTCGGCTCGTTCTTCGCCGCGGCGACGGCGGCGGCCATCGTCGGAGCGCTCCTGGTTTCCGCCGTGGCGCTGACCGCGACGGCGGCCGGCATCGCCCTGATGTGCGCGGCCGTCATCGCAGCGAGCGTCGCCGTGATCGGCATCCGATTCTTCGCCCGTGAAGTGCCTGTCGACGAGGCGCTGCCGCCCGGCGAGCGGGCGAAGCTGCCGCGCGCCGGAATCTGGATCTTCGGACTGGTCGTCCTGGCGGTGTTCGTCGCGGACTCGGCGGTGAGCACCTGGAGCACGCAGTACCTGCAGCTCGACCTCGAGACGCTCGCCTGGATCGCTCCCCTCGGCTACGCCGCGTACCAGGCCGTGGTGCTGCTCACGCGGCTCTTCACCGACCGGCTGATCCCCGCCATCGGCCGGCCGCGGCTCGTGGCGATCGCGGCTGTGACGTCGGCCGTCGGCTGCGCCGTCGTGGCGCTCCTGCCGTTCCCGGCCGCGGCGATCATCGGCTTCGCCCTGGCAGGTGCCAGCGCCGGTGTGCTGATCCCGGTGACCTTCGGCGCCGCGGGCGAGCTCTCACCGGAGCACAGTGACCAGGTCATCGCCCGCGTCAATCTGTTCAACTACGCCGGCGCGATCCTCGGGGCGGTCGTGATCGGCCTCCTGGCGGACGTGACGGGGTATGGACCCGCGTTCCTGATCCCCGCCGTCGCCCTCGCCGCGATCCTGTTCGCCGTGCCGCGGTTCCGCGCGTCGTCGCCCGCACCGGTCGGCGTTTCGCCGGAAGCCGGCGCCGCGGGCGCCGGCCGCAGTCGATAGCCTGACAACGTGACGCAGACGCCCTCGCCGGACGCCCGCGCGACGGCGGACGCCGCCCAGCGCGAGGAGGAGTCGCTGCGCGATCGGTGGGAGGCGACCGAGGTCAGCCTCCGGCAACGGTTCGACGTGCCCATCAGCCGGGCGACGCGGCTCACCGAAGCCACGCTGGCGTGGTTTCCGGTGCGGGTGTGGCGCAACTTCCTCATCGAGAACGGCTTCCTCCTGTCGGCCGGGGTCAGCTACGTGGCCCTGTTCGCCTGCTTCGCGGCGATCTACCTGGCGTTCGCGATCACTGGTCTGTGGCTCGGCGGCAGCACCGAAGCCGTCGACGGTCTCATCAATCTGATCAACAGCTATATCCCCGACCTGATCTCACCCGACAGCGCTTTCGCCACGCCCGAGGCCGTTCAGGCCATCGCGTCGCAGAACGCGGGAGTGCTCGGGTGGACCGGTGTGATCGCGCTCGGCGCACTCATCTGGACCGCCATCGACTGGGTGACCTACACGCGCCGCGCGGTGCGCGAGCTCTTCGGGATCCCGCCCGACCGGCGCAGCTACTTCCTCCTGAAGGCCCGCGACCTCCTCGCCGCGCTGGTGTTCGGCGCCACCCTGATCTTCGGCGCCGCGCTCAGCACCATCGGGACCTATGCGATCGAGTGGGTGTTCTCGCTCTTCGGCTGGAAGCTGCTGAGCGGCTTCACCGAGGTGACCGCCAAGGCGGGTTCTCTGTTCATCGGGTTCGCCGTGACCTCTGCGGCCCTCGTGGGGCTGTTCCGTTTCCTCACCGGCACGAAGCTGCCGTGGCGCCGCATCTGGCCGGGCGCGATCATCGGCGGCATCGGCCTCTCGCTGCTGCAGCTCGGCGCGGGCCTGCTGCTGAGCTACACGCCCGCGAACCCGCTCCTTGCCGGATTCGCCTTCTTCGTCGGGATGCTGCTGTGGTTCCGGCTCATGGGGATCGTGATGCTCGTCGCGGCATCGTGGGTGGCCGTGGCCGCGCGCGATCGCGACCTCGCCCTCCTTCCGCAGACCGAGGCCGAGCGGCTGGCCGCCGAGCACGCCGCGCTGCTCGTCGCGGCGCGGGTGCGGCTGCGCACGGCGAAGGATGCCCGCGCGCAGGCCGCGTGGTACCGGCGCCCGTTCGCCGACCGGGCGGTGCGCGAAGCGGAGGACGAGCTGCGGCAGGTCGAGGCATCCGCTCCTCCCCCGCCGCAGCATGCGCTCAAGCCGCTCGCGCCCGCCAAGGCGAAGAGCGGACGCAAGCCGGCGACGCGATCGTCCGAAGCGGCCGGGCCCGCGGGCGGCGAGAAGCGCGACCTGACCTGATCGAGGCCCGCGCGAGTGTGCGGGCGGCGGGCGCTGTCCGCGGTCGCGATTAGGCTGGCGGGCGTGCCCCGCCGAGTCCGCATCGCCTCCGTCAACGTCAACGGCATCCGTGCCGCGACCCGCAAGGGCATGATCGAGTGGCTCGACGCCGCCGACGTCGACGTGCTCGCCCTGCAGGAGGTGCGCGCGACGCTCGAAGAGCTGCGCGGCGTTCTTCCCGGGTGGGAGATCGTCAACGACGAGGCCTTGGCGAAGGGCCGGGCGGGCGTCGCGGTGGCCACCCGCATGCCTGCGGTCGACGTGCGCCGCGTGCTGGGTCCGGAGCCGCTCGACTCTGCCGGTCGATGGATCGAGGCCGACTTCGACATCGACGGCGAGCGCCTCACGGTCGTGAGCGCCTACGTCCACACCGGCGAGGCCGACACCCCTCGGCAGGACGCGAAGTGGGCGTTCCTCGATGCGATGGAGAAGCGGATGCCGCAGCTCGAGCAGGCGACTCCGTTCGCGCTCGTCATGGGCGACCTCAACGTCGGCCACCGCGAGCTCGACATCCGCAACTGGAGGGGGAACATCAAGAAGGCCGGGTTCCTCCCCCGCGAGCGCGCGTACTTCGACCGGTTCCTCGGCCCCGCCGGCGAGCAGGTCACCGCCGTGGACGGCTCCACCGGCACCGGCCTCGGCTGGGTGGACGTCGGTCGGGTCTCGCACGGCGACGTCGACGGGCCCTACACCTGGTGGTCGATGCGCGGTCGTGCCTTCGACAACGACAGCGGCTGGCGCATCGACTACCACCTCGGGACGCCGGCTCTCGCGGCGCGCGCGACCAACTACCAGGTGGTGCGGGCGCCCTCCTGGGACACGCGGTGGAGCGACCACTCCCCCGTCGTCGCGGACTACGCCATCGGCGCCTGACGCGCTGGGGCGAGGCATCCGCTCGGCTTTCTTCCGCGCCGCAGGCGGCGCCCGGACGGAGGCCGCTCGTGCGGCGGCCCTAGGATTGGGTGGTGAGCAAACCCCGTCTGTACTCCGGCATGCAGCCCTCCGCCGACTCCCTCCAGATCGGCAACTACATCGGGGCTCTCATGCAGTGGCGCGACCTGCAGGAGGCCTACGACGCGTTCTTCTCCGTCGTCGACCTGCACGCGATCACCGTCGCCCAAGACCCGGAGCACCTGCGGGAGAAGACCCGGCGCACCGCTGCGCAGTACATCGCGGCCGGCATCGAGCCGTCGAAGTCCACGCTGTACGTGCAGTCGCACGTCCGGGCGCATGCCGAGCTGGCATGGATCCTCTCGACGATCACAGGCTTCGGCGAGGCGGGTCGCATGACCCAGTTCAAGGACAAGTCGCAGCGCTACGGAGCCGACGCGACCTCGGTCGGCCTCTTCACGTACCCGGTGCTCATGGCAGCCGACATCCTGCTGTACCAGACCGACATCGTGCCCGTCGGCGACGACCAGAAGCAGCACGTCGAGCTGACGCGCGACCTGGCGGAGCGGTTCAACAGCCGCTTCGGCGAGACGTTCACGGTTCCGATGCCGGTGATCCAGAGGGACACCGCGCGCATCTACGACCTGCAGAACCCGACCGCGAAGATGTCGAAGTCGGCCGAGTCCGACGCCGGCGTGCTGTGGCTGCTTGATGACCCGGCGAAGAGCGCCAAGAAGGTCATGCGCGCCGTCACCGACAGCGAGGGCTCGGTGCGCTACGACCGCGAGGCCAAGCCCGGAGTCTCGAACCTGCTGGTGATCTACGCGGCGCTCACCGGCCGCCAGATCCCGGCGCTCGAGGACGAGTACGCGGGCCGCGGCTACGGCGACTTCAAGAAGGGCCTCGCCGAGGTCGTGGTGGAGGAGTTCGGGCCGGTGCGCCAGCGCGCGCTCGAGCTGCTGGACGACCCCGCCGAGCTCGACCGCGTGCTGGCGGCGAATGCGGCCAAGGCCGACGAGGTCGCCAACCGCACGCTGGGCGATGTCTACGACAAGGTCGGGCTGCTCCGCCGGGCCTGACCCCGCCGGTTTCGGGCCGCGCGGCGCAGCCGTGTGCCATAACTCCGCCTCGCGCGTGCCCGCCGTACCGATCTCAGGACCGGTCCGCCGACTCGGGCCGATTGAGGCCCGGAAGGGCGGCTGCCGCAGCGGCGATCCTGAGTACGGTACAGATGGGTTGCCTGAGGCAGCCTTCGGGAGGGGCCACCTCGCGGGCGCCGGACGCCTGAGCCACCGCTCCTCTCCGCCCGCCGTACCGATCTCAGGACCGCTCCGCCGACTGGGGCCGATTGAGGCCCGGAAGGGCGGCTGCCGCAGCGGCGATCCTGAGTACGGTACAGATGGGTTGCCTCAGGCAGCCCTCGGAGGGCAGGGTGGTCTGACCCCCGGGCCCGGGCCGGCGCCGCGCGGTCAGACCGCGCGGCGCGAGGAGATCAGTCCGCGCAGAGCGGCAAAGACGTCGTCCGGCCGGTACATGATCATGGCGGCCGTGACTCGCAGCGTGCAGTAGCCCAGAGCGGCGAGCGCGACATCGCGCTCGCGGTCCTTCACCTGAGTCTTCCAGTCCTGATGGAACTCCCTGCTGTCGCA
The DNA here is from genome assembly GCF_018588945.1 of Microbacterium flavescens. Lineage (GTDB taxonomy): Bacteria > Actinomycetota > Actinomycetes > Actinomycetales > Microbacteriaceae > Microbacterium > Microbacterium flavescens. The sequence goes on along the minus strand of NZ_JAFIWA010000001.1, from coordinate 403,940 downwards.
CTCGACGACCAGCCATCCGTCAAGGAGCAGATCCACTCGTCCGATGTCATCGAACTCGACCTGGAGCCTCACATCGCACCCGAGCACGCGCGCCATCAGGCGAACCAGAGTCTCCGGTCCGGACTCGGCGCGAGCGTCGACGAGCGCCCGCAAGGCGTGGAACCGCGCGGGAAGCGCCGCGAACACCGTGTTCAGGTCGTCGATGCCGATCAATCGACGGTGGAGTGCGCTGTCGAGTGTGGCGATCGCGGCGCGGGGTGTCTGGCAGGTCACAGCATGAACGAGAGCGTCCACGACGCTCACCGCGCAGCGCGACCCGGGATCCTGGATCAGGTCGGACCAATGCAGTCGCACCTTGCGTGACTGAGGCGGCTTGAGCCGTTTCCGGCGATTCCCAGGCGCTCTCAATCTGCCGGCCGTTGCCGGCACGTGCACGTGAAGGCGCCGGTTCTCCAGAACGAACACACCGAGCGTTGCCAGCAGCGAGAGGCACGTGAGCCGCCCGCCGACGCGAACGGCCCGGACGAGACTGTCGTGCGTATCGCCAGCCAGGTACCGATCGCGGCGGGCGTGGATGAGGTCGCCCGACCGGACCTGCGCCTGGATTGAGCGACGGGTGTGCCCGGCATGGAGGAGATCGGCGCGGGTGAAGAACTCGGCGGACACATCGACGATGCTCGCCGACGCACGGCAGCCCCGAGCCGCCGCGAAGACTGATCGGGGAAGGACGCCGGACTCGGCCGCAATGGGGAGGAGCCGTACCGGTTGCAGGACCGCGCGACCTCCCCGCCGCTTCCCTCCCCGAATTTCCGCCGGACCCCGATCATCCGTCCGGTGCGGTCCTGAGTTGGGTACGCGCACGCGCGACGAACGCGGCTGACCCGCCGCAGGCCGGAAACGGCCGGCCCCGCCCGAATCAGGCGGCGTTACGGCACAGCCTCGACCCGGCCGCCCGGTACCCTGAGCCGATGGAACCGGTGACCCTGCGCACGTCGAGGCTCGAACTGTCGCTGCCGACCGCTGCCGACGTCGACGCCATCTTCGAGGCCTGCCAGGACGCGGGCATCCAGCGCTACACCCCCGTGCCGGTCCCTTACGAGCGCTCGCACGCCGAGGGGTTCGTCGCACAGGTGCCGAAGGACTGGGAGGCCGGGAAGAACCTGACGTGGGCGATCCGCGAGCAGGAGGCACTCGTCGGCACGATCGGCATGTACCGCGTCGACGGCATGGGCAACGGCGAGATCGGCTTCTGGATGGCGCCGTGGGCCCGCGGCGGCGGCCGCCTCGCCGAGGCGTCGAACGCCGTGATCGACTGGGGCTTCGACGCCGGCGGACTCGATCTGACCCGCATCGAATGGCGCGCGGTGGTCGGCAACGTCGCGTCTGCGAAAGTCGCCCGTGCGCTCGGCTTCCAGTACGAGGGGACGCTCCGCAAGGCGCTCGCGAACGCCAAGTACCGCGACGACGGCTGGATCGCCGCCCTGCTGAGGACGGATGAGCGGATGCCGCAGCCCTGGGCCGTCCTCGAGGACTGAGGCCCGAGCCCCCGAACCTCCCGCCCCGCCGTCGGCGCTCCGTGGCAGGATTGCCCCATGCCCGAGATGCCCGAGGTGCAGGGTCTCGTGGAGTTCCTCCACGGACGCCTGACAGGACTCGAGGTCACGCGCGTCTCGGTCGCGAACATCGCCGCCCTCAAGACGTACGACCCTCCGGTCGACGCCCTGAAGGGCGCCCGCATCGCGGGGGTCGCGCGTCACGGCAAGTTCGTCGACATCGCCACGACGGGCACGGATGCCGCACCCCACCTCGTCTTCCACCTGGCCAAAGCCGGCTGGCTGCGCTTCTACGACCAGCTCCCGACGACGGTCATCCGCCCCGGCAAGACGCCCATCGCCCTGCGCGTCGCACTCTCCGACGGCTCCGGATTCGACCTCACCGAGGCCGGCACCAAGAAGTCCCTGGCCGTCTACGTCGTCCGCGACCCGGCCGACGTGCCCGGAATCGCGCGCCTGGGGCCCGACCCGCTCGACCCCGCGTTCACGCGCGACACCCTGGCCGGGCTGCTCGCCGGCCGTCGCACCCAGATCAAGGGCGTGCTGCGCGACCAGGCCACGATCGCGGGCGTCGGCAATGCGTACTCCGACGAGATCCTGCACGCGGCGAAGATGTCGCCGTATGCCCTGGCCTCCAGCCTCGACGACGCCGAGATCGACCGGGTGTTCGCCGCGATGACCGACACGCTCACCGAGGCGGTGGCCGCGGCATCCGGCAAGCCTCCTGCCGAGCTGAAAGACGCCAAACGGCGCGGCATGAGGGTGCACGGACGCCGCGGCGAGACGTGCCCGGTCTGTGGAGACGAGGTGCGCAGCGTCTTCTTCGCCGACAACTCGCTCGAGTACTGCCCGACGTGTCAGACGGGCGGCAAGATCCTCGCGGATCGGCGCCTGTCGCGCCTGCTCAAGTGATCAGCCGTCGGCCGCGTCCATGAGGGCGCGGGCGTCGTCGTCGACCCAATCGAGCGACTTCGACACCGCCTTCTTCCACAGTCGGCAGCGGCGCTCGCGCTCGTCCTGCGCCATGCGCGGCTCGAACCGCACGTCCTCCTGCCAGTGCGCCCGCAGCTCGTCGCGGCTCCTCCAGACACCGGTCGCGAGGCCCGCGGCGTAGGCGGCTCCGAGCGCCGTGGTCTCGACGACCTTCGGCCGCACGACCGGAACGCCGAGGATGTCGGCCTGGAATTGCATGAGGGCGTCGTTGCGCGTCATCCCGCCGTCCACGCGCAGCTCGTCGAGCTCGCGCCCGGTGTCGGCGACGACCGCCTCGATCACGTCCCGCGTCTGGAATGCGGTGGCCTCGAGCGCGGCGCGTGCGATGTGCCCCTTGTTGACGAAGCGGGTCATGCCCACCAGCGCGGCGCGGGCGTCGGGGCGCCAGTACGGCGCGTACAGACCGGAGAACGCGGGCACGAAGTACGCGCCGCCGTTGTCATCGACGGTCGCGGCGAGCGACTCGACGTCTTCCGAGCGCTGGATGATGCCCAGGTTGTCGCGCAGCCACTGCACCAGCGATCCGGTGACGGCGATCGAGCCCTCGAGCGCGTAGCGCGCCGGCTCGTCGCCGCAGCGGTACGCGACGGTCGTGATCAGCCCGCTGTCCGAGCGCACGATCTCGGTGCCGGTGTTCACCAGCAGGAAGTTGCCGGTGCCGTACGTATTCTTCGATTCGCCGGCGTCGAACGCGGCCTGGCCGAAGGTGGCCGCCTGCTGGTCGCCGAGGATTCCGGCGATCGGCGTGCCGTGGAGCACATCCGGCAGCTGCGAGGTGCCGACGACCTCGGACGAGGAGCGGATCTCGGGCATCATCGACCGCGGGATGCCCCACACCGCGAGCAGCTCGTCCGACCAGTCCAGCGTGCGCAGGTCCATGAGCAGGGTGCGTGAGGCGTTGGTGACGTCGGTGACGTGGATGCCGCCGCGGGCGCCGCCCGTCAGATTCCAGATGACCCAGGTGTCGGGCGTGCCGAACACGAGGTGACCCGCCTCCGCGGCCTGGCGCGCGCCGGGCACACGGTCGAGGATCCACGCGACCTTCGACGCGGAGAAGTACGTGGCGAGCGGCAGTCCCGTCGTCTCGGCGAAGCGGTAGGTGCCGTCGCCCGACCCGTCTTGCGAGCCGGCGAGCTCGTCGACGCGGGGCTGGGTTCGGGTGTCCTGCCACACCAGGGCGTTGTGCACCGGCCGCCCGGTGCGGCGGTCCCAGACGATCGCCGTCTCGCGTTGGTTGGTCACGCCGACGGCGGCGATGTCGGATGCCGCCACCGCGGCCCGGGTGAGGCACGACGCCACCACCCACTCGGTGTTCGTCCAGATCTCGACGGGGTCGTGCTCGACCCATCCGGCACGCGGGAAGATCTGCTCGTGCTCGCGCTGGGCGACCGAGACGACGGCGCCCGCCGAGTCGAACACGATCGCCCGCGTCGAGGTCGTGCCCTGATCGATCGCCAGAACGTGATCGGCCAACACCGGCTCCTTCCTCGCGGGCGACATCGCCCGCATGCGTCACGGGGGCCCGCTCGGCGCCCGGCTGCGGTCAGGCTATCGCGAGGTGGCGGATGCCTCGGCCCACGACGGGTCGGCGGCGTGCACCATCGCGACCCCGCGCTCGACCTCGGACGCGGTGCGCCCGGCATCCCAGCCGAGCACCGGCGCGACGAGAGCGGCGATCTCCGTGACGGCGGCTTCCGACGCACCGCCCACGAAGGCGATGCTCGTCCGGCGCATCAGCAGATCGTCGAGATGGACCACGTCCTCGCTCAGCGCGAGGTGCCGCACCTCGGCGCTGCTGTAGCCGGGGAGATGCACCAGCGGAGCGTCGTCGGGATCCTCCGCGATCGCGGCGACGAGGTCTGTCGCGACGGTGCCGTACCGATCGAGCAGGGTCGCGACGCGGGCGGCCGGCAGACCGTCGGCGTGCCCCGCGATCCACTGCTGCCGGGCCCGCTCGGTCGTCGGGAAGCCGTTCCCGCCGCCGATGGCGACGCCCTTCGTGGACCGCCGGCGCGGACGAGCGAGGAGCGCCAGGGCGCGGTCGGCGAGGTGCTCGGCCGACGCCCGGAACGTGGTCCATTTGCCGCCGACGAGGCTCAGCACGGTGGCATCCCCTCCCACGAGCGGAGCCGCCTCGATGCGGTAGTCGCGCGAGACGAACCCCGGGGCGAGATCGCCGTGCCCGGGAAGCGGGCGCACGCCCGAGAACCGGTACACGATCTGCGATCGGTCGACGCCGATGCCGGGCAGCACCTGCCCGATGAGGTCGATGAAGTAGTCGACCTCCTCCTCGGTGCAGACGATCGGGTCGCCCATGCGGTGCTCGAGGTCGGTGGTGCCGACGAGCACGCGGCCCTTGAGCGGGTAGATGAGCACGATGCGGCCGTCGGCGTTCTCGAAGAACAGCTCCCGGCCCCCGGTGGCCGCCAGCAGTTCGGGGTGGTCGAGCACGATGTGCGAGCCCTTGGTCCCGCCCATGTAGTGGGTGGGGTCGCCGAGGGCGAGGTTGGTGAGATCGGTCCACGGACCCGATGCGTTGATGACGACGGATGCCGCGAACCCCAGCTCTTCGCCCGAGACCATGTCACGCAGCACGACGCGGCCGCCCTCGGCGCCCACCGCTGCGGTGTAGTTCGCTGCGCGAGCCTGGTCGCCGCCGGCCCGGCGGCCGTCGCGGAGCACGTCGATCGCGAGCCGCTCGGGGTCGTGGAGCGAGGCGTCCCAGTAGGTCGCGGTGTACTTCACGTCGGGGTTGAGGGCCGGCAGTTCCTGCAGCGACCGCTTGCGGCCCCGGAACGCGTGGCGCGGCACGCGGCCGCCGCCGCGAGAGAAGGAGTCGTAGATCACGAGCCCGATCTTGATGAGGGCGGCGCCCCGCTCGGTGTGCTTGCCTCCGCCGTGACGCAGGAAGCGCAGCGGCGCGCTGAGCACGCCGGAGAACGTCGAGAAGATCGGGATGGTGGTCTGCAGCGGACGCACGTAGTGGGGAGCGATGCGCAGCAGCGCGTTGCGCTCGGTGACGGCCTCGTGCACGAGCCGGAACTCGCCGTTCTCGAGGTAGCGGATGCCACCGTGGATCATGTGGGATGACGCCGCCGATGCTCCGCTGATGAAGTCGTCGCGCTCCACCAGTGCGACGTCGACCCCCTGCATCGCGAGATCGCGGAAGGTGGCGAGCCCATTGATCCCGCCGCCCACGATCAGGACATCGGCGTACGGACGCTCCGCCAGTTCATCGAATCCCGGTGCAGTGCGTGAGCCCATCGTCATCCCCCGTCGTGCTCGTGGTCTGCTGTCCCTCCATGATGTCACCGATGGACGTCCTTGCAGGCCGCATGCACACATGTGCAACGATGGGCGGGTGGACGAGCCCCTGGACGCGCGGTCGGTGCAGCGCGCGCTCACGGCCGCGCACCTCTACTACGTGCAGGACCGCACGATGGAGGCGATCGCGCGCGAGCTCGGAACGTCGCGTTCGACCGTCTCGCGGCTGCTCGCCCAGGCCCGGGCGACGGGCATCGTCGACATCCGCATCCGCTCGCCGTTCGCGGCTCCGCAGCTGCTCGAGGAGCACCTCGCCGAGCGCTTCGGTGTGACGGCCCAGGTCGTCCCCGTTCCCGACGACGCGAACGAGGTCGAGCGCCTGGAGCGGGTCTCGGTCGCCGCGGCGCACCTGCTGGGCGACCTCATCCGCGAGGACATGACCGTCGGCGTCGCGTGGGGATCGACCACCGCCGCGATCAGCCGGCGCCTCGCCCCCCAGCAGGTGCACGGCACGACCTTCGTCCAGCTGAACGGCTCGGGCAACACCCACACCACCGGTCTGCTCTACGCGAGCGAGATCCTGAGCCGCTTCGCCGCCGCGTACGGCGGCAGTGCTCAGCAGTTCCCGGTCCCCGCGTTCTTCGACGACCCGCGCACGAAGAGCGCGATGTGGCGCGAGCGCAGCACGCGGCGCATCCTCGCGATGCAGGCGGCCATGGACCTCGTCGTGTTCAGCACCGGCTCCGCCGACTCCCGCGTGCCCAGTCACGTCTACTCGGGCGGATATCTCGAGGCGCAGGAGCTCGCATCGCTCGAGACCGAAGGTGTGGTCGGCGACGTGGCCACGGTCTTCTTCCGCGCAGACGGCTCGAGCGACGGCATCCCTCTCAACGAGCGCGCGACCGGGCCGCGCTTCGACGTGCTGCGTGCGGTGCCGCGGCGGCTGTGCGTCGTATCGGGCGTCTCGAAGCTCGCGAGCCTCCGGGGCGCGCTCGCCGCCGGCCTGGTGACCGACCTCGTGGTCGATGAGGCGGTCGCGCGGGCGCTCGCCGACTGAGCGACTGTTTCATGCGGACACATGGAATGAACTCGCGTCGGGGACGTTGAGTAGACTCGAGAGCATCAACGTGCTCCGGGGTCGGTGAGAATCCGAACCGGCGGTGACAGTCCGCGAGCCAAGGCACCAGCATCCGAACAGATGCCGCCACGGCTGATCCGGTGGAAATCCGGAACCGACGGTGATGCGACAGGTGACTGTCGCTAGTCCGGATGGGAGGCAGCACGGGCGACGCCATGCGCGTTGCCGGTCTCCCGTGCCCCGGATCATCGCGACCGGACACACGGAGGACACGGATGACGGCGACACCGGCTGAGCGCGACGCGATGCGTCGGGCGCTCGACCTCGCCCGTCGCGGCCCGCGCGGGATCAACCCGCAGGTCGGGGCCCTGATCATCTCCGCCGACGGCGACGTCCTCGCGGAAGGCTGGCACCGCGGAGCGGGCACTCCGCACGCGGAAGTGGACGCGCTCTCCCGCCTCTCCCCAGGCGACGCCGACGGGGCGACCGCGATCGTCACGCTCGAGCCCTGCAACCACACCGGGCGCACGGGCCCGTGCGCCGTGGCGCTGATCGCCGCCGGCGTGTCCCGCGTGGTCTACGCCATCGACGACCCCAACGACGTCTCCTCGGGCGGTGCCGATCGCGTGCGCGACGCCGGCGTGGCCGTCGAGTCGGGCGTGCTGGCCGACGAGGCACGCGAGCTCCTCGACTCCTGGCTGACGGTCCAGCGGCTCGGCCGCCCGCACGTGACGGTCAAGTGGGCGCAGAGCCTCGACGGCCGTGCCGCGGCACCCGACGGCACGAGTCAGTGGATCACCGGACCCGCCGCGCGCGCCGACGTGCACCAGCGCCGCGCCGCAGCCGACGCAATCGTCGTCGGCACGGGCACGCTCCTCGCCGACGACCCCGCCCTCACGGCGCGCGCCGACGACGGATCCCTCCTCGATCATCAGCCGATCCCGGTCGTCCTGGGCGAGCGGCCGGTGCCCGACGACGCAGCCGTGCTGAGGCATCCGCACCCCTTCCTGCAGTACCCGGGCGACCTCGACGCCGCCCTGTCCGACCTGCGCCGCCGCGGCGTGCACCGGGTCTTCGTCGAGGGCGGTCCCGCCGTCGCGGCGTCCTTCGTGCGCGCCGGACTCGCCGATGAGCTCCTGGTGTACATCGCGCCGGCGCTGATCGGCGGCGACATGCTCGCGCTGCGCGACGTCGGCGTCACGACCATCGGCGAAGCGCGACGCCTCACGGTGCGCGACGTCGAGAAGCTCGGCGATGACCTGCTGGTCGTCGCCGCCCCCGCCACAGAAGGAGTCAGCTGATGTTCACCGGAATCGTCGAGGAGATCGGCGAAGTCACCGCGATCGAGCCGTCCGGCGACGGCGTGCGCGTCACCGTGCGAGCTCCGAAGGCGGTGTCGGATGCCGCGCACGGCGACTCCATCTCCGTCAGCGGCGTGTGCCTCACGGTCGTCGGCCAGGGAGCGGACTGGTTCACCGCCGACGTCATGCGCCAGACGCTCGACATGTCGACGCTGCAGGGCGTGGCGGCGGGGCGTCCCGTCAACCTGGAGCGCGCAACCGTCGCCCACGGGCGGCTCGGCGGGCACATCGTGCAGGGTCACATCGACGGCACCGGCGAGGTGCTCGAGGTGCGGCCCGGCGCGCAGTGGCGCGTCCTGCGGATCGCGCTCCCGGCCGACCTCGCGCCGCTCGTCGTCGACAAGGGTTCGATCGCCGTCGACGGCGTCTCGCTCACCGTGAGCGCGGTCAGCCCGGCGGTGCCTGCCGACGGCGTCCACTGGTTCGAGGTCTCGCTCATCCCCGAGACGCTCGAGGCGACGACCCTCGGCAGCCGGGTCCCCGGCGACCGCGTCAACCTCGAGACCGACATCCTCGCGCGCCACGTGCAGCGCCTTCACGCCTTCGCTTCAGCGGCTCCGGCCGCACCCGCAGTCCCCGACTACCCCGCGGCCGCCGCCGCACCCACGGAAGGAGGCTCGAAATGAGCCTTTCCACCATTCCCGAGGCGCTGGACGCGATCCGCGCCGGCAAGCCGGTCATCGTCGCCGACGATGAGAACCGCGAGAACGAGGGCGACGTCGTCCTCTCCGCGGAGCTTGCGACGCCCGAGTGGCTGGCGTGGACCGTCCGCTGGTCCAGCGGCTTCATCTGCGCGCCGATGCCCGCCGAGTGGGCTGACCGCCTCGACCTGCCGCCGATGGTCGAGATCAACCAGGACGCCCGCTCCACGGCCTACACCGTGAGCGTCGACGCCGCCGATCGCGTGTCGACCGGCATCAGCGCGTCCGACCGCGCCCACACGCTGAACGTGCTCGCCAACCCCGAGTCGGTGCCGACCAGCGTCATCCGTCCCGGCCACATCCTGCCGCTGCGCGCCGTCGAGGGCGGCGTGCGCGAGCGCGGCGGTCACACCGAAGCGGCAGTGGAGCTCATGCGTCTCGCCGGCGTGCAGCCGGTGGGCGCGATCGCCGAGGTCGTGGCCGAGGACGGCTCGATGATGCGACTGCCCGGGCTCCAGGAGCTCGGCGCCCGCGACGGCGTCCCGGTCATCACGATCGAGCAGCTCATCGCCTACCTGAACGAGCACGAGCCGCTCGATCCCGACGCCCAGGTGCACGCCGCGCATAAGCGGCGCGTGAGCCTGCGGGCCGAGGCTCTCGTGCCCACCTCGCACGGCGAGTTCCGGTTCCTGGCCTACAAGGACCGCGTGACGGGCACAGACCACCTCGCGGTGGTGTCGGGCGAGCTCGGCGAGTCGCCGCTCGTCCGCGTGCACTCCGAGTGCCTCACGGGTGAGGCCTTCGGCTCGCTCAAGTGCGAGTGCGGCCCCCAGCTGGATGCCGCGCTCGACGCCATCGAGCAGGACGGCGGCGTCGTCGTCTACATGCGCGGACACGAGGGGCGCGGCATCGGGCTCATCAACAAGCTGCGCGCCTACTCGCTGCAGGAGCGCGGACTCGACACCGTCGACGCCAACCTCGCGCTCGGCCTGCCGGCCGATGCACGCGACTACGCAGCGGCCGCCGGGATCCTCGCCGACCTGGGCGTCGACAAGGTCCGCCTGCTCACCAACAACGCCGACAAGGTGAACCAGCTGCGCGAGTTCGGCCTCGACATCGTCGAGCAGGTTCCGCTCCTGGTCGGTGTGGGTCCGAACAACCACCAGTACCTCGCCACCAAGCGCGACCGCATGGGTCACCTGATCGACGAGGAAGACCTCGCCGACGCGCTCGCGCAGATGCACGAAGGAGCAGAGCGATGAGCGGCAAGGGCGCTCCCCAGGCCACCGGTCAGCTCGACGCCTCCGGTCTCGACGTCGTCGTGATCGCGGGCACGTGGCACGACGTGATCACCGACGGCCTCATCGCCGGCGCCGAGCGCGCCCTCGAGGCCGCCGGTGCGACCTGGCGACTCGTGCGCGTCCCCGGTTCGTTCGAGCTGCCCGTCGCGGCCAAGGCCGCCCTCGATGCGGGCGCCGACGCGGTGGTCGCTCTCGGCGTGATCATCCGCGGCGGCACGCCGCACTTCGAGTTCGTGTCGTCGGCTGCGACCGACGGGCTGACCCGCGTCGCGCTCGACACCGGAAAGCCGGTGGGCTTCGGCGTGCTCACGCTCGACGACGAGGCGCAGGGCATCGCCCGTGCCGGATTCGCGGACTCCGAGGAGGACAAGGGCCACGAGGCAGCCGACGCGGCCATCCGCACCGCCCTCGTCCTGCGCGAGCTGCGCGCCGGCTGACCCCGACCGCGCCCGGTGAGGCGCGCCTTGCTGGCGGCCGCGACGCGACGGGCATACCGTGACGTCCATGGAGTTCCTTCGCCACCTCGTCCTGCTGTTCCACCTCGTCGGGTTCGCGATCCTCTTCGGAGCGTGGGCCGTCGAGCTCGTCAACGGCCACCGGGGCATCACCCGCCTGATGCACTGGGGACTCGCCATCGCCGGCGTCGCCGGGCTCATCCTCGCCGCCCCGTGGGGCATCGACTACGAGCTCAACTACGTCAAGATCGGCGTGAAGCTCGTGATCCTGCTGATCATCGGCGCTCTGCTCGGCATCGGCGCCGGCCGCGAGCGCAAGAGCGGGTCCGTTCCCGCGGCCGTGTTCTGGTCGATCGGAGTGCTCACGCTCACCAACGCCGCCCTCGGAGTCCTCTGGCGCTGAGCCAGGACTGGGAAAAGCGGATGCCGCGGCCGGGGCCGCGGCATCCGCTTTCCCGCTTCGGGGTTAGGGTTGATCCTCGTAGCCGGGGGAACAGCCTCGGCTCACGGTGACCCAGTGCAGAGCCGCCTGACGCGTCACCCCGCGTCGCGCGGCTGCCCACCACCCGTCCCACGAGGATCCCCGCTTCGCGTTTCACAGGTATTGAATGTCTTCCCCCACTGCATCAGCCCCCACCCCCGCGATCACTCCCGCCAATCCTCGCTCGCGCGTCATCACCGCGAGCCTGATCGGCACCACGATCGAGTTCTACGACTTCTACGTCTACGCCACCGCCGCGGTGCTCGTCTTCCCGATCCTCTTCTTCCCCACCGGGAACGAGACCACCGCGCTCCTCGCCTCGTTCGGCGTCTTCGGCGCGGCCATGGTCGCCCGCCCGCTGGGCGCGGTCGTCTTCGGGCACTTCGGCGACAAGTTCGGTCGCAAGGCGACCCTCGTGGCCTCGCTGCTCACGATGGGCATCGCGACCTTCCTCATCGGCTTCCTGCCCACGTTCAACGACATCGGCCTGTGGGCGGCGCTCCTGCTGCTGATCCTCCGCCTCGCGCAGGGCTTCGCCCTCGGCGGCGAGTGGTCGGGGGCGGCGCTGGTGGCCACCGAGAACGCGCCCGCGGGCAAGCGCGCCTGGTACGGGACGTTCCCGCAGCTCGGTGCACCGCTCGGGTTCATCATCGCCAACACGATCTTCCTGCTGATCAACTTCGCGCTCCCCCACCCCGAGGGCACCGCGCAGCGCTCCGAGGCCTTCCTCGCGTGGGGCTGGCGCGTGCCGTTCCTGTTCTCCGCGGTGATGGTGATCGTCGGCCTCTGGGTGCGGCTGCGCCTGGTGGAGTCCGAGACCTTCGTCCGGGCCGAGAAGAAGGGCGCGATCCGCAAGTTCCCGCTGGGCGAGACCGTGCGCCGGCACTGGTGGCAGCTGATCCTCGGCACGTTCATCATGCTGGCGACCTACGTGCTCTTCTACCTGATGACGAGCTTCACGCTGTCGTACGGCACGAAGGCGCAGACCGAGGCCGCGCGCGCCGCGGCGGAGTCGGCGGGTACCCCGTTCGACGCGGCGACGTACGTGCCCGGTCTCGGGTTCGGCTACACCGACTTCGTCATCATGCAGATCATCGGCGTGGTGTTCTTCGGCATCTTCACGCTGCTGTCCGGCCCGGTGGCCGACACGATCGGGCGCCGCAAGCTCCTGCTGTGGGTCACGGCGGCCATCGGCGTCTTCGGCCTGACCTTCAACGTCTTCCTGCTGCCGCAGCTGGATCCGATGTTCACCGGCGCGCTCGTGCAGGCGTTCCTCATCTTCGGCTTCATGCTCATGGGCGCCACCTTCGGGCCGATGGGCGCGATCCTGCCCGAGCTGTTCCCCACGAACGTCCGCTACACCGGGTCGGCGATCTCGTACAACGTGTCGTCGATCCTCGGGGCGGCCCTGGCGCCGATCATCGCGGTCGCGCTGTGGGCGGCGACGGGCGGCGAGCCGTGGCTCGTCGGCGTGTACCTCACCGCCTCGAGCGTGCTGACGATCATCGCCCTCGCGCTCTCCAAGGAGACGAAGGACGTCAGCTACGACGACAACCTGGGTCTCGGCGAGACCGGGTCACTGTAGGAGCCATTCTCCGACCACGATTCGAGCCGGAGAGCGGATGCCGCGGGCCTGCGCCTGCGGCATCCGCTCTCTTGTCTGAGACGACGGCGGCGGCCGCGACACTCTGAAGGCATGGCGACCCTTCGCCGAGTCACCGAGCGCAGACGGCGCGCGTCTTCCACCGCCGTCGGCGCACTGCTGCTCGCGCTGATGCTGTCGGCGTGCGCGGCGGCCGGTCCGCCCGACAGCGCTGCGGACGCCCCCACCCCGCAGCCGGTGTCCACACGAGTCCCGTCGAACGAGTGCGGCGAGGGCGGCGTCTACGAGTGGGACGGCTCACCCGGGCCGGCCACCCGCGCCGGCGCGATCCAGGACATGCTCGAGTGGTACGAGAAGGCTCTGGCATCCGAGCCCATGCAGCCGAGCCACACCGATCGGGAGTCCGCGCGCATCGCGATCCGCACTCTCCGCGCGGGGCTCGAGGCGCTGCCGGATGCGGAGGCGACCGTGGACGCGGACGATTATCTGGTTGTCGAGCCGATCGCGGACGACGGCGCTTCGCTCGGCAGCATTCACATCGACCCGCAGCGAAGCGGAGGCTACCGGGTCGGCATGTTCGGGGCCGTGGGCTTCGATACCGATGGGCCGGAGTGCATCCCGGCGCCGGTCATCTCGGCGAGGTGCAGCGTCGAGGAGACCTACCCGCCGGGCGCGCTTCCGTCGGCCGCGACCCGCGAGGGAGCGATCCGCGTGCTGATCAACACGTTCGAGACCTCCGCGGGCGATCCGCTGCAAGCCGCAACGGCCGCGCGTGGGCTCGCCGCGCTGCTCGAAATGCTGCCCCGCGTGGTGAACCCACCGGCCGACGCTGCACCCGTCGAGTTCTCCGCCTTCCACGACAACCGCTACGAGCTCGCCTGGATCGACCTCGCTCCGCACCCGGACGGAGGATTGCAGGCGCGGGCGTTCCGGGCGACCGCGTTCACGACCGACCCGCAGTGCGGGGCGTGATCCCTGTCAGTCGAGGAACAGCGCGCGCAGGCGCTTGGTCGTGAAGACCAGGCCGATGGCGATCATGACGACGTAGTAGAGCACGTGCCACCACATCTCGGGCGTGAGGACGCCCGTGGTGAGACCGCGCACGAGCTCGACGCCGTGCCACAGCGGGAACGCCATGATGATCTGCTGGACCCACTCGGGGTAGACCGAGATGGGGTACAGCGTCGCCGAGAACAGGAACATCGGCAGAAGGACGAAGTTGATCCAGTCCATGTGCTGGAACGTCTTCATGTAGCTCGTGACGGCCATGCCGAGGCTGGCGAAGCCGAAGGCGACGAGGAGCACGGCGGGGATCGCGAGGATCGCGGTCGGCGCGAGGTTCAGCCCGAGGATCTGCATGATGATCATGAACCCTGTGGCGTAGAGCAGGCCGCGCAGGAGAGCGTAGAGGATCTCGCCCAGGGCCACATCGAGCGGGCCGAGCGACGTCGCGAGCATCCCCTCGTAGAGCTTGCCGTAGTTGAGCTTGAAGAACACGTTCCAGGTCGAGTCGTAGATCGCGCCGTTCATCGCGGAGACGGCGAGCAGCGCCGGAGCGATGAAGGCAGCGTACGAGACCTCGACGCCACTGGAGGTCTGCACGTCGCCGATGATCGAGCCGAGCCCGATGCCCATCGACGCCAGGTAGAACACCGGCTCGAAGAAGCCGGAGAGCACGATGATCCAGCTCGAGGAGCGCGCCGCGATGAGCCCGCGCTGCACGACAGACTGCGGGTTGCCCGCCCAGAGGGCGCGTACGCCGCCCACTCGGATCGGCGCATCGGTGACGGTCGCGGCGCTCACTTGGCCAGCCTCCGTTCGAACAGACGCCGGCCGACGATCAGGCCGCCGATCGCCAGGACCAGCAGGTACACCACGTGCACGACGATCAGGATCGGCGGAGAGGGCTGGCCGTACGTCACGACCCGGCCCAGTTCGGTCGCGTGCCACAGCGGAGAGACCCAGCCAATCCATTCCAGCCAGTCGGGAAGGGCGCTGAGCGGGTAGAACGTGCCCGAGAACAGGAACATCGGCATGAAGATGAAGCGCTGCACGAGGGCGAACTGCCCCTTGTCGTCTTCGATCGAGGCGGCGTATGCCAGGAGGGGAATGCCGAACGACAGACCCGCCAGGAGCCCGATGAAGATCGACAGCCACGCGGTGCCCGGCCGGGTGGCGTCGGGCTGCAGCCACGCGAAGAACAGCACGATGAACATGAAGTACAGCACGACCGTCACGCCCATGCGCGCCGCTGCGCCGGCGACCACGCCGTTCGCGATCTGGCTCGACGACAGCGGCGATGCGTTGAAGCCGTAGAAGTAGCGGCGCCACTTGAATCCCGCCATCACCGGGTAGGTGAACTCCTCGGACGCCACCGCGATGGCGGACGTCATGAGCAGGGCCGGTGCGACGAACACCAGGTACGGCACCTGCTCGCCGGCGACCTCGATCGGCGCGTCGATCAGCGCCGCGAGCCCGACCGCGAGCCCGAGGAGATACAGCACGGGCTGCCCGAGCGCGCCGATGATGATGGTCCAGCCGTAGGCGCGCATCGCGCGCACCATGTGCTCGGTGACATACAGCGTGCCGAGGCCGCGCGGCTTGCGGCCCCATTCCATCGCCTCGGCGCGCAGCTCGTCGAGGTCGGCGTCGGTCGTGACGGATGCCTCGGGCCGAGGCATCCGCTCCCCTCCTGCGCCCGGTGAAGCGACGCCGCTCATTCGATCAGCGACCTTCCGGTGAGCCGCAGGAAGACGTCTTCGAGGCTCGAGCGGCGCACCAGGCTGGTCACCGGGTGCAGCCCGCGCCCCGTGACCTGCTCGAGCGCCGCCTCGCCGTCGGCCGCGTACACGAGCACGCGGTCGGGCAGCACCTCGACGCGGTCGCCGATGCCCTGCAGCTGCGGTGCGACCTGCTCGTTGCGGTCGGAGCCGAAGCGCACCTCGAGAACCTCGCGGCTCGAGTGGTCGCGGATGAGCGATGCCGGGGTGCCCTCAGCCATGATGCGACCCTTGTCGACCACGATGAGTCGGTCGCAGAGCTGCTCGGCCTCGTCCATGTAGTGCGTGGTCAGCACGAGGGTCGTGCCGCGCTCCTTGAGGCGGAACAGGCGGTCCCACAGCACGTGGCGCGCCTGCGGGTCGAGACCGGTCGTCGGCTCGTCGAGCAGCAGGATGCGCGGGTCGTTGATGAGACCGCGGGCGATCGTGAGCCGTCGCTTCATGCCGCCCGACAGCTGGTCGACCTTGCTCTTGGCCTTGTCTTCGAGCGCGGCGAAGGCGAGCAGCTCGTCGGCCTTCTGCGCGCACACCTTGCCGGGGAGGCCGAAGTACCGGCCGTAGATGTAGAGGTTCTCGCGCGCGTTGAGCTCGCCGTCGAGGTTGTCCTGCTGCGGAACGACGCCGAGGCGCGAGCGGATCTCGGGCCCGTAGCGATCGGGGTCGAGCCCGAGGATCGAGAGGTCGCCGGAGGTGCGCGTGGAGACGGCGCCGATCATCTTCATGGTCGTGGACTTGCCGGCGCCGTTGGGCCCGAGGAGCCCGAACGACTCCCCCGGGGCCACTTCGAACGACAGGCCGTCGACGGCCAGGAAGTCGGGCTTTCCTTTGACCTTGTAGGCCTTGACGAGGTTCTTCGCGTCGATCACGGGGGCAGGCACCGGACAACCCTAACCCCGCGCGGGGACACGCAGAGGGGACGTGTCAACCCTTGTTGACACTCGTTGAACGCGTCAACTATTGTTGACGTGGGATGCCGCCACCGAGGCATCCCGCACCGAAGGAGTACCGTGAGCGGCGACGACCTGCGCACCCTCATCGGCTCGGCCCCCGAGCGCGAGCCCATCGCCGAGCTGCACCGGCTCGCCGACGTGCGCCGCGAGCTGGCCCGCGCCGAGGAGGTGCAGGTGCGCAAGGCGCGCAACCTCGGTTACTCCTGGCAGGCGATCGCCGGGGCCCTCGGCGTGACCAGACAGGCCGTGCACAAGAAGTACGGTCGAAGGTAAGCCCCCGCACGAACGAGGTACATCCATGCCCTCCACCACTCTCGACGAGTCACGCGCCGACCTCGACTCCGGTCGCCGGTCCCGCTCCCGGCGACCGAAGGCCGAGGGCCCGCGCGCCACGTTCGGGCAGCTGCTCCCCTTCCTCTTCGAGCACAAGACCACGCTGATCGTCGTGTCCGTGCTCAGCGTGCTGAGCGCCGTGACGATGCTCGTGCAGCCGCTTCTCGTCGGCCAGGTCATCGACCGCGTGCAGAAGCAGCTCGACCTCGGGATGCTGCTTTGGGCGCTCGTGGCGCTGGTCGTGATCTCGTCGCTCATCTCGGGCTGGCAGCACTACCTGCTCCAGCGCACCGGGACCGCCGTGGTCTACTCGAGCCGCCGCAAGCTGATCGCCCGTATCTTCCATCTGCCGATCAGCGAGTTCGACGCCCGTCGCACGGGCGATCTGGTCTCGCGCGTCGGCAGCGACACGACGCTCCTCTACTCCGCGCTGACACAGGGTCTCGCCGACGCCATCGGCAACGCCCTCCTCTTCGCCGGAGCGCTCATCGCGATGGCGATCATCGATCCGATGCTCCTCGGCATCATCGTGGTGGTGATCGGCGTCTCGGTGGCGGGCGTGGTCGCTTTGAGCGGCCGCATCCGGACCGCGTCGACCGAGCAGCAGGAGAAGGTCGGCGAGCTCGCCTCCGGAGTCGAGCGCGGGGTCGGATCCATCCGCACGGTGCGGGCATCGGGGGCGACGGAGCGCGAAGTCGACGCCGTGACCGAGCGCGCGACCGACGCCTATGTGGTCGGCGTGCGGATCGCGAAGGTGTCGGCACTCGTCGTGCCCATCGCCGGCATCGCGCTGCAGGTCTCGCTGCTCGTCGTCATCGGCCTGGGCGGCTTCCGCGTGGCGACCGGCGCGATCGACATCGCGAGCCTCGTCACCTTCATCATGTTCCTCTTCATGCTGATCGCACCGCTCGGCTCGTTCTTCGGCGCCATCACGTCCGTCAACCAGGCGCTCGGTGCCCTCGGGCGCATCCAGGAGGTTCTCGACCTCCCGACCGAGTCGCAGCGCGACGCCGAGATCGCCTCCGACGTTCGAGTCGCGCACGTGGTCGCCTCGGAGGCCGAGACCCGGCAAAGTGCGCGACTCGAAACCATCGCGACTCCCGCGATCGAATTCCGCGACGTGCGCTTCCGCTACCCCGAAGCGGTCGTGGCCGCGCGTCGCAAGGCCGAGAGCGAGGCGATCGCCGTGCTCGAGAGCGCGCACGTCGACGCACGGGCGATCGTGCGGGACGAGGCATCCCTCGACGGGGTGGACGAATCGGATGCCGCAGCCGAAGTGCTTCGCGGAGTCTCGTTCTCGGTACCGCGCGGCGCCCGCGTGGCGCTCGTCGGACCCTCCGGCGCCGGCAAGAGCACGACCCTTGCCCTCATCGAGCGCTTCTACGACCCGACCGGCGGGGCGATCCTGCTGGACGGGACCGACGTGCGCGCGCTCGACCGCGAAGACCTGCGTGCCCGGCTCGGGTATGTCGAGCAGGATGCCCCGACCCTCGCCGGCACGATCGGCGACAATCTCCGCCTCGCCTCGCCCGAGGCGACGGAAGAGGAGTGCGACGCGGTGCTGCGCGCCGTGAACCTCGGCGAGGTGCTCGACCGCAACCCGCTGGGCCTGGACGCCCCGGTCGGCGAGAGCGGCGTGATGCTCTCGGGCGGCGAGCGCCAGCGCCTCGCGATCGCGCGCGCCCTGCTGGCCGCGCCGCCGATCCTGCTGCTGGACGAGTCGACGTCGTCGCTCGACGGCCTCAACGAGCAGCGCATGCGCGAGGCCATCGACGCCGTGGCCGCCGGGCGCACGCTCATCGTCATCGCCCACCGGCTGTCGACGGTCGTCGACAGCGACCACATCGTCGTGCTGGAGCACGGCCGGGTGGTCGGCCAGGGCACGCACTCGGAGCTCGTGCAGTCGACGCCGCTGTACCGCGACCTCGCGAAGCACCAGCTCCTGGTCTGACCTTCCCCACCTCGGTTGAGCGTCCAGGAAACGCCGTCGCCCGCGGCCAACCCGCGGCGTGTCGTGGACACTCAACGAAGTTCCGCTGCCGCCGGTCGCCGAGCGGGCACCCCGCGCCCCTCGGTTGAGCGTCCAGGAAACGCCGTCCCCCGCGGCCGCCGCGCGGCGCGTCGTGGACACTCAACGAGGTCGCGCGCAGCGCGGGTCGTTGAGCGAGCGCAGCGAGACGAAACGCGCCGGGAAGACGGATGCCCCGGCCCGCCGCACAGCGCGGGACCGGGGCATCCTCCAAGACCGCTCAGGCGCGTTGCAGGCGGTACCGCAGCGCGGCGAGCTCGGCCCACAGCGCCGCCGGAACACGGCCGTCGAACGTGCGGTAGAACTCCTCGGTCAGGTCGGCCTCGCGAAGCCACGAGGCCGGGTCGATGGCGAACAGCTCGTCGAGGTCGGCCTGCGGCACGTCGATGCCGTCGAGGTCGAGGTCCTCGTTGCGGGGCAGGCGGCCGATCGGGCTGTCGACGGCTCCGACCTCGTTGTCGAGGCGGCGGATGATCCAGTCGATGACCCGCGAGTTGTCGCCGAAGCCCGGCCACAGGAACCGTCCGTCCGAGCTCTTGCGGAACCAGTTCACCTGGAACACCCGCGGAGCGCGGTCGAAGCGCAGCTTCTGCCCCACCTTGAGCCAGTGGGCGAAGTAGTCCGCCATGTTGTAGCCGCAGAACGGCAGCATCGCGAACGGGTCGCGGCGCAGCTCGCCGACGGTGCCCTCCGCGGCGGCGGTGCGCTCGGACGAGATGTTCGAGCCCATGAACACGCCGTGCGTCCAGTCCGTGGCCTCGACGACGAGCGGCACGTTCGTGGCCCGGCGTCCGCCGAAGAGGATCGCGTCGAGGGGAACGCCTTCCGGGGCATCCCAGTCGGAGGCGATCTGCGGGCACTGGGCGGCACTCACCGTGAAGCGTGAGTTCGGGTGTGCCGCAGGACGGCCGGATGCCGGGGTCCAGGGGTTGCCCTCCCAGTCGGTGAGCTCTGCCGGCGGCTCGTCGGTGAGGCCCTCCCACCACACGTCGCCATCCGGTCGGAGGGCGACGTTGGTGAAGATGGTGTTGCCCCACAGCGTCTCGACCGCGGTGACGTTGGTCGACTGCCCGGTCCCGGGTGCGACGCCGAAGAATCCGGCCTCGGGGTTGATGGCCCAGAGGCGGCCGTCCTCGCCGGGACGCAGCCACGCGATGTCGTCGCCGAGCGTCTCGACGCGCCAACCGGGGATGGTCGGGCGGAGCATCGCGAGGTTCGTCTTGCCGCACGCCGACGGGAAGGCGGCCGCGAGGTGGTACGCCCGGCCCGCCGGGTCGATGACGCGGATGAGCAGCATGTGCTCGGCCAGCCAGCCCTCGTTGCGGCCGATCACCGAGGCGATGCGCAGGGCGAAGCACTTCTTCGCCAGGATGGCGTTGCCGCCGTAGCCGGAGCCGAACGACCACACCTCGAGCGTGTCGGGGAAGTGGACGATGTACTTCTCGTCGTTGCACGGCCACGGCACGTCTTCCTCGCCCGGCTGGAGCGGGGCGCCGACGGAGTGCACCGTCTTCACCCACGGTGCACCGCCGGCGATCTCACGCAGCACCTCGGTGCCGACGCGGGTCATGATCCCGATCGACGCGACGGCGTAGGCGCTGTCGGTGATCTGCACGCCGATGTGCGAGAGCGGTCCGCCGACGGGGCCCATGGAGAACGGCACGACGTACATCGTGCGGCCGCGCATCGAGCCGTCGAAGAGCGGAGTGATGGTCGCGCGGATCTCGTCGGGTGCCGCCCAGTTGTTCGTGGGGCCGGCATCCTCTTCACGCTCGGAGGCGATGAACGTCCGCGCCTCGGTGCGCGCGACGTCGCTGGGGTGCGAACGCGCGAGGTACGAGCCGGGCCGCCATTCGGGGTTGAGCTTGATCAGCTTGCCCTCGTCGACCATCTCGCGCAGGAGCGCGTCGTTCTCGGCCCGGGTGCCGTCGACCCAGTGGACGCGGTCGGGCTTGGTCAGCGCGGTGATCTCGTCGACCCACGCGACCAGCCCAGCCAGTCCGGCGCCCTGGATCGCGGGCAGCTCGCCGTGCGCGCGGCTCACGGCAGGTCGTGCCGGGGTCGAGCCTTCGTGCCGGGTGAAGATGTCGGCAAGGGCCATGGTGTCGCTCCTCTGCGATTCGACGTTCAGATGTGAGGTCTTCCTCCACTTTCGTTGCATTACGTGACGTCTTCCAGCCACTAGCGCCGTCAAGAGTTGCAATTCTTTCGTTATGCTCAAGGAATGCCACCGACCGCTCTCGAACTCTCGACCCTGGGCCACCGCATCCGTCATCAGCGCATCTCGCATGGGTACACGCTCGATGAACTGGGTGAGCGCGTCGGCGTCGCGGGCAGTCAGCTGAGCCTGATCGAGAACGGGAAGCGCGAGCCCAAGCTGTCCCTGCTGCAGGCGATCGCCTCGGCGACCGGGGTGGACGTCGGCGACCTGCTGTCATCCGAGCCGCCGAACCGGCGAGCTGCGCTGCAGATCGAGCTCGAGCGCGCGCAGGCGAGCTCGGTGTTCCGCCAGCTCGGCATCGCACCGGTCAAAGTCACCAAGGGCATGTCCGACGAGACCCTCGAGTCGATCCTCGGCCTCCATCGCGAGCTGCAGCGCCGCGAACGCGAGGCCATCGCCACGCCCGAGGAGGCGCGCCGCGCGAACACCGAGCTGCGCCTGGAGATGCGCGCGGTCGACAACTACCTCCCCGACATCGAGAAGCTCGCCGAGAAGCAGCTGAAGGCCGCCGGGCACACGTCGGGCGCCCTCACGCACCGCACCGTCAGCATCATGGCGCAGAAGCTCGGGTTCGAGCTGATCTACGTGAACGACCTCCCGCACTCCGCGCGCTCGGTCACCGACCTCGAGAACGGCCGCATCTACCTGCCGCCCGCGTCGATCCCCGGCGGGCACGGCCTGCGTTCGATGGCGCTGCAGGCGATGGCACACCGACTCCTCGGCCACAAGCGGCCCACCGACTACGCCGACTTCCTGAAGCAGCGCCTCGAGATCAACTACTACGCCGCGTGCTGCCTCATGCCCGAGACGGCGTCCGTCACGTTTCTCCAGCAGGCCAAGAAGGACCGCAACCTGGCGGTCGAGGACTTCCGGGACGCGTTCGGCGTGACCCACGAGGCGGCGGGAATGCGCCTGACCAACCTGGCGACCCAGCATCTCGGCATCCGACTCCACTTCCTCCGCGTCGACGGATCGGGCGCGATCACCCGCGTGTACGAGAACGACGATCTGCCTCTCCCGATGGACGTCACCGGCGCCGTCGACGGCCAGATCGCGTGCCGGAAGTTCTCGGCGCGGTCGGCGTTCTCGGAGCAGAACCGCACGACCGAGCACTACCAGTACACCGACACCCCGGCCGGGACTTTCTGGTGCTCGACCCAGACGGGGACGACCTCCGAGGGCGAGTTCTCGATCACGGTCGGGGTGCCCTTCGACGACGCCCGGTGGTTCCGCGGGCGCGAGACGCAGAAGCGCGCCACCTCGACCTGCCCCGACGAGTCGTGCTGCCGCCGGCCGGCCGCCGACGTCGCGGAGCGCTGGGCGGGCAAGTCCTGGCCGAGCGCCCGCGTGCACATGCAGATGTTCTCCCCGCTCCCCCGCGGAACGTTCCCGGGCGTCGACGACAACGAGGTCTACGCCTTCCTCGAGCGCCACGCGTAGGCCGCCCGTCGGTCGCGAGGGGCGGGTCGCGTCGGCGGATGTCGCGCGGGCGGCGTAGCCTCGAGAGGTGACCCCGGAACTCGCCGCCCGCATCGTCGCGGACTCCCGCGATCGGGTGGCGTGGGTGCGCGCACGGTCGCGCGGGATCACGGCGACGGACGTCGCGAGCCTGACCTCCGAGCGGGCCATCACGCGGGCGGCCGACGCCAAGCTGATGGGGTCCGGGTTCTCCGGCAACGCCTACACCGCCCACGGGCGCGCGCGCGAGCCGGAGATCGCCGCGTGGGTCGCGGCGACGCACGGCATTCAGCCGTCCTCCGCGCTGTTCCATGCCGTGGTCGAGAAGCGCCACCTCGCGACACCCGACGGCATCGCCGTCGACTCGGGCGGGCGCGTCACGCTCTGCGAGATCAAGACGACGAACAAGTCGTGGCGCAGCATCCCGCGCTCGTATCTTCGCCAGGTGTGGTGGCAGCAGCACGTGCTCGGCGCCGAACGCACCCTGGTCGCCTGGGAGCAGCACGACGCCTTCGTGCCCGTCGGCGACGAGCCGCGGTGCGCCTGGGTCGACCGCGACGAGGCCGAGATCGCGAAGCTCGTCAAGCTCGCCACCGCTCTCATCGACGAGCTCTATCACCGCACGACCAAGGGCCGTATGACGACGGAGGAGCGGATGCCTCAGCCCGCCGCACCGCGTCAGCCCTTCCGCGCGCTCGCCCTCGCAGACTGAGCGCGAGTCCCGCCTACCGATTGCGCGACCCGGGCGCAAGGCCTTCGGCGTCGATCTCGGCTTGTTCGACAATGGCGCGATGACATCCCACTCCACGCCGGACGTCGACATCACCCCGTGGGGCATCGGGTGGACCGGATGGGAGGAGGCGGGCCTCGCCCACCGGGAGTCGCTTCTCGCGCTCTCCAACGGGCACATCGGATGGCGGGGATCCCTCGACGAGGGCGACCCGTGCGGGGCGGCCGGCAGCTTCGTGAACGGAGTCTTCGAGGAGCATCCGATGCCGTACGCCGAAGACGGCTACGGCTATCCGGAGCATGGGCAGACCCTGATCAGCGTGCCCGACGGCAAGATCATCCGGCTGCTCGTCGACGATGAGGCCCTCGACATCCGCACGGGTCGACTGCACGAGCACGAGCAGTTCCTCGACTTCCAGACCGGGATCCTCTCCCGACGCATGCGGTGGACCTCACCCGCCGGGCGCACAGTGGAGATCACCTCGGAGCGTCTGGTGTCCTTCACCCGACGCTCGGTCGCCGCCGTCCGCTATGAGGTCACTGCCGTCGACGGGCCCGCCGAGCTGACGCTGCTGTCCGAGATCGTCGCGAACGTGCCGACGCCCGAGGTCCACCCTGATCCACGCGTCATGAGCGCGCTCGAGCGACCGCTGGAGGGGGTCACCCATGTCGTCGACGGTTCGACGGCGACCCTGATCCATCGCACGCGCCGGAGCGGCGTCGCGATGGCCGTCACCATGGATCATCGGGTCACCTCGACCGCGCCGTGGGAGTCATCGACGGATGCCTCGCCCGACCTGGCGCGTGCGACGGTGCGCACACGACTGGAGCCGGGAGACAGCATCCGGCTGCTCAAGTTCGTCGGACATGAGGCGGCGGATGCCGTGGCGGAGTCCGCGCTGCGCGACCGCGCGGAGGCGGCGGTCGCGACGGCGGTCGAGGTTGGCTGGGAGGGGCTGGCGCGCGAGCAGCGGGAGTACCTCGATGAGTTCTGGGCGTGTGCCGACGTCCGCATCGAGGGCTCCGCGCGGCTCCAGCAGGCGGCGCGCTTCTCGCTCTTCGAGGTGCTGCAGTCCGCCGCCCGCGCCGACCGGCGTCCCATCCCGGGCAAGGGCCTCACCGGGTCCGGGTACGAAGGCCATGCGTTCTGGGATGCCGAGGCCTTCGTGCTGCCGGTGCTGACCTACACCGTCCCCGCCGCCGCACGCGAGGCGCTGCGGTGGCGCCACGCGACTCTGGGGCATGCGCGCGATCGGGCGGTGCAGCTGCACCTGGCCGGAGCCGCCTTCCCGTGGCGGACGATCGACGGGCGGGAGTGCTCCGGGTACTGGCCGGCCGGAACCGTCGCGTTCCACATCAACGCCGACATCGCCGATGCCGTGGTCCGCTATGTGCGGGCCACGGGCGATGGCGACTTCGAACGCGAGGCGGGTGCCGAGCTCCTCATCGAGACCGCCCGCCTCTGGATCGCGCTCGGCAGGTGGGACGAGCGGGCTGTCTTCCACATCGACGGCGTGACCGGTCCGGACGAGTACACCGCCCTGGTCAACGACAACGTCTTCACGAACCTGATGGCGCAGAAGAACCTGCGGGCCGCGGTGGACGTCGCGCAGCGGCATCCCGACGAGGCTCGCACCCTCGGTGTCGGCGCGGAGGAGATGGCGGGCTGGGCCACGGCTGCGTCGAGCATCCACATCCCGGTGGATGTGAGGAGACGCGTGCACCAGCAGTCGGCCGGCTTCACCGATCTCCAGCGGTGGGATTTCGACGGCACATCGCCCGACCAGTATCCGCTCGCCGATCACTTCCCGTATTTCGATCTCTACCGCAAGCAGGTGGTGAAGCAGGCGGACCTCGTGCTCGCGCTCCAGTTCGCGCCCGAGGCGTTCACCCCCGAGGAGACCGAGCGGGCGTTCGCCTACTACGAGCCGCTCACCGTCCGGGACTCGTCGCTCTCGGCATCCTCGCAAGCCGTCGTCGCCGCGCGGATCGGCCATCTGCCCCTCGCGATGGCGTATCTCGACGAGGCCGCGAGGCTCGATCTCGACGACCTGCACGCGAACACGGACGACGGGCTTCACATCGCTGCGGTCGCCGGCGTGTGGAGTGCGCTGGTCTGCGGATTCGGCGGCATGCGCGAGGGCGCCGAGGGGCTGTCGTTCGCACCGCGCCTCTCGCCGCCGATGACGGCGCTGTCGTTCGGCGTCCGCGTGACCGGCCGGACTCTCCGCGTCGATGTCGAGCCGGATGCCGCGACGTATCGGCTGAGCGAGGGGCCGGCGCTGTCCATCCGGCACTTCGGCGAGACGGTCGTCGTCGATCCGGGCGTCGCGTGCCGGCGAGCGATTCCCGCCGCGTCCGATCCGGGGCCCGCCCCGTCGCCGCCGCCTGGGCGTGAGCCGGGAAGTCGCCTGCCCAACGAATGAGGGCGACCCTTCGGGAATAGTTGACTCAGATCAACGATTATAGATATAGTTGACATTCTTCAACTGTTGACCTCAGTCAATCATCCGCGTCATCGTCGCCGCACCCTCACTCCACTCCTGACGAAAGACACTCATGGCCTCTTCCCCTATCGCGACCGATCCGGACGCCGCGGCCGCCGACAAGCGTCAGCACCGCCGTGTGCTGCAGGCGCTCACGGGCCTGCTGCTCGGCATGTTCGTCTCGATGCTCGCCTCGACGGTCGTCTCCACGTCGCTGCCGGTCATCGTCCACGACCTCGGCGGGGACCAGGCGGCATTCACGTGGGTCATCACGGCGACCCTCCTCACCACGGCGATCTCGACTCCGGTCTGGGGCAAGCTCGCCGACCTCTTCAATCGCAAGCTGCTGATCCAGATCGCGATCGTGATCTTCGTCCTGGCGACCGCCGCCGCGGGCTTCTCGCAGGATCCCGGCACGCTCATCGCCTTCCGTGCGGTCCAGGGCATCGGCGCAGGCGGCCTGGCCGCGCTCAGCCAGATCATCATGGCCGACATCATCAGCCCGCGTGAGCGCGGTCGGTACATGGGCCTTTTCGGCGCCGTGATGGCGGTCGCCACCGTCGGCGGTCCTCTCCTCGGCGGCTTCATCACCGACACCATCGACTGGCGCTGGAACTTCTTCATCGCTTTGCCGTTCGCCGCTGCCGCGCTGATCATGCTTCAGCGCACGCTGCACCTGCCGGTGCGTCCGAAGACGAAGGCGCGCATCGACTACGTCGGCATCGTGCTGCTCTCGACGGCCGCCTCGCTGCTGCTCATCTGGATCACCAACGCCGGCAAGGACTACGACTGGTGGAGCACCGAGACCATCCTCATGGTCGGCGGCGCACTGCTGGCCACCGTCGCGTTCATCATCGTCGAGCTGCGCTCGAAGGAGCCGCTCGTCCCGCTCACGCTGTTCCGCGACCGAACCTTCACGCTCGCCGTCGTCGCGTCGATCTCGATCGGCATCGCGATGTTCGGCACGTCGGTGTTCCTCAGCCAGTACATGCAGCTGGCGCGCGGGGCCACCCCGACCGAGGCTGGCCTCATGACGATCCCGATGATCGCGGGTCTGCTGATCGCCTCCATCGTCATCGGAGGCCTCGTGACCCGTCACGGCCACTGGAAGCCGTACCTCATCGTCGGCGGCGTCCTGCTGATCGCCGGATCGTTCATGCTGTCGACGATCCACTACGACACCGACTTCGTGCTCGTCTCGCTGTACATGTTCCTGCTCGGCGCGGGCGTCGGCATGACCATGCAGAACCTGGTGCTCATCGTGCAGAACACCGCGAAGCCGAGTGAGATCGGCGTCGCGAGCTCGGGAGTCACGTTCTTCCGCAGTCTCGGCGGCACCATCGGCGTCTCGGTGATGGGCGCGGCACTGGCCACCTCGGCGACCGACCTGTTCAGCTCGCGCAAGGACGACATCGGCGCGGCCCTCGCAAAGCTCGGCGAGAAGGGCGCGGCCATCGGCGAGCAGCTCCAGTCGGGCACCATCCCGCAGGTGTCCGCACTGCCGGAGTCGATCCGCGTGATCGTCGAGGACATCTACGCCCAGGCCATCGCCCACTCGTTCCTGATCGCCGTGCCGCTGGCCGTGATCAGCCTCATCGCGATCATCTTCCTGCCCAACAAGCCCCTCAACCGCATGACGACGAGCGAGCGCGTGGCCGCGAGCGAGGCCGACCTCGCGACGGTCTCGACCGCCGAGGGCATGTCGAGGCTGCAGGCGACCGCGTCGGAGGAGGGAGCGGATGCCTCGACCCGCGGCTCCGCCGAATCCACCCCGGCACCTGCGGACGAGGCATCCGCTCACCACCGCTAATGTCGATCACGATGGCCGCCGAAGACACCCGAGAGGCGCGCACCGAAGCGGTGCGCGCCCTCGAGGCGGAGTTCGGCGAACTGATCAACCGGTTCCGGCGCATCATCTCCGAGAACGCCGGTCGTGTGAGTCCCGGCATGCTGCCGGGCGCGTACAAGGTGTTCACGACGATCGTCCGGCGAGAGTCGATCACCCTGTCGGCCCTCGCCGAGAGCCTCATGGCCGACAAGGGACAGATCAGCCGCACGGTGCGCGAGCTCGAGCAGCTGGGGCTCATCGAGCGCACGCCCGACCCCGACGACGGACGCTCGAGCCTGCTGTCGCCGACGCCCGAGGGGCTGACGCGCCTCGCCGCGGCCCGCGCCCCGCAGGAGCGGACACTGGTCGACTCGCTCGAGGAGTGGGACATCGACGACATCCGCAATCTCTCGCGCCTGCTGCACGCGCTGACCGCCGGCGAATCGCCCGAGGCCGGCTCGTCCTGACCCCGCCGGCCGGCGGCTTCTCTGCGCGGTAGCACCCGCGTAACACGGGCGAGACAATCTCGCGGTTGACTGGCGTGACGCGGCCGCGAGTGCTGCCGACGACGATGTGCGCGGAAGGGGGCGTCCGATGAGATTCCGGCCGCTGCGATCAGCCTCAGCCTCCGACGTCGGGCGGGTGGCCGTGGCCCCGCCGCCCGACGTCATGAACGCGGTCGTCTTCGACGCACCAGGAGACGCCGACACGCTGCGCACCGCGCGGATGCCCGTGCCGTCGCCCGTCATCAGCGAGCTGCTCGTGCGCGTGGTGGCGGCGGGCGTCAACCCCATCGACGCGAAGACACGTGCCGGCGCCGGAGTCTCAGCGCAGATCCCCTCCTTCCCCTCGACCATCGGCTTCGACTTCAGCGGCATCGTGGTCAAGAGCCCGTACGAAGCCCACCCGCTCCCCCCAGGCACCCCCGTCTTCGGGATGACCGCGTTCCCGCGCTCCGGTGGGACCTACGCCGAGTACGCCGTGGTTCCGTCCCTCTCGGTGGCGCGCAAGCCTGCCTCGCTGTCGCATGTCGAGGCGGCGGGGGTTCCCCTGGCCGCCCTCACCGCATGGGGACTCGTCGTCGAGACGGCGCGTGCGCACGAGGGCCAGCGCATCCTGATCCACGCCGGCAGCGGCGGCGTCGGGCACTTCGCCGTCCAGTTCGCCGCGTACTTCGGCGCGCACGTGACGGCGACCGCTTCGGGCCGCAACGCCGCGTGGCTGCGCGAGCTGGGCGCGGCCGTGGTCATCGACCACACCACGACCCGGTTCGAGGAGGTCGTCGGCGACGTCGACGTCGTGATCGACCTCATCGGCAACGTGCACGCGAGCACCGGCGACCGATCCCTGCAGGTGCTGCGTCCCGGCGGGCTGTACGTCGTGGTGCCGACCGGGTCCTGGCCCGAATACGCCGAAGCGGCCGACGCCGCCGGCGTGCGGGCGACGAGCTACAAGGTCATCCCCGACGGAGGCTCGCTCTCGACGATCGCGCGTCTGCTCGACTCCGGCGCCGTGCAGGTGTACATCGACCGGGTCTTCGCGCTCGACGAGGCCGCCGCCGCGCACCGCATGCTCGAAGAGGGCCACACCCGCGGCAAGATCGTCCTGCGCGTCAGCGACGACTGACCCGCACCCCGCCTGGCGGCTCGGCGGCTCGACGCCCTCCCCCTCTCGGTTGAGTGTCCAGGACACGCCGCGTCGCGCCGCCCGCCCGCGGCATGTCCTGGACGGTCAACCCCAGGTGCGGGCGGGGAGGGGAGGGGCGGGGAGGGGCGGTCAGGGCGCAGGCCGCAGGACGCGCCGGCCCTCGGCCACGATCTCGTCGGCGATGGCGTCGAGGAGCGGCGAGCGCAGGTTCCACTGCTGCCAGTGCAGCGGCACGTCGACGGGGCTGCCGCCGAGCTGCACCAGCTCGCCGCTCTCGAGCGGCTCTCGCGACTGGAAGGTCGGCAGCAGCGCCCAGCCGAGCCCGAGCCGCACCGACGTGGCGAAGTCGTTCGATGCCGGCACATAGTGGCGCGGCGGCAGCGACGGATCGACGCCCTCCGACGCCAGCCAGTCGTTCTGCAGATCGTCGCGGCGATCGAAGTCGACGACGGGCGCGGACTCGAGCGCGTCGCGACGGTCTCCGCCCAGCCAGCGCTCGACGAAGCCGGGCGTCGCCACCGCCTCGTATCGCATGGCACCCAGGCCGCTGACGCGGCATCCCGCCACCGGCGTCGCCCTCGAGGTGACGGCTCCCATGACGGTACCCGACTCCAGCAGCGCGGCAGTGAAGTCCTGATCGTCGCGATGAAGCTCGAAGACGACCGGATGCCGCTGCGACAGGCGCGCGAGCGGTTCGAGGAACCACGTGGCCAGCGAGTCGGCATTGACCGCCAGCGGCACGGACGTGCGAGCGCCGGCATGCGGGTCGGCGCCGAGCTCGGCGAGCGTGTCGTGCTCGAGCAGCGCCGCCTGGCGGGCCAGCCGGACGATCGCGGCACCCGCCTCGGTCGCACGAGCCGGCTTGGATCGCACCAGGACGACGCGGCCGAGTTGCTCCTCGAGCGTCTTGATGCGCTGGCTCACGGCCGACGGCGTGATGTGCAGGCGGCGGGCCGCCGCATCCAAGGTCCCTTCGTCCACCACGGCGGCGACGGTCTCGGTGAGTTCGAACGGGATTCTCATCAACAGTCAGGCTAATGCACCTGAATAATGATGAGCTGGACTGAATCAACACCTCGGCTTAGCGTCGAAGCGTGCTCACTTCAGTTCTCGCCGGCTTCGGCCTCGGCCTCTCCCTCATCGTCGCGATCGGCGCGCAGAATCTCTTCGTGCTGCGCCAGGGGCTGCGGCGCGAGCACGTCTTCGTCGTCGCGGCGATCTGCGCGGCATCCGATGCTCTCCTCATCGCACTCGGGGTGTCGGGCGTCGGCCTCGTGCTGGGCGCCGTGCCCTGGCTCGTCGACGTCGTGCGCTGGGCCGGCGCGGCGTTCCTCGTCTGCTACGGACTGCTGGCTGCCCGGCGTGCGTGGCGGGGTTCGGATCAGGGACTGGATGCATCGGCTGACGCCGGCCCGATCGCACACGGCGCCCACCGCGGCGCCGGCACCGCCACTCGCACCCGGCTGATGCCGGTGGTGCTCACGTGCCTGGCGCTGACGTGGCTCAACCCTCACGTTTACCTCGACACGGTCTTCCTGCTCGGCACCGTCGCCAGCACGCACGGCGACCAGCGCTGGCTGTTCGCCGCAGGAGCCATGTCGGCCAGCGTGGTCTGGTTCTTCGGCCTCGCGTTCGGCGCGCGCTACCTCGGGCGGTGGCTCTCGACGCCACGCGCGTGGCGCATCCTCGACGCGGTGATCGCGGTCGTCATGATCGGCCTCGGAGTGAGCCTGGTCCTCCCCCACTGAGCCGGTGGCGGTCGTCAGCGCTCGATCTGCTCGCGCCGCGCGGTGACGAGTGCCCGCACGACCTCGTCGGGGAGCGGATGCTCGGGCTGGAACCGGATCGTGCCCTTGTCGAGCCCGATGCCGGGGTGATCGGCGAGCGCATCGGCGACGGAGCCCACAGCCTCGGGACTGAACGGGTAGACCCCGATGTGCTTCTTCGCCCGCATCACCGAGATCAACGGCTTGCCACGGTAGACGAGCGCCGGCATCCCATAGCCGAGGCCCTGCTCCGCCTCGGGCACCACCTCGCGCGCAAGGCCGTAGACGTGGGCGACGGCGTCGCGGTCGGCGGGATCGAGCTGGGCGAGCAGGTCGTCGACGGTTCCCATGCAGGCATCTTGTCATCGACGGGTCGCGATGGGCACCCCGAGCACGGCACGATGGGAGGCATGAAGCGCGTTCACGTGGTCGTGCGCGGCGAGGTGCAGGGCGTCGGGTATCGCTACACGCTGCGCATGGTCGCCCGCGAGGCGGGCGTCGCCGGATGGGTGCGCAACCGCAGGGACGGCTCCGTCGAGGCCGAGATCGAGGGATCCGACGACAGCATCGACGAGGTGCTCGCGTGGATGGCCGAAGGCCCGCCCGGGTCGCGGGTCACGGAAGCGACGGTGACGGATGCCGCGCCCTCCGGCGATGCGACCTTCGAGGTCCGCCCGACCGCCTGACCCGCGAGGACGTCAGTCGTCGAAGGGGCGGAGGATGCGGTCGATGAACCGGCGCGTGCGCTCGTGCTGCGGGTTCGTGAAGAGGTCCTTGGGGGCGCCGCGCTCCAGGATCACGCCGTCGTCGAAGAAGAGCACCTCGTCGGCGACCTGCCGGGCGAAGGCGAGCTCGTGGGTCACGATCGCCATGGTCCACCCCTCCTCGGCCAGCTCCTTCAGCACGAGCAGGACCTCGCCGACCAGCTCGGAGTCGAGGGCGCTCGTCGGCTCGTCGAAGAGGAGCAGCGACGGTTGAAGCGCGAGGGCCCGGACGATCCCGACCCGCTGCTGCTGGCCCCCCGAGAGCTGGAACGGATAGGCGTCGCGCTTGTCGGTCAGACCGACGCGGTCGAGCAGCGCCTCGGCCCGGGCGATCGCCTCGGCCTTCGGCACCTTGTGGGCGTGCACCGGCCCTTCGATGACGTTCTGCAGCACGGTGCGGTGAGGGAACAGGTTGTGGTGCTGGAACACCATCGCCGACCGATCGCGCAGGGCGATGCGGGCGGCCTTGGACACCGGCTGAGCGAAGTCGACGCGGGGGCCGTCGGCGAACTCGAGCCTGCCGCTGTCGGGGGTCTCGAGCCCGTTCAGCGAGCGCAGCACCGTGGTCTTGCCCGACCCGCTGGGGCCGATGAGGACGACGACCTCGCCGCGCCGCACCTCGAAGTCGACGCCGTGGAGCACGGTGTTCGCTCCGAAGCTCTTCGTGAGGCCGCTGACCTGAAGCAAGGGCTGGTCGTCGGCCGGCGCGGGCGGCGCGAGGGCGTCGCCGGGGACGTCAGTGGGCGACATAACGGTCGAGCCTCCTCTCCAGCGCGTTCTGACCTGCCGACAGCACGAGGCAGAACATCCAGTAGATGAGGGCGGCCTCGAGGTAGATGATCATGAACTCGTACGTGAACGCGGCGATCTGCTGGGCGCGGCGGAAGAGCTCGGTGACCAGGATGAGCGACGCCAGCGACGTGTCCTTGACGAGCGAGATGAACGTGTTCGAGAGCGGGGGCACCGAGACGCGCGTCGCCTGCGGCAGCACGATGCGCGCGAGCGTCTGCGTCTGCGAGAACCCCACGGTGTGCCCCGCCTCCCACTGGCCCTTCGGCACCGACAGGATCGCCGCGCGGATGATCTCAGCGGCGTACCCGCCGACGTTGAGCGAGAACGCGATGATCGCCGCGGGCCACGGATCGATGACCAGCCCGATGGAGGGCAGTCCGTAGAAGATCACGAAGAGCTGGACGAGCAGCGGCGTGCCTCGGATCACGGAGATGTAGAACCGGGCGATGCCCGACAGAACGGGATTCGACGAGAGCCGCAGCAGCGCGATTCCGAGCGCGATCACGAGTCCGAGGGCGAACGACATCACCGCGAGCGGGATCGTCGCCGTCAGCCCCGCCCACACGAGGGGCCAGAACGAGTCGACGATCAGCGTCCAGGTGTCGCCGCCGGTGTCGCTGACGCCGGCCGGTGCGAACAGCAGCGCACCCGCCGGCTGAGACCAGGCGTCATGCATCGGTGGTCCTTCCCACAGGGCGGCGGCGCATGCCGCCGCCCGCCCACGCTATGGCGGGCTCGTCGGAAGTTCTACTCCGTGACGTCCGTGCCGAAGTACTTGTCGCTGATCTCGGCGAGGACCCCTTCTTCCCGCAGCTCGGCGAGCGCCTCATCCACGGCCGTGACCAGCGACTCCTTGTCCTGCGTGAAGGCCAGAGCGCTGAGTCCGGGGTCATCGGTCTCGGCGGCGATCTTCAGGCCGGTCGGGCCATTGGTCTGCTCGTAGTCGAGGAAGGTGAGGTTGTCGTTGATGGTCGCGTCGACGCGGCCCTGCTGGAGCAGCGCGACAGCCTGAGCCCAGCCCTCGACGGCCTCGACGGTGGCGCCGCTGGCCTGGGCGAGCTCGTACCAGTTGCTCGTCAGAGACTGCGCGGTGGTCTTGCCCGCCAGGTCGTCGAAGCTCGTGATCGAGTCGTCGTCCTCGGGCACGACGATGACGCCGGGCGAGACGGTGTACGGCTCGCTGAACAGGTACTTCTCCTCGCGCTCCGGGTTGATCGAGACCTGGTTCGCGATCACGTCGAACCGTCCGGCGTCGAGCCCGGCGAAGATGGCGTCCCACTGCGTCTCCTCGAAGCGGACCTCCAGGCCCAGCTTGTCGGCGACCGCTTCGGCGATCTCGACGTCGAAGCCGACGAGGGCGCCGGTCTCATCGTGGAAGCTGAAGGGCCGGTAGGTCCCCTCGGTCGCGAC
The DNA here is from genome assembly GCF_018588945.1 of Microbacterium flavescens. Taxonomy (GTDB): domain Bacteria; phylum Actinomycetota; class Actinomycetes; order Actinomycetales; family Microbacteriaceae; genus Microbacterium; species Microbacterium flavescens. Next base: position 370,017 of record NZ_JAFIWA010000001.1, on the reverse strand, counting down.
GGTGAGCGTGCCCTCGGAGACGAGGCCGAAGTCGTCGCCTCCGGCGGAACCGGCGGGCTCGGGAGCGGCGGAGCTGCACGCCGTGAGGGCGAGAGCGGTGGTGGCGGCGAGGACGAGTGCGGTGATGGCGCGACGTGACATGGTGCGTTCCTGATGGGTGGGTGCGAGGGACGAACCGGCGGGTTGGCCGGGGTCCCGAGAAGGACTCACCAGTACAACACGGTGTGCCCCCAGGAATTTCATCGCGTTACGCCGTATTGCCTCCGGGCCGCGTGGGCAGGCCGGCGACGAGATCGTCGAAGACGTCGGCGGCAGCATCCCGTGTCGCGAGCCCCGCTGCCTGCCCTGCCCACAGCGAGACGAGATCGCCGTCGCCCTTCCTGCCCGCCTCGGCGCGGAAGACCCCGGTGAGCCAGTTCTGCGCCGGGAAGGGCAGGATCACGCCGCTCGTCTCGATCTCCCGGGTGGCGCGATTCTGGATGCCGCGTGCCAGCCTTCCGCTCATCGCCCGCGTCAGCACGGTGTCGGTGTCGGCAGCGGTTGCGATCGCACGCCGGTGCGCGTCGGTCGCCGCCGACTCACCGGTGCGCAGGAATGCGGTGCCGACCTGGGCACCGGCGGCGCCCAGCGCGAAAGCGGCGGCTACGCCCCGCCGGTCGGCGATGCCGCCCGCGGCGATGACGGGTATGCGCACGGCGTCGACGACCTGCGGTACGAGCGCGAACGTCCCGATCAGCGACCGCTCGGCGGGCTCCAGGAACGAGATGCGGTGGCCGCCCGCCTCCGCTCCGCTCGCCACGACGGCGTCCACTCCGGCCCCCTCGAGGGCGACGGCTTCGGCAACCGTCGTCGCGGTGCCGATGACGCGGATGCCGCGGCTGTGCGCGGTCTCGACCAGGCGCGGGTCGGGCGCGCCGAAGACGAGGCTGAGCACGGCGGGCGCGGCATCCATGATCGCCTCCAGCTGCTCGGCCGGATCCGGCAGGAATCGCGCCGGAACGTCGGGAAGTGCGACGCCGACGGCGTCGAAGAGCGGTGCCAGCGCCTGGAGCGCAGGCTCGAGGTCGACGTCGGCCGGCGTCACCTCGTCACCGGTCGGCAGCCAGATGTTGACCGCGAAGGGCCGCGCCGTCGCGGCGCGCAGCGCGCCGATCGTGTCGTGGATGCGCTCGGCCGAGTAGCCGTACAGGCCGTAGGAGCCGAGTCCTCCGCGGTCGCTCACGGCCGCGGTGAGCTCGACCGACGACAGACCGCCGAACGGGCCGAGGACGATGGGGACGTCGATCCCGAGGAGGTGCGCGAGGGATGCAGCCATGCCCCTACGCTACGCATCGGTCGACCGTCCGGCACCGATGAGTCGCCGAGCGGCTCGCACCGCCTGCTTTCGGGATGCAGCCGACCGGCGCTGGCGGACGCACAGCGCCAGCATGATCGCGCAGGAGATCACGTAGAACGTGTGGAGCGCCCAGATCGGCCCGAAGGGCAGCGTGAACACGTAGAGCGAGTACACCGCATTGGCGGCGTTGATCATGATCATGCTCGGCAGGCTGTACGACGAGACGTCCCGGGTGCGCAGCGCCTTGCGCAGCATCGGCAGGTTGCTGATCGCGAAGACCATCGTCGCGATCATGCCTGCCATGACGGGGACGTCCATGGCCCCAACGTTAGGAGCGGCATCCGGCCGGGCGCGTCGAGCGATTCGCCCATTTCTGGGCAGGGCTGCGATGGGCAGAACTATGCAGACGGGACGACCGCCGCATGTGCAGACAGCGGGATCCTCGACCGAGCTGCGGCTCAGATCAGGCCGTTCTCATAGGCGTAGGCGGTGGCAGCGGCACGCGAGGAGAGGCCCAGCTTGGCGAAGATGTTGCTGAGGTGGCGGGCGACCGTCTTCTCGCTGAGCGACAGGCGACCCGCTATGCCGCGGTTGTTGAGCCCGGTCGAAACGAGCCGCAGCACCTCGGCCTCACGTGGGGTGAGGGGGCCGGCGGCCTTCCCGCCCGCCGACGCCGTCAGCTCGGCCAGAGCAGCACGGGCGCCGATGCGGAGCAGCCCCGCGCGCGCCGCCTCCCGCTCGTCTGCGGCGACCGCCGCGTCGCCGAGTTCCGCGTGGATCCGTCCGAGCAGGGTCCGGCACCGCGCCTCCTCGTGCGGCGCCCCTACCGCGGCCCACCCCGACCGCGCCGACTCGGCTCGTGCGAGTGCGCGACCGTGGTCGCCCTCGGCGAGGAGGACGCGAGCCTCAGCGGTCGCTGCGAAGGCGGAGAGCAGGGCGGTCGGGTTCGAGCCGGAAACGCCCACCAGTTCGTCGACCGCGCGTCGGGCGGCGACGATGTCGTCGGCTGCGATCTCGGCCTCCACGACGGCGGGCAGCAGGGAAGGACGCCGCGCTCGGTCTGCGCCTCCGAGGCTCCGGCGGAGCATGGTCTGCGCACCCGAAGCGTCACCCATGGCGAGGCGAAGGAGTGCGAGGCCCGGCTGCGGCTCCCATCCCGTGGTGCCCGCGCGGTCGTAGTGGTCCTCCGCCGCCCGGAACTCCCCGCGCAGTCGATGCAGCTCGGCGAGCTGATAGTTGGCGACGAACCTCGCTGTGAAGTCGCCCGCCCGGAGGCTCTCCTCCGCGAGCGTGGCAGACGACGACGCCGCCGCCCAGTCGCCGTGCAGCAGCAGAAGCTGCGCGCTGTACGCGTGAGCCTGCCCGGTGTACGCCAGGAGCTCCGGCTGCTCGCGGCACCACTGCGCGAAGGCGGAGGTCCACTGCTCAGCGCGCGTGAGGTCGAACGCCTGATGCCAGAGGTCGAGGACGATGCGGTAGGTCAGGCATATCGTCACCGGTGAGACGTCCTCGGCAGAGACCGTCTCCATCGCCTGGTCCAGCGAGGCGAATCCCTCGGCGATCCTTCCGCTTGTCGTGAGGCAGATCCCGCGACCCAGCGCGGCGTGCGCCGCCAGCTCGCGATCGTCGTTGCGCTCGGCCGTTGCGGCGATCCCCTCGAAGCGGTGCAGGGCTTCCTCGAGGTCGCCGACGAACATCGCAGCAAGCGCGGCCGGCACGAGCGCCACCAGCCCGCCCACGGGCGTCGACTCCCCCAGCCCCTCGACGAGTCTGAGGCCGCGCGCGACCCACCCGGCGCTCAGCGCCGTCTCGCCCACCTCGAGCGCTTCGATCGCGATCCATCCCGCCGTGCGCGCCGCACCGACGGCGTCGTCGGCGGACAGATGCGCCTCGTGAGCCGCCCGCAACCACGTGAACGCCGCATCGGTCTGCCCGCGCAGGTACGACGCCATGGACAGCAGCTCGAGATCGGGCGCGCTCAGCTCGGACCCGATCGGACCGAGCATCTCGCAGACCGCGCGCCAGCGCTGCTCGACCGCCGCGATCCGGCCGAGCTCGACAGCTTCAGCCACGGCCATCACGTCCTCCGCCCGAGCCGGCGCGTCCGTGGGCTGGACCCCGCCGCCTCGTCTGGACGGTAGACCCCGACAGCCCCGCCCGCAAGGCACGGACCAGCAGCACAGAATCGGAGATCGTGCCCGACACGCCGGGGCGCGGTATCCCGAACCGGCGTGTTCCGCACCATCTCCGCCGTTACCGTCGCCAGGCGAAGCGAAACGGGGCCCCACCCGAAGGTGGAGCCCCGTACGTTCCGATCCGAGGATCAGATGGAGTTGACGTCCAGCGGGATGCCGGGGCCGAACGTGGTCGACACGGCGCCCTTCTGGATGTAGCGACCCTTCGAGCTCGAGGGCTTCAGGCGCACGATCTCTTCGAGCGCGGCCTGGATGTTCTCGTCGAGCTGCTCGGCCGAGAACGAAGCCTTGCCGACGACGAAGTGCACGTTGGCGTGCTTGTCGACGCGGAACTCGATCTTGCCGCCCTTGATCTCCTCGACGGCCTTGGCCGGGTTGGGGGTCACGGTGCCGGTCTTGGGGTTCGGCATGAGGCCACGGGGACCCAGCACCTTACCCAGTCGACCGACCTGGCCCATGAGCTCGGGCGTCGAGACGGCCGCGTCGAACGCGGTCCAGCCGGCGGCGACCTTCTCGATGAGCTCGGCGCCGCCGACCTCGTCGGCACCCGCGGCGATCGCGGCCTCAGCGGCCGGACCCGTCGCGAACACGATGACGCGGGCGGTCTTGCCGGTGCCGTGCGGGAGGATGACGGTGCCGCGCACCATCTGGTCCGCCTTGCGCGGGTCGACAGCGAGCTTGAGCGCGACCTCGACGGTCGAGTCGAACTTCGCCGAACCGGTCTGCTTCGCGAGCGCGACAGCCTCGGTGGGGGTGTAGAACTTGTCCGCCTCGATCTTGGCGGCTGCGGCCCGGAAGGCCTTGGACTTGGTTGCCATGATTCCTCTTACCCCTCAGTCCTCGACCGTGATGCCCATGGAACGGGCGGTGCCGGCGATGATCTTCGAGGCAGCCTCGATGTCGTTCGCGTTCAGGTCGGGCTGCTTCGTCTCAGCGATCTGGCGCACCTGCTCCTTGGTGAGCTTGGCCACCTTGGTCGTGTGCGGGGTCGACGAGCCCTTCTGCACGCCGGCGGCCTTCTTGATGAGCTCGGCGGCCGGCGGGGTCTTCAGGATGAACGTGAAGCTGCGGTCCTCGTAGACGGTGATCTCCACGGGGATGACGTTGCCGCGCTGCGACTCCGTCGCGGCGTTGTACGCCTTGCAGAACTCCATGATGTTGACGCCATGCTGACCGAGCGCGGGCCCGATCGGCGGCGCCGGGTTGGCTGCACCGGCGTTGATCTGAAGCTTGATCAGGCCGGTCACCTTCTTCTTCGGTGCCATTCTTGTTTTCCTTTCATCGAACCGGATGCTCGCGCATCCGCTTCTCCCGCACGCTCGGCATCTCCGAACAGCGGTTCCCCCGGGGTCGAGCCCCGGGAAGTCCTAGAGTTTCGTGACCTGGTCGAAGCTGAGCTCGACGGGGGTCTCGCGCTCGAAGAGCGAGACGAGGACCGTGAGCTTGCCGCTCTCGGGCTTGATCTCGCTGATCGTGCCGGGAAGACCCGCGAACGAGCCCTCCTTGATGGTGATCGTCTCGCCCACCTCGAAGTCGATCTCGGCCGGGATGACGCGCGCCGCGGCAGCGGCGCCCTTCTTCGCGGCGCCGGCCTTCGTGGGGGCCGTCTCCTTGATCTCGACGAGGCTCTTCAGCATGTTGAAGGCCTCCTCGAAGCGGAGGGGGGTCGGGTTGTGGGCGTTGCCGACGAAGCCGGTCACACCGGGCGTGTGGCGCACGACCGACCAGGTGTCTTCGTTGAGGTCCATGCGCACGAGCACGTAGCCGGGGATGCGCACGCGCGTGACCATCTTGCGCTGGCCGTTCTTGATCTCGACGACGTCCTCCATCGGGACCTCGACCTGGTAGATGTCGTCCTCGACCTCGAGCGTCGACTTGCGCTGCTCGATGTTGGCCTTCACCTTGCGCTCGAAGCCCGCGTAGGAGTGGATGACGTACCACTTGCCGGGAAGCGACCGCAGCTCGGTGCGGAACGCCTCGTACGGGTCTTCCTCCTCGTCGGAGTCCTCGTCGCCCTCGGCTTCGCCAGAGGCGTCGGCTTCGCCAGAGGCGTCGGAGCCTTCCGCGTCGGCGGAGGACTCGTCCTCGTCGCCGTTCACGTCGGGACCGTCGTAAGGGGTGACCTCCTCAGCGGCCTCGGCCTCGAGCTCGGCGACCTCCTCGGCGATCGAGTCGTTGATGACCTCGGCCGCAGCCTCGGTCTCCGCGGCCTCGTCCAGGTTCAGGGCGTCGTTCACGATGGCGTCTGCCTCCGGGTCGTCGATGTCGATGTCGTCCAGGTCGCCGTCGTCGACGGCAGCGTCGTCCACGATGTGGATCGCGACGTGCTCGGCGGGGGTGTTGGCCGCGTCCTCCTGTGCGAGGACGTTGCCCTCCTGGGCTTCGTCGTCCTCGGAGGACTGCTCGGCCGCCGTCGCCCAGTCGGCGTCGTCGAAGAATCTTTCAGACACTGCGTTCTCTTCCGTTCCTTCTGCGGTGGGTTGAATCCCCATCCGCGGGACCCCTCAGCTTGTTCGGGGCCTTCAGGCGGCTCAGGATGCGCCCGGCACTCCGAAGACGTACGCCGTGATCCACACGAACAGCACGTCGAGACCGTAGACGATCGCCATCATGATGACGACGAACCCGAGCACGACCGCCGTGTACTTCAGCAGCTCCTGGCGCGTCGGAGTGACGACCTTGCGGAGCTCGGCGAAGACCTGACGGATGAACATGGCGATCCGCGCGAAGACGTTGGGCTTCTTCTCGCGGGGTGCGCCGCCCGCGGGGACGACCTCGCCCGTCGGCTCGTCCTGAACCATCGATGCCACCTGATTACCTTCCGTGCGCCGGCGTGGGCCGGCTCACTGTGTAGTCAACCGCCGACTTTGTCTTGTCGACGTTGCGCTGACGCGCAGGGCGGACAGGAATCGAACCTGCAACCTGCGGTTTTGGAGACCGCTGCTCTGCCAATTGAGCTACCGCCCTAGAAGTCCGGAGACCTCGTTTGCCCGCGTTCTCCCCCGACACCTGAGCGAAAGGGAGCCGCACCGACGACGGGCACGGCGAAAGAATGCAGACTTCAACTGCACGCTCCAGTGTACGGCATGGTCAAGAGCCCCGCGAATCGTCAGTACTGCTGCACGCCGTAGCGGTCGGGTTCCGGCGAACGCTCGAACGCACGCCCCGAGAGCGACGTGGGCTCGACGCGGACGTAGGTGTACTTGAGCGTCGGGATCCACGGGCGCAGCCCCAGCCCGTCGGCGCGCTGCACCTCCTCGGACGAGTCGAGCGCGTGCGCCCGGCCGCGCACGATGACGCTCCAGGCATCGGTGTCGGTGTGGTCGTCGACCTCGAACAGCACCTCGTCGTTCACGGTCAGCTCGAACAGCTTGCTGCCCTGCGCGGTGCGGAAAAGCAGGGTCTCGTCGTCGACGATGTAGTTCACGGGGAAGATGTCGAGCACGTCGCCGACGTGGGTCACGAGCCTGCCGAGCTCCTGCGTCCGCAGACGCGCCCAGCACTGCTCTTCGGTGAGCGCGACGACGGGGTCCGGTGTGTCAGCCATGACACCATCCTCTCGCGCACAACCCCTGGCCGACACCCCCGGCGCCGGGTCTAACATGCGCTCATGACCCTCTCGCAGGCGGTGCTCGACGAGCTGTGGGACTTCAGCGACCCGGTCGGATCGGAGACGCGCCTCCGCACTGCCGCGGAGGCCGAGACGGATGCCTCGACCCGCGCGGAGCTCGCCACGCAGGTGGCCCGCGCGCTGGGCCTTCAGGAGCGCTTCTCCGAGGCCGAGGCGATCCTCAGCACGACCCCCGTCACGTCTCCCGAAGCGGCCGTGCGGGTAGCACTCGAGCGCGGACGGCTGCGCAGCACCGCCGGGGATCCCGGCGCTGCGATCGGGCTGTTCGAACTCGCCGCGGATGCCGCAGCCGCCGCCGATCTCACCTTCCTGCGGGTTGACGCGCTGCACATGCTGGCGATCGCCGACGTGAATCACGCCGCTGAGTGGACGGCGCGGGCGCTCGACGTGCTCGAGGGCACGACCGATCCCCGCACGCTGCGGTGGACGGTGTCGCTGCACAACAACGCCGGGTGGTCGCATCTCGACGCCGGGCGGGTCGGCGACGCCGTGGCGGAGTTCGAGAAGGCCCGGGATGCCGCGACCCGCTGGGGCACGCCGCAGCAGGTGCAGTGGGCCGAGGAGGCGCTGGCCGAGGCCCGCGCCGCCGCCGGCTGAGCGAGCGGAGCGAGACGAAACGCGATCCCGGTGGTGCCGGGCACAGAGGTGCGGGTCGTTGAGCGAGCGAAGCGAGACGAAACGCTCCTCGCACGGGAACGCGTTTCGTCTCGTCGCTTCGCTCCTCGCTCAACGACCCGCAGGTACCGGTCGTTGAGCGAGCGAAGCGAGACGAAACGCGTCTCCCTACGGAGAGCTCCGAGTGCGGGCACTCCACCCGCGGACCGCATCGAGCCCCCCGTCGATGAACGCCTCGCGCTTCGCATGGCTCCACCCCTGGATGCGCTTCTCCCACCCGAACGCGTCCGCGACCGACGAGAACTCACCACTCCATACGAGCGTGACCGGCAGCCGGCGTCGGGTGTAGGCGCTGCCCATGCCCCCGTTGTGCTGGTCAATCCGACGGCCCAGGTCGAGCGTGCTGCCGACGTAGAACGTGCCGTCCGCGCACCGGACGATGTAGGTGAACGCCATCGTCGGACCGTACCGGCGCGCACCGACACCCGACGCGTTTCGTCTCGTCGCTTCGCTCCTCGCTCAACGACCCGGAGGTGCGGGTCGTTGAGCGAGCGAAGCGAGACGAAACGCGCGACGGGCGCGGGAGGCGTCAGGCTCCGATGCGGATGAGCTTCTTGTTCACGAACTCGTCCGCCGCCAGCAGGCCCATCTCGCGCGACGTGCCGGAGCGCTTCACGCCGCCGAAGGGCAGGCCGGGCTCGTCCGCGAGGACGACGTTGACGTAGACCATGCCGGCGTCGATCTTGTCGGCGACGCGGGCGGCCTGGTCCTCGTCCGTGGTGAAGACGTACGAGCCGAGACCGAAGCTCGTGTCGTTCGCGATCTTCACCGCCTCGTCCTCGTCCGCGACCTTGTAGACGATGCCGACCGGCCCGAAGAACTCCTCGCCGTACGCGTCCATGTCGGGGGTGACGTCGGTGAGGACCGTGCCCGGGTAGAACGCGCCGTCGCGGGAGCCGCCGGCGACCAGGGTCGCACCCTGGGCGACCGCCTTGTCGACCTGCTCGGCCAGGCGCTCGGCCGCGGTGAGCGAGGAAAGCGGACCGAGGACGGTGTCTTCGGCGAACGGGTCGCCGACCTTCGCCTCGGTCATCTTCGCCGTGAACTTCTCGAGGAACTCGTCGTAGAGCCCGTCGACGACGATGAACCGCTTGGCGGCGTTGCACGACTGGCCCGTGTTGTCGAGGCGCGCATCGACGGCCGCCTGGACGGCGCCTTCGAGATCGTCGGTCGAGAGCAGGATGAACGGGTCGGATCCGCCCAGTTCGAGCGCGACCTTCTTGAGGTTGCGGCCCGCGACCTCCGCGACCGCCGCGCCTGCGCGCTCCGATCCCGTGACCGAGACGCCCTGCACGCGGCGATCGGCGATGATCGTGGCTGCCTGCTCGTTGGACGCGTAGACGTTGGTGTACACGCCGTCGCCGAGTCCGGCATCCGCGTACATCTTCTCGATCGCGGCGGCGGACTCGGGGCACTGACCGGCGTGCTTCAGGATGATCGTGTTGCCGATCACGATGTTCGGCGCAGCGAACCGGGCGACCTGGTAGTAGGGGAAGTTCCACGGCATGATGCCGAGGAGCGGCCCGAGCGCCGAACGGCGGATGACCGCGGTGCCCTCGCCGTCGATGTCGATCGGCTGGTCGCCCGTGATCTTGTCGACGTGGTCGGCGTAGTACTCGGTGATGTCGGCGGCGAAGTCGACCTCGCCGAGGGCGGCCTCCAGCGGCTTGCCCATCTCGCGCACGATGATCGCGGCGAGCTCGTCGCGGCGCTCGCGGTGCAGCTCGGCGACCTTGCGGATGCGTGCGGCGCGTTCGGCCACGGGTGTGGTCCGCCACGTGCGGAACGCGGCATCCGCTCCGGCGATGACCGCCTCGAGGGCGTCGTCGGTGATCGTCGGGTAGGTGGCCAGGGTCTCGCCCGTGGCGGGGTTGACGACGGCGTACTCACTCATGGTGTTCTCTCCGATCGGGTGGGTGGTCACAGTCTGCCGCTCAGCGGCGCTTACGTCGAAGGCTTTCCGGCGCATCCATTCCGAGTGTCTGACCGCGGAAGAATGCCGGACGTTTGATCGCTTGCCAGACCATGATGACCACACCGGCGAGGATGATCGTGACACCGAGGATGAACACCAGGCCGACACCGGCCACGTTCGATCCACTGCCGTAGTCGGGGTCCATGCTGTCGACGAGCGTGATGACGAACAGCACGGCCAGGATGACGCCGCCGACGAGCGGGAACAGGAAAGTGAAGAAGAACAGGCGGATGCTGTCGAACCACTGCTTGCGGAAGTACCAGACGCAGGCGAACGCGGTCAGACCGTAGTAGAAGCAGATCATCATGCCGAGCGCGGTGATGGTGTCCCACAGCACGTTCTCACTGAGGAACCGCATCACGGCGTAGAACACCGACGCCACCACGGCCGACACGATCGTCGCGTAGCCCGGCGTGAAGAACCGCGGGCTCACCCGGGCGAAGCTGTCGGGCAGTGCCTTGTAGTGCCCCATCGCGAGGAGCGTCCGCGCGGGACCGACGGCCGTCGACTGCAGGGACGCGGCCGAGCTGGTCAGCACGGCCAGGGACACCAGGAAGGCGAGGGGCCCGAGCACCGGGTCGGAGAGGTAGAAGAAGACGTTCCCCTGGATCTCCTCGTTGCCGAGGCCGAGTTCGCCCGTGCCGACACCCGCGAAGGCGAGAAGCGAGATCGAGATGAGCAGGTAGAGGCCGGCGACGATCAGCACCGTGACGGTGGCGGCACGACCCGGGGTCTTCTCGGGGTTCTTCGTCTCCTCGTTCATCGTGAGGACGACGTCCCAGCCCCAGAAGATGAAGATCGAGAGGGACAGACCGGCGACGACCGCGCCGAAGTCGCCGACGGCGAACGGGTTGAACCACGAGAGCTCGACCGGGCTGGCATCGAACGCCGTGCCGTTGGCCACGTGCACGAGCGCTGCCACCGAGAAGAGCAGCAGCACGAGCACCTGGAAGCCGACCAGGAAGTACTGCAGCTTCTGGGTCGTCTGCAGGTCGCGGTACGAGACGACCGTCGCACCGGCCATGAAGAGCAGGCAGACCGCGACGTTGATGAAGGGGTTGAAGGCGAGCTCCGCGATCGTGCCCGGGCTGCCCGCCATCTGGTCGATGAGCAGGAACAGGAACTCGACGGCGATGCCCGCGAGGTTCGAGAGCACGATCACGGTGGCCGCGACGAGTCCCCAGCCGGTCATCCAGCCGATCCACGGCCCGAACGCGCGCACACCCCACGTGAACGACGTGCCGGAGTCGGGCATGAGGCGGTTGAGCTCGCGGTAGCCGAGCGCGACGAGCAGCATCGGCAGGAAGCCCACGATGATGATCGCCGGCACCTGGAAGCCGACCTCCGAAACCGTGGGGCCCAGCGAGGCGGTGAGCGTGTAGGCGGGTGCGATGGTCGAGATGCCGATGACGACGGCGCCGACCATGCCGACCGTGCCGGCGCTCAGGCCCTTCTTCGACAGCGTGCCGGTGACCGGCTCGCCGCTCACGGTCTCGGTTCCGCGGGTGTCGGTCATGACCTCTCGCCCTTCTTCTTGCGCGTGCGGGGCACGACGATCATGGGAACGGGCAGCTCGTGCAGCATCTTCGCCGCGGTCGACCCGAGGAACAGTCGGCGGGGCCGCGCGAGTCGGCTCGAGCCGACCACCGCGATCTCTCCGGGCTCCCAGCTGAGATGCGCGACGGCGTCCTCGACGCTGTCTCCGAGTCCGACCACGGCCTCGGCGTCGATCCCCTTCGGCAGGGCGCGGCGGACGTGGACGAAGACCTCGTCGGCGTGCGACGCGGCCGACTCGTTGCCGGCGATGCCCGCGGGCAGGTCGATGGCGACCAGCGAGACGACACGCAGCTCCGCCCCGGTGGACGACGCCAGCGCCACGCTCTCCTCGAGCAGCAGATCAGCGCCGGGACGCAGTCCGATCGCGGCGGTGATGCGCGTGATCCCGCTGAGAGGGTCGATGCGGCGCGCACCCTCGGGTGCGAGCACCACCGGCACGTCGGCCGAGTGCAGCAGCTCGCTGGCGACCGTCCCGAGGCGGTGGCGGCCCCGCCGGCCGCCGTTGGCGGCGCCGACGACGATGTGCGATGCCCCGACGTCGTGGGCGGTGTCGACGAGCCCGGCGGCGAAGGACTCGCCGAAGCGGACGTGGGTGCGCAGGCGCACCGATTCGGGCACGGTGGCCGCGGCATCCTTCAGCCACGTCTCGGCCTGCTCACGGAGGTACCGGTCGTAGCCGGCGTCGGGCGGCGTGATCACGCTGCGCTCCTCGCCGGGGAGGACGACGACGACATGGAGGGAGGAATCGGATGCCAGGGCCAGGCGTGCACCGAGAGCCAGGGCGTCTGCCCCGGCGTCGGTCGCGGTGTATCCCACGACGATGCGCGAGCTCATGCGCGTGTCTCCTCGACGATGTTCGCGGCGACCAGGCGACCCATGCGGATCGCGCCGTCGACGTGCTGATATCCGGCGCCTGCCATGTCGCTGCAGGCGAAGTGGATGGGTCCGACGGGCGTGCGCAGGTCGGCGCCGTAGCGGGCGAGGCCGCCGAGGTCGAAGCTCGCGGCGTACGCGCCCCGCGTCCACTCCTCGGCACCCCAGTCGCTCTCGAAGTAGACGGTCGGGTTCAGCGCCTCGGGGCCGTAGTAGTGCGACAGCGACTCGAGGATGCGGGCCTTCCGCTCCTCCGCCGAGACGCGGAAGAGGTCGTCGGCGTTGCGGTCGGAGACGAACCCGACGAGCGTGCCGCGCTCGTCGCCGTGATTGGTGTTGTCGTAGGCCTCGTGCGCGATCTCGTACGGGCTGAACGCGGTGCCGGAGAGGCCCTGCTCGCGCCAGAACGGGCGGTCGTATACGGCGTGCACCTTGATCACGAAGCCCATCGAGAGGTGCTGGTGCATCTGCTGCTTCAGCCTGGGGAGCGGCGGGTCGAACTCGATCCACGGGTAGAGGATCGGGGCGTGCGCGAGGATCACGAACCGCGCGCGCACGGTGACGCCGCCGTCCGTGACGATCGTGACGCCGTCGCCGTCGGTGTGCACCTCGATGACCGGCTGGCCGAGCACGACGTCGTCGCCGAGGCGCTCCGCGAGCAGGAGCGGCACCTGCTGCAGCCCGCCGACGACGCGCTCGTCGAGGATGTAGTCGGCGTCCACGAGGTTCGAGAAGCTCCCGGCGCTCGCGGCCATCAGCAGCGCCTGCAGCGCCGAGAAGGCGTATGCGGGCTTGGTCAGCATCGCGCCGGCGATGAAGAGAGCGATGTTGTCGCGTGCCTCCTGGTCGTCGGTCTGCTGCTCGAGCCACGCTTCGAACGAGACGCGGTCGAGGGCCTCGGCGTCGGGGTGCTCCCACGGACGGTCGGGGTCGATCTCGGCGACCATCGCATCGAGCTTCTCGATCAGCTCGACCATGACCTTCTCGGTCGCGGGCGGCACGGGGAAGATCTCGCCCGTGAACCGGGTGAGGTCACCGTCCCGGTCGACGTACACCGAGTCGCCCTCGCGGTAGCGGCTGTACGTCTCGAGCCCGAGCTCGGCGATCGTCTCCTTCAGCGCCTCCTGGTCGGGCGAGACCCACTGGCCGCCGATCTCGAGCATCGCGCCGTCGACCACGTCGGTCCACAGCCGCCCGCCCACGCGGTCGCGCGCCTCCAGCACGACGACGGAGAGTCCCGCCTTCTTGAGCTCGTTAGCCGCGGTCAGGCCGGCGGCGCCGGCGCCGACGATGACGACGTCGCGCGTGATCTCGGTCATGGGGACTCCTTCGTCAGTGCGCGCGTACTCGCGCGACTTCACTTCGTTCGGTGAGGCAGGCTTCGCCTGGCTTCCGGTCATCGATCCGGGAAGCGAGACGGAGCGCCTCAGTGGGCCGCGAGCGCGGCGGCGACCACGTCGAGGCCCTCGTTGAGCAGATCGTCGGTGGTGGACAGCGGCGGCAGGAAGCGGATCACGTTCCCGTACGTGCCGCACGTCAGCACGATCACGCCCTCGGCGATGCACGCCTTCGCGACGGCGGCGGTGAGCGCGGCATCCGGCTCGCCCGTCTCGGCGTCGACGAACTCGGCGGCGATCATCGCACCGTGACCGCGCACGTCGCCGACGCGGGCGTCGGAAGCCTGCAGCGCCTCGAGCCTGCCCTTCAGGAGAACTCCGATCTCACGGGCGCGCTCGACCATGCCCTCGTTCTCGAAGACGTCGATCGCGGCGAGCGCGGCAGCGCAGGCCACCGGGTTGCCCCCGTAGGTGCCGCCGAGGCCGCCCGCGTGCGAGGCGTCCATGATCTCGGCCCGGCCGGTCACGGCCGCCAAGGGCATGCCCCCCGCGATGCCCTTGGCGGTCGTGATCAAGTCGGGAACGATGCCGAAGACATCGCTCGCGAACATCTCGCCGGTCCGTGCGAAGCCGGTCTGGATCTCGTCGGCGATGAACACCACGCCGTTGGCGCGGCACCACTCGACCAGTGCCGGCAGGAAGCCGTCCGCGGGGACGATGAAGCCGCCCTCGCCCTGGATCGGCTCGATGATGACGGCAGCCAGGTTGTCGGCGCCGACCTGCTTCTCGATGACCGAGATGGCCTTCTTCGCGGCATCCGCTCCACTCAGTCCGTCGCGGTACGGGTACGACAGCGGGGCGCGGTAGACCTCGGAGGCGAATGGACCGAAGCCGCTCTTGTAGGGCATCGACTTGGCGGTGAGCGCCATGGTGAGGTTGGTGCGGCCGTGGTACCCGTGGTCGAAGGCGACGACCGCCTGCTTCCCGGTGAATTTGCGGGCGATCTTGACCGCGTTCTCGACGGCCTCGGCGCCGGAGTTGAACAGGGCGCTCTTCTTGCCGTGATCGCCGGGGGTGACGCGGTTGAGCGCCTCCGCGACGCCGACGTACGACTCGTAGGGCGCGACCATGAAGCACGTGTGGGTGAACTGCGCGACCTGCTCCTGGACGGCGGCGACGACCTTGGGATGCGCGTTGCCGATCGACGTGACCGCGATGCCCGAGCCGAGATCGATGAGCGAGTTGCCGTCGGCGTCGACGATCACCCCGCCACCGGCCGCCACGGCGTGGACCGGTGCGGTGTGGCCGACGCCGGCGGCGACAGCGGACGCCTTGCGGTCGAGGAGCTCCTGCGAGCGCGGACCCGGGATGGCGGTGACCAGGCGCCGCTCCTGCGGCAGGGACGGACCGCCCAGAGGCATGGTGGCAACGGTGATCATGGACGCGAGCGTAGGCGCTGGCTTCGCGCGCCCGCACCTTCCTCGCTGTACATTCTCCCTAGCCCGCTGTACAGGTGGTACACCCCGGAGGACCATGAACGCTCCCGCCGACACCCCGACGCTGCGCGCCCTCCTCACGCGCGGCGACCTGCACCTGTCGCTCGCCGTCGACGACCGCCTCGATCCCGGGGCTCTCGACCGTGCCGTGCGGTGGGTGCACAGCTCCGACCTGTCGGACCCGACCCCGTTCCTCTCGGAGGGCCTCGTGCTGCTCACGACGGGCACTCAGTTCACCCAGGCGGGCGACGACGTCGGTCTGTACCGCGCCTACGTGCACCGGCTCGCCGCCCGCGGCGTGGTCGGGCTCGGATTCGGCACCGAGGTGGTGCAGGAAGGTCTGCCGCCGGCACTCGCGGAAGCGTGTCGCGACGAGGGCATGCCGCTGTTCGAGGTCCCGTACCGCACACCGTTCATCGCCGTGGCGCGCGCGAACGCCGAGGCCATCGCCGCGCAGGCGTATGCCCGCCGCAGCTGGGCGCTCGCGGCGCAGCGGGCGATCGCGCTCGCCGCGCTGCGCCCGGACGGCCTGGGCGCGACCGTCGCCGAACTCGCGAAGCAGCTCGACACGTGGGTGGGGATGTTCGACGCCGCCGGCGAGCTGTCGCGCGAGCATCCATTCGACGCGCTCGACGCCGCGACCGCGGCCGGGCTGAGGCACGAGGTCACCGGAGTGCTCAACCGCGGGGCGCGCGCCGGGTCGTCCTTGCGCATCGGTGAGACGCCGTTCACGCTGCAGACGCTGGGCCGCGGCGGACATCTGCGGGGAGTGATCGCCATCGCGGCCGGCGACCTCGACCAGGAGGGGCGCGGCGTGGTGACCTCGGTCATCGCGATGGCGGGTCTCGCCCTGGAACAGCAGCAGGGCCTCGGCCGTGCCCGCGGGGCGCTGCGCGCGGGTCTCCTGCACACCCTTCTCACCGACGACCCGGGGCTGGCGCGCCGCATCGCGCGAGAGGTGTGGGGACCGCTGCCGGCCGCGCCGATCCAGGTGGCGGTGACGGATGCCTCGGCCTCGCGCGTCGACGCGATCGCCGAGGTGCTCGAGCTCCGAGTCGACGAGCGGCGCGGATCGCTCTTCTTCGGCCGAGGCGACGATGGACTGGTGCTCGTCGTGCCGGCCGGCGAGCACGGCCCGGTCGTCGAACTCGCGGAGCGGTTCGGCGTGCGGATCGGGATGTCGGATCCCGCCGGCTACGACGGCTTCGCGGCTGCGGTCGGTCAGGCGCGTGTCGCGCGCGACCGCGGCGTGGGCCCGGTCACGATGTTCGCCGACGTCGCCCGCTCGGGCGTGCTCTCGGCGCTGACCGACGAGGCCCGCGCTCTCGCACGCGCCGAGCTCGCCCCCCTCGCCGCCCATGACGCCGGCGAGGGCACGCGCCTCGTGGAGACGCTGCACACCTGGCTCGACAACGACTGCTCGCACGAGGCATCCGCTCGCTCTCTCGGCGTGCACCGGCACACCGTGCGCACGCGTCTGGCCCTGGCCGAGCGGGTGCTCGGTCGCGATCTGTCGTCGTTCGCGACCCGCGCCGAGCTGTGGGCGGCCCTCCGCGCCCTCGACACCCCGGGTCGCTGAGCGAGCGAAGCGAGACGAAACGCCCCTCCCACCGGAAACGCGTTTCGTCTCGGTCGCTGCGCTCCCTCGCTCAACGACCCGAGACGAAACACCCACCCCGGGTCGTTGAGCGAGCGAAGCGAGACGAAACGCGGTGCCCCGCCGAGGTCCCAGGTCCGGACGGATCGGCCGGGCGCCACCTCCCGCCGCCGCGGAAGGATGGACGCATGGCGGATGCACGCGTGCCCAACGGAGACGTCTCGTGGTGGTGGCGGCAGCTCGGCGGCACGCCCACGCCGCGCCCGGCGCTGGACGGCGACCTCGACGTCGACGTGGCGATCGTCGGCGGCGGCTACACCGGCCTGTGGACCGCGTACTACCTCAAGACCCTCCAGCCCGATCTGCGGGTGGCGGTGCTCGAGCAGCGGTTCGCCGGGTTCGGCGCCTCCGGCCGCAACGGCGGCTGGCTGACGAACACGGTCACCGGCGGGCGCGACCGGTATGCGGCATCCCACGGCCGCGACGCGGCGATCGCCCAGCAGCGCGCCCTCAACGAGACGGTCGACGAGGTCATCGCCGTCGCCGGCCGCGAGGGCATCGACGCCGACATCGTCAAGGGCGGCGAGTTCGGCGTGGCCCGCACGCCGTCGCAGCTCGCGCGGCTCCGCGCGGCGGTGGCGGACGAGCAGGCGTGGCCGCACACCGACGTGGAGGAGCTGGATGCCTCGGCCGCGGCATCCCGAATCGCGATCGACGGCGCCCTCGGGGCCGCCTGGCATCCGCACTGCGCGCGCGTGCACCCGGCCAAACTCGTCGCCGGGCTCGCCGCCGCGGTCGAGCGTGCGGGCGCGACGATCTACGAACAGACGCACGTGACGGAGATCGCCCCGGGCAGGGCCGTGACCGAGCGGGGCACGGTTCGCGCGACGCACGTGCTGCGAGCCACGGAGGGATTCACCGCCGACCTGCGCGGCGAGCACCGCACGTGGCTGCCGATGAACTCGTCGATGATCGTGACCGAGCCGCTTCCCGCGGCGACCTGGGCCTCGATCGGCTGGGACGGGCGCGAGACCCTCGGCGACTTCGCCCACGTGTACATGTACGCGCAGCGCACCGCCGATGGCCGCATCGCCTTCGGCGGCCGGGGCGTGCCGTACCGCTACGCCTCGCACGTCGACACGGACGGCTCGACGCAGGAGCGCACGATCGCGTCGCTGACGGCGCTGCTGCGGGAGTTCTTCCCGGATGCCTCGGACGTGCCGATCGCTCACGCCTGGGCGGGCGTGCTCGGCGTGCCGCGCGACTGGGCCGCCACCGTCGGCCATGACCCGGCGACCGGCCTGGGCTGGGCGGGCGGCTACGTCGGCACCGGCGTCACCGCGACGAACCTCGCCGGCCGGACGCTGGCCGACCTCGTGCTCAGGCGCGACACCGACCTGGTCCGGCTGCCCTGGGTCGGCCACCGCGCGAAGAAGTGGGAGCCGGAGCCCCTGCGCTGGCTCGCCGTCAACGCGATCTACGCCGCCTATCGGACGGCGGACCGGCTCGAGGCGTCCGGATCAGGCGAAGGCACGGCCTGGCCGGCGCACGTCGCCGACTTCGTGGCCGGCCGCCACTGACGCGCACCAGGCGCTGTCCCGTTGGCACCACACCCCCACCACCCTTGCCGACTAGCACGTCGACAGGGGTGGCGCCAGGTCATTGGCGGGCGCGCCGGGGAGCGGCATCCTGCCGTCGATGAGGTGATTCTCATCCGCCAATACCTTTCATGTGTCAGGTTTTAGGCGTACAGTCGGGGACCGCGACGCCCCGCGTCGCGATCACAGCCGAGGCAGGGCCGCCACGGAGGCGGCGACGACCGATGGAGGCGTCAGACCGATGAACAGATCATTCACACGCAGAAGCTCTCGCTGGGCCGCTGCAGGTGCGGTTGCTCTCGTGGGAGCGCTCGTGCTCGCCGGCTGCGGACGCAGCGACGGTCCCACCGGCGGAGGCGGAGAGGGCGGTGGCGGCGAAGCCATCGATGACTCCCCCGCCGAGGGCACCGTCGAGGTATGGGCCATGGGCAACGAGGGCGAAGTGCTCGATGAGCTCGCCGCCCAGTTCGAGGAGGAGAACCCCGACGTCCAGATCGAGGTGACCGCCGTGCCGTGGGAGAGCGCGCACGACCGCATCGCCACCGCGATCGCCGGCGGCGAGACGCCGGACGTCACGATGCTCGGCACGACCTGGGTGGGCGAGTTCGCCGCCACCGGGGCGTTCGAGCCCACTCCCGAGGACCTCGTCGACGAGTCGTCGTTCTTCGAGGGCTCGTGGGAGACCGCCGTCGTCGACGAGGTCGCGTACGGCGTGCCGTGGTACGTCGACACCCGCGTGCTCTACTACCGCACCGACCTCGCCGAGCAGGCCGGCCTCGAGCCGCCCGAGACGTGGGAGGAGTACTCCGCCTTCACGCAGGGCCTCCAGGAGGCCGGAGCCGAGTGGGGCGTATCGCTTCCTCCCGGCGGGTTCGACTCATGGCAGTACGTGACCCCTCTCGCCTGGCAGCAGGGCGGCGACATCCTCAACGAGGACGGCACGGAGTTCACCTTCGACACCCCCGAGTGGGAGGAGGCGTTCGCCTTCTACACGAGCTTCTTCACGGAGGGCATCGCCGAGCCGCGGCGCCTCGAGGGCGGCGAGATCGAGCAGGCGTTCATCAACGGCGAGGTCGGCGCGTTCTACAGCGGGCCGTTCCACGTCGGACTGCTCCTCGACCAGGGCGGCGAGGACTTCGCCGACAAGTTCGGGGTGGCCATGGTGCCGGGCGCCGACAGCCGCACGAGCTTCACCGGCGGTGGCAACCTCGCCGTATTCGAGGACACCGAGAACCGCGACGCGTCGTGGAAGTTCGTGCGCTGGCTGAGCCAGCCCGAGACGCAGCTCTCGTGGTACGAGATCTCGACCGACCTGCCCAGCGTGCAGGAGGCGTGGGACGACCCGACCTTCAGCGACGACCCCTACCTGAGCGTCTTCGGCGAGCAGCTGCAGGACTCCAAGGCGCCGCCGGCGATCGCCACGTGGGCGCAGGTGTCGGCCGTGATCGACCAGGAGCTGGAGAAGGCGACGCGCGGCGACACGACGCCGGCCGACGCCATCGCCACGATCCAGCAGCAGGCGTCCTCGATCGGCACGGGTCAGTAAGCGACCTCCGATGACCTCCATCGCCTCCGCGGCTCCGCCGCGGCGCCCCGCACCCCGTGCGAAGGCGTCGCGGCGGGAACGCCGCATGACGCGCACCGCGTGGCTGTTCGCCGCGCCGTTCGTCATCCTCTTCGTGGTGTTCATGGCCGGGCCGATCGTCGGCTCGCTCCTCATGAGCTTCACCGACATGACGACCCGCGACCTGCAGACGCCGTTCCAAGTGAACTTCGTCGGGTTCGACAACTACATCCGGCTATTCCAGGATCCGCGGTTCATCCACTCCCTCGTCAACACGTTCACGTTCGTGATCGTGGCGGTCCCCCTCACCATCGCCCTCGCACTGGCGGTCGCGCTCGCGCTCGACAAGGGCATCCGCCGGATCCGCACCGTGTACCGCGTCGGGTACTACGCCCCCGTGGTCACGAGCATCGTCGCCATCGCGATCGTGTGGCGGTTCATCCTGCAGCCGGACGGCCTGCTCAACGGGTTCCTGGGCCTCTTCGGCATCCAGGGTCCGGACTGGCTGCAGTCCACGGCGCTGGCGCTGCCGTCGCTCATCGCGATGGCGGTCTGGCGCAACATCGGCACGCTCATGGTGATCTTCCTCGCCGCGCTGCAGGGCGTGCCGCGGGAGCATCACGAGGCCGCGATGGTCGACGGCGCCAACGCGTGGCAGCGCTTCTGGAACATCACGATTCCGGCCATGCGCCCGGCGATCCTCTTCGCCGCCGTCATCACGGGCATCGGGTTCCTGCAGTTCTTCGAGGAGCCGTACGTGATGACGCAGGGCGGGCCGCTCGATGCCACCCTGTCGACCGCGATGTACACGTACGACCAGTTCGGCTTCGGCAACTACGCCTACGCGTCCGCCGCGAGCTACGTGCTGTTCCTGGCGATCGTCGTGCTGTCGCTCATCCAGTTCCGGTTCCTCGGAAGGAGGGACTGACATGACCATCACGCCTCCCCCGCGCGCCGCGGACGAGCCGGGCGGGATCCCCGAGCGCCTCGGGCCCGTGCTCGCGTCGTCGTCGGTCACCGACACCGACGTCGTCGAGCCCGAGTCCCACCCGGCTGGCCGCCGCCGGCGCGGCGAGCCCACCCGCTGGTGGCTCTACATCGTGCTCACGGTCGGCTTGATCGTGATGATCATGCCGTTCGTCTGGATGATCCTGGGCTCGTTCAAGACGGACGCCGAGATCCGCCGGAACCCGACGGGCTTCCTGCCGCAGCAGCCGACCCTCGAGAACTACGAGACGCTGTTCGGCCGGCTGGACTTCACGACCTTCTTCATCAACAGCATCGTCGTGGCCGTCTTCGTGACCCTCGGCAACATCGTGTTCTGCTCGATGATCGGCTACGCGCTGGCGAAGCTGCAGTTCCGCGGCAAGAAGCTGCTGTTCGTGCTCGTCATCGGCACGCTCATGGTGCCCGGCGTCGTGACGTTCGTCCCGCTGTTCGTGCTCGTCGCGAACCTGGGCCTCGTCAACTCGTATCCGGGCCTCATCCTGCCGTTCCTCATCTCGCCGCTCGGCGTGTTCCTGATGCGGCAGTTCATGCTGAGCCTCCCCGACGAGCTGATCGAGGCCGCGCGCATCGACGGCGCGAGCGAGTGGCGGATCTTCCTGCGCGTCATCATGCCGATGTGCGGTCCGGCGATCGCGACGCTGACGATCCTCACGTTCCTCGCGAGCTGGAACAACTTCCTGTGGCCGCTGGTGGTCGCCACGACGGAGGACATGTACACCCTGCCCGTCGCCCTCGCCCTCTATTCGGTCAGTCAGAACGCGGCCCGCTACGGGCTCATGATGGCGGGCGCGGTCGTCGTCGTGGTGCCGATGCTGACCCTGTTCGTCTTCCTGCAGCGCTACTTCGTGCAGGGCATCGCGCTCACCGGCATCAAATGACGTGGAGCGGATGCCGCGGCATCCGCTCCTCCGACAGAAAGGACCATCAGACGATGGACTTCCCCGAAGGCTTCCTGTGGGGCGCGTCGACCGCGGCGCACCAGATCGAGGGCGGCAACGTCAACTCGGACTGGTGGCAGCGCGAGTGGGGGCACCTTGCCGGCGCTCCGGTCGAGACCCCGTCCGGTGACGCGGCCGACAGCTACCACCGCTACGGCGAGGACATGGCGCTGCTCGCCGACGCCGGGCTCGACACGTACCGCTTCAGCATCGAGTGGGCGCGCATCGAGCCCGAGGCCGGCTTCGTCTCGCGGGCCGCGATCGACCACTACCGCCGGATGGTGGCGACGGCGCGCGCGCTCGATCTGCAGCCGATGATCACCCTGCATCACTTCACGAATCCGGTGTGGTTCGCGCGTGAGGGAGGGTGGCACTCGGATGCCGCGGCCGACCGCTTCGCCCGGTACGTCGAGGCCGCCCTGCCGGTGCTGGAGGACGTCGACCTCGTCTGCACGATCAACGAGCCGAACATGGTGTCGGTGCTCGCCGATCCGGAGGTCGGATTCCCGTCGATCGGGCTCCCGCCGGGCGTGCCCGAAGTCACCGATCGACTGGTCGACGCGCACAAGCGCGCGGTCGAGCTCGTCCGTGGCGCGGGCGGTCGGGCGGGGTGGTCGGTGGCGACCCAGGCGTACCAGGCGGTGGAGGGCGGCGAGGCCGTGGCGGCCGAGTACGGCGCCTCGCGTGAGGACGTCTTCCTCGACGCTGCCGACGGCGACGACTGGGTCGGCGTGCAGGCGTACACGCGCACCAAGATCGGCCCCGACGGGCCGCTTCCGATCCCCGACGACGCCGAGCGCACGCTCACCGGGTGGGAGTACTACCCGCCGGCGGTGGGTGACGGCATCCGCAACGCGTGGGCGCGCGCGGGCGTGCCGGTCTACATCACCGAGAACGGCATGGCGACCGCCGACGACCCGCGGCGGATCGACTACACGCGCGGTGCGCTCGAGGCCGTGCACGCGTGCATCGCCGAGGGGGTGGACGTGCGGGGATACCTTCACTGGAGCCTGCTCGACAACTACGAGTGGGGCAGCTACCGGCCGACCTTCGGGCTCATCGCATGGGACCGCGAGACGTTCGAGCGGCGGCCCAAGCCGAGCCTCGCGTGGCTGGGAGAGGTCGCCCGCGCGAACGCCCTGCGGTAGGGGGGCGCGTTTCGTCTCGGTCGCTCCGCACCCCGGCCCCGGTCGTTGAGCGAGCGCAGCGAGACGAAACGCGTGCACCCCGGCCCCCGGTCGTTGAGCGAGCGAAGCGAGACGAAACGCGTCGCTCAGCGGCCGGACGGCGGGAGCAGGTAGCCGCGCACGAACTCTGCGAACAGGGCGTTCATGTCGACGGTATCGTCGAGCAGCCACTGCTGCTGGATGCCGTCCATCACCGCGCTGATCAGCCGGGCGGCGAGCGCCGGGTCGATGTCGTCCCGCACCTCGCCGTCCGCCTGCGCGGCCACGAGGATCGGCGTCGCACCGTCGGCGCCCTCGCGGTACCGGCGCGCGAACTCCTCGTGGGCCGGGTGCTCGGAGTCGGTCGCCTCGGCCGACACCGTCGCGTAGAGCGACGTGAGACCGCGCGACTCCTGGTTGTAGGCGACGACCTTCGTCGCCTGCTCGATCAGCGTGTGCTCGGCGGGATCGCCGGCGGCGGCGCGGATCTTCTCGTCGCGCTGGCGGAGCACCTCTGTGAAGAGCTCCTCCTTGTTGGCGAAGTGGTGCATGAGGCCGGTCGGGGTGAGGCCGACGCGCTTGGCGATCTCGCGAAGCGATCCGCTGTGGTAGCCGCTGCGCCCGAAGACGACGAGCGCCTCGTCGACGATCGCCTGACGCCGTGCCTGGCCCTTCGCGTAGCTGCCTCGGCGTGCGCGCGCACCGCGGGCCGGGGCATCCGATTCAGATGTCCCGGCCGCGGTCTCGGCGGCTTCGCTGCTCACTCGCGCGCTTTCTCCTCCGAGCTGAAGACCTGCGCCTTCATGGCCGGACGCAGTCGCTTCTCCATCTCTTTGTCGACGAAGTACCGCTTCAGGGTATCGCCGGTCAGCTCGTTGCCGATCGCGGCCATGATCATCGACTGGTCGAGCGACAGGTAGCGCTCGGCGACCGTGCCGCTGCCGACGGCCACCGCGTCGTAGAAGCCCCCGGGACCATACGCGCCGAGATCGGCTTCGAGGTGCGCGAGGTTCTCGAGCACTCCGGCGCGGTCGTACGGCAGGCCGAGGAAGCTCGCGTGCGGCGTTACGACCCCGTCGCCGAACTCCGGATCCGGGTTGGTGCCTTCGGTGCAGCCGGGTCGGTCGATGTCGACGTCGGTCTTCTCGGCGTCGGACATGTAGCCGTCGGAGCGCATGCCCGCGAGATCGACGCCGTACTCGGCGTAGCCCCCGAACGGGTTGCTGGCCGGCGAGAAGCCCCACGCGCCGTAGCCGGCGTCCTCGAGGCCGTGGTGCTTCTGCACCGCGACGGTGATCGGATGGTTCACGCGCCAGGACCGGGGTCCCCACTTCGTCTCGGGAACGAGCAGGTCGGGCATCAGCGCCTCGAACATGCTGCCGCCCCAGCTCGGCACGAAGCTCATGCCGGCGTACGTGTACACGCCCTCCCAGACCTCGAAGCCCTGGTAGGTGCGGTAGGTGCCGGTCGGCAGCTGCTCCTGCCACGCCCAATCGCAGCCGGGAGGCATCGTGCGATGCGTGCCGTAGAGCGCGGTCGGCGGGATCTGGCCGTTCGCGATGCCGAGGTACGTCGCGATGCGGCTCTCGCTCACCGTGGTGTCGTAGTGGTGGCACGTGTAGAAGGCCGTCTCGCCCGAGCCGTTGTACATCGGCGCCTCGACGCTGCAGTCCGGAGGCGGCGCCTCCCAGAATCCGCCGCGGTTCGTCCCCGCGGGCAGGCCGGGCGCGCCCTCGGGGTTGAAGAACGCCGAGAAGTCCATGGAGTCGTACAGCGCGTCGGCCTCGTCCGAGAGGCTCGGCTCGGCCTCGCGGACGATGCGGAGGGATGCCGCGAGCCAGCCGTTGTCGACGGTGCTGAGGAACGGGTGCACGGCGTCGCCGGAGTCCGGCCACGTCGTGAGCTTCACGCCGGTGGCGGGGTCGTACCAGTTGTAGAACATGCCGCTCGCGTCGTTGCGCTCGAGGCCGACCAGGGTGTCGAGGGTCGTCGCCATGCGGTCGCGGGCCTCGCCCTTCGAGATGATCCCGAGGTCGCGCGCCGTGACGGTCGACCACAGGTAGCCGCCGATGTTCGTCGGCGACGTGTACGCGCCCGCGGTCGCCAGGTCTCCGGTGATGTTGTCCGACGGCAGGCCCGTCGTCTCGTCGGTCATCGCATCGAGCGACGCCCAGGTGTCTTCCGCGTACCGCTGCAGGGTCTCGTTGCCGGGCCTGCCGTGACCGGGCCCGCCGGTCGCTGCCGCCGGGGCGGCGAAGGCGACTCCGGCGGCGATCAGCCCTGCCACGGTCGCCGTGCTCAGCCATCGCTTCATCGCGCTCTCCTCATCGAAAGCGGCTCCGTCGGGCGGAGCCGTCGGTTCGGAAAACCTAACACTCGACAGGTATTGGCGGAACCCCGGCATCCGCTCTCTCACCCGCTTCTCACCCGAAGGGGACGGCGGGTCAGCGGGGGGCGTGGGCCTCGAGGAACTCGTAGACGTCGGTCGTGTCGACGCCCGGGAACGCCCCGGTCGGCAGAGTCGCGAGCAGCGTCCGCGGCGTGCGGACATTGGGCCACGAGTTGTCGCGCCACGTCGCCTCGAGCTCCGCGGGCGCGCGCCGGCAGCAGGCTTCCACCGAGTGCGTCGAGACACCGCGGTTCGGGGTGTCCCGACCGAGAAACCACTTCGTGTCGTCGAACCGCACCCCGACGCTCACCGAGTGCGCGCCCTCGCTGGACTGCTCGACGCGGGCCGTGCACCAGTACGTGCCGTTTCCGGTGTCGGTGTACTGGTAGTACGGGTTGAAATGGTCGTCGACGTCGAAGACGGCGCGCGAGGTCCACTTGCGGCAGCACATCTGACCCTCGATCGAGCCGAGGCGGTCGGTCGGGAAGTTGACGTCGTCGTTCTCGTACGCCTTGGTGATGGTCCCCGACTCGTGGACCTTGAGGAAGTGCACCGGGATGCCCAGGTGCACGGTCGCCAGGTTCGTGAAGCGGTGCGCGGCCGTCTCGTACGAGACCGAGTAGGCGTCTCGGAGGTCTTCGATCGAGATCGCGCGGTCTTTCTTGGCCTCCTGAAGGAACGGCACGACGTGCTGCTCGGGGATGAGCAGAGCGCCCGTGAGGTAGTTCGTCTCGACGCGCTGACGCAGGAACTCGGCGTACGACGTGGGCTCGCGGTGGCCGAGGATGCGGCTCGACAGCGCCTGCAGCACCGCGGTGCGCGGATCGCCCTTGGCGGTCAGCCTGCTCGAGAGGTAGAGCCGGCCGTTCTTGATGTCGGCGACGCTGCGCGTGGTCTGAGGCAGGTCGGGGACGTAATGCAGCGTGAAGCCGAGGTGCGCGGCGATGTCGGACGCGGTGCGCTGCGTGAGCGGGCCGCCCGGGTGGTCGACCGCCTCGAGGACCGCACGCGCGTGCCCTTCGAGTTCCACGAAGTAGTTGTTCTGGGTGCGCATGAGGCGACGCAGCGCCAGGTTCGCCCGCCGCGCCTCCTCGGGTGTCGCCGCCCGCTCGTCGCGCAGTCTCTCGATCTCGGACTGGAGGGCCAGCATCGCTTTGAGCGCTTCGTCGGGGATCGTCTTGCCGATGCGGAAGGGTGGGATGCCGAGCGCCTGGAACGTCTGGCCGCGCATCGCCCGCTCGAGGGAGATCTCGAGGGTCGCGCGCTCATCGAGCGGCTCGGACTCGAGGATCGCGTCGAGCGATGAGCCGAGCGCGCGGGCGATCGCCTGCAGCAGGGTGAGCTTGGGCTCGCGCCGGCCGTTCTCGATCATCGACAGCTGGCTCGGCGCCCGGTCGACGGCGGCGGCGAGCTCTTCGAGCGTCATGCCGCGGTCGGTGCGCAGCTGCCGGATGCGGCGGCCGATCGTGAGGGAGTCCACCTCCCCATCGTCGGCGACTTCTGCGATCGGATCGCGGGTGAACGAGGTCGTCATGGCCCGATTCTGTCACGAAAGCAGAAATACGGCGAAAGTTCACACCTGGTTTCGTAGGTTGCGGGGGCGAACTTCACTGCAGAGTGGTGTCACGAACTTCGACGGCAGATCCAGAACGCGGATCGCGGGATGCCTCGACCCGGCGCACACGCTGGGGCGCAGCATCCCTCCATCACCTTCACGCTCGTTCACAGGAAGACAGGGACATGACACCTGCAACCGCCACCCCGATGCGTACGCGCACCGGCCCCATCCCCACCCAGCTCCACGATCCGTCGATCGAGGTCGCCGGCCGCCTGCTCCCCCGGTACGACGAGATCCTCACCCCCGAGGCCCTCGTGTTCCTCACCGAGTTGCACCACCGCTTCGGCTCCCGCCGTCACGACCGGCTGGCCGACCGCATGCGCCGCCGCTTCCAGGTCGGCAACGGGCACGACCCGCAGTTCCGCGACGACACGCGTCACATCCGCGAGGACGCCGACTGGCGCGTCGCCGGCGCAGGTCCCGGACTCGAGGACCGCCGCGTCGAGATCACGGGTCCGACCGATCCCAAGATGACGATCAACGCTCTGAACTCCGGCGCCAAGGTCTGGCTCGCCGATCAGGAGGACGCGACGAGCCCCACATGGAAGAACGTCGTCGAGGGTCAGCTGAGCCTGCGCGACGCGATCCGCGGTGAGCTGGAGTTCACGAGCCCGGAGGGGAAGCGCTACGAGGTCACCGCGACGGAGACGCCGACCATCGTCATGCGTCCGCGCGGGTGGCACCTGCCCGAGCAGCACATCCGCTTCACCGACCGCACCGGGCGCACGATGGCCGCCTCGGGCTCGCTGGTGGACTTCGGTCTGTACTTCTTCCACAACGCGCAGCAGCTGATCGCGAACGGCCGCGGCCCGTACTTCTACATCGCCAAGCTCGAGTCGAGCGAAGAGGCGAAGCTGTGGGACGACGTGTTCACGTTCAGCGAGCAGTACGTCGGCATTCCGCATGGAACGATCCGCGCGACGGTGCTGATCGAGACGCTGCCCGCGGCCTTCGAGATGGAGGAGATCCTCTTCGAACTGCGCGACCACTGCGCGGGCCTCAACGCCGGCCGCTGGGACTACATCTTCTCGATCATCAAGAACTACCGCGGACGGGGCGCCCGCTTCGTGCTGCCCGACCGCAGCGAGGTCACCATGACGGTGCCCTTCATGCGGGCCTACACCGAGCTGCTCGTGCAGACCTGCCACAAGCGCGGAGCCTTCGCCATCGGCGGCATGAGCGCCTTCATCCCCAACCGGCGCGACCCCGAGGTGACGGCGACGGCGTTCGAGAAGGTCGCCGCCGACAAGAAGCGCGAGGCCGGCGACGGCTTCGACGGCACGTGGGTGGCCCACCCCGACCTGATCCCCGTCGCGCGGGCCGAGTTCGACGCGGTGCTGGGCGAGCGTCCGAATCAGCTCGACCGGCAGCGCCCCGAGGTGCAGGTCGCGGCCGCCGACCTGATCGACGTGCACATCGGTCGCCCGGTCACCACGGCGGGCGTGTACGGCAACGTGTCGGTCGCCATCCGCTACATCGAGGCCTGGCTGCGGGGGCTCGGGGCCGTCGCGATCGACAACCTGATGGAGGATGCCGCCACCGCCGAGATCTCGCGGTCGCAGGTGTGGCAGTGGATCCACCAGGACCGAGTCACCGACGACGGCACCGCGATCACGCGCGAGTACGTCGAGGGTCTCATCGCGCGAGTGCTCGGCGAGGTCGAGCGGCACGACGGCGACCGGTTCGACGACGCGGCGGATGTGTTCCGCGAGGTCGCCCTCGGGGCCGACTTCCCGGCGTTCCTCACGCTGCCGGCGTACTCGCGCCACCTCGTCGAGACGACTGACCCCTCCTGATCCGGCTCCCATCAGCCGACCCACACGACCGCAAGGGAAACGAAGATGACCACTTACCACGACGACATCGAGGCAGTCGCAGCCCTCAAGGAGCAGCACGGCTCCGGCTGGGATGCGATCAACCCCGAGCACGTCGCCCGGATGCGGGCGCAGAACCGGTTCCGGACCGGGCTCGAGATCGCCCAGTACACGGCCGACATCATGCGCCGCGACATGGCCGAGTACGACGCCGACTCGTCGGTGTACACGCAGTCGCTCGGCGTCTGGCACGGCTTCATCGGACAGCAGAAGCTCATCTCGATCAAGAAGCACCTCAAGAGCACGAACAAGCGCTACCTGTACCTGTCGGGCTGGATGGTCGCCGCACTCCGCTCGGAGTTCGGCCCGCTCCCCGACCAGTCGATGCATGAGAAGACGTCGGTGCCGGCGCTCATCGAGGAGCTGTACACCTTCCTCCGTCAGGCCGACGCGCGTGAGCTCGATCTGCTCTTCACGCAGCTGGACGACGCGCGCCGCGCCGGCGACGAGACCGCCGTCGAGTTCATCCAGTCGCAGATCGACAGCTACGAGACCCACGTGGTGCCGATCATCGCCGACATCGACGCCGGCTTCGGCAACCCCGAGGCCACGTACCTGCTCGCCAAGAAGATGATCGAGGCGGGCGCCTGCGCCATCCAGATCGAGAACCAGGTCTCGGACGAGAAGCAGTGCGGGCACCAGGACGGCAAGGTCACCGTTCCGCACGAGGACTTCCTCGCCAAGATCAACGCGGTGCGGTACGCGTTCCTCGAGCTGGGCATCGACAACGGCATCATCGTCGCCCGCACCGACTCGCTCGGCGCGGGGCTCACCCAGAAGCTGGCGGTCTCGAGCCGGCCCGGCGATCTCGGCGACCAGTACAACGCGTTCCTCGACGTCGAGGAGATCTCGGAGTCCGAACTCAGCGACGGCGATGTGGTCATCCGCCGCGAGGGCAGGCTGCTGCGGCCGAAGCGCCTCGCCAGCAACCTGTACCAGTTCCGCCCGGGCACCGGCGAGAAGCGCGTGGTGCTCGACTGCATCACGTCGCTGCGCAACGGCGCCGACCTCCTGTGGATCGAGACCGAGAAGCCGCACGTCGAGCAGATCGCCGGCATGGTCGACGCCATCCGCAAGGAGATCCCGAACGCCAAGCTGGTCTACAACAACAGCCCGTCGTTCAACTGGACGCTCAGCTTCCGCCAGCAGGCGTACGACGCGCTCGTCGAGCAGGGAGCGGATGTCTCGGCCTACGACCGCGCCGACCTCATGAGCGTCGAGTACGACGACTCCGAGCTGGCACGACTGGCCGACGAGCGGATCCGCACGTTCCAGCGCGACGGCTCCGCGCGCGCCGGTATCTTCCACCACCTCATCACGCTGCCGACGTACCACACGGCCGCACTCTCGACCGACAGCCTGGCCAAGGGCTACTTCGGCGAAGAGGGCATGCTCGCGTACGTGAAGGGCGTCCAGCGTCGCGAGATCCGCGAGGGCATCGCCACGGTGAAGCACCAGAACATGGCGGGAAGCGACATCGGCGACAACCACAAGGAGTACTTCGCCGGCGACGCGGCCCTGAAGGCGGGCGGTCAGCACAACACGATGAACCAGTTCAACTGATTCAGGACGACGGATGCCGCGGGTCGATGGACCCGCGGCATTCGTCGTTCGCGTTTCGTCTCGCTTCGCTCGCTCAACGACCCGGGGGGCGGGGTCGCCATCCGGGTCGTTGAGCGAGGAGCGAAGCGACGAGACGAAACGCGTCGGCCGCAGGGCGGGCGTTGCCGTCCGGGGGGCGCGTTTCGTCTCGCTTCGCTCGCTCAACGACCCGCGGGCGGCAGCGCATCAGCGGAGGAGACCCCGCTCCATGGCGAGGGTGACGGCCCGCGTGCGGTCGGCGACGCCGAGCTTGTCGAAGACCTTCAGCAGGTGCGTCTTGACCGTCGACTCGCCGATCCCCAGGGCGACGGCGACCTGTTTGTTGCTGTGGCCCGTCGCCACGAGCCGCAGGACGTCGAGCTCCCGCGCCGTGAGCGCCACCGCATCGGGGTCGGGTCGCCGCATGCGCTCCACCAGGCGGACCGCGACCTGGGGCGAGAGCGCCGACTGCCCGGCCGCTACCGAGCGGATGCCCGCGACGATCTCGGCCTGCGGCGCGGCCTTCAGAAGGTAGCCCGAGGCGCCGGCTTCGATCGCGGCGAGGATCTGGTCGTCCGACTCGTAGGTCGTGAGGATCAGCACGCGGGGCGCCGGCGTGCCGGCTTCCCCTCCGACGATGCGTGCGGTGGCCGTGACGCCGTCGACCCGCGGCATCCGCAGGTCCATGAGCACGACGTCGGGCGACGTCGCCCGCGCGAGCACGACGGCCTCATCGCCGTCGGATGCTTCGGCCACGACCTCGAACCCGGGCTCGTCCGACAGGAGCCCCGCCAGCCCGGCCCGCACGACGGGGTGGTCGTCGGCGATGAGGAGGCGGATCACGGCGTCACCTCGCTGCGGGACTGCTCGACCGGCCCCTCCCGGACGTCGAGCGGAAGCCGCACGCGGACGGTGGTGCCGGCGCCCGGCGAGGAGTCCACTTCGAACGTGCCGCCCGCGAGCGCGACGCGGTCGCCCATCCCGTCGATGCCGAAGCCCGCCCCGGTCGCCGCCGGATCGAAACCGCGCCCGTCATCGGAGATCTCCAGCGTCGCGCTGCCGCCGTCTGCGCGCACCGCCACGGTGACGTTCTCCGCGTGCGCGTGCCGGGCGACGTTCGACAGCCCCTCCTGCACGCAGCGGAGCAGGACCACCTGGCGGTCGCGGTCCAGCCCCTCGGCCGTCGTGTCGATCCGCACCTCGATCGCGGCACCGGTCTGGGCACGGAAGCGCTCCGCGAGCCGCTCGATCGACCCGCCGAGGGCTGTCTCGTCGGGCACGGCGGCGGTGCGGGCCACGAGGGCGCGCGCCTCGGCGAGTGCATCCCGGGCCACCTGCTCGACTGTCGCGAGCGTCGCGGCCGCGGCATCCGCTGTTCCCTCCCGCGACTGCCGCCCCGCGCGCTCCGCGAGGATCACGAGCCCCGCCAGACTCTGAGCGAGCGTGTCGTGGATGTCGCGCGCCAGGCGCTCCCGCTCCTCGGCGGCGCCGTGCTCATGGCTCAGGGCCCGCACCTCGGCCTGCGCCGCCGTCAGCTCATCGAGCAGTCGTGCCCGTTCCTCGCCGTATTCGGCGATGCCCGAGATCCAGAGGCCGAACGCGGTGGCGAACGCGAACGAGAAGCCGGCGGTCGTCAAGCCGGCCACGAACGCGCCGACGCTGAAGCCCCCGCCGGAGGTGTAGCCGATCATCACCGCGAGGGCGATCACGGCCGACCCGATGACCCCACGACGGCGCGTGTCGCCGAGCACCCACGCCAGCGGGTACGCGAGCACCTGCAGGGTCGCGAGGAATTCGGTCGCCGCAGTCCCGACCGCCAGGATGACGGCCGTGGTCGTCAAGAACGTCGTGAACCGGATCGTCGACGGGGCCCCGATCGCCGGTCGCGCGATCAGGAAGTACGCCAGGGCGAACGCCGCGATCGCCGCAAAGGCGATCGCGCGCTCGGCCGCGCCTCCGGGTCCGAGGCCGAATGCGATGGCCATCGCGATCGACGCCGATCCGGCGACGACCGCGATGTCCCACCAGCGCTTCTGCAGCATCGACCCTCCCGTCCTCCCGTGAGGCTACGCGCTGCGGCGGATCCACCGGAAGGTGACGAGCGACAGGATCAGCCCCAGGACGAGCCAGATCCCCAGCGCCGCGGCCACCCCGGCCAGGTTCCACTCACCGCCCTGCTCCAGCGCCGCATACTCCTCGGGGAGGAACACGGCGCGCATCCCCTGCGCCATCCACTTGAGCGGGAACAGCGACGCGACGTTCTGCAGCCACTCCGGCAGCTGCCAGAACATGAGGTAGACGCCGGAGATGAACTGCAGGACGAGTCCGACCGGAATCACGACCGCCGTCGCGCTCTTCGCCGTGCGCGGCAAGGACGACAGGGCGATCCCGAGCAGCGCCGACGTGGCGATGCCGAACACGAACACCCACGCGAACGTGAGCCACTGCGACGGCTCGGTGGGCAGCGGCACGCCGAGGGCGATCCCTGCCACCGCGAGCAGCAGCGCCGCCTGAAGGACGCCTGTGACCAGCACCTGGGCGATCTTTCCGAGGAAGTAGCTCACCGGCGACAGGGGCGACCCGCCGAGACGCTTGAGGGTGCCGTCCGCCCGCTCCAGGGCGATGTCGATCGCGAGGTTCTGGAAGCCCGACAGCAGGAGCCCGGCCGCCATCATCCCCGGCAGGTAGAGCTGCGCCATGGGCAGCGCCGGCACACCGGGCGCCATCTGCACATCTCCGTCGGCGCCGAAGGCGACGCTGAACAGCCCCAGCATGAAGACCGGGAACAGGAAGGTGAAGAACAGGGTGTCGCCCGAGCGGAAGTACTGCTTCACCTCGAACCGCGCGCGCCACAGACCGGTCGCCATCCTTCCGGGCACCCGGACCGTCCTTGTGCTCGTCGCCGTCGTGGTCATCGCCGTCGTGCTCATCGCACCGTCTCCTTCGCCTGCTCGGCCGCGAGGGCCGAGGCGCTCGCGACGAGTTCCAGATAGATGTCCTCGAGACTCGGCCGCACGATCTCGAGTCGCTCCGGCTCGCCGCCCAGCCTCGTGCTGAGCTCGCTGACGAACGCGAGGGGTGCGGCCGCGCGCTCCTCGCGCGGCGCGCCGTCCTCGTACCACCGGACCAGCGGCACGCGTGCCTCCAAGCCGCCGAACGTCTCGACGGGTCCGACCGCCTGGAGCCGGCCGTCGGCGATGACCGCCACCCGGTCGGCGAGCTGCGCCGCCTCGTCGAGGTAGTGGGTCGTGAGAAGAATCGTCGTCCCCTCCGCCTTGAGCCCCCTGATCAGCTCCCAGAACTCCCGTCGCGCCTCGGGATCGAAGCCCGTCGTGGGCTCGTCGAGGAACAGCAGCTCCGGCCGGCCGATGATGCCCATCGCGACGTCGACCCGACGCTGCTGTCCACCGGACAGCTTCGAGGTGCGCAGCTTCGCCTGGGCCTCGAGACCGACGGCCGCGATGACCTCGTCCACGTCGCGTGCGTCGGGGTAGAAGCCGGCATACTGCCGCAGCTGCTCGCGAACCGTGAGCAGCCCGCTCTGGCCGCAGGTCTGCAGCACGATCCCGAGTCGCGCCTTCCACTCGAGGCCGCCGTGCGCCGGGTCGACCCCGAGCACGCTCACCTCGCCGTCGTCGCGGCGACGGTATCCCTCGAGGATCTCGACGGTCGTCGACTTTCCGGCGCCGTTGGGTCCGAGGAGGGCGAACGTCTCGCCGCGCGCGATGTCGAAGCTCACGTCGTCGACGACCGTACGGCCGTCGTAGCTCTTCCGCAGGTTCCGCACCTGCACCGCTGGAGTTCTCATGCTCCCAGCCTCTCGGCGGCGGCGAGTCTTCCCCAGCGGTCATCCGCAGGAGGAGGCATCCCCCATTCGGTGGATGCTCACCGGCCACGGACTGTCGCGCGGCCTACGGATTCCGGACAGTGCACGGGCCCCTCTCGCACTACGCTCGTAGGCGTGACAGACCGCGCCCCGCTCTCCCGCAAGCTCTCCGCCATCGCCGAGTCCGCGACCCTCAAGGTCGATGCCAAGGCGAAGGCGCTTCAGGCCGCCGGCCGCCCCGTGATCTCGTACGCGGCGGGCGAACCGGACTTCGCGACGCCGCAGTTCATCGTGGACGCCGCCGCCGAGTCGCTGCGCGACCCGGCGAACTTCCGCTACACGCCCGCCGCCGGACTCCCGGTGCTGCGCGAGGCGATCGCGGCCAAGACGCTGCGGGACTCCGGCCTGGAGGTCGACGCGTCGCAGATCATCGTCACCAATGGCGGCAAGCAGGCGGTCTACCAGGCGTTCCAGGCCGTGGTGAACCCGGGCGACGAGGTGCTGCTGCCCGCGCCGTACTGGACGACCTACCCCGAGGCGATCGCCCTCGCCGACGGCGTTCCGGTCGAGGTCTTCGCGCCGGCGGAGCAGGACTACAAGGTCACCGTCGACCAGCTCGAGGCGGCGCGCACCGACAAGACGACGGCGCTCGTCTTCGTGTCGCCGTCCAACCCCACGGGCGCGGTCTACACCTCCGAAGAGACGCGCGCGATCGGCGAGTGGGCCGTCGAGCACGGCATCTGGATCATCTCCGATGAGATCTACCAGAACCTCGTCTACGAGGGCGTGCGCGCCGTCTCGATCGTGGAGGCGGTTCCGGATGCCGCGGCCCAGACGATCCTCGTGAACGGCGTGGCGAAGACCTACGCCATGACCGGCTGGCGGCTCGGGTGGATGGTCGGACCGAAGGACGCGATCAAGGTGGCCGCGAACCTGCAGTCCCACCTGTGCAGCAACGTCAACAACATCGCCCAGCGCGCGGCGCTCGCTGCGCTGTCCGGCCCGCAGAGCGAAGCCGAGCAGATGCGGCTCGCGTTCGACCGCCGGCGCCGCACGATCGTCTCCGAGCTGTCGAAGATCGAGGGCGTCACGGTGCCCAATCCCCTCGGTGCGTTCTACGCCTACCCCGATGTGCGCGGGCTGCTCGGCCGCGAGTGGCGGGGCAAGACCCCCACGACCACGCTCGAGCTCGCCGACCTGATGCTCGAAGAGGCCGAGGTCGCGGTGGTGCCGGGCGAGGCGTTCGGTCCGAGTGGATACCTGCGCCTGTCGTACGCGCTCGGCGACGATGCCCTGCTCGAGGGTGTCCAGCGCCTGCAGCAGCTCTTCGCCTCGTAGACCGACTCACCCCGCTGTTGCGGCGCGGTTCCGCGCCGCAACCCGACGAGTTGCCACTGGTGGCGGATCTGCACCCGTTGTCCCCACCAAGACCGGCAACTCGCCGCCCGCCAGTGAGCGCCCGCAACATGGAACCGCCCGCCGCATGGGGAGGCGGCGGGCGGTTCTGGGGGGATTCTCTGGGGAGAGTCAGTCGACCTTCACGACGGCGAAGTCCGCGTCGAGTTCGACGTCGGCATCGTCGCCGTTGCCGAGGTCGATCTCGACCTCGTAGACGTGGTCCGCGTCGTCGCTGAACTCGACGCTGGTGACGGTTCCGGTTCCGACGTGCGCGAGGGCGGCATCGGCGGCCTTCTGCCGGGTCGCCTCATCCGTCACCGCATCGTCGTCGGACGAGCCGTCGTCCGACGCGTCATCGGATGAGCCGTCCGCGTCGTCGGGGTTGACCGCCACGACCTTGAGGTCGGCGTCGACGTAGACCTCGGCGAAGCCGCCGGCGTCCAGCCGGATGTCGATCTCGTACGCGTGGTCGCGGTCATCGTCGATGTCCGCTTCGACGACCGTTCCCGGGCCGACCTCCTCGAGTGCGGCCGCGATGGCCGCGTCGAGGTCGGTGGGGTTCCCCGACGCGACGCCGAGGGCGCCGGAGCCGGGCGTCGGGGCGACCGAAGGGGTCTCGCTGGGGTTCGCCGCCACGGTGGAGGCGAGCGGCGCCTGGGGCGTCGTGTTCGCTGCGAACGCCGCTGCCCCGCCGGCCAGCGACGCGACGACCGCCGCGGACGTGATGATGATGGCACTCTTTCGCATGGTGTCCTCCTGGGTAGGACTCCACTCTCGCGAATCGATGCTGAAGCCAGCCTGAAGCCCGCGAAGATCACTCCGGCAGGCTCAGCGTGAACCGCGCGCCGCCGAGTGCGGCGTCGTCCAGTCGCACGCTCCCCCCGTGCGCCCGCGCGATCTCAGCGACGATCGCGAGCCCGAGCCCGCTGCCGCCGGCATCCCGCGACCGCGCTTCGTCGAGCCGCACGAACCGCTCCCAGACGCGCTCCCGCTGGTCGGGCGGCACGCCGGGGCCGTCGTCCTCGACCACGACGACCGCCATCCCGTCGGCTTGCGCCGTCGACAGCGCGACGCGACCCGAGGCGTGACGGACGGCGTTGTCGACGAGGTTGCGGACCGCCTGGGCCACGAGCCCGGCGTCGGCGCGCGCACGGACCGGTCGGATGCCCGACCCGTCCACCTCGACGGCGGTGGTGGCGCGCACGCGCTGCGCCTCCGCGAAGAGGACGTCGTCGAGGTCGACCTCGACCGCGTCGAGCACGAGCGCGTTCTCGTCGGCCTTCGCGAGCACCAGCATGCCCTGCACGAGCCGCTCCAGCCTCGCACCCTCGCCGAGCACCGTGTCGGCGAGCAGCCGCGGCGAGACCCGCTCGGGATGGGCGAGCGCCACCTCGGCGTACTGACGCAGCACCGCGAGCGGCGACTTGAGCTCGTGCGAGGCATCCGAGATGAATCGCCGCTGGCTCCGCTGCGCGGTCTCGAGCCGGGCCAGCATGCCGTTCATGGTCCGGGCCAGCCGGCCGACCTCGTCGGTCGTGTGCGGATCGTCGACTCGACGCGAGAGGTCGCTGGCCGTCACCGCGTCGACCTGGGCACGGAGCCGGTCGACGGGGGCGAGCGCACGGCCGACCGCGATCCATGTCGTGAAGCCCACCACCAGAATGATGAGCGGGACCGACACCGCGAGAAGCGTCGCCACCGACGCGAGCGTCGCGTCGGAATCCGCGGTGCTGCGACCGGCGACGACGACCCAGTCGCCGCCCTCCGCGTCCGCGGAGATGACGAAGACGCCCTCACCCGGGATGTCGATCGCACCCGGGGCGGCCCCTTCGCGGTCGGCGAGCGGACCGAGATCCTCGGCGATGTCGCTCGCCGCGATCACGCCGCCGGTGTCACGGTCGATCACCTGCCAGAAGCGGTCGTCGTCGACGTCGGGGAGCGACTCCACGCCGGCATCGTCCACCTGCTCGGCCCAGGCGGTCGCGTCCTGGCGTGCGGCGACCTCCAGCTGCCCGAGGAGGGAGCCGCGCAGGGTCAACCAGAAGCCCACAGCACCGGCGATGAGCGCGATCGCCACGACGGCGACGGCCACGGAGGTGATCCGTGCCCGGATGCCGAGCCGGCGTCTGGGCTCAGTCATCGTCGCCGATCCTGTAGCCCGCCCCGCGCACGGTGCGGATGGACGCGCGTCCGAAAGGGCGGTCCACCTTGGCACGCAGATGCCCGATGTACACCTCGACGATGTTCGGATCGCCGTCGAACGAGAAGTCCCACACCGCCTCGATGATCTGCGCCTTCGACACGACCTCGCCCGCGCGTCGCATGAGGAACGCGAGCACGGCGAACTCGCGCGCGGTGAGGTCGATCCGGGTGCCACCGCGCGACACGTCGCGCGAGACGGGGTCGAGCACCAGGTCGCCGACGGCGAGCGCCACTGGGCGCGGCGTCGAGCCGCGGCGCGTCAGCGCGCGCAGCCGGGCGAGCAGCACCGCGAACGAGAAGGGCTTGGTGAGGTAGTCGTCGGCGCCGGTGTCGAGCCCTTCCACCTGGTCCCACACGCCGTCCTTGGCCGTGAGCATGATGACCGGCGTCCAGTTCTCCTCGTCGCGCAGCGCCCGGCACACGGAGTATCCGCTCATCCCCGGCAGCATGACGTCGAGCAGGATCACCGCGTACTCGTTCTCGCGCGCGAGCCACAGCCCGTCCACGCCGTTGTGCGCGACGTCCACCGAGAATCCCTCGGCCTCGAGTCCGCGTCGCAGGCCGTCGGCCAGACGCACCTCGTCGTCGACCACCAGCACGCGCATGGGTCCATCGTGGCCCATCCGACCTGAATCCGGCCTGAAGCGACCCCGGCGAAGACGCCGGGTCCGAGTGTTCCGGCGAAGCGCTAGAGCTCGACCCCGATGAGAACCGGCTCGGGCTGGAGCACCAGGCCGAACTCGGCCTGCACGCGCCCCTGGATGTACCGCGCGAGCTCGGCGAGCTCGGCTGCCTTTGCTCCCCCGCGATTGGTGATCGCGAGGGCGTGCTTGCTCGACAGCGCCGCGCGCGAGCGCGGCAGCTTAAAGCCCTTGCGCAGGCCGCTGTGCTCGATGAGCCAGGCCGCGCTCACCTTGACGTCGGATTCCGCCGCCGCAGGCGGGGGCACGTAGCCGTCGAACGCCGCGAGCGGGATGACGAGCACCGGGTCGAGGTCGGGCGCGACGGGCCACCGCGGGCACTCCGAAGGGAGCGTGCGAGCGAAGGAGGCCGACACGATCGCGTTCTGGAAGAAGGATCCGGCGCTGTAGGTGTCGGGATCGTGGTCGTCGAGCACCATGCCCTTGCGGGCGCGGGTGGTCAGGACGTGGTCGCGCACCCACGCGACGGACACCGCGTCATCGGGCGCGAGACCCAGCGCCGTGCGGAGCTGCTCGCCGGCGATCGGCCGCTCGTCGTGGCCGACCTCGGCCAGTTCCAGCGTCACCGACAGGATCACGGCACGCCGCGCGGGCGCCGAACCGTAGTGGTGCTTGAGCACCGAGGTGCGGAAGCCGAGTCCGAGTTCGGATGCCGGCACCGTCGAGACCTCACCCGTGGACTCGTCGATCAGGTCGACCTCCACCAGCGTCTGGACGATCTCCTGCCCGTACGCCCCGATGTTCTGCACCGGGGCTGCGCCGACGGTGCCGGGGATGCCCGACATCGCCTCGATTCCGGCGAAGCCTTCGGCCACCGCATGGGCGACGAGCGCGTCCCAATCGTGTCCGGCCTGCACGCGCAGACGGGTGTATCCCGCACGGGGCGAGGGCCTCCGCTCGATGCCCTGCGTGAGGATGCGCACGACGGTGCCGTCGAGGGGCTCGTCGCCGACGAACAGGTTGGAGCCGCCGCCGAGAACGAACCACGGGTCGTCGCCCGCCCACACCTCGCGCAGGACCGACACGAGCTCGTCGGTGGTCGACGCTTCGAACATCCGCGCCGGCGCGCCGCCGGTGCGCAGCGTCGTCAGCTCGGCGAGCGGGACGGGAGTGACCTCGGTCATGCCGTGCGGACGCGCACCTGCGCCTTGCCCAGCACGGTCGAGCCGCCGGACGTCACGGTGAGGTCGATGCGCGCACCCTCGTCGTCGACGACGGCGGCATTCGCGACGATGGTCACGTCGGCGCCGGCCTCGGCGTCGACGACCACGGGCCGCGTGAAACGCACGCCGTACTCGACGATGCGACCGGCGTCGCCCAGCCACGGCACGATCGTCTCGACCGCGAGGCCCATCGTGAGCATGCCGTGAGCCAGCACTCCGGGCAGCCCGACGGATGCGGCCACGTCGTCGCGGTAGTGGATGGGATTGAAGTCGCCGGATGCCCCGGCATAGCGCACGAGCGACTCCCGGGTCAGATGGACCGTGCGCTCGGCGACGATGTCTCCGACGGCGATCTGCAGCGCGCTCACTTGTCGCCCTCCCCGACGAGCAGCACGGACGTCGCCGTGACGACGTGGCCGCCCTCGGCATCCGTGATCTCCGCGTCGCTCGTGACCATGGCGTTGCCGCCGAGGGTGCGGATGCCCGTGACCGACAGGCGCGCAGTCAGCTCGTCGCCGGCGACGATGTGCCGGGTGTAGCGGAAGCGCTGCTCGGCGTGCAGCACGTTCTGCAGGACGATGCCCGAGTCGGGCTCGGCGAGCAGCTGCTGCAGCGTGAGGTCTTGAACGACCATCGCGAAGGTCGGCGGCGCCACGACATCCGGGTATCCGAGCGCCTGCGCCGCTTCGGGGTCGGTGTGCTGCGGGTCGGTGGCGAAGACGGCGCGGGCGAACTCGCGCACCTTCTCGCGGCCGACGAGGTAGGGGGCCGTCGGGGGGAATTCCCTGCCGACGATCTCGGGGTTCACTGGCACCAGGCCATCCTACCGAGCGGGTTGCGGACTCCCGGCGGGCGACCTCAACGCCCCCGGCCGCGCAGCGCGCGCAGCGCCATCTGCACGGCGATCACGACGAGGAACGCCGCGAAGAGGATGTTCCCGACGAGCGGGTCGACGATCGTCGCGATCCAGGCACCCAGGGCGGTCGTGGTGCAGGCTGCGCCGCCGATGAGCGCCGCGGAGACCAGGTCGACGTTGCGACGCCGCACGTTGCCGATCGTGCCCGAGACGGCGGTCGGGATCATCATCAGCAGCGACGTGCCCTTCGCGACCAGATCACTGGTGCCGAACAGCAGCATGAGCGCGGGAACCACGATGATGCCGCCGCCCACGCCGATCAGTCCGGCGGTGATGCCGGTCACGACGCCCAGCGCGACGAGCCCGGCACCCGACAGCAGCGTGAGCTCGAGTTCCGCATCGCGCGAGGGCACCACGATGAAGAGGCTCACGATCACGAAGACGAGGAACCCGACGAAGATCCACCGCAGGAGCGTCTGGGACAGCCGCGGCAGCAGCCACGTCCCGACCTGGGCGCCGACCACCGCTCCGGCCGCGAGCAGCAGCGCCGGGATCCAGGCGACGGAGTCGTGCACGGCGTAGGAGATCACGCCGACGGTCGCAGTCGGAACGATCGCGGCGAGCGACGTGCCCGCCGCCAGGCGCTGGTCGAAGCCGAGCACGAGCACGAGCAGCGGCACGATGACCGTCCCCCCGCCGACGCCGAACAGACCCGACAGGAGGCCGGCGAGCAGGCCGATGCCGATGCAGGTGAGGACGAAGCGCGCGTCCCTCGCGCGCGGGGTGGCGCTATCGGCCACGCTCAGTCGGCGAGGTCGTCGAGATCGTCGATGACCCAGCCGCCGTCGGCCTGGACGACCGTGTACTCGTACTCGATCTTGCGTGCCTCAGGCTCGTCCAGCGGACTGCCCCCTTCGTCGAGGAGGGCATCGAACGTCTCGGTCGTCGTGACCAGCATCGCGTCGCCGGCGGGCTCGATGGCTTTCACGGAGACCACGTAGTCCTCGACGCCGACGGCGAACTCCGATGCCGTCTCGCCGAAGGCGTCGCAGTCCGGGAGCTGCGAGACCTGCCGGAACTCGTCCGTCGTCGACGCGACATAGGCGTCGCAGTCGACGTTCTGCCAGGCGTCGTCATACAGCTCGACCGCCGCCACGGCGGCTTCCTCATCCGCACCCGACGGGGCCACCGACTGCGACGAGCTGCTGACGGCGTTCAGGAAGATCAGCGGGATCACGATCGCCGCGGCGATGACGATCCCGAGCATGAGAACGCCGAGTACGACCCACAGGATCCAGAGGTTCGACTTGCGGGGCTCGGTCGCCGCCGTGAACGCGCCGCCCTGGCCCTCGACCCCCGGGTACGCGTCGGGGTAGGCGCCCGGTCCGCCCGACTGCGGCGTGGCGGCAGCCGGGTACTCGGGGGCCGTCCCGACCGGCGGGACGCCGAAGCCCAGCGCCGTCGCGGCGTCGACTTCAGCGGAGACCCGCTCGGCCTCGGCCTGGGCCTCGGTCGCCGCGACGATCTCCGCCTCGGTCGGCGCGACCTCGCCGTCTTCGCTCTCCGGATCCGGCGCGGCGACGTGCTCGGTCCACTGCACCCCGTCCCACCAGCGCAGCGCACCGCGTCCGTCGTCGTACCAGCCGGGGGGTGTCGTCGCCATGCTCAAACCCTATCCCGCGGGGCTCTCCACCGCCCCGGAGGAACAGAGAGGGGTGGGATGCCTCGGGCCGAGGCATCCCACCCCTCATCGCCGCGTCAGCGGCTGCTGAACGCCGCGTCGAAAGCGGCCTCCGGAGCGGCGAACGCGTTGTGCTTGACGAACTCGAGTGCCTCGGGAGCGCCGAGGAGCCGGTCCATGCCGGCGTCCTCCCACTCGACGGAGATCGGGCCGTCGTAGCCGATGCTGTTGAGCGCCCGGAACGCTGCCTCCCAGGGCACGTCGCCCCGGCCAGTCGAGACGAAGTCCCAGCCGCGGCGCAGGTCGGCCCACGCGAGGTGCGAGCCGAGCCGGCCGTTGCGGCCGTTGCCGAGGTTGAGCTTCACGTCCTTGCAGTCGACGTGGTAGATCCGGTCGCTGAACTCGAGGATGAAGTCCACCGGGTTCAGCTGCTGCCAGATGAAGTGCGACGGGTCCCAGTTGAGTCCGAACGCCTCACGATGGCCGATGGCCTCGAGGGTGCGTACCGTCGTCCAGTAGTCGTACGCGATCTCGGAGGGGTGCACCTCGTGCGCGAACCGCACGCCCACCTCGTCGAAGACGTCGAGGATCGGGTTCCACCGGTCGGCGAAGTCCTGGTAGCCCGCGTCGACGGCCTCCTGCGACACCGGCGGGAACATCGCGACGTACTTCCAGATGGACGACCCCGTGAATCCGACGACGGTCTTCACCCCGAGCTTCGCGGCGATGCGGGCGGTGTTCTTCATCTCCTCTGCGGCGCGCTGGCGCACGCCCTCGGGGTCGCCGTCGCCCCACACCCGGTCGGACAGGATGTCGCGGTGGCGCTGGTCGATCGGGTCGTCGCAGACGGCCTGGCCCTTGAGGTGGTTCGAGATCGCCCAGACCTTCAGCCCGTTGCGCTCGAGGATGTCGAGCCGTGACTGGACGTATTCGTCGTCGTCCCAGCGCCACGGGTCGAGGTGATCGCCCCAGCAGGCGATCTCGAGGCCGTCATAGCCCCACTCGCCGGCCAGGCGTGCGACCTCCTCGAAGGGGAGGTCGGCCCACTGACCCGTGAACAAGGTGATCGGTCGCGACATTGCGGTTCCTCCGGTGTGTGAGTGTGGACGTGGTTCAGTCGTCGGCGCGCACCCAGGCGCTGCCGGCCGACGAGCTGCGCTCGACCGCGTCGAGCACTCGCTGGACGTGCAGTCCGTCGTCGAACGAGGGACGCGGCTGCGTTCCTTCGCCGATCGCGGTGACGAAGTCGTACACCTGGTGCGAGAAGCCGTGCTCGTAGCCGAGCATATGGCCGGTCGGCCACCAAGGGGCGAGGTACGGGTGGTCGTGCTCCGTGACCAGGATGCGCTGGAATCCGAGCCCCGTCTCGGGCAGTGTCGCGTCGTAGAACTCGAGCTCGTTGAGGCGCTCGAGGTCGAAGGCGATCGCGCCCTTCGACCCGGAGATCTCGATGCGCAGCGCGTTCTTGCGCCCGGTGCGGAAGCGGGTCGCCTCGAACGAGGCCAGAGCGCCCGACTCGAGCCGGCCGGTGAACAGGGCGATGTCGTCGACGGTGACGCGGCCGCGCTCGGCGGATGCCGTTCCCGACAGGCCGATGCCCTCGCCGAGGAGAGGACGCTCCGGAACGAGCGTCTCGATGATCCCCGACACCGACGTGACGCGCTGGCCCGTGATGTACTCGGTGAGGTCGATGGCGTGCGCCCCGATGTCGCCGAGGGCGCCGGACCCCGCGAGGCTCTTGTCCATCCGCCAGGTCAGCGGGGCCTCCGGATCCATCAGCCAGTCCTGCAGGTACTCGGCGCGCACCTGGCGGATTTCGCCGATGCGCCCCGCGGCGACGAGATCGCGCGCGAACGTCGTCGCCGGCACGCGCCGGTAGGTGAAGCCCACCATCGAGCGGACGCCCCGCTCGGCGGCAGCCGTCGCGGCTCGCGCCATCTCGACGGCTTCGGCGACGGTGTTGGCGAGGGGCTTCTCGCAGAGGACGTGCTTGCCGGCCTCCAGTGCCGCGATCGCGATCTCGGCGTGGGTGTTGCCCGGGGTGACGATGTCGACCACGTCGATGTCGTCGCGGGCGATGACCTCTCGCCAGTCGGTCGCGGTCTCTGCCCAGCCCCATTTGCGGGCGGATGCCTCGACCGTGGCCGCGTTGCGTCCGACGACGACGGTCATCTCGGGCTGGAGCGGAAGATCGAAGAAGCGGGGGGCGACGCGCCATCCCTGCGAGTGTGCGGCGCCCATGAAGCCGTGGCCGATCATGGCGACGTTAAGCGTCTCGGTCAACGCGGTGTCCTCTCTCGGGAGGTGAGGCGCGGGGCGCCCGCTGTTCGGCGGGCGCCCCGCGGATCGGTCGTCTGCTTACTCGAAGGAGAGGTCGATGAACTGGTCGACGTTGTCCTTCGTGACGACGGGCGCGTCGAGCACGATGCGGTTCGGGACGCTGGGGGTGATGATGTCGCTGAGCGTCTTCTGCTGCGCGATGAGGCGAGCCAGCGCGACACCGTCGGCTGCCTGCGTCGACGGGTAGATGACCGTCGCCTTGAGCACCGTGTCGTCGGCCTCGATGGCCTCCATCGCCGAGCGGCTTCCTGCACCGCCCATCATGAAGAACTCGTCGCGGCCCGCGGCGTCGATCGCCGCGAGGACGCCGATGCCCTGGTCGTCG
Source organism: Microbacterium flavescens (assembly GCF_018588945.1). Taxonomy (GTDB): domain Bacteria; phylum Actinomycetota; class Actinomycetes; order Actinomycetales; family Microbacteriaceae; genus Microbacterium; species Microbacterium flavescens. Next base: position 325,117 of record NZ_JAFIWA010000001.1, on the reverse strand, counting down.
TCGTGGTTCCAGATCGCGTCGATCTGCGGGTTGGCCGCGAGCAGCTGCGAGGTCACGGCCTCACCGCCGGCCACGGTGAAGTCGGCCGCGACACGAGCGTCGACCTGCAGGCCGCAGTCCTCGAGCGCGTCGGCGAAGCCGCGCGAGCGGTCCTGGGTCAGCGGCAGCGAGTCGATGCCGGCGATCTCGGCGACGAAGCCCTCGCCACCGAGCTGCTCGCAGATGTACGTGCCGGCGCTGACGCCCATGCCGTAGTTGTCGCCGAGGATGGTGGCGCGCGCGGCGAACGGGCTCGAGAACTCGCGGTCGACGTTGATGACCGGGATACCGGCTTCCATGGCCGCGATGGCGGCCTCGGTGAGCGCGGCGCCGTCGGTCGGCAGCAGCACGATGGCGTCGACACCGTCATTGACGAAGGTCTCGACCGCCGCGATCTGCGCGATCGGGTCGTTGGTGCCCTCGGCCACGCGCAGCTCGACGTCGTCGAAGCTGTCGGCCGCGGCCTGTGCGCCGGAGTTGATGGCGCCGAGCCAGCCGTGGTCGGCCGCTGGGCCCGAGAAGCCGATGACGACGGTGTCGCCCGACTCGGCGTTCTCCTCGGTGGTGGTGCCCTGGTCGACGACGGTGTCCTCATCGGCCCCGCCCCCGGTGCAGCCTGCGAGAAGACCGATGGCTGCGACGACGGCGGTGCCGGTGAGCACGAGTCGCGTACGCGCCTTCAGGTGTGAGCGCATGTGTTTCCTCCTTGAATGTGATGCAGCTAGGACCAGCGTGGTTCTGAGGGGGAGCTGCCCGCACTCGAGGAGTCCACGCCGACGAGGTTCACCGTAGCAGAAGTGCACCTGGCTTTGTCATCTTTTGTTTTCTGTCCGTCAGAAGTCCCTGAATCTCCTCTAACCTGCGGAAGCTGGCGGGACCGCGCCCAGGAGGCGCACTTGCCTCGACCCGGCCGTCGACGAAATTGTGCTCGTCGCCCGAGGGCCGAACGTGTTATGTTCACCAGGTGATCAAAGTTGACCATGAATCGGCATTACTCGCCGTCCAAGGCGTGACGAAGTCCTTCGCGGGAGTCCACGCGCTGCGCGGCGTCGATCTCGAGGTCCTCCCCGGCGAGGTCCACTGCATCCTCGGCCAGAACGGCGCGGGCAAGTCGACGCTCATCAAGGTTCTCGCGGGCGTGCATCGGCCGGATGAGGGAGAGATCTCGTGGCTCGGCGAGTCCGTCGAGATCCCGAATCCGGAGTCAGCGATCGAACTGGGCATCGCGACGATGTACCAGGAGCTCGACGTCGTCGACGGCCTCACGATCGCCGAGAACATCTTCCTCGGGCACGAGCTCGCGCGCGGCGGCTTCACCAGGCGGTCCGAGGCCGCGAAGCAGACTCGCGAGCTGCTGCGCAGGCTGGGGCATCCCGGGCTCTCGCCCCACACCGAGGTGGGCACCCTCAGCGCCGCGAACAAGCAGATCGTGAGCATGGCCCGCGCACTGTCCCATGAGATCAAGCTGATCATCATGGACGAGCCGTCCGCGGTGCTCGACACCGAAGAGGTGAAGAACCTCTTCCACGTCGTGAGGGAGCTGACCTCCGAGGGCATCGCCGTGGTCTACATCACGCACCGGCTGGAGGAGATCCGCCAGATCGGGGACCGCATCACCGTGCTGAAAGACGGTCGCACCACCGCGGTCGGGCTGCCGGTCTCCGAAACGCCCACCGCCGAGCTCATCCGCCTGATGACCGGCCGGGAGATCGCCAACGTCTTCCCGCCCGCCGTACCGGTGCCCGCAGATGCGCCGACTGCGCTCGAGGTCGAGGGACTCGGACTGGCCGGTGCATTCTCAGACGTGTCGTTCACCGTCCGAGCGGGCGAGATCGTCGGCCTGGCCGGCCTCGTCGGCTCCGGCCGCTCCGAGATCCTCGAGACCGTCTACGGCGCACGCCGCGCCACCGCGGGCACGGTCAAGGTCGGCGGCAGGAAGCTGCCGCGCGGCTCGGTGGTGCACGCCGTACGCGCCGGGGTCGGCCTCTCACCCGAGGAGCGCAAGAGCCAGGGCCTCGTGCTCGACGAGCCCATCTACTTCAACGTCACCCTCGCATCCCTCAAGCGCTTCGCGAAGGCGGGCTTCCTCGACGAGCGCGGCGCGCGCGCTGCGACGCGCGAGCAGATCGACTCACTCGAGCTGCGCCCGGCCGACCCCGACCGCCCGACGATCACACTGTCGGGCGGCAACCAGCAGAAGATCCTGCTGGCGCGGTGGCTTCTCCACGGCACGCGCGTCCTGCTGCTCGACGAGCCCACGCGCGGAGTGGATGTCGGCGCGCGAGCCGAGATCTACTCGCTCATCCGCGACCTCGCTGCCGCGGGGAACGCGATCGTCGTGGTGTCGAGCGAGATCGAGGAGGTGCTCGGCCTGGCCGACACCGTGCTCGTCGTCGCGGACGGCCACGTGCTCGAAACCCTTCCCGCCTCCCAGATCGACGAGCACGGTGTGCTCGATCTCGTCATGAAAGGAACCGCCGCGTGAGCGAGTCCACAGGTCCCCATGGGGCTCCGTCCCGCACGTCCGGCGCGCAGGCGCGACCGCTCGGCACCGAGGCCGTGCCCAGCTCGAGCGAGGCTCCGCCGCCCGCCGGCCCGCTCGATACGACGCCGAAGTCCGGCCCTCGCCGGTTCTTGTCCGGCTCAGTGGGCCGCAACCTCGGCCTCGTCGTCGCGCTGCTGCTTCTCGTCATCGTCGGTGCTGTCACCGCGCCCGACACCTTCTTGACTGTGAGCAATACGCTCACGATCCTGCGCCAGGCGTCGATCCTGGGCGTTGTCGCGATCGGCATGACACTCGTGATCACTGCGGGCGGCATCGACCTTTCGGTCGGCTCGGTCCTCGGCCTCGCGTCGGTCGTCGCGACGCTCGCCGCCATCCAGGACCTGGCCGATCAGCTCCACTGGATCGTCATGATCGTGATGGCCCTTCTGGTCGGCGTCGCGGCCGGACTGATCAACGGCATCGTGATCGCATACGGCAGGGTCGTCGCGTTCATGGCGACGCTGGCGATGCTGATCGCGGCTCGCGGACTCGCAGAGGTGCTGGCCGAGCGGCGCACCCTGCAGGTCCGCGACCGCGAGCTCATCAACTTCCTCAACGCCGATCTCATCGGCGTCGACATGCTCATTTGGATCTTCGCCATCGTCGCGGTCCTCGGCTGGGTCATCCTCAACCGCACCACCTTCGGACGGCGCACCGTGGCCATCGGCGGCAACCGCGAAGCGGCACGTCTGGCGGGCATCAACGTCAAGCGCCACACCATGTGGCTGTATGCCATCTCGGGTCTGTGCGCAGGCATCGCGGCGATCATGTACCTCGGTCGCACGACCGCCGGCACCTCGACACACGGCACGCTCCTCGAGCTCGACGCAATCGCCGCGGTCGTCGTCGGTGGCACCCTGCTCGTCGGCGGCCGTGGGACGGTCACGGGCACGGTCTTCGGTGTGCTCATCTTCACGACGCTGACCAACGTGTTCGTGCAGAACAACCTCAACTCGTCGATCCAGGCGGTCGTCAAGGGCGTCATCATCGTGGTCGCCGTGCTGCTTCAGCAGCGGTTCGCGAAGCCCACCGGACGAGCCACGTGATCGGATGCCGCGCCCGGTCTCGTGCACTAATGCACGTTCGCACGGCACCGGGCCGCGGCATCCCGTCGGAACTCATCGGACTTCGGCGCCTTCTCGGCCGCCGATAAACTGAAATGTGGCAAAAATGGGCATCGAACCGCCGCCGAATGTGTCCGGAGTCAGTCAGCTGTTCCAGCTTCTGCGCGATGGCGTGCCCCGCACCCGCGCCGAGCTCGCCAAGTCGACCGGACTCGCGCGATCGACCATCGCGGCACGCGTGGACGAACTCATGCGGATGGGGCTCATCACGCCGATCGCCGAGACGGTGTCGACCGGTGGGCGCCCGCCCTCGCAGTTCGCCCTGAACCCGAGTGCGCGGCTCGTGCTCGCTGCCGACATCGGCGCCTCGCACGCGACGCTCGCGGTGACCGACCTGGCGGGCCGCATCGTCGCCGACCACAGCGAGCCGCTCGACGTCAGCCTGGGTCCGGTGCCGGTGCTGACGTGGCTGGTCGACAACGCGGTGGCGCTGCTCGAGCGCATCGGCCGCTCGACCGACGACGTCGCCGCCATCGGCATGGGCATCCCCGGACCGGTCGAGCACTCCACCGGGCAGCCGGTGAATCCGCCCATCATGCCCGGGTGGGACCGCTTCGACGTGCCCGGCTGGGTGCAGCAGCACCTCGACGTGCCCGTCCTCGTCGACAACGACGTGAACATCATGGCGCTCGGCGAACGGGCCGCCGCGTACCCCGGCGTCGAGCACCTCATGTTCGTCAAGGTCGCGACGGGCATCGGCGCCGGCGTCATCTCGGGCGGCGCTCTGCAGCGCGGCGCCCAGGGCATCGCCGGCGACATCGGGCACGTGCGGGTCGCACGCGGAGCCGGAGTGCCCTGTCACTGCGGCAACCAGGGCTGTCTCGAAGCCCTGGCGTCTGGCCCCGCCATCGCACGCGCCCTGCGTGCCCAGGGCGTCCCGGCCGAGAACGGCAACGACGTCGTCGACCTCGTCAAGCGCGGCAACATCGACGCCATCCAGGCGGTGCGTCAGGCCGGGCGCGACATCGGCGAGGTGCTGACGACCTGCGTCAGCCTCGTCAACCCGTCGGTCATCGCAATCGGCGGGTCGATGGCGCGCGTCGGCGAGCACCTCATCGCCGGCGTCCGCGAGGTGGTCTACACGCGATCGATCCCGCTCGCCACCGAGCACCTGTCGATCGTGCAGTCCGCCGCGGCGCACAATGCCGCCGTGCTCGGGGCGAGCATGCTCGCGATCGAGCACGCCCTCTCCCCCGAGACGCTCACGTCTCTGGTGTCCGCCTGACCGCCGGCGCGGTCTCGACCTTCGCCTCGTCGGCGTCCCCTCGCGATGCCTCGCCCGGCACCTCATCCACGGGGATGACGACGACGTCCTGCATCTTCCAGTCGATGGCGGCGATCGCGCGCCGCGCGGCCTCGAGGTGATCGACCGACACCTTGCGGCGGTGCGGCACGACGAAGGCCTCGACGTGGAAGACCTGCCCCATGTCGCGGATGCGCACGCCCGCCTCCCGCACCCACGGCTGCGCCTCCAGCGCCGCGATGATGCGCCCGTGGAGCGGGTGCCGCTCCTCGTCGTCGTGCGTACGCGCTCGCTGATCGATGAGGTCGAGCACCGCCGATCGTGAGTTGCGCCAGCCGTCGTGCACGATGCCGATGGAGATGAACAGCGCCGCAGCGCCGTCGAGCCACCACCAGCCGATGCCGATGCCGAGAACGCCGACGATCGAGGCCACTGTGGTGGTCCAGTCGGCCTTGGCCATGTCGGCGTCGGTGTAGAGCACTTTGTTGTGCAGCACCGGCGCGATCTTGGCCTTGGCGGGCCCGTAGATGAAGGGTCCGATCGTGACGAGGCTCATCACGGCGACCATGAACCAGCCCAGCCACACCGTCTGGCCGAACACCTGGATGGTGCCGATCGCCGGATGCTCCTGCCGAAGCAGCCCCATGACCGCCTCGACGGCGAGATTGGCGCCCACGGCCAGAAGGGCCACACCGGCGACCAGGTGGCCGACCCCCATCGCCCGATGCAGACCGTAGGGGTACCTCCGGGTGGGCTTCCGACGGATGACCAGCAGCGCCACCAGGAAGGAGATCTGCGGGATGAGGGACAGCATGTCCTCGATCCACGCCGTCTTCATCGCCTGCGAGCCGCCCACCACGAACGCGATGAGGACGATCGTGACGAGGGTGTAGCCGATCGTGAACCACTCCCAGCGGATCGCCTTGCGCAGCGCCTCCTGCTGCTCAGCCGGAAGGTCAGTGCGGCCCATCGACTTCACCTCGACACCTCGCCGTCGAGGTAGGTCTCGAGGGCCGCCTGCAGCCCGTTCTCGCCGAGCGGGAGCAGGACGGCCGTATCCGCGCCGCCCGACTCGGGAACCCCCGGGTAGCCGCGGGTCACCGACACGCGGTCCGACCACGGGGTCGCCGCCGTCATCCCGCCGATGGCGAGGTCGAGCTTCCCGGATTCGAGGCCGGCGACGAGGTCCTCCTCGCTGTCGACGGCCCACCGCACGGTCGCATCATGCTCGCGCGCGAAGCCTTCGATGAGATCGGCGAGCGGGCCTGTCACCTCGCCGCGGTCCACGACGACGAGGTCGCCGCTGGGGGATGCGCCGACGCGCAGCTCGCCGCCCGTGATGCGGTCCAGTGTGCCGTCGGGGTCGGCCGGGATGCTCAGCCCGCAGCCAGTCAGCCCGGCAAGGCCCCCGGCCAGGGCGAAGGCGAGGATGGTCCGCGCCGCCCCCGTGGAGCCGATCGGAGCCCGACCGGCCCGGCGGGGGCGGGCGGCGTCGATCACAGCGGCTTGCCTCCGGTGACCGGCAGCACCGCGCCCGATACGTACGACGCAGCCTCGGAGGCCAGGTAGACGTACGCGCCGGCGAGTTCAGCGGGCTGGCCGGGGCGGCCGAGCGGCGTGTCCGTGCCGAAGGTGGCGATGCGCTCGGCGTCCCATCCCGTCGCAGGGATCAGCGGGGTCCAGATCGGGCCCGGTGCGACCGCATTGACGCGAATGCCCTTCTCACCGAGCTCCTCGGCGAGCGCCTTGACGAACGCGACCTGCGCCGCCTTCGTCATGGCGTAGTCGATCAGGCCCGGAGACGGGTTGAACGCCTGCACCGAGGAGGTCACGATGATGGAGCTGCCCGGCGTCAGACGAGGCACGGCCTGCCGTGCCGTGAACAGCAGGCCGTACAGGTTCGTGCGGAAGACCCGGTCGAACTCCTCGGTCTCGAGCGACGCGATGCTCTCGCGGTCCTTCTGGTACGCCGCGTTCAGCACGACGATGTCGAGTCCGCCGAGCGCCTCGACCGCGTCGTCCACGATCGACGTCGCGAAGTCTTCCTCGCGGATGTCGCCGGCGAACGCCGCGCCGGTGCGGCCGGCGTCCTTGACGAGGGCGATCGTCGAGTCGGCGTCCTCCTGCTCCTCCGGCAGATGGGCGATGGCGACGTCGGCGCCCTCGCGCGCGAACGCGATCGCCACGGCGCGGCCGATGCCGGAGTCGCCGCCGGTGATGAGCGCCTTGCGGCCCTGCAGGCGGCCGGCGCCGACGTAGGAGTCCTCGCCGTGGTCGGGCTCGGGGCGCGTCTCGTCCGTGAGGCCCGGCTGCTCCTGCTCCTGGCCGGGGAATCCTCCCTCAGGGTGCTTGTCGCGCGGGTCGATCTGGGTGTCGGTGTTCGTGTCGGTCATGCCGTCGCTCCTCTCCATGACTTCGACGGTATGAAGCCGCCGGAGGAGCGGATAGGGGCTTGACGAGCGGCCACTCGCGCGAGAGAGACGGAGCGGCTGGCGTGGCCGCGGCATCCGCTCTCGTGCCGCGGCCAGGCCACCCGCTCCGTCCTCAGCTGTCGGGCGGCGGCTCGGTCGAGAACCGCGTCAGCTTGTGCGTGCCGTCGCACCACGGCTTGATCGCCGACGCGCCGCAGCGGCAGAGCGCGACGGTGCGTCGGGGGTTGCGCAGCGGCTGTCCGTCGTCGCCGAGGATCTCGACGTCGCCCCGCACCAGGAGCGGGCCGTTCGGGCAGGCGGTGACGCTGGGGAGCATCTGGGTCACGGATTCACTCCTCGGGGAGAGAGACGGGCACGCAGCAGGCGGACCGGAGTGCCGGCGGAGTAGATGCGGCTGCCCGCATAGCCGACGCCGCCGCGGGCGCGCTGGACCAGGGCGATCCATACGGCGACGGCGCGCTCCGCGGCCCACGCGGGGGCCCAGAGCGGCATGGCCGCCGAGACGGCGGTGCGGGTGCGTCCCATCCGACGCCCGCTCTCCGCGATCGCAACCGCCCCGAGGGCGAGCACCCATACGATTCGCCACGCACGCGCGAGCACGGCCACGACCACAACGGGCAGCAGCGTCAGCTCGACGGCGAGGCGCCCGGGCTGCGCGAAGTCGTCGTACGCCTGCCGGACGCGCTGTCGCAGGAAGTGCCGGAAGGTCGGCGGCACGCGCGGCACGAGCACATCGCGAGCGACGATGACCCGTCCGCCGGCGAAGCGCACGGTGCGCTCGAGCTCGAGGTTCTCGAAGAGCACGTCGGTGCTGTAGCCCCCGGCGCGCTCCAATGCCGAGCGGCGCAGCGCCACGGTGCCGCCGAAGTCTCCGCCGAACGCGCGTCCCACGAGCATGCGGGCGGTGTCCCAGCGGACGTACCAGGGGTGGGCGGTGTAGACGTTCTGCAACCGCACGAAGTCGGCGTCGTCCATCTGCTCGACGACCGCGGCGAGCGACCGTTCGCCGTACCGCACGTCGTCGTCTGCGATGACGACCACCTCGTGCCGGGCGGCACGGATCCCGGTCATCGCGCCGCGGGCCTTGCCGTTCAGACCGCCCACCGTGGGGCGGAGGTGGCGCACTCCGGCGGGGAGGCGTGCGCCGAGTGCGTCGAACAGCACCGGATCGGAACCGTCGACGACGGTCACGTCGACCCGTTCAGCCAGCCAGGCCAGATAACGCAGCAGCCCGGGCTCGCCCGCGCGATCGGCCCGTCGGATCGGAAGCACGTACTCGAGAGGGAGTCGCGCACCCGGAGACGGCTCAGCCACCGGCCGACCTCAGCGAGGATCGGCCCGCCTCGAATGCCGCGCGCATGTGATCGGCGCTGCCATCGTCGAGCGCGAGGCAGGCTGCTGCACCGAACATGATGTCGGGCACCAGCTCCGGCCGCTGCTCCCCCAGCGCTCCGGCGAGGTCGTGCGCAGCGATCTGCTCGTGCACGGCGTCGGCCTCGACGTGCTCGTCGAAGTACTCGGTGACGTCAGCGCCGAACCCGAGGCGCCGGAAGGCGTCGCCGTAGGACCGGTTCGGCAGCGACGAGGTCATCTCGAAGGCCGCCAGATGGCCGACGATCGCTCCGATCAGGCGTCGGTTCAGGCCGAACATCGACATCGCGTTCTGCGACGCGAGGGTCACGGCGGGGACGACGTCGACGTACGCCCCGTACGTGGAGTCGAGGCCCGCACCGCGCATCGTGCGAGCGAAGATCTCGGCATGGACGCGCTCGGGGCGTCCGCCGCCGTACTCGTCGGACTGGATCTCGACCAGGGCGGCCTTCGCCCGCCCGGTCAGCCGCGGAATGGCCCACGAGTGCGGGTCGGCCTCGCGGAGCGTGTAGATGCTGCGGTGGATCAGGAACTCCCGCGCCTGCTCGAGCGTGGCCTCCTTCGCGAGGAACCGCGAGAGCGAGGGCCCCGGCGACGGCGCGGTCAGGTCGAACAGCGCCTGCCCGATCGCGCCAGCACGCGGCTCGGGGCTCTCGGGCACGACGACCGTACGCCGGAGCGACGCCTCGAACGCCGACTCGAGGATGCCGCGCGCCTCGATCAGCGCCGGGTGCCACTCCCAGCCGGCGTCGATCCACTCGAGCGACCCGTACGAGCTCGCGTACAGCAGGAACAGCGTGAACTGGATGTCCTCATCGGTGGCGACATCGTCGCTCGCGACGACCGCCTCGCGGCACGCGCCGACCATCGCGTCGCGGCGATGGGCGAAGTCGTCGTGCATCAGGATCGCGAGCGTCGTGGCGCTGAGCGGCCCCCGCGGCGCGAACGCGTGAAGTGCGGTGGATTCGATGTCGGCGATCGTCATGGGTCCTCCTTGAAGCGCGCTCGCGGACTGCCGCGGCGATCGTAACGACCTTCTCAGGCGTGCCGAGCAGTGTCGGGGGGCTTGACGAGGCGCGGCGGTGCCGCTAGATCCGAAGCGACCTGGGGCGCGGCATCCGAGTCGATTCCGGTCGTTGTCGTGACCGGCTCGCGAGCCGCAGCCACCGTGCCGGCGGGAAGTCGCGCGGCCAGTGGACGAGCACCGAGCGGAAGCCCCGCGAGAAGCGCACCGCGAACGACGCGAGGTCGTCGAACGGGCGCATCGCGATGCGCATCCCGAGTCCCGTCCGGTAGCGGATGACATGGCGCTCCCCCACATGGAAGGAGAGGTCGAGGTCGTCGTGCACCTCCGGATCGTGCCGGTGCACTTCGGCCCGGACGTCGTCCCACACGCGGCGCCGCAGCGCGAGATTCGAGCCGAACAGCGGCACATGGCCGAGCGCCGGAGCGGAGGCGGCGACGTACGCTCCGAGATAGACGCGGGCGAGCGGTCCCCGCAGCCAGCGGGGGCCGTCGATGAAGGTGGCGCCGCCCGTGATCGCGCCGACTTCGGGCCACGCCTCGAAGGCGGCGACGACGCGCTCGACCCACTCGGCCGCCGGGACGCAGTCGGCGTCCAGGCGCAGCACGAGGTCTCCGGTGGCGGCGTCGTAGCCGGCGGCGGATGCCGCGGGGATGCCCTTCTCGGGGCACAGAAGGGTGCGCGCCCCCGCGTCGCGTGCCACCCGGGCCGTGCCGTCGGACGAGCCGTTGTCGACCACCACCACCTCGTCGGGCCGCCGGGTCTGAGCCGCGAGCGCGGCGAGGCACCGCGCCAGCAGCTCGGCGTCGTCCTTCGCCGGAATGACGACCGATACCGTCGGGTCCGTCCTGTGATTCGCGGACACGGCGGGCCCCGGACTCAGGCCAGCGCCCGGAGGCGCTCGAGAAGGGGCTCGGCGACCTCGGTGACGAAGCGCTCCTGCTGCTCGTCGCCGATCTGCACCAGGGCGATGTCGGTGAACCCGGCGTCGATGAACGGCCGGACGCTCTCGGCGAGCGCGTCGAGGTCGGGACCGCAGGCGATGGCCTCCGCGACGTCGTCGGTGCGCACGAACTTGCTCGCCGCCGCGAATCCGGCCGGCGTGGGAAGGTCGGCGTTCACCTGCCAGCCGCCGCCGAACCAGCGGAACTGGTCGTGCGCCCGTTCGACCGCGGTCTCGAGGTCGGGGTCCCACGAGATCGGCACCTGACCGATCTTGCGAGAGGCACCCGGGTGCGCGGCACCCCACCCCTGCACCAGATCCTTCTCAGGGGTGACCGCGATCATGTGGTCGCCGAGCGGCGCGAAGCGCTCGATCGAGTCGCCTCCCGACACAGCGATGCCGATGGGCACGCCGTCGTCGGGGGTGTCCCACACACGGGCCGAGTCGACCCGGAAGTACTCGCCGTCGAAGGTCACGAGTTCGCCCGAGTGCAGCTCGCGGATGATCTCGACCGCCTCTTCGAGCATGGTCTGGCGCGTGTCGACGCCCGGCCAGCCCTCGCCGACGACGTGCTCGTTGAGGCTCTCGCCGGAACCCAGACCGAGGATGAAACGACCCTCCGACAGCAGCTGCATGGTCGCGGACTTCTGCGCCACCACCGCGGGGTGATAGCGCATCGTCGGGCACGTGACGTAGGTCATGAGCTCGACCCGCGACGTGGCCTGCGCCACCGCACCGAGAACGCTCCAGGCGTACGGCGAGTGACCCTGGGTCGTGAGCCACGGCGAGTAGTGGTCGCTCGACACCTCGAAGTCGAATCCGGCGTCCTCAGCCTGCTGGGCGTAGCGCACCAGCTCCCTCGGCCCGCTCTGCTCGGTCATCAGGGTGTAGCCGAATCGCACCATGCTCGTCCTCGCTCCTCGATCGCATCCGCCGCGACACGGCTGCGCGCGGCCACAGGACGAGCCTGCGTGACGCGCCCCCGCCGGCGCGACGGGGTTGACAGCGCACGCGGCCGACGTCTATCCGGCGGGCGCTGGAACGGACCGGGGTCAGGCCACGAGCTCGTCGACGCCGGTCACGTCGGCGTAGCCCGCGGCGAGCGCCGCCATGAACGCGGTGTGCACGTCGGCACCCCCGATGGTCCTGCCGGCGAACTCGAGGTCGGGCGCGGCACAGGCGTCGGCGGCCACGGTGACCGCGAAGCCCAGGTCGGACGCGGCCCGCACCGTCGCGTCGACGCACATGCTGCTCTGCATCCCGATGACGAGAACCTCGGATGCCGCAGCCTCGACGAGCAGGCCCTGGAGAGGTGTCTCGAGGAAGGCGTTCGGGTGCTTCTTCGGCACGACGGTCTCCCCCGCGAGCGGCGCGACGCGCGCGTCGATCTGGCCGCCGGGCGAGCCTGCGACGAGCATCCCCGCGCCGGGCTCGCTCTCGTGCCGGACATGGATCACCGGCGCACCGGCCGCACGCTGAGAGTCGAGCAGCACGGCCGCCCGCTCAGCTGCGGCGTCGGCGCCGACCAGCGGGTACGCGCCGCCCGGGAAGTAGTCGCGCTGGATGTCCACGATGACGAGGACTCGAGTCATGTGCCGCCTCCGGGTGCGTGCGATCGCGAGGTGTCGCCGCCGGTCGCGGCCAAGGCGCCCGGCGGCAGGTCGAGCAGGGCTTCGATCGAGCGCAGCAGCAGGCGCACGCGCTCGGAGGCATCCTGCCACGCGACGAGCGAATGCGCGTTCAGGCCGTCGACCATGCCGAGCGTCTGAGCTGCGATCGCGTCGGGGTCGGCGCAGCGGAACTCGCCCGCGGCGCGGCCTCGCTCGAGGATGCCGCCGAGGAACACGCGCCACGCGTCCATCTGCTCGCGCACCCGTGCGGCGAGCGCGTCGTTGCGGCGGCCGAGCGACCAGCTCTGCACCCAGATCAGCGTGACCTCGGCCCGGCCGTCGTCGAGCAGGCTGGCCAGCACCCCCGAGAGGGCGTCGGCCGCGGAACCGCGGTCGGCGGCCAGGGCGATCACCTCGGCGAGCTCGTCGCCGACGACGGCGGCGAAGGTGTCGGCGACCAGGTCGTCCATGCTCGGCGCGTAGTGCGCCACCAGCGCGGGGGCGACGCCGACCTCGGACGCGACGGCGCGCAGCGTGACCGCGCTGAGCCCCGACTCGATAGCGATCGCGCGCGCGGCGTCGGCGATCTGAGCGACGCGCTCGGCGGCGGATCTTCTCGTGGGTGTTGACGGCATCAGGGACGATTCTGTACCGTGATCCCGAATTGATCAAGTGATCAACAAGACGAGAGGACGGCCCATGGCCTGGCGGATGCCTTCGGAGACGACGCCGCACGAGCGCACCTGGATGGCCTTCCCCCGCGAGGGCCAGACGCTCGGCGACACCCCCGCCGAGCAGGAGGAGTGCTACGCCGCGTGGACGGCGACCGCCCACGCGATCGCCGAGTTCGAGCCCGTGACGATGGTCGTCGACCCGTCCGAGACCGACCGCGCCCGCCGCATGCTGTCGGCCGAGGTGGAGATCGTCGAGGCTCCGCTGGACGAGTTCTGGATGCGCGACTTCGGCCCCACGTTCGTCGTCGACGACGAGCGCCCCGGCGTGCTCGGCGCCGTCGACTGGATCTTCAACGGCTGGGGCGCACCGGAGTGGGCCGAGTGGGGTCTCTCCGCCGAGATCGGGCGCTTCGTGACCCGTCTGGTCGGCGCCGAGCTCATCAGCTCCGTGCTCGTGAACGAGGGCGGCGGCATCCACGTCGACGGCGAGGGAACGGTGCTGCTCACCGAGACCGTGCAGCTCGATCCGCGTCGCAACCCGTACGCCGACCGCGCCCGCGTCGAGGCCGAGCTCGCGCGCACCATCGGCACGTCCCGGGCGATCTGGCTGCCGCGCGGGCTCACGCGCGACTACGACGACTTCGGCACGAACGGCCACGTCGACATCGTGGCGACCATCCCCTCGCCGGGCAGCGTGCTGCTGCACCATCAGGCCGATCCCGGGCATCCCGACCACGCCGTCACCCGCGAGCTGCGCGCGCTCTTCGAGAACGAGACCGATGCGGCGGGCCGCCCCTGGGATATCGTCGACGTGCCCGCGCCGGCGACGCTCCGCGACCACGAGGGCTTCGTGGACTGGAGCTACATCAACCACCTCGTCGTCAACGGCGGCGTCATCGCGTGCGGTTTCGGCGAGGACGAAGCGGATGCCGCGGCCCGCAGCATCCTGTCGGAGGCGTACCCCGGGCGGACGGTCGTGAGCGTCGACGCGCGACCGATCTTCGCCCGCGGCGGCGGCATCCACTGCATCACCCAGCAGCAGCCGGCGGTGAATCCGTGAACGCGCTGCGCCAAGGCGTTTCGTCTCGCTCCGCTCGCTCAACGACCCGAACTCCGAGGAGCACGCATGTTTGACGTGGTCGAGGCGACCATCGCCGAACTCCGGTCCGCGCTCGAGCGCGGCCACGCGACGAGCGTCGAGCTCGTCCGCGCGTACCTGGCCCGCATCGACGCGTACGACGGGCCCGAGACGGAGACCGCGCTGAACGCCGTGGTGGTGCGCAATCCCGATGCACTGACCGAGGCCGAGGCATCCGACGCCCGCCGCGCCGCAGGCGCCACCCTGGGGCCCCTCGACGGCATCCCGTACACCGCGAAGGACAGCTACCTCGTCAGGGGGCTGACCGCCGCTGCGGGAAGCCCCGCCTTCGCCGATCTCGTCGCGCAGCGGGACGCCTTCACGATCGAGCGTCTGCGCGCGGGCGGGGCGATCTGCCTGGGTCTGACGAACATGCCGCCGATGGCGAACGGCGGCATGCAGCGCGGCCTCTACGGCCGGGCCGAAAGTCCGTACAACGCCGACTACCTGACGGCACCCTTCGCCTCCGGGTCATCCAACGGCTCGGGAACGGCGACCGCGGCGAGCTTCGCGGCCTTCGGGCTCGGCGAGGAGACGTGGTCGAGCGGGCGCGGACCCGCGTCCAACAACGGCCTATGCGCGTACACGCCGTCGCGCGGCGTGATCTCCGTTCGCGGCAACTGGCCGCTCGTTCCCACGATGGACGTCGTCGTGCCGCACACCCGGACCATGGCCGACCTGCTCGAGGTGCTCGACGTGGTCGTCGCCGACGACCCGGAGACCCGTGGCGACTTCTGGCGCGCGCAGCCCTGGGTCGACCTGCCTGCTGCATCGGAGGTGAGACCGGAGTCGTACGCCGAGCTCGGACGCGCCGCGGCCGACCCGAGGGGTGTGCTCGCCGGGTGCCGCTTCGGCATTCCGCGCATGTACATCAACGCCGACCCCGACGCCGGTACGGCCGACTCCCCCGGCATCGGCGGCCCGACAGGAACTCGCATCGAGACGCGCGCCTCGGTCATCGACCTGTGGGAGCGTGCGCGCCGTGACCTCGAGGCGCACGGCGCAACTGTCGTCGAGGTGGACTTCCCGGTCGTCTCGAACTACGAGGGCGACCGCCCGGGCGCACCGACCATCCACACCCGCGGCTTCGTCACGCCGGGCTTCCTCCGGCGCGAGATCGTCGACCTGTCGGCGTGGGCCTGGGACGACTTCCTCGGCGCCAACGGCGACCCCGAGCTCTCCTCTCTGGCCGAGGTCGACGGCGCGCGCATCTTCCCGCACCCCGAGGGCGCACTCCCCGACCGGTACACGGGTTTCGACGACGACATCGCGGTGTACCCGGCGCACGTGCGGGACCACCCGGTGTCGGTCCTGACCGACATCCCTGAGCTGGAGGGCGGCCTGCGCGGACTGGAGCGCACCCGCGAGGTCGACCTCGAGGCGTGGATGGACGGCCTCGAGCTCGACGCCGTCGTGTTCCCCGCGGTCGCCGACGTCGGCCCGGCCGACATGGACGTGAATCCGGCATCGGCCGACCTCGGCTGGCGCAACGGCGTCTGGATCGCCAACGGCAATCTCACGATGCGGCACCTCGGCATCCCGTCGGTCACCGTGCCGATGGGGGTGATGGACGACATCGGGATGCCGGTCGGCCTGACCTTCTGCGGGCCCGCGTACTCCGACTCGGCCCTGCTGCGGCTCGCGGCCGCGTTCGAGGCCACCGCACCCCGTCGCACCGAGCCGCCACGCACGCCCCGATTCCCGCCGCACTGACGTTCTCTCCCACTCCCGCGCCGATCGTCCTACGCTGACAGTGTCCGGGCGCGCAGGCCGCCTGCCGCCCCGGGCGCCGCATGGCCCGTACTCGTCGACAGGCAGGAATGCGCATGACCACCCAGCCCGCCACACGCTCTGAGGCCGCGGCATCCCGCGCCTCCTGGGCACCGCTCGTCGGACTCTTCCTCGCGCAGGTGCTCATGTCGTACAACGTCTCCGCACTCCCCGTGTCGCTCGGCGGAATGGTCGAGACCTTCGGCGTGCCCCCCACCGACGTCAGCACCGCGATCGTGACCTACGGTCTCGTGGTGGCCGCTCTCGTGATGGTCGGAGCCAAGATCGGCCAGCGGGTCGGCTGGGTCATCGTCTTCCGCGTGGTCGTCGCCGTCTTCGCCGTCTCAGCGGTGCTGATGATCCTCGCGCCGACGGTGGGATACGTCATCCTCGCGCAGGCGCTGGCCGGGGCATCCGCCGCCATCATCGTGCCCTCGCTCGTCGCGCTCATCGCCGAGAACTATCACGGCCGCCAGCAGGAGACCGCGATCGGCTCGCTCGGCTCGGCGCGCGCGCTCGCGGGTGTGAGCGCGTTCCTCATCGGCGGCACGCTGGCGACACTGGTCGGGTGGCGGCAGGTGTTCGTCGTGGTGCTCGTGCTGGCCGTCGCGGTCTTCGTGCTGAGCTTCCGGATGCGCGGCGCCCCGGGCAACAAGGCCGTGAAGATCGATTTCGTCGCGGCCGTGCTGATCGGTCTCGGCATCGTGGCGCTGACGCTCGGCGTCAACAACCTCAACAGCTGGGGCATCATCTCGGCGAGGCCGGGAGCCCCGTTCGAGATCCTGGGGCTGTCGCCGGCGCCGCTTCTCATCGTGATCGGCGTCGTGCTCGTGCAGCTGTTCTTCCTGTGGACACGGCGGCGGACGAAGGCCGGCAAGGTGCCGCTCGTGAGCCTGTCGGTGTTCGGCTCCTCCCGGGAGCGCGCCGCGGTCTACGCGATGTTCATCGTCGTCGCCTTGGAGGCGGCTCTCAACTTCACGATCCCGCTCTACATCCAGATCGTCCAGGGCCGGACGCCCTTCGACACGTCGCTCGCGATGCTGCCGTTCAACCTCACGGTCTTCTTCACCGCGATCATCGTCGTGCGCTTCTACCGCCGCTTCTCGCCCCGCACGATCGGCATGTTCTCCTTCAGCCTGACGACCGTCGCGCTCGTGTGGCTGGCGTTCGTGGTCTCCAACAACTGGGAGACGCTGCCCACGATCCTCGGCCTCTTCGTGTTCGGCGTCGGGCAGGGAGCCCTCGTGACGCTCGTCTTCAACGTGCTCGTGACGGCGTCGCCGAAGACCCTCGCGGGAGACGTGGGGTCCGTGCGAGGCACGACCCAGAATCTCGCCTCCGCCGTCGGCACCGCGGTGTCCGGCGCTCTGCTCGTCGGCATCCTAAGCTTCAACGTGGCGTCGTCGCTCGCCGATCACCCCGAACTCTCCCCCGAACTCGTGTCGCAGATCGACCTCGACAGCGTCAACTTCGTCAGCAACGACCGGTTGAAGGGCGTGCTGGAAGAGCAGACGGATGCCTCGGAGGCACAGGTCGACGCAGCCGTCGCCCTCAACGAGGAGGCCCGCTTGAGCGCGCTCAAACTCGGCCTGCTTCTGCTCGCCGGCGTGAGCGCCATCGCGATCGTCCCGGCCAGCCGCCTGCCGCGCTTCCGTCCGGGCGAGATCCCGGAGTCGGTCGCCACCGGCGAAGAGGTCTGACCCCCGCCGATCGGCACCCCCGCTCATCGGCACCCCCGCCGATCGGGACCCCGGCGGATCGCGCCCCCGCTGATCGAGTGCGCGCGAAGCGCGTGTATCGAGATCTCCCGGCCCCGACACATCTACCCGCGAGCCTTCGATCGAGGAGGCCCGGCCTGCGGCATCCGCAAATCGTTCGGTATTCAGTGTTGCTACCTACCGGTACTTAGTGTTACCGTCTAGTGGTACTCAGCAACACAGACTAGATGGAGGTGAACCGAGATGGGCAACCAGATGACCGAGATGCTCAAGGGCACTCTCGAGGGCATCGTGCTCGCGACCCTGTCCGCCCAGCCGGCATACGGCTACGAGATCACGGCGCGCCTGCGAGACCAGGGCTTCTCCGATCTCGTCGAGGGCACGGTGTACGCGCTCCTCGTGCGCGTGGAGCAGCGGGGTCTCGTCGACGTCGAGAAGGTGCCGTCCGAGAAGGGGCCGCCGCGCAAGGTGTACTCGCTCAACGCCCAGGGCCGCGAGCAGCTCGCGGAGTTCTGGACGACCTGGAGCTTCCTCGCAGACCGCATCGAACGGCTCCGCCGCACCACAGACCCAGACCCAGCAATTCAGACCGAAGGAGATCAGTGATCATGGCCGCGAAGTGGATCGAATCCATCACCGGATCGCTCGAGCAGAAGAAGCAGTACAAGCAGGACAAGGCGCGCATCGACGGACTCCCCGAGCCCTACGCCACCGCAGCGAAGGCGATGCACCGCTACTTCCTTTACTACGGCGGGATCACCGACGGTGACACGCTGACCCGGATGTTCACCGACCTGGCCGATCTGTGGGAGCGCGCCGCGCTCGACGGCACCCCGGTGCGCGACATCGTCGGCGACGACCCCGTCGAGTTCACCGAGACGTTCGCGCAGGCGTACGGCGGCACCCACTGGATCGACAAGGAGCGGGCGCGCCTCACGAAGGCGATGGACGACGCGAAGCGAGAGGACGGATAGCGATGACCGCCGCAACAGCGATCCGGGTCCAGGGACTCGAGAAGTCCTTCAAAGACCTCGACGTGCTCAAGGGCGTCGACTTCGAGGTGGCGCGGGGAAGCATCTTCGCCCTCCTCGGCTCGAACGGCGCCGGCAAGACCACGGTGGTCCGCATCCTGTCGACCCTGCTGAAGGGCGATGCGGGCACGGCCACCGTCGACGGCCACGATGTGACGGCGGATGCCGCGCAGGTTCGCGAGTCGATCAGTCTCACCGGGCAGTTCGCCGCCGTCGACGAGGTGCTCACCGGGCGCGAGAACCTCGTGCTGGTCGCGCAGCTGCGCCACATCAAGAACCCCGGTGAGGTGGCGGACCGTCTGCTCGCGCGATTCTCCCTCACCGACGCCGGCGGCCGCCGTGCGGGCACGTACTCAGGCGGCATGCGCCGGCGCCTCGACATCGCGATGAGCCTGATCGGCAACCCGCCCGTCGTGTTCCTCGACGAACCCACCACGGGTCTCGATCCGCAGGCGCGCATCGAGGTGTGGGATGCCGTCAAGGAGCTCGCCGCGAATGGGACGACCGTCCTGCTGACCACGCAGTACCTCGACGAGGCCGAGCAGCTCGCCGACCGGATCGCGATCCTCCACCAGGGCCGCATCATCGCCGACGGCACGCTCGCCGAGCTGAAGCAGCTGCTGCCCCCGGCGAAGGTCGAGTACGTCGAGAAGCAGCCGACGCTCGAGGAGGTCTTCCTCGCGATCATCGGCGAGGACGCCCCCGCGGGCGAGAAGGGAGAATCACGATGAACGCGCACTTCCTCGGCGACACCGCCGTCCTCACCGGGCGGTCGCTGCGCCACATCCTCCGCAGTCCCGACACGATCATCACCACGGCGGTCACTCCGGTGGCCATCATGATCCTGTTCGTTTTCGTGTTCGGCGGGGCCATCGACACCGGGACCTCGTCGTACATCGACTACATGCTCCCCGGCATCCTGCTGATCACGATCGCGTCGGGTATCGCCTACACGGCGTACCGGCTGTTCATGGACATGCAGGGTGGCATCTTCGAGCGGTTCCAGTCGATGCCGATCGCACGATCCAGCGCCCTGTGGGCGCACGTCCTCACGTCGCTCGTGGCCAACGTGATCTCGCTCGTCATCGTCATCGGAGTGGCGTTCGCGATGGGGTTCCGCACCGGAATCGGAGTGCTCGGCTGGCTGGCCGTGCTCGGCATCCTGGTGCTGTTCACACTGGCTCTGACGTGGCTGGCTGTCGTCGCCGGTCTCTCGGCGAAGACGGTCGACGGTGCGAGCGCGTTCTCGTATCCGCTCATCTTCCTGCCGTTCCTGAGCTCGGCGTTCGTCCCCACCGACACCATGCCGGCGCCGGTGGCCTGGTTCGCCGACAACCAGCCGGTCACGCCGATCGTCGAGTCGCTCCGCGCCATCTTCGCCCAGGAGCCGGTGGGCAGGGAGCTCTGGGTCGCCCTCGCCTGGTGCATCGGCATCCTCGTCGTCGCCTACTTCTGGGCCATGGCGGTCTATCGGCGCCGGATCAGCTGATCCCGCACACGCAGCATCGGGCCGCACCCTCGACGGGTGCGGCCCGATCGCGTGGTGCGGCGCGCGCCCGAGTCCGCCTCCGCCGGGCGACGCCCGCTTAGGCTGAGGAAGATGCGGGAGTTCGCGCGCGGAGTGGGCATGCTGGGCCGGGGTTTCGGCTACTGGCGGCGCCGGCCGGGTTTGATGGCGCTCGGGCTGGCACCGGCGGCGATCGTCGCCCTGGTGCTGCTGGCCGGGCTCATCGCCCTCGGTACGTTCCTTCCGGCGATCGCCGAGGCGGTCACGCCGTTCGCCGACGGGTGGCCGGGCGTGTGGGCCACCGTCATGCGCGTCGCCGTGGGCACCGCCCTCCTCGGTGCCGCACTGGTGCTCGTCGCCGTCTCGTTCACCGCGCTGACACTGCTGGTCGGCGAGCCGTTCTACGAGCGGATCTGGGACTCCGTCGAGAAGGAGCTCGGAGGCTCGCCCACCGGCGCCCGGTACGGGATCTGGCGCTCCGCGCTCGACGGGCTGATCCTCGTGGCCCGGGGCATCGGCGTGGCGATCGCCGCCGGCCTGCTCGGACTGGTCCCCGTCGTCGGCGGGGTGCTGGGCACCGTCTTCGGAGTGCTCGCGACGGGGTGGCTCGTGGCGCAGGAGCTCGTCTCGCGGGCGCTCACTGCGCGCGGCATGCTGCCGGCCGCGCGGAAGTCGCTCAGCCGACGCCATCGCGCGCGGGTGCTCGGCTTCGGCGCGGCGACACAGCTGTGCTTCATGGTGCCGTTGGGCGCGGTCGCCACGATGCCGGCGGCCGTCGCGGGCTCGACGATGCTCGCGCGGTCGCTCCTCGAACCGCAGGACCGCGATCCGCAGGCAGAGGGAGTGGTCCGATGACGACTGTCCTGTTCTGTCCGGTGACGTTCAACCTCGCCGAGACGACGCGCATGATCCAGGTCGCCCGTGCCCTGCGCGGCGAGGCCGACATCGTGTTCATGGGATACGAGCACGACTACGTCCAGCTGATCACCGACGCCGGGTTCGACTATCGGGCGTGCGAGCCGGCATGGAGCGACGCCGAGAGAGACCAGGCGATCGCGTTCGACCAGGGACGCAGCCTGAGGAGTCCCTTCACCGACGCGCTCGTGCGCGCGCGGGTCGATGTCGAGCGACGCCTCATCCGCAGCCTGGACGCGAAGGCCGTGGTCACGGGGTCGAACCTCACGTCGTTCATCTCGGCTCGCGCCGAATCCGTTCCGCTCTTCTACCCCGTTCCCTTCGCCCTGACGCAGCCCCAGGTCGCGCAGGCATCGCGCCAGGGGTTCGTGCGCGGCAGCGGACGGGTGGCGCGTCTCGCCGACAGCCTCGCGACGCGCCTGTTCCGCTGGGTGTACAACGGGCTCCCGCTCGCGCCGCGGGCTTTCACGACCGCCGCGAAGGAGAACGGCGTGCCCCCGCTCCGCACCGTCGCCTCGCTCATCACCGCAGACCACAATCTGCTGACGGAGATGCCATGGGAGCTGGACGGCTTCGAGCTGCCGCCCGGCTTCCAGCGCATCGGGCCGATCTTCGCCCACATCGATGCGCCGATCCCGTCGATCGCCGTCGAACTGGCAGCGGCCCCCGAACCGCTCGTCTACCTCGGCCTGGGCTCGTCGGGAAATCGCGCGCTCGCCCTCGCTGCAGCGCGCGCGCTCGGCTCGCTCGCCGTCAACGTCATCGCCCCGATCGGCCACTACCTCGAACCTGGAGACACCCTTCCCGCGAATGTCCACGTGACCGAGCTGCTGCCGGTTCACAAGATGGGCGGGATGCTGGATGCCGCGGTCCTGCACGGTGGGCAGGGCACCGTCCAGACGGCGTGCGCCACCGGGGTGCCCTTCGTGGGCATGGGTCTGCAGCCCGAGCAGACCTGGCACGTTCGGCTCTGCGAGGAGCGAGGGAACGCCATCGCGGTGCCGCCGAAGCACGTCTCCAAGCCGGAGTTCGTCCACGCCGTCGAGCGCGTGATCTCCGACCCCGCGATCCGCCGCGCAGCGGACGAGGTGAAGCGCGCCTACCAGGGCGAGGACGGCGCGGCGGCCGCGGCGCGAGTGATCGCCGCGGGCCTCCGCACCTGACGCACCGGAGGGTCAGGCGTTCGCGTAGGCCCCGCTCGAGGCGGGGACAGCGCGCTCCCGGTCGAAGGCTTTGCGAAGGATGAAGACGGCCTGTTCGACGGCTGCGGTGGTGGCGGCCGAGGGGCGCAGCGGGTTGAGCATCATGAAGTCGTGGATGGTGGCGTCGTAGCGAACCAGGGTGGTGGGAACCCCCGCCTCGATGAGCTTCCGTCCGTAGGCTTCGCCCTCATCGCGCAGCACATCGTTCTCATCCACGATGAGGAACGTCTCGGGCAGGCCGGCGAGATCCTCCGGTGAACCCCGCAGCGGTGACGCCGTGATGTCCTTGCGCGCCTCGGCGTCGGGGAGATAGCAGTCCCAGAACCAGGCCATCGCATCGGCACGAAGGTGGAACCCCTCCGCGAACTCGCGGTAGCTCTCGGTGTCCTGGCCGGCATCGGTGACGGGGTAGTAGAGCGACTGGTGGATGAAGGCGACATCGCCACGACGCTTGGCCAGGATGGCGACGACGGCCGCCATGTTGCCGCCCACAGAGTCTCCGGCCACAGCCAGGCGCGCGGCATCCAGTCCTCTTCCGGAACCGTCCCGCGTGATCCACTGCGCAACAGCGTAGGCCTGCTCGATGGCGACCGGATGCCGCACCTCTGGTGACCGGTCGTACTCGACGAACACCACCGCGGCTTTCGCGCCCACCGCGATCTCACGCACGAGACGGTCGTGAGTGCCGGCGTTGCCGAGGACCCAGCCTCCCCCATGGACGAAGAGCACAGCCGGGAGCGGGCCCGCCGAATCGACGGGCCGGACGATCCGAACGCGGACGTCACCCACCTCGGCAGACACGGTGAGCCATTCCTCCTCGATCTCGGGCTTGTCGACCGGTGCTGCCTGCACGTCGTCGAGGAGTCTGCGTGCACCTTCGACGCCGAGATCGGCGAGGAAGGGCGGCGTGGCGGTCAGGTCGGCGAACGCCTGAGCCTCGGGCTGGAGAGTGTGAGCGCGCATGTCGGTTCCTTCTGTGTGTTGGCGGATGGGTGGTGCGGGGACTCGGACCTGTAGCCGAGCCTGCAGTGAAGACCGCACACCACCTCTTGTTGTGACAGCAGTTCACTATGTTTCTATCTTTCTGCTTCCTATTTACTCGTACACGATGTAATCTCGGCGTCGACCCGATGGCTGGAGGAACTCGTGACGACGACCGATGCCGGCAGGACGATCGCAGACGACGACCCTGACGTGGAGAGCTACACGCGTTGCCGGGGACGGCTGTTCGGCATCGCTTATCGCATGCTGGGGAACGCGGCGGATGCGGAGGACGTCCTCCAAGAGGCGTGGATCCGCTGGCAGCTCTGCGATCGCTCCGCGGTTCGAGAGCCTGGGGCCTTCCTGGCGGCCACCACGACCCGCCTAGCGATCAACGTCCTCGAAAGCGCGCATACTCGCCACGAGACGTACATCGGGCCATGGCTGCCGACTCCCGTCGACACCGGCAGCGACCCCACACTGGGGGCCGAGCGCGCCGAAGCCCTCGACGTGGCGACCCTCCTGCTGATGCAGCGGCTCACACCGACCGAGCGTGCCGCGTACGTCCTGCGCGAGGCCTTCGTCTACCCGTACTCACGCATCGCCGAAGTCGTCGATACGACCGAAGACGCCGCGCGGCAGCTCGTCAGCCGCGCCCGCAAGCACCTCGCGCAAGACGCTCATCGAAGCACTCGACCTGACGCCCAGCGAAGGCTGTTCCGGGCGTTCCTCGCCGCTGCTCGCCGCGGCGACACAGCCTCGCTCGAGGTGATACTGGCGACGGATGCCCGCACCAGAGTTACCTAGCGTCCTATTGGCTGGGGTACGTGATAGCGTCCAGGCGTGATCAAGGACTCCTCGGAACCGCCGGTCGTAGCACTCGATGACATGGTCTGCTTCAATCTGCACGCCGCCTTCCGAGCCGTCACCGCGGTCTATCGACCGCTCCTGGAGCCGCTGGGCCTCTCCTACCCGCAGTACCTGGTCCTCGCGATGCTCTGGGAGCACGGCGACCTCCCCGTCGGTGAACTGGTCACGCGACTGCGGTCGGATTACGGAACGATCACCCCGCTGGTCAAGCGCATGGAGACGCAGGGACTCGTCACCCGCGCCCGCAACCCGCAAGACGAGCGATCCGTGACCGTGGCGCTCACGCCCGAGGGCGATGCCCTGAGAGTGCACGGACCGCGCATCTATGAGGTGATAACCGACACGTTCGGCTTCACCCCGGAGAAGGCGGATGCCGCGCTCGAGGTTCTTCAGTCCATCGTCGCGAACGCGTCGAAGGCCTCATAGCTCGCCGCGGCGGGGTCGCTTCCCCGGGAACTTGACCCGGTTCCGAGAACACTGTGTCGACTTGCGTCCAGCGGTCCGCTCCCGACCAACCCCAGGGATGCCGGACGCAGCTCCCGAAAGGAAGAGCGCGCGCATGAAAGAGGTGGACCAGGAATTCCTGCTGGGCACGGCCGGAGTGTCCGCGACGCTCCTCGGGACTTTCATCGTCGGCGTCTTCTTCTATATCGACTCCGACATGCACCGACGGTTGTCCAGTTCGGGACCGATGGACATCTATCTGCGATCGGCAACGCGGTGGGTCTTCGCCGCGTACTCGATCCCTCTGCTGGTCCCCCTCGTGCTGGTGTCGACCGCGCCTGTGCTGGGGGCGGTGACCTTTGCTGTTCTCGGCGTCATCCTGATGATGATGACCGTCGACACAGGGCGCCGCCTGCTGGTCAAGGGCGGGTCCGGCTTGTCGCGTGCACTTGTCATCAATGAGTGGCTGACGAGCGCGGCAGTGCTGGCGGCCGTGGTTCTGCCTTGGGTGCTGGGCGGGTGGATGCCGGAAGCCGCCGCATACGTCCCTTCCCTGCTCCTCCTTCTGGCATCAGGATTCGAAAGCACCGCCGCGCTGGTCATGTCTCAGTTCGACGCGACGAAGGGTCTGAGCACAGCGACGACTGAATCCGCTGTTCGCTGAGGCACGCAGCGGCAATGTGACACCCGAAGGAGCTCCCCCGGCGGAATTCCGCAGTTCCGGCCATAATGACTGTGGTAGCCACACGGTTTGATCGAATTCTTTCCCGAGCGGAAGGAGACATCCGTTGCTCCTGGGCCGGCACGTCGAGTACCGCCGGATCGATCAACTGCTGGCCGAGGCGAAGGCCGGGCGCAGCGGGACGCTGGTCGTGCGCGGCGAAGCCGGCATCGGCAAGACGGCTCTCCTGGAGCACGTGCATTCGAGAGCCGAGGAGTCCGGGTTCCGCATCGAGACGTCGACGGGCTTCGAAGCGGAGACGCAGTTCGCTTATGCGGGCCTGCATCAGATCTGCACCCCCCTCCTCGACCACGTGTCGGCACTTCCTGAGCCGCAGCAGCGTGCTCTCGGCGTCGCCCTCGGGCGAGACGCAGGATCGGCGCCCGACAGGTTCCTCGTCAGTCTGGCCGTTCTGGGGCTGTTCTCGGAGGCGGCGGAGCGGAACGGTCTGCTGTGCCTCGTCGACGACGCGCAGTGGCTGGACTCGGCATCGATGGATGCGCTCGCGTTCGTCGCGCGCCGGATCGGGGCCGAACGACTGGCCATGGTGTTCAGCGTTCGCGACGGCGAGGCACGGAGCGCGGTCCTCGCAGGCCTGCCGGAACTCCGCCTGAGCGGTCTCGCCGATGCGGATGCGCGCCTTCTCCTCGACGCGGTCGTCTCAGCGCCCGTCGACGATGATGTGCGCGAACGGATCATCGCCGAAGCGCACGGCAACCCGCTCGCCCTGCTGGAGCTTCCCTTCGACGACCCGCAGACCCGACTCGCGAGTGGGCTCCCGCAGCCCGAACTTCCGGATGTCTCCAGTCGCGTGCAGAAGGAATACCGGAACCGGGCTGACGGGCTTCCCGAAGACAGTCGGCTGCTCCTCCTGCTTGCCGCGGCCGACCCGACCGGCGACCCCCTCCTCCTTCGGCGTGCGCTCGATCATTCGGGCATCGACCCCGAGTCGGCCGCCCCTGCCGAATCGGCGGGGCTGATCGAGCTCGGAACCCGGGTGCGCTTCCGACACCCCCTCGCCCGGTCCGCCATCTACCGCGCGGCAGACCCGGCGAATCGACGCCGCGCTCACGCAGCGCTGGCTGCCGTCACCGATCCGGCGTCCGACCCCGATCGTCGCGCCTGGCATGCCGCCCAGGCGACGGCCGGGGTCGACGAGCGCGTCGCAGGTGAGCTGGAGCGATCGGCGTCGCGCGCCAGGGCGCGCGGAGGCTACGCGGCCGCGGGATCGTTCCTGCTGCGCGCGACGCAGTTGACGCCGGAACCGGCGACCCGGGCTCGACGGGCGCTCGATGCGGCGCATGCCACGCACGAGGCGGGCGATTCCGAGACGGCGCTCGATCTGCTCGCGACGACCGATGCCGGACCGATCGATGACCTCCACCGGGCACGCTCGGCCCT
Organism: Microbacterium flavescens; assembly: GCF_018588945.1. Lineage (GTDB taxonomy): Bacteria > Actinomycetota > Actinomycetes > Actinomycetales > Microbacteriaceae > Microbacterium > Microbacterium flavescens. Next base: position 298,414 of record NZ_JAFIWA010000001.1, on the reverse strand, counting down.
CCTGCGCGCACGGATCTCCTTTCAGTTGACCCGGCATCCGCAGGTGCCTGAGATGCTCCTGCGTGCGGCGGGCGACATGGCGCCGTTCGACGCGGATCTCGCGCATGAGACCCATCTCCACGCCCTCGACGCGGCTCTCGTCATCGGTGGACCGACCGCGAATCGCGTCGCTGCGGCGGCACTCGCAGACCCTTCGCTCGCGCACGCCAGCCGGCCGATCGATCGGCTCCTCTTCGCTCTCTCAGCGACGATGATCCGCGGCTTCGACGAAGGCGTTCCGCCGTTGCGCGATGCGCTGGAGTCGATGTCGGGCGGCCATCCCTTGGATCCGGAGTTGCCGCGGCGCTACCCGTCCAGTCTCTGGCTGGCGGCACGCAGCGCCGTCGGCATCCTGAATGACGACCTCGCCTTTCGACTCGCGGAAGCCCACGTCCGATCGGCACGAGCATCCGGCGCCCTGGTGGGCCTCGCCGATGCCCTCAACTTCCACGCGAACATCCTGGCGCTCGGTGGCGAGCTCACCCGGGCGGGCGAGATGGCCGGAATGTCGATCGCCATCACCGAGTCCGCCGGCTGGGTGCCCATGCGCCACGCCGCGACCATCGTCTCGGCGTGGCGAGGCGACGTTGCGACCGTCACCCGCCTGAGCGAACTCACGCTGCAGGACCCGGGCAACCCCGCGGAAGGAGCCGAAGTCGCGCTGGCGGCGTACGCGACCGCCGTCGTGAGCAACGCACTCGGCGACTACGAGAAAGCCAAACAGGCTGCGCAGGTCGTCTGCGCGTGCGTGGCACTGTCGTTGAGCAGCGTCGGGCAGGCCGAGATGATCGAGGCCTCCGTACGCGCGGCGGACGCGCAGAGTGCGGCCCTGACGCTCGAGGAGCTGAGCAGGCGGGCGAGGGCCTGCAACACGCCGTGGGCCCTCGGTCTGGAGGCACGCTCGCGTGCGCTCACCCTCTCCGGCGCGAGGGCCGAACCGCACTACCGCGCCGCGATCGAGCATCTCGAGGCCTCGCGGCTGACCGGCGAGGCGGCTCGGGCGCACCTGGTGTTCGGGGAATGGCTGCGGCGGGAAGGGCGCCGTCAGGAGGCTCGGGGAGAACTGCAGCTCGCGCACGATCTCCTCTCGCGCATCGGCGCGAACGCCTTCGCCGCACGGGCGGCGAAGGAGCTCGTCGCGACAGGCGAGCATCCTCGTCGGCGCACCAGACAGGCGACGGATGAGCTCACGCCCCAGGAACTGCAGGTCGCGCGGCACGTCGCCACCGGCGCGACCTCCCGGGAGGTCGGCGCTCAGCTGTTCCTGAGTCCTCGCACGATCGAAGCGCATCTGCGCAGCATCTACCGCAAGCTCGGGATCACGTCGCGACGCGAGCTGAGGAAGGTTCAGCTGTCCTGATGGCCCGGGTGAACGCCCATCATCACGACACCAGCAGGGGTTGACCCTGTGGCGACAACGCGGCTTTGACTCGATGTGTTGATGTCCTCCGGCCGTCCCGGCGGCCGGACAGCCACGAGGAGAGTGCCATCATGACCACGCAAACGCAGCGAAGCGCCATCATCACCGGTGCGGGAAGCATCGATGGGATAGGGTTCGCGTCAGCTCGTCTTCTCGGCGCCGCCGGAAACCACGTGGTGATCACCTCCACAACGGACCGCATCTTCGAGCGGGTCTCGGAGCTGCGCAACGCGGGTATCCAGGCCGAAGGCGTGGTCGCCGACCTCACCGATCAGGCCGGTGTGGGTGCCGTCGTCCGGTGCGCGTCGGAGTCGTTCGGCGGCGTGGACATCCTTGTCAACAACGCGGGGATGACAGCCGTATCCGACTCGTACGCGTGGGGCGGGGCAGGTCGAACGTTCCTCGACCGCTGGAATGCCTCCCTCGATCGGAACCTCACCACGTCGTTCCTCATGACCCGCGCCGTCATCGGCCTCATGCAGGCCGCCGGTTACGGCCGGATCGTCAACGTGTCATCGGTTTCGGGGCCGATCGCCGCCTACGGCGGTGACGTCGCGTACCACGCCGCGAAGGCGGGCATGGTCGGGCTGACCCGCGCGACGGCGATCGACACCGCCGCGGCCGGCATCACTGTGAACGCCGTGGCTCCGGGGTGGATCGACACGGCGTCCGCGTCAGATCGCGAACGGCGGATGGGCGCGGCCACCCCCATCGGCCGATCCGGCACCGCTGACGAGGTGGCGTACGTGATCGCCTTGCTCGCCGGAGAGGGCGCGTCCTACATCACGGGTCAGCTCATCACGATCGACGGCGCCAACTCGATCAGCGAAGAGCGCGGTCGATGAAACCCCGCATCACAGGGGCCTGTCAGCTCCGTCGCGTTCGATCACCGATCGCCGGCTGGTGCGGCATCGTGGGTCTGTGCGAACGCCCACGCGATCCGCGTGACGTCGGGACCTGCCGTATCGGTGAAGAGTCCCCTGCTGTCCGGGTGCGACCACGCGTGTGCGAGTCGGTCCGCGAAGATGTACTCGACGAGGGCGCGTCCCTGCGGCGTCCGAAACGTGGTGTGCTCGTACCCGTACTGCGTCCCCGCCGGCGGATGGTGCACGGTTTCGGAGGTGAGCGCCAGGCTGTCGTTGAGCAGCCCGTCGTCGATCAGGTCGTGCAGCGCGACCCACTGATCGACGAGCCGTTCGCCCACGATCGTCGGCACGACGTCATCCTGACCCCCCTGCACGACCAGCAGGGGAAGGGGCCGGGCTCGGTCACCCATGTGCGCCCACGCCTGACGCGCGGTCGCACTCGGAGGGGTCGAGTCCGGATCGTCGGGATCGACTTGATTCAGGCCGTACTCACCCCCGGCCACCGACGTGACCGTGGCGAACACGTCCGGATATGTGGCCGCGAGGATCACGGCCGCCCCGGCACCAGACGATGCGCCCGAGACGTGCACACGATCGGGGTCGGCACCATAGGTGGAGACCACCTCACGTGCGACTCCCGCCAACAGCGCCGGCTCGCCCGATCCGCGCACCTGATTGCGGGGATCTGACGAGTTCCAGCAGTTGATGAAGCTCTCGAAGGGGCGCTGGGTGGGGTACACGACGATGAAGCCTTCACGGTCGGCGAGGGCGTTGAACTGCGTCGCGTCCTTCATCGAGTTCCACCCGAACCCGGTCATCCCGCAGCCGTGAAGCGCCATCATCACCGGCAGTTCCGCTGACCCATCGTGGTCCGGCGGAAGGTGCACCTGGTAGTGCTGGCGGGCGCCGTCCGACGATACGTGGACGTGGTTGCGATCGTTCGCATCGCTCCACCAGGGCAGTCCGAACTGGAAGACGAGGCTGAGCGCGACAGCGGTGAGAGCCAGTGCTGCCGCAGCGAGCCCGAGGATCCAGGGCCATCTGCGTCGGCGTCGGACGGGTGCCTGGAGAGCGTCCGTCATGATCGCATCCCCCTCGCGTGGTGCATGAGTGCGCTCGGCACTAGCTGCGCGGCAGAACGGCGGCGGCGACGATGACGTTGCTGACGATGAGTGAGGTGACGCTGCGGGCGATGGCTCGCGCTGTCGCCCCCGCGCCCCAGTTGCCATCCTTGAGCGCCTCTGCCCGCATGATCACCCGTGAGGTCCACGGGATGTCGCGGTCGAACTGCGGCAGCGTGCCGCTGCCGTAGAGCAGGGCGGCGAGTGCCGCGATTCGCGGAGCGGGTTCGACTCCGTCGACGAGGACGGCACGGATCTCTGCGAGCAGCATCCGGCGACGCGCGGGCTCCGCTTCCTCGAGCACCGTGACAGGCAGAAAGCCGAGGGACTTGCCCGCTCGTCGACGAAGCGCGCCTCGATCGATGAGCCGTTCCAGCAGGGGTTCACGCAAGGCGGGGCCGGAGGCCGCCAGGACGGTCTGCACCCCGCGCGGCTTGTCGGCGACGTACTCCCACGTGGCACGCAGAAGGTGATCGGAGGGCGGATTGTCGGTGACCGCCTCGACCGTGAGTCCGCCCAGCCGGCCCGTGCCGGTGCGAACATGACCACCGAGGCCGAGGTCGGCAAGGACCGCTCCGGCGAGAACGTAGAAGAGCGTCCCCTCGCCGGCGACGGTGCCGGACTCGGGCTGGAAGAGCAACAGGAGGAGATCCTCCGCCAGGGTCGGCTCTGCATTCCTCCCCTCGTGGTGATCGACCCGTTCCGGGAAGGAGGGTAGGTCTGCTCGGTATTCGTCGGTCATGTCTCAACTCTCTTCACACTCGCGACTTGCGGCGTGAGCGCCAGTCTTCGCTGTGTTCCGGGGACCGAGTCAAGCTGGGGCGATGGTCGGGTCGTGGCTGTGCTCCTGAAGCAGCTGCACCTGCTCTCGCGCTGCGAGGTGTGCTCGTCCGAGCACGTCGAGCTGTGCGGGGTTGTACAGCTCGAGGATGGCCTCGACCATCGTCTCCGACGTCACGTCTCTGCTCTTCGCGAGGTGCGATACCGGATCGCTCAGCCATGGATAGTCCACGAGGTTTCGCGCCAGGCTCTTCGCGAGTCGCGCGATCAGGGGAAGGCGCGCCTCCTCGGGAGCGTCGGCCGGCAGCCTGTCCAGGTCGGTGGCGACACCTTCCGCGTCTTCGGCGATCTTCCTGATGTCGGCGAGCGCGGCCTCGTCGTAGAGCTGCGTGTAGATGTGGAGGATGGAGGTGTCGTTCTCGGAGCGCCGCCCGGCTACCGACTCGAACCCGGCGGGGGTGTCGGCCGGTACCTCGTCGCGCAGAATGGTGGCGATGTCGGCCCGTGCCCTCTCGAGTTTCCGAATGCTCTCAGCGAGCTCCCCGTCGAGCTCACGCAGGGTCTGCGGTGTGCTCTCGGCGCCTGCCCGGACGGCATGGATCTGAGCGAGCGGAACTCCCAGGTCCGCGAGCCGCCTGATCCTCAACAGACTCACCAGGTGAGGCACCTCGTACAGTTTGTAGCCGTTGTATTCACGCTCCGGCTCCTCGAGCAGGCCGAGGCGATGGTAGTGACGGATCGTGTTCACCGTCGTGCCGGCTCGCTCGGCTAGTTCGCGTGTGCTCCACGCCACGAGAGTCTCCTTCCTGAATCGGGCGGGAGCCGGAGCAGATCGACGACCCCGGCACCCATGACGGTCACTTGCCGAGGAACTCCTTCAGCGCACCATTGACCTCGTCGGCGTGGGTCCAGAGCAGGCCATGCGGGGCATCGTCGATCTCGACGTAGTCGGCGTCGGGCATGGCCGCGCGAAAGCGCCGAGCGGTGGCGTCGATGGGGAGGATGTTGTCTTTGGTCCCGTGCAGGATGAGCGTCGGCTTGTCAGAGGCACGGACAGCCTCGATGTCGCCGCGGAAGTCTTCCAGCCAGGACGGGACGACGGCGTACGCCGCGACTGGGGCGCTGGCGATCGCCACGTTCCAGCTGCCGGCGACCGCCTGCTCGCTGATCCGTGATCCGAGCGTCTCCTCCAGGTTGTAGAAGTTCTTGTAGAACTCGGTGTACCAGGCGTAGCGATCGCCTTTCGCGGCCGCGGCGATCTCATCGAACCCGGCCTGCGGCAGCCCATCCGGATTGTCCTCACGCTGGAGCAGGAACGGCTCCAGCGAGGCGAGGAACGCCAGCTTGGCCACCCGTTGGTGCCCGTACCGGGACACATACCTGGCCAGTTCCCCGGTCCCCATCGAGAATCCGACGAGGACCACGTCGCGAAGGTCGAGGACCTCGAGCAGCGTGTTCAAGTCTGCCGAGAACGTGTCGTAGTCGTACCCCGAGCCGACCTTCGACGACTGCCCGAAGCCTCTGCGGTCATACGTGATCACGCGATAGCCGGCGGCGAGGAGCTCCCGCGTCTGCTTCTCCCAGCTGTGTCCGTTCAGCGGGTACCCGTGGATCAGCACAACCGGCTGCCCCGATCCCTGGTCCTCGTAGTAGAGCTCGATCGGCGTGCTGTTCTCGTCACCGACAGTGATGTATCCCATGGTCATGCCCTTTCCATTCCGGCCGGCAGGGTGTCGGCCGGAACCCAACAGACACCCTGTGGTCGCAACTGGGTCAAGCGATGCCGGATCTTCTGACACGTGCGGGACTTCCGTTCGCGCAGGAGGTCACCCACGGCCGTATCCGGACGCCCGCCTTGCTCTCCTGGACCATCCCTCGTACACCGCTCCGCCGATCGTCATCACCAACCCGAACGCTCCCACTGGGATTCCGACGAGCAGCAGTCCGCCCGCGCCGATGTTGGCGTCCAGGGCGACAGGGTCACGGATGAGTGCCGCGACCGCCACGAAGACGAATCCGATTCCGAGCAGGATGGTCCCTGCCTTGCGAATGATCATTGCGACCTCCCGATGAGCGGTTTCATTTCCTCTAGCCCAGACCATGTCGTGGGAACCGGGTCAAACCGCGCTTGACCTCCGGGTCTGTGCTTCCGATCAGCGCAGCGCATCCTCGTGCTCTGCGGCGAGGTCCTGGTCGGCGCCCGCGCCCCGGAGGGTGACAGCCGCCCACATCGCGGTGAGAATCATGATGGCCCCACCGGCGATTCCCGTGACGACGATCGCCTCAGTGAATGCCTGTTCGGCGATCTCGAGGATCGCCGCGCCGGTGCGGCCTCCGACCTCGGATGCCACAAGGATCGCCTCGGCCATCGTCGAGGATGCCCGCTCGGCGAGCTCGGGGCCCAGGTCGAGCGCTTGCGCGCTCGACGCGACCCCACGTGAGTACCACGCGACCAGCACGCTTCCGAGGACCGCGGTGCCCAAAGTGGTGCCGAGCTCGTAGGCGGTCTCAGATGTGGCTGCTGCCTGACCGGCACGCTCGGGCTGCACCGAACTCATGATGATGTCGTTGCTCAGCGCGAGTGCCATCCCCGCGCCCAACGCCACCAGGGCGAGCGAGGCGGAGGTCAGCGCAGGGCTCGACGTCGGCGAGAGGAACACGGTCAGACCGAATCCCATCGAGGCGATGAACAGTCCCGTGGCGATCACGTATGCGGGCAGCGCTCGTTTCACCAGGGCCGCCGCGAGGAACGCGGCGAACGCGGCGAGGACGGCCTGCGGAATCAGCCAGAGCGACGCCTGGAGAGGATTCAATCCGAGCACGAGCTGCAGGTGCTGAACGAGAGCGACCAATGCGCCGACCATCGCGAAGATCGCGAGCAGATCCGCTACGACGGCTCCCCGGAAATAGCGCACCCGGAACAGCTTGACGTCGATCAGGGGTGTCGGGAGCGACAGCTGCCTGCGAACGAAGAAGACGACAGCCGTCAGGCCCACGATGAGTGCAGCGAGGCCCAGCGCGACGTCCTTTCCGCCGGTGAGCGACTTGATCGCGTACACGACGCCGATCATGCCGATGAAGGACAGAGCCACGCTGAGGATGTCGATCCTGTGCAGCTCGGGATTGCGGCTCTCCGGGAGGAGGAGCGGACCGAGGACGAGCAAGAGCAGCATGACGGGGATGTTCATGAGGAACGCCGCCTGCCAGCTGAAGCTGTCGATGATCCATCCGCCGACGATGGGCCCCACGGCCGCGCCGACTGACGCCATCGCCGCCCAGACGGCCATGGCATACCGGCGCTGCTGCCGATCGAGGAACATGTTGCGAACGAGCGACAGCGTGGAAGGCATCATGATCGCGCCGCCGACACCCAGCAGAGCCCGGGCGGCGATCAGCATCCAGGCCTCTGTCGCGAGCGCACCACTCACGGACGCGATCGAGAAGATCACCGCTCCGATGAGGAGATTCCGCCGCCGCCCGAAGCGGTCGCCGGCGGCGCTCATCGCGACGAGGAGTCCTGCGAGCACGAGGGAGTAGACGTCGATCATCCAGAGCTGCTCAACGCCGGTGGGGCTCAGCTCGGCCGAGATGGCCGGCAGCCCCAGGATCAGCACCGTCCCATCGATCGTGATCAGCAACAGCGGCAGGACGAGGACGGCGAGGCCGAGCCATGTTCTGGCTGTGGCCTTCGCGGGCGCGGTCTTCACGAGGTCTCCTTGCGTTCACCCGATATATCCGGGGTCGATCTGCGGTAGCCGACAGTCAATCTAACAGACTGCCTGGTCGGTTATTCCGACCAGGCGTGCCCGATCGGCCCGAGATGCGTATGCGAGAAGTCCTGGAGCTTGAGTCCATAGCCGAGGGCGCGGTCGACGGCCACATGGAACGCCCAGCAGGCTGCGGCAAGGGCCAGCCAGGCGAGATCCTGCCCGGCGAGAGTCAGTCCCGCGTACGCCGCCAGCAGGATCGACGGTGCGGTGTAGTTGTGCACGGCGTTGTAGAGCAGAGCGCCGAGGCGAGGGCCGCCCGCATACCCGATCGCAGAGAGATCGAAGATCAGGAAGGCGGCCAGCAACCACCACCACTGCTGCCCCGACGCGATCACCGCGACGAGGATCGCCACCGCGATCGCGACGTTCTCCACCCGCTGGATTCTGTCGACCGACTTCTGGTCGGGCCGCCCCTCAGTCATGATGCGTGTCCTCTCGTGTCGGGTAAAGGTGCCATTCCGACAGCGCACACCATGTTCCGACGACCGACTCAAGCCGCGCAGTCCGCGGCCGAGACGAGGAACCAGCGGGCTGTAGCATCGACCAGATGGTCGGATAAGCCGATCGAGGCAGGTGATCGGGTCCGTTGGTCGAGAAGCGTCAAACGCGGAACAGCGAGCGGACTCGCCGCGCGGTGCTGGATGCGGCCACCCGCGAGATCCTCGGCAAGGGCACGGCCGTGACGCTCGGGGAGATCGCAACGACCGCCGGCGTGTCCAAGAGCGGCTTGATCCATCACTTCGGAAACCGTGATCAGCTGTTCGTCGAAGTGGTGGAGGACATGTCCCAGCGACTCCGCGAAGCGGTGCTCGCGGAGCTGGACCTGTCGGAGAATCACCCGGGAAAGATGCTGCGTGCGTATGTTCGCGCCCTCTGCAAGGGCGGCGTTGAGGCTGCGGCGGCGCGCGACTTCACATCGGCGGCGAACTGGAACGGGCTGTACGCCATCCCCGCCGTCGCCGCCCTGCTCGAAGCGTCCGACGGCTGGTGGAGCGAGCAGTTCGCCGCGGATGGCTTGAGCGCTGCGCGGATTCAGATCGTCCGACGCGGGGCAGAGGGCGTGGCATCCGCGGCCCTGCAGGGATCTGAGAGCGAGGCCACAATCGCGACGGCTCGTCGTCTGCTGCTCCAGCTGGCCACGGAGGGCACCTTCAGCCCGCCGCTCTGACCATCCGCGTCTCGGACCGAGTCCGCTCGCCCTTCGATTCCTTCAGGTCGGTCGGCAGCATGTCGTACGCCAGCCGGGTTGCGCGGCCGAGCACGTCGAGCTGCGCCGGATTGTACAGCTCGGTCATCGCTTCGGTGATCGTCTGCCGCATGACGCGTTCGCTCTTCGACAGGTGCTGAGACGGATTCAGAAGCCAGGGATAGTCGACGAGGTTCTGGGCGAGGACGGGCGCGAGTGTGCGCGCGAGGCGTTCGCGAGTCATCTCATCCGCGTCCGCGGCGAGCTCGTCGATCTGCCTGCCTACCTCTCCGTCCTCGAGGTCGTGTTCCACCATGTGCCGCAGATCCGTCATGGCCTGCTCGTCGTAGAACTGCCCGGAGATGTGCAGGATCGCGCGATCCGTCTCCGAGAGCCGTGACGCCAGCGATTCGAACCCGGCTGGTGAATCGACGGGTGCGTCATCGCGCAGAATGGCTGCGACGTTCTCACGAACCCGCAGCAGCCGATCGGTAGCCGCCACGAGTTCCGCCTCCAGTTCGCGGAGCGATTCTCGTCCGTCGTCTCCCCCGCCGTTGATTCTGCTGATACGCGCCAGCGGCAACCCCAGGTCGACGAGCCGACGGATCCGCAGGAGCTGAACGAGCTCTCGCGCGCCGTACTGCTTGTAGCCGTTGTATCGGCGGTCGGGCTCGGGGAGCAGCCCGACTCGGTGGTAGTGACGAACGGTGTTCACGGTGGTGGATGCGAGGGCTGCGAGCTCGCTCGTGCTCCATGCCATGGCTTGAACTCCGTCACCTTCCGCGCGACGACGTTGCGCGTCTGATCACCAGGCCGGCCACGAGGCTGCCGAGAGCGGTGGTGACGCTGCCGGTGCCCGCGTGGCCCTGGTGTTCGGCCGAAGAGTCTGGCGCCTTCGGGACGCTCACCTCGGGGCGAGCGATCGACCCCGCGATGGGGCGGATCCTCGTGATCGATGTGTACTCGCTCATTCGTGGCCTCCTGCGATCGTGACCGGCCCTGGCGCCCTGGTCCTTGCAACAGGTTCACATCGGTGAGATACGTCTCGCGTCCGTAGAAACCACCTATGCGGGCTCCAGACACACCGAGTATCCGCGTTCGACCTTCCGGTCGACTCAGATCTGCACGAGGAGCTGGAGGGCGAGCCAGACCGAAACCGTCCCGACGGTGGTCCAGAAGGCGATGGCGATGCCCTGCCACAGCAGCACCCATGCTCGAGGGGTGCCGCCGGCGACGAGGATGGCCGCGGTGAACTGCGTCGGGATCGCCAGCGGCCCGAGGATGCTTGCGCCGGGGACGCCGAAGCGGACGAGCCACCGCTTGAAGCGCAGTCGTCCCTTCGACTCGGGCTGGGCGGGCGGAGCCTCCATCGTCGCGACGGCTCCCGGTGCACCGACGGCGACTTGGGTCTGCCCGCCGCGCCGGCTCACCACAGCCGTGCGGGCGCGTGAGCTCAGCAGCACGACCAGCAGCACGCTGAGGAAGTTGCCCGCGGCTCCTGCGATCGCAGCCACGATCGGATTGATGCCTCCGACGATGCCGATGATGGCTGCACCCTCACCCTCGATGAAGGGGACTGCGCCGGCGAGCATGACGATGAACGGCTGGATGATCTCGGGCACCATGGCGACGAGGTTCTGGAAGTTGGCGATGAGTTGCTCGATGGGATTCATGAGAACGGCTCCTTCAGGAGATCAGGTCGCCGAGACGTGTCTCTCGACGGGACCCAGTAGAGGCGGTGTTCTCGGAACATGGTCAAGCGCTGTGAGTCGAACCCGTCGAGGCCACCTTCACGCCTCCGCCCGCGATCGCGCGGACGAGGTCCGCGTGATCGACTCGCGTCTGCTCCGCGTAGGCGCGGGCGTAGCGCAGGATTCCGTCTGTGAACGCCTGGCCACGTCCGATGTAGGCGGCAATGGCCGCGGGGTCGCCGCTGCGCGCGTGAGCCTTCGCAAGCGCATGACCGCAGGCCTGCGCGAATCGAGGCAGATATCGGGAGATCTGCTCACCCCGCGGAATGATCTTCATATCGCGGAACTGGCGCACGTAGTAGTCGAACCCGTCCACCCGCATGTGCCCGAGGAAGATATCCCCCGCCGTCTGCATCAGCCGTTGTCCCACCACCACCCGTTCGCCGTGGTTGGCGCACTCGCTCGGACCGAGGAACTCCTCGTACACGGAGGCCGCCGCCTGCTTCGCCTGCGTGAACAGCGGCTGCCGGCCGCTGTCGCCTTCCAAGAGGTGCAGCCACACCCGCATTCCGACGCTTCCGACGCCCACGATCTGGCGGACGGAATCCACGCGTGTGAAGCGGTCGACGAGCCGGCGCAAGTGAGGGGGGATGGAAGCGAGATACGAATCGTAGACCTGCTCGTAGGCGCTGATCCGCTGCGCGTGACCCATCCCCTCGTCCATGCGCTTCAGCGGATCCAGGCGGATGCGACGGCGCCCCTCCTGCTCGGTGATGAGCTGTCTCGCCGTCGCCTGATGTGTCCGCTTCTTCGACTGCTTCTCGATCGCGCGGACAGCAGCCTCGGCGAACTCCGAACTGAGCCCCTTCATCGGGAGGTCTGGAGTGAGCCGGTCGTACCAGACCTCCAGCTCCGCCATGCGCGCATAGCGGCGCATCGCCTTGCGGTAGCCGTCGACGGCGGCTGCAGCCGACTCCTCGCCGCACGTGGCATCGACTCCCTCCGAGTCAGCGAGCACATGGATGCTCGTCGTCAGGCGCTTCAGATCCCATTCGAACGGTCCCGGCAGCGTCTCATCGAAGTCACGCACATCGAACAGCAGCTGCCGCTCGGGAGACGCCCAGTAGCCGAAGTTCAGGATGTGCGCGTCACCGCACATCTGGACAGTGAGCCCGGAATGCGGCGTCGAAGCGAGATCGGCGGCCATCACGGCGGCTGCGCCGCGCAAGTATGCCCAGCGGGACGATGCCATCCGCGCATACCGCAGCGGAAGGAGATCCTGGTCGCGGACGGCTTCCTGCGCGCGTAGGCGGTCGAGCGCGGGCATCTCACGCCTGCTCGAGTCCCACGACCCGGCCGCACGACGCGGCGCACGGGCGCGCGCGTCGCGCCCGTCCCGCGCATCTGCACTGACGCGCCCCGAAGCACGGACGCGCGGCGTCTGCTGGTGACTCGCCTGCCGGCTGCGACCGAACGCGCCCGCCCCCGGCATCCCGGAGGCCTCCGCCGGTCTCTCGCCCATCACGTACCCCTCCCGTCGACGATCTGCGGCCAGAGGCTCGCCTGTCACACGCTGAGGAGCCAGTGGACACCCTGTGGTCGGGACACGGTCAAGGGAGTCGGATTCGGGTGGTGGACGGTCTGGGCACCCCAGCCCGTGGGCGCCACTACGCTACGGAGATGGTTGATGGAGAGCGCGACGACAGGCAGGCCGCGTTGGTTACCGGAGGATCTCGCGGGATCGGTCGCGCGATCGCACGTGCTCTTGCGGAGCGCGGCGATCGAGTGGCGGTGCACTACGGCGCCGACCGCGAGGCCGCCGAGCAGACGCTCGGCAGCCTGACGGGCGAGGGCCATGTCCTGGTCGGCGGAGATCTCCGCGATCCGGATGCCGCCGCTGACGTGGTGCGGCAATCCGACGATCAACTCGGTGGCATCGACATCCTGGTCAACAACGCCGCGATCGCACCGAGTGAGGGCAATCGTCACCGGATCGATCAGACGACCTACGAGGCCTGGCAGGCGGCGTGGCGGCAGATGCTGGACGTCGACCTCCTCGGCGCCGCTCAGGTGACCTATCTTGTCGCCCGCGGTCTGATCGACCGGAAGGCGCCGGGGTTCATCGTCAACGTCGGTTCCCGCGGAGCGTTTCGCGGCGAACCCGACTTTCCCGCGTACGGGGCCGCGAAGGCCGGCCTCCATGCCTTCGGCCAGTCGATGGCACTGGCACTCGCTCCGCATGGGATCGTGGTGAACACGATCGCCCCTGGCTTCATCAGCTCGGATCGGCAGTCCGCCGCGTTGGAGGGCCCCGCGGGCGACGACCTTCGTGCACAGAGCCCGTTCGGCAGAGTAGGTACACCGGACGAGGTGGCCCGAGCCGTCCTCTTTCTCAGCTCACCCGCGGCGACCTGGGCATCAGGGGCCGTGCTCGATTTCAACGGCGCGTCCTACCTTCGCACCTGAGCCGAAGACGCGGGGCGTCAGTGCACTGCGGCGGGTCGCTTCGTGTCGATGCGGCCGATGGCCCCGCCGTCGCGCGCAAGCACCTCGCGGGCGCGATCCCAGATGGCCGGGGTGTCTGTGACGGTGGCCCTCAGGTAGGCCGCGGTGAGCCGGGCGAGTACCGCGACGCGTTCGGGGTTCTCATCGGTGGTCTCAGCGGCTTCGAAGTTGGGGATGCCGCCGAGAGAGTGTTCGGCGCCGAAAAGCGTGAGCAGGTCGGTTGCGCCGGGGCTCTGGGAGAAGGCGTCGGTGAACCAGTCCGGCCCGCGCGTGGACATCTTGGACTGATCGCGGTCCCCTGCGACAACGAAGGTCGGCGTCGTCAGTTGCGCGAACGACGGGTTCATGAACGGGAAGTTCGCCTTGGCGAACGGGTGCAGCTCCTCCCCTCCCGTGCCTGTCGCCGCCAACAGGACCCCAGCGCTCACACGCGCGTCGCGATAGTCGGCGCCGATCGAGCCGTCGGCCCCGACGACGCGCGCGCCCAACAGCATCTGCACCGTCTGCGCGCCCCATGAGTGCCCCGCGGCAACCACCGTGTTCCGGTCCAGCCGCCCTGCAAGGCCAGGGACGGCCGCCTCGACGGTGTCGAGCTGGTCGAGGACGCGCACCAGGTCATCGTGCCGACGAGTCCAGATCGAACCGAACCTCGCATCATCGAAGCCGATGCCGTTGCGGCGGGAATCCAGGTGAGTGGGCTGAACGACGACGAAGCCCTGCGAAGCCCAGTACGCCGTAAGCGGGCCGTAGCCGTCGAGAGACCAGCCGTTGCCGTGTGAGAACAGCAGGAGCGGGAGCCGATCTCCCGCGACGGGAGCGGAGACGCGAACCTCGAGGGGGAATGCCCGATCAGGGGAATGGAGTGGGACGGGGGCGACGGACACCACCGGCTGCGGAGCGGGGAGGACGGTATTCAGCGCGGCGACGGGCAGCGATTCGGCGACGCTGGCGGATGAAGACATGGAGCAGCTTTCTCGATTGCGGCGAGCTCGACCATAATGAAGCGGAGCGAGGTTCCGGTATAAGATACGGAACATTGTTCCGCTTAGCAAATCAGGAGGCTTCTTCGTGACCGACGACGTTCCCGCCCGCGGGAAGCGCAGCGACGCGGTGCGCAATCAGCGGCAGATCATCGACGCGGCGGCCGATGTATTCGTCGAGTCGGGAGTCAACGCTCCCGTCCGGGTGGTCGCAGAACGCGCCGGCGTCGGCGTCGGGACGCTCTACCGGAACTTCCCCACTCGCGCCGATCTCGTCGTCGCGGTCTATCGCCACCAAGTCGATGCCGCAGCGCAAGCCGGTCCCGTGCTCCTGCGCGAAAGCTCCAGCCCCGCCCATGCCTTGCATGCGTGGGTGGACGTCTTCGTCGATTTCCTCGTCACCAAGCACGGCCTGGCTGACGCACTCCAGGGGGATTCGGAGGGGTTCGCCGTTCTGCATCGATACTTCGTCGATCGGCTCGTCCCGGTGTGTGCAAATCTTCTCGAGGCCGCCAGACCGGGGGGGACCACGCTGACGGCCTACTCACTTCTCCGCGGCATCGGCAATCTCTGCATCGGCGGCGAAACCCACGGGTACGAGCCCGCACAGCTCGCGCATGTGCTCGTCGACGGCTTGCTGGCCTCCACGCCGGACGCATAGTCCGCGGGGCCGGCCGGGCCGCCCCAACGGGCGCAATGAGCTCCGGCCGGAGCACTGGCGTCGATCACGCTCACCTGATCGCACGGATGAGATCGAGCAACAAGAAAGCCCCGGTTATCCGGGGCTCTTACTCTGTAGCAGGAGCGGGGCTTGAACCCGCGACCTCACGATTAGGACTCGGATCTTCGACTCGCGCCGATCACCTCGTCGAACCTCGGCCAATCTCGCTTTGACCAGCGATTCCTTGTCCGGATTGAGATGTTCTTCGACCGATTCTACCCGTTTGGCTAGGCCTGCCTCGACGCGCATGGAGTGGAAAGTCGTTGAATAGGTGCTTACGCATCGAACCAGCGTGCGGCGGCGATCATCGCGATCAGTCTCATCCGAGCACTCTCGACCGCAGGTCCGTCGGTGGCGGAGCACGAGATCTTGTCGGGCGGATCTTGCCGCACGATTGTCGGGCGGTCAAAGTGCAGTTAGGCGCGCCGGGCCTATCGACCTTTGGCCGGCAGCCCGGCTACGGGACGACCCTGCCCAACTCGGATCGCGCGGAGGACCACCGGCTTTCGGGCGCCTCACCTCATTAGCCCAGCGGGGTCGGCTCTCTCTGCGTGTACGTATTGCGCGATCAACCCACGCTGATCTCTGCGACCGTCGCGAGGCGCACGACTGGTAGGACGACGGCCCCTCCATCAGGATTCAATTGCGTGATCCGTCCTGCTTCTTCGCGTCCGGTGCGATGTGGTGGTGAAGGCATGGCATGCATGCAAGGTCAAGGCTTTGTCTGCGCTATCGTCCTGTCCATGGGGGTACCGGCTTTCGAGCCGTCCGGGCTGCTGCCGCACGGACGCTTTGCCTGCGATCTGGACGAGTTCGAGCGCGTCTTCGTGCTCGAACCGCGCTTCGTGGATTCGACGACTCGGCGCGCGCTGTTCGGCGACTTTCGATCCGCGCTTGAGCTTGTGCAGGCGATCGCGCCGCGCGGCGTGGAGCGAGTGTGGTTTGGCGGCGGGTTCACGACAAGCAAGAGCGACCCTAGCGACATCGACGCCACCTTCATCTTGAATGCTGCCATTCACGACACGTTGGGCGACGAAGCCCGTGAGCGCCTCGCAGCGCTTCTCACTCACGGCGGGTTCAAGGGCCTTGAATTGTCGGTGGACGGGTTCATGCTGGT
The DNA here is from genome assembly GCF_018588945.1 of Microbacterium flavescens. Lineage (GTDB taxonomy): Bacteria > Actinomycetota > Actinomycetes > Actinomycetales > Microbacteriaceae > Microbacterium > Microbacterium flavescens. The sequence continues at coordinate 282,218 of NZ_JAFIWA010000001.1, read as the reverse complement.
GCGCACAGAGGTGGCGAACCCGTGGACGGGTGACGGCGGCGTGCGGCCGGGCGCAACGCCCTACCTCGTCAAGCGCGGCGCGTGGGACGATTGGTGGAGCCGGCACCGCGTCCACGGAACTGCTACCGAGAAACCCAAGGCGGAGGACGCACCACCGCGGCGTGGATACGTGGAGGTGATCATCGATGCCTGAGACACCAGCGTCACGTACAACCGACGAGTTGCTGCGCATCCTTGACTCACGACGCGTCCCGCGCAGCCAGAACGCCGCCTTCACCATCGACGACCTGTCGTCGATGGCCATGCTCGACACTCTCGGCGAGACCTACGAAGTCGTGCAGGCGCGATTCACCGGCGCGTTGCCCGCCGCTCACGCGATCGGCGTGCGCGAGGCGACCACAATCCTCGGAGCGCTGCAAGAGGTGCTTTCGGAGGTCGGCGCCGCCTTGCGCGATCAGTCGCCCAAACGAGGACCACTGCCGGCAGACATCCTCGCCGAGACGGAGCTCCAGCTCTCACCTCAAGTTGCACCTGGATCTGTCATTTTCGCGATGAGTCCCGCTCGCGACGAGGCATTGTTCGACGCATCCACGCTGCTTGGCGATGCGCTAGCCGAAGTGTTCGAGCTATTCGATCAGGTCGAGCTTCCAGCCTCTTCCGGCGGTACCCCGGACACCGTTTCAGATTCGCTGCGGCGCTTCGGCCCCAGGACCGCCCGTCAACTGGTGCGGTTCGCAGGCGCCCTCAAGGAACACTCGCTGAACCTAGATGTCGGGATTGCACGGTCGGGTTCTCGCCCAAAGGGAAGCCGCATCACTACCTCAGGCGCGGGCTTCTTGGAGTCTTTGGCAGAGAACGCCACAAAGCGTACGAACGAGGTTGAGATTGTCGGCGAGGTTCACAACGTCGGCCGTGATCACCGCTACAAGATCGATACGGCTGACCGGGGGCGCATTACTGTCCGCGGGATCGACGCACTGACCGACGTGTTGCAGGCGGCCCTGCGTCACTCGCCCGTCCGGCTGACCGTGCTGGAGACGGAATCAATCAACTCTGCAACAGGGGCCGTCAGCTACACGTTCGAGGCGCTCAGAGCAGAGGCGATCGAAGCCGCCGAGTGACCCGCCCAGGCGCGCGACGACGGCCGAAGGCGTGGAGATCTGGGAAGTGGCGGGCGTGGCCGAATAGTGCGGCCGACGGACGGCAGCCTTCTCGCGTGAATAGCGACCAGTGGACCGCGCTGTGGCTCAATGGCTGGATCCAGCTCGCGGTCACAGTGGTGGGTGGCCTGACCCCCGCCGGCATTCTCGCGATCTTCAGCCGAGGTCTAGGCGCGGCGCGAGGCCGCGTATCTGACCACCCGGAGAAGCCTGGCCGGGGAATCGAAGATAGATAGTCGCCTCAGCAAGGACGACCACGCCATGCTGACAGGGGCCGGCCAGAAGCTGAGCGCCTGTCTCCTCCAGACCTCCAGGAGCACCAGCGCCGCTGAGCAATTGGGAAGGACCCCCTGGGCGCAGCGCGCCCAGGGGTCCCTCCCGTGGTAGGACGCGTGCCGTCAGACACAGATCGAAGCATGCGGGCGTGCATGCATGGACCCTGCGGAGCCACCCCGACCGTGACAGAAGCCCACCTCAGCTAGCTGCCTGGGTCTCGACGACGCTCAGGATCTTCTCGAGACCGCCCGGCTGCTCTGCGCCCAGCACTGTCTGGAAGTTCGTCTGAGCTGCCACATTTTTCACGGGTGTAGTGAAGCGCTTTCGCTGCCGATCGAGCGGCACCGCAGTGATGCGGTTCTTCTCCGTGGAGAACCCTCGGAGGCCTCGGTACCCCTGGGGCACATCGTGGTGCAGTTTGGCTCGGTTCCCGCTGTCACCTGCGACAGCCTCACGAGGCCGCGGCTTGGATCAGCGGTCCGATGCCGTTTCGCACCGCAACAGGCATGCTCCGCAACGTGAAGTCGGTAATTGAGAACAGCAGAGCGTCAAGTGGCACCCCGCGCAATGCTTCGCTCGCGGCGGCCGCGTTTTCCTGCGACTTGATATCTTGCAACGTGGCAATTAGCACATCGCGGACATGCCAGCGGTTGTGGTTGGCGCCGAGACGCGCGAGCGCGGCAACAACCTGCCCCAGCACTCGTGAATCGTTCGTCGCGGTGATCACACGACGCATGAAATCCGCCAGGACGTCGCAATACTCAAACGTGAAGCTGTTTTCCCCGACGTAGGCCGTGAACCGTTCGATGACGCGACCGAACGCCTGGCGGTCGTGCGTCCAAAACCACTTGATGGACGCGACGTTCATCCACGGAAGCACCCGAATGAGTGCTTTCATGTCGTCTTCATCGTCCTCGTTCAGCGCGAGAGCCCATTCCAGGATCTGGACTAGGTCATCGGGTGCTGGACGGCCGAGTACGCGGTCGCGGAGGCGCTCTGCCTGCTCAGCGCGCGACTCCCACGCTTCATGATGGACCTTGGTTCCGAGTGCCCGATCAAGCGCATCCATAAACTCGCCCACCGACTGGTGCCGCGCCGCAGGATCGTTTGATGTCGCCTTCTCGATCACTGGTCGGAGCACGCCACCGGGCGGAATCTCCGGGCTAACGGGGAGTTCTCCGGTGGTCAGCTCCTGCAGGACCTTTCCAAGGCTGTAGATATCGGAAAGCGCGTTGGCGCTTCGAGCGCTGTGCCACTGCTCGGGTGCGGTGTAGATCCATGATCCGAGCCCCTGTCGAGCGGTCGACGTGAGAGGACTCGAGTCTCGCTCAGCCTGAACCGCGAGGCCGAAGTCTGAGATCGCCCAGCTGTCGGTCTCGCCATCACGCGATTCGAGGCGGAGGACATTGCCTGGCTTGAGGTCTCGGTGGTAGATCCCCTGCTCGTGAATGTACGCAAGGCCGGCACAGATCTGGCGCATGATGTCGACGATAATCGGCGGGTTCTTGTTGATCTGCGCCACGTAGTCGCTCAGGCTGCCTTGTGCGAGCGGCATCGCGTACCAAACATCGCCGTTGTCCGATGTGCCTTGCGCCAGCACAGGCACGACGTTGGCATGTGAGAGCCTCTCCATCATTCGGAGCTCGCGTTGGAATCGCTTGATCGCCTCGTCCTCGACGCCTGCCATATCGTGCAACATCTTGACCGCGACTGGATCCGCTGTCTTCTTATCTATAGCTCGGTAGACATTCGCGAACCCGCCACGACCGATCTCGGGAAGTTCGAGGAGGAAGCGGGCACCGAGCGTCCTGTTGGCTTCCGCTGCGGTTGGACGGCCCGCCTTGACCGAGCGAAGGCCCGAGTTTTGCCATGCATGGACGATATCCAGATCCCAGATAGGCCCTAGGGCGATCTCTCCGATCGGATCCGGGAAGTCTGGCCGCTGCCGGAGCACGGTGATCCTGGCGGCAGACACGCCCAGTTCCTTCGCCACTTCACTCGACCCGCCTAGCCGCATGTTGACCCCCATAATGGTTGTTGACACTTAACAATATCACTATTGGTTGTCGTAAGTTCACCATTACTCCGGCGTAGTTTCCGTCTCGTCGCGCGGGCTGAACGCCGCGGCTTCGAAAGCCGCAAGTGCTCCGAACGCTCCCGCGGGAAGATCGCGAAGGTGACGTCGCACCGACGCAAACGACCCGATGAGGGCTTCCCACGACTCCGGGTCAGCGGGGATCGGCATTTGGATCTCTCGCACGCCGTCGATGTAAAGCCGACGACGTACTGCGCCGCGGCTCTCCCGCTCGATCTCTGCTCGCCCCTGCTCGCTCTTGAGGAACATCAGAAGAAACTCGGCATCAAATGGTGCGTCCGGCGAAAGATGGAAGACCGTGTAGTCCGGGCTCACCCATCCCGCTTCGTCCTCCCGTCGACACAGCGCGATGGAACCGACATTCACACGCATCGGATTGAAAACGAAGTCTCCGGGTCGAATCTCGCGGTAGCGGGATGTGTCCCTCGCCGGAGCACCCTTGAACGGCGCGAGACCACCGTCGTTGCTAACGCCCACGAACTTGTCCGGCGTCGTCTTACCAGCGCGAGCACCGGCCTCAACGATCCAGGGACCAAGCTCGGTTGCGGCACCAAGCGGGTAGTCCTGAAGGTTCGCGTGTGCATCGGACAACGCCTCGGTGAGCTCAACGAGCGTCTGCAGTCGCACGTGCAGCGACTCAAGCCGTTCGCCCGCAGTGGAAGCATCACTTATCGATCCCGCTCCCGGCCACGGGATGTCGAGGTCGAAGCCGCGCTCGACGATGGTGTCGTAGTCGACCTCCCAGGAGTACTCGTCCGCGACGCCGTCGATGAGCCAAGACTCGACGCCCGCGAGGGTCGTGGCTGTGAGTGGATTCGTTTTGCTGTAGGAGCGCTTCCCTGCAGGCGAAGGCACCTGGTAGAAGCGGATACCGGAAGTCCGACCGCCTTTGCTGAAGAAGATGAGGTTGGTACGCGTGTCGGCTGCGGTCGGGAACACACCAGTGGGAAGGCGGACAATCGCCGACACCGTGAACTCGTTTAGGAGCCGACGGCGAACTGTGGAGAACGCCGTTTCGGTGCGATAAAGAATCCCGTCTGGGAGCACGATGGCCGCTCGCCCACCGTCGCGGAGCTTCGCCATGCAGTGCTGCAAGAACAGGAGTTCAGTCGCAGCGGACTTGCTTGGGAAGTTCTGCTGGACCTGCGGGTTCTCGGTCCCGCCGAACGGCGGGTTCGTAAGGATGACGTTGAACTGTTCGCTGGGGTTGAAGTTGCGAGCATCCTGCTCGAGCGTGTTCCGCCGCACGATCTGCGGATCCTCAACCCCGTGCAGGATCAAGTTCATCGTGCCGACAAGCGCAGCGATCTCGCCGGACTCTTGGCCGAAGAACGAGTTGGCGTTGAACTGATCTTGCTGTTCCGCAGTCTTGCTCTGAGGGGCCATATGCGTCGCGGAGCCGACCAAGAAGCCAGCCGATCCAGAGCAGGGGTCGTATACACGTTCCCCGAGCTGAGGGTTGATGATCCGGACCATCGAGTCGACGACTGGACGCGGAGTGTAGAACTCACCCGACCACCCTGCGTCGGCTGTCTGGCCGAGGAGGGTCTCGTAGATCACGCTCATTGCGTGATGGTTGTCCAGCGAGTGGAAGTCGATCGAGTCAACAATCGTCACGACTTCTTTGAGCGAGTAGCCCGACTTCATCACTGTTCGCACCTCCGCAAAGATCGCGGCGATGCGCTCAGCGCGAGGGCTTCCAGCAAGTGCTCGCAGGCACGGAAGCAGCTGATCGCCGACGAAGGCGATGAGGGCGTCGCCGGTGAGATCGCGGTCACGCGCCCACGTGCCCCACCTGAAACCCTCGGCAAGGAGCGGTCGATAGTTCTTGCCGTCGATCTTCGCAATAGTCTCGCGTTCCTCCTCCAGGGAGTCGAAGACTTTCAGAAACAGAAGCCAGGTGAGCTGCTCAAGATATTTGAGCGCGTTTTTTGTATTGTCGTCGGCCCGCATTTTGTCGGAGGCGGACTTGATCTTGAACTGGAGTTCCGAGAGCGTCATGCTGCTGTTTCTGTTTCGAAGAGGACGGTCTGAACCGTTTGAAGGAACTCGGCGACGGCGTCAACGCCACCGAACATGCGGCTGACGCCAAGTACGCCGCCCCAGTCGCCAGTGAACGGGGTGAGGGTGAAAAGCTCACTGCTAGCGACTTCAGCAACGCCACCGAGCCGGAACTTGTCGATCACTGCCGCATGGAACTCGGCGGATATCTGCGGGTAGCGAGTCTCCAGCTTCGGAAGTGCCGCCGAAGCTCGAGCATCCAGGCTGAGTGGCGTCGCATCGAATCCGACGGTGGCCACCAGGTCGAATGCCTCGACGTCGAGACGGCCAAGCACTAGCCCGAGCAGATCAGGAGTGACCTGACGCATGGCGAGGTACTCCTCGAGACCCGATCGAGACGCGCGCACTTGCCAGATCGAGCGCAAGCCGTCGAGATCCGGCACCCGCTCCGTAATCACGGACCGGGCGCGCGAGAGGTACTCGGCCGACTGAAGAACGTTGCCGTTACCAAGATCGACTTCCACCTCGTCCGCGATTGAGACGTCGACACCTGAGATGCGGACGCGGCGGTCTCCCTGTGATGGGTGCCGTAGCACGACGACCATACGCTCCGACTCGTCATCAGTCGTGTCCACGCGGAGCTGCCGGCGCGTGAAGCCGCTCGCCGTCACAAATACGTCAAGCACCGCAGCCGGGAGGTTCAGGACCTCGAATGCCCCGTCGTCGTCGGAGCGCGTTTCCATCAGCAGGCGGCCCGTGAGACGAACAGAGATCGAGGCGCCGGGGACCAAGTCGCCCGACTCTTCGTCTTGCACAACGCCGGCGATCGTCCGCGTTCCCGTCGTTGGGCCCGCGACAACCGGAAGCGTGGGCAGGTCCCAGTCGTCGAAGAGTCGTGTTGCGTTCGTGTAGTCAATGACGCGGAAAAAGGTCTTCTTCGTCAGGTCGTCTAGCCGGCTTCCGCGACCGATGATCTGCTTGAAGACTGTCACCGAGCCAATCGGTTTCATGAACACGATGTTGCGGACGGACGGCGCGTTCACACCGGTCGATAGAAGGTCGACAGTCGTGACGACGACGGGTTCGCTGCCGCTCGCGAGCTGGAACTGCTCGAGCAACGGCATGGCGTCGCGCTCCTCGCTGACGATGCGCGCGGCGTACAGGTTCTTCCCCGTTTCCGACCCGAGGAGACGCTGCATCTCGCTTCGGACCAGTTCCGCGTGCTCCATCGTGACGCAGAAGATCATGGTCTTGTCGAGCGCGCCATGCGTGCGGAGGACACCACCGAGGTGCTCACACATCACGCGGGTGCGGTCGGGCACGACGATGGCCCGCTCGAACTCCCGCATGTCGTAGGTGTCGCGTGGGGTCGTACCCTCGGGCACGATCAGCTCCGCGCCCTTCTCGACTTCTTCGCCGATGACGAGTCCGTCGTCGACGGTCGTACTGACCCGGAGCACCTTGTATGTCGCTAGAAAGCCATCGTCGATCCCGCGGCCGAGCGAGTACTCGTAGACGGGCCTCGGCTGCCCGTCGTGATCGAGGTTCTCCGCGGCGAAGTAGGCGAAGGTATTGATCGAGTCGTCTTGTTTGGGCGTAGCGGTCATCCCGAGATGGAAGGAACCATCGAAGTGATCGAGGATCGCACCCCAGTCGCCGTAACCGCTGCGATGGCATTCGTCGATGATGACGATGTCAAAGAAGTCCCTCGGATACTGCTCGTAGACCTTCGCCCCGTTAGCGGCATCGGCGTACAACGACTGGTAGATCGCGAAGTGCACGTCGCGCTGGAGTGGCACCCGCCCGTTCACCACGACACCCCGGCGATCGCCGAGGCCGCCGAACTCGTTGTAGGCCTGATCGCGAAGGCTCACACGGTCCGCGATGAAGAGGACGCGCTTGGCGTAGCCGCTGGCCAACAACTTGTGCACGAGGTTGAACGCGATGAACGTCTTGCCCGTGCCGGTCGCGAGTGACAAGAGGGCGCGAGACCGACAGAGAAGTATCTGTTCGATGGCAGATGAGACGGCACGCTCCTGGTAATAGCGCATCGATGGCGCACCTGGCATGGCGAAAGCAGGTTGCAATAGCGGATTCGGAACCGTCTCTCCCGATCGCGATGTGACATGCGCGCCGCGCGTCGGTCGCTCCCCGCGCCACCGCTCGAGGAGCTCAGCTGGGGTCGGAAATGTGTCGAGGCGTCGAACCGATGCCGAACGAGTGTCCTGTTCAACGATCCCGTGGCCGTTGCTGGACAGCGCAAACGGGGCATCAACATCGTGGGCATACGCCAGCGCCTGCTGGAGACCGGCTCCGGGAGCGTGGTCCTCATCCTTGGCTTCGAGTGCAGCAAGGATTGCCCCTCGCGGTTCGGCGCGCAGCACGTAATCCACGAACTGCGCCTCGTCACGAACAGTCTGCTCACCTAGGAGCCGAAGCCGACCTGCGCGGTACTGGTACTCGCGCTCGATGAGCGCATCGGTCCATCCCGCCGCCGCGAGCAGGGGGTCGATGAGCTGGGTGCGCGTATCGCGCTCGCTGAGGGTCACAAGCCGATTCTGACACAGAATCCAACCCGATGGCCACTATCTGACCATATTGGTCTGAGTAGAGGTATTAACGGATCCATGACCATATTCGTGCCTTCGAATCGACCCAGGGCCTGCCTCAGGCGTCAGGTGCAGGGATCGCCGCCGCGACGGTCCGGGCGAGTGATCGGAGTTGGCGCCTTCGGATACCCGCTCGCCATCTTCTTGCGCGTAGCGGCCGGAAAGGGATCGTGGTGCCCTCGGCTGTCCGCGGGACTCGCTCGGCGTGCTACATCGGCCAAGTTTGCGTCTTGGTCTCGCTGGCCCTCTTGCGGCTGATCTCCGCAGCGCGCTTCCGCATCGCATCGCTGTAGTGGATGTGCTCGACGTCGGTGAGGTCTCGCGACTGCAGGGTGAGCTGGAGCTTGGCGAGCGTCGTGCGCCAGGAGTCGGTCATGGTCAGTCCTCACGGGGTCGGGGGCATCGTGCGTCGGCGTCGACACTAGCGAGAGCCTCTGACGCGGGAAGCTGCGGCCGAACGCCTACGACCGGAAGGGAGCTCATCGTGCGCGCGTGCGTCCCGGTAACGGGCATCGCGCGAAGACGGATCGTTACCCAGACTCACTGCTCGACTCTGCCTCGGGTAATGCACCTTCCTCGACGAGAAGGAGCTGCTGGATTTCTCCTGACGGTAGTGCGATGTAGCGAAGCTCGGGCGCGCCTTCGCCAACATGTTCGTCGCTTGAAGATGCAGGCAAAGCCTTTGCCCGGAGCCTGCGCTGCCGGGCTTCGACCGACTTGTCCGACTTGATCCAGCGATCCTGGGCCACACCCCACCAGCGGCCCTTCAGCTCGATTTGGCTCAGACGATCCGTGAGGCTCGTCTCGATCTTGTCCGCTTTCTCGAGCTGCTCAGCTTTGCTTTCGAGGTCTCGGCGGAACGCCGCATAGGGATTCGACGGGTCATCGAGCGCGCTGCTCGCGGCGTCTGCGAGCAGCGCCCTCCGATACAAGGCGTTCGCCACTCTCGCCAGGTAAAGCTCGCCGATGAAGTAGTCGACGTCCCTCGTCTTGCCGCCAAGCGCCGCCTCGAGTCGCCGGAAGTCGACCTTGCCGTCATCGCCGAGGAGCTGGTCGATCACGTCGCGGTTTTCGTGGAGGAACTGCTGCGACGTGTGGAACTCGTCATATGCCCGCGCCGTCGCGATCTCAAGGTTCGGCTTCTTGCCGTCAAGCAGGAGGCTGATCGCCCTCGTCAGCTGACCGTCGAGACCGCGCTGGGACGCAATGCGCTCTTGATACGCACGGAGCTCCTGCCGGCCGAGTATCGTCTCCACCTTTCGCTGGAAGGCACGGTGTTCTCGCTGGGCGATCATGTCGACGACCATCACCGTTCCCGCTACGGCGAAGAGAGGCCATCCCGCAGCGAGCGCCCCGCCCGCAGCCACCGGCTTGAGGAGCGCTTGAGATGAGATGTGCGCGCCGTTGTGTGCCCATCCGCGGAACATACCCGGGGAGCCGACGGCCTGAACAAGCTTCTCCCCCGCCGGCAAAATCACTTTGAAGAGCGTGGGATCTTTGGGGTGGATAGCCTTGACGATCTCCACGAGCGACTGCTGCACGGTCGAGTTGACAGGCACCATTCGGTACCTCGTCAGTTCCGCCTGGCTTACGGGGTAATACTCGAGAGCAAGCGGCGTGGCCGTTTGCTGGAGGGCCGCGAGGATCGCGCTTGGGGACGAACCGGCATCAAAGACATCCTGCGGAACGACGACTCCCGCCACCGGCCACTGGGCCACGCTGCTGCTCATCGCCGCGGTGTTGGCCCGGGTGCGCCGACGGAGGAGGTACGAAGCGACCCCGATGCCGACGACGCCAACGACAATCGCGGCGACGAGAAGAAGTTCAGTCGGCATCTCCCTATCCCCCGAGGAGAGTTGCGTAGGCGTTGATGGCGAACGTCCCGGCTACTACCACGACGCCGATCACCACCGTCATAGCCCACAGCACGCGCACACGTCGCGCCCCGCGAACTTCGCGACGGAGCGCAGCGAACCCTGGCAGGTTTACCTGGAGTGCTTCCCCGGCGGCTGCAGTCCAGACTTCTGGGCGCGCCATGGTCTCGGCGAGGTGGTCGCGCACGTCAGGATCGAGCATTGCGGGGCGGCGGTTGAGCCAGCGAACAAATTCAGTGTGACGCAGCACTGCTACGTCCGCGGGTCGCTCTCGAATCGTGATGCTGCGGATGCCGACGAGAACGATCGCGGGGTGAGCGTCGACAGGTATCCCTGCGACCGAGGTCAGTTCGCGCGCGACGCGTTGCGCCTCGTAGCGGGCGTTGCGCAGGTGGTCGGTCTTCTGGCCGTTGACCAGCAGTCGTTTGCTGCCGACCCAGATGCGGGCACCTTCGTGGAACTTCGTGTTGATCGTGAAGACGCCCGCCGCGCCGATGACGACATGATCGATGTCGCTGCCGCGGTCGCCGATTGGGACGGAATGCAGCACCGTCCATCCAGGACCGAGCTTCGCCAACTGCTCTGCGACCTGCAGCTCGCCGAGTGCACCGAGGTACCACGGCTGCGAGTCGTCCGAGAGCGGCGATCGACCGAGCATGCGCGCCACACCCGATCGCGCGGGTACGGTTGCCTGGGCTTGCAGGCACGCGGCGATCACGGCCGCGGCGGGGATGCTTCCGAACTGCTCCGTCGCGTCAGTTGCGGTCATCGGCGCCGACGCCGTCGGGTCGGTGTGAGCTGGAGCCAGAGCGCTCCGACGACAATTCCCACGAAGAGAAGCGCCACCCACGGGTTCGCCGTCAGAGCTGCCCACATCATCCCGAATCCCGTGGCAACGCCGTCCCCAACGACTTCCCCATAGTCGACCATTCGGTCAGCCTACGGCTTGGCATCGACAGCGACCGTCGAGACGCGATCTCGCTCTTGTCCATCCCGGGCGGGGCCCATGAGCGGCCGCCCGCCGCCGTCGTGAATGCGAGCCAGCCCGCGCCCTCCGAAATCCAGCGCTTAGCGATGTGCTCGCATCACCACGCTCGCTCGACGGAGACGACCAGCTCGGTACAGATGGTGCGGAGAGCACTCGGGACAGGGTCGGTGGAGTCCGGGTAGGGGTCGCCGGCGCTGTAGATGCGGACGGCCTTGAGACCACCCTCGCGGGTGATCGAGCGGTAGTCGGGCGGGAGTATCGGGTCGACGTGCGCGCCTCCGAGCAGCGCAAAGGCTGATCTACCTCACCGCCCTCCGGCTCGTCGATGACGCGCCGGAGTCCGAGCAGCGTCACTCGCCTGAAGGCTCCGCCTCAGGCGCCGGCGACTTCAGCCTGGGGTCATTCAGGATGAATCGCTCGATCTTGTTGTTGATCAGCATGCGGATCTTCCGCTTCTGTGGCCCCGTGATCTTGTCCTTGTCGCGCATGTTGAACATCTTGAGCAGGAAGACCAGGTCGTTCTCGCCATCGCCGTCGTTGTACTGGTCAGGCATGAAGGCGCCCTCTCATACAGGTACTCGAGCACGGAGCGAGAGAAGTAATCAGATGTCATCGTGATGGGCGCTACCTGCTGCACAGCGATGCGCAGCTTGAGGAGGTCGGTGTAGAGGTTCACCTGGGCATCGAGGTCCTTGCTGCCGAACTTCTTCACGCACTTACTGCCGATCGGGTGCAGGATCGCCCCGTTGCGGCTGTTCTCGATGGTGAAGAGCTTCACGAGTTCGGGCTGCCCGCAGACGCAGACCCCGTCACCGGATGAGTCTTCCTCAAGCGCGACGACCTCCCACTCCGCGATCGCGGAGCCCAAGTCCTTCGACACTGACGCGCTGATGAGCCTGCGCGACAGTACCTCGAAGCTGTCTGCAACCATGTCCTCGCCCTCCGCCCGCGACAACAGTACAGAAGGCGTCGGGCGTTTGGGGCGGGGCTCGTGGATCGTGCGGAAACTCGAGACCAGCGGCCGAGAGTCAGGCCACTGGTAGCCATTGCCGCAGGTCGCGCGACGTGCCTCGCCCAGGCCGGTCACCGCACCGGACCGATCTTGATAATCGTCTTCGGGCCGATGGTCTCACAGCGCGGGATCAGCCGAGCCGAGACTGCACCCGTTGGATGGACTCGGCTCAATCGGTCGATGGTCTGCCGCTCACAGGCACTCCAGGGCTCCTCGCGCGGATGCGAGCGCGAGGATCCTCCATGACCCAATCAGTCGAGATCAATTGGGTACCGATCTCCGGGAGTCGCGAACTCGGCTACCTGCACGTTGAGGGATCCTTATCGTTCGATCGGGGCCCGCGCGCGCTCGCTTCGTTTGACGGTCTCCCCAGGGCGTGACGGGGCCGGCCGTTGCACGGCGCCGATCAGCATTAGTTCGACCTGTTTCGCGGTGGCGATCGCATCCGCATGCTTGAGGGACGCCCCGATCGACGTCTCGAGCACCTCCTCGATCGCGGAGCGGACGACGATCACTTCCGCCGGTTGACGAGGCTTTCCGCGACGGACGCGAAGGGTGTTCTCGAGCGTCGCGTCCTCGTGAAGCCGCGTGCGGTTACGGCCGAGATGCAGTTCGACGGCCGCGATCAGTTCAGCGACTCGACGCTCTCTCGCTGCCCGCTCAGCGGTTGATTTCGCACTTCGCACAGCTGCGCCGATCTCTCGACTGGTCAGCAGATCGACGCGTTTCATCCGCTCAGCCAGGACCTCGGCCGCACGAGCGTACATGAACTGCCGCGCATCGACTGGCGGCAGGCCTACGCGGACGCGGGTCGCGACGTAGGACTCCGCGAACCCAAGCAAGCGATCGCCGTGCTTCACCACTTCCTCCGACAACATCTCGGTGAAGATCGTGAATTGACGCAGTCGCTCTGGTAGTGCGGAGTCCCCGAAATACTCATCAGCTGATCGAGCATTCGCGCGTCTCTCGGCCGCCGTTGTGCGGTGTACGCGCTTGGGCGGCAGACCTGCTCGCTCGAGCCGGCGAGCCAAGCGCTTCGCCGCGGAGTTCGCATCGAGATCTGCCTGGTACTTCTCGGGATCGCTTCGCCGCTTCCGCTGGATCTCGGCAGTGCGCTCCTTGTTTCTGTCGGCCCACGCCTTTCGAGCCCGCCTCATCTTCTCGGGTGCGGAGTCGCGCCACGCGGTCGCGCGATCGTTGAGCTCCTCGCGATGCGTCCCTCGGTAGCGCGCGTAGTATTCCTGCAGTTTCTCGCGGTTCGCGGCGGCCCATCCTCGCCTGTAGGCCCGGACCTCGTCGGGGTGCGATACCTTCCAGCGCTTCGAGGCTTCGTTCGCCCGGCGACGCTTCTCCTTCAGCCGTCCATTCCGCGCGGCCGATCGCCGCGCTGATTCCCGGTTTAGCTCTCTCGAACGTTCGAGATTCTGCTCTCGCCACCGCCGGTTCAGCTCTCGAACCCGCTCGGGATTCGCTTCCTTCCATCGCCGCGTCGAAGCGGCGTGCTGATCGGGATGTGCGCGGCGGTATCGGCGGTTTCGTTCGCGGGCGGCCTCAAGATCACCATCCGCGCGATAGTTCTCTCCCGGTTCGGGCGCGGGCGGATGTGCGGAGTCATTCAAACTGTCGCCCATCGACTGGCTACTCCCCCGTCGGGTCCGGAGCGAGTTCAATGATGAGCTCGATGAGTTCAGCGCGATGAGCCGACGGGTTCGTGATGACGCGCCCAACCACGAGCCGCAGTTCCTCGAGGTCCGCGGCATCCAGCGCCATCACGGGCTCCAGGCAGTACGTGAGGTCGTTCTCAAGGCTGTAGTCGCGGTCGTCGACCGCGATCTCGGGGTAGTAGAAGAGCGACGCCAGCCCGGTTCGTTGCAGAAGTTCGTCGAATTGCTCTTGGGGCAGACTCATCAAGACCTCCGGGATCGATCGCCAGACCTGTGCACAGCCAGACTGGCCCGAATAGGAGGTGAGCGTACTCCCCCACGCGGCGGCAACGATCAGTGGAGAACTCGCGCCGGCGTCCGTGTCATCCGTCCGAGCGCCACGCCGTCGCTCATCACAGGCACTCGCGCACTGCGCCACGCTCTCGCCTCACGGGTGCGCACACGAATTAGCCAGATGAGGCTCACAGGGCCGGCGAAGACGAACTTGGCCGCGTTCCAGAGGAAGAGCAGCACGAGCAGGTTCACCCATCCTGGTGCGCCCTGTTCCGTCAGTCCCGCGCACAGCGCGGCCGCGAAGACGTACATCGCGGCGAGTGGAAGCGACAGCATCCCCCATTTCAAACCACGCCGAGTGAAGATCCTGGCGAGGAGGATGTTGGTCGGCATGTACCGACGTAGAAACGAGCGGAGTCGGATGCTGAGCATCCAGATTGCTCCGAACATGCGGCTGCCCTCCATACGTTCGGCAACGAGAACCTGGAAGGACTGGCCGGAGGGCCGTCGTGCCATCGCCACGAGCGACGGCGCATATGAGATTGCCTACTGCCGAGTGTAGAACCGGGCGACGACATGCAACAGGCCTACCTGCGCGGCGCACTCAGGTTGCGAGCGCTCCCCCGCGATCCGAGATTCTCGCCATGCTCGTCGCGGGCCAACCGCCGGGCTGCACCCATGGCCATGCGTGCCTGGACTGCGTCGCGCTCCTGAGCGGTCGTCACCGGCGCGGGCCCCAAGGGAGTCTGACCGGTGATGCCATACCGGTCGCGATACGCAGCGACAACGCGAGCCTGACGCCGCCATGCCGACCGGCTCGCTCCGTCCGGTTCCACGCCCAGGGTCGCGACCCACGACTCGCCGCCTCGAAGGGCCCTCTCGACGAGTTGTTGCGCGCGACGCTCCATGAGCCCGCGTCTCTCATCCAAGGCGCGACGCATTTCTGACGTCATCGCACCGCGGGCATCGGGAATGAGTCCAGCAATGAAGCGCGGAGCCTTCCTTCCCATGCCACGCGTTGTCTCGTGAGCGATCGCCTTGTCGAGCCTCGAGAGGAGCACCGCCGCGATATCCCCCGCACCGGCGAGGCTTCGCGCACCGACGAGCGCGCGGAGCAGGAGATCGACATCGTGATGGCGGGCCTCGGCACGCCTGAGACCGGCTGTCAGGGGCCCGAACGCATCAGAGCCCACGACCGCCGCCACGTCCGCAGTCGACAGCCCCGAACTTTGAACCAGCGACAACCAGCGATCGTGCTGCGCATTGGCCGCAATCGTCTCGTATTCGGCGGCGAGCTGGGCGATGCTCCCCCAGCGGTCCTGCTCGACGGCCATCGTCTGGTGTGCGGATAGCTCGGCGCCGACGTGGTTGAGCACGCCCCGCAGGATGGTCTGTGCGTTCGCATCGGACGGGTCGCCGGGGTGCGGCCCGGTGTGCGCGATCTCAGGACGATCGACGGCGACGTAGGCGATGTTGGACTCCCGCCCGCGGGTCATCGCGACATATAAGCTCTCCCGCGTCATCCCCGACCGCGCCACGACGTGAGCGGTGTCTGTCGTGATTCCCTGGGCGCGGTGCGCGGTGATCGCGTATCCCAGATCGACGTGCTCTGCGACATAGGCCGCTGGCAACATGATCGCCTGACCCGCAGGTCGATCGGCGCGACGGACCAGCATCCGTCCGTCGCGGAGGACGTCAATGACCCTCCATCTGTCACCGTTGCGAACCCATGAGCGGCCGGTTCGCAGATTCCGCTCGTTCCGCCGAGTGAGAACGATGTCGCCTGCCGCAGCGGCGGTACCGGCGCGCAGTGCGACCTCTGTGGTTCCGGAGATGTCACCGTCGACGATGCGCTCCGCTCGCGCGCGCACGTTCAGCACCGAGACAGCCTCATTCGAGTCGGCCACGAGGATGCTCGACTTTCCGCGACGAACGTCCTTGCGCCAGGCGAGGTAGGCCGCGCCGATCATTTCCTCAGATTCGCCATCCGCCAGCCGGTCATGCTCCGCGTAGATCTCGACCACGTCGATGTCGCCGTCCCTCAGCTGGACGGATGCTTGCTTCTCCCATGCGTGCCTGAATCGGTGCACATCGATGAGCTCGGGCACGTCGTCACGGTCACTGACGAGTAGGGCGAAGGCTCCGCCCGCTTCCACAGCCTGGAGCTGGGCATGATCGCCGACGAGGAGCACCTTGGCGCCGGCATCCTCGGCGAGGCTCGTGATGCGATCCAACGAGAGGGTGCCCGCGAGCGAGGCCTCGTCGACAATGACGAGCTGACCACGCGAGAACCTCTCCCCCCGAGTCAGGTGATTCGTCCACCATTTCGCGGTGTTCTCGGTCGGAATCCCCAGGTCTTCGGCGAGGACATGTGCAGCCGCGGCTGACGGCGCGAGACCCACGACGGATCCGTTGCCGTAGACCGCCTCCCAGGAATCGCGCAATGCGCGCATGGCAGAGGTCTTGCCGGTGCCGGCGGCGCCGACAAGCAGATCAACCGTGCGTCCGGAGTTCGCGATCTGGCTCAACGCCGCGACCTGATCGGGCGATAGTGCCTCATCGCCAATTTGCCTGCGAGATCTGGATGACCATGCGGGGGTCAGACGGGGCGCACTCATGTCGCGAGCCCGGTCAAGGATGCGGGACTCCGCATCGAGCAGGAGTCGGGCTGTGTAGACAGCACTTCGCCGGGCTCGGAAGACAGACGAACCGTCGGAACGCTGGAACGCGAGGGGACTCTCGGCCATCTCCGGCGGCGAGAGTCGGAGCGATGCGTTCTCGGCGGCTGCGGCGACGAGCTCGACAGCCGTCTCGCGATTGGATGCCGAGACGAAGCGCATCGGCATTGTCTGGCGCGCAGCCTCGGCGATGAGATTCCAGTGCCGCCAGGTTGTGCGCTTCTCGGCGACGGCAGCCATGACGTTCTCGCCGAGAGTGGCGATGGCGTCGAGGGAGAGGTCGGTAGCGTGCATCGGAGGAATTTGCGAATCGCTTTGCGTAGCGACCAATTCGGCCCATCGTGTCGCATCGCTGCCGAGCACCTGCGTCGCACGTTGCCGCCATCCCGCGCTGAGGTCAGCGAGCGAGTGGACCTGCTTCTCGGGGCGAGTAGCGAGAGTCGCCTGCGCGCGCAGCTTCATGATGGTGGCCGGGTTCGGGCGATGTCCGTGCGCCGTGACGAACGAGTCGATCAGCCGGTCGGTCTCATCGTCGATCGCCTGCGATCGCGTCGAGAAGTGGGCGATGAGTTCCTCGGGGACAGCAGAGATCGACCACGCCGGGTTTCGGTCACGGCCGCGATCTCGCGGCTCCCATCGCACGCCGATCGCACGGGTCAGCTCGTCGGTGAAGATCGCTTCGTGCAACTCCGAGAGCGCAACCACCGCCGCATGCAGCGGTCGACCGTCGAGCGAGCGCCACTTGTCGTCGAGCCCGGTCTGCACCTTGTTGCTCACGACGACGTGAGTGTGCAGATGGGGATCGCCCGCGCGACTGTCGAAGTGATCGAAGGCTGTTGCGATGATCCCTTTGACGCTCACCTGTGCAACCGCCCCGTCCCCGGCTGTCGCACCGGTACGCGTGGCTGCAACCTCGCGCTCCATGTAGGCAACAACGTGCGCGACAGCGCGGTGATGTGAGTTGACGATGAGCGCTTGCGTGGTTGCGTCTGCAACACCCCACAACACGCTCGCCGACTTCGGGATGGAGAAGGTGAAGTCGAAGCCGGCGACCGCTCGTTGATGGGATGCCGGCGCCTCATCTTCGTCGCGAGCGTTCCCATACTGGGGATATGCGCGTCCCAACGGATCCCCCGTGACGGGATGCCGCCCCATCCCGATCAGCAGCTGCAGCTGGGACTCGGTGACGGTGTCGCCAACATTGATGGTGCTTGCCAGCGAGGCGACGCCGGCCCCCACCCATTGGCCCGGCGGGGTGCCCGCTTCGCTGTAGTACCGAGTCAGTGGAGTCGAGAGCGACCGGGCTCCGTCTCCAGCGGCGACGGTGCGGAGGAAGTACTTGTACCCATCGCCTGCGCTCATGACCCGCATCGAGACAGTCACCGCGGCACCTCCGCTCCTCACGGAGGAGGTGCGCATCCTCGATCTGCAAGAGGCGTGGCACCTACTGATAGCGGGCTGCCTCGGGATCAAACCGGACCTCACGGACGCTGCGCTTCGCCTCAGTCGAGCGGCAACTGAGCCTTCAGCCAGGACGAAACCACGGTCTGCCAACGGTCGGAGTCGGAATTCCAGGTCATCGTGTGAGCGGCATCGAATTCTTCGAGCTGAACGGTGTCGGGAAGCAACCCGGCGAACGAACGCGCGACGCTCAGGGGCGCGGAATCATCGCGGGTGCCGTGCATGACGAGCGTCGGAGTCTTGAGCTCGTGGGCCCGCGCTATCCAGTCGAGCGCGCGGAGGGGAACTGGGGTGGGGAGTCCGATCGCCCGCGAGAGCGGAGCGAGTGTGAGCCAGGGCACGGCGAGCAGTGCAGCCGATGCTGGTAGGCCGGCACGAACGCAGTTCGCCCTGAGCGTCGCGACCCAATCGAGGACGGGTGACTCGAGGACGAGGGCATCGACCTGCCCTCGGCGCGTTGCACCGGCGACGAGCTGCATTGCGATCGCAGCCCCCATGGACCAGCCGAAGAGCACGATTCGTCGGGCTCCATGGTCGAGTGCAAATTGCACGGCTGCATCGACGTCTTGGGCCTCCGTCGCGCCGAGCATCGATCGCCCTGATCCGACGAGCGGACCCTCATCGTCGTTCCGGTAGCTCACGACCAGCGAGGTGTAGCCGAGACCAGCGGTGAGACGCGCTGCGCGAAGGGTGCCCGAGCGAGGGCTGCCCATCCCATGAATGTGGATTGCCCAGGTCGTCGCGCTGTCCCCATCGCCGTCAATGAGCCACGCAGGCGCCAAACCCGCGGGTGTCGAGACCTGAACGTCCAATGCCGCGAGCCCGGCCGCTGCTGGAGTCGAGAAGAAGATCCCGCTCCACGACACTCGATCGCCGCGTGACGGGGCGAGTCCGGGTGACATTCCCGTGAGCCGACGCGCGACCCTGTCCGGCCCACGATCGATGACTTGCTCGGAGAGCTGCGCCCAGCCATTCGCCTCGAACAGCAAGAAGTACCGGCCCGGAGCCGTCGTCTGCCGTGTGCGGTCGAGCACGATGAGGACGGCGGCGTCCTCCTGCTCGACATCGCGAACCGTCAGATCGAAGCGTCGAGCCGACGGTGGCGCGGTCAGCCGGCGTGCGATCAGTCCGCCGAGGCCGATCGCAGAAACGGCCGCAGCGCTGATCGTCCACGCCAGCACTCTCACCGACTGCACCTCTCGGCCCGCCCCTCTCTTCCGCGATGAGACTGACTCACCGCGCCTCCGAGCCAAGCAGATGCGCCTCCGCGCGTTCCAGTAGCTGGCGGTCATCGATCGTCGGATCGAACGTCACTCGGGGATCGATCATCGCGTCCCGAATCTCGACGACCTCGCGGTGCAGCACCGTCTCCGGGTCCTCCGGCCGGACGGTCGTCGGGCCGCGCTGGCTTAACCCTGGGCGGACTCGGTTCGCGGCATCCCACATCGGCGAGAGCTGCTCCACGTAGTCTCGCGTGCGCGCCAGTCGCCTCCTTTCAGCCATGTAGCGCAGAAACGGCTGACCGGCCAGGCCGACGCAGAGGAAGGCGAACGTGAGCAAGAACAGAGGGTAATAGAGGGTCCCGACCCCCAGCATCAGCTTCAGGTTCCCGGCGAGGTGTGCGATATCCATCACGATGACGACGATGCTCAGCGCCACCCCGAGCAGGGCGCCGATGATGAGTGAGGCAGCGGGAAGCCGCTGGATGCCGCTGCGAAGCCGATATTGGCGGATCGCGACCGCTGCCATGGCCGTAATCACGACTCCGAAGTACGTGAACTGGATGATCGAGTAAGCGGCCGCCGCCGGCTGCGCTCCGAGGTCGAGCATGAAGTTGGTGGTGGTCGACCCGCGATCGATGAGCGCGAACGAAACCACGATGCCCACGAGCGCGGTGACCAGCGTGATCGGCCCCAGTGCGATGCGCACAGGAAGCGGGTGATACTCGGCGACTTTCATGATGCCCCGGCCGAGGAAGAACAATCCGACCATAAGCGCGGCATCCGCGATCAGGGTCCCGATGTTCGAGCCGCCTAGTGCCGCGTCGACCGCCACGTACACGGCGTCAATGCCGAGGGTCATGGCGATCGCGATCGTGGTCGCCGCATAGGTGATGCTGCGTTCTGCTCGCCGGCGGCGAAGGACGAGCAGGCTGATCACCAGCACCCACATCAGCGCCGCGATGATCGGCTGGATCATCCGAATATCTCCAGATAGCGAGACTCCGCGAACGCCGACCCTCTGATAGCGGCTGCCAAATGATCAGCGAGCGACTCGGCGGCGATCTCGCTCTCGCTGTCCAGATCCTTCCTCGCCAGAAGGCGTCGACGAGTGTGCGGAGGAATGTCGGGAAGCAATGAATCGTCGTTGGAGAAGTCCTCGTCGTCACCATGGCCCAGGAGCATGTGCGCGAACTCATGCAGGACGAACTGCTGGCGGTGCAGGAGCGACTCGGTTGGGGCGTGGATGACGATGTCCTCGCTTTCCTTCACGAACCACAGGGCGCAGATCCCGTCTTGCTCGCCGAGGTCAGCCAGTTCGACTACTCGAAGAGTCCTTCGACGACGTTCTTGAAGGACGCTGACCAAATCATCGAAAGTGAAGGCGCTGCCGAGCGCGAGATCTTCCATGGCTGTAGAGACAGTCCGTTCGATATTCACGTGTCATCACTCCCTTCCGGGAGCATGCGCGCGGTCGGCGCGGCGAGGACCGGCGTGGGCGCTGCTCAGGTTTGTGTCATGTCGTCATCCAGGAACTTGCTGATCGCTTGCAACGCCTTCGGTGAAACATCGCCCAGTGTGCGCGCAGCATACGACTTCACCTTCGCGGCGCGCATCGAGCGGACAAGATCGAGCTGCGCGTGAACCTTCTCGGGGATCGGTGCCCCCTCCTCACCCAGAAGGAACGGCGCATCGACGTCGAAGAACGCCGCCAATCCGTCGACGATGAGGGGATCTCTCACGTAACGGTGCCCGTTCACCATGTACGTCCAACGCGATCGCGAGAGGTTCGCTCCCCGCGCCTCGAGGAACGACGCAATCTGCGCATACGTCGGTTCGGCGCCGGACTCCGCTATGGAGACATCCAGCAGGAGTCTGAGGCGCCTCGCAAGATCGGCCGCCGCCGCTCCGTTTTCGTCTTCTGTCATGTCTACTGGACCACCCATCGCCCTCGGGCAGGCAAGGCATCGTCGCTCGATTGATAACGCAGCCCATTGGTTGGGCATGATCAAACTACTCGTTGCGCATGATCAACACAAGGTATTGCGCATGCTCAACCAATGGTGCTAGACCAGGAGCAGGCGAGCATTTGAGCATGCTCAATTGGAGGCGACCCAGGACCGGATTCGATCCACCAGTGCGTCGGCCACCCGCCGGCACTCAGAGCGCGTCGCTCGGCCATCTGCCGAACGACCAGAGCTTGCACTCCCCCATTCTGATGACCCCGCCACGGCGGTGCGGTCTGACGGAGTGCCTCTTCTGCTCCCCATGGAGCACCTACGTGTCACGTAGCGCGCATCGCGGCGCGCCGTCACTAGGGAAGGTGAACGCCGTGTCCGACCAGTCGACAAGGTCCGATTCCGAATCCAGGCTCAGCCAGTTGCACGACCGACTCGTGCAATCCGTCGAAGCCCTCATCGACAGCGACGACTGGAAGCGCGCACTCGAGTTCGCGGCCAACTTCCGCTCGCGGTCTTTCAACAACACACTGCTGATCTGGGCGCAGCACAGCGCCGCGTTCGAAGCCGGCACTGTGTCGGAGCCGATGCCGACGTACCTCGCAGGCTTCAAGCAGTGGGAGGACCTCGGGCGCAGGGTCATCGCGGGTCAACACGGTTACATGATTCTCGCCCCCAGGACTGCGCGATTCGCGACGTCTACACCGATGGATGCCTCGTCCTGGCGCCGACTCGAACTGCGCGAGCGCCCTCGACCAGGCGAGGCCGTGCGCTCAGGAGTGGTCGGTGCTCGGCCGGCCTACGTGTGGGACGTCGCCCAGACGAGCGGCGCGCCGATTCCCGAGCAGCCCCGCCCCCAGCTGCTCCAGGGCGCAGCTCCTCCAGGCCTGTGGGATGGACTCGCGGGGTTGATCGAGCACGAGGGGTTCAGGGTGTCACTCGTGGCTGATGCGACTCGGATCGACGGCGCAAACGGCCAGACCGACTTCGTCAGCCAGCGTGTGAGCATTCGAGAAGACATGGATGCCGCAGCCAGGACGAAAACGCTGGCGCATGAGCTCGCCCATATCCGACTGCATGGGCCGGATCACCCTGGGCTCACGCATCGCGGTATCGGCGAGGTGGAGGCCGAGTCGGTTGCACTCATGATCGCGGCGGCCCACGGCATGGACACTCGCGACTACACGGTGCCGTACGTCGCCGGGTGGGCGACGACGGTCCCCGATGCAAGTGCCGTGGCCGTCGTGCAGCGGACCGGGGAACGCGTACGGCGTGCAGCAGTTGCCATCCTGGACGCCCTTCCGACCGAACAGGTCGGCGCGGGAAATCCGCCCGGTTTGGATCGCTCGGGGCCCGCCGCAGATCTCTCTCGTGCGGGTGCTACCCGGCCACCGAGTCGACGCGGCGCGCTGCACGTCGGAGCGCGGGGGCTGTCATGAGCATTGCCGATGTGCTCATGACGGTCGCTCGCCTCGGCACTCGCGAGGCCGCGTATGAGTTCGCTGCGGCGGGCCTGCCGATCTTCCCTTGTGAAGCCGGCGGCAAACGACCGCTGACTCGCGCCGGCTATCTCGACGCCACTCGCGACATCAACGCGGCTTCCGATTGGTGGCGACGCTGGCCTCAAGCGAATATCGGGATGCCGACGGGAAGACTCTCGGGCATTGACGTCGTCGATGTCGATGTCAAAGGCGAGACCTCCGGCTTCCCTATGCTCCACCGCGCCGTCGACGAGGGTCTCTTGGAAGGCGAGATTGCGCGCGTTCGCACACCGTCGGGCGGCATGCATATCTACTTCCCCTCTACGGGGCCAGACTCGCAACGATGCTGGCAAGCAGCGGGCGCTCACATCGACTTCCGCGGCGACGGCGGCTACGTGATCGTGCCCCCTTCGGTCGCCGTGGTGCAGAGCGGAGTAGCCGCCTATCGCCCCTTCTCACTTTCGTCCGCGCCCGCGCAGCCGATCGACGCCGCCGCACTGCGAGAGTTCCTCGATCCCCGGCCAGTCCGGCAGGAACGCGCCGCGGCCGGCGCAGTCAGCGGCGAAGATCTCGCTGTGTGGATGGCGAGGCTGCGGGAGGGCGAGCGCAACCACGGGCTGTTCTGGGCCGCGTGCCGATTGAGCGAATCGGGCGTGATCGCAGAGGCCATCGTCGAAGTTCTCGGTCCAGCTGCAGAGCGCATCGGACTGGACGCGCAGGAAGTCGAGCGCACCGTCTCCTCGGCGTGCCGCCACACACACTCCGCCCGCCGCGACGGCACGGCTCCGCGAGCCACGAATCACACCCCTCCGTCCGCGTCATGCAGCGGGCCGAGGAGGCTCCGATGAACCGAACTGGACCAGGCGGGATCCGGCTCGCGATGCTGACCGCGGTCGTCGGGACAGTATTCATCGCGGCCGGAGCCTTCTGGTTGTCGTTCACGTCGCTGGCCGACCTCGCACGGCGATCCGGCTTGGGCGGCGAGCAAGCATGGGCCTGGCCACTGATCGTCGATGGGATCATCGTCGTCGCGACCGTGGCCGTGGTCGTTCTCGGTGGATCACGGGGTGCGTGGTACCCGTGGATGCTGCTCTTCGCGGGCGCCGTGATCTCGGTCACCGGCAATGCCCTGCATGCTGTCGTAACCGCGACATCCGAGGTGCCGCTCGTGCTGGCAGCCGCAGTCGCCGCGATCCCTCCGCTCGTCCTGCTCGCGATCACACATCTCACTTCGGTGCTGACTCGGCACGCATCTGTGCCGGCGCTCTCGCCGGCGAGCGTGCCCCTCAAGGCCGAAATGACGCTCGACGTCGACTCCACGCCCCCGACAGATTCCAGCGCTGGACCGGTGGGCGCCGTGGAGCTGCACGCATCGGGTTGGTCGAACCGAGCGATCGCCCGACACCTCGGCGTGCACCCCTCGACCGTCGGCAGATGGCTTCGAGACCACGTGGCTGGACCGCAACCGCAGAGCGAACTACCAGAAGGGGGCTGAGCCATGGACGACCGATATGTCGACGAGGGAGCGGACGGGGGTCGGGAGCCGATCGGCGATCGGCCGACCGATCGGATGCCGGAAGGCCTTGAGCACGACGCGCATCGCCGTATTCTCCATACAGCCGAAGGGCAGGCGCAGGCGCCTCGCGGGATGCTGTCTGACCGCGGAGTCGCATGGGTCCGCATCTCTGACCTCATCAGCTCCGGCGCCGGCCGAGTCGCGGGCCGCGGCATCGACTTCGAGGCGGAGCTCGCGCGTCGCCTGCGACACCCCGCGGATGTCACGCGCCGCGCGATCCGTGATCGCAGCTCATCGCTGCCACCGCTCGATGCGTTCGGTCGGAGCCGTCCGCGCAGCGGGCACGAGGCACTCGGATCGAGGTGACGAGATGTATTCGGACTCCAGCCAATGGTCGGTCGGCCGTGCGGAGGACGCGGCGCGCACCTCTTCAACAGGAGGTGCATCGATGCAAGATTCGATCAGGGAGCGCGAGCTCACGTATGAGGACTCGGAAGGCCTGCGCGCAGTCCTCGAACGAATCAGCGGCAGCGAGGGCTCCTCATGGCAGTCCGATCCAGAAGTCGCACAGCTGATGACCTACGCGGCGCGCAGATATGCGGCGCTCGCGCGCAAACACGGACTGGATCCCTGGGAAGCGGCCGGATTCGCGTTCGATGCCATGCGCGGGGCATCCACGCGTCGTGCCGAGGATCCCTGGGCCATCGTCACGCGGGCTGTGCAGGTCACATGCGTCGCCGAGGAGCGGGCACGGGGACTCATGTGCTCCGTCCACCAGGCCCGCCGGCCGCGGTACTCAGTGTTCCATGACGCGGAGCGATTCAGCGACCGCGAGAATGCGCTCGTCGACTATCACCCCGCGTTCCGAGTCGACCCTCCGGACGACGAGTATGACGACCGATCCTCGCTGGTCGAGTCGGCGGTCGAGGACACGATCGCGCTGCTCAACCTCGTCGGTTGGCCGGCCGACACGGCTCGCGCCGGAGTGGAGTACATCTGTGCTCGGCTCGCCGACGCTACCTCTCGCGCATCCGCCTTTGAGCAGCTCCGGCGCGACCACGCTGCTCGAGCGCTTCTCGACCTCCGCCAGACCTCATGGCGGGCAATGCTCCGTGCACTGCTCGGTTGCCCCGATCCCGCTCAGGAGCACACGGCGGCCGGCCGCGGAATCCTTCTGCGTCTCTTGGTGGGGGAGTCACTGGAAGCCCTTCTGCACGACGATCGCCTCCTTGCGGACCTCCTCAGAAATCTGCCCTGCCGACGATCATGAAGCAACAAGGCCACATCGAGCTTGAAAGATCCGTCGACTCCATCCGCGTCGGATCGCGGCACCGCCTCGACCTGGGCGACATCGACGCCCTTGCCGACTCGATCGACCACCGAGGATTGCTGCAGCCCATCACCGTTACACCGGAAGGCGTGCTCGTGTGCGGCGCCCGACGACTCGCCGCGCTGCGTCAGCTCGGCGTCCGAACGGTCAATGTCTGGGTAAGGGCCGGCATCTCGGATCGACTCACGCAGCTCCTGGCCGAGCAGGACGACAACGCACTCCACAAGCCGCTGTCACCGACCGAAGCGGCTGCGCTCTACCGAGAGAGCAAGGCACTGCTGGTCGAGGATGCCGCGCGGCGCCAGAGCTCGTCTCGCTTCGGAGCCAGCGCCGAAGCCACTGGTCCGAGCGGTGCCGTTACGCTAACGGCACCGGCCAAGAGGAACGACGGAGACACTCGAACCCAGGCCGCACTGCTCGTCACGGGACGCCGCTCGTTCACCACGCTCGAGCGCATCGGTCGGTTGCAGGAGATCGCCTCAGACGAGACCGTCACCGTTGAGATCCGTGATCGAGCGAAGGCTGAACTCGCCGCCATCGAAGGCGGGGCCCCGGTCTTGCCGGCCTTCCGCAGAGTGAGCGGGACTCAGATTCTGGCAGAGCTCGACGCTGTGGCGGACTCGACCGATCGGTCGCCCGATACGCGGACCGCCGCCGCCGAGGCTGCGACGCAGATCCGGGAAGGCAACGAGCCATCCTGGGGTGAAGACCCCCGGCAGTTCGCGATCAAGGCGCTCGGCCGCACCCAGGTCGATCGGCCCGCGATCAGCCTCGCTCGGCGCCCCATACCCGCCGAGCTGAAGCGATTCGTCTTCACCTGGGACGACCTTGCCGACTGGTGGGACACCTACGACCCGTCGGTGATCGCTTCCGGTCTCACCGACGACGAATGGCATCGGTTCGAGCAGACTCTTGACGGGACGATCGCGTTCGCTGCTCGGGTTCGTGAACTTCGCCGAGACGCATCAACCGTCGAGCGACGCGTCGGCTGAATCGTTCCCGCGGGTGTGCGCGCGCACCTTTCCCTCGACTCCTTGCGGTACGACTCGACGGGATACCAAATGAACGCTGTGCGCCGCCGCCGAACGATTGTGGCCATGACCATCTCAGTCATCGGCATCTTGGCCCTGCTCGTCGGCGTCGGGGTCTATGGCCTTCTTCGAGGACCGTCCGCAACGCGGAACTCGGCGACGCCAACCAGCTCGGACACCATTGCGCCGACCACCGCACCCGTAGCAGAGCCGCGGCCGCTTGCGCCCTCCCCGCACTCCGAGGTGTTCGCCCGGACTGTTGCAGCCCGGCTCTTCACCTGGGACACCCGGAGTTCTGCAGGACCCTCCGAATGGGCGCAGGTACTCATCGACGTCGGGGATGACGAGGAGGTTGCGGGGCTGGCGTCCGACGTTCGCGCGTATCTGCCCTCGCCGGAGCAGTGGGAGCAGATCAGCACGTATGGCACCCGGCAGTGGCTCACGATCGGCTCCGTACGCGTTCCGGACTCTTGGGCGACTGCTGTCGCGCAAGCCGCGCCGGGGCAGCTTCCGCCTGGGGCGATCGCGTACACGATCGCCGGCACACGGCATCGCGCCGGCACATGGGCCGACCAGCCTACGACCACCGAAAGCGCCGTGACGTTCACTGTCTTCATCGCGTGTCCGCGTGCCGAGGACTGTCGGCTACTTCGACTCTCGCGCCTGGACGAGCCGCTCGGGTGATGCGATGGCGAAGCTCTTCGGCATCGTTCTCGTCCTCGTCCTCGCCGTGCCTTCCGTCGGGCTCGTCACGGTAGCGACAATCATGAGCCCAGCCATCACGTCCTGCACCGTCTCCAACCTGCTCATCGGCACGATCCCCGAGTCACTGACCACCCGAACCCGAGACGGCCACACCGTCACCCTGAACAGACAGCAGCTGACGCATGCGGCGTCGATCATCACAGTCGGCGCGCAGACACCCGGTGTCGGTCGCGCCGGCGTCCTCGTCGCGCTGATGGCCGGGCTCACCGAGTCGACACTTCGGATGCTCGCCAACTCGGCGACCTACCCGGAATCGATGACCTATCCCAACGACGGCGATGGCTCGGACCACGACTCGCTCGGCATCTTCCAGATGCGGCCGGCCGCGGGCTGGGGCGGCGTCGCCGACTTGATGGATTCGATCTACCAGGCGCGAGCCTTTTACGGAGGGCCGAGCGGCCCTAACGGTGGATCGCCACGGGGCCTGCTCGATCTCGCCGGATGGCAGTCGCTCGACCCGGGCGTCGCCGCTCAGTCCGTCGAAGTCAGCGCGTACCCGGACCGCTACCAGAACTATCAACCCGTCGCGGAGGCGATTCTGCAGGGACTGACCCGTGCACCATCGACGGCGGGTGATGGCGGTGGCGTCCTGGTGCCCGAGACGACGCGGGTGGTGTTCCCTCTCACTGCGAACAGCTACACCGACACCTCCAGCTACGGGTGGCGCACCGACCCGTTCACCGGCAAACGCACCTTCCACGAGGGCAGCGATCTCGCCGCCCCGGGCTGGACCCCAATCCTCGCGATCGCTGACGGTGTCGTCACCTTCACCGGCCACCGCGGCGGCTACGGCAATCTGATCATCCTCGAGCACACCGTCGGTGGTGAACGCGTCGCGTCGTACTACGCGCACATGTGGGATGACGGCGTGCACGTCGCAGTCGGCAGTACGGTCGCGGCCGGCCAGCACATCGCAGACGTGGGCTCGTCCGGGCGGTCGTCGGGCGCGCACCTGCACCTCGAGATCCACCCAGGAGGGGAAGCATCCCCATCGGTAAATGCCGTCGAATGGCTCGCCGAACACGGCGCCGAGGGCCTCACGGGTGCGGGTGTTGTTCCCGCCGGCTGCATCGCATCCAAAGGATGACCATGGACGTGTTCCCCGACTTCGGAGCCGTGGGCGGCGCCGCCCAACTGCGCGAGATCGTTGGCGCGCTCATGATGTTCGCCCTCATCACCTCGGTACTCATGCTTGTCGTCTGCGCCGTCGCGTGGGCGTTGGCGGCCAGCAACGGCAACTACCAGACCGCTTCTCGCGCCCGGATGGGCGTCTGGCTAGCGTGCGGAACCGCCGCACTGGCCGGTGCGGGAGTCGCCCTGGTGAACTTCCTCCTCGACGTCGGCGCCAGCCTGTAGCGGTCCCGCTACGTCAGGTAGCACTGGCGCTCCTCTCTTGCGACACCCATTCCGTCAACCGAGGAGCGCATCGTGATCGACATCGACCCGAACGGCACAGGGCTTCCTGGCATCGAGCAGCTTCGTGTCATCGTCGGCGCCGCGATGACCATCGGCCTCGTGCTCGCTGTGCTCGCCCTCATCGTCGCGGCGGTCGTCTGGGGCTTCGGCGCCAACTCGTCCAACCCCCACCTGGCCTCGCGCGGAAAGACGGGCGTGCTCGTCGCCTGCGGTGCCGCGATCGTCTGCGGCGCCGCAGTCACGCTCGTCAACTTCTTCTGGGGCGTCGGACAGACGGTCTGAGCTGATCCGCGATCGAGGGGCGTGCGATGAGCAGCGTCTGCGAAGTTCCAGTGATCGCCACCGTCTGCGACGCGGTCGGCGACAGCACCGCCTCGCTCATCGCCGCGCCGTTCGACTGGCTCGCCTACGCGATGGGTTCTGCGGCCGCCTGGCTGTTCGAAGCAGTCTGGAGCGCGTTCGACAGCACGACCTTCGTCGACATCAGTGCCCCCGGGTATGTCGATGTGTTCAACGTGCTGTTCGGTGTGGCCGTGTTCGTCACACTCATCTTCTTCTGCCTGCAACTCATCACGGGGCTCGTGCGACGCGACCCGGGTGCCCTCTCCCGAGCGGGTCTCGGACTGGCCAAGGCGATCCTGGGATCCTTCGTCGTCATCTCGCTCACCGGCCTGCTTCTCGAGATCACGGACCAGCTCGCGGTCGGTATCGTTCAAGCGACCGGCAACACCATGGCCGGCATCGGCGACCGGATCGCCCTTCTGGTCGCGGGACTTGCCGCGATCAATATCGCGACGCCAGGTGTCGGCGCGATCGTCACGATCTTCCTGGCGGGTCTGGCGATCAGCGCCGCCGCCATCGTGTGGTTCTCGCTCCTGATCCGCAAGGCACTTCTCCTGGTTGCGATCGTCTTCGGCCCGATCGCCCTCGCCGGCGCCGCATGGGACACGACGAAGGGGTGGTTCGGGAAATGGGCCGCGTTCGTCGTGGCGCTGATCTTGTCAAAGCTCGTCCTGGTCGTCATCTTCCTGGTAGCTGTCGCCCAGGTGTCTGCCCCCATCGATGCGGACCTGGCGTCGATCAGCGACCCGATCGCCGGCATCGTGCTGATGTTCATCGCCGCGTTCGCGCCCTACATCACGTACAAGTTCCTCAGCTTCGTCGGCTTCGACATGTACCACGCGATGTCCAGCGAGCAGGAGGCGAAGTCCTCCCTCAACCGGCCCGTCCCTGTTCCGACCGCACCGATGGCGGACAGCGCGGCGAAGATCTTGGGTGCTGCCGGGAAAGGCGGTGCCTCCGCTACCGGCGGTGGCGCAGCATCCAGCGCCGCCCCTGCCGCGGGCGGGGCAACGACGGCGGGCGCGGTCGGCTCCGGCATCGTCGCCGGCGCGGTTGTGGTTCACGGGGCAGCGACTGCCGGGCCGAAAGTGGGCGGCGCGGTCGCTCGGACGGCGGATGCCCCGATCGACGGCGCCGGTGCGACTGCTCCCCTGCCAACAAATCGTGCGGTCGGCAATCTGCATGACGCGCCCGCGGTGGGCGCCGCGCCCTCGCATGCGTCATCCGCGCCCCGCCCGCCCGCGCGGCTGCCCGAACGTCAAGGAGGACCCAGGCCGTGACTCGACCAGATCCGAGCTCAGCGTTCGAGTTGGGGGCGGTTCAGTTCTCTCGCCTGACCCGTCGCGGCATCCTCCTCGGCCTCTCCCTTCCTCAGCTCATTGCCGTCTCGATCGCCCTGCTGACCGTCGTTGTGTCGCTCTACACGTCCGGCGCGGGCGCGGTGATGTGGACGGCGCCGCTCTGGGGATCGGCACTCCTGGTCGCGACCGTCGGCGTGGGCGGCCGAAAGATCGTCGAGTGGACGCCCATCCTCTACCGGTGGGCGCATCGCGTGGTCTTCGGGCAGCTCAGCTACCGCAAACGGGTCGAGCGTCCACGCCCGGTCGGGACACTCGCTCTCCCCGGGGATGCGGCCTCCCTCCGCGAATGGCTCGATGCCGAATCGGGTGCGGTGATGATCCACGACCCCCACCTGCAGACGCTCACCGCGGTCCTCGCGATATCCCACCCGGCCTTCGTTCTCCTCGATCCGGCCGAGCAGCACCGCCGGGTAGCAGGGTGGGGTCGCGTGCTCGCGGGATGCTGTCGATCCGGCCGCATCTCACGGCTGCAGGTATCCGAACGCACGCTCCTCGACGCGGGGACGGGGCTGGAAGACTGGTGGCATCACCACGGCGTCGATGACGACAGTTGGGCCGCCGCGACCTATCGCGAGCTCATCGAGCGCGCGGGACCCGCCGGCGAAAGGCACGCGACCACCGTCAGCATCGCTCTGGACATGACGGCGGCGGCACGGCAAATCCGCGCGAGCGGTGGCGGCATGCGCGGCGCGGCAAGCGTCCTCCGACAGGAGATGACCGCGCTCACCTCAGCGCTTCGAGCCGCTGACCTTGGCATCGGGGACTGGCTCGACCCGAGCGACCTCGCCGTCATCCTGAGGTCGGCGTACGATCCGGCGGCGAGTCTCGATCTGGAGCGGCATCCGCCCACCGGACGTGTCCTCTCGGATGCCGGGCCGCTCGCCGTCGCGGAGAGCTGGGAGGGCCTGCGCACCGACACGGCGCACCACACGGTGCTGTGGATCAGCGAGTGGCCCCGCTCGCAGGTCTTCCCGGGCTTCCTCTCTCCGCTCGTGCTCTCCAACGGCGTCCTCCGCACGTTCGCGCTGCACTACATCCCGGTGCGTTCCGATCACGCGGCACGCGACATCCGTCGAAAGAAGACGGAGCTGATCAGCGACGCGCACCAACGGCGACGCATCGGACAGATCGAGGATGCCGCGGCCACCGCCGAGTTCGACGACGTACTGCAGCAAGAGGCCGACCTCACCGCCGGTCACGGCGTGCTGCGCGCCATCGGCCTCGTCAGCATCTCGGCGGCGACACACGCGGAACTGGACGTCGCCGTCGCCTCGGTCGAACAAGCCGCGATCCAAGCATCGTGCGAGGCCCGGAGACTCGTCGGCCAGCAGGCGCAGGCGTTCACCGCTGCCGCGCTCCCCCTCTGCCGACCGGCATGACACGTACCGGCTGAATCGAGTGGACAGGACAAGGTCATGGAACGAAACGAAGACGCCCACCGCGTCGCTGCGCACGCCTCGAGCGGGATGCGCGACCTCGCGCACTCGACGATCGTGATCGACGACCCGGCTGATCTCTACCCGTTGATCGGCGAGGTTCTCAGCACGGTCCGATCGCTCGCCCAGATCACCGATCAGCTCGCCCGTGCACACATGCACCATCGCGGGAGTGCTCGCACCGATGATGGCGACGCGACACTTGGCGGGCGAACGTCGGACAGTGCGGCATGGGCTCTCACTCGCGCGCGCGAGCTGCTCGACGCCGCCGAGGGAGCCATCGATCAGGCATCCAAGGACGCGGGACAAGTGATGTGGATGCCGGCATCCCGCACTGAGCGCTGGGTGAGCGTCGTCTTCCTGCAGGGCGCGGACGCAGACCAGATGCTCGGGCTCATCCACCAGCACGGTGCTGTGTCCGCGATCAGTCATCTTGTGCAGTGGGATCGCGGGGACGAGACCACCGAGGCCGCGCTCGTCAACGGCTACGTCTATGAGGGGATCCCGACGTGTCCGACGGATGTGGTCGCCGAAGACCACGAGATGGGATACGCGCTGAAGTACAACGGGACGTTGGGTTACGTCAGCTTGCTGCGGCGCGATCAGCGGGATGCCGTCGAGCACCGCCCGGTCGAGTCGGTTCAGACCCCGGTGGCATCGAGCACGTCGTGGTTCGTTCCGGCGTGGTTCGCGTCACCGCGGCCCGGTCTGAAGGACCACGTGCGGAGCCTGTCATTGTGATGGGCGACGAGCATCTTCACGCGACGACGCTGATCAATCCGCGCGAGGAGCATCGCCGGGACCGTCGCGGTCGCGAACGCGTGGTCGCCCGGCTCCAGACCGATGCGCGCAGGGCGGGTGCGCGCGAGGCGAAGAACCAATTGGCCCTCGAGCGGGCCGAGGCGCGAGCATCCGCGTACCTGCCCGCCTCCGGCGAGCCCGGTCGCGCCGCCTTGCGTACGCCCGGTCGGCTGCGCCTGCCCAAGCATCAGGACACCTCGGCCACGCTGGCGGGGCACTACCCATTCCTCGCCGAAGCGGGCCTGGGCTCGGCCGGGGTCTTCATCGGACAAGACCTCTACTCCGGAGGCTCATTCGTCTACGACCCGTGGGTGCTCTACCAGCGTGGGCTGATCACCGCCCCGAATGTGGTGCTCGCCGGGATCGTGGGATCGGGCAAGTCCTCGCTCGCCAAGTCGCTCTACACTCGCTCGCTTCCGTTCGGTCGACGAGTGTATGTCCCCGGCGACCCCAAGGGTGAGCACACCGCGGTCGCTGAAGCTGTCGGCGGCCGAGCGATCATCCTCGGCCACGGGCTCCGCAACCGTCTGAACCCGCTCGATGAAGGACTCCGGGCATCCTCGCTGTCCGACGCGGAGTGGGCCGCGCAGATCGCGGCCCGTCGACGAGACCTGATCGGCGCTCTTGCCGAGACGGTGCTCGAGCGTTCGCTCACGCCACTGGAGCACACCGCGATCGACCTTGCCCTCACCGACGTCGTACGCAGTGCGGATGTGCCCATCCTGCCCATGGTCGTCGAGCGGATCCTTTCCCCCGCCCCCGCCGCGGGACGTGACGACCGCTTGGCCGAGGACGGCCGGCTCGTGGGGCACGCCCTCCGGCGCCTCGTGGCGGGCGACCTCGCCGGCCTTTTCGACGGGCCGTCCACCGTACGATTCGATCCGTCCCTGCCGATGGTGTCGCTCGATCTGTCGCGGGTGGCCGAGAACTCCACCCTCATCTCAGTCCTGATGACCTGCTCGTCAGCATGGATGGAGTCGGCACTGGCCGACCCCGCCGGCGGGCAGCGCTGGGTGATCTACGACGAAGCGTGGCGGCTCATGGCTTACCCCTCGCTTTTGCGGCGCATGGATGCCCAATGGCGGCTCGCACGTCATTACGGGATCGCGAACATGCTCATCTTTCACAAGCTCTCCGACCTCGACAACGTCGGCGACTCCGGTTCAGCGATGCGCGCCCTCGCCTCATCGCTCCTGGCCAACGCCGAGACGCGCATCGTGTATCGGCAGGAACCCGATCAGCTCGGCGCAACCGGGGCTGCACTCGGTCTGACCCGCACCGAGATGAACCTTCTCCCGGCCCTCGGCACCGGTCAGGGTCTCTGGCGGGTGAAGGACCGCAGCTTCGTCGTGCAGCACCAGATGCACCCGGACGAACTCGCCGTCTTCGACACCACCGCCCGCATGACGGGATAGCCGCGGGTGCGACCCACGCACCTGTTCAACACAAAAGGAGGCATCATGGCCGACTCGTTCTCCGAAGACCGACTCGCCCGCATCACCCTGGCCGCGGCTTCCGAACCCGGCGACGCCGTGACCGGCGCTCTCATCGCCAGAGTGGGGGCCGTCGAAACCCTCGCGCTCGTGAGCGCCAGCGGGCCGCTGCCGGGGGCGATCGACCCCGCGGAAGCCGGTCTATGGCGGCGCCGGCTCGCACCCCGCCTCGACCCCGGGCACGGGGACCGCATCCGGGAGGACATGAATCGTCGCGACCTCACCGTCCTGACCGTCGAAGATCTGAACTGGCCCGCGGAACTGCAGCAGCTCGGCACTCATTCACCGATCGCGCTCTGGCTGAGCGGCCGGCCGAGCAGGCTCGAAGGCGCGACCGCCAACCGGATCGCACTCATCGGAGCGCGCGCCGCCACCAGCTACGGAGAGCACGTTGCCACTGAACTCGCCGCTGACCTCGCCTCCCAGGGGCGGATCATCATCTCGGGTGGCGCCTACGGCATAGATGGGGCCGCCCACCAGGCGGCGATGGCAGCGCATCCAGGTGCCACCGTCGCGGTACTCGCGACGGGTCTCGACCGGCTGTACCCGGTCGGCAACCAGCCCCTGTTCGACCGAATCAAGGAGTCCGGCGGTCTGCTCGTCAGCGAGCTGCCCCCGGGATCTGCACCCACCCGCTGGAGATTTCTGCAGCGCAACCGACTTCTCGCCGCCCTCGCCGGCGCCACCGTAGTGGTCGAAGCCGGGTATAGATCCGGCTCGCTCAACGTGGCAGGGCAAGCACACTCGCTGGGAAGACCGATCGGCGCCGTACCCGGACCCGTGACGAGCGCTGCGAGCGCCGGTTGCCACCGGCTCCTGCAGGAAGGGATCGCGACCATCGTCACCGACGCGCGAGACGCGACCGACCTTCTCGACTCCACGAACACGACGAGCCCGGATCGTTTCGTCGACTTCTCCTCATCTCCGGGTCGCCCGCGCCGCCTCGAACCCGACATCAGCCTCTGATGGAGCACTCGCGTTCGGTGACGAGATGAGCACTTCGAAGCCGATCACCTCGCACGGCGACGAGCTGACAAACCTCGGTCTGGGGCTCCTCCTCGCGGGCGCCGGCCTTGCGGTGATGCTCCGCGTCGCAGGTGGTTTGGCGGCGTGGATGACCGGCATCCCCCAACCCGTCGCGGGCATCGATGCCGGCCTCGCTGTGGTTCTCGACGCGTCCGATCCCGCGGCTGCGCTGCACGCCCCGGGACTCAATCCCGTGGCGTACTGGGGCTGCGTGGCGATGCTGATCCTCGTGGCCGGAAGCGGGATCGTGCTCGGCTGGCGACTCCTGCGTAGGACCCATCGACGGTCGACCGCCGACCCGTACCGGATCCCTGGAATCGCGGGAAGTCAGGACGTCGCGAAAGCGGCCTCCAAGTCCGCGCTGATGAAACGCGCAGCGCACTTGCGACCATCGCTGACAAACGCGAAGCCCACGGACGTCGGCTACCTGATCGGACACTCCCGCTCCTCCGCGGTCTGGGCGAGTGTCGAGGACTCGATCCTCGTCATCGGCCCACCACGGTCGGGCAAGGGCGCGCACATCGTGATCAACGCGATCCTCGACGCTCCGGGAGCGGTGGTGACGACATCCACCCGCCCCGACAACCTCACCGCAACGCTGCAGGCTCGCGCGCGGATCGGCCCCATCGCCGTCTTCGACCCACAGCAGCTCGCCGATGGAGTGCCGGCCGGCCTGCGCTGGTCACCGATCCGCGGCTGCGAGAACCCCTTGACCGCGATGATCCGTGCGGCCGGCCTCGCGTCAGGTACCGGGTTGGCGGCCGGCGGTGTGGAGTCGGGCGGATTCTGGGAAGCGAAGACCCGCACCGCGTTGCAATCGCTCCTGCACGCGGCCGCCCTCGCCGACCGTCAGCCCAGCGAACTCTTCCGCTGGACGCTCGACCCCGCCGTCGCAGCGGAAGCCGTGGCGATCCTCGTGAACGAGCCCCGGGCGGCGACCGGCTGGTCCGACTCGCTGCAGGCCATGCTGGAGTCGGATCCCCGCACCCGCGATTCCATCTGGCAGGGAGTTTCTCTGGCGCTGGGAGCCTTGGCCGACCCGCGGGTCCTCGCCGCTGTTTCCCCCGCCGATGGCGAATCCTTCGACCCGGAGACCTTCCTCCGCAGCAACGGAACCCTCTACCTGCTGGCAACGGGCGCCGGCGCGAACAATTCCGCCGCACTCGTTGCGGCCTTCGTGGAAGATGTCGTGGAGTCGGCCCGTCGGATCGCTGCGCACAATCCCGGCGCTCGCCTCGACCCCCCACTCCTGCTCGCGCTCGACGAGATCGGAAACCTCGCGCCCCTGCCCTCACTCCCCACGCTGATGGCGGAGGGCGGCGGCACCGGGATCACGACCATGCCGGTCCTGCAGTCTCTCACCCAGGCCCGCTCGAAATGGAGTGACAACGCGGCCGGCGCGATCTGGGATGCCTCGATCGTCAAGATCATCCTCGGCGGCGCGTCCAACTCCCGCGATCTCCAAGACGTCGCAACCCTCATCGGCGACCGAGACGAGACCACCGACTCCACGACGGTTGGTGACCGCGGCTCCCGTTCCTCGCAGCGCTCGATTCGACGCGTCGCCATCATGCCCCCGGACGTCATCAGAACTCTGCCTTTCGGTACCGGCCTCGTGATGCTCCGCGCTGCACCACCCATCGTGACCCGGCTTCGAACTTGGACCTCGCGACCCGACGCGAAGACACTGCTGGCTGACCGCGCCTTGCTCGAGGCGAAACTGCAGGAGCCGTCAGCCCAAATCATCGACGTATCTGACGTCGATGCCGAGGAAGTGGAGTAGACGGCGTTGAGGGGTGTGTCTGGTGATGTCTCCGCTCAACTTCAGGATCGGTGTTGTTCATCGCGCCCACCCGTGACCGCGGAACAGCCGGAGCCGGGCGACGCCCGATTCCAGTGTTCGGGGATGCCTGGCTCACCTCTTCCATGAAGCGGATCCCCCGCTTGAGCTAACGCGAGAGGTCAGTCCCATGGCTCTTCACACTCAGCAGTCCATCTCGGGCTTCATCGCCACCGATCCGCAGCGGACCACCACCGAGAACGGCGACGCGCGTCTGTACGTGCGGATCGGGCAGCCCCATTTCCGCCGCAACGATGACGGATCGTTCACGGAACTCGAGCCGAGCTTCCACGACATGGTCGCCTACCGCGCCACCGCGGAACGCGCACTCGCCAGATTCGCGAAGGGCGACAGCTTCATAGCCGAGGGCTACACCCGGACATTCCCGGTCGAACGCGACGGTCAAGTCGTCGAGGCCGAAGAATTCGTCGCAAAGAAGCTCGGCCACGACCTCGCTCGCACCAACTACGACGTCGACCGCGGCCGACGGGCGGGAGCCCCCGCGC
The DNA here is from genome assembly GCF_018588945.1 of Microbacterium flavescens. Classification (GTDB taxonomy): domain Bacteria; phylum Actinomycetota; class Actinomycetes; order Actinomycetales; family Microbacteriaceae; genus Microbacterium; species Microbacterium flavescens. The sequence continues at coordinate 244,605 of NZ_JAFIWA010000001.1, read as the reverse complement.
GAGAGTCGATCGATCACGGCGCACCCGCCAACGAACCCGTGCGGCAAAGCCGCGTCGTCCGCGCCCTCGGATTCTGAGGATGACGATGTCGCCTCACCCAGCTGGTCCCAGTCGGGAGGAGCCTCCGGCGCGCTTCGGCTCCACGGACGCGGATGAGGACGACGGACCGACGACGGCCGACCCGCCCCACCCGGTCAACTGGAACCTGCTGAACGCCGAGGAAGCAGAGACGGCGTGGATCGCACTCAATCGATGGGTGAACTGGCTGCGTCGCACATATGGCCTCCCGGCATCCGTCATCCCACCCCTCTGGCACCGCCACCCTGAGCTCGTCTGGGAACTATCCGCGCTGCACCTGCACTGGCTCTGCGCCTACGACCCCGACCAGCACGGATCCGCCCCGATTGGATGGCTCCGCGACTTCGCTGACGCCCGCGAACGACTCCACGACTGGGTCACCAACTGCGGAACACGCCTCGACCGCGATCGCGCTACCCGGCAAGCCTCTTGGCCGGGAGAATCTCCAGCCGAGACCGTCGAGGACGTCGTCATCAAGAATCGCGACGAAGACTTCATCGCCTTCGTGGTTGGCGAAGTGGAAACGCGACGCGCGGCGGAGCAGGCGTTCTATGCGGCGATGCCTGACGGCGGAGGGTGAAAGAATCCGGCGGACGGCCGGCCGTCCCGGACCATGGCCGCCGCGCCTGCACTCGCCGACCAATGGAGCACCGAGGCGGACGAGCAGCATAAGAGCTCGCGCCACCGACCACGGAGAAAGAGGGAGCCTCCGAGGGAACGCAGGGTGGCGCGCATGGCGCTGGTTCGCCCACGCGTCCCACCTGTCTAATAACCAACTTGAAAGCTGCAACGCGAGTCGTCGGTTTCAACACGTAGTTACGAGAAGCCATGACGGGTCAGGATCGCGCACCACCAGACTCATCGGTACTGCTCGGGTCGAGACGCGTCATAAGGCAAGGGATTCGAGACAGCTGGCGGCCTCCACAGCGCGAGCGATCAGGGAACTCTCTCCCCGGCCCAGGTAGTATCTGCGTATGAGCGTAGATAAGCAGAATTGCGGGTACCGACCGGATAGCTCTTACGTGGAGCTGGCCGTCGAGGTGTTCGGGATGCTCGCAGACGCGACGCGGGTGCGGATCGTTCTCGCTCTCCAGGAAAGCGACGAGCTGTCCGTGAACAGTCTCGCCGAGGTTGTCGAGAAATCGCCCGCGGCGGTGTCGCAACACCTCGCCAAGCTCCGTCTGGCCCGCATCGTCTCGACTCGTCAGGATGGGCAGAAGGTGTTCTATCGGCTTGAGAACGAGCACGCATCCCGGCTCGTGGCAGACGCCATCTTCCAAGCCGAGCACTCTCTGGGTGGCACTCCCCGACACCATCATGCGGATCGAGTGCGCGAATGACCACCGACCACGAGCACCCCCATGAGCACGGGCACGGGCCCGGCGGGCACCCGCACCATGGGGACGACCACGGGCACGGCGCGCACAGGCACCCAACGGGGTTCAAAGGCTTCCTGTATGGACTGTTCGTTCCGCACTCCCACGACGCGGCGGACTCGATCGATGATGCGTTGGAGGCGAATAAGTCGGGCATCCGCGCGCTCAAGATCAGTCTTCTCATCCTGCTCGCCACCACCGTCCTTCAGGCAGTCGTGGTCTTCTTCAGCGGTTCCGTGGCACTCCTGGCAGACACGATCCACAACTTCTCCGACGCACTGACCGCCGTCCCATTGTGGGTGGCGTTCGTGCTCGGCCGCCGGGCGGCGTCACGGAGATACACCTACGGGCTGGGCCGTGCCGAGGACATCGCCGGCTTGTTCATCGTTTTCGTCGTCGCGCTCTCGGCGATCGTCGCGGCCTGGCAGTCCATCGACCGGATCCTGCACCCGCAGCCCCTCGATAACGTTATTTGGGTGATCGCCGCGGGCATCGTCGGGTTCCTCGGCAACGAGATCGTCGCGATCTACCGGATCCGCGTCGGCCAACGGATCGGGTCGGCCGCTTTGGTCGCGGACGGTATCCATGCCCGCACCGACGGATTCACCTCACTCGCCGTCGTCGTCGGCGGGGTCGGGGTGCTGATGGGCTTCCCCCTGGCTGATCCGATCGTCGGCCTGATCATCTCCGCAGCGATCATCGTGCTCCTGATCGGCACCGTCCGCAGCGTCGGCCGCCGCCTCCTGGACGGTGTGGAACCCGAACTCGTCGACAAAATCACGCACGCCCTGGACCACGTCGATGGCATCGATCGCGTCGACCGCATCCGGCTGCGCTGGAACGGGCACCGCCTCGAGGGCGACGCGATCCTCACCGTGAACTCGCAGGCGTCACGGGAGCAGGTGGAGATGATCGGCACCCAAGCGGCCCAAAGCGTCCGCGCCCACCTCCCGAACATGGACGAGTTTCTCGTGAGCACCCAAAACCACAGCAGGCCCTCCTACCCTCCCGGCAGGGATTAGGACCTTCAGTCGGTTTGCGTCGGCGCGGACGCGGTGATCGCCCGGGGGCGTTCACGTGCTGGCGGCATGAGGATCAGTGTGCGGGGTGCGGGTGGCCGTAGCGGTGGGGATCCGCGTCGAATGCGGCGGCACAGCCGTGTGAGCAGAAATAGAACGTGGCTCCATCGTGCTCGCGGGTGGTGACCGCTGTTTGCGGATCGATCTGCATCCCGCAGACCGGGTCGGTGACAAGCGTTACGTTCTCGGTGGTGTTCTCGTTTTGGTGTGACATGGAGCTTTCTCCTGGTGTGCTTGCTGGTTTCGATCTCGACTGCCAGATGACACTCGAGGCCCGCAGCCGCGTTGGCGCCGCCTGGGGCTACGGGCTGGGCCTCACGATCGACCGGCGCTGGGAACGGGAGTCACGGACGGGGAGGCCGCTGCCGCAGGTGAGGCCGGAGCAGGCAGCCGGAGCCGCTTCAGCATGAGCGCGTTGACGGCGACGATGACGCTCGAGCCGGACATGGTGATTGCGGCGATCTCGGGGGTGAGCATGATGCCCAGCGACGGGTAGAACACGCCTGCGGCGATGGGTAGTGCGACGGCGTTGTAGCCGATGGCCCATCCGAGATTCTGGCGCATTTTGCGGACGGTGCCTTTGCCGATGCGTAGCGCGGTTGCCACGTCGAGCGGGTCGGAGCGCATCAGTACGACGTCGGCGGTTTCGATGGCGACGTCGGTGCCGGCTCCGATCGCGATGCCGAGGTCGGCTTGTGCGAGTGCGGGGGCGTCGTTGACGCCGTCGCCCACCATGGCGACCTTCTTGCCTGAGCGTTGCAGTTCGGCGATCTTGGCGGACTTGTCCTCGGGGAGCACTTCGGCGATGACGGTGTCGATGCCCAGCAGCGCGGCAATGCGTTTGGCCGTGGGTTCGTTGTCGCCGGTGAGCATCACCACCTCGATGCCGGATTCGTGCAGTGCGGTCATCGCTGCGGCGGCGGTCTCGCGTGGCGCGTCGGCGAGGGCGATTACGCCGGCGGCTTTGCCGTCGACGGCGAATGCGATGGCGGTGCGTCCGGTGGCGGCTAGTTCGTTCTGGGCGGCGGCGATGGAGCTGATGTCGATTCCTTCGTCGGCCATCAGTCGGGCGTTGCCCATCACCACGCGGCGGCCATCGACCGTTGCAACGGCACCGAGGCCGGTGACGTTGCGGAATGAGCTGGCTGTGCGACGGGGGATGTTGCGGGCGTCGGCGTAGGCGACGACGGCTTTGGCGAGGGGGTGCTCGGACTCGCGCTCGGCAGCGGCGGCAAGGGAGAGAAGTTCGATGTCGTTCATCCCGATGGGGATGTAGTCGGTCACTTCGGGTTCGCCCTTGGTGAGGGTGCCGGTCTTGTCCAGGACCACAGTGTCGATGTGCGCGGCGGACTCCAGCGCGCCGGCGTTCTTAAACAGCACGCCGCGTTTGGCGCCGAGGCCGGTGCCGACCATGATTGCAGTCGGTGTGGCCAGGCCCAGCGCGTCAGGGCAGGTGATCACTACCACGGTGATGGCGAACAGGATCGCGGTGGGCACCGGGGCGCCGATCAGCCACCAGACCAGGAAAGTGACAGTGCCGCCAATCAGGGCGACCAGCACCAGCCAGAAGGCTGCGCGGTCCGCGAGCCGCTGCCCGGGGGCTTTGGAGTTCTGCGCCTCCTGAACGAGAGCGACGATCTGGGCCAGCGCGGTGTCGGCACCGACCTTGGTGGCCCGCACCCGCAGCGTGCCGGTGGTGTTGACGGTGGCGCCGATGACCGTGGACCCGGCGGTCTTGACGACGGGGAGGCTTTCGCCGGTGACCATGGATTCGTCGATCTCCGACGCGCCCTCCTCCACGGTCCCGTCTGTGGGGATCTTCGCGCCGGGCCGGACCAGCATGAGGTCCCCGGGGATGACATCGGAGGTGGGCACCTCGAGCTCTTCCCCGTTTCGGAGGACGACCGCGCGGGGCGGGGCGAGCTCGAGGAGGGTCCGGATGGCGTCGTTCGCGCCGCCGCGGGCGCGCATCTCCACCCAGTGGCCGAGCAGCACGAAGCTGGCCAGCACCGTGGCAGCCTCGTAGAACACTTCCCCGCCCCCGGTGAGGGTGACCACGACGCTGTAGAGCCAGCCGGTGCCGACCCCGACGGCGACCAGCACCATCATGTCCATTGTGCGAGCCCGAAGGGCACGCCAGGCGCCGTCGAAGAAGATCCAAGCCGAATAGAAGATCACCGGCAGGGAGAGGATCAGCGAGAACCAGTCATCGCGGAGCCCGAATGGTGCCGGAACGGTGAAGCCGAACACTTCCCGACCGATCGGGGACCACAGGATGATCGGCACCGACAGGACAGCGGCAACGATGAACCGGTTGCGCATATCGCGGATCATCGCCGCCATCGACATCCCCGCATGGCTCCCGCCGTGCCCCATCGCATCCTGGCTCGTACGAGCAGGCATCCCCTCCCCATGCCCGCTGTGGGCATCGTGCCCCGAAGGCTCAGCAGGGGCCACCGCATGATCGTGCATCGGCGTGCCCGCGTCGGCGCCGTGACCCGGGTGCGCATCTGCGGAAGGTCGGGTGGGCGCCACCGTCACGCCTGCGTCGTGTGCGTGGTCGGGGTCATGAGAGGGATCGCAGATGTGCTCGGGGACGGACTGCCCGGCGCAGTGGTAGCCGCAGTCGATGATCCACTGCCGCAGCTGTGCTTGTGAGGTGAGCTGCGGGTCGTAGGAGACGTTTGCGGTCTGGGAAACCGGGTTCGCCTCGACATCCGTTACCCCGGGCTGGCGGAGAAGCGTCGATTCGACGATCGACTTCGACGATGCCCAGGAGACTCCCTCGACTTCCAGGACGACTGTGCGCGTAGTTCCGTTCATTTCTGTTCTCCTGCTCCGTGATGCCGATGCGGCGTGCTCAAGAGGTGGGCTCGGTTCTGATGACGACTCGCCAGGTGTTCCCTGCGTCAGATGTGGTGCGGACTCCGCCCTCGTCGGCGATCGCGACGATCCCCTCCCAGCTGACGGCGATCGCGGACGCGGTGCCGGTGGCGTGCCCGGCAGTCCTCCACACCGCGTCGGGCGTTGTCGCCCCGGTCCAGATGGTGCCGTCGGTATCGACGCCGATGATCCCTTCCTCCACCGTCGGATCGGCCGTGATGACCAGCAGCGCGGGCGCGTTCGGCACAGGCGAGAAGGTGGTGCCGCCGTCGCGACTGACCTTCAGCCCGTCTGGGGTGGTGGCGGTGACGATGTCGGCCTGGGTGGTGTCGATGCTGATGTCACGGGCGGTCAGCGGGACAAGATCCGCCCAGGTCTGCCCGGCATCGGTACTCTCCGCCAGGACGGCCCGGTCCGAGGGGAGCCCGAGGAGGATCTCGGGTGCGGCGGGGGTGGCGGCGAGCATATGAAAGTCGGTGACGCCCGCCAACGACACCTGCTCCCAGCGGGCCTCGCTGTAGCGGACCAGGCCCACGTTGGGGGCTGTGAACGTGTGGTCCTGGTTGGCCGGGTCCGGGTGGCCGGACGCGAGGATCGTATCCCCCTGGACGGTGAGTCCCATCGCATCGAATGTGGTCTTACCGACGAGGGAGACCTCATCGGTGGTGAGGTCGACCAGATAGACACCGGTGTGCGCGCCGACCAGCAGCGCCCCGTCCAGGTCGAACGCGACATCGTGGACATGCGGAATGAGGGCGGGTGAGGCATCGCTGTCGGGGGACGCGGTGCACGCGGTGGCGGTCAGGGTAAGCGTCGCGGCGAGGGTGGCGACGGCGAGGGTGCGGGTGTGAGTGGTCATAGTGGCGTTCTCCGGAGGCAGCGGGCCGGCCGTCGGGTGCGGCCGGCCACTGCCGGTCAGAGGGTCGCGAGGATGTCCTCCATGGTGGCGATCTCGGTTGTCTGCGAGGCGATGATGTTCTCGGCAAGGGTGATCACATCGGGGTTCTGCCCGTTGTCGACCTCGTCTTGGGCCATCTCGATCGCACCCTCGTGGTGGACGATCATCTGCTCCAGGAACAGGCGGGATGCCTCGGCACCGGTGGCGTCCTCGAGGGCCTGCATGTCGGTGTCCGACATCATCCCCCCGTGATCCATTCCGTCCATGTCCCCCATCGGGGTGCCCCAGTCATCAAGCCAGGACTCCATCAGCTCGATCTCCGGGGCCTGAGCGGCTTTGATCTGCTCGGCGAGGGTGAGCACACGTTCGTCGATGCCGTCCTTGGCGAGGATCATGTCGGCCATTTCAACGGCCTGTTCGTGGTGCGGGATCATCATCATCGTGAACTGCATGTCGGCCATGTTCACGTCGGCGGCCGGGGATGCGGATGCCGATGAGCCCATTCCGGGCATGTTGTCCATCCCGCCACTGCTGGTGGTACTGGCGCAGCCGGCAAGGGCGAGCAGGGCGGTCAGGGTGATCGCGGCGGTTGCCGCGGCACGGTTGTTCATTAGAGGTCTCCTCAGTCGTATGTGAGGCGCACGAGCCGGTGCCCGGGCGCGCGAATGCTGTGCCCACCCGCAACGGGGTCGGCTAACAGCACTCCTCAGGTGCGACTGATGCAGAGAACCAGAAGAGACGGTGGTCGAGGAAGGACAGCGGCACGGGCGATCAGGGCCGGGCCGGCGCGCAGCGCGGCCCCCCAGGTGATGCCCACGCGCGGGAGGAAGAGCAGCAGCGAGACGATCAGGAGCGCGAGGACGCAGGCCATCGCCAGCATGCTGGCGTGCCCGCCACAGTCCGCGCAGTCCCCGTCGGTCGCCGGCTGGGTGGTGCCGTGGTCAGTGACGCCCACGCTGGCGGTGCCGTGCTCGTGCATCGCGGCCGCGGTTGCCGGTGCGGCGGTCTCGGTGTGACTGTTCAGGGAGTGCATCGCGAGCAGCCCGACGATGATCGCGGCAGTGACAGCGATGAGCAGCAGGACCGAGTGGCCCAGCCCGCGTGGGCCGGGGCGCAGACGTTGTGCCAGAGCGATCATCGACATGTCACCTCCCTCGTGTCCAGGGTAGACCGGCTCAGGCCGGCTGCACTGTCCGGTCGGCCGTCGCGGGCGCCGCAACAGCGGGTGCGGGGTGGGGGCGGAAGCTGCGCAGGCGGAGACTGTTGGTGACCACGAACACCGAGGAGAGCGCCATCGCGGCCGCGGCAACCAGGGGGTTGAGCAGGCCGAGCATCGCGATCGGGATCGCGGCGATGTTGTACGCGAATGCCCAGAACAGGTTGCCCTTGATGGTGCCCAGTGTGCGGCGGGACAGCCGGATCGCGTCGACCACGACGAGCAGGTCGCCGGAGGCGATCGTGACATCGGAGGCGGCGATCGCCGCGTCCGTGCCGCCGCCCATTGCGACACCGAGGTCCGCGGCGGCCAGGGCTGCGGCGTCGTTGACGCCGTCGCCGACCATGGCGACGACCCGGCCGGCGGCTTGCAGCTGACGGATCACCTCGAGCTTCCCGGCCGGGGTGACCCCGGAGCGGACCTCGTCGATGCCGACCTGGTTGGCGATGTGCTGCGCGGCGCCGGCGTTGTCTCCGGTGAGCAGCACCGGCGAGAGACCGAGGGCGCGGAATCGTGTGATTGCTTCGGCGCTGGTCGGCTTGACCGTGTCCGAGACGGCGATGGTGCCGAGGAACTCGCCGTCGCGGGCGACCGCAATCACGGTGGCACCGGCGGCTTCGAGGGTCTCTGCCTCTGTGCGGTGGGTGATCGACGGATGCACGCTCCACTGATCCTCAACCCACAGCGGCCGTCCAGCGACCACCAAGGCGCCGTCGACGACGGCCTGCACACCGAAACCGGCATGGGACAGGAAAGACTCGGCCTGCGGCGGGATGCCGTCGGCAGCGGTCACGATGGCACGGGCGACCGGGTGCTCCGAGCCCCACTCGGCCGCCGCCGCGGTGGCCAGGAGATCCTCGACGGTAACGCCGGGTGCGGGTGAGACTGTGGTGACGGTCATCGTGCCGTGGGTGATGGTGCCGGTCTTGTCCAGCACGATGGTGTCGACCTGGCGGGTCTGTTCAAGCACCTGGGGTCCGCGGATCAGGATCCCCAGTTGCGAGCCGCGGCCGGTGCCGACCAGCAGTGCGGTCGGTGTCGCCAACCCCAACGCGCAGGGGCAGGCGATGATCAGAGTCGCCACGGCCGCAGTGAACGCAACCTCGAGTGACCCGCCGACCAGCAGCCACCCCACGAACGCGACGATCGACAGGACGATCACGATCGGGACGAACACACCCGAGACCCGGTCGGCGAGCCGCTGCACCTTCGCTTTGCCTGTCTGGGCTTCGTCCATCAGCCGTTGCATCCGCGCGAGTTCGGTGTCGGCACCGACGCGGGTGATCTCCACGATCAGGCGTCCGCCGACATTCACGGTCGCGCCGATCACGCGGGAACCGGTGGTCACCTCGACCGGGACGGATTCACCGGTGAGCATGCTCGCGTCGATCGCGGATGCCCCATCGACCACGAGGCCGTCGGAGGGGATCTTCTCCCCGGGGCGCACCAGCACCCGGTCGCCGACGATCAGCTGGGAGACGGGGACCAGTTGTTCGACGCCGCCGACCAGGCGCGTGGCATTCTTCGCGCCCAGGTGCAGGAGTGCGCGGAGCGCTTCGGTGGAGGATTTCTTGGCGCGGGCTTCCGCGTATCGGCCGGCGAGGATGAACACCGTGACGAGGGCGGCGACTTCGAGGTAGATCTCGCCGCTGCCCGCTTCGGGGCTGCCGAACAGGGTGAAGGTCATGTGCATGCCGGGCATCCCGGCCATCCCGAAGAACAGCGCATACAGGGACCAGCCGAACGCGGCGATCACTCCGACGCTGATCAGCGTGTCCATCGTCGCAGCCCCGTGGCGGGCGTTCACGAACGCGGCCCGGTGGAATGGCCACGCCCCCCACACCGCCACCGGGGCGGTCAGCGTCAAGGCCAGCCACTGCCAGTACGTGAACTGCAGCAGCGGGATCATCGACATCAGCGCGACCGGCACAGCCAACGCGGTGCTGATCAGCAGTCGGCGACGCAGCGACACCAGCTCGGGGTCTTCCGCAGGGGTGTCGGTCGATGTGGGCTCGGGCGCGATAGGTGCCGGTAACGCCGCGGAGTATCCTGCGGATTCGACCGCCGCGATCAGCTCCGCCGTCTCGACACCGTTCGCGCGGACGCGGGCTTTCTCGGTCGCGTAGTTGACGGTCGCCTCAACGCCGGGGAGCTTGTTCAGTTTCCGTTCGATCCGCGTCGCGCAGGACGCGCACGTCATCCCGGAGATCTCGAGCTCCACATCGAGCGCGCTCATGCCGGGCTGCCGGCGAGGGCGTACCCCGCCTCCTCCACCGCGGCGCGCACGCGTGCCGCATCGATCGGGGCGGCGCTGTGAATGGTCACACGCGAGGAGCCGCCCGCGTTCAGATCGACCGACACGTTCTCAACCCCGTCGATCGCGGTGATCTCCTCTGTGACGCTCATCACGCAGTGCGAGCAGGTCATCCCGTCCACCAGAACATCCTGTGTGGTCGTCGATACGGCAACGCGCGTGTCGGTGGCGGACGCGGTGGAGCAGCAGCTGCAGCCGGCGGCGGCGGCGGAATCGGTCAGGCCCAGGTCGGTGCGCTCGTTCGTGGTCATGATGGTGTCCTCTCGGTCGGGGGGGTGTGGTTAGGAACGGACCAGGCGGGCGATCGCCTCGTTCGCTTCACGGATCTTCTCCGCAGCGACGGCGCCGCCCTCGGCGGTCGCTTCCGCGACGCAGTGCGACAGGTGATCGGCCAGGAGGGACAGCGCCACCGTCTCGAGTGCGCTGGTCGCGGCAGAGACCTGCGTGAGGATGTCGATGCAGTACTTGTCGTTCTCGACCATCCGCGCGATCCCGCGCACCTGACCCTCCGCGCGGCTCAGCCGCTTCAGAAGGTCGTCCTTGTTCCCTGCGTACCCGTTCATATCTCGATACTATACCCCCCTAGGGTAATTTGGCCTGATCGCCACTGATCCTTTTGGTATTGAAAGGCGCTGGCGGAGGATGAGGGAATGAACATCGAGGTCCTGCACATCGAGGACTGCCCAAGTTGGATCGAAACCGGGAGCCGCCTCCGCGAAGCGTTGGATGCGACCGGGTTCAGTGAGACGACCATCACGTACCGACTGCTCGGCACGTCCGCGGACGCAGCCCAGGTCCCCTTCGCGGGTTCTCCCACCATCACGGTCGACGGCCAGGACTTGTTCCTCAGTGGCGGGCGCACCGTGGACCTCGCGTGCCGGGTCTATCTGACTCCCACCGGGCTGGCAGGACTCCCCACGACCGAGCAGCTCATCGCAGCGATCGACGCACATGGACACTGACGCGGCCGTCCGGTGTTCCTGCTGCGGCCGAACCCTGCCCCGACGCAGAGTCCACGCGCTGCACGGCACCGCCGGATACGTGTGCCGGCGCTGCGGCCTATGGATCGCGCTGCGGCTGCACAACGACCGACGCGCGGCCGACTGACCACTCGCCAGGCGAACGCGCGGACCTGCTCCCGACCGAAACGCTATGTAGTCGGGTGCGAGTGCCGGTGGTGGCTGTCGGGATAGTGCTCGTGCGTATGGGTGAGCTCCGGGTAGCGCAAGACGATCCCCATCGGGGGCGCGAATATCAACCTTCGTCGCCGTCCGCGCTGCGCTCCGAACGGGCTTTGTGATCCGTTGGCTACGTGTACGCGGACCGAGGTGAATCAGTCCGTCAGCGCCCGGTTGAGGCTGCCTAAGGGGCCGTGCGGTGGCGGGTTCCAGCGCAACGGGGCGCAGGGGAACCAGCGGGCCGGGAGATACAATGGGCGCGAAATGAATCTCCCCGAGGATGTCCAGCCACGCTCGGACAACCGGGTTGTGTTGGCAGTGAAGGTCCTCACCACCTTTCTGCTTCTGGTAGCCGTTGGTGTCGTCGCTCTCGGCTCTCATGAGGGGCCGGGCGGGCTGGCCGAGGCCGGGCCGTCCGTGGCCGTTATCGCCTCGGACGCCGCGGCGAGTCAGCAGGTTGTCGCTGCTACGTCGGTGACCGATCCCGCGGCTGCCGCGTTGATGACGCTGTGCGCGTTCATCGCTGCGTGCTGTGCTTTCCTTGTTGCTGCGCGGTTCACGTGGAGGCGCGCCGGGCGGGGGCCTTTCTTGGCGGTCTCGCCGCGAGGTTCCCCACGCTGGTCGATACCCGCCGGTCGCCTCCCTCATCACCTTTCGCTTTCTCAGCTGTCGATCAGCCGCACCTGACTCACGGCCCCTGCAGGGCTACCTGCCCCTGTACCGGGGCTGTTCCGTGTGTGCTGAGTCGATTGTGTGAGGAGTGCTGTGAAGAGCCATGTGAAGCCGCTGGTCGCGACAGCGGCGGTGCTTGTTGTGTTTGTTCTTGCCGCGGCGATCTGGGTGATGGTGAATCGCCCCGCGGCCGCGGATGTGTCCGGAGACCCTCCCCCGACCGTCCGCGCGGACTCGCATGTGCTCGATGACGGCGGCGAGGGGGCCGTTGTGGTGGTCGAGTTCCTCGATTTCGAGTGCGAAGCGTGCGGGGCGGGGTATCCGTTCGTCGAGCAGTTGCGCGAGGAGTACGCCGGGCAGATCACTTATCTGGTCCGCTACTTTCCGTTGCCGGGCCATTTCAACTCAACAAATGCGGCAGTGGCGGCCGAAGCCGCAGCCCGGCAGGGCAAGTTCGAGGAGATGTACCACTCACTGTTCCGCTCTCAAGCGGACTGGGGTGAGGCTCAGGAGTCCCAGGCCGCCCTGTTCCGTTCCTTCGCGGAGGACATCGGGCTGGACATGCCCACATATGACGAAGATGTCGCAGACCCGGAGACGGCCGCCCGTGTCGGCTCCGACTTCGCCGACGGTCAGGTTCTCGGCGTTTCCAGCACACCCACGTTCTTCGTCAACGACCGCCCGCTCGAGTTGACTAGTTGGGCGGATCTGACGGACGCGATCGATGCGGAACTCGCCCGATGACTGGGAGCAGCGGCGCGCGGGGGGCCCGCGACACGGACAGGAGCAGGATCATGAGACGTAAGCGGGCGATCATGGTCGCCTTGGTCGTGGGCGCGGTCGCCCTGGTCATCGACCGGGTGACGAAGGCAATGGCGGAAGCGTGGCTGGAGCCGGGGGCGTCCGTCCCGGTCCTGGCCGATCTGCTGAGCCTGCGGTTGGTCTACAACCCGGGCGCCGCGTTCTCTCTTGGTGCTGGCAGCACCTGGATTCTGACTGTGCTGTCCCTTGTTGCGGTCATCGTGACGATCGTGTTCGCGGTTCGGCTTCGCGGCGTGTGGTGGGGAATTGCTTTGGGGTTGATCCTCGGTGGGGCCCTCGGGAACCTGCTCGATCGGCTGTTCAATCCGCCCTCTTTTGGGCAAGGGCATGTCACCGACTTCATCGCCTACGGCGACCTCTTCATCGGGAATGTCGCCGACATTCTCCTGGTCGCCGGCTTTGGCCTCATCGGCGTGCGAGCCGTCATTGGGTCCCATGATCGCCGGGCGGATGCCGCGGATGCGGGTGATGCCCCAGCTCCGGCGGATGCCGGGAACGGCGACCGGTGATGCGAACTCGACAGGCACGTTCGGCGAGGCTGAGCTGGGTCACGGCCCTGGGCTTGGCCCTGCTGCTGGGCGTGAGTGGTTGCGCGGCGACGGATGAGCTCGCCGCGCAGTACCGGTCAGGATCGAATAAGGGATACATCTCGGGGGATGGTCGCGTGGTGGAGATCCCCGCCGAGGACCGGGGGAACCCGGTCGTTTTCGAGGGTGTCATCGAGACCGGCGAGAAGGTCAGCAGCGACGACTACCGCGGGCAGGTTCTGGTGGTCAACTTCTGGTACGCCGCCTGCGGGCCGTGCCGGGTGGAAGCCCCTTACCTCGAAGAGGTTTACCAGGAGTTCGCGGAAAACGGCGCCGACTTCCTCGGCGTCAACACCTACGATCAGGCGGCCACCGCTCTTGCCTTCGCTGACACCTACGGGATCACTTACCCCAGCGTGATCGACGCACGAAACGGTCAAGTCAAGCTCGCGTTCGCGAAGGTCACCGCCGTCCTGGCCACGCCCACCACTCTGGTCGTTGACCAGGAAGGACGTGTGGCGGCTCGGATCTCCGGCCAACTCGACGGGTCGTCCACGCTGCGCGCCATTGTCCGCGACGTGATCAAGGAAAGCTCCTGATGGATCCCGGCGCGATCGTCTACGACGGAGCCCTCCTGGCCGCGATCCCCATCGCCGTGCTCGCCGGCCTGCTCTCGTTCCTGTCCCCCTGCGTGCTCCCCCTGGTCCCCGGCTACCTCGGGTTCGTCTCCGCAATGGCCACCGGTGGGCCCGGGACACAGACCTCCGGGGCCGCAGGCACGGGGGCCGCAGGCACGGGGGCCGCGGCGACAGCGGCGACGCTCGTCCAGCCACGGCGGAGACTGATCACGGGTGTCCTGCTGTTCATCTCCGGGTTCACCATCGTGTTCCTCGTCGCGTTCGTGATCACCGGATCTCTCGCGCTCTATCTGATCGAGTACCGCGACATCATCATCCGCGTCTCCGGAATCTTCGTCATCGCGATGGGCCTGGTCTTCATCGGCGCGTTCGGAACCCTGCAGCGCACCGTCCGACCCACGGTGCGCACCAACCTGGGTCTGGCCGGCGCACCGCTGCTGGGCGCGGCGATGGGAATCGGCTGGGCACCGTGCATCGGCCCCACCCTTGCCACCATCCTCGTCATCGCCGCCAACACCGGTGACGTAGCCCGCGCGGCCACGCTCGGCATCGCCTACTCCCTCGGCCTCGGCATTCCCTTCCTGCTGATCGCACTGGGCATCGGGTGGGCAAGCAGTGCCACCACCTTCCTCCGCCGCCACGTGCGCACCATCAACCTCATCGGGGGGGCCCTGCTGATTCTGCTCGGAATCCTCATGGTCACCGGCGTCTGGACCGCCGTAATGTCCACGCTGGGATCCCTTGTCGGAAGCATCCAACTCCCGCTCTGACCAAGGACATCCGCGCCACCCCGCCCGGTGAACCGCCCATTCTGGGCACCCTCATCCTGGGGACACCGCACGCGCTCCTGTTCTACCAGCGCTCGGGTCCTGCGGGCCGTCGGCTATCTTCCCGCCGCGAGGGGCCCGGTGTGAACTCCCGAGAGGACGGCGCTGCCGAACGACTCAGGTACCCGATGACGCGGCGGGCCGCCGAGAGTAGCGTCCTGATTGGCGGCAGCCGCCGCCGTCGCGAGAATCCGAAGGAGTTGTGCCGTGAACTCGATGATGATGGACATGATGTCCAAGGACATGGCCAAGGCCGGCATGAGCACGACGGATATGTCGGTCCTGGAGGCCTGTCTGGACGCCTGCTCGGCGTGCGAGCAGGCGTCCATCGTGTGTTCCATGGAAATGACGCCGTGCGCTCCGGCCTGCATGAACTGCGCGGCAATGTGCAACACGATGATGAACTGCATGCTGCGGATGCAGGGCATGACGCGGGAAGTGACCATGTCGATGCTGGACGCGACTATCGCCGTGTGCCAGATGTGCATGGACGAGTGCATGGCGCACGCAGACGACAGCGAAGTCTGCAAGATGTGTGCACAGTCCTGCAAAGCATGCATGGACGCCTGCATGGCACTCAAGAACAGTTTGATGAAGATGGCCTGACCGGGTCGGCAGGGTTCGATCCGCGCACCACGGCCCTGAGCAAACCCGATCCGTCCCCGCCGTCCCGCCCGTCCGGGACGGCGGGGCTAGCTCCGAGCTAACTCCGCGGTAGAGCCGTGCGCCGCCGACACCGGCGGCCGTATCAGGGCCTTGCGAGCGCCCCTGTCTCGGATTCGATCGCCCCCACGATGCGCAGGTCCTTTGAGCGCGCGGCGCGCAGCGCGTTGAGGATGATGACGAACTCTGAGGCCTCGTGGATGAGGACCACCATCGCAAGCCCGAGAACACCGAAGAGGGCGAGCGGGATCAAGACGCCGATCAGGACGAGGGAAACGACCACGTTCTGGAGCATGATTCGCCGGGTTCGGCGAGCGTGCGCGAATGCGCCGGGCAAAAGACGGAGGTCGTCTCCCATCAGCGCGACATCAGCCGTCTCGATCGCTACATCAGCGCCCATCGCGCCCATCGCAACACCCAGATCCGCTGTTGCCAGAGCGGGGGCATCGTTGACACCGTCACCGATCATCGCAGTGACGCGGCCGGTGCCGCGCAGCTTCGCAATCAGCTGCGACTTGTCCTCCGGCCGCAAGTCCGCGTGGACTTCGGTGATCCCGACCTGCTGCGCGAGCGCGTTGGCCGTCGCCTCGTTATCGCCGGTGAGCATCGCGACCGTGTAGCCGCGTTTGCGCAGGGTCGCCACCACTTCGGTCGATTCGGGGCGCAGCTCGTCCCGGACGGCGATCGCTCCCAGCACGGCACCGTCGCGTTCAACCAGAACGGTCGTGGCACCCGCGCCCTGGAGCCTTGAGACGTCGGCGGCCAGCGCACCGGGCTCGACCCATCCCGGTCTCCCCACCCGGATCGGCACGCCGTCGACGGTGCCGGTCAGACCCGCCCCGGTCACAGCGGTGACATCCTCAGCTACTCGTGGGGTGCCGGCGACGTCGAGGATCGCACGCGCTAGGGGGTGTTCGCTGCGCGCTTCCAGCGCCGCGGCGAAGGCCAGCACGTCGTCCTTGGAGTGCCCCGCGGAGACCGCGACTTCGATGACGACGGGCTTGTTGCGGGTGAGCGTGCCGGTCTTATCCAGCGCGATCGTGCGGACCTTGCCGAGGGTCTCGAGTGCTGTGCCGCCCTTGACCAGCACCCCGTGCTTGCTCGCGGCACCGACCGCGGCGACCACGGTCACCGGAACCGAGATCGCCAGCGCGCACGGGGCCGCTGCGACGATGACGACGAGGGCGCGTTCGATCCAGAACGCCGGGTCGCCGAAGATCGCACCAAAGATCGCGATGAGTGCGCCGAGGATCAGGATGCCGGGAACGAGGGGCTTGGCGATTCGGTCGGTGAGTCGCTGGGTCGAGCCTTTCCGGGACTGTTCCGTCTCGACGATGTGCACGATCCGGGCCAGGGAGTTGTTCTGAGCGGTTGTGGTGACCTCGACCTCGATGGCGCCGGTGCCGTTGATGGCGCCGGCGAACACCTCATCGCCGGGGGAAGCCTCAACCGGCATCGATTCGCCGGTGATCGCGGACAAGTCCAGGGCCGTGCGACCCGTGCGGATGATGCCGTCCGTGGCGAGTCGCTCGCCGGGCTTGACGAGCATCAGGTCGCCGAGGACCAATTCCGCGGTGGCAATCGTGCGCTCCGCGCCGTCGCGGCGCACGACAGCCTCGTCCGGGACCAGGTCGAGCAGTGCCCTGAGGCCCCGCCGAGTCTTGGCAACGGAGTACTCCTCGAGCCCCTCGCTGAGGGAGTAGAGGAAGGCAAGTGTTGCAGCCTCTTCGAACTGCCCCAACGCTGCGGCGCCGACCGCGCCGACCGTCATCAGGGTGCCGATGCCGATCTTGCCCTTGAACACGTCCCGCACAGCACCCGGCACAAACGTGGCGGCGCCGGCGATGAGCGCCGCGATGCTCAGCCAGAGCTCCCACGACTCGAAGCCGGCGAGCCCGAGCAGGAACCCGGCAAGAAGTAGCGCTCCGGACAGAACCCCGAGACGGATCTCGTTCACCTGCCAGATGTGCTCCACATCGTCATCGTCATCGTCATCATCGTCGGCGTCGTGGCGCGCGGCGGCGAGTTGGGTGCGGTCGGAGTCAGGGTCGAAGTCCTTGGGTGTCTTTTCGGGGTCGCTCATCATTCGCCTTCTGCGTCACGGTGATCTTGAAGGGCGTCACAACGGACCTGGATCCACGTGCGCGCTTTCATCGGTAGTCAACGATAACAACGTTGACTTCTGTTGCATACTCAGTTCGTCGAGTGGGGTGCGCTGCTGATCGGCACTCGGGGAGTCCGCGCACGCCAGCAAGGTATCATCGGCAAATGACGATGCTGACGTCGGCGGCCGCTCGGGCCGCCTTGGAGCCCGCGGTCTCACTGTTCCATGGCCTCGCGGATCCAGCGCGGCTGGCCATTCTGCAGCTGCTCATGGGGGGCGAGAAGAAGGTGGTGCAGATCACCGATCATCTCGGACTGGCACAGTCGACGGTCTCCCAGCACCTCGCCTGCCTGCGCGAGTGCGACCTAGTCAACGTGCGGCCGGAGGGGCGATCCTCCCTGTACTCAATCGCCCACCCCCAGCTCCTGGACATGCTTCTCTCGGCCGAGCAGTTGCTCGAGGCAGCCGGCGACAAGGTGGTCCTTTGCAAGAACTACGGGACCACGGCGCGATAACGACTGTGGGGGCGCGTAGGCCCGCCTGCTTAGGTATCTAGTCCCGGCAACGCGTTCGAAAGCGGCTGAGGCGTCCCAATTTCCCGGAACTGAGCGTAGTGGCCGGGCTTGCTGTCAACGTAGCCGTGAAGAACGACGGTCGTGCCAGCATGCATCCATCCGTGGATCTCCTCGAGCTGTTCCGCCCGAACCCGCACCTCAACGCGGCCAATGCGTCCGCTACTCGGACCGGGAGCCTGCACAACAATCTCCCCGAAGGGATCGTTCGGCTCGTGCTCGATTCGAATAATTGGCCCCACAACAACCCGGAGCGGGTCCTTCTGTGGGTCGGCGAGAATCCGGACGGCAGTCTGAATGTGCTGACGTGCCTCGGTGGGTATGACGACCCGCGAGGGTATCTCCTCGCCCACTGGCGCAGCTCCAGCCCACGAAAAGCGCATCTCCAGAAAGGAGATGTCGGGTTCTGCTAACGCCTCTCCCACCTTGGCAAGCAGCTCCTTTGTTCCGCCGGCGAAGACCATGGGCAGCAACGAACGCGACGTCGGCTCTACATCAGGAGTGACAACCTGGCGTTCGAACGCAGTGAGCGCCTGTGCCAACGTCCTGGTGACGCGTCGCTCATCGCTTTCCGGGATGACACTGTCAACGCCAGGTAGCGTGGCATGCTCCGTCGGCGACGGTTCCTGAATGTGCACCAGCACCGGGAAAACAAAGCTGCCCATCTCTGTATGGCCAAGTCGAGCGGCCCTGGCCACATCGTCGCCGAGCTTGGAGTAGTGGCGACCGATGCTCTGACGAGGTCGACGTGCCGCAGTTGCCGCAGCGCGGATCATGCCGAACGCAGAATTGATGACGGTCGCCGCTGACTCCAGCGGTATCGTCTCACCAGTGCTGTTGACGCGGAATCGCATCACGTCGTAACTGGTCTGCTCAATGGAACGCTCAACATCGACGGCCGTCTCCGCGTACGGGGCGCCGATCCGCTCCAGGACGCCGGCCCATTCCAATGTGTCCCGGCGCAGTGAATGAGGAACATAGAGTTCGGCAGAACCGTCAGGAAGGCTCCACAACGCAGCGCGGTCACTGGTGCGCACCCGGATCCAGCTACGTCGCAGCAGCAAGCCGGTGACGTCGGCGGCGGCCGTAGACGCCGGCATGCTAAGGCTGGCCTCTCGAGTCACCGGCGGCGCCACGGGACGGAAGGGCCGGGGCGTCACAGTGTCGCCCCGTCCGCGATCGCGTAGGCAAGGTCACGCCAGTCATAAACCGTCTCGCTGGTGATCTTGTCGGAGGCCGTGAACTTCATCGACTTGGTGTGGATGGAAGCATTGAACCGTTGTCCGAAGGCAACCGTGCGGTGGCGGGTGAAGCTCGGATCGTGTTCCAACCAGCTGGGGATATCCGCAGGCACCTTCACGACAACGACGAACACCGTGGTGTCGCTCTCCGCCCACTTTGCGACCCACTCCGGCTTCAGCTCCAAGGTCATATTGCCGTTGCCGACCTTGTATTTCGACGTGCACTTGATCTGAACGCGAACGGGCATCCGTGGATATTCGATCGTCGCGTCCACGGCGAGATTGTCGCTATCTAGCGAGCCCTCTTTGAAGTCGACGCCCGCGTGCGCACACAACGACTGGAGGTACGCGACTCCGTACCGAGCCTTACGCCCGTTGTCGTCAAAGCGGTGGTTTGCGGACTGAGCGAGACGGTCGCCAGGAATACCCGTCACCGTCGTCATGAGGCTCACTATATGGCGCGGACGATCTCCGCCTGATCACACCGAATCGATCTCACCTATCACGAGCGTGCTGGTGTCTAGCCCCGGCTCCCTCGGCGATGCGAGTCAGCGTTTCCTCGGCCGGCAACGCCGCTTGAACTTGTGGAGACAGTTCGTATCGGGAGACAGCCATCGGCTGCGCGGTTCCCGCCAGGGCGTATCTGACAACGGTCTCGTTTTTATCCGCAACGAGCAACATGCCGACGGTGGGGCGGTGTAGATCCGGGCGGCGGAGTCGGTCATCGACGAGAGCAACGTAGAACCCAAGTTGTCCGGCGTCACGGGGTTCGAACTTCGTGGTCTTCAGCTCGATGACGACGTATCGGAGTTGTTCCACGTGAAAGAACAGAAGGTCGACGTTATTCCCACCTCCGAATAACGTCGATACTTCCGACTCTCGGATTATTCCGATGGCCGCTTGACCTGCTCTGCGACAGGGTGCAGCCATCTGTCTGGCTCGGAATAATCTGCGCGCGCCCCAGAAGCTACCAAAGGGTAGTCGTCGGCACCTTTCCGCGGGACGGTAATGAGGTCGCGACCGTCATTCGGGGCGGTCCGCGACACCGTCCGATAGGAGGTTGGGGTCGTGAATGACGAAGCATCCGAGGTTGCCGAGGGCGTGTTGGCAGAGGCCACGCGAATCGGCCTGGCGCCGGGCTCGATCCGGTACTACCGGAGCTGCTGCCGGACCGTGGTTTGGTTCTGCCGCAGCCGAGGAATCGATCGGCTGACCGAGCGGGCCGTGGAGGAGTTCCTGGCGGCAATGGATGATCGAATGCGCCGAGGTGAGATCCGTTCTGTGTTGCGATCGAACTTGGAGAAAACTGCCCGGATGATGCTGGAGTTCCAGCAGACCGGCGCGGTCGTGTGGAAGCGGCGAAGGTCAAAATCGAGCCTGAGCGCGTCCGGCACGGTGGTTCTCCGCGACTTCGCTGAGTACGAGCAGAAGGACCTCGTGACCGGATCGGTGCGTGTTGTGGTCGCTGAAGCCCGAGGGTTCATCAGTTATCTGGAGCGCGTCGGCCGTTCGCTGGAGTCGGTCTCTGTCGACGATGTCGGAGCATTTCTCGTCGAAGCGAGGCCGCGTCACGCATCGGGCATGGGAAACACGGTGTGGGCGATCAAGCGGTTCTTCCAGTTCCTGAACCATCAGGGCGTGACCGACTTGAAGGTCGATGCCCTGCTGGCGCGGGTCGGGCCGAGACGGACGCGGGCGCTGCCCTGCTTCACCCTCGAGGAGACTGGCCGGATCGTCGCGGCAATCGAGACCGAAACCCCACACGGGAAGAGGGACTACGCGATGGTCCGGTTAGCGCTCTCGACCGGGCTTCGCTGCTGCGACATCGTGTCACTACGGCTCGACGAGATCGACTGGCACAGGGATGAGATCCGCGTGGTGCAAAACAAGACCTTGGCGCCGTTGACGCTGCCGTTGTCGGCGGAAGCCGGCTACGCGATCGCGGACTGGCTCCTGCAGGGAAGACCCGATTGCAGTGCGCCCGAGATATTCGTCCGTCTCTACGCTCCCTTCACGAAGCTGACGGGGCCAACGGGGGCTCTCATCATGGGTCGATGGCTTGACGAGGCCGGCGTGTCGCACCGCGCATATGACGGCAAGACGTTCCACGCTCTGCGACGCACGATCGGCACCCGACTTATCGAGTCAGGCGCCGAACTCGCGCTGACCGCGCAGCTGCTCGGTCACGCCAGCGTTGACTCCTCTCGGCGCTACATCGCGCTGGCCGACGAATCCCTTAGGGACTGCGCACTGCCTCTCGACAGCTTTGCCCCAGCGAAGGAAGGCCCGCGATGACCATCACATTCAGCAGCGGCTTCGCGACTCATATTGAGGCGATGCTCGAATGGCGTACAGCTCTGGGCTACTCGCGCCGCACACTCGCGTATCCGATGCTGAGCTTCGACCGATATTGCGTGGCACACCCGAACGGCGAGCCGATGCTGACCCGGGAACTGGTCACCGCCTGGTGCCGAGAAGGCAAGCGGACCGAATGGCCTGCGTACAAGGCCCACGCGATCCGCGAGTTCGGCAGGTACCTGCAACTGGTCGGCGTCGAAGCCTTCGTGTTGCCCGCGCAGTGGATCCGACCGCACCGCAGGAAGCTGCCCCACATGTTCAGTGACAGCGAACTGGCTGCCTTCTTCGCAGTTGCTGACTCGGTCACTCCGTCAGGGACCAACCCATTCCGTGAATACACGATCCCGGTGCTGTTCCGGCTGATGCTGGGTTGCGGGTTGCGGCCGCAAGAAGCCCGCCTGTTGCGTCGCGGGAATGTTGACCTTGGCGGCGCGATCGTGATGATCGAGCAGTCGAAACGGAACAAAGACCGCCGTGTCCCGGTGGACACCGGCATGGTCGCCCTGCTGGCTGGGTTTGACGAGCTCGCCGATCTGCGCCGACCCGGGCGGGAGTTCTTCTTCGAGGACCACCCCGGACAGCCCTACCCGGCTCGCTGGGTCACGGCCCACTATCACCGATGCCGTGAGAACGCTGGCGGTGTCGCACCCGGTTCCACGCCGTACACGCTGCGCCACAACTACGCCACCCGCACCCTGACGCGATGGGTCGAGGATGGCCGCGACCTCAACGTGTGGCTGCCCTACCTGTCGGCCTACATGGGTCACGACACCTACTCGGCGACTGCCTACTACATCCACCTGCTCCCCGAGCGTCTGGCCGCAACAGGCCTGACCAGCGCCGCGGGCATCATCCCGGAAGTGACATCATGACCACCCACACCGACAGCTTCTACCGGCACCTGCGCGAGTGGTTCACCGTCTTCATGCCCCGGCAACGCGGAGTCAGCCCTCACACGATCACCGCGTGCCGCCACACCTGGAACATGCTCCTGGGCTACGTCGCGGAGACCCGCGGGGTTCCGCTCGAGCGGGTGACGTTCGCGATCGTTGACCGGGTCTGCGTCCTCGAGTTCCTTGACCACATGAGGGCAACGCGTTCGTGGACCGGAACGACCTACAACCAGCGGCTCGCCTGCATCCGGTCCTTCTTCCGCTACGCCGCTACCGCCGAGCCAATACTCGCCGTCCACCTGGCTGACATCATCGGTGTCCCGCAACTGAAGACCGTAGCGACCAAAGCCGTCCACTATCTGACGACGGGCGCCGTGAAGGCGCTGCTCGCCGCGCCCGACCTCGCCACGAAGATCGGCCTTCGCGACCAGTTCTTCATGATCCTGATGTATGACCTCGCGGCCCGCGACGGTGAGATGCTCGCCCTGACCGTCGGTGACATCGATGTCAGGCGACTCACCGTCGACCTGATCGGGAAGGGCGCGAAACCGCGGCGGCTACCTATCACCAGCGAGACCGCTGCCCACTATCGCCGCTACGCCGAGGTGTTCCACCCCGAGCCCGCCGCTGACCAGCCGTTGTTCTACACGATCCACGGTCACCGCAAGACGTCCATGTCCGACGACAACGTCGGCCGATTCGTGCGCCAACATGCGAGCAGAGCCCGCGAGAGCTGCGCGGAGATCCCGGAGAAGGTTCACCCGCACATGCTGCGCCACTCCCGTGCCATGCACCTCTACCAAGCGGGCATGCCGCTGGCGCTGATCACCGAATGGCTCGGGCACACCGATCCCGAGACCACGCTCATATACGCCCACGCCGATACCGAGATGAAGCGTCAAGCCCTCGCCAAAGCCAGCGGTGGCGACACCACCAGCCCGCCGGCCATACCGATGTGGCACGACCGAGAAGACATCATCCGGCGACTCTGCGGACTCACCACGTGACCGGAGCATCCCGACCGACCGATGCTTCCATGTGGCGGGCGCGACGCTCGGTGGGCCAAGGCGTTCATTGCCCGCAAAATCCTTACGGAGCGGTGACGCGAGTAGACGTCAGCTGGCGTGCTCGTCGGGCGTGCTGTCTCCGGGCTGGACGGTCCAGGCGGGAGGCTCGTCCTTGCCGGTCGCTTCGTCCTGTTCGGCCTTGTCGCTGGTTTCCTGGGTGATGCCGGGTGCATGGTGAACGGGGGCGTAAATCGCGTAGAGGCGCAGCGGTTCGTCGCCGGTGTTGATCACGTCGTGCCACGTGCCGGCGGGGACCTGGACAGACCACCCGTCGGAGACGATTTGTTCGAAGTCGAGCTGGTCCTTGGCCGGGCCCATGACGGCCTTGCCGTCTCCCGCGTCGAGGCGTAGGAACTGATCGGTGTCCGGGTGGACTTCCAGGCCGATGGACTCCCCGACCGGGATGGACATCAGCGTGACCTGCAGGTACTTCCCGGTCCACGCCACGGTGCGGTAGTTCTCGTTCCGCCGGGTGGCTTCTTCGATGTCGAACGCGTTCGGGCGGGGCCCGACGTCGTTGATGGTCATTGTGTTCTCCTTTTGTGCTCGGACTTCGATTCCAAGTCAGGGTCATTCTTCTCGGGGAGTCAAGGGTGGGTGGGTTCGGCGAACCTCGTGGAGGCGAGGAGAGCGAGTACGGCGCCGGCCGCTGCACCGGCAGGTTCGGCGCCATCAGCACCGCGCCGAGCCCGACGCTCAGCACCAGGCACCCACCGAGCGCCCGCAGCTTCCGTTCCGGTTTCGTCTGCCATGACACTCAATCTACGACGGGAGCGTGTTGACGGATACCGCGCCTCGCGGCATCCGTCAACGTCCGTCGTGATCCGGTTCGGGATCCTGCGGTCCGCTCTCATCGTCGGGGGCTTCGCCGATGCCTCCGATGTCGCTGCGCATACTGCCGGTCTCGGCGTCGACCGCCGCACCCACCGTCGGCGGGAAGCGATCGGGCGGGAATCGTTCTGACATGCCGTGCTTCTGCATGAGGTCGCGGATCGGGCCCTTCACTTCGGCGAGTACCAGTTCGATCCCCCGCTGCTCGAGATACTCGTCGAGATCGACGAGGTCGTCCATCGCCGTCGTGTCGATGTCGGTGATGGGCTCTGCAGCGACGATGACCGTGCGGACCTCCGGGGCGCCGTTCGCGGCTTCCTTCGCCGCCTTCGTCACCACCGACCTCACCCAGCTGTCGAAGATGCCGGAGTTCGCGAAGAAGAGGGGGGCGTCCCACCGCACAATCACCGCGCCCGGGATCCGCTCCGCCTCGGGATTGCGGCGGCGGTCATGGTAGCCGCGCACACCGGGGATGCGCCCGAGCTCCGCGCGGTACGGGCGCCACGCATGCAGCACGACGGCGAGGAACGACAGGCCGATCGCAACCAGGATTCCCGCGAGCACGCCCGCAAGGAACACCCCCAGGAAGGAGGCGACCGAGAGCAGGGCATCCTGCCGGTCGATGTTCCAGAGACGCACCCACCCGGGGACGTCGATGAGGGTGATGACGGCGGTGATCACCACGGCACCGAGCACCGACTCCGGAAGGTACTGCGTGACGCCGGGGATGACGATCATGAACGCGAGCACCAGGAGCGCACCGACGACGCCCGCGAGCTGCGAGCGCGCACCCGCCGCCTCTGCGACGGGGGTGCGTGATGTCGAGCCCGATATCGGGAATCCGCCCAGCACGCCTCCCGCGACGTTGGCGATCCCGAGCCCGGCCATCTCGCGGCTGCCGCTCACCGTCTCGCCGCGCCGTGCGGCGAGCGTGCGGGAGAGCACGCCGGTGTCAGCGAACGCAATCAGGGCCACCCCGACGGCAGGTGCGGCGAGGGCCGCGGCATCCGCCCATTCCAGCCCGCTCAACGCGGGCGTGGGGAAGCCTTGCGGCATCTCGCCGACCACCGGGACGACGCGGCCGAGGTCGAAGACCGCAGTGATCACCATGGCGCCGACGACGACGACGAACACGCCAGGGATGCGCCCGCCCCACACGACGCGGAACAGGAAGATCACGGCGATCGCACCCACTCCGAGAAGTGCAGCGGGGATGCCGATACCACCGCCCGCGACGGTCGCGGCGATCCCGCCGACGTCGCGTAGCGGGTCGCGCGCTTCGATCGAGAAGCCGAGCAGCTTCGGCACCTGCGAGACGATGACGATGAGGGCGATGCCGTTGAGATAGCCGATGCGGATCGGCTTCGAGAGCAGATCCGTTACGAAGCCGAGGCGGAGGACGCCTGCGACAATGAGGATGGCCCCAACCATGACCGCGAGAAGTCCGGCGAGCGCAACCGCGCGTTTATCGTCGTCGAGCGCGAGGGGGATGACGGCGGCGGCGATGAGAGGAGCCAGTGCCGAGTCAGGCCCAATAATCAAGATCTTGGACGGCCCGAAAAGGGCGTAGGCGAGAAGGGGCACGATCGTCGCGTAGAGGCCGGTGTAGGCGGGCAGCCCGGCAGCCTGCGCATAGCCCATACCGGCGGGCACGAGCAGCGCCGTCAGGACGAGCCCCGAGCGGATGTCAGGCCACAACCATGCGCGCCTGTATGCGAGCGCCGTGTCCAGGCCCGGGATCCAGCGGCGTAGCGTCCGCACGGCACCGGTCACAGCGTCAGAGGCTGCGCCAGCACGGAAAGGGATGCCGAGCTCGCAATCATGGTGAGAGCCTACGAGCAGTCGCTGCAGACGCGTGCTCTGGCCAGTCGCGCTGGAGCGGAGTACCGTTCCCCACATGGACTAGCCAAGGGATCCCGTCGCGCTGGAGGCCAGTGTCTGTTGGCGCTTGCTTCGCACTGCCTCCCTCGGGCGACTCGCCATCGCGGCGACGAGCGGGCAGAGTCCTGACGTCTTTCCGGTCAACTTCAGCGTCCACGAGAACACCATCGTGTTCCGCACGGCCGTGGGAACGAAACTGTCGGCCGTGACGAACGGTGCGATGGTCACCCTCGAGACCGACGACGTGGACACCGACACCGGCAGGGCATGGGGCGTCGTGGCCAAAGGCCGTGCTGAAGAGACCTCTGTCGAAGACGGAACTGCCCAGGCTGCTGTTCCCGGTGCAGCCTGGAGCCAAGGAACATATCGTGCGCATCGATGTCGATTCGATCACCGGGCGACGGTTCAGAATCCAACTCCCCGATACCTCGGGATTGTCCCTCGACGAGGCCATGCGCGCCGGCCTCGAATGAGAGCACCGCACAGCGCTCCCGATGAGGTTCACGACCGCATGGGCCAGCGCCAGTCGGCGACCTCGGGGATGTCTTCGCCGTGCTCGCGCGTGTACTGGCGGGCGCGGATGCGGCGATCCTGCAGCTCCTGCCGAAACCCGGCGTACCGCTCGGCGAACCCCGGCACGCGGTCGATGGCGTCGATCGCGAGCCGATACCGGTCGAGGTCGTTGAGCATCACCATGTCGAACGGCGTGGTGGTCGTGCCCTTCTCCTTGTAACCGCGCACGTGCAGGTGCACGTGTCCGGCGCGTTTGTAGGCGAGCCTATGCACCAGCCACGGGTAGCCGTGGAAGGCGAAGATCACCGGCCGATCCGTCGTGAAGATCGCGTCGTAGTCATCATCGGATAGACCGTGGGGGTGCTCATGCGCGGACTGCAGTCGCATGAGGTCGACCACGTTCACAACCCGCACCTTGAGATCGGGAGTGCCCTCGCGCAGCAGCGATGCCGCGGCGAGCATTTCGAGCGTCGGAACATCCCCCGCCGCCGCGAGCACGACGTCCGGGGCTTCGCCGGCGACATCGGTGCCGGCCCAGTCGAAGGTGCCGAGTCCGCGCGTGCAGTGGCGGATCGCCTCGTCCATCGTGAGCCACTGCGGATGCGGCTGCTTGCCTGCCACGACCACATTGACGTAACCGCGCGAGCGCAGGCAGTGGTCGTACGTCGACAGCAGCGTGTTCGCGTCGAACGGCAGATAGACCCGCACCACCTCGGCGCTCTTGTTCACGACGACGTCGAGAAAGCCGGGGTCCTGATGCGTGAACCCGTTGTGGTCCTGCTGCCACACGTGACTGGACAACAGGTAATTGAAACTCGCGATCGGCTCTCGCCACGGCACTTGCGCAGCTGCCTGCAGCCACTTGGCGTGCTGGTTGAACATCGAGTCGACGATATGGATGAACGCCTCGTATGAGGTGAATACCCCGTGCCGACCGGTGAGCAGGTAGCCCTCGAGCCAGCCCTGGCACTGGTGCTCGCTGAGCATCTCCATGACGCGCCCCGCCGGCGCGAGGTCGCGATCGACGGGCAGTGTCTCGGCCACCCACTGCTTCGCGGTCACCTCGTACACGGCTGGCGCGAGCCGGTTCGAGGCGACCTCGTCGGGACCGAACAACCGGAAGTCGGTGGGATTTCGCCGGATAACCTCGGCCAAGAGCCCTCCGAGCACACGTGTGGCCTCGGCATCCGTCGCCCCTCGCTCGCGCTCGTCGACATCGACGGCCCCGTCACGGAAGTCGGGAAGGTCGAGCGGATGCCGCACCCCGGCGTTTGCGTGCGGCGAGGCGCTCATGCGCTTGTCGCCCATGGGTGCCAGGGCGATCGTGGTGGGCAGCGGGGAGCCGTCGCCGCCGAAGAGCTTCTCCGGTCGGTACGAGCGCAGCCATTCCTCGAGCAGCGCGCGATGCTCGGCGTTGTCGCGCACGCCCGACAACGGCACCTGATGCGACCGCCACGTCCCTTCGACCGGTTCGCCGTCGACCTGGGCGGGGCCGGTCCATCCCTTCGGGGAGCGCAGGATGATCATCGGCCACCGCGGACGCGTCTCGTCGCCATCGTTCGCCCGCTCGCGGATTGCGGCGATGCGATCGAGCGCATCGTCGATCACTCCGGCGAAGGCACGGTGCACCCGGTCGTGCTCATCGGATGCCTCGAACCCGACCAGCAGCGGCTCGTACCCGTACCCGCGAAACAGATCGAGCAGCTCCTCGTCGGGGATGCGCGCGAGCACCGTCGGGTTCGCGATCTTCCACCCGTTGAGGTGCAGGATCGGAAGCACCGTGCCGTCGGTGAGGGGATTCAGAAACTTGTTCGAGTGCCAGGCCGTCGCCAGCGGACCGGTCTCGGCCTCGCCGTCGCCCACGACGCCGACCACCGTCAGGCCGGGGTTGTCGAACGCGGCGCCGAATGCGTGCGACAGCGAGTAGCCGAGCTCGCCGCCCTCGTGGATCGACCCGGGTGTCTCGGGCGCCGCGTGGCTCGGGATGCCGCCGGGAAAGGAGAACTGCCGGAACAGCCGCTGCATGCCCGCTTCGTCGCGCGTGACCTCCGGGTAGCGCTCGGTGTACGTGCCGTCGAGCCACGCGCCCGCGACCATCGCCGGTCCGCCATGCCCGGGACCGGCGATGTAGAGCGCGTCGAGCTCGCGCTCGCGGATCGCGCGGTTCATGTGCGCATAGATCAGGTTCAGGCCGGGGACCGTGCCGAAATGCCCCAGTAGACGCGGCTTGATGTGCTCATTGGTGAGCGGATGCCGCAGCAGCGGGTTGTCGAGCAGGTAGATCTGGCCGACTGACAGGTAGTTCGCGGCTCGCCACCAGGCATCGAGGGCCTCGATGGTCGCGTCGTCGATCGGCACGGAGGTCTCCTTCGGTGGCGTTGTCGGTCCGCTGCCCACGCTACGGGTCCTTCCCGTCGGAGAATAGGACCAGGCTGATACCTGGCTTGTCCAGTATGGAGCACCACTCCCTTCCAAGACGGGGACTCGCGAGGTGCCTCACAGCGCCGCCGCGCTCTAGCCTGGGTGCACGACATCGAGCGATACGGGGGTTCTCATGGCCGCTCACTGGGGAAGCGGTTCTACTCCATCGCTCGCCCGAACGATCGCGCGCATTCTGCTGCTCGTCGCTTCCGGGGTACTGGGCTACTTTCTCTTCCTGGTTGGTGTGCTGCTGCTGCGGAGCCGCGGAAAGCCGAAACCCATTGTCGACGAAAATGGGCGGCAGCTTCCCGGCAGCATTTCAGAGAAGATCCGCGTCGACATCAACGGTGTGCAGCAGGGGATGCTCATCAAGAGTGCAGACGCAGCACATCCGGTGTTGCTATACGTACACGGGGGATGCCTGACTACTTCCTCACCCAGAGATACCCGACCGGAATGGAAGGGGAACACTCCCAATACGACGCCATGATCACCGCCATCGACCAGGCCGTGACCACCATCCAACAGATCACCGCCACCATCGACGAGAAGTGACGCCGGCCAGAGACCAGAACGCAAAGCTGTGCAAGTCGGGACTGCAGACGACTGTGCAGGACCACAGAGTCGTCACCGGCGACTCCGGACAGTGATACCCGGCCTCCGCGTTCCGCCGGAGACCAGTTCTCGCAGGACCCAATCCGCGAAAGCGCCCGGTGAGGGTGGGGAGCAAACGCAAGAGCTCTCAGTCGTCGGTCTCTCGCACTCTGATCCGCCACATGTTCACGTGGCGCATGTGGTGAGTTCACCTCTTGCCCCAACGGACGATTCCCGCTCAACTATCTGCAGCACGTTCCGCGCAACGTATCGCGGATGCGCAGCTTTACGTGGATCAGACAGCAGCTCATTATCCCGAGCCCGCCATGTGACTCCCCCACGCCGCAGTGGCCCGCTTACACGGCGATCGGAATAATACGAGAATCGGAACAATCGACGTAGAAATCGTCTCCATCGACTTCGAAGTGGACCTGGCGCCCGACGAACGCGAACCCTGCGCCGAGTTCACGGAGGGTGTCGACGATGCGTGCGGTGAGTCGTTCTTCCAGGTCGCGTTCGGTGGTATCGGCGCCGATGGCGAGAAAGTCGAGCGCGAAAGGGTCCTTCGTAATCTGTTGCGCGAGTTCGGAATCGACCGTCTCGAGCGCAGAGGAGAAGTTAGTGGGGGCGGCACCCTCGCGGTCATTGAGGCGGGTGCTGATCTGGTGGGTGAGCACAGCTCGGCTCCACCCGTTCTGGACGTCCTTGCCTGCGTACCAGTTCCGGAGCTCGGTGTTGTCGAGTTTGTCGAGGAGGTCGATGATATGGCTCCACGGCAATTGTCCAATGGGCTGTTGGACAATTGCCGCCTCGTCCGGCCAGGCCTCGGCGAACTTGCGCATGTAGAAGAGATTGGCGCGTGAAAATCCCCGCATCGAAGGGAACTCGGCGCGGAGATCGTCGGCGAGCCTGCCCATTACACCGCTCCCCCACGGCTCTGCCTTCTGTCGTTGCAGGATGGTTTTGCCGATGTGCCAGTACAGGCTGATCAGTTCCGTGTTGGCTTTGCGTTGCGCGGCAAACCGGGCCTCGCGGACACGTCGCTTCAGAGCGTCCAGCGTCTGCGCGTAGTCCGAGGGTTCGATCATTGCCACGCTTCCAGCATCCCCTAACCGCCCGACAGAGAAGTCCAACGGGCCATTGGACAATTGAGACCATCCAGGCGGCCGCCGGGGTGCGTGCTTCTGCCGCGTCAATCCAGCGGTTCGATAAGCGTTGGGTCGCTGGGGTCTGCGGTGCGAGTGTTGTTGACTTTCCGGGCGACGTCGTAGCTGGTGATTGTTCCGGCCACCCGGTCGGATTCGATGGTGAGCAGCTGCACCATGTCAGCCTTGCCGTCGTCGTCGAGCTTCTCCGGGGACAGGTATTCGTCCCACACTTCCGATTCGAGGAACACCGGCATCCGGTCGTGGATCTCCCCCGACGCGTCTCGTGCCGGCCGGGTGATGATCGACGCTGACACTTCCCAGTCGTCCTCGATCTTCCGGGCGGTGTAGATCCCGGCGGCCGCGAGGAGCCCGCCGTCTTTGGAGTGCAGGAAGTGCGGCTGCTTGTTGCCCGCGGTGCCTGTCCACTCAAAGTATCCGCGCATCGGAAACAGCGCCCTGGAGGATGCGAACGCGCCTTTCCAGAGCCCGTTGGTCGCGACGGTCTCGATGCGGGTGTTGAAGTTCGGGCGTTTGGAGTCCTTCATGAACGACGGGTGGAAGTTCCACACCGCCGCGTCGAGCTGCCGGCGGAACTCCCCCTTCGCCGGGTCGGCGCGTTCCCGTACGATCGGCACGATCTGGGTGGGCGCGATCGAGTACCTGGGGGTCCAGTCGCGGAAATCGCCGCCGTCGGCGACGAACTCGCGGATGATCTCATCGGTCTTGGCGTTCAGGGCAAATCTTCCGCACATGTCGCCCATTCTCCGCCTCCCGGCCGACTGCGCAGCCTCTTCTCGGCAGGCCGCCCCCGTGTCCTCAGTCGTGGGCTTCTGCGGTCGGTTGCTCGGGATCTCGCAGCCCTGCGACAGGGAGCTGCTGGCTCCACCAGGTGTCGTTTCCGCAGGCCGGGCAGGGGCCCATCGTTCCGGGGGCGAGGCTGGATTGCACGGCGACGAGTCCGCACTGCGCGCATTGCCAGACCTTCTGCTGGCCGGCTCTCATCGCGATGGTCGTTTTGAGCTCGAGCCCGAGCAGGGTGGGCTGGGTGTTCAGCACAGGGATCTCCTGGGGTGTCAGAACAGCGGCGCGAGGGGTGCGTAGTCGGGTCCGGGGATGGGTTCGGTGGTGACGGGGTGGATGCACGGTTCGCCTTGCTTGCCGCGGGGGTAGCGGTTCCGCACCTCGAGGTCGGTGTCTGCGACGCACCACACGATCTGCGCTTTCCACGATGTCGCCAGTTCGATGACGGCTTCCTCATAGGACTCGGCCCAGATCCCGATGATCCGACCGGTGTCGTTCTGTCCGGTCCACCACGCCCGTCCCGGTCCCGATGCTCCGTGGCGGGTCGCGGGTGGGGATGCCGAGCCGGATGAGTTCGGCGTCGATGGCGGCCCATTCGCGGCGCACTGTCTCGTTGGTCGCCCGTTCGACGTTGCCGGTGGTGGCCATGACGCGCTGTGCCGCCTCCCACAGAGTGACCAGGTCCGTGTTGCTTTCGCTCATCGCCCTCTCCCTTCACCGTTTCCCCGGCGTCGGGCCGGACACGTAGTGCCGGTGCCAGCGGAGGCGGCGCAGTGCCCGAAAGGAGCGGTTGCTAAGCGGATCCCGGAGCGCAGCGGAGGGTGGAGTCTGCAAAGAGCGACCGGAGAGAACGGAGCCGAAGGAGCTGGCTTAGGCTCGGAGTTTCCGGCTCGACCCTTGGGATCAAAGGACAGGCCGCGTAGCGGCGCGTTTAGTCGGTCGCAGGCCGGCTGCCTCTCCCCGGTTTGTCTGGGACTCTGAAAGCGCTGTGACTGGGTGGACACCGCGCGGCTGCGGTGGGAGGTTGGGCACATGAAGAAGCGGGAGCGGATCGCACGCGCCGCCGCGATCTCGAACGGCATGGTCTGGTTCGGCCTGTCGGTGTTTCTCGGGATCTTCGCCGTGCAGCTGGCACCGGCGGCGTTCGCGGGCGAGTGGTACACCATCGCCGGCTGGGTGCTGATCGCTCTCGCCGCGCTCGGCCTGCTCGTGATGGGCCTGTTTGAGCAGCGCACGATGCGCGCCGCGCGGATGAAGTACCGCCCCGCCCCCTGACCGACCGTGGACTACCTGGACGACGCCACCCAGCCCCACTGCCCCGAATGCGGGACAGTTCTGCACCAGCTTGAGTCGGCGTTTTTCTGCCGCTCCTGCGACTTGGTGTTCCTCCCGCGCGTGGATGCGCCCGACTAGCGCGAGCTGACACCCGACCGTCGTGGGGGTGCCGTATTCTCAAGACTCGGCCGGAGGAAGGAACCCGGCCCAGGGTGACCAAGAACAAGCGCTACGAGAAACACTATGACGCGCTGAACTATCAGCGCATCGCGCAGTCAGTCGCGCAGGACAGCCCGTGTACTCTGCCCGCTTCTGCCTATGGGCCGCAGCCGCTCGAGTGGGCGCGAGGCCGTGCGCCGGAAGTGTTGGCGTGGATCAGCTGGCGCGACGCTCCTGCGACGAAGATCCCCGCGGTGGCCGCGGGCTGGAACGACCGCGTGGTGATCGTGGAGTGGGAGGCGCCCGGTGGCCGGCGCAGCGTCGTCGTGTGGCGCAACGCCGTAACGCGCCGCTCCCCCGGGCATGACAGAGGGGGCGAAGCTTCCGCTCCGTCCCCTCCATGACGCCTTCATTCGTTGTCGTAATTGCTGCGTCCGAAGATGAGCATGAGCCCCTTACAGACCGCACCAAGGACAACCACGAGGACTAATCCTGACCAGATCCAGTCTGTGGGTTCCATGATCATTCGGTGAGCTTATAAGCGGCCACGGACGCGAACATCACGACGTCTCGCGGGGGGTGCGGGTGACGACGGCGGTCGCGCGTCCGAGGTCCGGGCCGATGTGTGTGGCATCGATCACGCGGCGGTAGACCACTCCCCCATCGGTGCCCTCGAACGACGCGTCTCGCTCATGACCGACCACGATCACCGCGTCGCCTTTGTGCAGCGACGACGCAGCCCCGACGCCGAGCTCAAACTTCGCTTCGACAGAGTGAGCTCAGCGGCTTCAGCCCCTCTACGCGCTGGTCGCCGCGGTATTCGGCGGTGTTCTCCAGCACGGTGAGCTTTGTTATGGAGACTTTGCCCGCTGCCTGCACTTCGGGGTCAGCGCCCAGGTTTCCAGTGATGAATCGAACGGACATTTCAGTACCTCTTTCTTCTAGCGGTGGGTGATGAGTCGGTCGATCTGGTCAGGCCGGAAGCCGCTCCAGTGGTCCTCGTCGGAGACGACCACGACCGGCGCTTCGCTGTAGCCGAGATCCTCGATCACGTAGTCGCGAGCTGCGCTGTTCTCCCGGATGTCGACCTCGGTGAAAGGGACGCCCTTCTGCTCGAGCACGCGCTTGGTCATGGTGCAACGGATGCACGCCAGCCCTGTCGTGTAGACCACAACTTCTGGCTCGTTCATCTGCTCATCCCTTCCCTGATCAACCGTTCTTCTTTTCAGATAGAGGCCCGTTCCCACGCCGCGTTGCGCTCCACTACGCCAAGGAGGTTGCGGAACCTCCAATGGTCGCGAGGGTCGGCCGAGGTCTTCGCGGTGGTTGAAGGTGGCAGGGGCGAGAAGATGCTGGATCTCCATGCCGGCTCCGCTGATTCGCTTGTGTCAGTCGTCGGGCGCGAACCGCTCGAGCACGGCTGCGGGAATGGGATTCACCGTCCGGT
The DNA here is from genome assembly GCF_018588945.1 of Microbacterium flavescens. GTDB lineage: Bacteria > Actinomycetota > Actinomycetes > Actinomycetales > Microbacteriaceae > Microbacterium > Microbacterium flavescens. The sequence goes on along the minus strand of NZ_JAFIWA010000001.1, from coordinate 210,129 downwards.
CAGGCTCCGCGTAGTGCTCCTTCGTGGTCTTCGTCGAGGTGTGCCCCAGGACGCCGGCCGCGGTCTCGATGCCGAGTTCGTTCGTGAGCAATGTGGCCCCAGTGCGTCGGAACGCGTGGGGTGTGATCTCGAGCCCTTCCAGCCCGGCAATCTTGAGCATCTCCCGGAAGGTCCGTCGCACATTGTGAGGCGCGAGCGGGGTGCCCTTCCGAGTGAAAAAGAGCAAATGCTCGGGTCCCTCCCCCGCGATCAACGCGAGCCGCCGCCGGACGACCGCGGCAGCGAATGGCGGAATCGCGACGACACGGTTGGATTCAGCTGTCTTCGGCTGGGGCTGCCGCAGCACACCAACGCCCTTGCGGACGACGATGGTCCCGCAGACATGCACAGTAGGCGGACTTGCGGTCATGTCGACATCGCATTTCCGGAAGGCCAGGGCCTCCCCGATGCGAGTGAGCGAGCCGAGCATCAGCTCAATGATGTCTCGCACCTGGCCGTCTGGGTGGGGGCCGAGCACCCCGGGCTGGGTTCGCCACTCTCGCGCCGCGGTTCGGATCGCGAGGATCTGTTCCGTCGTCAGCGCCTTCGGCACGCGCTTCGGCTTCCTCAGTCGAGAGGTGTCTTTGACAGGGTTCCGATTGATGATCTCGCGGCGGACACCGAACCCCAGCACAAAGCTCAAGATCGTCCGTGAATGCTTCGCACGGGGGTAGGACTTCGCAAGCTGGGTGTTGAGGAAGCGCTCGACACGGCCCACCGTGATCTCGCGCAGGGTGAAGTGCTGGAAGGTCGGTAGTACGAGCGAGTAGTACTCGCGCTCGTACACCTCCTTCGAGCCATCCGAAAGGGCCGGGTCGGTCTTCATCGCTTCCAGCCAGGCCGTCCCGAGCTCCACGAATCGCGAGTCCGCAGTGATCGCGGTACTGTCACCACCGATCCGCATGCGGTCCGCAAGCTGGGTCTTTAGCTCCGTCTTCGCGGCCCCCGCGGACTTCCCGGTCGCCGTCACCTGCCGGGTGTGCCCGTCCCAGTCCCGGAACCGCGCGGACGCACGGAATCTGCCGGACTGGAGCTTGCGCGTGGTGATCTCACCGAACGTTCCGACAGGCAGACGCGGACGGCCAGCCATCAGAGGTCACCGCCCTTCGGTGCAGCGACAGGCTCGGGCTCGTGTCGCTCATGCAGCCACCTGCGAATGTCCGATGGAGCGAACCGCAGCTCTCGACCCACCGGAATGCCGCGCGGGCCGCGCCCCTCGGCGCGCAGGTCATATATGGCCTGCACACGCAGGCCCAGGTAGTCGGCGAGTTCGCTGGTCGTCAGCAGTCGCTCGAGGCCGAGCTCTGCGAGCTGTTCGCTGTTCATATTCAGTAGGTGACCTAGGACTCCCCAGTTCAACCGAACCGGAGCGAGCACCCTACTTCTGAATGACGGCTCAAGACCGCCGTGGATGCGAAAGCGTTGGATAAGTGATGAACTCATCGAGTTCTTGTCCCTTCGTAGGGACAAGAAACCCTGGTCATGCGAGGTTTTCTGTAGCAGGAGCGGGGCTTGAACCCGCGACCTCACGATTATGAGTCGTGCGCTCTCACCAACTGAGCTACCCTGCCGCGTGACATCTCACGATGCTACGAGCCCCGAGTCAGGATTGAACTGACGACCCCTTCCTTACCATGGAAGTGCTCTGCCACTGAGCTATCGGGGCGTGCTGCCCGCACGCGGGCAACTAGAAGAGGATACCAGAGCAACAGCACCTCTCTGAATCGAGGTCAGCCTCCGGTGTGCTCTCGCAGCCACGGCAGCGGGTCGATCGCGGTCTTGCCGTTGAGGAGGATCTCGAAGTGCGTGTGGGCCCCGTACGAGCGGCCGGTGTTGCCCGTGCGACCGAGCACCGTGCCCACCGTGACCTGCTGACCGGTCGACACCTGGATCGACCCGTACTCCATGTGGGCGTAGTGGCTGGAGACCATCTGGCCGTCGATCACGTGGTCGATGATGACGTGCACGCCGTACGCGCCGCCAGCCTCGGACGCGACGCGGACGGTGCCATCGGCGATCGCCTGGATCGGGGCACCGGCGCCCGGTGTGAAGTCGATTCCCTCGTGCATGCGGCCGGACCGCATGCCGAACCCGTACGACATGGTGACGCCGACCGCGAAGGGCCACTGGATCGCCGCGTTCGGGTCGTTGACGAAGAGGTTCGAGAAGTTGCGGATGCCGGCCTCGGAGGCGAGTTCGGCGATCGTCGTGGTGCCGTAGTTCTCGGTGCGGTCGAGCGTGTCGGGCGCGATGCCGGCGGGCGCGACATACGCCTGGATCTCATCGGCGTCGACCTCGGTCACGGTGCCGGCGCCCGGCGCGATGATCGACAGCGTCGCCTCGGCGCCGTTCGCGGCGGCGACAGCCTCGGCGGGGGTGGTCATCCCGACGGTCATGAGACCGACGATGCCCATCACGCCCACCGAGAACGACGCCGCCGTCGCGCGCTTGAACGCGGTGCCGCGGCTTGCTCGCGCCTTGCGCGTGGCAGTGTGCGCGGTGGGTCGCGCCTCGGGCTCGGCAGCCGGCTCGCCCTCTTCGACCGTCTCGGGCTGCTCGCCCTGGACGGGAAGCTCACCGGTGAAGGAGAACAGACGGGCGGCAGCTTCGAAATCGTCGACATCGGATGCCTCGACCCGCGGCTCCGCAGACTCGGGGGCGGCCGGCTCGGCAGTGACCGGCTCGGCGACGACCGTGGGCTCTGCGACCGGCGTCTCATCGGGAACGACCTCGAGCACGACCTCTTCGGTCATCGGCGCGACGATGGGCTCGAGCAATTCGAACGGCTCGGCGGGCGCGAGGACGGCAGGCTGCTCGGTCGTCAGGGGGCTGCGGCGCGCGCGGCGGCTCAGCGGCGCGGCGGCCACAGGGGCCGGCGCGACGGGCGCGGCGGGCAGGTCGGTGAGCGGCTGTACGTGCACCGGGGTCTCGGCCTCGGCCGGGATCACCGGAGCGTCGACCGGCGCGGCGGGCGCGGCATCCTTCTGCTTGTCCTCGACCGGACGACCCCACACGACAGCGGGACGATCGGAGGACGATCCGGCGGCCCGGCGGCGGAGCTCCGCGCGCGATGTCCCGAGGGTCTCCGACGGGACCTGGACGGGCGTCGAAGAGGTACGGCTGGAACGGCGCGTGGGCGCAGGCTCAGCCATCGGGGCATCAAAAGGCAAGCGGGGAAAGCTCTCGGGTCGTGTCGCTCGGGGGGCAACGGTACGGACGTCGGGCAGCTGACGACTTCCGCCGTTCGGGTGGCGAAAGTAACGATCGGGTAAACACTACCCCGGGCGACCTGAGAATGCCATGAGCGCTGTGGACAAGTCCCCCGTTTCGTACGGAATCCTTGCGAAACACTCAGGCTGCGTCCGAGAGCGCGGCAGCCACGAGGCGCTCGAAGATGACGGGGGTGGACGCCACGGTCAGGTGCCGCGACCGCTCGGAGTCATCACGGACGAACGTGAACGACCCGCCGGCCTCGGTCACGAGCAGCGAGCCGGCCGCGTGATCCCACGGCGCGAGACCTCGCTCGAAGTAGCCGTCGAGCCGGCCGGACGCCACCCACGCGAAGTCGAGCGAGGCCGCGCCGCCGCGGCGGATGTCGCGCGCCATCGGCATCACGCGACCGACCCGCGCGAGATCGCCGGCATGGGTCGTGGGGTCGTAGCCGAAGCCCGTGGCCAGCAGGGCGCCGGCGGCCGACACCTCCGCGTTCACGGTGAGGGCCTGGCCGTGGAGCCACGCGCCCTCGCCTCGCGCGGCATGGAACAGCTCACCCGACGACGGCGCGAAGACGGCCGCCGCGACCGTCTCCCACTCCCCCGGCACGGGTTCGCCGATCACGGCGCCGATGCTCACCGCGTACGCCGGGATGCCGTACGCGTAGTTGACCGTGCCGTCGATCGGGTCGACGACCCACGTGACGTCGCTCTGCCCCCGCTCGGCGCCGGTCTCCTCGCCGAGGAAGCCGTCACCGGGCCGGGCGTCCGCGAGGCGCGCCCGGATCAGCTTCTCGACCTCGCGGTCCGCCTCCGTCACGATGTCGGCGAGCGCCGTCTTCGTCGCGGCGATGGCGACACCCTCGGACCGACGCTCCCGCGCGAGCTCGCCGGCCTCGCGAGCGATGTCCATGGCCAGCGATTCGAGTTCTTGCGCAAGGGTCATACCCTCACGCTAGCGACCACCCAGGGTCGCGGCATCCGCTCACCCGGCTCTCACCGGCCGCCGCCGCACCCGCGATGATGCTTCCCCTTCGACACGTCGATCTTCCAGACCTCCCCGTCGAGCGTGACGACGAACGCCGTGTCGCGGGAGAAGTCGACGGATGTCGGAAGATCGAGCCCTTCGGCGATGACCGAGAACGTGCCGTTCCGGTTCGCCTTCAGCAGCTCGCCGCTGTCCGGCAGCGCCGGCGAACCGGGCTCCACGTCATCGCCCGGCGAGTCGCCCTGCGACAGCGCATAGAGCCCGCACTTCCCCCATTCGACGTCGACGAGCAGGCTGCCACCCGAGGCGACGTCGCGGGGCTGCGGATTCCGCAGGCCGAACGACACCACCTTGCCGTCCGCCGGAAGGTGCGGCAGCGCGCCGGCCTCGGCCAGGTAGACCTTCGAACCGCGGACGTCCAGCCCGGTGGGAACGATGTTGCCGTACTGCGCCACGAGGCTGATCTCGCCTGAGAGCTTCACCTTCAAGAGGCGGTTCATATGGCCGTCGGTCACGAGGAATCCGCCGCGGGTCTCCTGCATGGCGAACTGCAGGCCCGCGGGCACGAAGTAGTCGAGGTCGGGCGGCGGCGGATTCTCGACGGTCCACGTGCCGAGGTCGGCGATCACGGTGAAGCCGTCGGAGTCGTCGACCCGGTAGATGCCCGCGACATCGTCCGTCGTATTGCCGGGCACTCCGTTGCCCACCAGCGTCACCAGCACGTAGGCCGTCCTGCCGATGAACGCGACGTCGATCGCACCGCCGAGCGGGAGGATCGCGGGCGGCAGGCCGGTGACGAGCGCCGACTTCGCACCCGTTCGAGGATCGATGCGCGTGACCTGGCCGATCACGCCTTCCGTGACGTACAGGGCGCCGTCCGGTCCGATCGTGCTGCCGCTGGCACCCTGCAATCCCGAAGCCAGGAGGGAGGCGGCGGGTTCGTCGCCGCCATGATGCGATCCCCCGGCCACCGCCGTCGCCCCCGCCGCGGGCGCGAGCAGCGTCGTCATCGTCAGGGCCGTCACCACGGCGGCCGTCAGCATCCTTCTCTTGATCCCCATGAGAGCCTCCTGGCCTCGGCATTCGTCAGCGCAGGTCGCCCTGCGGTTCCGACCGTCCTCCGGCAGGCGAGCACGGTCAACGTGCGGCGGCGCCTTTGAGGATCGCCCGTCGGAAAATGAGGGGGTGGGGCCTGCGATCTGAGGGTCGCCGGGCGAGGCATCCGCTCTCTCGATGCGGGGGACAGGCCCGAGTCGCGCACGAGTCCGGGCTAGCGTGGGGGGATGGCCGAGGATGCCCGCGCACACACCCATGACGTCGTGATCGTCGGCGGAGGCCACAACGGCCTCGTCGCCGCCGCCTACCTGGCTCGAGCCGGGCATTCGGTCGTCGTGCTCGAACGCCTCGACCATGTCGGCGGCGCTGCCGTCTCGGAGCGTCCGTGGGCCGGCGTTGACGCCCGGCTCTCGCGCTACTCGTACCTCGTCAGCCTGCTGCCGCAGCGCGTCATCGACGACCTCGGCCTCGACATCCGGCTGAAGCGGCGCAGGTACTCCTCTTACACGCCCGATCCCGGCGACCCGTCGCGCGGCATCCTGATCGATACAGCGGATGCCGCGGCCACCGCGTCCTCGTTCGCCCGCGTCACCGGGAGCACGAGTGAGGCCGATCGCTTCGCCGCGTTCTACGAGCGCCTGGCGCCGGTCGCCCAAGGGCTGTTCCCCACGGTCACCGAGCCACTCCTGCGCGCGGGCTCCGTGCGCAGCCTCATGGGCGACGTGTGGGCCGACCTCGTGGAGCGTCCGCTCGGGGCCCTGCTGCGCTCGTCGTTCGAGACCGACATCACCCGTGGCATCGCGCTGACGGACGGGCTCATCGGCACCTACTCGTCCGCTGACGACGAGAGCCTCCGCCAGAACCGGTGCTTCCTCTACCACGTGATCGGCGGCGGCACCGGCGACTGGGACGTGCCGGTCGGCGGCATGGGAGCGGTCAGCGGTGAGCTCGAGCGCGCGGCGCGAGCGGCGGGAGCCGAACTGCGCACACGTGCCGACGTCACGTCCATCTCGCCCGACGGCGAGGTCGAGGTGGTGCGCGACGGCGAGCGCGCCGAGGTGCTGCGCGGACGCGTCGTGCTGAGCGGCGTCGGACCCGCGGTCCTCGACCGGCTGCTCGGCGGCGCGGGCGAGCCGGCAGCCGACGTGCCCGAGGGCGCCCAGGTCAAGGTGAACATGCTGCTGCGGCGGCTCCCCCGGCTGCGCGACGCGTCCGTCGACCCGGCGGCCGCGTTCGCCGGCACGTTCCACATCAACGAGACGATGACCCAGCTCGACGACGCGCATCGGACGGCGGCGGGTGGCGGCATCCCGGATCCGCTTCCGGCCGAGATCTACTGCCACTCGCTCACCGATCCGTCGATCCTCGGTCCCGAGCTGAAGGCATCGGGCGCGCAGACCCTGACCTTGTTCGGCCTGCAGGTGCCGCATCGGCTGGTGGCAGGGCAGGATCGGGATGCCGCGCGCTCGGCGCTGCTCGCGGCCGCCCAGGCTTCGCTCGACTCCGTGCTGGCCGAGCCGATCGCCGACGTCGTTTTCGAGGCCCCCGATGGGTCGCCCTGCATCGAGGCGCGGACCACGGCCGACCTCGAGGACTCGCTCGGGATGACCGCCGGCGACATCTTCCATGGTCCGCTGTCGTGGCCGTGGGCGAGCGACGATGAGCCGCTCGAGACTCCGGGGCAGCGCTGGGGCGTCGCGACCGCGCACGACCGCATCCTGCTGTGCGGGTCGGGAGCCCGCCGCGGCGGAGCGGTCAGCGGGATCGGCGGCCACAACGCGGCGATGGCCGCGGCGGAGCTGCTGCGGGCCTGATCGGGAGACGCGCCGGCCCGGCCCGCAGCGTCCCGACTACTGGTGCGGCGGAAGCGGCGGCGGGGGCGGGTAGCCCTCGTAGCCGGGCGACTGCGCGGGCGCGGACGGGGCGGACGGGGCGGCGGGCTCCGGCGAGGCGGGTGCCGGCTGCGGCGCAGCCTGGGGGGTACCGAACACGTGCGCTCCCGGAGTCGGGTAGCCCGAGTAGTAGGCGTTCCAGTCGGGCGAGCCGTCGGGCAGCATCGGCAGCGGCGTGATGCCGTCGACGTAGTTCGGCCACGGCAGCAGCTCCTGCTGCGGTGCGCCGGCGGCGGGCGCAGCAGCCGCCGCCAGTGCGCCGTATGGCGGCAGCGCCGCAGCCCGGGGCCGCTTCGGCGCGAACAGCACGTTGACGAGCGGAATGAGGGCCGTGCCCACCGCTGCCAGAATCGCGACGGCGACCACGACGCGCCAGTAGATGTCGGGGAACCAGAGGTACTCGCTCAGCATCAGCGGCAGGATCAGCAGCACGACGAGCGCCACCACCAACACGATCGTGATGATCGCGACGGTGCGGGTGAACGGCGTGTCGTACCGCTGCAGTGCCTTCATGTAGAGGCGCACGTGCAGCAGTGCGAGCTGCAGGATCAGCACGATGAAGAGGAACTGGACGAACCGGGTGAAGCCGTCCCACGAGTAGCGCTCCGGCATCCAGATCAGCACGGCGCCGATCAGGAGGATGAGGATCCAGGTGCCCATGCTCGCGAGCGCGAACCAGGCCGGCCGCCGCGGCGCGAGATGCGCGTCGAGGATGGTGACGCCTGCGAACGCGACGAGCAGGAGGATCGTGAGGAACGCCTTGCCGACGATGTCGTTCTGATCGCCCACCAGCACCCACACGACGCAGACGATCGCCGAGGCGATGAGGGCGCCGATGGCGACCCAGATCGCCGCGCGCAGCAGCGACGAGACAGGCGCGTCAGCCTCCTGCGGGTGGGCCGGGGCGTGGGGATCGGGCACGGTCATGGCGGTCCTCTCTCTCGCGGGGCACTGCGTCCGCACGCTTATCCTGGCACGTTCACGCAAGCCCTTGCTTCGGGACGGATTCGTCTGGACGCTGGTGAGATCGCGGCGATCGGCCGGTTGGACGAGAGACGGCGAGCGTCGCAGCGCGAGCGATCTGGAAGGTGAGCCCGGCATGTGGGTCGAGTGTTTCGAGAACGATGTCCGATTTGACGGCGACACCCTCGAGGAACTCCTCGACAGGTTCCTCGAACACGTGCGTGCAACCCACGACGTGTCCTATCCCGATGAGGAATTGCTGGTGTGGGCGCGCAATTTCGCGGAGGCCTCCGTCCGTGCGGACGGACCGCTCGAGCGGCTTCCGTCGATCGGGCCGATCGAGGTGCATCCCGTCACCGAAGAGCGCATCGACGATTGGCTTCGGTTCTTCGATCGCGATGCCTTTCCAGACAACCCCGACTGGGGGTCGTGCTACTGCCTGCACCCTCACACCGGCGACACGCCCGAGCGGCCGTGGCGCGATGTGCGCGCAGATATGGTTGAGCGGCTACGGTCCGGAGTCACGCTGGGGTATCTCGCGTACGTCGGTGGCCGACCGGCGGGCTGGGTCAACGCATCGCACCGATCGACGTACGCGAAGTACGACGGCATCGATCGCGATGGCCCCTCTCCAGGAACCGTCCTGGGAGTGTCGTGCTTCGTGATCGCTCCGCCGTTCCGACGCCATGGAGTGGCGTCGGCGCTTCTGGACCGCGTCATCCGAGACGGCGAGGCGCGCGGGGCGCGATATATCGAGGGATACCCACGCCGTACGGAGCTCGGCGACGATTCGACGTCTTTCTGCGGGCCGCGGTCGATGTTCGATATTCGCGGTTTCTCCCCCGTCGAGCACCACGACCGATTCACGGTTCTCCGAAAGCCCGTATAGCCACTTGCCTCCGCTAGCGTGCAGGGGGAGGTGCGATGACGACGCTGACAGCCGCTGCCGACACACCGGCCGCGGTGCGGCCGGGACGGCGCGACCCGATCCTGCCCGCGCTGATCGCCGGTGCACTCGGATTCGTCGCAGCCGTCGCTCCCGCGGCGATCGCATCGTTGGCCCCTCCTCCCGCCAGCGACGTCGTGTTTCCTGACGAGGTCGCGACCTACACGTGGTTCACCGCGCACGGCGACCTCGGGGTGGCGGCGTCGGTGATCTACCAGAACGGCATCGGAGTGGAGTTCATGGACTTCCCGCAGGCCGTGGCGCTCGGCGTCGACGGCAGCACGTACCGGCGCATCGGGATCGCGGAGGGGCGTTCGACTCCGACTGACCAGGGCGACCCGGCGGCCATGGTGCTGTCGGCCGATGGGACGTTCGCTGTGATCGCGGGCGCGAACGGTCATGGCAGCGTCGCCGTCCAATCCTTCGTCGACGGGACCACACGAGAGGTTGAGATCGGGGTCGGGCGCAGCGCGGTGCCGTTGAGCATCGCCTCCGACGGCGATCACGTCCTGGTGCTCGTGGGTGATGGTGAGCTGAGCAGGTACACCGATCCGGCAATGAGCGGCACGCTGGCGATGCTCGACCTGTCGACGGGCGACCTGCTCGAGTATTCGCTCGAGCGGGTGACGTCCGCGGCTGTGTCACCGGACGGCAGCCGCGTCGCAGCGCAAACGTCGGAGGGCCCGGTGGTGATGGATGCCGCTGGGCGCGATCTCCGCGAACTCCCTTCTGAACTGAAGGGGCAGGCGTTAGGAGACGACGCCTGGTCGCCCGATGGCACGCGCCTTGTGACACTCGTCCACGAAAGCGAGCGGGTGGATGAACCTGCGGGCAGGAGGCTGACGACCTCCGCGACGATGCAGATCTCCGAGCCCTCGACCGGCGCGACGACGCTGCACCGGCTGGCGGGCGTGGAGTACGCGGCGGCCCTCGGCTGGCGCGACGACGGAACGATCGTGCTGCAGACATACGCCGACGACAACAGCGCGAAGTTCCAGTGGCTGGATGCGGACACGGGCGCCGTTGAGACCTTCTCGACCTACGAATCGGGTTTCACCGGGGCTTCGATCGGCTCCGCCGACCTGGCGCGGGATCTGGTCCCGGAGTGGGTGGTGGAACCGCGCCCTGTCGACCAGGGGTGGACGGCCGGCATCATCGCAGGCACCATGGTCGGGGCCATCGCAGCTTTCGCCGTCTGGATCCTCGCGCGGCGTCGTGCGACCTAGCGCCGCGCGATGCGTCCGTCGTGCCCGCCGGCCCCCCGTCGACCAGGCTCGGTCCCTCTCGCCGGTCGCTTCCCAGTGGCGCGCCGGTTAAACGAAAGAAGCCCCCGCGAAGGGGGCTTCTGTGGCGAGTGAGGGATTCGAACCCCCGAATGCTGAGCAGTCTGATTTACAGTCAGATCCCTTTGGCCGCTTGGGTAACTCGCCAGACGCATCCGTCCGACTTGTACAGACGACCGGAGGCGCGATTACACATCTTACGCTGTCTCACCCACTGCTCGAAATCGGCTCGCGAGCCGGATCGATCAGGTGCCGAGCCGGTCCATATCGAGTGCATTGAGCGCCGCCGGGGTGCGCAGCAGCGCCCCTTCGAAACGGCAGGTCGCGGCCGCGGCATCCATCGCACTCTTCAGCGTCTCGGCCCACTCTTCTTCGATCTGCGGCTCGCGGTCGAGCACCGCCTCGACGGCCGCCGCGAAGGCGGCGTCGCCCGCGCCCATCGTGTCGACGATCCTGCCGGGAAGCGCGGACACCGGGGCGGTCACCACGACATCGCCGCTCTCGAGGGTCGCACCTGCCGCGCCTTCCGTCGCCAGGACGACCGCGACTCCGAGGTCGACCAGACGCTCACGCAGCCAGTCGAGGGGCTGGCGATAGAGCAGCGTCGCGTCGTCCTCGCCGACCTTCACCAGGGTCGCACCGGCGGCGAGCCGCTCGAACCCGCGGACGAAGGCGTCCTCGTCGCGCAGCATGCCGCTGCGGGGGTTCGGGTCGATCGCGACGGGCACCCGCGCTTCCCGCAGCGCATCGGTGAGTTCCGCCGTCTGCTCGGCATCGTCGAAAGCGAAACAGCTGACGACCACGACGGGCGCGTCCGAGATGGCGCTCTTCTCGTCGGCACCGAAGCGGATGCGGCGCTGCTGCGACGCTTCGTTGAAGACGTACTCCGGCTCGCCTCCCCCCGCGCGCACGCTGATGGCACGGGCCGTGCCGAGCGGCGACGGAGTGGCCACGAGGTCGACGCCGTAGTCGCGCAGGTACGACCGAATGTGATCGCCGGCCTCGTCGTCGCCGACCATCGCGAGGAGCGTCGTGGGAACCCCGAGGCGGGACAAACCGACAGCGACGTTGAGCGCAGCTCCTCCGACGAACTCGCGGACACCGTTGTCGTCGCGCAGCTCGTCGATGAGCGCATCGCCCACCACGACCACGCGCCCGGTGGTCATCGCCGGCTCCCGGCGGTCTCGAGCACGCGCTCGACGAACGCCTCTGCACGGCGACGGGTGCCGTCGATCTTCAGGTCCACGCTCGCGCGCACCTCATTCGGAGCGAGCGGAAGCGCGAGCCGGACGTTCTCATGGCACGAGAGGTCGGTGCAGATGTAGGTGCCCACGCTGTCGCCGGCGTGACCGGCATCCCCCGCTTTGCGCGCGGTGAAGAGCGCGACCTGATCAGCCGGCTGCATCGTGTGGCAGAGGTTGCACATCGCCGAACGGGCGCTCGACGTGCCGTCGGCCGCGCGCAGCACCACGCCTCTCGGCTCGCCGTCGACCTCGGCGATCACGTAGCCGCGGCCGCGCGTGCGCGGGTCGCGCCACGCGAGGAAGTCGAGGTGATCCCAGTCGGCCAGCAGGAAGTCGGTCGGCAGGGCGACCAGTCGCAGCTCGTCGGGTGAGGCGTTCACGAACGCGGAACGCACGTCGTCTTCGGTCAGTGGGCGCATGGCACCTCCTCGCGCCCAGTCTACGAACGTGGGGCGATCTCGATACACCCGCTTCGCGGGCACTCGATCAGCGGGAGGTGTGCGCCGCGGGCACTCGATCAGCGGGAGGGGTGCGCCGCGGGCACTCGATCAGCGGGAGGGTCAGCGGGGGGTGGCCGGCTCCGCCGCGTCGTCCACGTCGGCGAGCTCGTCGTCGGACGCACTCCCGCGCTCGCGGATGAGGAAGCCGAAGCCGAACGCGATGAAGAACATCAGCACGCCGTAGACGGCCGCCGGCAGGCTAAGTTCGACCGACCCCAGGACGGTCTGCGCGATGACGATGGCCAGCGTGGCGTTGTGGATGCCGATCTCGAAGGATGCCGCGATCGCCTGTCGCTTGCCGACCTTGAGCAGCCGGGGCACGAGGTAGCCGATGGTGAGGCTGATCAGGCAGAAGACGATCGTGATGATCGACAGCCGTGCGAAGTTCTCGACGAGCAGCGTCCAGTTGGACGCCACCGCGCCGGCGATGACGACGATCAGGATGATGATCGACGCGATGCGCACCGGCTTGTCCATCGCCTTCGCGAACGCGGGCCACAGCCGCCGTACGACCATTCCGATCGCGACCGGAACGAGCACGATCGCGAACACCTCGAGCACCTTCGACCACTGCATGCCCAGCTGGCTGTCGAAGGGGTTGAAGTAGACGATCGCGAAGTTGGTGATGAGGGGCAGAGTCACCACCGAGATCACCGAGTTGACCGCCGTCAGCGAGATGTTCAGGGCGACGTCGCCCCGGAACAGGTGGCTGTACAGGTTCGCGGTGGTGCCGCCGGGCGATGCGGCGAGCATCATCATGCCGACCGCGAGCACCGGTGGCAGCTGGAACGCCAGCACGAGACCGAAGCAGATCGCGGGCAGCAGGATCAGCTGGCAGAGCAGCGCGACGATCACCGCCTTCGGCTGCTTCAGGACACGGGCGAAGTCGCCCAGGGTGAGGCTCAGGCCGAGGCCGAACATGATGATTCCGAGGGCCACGGGCAGGCCTATGGTGGTCAACGCTGACATGGCACTCAGTGTGCCCGATGCCGCGACCCCGTGTCACGCACCTGTGGAATCAGGAACGCCCGGTCAGTCCCCCTCCTTCACGATCTCGGCCGGGGTGTGCTCGTCGGCGCCGACGACCCCGCGCGGGACGTCGGCGGCCTCGTGCACCACCGCCGACACCGGCGCCGGCGCGCTCACGCCGGGCAGGATCCACACCGCGAACGCGGGGCCGTCGGCGGACAGGAGCACCGACCCGTCGTCGGCCACCGCGAGCGTCACGTCGCCGAACGCGGCCTCGGCGGACTCCGCGCCCGGGAGCGCGCCCGCCGGGATCGCGGCATCCGCATCTCCTCGCGTGGCGAGGACGAGCACGCTCTGCTCCGTAGACTCCCGCGCGAACACCACTGTCTCGTCGTCGACGTGAACCCAGCGGAATCCGCCGTCGTGGAGCGCCGGATGGCGGCGTCGCAGCGCGATGAGCTCGCGATAGAGGGCGAGGCGCTCGGCGACCTCGGGGTCGCCTTCGGTCCCCCACGGCATCGGCGTGCGACTGGCCTCGCCGTCGGCTCCGACCAGTCCGAACTCGTCGCCCGCGAACACCACGGGCAGTCCCGGCATCGTGAGCGAGAGGCCGCCCGCGACCGGGACCGTGCCGGGCGCCGCGTTGGTCGCGAAGCGAGCGGTGTCATGGGTGTCCAGGGGCTGCATGTTGCCCAGGCGCACGCGCCACGGGATGCCGGCCGTGAACCGCGTGACGGCCTCGGCGAAGTCGCGCGCCGTGTAGCGCGGGATGCCGCCGATCGGCTGGCCGAAGAACCACGACTCCGTCATCTCGCGGCCCTCGGCGTCGAGATACGGCGTGCCGGTCGGCTCGCTGAGCCATCCCCACACCGGCCGCGTGAACGACGGGTACGTCATCGCCCCGTGCCAGCCGTCGCCCTGCAGGTCGCTCACGGCGTCATTGGTCGACTCGCCCAGCAGGATCGTGTCGGGGTTGATCTCGAGCATGGTCTCGCGCAGCAGTTGCCGAACCTCGGCGTTCAGGTCGACGTCGCCGAGGCGCCCGGTCATGTTCGCCACGTCGATGCGCCAGCCGTCGGCGTTGTACGGCGGCTTCAGCCACTTCGCCACGACCGAGTCCTGGTCCGTGACGAAGCGGCGACGCAGCTCCTCCGACGACCAGTCGAACTTCGGCAGGCTGGCGTACCCGAGCCACGAGACGTACTCGGTGTTCGCGTCGTCGGTGAAGTAGTAGAAGTCCTCCTCGGGCGCCCCCGGGTGCCCGAGAGCCGCCCGGAACCACTCGTGGCTGTCGCCCGAGTGGTTGCTCGTGAGATCGCCGATCACGCGGATGCCGCGGCCATGCGCCTCCTCGACGAGCCGGACGTACGCCGCGTCCCCGCCCAGCAGAGGGTCGACGCGCTCGAAGCTGCCCGCGTCGTAGCGGTGGTTGGACTCGGCCGGGAACACCGGGGTGAGGTAGAGCAGGTTCACGCCCAGCGACACCAGGTGATCGAGCTTGTCGATCAGCCCGGGGAGGTCGCCGCCGTAGAACTGCTGCGAGCGCGCCGGCATCACCGGATCGACCGGGTCGGTCCACTGCGCGGGGATCGCCCACGCCGGCGCGGGGTGCGCATCCGCCTCCGCCGAGCGGGCGAACCGGTCGGGGAACACCTGGTACATCACCGACTCGTTCAGCCACGCCGGCGGTGCCGGATGGGCCACCAGCGCGAAGTCCTCGGCGTCGAGGGTCTCGATGCGGTGCAGGCCGGTCTGATTGAGCCACTCGACGCGGCCGTCGCCGTGCTGCAGCATCCATCGATATCCGTGCCGGCGGTTGCGCACCGTCACCGGCGCATCCCACCACTCCCAGCCGTCCGCGGCACCGGCGGGCGCGGCGTCGGTCCACTCCGGCTCGTGATCGGGGTTCGAGCGGGTGCGCACCGCGGCGAGCGGTCCGTAGCCTGAAGGAACACGCAGCCGCACGGTGACGACCTCGCCGAGGTCGGGAGCGAGGTTCGACACATAGAGCGACGAGCCGTCGTGATGGGGAACAAGGGTCATGACATGCCTTTCGAACGGGTCGGCAGCGCGCGCCGCCGGATGCGACGTGGTTGCACGGCCCGAGGCCATGACAGAGCCCTTGAGTTGTGAGATCCAGGATGCCGCGGTCCGCGGCATCCGTCTACTTCACGCTGCCCGAGACCAGACCGCCGGCGATGTAGCGCTGTGACACGAGGAAGAAGACCATCACCGGCAGGGCGGCGAGCACCGCACCGGCGGCGAAGACGCCCCAGTTCTGAGACATGAAGCCGGAGACCAGCTGGAACAGCCCGATCGCGACGGTCTGCTGCGCCGGGTCGTTGAGGATGACGCTCGCGATGGCGAATTCCCCGATGATGCCGATGAACGTCAGCAGGCCGATGACGACGAGGATCGGCGTGACCAGCGGCAGCATGATCGTGAAGAAGACACGCGCGTGGCCCGCGCCGTCGATCTTGGCGGCCTCGTCGATCGCCGTCGGCACGGTGTTGAAGAACCCGTACATGAGGAACGTGTTCACGCCCAGCGCGCCACCGAGGTAGATCATGATCAGGCCGGCGTGGGTTCCGAGGCCGATGGCCGGGAACACGTCGCTGATCTGGATCATGAGCAGGAAGATCGCCGTGATCGCCAGCAGCTGCGGGAACATCTGCAGCACCAGGAGCGTGGCCAGGCCGAAGCGGCGACCCGTGAAGCGCATGCGCGAGAACGCATATGCGCCCAGCGCGCACAGGAGCACGGTGAAGACGCTCGTGACGACCGCGATGACGAGCGAGTTCGCGTACCACTGCGGGTACGGGAGGTCGGGGTCGGTGAAGAGCCGGATGTAGTTCGTGAAGTCGACCTGCCGGAACAGCTGGTTCGAGCCGGTCAGCGTGCCGATGGGGTTGAGCGACACCGAGAGGATGTACAGCAGCGGGAAGAGCGCGAACACGATCGCCGCCCACGCGACGAGGTGGCGCCAGCCGGTGTCGGCGAACCAGGCGCGGAAGGAGCGTCGGCGGTCGGTCTTGGTGCGGCGTGTCGGCTTCTGGGCGAAGACGGTGATGCCGTCGGCGCCTGAGAGGTCGACGCTCTCGACCTCGCGGACATTCTGGTTGAGATCGCTCATCAGTTCAGGTCCTCCAGTGCCTTGGTCTGCCGGAAGCTGATCACGGCCACGATCGTGACGATGACGAAGATCAGGATGGAGAGGGCCGACGCGAGGCCGAGGTCGCGTCCGCCGCCGCCGCCGAACGCCACCTTGTAGACCATCGTGATCATGATGTCCGTCGCGCCGATGTCGAGCGTCGTGTCGGTGAACCGTGGATTGCCTCGGGTGAGCATGTAGATCACGCCGAAGTTGTTGAAGTTGTAGGCGAACGTCGCGATGAGCAGCGGCGCGACGGCCACGAACAGCAGGGGCATCTTCACGGAGCGGAAGATGCGCCAGGCGCCGGCGCCGTCCATCTTCGCCGCCTCGACGATGTCGTCGGGCAGCGACTGCAGCGCGCCCGTGCAGACGAGGAACATGTAGGCGTAGCCGAGCCACATGTTGACGAAGATGACGCTGAGTCTCGCCAGCCACGGATCGCCGAGCCACGGGATCTGGGCGCCGCCGAGCAGCACCTCGTTGATGAAGCCGAACTCGGTGTTGAGCATGCCCGCCCACACGAGACCGGTGAGGTAGGCCGGGAACGCATACGGGAGGATCACCAGCACGCGGTAGATCTTCTTGCCGCGCAGCGTCGGGTGGTTGAGGACGATCGCGAGGAAGAGACCCAGCGCGAAGCAGACGAGCGTCGAGAGCGCGGCGAAGACGAAGGTCCAGATCGTCACGCGCAGCAGCGGGTCGCGGATCTGCTCGTTCGTGAAGGCGAAGGCGAAGTTGTCCCAGCCGATCACGACTCGCCAGCCCGGCGTGAGGGTCTCGCCGCTCTCGGCGCGGAAGTTGCCCTCGCCGTCATCGGCGAAGACTTCACCGGTGTCGGTGTTGGTGAAGGTGTCTGCGGCCTCGTCGTACTCGAGGCTGGAGGTGAAGACGTAGGCCTTTCGTCCGTCCGATGTGCGGAGCGTGCCATCGTTGATGTCGTCGCTCACCGGCACGTTGAGCGCGAGGACCTCGTCCTGGAAGCGGATGATCTGGTTGAGGTTGAGCTGGTCCCAGCCGTCGGGCGCGCTGGAGGCGTCCTGGAGGGGCTGCTCGTTCGTGCCGAAGGCGGTGCCGCCGCCGGGCTCGGCTACGAGGAGTCCGAACTGGTCGGCCTGCCGGTAGACCTCGACCGTGTACTCGGGCGAGTCGGGCACGCGCTCCTGCGATGTGCGGACGATCTGCTCGATCGCATCCTGCTTGGTGCTGTTGTGCTGGTCGCCGGCGTTGGTGAAGGCGATGTACCCGGTGTAGATGATCACGAAGATCTGGAAGACCGCGAGGAACGCGAGCCCCGGCGCCAAGTACTTGCCCGGCAGGAGTCCGGGGCGCAGGTAGAGGTAGTTCACCCCGGCGACGACCAGGAGCAGCACGCCGGCGGCGATCCAGTCGCCCTTGGCGACGAGCACCCAGACACCGAAGACGGTGAGGGCGTCGATGATCGCGAGCAGCACGACCTTCACGACGAGGGCGACGATTCCCCCGGACGTGAGTCGCCGTGCCGGCTTGTGGAACGGATCGTCGCCCCAGGCACTCGGTGCCGCGGGCTTGGTCGCGGCGGACTTCACATCGGCCATGGAGGGACGCTCCTTCATCGCAGGTCTTCGGGATCAGAGTAGAGAGAAGGCGGGTGGAGCCGTGAGAGGCTCCACCCGCCTGTCACTTCGGCTGTCAGCCGATCTTGGACTGGATGTTGGTCGCGGCGGTCTCCCAGACCTGCGCCGGCTCACCCTCGCCCTTGATCAGCTGGAGCTCTGCATTGCCCCAGTCCGACCACACGGCGCCCATCTCGGGGATGGCGGGCATCGGAGCACCGGTCTGGCCGATCGCGCCGAACGCCTCGACGTCGGGGTCGGCTGCGGCAGCCGTCTCGTAGGCCGCGATCAGTGCCGGCGGGCGACCGCCGACCTCGAACAGGCTCATCTGAGCGTCCTCGGTGCTGAGGTAGTTCACGATGAAGTCGGTCGCCGCGAGAGCGTTCTCCGACTTGCTCGACAGGAAGAAGCCGTTGACGCCCACGAACGGACGGGCCTCCTCGCCACCGGCGCTGGGAAGCGGATCGATGGCGTAGTTGATGCCGGCCTCGGAGATCGCGGGGATGTTCCACGGACCGGTGAGGTAGTACGGCGACTTGCCCGCGATGAAGAACTCACGCGCCTTGTCACCGTCGATGTTGGCGTTGAGGATGCCGTCGGCGCCCCACTGCTTGAGTGCCGTGGCGAACTCGACGCCCGCCTCGTCGCCGAGCACCAGTTGCGACGGGTCGTACGAGCCGTCGGCGTTCTGAGCGAACACCTGCGAGCCGAACGAGGTCTGCAGCGGGTACAGGTGGTACGGGTCACCCTGCTCGGGCGAGAGCCCGACGAGGAACGGGTACTCGGTGGCCGCGGCCTTGCCGTTGGCGATGACCTCGTCGAACGTCTCGACGGGCTCGGCCACGAGGTCGGCGTTGCGGACCAGGGCGACGTTCTCAATCGAGTACGGCACGCCGTAGACCTTGCCGTCGTACGTCATGGCCTGAAGCGCCGCCTCGGCGAAACCGTCGGAGACGTCACCCAGCTCGAGCGGCGCGACGACGCCGGCCGAGACGTACGCGCCGAGCTTGTCGTGGGGGCTGACGATGACGTCGGGGCCCTTGCCGGTCGGAACCTGGCTGATGAAGTCCTGGTCGACCGTGGCGAAGTCCTTGGTGACCAGCTTCACCTCGACGCCGGTCTCCTCGGTGAAGGATGCCGCGACATCCTCGAGCGCGGGCTTGCGCTCGATGTCGACCCAGACGGTGATGGGGGTCGTGTCTGCATTCTCGCTGTCGTCGCCGCCGTTGTCTCCGCCGCCGCTTGCGCAGCCGGAGAGCACGAGCGCGCCGCCCGCGATGAACGCGCTGATCGCGAGCGCGCTCTTCTTGTTCACCTTCATCGGTGTGTGCCTCTCTCAAGTGCTGTTGGGTAAAGACCGGCCCGGGCCGGCGCACTGCACCGTCGAAGGCCGTTCTTCTGCTCGCAGAAAATGCAAGCGCTTACATTGTTATCACGATCGGTCAGAATCGCAACCCGCGATTGAGGCGATCGATACGAGTTCGTAACGTGCGATTAACGCGGATCGTCCGCGAAATGGCGCAATCTGCAAGCGCTTCCAAGCGGTTCCGGGTCTTCGCAGCGCCATGTGCGCGCGGATAGACTTCCCGGTATGGCTGATTCTTCGTTCGACATCGTCAGCAAGGTGGACCACCAGGAGGCGGAGAACGCGCTCAACCAGGCCCGCAAGGAGATCGAGCAGCGTTACGACTTCAAGGGCACCGGCGCCTCCGTCGAGTGGAGCGGCGAGTCCGTCCTCATCAAGGCGAGCACCGAGGAGCGCGCGAAGGCGGTGCTCGATGTCTTCCAGTCCAAGCTCATCAAGCGAGGCATCTCGCTGAAGAGCCTCGAGTCAGGCGAGCCCTTCGCGAGTGGCAAGGAGTTCCGGATCGTCTCGACGATCAAGGACGGCATCTCGTCCGAGAACGCCAAGAAGATCTCGAAGCTCATCCGCGACGAGGGCCCGAAGTCTGTGAAGTCGCAGATCCAGGGGGACGAGCTGCGCGTGCAGTCGAAGAGCCGCGACGATCTCCAGGAGGTCCAGCGCATGCTCAAGGCCGCCGACCTCGACGTCGATCTGCAGTTCGTCAACTACCGATAGCCCGCGCCCGCCCTCGGAAAGGTGAGCCGTATGCGGTTCCTCCGATCCATGTGGGCGTATCCGGTCATCACGGTGACCGTCATCGTGCTGGGAAGCGTCCTCGCACTCGTGGCCGCGGGCGACCTGCTGCTCGCTCGCGGGATAGCGGTCGTCTGGGTCGGCGCGGTCGTGATCTGGACCATCGTCGGCATGGTCCGCGATGTGCTCAAGGGCCAGGTGGGCCTCGACATCCTGGCGGTGGTGGCGATGGTGGCTACCCTGGCGGTGGACGAGTACATCGCATCGCTGATCATCGTGCTGATGCTCTCGGGCGGCGAGGCGCTGGAGGACTTCGCGCAACGGCGTGCCAAGCGCGACCTGACCGCGCTCCTCGACCGTTCGCCCCGGATCGCCCACATCGTCGAACACGCAGGCGACGCCGGCGCACAGGGAGCCGAGGTCGCGGACGTCACGGTCGACGAGGTCGTCGTGGGCGACGTCCTCCTCGTGCGGCCGGCAGAGATCGTCCCCGTGGACGGAGTGCTGCTCTCCGACGACGGCACCTTCGATGAATCCTCCCTCACCGGAGAGAGCCTGCCGGTGAGCAAGACCGTCGGGGACGAGGTGCTCTCCGGCTCCATAAACGGCAGCCGGATCGTGCGCATCCGGGCAGCGCGAGGCAGTGCAGACAGCCAATATCAGCAGATCGTCGCCCTCGTGCGCGCGGCGCAGGACTCTCGCGCACCGGTCGTGCGCCTCGCCGACCGATTCGCGATCCCCTTCACCGCGGTCTCGCTGGTACTGGCGGCTACGGCATGGGCGCTTTCGGGCGATTCCACGCGGTTCGCCGAAGTGCTGGTGCTGGCGACGCCGTGCCCACTGCTCATCGCGGCGCCCGTGGCGTTCCTCGGGGGCCTCTCGCGCGCTGCCAAGGCCGGTGTCGTCATGAAGGGCGGCGCGGTGATCGAGCAGCTGGCCGGGGTGCGATCGGCGGCCTTCGACAAGACGGGCACTCTCACACGCGGAAAGCCGGTGGTGGCGGCGGTGCGCGCCGTCGACGGCTTCCCGCCCGATGAACTCCTGCGACTGTCCGCCTCCGCCGAGCAGTACTCGACGCACGTCCTCGCCGACGGCATCCGGCAGGCCGCGGCCGAGCGAGGCCTCACGCTCCTCGCCGCCGAGGATGCGAGCGAAGTCGCCACGAACGGAGTGACCGCACGACTGGGCGGCCGGACCGTCGTCGTGGGCAAACCCGCCTACGTCTCGTCCATCGCACCCGAGACGCAGCGGACGGAGCTCGCTCCTGGACAGGCCGCGGCCTACGTCGCAGTCGACGGCCGCTACGCGGGAACGATCCTGGTCGCCGACGAACCCCGGCCCGAATCGCGGGCGGTGATCTCGTGGCTGCGGAGCAACGGGGTGGAGCGCATCACGATTCTCACGGGCGACGCAGAACCCACTGCCCGGTCGGTCGCAGATGCTGTCGGCATCGAGGAGATCCACGCGGAGCTGCTCCCGGGTGAGAAAGTGCAGCTCGCGGCCGAGCTCAGCCCGCGGCCCGTGCTGATGGTGGGCGATGGGGTCAACGACGCGCCGGTGCTAGCGGCCGCGGACATCGGCATCGCGATGGGGGCGAAGGGCGCAACCGCGGCAGGGGATGCTGCAGACATCGTGATCCTCGTCGACTCGATCGCCAAGGTGGTCGACGCCATCGCCATCGCCCGGCACACTCTGCGGGTCGCGCTCACCGCGATCTGGATCGGCATCGGGCTGAGCATCGGACTGATGCTCGTCGCCATGACCGGACTCATCCCCGCGGTCGCGGGGGCGCTGGTCCAAGAACTGGTCGACCTGGCGACCATCCTCTACGCGCTGCGAGCGCTGCGGGGGCCCGTCAACGCCCTCCCGCCAGCGACCGAAGCGGTGAGCGGCTCCAGCGTCGGCACTCCGCGCAAGTCGTGAACATCGGCCGGCCGAATGGACCTGGTCGGTGGTCCCGCGCCTACGCTCGGCGATACGATTTCGGTATGGCCACTCCTCACCCGGGGCAGCGATACGCGACCGATTCACCCGCTCCTCACTCGAGTTCTCAGGTCGATACCCATGAGCACTGATATCACCGCCACCCTCGCCGAACTCGAGCAGGCCGCCGGCCGGCCGGAGCGGTTCAGCAGGGTCTTTCTCGAGGTGCTGCCGGTGACGGGTGCATCCGTGTCGACGATCGGCGATGTGCTGGGCAGCGAGACCATCTCGGCGACAGACGATCTCGCCGGCCGCCTCGACGAGTTGCAGTTCGACCTCACCGAGGGTCCGTGCTGGGACGCGATCCGCACGGATTCGGTGATCTCGGAGCCCGACTTCACGGGTAAGGGCGCCCAGCGCTGGCCCACCTTCGGGCGGGCGGTCCCCAGCGGCGAGGTCGCTTCGATGTTCGCCTTCCCTCTCTCCGTCGGCGAGCTCCGGTTCGGTGCGGTCGACCTGTATTGCCGGTCCACGACCACGCTGGATCGGCGACAGAGTGCACTGGCGACGGCCATGACGGAGGTCATCGGCCGGCACGTCCTGCGTGAGGCGCTCGGCCCGGCCGACGGGGGTGCCGCGGCGAGCAAGTACTCGCGACGCATCGTCCACCAGGCCACCGGCATCGTGCTGGCTCAGCTCGACCTCCCGCCGAACGACGCACTGCTGGTCATCCAGGCGCGGGCCTTCTCGACCGGCCAGAGCATGATGGACGTTGCGCAGCAGATCGTCGACGGCGGACTGCGGTTCGATCGCGCCGGTGACGGCGAGGCAACCTCGTGACTTCACTGACCCGCGAGGCGCGCCTCCTCGATCTCTTCGCCACCCTGGCCGACACACTGACCGACGACTACGACGTCGTGGATCTGCTCCAGACTCTCGTGGAATCCTGCAAGGAGCTGCTCCACACCGACGACGCGGGCATCCTCCTGGCTGACGCCGACGGCGATCTCGAGCTCATCGCGTCGACGAGCGAGGCCACGCAGCTCGTCGAGGTGATCCAGCTCGCCGCCGAGGACGGTCCGTGCATCCAGTGCTACCGCACCGGCAAGCCGGTGTCCGTGGTCGACATCGCCGCCTCACACGAGTGGCCGGCCTTCCGCAGCAGCGCGGCCGCCCACGGGTTCGCCGCCATCGACGCCATCCCGATGCGCCTGCGCAACTCCACCATCGGCACGCTGAACCTCCTCCGCTCCGAGCCTGGTGCGCCACTCGCCGAAGACCTGACGGCCGCGCAGGCCCTCGCCGACGTCGCGACCATCGGCATCCTCCACGAGCGAACGGTTCGGGAGGCCGAGACGCTCTCGCAGCAGCTTCAGACAGCGCTCAACAGCCGGGTGACCATCGAGCAGGCCAAGGGCGTCGTGTCGTTCACCGCTGGCGTGCCCGTCGACCAGGCGTTCACGCTGATCCGGCGGTATTCCCGTGCGCATGGGCTGCGTCTGAGCGACGTGTGTGCACGGATCGTGCGTCGGGACCTCAGCATCACCGCCGCCGACGTCTGACACGCTCGCGCGCTGGGAGGCGGCATCCGACTCTCGTTCGCTCACGGGAATCAGCCCATCGGCGCGTTGCTCCCCCGCTCGAAAACTCGCCTGAATACTAGTGTCGTAACGGAGCCTCACCCCCAGACCCCGGGTGAGCCCTACGCGACGACCGGCTGCTCTGGTGGGCCTGAGTCGTCGCGTCCTCCGACCGCGGGTCTGGAGGTGATGCGCGATGGGTCAGCTGTTCTACGACGACTCCCCCGAGCCGATCGAGATCGACGACCGTCTGCTGGCTCACCTCAAGGTCGTGGTCTTCGCCAAGCTCCGGCGTCGAGAGCCCCTCACACTGTCCTGGGCTCACTCGCCGGAGGCCCCGGGAGGAAGCTCCACCCTGTGGGTGCATCCTTCGATCCCGCTCCGCTTCATCTTCGACACGCCGGAACGACCCGAGCTCAATCGCGAATGGCTCAGAGTTCTCGCGGCATCGGCGAACCTGACACACGGCATCCAACTCGCGCGCGACGACGACGACGGCGACGGTGGCTCGCTCAGCGTGCCTCCTGACCAGGGCTGAGGGGCGTCGACCGGCGGAAGCGCCTCAGATCTCGTCTTCCGCTGCCACCAGGTACGACATTTCCTCGGGGCTCAGCGGCGCGTCGCCGCTCGGCGTCAGCCCTCGCGCACGTTCGCGAAGCTCGACCAGCAGATCGTCGTCGTGCAGCTCGTCGTGGTTTCCCGCGTGATGCGCCGCAGCGAGAGGGATGCGCCAGCCGACCGTGAGCCGCACGAGACCGACGCTCCCGTGATCGTCGGTCTGGACATACGGGACGTCGACGACGTCGACGCGCTGCTCGTTGGCCAGCGCGACCCCGAAGCTCAGCACCGCGTCCGCGATGTCCGCCCCGGTGAGGTACGTCCCCGCACCGTTCGACAGCAACTTCACCGAAACCCCCGTCCCCTGTCACATTTCTGTGCCGGGGTCTCGGGCACAGCGCAAGTCTACGCCTCACGCGTCGGGGCGGGGCCAGGCGAAGCGAGCGCCCCGACTGACGGAACGACACTTGTCAACCCCATGGGCGGCGGGTGGACCGCCCGCGCATGCTGGCTCCGTGAAGCACCTCTCCTTCGCTGACAAGACCTTCTTCGTCGACGACGCGACCGCCGACACCATGATCGAGTACGCAGGCGTGCTGGGTGCAGAGAACACCGCAGACACCATCCGGATCCGGGGCATCGGGCCCGACGGCAACGAAGTGGACATGGACTTCGTGCTCAACTCCGCCACCAACCTCATGTCCGAGTCGACGAACTCCGATCTCCAACCGCCCACCAACGAAGAGGCGGTGGCGTATATGCGGGAGCGCATCAGCGTGCTGCGCCTCGGCACGTCGGGCCTGCCGCTCGACGAGGCGGAGTCGCTCGCCGCCGAAGACTTCTGAGCACCCGACCTTCGGCGCCGTACCGCGCCGCCGGCTGATGCACCCTGGCGCCGCCTCCCACCCGGGTGCACAATGGGCGCCATGGCCGTCGACCCGCCCGTCGACCGGGAAGCCGACGACGCCTCACCCGAGCCGCATTCGCCGGAGTCCGACGCTGCGCTCGCGCGACGCGCGCAGATCCTGGCCACTGAGCACTGGGGTCTGCTCGCCGCGCGCGGCACGGCGCAGAGCGAAGTGCTCACCCGGATCACGATCTTCCTGACGCTGGTCTCGGCCGGCCTCCTCACGATCGGGCTGCTCGGGCAGGCCACCGGGTTCGATGACTGGTTCGCGGCCGCCGCGCTCTCGATCCTCGGCTTCCTCGCCCTGGTCGGGCTCATGACGCAGATGCGGGTGTTCAACGTCGCCGAGGAGGACCTCATGTACGTCGTCGCGATGAACCGCCTGCGCGGCGCGTACGTCGACCTCGATCCGAAGGTGGAGCGCTATTTCCTCGCGGCGATCGCCGACGACCAGCCCGGATCCCAGCGCACCTACTCGTTCCTGCGCGCGCGCAGCTTCAGCCACCTGTTCGGCAGCTCGTTCATCCTGATCATCGTGGTGAACGCGTGCGTCGTCGGCCTGCTGATCGGAAGCGTGATCCTGACGGCGGGCGGCACGATCGGCTGGGCCATCGCCGCCGGCGCCATCGCGGGCGCGCTGCTGATAGTCGGCTTCGCGCGCTACGGCTTCTGGACGTACCGCGAGGCTTGGCGCAACCACCGGCCGCTGCGAATCACACCGGATGTCACAGCGCCCGCATCCACCGCTCCAGCGTCCGATACGCCGAGCTACGAGCGTCCGGACGCGACAGGAACACGTCGTGGATCGCGCCGTCGATCCGCCCGATCGTGACGAGCCTGCCGATCCGCGTCGCGCTCTTGGCGATGTCGTCGACGACGATCACCGAGTCCGTCGACGTCATGGTCTCGTTCCAGGCGAGCGGGGGCGTCGAGCGGGTGGACAGCAGCACGAGGGCGGGACACCCGACGTCCACACCCGCGGCGACCCGCCGGTGGCCGTCGAGGATCGCCGCCAGCCAGGCGGGTCGCGTGGGGAACCCGCGCTCCGGTCGCCAGTCGGCCCGATCGAGGGCGAGGGGCAGCACTCCCAGCTCGGTCTGCGCTCGCGTGTAGAAGCCGAGGTCGACGGCCGGCTGATGGCCTCGCGGATCAATCCGGGCGCGGGCGCTCACGAGCGGAGCGATCGCCTGGCGTCCGACCGCCCCGAACTGGAACTCGAGCCAAGGACTGTTGAGCACGAGTGCGCTCGTACGCCCCGGGTGGCGCGCCGCCCACAGCGTCAGGGTGAGCCCGCCGGTCGAGTGGCCGAGGAGCACCAGCCGACGGCGGGGCGCGGCATCCGTCCCATGCCCCATCGCCGCGAGCGCCGCCTCGATGTCGGCGTCGTAGTCGTCGAGCGCATCGATGTAGCCGGGCGCGTCGTCGGGACGCAGGCTTCGGCCGTAACCGTGCAGATCGAGGGCGTGGAAGCGGGCGCCGAGGCCGGTCCAGAATCGGGCGAGGTCGGCCTGGAAGAAGAAGTCCGACCAGCCGTGCACGTAGAGCACGTCGACGTCGCGCAGGGGCTGCAGCACCGCCACGACCGGATTCGGCAGGAGCCGGACGAGCGTCGCCGAGAGCGGTCCGTCCTCATCCTCGACGCCGAGATCGAGCGCGAGCTGCTCGAACGGCTTCCCGAGGACGTCGGTCTGCCACTCGCCCGCCATGACCCGAGCCTATCCAGGCGGGCGGCCCTCACCGGGGACGACCGCCCGGCTGCGCCTCAGTCGCGCGAGATGGTCACCATCTCGTCACGAGGAACGACCTTGACGCGGGCGCGGCCGTGCGGCGCGCCGAGCGCCATCTCGTGCTCGTCAAGGCGGTGCCAGCCGTCGAGGTCGGTCCAGATCACGCCGCGCGACGCGAGGAGCGCAGGGATCGCGTCCTCGGACGGGTCGGCCGGCTGCCACCACGAGCCCTGGTCGTTGATGAGATGCCGCACGGTCTCCATCGCGTCGGACTTGGTGTGGCCGATCAGGCCCACCGGGCCGCGCTTGATCCACCCCGTCGCGTAGACGCCGGGCACGCGCTCGTTGGACTCGCGACGCAGCACCTGGCCCTCGTGATTCGGGATCACTCCGTGGCGCTTGTCGAAGGGCACGCCGGGCAGCGGCGAGCCGAAGTAGCCGACGGCGCGGTAGATCGCCTGGATCGCCACCTCGCGCACCTCGCCCGTGCCGACGACCCCGCCCTCGCCGTCGGGGCGCGTGCGCTCGTAGCGGAACGCGCTGACGCGGCCCTCGGCATCCTTCACCACTTCCAGCGGCTTGGCGTAGAAGTGCAGATGCAGGCGACGGGATGCCTCGCCCCCGGCGTTGTTGACCGAAGGGCGCTTCCGCCACGACTGCAGCACGCGATCGATGACCATGACCTGCTTGTTGCTGGCGATCGCGGCCTTCGACGCGTCGTCGTAGTCGAAGTCCTCGTCGTAGACCACCATGTCGACGTCGCGCAGCTCACCGAGCTCGCGCAGCTCGAGCGGCGTGAACTTCACCTGAGCCGGCCCGCGACGACCGAAGACATGCACGTCGGTGACGGGGCTGGCCACGAGGCCCGCGTGGACGTTGTCGGGGATCTCGGTGGGCAGGAGGTCTTCGGCGTGCTTGGCGAGCATGCGCGCGATGTCGAGCGCGACGTTGCCGTTGCCGATGACGGCGACCGATTCCGCGTCGAGCGGCCACTCGCGCGGCACGTCGGGGTGACCGTCGAACCAGCTCACGAAGTCGGCGGCGCCGTACGAACCCGTCGCGTCGATACCGGGGATGTCGAGGCCGGTGTCGCGCACCGCACCGGTAGCGAAGATCACCGCGTTGTAGTGGTGCTTGAGGTCGTCGAGCGTGATGTCCTCGCCGAAGCGCACATTGCCGAACAGGCGGATGTCGCCTCGGTCGAGCACCTCGCGCAACGCCGTGATGATGCCCTTGATGCGCGGGTGGTCCGGGGCCACGCCGTACCGAACCAGGCCGTAGGGAGCGGGGAGCTGCTCGAAGAGATCGATCGAGACGTCGAACTTGCGCTCGGCCTTGAGCAGGATGTCGGCCGCGTAGATGCCTGCCGGGCCCGCGCCGACGATCGCCAGTCGGAGCTTGGTCATGGTGATCCTTTCAGGGTGCCTCGCTCGTTGAGCGAGCGAAGCGACGAAACGGGGTCGGGCCTCAGCTCGAGCGGTCGGCGACGGCCTGCGCGAATCGCGTCAGCCCCTCGCGCACAGGGCCGTCGGGAAGGGGCTCCAGCGCATCCACGGCTTCTCGCGACCACGCGTTGGCGAGGTCGAGAGTCGCCTGCGTCGCCTCGTGCTCGCGCAGCTCGGCGAGAGCGTCGTCGAGGATCGCGGGGTCGGCGCCGTCGGAGATGCGGGCGACGCCGTCGTCGATCTCCTGGCGCAGGGCGATCGCCCCGGCGTCGGTGCGCTGCCCGAGGACGAGGTAGGGCATGGTGGGCACGCCCGCACGCAGGTCGGTGCCGGGCACCTTGCCGGTCTCGTCGGGGTCGGCGGAGAGGTCGATGACGTCGTCGAGCAGCTGGAAGGCGACGCCCGCCTTCTCGCCGAACGTCACCATCGGCGCCTCGAACTCGCTCGGCCCGTTCGAGAAGATGACCCCCGCCTGCGCGGCGGCGGCGATGAGCGAGCCGGTCTTGTCGGACAGCACCCGCAGGTAGAAGTCGACCGGGTCGTCGCCCTCCTGCGGGCCGACGGTCTCGTGCATCTGGCCGAGCACGAGCCGCTCGAAGGTGTCGGCCTGGAGCTTGATGGCGGCATCGCCGTACCGCGCCATGATCTGGCTCGCCCGGGAGAAGAGGATGTCGCCGGTGAGGATCGCGATGCTGTTGCCCCAGATCGCGTGGGCGCTGGGCACTCCGCGGCGCTTGTCCGCGGCATCCATCACATCGTCGTGATACAGCGAGCCGAGGTGGGTCATCTCGAGCGCGGTCGCCCCGTCGATGACGCGATCGGTCGCGCCGTCGCCGAGCTGAGCCGTGAGGAGGGCGAGCATGGGGCGGACGCGCTTGCCGCCGGCCTCGTAGAGATACCGGCTGGTGGCGTCGGCGAGCGAGTCGGCGACGCGCAGCTCACGCTCAAGCGCGTCGTCCACGCGCTTCAGGCCCGCCTCGACCGCGGAGAAGAGCTTGCGAGACCTCGGTCCCGCGAAGACGCGGTCGGTGAGGCCCAGCTTGCCCGCGATGCGCGAGCCCGGCGCTGAGGGAGTCACGTCCCCAGCCTACCGGGGCTGTGTTCGGCCGAGCGCCGCGCGCTCAACGGCCGGCGGGGGCGGGGGTCGGCTTCGTGGCGCGGTGCAGGGCGACGATGCCCATCGAGAGATTGCGGTGCGCGACATCCGTCCATCCCGCCTCGCGGATCCACGTCGCGAGCGTGCGCTGGTCGGGCCAGTCGCGGATCGACTCGTTGAGGTAGTCGTACGCCTCGGCGTTCGAGCTGACCGTCTTGGCGACCACCGGAAGCACGCGGTCGTTGTAGAAGCGATAAAGCCCGTTGAAGACGGGCGACGGCGGATGCGAGAACTCGCAGATCACGAGCCGGCCGCCGGCCCGCGTGACCCGCAGCAGCTCGGCGAGCGCCTTCTGCGGCTCGTTCACGTTGCGCAGCCCGAACGACATCGTCACCGTGTCGAACTCCTCGTCGTCGAACGGCAGGTCGGTCGCGTCCGCCTGGACGAAGGACAGGTTCGGGATGCCGCCATGCCGGCGCCGCCCTTCGGCGATCATCCCCGGCGAGAAGTCGGCCGCGACGACGTCCGCGCCGCTGCGGGCGAGGGCGACGCTCGACGCGCCGGTGCCGGCGGCCAGATCGAGGATGCGCTGGCCCGGCCGTGGCGCGACCGTCCGGGTGGTCGCCGCCCGCCAGAAGCGGTCGTTGCCCATGCTCAGCACGGTGTTGGTGCGGTCGTAGGCCGGCGCCACCTGGTCGAACATGCCGCTGACGCGCGACGGGTCCTTGTGCAGGTCGGCGCGGTTCGGCTCGTTCTCGGAGGGGTGGGACGCCACCCGTCGAGTCTAGGCGGCGGGCGGGTAGGGGGCGGCCGGAGTCACTCCAGGCCGAGCTCGGCGAGACGGCGGAGCCAGTCCTCCGCCGTCGCCTCGTCGAACGGCGGGGTGCGCTGGAGGACCTGCTGCTCGAGCTCGGCGGCGAGCGCCTCCAGTCGCTGGACGAGGTCGATCGGGTAGTCGTACGCGACGCGGTGCTCGTCCCACTCGTCCTCGTCGTCGATGTAGACGCCGCGGTCGGTCCGCTCGACGACGTCGAGGTCCATGTCGATGCCGGTGGGCTCGCTGCCCTGCCAGCGGAGGTCCCACGCGATGTCGATGTAGACGCGGGTGTGATGCGGCGCCGCGTTGTGCGTGTAGGCGTAGTCACCGCTCGGCGGGAGCAGGGTGACGTTCGGATGCTCCGGCTCGAAGACACGGCCGGGTCGGGAGCTGTCCCAGCCCGGCAGCTGGCCGAACCAGTCGCCCCAGCGGTCGCAGCCGAGGTACACGCACTCGTGCACCCAGTGGGGTCCGCCGTCCCATTTGCGCCAGCGGAAGAGCAGGCGGGTGCCCGGAGCGGGGCGTTCGGAGACGGCGTCGTCGGTCACGTGGCGAGTCTAGGCTTGTCGTGTGACCTCTCCGCTCCGCCTGCCGAAGCTGGTGGTCGAGACCCGTGAGATCGCGGCCGTCGACGATCTGCTGTCGTACGCCGATGCGGATTCACCGCTTGCCTGGCTGCGCCGGGGCGAGGGAATCGTCGGCATCGGTCAGGTCGGCGGCTTCGAGACAGGCGGGGCCGGCGATGCCGTGCCCGGCGGTGCGTTGCCGGGCGCCTCGCAGCCGAGCCCGGCCGACTGGTGGCGCGCGACATGCGCCGACGCCGAGATCGATGATCCCGTCGGCCTCCACGGAACGGGTCTCGTCGCCTTCGGCGCCCTCGTGTTCGACAGGCGGTCGGCAGCGTCGAGCCGTCTGATCATCCCGCAGGCTGTCATCGGGCGGCGCGGCGGGCGAACGTGGCTCACCCGCATCCGATCCTCGGTGGGCTCGCTCACCGACCCGCCTGCGCAGCCGGTGCCGTACGGCCCGTACTGGTCGGCCACGCTCGGCCCCGGCGCGCTCGACCCCGAGGGGTATCAGGCCGCCGTGCGCGCCGGACTCGACGCCATCGCCGCCGGCGAGGTGGGCAAGGTCGTGCTCGCCCGCGACCTCGTGGGCACGGTGCCCGCCGGATCCGACCTGCGACGACTCGTGCGCGCGCTGTCCACCGGCTACCTCGACACGTGGACCTTCGCCGTCGACGGCCTGATCGGCGCGAGCCCCGAGACGCTCGTGACCGTGTCGGGCGGGGAGGTGACCGCCCGCGTGCTGGCCGGGACGTTCCCGCGCGGCGCCGACGCAGACGACGACGCCGCGGCATCCTTCCGCCTCTCCCACAGCGGGAAAGACCTCGACGAGCACCAGTACGCCGTGCAGAGCGTGCTCGACGCGCTCGCCCCGCACGTCAGCTCCGTACGCGCCGACGACGAGCCGTTCGCGCTCGAGCTGCCGAACCTGTGGCACCTCGCGACCGACGTCGCCGGCGAGATCGCCGACCACGCCTCGGCGCTCGACCTCGTCGCGGCCCTGCACCCGACTGCGGCGGTGGCCGGAACGCCGACGGATGCCGCGCTCGAGGTCATCCGCAGGCTCGAGCCCTTCGACCGACGTCGCTATGCCGGTCCGGTCGGGTGGGTCGATGCGAACGGCGACGGCGAGTGGGCGATCGCGCTGCGGTGCGCGCAGATCGGCGCAGAGCCTGCTCGGCGCTTCGCCGAGTACAGCGACACCATCCCGGTCGTTGCCCACGCGGGTGCGGGCATCGTGGCGGGCAGCGACCCCGAGACGGAGCTGCTCGAGACCCGGGTGAAGTTCCGCCCGATCGTCGACGCCCTCGCCTGAGCGCGCTCGGGCAGTTGCCGTCAGCCAGCTGGCGTCAGGCCGACGACCGCGTTGCGACGACGGGCCGGTCGACCGCGGCCGAGCGGCGCGCGACACCGACGACGAGGATCGACTGGGTGCTCATCGCGACGACGATCAGCAGTCGCTGGACGAGCCCGGCCATTCCCTCGTTCCCGCCCGCACCGCTCGCGTCGAACGTCGCCATGAAGATGGCGAAGAGCAGCAGCGTGACGACGCCGCCGCCCAGGGCCACGCGAGCGAGCGCGCGGTCGAGCTTCCGCAGGGAGCCTCCGGCGAAGATGAAGCCGACCGCGGGCAGCGGGATCGCGAGGAGGAAGCCGAGCAGGTGCAGCATCATCGCCTCGAGCGTGAACGCGCCGCATGCGATCATCCCCACGCCCATCAGCGACATGAGCACGGCCGCGGCGATGCCGCGCCGGCCGAGGCTGCGCCAGACGCCGGCCGACGCGAGCGTGCCGACCAGGACCAGGATCCCGCCGACGATGAAGGCGCCGTTCATCCACGGCCCGGTGACGCCCAGCCCGAGCCCGCTCACGGGCTGACTGACCCACGAGTACGGGGCGATGACGGTGCCGAACAACTCGTAGCCCGGGCTGATCGCGCCGAGCACGAGCCAGGAGACCGTGAACAGGATCGCGCCGACGGGCACGAGGAGCGCGAGACGGGAGTGAACAGGCACGGGTCAGGACTTCGTGTCGGGGCCGAAGAGCATCCGCGCGAGGACGAGCATCATCGCCGCGAAGCCGCCGGCGAACGCCACCGGCGCCCACCACCAGCCCACGGTGAAGACGAGCACCGCGACCACGGCGAACGTGACGATCCAGATCGCGACCGTGTAGATGCCGAAGCGCGCGGCGGTCTCGGGCTCGCGCTCGAACCGGTTCGCGGGCTCGCGAGCGAGCGCCTGGCGGGTCCACGCCTTGTGACGGTTCGTCTGGCTCGCACCGAGGAACGCGAACAGGATGATCGACGCGATCACGCCCAGCGCCGCGAACACGACGCACCAGACCGGAAGCGCGCCGACGGCGACCATGAACCCGAACGCGATGCCGTAGGCGGCGAGGAAGGTCGCCCCGGCGAAGCTGCCGGCGCGGTTCTCGGGCATCGGGTGGTTGGTCGTCGTCTCCTGGGAGAGCGTGTCGCCGACGAGGAGTCCGAGGCCGGTCGACGCCATCCCGAACAGGCCGATGATCGGGCCCACGACGAGCGGGATGACCCCGGTCGCCCCGAGCACACCGAGCACGATGCCCACGATCGCCGCGAGCGACCAGACCACGGCGCGCACGACATAGCCGACCTTCGGCTTCACGCGGTAGCGCTGCTGCAGGGCGGCGTAGTCCTCACGATGCACCGAGGCCGCGGCATCCGTCGACTCGTCCACCAATTCGCGCACGTCGCCCAGCTCCGCGACCGCCTGCCGGGCGGCGTCGGCCGGCGTGCGGCCCGCCTCCTCCAGCTCGGCGGCGCGGGCGAGGAGGTTCGCGCGCACCTCCTCCTTGAGGTCCTGTGCGTCAGGGGTCATGTCGACGCCCCGGAACGCCTCGTCGAGGAGGCGATGGATGTCGGTGTTCTCTGTCATTTCTCCGTGCCCTTCACGTCGAGAAGCGAGTCGATGATGCGGCGGGTGGCGTTCCACGCCGCGACGTTGTTGCTGAAGACCGCGCGGCCGGCGTCGGTGATCCGGTAGTACTTGCGCCGGCCCCCCTGCGTCTCGTCGCCCCAGTACGACTCGACGAGTCCGTCTTTCTCGAGGCGCCGGTAGGTGGCGTAGAGCGTGGCCTCTTTGATCTCGTAGTCGCCGCCGGTCGCGTCGCGGATCGTCTTGTAGATCTCGAAGCCGTACTGGTCACCGCGCCGCAGCACGCCGAGCACGATCGTGTCGGTGTGCCCGCGCAGCAGATCGGCTGCGAACGCGTCGTCCTTTGTCATGTCAAGTACTGTACCAGATCAACTACCTGATCGGATACCCATCTATACCGCATCCACAACGCGGATCTAGACTGCGGGCATGTCGTTCGATGTCGCGGCCGAAGCGTACGACCGGTTCATGGGGCGCTACTCTGTGCCGCTGGCCGAGACCTTCGCCGACTGGGCGCGGCCGCCCGAGCACGGCCGCTCGCTCGATGTCGGCTGCGGTCCGGGCGCATTGCTCGGCGTGCTGTCACGGCGGTTCGGCCCCGACGACGTCGCCGGCGTCGACCCCTCCGAGAGCTTCGTCGCGGCGGCACACGAGCGTCACCCGTGGGCGGACGTGCGCCACGGCAAGGCCGAGGCGCTGCCCTTCGACGACGACACGTTCGACGCGACGCTGGCCTCGCTCGTGGTGCACTTCATGACGGATGCCGCGGCCGGTGCCCGCGAGATGGTCCGGGTCACGCGGCCCGGAGGCGTGGTGGCGGCGTGCGTGTGGGACTTCTCGGGTCAGCGGGCCCCGCAGTCGGCGTTCTTCTCGGCACTGTCGGAGGTGGCCGACGGCATCGACGATGAGACCGACCGTGCGGGCGCCGCGGCGGGCGACCTCGGCGCTCTGCTGCGCGGCGCCGGGTGCGCCGGGGTCGAGGAGACGGAGCTGTGTGTCGACGTCTCCTACGCGGGGTTCGACGAGTGGTGGGAGCCGTACACGCTCGGGGTCTCCCCCGCCGGCAAGCAACTGCAGGCGCTGCCGGAGGAGCAGCGCGTGCTCGTGCGCTCGCGGTGCGCCGGGCTGATGCCTGCCGGGCCGTTCACGGTGACGGCCACCGCCTGGGCGGCGCGGGGCATGGTGCCGCGCTGACCCGCGGACCAGGTCAGGTCAGAGCGAGGCGCTTCTTCTCGGCCTCGACGTCGAAGGTCGCCTTCGGCCACTGCGGATCGATCTGCTCGAGAGCTTCGAGGAGCAGATTCTGCACGGCGAGGCGCGCGTACCACTTGCGGTTGGCGGGAACGACGAACCAGGGGGCGTGATCGGTCGACGTGCGCTCGAACACCAGCTGGTAGGCGTCCATGTACTTCGGCCACAGCTGCCGCTCGTCGACGTCGCCGGGGTTGTACTTCCAGTGCTTGTCAGGACGGTCGAGCCGCTCGGTGAGCCGCTCCTTCTGCTCGTCGGATGAGATGTGCAGCATCACCTTGACGACGCGCGTCCCGCCCTTGACGAGCTGCTCCTCGAAGGTGTTGATCGCTCCGTAGCGCCGCTCGATCTCGTCAGGCGGGGCGAGCTCGCGCACCCGGCCGATGAGGACGTCCTCATAGTGCGAGCGGTCGAAGACCCCGATGATGCCCGGCTCGGGCACACGCTTCGCGACGCGCCACAGGAAGTCGTGCTCGAGCTCCTCCGGCGTGGGCTTCTTGAACGCCGTGATCGCGACCCCCTGCGGGTCGACGGATCCCACGACGTGGCGGACGATTCCGCCCTTCCCTGCCGAGTCCATCGCCTGCAGCACCAGCAGCACGGCGGCGTTCGTCGCGTCGACGCGGCTCCGGGCGAAGAGGCGCTCCTGGTACTCGTCGAGCTGCGTCGAGCCGGCGGCCAGATCCTCGGCCGCCTGAATCTTGTCGCGCTCGTACCCCGGTGTCGCCTGCGCGTCCACGTCGGCGAGCCGGAAGCCCTCCCGCACACGGAGCAGCTCCGTGACGTCGCCGGTCCAGTGCTTCTGACTCTTCGCGATCATGTGCCCATCATGCCCACCCCGGCGGGTGCGCGCACGCGGCGGTGCGAAGTCAGGAGAGCGGACGCCGCGGCTAGCGCGCGAGCGGAACCTCGATGAGCTGGCGCCCGCCGACCGGCGAGGTCAGCGCCTGGTCGAGAGCGACGCGGGTCGTCACGCGCTGGTACTCCCACCCGTACGCGAGCGCGAGATGCTCGAGCCGCACGGAGTGCGGCGTGTACAGCACGCGGTTCATCGCCTCGGAGCCGGCCACCCCGGCGACTTCGAGGCCGTCGAAGATCGTGCCGCCTCCGTCGTTGCCCACGATCACCTGGATGCGCGGCTCGGGCTCGCCGGGTGGAAGGAGCAGCGCCCCGACGTCATGCAGCAGGGCCAGGTCGCCGAGCAGTACGCGCGTGATGCCCGCCCGGCCCGCGGTCTGGCTGGCGATGGCGATGCCCGTCGCGGTGGCGACCGTGCCGTCGATGCCCGCGAGGCCGCGGTTCGCGTGCACCGGCACCTTCTTGCCGCCGAGGACGCCGTCGGCCACGCGGACCAGGCGCGAGGAGCCGAACACGAGCCGGTCGTGGGGCCACGTCGCGCGCCAGACCGCGTCGACCAGCACGGCGCGGTCGACCGGTGTCCGGACCGCGGCGAGCTCGGCGGCGATCGCGCCGAGCCGCTCCTCGGGGACGGCGGAGACCAGCCCCTCGGCGTCGGGAGGCGGCGGAGCGAGATCGACGGATGCCTCGCGCGACGCCTGCAGCCACGCCCCGAGCCACTTCCGATCGGCGTCTCCGGTGGCGACGGCGACGGTGTCGACGGCCGTGGTCGCGCCGTTGAGGTTGAGGGGCTCCCCCGGCCCACGGAGCGCGACGACCTCGACCTCGGGGTCGGAGAGCAGGGCGGCGACCTCGCGGCTGAGGGTGGGATGCCCCAGGACGACGACGCGCTCCACGCGGCCGCCGAGCTCGGGATCGCGCAGCAGCGCCCGGTACCCGTGGACGAGGTAGCGGCCGAAGCGTGCTCCGCTGACGATCTCGGCGATGAGGGGCCAGCCGCCGGCGTGCGCGAGCACCTCGGCGTCGGGTCCGGCGTCGGATCCGGCGACGACCACCGTGCGCGGCCCGCGGGTGAGGAGGAAGGGCTGCTCCTCGGGATCGTCCGGCACGTCGGAGACCCCGATGCCCCCGCCACCCTGATAGAGCGCACCGGATGCCTCGTCCTCGCCAGCCTGATCGGGCACGGGCGGGCCGTCGGGGTCGTCGTCGACCGTCGCCGCGAGCTCCGCCGTGGGCACGCCGAACCAGGCGGGCAGGTCACCCGCGAGCGGTTCGCGGTAGGGAAGATTGAGGTGCACCGGCCCGGCTGAACGCAGCCCTGCGCCGAGAGCGGCTGCGACGGCCTCCTCGGCGACGCGACGCAGGATGACGCTCTGCTCCTCGTCGCCGTCGGCATCGCTGCCCTCGGGCACCGGCAGATCGGCCTCGTAGCGGACGCTCGGCGAGAACATGCCGGGCTGCCGCGTGGTCTGGTTCGCCCCGACGCCGCGCAGCTCGGGCGGCCGGTCGGCCGTGAGCAGCAGCAGCGGCACGCCGGCGTGGTGAGCCTCGAGCGCGGCGGGCAGCAGGTTGGCCACCGCCGTGCCGGAGGTGCAGATCACGGCAGCCGGCATCCGCGACTCTCGTCCGATCCCGAGCGCCGTGAAGCCCGCGACGCGCTCGTCGACGCGGACGTGCAGGCGCAGCGCATCGCGGCGCTCGAGTTCGGCCGCCACGAGGGCGAGCGCCTGGGAGCGTGAGCCGGGGCTGAGCACCACGTGCTCGACGCCGAGTTCGACGAGTCGGCAGAGCAGTGCCGCGGCGGCATCGGTGGCAGCGGAGGCGAGTCCGCTTCTGCCGGTGCTCACGTCAGCTGACGGCTCCGCGCTGGCCGCGCTCGTCACCTTCGTCGGACGGGCGGACGGGCGGGTCGGCGGGGGCGTCGGGCGAGGGCGTCACAGCACCCGGCGCTGTGCCGGGGGCGGTCGGGCCGGCTGCGGCAGCGGGTCCGTCGATGCCCCAGCGGGGGTCGTCGTCTTCGGCGTCGAGCTGCGCGAGCTCTTCCTCGAGACGGCGGATGCGCTCGTCCTGGTCACTCACTGCGCCGAGGCGCCCGAGGAACTCGGGATCGTCGTCGGGGGCGCGCCGTGCGGCGATCGCGGCGCGACGGGTGCGACCGACCAGCAGCCAGAGGACGCCGCCCAGGACGGGGATCAGCACCACGATCAGGATCCAGATGGGCTTGCTCACACCGCGGTGCCGCGTGGGAGGCTGCACCGCGCAGTCCACGATCGTATAGACCCAGAAAGCCGTCGCCACCAGGGCCAGGATGAGCAGGGCCCGTGTCATGCCCTCCATCCTAGGCGAGCAGGACGCGCCGCGGCCCGGTCGTGACCGAACCGTCTTCTCCGGACGGGGTGCCCGCCGGTCCGCACGGCGCGCTCGATTACGATGGTCGGGTGAAATCCCGCTCTGCCCTCGTCTACACGGTGCTGCGGCTCCTCGCCTTCCTCGTGCCGTTCGGCCTGCTCATGCTGCTGCCGATCATGCGCGAGTACTACTGGCTCGCCGCCATCTTCGCCGCGCTCATCGGCTTGAGCCTGTCGATGATCTTCCTGCGCAGGCCGCTCGATGAGATGACCACGGGCCTGGCCGAGCGCCGTGATCGGGTGCGCGCTGAGCGTGCGGTGAAGGACGAGGACGTGGAGGATGCCGCGACCGGCTCCTCCGAGTCCCGCTCCGCCGACTGATCCGGGCCGCCGCGCGGCGAGCGCTCAGCCGATGAACGCCCACGCGAGGAACGCGGCGTAGGCGATCGACGTCAGCGACGTCAGGCCGAGGGCGACCACGAGCTCGCGCGGGTCCCGGTACGTCCACACGATGAGGATGGCCGGGATCGCCGCCAGCAGCACCAGCAGCGACAGCCACGCGATGGGGTAGAAGAGCGCGAGGTACGCGGCGATGACGAACGGCACGAGCACGAAGATCGTGAACAGCCAGCGCGTGGCGGTGCGCCCGATGAGTGTCGTGAGGGTGCGCTTGCCCGCGGCGCGGTCCTGGTCGATGTCGCGGAGGTTGTTCGCGAGCAGCACGGCGCACGCCAGCAGACCCGCGGCGACCGCGCCGAACCACGCCTCCTGGGGCAGGGCGAACGCCTGCACCCACGTCGTCCCGAGGGTGGCGACGAGACCGAAGAACACGAACACGAAGAGCTCACCGAGGCCGTAGTAGCCGTACGGCCGCTTGCCGCCGGTGTAGAACCACGCGGCGAGGATGCACAGGGCGCCCACGGCGAGGAACCACCACTGCTGCGTGCGGATCGTGAGCGCGAGTCCCGCCACGGCGGCGATGGCGAAGAAGACGAGCGCCACGGCCAGCACGACCCGCGGCTTCACCTTGCGCGAGGCCGTGAGGCGGGCCGGCCCCACGCGGTGGTCGTCGGTGCCGCGGATGCCGTCGCTGTAGTCGTTGGCGTAGTTCACGCCGATCTGCAGCGACACCGACACGATGAGGCAGAAGAGAGCGATCACCCAGTGGAAGACGTCGGCGACGAGGATCGCGGCGGCGGTGCCGATGATGACCGGGCTGATCGCGAGGGGCAGCGTGCGCAGGCGCGCGGCGCCGATCCAGTCGCGCGCGGTCGCCGGCTCGACGGCACGGGGGTCGCCCGACTGACGCGGCTTCTGCGGGTTGCCGCGCGGGGGCTGCTTCTTGGGTCCGGGGTGCTTGCGCTTCTTGCTGGAAGTTCCTGCCACGAGTCGTCATCCTAGAGGGCCGCGCGCCGGGCCGTCACGAGGCGGCGCCGGGTTGTGGACACCCGACCCCCCGGTCGTTGAGCGAGCGAAGCGAGACGAAACGCCCCTCGCGGAGCCACCGCGTTTCGTCTCGTCGCTCCGCTCCTCGCTCAACGACCTGAGGGGGGAGCCGAGGTCAGTGGAGGGCAGCGACCGCGCGGCGGATGGCCTCGCGGTCGGGCTTGCCCGAGGGCAGCGTCGCCAGCTCGTCGACCAGCACCAGCCGCGCCGGGCGCGCGTGGGCTCCGATCGCCTCCTTCACGGCGGCGCGGGCTTCCTCGAGCTGGATCGACTCGCTCCGCCGCAGCGACTCGCCCCTGGTCGCGACGACGACGGATGCCTCGCCCCAGCGCTCGTCGGGCACGCCGACGACCACCGCGTCGGTCAGGCCGGCCACGGTGCGGACGATCCGCTCGACACGGTCGAGGGAGACGTTCACCCCGCCGGAGACGATGACGTTGTCGATCCGTCCGCGGACACGCAGGACGCCGTCTTCCAGAAGACCCGCGTCGCCGGTGCGATACCACCGCGTGCCATCGGGCGAGCGGGGGAACGCGGCATCCGTCAGCTCTCCATTACCGAGGTATCCCTCGGCCAACACGGGGCCCGAAACCTGCACCTCGCCGCGCAGCACCCGAAGGTTCACCCCGCGGAGCGGCACCCCGTCGTACACGCAGCCGCCGGAGGTCTCGGTGGACCCGTACGTGCGGACGATGCGCGCACCCGCGGTCTCGGCTCGCTCGAGGGTCACCGGCGGCAGCGCCTGCCCGCCCACGAGTATGGTCTCGAACGAGCGCAAAGCGGTCAGCACCGTTCGGTCCTCGTCGGCGGCGTCGAGCAGGCGTGACAGCTGTGCCGGGACGAGCGACGTATAGGTCGGGATGCGCTGGCCCCGATCACTCGAAGCCATCATGGACGCCGCTGCGGTGAAGGACTGCGGCGTGAAGGAGCCGCTGAGGATCGCCGGCTCGCGATCGGCGACGATCGAACGCACGAGCACCTGCATGCCCGCGACGTAGCTCGCCGGGAGCGCGAGCAGCCACGCGCCCTCGCCCACCCGGTCGGCGGTGGCCAGCGCGCTGGCGGTGAGCGCGTCGCGGCTGAGGACCACGCTCTTGGGCACGCCGGTGGAGCCCGACGTCGTCACCACCACGGCGGTTCCCGGACGCACCTCGCCGGGAAGCTCGCTCACCAGGCCGAGACCGAGAGCAGGGCCGGCGCCGTGCAGGGCGCTCTTCAGCGCGCGGAGAACGTCGCGCGGATCGTCGCCGGTGACGGGCTCGAGCTTCATCGGCTCAGTACTGCCACGGATACGGCGACCAGTCGGGGTCGCGCTTCTCGAGGAACGCATCGCGCCCCTCGACCCCTTCGTCGGTGCCGTAGGCGAGCCGGGTCGCCTCGCCCGCGAACACCTGTTGGCCGACCAGGCCGTCGTCGACGGCGTTGAACGCGAACTTCAGCATGCGGATCGCGGTCGGCGACTTCGTGAGGATCGTCCGCGCCATCGCGATCGCCTCGCGCTCGAGTTCGGCGTGCGGCACCACACGGTTCACGGCCCCCATCTCGTACGCGCGCTGCGCCGAGTACTCCTCCGCGAGGAAGAAGACCTCGCGGGCGAACTTCTGCCCGATCTGCCGGGCGAAGTACGCCGAGCCGTAGCCCGCGTCGAAGGATCCGACATCCGCATCCGTCTGCTTGAAGCGGCCGTGCTCGGCACTCGCGATCGACATGTCGCACACCACGTGGAGGGAGTGGCCGCCGCCGGCAGCCCACCCCGGGATCACGGCGATCACGACCTTCGGCATGAACCGGATGAGCCGCTGCACCTCAAGGATGTGCAGCCGCCCGGCGCGCGCCGGGTCGGTGACCGTGTCGGTCTCGGAGTACTTGTAGCCGTCGCGCCCGCGGATGCGCTGGTCGCCGCCCGAGCAGAACGCCCAGCCGCCGTCCTTCGGGCTCGGCCCGTTGCCCGTGAGCAGGATGACGCCGATGCCCGGGTTCTGACGGGCGTCGTCGAGCGCCCGGTAGAGCTCGTCGACCGTGTGCGGGCGGAAGGCATTGCGCACCTCGGGGCGATCGAACGCGATGCGCGCGATGCGCCCGTCCTTCGACACGTGCGAGGTGATGTCGGTGAAGCCGGATGCGCCGGGTGCCGGCATCCACGTGTCTTCGTCGAAGAGCTCGGAGACCATGGGCTTCAGCCTAGAGCGCGGGATGCCGCGACTCATGCGCCGTTCTTGGCGTCACGCCACCGCAGCCACGACTTCACGAGGTCGTAGTCCCAGTCGGGACCCTGGAACGCGAGTGTGAAGAGCCGCACGCCGGCGTCGTACAGCTGGTCGCCGGATGCCTCGTCCCGTCGGTGCAGCTCATTCGACACGACGAGGTTCGAGGTGTCGCGCTGCTCCTTCTCGGCCCACCGCTCGATGACGTCGAGCTTGTGGGGCAGCTCGTCCGGCCGCACGAAGCTGTGCCAGATGTCGGCGTGCCGGGCCACGAGCCGCAGGGTCTTCTGCTCGCCCTTGCCGCCGATCATGACGGGGATCCGTCGCGTCGGCGCG
The DNA here is from genome assembly GCF_018588945.1 of Microbacterium flavescens. Lineage (GTDB taxonomy): Bacteria > Actinomycetota > Actinomycetes > Actinomycetales > Microbacteriaceae > Microbacterium > Microbacterium flavescens. The sequence continues at coordinate 168,216 of NZ_JAFIWA010000001.1, read as the reverse complement.
GGGTTGAGCTTCTCCCAGCGCGCCTCGACGCGGGCGAGGCCCTCGGCGAGGTCGTCGAGCCGCGAGCCGGCGGTGCCGAACTCGTAGCCGTACTCCTCGTAGTCGCGGGCGAACCAGCCTGAGCCGGTGGCGAAGACGAAGCGGCCGGTGCCGTCCTTCGCCGAGATGTGGTCGATGGTGCGCGCCATATCGGCCTGCAGATCGGGGTTGCGGTAGCTGTTGCAGTTCACCAGTGACCCGAGCTCGACGCGCTCGGTCTGCTCCGCCCACGCGGCGAGCATCGTCCACGACTCGAAGTGCAGGCCGTCCGGGTCGCCCGACAGCGGGAAGAAGTGGTCCCAGTTGAAGAGGATGTCGACGCCGAGGTCTTCGAGCCGGAGGACGGCGTCACGGAAGGCGGAATACGGAGCGTGCTGCGGCTGCAGCTGCACGCCGAGGCGCACCGGAGTATCCAGAAGGGGCATGGGAAAAGCCTAGGGCGGGTGAGAGGCCGGAGGCTCCGGCATCCCACCCGCCCCGTTTCCATTCAGCGCGAGCGGTGCGCCTTGAGGAAGGCGTCGACACTGTCCCATACGGCGATCGCGATGATTCCGAAGCCGAAGAGAGTCGAGACGACCGTGCTGACCGTGTCGGCGGAGTCCGCCGGGATGATCGCCGGGTAGAACTCGGGGTTGATCAGCTGCTGTTGCGCGAGCAGCCAGAGTGCACCGCCGGCGATCACGAGGTTGAGGAACACGTTGACGGTCGCAGATCCTGCGTCCCACCGGCCCTTGGCATAGACCGAGATGGCCAGAAGCGCTTCGAGCACCATCAGCACGAACAGCGCGCCGATCCACCACGGCCACAGGTCGGGCGACAGGAACGGCATCCAGCCCTCCGCCGAGGTGTACACGAACCCGATGAAGTGGTCCCACAGGACCGCGCCCGCAGCAAGGGCGAGGAAGACCAGCGACGCGACGAGGTCGCTGAGGCCCGCGCCCCGTTCCCTGATCTCGGGCAGATCGTCGGGCGTCCATTCCCCGACGATGCGGGGATCGTCTCCGCGCTCGGAGCGCTCGACGATGAAGAAGACCAGCGTCGTCCAGAATCCGATGTGCACGATGACGCTCAGCGTGACGGAGACGACGGCGCCGACCGTCGTGCCGAAGTCCTCACCCGCGAGTGTCTGGGCGAGGGCGACACCGAAGGCGGCGCACGCCGGCACGATCGCCCACAGCAGCTTGAGCAGGCGCCACCACGTCAGGTAGTAGCGCGGGCCGATCAGCCAGAGCGGCCGCTCGGTGTATCCGGCGGCGAGTTTGTCAGGATCGCCGAGCTCGGTCAGCACAGCGCGCTCGGCTTCGTCGAGCGCCTGGCCCTCGGCGACGCGGGCTTCGATCTGGTCGTCGATCGAACCGCGCAGCTCGGCGGCCAGATCGGTGCGCTGAGCCTCGGGGACGGTGCGCATCGCGGCGTCGACGTAGCGGTCGATGAGTGTGGCGTTGGTCATGTCAGTCCTCCTCTGAAAGGGCGTCGATCGCCGTGGCGATCGCGCGGAACTCGTCGGTGAGAGCGCCCGCGAGACGCGTTCCCGCGGCGCTGGTGCGGTAGAACTTCCGAGGCCGGGCCTCGTCGGTGTTCCACTCGCTCGTGAGATGCCCCTGCTTCTCGAGCCGGCGCAGCAGCGGGTACAGCGTGTTCGCATCGGTGGGGAAGCCGCGCTCCCCCAGCTGCTCGAGCAGTCCGTACCCGTACCCCGGCTGCTCGAGCAGCCGGAGGCAGGCCAGCACGATCGTTCCGCGCCGCAGCTCCTGCAGGTGCGTGTCGAGGATCTCGGATTCGCTCATGTCTCACACTGTACTGTGCGACACACACTATAGGCAAGCACACATTGTAATTGTCGTCACGTTGTTTGCTGGCGGCCACTCCGCGAGGCCGCAAGTGCCTTGAACCGGCGACCCCGCGGTTCAAGACTCGGGTGATGGTCTTCATCGGATACCACGCCTCGCACGAGCAGCTCCCCCCGAGCGCGCTGCTGACCTCCGTCGTCGGCGCAGAGAACGCCGGCTTCGACGGAGCGATGTGCTCCGACCACCTCGCCCCGTGGGGAGTCCGGCAGGGCGAGTCGGGCTTCGCGTGGTCGTGGCTCGGCGCGGCCCTCGCCTCGACGTCCTTCTCCCTCGGCGTAGTCAATGCCCCCGGTCAGCGCTACCACCCGGTCGTGATCGCCCAGGCCATCGCCACCCTCGAGGAGATGTTCCCTGGCCGGTTCTGGACGGCGCTCGGCAGCGGCGAGGCGATGAACGAGCACGTCACCGGCGACCCCTGGCCGTCGAAGGACGACCGCAACACGCGGCTCGAGGAGTCCATCGACGTCATTCGGCGCCTGCTCGCGGGCGATGAGGTCACGCACGACGGGCACGTGCGCGTGCACCGCGCCCGGGTGTGGTCGCTGCCCGACGCGCCCCCGCCGCTGTTCGGTGCGGCGGTCAGCGCTGAGACGGCGGGCTGGCTCGCCGGCCGCGTCGACGGCCTCGCCACCGTCGCCCAGGACCCGGAATCGCTGCGCCGCGTCGTCGAGGCCTACCGCTCGGCCGGCGGAGAAGGACCGTGCGTCCTGCAGGTCCACCTGTCGCTGGCGGAGACGGATGCCGCAGCCCTCGCCCTCGCGAAGGATCAATGGCGGAACGGCCTCATCGGCCCCCCGCGAGCCTGGGACTTCGACCAGCCCGAAGACTTCGACGCCGCGGTCGGCGATCCGGACGAGGGCGAGCTGCGCAAAGCCGTGCTGGTGGACACGGATGCCGCGGCCCTCGCGCAGCGGATCACCGAGCTCACCCGCATCGGCTTCGACCGCGTCTACCTGCACCACGTCGGCAAGGACCAGAACGCGTTCCTCGATCGCGCCGCGTCCGAACTGCTCCCGGCCCTACGGAGGTTCCAGTGAAGATCACCGACACGAGCGATCTGTGGTGGAAGACGAGCGTCGTCTACTGCCTCGACGTCGAGACCTACCTCGACTCCAACGGCGATGGCATCGGCGACCTCACCGGTCTCGGCAGTCGCATCGACTACCTCGCCGACCTCGGCGTGACGTGCCTGTGGCTCATGCCTTTCTATCCGACCGCCGACCGCGATGACGGCTACGACGTGACCGACTTCTACGGCGTCGATCCGCGCCTGGGGACGCACGGCGACCTCGTGGAGATCGTGCGCACGGCGCGCGACCACGGCATGCGCGTGATCGTCGACCTCGTCGTGAACCACACGTCCGACAAGCACCCCTGGTTCGTCGCCGCGCGGCGGTCGAAGACGTCCCCCTTCCGCGACTTCTACGTGTGGCGCGACGAGCCGCCCGAGAATAACGTGAACGCCGTCTTCCCCGGTGAGGAGAGCACCCTGTGGGAGCTCGACGAGAAGACCGGGCAGTACTACCTGCACAGCTTCTACAGCCATCAGCCAGATCTCAACATCGCCAACCCGACCGTGCGCGACGAGATCGCCAAGACGATCGGCTTCTGGCTGCAGATGGGCATCTCGGGCTTCCGAGTGGACGCCGTGCCGTTCCTCATCGAGGTGCCGGAGGGCAAGGAGTTCGCCGATCCGCACCAGTACCTGCGCGACCTGCGCCAGTTCCTCCGGCGGCGGTCCAGGGAGGCCGTGCTGCTCGGCGAGGTCAACCTGCCGTACCGCGAGCAGACCGCCTACTTCGGCAGCGGCAAGGGCGAGGAGCTCACCCTCCAGTTCGACTTCAACGGCATGCAGGCGATGTACCTCTCGCTCGCACGGTCCGACCCCCGGCCGCTGGCGAAGGCGCTCCGCGCTCGGCCGGCCATCGCGACCGAGGCGCAGTGGGCGAACTTCGTGCGCAACCACGACGAGCTGACGCTCGACAAGCTGACCGACAAGGAGCGCGACGAGGTCTTCGAGGCCTTCGCACCCGACGAGCGACAGCGCGTGTTCGGTCGAGGGATCACGCGCCGCCTGCCCCCGATGCTGGGCGGAGATCCACGCCGCGTGCGCATGGTCTACAGCCTGCTCTTCTCGCTTCCGGGCACCCCGGTGCTGTTCTACGGCGAAGAGATCGGAATGGGCGAGAATCCCGACGTCGCCGGGCGCCTCGCCGTACGAACGCCGATGCAGTGGAGCGACGCCCGCAACGGCGGCTTCTCCACGGCGGCTCCCTCGCGACTGGCAGCACCGCTGCCCGAAGGCGGGTACTCCCCCGCCCACGTCAACGCGTCGGCTCAGCTCAACGACGAGGAGTCGCTGCTGCACTTCATCCGCCGCCTGGCGGCGCGCTACCGGATCTCCCCCGAGATCGGGTGGGGCGAGGTCGAGATCCTCGAGCACGATGCGCCGTCGGTGCTCGCCCACTCGGTGAGCGCGGACGTCGGGCGCATGATCGCCCTGCACAACTTCGCCGACGAGCCGGCACGGGTGACGCTGTCGCTGGCCGAAGAGCCCGACGGCACACAGCTCAGCAACCTCTTCGGCCCGGACCGCTTCGAGCTCGACGACCGTGGGCGAGTGGAGTGCGAGCTGCCCGCGTACGGCTGGGCCTGGATGAGGGTGGCTCGGCCCGGCGACGGACGCATCGGCTGAGGCGGTTCACAAATGTGATTGCCGAGCCGCCCGCCCCGTGCGACGATGACCCGAAGGAGGCCACCATGACCGCCAAGCCCTCGCTGTTCACCCGCATCCGGCACGCCGTGTTCGGCAAGCCCTTGAGCCACGAAGAGGCACAGGCGCGTCACGAGGCGCAGGTGGCCGCCGCCCGCAGCGCCGGCGAGGCGAACAACCGCTCTGGCGCGCGGTCGGTGCAGAACCAGACGTATTACTTCTGACCTGGGCATGATGGGTCGCGTGAGCAACTCCGTCCCGCCTCTATCCGAACTCCTCGCTTCGGCGCGGGTCGTCGCACTGCCCCTCGCCGCGCGCTTCCGCGGCATCGAGGTGCGCGAGGCGCTGGTGTTCGAAGGCCCGGAGGGCTGGACCGAGTTCTCCCCCTTCGCCGAGTACGACGATCGCGAGGCGGCCACGTGGCTCACCGCCGCCATAGATTTCGGATGGATGCCGCAGCCCGCCGCCGTCCGGCAGGAGATCCCGGTCAACGCGACGGTGCCGGCGGTGGCCGCGGCATCCGTCCCCTCCGTCCTCGCGCGCTTCGACGGCTGTCGCACGGCGAAGGTCAAGGTCGCCGAGGGCGGGCAGCGACTGTCGGACGATGTCGACCGCGTGCGCGCGGTGCGCGAGGCCATGGGGCCGGAGGGGCGCGTGCGCGTCGACGCGAACGGCGGCTGGAACGTCGATGAGGCCGAGCGGGCGCTGCACGCGCTTGCCGAGTTCGATCTCGAGTACGCCGAGCAGCCGTGCGCCGCCGTCGACGAGCTCGCCGAGCTGCGCCGCCGCGTGAAGTACATGGGCATCCCGATCGCTGCCGACGAGAGCGTGCGGAAGGCGTCGGATCCCCTCGCCGTGGCGCGCGCCGGTGCCGCAGACCTCCTCGTCGTCAAGGCTCAGCCGCTCGGCGGCGTGCGGCGAGCGCTGGCGATCGTGGCGGAGGCCGGGCTGCCGGCCGTCGTGTCGAGCGCGCTCGACACCTCGATCGGGCTCTCCATGGGCGCGGCTCTCGCCGCCGCGCTTCCCGAGCTCGACTACGACTGCGGTCTGGGAACGGCCTCGCTGTTCACCGCCGACGTGACGACCCCGCCGCTCGCACCCGTGGGCGGGATGCTGCCGGTCGGGCGCGTGGCGCCCGACCCGGAGCTGCTCGCTCGGCACGAGGCATCCGCTGACCGTCGTGAATGGTGGCTCGACCGGCTGGCGCGCTGCCACGCCTTGCTCGCGGGCGCCGCGATCTGACCCGCTGCCGATCGGTGCGGCGGCGGACGCTCAGTCGCCCGACGGCTCGATGAGCAGCTGCGCGACGCGGGCGAGCTCTTCGTTCGTGGCGCGCTGCAACTGGGCCTGGTCGGCGCCGGCCATGACCGACCGCACGGCCGCGCCCTCCCATACCGTCAGCATGAGGCGTGCCGCGTCGAGCGGCTCGAGCCGGAAGGTGAACGCCTCGGCGCGCCCGATGTCGTCGATGATCTGCGCGACGCTCTCCAGCATCTCTTCGGTCTGCGCCAGGTACGCAGCGGCGAGCGCCGGCGTGCGCAGCGCGTGGATGCGGATCTCGCTCATGAGCAGGACGCCCAGGCGGTCATCCGCCGACATGTCGAGCACCTGCTGCACGATCTGGAGGGCGTTGGCGGGGACATCGGCGAACGCACCGTCGCGCTCGAGCTCGGCGACCCGTGCGCGCACCGCGGAGACGCGCTCGCGCGACACACGTGCGGCCAGTTCGAGGAACAGCTCGTCCTTCGTCTCGAAGTTCGAGTAGAACGCACCACGCGTGAAGCCGGCGCGGTCGCAGACGGCTTCGACGGATGCCGCATCCAGCCCCACCTCGGCGAAGACCTGGGCGGCGGCATCCAACAGCTTCTGCCGCGTCGCCTCGCGGCGAGGCGACGTGACGCTCGTGTCGCTCAAGAGATCCTCCTTCGCCAGTCTCACACGCAGTACTCAGTTTCAGGACGGCAACCCGCCTTACGATACACTCATGTATCCGATACAGCGCTGTATCGCAATCTTGAACCCGTCCTGAACGCGGAGGCGCTGTGTCCACCCTGCTGTATGCCCTCGGCCGTTGGTCCTACCGTCACCCCTGGCGGGTGCTCGTGGCCTGGGTGCTCCTGCTCGGCATCGCCGGCGGCGGCGCGCTGGCCTTCATGAAGGGCACCGACAACTCCTTCTCGATCCCCGGGACCGAGGCGCAGGAGGGCATCCAGCTGCTCGACCGCAGCTTTCCGCAGGCCAGCGGCACGAGCGCGCAGCTCGTGATCGTCGCCGCCGACGGCGAGACGGTCACCCAGGACCCGTACGCCGCCGAGATCGACGACACGGTGGCTCGTCTCGAGGACATCGACGGCGTCATCGCCGTCACCGATCCGTTCAGCGAAATGGTCACGGGCATGGTCTCGGACGACGAGTCCGCCGCCATCATCCGCCTGCAGTTCGACGGGCAGTCCACGGACGTCTCCGACGAGACCAAGGACGCTCTCGAGCAGGTAGCCGACGACCTTGGCGAGACGCTGCCCGACGGCTCGCAGGTCGCCATGGGCGGCGATCTGTTCTCCACTTCGGTTCCCGCGCTGTCCCTCATCGAGGCGGTCGGCGTGCTCATCGCTCTGTTCGTGCTCATCGTGACGTTCCGCTCGGTCGCGGTCGCGTGGTTCCCGCTCATCTCCGCGCTCATCGGCGTCGGTCTCGCGATCGCGCTCATCTACGTGTCGACGGCGTTCGCATCGATCTCGTCGACCACGCCGATGCTCGCGATCATGCTCGGGCTCGCGGTCGGCATCGACTACGCCCTCTTCATCGTCGCGCGACATCAGGACCAGGTGCGCACCGGCGTGGAGCCCGAGGAGTCCGCCGCGCGCGCCACCGGAACCGCCGGCTCGGCCGTCGTGTTCGCCGGCGTCACCGTGCTCATCGCGCTCATCGGACTGGGCTTCGCCGGCATCCCGTTCCTCACCACCATGGGCATCGCCGCGGCCGTGGCGGTCGCCATCGCCGTGGTCGTGGCCATCACCCTGACGCCGGCGCTCCTCGGCTTCGCCAAGGGCCGGGTCGCCGGCTGGGGGCACGCCACGAAGCACCGCGGTGTCGCGCTGCCCGTCGGGCGACGCGGATCACGCGCCGCCGGCGACGAGGCTGAGACGGAGACGGATGCGAGCGAGGCACCCGTCGCCACGGCCGCGCCGAAGAAGATGAACCGCTGGGTCATGCTCGTCACGAAGCATCCGATCGTGACCACCATCGCCGTGATCCTCACGCTGGGCGTGATGGCGATCCCCGCGGCGAGCCTCGGACTCGCACTGCCCAACGCGGGCCAGCAGCCCGAGACGAGCCAGGCGCGTCAGGCCTACGACCTCACGGCCGAGCACTTCGGCGCGGGGGCGAACGGCCCGCTCATCATGACGGGGACCATCGTCACGTCGACGGATCCGCTCGGGCTGATGGCAGACCTCGCCGACGAGATCGAGCAGGTCCCCGGCGTGAAGGAGATCGCGCTCGCGACCCCGAACGAGACGGCCGACACCGGGCTCATCCAGATCGTGCCGGAGACGGCACCCGACGACCCGGCGACCGCCGACCTCGTCCGGGAGCTGCGCGCGCTCGCGCCGGAGCTGGAGGAGCAGTACGGCGTCGACCTCAAGGTGACCGGTTTCACCGCCGTCGGCATCGACATCTCCGACCGCCTGGGCGCGGCCCTGCTGCCCTTCGGCATCTTCGTCGTAGGCCTGTCGCTCGTGCTCCTGATGATCGTGTTCCGGTCGATCTGGGTGCCGATCAAGGCCGCCCTCGGCTACCTGCTGTCCGTGCTCGCCGCGTTCGGCGTGGTCGCCGCCGTCTTCGAATGGGGCTGGGGCGCCGACCTGCTGCACGTGACCCGCGAGGGTCCGGTCATCAGCTTCATGCCGATCATCCTCATGGGAGTGCTGTTCGGGCTCGCCATGGACTACGAGGTCTTCCTCGTCAGCCGGATGCGGGAGGACTACGTCCACGCGCGCCGCGCCACGAAGGGACACGCGACGCGCAGCGACCGCGACACCGCGCTCGGCGCCGTGCGCTCGGGCTTCACCGCCTCAGCCCGCGTCGTGACGGCTGCCGCCGTGATCATGTTCGCCGTGTTCGCCGCTTTCGTGCCCGAGGGCGACTCGTCGATCAAGCCGATCGCGCTCGGCCTCGCGGTGGGCATCGCCGTCGACGCGTTCCTCGTGCGCATGACGCTCGTGCCGGCCGTCATGGCGCTCCTGGGTGAGAAGGCGTGGTGGATGCCTCGCTGGCTCGAGCGGGTTCTGCCGCACTTCGACATCGAGGGCGAGGCGGTCGAGCGCGAGCTCTCCCTGGCCGACTGGCCCGAGCCGAACACGACCGCCGCGGTCGTGGGTGAGGATGTGGCCGTCCGCGCCGACGGCGGCGCGGCGGGCGACGTGACGCTGTTCGACGGCGCGTCCTTCCGCGTCGAGCCCGGCGGCACGCTCATCGCGACGGGCGACCCCCGTGCCGGCCGTGCGTTCGGGCTCGCGATCGCCGGCCGCGTCGCGCCGAGCGACGGGCGGCTGCGCGTGGCCGGGCACCTGCTCCCCGAGCGGGCGGCGTGGGTGCGTGCCCACGTCGGTGTCGCGATCCTCGCCGACTCGGACGATCCCGTGGGCGAGCTGCGCCGGGCACTGAGCGGCCGCACGACCCTCGTCGTGATCGACGGCCTCGACACCCTCGACGCCGCCGACCGCGACCAGGCCGCCGCGCTGCTGCGCGATGCCGAGGCCGCCGTCCGGGCGCGGTCGGACGCGGCATCCGCTCGTCTCACCGTCATCGCGACCGCGAGGATCGAGGGTCCCGCGCTCGCACTCCTGGCCGATGCCCGCCGGTCCGGCGTGAGTTCGCTCGCGCTGCGCGCCGCGACCAGCCCCGATTCCTCCTCTCTTGTCGCCGAGGTGACCGCATGACCCTCCACATCGAACGCGCGCGCTCGCGCCGGCCCGTGACCTGGCTGACGCTGATCGGCGTGCTCCTGCTGCCCGTCGTGATCGGCGGCGTCCTCGTCGCCGCGCTGTACAACCCCGTCGAGCGTCTCGACGGCCTTCAGGCCGCCATCGTGAACGAGGACGAAGCGGTCACGATCGACGACCAGCTCGTCCCGCTGGGGCGTCAGCTCACCGCGGGTCTCGTCGAGGGCTCCGACGAACAGCCGAGCAACCTCACCTGGACCATCTCCAACGCCGACGATGCGGCGGAGGGTCTCGCCGACGGCACCTACGCGGCGGTCGTGACGATCCCCGAGAACTTCTCGGCGGCTGCCACGTCGACCCAGCCGGGCGAGACGCCGGAGCGCGCGACCATCGAGGTGCAGACACCGCCCGACAGCCTCATCGTCGACGACGCCATCACGGCTCAGGTCACGACGGCCGCGGCATCCCTCATGGGCGATCAGCTCTCGCAGGTCTACCTCGAGAACGTCTTCCTCGGCTTCACGACGCTGGGCGACCAGCTCGGCGAAGCCGCGTCGGGCGCGCACGAGCTCGCGGACGGAGCCGGCCAGGCCGCTGACGGCGCGACCCAGCTGGCCGACGGGATGCCGCAGCTGGCGTCGGGTGCCGACGGTCTCGCGACGGGAGCCGGCGACCTGCAGAGCGGCCTGGATCAGATCGCGGGCGGCATCTCAGGTGCGGCCGGCGGGGCGCGCGACCTCGCGGCCGGGCTCGACACGGCGGCCGCGCAGGTCGTCAATCAGGAGCTTCAGGATGCCGCGGACGCGACCGCGAGCTACGCCGGCGCGGCCGCGGACGAAACCCTCGCCCTCGCCCTGCTGCTGGGCAACGACGACCCCGCCAACGGTCCGCTGGGCCTCGCGCAGACGCTCGGCGGGCTCGCCCAGCAGTGCGTGGCGTCGGGCGGCTCGGTGGAGCTCTGCACACAGGTCGGCGCCGCCGCCGCGACCGCGGGCGCGGCCGCCCAGAACGCGGGAGCCGCGGCGACGAGCGCCGGCTACGCGGACGGCTACGCCGCCGGGACCGCGTCGGGCATCTCGGAGCTCATGTCGCAGACCAGCGCGGGGCTCACCGAGGCTGCGGGCGGCGCGCGCTCGCTCGCCGGCGGCCTCGACCAGCTCGCCTCCGGAACGACGCAGTCCGCCGACGGTGCGGGTCAGCTCTCGTCGGGCGCGTCGCAGCTGGCGGGCGGGATCGGCCAGGCGGGCGAAGGGGCGACCTCGCTCGCCGATGGAGTGACGGCCTTGGCCGACGGCACGTCGACGCTCGCGGACGGCCTGGACGAGGCATCCGCTGCTCTCCCGTCCTACTCGGACTCCGAGGCCTCCAGCCTCGCGGAGGTCGTCGCGAACCCGGTCGAGGCCGAGGGCGTCGGCACGTCGCTGTTCGGCGCCTCGGCAATCCCGCTGCTGTCGACCCTCGCGCTGTGGTTCGGCGGGCTCGCGACGTTCGTCGCACTGCAGGCGGTCTCGCGGCGCGCGCTGACGGCGCGAGAGCCGTCGGTGCTACTGGCGCTGCGCGGGTTCGCCCCCGCGGCGGTCCTGGGTGCGGCGCAGGGTCTCCTCGTCGCCGGCGTCGTGCAGCTAGCGGCATCGTACGAGTGGAGCCAGTGGTGGGCGTTCGCCGGCGTCAGCGTCGTCGCGGGCATCGCGTTCGCCGCGGTCAACCAGGCGCTGGTGGCCGTCTTCGGCGGGGCCGGGCGCTGGGCGTCGGCGCTCATCGGCGTGCTGGCCGTCGCGACCGGCGTGGTCTCGACGGTGCCGGGCGTGCTGGCCGACCTCGCGGCGCTCATGCCGACGTCCCCCGCGTACAACGGGATGGTGGCCGCGCTCACCGAAGCGGGTGCGATCGGCGCGGCCTTCGCCGGGCTCGTCGTCTGGACCGTCCTCGCGTTCGGCGCGACGATCCTCGCGGTCGCGCGCCGGCGCACGACGTCGGCGAGGGCGATCCTCGAGGCGGCCCCCGCCGCGGCCTAGCCCTCACGCGCTCCGGGCGCCCCGCCCCCACCTTTTCGTTGAGAGTCCAGGACCCGCCGTGGTCGCCCGCCCTGGCGCGGCGTGTCCTGGACACTCAACGGGGTCGGACCGGCCGGCTCCGACCCCGCTCGGCCTCGGCTCGCGCTCGCGTGGCCCCCGGCTCGGCCTCGCGCTGCCCCGGCTCGCCCTCGCGCTGCCCCGGCTCGCCCTCGGGTCGCCCCTTCTCGTTGAGAGTCCAGGACCCGCCGCCTCTTCGCCCGTTTGCGCGGCGCGTCCTGGACACTCGACACGGTGTGAGGCGTCGGCGTCCGTCCTCCACAAGGGCAGGGCGAACGGACCAATGCACCGATTCGGCCGAGAGCGCCACAGGGTCGCACCGAGGACGGCTCCGATGGACGGGTGAAGCCATCCCCGCTGCCGCCGGAGTTCTCCGACGTCGCCTTCACGGTCAGCGAAGCGCACGATGCGGGCTTGCGCCCGCGCAGACTCCGGGCCGCCGATCTGCGCACGCCGCACCACGGCGTGCGCGCGCCCGCCGATGCGGTCAGCGCGTCGCTCGAGGCACGGTGCGGAGACCTGCTTCCGAGGTTGGAGCCGCTCCACATCTACGCCGGGCCGACCGCTTTGGCGCTCTGGGGCGCCCCGCTTCCCGGCTGGACCGAGCGATACCTCCACGTCGGTGCGCTGCTGGGAGTCCGAGAGCCGCGAATTCCGGGTGTCGTCGGGCATCGATTCGCCTTTCTGCCCGAAGACGCGACGCTCCTTCGCGGACTTCCCGTCCCGCCGCCTGCCGAAGCCTGGGCGCAGTCAGCCGATCGCTGCGGCTCGCCGAACCCGGAGCGCGGTCGATACGAGCGCAGCCGGCGTCCGCCAGATCCGCTGAAGCGCAGATTCCTCACCGTCGACGAGTTGACGGCTGCTGCCGACTACCTCCTCACCGACGGACTGGCCGACCGTGAGGAGCTGGTGCGCGTTGCGGAGGTCGCGCGGCGACGTGGCGCGGTCGCCCTTCGTGAGGCCGCCGAGTTCGCGCGAGCGGGTTCCGAGTCGCCGAAGGAGAGTGAGCTGCGGCTGCTTGTCGTGCGCGGAGGGCTGCCCGAGCCTGAGCTGAACTGGAACTTGACCGACGCCTCGTCGGCTCTCGTAGCACGTCTCGATCTGGCATATCCGCAATACCGCGTCGCGGTCGAGTACGACGGGCGACACCATGCCGAGGCATCCCAGTTCTCACGCGACGCCGACCGCTGGGCTGCGATCGCCGACCATGACTGGATCCTCATCCGCGCAGTCGCGCACGACCTCGCCGACGAGCCCCGCCGCCTCCTCCGTCGGATCGAACGCGCTTTGCGTTCGCGAGGCTGGCCAGACGACTGACCCTCGCCCGACGCTCTGGGCGTCCCGCCCACCCCCTTGTTGAGTGTCCAGGACACGCCGTCGACCAGCCCCAACGCACGGCGCGTCCTGGCACTCAACATGAAGTGGCCGCGGAGTGGCGGCGCGGGCTACGGTGCGGTGCCGCGCCGGCATGGCCCGCCCACGCGGCGTCGGCCCCGGGTTGAGTGTCCAAGACACGCCGCCGAGCGGCCTCGGCTCGCGGCGCGTCCTGGACACTCAACATGAAGCGCAGGGCGCAGCGGCGGGGGTCAGCTCAGGCCGGAGTACGCGTGCAGGCCCTTGAAGAACATGTTCACGATCGTGAAGTTGAACAGCACGGCCGTGAAGCCGATGATCGACAGCCAGGCCGACCGCGATCCGCGCCAGCCGCGCGTCGCGCGGGCGTGGATGTACCCGGCGTAGAGGACCCAGATCACGAAGGTCCAGACTTCCTTGGTGTCGAAGCCCCAGTACCGGCCCCACGCGTCGTTCGCCCAGATCGAGCCGGCGATGAGGGTGAACGTCCAGAAGATGAACCCGAGGATCGCGAAGCGATACGCGAGCGACTCGAGGGCGTCGGATCCGGGCAGGGTTCCGAGGAACCGCGGACCCGTCTTGACAGGCTGAGCGGATGCCTCGGCCCACGCCGCGGCGAGCGCGAGCACCTTGCGCTCGCGCCGCGCCTGCATGAGCTGCAGCACCGACAGCCCGAAGGCGAGGGCGAACAGCGCCGTCGCCAGCGTCGCCACGAACACGTGGATGACCAGCCACACTGACTTGAGCGGGTCGGCGAGCGGCGTGATCTCGACGTAGAACGCCAGCGTCGACGCCCCGAGCAGCACGAGGGTGAGACCCGTGATGAACGAGCCGAGGAAGCGCAGGTCGTAGCGGATCAGCACCACGAGGTAGACGGCGACGATGAGCATCGTGCCGGTGAGGGCGAACTCGTACATGTTCGACCACGGCACGCGTCCCGCCGCGATGCCCCGTGTGACGTCGCCCGCGACGTGGAACAGGAAGCCCAGCACCGTCAGCGATGTACCGATGCGCGCCCACACGAACCGCTTCCGGCGTCCGATCGGGGCGTTGAGGTTCGCCTCCGCTGCCTTCTCCTTCGCGCGCAGCTCACCGGCCGAGTCGCCGGCCGAGGCGCCGCCCGCGGCGACCAGTTCGCGTTCGCGCACCTTCAGCTGCGCGTCCTTGGCGTCGACCGCGTCGGCCCCGCGGCGCGCGAGGTCGACGGCGTACGCGATGAAGGCGAGCGCGTAGATGGTGATCGCGGTCCACACCAGCAGCACCGACACGGAGTCGAGCGTGAGAGCGGAGGATTCAGGCATTGTCTCAGTCTACTTTCGGGTGTGTCGGCGACTGCAGGCCGTCGCGGTGACGCTGGGCGAACTGTTCGACCGCGGCCGCGAGCGTCGGGTCCTCGCCGCGGGCGAGCCCGGCGTACTCGACACCCAGCGTGCGACCGCGCGGGGTCACCTTCACCCACATGCGCCGGCGGGGCACGAAGAGCGCGGCGAGCAGGCCCGCGGTCGCGAGCACCGCGAACACGAGCACCCACGTCGCCGCGGCATCCCGGTGGATCGACAGCGACACGTAGCGCTTCACCGACTGCTCGTATCCCTGCGCTCCCGCGGGCGACTCGTTCTCGAACGTGATGGTGCCGTACCCGTCGGGCAGGTCGACGGTGTCACCGGGAGCGAGCTCGATCGGTTCGACGTCGGTGCCGCGCCCGGCCAGCTGGGTCATGTCGGAGGGATCGAGCGTGTAGACCGACCGCGGCGTGCCGTCGTCGATCCCGAGGTCGCCGACCCAGACGTTGAGCGAGACGACCGGGTTGACCAGCGCCGGGAAGGCCGACGCGAACGCGCCCGTGTGCAGCGGGGCCTGCGTGGGGTAGAAGAAGCCCTGCAGCGCCATCTGGTCGGGCAGCCCGTCGGGGATCTTCACGACCCCGAGCGAGGTCATGTTGGTGTCCTGCGGCAGGAAGGGGACCGACTCCGAGAAGACGATCTCGTCGTCGGCGTTGCGCACGGTCAGGGTCGGCGCATAGCCGTTGCCCATCAGGTAGATGCGGTCGCCGCCCATGTCGAGCGGGTGGTTGACGCGCACCTCGCCCGTGCCGGCCTCCTCACCGGCGTACTGCGTGGTCAGGTGAGCGACGAAGTCGCCGGCCTGGCCCTGACCCTGCGCGCCCAGCGGCTGGTACGTGACATCGAAGCGATCGAGCGTCAGCGCGTACGGATCCAGCTCCTCCTCGTGGACGAAGCGCCCCGGGTTGAACGACGTGTAGTCGAGCATGGTGTTCACGAAGGTGCGGCCCTCGATGATCACCGTCTGCCCGGTGTAGGTGAACCCGCCGCCGAGGCCGACCGCGAGCAGCACCCCCACGAGCGCGGCGTGGAAGACCAGGTTGCCGGTCTCACGCAGGTATCCCCGCTCGGCCGACACCGACAGCGCCGCACCCGAGTCGTAGCGCTCGACGCGGTAGCCGGACTTCTTGAGCTGCGCCTGCGCGGCCTCCATCGCCGATGCGGCGGCGGCCGCGGCATCCGTCTCCGACTCGAACTCGACCGTCTCGGAGCGGTGCGCGTCCAGGCGTGCGAGCCGGGCCGGCGTCCGCGGCGGCTTCGCGCGAAGCGCCTTCCAGTGGTGCTTCGTCCGCGGGATGACGCACCCGATCAGCGAGACGAACAGCAGGATGTAGATCGCCGAGAACCAGGGCGACGAGTACACGTCGAACATGCTCAGGTTGTCGAGCACCGGCGCGAGGTCGGGGTTGTCGGCGAAATACTGCGTGACGCCGTTGGGGTCGGCGCTGCGCTGGGGCACCAGCGAGCCGGGCACCGCGGCGATCGCGAGCAGGAGCAGCAGCACGAGGGCCGTGCGCATCGAGGTGAGCTGCCGCCAGCCCCAGCGCAGCCAGCCGACGACGCCGAGCGCGGGCTGGGAGATGTCTCCGGATGCCTCGGCCTCGGCGTCGGCGTGATCGGAGGGCCGCAGCGGGTCGGCCGTGGTGGCGCCGGCCTCAGAGCGGGAGCGGGACATTCGCGAACACCCCCTGCAGGCTCGCCATGATCTGGGTCCAGACGCCGGTCACCATGAGCACGCCGAGCACGATCAGCAGGGCTCCTCCGATCAGGTTCACCACGCGGATGTGGCGGCGGATGAACGTCACCGAGCGCGTCGCCCACCCGAATCCGAGGGTGAGGAGGACGAAGGGGATGCCGAGACCCAGCGAGTACGCCAGGCCCAGGGTCGCCGCGCGCGCGGCCGATCCGGAGTCGAACGCCATCGCGAGGATCACGGCGAGCGTGGGGCCGATGCACGGCGCCCAGCCGATGCCGAGTGCGATGCCCAGCAGCGGCGCGCCGATGAGGCCGAGGTTGCCTCTCACCTGCGGGCGGGCGATGCGCTGGGCGAGGCCGAACACGCCGATGAAGACGAGCCCCAGCGCGATGATGACGACGCCGAGGATCCGCGTGATGAGGTCGGCGTACTCGATGAAGAAGCGGCCGAGCGTTCCGCCGAGCGTCGCCACGCTGACGAACACGAGCGTGAAGCCCGCGATGAACAGCAGCACGCCGACGAGCAGCCGGCCGCGTCCGGGCTCGGGCGCGTGCGCCAAGTCGGCGCGTTTCGTCTCGTCGCTGCGCTCCTCGCTCAACGACCCGGATGCGCCGCCGGCCGTGACGGCCACGGGTGCCGGGCGCGGGCTCACCGCGCCGCCGATGAACCCGAGGTAGCCGGGCACGAGCGGCAGCACGCACGGCGACAGGAAGGACAGCAGCCCCGCGAGGATCGCGATCGGCACGGCGACGAAGAGCGACCCGCCGGCGACGAGGTCGGCCGGACTCACGACTCCTCCAGCGCGTCGCGCACCAGCGTCTGCAGGATCGACGCGCTCTCGAGCTGGCCGATGATGCGCGCCGCCACGCGCCCCTGCTTGTCGAGCACGAGCGTCGTCGGCGTCGCGTTGATCGGCGTCTTGTCGGCGAAGGCGAGCTTGATCGCGCCGTCCTGCGCGGCCATGAGGCTCGGGTACGTGACGCCGTACTGCTCGGCGAAGGCCGTCGCGGTCTCGGGTGCGTCACTCGTGTTGATGCCGATGAACGACACGTCCTTGCCCTCGAACGACGCGTTCGCCTTCTCGAGCGACTCCGCCTCGGCCCGGCACGGACCGCACGCGGCGTACCAGAAGTTCACCACCACGACGTCGCCCGCAACGTCCGCGCTGCCGAGCTTCTCGCCCGTCTCGGTCGTGCCCTCGAAGTCGACCGGCTCGGTGCGCTCAGCCTCGGGGATCTCGACGATCTGGAACCCGTTGGCGGCGATGAACCCCTTGTTGTCACCGGCGCGGTACTGCTCCGCGAGGGGGTCGTTCGTGCACGCGGCGAGCCCGCCGGCGAGCGAGAGCACGAGGAAAGTGGATGCCGCAGCCCGCCCGCGCCGACTCCCCGAGCGCTCGCGCGCCCATGCCCGTGCCCCCATCACACCGCTCCCACGTCGACCGAGCCCGACAGCGACGCCGGCTCGGCGTACGCGATCTCGGTCCACTTGCCGCCCGTCATCTCGAAGCTGGTCACGCTCGACAGCGCGCAGCGGCGCACGCGAGGGTCGTGGCGCAGCGGCAGCGCGGCGACCGCGAGGTGGGTGATCCAGATAGGCAGCTGGTGCGACACGATGACGACGTCACCGGAGGGCGCGGCATCCCACGACTCCGTCATCGCCTGATTCATGCGACCGACGACGTCCGCGTACGGCTCGCCCCAGCTCGGGAGCGCGGGCTTGCGCAGGTGGCGCCAGTTCCAGGGATTGACGAGGGCGCGCGCCATGCGACGGCCCTCGAAGACGTTGGTGGGCTCGATGACGCGCTCGTCGATGCGCGGCTCGAGGCCGAACAGCTCGGTGAAGGGCTCGGCAGACTCCTGCGTGCGCTGCAGCGGCGAGCACACCAGGGCGGTGACCGGACGATCGAGCGACTGCACGTACTCGGCCGCCTGTCGGGCCATGCTGCGTCCGTCGACGCTGAGTCCGTACCCGGGCAGTCGTCCGTAGAGCACGCGGCGGGGGTTGTGGACCTCCCCATGGCGCACGAGATGGAGGCGATCGGCGGGCACCCGCCCAGTCTACGTGGGCGCGATCTGTGGGGCGGCTGAGCGTCAGCCCGCGCGCTCGGTCACCGACTCGCGCGCGTCGTCTTCGACGGGGGAGCTGCGACGACGGGACGCCGCGACCGCCGCCCGCGTGCGGACGAACCCGAACCATGCGACCGCCAGGGCGGCCCCGCCGATCACGAGATACTGCAGCACATCCGCGTACCGCTCGATGATGTGCCACGACTCGCCGAGCAGGTACCCGGCGAGGACGAAGACAGAGTTCCAGATCAGACTTCCTGCGCCCGTCAGGAGGATGAACCGCCATACCGGCATGCGCGCGACGCCGGCCGGGATCGAGATGAGGCTGCGAAAGATGGGGATCATCCGGCCGAAGAACACGGCCTTGCTCCCGTGGCGGTGGAACCAGCCGACGGTGCGGTCGACGTCCTGAGGGTTCAGCAGCGGGACGCGCGCGGCGACCCGCCGCAGCCGGTCGACGCCGACCGATGCACCGAGGCCGTAGAGGAGCAGGGCACCCACGATCGACCCCGCCGTGGTCCATGCCAGCGCCTCGAACAGCGTGAACGATCCGGCACTGGCCGCGAGGCCGGCCATCGGCAGCACGACCTCACTCGGCAGAGGCGGGAACAGGTTCTCGAGGGCGATGGCGACACCGGCCCCCGCGGGGCCGATGACGTCCATGAGCGAGACGGTCCAGTCGAGGAGGCCCGAGAGCCACGAGGTGTCGGACGAGGTTTCGGTCATCGGGGGCTTCGCCTTCGGTGATCGGATGCCGCGGCCCGGCCGGGCCGCCTCAACGACGCTAGACGGCCGACGCGGGGTGTTTCCTGGGTGCAGACCCCCGGATCCCTGCCCGGGTCGCCCCCGCCGGCTCTGGCAGGCGTTGAACCCACCCGCACGTAGACTTGTGCCTCGTGACTGAACGCGTCCTCGTCAACCAGCTCCTCGGCCTCGCCGACGGCCCCGTCTCCGTCTCCGGATGGGTCGAGACCGTCCGCGATCAGAAGAAGGTGCAGTTCGTCATCCTTCGTGATGAGACGGGCGCGGTGCAGCTGGTGAATCCGGCCACGCGTCCGGCTGAGGACGGCTCCGAGCAGGATGCCGCGGCCCTGGCTCTCACCGACCTCATCTCGAACCTCTCGACGGGCACCTTCCTGACCGTGACGGGCCAGCTCAAGCACGACGAGCGCGTGAAGCTCGGCGGCGTCGAGATCAAGATCGGCGCGCTCGACATCGCCGCCGCGGCCCTTCCCGAGACGCCCATTGCAGCCGACTCCGGTCTCGACAAGCGCATGGACTGGCGCTTCCTCGACCTGCGCCAGCGTCGCAACAACCTCATCTTCCGGGTGCAGACGACCCTCGAGCACGCCATGCGCTCGTACTGGGTCGACCGCGACTACATCGAGGTGCACTCCCCCAAGCTCATGGCATCGGCATCCGAGTCCAACGCCGAGCTGTTCGAGGTGCCCTACTTCGAGGACAAGACCGCTTACCTCGCCCAGTCGCCGCAGTTCTTCAAGCAGATGGCGCAGGTCGCCGGCTTCGGCAAGATCTTCGAGATCGCCCCAGCGTTCCGCGCCGACCCCTCATTCACGAGCCGCCACGCGACCGAGTTCACCTCGATCGACGCGGAGATCAGCTGGATCGACTCCCACGAGGACGTCGCCGCGATGCAGGAGGAGCTGCTCGCCACGGCGTTCGCCGCCGTCAAGGAGAAGCACGGCGCCGAGATCGAGGAGCTGTTCGGCATCGAGGTGCAGGTGCCGGCCATTCCGTTCCCGCGCATCCCGCTCGCCGAGGCGCTCGAGATCGTGAAGAGCCGCGGCTACGAGGTGCCCCGCACCGACGGCGACCTCGACCCGGAGGGCGAGCGTCAGATCTCGGCGTACGTCGAGGAGACCTACGGCCACCAGTTCGTCTTCATCACCGACTACCACCCCGAGATCCGCGCTTTCTACCACATGCGCGACGAGGAGACCGGGCTCACCAAGAGCTACGACCTCCTGTTCAACGGCGTGGAGATCACGACGGGCGCGCAGCGCGAGCACCGCGTCGACGTGCTGATCGAACAGGCGAAGGAGAAGGGGCTCGAGCCCGAGCACCTCGACTTCTACCTCGACTTCTTCCGGTACGGCGCCCCGCCGCACGGCGGCTTCGGCATGGGCCTCGCGCGAGTGATGATGCTGCTGCTCGGCCAGGACTCGATCCGCGAGGTCACTTACCTGTTCAGAGGCCCGACGCGCCTCGCCCCCTGACCGAGAGCCCGGGGCGGGTCGTCAGCTCGGATCTGGCGCCGCGCCGAGCGCCGCGCGTAGCCGATCCGGCGACACACGCCAGTGCCCGTGCAGCTCTCCGCCGACGAGCACGACCGGGATCTTCTCCCACCACTGCGCGTAGAGCGCGGGGTCGTCGGCGATCGACAGCTCCTCGACCTCGACGGAGTCGTCGGGCAGCTCGGCGAGAACCGTCTCGATCACCTCGCGTGCCACATCGCACAGGTGGCAGTCGGGCTTGCTGATCAGCGTGAGGGTGGTGGACACCGGCCGGCTCACGCCTCCACGGGGTATCCGGCAGCGATCCACTCGTCGGTGCCGCCCTCGACGTTCGTCGCCTCGTAGCCGCGAGCGGCCAGCGCCTCGACCACGCGGCCGGATCGCCCGCCCACTTTGCAGATCACCGCGAACGCGCCGTCGGGCAGCTCGTCGAGGTGCTCGCCGAGCGTCGACATGGGCAGATTGACTGCTCCGGGGACGCGCCCTCCCTCGAACTCCCACGTCTCGCGCACGTCGATCACGGGTGTGCCGGGGTTCTCGCGGAGCTGATGGACGGTGATCGACTGCATGGCGGCCTCTCGCGTGCGGGGATGACGGGTGGATACACGAAGCGCCCATCCGGAGACAGGCGCTTGGTGTCGGTGCCGCTTTACTTCTTGTTGCGGCGCTGGTGGCGAGTCTTGCGAAGCAGCTTGCGGTGCTTCTTCTTCGCCATGCGCTTGCGGCGCTTCTTGATGACTGAACCCACGGAAACCTCACAATGTCGGGGTCTGGGCGCGACGCGTGCGCGACCGGGAACGGGCAGATGCGAAAAATGCCTCGGGACAGTCTAGCCGACGTCGGCGATGGGCCGTTGCAGAGCTTCGGTCACCGCGGATTCGGGAACCCGGTAGCTGCGACCGAAGCGCACCGCCGGCAGCTCGCCCGAGTGGACGAGGCGATAGACCGTCATCTTCGAGACGCGCATGAGTTCTGCGACCTCGGCAACGGTCAGGAAGCGCACGTCGGGCAGTTCCGGCATGTCAACCCTTTCCCCAGAGTGATCGGGGCTCGTTCCCCAGTGCTGAGCACACTCTAGAGGGCAGGAGGGACACGTGTAAACCTGTGTGACTCGTGGGGATCCTGTGATCCGTCGGCTCAGGCACCGCCCCGCAGCCGCGCGCGGCGCTCGTGCGCGTCGCGGGCGGCCTGCCGCTCCGCCTTGCGGGCGTCGCGCAGCGCCTTCTCCGCCGCGTGGACCGCCTTGCGGGCCTCACGGAATCTCTTGTCGTCGGCGATGTCTGCGTCGTCCATCCCCGTCCACGGAGCGCGCTCCGCGTGGCGTCCCTGCTCCACCGCGGAGATGTAGGCCGCGACGCCGTCGAGGCTGCGTTCGAGGTTGAAGGCGAAGGGGTCGGACTGGTCGAGGAAGACGCCCGCGTCGATCGCCGCGCGCAGATCCGGATAGGCGTCGGCCGTGATGAGCTGGCGGTAGAGCGCGTCCTCGAAGCGCGTGATGTCGTCTTCCCGCACCCCGCGGTCGCGCTCCATCCGGGCGTAGCCGGCCAGCACCATCCCGGTCCACCGTGCGTGGCCGGTCACGAGCAGCATGACCGACAGACGCTCCTCGTAGGTGAGGCCGGTTTCGGCGAGCGCGTGCAGGCCGGCATCCATCCAGGCGGCACTGTTCGGCGTGGTCGGCGAGCCGGTGATGGGCACATCGAGCACCCACGGGTGCTGCAGGTAGCGCTGCACCTGCTCCTGATAGAGCGCCTGCAGCTGATCGCGCCACGTGCCGGCAGAGCGACTGGCATCGCTGGGGATGCCGGTCGCCTCCTCCTGCATGAGAAGCAGGAGGTCGTCCTTGGCGGTGACGTACCGGTAGAGCGACATCGGCGTGTAGCCCAGGCGAGCGGCCACCGCCGCCATCGAGACCGCAGCCAGCCCATCGGCATCGGCGATCTCCATGGCCGCCTCGACGATGCGCTCGACGCTCATCTCCCGCTTCGGCCCGCGCTGCGGGTTCGCCGCCACACCCCAGGCGAGGGCGACGCCTCGAGGCAGCTCGATCTCCGCAGCATCCGTCATGGCGTCAGTCTAGGACTGTTTATACGGTAAACAGTCTGGTACGGTCATAAACAGTTTCGGTCATACACAACACTCTGCCCCATACACAGTGAAGGGATCCTCATGGCACACGACAGCACTCCACCGGCCATCGACGTCCGCGGACTCCGCAAGGCCTTCGGCACACAGGTCGTCCTCGGCGGCCTCGACCTCGCCGTGCATCGCGGGGAGGTGTTCGCGCTGCTCGGCCCGAACGGAGCCGGCAAGACCACGACGATCAACGTCCTGACGACGCTCACTCGTCCCGACGCCGGAACGGTGACGGTGGCCGGCGTCGACGTCGCCGCCGATCCCGACGGCGTCAAGCGGCGCATCAGCCTGACAGGTCAGTCCACCGCCGTGGATGACGTGCTGACCGGCATCGAGAACGTCACGATGCTCGGCCGGCTGTCCGGTCTGTCACCGCGCGCGGCGCGAGCGCGGGCCGCCGAACTGCTCGAGCGCTTCGAGCTGTCGGATGCCGCATCCAAGCGCGTCGGCGCCTACTCCGGCGGCATGCGGCGCCGCCTCGACCTCGCTCTGAGCTTCGTCGTCACTCCGGAGGTGCTGTTCCTCGACGAGCCCACCACAGGTCTCGACACGCGCAGCCGGCGCGAGCTGTGGGACGTCATCCGAACGCTCGCCGCCGCAGGGACGACGGTCTTCCTCACGACGCAGTACCTCGAGGAGGCCGACCAGCTCGCCGACCGCATCGCCGTCCTCGACGGGGGCCGCGTGGTCGCGACCGGGACCGCCGCGCAGCTCAAGTCGCGCGTCGGCGGCGACACCGTCGAACTGCACGACGCCCACGGCGACCTTCTGCGGGAGGTCCCGACCGACGGCAGCGTCTCCGACCTGCGTCGCGCGCTCGACGTCCTCGACGAAGCCGGCGCCGAAGGCGTCGTCACCCTGCGGCGTCCGAGCCTCGACGACGTGTTCCTCGCCCTCACCTCGCCCGAAGCCCGCCGCACGGCGGCTGCCGAAAAGGAGATCGCATGACCACCCTGACCATCGCCCCCGAGGCGCCCGCGCTGCGCCCCCGCATCGGCGGACTCGTCGCGGAGAGCGTGTTCGTCGGCCGGAGTCTCCGGCACTCGCTGCGCGACGGCGAGTCGCTGCTGATGGCGATCATGCTCCCGGTCCTGCTGATGCTGCTGTTCACCTACGTGTTCGGCGGGGCGATCGATCCGACCGGCGGCTACGTCGACTACGTGGTGCCTGGGATCATCCTGCTGTGCGCCGGGTTCGGGGCATCCAGCACAGCGGTCTATGTCGCGAGCGACATGAAGGCGGGCATCATCGACCGCTTCCGGACGATGCCCGTCAGGGCGAGCGCGGTGCTCACCGGACACGTCGTGGCGAGCCTCCTCCGCAACCTCGTGGCCACGGGCCTCGTGGTCTGCGTCGCACTGCTCGTGGGCTTCCGCCCGACCGCCGGCGCGTGGGGCTGGATGGGCGCACTCGGGATGATCGCGCTGTGGATCCTCGCCATCACCTATCTGTTCGCCGCCCTCGGCCTCGCATCGAAGAGCCCGGAAGGGGCGAACGCCTACGGCTTCATCATCCTGTTCCTGCCATACCTGTCGAGCGCGTTCGTGCCCGTGGACACGATGCCGCAGTGGTTGCAGTGGGTGGCCGAGAACCAGCCGGTCACGCCGATCATCGAGACCATCCGCGGCCTCCTCATGGGCACCCCGATGAACGGACAAGCCTGGTGGGGCATCGGCTGGTGCGTCGCGATCCTCGTGGTCTCGTTCGCTTGGGGCGCCTGGTTGTTCCGTCGCAAGGCCGGAGCGCGCTGAGGCTGGGGTGCGCTACGGCGTGTCAGGCCGGCGAAGCATGCCCCCGGCGGCCTCCTTCGTCGGTCGCCTCCCGCCAGACCCGATGCCAGCTTCGCCGGCCTGACACGCCTCCGCTCTCGCGTCGGCGGGGTTCCGTCCCTGCGGGTCGGGTGAGGAAGAGGGTAAGGGGGTCAGCGACCGGGGAGCTTCTTCAGGGCATTCTCGATCGCGTACTTGGCGGATGCCGCGGCCCGGCCCACCACGTCGGCGGCATGAGCTGCGGAGTCGGGCAGCGAGCCGGCGTACTGCGGCGCGTCCTCGTCGCCCAGGAACGGCACGAGCCAGTCGTCGACCTCGTCGAGCGGCTCGGCCGACAGGCTGTAGTAGCGGTGCTGCCCCTCCTCGCGCACCGAGACCAGGTGCGCCTCGCGAAGCACCTTGAGGTGCTTCGACACCGTCGGCTGACTCGCCCCGAGCTCGTGCACGATGTGCGAGACGCTCGTGCCCCGCTCCCCCGCGGCGGCACGGTCGAGCAGGAGTCGCAGGATGTCGCGACGTGTGCCGTCCGCGATCACGTCGAAGATGTCCGCCATGTGCTCAGATTAGTCAAGAGCCCCGCGGAGTACCATGACGGGAGTCTCGTGGCGAAGGGGGCGACATGGCGACTGACCCGGCTGGGTCGCTCGTGCGCCGCGCCACGTCGGCGCTGAAGGCCGCGTGGGACCGTCTGCGGAATCTCACGACGTCCTCCCCCGCGCGCTTCGCGGTGCTGGTGTTCGCCTCGCTCATCCTGCTGTTCACCGCCCTGCTGTCGCTGCCCGCGGCCAACGCCGACGGTCGCCGCCTGCCCCTGGCCGATGCGCTGTTCACAGCCGTGTCGACCATCTGCGTGACCGGACTCACGACCGTCGACATCGCCACGACGTTCTCGCCGCTGGGCAAGGTCTTCATCTTCATCGGCGTCAACATCGGCGGAATGGGCGTGCTGACGCTCGCGTCGATCCTCGGCCTCGTGATCTCGAAGCGGCTCGGCCTGCGCGCCAAGCTCATCGCCGCGAGCGACTCGAACCCGCTGCGCTCGCACGGCGGACCGGTCAACGAGGGGCAGACCGTGCGACTGGGCGAGGTCGGCACGCTGCTGCGCACCGTCGCCCTGTCGACCCTGCTCATCGAAGCCCTCGTCGCCATCGCGCTCTACCCCTCCCTGGTCTTCGCGGGCATCCGCCCCCTGGAGGCCCTGTGGGAGGCGCCGTTCTACGCGGCGATGGCCTTCACCAACACCGGCTTCACGCCGAACCCCGGCGGCATCGCCCCGTTCGCCGACGACTACTTCCTCCTCACGGTGCTCATGGCGGGCGTCTTCCTCGGCAGCATCGGCTTCCCCGTCATCTACGCGCTGTGGAAGAACTACTGGCACGTGCGCCGCTGGCCGCTGCACACCAAGCTCACGATCATCACGACGGTCCTGCTGTTCTTCGCGGGCGCGGGGGCCTTCCTCGCGCTCGAGTACAGCAACCCGAAGACCTTCGGCTCGATGGACGCGTGGGACACCACGTTCCAGGCGTTCTTCCTCTCGGCGATGACCCGCTCCGGCGGGTTCGCCGTCGTCGACATCGGCGATCTGTACGGCTCGTCGGTCATCGTGGGCTGCATGCTCATGTTCGTCGGCGGCGGCTCGGCGTCGACCGCCGGCGGCATCAAGGTGACGACGCTGGCCGTGCTCGCCCTCGCGGTGTGGTCCGAGGCGAAGGGTCGCCAGTCCGTCGAGGCGTTCGGCCGCCGCATCCCGAGCGACGTGCAGCGCGTCGGCCTCTCGGTCGTCGCGTGGGGCGCCACCATCGTCGCGCTGTCGACCATCACGATCGCGCAGATCAGTCAGGCGCCGGTCTCGAACGTCCTGTTCGACGTGATCTCCGGGTTCGCCACGGTGGGCCTCTCGACCGGTCTCACCGCAGAGCTCAGCGACCCGGCGGTGTACGTCATGGCCCTGACGATCTTCATGGGGCGAATTGGTACAGTGACACTCGCCGCGGCGGTGGCCGCGACATCCCGTTCGCAGCTGTACTCGCTGCCGGTGGAAAGGCCGATCGTTGGTTGAGCGCATCAGGAGCGACGCACCGGTTCTGGTGATCGGACTCGGACGGTTCGGCGCCGCCTGCGCCGGCGAGCTCGACCGGCTCGACCGCGAGGTCCTCGCCATCGACGAGAACCTCGAGCTCGTCCAGAAGTGGTCAGAGCGCGTGACGCACACGGTCCAGGCCGATGCCCGCAACATCGACGCGCTCAAGCAGATCGGCGCGCAGGACTTCCAGGTCGCCGTCGTCGCGGTCGGGTCGTCGATCGAGGCATCCGTCCTCATCACCGCCAGCCTCGTCGACCTCAAGGTCCCGCAGATCTGGGCGAAGGCGGTCTCGCAGTCGCACGGCAAGATCCTCGCCCGCGTCGGCGCCAACCACGTGATCTACCCCGAGCGCGAGGCCGGCGAGCGCGTCGCCCACCTCGTGAGCGGCCGCATGCTCGACTTCATCCGCTTCGACGACGACTTCGTGCTCGCGAAGATGTACCCGCCGAAGTTCATCCGCGGAGTGGGACTCAACGAGTCGGGCGTGCGCACCAAGTACAACGTGACCGTCGTCGGCGTGAAGAGCCCCGGCAAGCCGTTCCGCTACGCCGAGGCGAACACGGTCGTGACGAATCACGACCTCATCATCGTGTCGGGCACGAACTCCGACATCGAGCGCTTCGCCGCCCTCGACCGCTAGCGGATGTCGCAGCCCGGGACGAGACTCGGGTGATGATCGAAAGAGCTGAAGCGGATGCCGCGGCCCGCCGCTGGATCGACCGCTACGTACGCGCGTGGAACAGCAACGACGAGGTCGACATCCGCGCACTGTTCACACCGGGCGCACGGTACGCCTACGAGCCGTGGCGACGACCCATCGAGGGCGCCGACGCGATCGTCGCCTCCTGGCTGGAACGGCGCGACGAACCCGGCACCTTCACCTTCGAGGGTGACGTCGCAGGGGTCGACGGGCGCACGTTCTTCTACAGCGGCGTGACGCGCTACGACCCCGGCACCGTCTACAGCAACCTGTGGATGGTCGAGCTCGCCGACGACCTCGAGCGGGCGGAGTCGTTCACGGAGTGGTGGATGGACCAGGCCGAGAAGAGCGGGGACTAAGCGCCGGCGGCGAGTTCCTTCGCGCGCTCGAGCGCGGCGTCGGTCGCGCGGGCGAAGACGTCATCGAGCCGGGCGTCCTGCAGCACCGCAACCGCGCGCTCGGTCGTGCCCTTCGGGCTGGTCACGCGGCGACGCAGCTCAGCAGGGTCGTCGCCGGATGCCTCGAGCAGCGCCGCGGCGCCGATGAATGTCTGCTCGGCCATGAGCCGGGCGTCCGGCTCGGAGAACCCCTTGCCGATCGCTGCCTTCGTGAACTCCTCGACGACGAGGAAGAAGTACGCCGGACCGGAGCCGGAGATGGTCGAGAGCGCATCGATCTGCGACTCCACCACCTCGATCACGGTGCCCACGGTCTCGAACAGCCGGCGCACGACCGCCACGGCGGCGCCGTCGGCGTGCGTGCCGGCGGCCAGCCCCGTCACGCCGCGGCCCACGAGCGACGGGGTGTTGGGCATCGAGCGCAGCACCGCGATGTCGTCGCCCAGGAGCGACTCGAACGTCGCTACGGTGACGCCGGCCGCGAGGCTCACCACGATCGTCCCCGGGCGCAGCGCCGGCGCGATCTCGCGCACCAGGTCGGGCACCATGGCCGGCTTGACCCCGACGAGCACGATGTCGGCGGCAGCTGCGGCATCCGTGTTCCCGGTCGGCTGAGACTCCAGGGCGATGCTCGTCACCCCGGCGAGGCCCTCGAGCTCGGCGGCCTTCGCGGCGCTGCGGTTGGTGGCGGTGACCCCGCCCGCCGCGAGACCGGAGCGGACGAGGCCGTGCAGGATCGCACCGCCCATCGAGCCGGCGCCGAGGATCGCGATCGGGGGAAGGGCAGGGGTGTCGGTCATGGCGCCATCCTACGAGCGCGCGGGCGCGGCATCCGATCTTCTTCAGTCTTGACTTATATAAGTCACGATGCAATCATCACCCTATGCACGCACTCGATGTCCTCGGCGATCCGGTTCGCCGGCGCCTGCTCGAACTGCTGGCGGACGGAGAGCGAAGCGCGGGCGACCTGGGTGAGATCGTGCAGGGCGAATTCGGGATCTCGCAGCCCGCCGTCTCGCAGCACCTCCGCGTGCTGCGGGAGTCGGGCTTCGCCATCGTGCGACCCGAGGGCACACGGCGGCTGTACGCGATCGACCCTGCGCCGCTCGAGGCCGCAGACGGCTGGTTCGATCCGTTCCGGCGGATGTGGCAGCCCAAGCTCGACGCCCTCGGCACCGAGCTCGCGCGCGGAAGGCGGGCACGCCGGCTGGAGGCCGACGCGCCGACCGCCGACCCCGAAGAACCGGCAGCAGACGCCGGCACCAACGACAACGGCAGCACCGACACCGAAAACGACAAGGAGACCTGACATGGACGTCAACGCCCAGATCGAGGCGGTCGACCGCACTCTGCGCACCACCGAGCTGGACGGTGAGCAGGCGCGGGTCCAGTCGCTCGCGCAGACCTACCCCTCGCCGCTCGACGACGTGTGGGATGCCGTGACCACCGGCGAGCGCATTGCGCGATGGTTCGCTCCGGTGGAGGGCGACCTGCGCCTCGGCGGCCGCTACCAGGTGGTCGGCAACGCGGGCGGCGAGGTGCTCGCCTGCACTCCCCCGCACGATGATTCGGCTTCCTACCGGGTGACGTGGGAGTACGGCGGTGCCGTCTCCTGGCTGGAGATCAGCCTGACGCGGGTCGACGCCCAGAGCACGCGACTCGAGCTCACGCACACCGCGCAGACCGAGGGGCTGCCGCCGGGATTCTGGGAGATGTACGGCCCGGGCGCCACCGGCGTGGGCTGGGACATGGGACTCCTCGGCCTCGCACTGCACCTCACCTCCGGCGAGCGCATCGCACCGGAGGATGCCGAGGCCTGGCAGGTGAGCGACGAGGGCAAGCGATTCTCGCGCGCCGCGGCCGACGGCTGGGCGAAGGCGCAGATCGCGGATGGAGCGGATCCGGATGCCGCGACCGCCGCCGCGACGAACACCTACCTCTTCTACACCGGGCAGACGGCCGAGGAGGCGCAGGACGAGTGACCAACCTGAGAGTCCATTCACCCTCACGCTCGGCAGGTCTATAGTCGAGACAGCGGGGGCGAGGCGTCCCCGGCGCGACAGCGGAGGACCCGATCATGACCCTCTTCGATGGCATCACGCAGCGCGTCATCGAGACGCCGCGGCTGAACGTCAGCATCCTGGAGCGTGCGGGCGACAGCGACGCGACACCCGCCGATCGCACGGTCGTCCTCATCCACGGCAACGTCTCGTCGTCGCTGTTCTGGCAGGAGCTCATGCAGGACCTGCCCTCCGATCTGCGCGTGATCGCGATCGATCTCCGAGGGTATGGCGGGAGCGAGCACGCGCCGATCGACGCGACGCGCGGCCTCCGCGACTTCAGCGATGACGTGCACGCGACGCTCGAGGCACTCGGCATCCGCCGAGCGCACCTGGTCGGGTGGTCCATGGGCGGCGGCGTCGTGATGCAGTACGCGCTCGACCACGGTGCGCTGAGCCTCACCCTGGAGTCTCCGGTCTCGCCCTACGGCTTCGGGGCCACCCGTCGTGACGGCTCGCGGCTCTCCGACGATGACGCGGGCTGCGGCGGCGGCGGTGCGAACCCCGACTTCGTCCAGCGGCTGATCGATCACGACGAGTCCGACGAGGCTGCCACGTCGCCGCGCAACGTGTTCCGCTCGAGCTACGTCGCTCCCGGGTTCGTCACCGAGCACGAAGACGTCTGGGTCGCCTCGATGCTCACGACCTCGACGGCGACCGGGAACTATCCCGGCGACAGCACGCCGAGCGAGCACTGGCCCGGCTTCGCCCCCGGCACCATCGGCGTGCTCAACACCATGGCGCCGAAGCACTTCGACGTGTCCGGCATCGCCGACCTCGCCGACAAGCCGCCGGTGCTGTGGGTGCACGGCCTCCTCGACCCGATCGTCTCGGACGCGTCGCTGTACGACTTCAACAACCTCGGCAAGCTCGGCATCGTGCCGGGATGGCCCGGCGACGAGGTCGCCCCGCCGCAGGAGATGGTGTCGCAGATGCGCGACGTCCTGGCGCGGTACTCGGCCGGCGGTGGCGACGTCACCGAGATCGCCCTCGAGGACGTCGGCCACACGCCGCACCTCGAGCGGCCCGCCGAGTTCCGGCACGCGCTTCTCACCGTCATCGGATACGTCGGACCATCGGCCCACCCGGCGCCGCCGACCGAGGCGATCATCATCCGCTCCGCCGACTGATCCGATCGCGATCGCGCTGACCAGCGGCCGCGGCATCCGTAGACTCGTCGCATGAGTGCTTCCGGCGGCGGCAAAGCGATCATCGCGGCGTTCCTGGCGAACATGGGCATCGCCCTGGCGAAATTCATCGCATGGTTCATCTCGGGTTCGGCCTCGATGCTCGCCGAGGCGATCCACTCGGTCGCCGACTCGGGCAATCAGCTGCTCCTGCTGCTCGGCGGACGGCGCGCCAAGCGCGCAGCCGACCGCGACCACCCGTTCGGGTACGGCCGCGAGCGCTACGTCTACGCCTTCGTCGTCTCGATCATCCTGTTCTCGGTCGGCGGCCTGTTCTCGATCTACGAGGGCATCGAGAAGCTCACGCATCCACATGAAGTCACGAACTACTGGGTGCCGATCGTGGTGCTCGTGGTCGCCATCGTGCTGGAGTCGTTCTCGCTTCGCACCGCGGTCAAGGAGAGCAACCACATCCGCGGACGCCGCCAGTCATGGGTGTCGTTCGTGCGGCATTCGAAGGCCCCCGAGCTTCCCGTGGTCCTGCTCGAAGACGTCGGGGCCCTCATCGGTCTGATCTTCGCCCTGTTCGGCGTGGGGATGACCGCCGTCACGCACAACCCGCTCTTCGACGCCCTCGGCACGCTCATGATCGGCACGCTCCTCATCGTCATCGCGATCGTCCTCGGCATCGAGACCAAGAGCCTCCTCGTCGGCGAGGGTGCGACGGTCGCCGACCACGACCGCATCGTGAGCGCGATCACGGACGGCCCCGAGATCGAGAAGCTCATCCACATCAAGACGCTCTACCTCGGCCCCGACGAGCTCCTGGTCGCGGCCAAGCTCGGGTTCTCGTCCGACAAGCCGCTCGCGGCGGTGGCCGCCGACATCGATCGCATCGAGACACGCGTGCGCGAGGCCGTGCCGACCGCGCGCGTGATCTACTTCGAGCCCGACATCTACCGCCCGGGCGACGACCCCGCGCCGCCGACGTCCGACTTCGTCATCCGCTCGGCCGACTGACGCGATGGAGTACTGCCTCTTCACGGAGCCTCAGCAGGGCGCCACGTACGACGATCAGCTGGCGTTCGCCCGCACCGGCGAGCGACTCGGCTTCGACGGGTTCTTCCGCTCCGACCACTACCTGCACATGGGCGACGGCGACCCGCTTCCAGGCCCGACCGACGCCTGGACCACCCTGGCAGGGCTCGCCCGCGAGACATCCCGCATCCGGCTGGGAACCCTCGTGTCGTCGGTCACCTACCGCCAGCCCGGCATCCTCGCCATCCAGGTCGCGCAGGTCGACGCGATGTCGGGCGGCCGCGTCGAGCTCGGGCTCGGAACGGGCTGGTTCGAGCGGGAGCACCGGGCCTACGGCATCCCGTTCCCCGCGAAGCGATTCGACGTGCTCGAAGAGCAGCTCCACGTCATCACCGGCCTGTGGGGCACCCCCGCCGAGGAGCGATTCTCCTTCTCAGGCTCTCACTACGAGTTGACGGATGCTCCGCCCCTGCCCCGTCCGGTGCAGGAGCGCATCCCGGTGATCGTGGGCGGAGCCGGTCCTCGTCGCACGCCCGAGCTCGCCGCGCGCTTCGCCACGGAGTTCAACATCGGTTTCCGGCCCGAGCACGAGATCGCGGAGCGGTTCGCCGGCGTGCGCGCCGCCTGCGAGCGCGTCGGTCGCGACCCGAGATCGCTCAAGCTGTCGGTTGCCCTGCCGACGCTGGCCGCGGCATCCGCTCCGGAACTCGACCGGAGGGCGGCGAACATCGGGCGCACCGTCGACGAACTTCGCGGCGACACGAACATCGTCGGCTCGCGCGACGAGATCGTCGCGAAGGTGGAGCGGCTCGCCGCGCTCGGGGCCGACCGCGTCTATCTACAGCTGATGGACCTGCAGGACGTCGAGCAGGTCGAGTATCTCGGACAGGACGTGCTGCCGCACCTGCCGCGGTAGGTCAGCGCCGCGTGATCGGCAGCCGGTACGAGGGCAGTCCCCGACGCCGCACCATCCACTCGGCCACCACGAGATTCGGCAGCCAGCACAGGAACGGCACCGCCGCGTACGCGTTCGCGAACGCAGGATCGAACTCCCAGGGCTGACCGAGCAGCAGCGGTGCGAGCAGCAGCAGCGGCAGCCAGAGTCGCAGGGTCACCCCGGCGTACGTGAGGCTGTAGTTGCGGATCATCCACGCCTGGTGACTCGGCACGTCCCGACGCCGGATCGCCCGGTAGGCGCGCCAGCCCGTGATCAGCCACAGCACGGCGAGCGCACCGAATCCGAAGAATCCGACGTACCCCGCCGGGCTCGAGGGGGCGATCACGAGCCCCGCGACACCGCCGACCGCGACCCCGGCGAGGTACACGCGGCCCGTCAAGCGGTGCACTCGCGGCGCGCGCTCGCGCAGGCCGCGCCAGAACTGCAGCGCGCCGAGGACGAGCGCGGTCGCGCCGCCGACGATGTGCACGTAGAAGGCGGCCTGCACGAACATCGGCGCCTCGGCGTACGTCGGGGCGAGTCCGACCTCGTCGCCGGCGAGCTCCCGCAGCGACGCGGTGAAGTACGGCACGGCGGAGAACGCCACGACCGCCAGCGCGGTGAGCAGCACGAAGGCCCATCCCACGCGGCGGCTCGCGGGCGAGACCGGCGTGGCGACGGGGGCGGTCCTGACGGGTTCGATGAGGCGGGTCACGCCTGTCACGGTAGGGACGCGGCGCCCCCGCGGGCAGGGGGCAGACCCCCGGATGACCCGTGCGTGAACCCCCGGATTCCCGCAACCACTGGTGCCTGTCGCCGTCCGCTCGACAGGAGTAGCCTGCGGTCATCGATTGCGGGGTGGCACCATGCCCGACCGGATCCATGCGCGGCCGCTCCACGTCGCGATCATGACGCTCCTCACCGCGACGCTGTGCGGCTGCGCCGCCGCCTCACCGTCGCCCACGCCGGTCGACGTGTCGCTCCCCCAGGCCCCGTCGACGCTGCGATCGATCATCGAGGCGGAGGCGGAGCATCCGGTCTTCGAACTCGTGCAGGAGACGACGGACTTCGACGGCGACCACGCCGACGTCGTGTCGTACGTGAGCGGCGGCCTGGAGGTGCGAGCGGTGATCCGCCGGCCGCCGTCGGGCGCCGCGGACAGCCCCGCCATCGTCTTCGTGCACGGAGCCGTCGACCCCGACCAGTATTCGGGGCTGACGGAGTACGACGACGTGATCGATCATCTCGTGGCAAGCGGGTACAC
This sequence comes from Microbacterium flavescens, assembly GCF_018588945.1. Taxonomy (GTDB): domain Bacteria; phylum Actinomycetota; class Actinomycetes; order Actinomycetales; family Microbacteriaceae; genus Microbacterium; species Microbacterium flavescens. The sequence continues at coordinate 134,371 of NZ_JAFIWA010000001.1, read as the reverse complement.
AGTGGTGGCACCCGACCTGCGCAATCACGGCGAGTCGGACGACGACCCCGCGTGGGAGACGGACATGGACGTCGGATCGACCCTCGATGTCGTCAACGCGGCCCTCGCGACCGCCGCCGATCCGCTCGTGGACGCCGACCGGGTCGCCCTCGTCGGGCACTCCCTCGGCGGTGCCGTGGCCGTCAAGGCGGCCGTGGTCGCACCGGACTCCGCCCGGGCCGTGGCCGCTCTGGCCCCCTCGCACGTCGAACCGTGGGAGGACGTGAAACACTACATGGCCGGCACCCCGCTCTACGACGCGATCGTGGGTGCGCACGGCGATCCCGACGAGTCCCCGGAGTTCTGGAGCGATGTCTCGGCCCTCACCTTCGTCGACCGCATGACGGCACCGCTCCTCGTCGTCCACGGCACGCACGACGACATTGTGCCGATCGGCTGGTCGCGGTTCCTCAACGCGCAGTGGACCGAGGCCGGCAGGGACGTGACGCTCGTGGAACTCGACGAGGTGGATCACAGCATGGGGGACGTCGCCGCGGTGACCAGCCTCATCACCGACTTCCTCGCCGAGACGATGCCCTGAGGACCCATCCGGCGCAGGGGTCAGCGCCGCGCGTCGAAGAAGGCGCGCAGGAGAGCGGATGCCTCGCCCTCACGCACCCCGGCGACCACCTCCGCGCGATAGGGCAGCCGGCGGTCGCGCACCACGTCGTACATCGATCCGGCGGCGCCCGCCTTCTCGTCCCAGGCGCCGAACACCAGCCTCGACACGCGCGACTGGAGCACGGCTCCCGCGCACATGACGCAGGGCTCCAGGGTCACGACCAGCGTGCAGCCCTCGAGGTTCCACGAGCCGAGGGAGGCGGCGGCCGCGCGCAGCGCGACCACCTCCGCGTGCGCCGTGGGGTCGTGCTCGACCTCGCGGAGGTTGCGGCCTTCGCCGATGGCCCGGCCTGCGGCATCCGTCACCACCGCCCCCACCGGCACGTCGCCGGCTTCACCCGCGGCGACGGCAAGCGCGAGCGCCCGGTCCATGGCGGCGAGGTCGGCGGGGTCGAAGGTCACAGCACGAGCGTAGGGCCGACGGCGTCGTGCGCGAACTCGCCGCGGGTGCGCGGCCCGCCACGCACTACCCTGGGCGTATGCGCCTGCACGTCGCCGACCACCCCCTCATCACCCACAAGCTCACGGTGCTGCGCGACCAGCGCACTCCGTCGCCGGTCTTCCGCCAGCTGACGGAGGAGCTCGTGACGCTCCTCGCCTACGAGGCGACCCGCAGCGTGCGGGTGTCGCCGCTCGAGATCCAGACCCCGGTCACGACGACCACGGGCGTGAAGATCAGCGAGCCCCGGCCGCTCGTCGTGCCGATCCTCCGCGCCGGGCTCGGCATGCTCGAGGGCATGGTGAAGCTCATCCCGACCGCCGAGGTGGGCTTCCTCGGGATGGTGCGCAACGAGGAGACGCTCGAGCCCTCGACCTACGCCGAGCGGCTGCCCGACGACCTCAGCGACCGGCAGTGCTTCGTGCTCGACCCGATGCTCGCCACCGGCGGCTCTCTGGGCGCGGCGATCGAGTTCCTTTTCGCCCGCGGCGCGCAGGACGTCACCGCGATCTGCCTGCTCGGCGCCCCCGAGGGCGTCAAGGCCATCGAGAAGCAGGTCGACGGCCGCGACGTGACCCTCGTGCTCGGCGCGATGGATGAGCGGCTGAACGAGAAGGGCTATATCGTGCCCGGTCTCGGCGACGCCGGAGACCGGCTGTACGGAACCGTCTGACGCAGGGCCGTCGGCCCCCGTGACCGTCACACGATGCTCACGGTGCGGCGATCGGATGCTGCGACGGCGGTCACCTCGCCGGTGGTGAGCCCCCGGCCCATCACCGCGATGGGGGTGAGCGCCCGGCCGTTGAACCGCGTCGCCGTGACGGCGGTGTACGCGCCCATCGCCGGACTCACCAGCAGGTCGCCGACGGCGAGCTCGGGCAGCAGCACCTCGCGGGCGATCACGTCGGAGGAGTCGCAGGTCGGTCCGCCGAGTGTCGCCCACCGGTGGCTCGCTGCATTGGACGGACCGTCACGCAGCTCCTCCTCGGCGAACACGAGCGGGTGGACGTCTTCCGCGACCACGTTCGAGTACGACCCGTAGACCCCGTCGTCCAGGTAGTACCAGCGTCCGTCGCCGCGCTCGGCGACACCGACCACGCTCGTGACGAGCGTCATCGCCTCGGCGACCATCACGCGTCCGGGTTCGGCGATGATGTCGAGTCGGCCGGCGTGCGGCTCGAGGATCGGCCGCAGACGGGTCGCGACCTCTTCGACGGTCGCGCTGGGCGTGTCGTACGCCACCGGGAATCCCCCACCGATGTCGAGAGTGTCGAAGCGGACCCGGAGCCGGCGCTCGAGGTCGTCCATCAGAGCGAGCGTCTCACTGACGGCGTCGGCGAACCGGGCGGGATCGTCGAGCTGACTGCCGACGTGGAAGCTGAATCCGGCGATGCGCAAGCCGCGTCGCTTCGCCTGCTCGACCAGCCGCGCGGCCTCGAACGGGCCCACGCCGAACTTGCTCGACAGGTCGCTCTTCGCGTGCGGGCTGCGGTACGCGAGCCGAACGAGCAGGCTCACGTCAGCCGGCGCGTCGGAGAACTTCGCGAGCTCGACCTCGTTGTCGACGACGAACGTGCGGACGCCCGCGGCGAGAGCGGCGACGATCTCGGAAGGCTTCTTGACGGGGTGCGTGTGGATGATGCGCGCCGCAGCGATGCCGCGGCGCGTGAGCAGGTCGAGCTCCTCGCCGGTCGCGATGTCGAACCCGCTGCCGACGTCGTCGAGCGCGCCGATGACCGCGTCGTGTGCGAGGGCCTTGACCGCGTAGTGGAAGCGCACGAAGGGCAGGGCGTCCCGCAGCCGCCGGTACTGCCGCCGGACCCGCTCCGGGTCGAGCAGCAGCAGCGGTGTGCCGTGCAGGGCGAGCGCCGCCCGCGCGGCGTCGGTGGCGAGGAGCGCGGATGCCTCCGCCCGACGCCTCTCGATGAGAGTGCGCGCCGCGCGCCGCTCGGGGCGGGTCTCGGTGTCGATCATGAGGCCGGCTCCTCGGCACGGGAGCCGTCGCGCAGGCCCGTGCGAGCGGTGAGCGTGAATGCCCCGGCGGCGATCGCGTAGAAGACGACGTCGGCGACCACCTTGCCGGCGAGGAGGCCCCACAGCGGATCGGCGAACAGCCAGACTCCCGCCAGCAGCAGTGCGGGCCGGACGAGCAGGGTGTCGAGAACTTCGGCGATCCCGAACTCGGCGAGCAGCAGCATCACCGTGCGGGCGAGGGCCAGCCGGCGGGTGCGCGAGATCGGGGATTGCTCCACGTAGATGGTGACGGCCAGGACGAGGTAGAAGCCGAGGGTCTCGCCGACGAGGGCGGCCAGGGCGATGACGGCCGCGTTGTCGGTCCAGATCGTGACGCCGAGGCCCGCCAGGAGCATGGCGGCGGTGCCGACGATCTCGGCCGGCAGGTAGCGCCTGATCCAGAAGACGATCCCCCGACGGCGCGCGGCGGGAGCAGCATCCGCAGTCGTCTGCTGTGCTGCAGTCGCGGCGTGGGCGATCGTGGCCATGTCGCACCCCCTCACCCGTGAGAGAGGGTGGCGCGGAGTGCGTGATACCCGAAAGAAAGTGCGGCATCCGCCCCTCGCCGAACGAATGCCGCACCCGCGCCTAAGCGACGCTAGGTCAGCGTACGCGGGGGAAGGGGACGCCGAGATGGGGTTGACATGCTCGCGCCGGTTGTCTAGGGATCAGCTGTCGAGGAGGGGGTCCTGCGGATTGCGCCTGCCGGTCTCCTGCTCCCAGAACTCCAGCTGCTGCGTCAGGGCCTTCGCGAGCTCGAAGACCTGCTCCGGAGGGATGCGGATCCGGCTCACCACGCGCGCGGGCACGATCGTGTGCCGCTCGCCCGTCTCGGCGTCGACCTGCTCGCGCGGGGGCTGCGCGAGGGTGAGGAAATCCATCACGAACACGGTGGGCGTGTGCCAGACGTTGGCGAAGTCGGCGTAGGCCCCGCCGATGTGCTCCGGCGGAAGGTCGATCTCGAACTGCCGGGGCGCTTCCTCGGCCATGCGCACCTCCTGGGTCGCTGTGTGCGCGAGTCTACGCGCGGCTCAGCCGCGGCCGACCAGCCGGGCGAATCCGCTGAGACGCGCGACCCCCTCGGGCGTATAGGGCAGATCGTCGAGCAGCGCCGGCGAGTGCACCAGGTATGCCGTGTGCTTGGCGCGGGAGATCGCGACGTTGAGCCGGTTGCGCAGCAGCAGGAACTCGAGCCCGCGCGGCGCGTCGCGCCCCGAGGACGCGGCGAGCGACACGATGGCAACGGCGGCCTCCTGCCCTTGGAAGCGGTCGACGGTGCCCACCGGGATGGCGGCGTATCCGGCGGCGGCCAGCGCCTCCTCGACCGCGACCTGCTGCGCGTTGTAGGGCGTCACCACGATGATGTCGCTCTGCTCCAGCGGCCGGGCCGGCAGCGGCGTGGTCGTTCCGTCGTCGTCCACGCGGATGTCGGTCCACGCTCGGCCGATCAGGCCGCGCACGATCTCGACGACCACGGCCGCCTCCTCGGGCGACTGCGTCGCGTTCCCCCGGTGTCGGACCGGAAGGGGACGCAGGCCGGGCTCGATGCCATCGAGGGTGCGCAGCGCGGTGGAGGGGTGCGCAGCGAGCTCGCCGCGATACGACAGCCGCGACACCGGCGAGGCCACCGCGGGGTGCATCCGCCATGTGCGCGCCAGGAAGTAGCCGTACTCGGGCAGGACGACGTCGGCGCCGTCCATCACCCAGCCCAGCGCCGACGTGTCGACGGGTTCGGGGTGCGTGCCCTGGCTCACCTGGGGAAGCTGCTGCGGGTCTCCGAGCAGCAGAAGGCGCGGCGACGCGAGCGACACCGCGATGGTCGAGGCGAGCGAGAACTGCCCGGCCTCGTCGATCACCAGGAGGTCGAGACTGCCGCGCGGGATGCGGCCCTGATGGCTGAAGTCCCACGCCGTGCCGCCGACCACGAAGCCGGACTCTGCGCGCTCGGCGGTGAACTCCGCGATGCCGTTCTTGCGCAGCGGGGTGAAGCAGTACTCCTCGCGCTCCGTCTTGGGCGCCTTGCCGACGAGGTCTTTCGGGACGCCCGCCGAGACGATCCGCTCGAGCATGTTCTCGACGACGGCGTGCGACTGCGCGACCACTCCGACCTTGAACCCGCGCTCGCGCACGAGCCGGGCGATGACGTGCGAGCCGACGTAGGTCTTGCCCGTTCCGGGGGGTCCTTGCACCGCGAGGTAGCTGTGGTCGAGATCGGCGACCGCCCGCACGATCGCGTCGACGTCGTCACCGGCCGAGGCGGGGAGACCGCCGGTGAGGGTGCGCGGTGGACGGCGGGCGAGGATGTCGGTCGCCGGGTCGCCGGGAAGCGACGGGGCCGCCTCGATCACGGCGTCGGCCCAGGCGTCGATCGCCGACTGCTGATTGCCGGCGGAGGGCGGGGCCATCGGCGTGAGTGCGATGGGCAGCCGGGACCAGGTGACGCCGTCGACCGCCGTCTCCTCGACGAGGGCGCCGTCGTCGAGCACCTCGAGCACCGTCACCGACCGGTACGAGTGGATCCACCGCGGGGAGCCCTCGAAGGGGTAGGGGGCGGGCAGCTCGTAGAGCGCGAACGGCTGACCGCCCTCGCTCAGCCGGGTGCCGGGCGCCAGCTCGCCGCGGAGCTCGACCGTGCGGCGCTCACCGCCGCGACCGCTCTCGGCGAAGTGCCAGTCCTCGACCACCCGCGAGCGGGCGGGATCGATCACGGCGACGTCGCGGGTCTCCTCCCACAGCGAGACGGGCTCGCGCAGGCGCAGGAAGTGGGTCGCCCAGAACGTCTTCGACTCTCGCGGGTAGTAGTCGATCGCCGCGGCCCCGAGCCGCAGCGCCTGCGCGTCGGCGGAGTCGACCGGATGCTCGAGCGCGAGCCGATCGAGCGCGGTCGCGCGGGGCGACGGCTCGTACGCCCGTTCGTCGGGCTCGCCGTTCGGCGAGGGCCGGAGCCCGGCCTCGCGCGCACGGTCGACGAGCCAGTCGCGGAGCCGGCGCGTCGACACGCAGTCGTAGCGGTTGTAGTCGGCGAGGTCGTCGAGGATCTGCTGCGCGGCCGGCTCGTCGCCGTCGGCGGCGAGCGCGCGCGCCTCGACGTACCGGACGATCGAGTCGTCGCCCTTCTGCACGTCGCTGGTGCGCACCTCGTCGCCCATGTAGAGCGGCTCGAGCTTCTTGATCGAGTACGAGCGCGAACCCACCCTCAGAGCGCGGCGGACGATCGGATAGAGGTCGACGAAGATGCCGTCGCGCAGCAGCCGGTCGACATCGGCCTCGCGAACGCCGTGGCGCGCGGCCATCGCGAGCAGGTGCGAGGGCTCGTACGGCGCGTAGTGGTAGATGTGCATGCCGGGATGCTGCAGTCGCCTCAGGTTGACGATGTCGAGGAAGGTCTCGAGCGCGCGCTTCTCATCGGCGAACGTGTGAGCCCACAGCGCGCTGTACTGCTCGCGCTCGTCGACCCACCCGAACAGGTAGTCGATGCCCCACTGGGTGAGCTCGCCCTCGCGGCCCGGCTGCGGCGCCTCGGTGTGCAGCGGATCGCCCTCGAAGTCGAAGAACAGATCGCCGTGATCGGGGCGCGGCAGGGCGCCGAGAGCGGTCGGCGCGACGACCTCGAACGTCGGCAGGGGCGGCGCGGCGGAGTGGTCCGACGGCGCAGCGACGAGCGGGGGCGTCCCGGCGGGACTGTCGAGCTGCAGCCGCGCCTGGGTGCGCAGCATCCCGAATGTGTCAGGGTTCATCCCGACCGGACCCCGCGAGGCCATCGCGAGCTCTTCGATGGTGCGCACGCCCGCCGAGCGCAGTCGCTGCCGCTGGACGGGGCGCATGCCGGCGACGAGGAGGAGGTCGCGGGATGCCACGACCTCGGCGTCGCACGTCGCGCACCGGCCGCACGCGACGACGTCGAGCTCGCCCCGCGGGTCGCCCCACGCGATCGCCTCGCCGGCCCCGCCGAGATCGAGCCGCCGGTCGGCGATGAGGGCTGCAAGGCGCTCGCGACGCAGGCGGAAGACCGGAAGGAGGTCGTCGACCTCGTGCTCGCTGACGCTGCCGTCGCCGAGCAGCAGCTCGACGCGATCGGACCGGGCAACGCCGAGCCGGTCGAGCTGGTCGACGTACGCCGCGAGCTGCATGAGCGCCGTCACCCGGGCGTGCCGCGCGAGCTTGGTGTCCTGCACGACCCACCGGCCGTCGGCGTCGCGCACGAGGAAGTCGGCGAACCCCACGAAGTCGGACGTCGCGAACGCCGCCTGGTAGACGACGTCGGCGTCGGACGCCAGCGCCGCATCGGTCAGGGCGACCACCTCAGAGAGGGCCGCGGCGTCGGAGGAACGTGCCTCCGGGATCTCGACGACCCCGTCGCCGAAGCGCTCGACGTACTCGGCGAGCACGCGACGCTCGTGCACCGTGCCCAGGCGCCCGGCGCGCACCAGGGTGAGGTCTTCGGGCTCTTCGACCGCCGCCACACGCCCCAGCCGGGCGTCGATCGCACGCAGCCACGAGAACTCGCACTCGGCCGCGGCCTTGAGGTCGCTCGCGCTCCAGACGATCCGGCCCTCGTCTTCGATGTATCGCATTCCTGCCCTTCTCCTCCACGACCCTAGCCGCGGCATCCGACAGCCCTTCCCCGCCCCACCCACCCCCCGTTGAGAGTCCAGGACACGCCGCGCCCGGACCCGGCCGGGCGGCGTGTCCTGGACGCTCAACGGTGGGGCAACGCGTTTCGTCTCGCTTCGCTCGCTCAACGACTCGGGGCCTCGCTCGCTCGACGACCCGGCGCCTCGCTCGCTCGACGACCGATGGTTCCGGTCGTTGAGCGCGGGCGCGGAGCGACCGAGACGAAACGCGTCGCCGGAGCGCAAGCCCTCGCCCGGATCGGGGCCGCCCTGCCAGACTGAGGGGATGAGCCTCCCCTTCGAGAGCGCCTACCGGCACGGGTTCGCGCGCATCGCGGCCTGCACCATCCCGATCACGATCGCCGACCCGGCAGCCAACGCCGGTGCGGTGCTCGCCACCGCGCGCGAGTGCGACGCCGAGGCGGTCGCCGTCGCCCTGTTCCCGGAGCTGTGCCTCACCGGCTACTCCATCGAAGACCTGGTGATGCAGGATGCCGTGCTCGACGCCGTCGAAGCCGCGATCGAGCGGCTGGTCGAGGCATCCGCTGATCTCTTCCCGGTGCTCGTCGTCGGCGCGCCGCTGCGCCACCGCAACCGCCTCTACAACTGCGCGGTCGTGATGCACCGCGGCGAGCTGCTCGGCGTCGCGCCCAAGTCGTACCTGCCCACCTACCGCGAGTTCTACGAGCGGCGCTGGTATGCCGCCGGCGACGACCAGCTGGGCGACGACATCCGCGTCGGCGAGCTCGAGGCGCCGTTCGGGCCCGATCTGCTCTTCGAGGCGCTCGACGTGCCGGGCCTCGTCGTCCACGCCGAGGTGTGCGAGGACGTGTGGGTCCCGATCCCGCCGTCCGCCGGCGCAGCGCTGGCCGGGGCGACCGTGCTGCTCAATCTCAGCGGCAGCCCGATCACCATCGCGCGCGCCGAGGACCGCAAGGATCTCTGCCAGTCGCAGTCGCTGCGCTGCCTCGCCGCGTACGCATATGCCGCCGCCGGCATGGGCGAGTCCACGAACGATGTGTCGTGGGACGGCCAGACGATGATCTACGAGGGCGGCAACCTCCTGGACGAGACGGAGCGCTTCCCCGACGGACCGCGCCGCTCGGTCGCCGACGTCGACCTCGACCGCCTGCGGCAGGACCGCCTGCGCCAGGGCACGTTCGACGACAACCGCCGCACCTACGACCCGCAGTTCCGCGTCGTGCACTTCCTGCTCGAGCCGCCCGCCGCCGACATCGGCCTGCGCCGCGCGCTCGACCGCTTCCCCTTCGTGCCCGACGACCCGGGGCGCCTGGCCCAGGACTGCTACGAGGCCTTCAACATCCAGGTGTCCGGACTCGTGCAGCGCATGCAGTCGATCGGCGGCCCGAAGCCCGTCATCGGCGTGAGCGGCGGTCTCGACTCGACGCACGCGCTGCTCGTCGTCGCGCGCGCGATGGACCGCATGGGCCGGCCGCGCAGCGACATCCTCGCGTACACGATGCCGGGCTTCGCGACGAGCGACCACACCAAGTCCAACGCCATCGCCCTGGCCGAGTCGGTCGGCGCCTCGATCGAGACGATCGACATCCGGCCCCTCGCGACCGAGATGCTCGAGCGCCTCGACCACCCGTTCGCCGACGGCGAGCCGGTGCACGACATCACTTTCGAGAACGTGCAGGCGGGCCTGCGCACCGACTACCTGTTCCGCCTCGCGAACCACCACGGCGGCATGGTGATCGGCACGTCCGACCTGTCCGAACTCGCCCTGGGCTGGGCGACGTACGGCGTCGGCGACCACATGAGCCACTACGCCGTGAACGCGGGCGTGCCCAAGACCCTCATCCAGCACGTGATCCGCTGGGTGATCTCCCACGAGGGCGAAGGCTCGACGGATCTGTCGGCCGACGCCAAGCGCGTGCTGCAGTCGGTGCTCGACACCGAGATCAGCCCCGAGCTCGTGCCCGCCGGGCAGGACGGCAAGATGCAGTCCACCGAGGACCGCATCGGACCCTACGCGCTGCACGACTTCGCCCTGTACCACGTGCTCCGCTTCGGCTTCCGCCCGTCGAAGATCGCGTACCTCGCCGCGAACGCGTGGGGCGACAAGGATGCCGGAGCCTGGCCTCCCGGCTTCCCCGCCGACGACCGCTTCGCGTATGACCTGCCGACGGTCGCCACCTGGCTGCAGGTCTTCCTGCGGCGCTACTTCGCCTTCGCGCAGTTCAAGCGCTCGGCGATCCCCAACGGACCGAAGGTGTCGCCGGCGGGCTCGCTCTCACCGCGCGGCGACTGGCGCGCGCCCTCCGACGGCAACGCGAACGCGTGGATCGCCGAGCTCAAGGCCGCTCTCCCCGAGCTCGTGGAGGAGTGAGCGGATGCCGCGGCCGCGGCATCCGTCGCCCGTATCGTCCGCTCAGACCGGCGCCGCGCCGTACGCGAGCGTGATGATCCAGCTGTCGCGCGACAGGTCGGCGAGCCGGTAGTAGACGCGGCGGTCGGGGATCCAGCCCTTGGTGCGCGGGCTGTCCAGCCGCACGTGATCGGCCGCCACCCGCGCGCCGCGGCCGTCGGCGTCGCGCACCGCCTGCACGCGCGTCCAGTGCTGCAGGAGCTGGTCGACGTCGCTCGCATCGTAGAGGTGCGAGTGCCGCTTCATCTCGCGCAGCGTCGGCTCATCGGGGTGCGCGTCGCGCAGGTCGAGACCCAGCGGGATCGCGGGGTCGGCGACGGCGACCACCGTGGCCGCGCGGAAGTTGGCGTTGCGGATGCCCAGCGGCACCTCCTGCCCCTGCACCTCTGCGGTGAGCTGGGTATGGAAGCCGAACGTGGCCGGGGCCTCGCGCTCGATGCGCACGTCCTTCGGGTCGACGCCGAGCTGCGACGCGACGATCTCCCGCGCGAGCGCGCGCTTGCGGTCATGCTCGGACAGCTTGGGGTCCCACCCGAGCCGGGCCGTGATCCCCGCCGGAGTGTCCAGAAGCACCGATTCCATGGTCCACCTCTTCCCGCGGGCGCTCCGCTCTCTCATCATGTCGCGGGTTCCCGGAACGAGGAAGGCGCCGCGCGAGGGATGCCGCGGCCCGGCGCTACGCCCGGTCCGCGGCATCCGCAACCCCCGTGCACCACAGGTCGGGGGCGGTGCCAGGATGGTGCCATGGCCAGACGCGCGACCGTGGTCGGCAGCGGACCGAACGGGCTGTCGGCCGCCGTCGCGCTCGCCCGCGCGGGCTACGAGGTGCAGGTGCTCGAGGCGTCGGCCACCGTGGGCGGAGGTGTGCGCAGCGCCGAGCTGACCCTTCCCGGGTTCGTGCACGACGTGTGCTCGGCGGTGCACCCCGCCGCCCTGTCGTCGCCGTTCTTCCGCGCGTTCGGACTCGGCGAGCGCATCGAGTGGATCCGTCCCGACGCGTCGTACGCCCAGCCGCTCGACGGCGGGCGCGCCGCGATCGCGTGGCGTGACATCGAGCGCACGGCCGAGGGACTCGGCCGCGACGGCCGGATGTGGCTCGCGGCGCTCCGCCCGCTGAGTTCGCACCTCGACGCCGTGGTCGACTTCACCGGATCGCAGCTGCTGCGTTGGCCGCGGCATCCGATCACCACCGTCCGCTACGGACTGCGAGCCCTTCAGCTCGGCTCACGCCTCGGCCGCGGAACATTCTCGACCGAGGAGGCGAACGCGCTCCTGGCGGGGGTGCTCGCCCACTCGAACTCGCGGCTCCCGAGCGTCGGGGCGTCGGCATCGGGGCTGTTCCTCGCCGCGCATGCGCACGCGACCGACGGATGGGCCTTTCCTCGCGGCGGCGCGCAGCGCATCGCCGATGTGCTCGCCGACGACCTCCGCGAGCACGGCGGCACGATCGAGACCGACCAGCACGTCACGACCCTCGACGGCCTCGACTGGGGCGACCCCGCGGCGGGCGACCTGCTGCTCCTCGACACCAGCCCGCGCCTCGCGCTCACGCACCCCGACATCCCGGCGCGGTACGCGAGTGCGATCAGCCGGTACCGCTACGGCGCGGCGGCGGCCAAGGTCGATTTCGCGCTCGACGGACCCGTGCCCTGGGCGCATCCCGACGTCGCGCAGGCGCCGACCGTCCACCTCGGCGGGACCCGGGCCGAGGTGGAGGCGAGCGAGAACGCCGTCGCCCTCGGCGTGGTCACCGACCGGCCGTACGTGCTCACCGTGCAGCCGACGGTCCTCGATCCGAGCCGGGCACCCGCAGGCAAGCACGTGCTGTGGACGTACATCCACGTGCCGGCGGACTCGACGCTCGACGCGACCGACCTCGTCACGCGTCAGGTGGAGCGGTTCGCCCCCGGCTTCCGCGACCGCATCGTCGCGACGAGCGCCATGACCGCGGCCGAGAGGTCCGCATACAACCCGGCAGACATCGGCGGCGACATCCTCGGCGGAGCCTTCACCTTCGCGCAGGCCGTGCGCCGGCCGACCGTCTCGCCGACGCCCTGGCGCACGCCGATGCGGGGCGTCTACCTCGCATCGGCGGCCTCGCCTCCCGGCCCCGGCGTGACCGGCATGCCGGGGTGGTATGCGGCCCGGCAGGCGCTGCGCGACACCCAGGGCGTCCGCCTGGCGCCCGAGGATCTGTTCCGGACGTGACGGCATGGACGGCTTCGCAGCGGTCGACTTCGGGTTCGCGCGGGAGGTGCTCCAGCGGGGCATCGCCGCGCTGTACGTCGTCGCGTTCGTCTCGACGCTGAACCAGTTCCGTCCGCTGCTCGGCGAGCACGGGCTGCTGCCGGCGAACGAGCTGCTGGCCTGGGCGAGGTCGTCGGCGCGCGGGCGGCGCCTCCTGCATCCCACCCTGTTCCGGCATGTGGCGTACTCCGACCGCCGGCTGGTGGCCCTGTGCTGGGCGGGCATCGTGGTGGCGGCTGCGGTGGTGTGCGGCATCCCGCAGCTGTTCACTCCGTGGGCTCCGATGGCGTGCTTCCTGGCGCTGTGGCTGGGGTACATGTCGATCGTCAGCGTCGGCCAGACGTTCTACGGCTTCGGCTGGGAGATGCTGCTGCTCGAGGCCGGCTTCCTCGCCGCGTTCCTGGGGTCGGCAGCAGACCCGCCGCCCACCGTGGTGATCGTGCTCTTCTGGTGGCTCGTGTTCCGGCTCGAGTTCGGGGCCGGGATGATCAAGATCCGCGGCGGCCGCGAGTGGCGCGACCTGACCGCCCTCACGTACCACCACGAGACCCAGCCGATGCCCGGGCCCCTCAGCCGGCAGGCGCACCTCCTCCCCCGCTGGTTCCACAAGGCGGAGGTGATCGGCAACCACTTCGCCCAGCTCGTCGTGCCCTGGTTCCTGTTCGCGCCGATCCTCGGGCTGTGGGTGCCCGGACCAGGTCCAGCGATCGTGGGGGCGGTCGCCGGCGCGATCGTCATCGCGACCCAGCTGTGGCTCGTACTGACCGGCAACTTCGCCTGGCTCAACTGGATGACGATCGTCCTGGGCTTCTCTGCCATCGGGCTGCCGTCCGCAGACGGGTCGCCTCCTCGGCAGGACCCGCCGTGGACCGTCGACGGTCTGCCGCTCCCCTGGCTCATCGTCACGTGCGCCGTCGGAGCGCTCTTCGCGGTGCTGAGCTGGTGGCCGCTGCGGAACCTCTTCGCGCACCGGCAGCTCATGAACGCGAGCTTCAACCGGTGGCAGCTCGCGAACGCCTACGGCGCCTTCGGCACGGTCACCAAGCAGCGCATCGAGATCGTCATCGAGGGGACGAGCGACGACGACCCGGATGCCGCGACCTGGCGCGAGTACTCGTTCAAGGGCAAGCCGGGCGACGTGCGGCGCGTGCCGCGGCAGTTCGCTCCGTACCACCTGCGGCTCGACTGGCTCATGTGGTTCCTGCCACTCGGCCGCTCGCTCGACGACTGGTTCACGGTGCTCCTGATCCGATTCCTCGAAGCGGATGCCGCGACCCTGCGCCTGCTCGCCGACGATCCGTTCCGCGGCGAACGGCCGGTGTGGGTGCGCGCCGTCGCCTATCACTACCGCTTCACCACCCATGCGGAGTTCCGCGTCACCCGCGCGCGCTGGCATCGGGAGCTGCGCGGAATCGTGCTCGGTCCGATGGCGCTGCGCCCGGGGTGAGTCATCCGAGCGCTGCCGGTTCCGCGCGCGACGGGCGGATGTTCAGGCGCGGGCGACGACAATGGAGGGGTGAAGCTCCTCGTCGCGGCCCTCGAGGCCGAACTCGTCGCGTTCCCCCTCGATCTCCCCGGCTTCGACCGGCTCGTGACCGGTCCGGGCAAGCTGCAGGCCGCCTACGCGCTGACCCGCGCCCTCGACGCCCGCTCGTACGACGAGATCGTCGTGGTCGGGACCGCCGGCGCCATCGATGCCCGCCTCGACGCGGCCGTCTACGAGATCGACGCGGCGATCCAGCACGACGTCACCGACATCGACGGCATCGTGGGCCAGCACGTGTCGCTGCCCACCCGGGTGGAGCTCGGCCGCGAGGGCGTGACCATCGCGACCGGCGACCACTTCGTGGACGACGCCGAGGCGGTGTCGGTCATCCGTCCGCTGGGCGCCGGCCTGGTCGACATGGAGACGTACGCCTACGCGTGGGTGGCCGAGCAGTTCGGCGTGCCGATCCGGGTGCTCAAGGCGGTCTCCGACCGCGCGCAGGACGACGCGATCACCGACTGGCGTGCCACCGTGACGGCCTGCAGCCACCAGCTGCGCGACACGATCCGCGACGAATACGGCGTCTGACCGTCACTCCCTGCGCGAGAACATCCCGCGCAGCACGAAGAAGACGACGACCGCGACGACCGCGACGATGACGAGCTTCCCGATGAACCACAGCAGTGAGAACAGCACATCGACCAGCACCCAGGCGATGACGATCGCGGCGATCACTCCGAGTACGGTCCAGACGGTGCTCTTGTTCACCCTGACAGCCTAGATAGTCTGGAGGGCCCGCGGGGTTCGTCCTGGCTTCCGCGCGTCCGCTTCCGCAGCAAGGAAATCATGAGCGACCCCACGCCTCCGCCGTCCGACGGCTCGACTCCGCCGGTCCCCGACACCACCCCCGAGGGCACGACGCCTGCGCCGCCGGCCGACGCACCGCCGAGCGACGCGCAGCCTACCGAGGCTTACGCGCCGGCTGACGCACAGTCCACCGAGGCTTACCCGCCCGCCGACGAGTACCCGACCGCCGCGTACCCCGACGACCAGCCGACGGCTGCGTACCCGCCGGCCTACGGGCAGCCCGCCCAGCCGGGGTACGGGCAGCCGGCACAGCCCGGATACGGGCAGCCGAGCGACCCCGCCGCGTACGGCCAGCCGGCCTACGGCCAGCCCGCGTACGCGACCGCCGTCGCCGCACCTGCAGATCTCTCCGGCCGTCCCCGCACGCTCGGCTGGGTCTCCCTCGGTCTCGCGATCGGCGGTGCCGTACTCGTGGGCGCGGCCTACCTTCCGCTGGCGTGGGTCTCGCTGGTCCTCGCGCTGCTGGGCGGACTCCTCCTGCTCGTCGCGCTCGTCCTCGGCATCATCACGCTCGCCAGCAAGAAGCAGGGCGGCAAGGGGCTCGGGATCGGCGCGATCGCGGTTTCGGTCCTTGGCGGCATCGCCTGGATCGGCGCCGTGACGCTCGCCTTCCTCTGGATCGGCCTGGCGGCCGTCGGGTCGAACTCCGGCGACGCGCTCGATCCGGCGCCGAGCGTCTCGGAGTCGGCGCCGGCCGAAGAGGGCGCCGAAGAGGGCTCGGAGGGCGAGGCATCCGGCACCTACGACGAAGCCGCGTACCTCGCGGCGGTCCGGCCGGAGATCGTCGCGATCATGCAGGAGATCGACCCCAGCATCAGCGAGGAGATCACGGCCCAGTTCTACACCGACGAGATGCTGGTGTCCGTCGGGCAGAGCGTCCTGGTGATGGGCGACGCGGGCGTCGAGGCCGCGATCACCGGGATCGTGCAGGGCAGCGATGGAATGTTCGATGAGGAGCAGGCGACGCGCTTCATCACGACCATCCACGAGGCCGCGAAGCAGCACCTCGTCGAGTAATCGACGAAACGAGGAGGGCGGGCCGGTTCACAGAACCGGCCCGCCCTTCTGCGTCAGCCCGTCATGACACCCACTGCGTCTTGGCCCACGTGAGCGACGCCAGCGTCGCCTGACCCGACAGCGACGGGTGGAAGTAGTCGCGCGTGGAGATGTCCGCCCGCGTGAACGCGTAGCCGGCGACCGTCCCGCCGTCGTGCCGGCACCACGCGTACGCCGAGCATGCTTCGACGAGTGCCTGGTTGTACTCGTCGACCCTCTGCTGCACGGCCGCGCGGCGCTGGACGTCGGCGGCCTTCGTGCTGGACGGGTTCGCCAGCATCGACTTGCAGGTCCCGAGCAGGGCCCATGCGAGCCGGGCGCTGATGCTGGACCTGTTGAGCTCGTACATCCGCTGCAGGTTCGGGATGCCGGCCACGAAGACCTGTGGAGCGGCGGCGCTCTTCGACAGCGTGGCGAGGGCGGTCTGCACGTTGGTCTTGAACGTGGCCGTCGGGGTCATCGCACCGACGGTCTTCGTGCAGGCGTCGTTCGCGCCGATCTCGATCGTCACGTACTGGGCCCCCTGCGCGACCGCCTTCGCGACCTGTGCGTTGAGCGCGCCCGACGCGGCCCCCGCGACCGCGTTGTTGTAGCCGACCGCGTTGTCGGGCGCCGCCGTCGCTCTCAGGCGGAGGAGATGCGAGCCCACCGAGGCGCTGGACCCCGTCGCCCATGAGTTGGCCGGGCAGTTGATGAGACTGCTGCAGGTCATCGAGGCCTGGGTGATGGAGTCGCCCAGGGCGGCGACGACCCGGACGTTGTCGGGCGGCAAGGGGGCCGCGTAGGCGGTGGTGGCGGTGAAGAGGCTGCCGGTGACGATGACCGCCGAAGCGGCGAGCGTGGCGAGGGCGCGGCGCGCCCGGGTAGAGGTGCGCATGTGGAGGTACTCCGTACGGCGTCGTGGAATGAAGCGTGCGCGGCGCGCAGCCGCGACCGGACGGAGCCGGCGAGTCGGGCACGATCGCATCCCCAGGAGCGATCCTGCGCGAACCATACACCCGTGTATCGGCGGGGACAATGGGCGGCTCAGACGAGCTGTCGCGCCTCCTGGCGGATCACGCTCGGCCCCTGCACCGTGGCCTCGACGGCGAGCTGCGCGGGGAGCTGCTCCTTCATCGCGGAGACGTGGCTGATGAGCCCGACCGTGCGGCCGCCCTGGCGAAGCTCGTCGAGCGTGCGCATCGCCAGCTCGAGGGTCTCGTCGTCGAGCGAGCCGAAGCCCTCGTCGATGAACAGGGTGTCGAGCCGGACGCCGCCGGCCCGTGCCGTGACCACCTCCGCGAGCCCGAGGGCGAGGGCGAGAGACGCCAGGAAGGTCTCGCCGCCCGACAGGGACTGCGCCGGCCGGGCGATGCCGGTGTGGGCGTCCATGATCGCGAGGCCGAGCCCCGACGACGCGCCCCGCGCCGCGAGGGCGTCGCTGTGCTGCAGGCGGTACCTGCCCGACGACATGTCGGCCAGGCGCAGGTTGGCCGCCTCGACGATCTCCTCCAGCTCGGCCGCGAGCACGAACGATTCGAGCGTCATGCGGTGCGTGTTGGGCCCGCGTCCGGCCACGGTGTGGGCGAGCCGTGCGATGACGGCGTAGTCGTCGGCGAGGCCGGCGATGGCGTCGTGGGCCGCCGTCGCACGGACGACGAGGTCGGTGAGCCGCTCCGCCGTCTGCGAGGCGTGCGCCGCTCGGTCGACGGCCGCGCTCCACTGGTCGCGGGCGGCGTCGCGGGCGCGTGCCGCGGCGGCGACGTCGGCCGGCTCCTCGGGCGTCCCGGCGAGCTCGAGTTCCAGGTCGCGCAGGCGGTCACGCTCGGTCCGCAGCGAGACCTCGTGCTCGCGGATGCGCTCCTCCAGCGCCGCGCGCACATCGGCAGCGCGCAGCGCCGCGGTCGCGTCGGCGGCGTCGGCGAAGTCGGATGCCGCGACCCGCGCATCCCTGTCGGCCTCCGTGGTGCGGGCCGTCGCGCGAGCCGCGTCGGCGGACGTCAGCGCATCGAGGAGGGCGGTCGCGAGGGCGCGTCGGGCAGTGGCGTCGGCGATGCGCGCCGCGACGCTGTCGAACTCACCGCGTGCGTCGTCGACGGCGCGGCGAGCCGAAGAAGCGTCGGCCGTCAGCCCGGCGAGGCGTTCACGCAGAGTGCCGAGCTCGGCGGCCAGGGACTCGCGCTCGGCACGGGCCTCGGTTTCGGCCACCGCGAGCTGGGCGCGCTCGGCCGTCAGCCGCTCACGACGCGCGACGGCCTCGGTCGCTGCGACGACAGACGCCTCCGCGGTCGCGAGCTCGGGAGTCAGCTTGTCGACGTCGGCGCCCCCCGCTCGGGCGACCGCGGCCGCGAAGGCGGCGCGCGCCTCCTTCGCGCGCGCGGCGACGAGCTTCTCCGCTTCGGCGGCCACATCGCGGGCCTGCTCTGCGGCGGTGATCTCGTCGTCGGAGACCGGCGCCTCGGTGATCGGGGCGGGTGTCGGATGCTCGGTCGCTCCGCACACGGCGCACGGCTCGCCGTCGGCGAGACCGGCGGCGAGCTCCCCCGCACGGCCCGCGAGGCGTCGCTGCAGGAGGGCGGTGACGGCTGAACGCGCGTCGTCGAGCTCGGCGCTCGCCCGGAGGTACGCGGCGTCGGCGTCGCGCGCGGCGTCGCCCAGCCGCACGGCGTCGTGGGCGGCGGTCAGCCGGACCGCGAGCGCGTCGCGGTGCGCGGTAGCCGCCTCCAGGCTGCCTGCCGCGCCCTGAGCCGCGCTGAGGTCGTCGTCGATCGTCGCCAGGCGTGCCGGGAATGCTGCGCGCGCCTCGTCGAGGCGGCCGAGGATCTCGTCGTACTCCGACGCGCGGGCCGCACCCGCGGCGAGCTCGGCGGTCAGCGCGGCGAGTTCGCGTTCGCGGGCCTCGGCGGCCGCCCACACGGCGAGGTCACCGGTCAGCTGCTCGACGAGCGCCGTGAGCGCCGCGAGCGACTCGTCCGCCGCGGCAGCGTCGGCTGCACCGGAGCCGCTCCACTCGGCACGCGCGCGCTCCACGCGCGCCTCGGCGTCGGCGGCTGCCTGGACCGCCGTCGCGGCGGCCTCGATCGGCGCCCGCAGCGCTTCGGCCGCGAGGGCGCGTCGCAGGGACGCACGGTCGGCGGCGATGGCCGGCTCGGCCGCCTCGAGCGCGGCGAGCGCAGCCCGCGACCGCGCCCGCTGCTCCTGCTTGTCGCGCAGCGCCTTCGCGGCCGCGTGCGCCGCCTCAGCGGCGCGGTGCGCCGCGTCGGCGTCGGCGCGCTCGCGCGCGAGCGTTTCGACGCGGTACTGCGCGCGCTGGACTCCCACGTCGGCCGCAGCGAGCCGATCGGCCGGCGCGCTCGTCTCGGCGGGAGCCGTGCCTTCGAGTTCTTCGGCAGCCAGGAGCCGCTCGGCCTCGCTGAGGAGGAGCTCGACGCCGTCGCCTGCCGCGGCGAGCTCGCGCTCGGCATCCTTCCTCCGCTGTTCCAGGGCGAGCTGGTACGCCTCGTACGTGCGCGTGCCGAACAGCCGGCGCAGCAGCCGCTGCCTGTCGTCGTTCTTGGCCAGCAGGAACTCGGCGAAGCGGTTCTGCGCCAGAAGGATCACCTGGAGGAACTGCTGCTGACTGAGCCCCAGGATGTCGTCGAGCTCGCGGGCCACGTCGACGGGGCGCGCGGCGCGGCCGATCCACTCGCCGCCCACTTCTTCGTCGAGCTGGGCGCGGTGCGGCTCGGTGGTCATGCCGGTGCCGCGCTGCTTCGGACGCTCGTACTCCGGCGAGCGCGTCACCCGCCAGCGGCGGCTTCCGGCGCTGAACTCGACGGTCACGCTGGTCGGGTCTTCGGGCGCGCAGTGGTCGCTGCGCAGCCGCTTCTCGGATCCGTCGTAGCGCGGCACGCCGCCGTACAGCCCGAAGGTGACGGCGTCGAGCACGCTCGACTTCCCGGCCCCCGTACGGCCGGCGATGAGGAAGATGCCGTCGTCGGCGAAGGCGTCGAAGTCGACCAGCTGGCGCTCGCGGAACGGCCCGAACCCGGTGACCTCGAGCCGGTGCAGCCTCACGCGCGGGCCTCGGCGAGCGTGCGCTCATCGATGACGTCGCGGATGACCTCGGCCTCGCGCTCGGACGCGCCTTCGCCCTCGCGCACGTGCACGAGGAAGGCGTCGACGAGCTCGGCGTCGGTGCGGGCCTGGCGCACCCGATGCGAGTAGCTGAGTCCGTCGTCGCCCCGCACGCCCTCGGGCGTGTGCATCACCGTGGCGCAGTGGGGGAATCGCGCCTGCAGGCGGCGCATGGGGTCGGACTGGGGCGTGGCATCGGTGTACTGCGCGCAGACCCAGGCGTCGGCGGCGTCGGCGAAGCGCTCGTCGCCGAGGAGCTCGTCGAGCGGGCCGCGGATCGTCACGAGCCGGCGCGGCACCGGGAGGTCGAGCCACACCGCGGACGCCAAGCCCTCGGCGTCGAGCTCGACCAGCCACGAGCCGCGGGGCTTGTCAGCCTCGCCGAAGCTGTAGTGCAGCGGCGCACCCGCATAGCGCACGCGCTCCGACAGCCGCTGCCGGCCGTGGATGTGGCCCAGAGCGACGTAGTCGGGGCCGTCGAGTGCGGCGAGCGGGACGACGTCGAGGCTGCCCTGGCGGATCTCGCGCTCGACGCCGGGCGTGGCATCGACGCCCGCAGCGAAGCAGTGCGCGATCGCCACCGAGCGCCCTCCGCGCTGTCCTGCGTCGGCACGGACCAGCCCCATCGCGTGTTCGATCGCGAGCCGCTGCGAGCGGATCTCGGCGTCGGGCCACAGGTGGCGCACGAGCGCCGGCTCGAGGAAGGGGATGCCGTAGAAGTGAACCGGTCCGTGCGCGTCGTCGACGGTGACCGGCGTGCCGGTGGACAGCGGATCGGTGATGACGTGGATGCCCGGCCGCAGCAGCGCGGACTGGAACCCGAGGCGTGCCGCCGAGTCGTGGTTGCCGCTGGTGACGACCACCGTCGCGCCGGTGTCGGAGAGCGCGGCCAGCGCGTCGGTGAGCACGCCGTAGCACGCGGCGGCGGGCGCGGCGGAGTCGAACACGTCGCCGGCGACGATCACCACGTCGACCTCGTGCGCGCGCACCTGGCCGACGAGTGCGCCGAGCACGCCGCGGAGCGCATCGAGCGTGGCGTGGCCGTGGAACGACCGCCCGATGTGCCAGTCCGAGGTGTGCAGGATCCGCATGGTCTCACCGTACGTTCGCCCGCCGACATACCGGCCGAGACAGGCCGGGCGAGGCCGAGCGGATGCCCCGGCTCCAGGGCGTAGCCTGCTCGCATGGCCTTGCCCGAGGTGTGCGTCGTCTTCCTGATGCGCACCGGCACGGACGGCCTGGAGGTGCTCCTCGGCGACCGGCGCACCGGCGCCGGACGCGGACGCCTCACCGGCCTCGGGAACGCGGTCCGCCGCGGCGAGGCCGCCCACGGTGCGGCGGTGCGGGGCGTCCTGGAGGAGGCGGGGGTCGGGGTCGAGGCATCCGATCTCCGCGAAGCGGGCGTGGTCGAGCGGCACTTCCCCACGCGCCGGGCCCTCTCGGAGCGGGCGACGGTCTTCGTATGCCGCCGTTTCACCGGCTTGCCGGTCCCGAGCGAGGCGATCGCACCGCGGTGGTTCGCCCTCGCCGACGTCCCCTACGGGCGGATGCGCGCCGACACCGCGCGGTGGCTGCCGGGCGTGCTGCGCGGCGGCAGCGTCGACGCGCGGTTCACCTTCGGGGTGGACCTGTCGACGGTGGTGCTGGAGGCGAACTGAGCGGATGCCGCCACCCCGCGGTGTCGTCGCCCCGCACGTCGACGCTCCGACGTATCGTGGAATATGGCGCCCTCAACGGAACCCGCCCCGCGATCCACGGTCGTCGCGCTCGTGGGCGGAGACAGCGAGCCGCTGCTGAGCGGTCTCTCGGATGTGCCGGCCGTGCGCGCCCTGTCGCTCCGAGAAACCGACCCCGCCGAGGCGGCGTGGGCCGTCACCTCGGCCGACTGCCCCTACGTCGTGCACGACGCCGACCCGCTCGAGCACGTCGCGGCGGCCTGGGTCGAGCTGTACGAGGAGCGGGCGACCCTGGGCACCCTCGAGATCGAGGTCGAGACCTTCCTCGACCTCTTCGCCCTCGGTGAGGCGGTCATGCCCGACTACTACGTCGTGGTCGAGCCGCAGTCGATCGAGGGAACCTGGCGGCACTGGTGGCTCGGTGCGCTCGCCCATCGCGCGCCGTCGCGCGTGCTGCCGGTCGAGGCGTCCGCCTCGGCGCTGCGGGCCCGGCTGCGGGCGCTACCCGCATCGCGCCCCTGGCCCGACCCGGAGTGGCTGCGGCGGGTTCAGTTCGACATCCCCGACCGGGTCGGTCTGCGCGATCAGGCCGGAGACGCGTGATCGGGTCGCATACGCTTCATAGGTGAGTCCGGCGCGCGAGTTCTCCTTCGCCGGCGCGACCCTCGTGGTGGAGCGCCGGGGCGCGGGCGACCCCGTCTACGTGCTCATCCACGGCATCGGCATGGGCCGAAGCGTCTTCGCCGACCTGGTCGCCCATCTCGACGACCGCGCCGAGGTCATCGCCCTCGACCTGCCCGGCTACGGCGAGGCGCCCGAGCCGCGCCGCGTCCTCACGATGGAGCGCACGGCGGATCTCGTGGCGGCCTACCTCCGACGACACGTCGACGGACCGGCCGTCGTGATCGGCCACTCGATGGGAGCGCAGATCGCGCTCGAGGTCGCGGCGCGGCATCCGTCCACCGTCTCCACGCTCGTGCTCGTCGGACCGACCGTCGACCCCGCGGCCCGCACGGCGCCGAGGCAGCTCGGCCGGCTGCTGCGGGACATCGCCGTCGAGAGCCCCAAGGTCATCGCGCTCGGCGCCCGCGAGTATGTGCGCGCCGGACCGAACACGGGCACGAAGTTCCGCGCCATGCTCGTGCACCGGCCGGAGGACGTGCTGGCCGCGGTCACGGCCCCCACGCTCGTGCTGCGGGGCGAGAACGACCTCGTCGCGCCGCGCGACTGGTGCGAACGCATCGTCGGCGCGATGCCGGATGCGCGGCTCGCGCACGTCCCCGGGCGCGGTCACGAGACCATGATCCGGGATGCCGCGCCCGCCGCCGCACTGATCACGGCGTTCGTCGCCGAGCGGTGACGGACTGCCGCATCGCGGCGGAATCCTGCCACCTCCGCAGCACCCGGCAATGTCGTACCCCCGGCGTACGTTCGAGTCATCGGAAGCAACGGAGGAAACAATGCTCTCGCTCGTCACCGCCGCCGAACAGCAGTACCGCCACGAGTCCCAGATGCGCGATCGCGAACTCGCCCTGCTGGGTTCGATCCGGGCCCGCCGCGAGGCGCAGGAGGCCGCTCCGGTCGCCGCGCTCGTCGCCCCGTCCGCCGCCCCGGCAACCGCCGCACCCGCCCGTTCGAAGGGCGCGTGGGCCCGGCCGATCGGCGCCCGCGCCTCGGTCGCCGATTCCTGCCCGACCGTCTGCGCGGTCGCCTGACGCCTCGATGCCCGCCCCCGTGAGAGGGCGGGCATCGGGTCGTCACGCCGAGTTCGGCGTCAGGACTGGCCGGGCGGTCAGGCCTCGTCGGGGGCCGCGGCGTCTCCCGTCGCGATCTGGTTGGCCAGCTCGTCGACATCGGCCTCGGGCAGATCGACGCCGGCCTGCTCGAGGCGCTGCTGCAGCACCTCGGCGATCCGGCTCACCGGCTCGGTCCCGACGTCTGCGCGCGTCTGCGCGACGATGCCCGACACCTTGTCGATGGCCCCGGCATCGTTCTGCGACATCGCGGGGAGGCGCTGCTCCTGCTCCGATCCGAGGCCGCCCCGCTCGCGCTGCGCCTCGCCGACGGTCAGGGTGTCGCGCCCTTCGTCCTGGCCGTGGTGGTCTTGTCCGTCACCGGAATCCATCACGCCGATCCCCACGGCCTCGTGGCTGGGCTCTGCCGCCGCGGGGGCCGCAGGCTCCTGGTCCTGAACCGGTCCGTCGCGTGTCGGCTCCTCGGCATCGGGAGTGGCGGTCGCGCCCCCGCCGTCGCCTCGGTCGGGGTAGTTGACACCGGGCTGCTCGAACTCGTTCCCCGTGGTGCTCACGGCTCCTCCTCGCCTCGCTGGTCGGACACTCCGAGATCGGGGTCGGCGCCCTGCCGGGCCGCCTCCCCCTCGACCGGGTCATCGGGCTGCAGTGCAGCATCGGTCAGCAGCATCTCGGCGTCCGCCGATTCGGCGCTGCGTTCCTGGGCTTCGGTGTCACCGATCTCATCCCACCCACCGGGCGGGTCGGCGTTGATCACGCCATCGGGCAGATCACGATCCATGAGGCGCTCCTCTCGTCACACTCCACCCTGCGCGGAGGCCCCGTGGGGCGTCAGGGGGTTGACAAGCCGAGTCAGCGGCTCTCGACGGCGGCCCCGCCCGAGCCGGCCGCGGCACGGGTGGCCGCGCGATCACGCGCCACCGCGTCGCCGACCATCTGGCCACCGCTGCGGGTGAGCACCCGGCGCCACGGCAGCGTCCCCTCGATCTCGATCTGGATGGACATCGACAGCAGCGTGCGGATCAGGACGATGAGCCCGAGGATCGCCGCATCCTCGAGGGACGGCTTCGACGTGATGGTCCGGATGAGGTCGGCGGCGACGAGCACCTCGAGACCGAGCAGGATCGCCGCGCCGAGGGTCGTGCGCAGCGTCGTGAAGGCCGCCGATCCCCCCTCATGACGCGCGAGCGAGCGGCCCCCCAGCACCAGGGCGATGACGAAGCCGATGATCATCGCCGCGGCACCCACGGCCTCGAACCCCACGGCCACCGCGGTGAAGACCTCTTCCATGCGCACGCGGCCAGCATAGGACCGCGCGGCGGCGCGAACGGCTAGGCGGAGCGCTGTCCGGCGAGGATGCCGCCGCGGCCGGGGTGGGCGGCGAACCAGTCGGCCACGTACCAGCAGACCGGGACGACCGACCGGTCGCCCGATCGCTCCAGCTCTGCGACGGCCCGGGCGACCAGCTCGCCGGCATATCCGTGGCCGCGGAAGGTCGGGATCGTGTACGCGCGCGTCATGGCGACGGTGCGGCCGTCGTCGCGGTAGTCCAAGACGCTGACGAGGTCGTCCCCGCGATACAGCGTGTAGCGCGAGGCATCCGATTCATGCGTGAAGCGCAGCTCAGTCACCTCGACAGGCTAACCCCGCCCGCCCGCGTCGGGACGCGGAAGCACACCCGACGTGGCCAGCTCGGAGTACCAGCGCCCGCTGTCCTTGACGGTCCGCTCGAGCGTGTCGAAGTCGACGCGCACGATGCCGAACCGCTTAGCGTAGCCGTAGCCCCACTCGAAGTTGTCGAGCAGCGACCACACGAAGTATCCGCGCAGGTCGACGCCCTGCTCCATCGCGCGGTGGGCCGCGGTGAAGTGGCGGCGCAGATAGTCGAGCCGCTCGGGGTCGGGCACGGTCCCGTCTTCGGCGACGACGTCGGCGAACGCCGCGCCGTTCTCGGTCACCATCAGCGGCTGGCCGGGGAACTCCGCCTTCAGCGCGAGGAGAAGCTCCTCCAGGCCTTCGGGGGCGATGTTCCAGCCCATCTCGGTGTACGGCCCGGGCTGGTCGACGAACTCGACGAGCTGGTCGCTGCCCGGCCATGCGGTGCCGCCGGCGGCCCCCTTGTGGCCGTCGTTCATCTGCTTCGGCGAGACGCCGTCCCAGAGCTGCACGGTCGCCGTGGAGTAGTAGTTGACGCCCAGCACGTCGATCGGCTGGTGGATCGCCGTGAGGTCGCCATCGCGCACGAACGACCAGTCGGTGACGGATGCCGTGTCCTCGAGCACGTCGGACGGGTACTCGCCCTTCAGCAGCGGGTGCGTGAAGACGCGGTTCGCGAGCCCGTCGATGCGCCGCATCGCCTCGGCTGCGCCGTCGCCGACCCCGCGCAGCACGTGGAAGTTGAGCGTGACCGAGTAGTCCGGGTCGCCCGCCGACGTCGCGCGCAGCGCCTGGACGGCGCGGCCGTGCGCCAGGTTGAGGTGGTGCACCGCCGCGAGTGCGGCGGCCGGCTCATGGCGCCCGGGGGCGTGTCCGCCCTGCCCGTAGCCGAGGTAGGCCGAGCACCACGGCTCGTTGAGGGTCGTCCAGGTGTGAACGCGGTCGCCCAGGGCCGCGCCCATGACCTCGGCGTAGCGCTCGAACGCGTCCGCCGTCGCGCGCACCGGCCAGCCGCCGGCATCCTCCAGCGCCTGCGGAAGGTCCCAGTGGTACAGCGTCGCCACCGGACGGATGCCGCGACCGAGCAGTCCGTCGACCAGCCGGGAGTAGAAGTCGATTCCCGCCTGGTTGACCTCGCCCGTGCCGGTCGGCATGATGCGCGGCCAGGCGATCGAGAAGCGGTACGCCCCGAGCCCCAGGTCCTTCATGAGGTCGAGGTCGGAGTCGACGCGGTGGTAGTGGTCGCACGCCACGTCGCCGGTGTCGCCGTTCCAGACCCTGCCGGGCGTCTTGCTGAAAGTGTCCCAGATCGAGGGGCCGCGGCCGTCCTCGTCGAAGGCACCCTCCACCTGGTACGACGCCGTCGCCGACCCGAAGGTGAATCCGGGCGGAAAGACGAGACCGGTGTCGCGATAGTCGGGGCTGCCGTGGGTGCGTTCCGTCTCGCTGCGCTCGCTCAACGACCGATTCATAGCTGTCATCGTGTCACCTCCGTGAGGTCTGCCGTGAACGTCTCGCTCCGGCCCTCGGGGGTCGTCACCGTCACGTCGCGCGTTCCCGAGCCGCCCGGGAACACGCGCAGCGTCAGCCCGTCGAGATAGTCGTAGTCCGGACGATCGGTGCGCGCGCCCCAGGGGAGCACAGCCCCCGGCCGGACGTAGAGCGGCAGGCTGTCGAAGGCGTGCGTCTCGCGACGCCATCCGCCGCCCGTCACCGTCTCGCCGGTGAGCAGGCTCGTCCACTCCCCTGCCGGGAGGTAGAACTCGACCTCGCCGCCCTCCGAGAAGACCGGCGCGACCAGGATGTCGCCGCCCAGCATGTACTGCCGGTCGAGGTGACGAACGGCCGGGTCGTCGGGGAACTCCAGGAGCATCGGCCGAAGCAGCGGCAGACCGGTGGCCGCGGCATCCACTCCCACCTGGAAGAGGTAGGGCATGAGGCGCATCTTGAGGTGCGTGAAGCGCCGGGTGACCTCGACGGCCTCCTCGTCGAAGGCCCACGGCACGCGGTACGAGCCGGAGCCGTGGAAACGGCTGTGGCTGCCGAGCAGGCCGAACGCGGTCCAGCGCTTGTAGACCGCGGCATCCGGTGTGCCTTCGAAGCCCCCGATGTCGTGACTCCAGTGGGCGAACCCGCTGTACGCGAGCGACAGCCCGCCGCGCAGCGTCTCGGCCATCGACACGAACGTCGACGTCGAGTCGCCGCCCCAGTGCACCGGCATCGTCTGGCCGCCGGCCGTCGCCGACCGCGCGAAGAGCACGGCGTCGCTCTCGCCCCGCGCCTCGACGAGCACCGCGTGGACGGCCTCGTTGTAGAGCTGCGTGTAGAGGTTGTGCATCCGCTGCGGGTCGGAGCCGTCCGCCCACTCGACGTCGACGGGGATCCGCTCGCCGAAGTCGGTCTTGAAGCAGTCCACGCCCTGGTCGACCAGCCGCCGAAGATGCGACTGATACCACGCGGTGGCCTCGGGGTTCGTGAAGTCGACGAGCCCCATGCCGGCCTGCCACAGGTCCCACTGCCAGACCGAGCCGTCGGCCCGCTTCACGAGGAACCCCCGCTCAGCGGCCTCGGCGAACAGCGGCGAGCGCTGCCCGATGTAGGGGTTGAGCCACACGCAGACGCGCAGGTCCTTCTCGTGCAGCCGCGCGAGCATGCCATCGGGATCCGGGAAGGTGCGCGGGTCCCACTCGAAGTCGCACCAGTTGAACTCGCGCATCCAGAAGCAGTCGAAGTGGAACACCGACACGGGCAGCTCGCGCGCTGCCATCTCGTCGATGAACGACGTCACGGTCGCCTCGTCGTAATCGGTGGTGAACGACGTCGACAGCCACAGTCCGTACGACCACGCCGGCACGACCGGCGGACGGCCGGTGAGCGCGGTGTAGCGGGTCAGCACGTCCTTCGGGGTCGGGCCGTCGATCACGAAGTACTCGAGCACCTCGCCGGGCACGGAGAACTGCACGCGCTCGACGGCTTCCGAGCCGATCTCGAACGACACGTGGCCCGGGTCGTTGACGAGCACCCCGTAGCCGCGATCGGAGAGGTAGAACGGCACGCTCTTGTAGGCCTGCTCGCTCGAGGTGCCGCCGTCGGCGTTCCAGATCTCGACGCTCTGGCCGTTCTTGACCACGGGGCCGAACCGCTCGCCGAGGCCGTAGACGTGCTCGCCCACGCCCAGGTCGAGCTGCTCGTGCACGAAGACGCGCTCGACGGGTGCCGGCGCCCCCGTGCGGGCGTTGTCGACGATCCCCCGGTCGACCTGCGCTCCGGGAGCCAGTCGCACGTAGCCCTGCGACTTGTGGCCGCTCGAGGTCAGCACCCGGCCGTCGTGCTCGAAGGACAGCGACCACGGCGCACCGGCGGCCACGCGTGCGGTGAGACCGCCGGTGCGGAGCGTGCCGCCGTCGGAGGTGACGGATGCCTCGCCCGCGCCGCCGTCGACGGCGCCGGGCAGCGGGAACCCGCCGTGCCACCGGCCGCCCTCGTGGTGGGCGATCCGCACCCGCACGACGCCCTCGAGGGGCGACGAGAGCGTCACGGTGAGCACCGGGCGGTTGAGGGTGTCGCCGCGCTTGGCGATCACGGACGTCGGCGCGGTGACCACGAGGCCGGGGCCGTCCGGCGTGCGGTCGGCCTCCCAGACGTCGTACGCCTCCTGGGCGTACAGCGCCTCGACTCCGGGCCGGAGCTGCCAGAACCCGTCGGTGAACTTCATTACTTGACTGCTCCTGCCGTGATGCCCCGGGTGAGGGTGCGCTGGAAGATGAGGAAGAAGATGATGGTCGGGATGATGCTGATGAGCGCCGCTCCCGCCGTGGTGGTGACATCCATGAGGCGATCGCCGGTCAGCACGCTGATCGCGACCGGAACCGTCTGGTTGGCGTTCGAGGGCAGGAACGTCAGCGGGATCAGGAACTCGTTCCAGGTCCAGATGAAGAAGAAGATGAGCAGCACCGACAGCGTCGGGCGGCTGATGGGGAACACGACCCGCCACAGGATCTGCCAGCGCGTCGCGCCGTCGAGCGAGGCGGCCTCGAGGACTTCCTTGGGGAACGTGCCGTACACGGAGGCCAGCAGATACGTGCCGAACGCCGCTTGGACCACCGTGAAGACGATGATCACCGACCACACGCTGTCGTACAGCCCCACCGACTTGAACATGTAGTACAGCGGGTAGAGCAGCGCCTCCTGCGGCAGCAGGTTCGCCAGGAGGAAGAGGAGCACGATCCACGTGCGTCCGCGGACCCGCCCGATGCCGATCGCGAAGGCGTTGAGCACCGAGATCAGCACGGCGAGCACCGCCACGACCCCCGAGATGAAGATCGAGTTCCAGACCTTCTCGGGGAAATTGACCCGCTCCCAGAACGCCTGGATGCCGGAGAGATCGATCGCCTGCGGCAGGGCGAACGGGCCCGAGGTCGCGTAGTCGACCGGCGACTTGAAGGCGTTCACGAGGATCAGGTAGAACGGCACCAGCACGACGAGCGCGCCGAGGATGACGCCTGCGAGCAGCACCCAGTCGAGCGCGCGCTTCTTGGTCATGCCGCCGCGGGAGCGGACGCGGGCGGGCTTGCCGCCGGTGATGATTGCGGTCGTCGCGGCCATCAGAGTCCCGCCCTTTCCTTGCGCTCCAGCGAGTTCTGCACCCGGATGAAGATGACCGAGACGATGACGACGAGGATCGTGAGAACCGTCGCGATGGTCGCGCCGTAGCCGATGTTCCGCTTCGTGAAGAACTCGGTGTAGGCGTAGTACGCGGGCACCAGGGTCGCTCCGGCCGGCCCGCCCTGGGTGATGACGTAGACCGGCCCGAACACCTTCAGCGCGGCGATCGTGCACGTGAGCGTGACGACGAAGACCTCCGGACGGATGATGCTGAGCGTGATGGCGCCGAATCGCTGGAACCAGTTGGCGCCGTCGAGCTCGGCGGCTTCGTAGAGCTCGGGGTCGACGCGCTGCAGCGCGGCCATGAAGACCACGATCGGGTATCCGATCTGCACCCACACGAGCACGACCATGAGGACGAGGAGCGCCGACGGCATCTGGCCGAGCCAGTCGAAGGCCGGGATGCCGAACACGCTCAGGATCTGGTTCATGGCACCGGTGTCGCCCGGGCGGAACAGCCAGCCGATCACGATGCCGGCGACGGCGATCGGAAGGATCTGCGGAAGGTAGTAGCTGGCGCGCAGGAAGCTGCCCACCTTGCCGCCGAACTTGCGCCCGACGACGTCGAACAGGAGTGCCGCGACGATGAGGCCGACGACCGTCGGAACGACGACCATCGCGATGACCATCCAGATCGAGTTCGCGAACGAGGTCCAGAACTTCTCGTCCGTGAAGATCTTCATCCAGTTGTCGAGTCCGATGAACTCGGGCGTGCGGACGCCGCGCCACTTCGTGAACGTCAGATAGACGTTGAAGAGCAGTGGGATGACGATGACGACGAGCAGCAGGACGAACCCGGGCAGGAGGTAGAGCCAGTACCCGGCGGTTCCGCCGCCGCGCTGCGGGATCGAGGGCTCCTCGCCGGGGATCCTCGTGGGGGCGCCGCGCTCGGCGCGCGTGATGACAGTCATGATGCGACTCCTCTGGGGCGGTGGGCGGCGCTGCCGCCGCCCACCGCGGACGGGTCAGCGGAAGTCCGCTGTCCCTGCTTCGTACTCGGCGCCGAGGTTCTCGTTGGTCGTCGCGGCGTCCTGGGTGCCGGTCACGAGGCCCTGGAGCTGCTGGACGATGACGTCGTAGAAGCCTGCTGCGGGCCAGTCCGGGTAGAACGAGAGGCCGTCGACGTCGAGCACGCCGTTGAACGCGGCGATGAGCTCCTGGCTCTTCGGGTCGGTGATGTCGGCCGGGTCGGCGGCCACGGGCACGCCGCCGTTGTTGCCGATGATCGCCTGGATCTCCGGGCGCATCGTGATGTCGATGAACTCATACGCGAGCTCCTTGTTCGCCGCGTTCTCCGGCACGACCCAGAGGTTGCCCGACGAGCCCAGCGACAGCTGCGTGTCGGGGAACGCCTGCAGCGTCCAGTCGAAGCCGGCCTCCTCGACGAAGCGGCCGAACCACCACGAACCCGAGACGAAGATCGGCGCGGTGCCGTTGATGAACGAGACACCGGCGTCCTCGGCCTTGACCGACGAGACGTCGGAGGCGACGTAGCCCTTGTCGACGTACTCGGCCAGCGTCTCGGTCGCGTAGGTCAGCTCCGGACCCTGCCAGTCGACGGGGTTCTCGTACAGCTGGTAGTCGTTGACGAACTGGCGGTCGCCCTGGGTCAGCGCGAGCTGGTACCAGAGCTGTCCGAGCGGGTACTCGGCGCCGGCCTCGGCCAGCGGCGTGACGCCCTTCGCGACGAACGCGTCGAGCACGTCGACGAACTCGTCGTACGTCGTCGGGATCTCGAGGCCCGCCTCGGCGAACGCGTCGTTGTTGTAGTACACGCCGACGAACTCACCGTAGTTCGGGATGCCGTACCAGGTGTCGCCGCCCATGACGCCGTCTTCGGAGTACTTGGCGGTCGTCTGCAGCGACGGCGCGAGCTTGTCGGCCCAGCCGTACTCGTCGACGGCGTCCGAGATGTCGGAGATCAGGCCCGTCGACGCGAGGAAGCCGGCGGTGGCGTTGCCCTTGTTGAACTCCATGAGGTCGGGCGCGGCATCCGAGTCGAGCACCTGGCTGGCCGTCTTCTGGATCTGCTCGAACGACTTCTGCTCGAACTCGACGGTGGCGCCCGTCTCCTCCTCGAAGATGTCGATGGCCTCGTTCCAGGCCTTGGCCATGGCGCTGTCCTCGCCCTCGTAGTGCCACAGCTTGAGGGTGTCGCCGTCGCCCGAGTCGGACGATCCGCCTGCGCAGCCGGCGAGGGCGATCGCGCCGACCGTGACGGCGCCGACGGCGGCGAGGCCGCGCCGGGCGTTCTTGCGAGTAATTCGTGCCATCAGTGGCACTCCTTTCTTGGTGACCTTCGTCGGTCGAGGTGGGATTCAGTTGTGTCGAAGCGCTTCGATTTCGGACACGAAGCGACGATCGGATGCCGCGGCCTCAGTCCGCCGCGGCTCCCGACGGCGAGGGGGCCGGGGGTGCGGCGATCGTGCCGCGGGCCTCGTAGACGGGCGGGATGAGCCGCAGGCCCGGCTCGGGACGATCGGGCCCGAGCATCTCGAGCGCAAGATCGACGGCGAGGTCGCACGACTCCTCGGGCACGAGCGGGATGGAGTCGACCGGCACCGTCAGCGTGCTGAGGTCGAATGAGGCGCCGACGGAGATCACCGAGACATCCTCGGGCACCCGCAGTCCGCGGGAGTCGAGCTCGGCGAGCACCGCCGCGTGCGCCTCGTCGGCGCAGTGGAGGATCAGCGCTGTCGCGCCGCCGTCGAGCAGCTGACCGGCGGTGCGCCGGGCGGAGGCGCGATCGGCGTGCTTCCTGCCGGTGGTGCCGTACGCGACGTCGATCCCCCGCTCCGCTCCGCGGGCGAGGACACTCGCGCGGACGCGGGGCGGGAAGTTCGACTTGACGTAGGCGGTCTCGGTCTGGCCGACCAGGCCCACCGAGCAGTGTCCCGCATCGGCGAGCAGATCGACGGCCTCCGCGGCCGCCGCCTCGAAGTCGAGGTCGACGCAGACCAGCCCCTCGTTGTCGTCGGGGATGCCGATGAAGACGGTCGGCGTCGAGATCTGGCGGGCGAGCGCGACGCGGGCGTCGTCGGGTGCCACGTCCAGCACGAGGATCGCGTCGACGAGGCCGTTGGCGGCGACCCGGCTCATGCCGGCCTGGGCCTGCTCGTCGGTGAGGAGCAGCACGTCGTAATCGTGCCGGCGGGCGGCGACGGCCGTGGCCAGCACGAACGACATGTGCGTCGGGGCGTGGGTGTCCTTCCGCAGCGGCTCGGTGAGCGCGAAGATCTGCGTGCGCGATCCGGCGAGCATCCGGGCGCCGGCGTTCGGGCTGTAGCCGAGCTCGCGGACCGCCTCCTCGATGCGGCGCCGGGTGTCGGAGGCCACGGGGCGCTTGCCGCTCAGCGCGTACGAGACCGTGCTGATCGACACACCGGCGGCCTCTGCCACCTCGTTGATGTTCGCCACGCTCGACCTCGTCGTCTGTCGGAAGTTGAAGCTCGAAGCGCTTCGCGGAAACGCTTCGACAGGCATGTTACGCACACTTCGCCCGACGGTGCAAGGCATTTGTGGAATTGAACAACATAAGTGCCCGCCGGTGAGCGCAGAAGACCCCGATGCGCGAGGCGGTGCCCGGCGGGCTGCCGATTGAGCAATGTGTCACATTTCGTCATGATCGGAATGCCTCATCCGTGCGATTTGACGCATGGGGACGCACTCCGTCATAATCGGCCACATGACTGACAACGCACGCTCACTGTCCGCCTGGGAGGCGAACGGAGCTGCCGGCATGATGATGGCCGGCCGCGTTGCCATGTGTTGTCGAATGTGCCACTAGCACGGTGACCCCCGCCGGATTCGCACGCCGCTTCTGAAACAACGGCCGAGCGAGTCCCCCGAAGCACCGGATTCGTGCGTCGATCACGCGCACCCGGATGCCTCGCACATCGCCCGACGACGGGCAGCCCGCACCGGGCATCGCCCTCCCCGGGCATCAGCACATCCGAACCCGTTCGCGCCGCCTCCCGGCCCGGGTTCCCTTCCGCAAGGACCATCATCATGTCGAACACCGCCCTTCTCGAGCGCCCCACCGCCGCCCCGAGCGCGCCCAGCGCCCCTGTCCGCCACCTCCGCGCCGTCACGCGTCCGGTCCCGACCGTCGACACGTCGGCGCCCGCCACCGCTCCGGCCGCCCCGGCTGCGCCCGCGCAGCCTGCGCGCCACCTGCCGCCGGGCACCGCTCCCCGCGGCTTCGCGCTGTACGTCGGCATCGACGAGGCCAAGGCCGCCGCATCCGGCGTGAGCCTCGGCGTGCTGGTCGAGGCGCTGCGCCGCACGCTCGGCGAGCTCGCCCCCGACGCCGAGACGTACGCCACCGTGGCGCTGGCCCCGGTCGGCTCCGGCGGCCGCGACGTCGACGTGGTGCGCCTCGCTCTGCACGAGCCGTCGGCGATCGCCCGAACGAAGAACGAGGAGCCGGAGGACGAGGACCGCGCCGCCGGCGGCGTCGTCGTCGACATCTCGCGCAAGCGCGTCCTCATCGACGGGGAGTCGGCCGCCTTCACCTTCAAGGAGTTCGAGCTGCTGCAGTACCTCGTGCTCCGCGAGGGCCGCACGATCGAGCGCACCGAGCTCGTCACCTCGCTGTGGCAGGGCGCGACCGAGGACGAGGCTCCCGGTGAGCGCACGATCGACGTCCACGTGCGGCGCCTGCGCGCCAAGCTGGGCCGTTATGAGGACATCGTGCGCACCGTGCGCGGTGTCGGCTACCGCTTCGACCGCCACGCCGACGTCGCCATCCGCTACGGCCACGGCACGCCTTCGCCCGACCGCTTCTGAGAGGCGGATGTCGGAGGGCGAGGCGTATCGTCGAGGCATGACCTTCGTCGCGCCGACCCGCCGCTCCGGCGCGGCCGTGCGCGACCCTCGGCCCGATTCCGGCCGGCCGATCGAGACGGAGTACCGGCCGCGGCATCCGCTCGATCTGCGGCGCACGCTGCTGTTCCTGCGCCGCGGCGCGAACGACCCCACCATGACGGTGTCGGGCTCCGTGATCTGGCGTGCGAGCCGCACGCCCGAGGGCGTCGCGACGATCGCCATCCGAGAGACCCACCCGGGCGTGATCCGCGGTGCGGCTTGGGGCCCCGGACGCCAGTGGGCGCTCGCCCAGCTGCCCGACCTGTGCGGCGCCGCCGATGACCCGTCGCCGTTCGACGGGTCGCGGCATCCGCTCATCGCCGAAGCCCACCGGCGCAACCCCGGCCTGCGGATCGCGCGCACCGGCCTCGTCTTCGACGCCCTCGCCTGCGCGATCTTCGAGCAGAAGGTCACCGGCATGCAGGCCTTCGCGGCGTGGCGTCGCATCGTCACGTGGTGCGGCGAGCGCGCACCTGGGCCGACCCCGCGCCCGATGTTCGCGCCCCCGACGATCGAGGGCTGGCGCACCGTGCCCTCGTGGGCCTGGCACCGCGCCGGACTCGAGCCGCCGCAGTCGAAGACGGTCGTCCGCGCCGCCCGCCGCGGCGAGTCGCTCGTGCGTGCGGTCCTCGCCGCCGACGACGGCGAGGCCGTCGACCGCGTCCTCGTCAGCCAGGCCGGCATCGGCCCGTGGACCTCGGCCGAGACCCGCATCCGGGCGCTCGGCGACCCCGACGCCGTGAGCGTCGGCGACTTCCACCTGGCGCACGAGGTCGGCTACGCGCTGACCGGCGAGCGAGTGGACGACGATGGGATGCTGCGTCTTCTCGCGCCCTGGGCCGGGCAGCGCCAGCGGGTCATCCGGCTGCTCTACGCGAGCGGCGTGAGCGAGCCGCGGCGGGGGCCGCGGCTGCACCCCGAAGACCACCGCGACCGCTGACGCGGAGGACGAGTGGGATGCCGCGGCCATGCCCGGAGGCTCGGGCCGCGGCATCCGCTCAATCGCCCTTCACGTTGACGAGCTGGCGCAGCGTGTGACGGATCGACACCAGGTCGGCGGCGTCGGCCATGACCTGGTCGATCGGCTTGTACGCCTGGGGGATCTCGTCGATGAAGGCGTCGGTGTCACGGAACTCGATACCGGCCATCGCCTCGCGGAGCTGCGCGTGGGTGAAGGTCCGGCGAGCTGCGGAACGCGAATACTCACGGCCCGCACCGTGCGGCGACGAGTTCAGGGACAGCGGGTTGCCGAGCCCCTCGACCACATACGACGCCGTGCCCATCGACCCCGGAATAAGACCGGGTCGACCGGCGTCTGCCTGGATGGCGCCCTTACGCGACACCCACACCTGCTTGCCGAAGTGCTTCTCGGACTCGGTGAAGTTGTGGTGGCAGTTGATGCGCTCGTGCTCGACGACGGTCTCGCCCATCACCTCCGAGAGCTGCCGCGCGACGCGATCCATCATCTCCTCGCGGTTGAGGAGCGCGAAGTGCTGCGCCCACCGGAGCTCCCGGATGTATCGAGTGAACTCCGGCGTGCCCTCCACCAGGTACGCGAAGTCGGGGTCGGGGAGCTCGATCCACCACTGCTTCGCGAGCCGCTGCGCGACGGCGATGTGGTGCGTGGCGATCTTGTTGCCGACGCCCCGGGATCCCGAGTGCAGGAACATCCACACGCGGTCGAGTTCGTCGACCGACACCTCGATGAAGTGGTTTCCCGAGCCGAGCGACCCGAGCTGCAGGCGCCAGTGCCCTGCATACGCCGACGGATCGAACCCGGCCTTCTCAGCGAGCGACTCGAGTTCGGCGACCCGAGGCTCTGCGGTCGCGACGACCTTGCGGTTGGCGTGACCCGCCGACAGCGGGATGGCGCGCTCGATCTGCTCGCGCAGAACGGCGAGCTCTCGCGAGACGAGCTGCTCGCGAGTGAACTGAGTGCGGACGGCGATCATGCCGCAGCCGATGTCGACGCCGACGGCGGCCGGCATGATGGCGCCGAGGGTCGGGATGACCGACCCTACGGTGGCGCCCTTGCCGAGGTGCGCATCCGGCATGAGCGCCAGGTGCGGGTGGATGAACGGCATGCTCGACGAGGTGCGAGCCTGCTCGACGGTCTTGTCGTCGAGCATGCTCGCCCACGAGAGCAGCCGGGTGGAGAGCCTCTCCATGGTTCCTTTCCTTCTGGAGGGTCCTGACGGACGGGGGCGGCGGACTCACGGCCCGCTGCGAATCCCTGGAAAGAGGAAACGCCCCGGACCTGTGCGGTGCGGGGCGTGGAAGAGCGGATGCTGCTACACGGCCTGCGCCGGAGGGGACGACTCGATGCGGTCGCCGGGCTGATTGCCCAGGACCAGCTCGACACGGAGTTCGCGCTGCGCGTTCATCCGTCGTCCTCTCGGCTCGCCTGTGGTGCTGTGCCGGTCGGCACGGACTCGCCAACTTAGTGGAGCCGCCGCCGCAAGGTCAAGCGCGCGGCGCCCTTGCGGATGTCGGAGGCCGGCGCGACACTGAGTCTCGCCACGCGGCCGGGCGCGGCATCCCTCCCCCAACATGTCGATCAGGAGCGCGCTATGCCCAGCCTCAACCCCTATCTCTCCTTCAAGAGTCAGGCCCGCGAAGCCATGACGTTCTACCAGAGCGTGTTCGGCGGCGACCTCGACATCTCGACCTTCGGCCAGTACGAGGGGATGGTGCAGGATCCGTCCGAGAACGACCTCGTGATGCACGCGCAGCTCACGAGTCCCGACGGATTCGTGCTGATGGGCGCAGACACGCCGACCGGAATCGAGTACCGCGAGCCCGCCGGCATCTCGGTCTCGGTGAGCGGCGACGACGAGGCATCGCTGGAGGCGTACTGGGACAAGCTGGCCGACGGCGGCACGATCGTCATGCCCTTCGACACCCCGCCCTGGGGTGGGCGGTTCGGCATGCTGACCGACCGATTCGGCATCGACTGGATGGTCGCGGTCAACGCCCCGACCCAGTAGGCGCGGAGCGGTCGCCATCCGCCCGCGGCCCTAGGCTGTCCCCATGACCACACCTCGCAAGCGCTGGACCCGCGGTCACTCCGGGTGGGCTTTCGGCACCGCGCTGATCTTCGCGGTCGGCATCATCTTCGGTCTGATCTGGGGCCAGCTGCTCGTCGGGCTCATCCTCGCCCTCGCGGTCTCGATCGGGTGGCTGATGGCGTACGAGTCGTGGCGGGGCCGCAACGTCGGCCTCGAGAACCGCGACGACGATGGAGCGCAGCTGTAGCGGCATCCGGCTACCGCTCCTCGCGCACCCGTCGTATCGTGTGCGCGAGGAGGTGATCCGAATGCGAGCCAGCGTGGGAGACCGCGTGATCATCCACGGACGCGTCGTCGGGGCAGCGGAACGCGCCGGCGAAGTCGTCGAGATCCGCGGCGATGACGTCACCCCGCTGCTCGTCGTCCGGTTCGACGACGGGCACGAGGCGATCCTGTCACCGGGCAGCGACTGCGAGATCCGTCACGAGTCCTGACCCGCCGACGACCGTCAGCCGAGCAGCTCGGGGCGCGTCGGCGTCTCGCCGAGCACGTGCTCGGCCAGGAACGCGAACACGGTCTCGTACCAGACGACGGCGTGCTGGGGCTTGAGGATCCAGTGGTTCTCGTCGGGGAAGTACAGGAACCGGTGCGGCATGCGGCCCTCGTCGTCGGCGTGATGCTCGGCGAGCTCCGACCACAGCCGCAGTCCCTCCCCGATCGGCACGCGGTAGTCCTTGTCACCATGCACGACGAGGAGCGGAGTGCGGATGTCGCGCACGAACCGATGAGGTGAGTTCTCGGCCATCGCCTCGGGCGTGAAGATCTCCTGCCAGTACACCGACATGTCGGTCGTGCCGGCGAACTGGTCGAGTGCCCACAGGCTCGCATGGGTGACGATCGCGCGGAAGCGGTCGGTGTGACCGGCGACCCAGTTCGCCATGTAGCCGCCGAAGGACCCGCCCATCGCGGCGGTGCGCGACGCGTCGATGTCGTCGCGCGCCTCGACCACGTCGGTGATCGCGAGCAGGTCGGTATACGGGGCGGCGCCCCACGCGTTCCAGCCGCGAGCGATGAAGTCCAGGCCGTACCCCGTGGACAGCGCGGGGTCGGGCAGGAGCACCGCATAGCCGCGCGCAACGGCCAGAAGCGGCGCCCAGCGCCAGCTCCACGCGTTCCAGCTGCTCAACGGTCCGCCGTGGATCCAGAGCAGCAGCGGCGCCGGAGCCTCCGCCGTGGCGCCGTCGGGCAGCAGCAGCCAGCCGCGCACCCGCGCGCCGTCCTCGGCCGAGGTCTCGACCTCGACGATCGAGCCCGGCGCCTCGGGCGTCGCGGCAGGGGTCGGCAGCGGCGTGATCGCGCCGTCGCGCGCGATCCGCACCGGGTGGGGCGGCACCACCCACGAGGACCGCAGTGCGACCAGGTCGCCCGTCGTGCGCTCCACCGACACGTGCGAGTAGGTGAAGTCGTCGGCGGTCAGAGACTCGGGCGCGCCGCCGTCGAGCGGGATCCGGAACACGGGTCCGCGTCCGTTGTCGTCCGCGGTCGCGATGATCGCCGCGTCGCCGGCGTCCCACGCGAGGCTCGTCGCCCAGCGGTCCCAGTCCGCTGCCAGCCGGCGCGGGTTGGCGCCGTCGATGTCGGCGATCCAGAGCTCCGCGTCGGCGGGTCCGGCAGGAGTCGACTTGGCGGCCCGCGAGTAGGCGATGGTCGATCCGTCATGGCTGACGACCGGGCTGTCGAAGTCGACCCGCTGCTCGTCGAACAGGGTGGTCTGCGTGCCGCTGTCGGTGTCGATCGAGACGAGCACGTAGCGCCCGCCGCGCTGCTCCTGACGCTGCATCGACACGATGAGGGTCTTCCCGTCGGGCGTGAGCGACGCGCCCGCGATGTCGGCCGACCGACCGGGGCGCGGGGTCAGGTCGCGCGGTCGCGGCAGGGTCGCGGGGTAGGGCTTCTCGTCGGACTCGCGCGACTCCGGCGCACCGGCGGCGTCGGCCGCGGCATCCGCCTTCTCCTCCGTCTCGGCGGCGGTGTCGTCGACGGCCGCGGCGATCGTGTCGGCCAGGGCGTCGGCGTCGAGCGCGAGCAGATGCGGCTCTGCGGGCCCCAGGTCGTGGTCCCAGAACCGCACCGGATATGTCTCGTGCAGGATCGCCGATACCTTCTTCTTCTTGCGGCGCGCGCGCAGGCTCGCCTCGGCTTCGAGCGTGTCGGCGCCGGGGAGGAGGGATGCCGCGATCACGACGCGGTCGCTCGCCTCCGCGGTCGCCGCCACGGCGTCGGCGCCGCCCGCGAGCCGTGTGACCGGGCGGGCCTCGCCGCCGGCGGCGGGCAGCAGCCACAGCTGACCCGACTCGTCGTCGGCATCGCCCTCGGCATCGGGACGCGCCGAGACGAAGAGCAGATCACCGCTCGCCGTGAAAGCCGCTCCGGCCTCGCCCTTCGCCGAGCGCGTCAGCCGGCGGGGCGTGCCCGAGCCGTCAGCCGGAACGCTCCACAGGGAACGGTCGTAGCCGGTGCCGTCCTTCTTCAGGGCGGCCACCGTGAGCACGGCGGTGCGTCCGTCCGGCGAGAGCGCAACGGCCTCGGTCCGGGGAAGTGCGATGAAGTCGTCGAGGGAGTCGAAGGGGGTCGCCATTCCCCCACGCTAGCCCGCGCAGGCGTGCTGCCGTCAGCGCCAGAGGGTCAGCTTGTCGGGATTGCGCACCATGTGGACGGCGGTGACGCGCCCGCCCGTCACGACCAGCGACATCACGGAGTCCGCGCGACCGTCGACCGTGACGAGGAACGCGAGCCCGTCCGCGGTCAGCGTGGGGGCGACCTCCGCCTCGGGCAGCAGATGCGGCAGCCCGAGCAGGAAACGGGCGACGCGGTCGGCGCCGAACACCGGGCGTCGCGCGGCCGACACGAGCCCGCCGCCGTCGGCGCGCAGCACGACGTCCGGATCCAGGATCGCCACGAGCGCGGCGAGGTCGCCGGTGGCCGCGGCGGCGGCGAACGCCCGTGCGACCGCGTCGTGCTCCTCCCGGGTGGCAGCACCTGCTCGACGCTCGCGCACGCGGCGCCGGGCCTGCGACGCGAGCTGTCGCGCGGCATCCGGCGTCCGTCCCACCGTCTCGGCGATCTCGGCGAACGGGACGCCGAAGACGTCGTGCAGCACGAAGGCCACGCGCTCCGCCGGGGTGAGCGACTCGAGCACGACGAGCAGCGCGGTCGACACCGACTCGTCGAGCGTCACCCGATCGAGGGGGTCGAGAGGAGCGGATGCCGCGATCAGCGACCCCGCCGGAACCGGTTCGGGCAGCCACTCGCCGACGTACGACTCGCGACGCGCGCGCGCTGAGCCGAGCATGTCGAGGCACACGCGGCTCGCCACGCGCGTCAGCCAGGCCGCGGGGTTGCGGATGTCGGCGCGTTCGTCGTCGGTCAGGCGGTACCAGCGCACGTACGTCTCCTGGACTGCGTCCTCGGCGTCGGCGACCGTCCCCAGCATGCGATAGGCGAGCCCGATCAGGCCGCGCCGCTCGCTCTCGAGAACGTCCACGTCCTCCATATCGGTCTCCTCTCACTCCATCGACGACGTGGCGACCACGGATGTGAGTCGGCACCTCACATTCTGGAGCCCTGCGTCGTCGAAGGGCAGGAGCGCGTGAACGCGCCGAGAGGAGAAGTCCGATGAGAATCGCCATCGCCGGGGGAACCGGCACCGTGGGCCGCCCGACCGTCGACGCCGTCCGCGCCGCAGGCCACGAGCCGGTCGTGCTCGCCCGCAGCACCGGGGTCGACGTCGTGAGCGGAGCGGGGCTGGACGCGGCCCTCGAGCACGTCGACGCCGTGATCGACACGACGAACGTCACCACCCTGTCGGCCGACACGGCCGCGAAGTTCTTCACCACGGCCACGGGGAACCTTCTCGCCGCCGCCGGGCGGGCAGGAGTAGGCCACGTCGTGGTGCTCTCGATCGTGGGCGTCGACCGCATCCCGTACGACTACTACGCGGGCAAACTCGCGCAGGAGCGCGTGGTCGAGGCATCCGCCGTCCCCTGGACGATCCTGCGGGCGACGCAGTTCCACGATTTCGCGGCGCAGCTGTACGACCGGGCGAAGCTCGGACCGCTGCACGTCGCGCCCCGCGCACGCGTGCAGCCGGTCGCGGTCGCGGAGGTCGGCGCGCGCCTGGCCGAGCTCGCCGCGGCGGGGGCCCAGGGCCGGGCCGCGGACCTCGCCGGTCCGCGGGAGGAGAAGCTCGACGAGATGGTGCAGGCGTACGCACGTCACATCGGCAAGCGCGGCTGGGTTCCGTCGATCAGCCTCCCCGGCGCGCAGATGAAGGGGATGCGTGCGGGTCACGCGCTGCCCGGGCCCGGCGCGCAGCTCGGCGCGGAGACGTTCTCGGCGTGGCTCGCGCGGCAGCCGTCCGGCTCAGCGTGACGGCGCGGGGCTACATCTCTTCGTGGCTGTTCGGGTCGGCGCCCCACAGGCGACCGCGCTCGAGCGACGCGATGGCCTCGACCTGGTCGTCGGTCAGGGTGAAGTCGAACACATCGGCGTTCTCGCGCTGCCGGTCGGGGTCGGCCGACTTCGGAATGGGCGTGGTGCCCAGCTGCACGTGCCACCTCAGCACGATCTGCGTCGGCGTGACCTCGTAGACGACGGCGAGCTCCTGCAGCAACTGCTCCGTCAGGAGCTCGCTGCGCCGGGCGAGCGGGCTCCAGCTCTCGGTGCGGATACCGTGGTCGGCGTGGAAGGCGCGCAGCGCAGTCTGCGGGAAGTAGGGGTGCAGTTCCACCTGATTGACGGCGGGCGTGACTCCCGTGGCGTCGATGATCTCGGTGAGCATCGCCTCGGTGAAGTTCGAGACCCCGATCGAGCGGACGAGGCCACGCTCACGCGCCTCGACCATGCCGCGCCAGGTGTCGACGTACTTGCCGACGCTCGGGTTCGGCCAGTGGATCAGCTGGAGGTCGATGCGCTCGAGTCCCAGCAGACCGAGCGAGCCCTGGATGCTGTCGATGGCCTGCTCGAACCCGTGGTGGCGGCCGGGGATCTTCGACGTGACGGTCAGCTCGTCGCGGTCCACCGGGCTCCGCCGCACGGCCTCGCCCACCTCGTGCTCGTTCTCGTAGTTGACGGCGGTGTCGAGCAGACGGTAGCCCGAGCCGATGGCCTCGACCATCGCCTCGATCCCCTCCTCGCCGCGGAGGTGGTAGGTGCCGAGCCCGAGCTCGGGGAACTCGGCGCCGTCGTTCAGGGTCACGGTGGGGATCGAGATCATGAGTACATCCTGCCGCGCTGCGGACGCCGCGGGCGGACCGCCGTCACGGTCGGTCGTCGACCTCGCCGTCCAGGGTTCCCTCCGTCGCGGCACGCTCGTCGGCAGCGGCGCTGGAGACGGCGTCGTCATCGAGGTCGGGGTCGAGCGGACGGTCGTCGTCGCCGGTCAGGACGTCGGGGTCGCCGGCGGCGACGTCGCCGCCGCGGTCGTCCGCCACGTCACGGGTGACGTCGTCACCGTCGCCGGGAGCGGCGGGAGGCTGGTCAGGGTAGGACATGATGTGCTCCGATCCTCGGTCTACGCTGCGACCGTAGCCGCGGGCGCACCCCTGCCTGCAGGGGGTTGCGGGTGCGGCGGCGGCGAGGTAGCGGTTGCCGGTGTCGGCGGCCGCGGCTATCGTCGCCGCGGACGCAGCACCCCTGCGCGAGACGGAGGACGACGATGACCGACGAGCAGAGAGAACAGGGCGACGGAGCGGATGCCTCGGCCGCGCAGCGGTCGAGAGTGACGGCGAAGGCCTTCCATGACTGCCCCGGAGTGGAGGACTGGAGGGTGCTGTTCTGGGGTGCGCACGTGTTCTACGCCACGCGGTCGTTCGCCGAGGCTGCCGCCTTCGTGGCGGGGATCGCCGAAGTGGTGGCGGAGGTGGGCCACGAGCCCGACCTCGACGTGCGCCCGCACGGCGTGACGGTGCGCACGTTCTCGCGCAAGGACGGCGCGCTGGGTCCGATCGACGCCGAACTCGCCGCCGCGGTCTCGCGCGCCGCCCGTGGGCTCGGTCTCGAGCCCGACCCCGCACACCTCCAGACCGTCGGCATCGCCGTCGCCCAGGGCGCGGGCGTCGACACTCGGCCGTTCTGGGCGGCGGCGCTCGGGTACGAGGACAACGGCGACGAGGATGCCACCGATCCGCTGCGGCGCGGCCCGCACCTATGGTTCCATCCGCTCGACCCGGCCAAGCCCGGGCGCGGGCGTACGCACATCGACGTGTCGGTGCCTCGCGACATCGCCGAGGCACGCGTGGCGGCAGCCGTCGCCGCGGGCGGGCGCGTCGCGCGATCCAACGCCCCGCACTGGTGGACGATCGCCTCCCCCGACAACCACGGCATCGACATCGCGGCGTGGGCCGACTTCGAGGACGGCGAGGAGGGCTGACCTCAGCCGGGATCGACGGAGCGGATCCGTTCGCGGGGACCCGGGATCCGCCGTTCCACGCGCCGCCACCCGTCACCGTCGCGCACGTCGTAGGCCGCGAACGCGCAGGCCATGCCTCGCGCGTCCATCAGATCGGCGGAGTCCATCAGCTGGAAGTGCAGGTGCGGCGAGGTCGAGTTGCCGGTGTGCCCCACGCGCCCGAGCAGATCGCCGGCGTGCACCCGCTCCCCAGCCGCGACGGCGACGGTTCCGGGCGCGAGGTGCGCGAAGCCGGCGTAGACGTCGCCCGCGCGCAGCACGATGTGGTTGCCCAGGATCGACGGGATCTTCTCTGGCCGGAACGAGAGGCCGTTCCAGGTCATCCGCGCCGCCTCGCGGAACGGGTTGATCCACGGCCGCTCCGCGACGCCGTCGGCGGCGGCGACCACCTCCGCGTCGAACGGAGCGTGGATCGTCGCCCCCCAGGCGTAGCACTCGCGGGTTCGCCCGCCGAGGGTGGCGGCGCGCAGCGTCGACGCCGGGTGCA
The DNA here is from genome assembly GCF_018588945.1 of Microbacterium flavescens. Taxonomy (GTDB): domain Bacteria; phylum Actinomycetota; class Actinomycetes; order Actinomycetales; family Microbacteriaceae; genus Microbacterium; species Microbacterium flavescens. The sequence goes on along the minus strand of NZ_JAFIWA010000001.1, from coordinate 89,925 downwards.
CGTGCAGTCCTGGGCGGTCGTCGACCTTCACGAAGTCGTAGGCGTAGCGCTGGCCCAGGATGTCGACGCCGTGGCTCGGAATGCGGGCGGCAGGCGTGGTCACGGCCACCCAGCCCTCGCCCCGCAGCGGAAATGCCACCACGACCGGATCATCGAGCGCCCGAGACACGGTCCGAGCGTAGCGGTCGTGCGCGCGCACGACGGCGGCAGCGGCCTCCTTGGAGAGACCGCGGCCGCCGTGCGCGGGTCAGCGCTTGGCCTCGATGACGAGGTTGAACGGCGTCTCGGCGACGATCCGGACCCGCGTGAATCCCGCGGCGCCGAGCACCTCGGTGAGGCGCGCCGGTCCGGCCTGCGCACCCAGCACGAGGTCGCCGCCATCCGACAGGGAGTGGGCGGCGCAGATCATGCTCGAAGCCGCGTAGTAGGTCTGAGCCACGACCGAGAGGTTGTCCTCCAGGCGGTCGGCCGCGTTGGGCTCGACCAGGAGCAGCGCGCCGTCCGGCGTGAGGGCCTTCGCCGCGCGCTCGAGCGCCCCGACGGGGTCACCCATGTCGTGCAGCGAGTCGAAGAAGCAGATGAGGCCGAAGCCCAGCAGGTCGTACTCGTCGGCGTGGACCTGAGCGAACGAAACGCGCTCCTCCACGCCCGCAACCCGGGCGTTGCGTCGCGCCTCCGAGACGGACGGCGCGTGGCTGTCGTACCCGTAGAAGCGCGAGTTCGGGAACGCCTCCGCCATGAGCACCGTCGTATGGCCGTGCCCGGATCCGACGTCGGCGACGGCGATGCCCCGCTCGAGGGCCGCCACGACGCCGTCCATGGCGGGCAGCCACTGCGAGGTCAGGCTCGCGCGGTAGCCGTTGCGGTAGAACGCCGCGGTGCCGTGCGCCAGCCGAGGGTCGTGGTCGCCCCACGCGATCCCCTCACCGGTGCGGAAGGCGTGGAGCGCCTTCGCCTCGTCGGACCACATGGCGGCGGGCACGTTCCAGGCGGGCGGGATGTAGACCGCGCTGGACTCGTCGGCGAGCACGAGTGCCTGCTCGGGCCTGAGCTCGAAGGTCGCGTCGGCGGGGTGGTAGTCGAGGTAGCCGGCCGCCGCCTGCGACGAGAGCCAGTCACGCAGGTACCGCTCGGCGCAGTCGGTGCGCCCAGCGAGCTGCGCAGAGGTGAGCGGGCCGCTCTCGGCCAGGGCGCGATACAGTCCGAGCCGCGACCCGATGCTGACCATCACCCCGAGGTAGCCTGCGGCGAGGTCGTCCACTGCCTTCAGGACGAAGGCCTGCAGTGCGGTCTCGTCCACGGTTGTCGTTGTCATGATTCGGTCCTTTCAGGGGCCGTTCGTTCGGTGTCCTTCCATGCTCGGGATGCCGCGCCCCGGCGTTCAGTGGCATCCGGACCCTCGTTCGGTCCATTCGTGCCACGATGTGGACTCAAGGAGGACCCATGGCTGCAGAGCGCACCCTGAGCGTGTCGGTCGTGGCGCTGCCCGACACGGGTGTCGCGACGATGTTCGGCGTTCTCGACGTGATGAACTCCTTCGCTCTCATGGGCATCGGCGGCGCCGACGCGCGGCCGCCCTTCCGCGCTCAGATCGTGGGCGCGGAGGCTGGTCCGCTGATGGGAGTCAGCGGGGTGCCCGTCCCGGTCGGCGAGGGCGTCGCCGACATCGCGCGAACCGACATGGTCATCGTCCCCTCGGTCGTGCTGGGCCCGGCCGGCTGGAAGGGCGGACGCTACCCCGAGATCGTCGACTGGGCGGCGCGCATGCACGACCAGGGCGCACTGCTGTGCTCGGCATGCTCCGGCATCTTTCTCCTCGCGGAGACGGGGCTGTTCGACGGCCGGGACGTCACCGTCCACTACGACTACGCCCGTCATCTGCAGGCAGCGCACCCGGACGTGCGCATCCATCCCGAGCGCGCGCTCATGGTCGCCGGCGACCGCGACGAGCTCATCACCTCCGGGGCATCGACGACCTGGCACGACCTGGTGCTGTACCTCACCGGCCGCTACGCCGGGGCGTCCGTCGCCCAGGAGGTCGCCCGCATGTTCGCGCTCCAGTGGCACCAGGACGGACTCGCGCCGTACATGGTGTTCGAAGGGCGCTCGGACCACGGCGACGCGGTCGTCGCCGACGCTCAGGACTGGCTGCGCACCCACTTCTCGGTGTCTGCGCCGGTCGAGCAGATGGTCGTCAGATCGGGCCTGGCTGAGCGGACGTTCAAGCGTCGCTTCACCGACGCGACCGGAGTCAGCCCGCTCGCCTACGTGCAGCGCATCCGCATCGAGGAGGCCAAACGACGCCTGGAACGCACCGAGGAGTCGGTCGAGGCTGTCGGCTGGCACATCGGCTACGAGGACCCGGCTTTCTTCCGGCGGCTGTTCAAGCGGGTCACCGGCCTGACTCCCGCCTCCTACCGCAAGCGCTACCGGGTGCCGTTCATCACGACCCCGGCGTGACCCCCGGGCTGACCACCGGCGAAACCGTCGCGGGAGCGCCGGACGCGGCATCCGCTCGCTCTTCTCCATCGGTGTGGAGCGACGGCGGCGCAGTGGCGTAGGCCTCGGAGAGCTGGCGATACGGCTTCGACGCGAACGCCAGCAGCACGACGACGAGCAGCACCGCACTCGCACCCACGAACGCCAGCGCGATCCCTCGTGCCTCGCCCGGCCCGAGCAGCCAGCCGAGTGAGTCCTGGCCCGCCTGGGAATCCATGAACGGGATGAGCCAGAACTGCGCGAGCGGGCCGATGAGGAACGCCGAGATCGGCGCCGCCGCCGACTCGACGCTGGCCGCGAAGCCGAACACTCGGCCCTGCTTCTCGAACGGCACCACCCGCTGGACGATGGTCTGCTCGGATGCCTCGGCGATGGGCATGAGGCACATGAACACCAGGATGCCGACCGCGTAGAGCCACCACACTTCGCGGATCGCGAAGGTCATGCCGAGGATCGCGATGCCGACGTTGACGAGCAGCATGGTGCGCACCGGATTCTTGCCCAGGCCGAACTTGGCGACGAGCCCGCCGCCGATGATGAAGCCCACGCTGGTGATGCCCAGGATGACGCCCCAGATCTCGACCGAGAACAGCTCGAGCCCGTACGGGTCCATGAGCGCCATGAACACCCCGCCGACGAGGTTGTTGAACGTCGAGAAGAGGATCAGCGCGAGCAGGCCGGGCACGATCATGACGGCCGGGATCACTTCCTTGAAGCCGAACCCCTTCGGCGCCTCGCCCTCGACGTGGACGACGCCGCGCTCGGGGATCGGGACGAAGAGCAGGTGAGTGAGCGCGACGGCCGTCGCCACGATCGCGATCACGACGGTGGCGCCCATGCCGAGGAGGCCGACCGACAGACCGGAGAACACGCTCGTCACCATGAACGCGATGCCCTGGACGGCCCCCACCAGCCCGTTCGCGCGGTCGCGGCGGTCGGACGGCACGAGCAGCGTCACGGTCGTCGACAGGGCGATGTTGCGGAGGTTCTCGACCACTCCGCCGATGAGGATGACGCCCGCGAACACCCAGAACCACGGACCGCCCCAGTTGATGAGCACGCTCTCGGGGAAGGCGAGGTAGAGGGCGCCGGCGATGAGGTACGTGGACAGCGTCACGACGCTCGACAGCACCATGACCGCCTTCTTCTTCATGTGGTCGACGAGCGCCCCGAACACGACCCCGAGCACGGCGACCAGCAGCATGTACGAACCGCCGATGATGGCGGTCGCGAGCACCGAGCGGGTCTCGAGGTAGGCCCAGAACGTCAGCGCCCACCACAGGTAGCTCGAGGTGACGTTGGCGACGGCGGTGTTGGCGAGCACCTGGTAGAACGCGCGCATCGTGCGCGGACCGGGGCGCACCTGGACGGCTTCGTCCTCTGTGTTCGCCGGAGGGGTCGGCTGGCTCATGGATGGGTCCTTCTGGGCGTGTCGTGGGGGCGGGGTCGGTGGCGAGGTAGGCTGATGTGGACACCGTACACATCGATGTTCACACCGTACACATCCGAGCGGGGCGACGCAATGGTCGTGCAGACGCGCACCTATCATCACGGGGACCTCCGACGTGCACTCGTCGAGCAGGGACTTCAGCTCGCGCGCACCGGTGGCCAGTCGGCGGTGTCGCTGCGGGAGGTGACCCGCGCCGCGGGCGTCTCGCCGAACGCCGCGTACCGTCATTTCGACGATCGCGACGATCTCATCCGCGCGGTCGCGGCCGAGGCGCAGACGGCCCTCGCCCGCGCGATCATCGCCCGGGTCGATGCGACCCCGTCCGACCTCTCCGAGGCGGAGGCCTCGGTCGAGCGGCTCCGGCGGGTGGGGCTGGCGTACATCGATTTCGCCCGCGCCGAGCGCGGCTGGTTCGAGCTGGCCTTCGCGACGCAGGATCAGCAGGCCAGCGAGGGCATCGTCACACTCGACGACGAGGTCGTCGCCCCGTTCCAGCTGCTCCTCGACACGCTCGACGCGATGGTGGATGCCGGCGCCCTGGCTCCCGAGCGACGCCCGAATGCGGAGTGGGCATGCTGGTCTTCCGTGCACGGCTTCGCCGAGATCGCCGTCCGCGGCCCGGTGCAGTGGCAGCCCGCTCCCGTGATCGACGCGCTGGCGGCCTCCGTCGTCGAAGCGGCGATCGTCGGGGCGCGCGGCACGACAGCCCCGGTGGAGGATGCGTCCGCGCCGGAGTGATCGGCTGAGGCATCCGCTCGCCCTTGCCTCGTGCGACGCTGGGCACGACACTCGGAAGAGGACGAGGAGAGCGAATGACAGGTGACCGCCCCGGCGCCATTCGGCAAGCGCTGTGGTGGGCCGCCGACTACCTCTACGCCGCGCGCCGTCAGCTGTCGGTCGTGTCGCTCCCGTGGACCTTCGGCCGACCGCGGCCGGCGCCGCCGGCGTGGGCGCACGGCGCGGCGGACCTCCCCGAGGTGGTGCTCCTTCCCGGGGTGTACGAGCACTGGACCTTCCTGCGGCCGCTCGGCGACGCGCTGTCTGCTGCGGGGCACCGGGTCGTGGTCATCCACGGACTGGGCGTGAACCGCCGGAGCATCCCCGAGACCTCCGAGCGTCTGGGCCGGCTGCTCGCCGCGGAGCCCCTGCCACCGGCCGGGCGCGTGCTGGTCGCGCACAGCAAAGGCGGCCTCATCGCCAAGCACCTCCTCGTGACCTCGGGCGCCGCGGGAGCGGCAGCGGGCGAGGCATCCGCCGGCGGCGACCCCGCCGAGGCTGCGGCGAGCGCCACTCCTGCGACCGGCGGACCGCCGCTCGGCGTACTGGGACTGGTGGCCGTCGCCACGCCGTTCCGGGGTGCCCGCCGCGCTCGGCTGTTCCTCGATCCGAGCATCCGGGCATTCCTGCCGGGCGACGAGACGATCGTGATGCTCGGGCGCGAGACGTCGATCAACGGACGGATCGTCTCCGTGTTCGGCCCCTACGACGCGCACATTCCCGAGGGCAGCGCGCTCGAGGGCGCCACGAACGTCGCGGTGCCGACACCCGGCCACTTCCGCGTGCTCGGCTCGCCGAAGACGCATGCCGCTGTGCTCGAGGGGATCCGGCTGCTCACGGCAGAGTGATCCGCCGGTACACCACCCTCAGGGGTCAGGCGGACTCTCCGGCCGGCCGCCACACCAGCGTGTGCCCCGTCGCCTGGAACGCCTCGTTGCCGGCGAGCTTCCCCGTGGTGGTCGTCTCGAGCACGAATCCGAGGGCCTCGTAGAACGCCCGCGCACTGTTGCCGGCGAGCACCTCGAGCTCCACCGGACCGGTCGCGCGATCGAGCATGTGCTGCAGCAGCGCGCGTCCGACGCCGCGGCGGTAGAGAGCGGGGTCGACGTACGCCCACGTGATCTCGCCTGACGAGCCGGCGATGAACCCGGCCACGCGCCCGTCGGCCTCGGCGACCCACACCTCGTCGTCGAAGAGGCCCTCGTTCTCGAACGTCGCCTCGAGGTCGAGGTACGCCTCGAGCAGGCCGGCGCCACGGAGCTCGTCGAGCCGCGCCGCGTCGTGGATGCGGCAGATCTCGGCCCAGTCCGCGGCCTCGTAGGGGCGGATGACGATGGTCATGCGAGGTCTCCCGTCGATCGCCAGGCCTGCAGGATCTCGACGTGCCGAAGCAGGAAGGCGCGCTCGTCCAGTCGTTTGCGGCGCAGCCACCCGGTGACCTCGTCGTTGCTCTTGCTCGCGTTGCAGGACCGGCACGCCGGCACGACGTTCTCGAACGTGTAGCGGCCGCCCCGCGAGATCGGAAGCACGCAGTCCCGCTGGAACGGGCCGACCGCGTGCCCGCAGTACGCGCAGGCGCCCCACGCCTCGACGATGGCCCCCCACTCGTCGGGCGTGAGGTCGTTGTCGGCCGCCGCCACGCGACGCGCGCGACGGCGCGACGCGCGGGCCCTGCGGGACTGGCTGACGGTCACTCGGCGAGCGTACCGGGGTGGCGAGACAGCGGGGGTGAGGGATGCCGCGGGCCGCGGCATCCCACCCTCCGATCTCTCCTCACCGGCCTCATGATCAGGCCTTTCCCGGCCGCTCGCTCTCATGGTCCGTCCAGGCTCCACTGCGGATTCGTCCAGACCGAGGGAGCAGACTCGATCCTTTGCGTCCGACCCGAGGATGCCCAGCGCCGCTCTGCCGGCGCGCAACACCGAAGGATTCAGCGTTTCCCCATGCCTCAGAAGCACTCCGCCGCGCCTGCGCGCGCTCCCCGTTCCCGCCGCCGCACGACGGCCCTCGTCGCGACCGGGCTCGTTCTCGGCCTCGCCGGCGCGAGCGCCCTCGCCGCCACCACCCCGGCCTTCGCCGCCACCACCCCGGCCTTCGCCGCTCAGACCGCGGCCGTCGACCTTGCCCCTGTGACCGCCGCCACGCCCGCCCTGCTCGCCGCGACGCCCGGCGCGATCACGCTGCGTGAGGTCGGCGACGATGCCCGCGCAGCCGTCGGGGCGGCGCGCGCCGCCCTGGCGGACGCCGGCGCGCTCGAGGCGGACATCGCCACGGCTCAGCTCGACCTCGGGGTGACCGACACGACGGTGGACACCGTTCCCCTGCTCCACGCCATGGCCGGGCTCGACGACATGGACCTCATGCCGGTGCTCCTACTGCCCGAGGTCACCGAGGAGCTCGTGGCCGCCACCGGCGACGTCGACACCCGCGTCGCCGGCCTCCGCGCCCGTCTCGATGCGGCGCTCGAGAAGAAGGCCGCCGAGGAGGCCGCCGCGGCGGCAGCCGAGGCGAAGCGCAAGGCGGAGGAAGCCGCCGCCGAGGCCGCGCGGATCGCGGCCGCCGCGAACACCCCCGAGGGTGCGAAGGCGACCGCACGCAGCATGGCCTCGGCGAACTACGGCTGGGGCGCCGACCAGTTCTCGTGCCTCGAGTCGCTGTGGACGAAGGAGTCGGGCTGGAACTACCAGGCCTACAACGCCTCCAGCGGTGCCACGGGCATCCCGCAGTCGCTGCCGGGGAACAAGATGGCCAGCGCCGGCGCCGACTGGCAGACGAACGCGTCGACTCAGATCGCGTGGGGCCTGCAGTACATCGCGTCGGCCTACGGCACCCCGTGCAGCGCGTGGGGCCACTCGCAGGCGACCGACTGGTACTGAGCGGCGCACGCCCGGAGGCGGTGACCCGCCACGCCGCTACGGCGTTGCGTCGTCGACGCTCTGCGCGCGTCGCGTGCCGCGGACCAGCGCAGCCCGGGCGCGTCGCCGGTCGCGGACGCCGACGATGATGGTCGCGATCCCGTAGAGGAACAGTCCTGCGACGACGATCGGCAGCGCCCAGGCGCGGGCCTCGCCCGTGACGACGTTGTTGATCCAGCCGATGTAGGGCACGGCGTACCAGAGCTTGCCGACGATCTGGACGCCGCGGACGGGGTCGGCATCGTCGGCATCGTTGGCGTCGCCGCGGGTGATCAGGAGCGGCTCGCCGTCGGCGGCCGCGCCGATCCCCACGACGCGGTGCGTGACGACCTCGGGACGACCCGACTCGAGCTGGTAGGTGATCACGTCGCCGAGGTTGATCTCGCTGACGTCGGCGGGCTTGACCACGACGAGGGTCCCGGGCGAGTACTGCGGCACCATCGAGCCGGTGAGCACCGTGTACGGCTTCGAACCCGTCGCCAGCGGCATGATGACGACCGCGATCGCGAGCAAGGCGACCAGCACCAGCACCGCCCACGAGAGGGCCGTCAGGATCATGCGTGGGACCGACACCCGCTCGTCGGCATCCCGGCGGATGCGGGAGCGGGATGCCGGGGCTGCGGCATCCGTCATGCTCTGCTCGCTGGATTCGGCGACCTCATCGTTCGCGGTCAGGGTCTGAGGGTTCATGCGCACACCAGGCTCTTGGTGAAGAAGACGAGCAGAAAATAGGACGAGCGGAAGCTGAGGTTGGCGACCCCGACAACGGACCCTTGAGCGTTCTTGACCGTGACGTAGGTCTCCGCGGTCTCGGTGCCGAAGCTGGCCGGATTCGTCAGGGTGAGCGTCCGGCCCGCCGATGACGTGGAAGCGGTGAATGTGGCTCCCGTGTCGTCACGGGTCACGGTGTAGCTTCCGGCGGGCACGCTGGCCGGGAGGGTCAGCTGAGCGCTGTTGCCGGTCGTCGTGCACGCCGCCCACCCGGTGCTCGAGATTGCGAGCTGCGCCTGCTCCTGGTCGGTCCAGCCGCGCTGCGCCGCGGTCGCCGTGGTGGTGAGGGTCAACGTCGGCGCGGGGGCCTGGCCGGTGTTGCTGTGGGTGTCCGTGTCGGTGACGACGAGCTTGATGCAGGCGTGGAGCGTTCCTCCGCCGGCGACGACCGTGGTCGATGACCACGTCGACGCGGCGAGCGCGCTGCGCGCGGTGATGCCGGAGTAGGTCGCTTCGTTCTGGCAGGCGCTCGCGGAGGCGGTGAAGGCCACCTGCACGGTCGCGACGGCGGCAGGACCGAATCCGGATGCCGCAGCCAGCGCCACCGTCTCGGATGCCCACGGAGTCGTGCCGCTGTTGGTGAGCGGGGCCGCGTAGAACTGGGTCGTCTTCCAGCCGGTGAAGCTGGTCGATGATGCAGGCGAGGCCGGCGCGACCGAATAGGGCGAGAGGGCGAAGGTGCTCGCCTGCGCCGTCAGAGCGAGCGGGGCGTTCACCGACCAGTAGGCCACGGCGGCGAGGGGCGAGACGACGACCAGACCGATCGCGGCGACCAGCGCCGTGATGAGCTTCGCGCGTTTCGTCATGGGGTGCCTTCTGGGGAGGAGTGTCGTTGGGGGTGGTCGTGGTCGACGCGTCAGGGTGCGGTCTGAGTGCCGGTGATCGTGACGCTCACCGCGGCCGTCTGACCCTGCGTGCCGTTCGGCGCGTTCGCAGCCAGACTCTGCCAGACGCACAGCGTGCGGCTGGCGCCGGCGGCCACGGTGGTCGGCACGGCGGCCGTGGTCGCTGCGGTCGTGCCCTGCCAGCGTCCGGCGTCGGCGGGCCACGTCGCCGGCGGGGTTGCGGCGCAGGCGGCGGACTGGACGCTCACCGTCAGTATGACGCTGCTCGCGAGACCGCCGGTCGCGGTGAACGCGGACGCCAGACCGAGCGAGACGTCGCCGGTGTTGGCGATCGCGCGGGACGCGATGAGCTGCGCGGGCCCGCCGGGGTACACACCCGAGTTCGAGCCTCCCGTGCCGGTGATCGACAGCGCGGCCTCGCCGGTCGACACCGAGACGGCGGGCGCCTCGGTGCTCGACACGAAGTAGCTCAGCGTGCCCGGAGCGAGGAGGACGGCCACCGCGACGACACCGGCGATGAGCCCGGCGACGCCGAGCGGTGCCTTGGCCTTGTTGCGCGACATCCGTCTGCCTGTTCTGTGCGATTCGACGAGTGGTAGGTGTGGAACGAGATGGCGGGAGAGGCCGACCGGGGTTCGGGCCCCCACCCGGCCCCTCCCTGTCGATGGAGCGGGCTCAGGACGCGCCGTTGGCCGTCTGGGTGACCGTGACGGTGGTGGCTCCGAGGTTCCAGCTCTGGTTCATGGTCGACGCGGTGTCGTTGGAGGCGCCGGTGCCGAAGGGCCAGGTCAGCGTGAAGACGAGCTGTCCGTTGGCCGTGCCGCTCGCGACGGTGAACGCGCCGCCCGTGATGGCGGTGCTGTTGTAGGTGCCCGCGACGCTCGACGTGAGGTGCGCCGGGACGGCCGCGTAGCCGCCCCAGTTGATCGCGCCGCCGGCGGTGAGGTTCGTGCCGTTCGCCTTGGTCTGGAAGGGCACCGTGTAGATGACGGTGTCGCCCGGGACCATCTTGAAGGTGGCGAGCGTGCTCGTGATGTCGGTCGTCGTGCTGCCGCGCTTGACCTGCCAGGTCGCACCCGTCGTGAGCGCGACGTTCAGCTCGCCGGTCTGGATGGTGGCCGAGGCGACCTGCGCCGTGCCCTGCCAGTAGGCGAGCGATCCGCCGCCGCCGAGCAGCAGCGCGATTCCGGCGGCGATGGCGATCGTGCCCTTCGTGGACTTCTTCATGGTGTTCCCCCCAAGGGATCCTGCGGGTCTGGGGCCCGCCTTGTCATTCGGCTCAGCAGTGCGCCGGCCTGATGAGAACAGTCTGGAAAACGGACCGCCCGATTCGCGCACGGGATCCGCAACGTTGCCGCAAGAGAACCCCGAGGGTTCTGACGAACCTCAAGACGCGGGGGTGTGGAGGCTCAGGGCGGGGGATGGCGCGCGCGTTCAGGCGGTGCGGGGGTTCCCGGGGTCGCCTTGCTTCGTCCGCTCGAGCAGAAGGGGCGACGCCGTGAACCCGGCTCGCGCGTACAGGCTGATCGCTCGCGAGCTCGAGCTCACGATGGCGCGTGGGACGCCCCGCCGGTCCGCTTCGCGACACAGCTCGTCGACGATCTCCGCCGCGATGCCGCGGCCGCGGTACGCAGGTCTGACGTACACGCTCTGGATGTCGGCGGTCAGCCGGCGCGGGTCATCGAGGTTGGGGACGCGCTCGAAGACCACCATCCACCCCATGCCGACGATCTCGTCCCCCGCCACCGCCGCCATGGGGACGAGACCGTCGGCGTGACGCTCCATCCAGTCGCCGAGCACGGTCGCGAATGCGTCGATTTCGGCATCCGTCGGCGCTTCAGCCCGCTGGGCCCACTCGGCCTTGAGCGAAGCCAGTCCCGCGACGTCGAGCCGCGATGCGCGCCGCACCACCACGGGCGCGGGAGACGGCGATGCGGCGGCAGCCATGACGCCATCAAACCACCCGAGGGGCGATAGCGGCGGGGCGTGAAAATGAATCACGAAAAGATAACGCCGGACCCTTGTCGTCGTTATCTTCTCGTTATAGAGTGCTCTCAACGGTTAGTTGTTTGCTGTGGCAGCTACCGTCATGTGATTGCAGGACACTCTTGGTGCAAGGGACAAGGGCCGGTCGGTAGCCTCTCCGACCGGCCCTTACTCTTGCCGCGCGTCCCCCCGCTGATCGAGTAGGCGCGAAGCGCCGTATCGAGATCCCCTGCACTCGCACACCCTCCTCCACAGCCCCCGTCCAATCGCCGCTTTCCACAGCCTGATCAGGCGTTCTTAGGCTCCAGCAATGTCGGAGGCTCTCGGCACAATGGAGACGTGACCAGCTCCACCGCCCCGCTGATCGAGGCCCTCCAACTCCTCGACGCAGACCTGGGTGCGCTGCTCACGCCGGCCCTTCTCGACGACGCTCCGCGAGGGATGACGGATGCCTCGATCCTCGACCTCGCCCGCACCGTCGAGTCGCTCGGCCGCCGTATCGACGCCATCCGCATCGCCATCGCGGGCGAGGTCGACGATCGCTCCCGATCGGAGCGAGGGGAAGCCCGGCTGTCCGCACGACTGGGATGCGCGAATGCCGCCGAGCTGCTCGTTCGGCTCACCCGCGTCGCCGCGAGCACGGCGAGGGAGCGCATCGCCGCCTCTCGTGTGGTCGCTACCCGGACGTCGCTGACGGGCGACACCCTGCCCGCCGCCTTCTCCTCGCTGCGCGAGGCTGCTGCCAACGGCAACGTCGGCGTCGACACGATCTCGGCGATCACGCGCACGCTCGGCTCGATCTCCGACCGATGCCGTCTCGGTGAGATCGAGGCGGCCGAGTCCGAGCTCGTCCGCGCGGCCATCGGTGCGGCCGACGTGCCGCCATGCGCCGCCGACGAGACGCGAATGCAGGCTCGAGTGTGGGCCGCAGTACTCGACCCCGACGGCGCACTACCCGAGCATGAGCGCTCGATGCGGCGTCGCGGTCTCGTCGTCGGCCGGGAGCGCGGGGGCCTGACGCGGGTGACCGGCGACCTCATCCCCGATGTGGCCGCGCAGTTGACGCGCCTCCTCGACGCTCACCTGTCGCCGCGCGTCGAGGACCGCACCCTCACTCCCGTGCCCAACGGCCCGACATTCACCCCCGACGCAGAGGTCGGTTCGGCGCCGCCAGACCCGCGCACTCGAACTCAGCGGCAACACGATGCGCTCGCCGCCCTGCTGGGCGCTGCCGCGCGCTCGGCGGAGACACCCACGCTCGGCGGTGCCTCGCCGACGCTGCTCGTCACGATCGCGGCTTCCGAACTGGAGTCAGACCACGGCATCGGCCACATCGACGGGACCGAGACGACAGTTCCGGCATACGTCGCCCGCCATGTCGCGTGCAGTGGCGGAGTCCAGCGACTCGTCTTCGACGATGCCGGGCGGGTCATCGAGCTCGGCAGCCCGCAGCGCGTCTTCACGGCCGCCCAGCGACGCGCGATCACTGCACGCGATGGCGGATGCGTGATTCCCGGATGCCACGTCCCCGCCGCCTGGTGCGAGTTCCACCACGTTGAACCGCACGCCCGCGGCGGAAGCACTCACACCGACAACGGCGTCATGCTGTGCTGGTTTCACCACCGCACGCTCGCGACTAACGGCTGGGCGGTGGCGGTCATCGAGGGCGTGCCACACGTTCGCGCTCCTCGCTGGCTGCAACCCGACGGCGACTGGCAGCCGACGACCGGTTCCGCGCACCTGCAACGGCAACGACTCAAACGACGACGATCGAGCGCATGACATACGGATCAATCACCGGCGGCTTCGTGCTCGCCTCGCCACTCCTCTCCTCGCCTCGCGTCGCCGACACCGAGCGGGGTTCGGAGCCCACTTCGGCCCGGGGCTCACACCCCGCCACCACCTCCGCCGCCGCCTCCGCCGCCCGCCGAGCCGCCGCCGCTCGACCCGCCGGACGTGGACGACGACGAGGCGGTGCTCGACGACAGCGTCGAGATGCCCGCCGAGAACGAGGCCGCGTTGAATCCGCTCGTCCCGGAATACCAGCCCGGCGAGTTGCCCGGACCGTACAGCACCGCCAGTTCGCGCGCCCACTCCTTCTCCTGGCCGAAGACGACGGCGTACGGAAGCAGCGCCTCATACAGGCGCAGCATCGATCGGGGGTCGTTCGTGTCGATCCGCACCCGCTCAGCGCCCTGCGGCGATTGCAGCATCCGGATCCGGTCGGCCTCGGCCCACTCGATGAACTCCTTGAGCCCGAACAGGTGGTCGCGCGTCTCCGCGCCGGCGGCCGTCAACGGCTTGCGCGACACCATGCCGCCGACGATGACCGTGGCGACCACCGACACGATGATCAGCACGATCGGCACCAGCGGCGACACCATCGCCTCGAGGGCGGCGAAGCCGGTGAGGAACACCACCACGGTCGCCACGATCGCTGCGAGCAGCGGCCACACCCGCAGGCGCGCCGGCACCGGGCGTCGCAGCCCGCGATTCACCAGCTCCTGGTTCGCGGCCTTCAAGATGCTCTGCGCAGCCGACGAGAACCGCGTGTCCGTCCGGCCGAACTCGAACTGCTCCCCCGGCACCCCCGACGGGAAGAGTCCGTCGAGCAGCATCCGCCCATCACCGTCCGCCTTCGACGGGTCGACCAGCTCGGCGCGCAGCTTCACACCGCCGAACATCTTCGGCTCGCCCTCCACGATCCGGATGCTGCCCACCACCGCCTGCTCGAGCACCTCGGCGGGAATCGCCTTCGTCGTGAGCCCCAGCATCACCGCGCTCTCGAGCGCGTCGACGGCCTGGGGCGGCGTGTACTCCGCGATGATGACCGGCCGGCCCGGCCCATCCCGCAGGTGGCGCGACCGAGTCACTCCGGCGAACACGAGAGCACCCACGGCGCCGAGCCCCGCGATCCCCTGCAGCCAGCCCCACGGCGACGCGAAGTACGACGAATCGAACTCCGTGAACGTGTCCGCCTCGAACCCGATCGCGATCGTCATGGTCTGGTGGGGCCCCAGCGGACCAGCGGATGCCTCCACCGCACCGTCGACGGACGCGATGGCGCACGTCTCGGTCGAACCCTCCGACCCGACATAGCAGGCCTGCGCGCCGGTGAGCCGATCGGCGATGTCTGCCGGCATCGTGACCCGGGCGGTCACGCGCCCGAAGGGCTGCTGCCACTCCGTGCCGTTGACGTTCCAGTAGAATTCGTCGACACCGGTGTCGTCGAAGAAGCGCGTGACGTTCTGCAGCGTGTAGGTGAAGACATAGGTCTGACGCCCGTGCACGTAGTCGCCGGCGCGCGACGTCATGACGTAGTAGTCGTCCTCGTCGGACTCCACCTCGCTCTCGCGCTGCTCGCCGTCGCCGTCGGTGATCGAAACGAGCTGCGGGTGCAGCGGAGCGCCGAGATACGACTCCGGGATCCGCCGCTGCATCCCGCGGTTCTGATCGAAATCGGGGAACACGGCGACGAACGTCTCGACGACCGTCAGCGAACTGGTGCCGTCCTCGGCGCGATCGAGCCGGTACTCGACGTCGAGGCTCTCGAACGAGAAGTCGTTGACGTCCGCACGGGCGGGGACGGCTCCGATCCCGGCGACGACCCCCGCCGCGCCGAGCAGGAGCGCGAGCAGCCAGACGGCGAGCGCGCGGCCCACCGGTCGCGCCGCTCGGGACACGGACGAGACAGTCCCCATGCACCCAGCCTAGGGGGCGGCAATGGTCGTACTCTTGTCGTCATGACGGATCGCCGCCTCGCCATCGACGCCTGGGAGAGCCTGTTCCGGGCGCAGCATGAGGTGTTCGGCGACATCAACGAGGACTTCGAGGACGACACCCTCAGCCAGGCCGAGTACGACGTGCTGCTGACGGTCACCCGCGGCGAGAACATGACGGCCCGACTCCGCGACGTCACCGCGAACATGCTGATCAGCCAGCCGAGCGTTTCGCGCCTCGTCGAGCGCATGGCCGCACGCGGCCTCATCTCGAAGTGCGCCGACCCCGACGACGGCCGCGGAGCCCTGGTGCGGGCGACGGATGCCGGAGCATCGCTCTTCCGCAGGCTCGCGAGTGCGCACGGCCGGGCGATCGCGGAGCGGATGTCGCTGCTCAGCGACGACGAGCTCGCGCAGCTCCGCGACCTCACCGCGAAGCTGCGCAAGAAGCAGCCCGAGTCCTGACGCGCGCCCGAGGCGTTTCGTCTCGGTCGCTCCGCTCCCTCGCTCAACGACCGAGCCGCCCGGCGCAACGCCCCGCTCCTACGGGGTACGCCGCCGCAGCGTCAACGACGCGAGGATCAGCGAGCCGAGCAGAAACGCCGCCACGACGAGCAGCGGTCCGTACACATCCCAGCCCTCATCGCCCGCGGTCACCGCGTTGATCGCGTCGATGGCGTAGCTCAGCGGCAGCACGTTCGAGATCGCATACAGCACGTCGGGCATGTCCTCGCGCGGCATGAAGAGGCCACCGAGCAGGATCTGCGGGAAGACGATGAGCGGCATGAACTGCACCGCCTGGAACTCGGTGCGAGCGAACGCACTCGCCAGCAGCCCGAGGGCCATGCCCAGCACAGCGTCGGTCACCGCGACGAGCCCCAGCTGCCACACCGGTCCCTCGGTGTCGAGCCCGCACACCCACACGGCGAACGACACCGTCACGACCGCCTGAAGCGTCGCCATGAGACCGAACGCGAGCGCGTAGCCGACGATGAAGTCCGCCTTCCCCAGCGGAGTGGTCATGAGGCGCTCGAGCGTGCCGGACCGACGTTCGCGCAGCGTCGTGATCGAAGTGATCAGGAACATGATGATGAATGGGAAGAGCGCGAGGATCGGCGGGCCGTAGCTGTCGAAGACGCCGTCCTGTTCACTGAAGAGCCAGGCGAACAGCCCGACGAGGAGGCTGGGCGCGACCAGCATCAGCGCGATCGAGCGCGGGTCATGGCTCAGCTGGCGAAGAATCCGCGCGGCGGTCGCGAGCGTGCGCGTCCCGTTCACTCGTCGGCCTCCTCTCGAGCCTCGCGACGGGTGGATGGCCGGTGCTCGACCGAGCCGGCGACATCCCGTTCGATGAGCGCGAGGAACGCGGCATCCGGGTCGGTCTCACCGGTATCGGTGAGGAGTCCCTGCGGTGTCGTGTCAGCGATGATGCGTCCGGCCCGAAGGAGGATCAGGCGGTCGCACCTCAGCGCCTCATCCATCACGTGACTGCTGACGATGATCGTCGAGCCGGTGTCGGAGATGCCGCGGAACATGTCCCAGAGCTCGGCGCGCAGCACGGGGTCGAGGCCGACGGTCGGCTCGTCGAGAACGATCAGCTCGGGGGTTCCGAGCATCGCGACGGCCAGTGACACCCGGCTCTCCTGACCGCCGCTGAGCGAGTCGACCGTCTGGCGAGCCTGCCCCGACAGCCCGACCCTGTCGATCACGCGGTCGACATCCGACCGCGGGGCTCCGATGACGCGCGCGAAGTAGCGGAGGTTCTGCTCGATGGTCAGGTCGCCGTAGACCGACGCGGCCTGGGTGTCGTAGGCCACTCGGCGGCGCTGCGCAGCCGTGCCTGCCGGGGCGTCCAGCACCGTGACACTGCCCCCCGCGACCTTCTGAACGCCGACGATCGACCGCATGAGCGTGGTCTTGCCGCAGCCCGACGGACCCATCAGGCCCGTGATCTGACCACGCGGCACGTCGAAGTCGAGCCCTCGGAACACCTCGGTCGAACCGCGACGGACGTGCAGCCCTCGCACCTCGACAGCGTTGCCGGGCGATTTATTCATCACGCGATGAATTATTCGCCTGTGCCGCCTTCAGGTCAAGGGCTGCGGATGCGGATTCGTCGCCTTGCCGTCGAGCCAGAGCGTGTCGGACGGGTCGGAGTGCGTCGTGCCGGTGCCGACGTGCTTCGCGCTGATCTGCGGCCCCTTCGTGATGACGTGCACCAGTGCCATCGCATGCCCGCGGCCGAGCCCGTAGTCCTCACCGAGCCACGTCACGATCTCGCCCGCCTTGGTGCCGGGTCCGAACCCCTTCTCGGACGCGAGGTCGATGAACTGGCGCGGAGTGAGTCCGGTCTTCTCTTCGATGTTGTCGAGATATGCCTGGAATGTCATGTGTTCCTTCAGCCGGGTCGTCGTCAGTCGAACAGGTAGCGCTGGAGGGTCGGGCCGACGCGCGCGACGATGTCGTCGACGGATGCCTCGGCCAGCGCCGGCAGACGCAGCACGTACCTGGCGATCAGTATGCCCGCCACCTGTGACGCCGCCAGCGTCGCGCGGAGATCGGCATCGGGCACCGCGAGCAGATGCGCGATACGGCCGACCAGTTCCCGCGACAGGAAGCCCGCGAGAAGCGGCGTCGTGAGCTTGTTGCCGATCGCGGTGCGCAGCAGTGCCACGCCGCGGCGCCGCACCTCCGGCTGCTCCCACGCCTCGAGGACGTAGCGCACGATGCGCGGGCCGACGTCGTCGCGCGGCCCCGCGAGGATCTCGGGCAGTGCGAGGTCGGGCCGCATCGGCGCGTCGATGATCGCGCCGAACAGGTCGGCCTTCGTTCCGAAGTGGTGGTGGACCAGGGCGGAGTCGACGCCGGCTCGCGCAGCGATCGCCCGGATCGTCGCGCCGTCGTAGCCTGCTTCGCCGAACTCCTCGATGGCCGCCGCGAGGATCCGCTCGCGCGCATCCGACTCGCCGGCCCGCGGGCGACCCCGACGCCGCTTCGGCGCGGGCACCACGAATTCCACCACGCGCTCAGCCTACGACCGCGCGCCGCGGACGGGATGCCCACCGGGCGAGTGCGGCCGCGGCATCCGCTCACCAGCGGTTGTGCACCTCTTCGGCCCAGCCGACGATGCCGTCGAACGCGATGTCGTCGCCCTCGGCGGTGCGGAACGTGCCGCTCCACGTGCCGAAGCACTGGTCGGTGCTCGACGAGACGACTCCGAGGTCGGTGCGGGTGCGTTTGTCGAAGAACGGGACGAAGGATGCCTCGAGCCCCCCGCCCGACACCCGCCAGGGCTGGCGCCACCGCCAGATGTCGTAGTCCCAGGTGAGCTCGTCGTGGATCTTGTGCAGTCGTCCGTCGATCAGCACGGCGTTCTCGGTCGCTCCGGTCCCCTCGGTCCACTTGCCGCCGACCTGGAGGCCGATGACGCGCCCGTCCGAGATGCCGGAACCGGCTCCCCAGTTCCAGCGGATGTCGTACGGCCACCGTCCGCGGCCGTGGTCGAGCACGGCCCACGACTCCCCTGCCGGCACGTCGAAGATCTCGCCGTCGAAGGCGACGCGTCCGGACGCGGGCCGCGCGACGTCCTTGACGGTGTACTGGAAGCGGCGCGCACTCCAGGGCACGACCACGGCGAGGCGCTCGTGGCCGTCCGGGAGTTCGGCCACGACGTCGAACGAGGCGCGATGGGTCGCGGCCCGTAGCCGGGTGCCGCCGGGGACCTCGTCGATGTCGATCGCGAGGTCCTTCGCCCGCGCACGCGAGGGACCCTGTTCGAGACTCGCGGGAAGAGTGGCCCGCCCGAGCACCGCTGAGACGTTCGTGCCGATCTCACGCTGCGTCGCGCGGTCGAACACCCACACCTCGCTGACCGCGGCGTAGTCGATGGACGACACGGTCAGCGCCATGATGTGCGTCGGCGTGATGACGTTCCAGTACTCCCAGCGCTTGTTGCGCCCCCACCCGCGGCCGATCCCGCGCCCGATCCCGCTGGTGTCGACGAGCGGGCGTCGCGCCCACCCGACCGCGTCGGGGTTCAGCGCGCCGCCCGGAAGCGTCAACGACACCGGCGAGGTCAGTTCGCGTTCGGGCACGCGTCGATCCTAGGCACGCACGGGGCCGCCCCGCAGCCGAGGGCTGCGGGGCGGCATCCGTTCACCGTCGGATCACTGCTCGATCGGCTGCGGCTCCTCGCGGTTCTCCTGCGCGGTGATGGTCCGCGCTCCTGCACCGGTGCGCACCTCGATCTTGCGCGGCTTGGCCTGCTCGCTCAC
Organism: Microbacterium flavescens; assembly: GCF_018588945.1. Lineage (GTDB taxonomy): Bacteria > Actinomycetota > Actinomycetes > Actinomycetales > Microbacteriaceae > Microbacterium > Microbacterium flavescens. Next base: position 70,689 of record NZ_JAFIWA010000001.1, on the reverse strand, counting down.
GGGGATCGTCACACTCAGCACGCCGTTGCTGTAGTCGGCGGTGATGTTCTCGGTGTCGATGCCCTGACCGAGGTTCAGCTGACGCAGGAAGCTGACGGCCTCGCGCTCGCGGGTGATCCACTTCACTCCCTCACCGGTGGCCAGCGACCGCTCGGCGCGGATCGTGAGCAGCTGGCCGTCGACGTCGATGTCGACAGAGCCGGGGTCGATGCCCGGCATGTCGGCGGTCAGCACATAGTGGTCGCCGTCGCGGTAGAGGTCCATCGGCATGCGGCGGGGTCCGCGGCGGACGTCCATCAGGCTCGACGCCAGTCGGTCGAAGTCGCGGAACGGGTCATAGGTCGCCATGTTTTTGCTCCTTCTGTGCGATGTGGTCGGTTGATCTGAGAGTTGAGCCGACTCGGCTCAACTACGCCCAGATTAGCACTCTTCTACCGAGAGTGCCAAGACCAGGGACGCCATCCAGAAGGCGGAAAATCAGCACTCGATGACGTTCACCGCGAGACCGCCCTCGCTCGTCTCCTTGTACTTGTGCGACATGTCGATGCCCGTCTGCCGCATGGTCTCGACGACCGCGTCGAGCGAGACGTAGTGCGAGCCGTCGCCGCGCAGCGCCAGCCGCGCGGCGGTGACTGCGGTCGACGCGGCGATCGCGTTGCGCTCGATGCAGGGAATCTGCACGAGGCCGCCCACCGGGTCGCACGTGAGGCCGAGGTGATGCTCCATCGCGATCTCGGCGGCGTTCTCGATCTGCCGGTTGGTGCCGCCCATGACGGCCGTGAGGCCGCCCGCCGCCATCGCGCACGCCGAACCGACCTCGGCCTGGCAGCCGCCCTCGGCACCCGAGATGGACGCATTCGCCTTGAACAGCGATCCCAGCGCGGTCGCGGTGAGCAGGAAGCGACGGATGCCTCGGCGGCGGTTCGCCTCGGCCACAGCCGCGTCGTCCCAGCCTTCCGCCTGGTCGCGCACAGCCGCGTGGCCGTCGTAGCCGAGCAGCGCACTGCCGACCAGCTCGCCGTAGGGCGTGACGGCGTTGCCTGCACCGAGCCCCGAGTCGGCGAGGAACCGCCACCAGTACATCGCCACGGCCGGCAGGATGCCCGCAGCACCGTTGGTCGGAGCGGTGACGACGCGGCCTCCCGCGGCGTTCTCCTCGTTCACGGCGAGCGCGAACGCGCCCAGCCACTCGCCCGGCAGCTCCCGGCGGCCGTCGGCCTCGGCGGCGTCGAGCTGCACCCGGATCGCGCCGGCCCGCCTCTTGACCTGCAGCATCCCGGGCAGCACGCCGTCGGCATGGAGTCCCACCTCTACGCAGCCGGCCATCGCGTCCCAGATGGCGTCGAGTCCTGCGGCGATCTGCTCGTCGTCGTGCAGCGCCTCCTCGTTGATCCGCGCCAGTTCTGCGATGGTCAGTCCGTGCTCGTCGCACAGCGCGATGAGCTCGTCGGCCGTGCGGTAGTCCAGCGGGAAGCTCGCCGCCCGTACGCGGGGCGGCTCACCCTCGCGCCGGATGAACCCGCCGCCGACGGAGTAGTAGGTCTCGCGAAGCACCAGCCCGTGGTCGTCGCCGGCGAGGTCGACCGAGGTGGTGGCGGCGCCGGAGCCGAGGGCGAACGCCGCACCGGTCTCGCGGACGGCCGAGGCCGCGGCATCCGCTCCGATCCGTCTCGGTCGCGCGGCGCCGGCCGTCGACCAGGCCTCGAGCGTCATGGCGTTGGGGTGTCCGGGCAGCCGGGTGCGCGGCTCGAACACCACGTCGTCCTTGGCGAAGGCGATCGCGTGCGTGCCGGCCAGCGGCAGTTCGGCGCCTTCGCGCCAGGCAGCCCACGCCGACCGCACGTCATCAGGATCGACGGTCTCGGGCTCGAGTCCCGTCAGCCCTGCCACAATGGCGTCGGGCGTGCCGTGGCCGATGCCCGTCGCACCCAGCGAGCCGTACAGCGTGCACGTGACGCGCGCGACGGAGTCGAGCAGTCCCTCCTCGCGCAGACGGACGACGAAATCGAGGGCGGCCCGCATGGGGCCGACCGTATGGGAGCTCGAGGGTCCTACACCGATGGAGAACAGCTCGAACGCCGAGACGTAGGCGCTCACCCTTCCAGGCTACGCTGTCGCAACGGCAGACTGCCCACCGTGATGACATCGAGATGAGCAGGATGCCTCGCCTTGACGCGCTCAGGGCGCACAGTGCGCGAGCGCTCAGTGCTTTTCGAAGAACTCGACCGCCACCTTCCGGAAGACGCGGGATCCCGGTGCGTTGAAGTGGTGCCGGTCGGGCAGCTCGACGAACTCGCCGTGCGGCGTCGACGCGGCGAGCCGACGCGACCGCTCGAGGATCGCATCCTCCGATCCCGTGGCGAACAGGACGGTCTGCTGCGGCGGGTGCGCCGGATCGGGATCGGCGTCACCCAGGCGCATCCCCTCGGCGAGCGCGATCAGCGCACGGAGGTCGTTGTCCTGCACGCGCTCCGCGAGAGTGACGTAGTTGCGCGTGACCGGATCCTCGACCGGCGTGCCGTGCTCGGCGTACGCGCGCGCCTGCTCGATCTGCAGCCGCGCGAGCGGGCGGCCGTCGGGGATGCCGCCGAGCACTGCGCGATCCACGTGCTCGGGCGCGTTCACGGCGAGCTGCCACCCCACGCGCGCGCCGAGCGAGTATCCCGCGTACAGCACCGAGTCGAGGAGGTACGTGTCGAGCACGGCCACCAGATCGGCGGCGAGCGCGTCCATGCCGTACGCCTCGGGCTCATGGGGCTTGTCGCTCGCGCCGTGACCGCGCTGATCCACCCCGAGCACCCGGAAGCCCGCGCGGGTGAGGTCGCGCACCCACCCGGTGTTGACCCAGTTGTCCCGGCAGCTCGATGCGAAGCCGTGCACGCACAGCACGGTCGGTCCGTCGCCGTCGCCCCAGGAGTACGTGGCGATGCGATGCCCCTCCGCCGACATGACGAACTGCGGGGCGGGCATCTCGGTCAAGGCGGGGAACGCGGCATCCACTCGCCCATTCTGTCGGGATGGATGCCGCGGAGCGAGCGCTACGGACGCTGGAACGCGATCAGGCCGACGGTGTTGCCCTCGGAATCGCGGATGAACGCCTGCCACTCGTCGTGCCCCGACGGCCCCAGTGCGTCGTCCTCGTGCCGGAAGATGACGTGCGGCCTGGAGACCACGTCGACGATGCCGTCGAGCCGCTCGAGCACCTCGTGCACATTGTGCACGTGCAGGTAGACGAGCGACGTCGGGGCGTTGCGGTCGAGGAGCAGGCGCACGCCGTCCAGGTCGAAGAAGAGCAGCCCGGGAGGGTCGAACAGCGCCGTGGGCGGCGTCTCGAGCAGTGCGGTGTAGAAATCCGCGGCCCGGTCGAGGTCGTCGGCGTGCTGGGCGATCTGCACGAGTCTCATGCGGCACATTCTCACCCGAGCGGATGCCGCGCACCAGCGCGTGTGCCGGCGAGCAGTCCGGCGCCCGATGTCAAGCCCACTCCCGGCCGCAAGGCAGGTGCGCAAGAGTAGGCCCCATCGAGCAAAACCGGAGGTCGACCATGCTCTTCGCTCTCTACATCATCCTGCTTCTCGGGGGCATGTACCTCGTGGGCGTCTCCTTCGCATCGCCCATCCTCCCCGGGCTGATCTTCATCGCGGGGATCCTGTGCATCAGCGCGGCGGTGGCGGTTCCGATCGTGATCCAGCGCGCCGACAGCGGCCCGCATCGATCCCGCGAGTGACCGGATTCCGTGCCCTTCCCGACGTCACGGCGCGGATAGTACCGCGTCTGGGGCCCGCTGGGTATAGGTCGGCGCGAACAGTCAGCACCTTGTTAGCGTGACGGACGCATGACGAGCACCGCGCACCCCGGCGGAGCTCACAACGGAGGAGGAATCATGCTCTGGACAATTCTCGGTCTCATCATCATCGGCCTGATCGCCGGACTGATCGCCCGCGCGATCATCCCCGGAAAGCAGAGCATGGGCATCCTGATGACCATCGTGCTCGGCATCGTCGGATCGTTCGTCGGCGGCTTCCTGGGCTTCCTGATCTTCGGCAGTGACCCGAACGGCGGCTTCCTGCAGCCGGCCGGCATCATCGGCTCCATCATCGGCGCGATCATCGTGCTCGGGCTGTACGTCTTCTTCGCCCGCCGCAACAGCACTCGCACCACCCGCTGACGCAGGCGCAACCGGGGCCGGCTCCGATCGGAGCCGGCCCCGATGTCGCCTTCGAGCACCTTGCCGGTGTCGGCGGCCCGTGATTCGGTAGCGGCATGGAGACGACCACCTCTGCAGACGGAACCGCGATCTGCTTCGGCCACGTGGGCGACGGTCCCCCCGTCGTGATCGTGGGCGGAGCGTTCTCGCTTGCCGCAGACGCCGGCCGGCTGGCTGCGGCACTTGCGGATGCCGGCTCCCGCGCCGTCACGGTCGACAGACGCGGCCGCGGCTCGAGCGGTGACAAGCGCGACTCTCAGCCGGCCGACGAAGCAGCCGATCTCGCGGCGGTGATCGAGGCGATCGGCGGCCAGGCCGCGGTGCTCGGTCACTCGTCCGGTGCCGTGCTCGCGCTGTATGCCGCGTCGCAGGGCGTGCCGATCACCGCGCTGTTCCTTTCCGAGCCGCCGTTCCGCTTCGGCGAGGACGAGCCCGGCCCCGAGCTCGCCGATCGGCTGCAGCGGCTCGTCGACGACGGCCGGAGTGAGGACGCCGTCGTCACGTTCCAGCTCGAGGGCGTGGGCCTGCCGCGCGACATGGTCGCGGGCATCCGGCAGAGCGAGCACTTCGCCGCACTTGTCCCGCTCGCCCAGTCGACGGTCTACGACGCACGCCTCACGGCGCAGGTGTCCACGCCTTCGAGCGAAATGCTGACGGTGACCGCGCCCGTGACGATCCTGCGGGGAGAGCAGACGTTCCCTCTTCTGGTGACGGCGGCCGACCGGCTTTCCGAGGCGATGCCCGACGCGGAACTCGTGATCGTGCCCGAGTCGGTCATGCACCGCCCCGACCCGGTCGCGACCGCTCGGATCGTCCGCGAGCGCCTCTGACGGCGCACCCGCAGTCCGCTTCGGGTCGCGGCGCCGCGGCCGCGCTACGATCGCGGACGTGGGGTTCTCGGTCTCCGTCGCAAGTGCGGCCGACGTCAGGCTGATGGCGCGCTGGGCAGCGGACGAGGGCTGGAACCCCGGTGTCACCGACAGCGATGCGTTCTTCGGCGCGGATCCGACCGGCTTCCTGATGGGGAGGCTCGACGGACGGCCGGTGACCTGCATCTCCGTCGTCCGGTACGGCGACGATCTCGCCTTCCTGGGCATGTACATCGCCCGGCCCGAGGTGCGCGGTCGGGGTTACGGCATGCAGACGTGGCAGGCAGGGCTCGCCCGGGTTCACGGCAGAGGCATCGGACTGGACGGCGTGCCCGCCCAGCAGGCCAACTACCGCGCGTCGGGATTCCGTCTGGCGTGGTCCACTCAGCGATTCGAGGGCGCTCCACCGACGGTCGCCACACCGACGGGAATCGAGATCGTCGACGCACGATCGATTCCGTTCGACCAGCTCGACGACTACGACCATCGGCACTTCGGTGCGCGCCGGTCCGGTTTCCTCGCGGCGTGGATCACTCTTCCCGAGCGGTCCGCAGCGGTCGCTCGGCGTGACGGCGAGATCGTCGGGTTCGCCGTGCTGCGATCCGCACCGGCGGCGTCGCGCGTGGGTCCGCTGTTCGCCGAGTCCCCGCAGATCGCCGAGGCGCTCGTTTCGCACCTCGCGTCGGCCGCCGGGGCGACGACCGTGGCGGTCGATGTGCCCGGCATCAACGCGATCGCCGCCGATTGGGCCGCCGACTGCGGGTGGACCCCCAGCTTCGAGACCGCACGCATGTACACGTCGGAACCGCCGGTGTTCGAACACCCCGAGGTGTTCGGCATCACGAGCCTGGAGCTCGGGTGACCACGGCACCGGCCGGGAACAAGAAAAGCGCCGGCGAACCGGCGCTTCTCTCATTGGTACTGTCTCAACACAGTGCGCGCCCGAAGGGACTCGAACCCCTAACCTTCTGATCCGTAGTCAGATGCTCTATCCATTGAGCTACGGGCGCTCGGCCTGCACTCTCGCGCGGGCCAGCGTCCAGAATACCCGACGGCGCGTCACGGAGCGAATCGAGCACCCTGCCGCCCCGATCCCGGGCGTGTCCGCCCGATGGACCACGACGTCAGCGCGCGTCGAGTGCGCGCAGCTGGCGTTGGAGCGCGACCTGCCGGTACGAGGTGTCGAGGAGCTCGGCGAGCAGCGTCCAATCGCCCGAGTCGGGCGTGATCCGCAGCGCGAGCCAGCCGTACGCCCCCTCGTACGGCGGTACGAAGATGTCGTCCCGCTCGAGCAGAGCCGGTCGCTCACCGGCATCCGGAATGAACTCCACCGCCCCGTCGTCGTCGTGCGCGGCGCCGACGATGGCGAACTGCCGCTTGCCCGCACGGAAGGTGCAGCGTCCGTGGGAGATGACTTCGGCCGCCTCGGGGTAGGGCATGCACAGCTCCCGGACGCGCACGCTCAGCGGGTGGTCGGGCGGAAACCTCATCGGGTGGCCGGCGGCATCGACGTCCATGCCGCCGAGCGTACGCCGACGGTCCGACGTCAGGCGTCGAGCTCGCTGAGGTCGATGCCCGACGCACGCGGCGACGGTGTGACGTCGGGGGCATCCCCCTCCGACTCGGCCTCGACGGCCTGGCGCCGGTGGGCGGCGAGGCGCGGCAGGTCGACGAGCCGGAGCGACTGCATCCGCGCCGCCCGCAGCTTCTCGTAGTCGGGATCAAGATCGGGCCGCATTCCCTCCACGATGAGCCGGCGTTCGAGGTTCGCCTCGACGTCGCCCCATGCGGCATCCCTCGCCTGCTCGACCAGGGTGCGCACGGCGTGCGGGTCGTCGGCGATGCGGCGGAGCTCCTTGGCCACGCCGATGTACTGCTGGTACCGCTTGCGGAGGTTGCGGGTATCGCGGTCGCGGTAGTCGTGGGTGCCGTCGGGGTCGGTGAACTTGCCCCACGCCTTCTTGCGCAGGCGCTTGGCCAGCGCCGCGGCCTCCTCCTGCTCCTCGGCGAGCGCGACGAGGGTGTCGTGGGCGAACGGCGCGACCCGGGCGAGCTCGAAGGTCTCGTCGTGGGCGATCGTCTCGACCAGGATGTGGTTGCGCACCGCCAGCCGCGCCGCGGCGGACGCGATGGACACACCTTCGGCGATCGCCTCCGCGGTCTTCCCCATCGCACCTCCTGCATCGAGGCTAGCGTCAGCGAGGCCGTCGCGAGTCCGCGACAATCGTTGGGGACGGTCGATGAGGACGAGAGGGACGGACATGGCGCGGATACGGCGGCTCGAGGTGCGCGGCACGACGACGGTGATCACCGGTGCGGCGAGCGGGATGGGCGCCGAGGTCGCACTCGAGCTGGCCCGCCGGGGCGCGAAGCTGGCGCTCGTCGACCGCAATGCGGAGGGTCTCGAGGCGACCCGTGCCCGGCTGACCGGAACCGGGCACACCTCCCACGTCGTCGACCTCACCGACGACGCCGCTGTCACCGCACTCGCCGCCGAGGTCGAGGCATCCCACCCCCGCATCCAGGCCTTGATCACGTGCGCCGGATCGTCCATGCTCGGCGACATCGACCAGCTCACGATGGACGAGATGCGCTGGCTGATGGACGTCAATCTGTGGGGAACCGTCAACATCACGCAGGCGCTCCTGCCCGCGCTGCGCCGTGAGCCGGCCGCGCACATCACGCACCTGGTGAGCATCTACGGGCTGGCGGCACCGGCGGGGCGGATCCCGTATGCGATGAGCAAGTTCGCCGTCCGGGGGTTCACCGAGGCGCTGCGACACGAGCTCGAGCGGTCGACCGTGAGCGTCGGCGCGATCTACCCGGCAGGGGTCAAGACCGGGATCATCGGTCGCGGCCGGTTCGCGGCCGCCATCGACCCGGCTGTCGCCGAGCGCGCCGCCGCCGCGCAGGCCGCGATGTACCACACGGAGCCCGCCGATGCCGCGGTGCGCATCGTCGAGGCGACCGTGCGCCGGCGGGCGCGCGTGATGATCGGGCGCGAGGCCCGCCTCGTCGACGTGCTGACGCGCCTCACCCCGACCGGCTACTGGGCGCCGATGCGCCGGCCGCTCCGCGAGGCGATCGACACGACGACGCCCGTCCGCTGAGTCCTGCCGCCTGAGACCCGGCGGCGGGCCGCCCGCGTGGTGGAGTGCGCCTACCAAGCGTTCCAGCGCCTGCGCAAGCCCCCCGGTCCATTCGTCCGCTGCACCTACCGTCGTGCGTGCACTCATTCCGGATCGTGCAAACCGATCCGGTGCGCAGTCCGAACAGTCACAGCACGCGGCGTCCGCCGCCAACGAACAGGAGAACGCTCATGCGCTCGTCACCGAACCGCCTCGTCGCCGTCATCTTCGGCGCGGTCTACCTCCTCGTCGGAGCCCTCGGCTTCGCCGTCACGGCCGGCGTCGAGTTCCTCGCCACCGAGGGCGAGCTGCTCCTCGGCATCTTCGAGGTCAACCCGTTCCACAACATCGTGCACCTCCTGATCGGCGCTGCGCTCCTCATCGCCGGCCTCAGCAACGCGCGCGCTGCCAAGGCCGTGAACATCACCGTCGGTGCGGTCTACCTGCTGCTGGGCGTCGTCGGATTCTTCCTCGTCGACACCGAGCTCAACATCCTCGCGCTGAACACGGCCGACCACTTCCTGCACCTCGCCACCGCGCTGGTGCTGCTCGGAGTCGGGCTCGGTGCGGAGCGCGGCGTCCGCGCCGACACGTCGAACCGCACGGTCTGACGGCCGGACGGAAGAGATCATGACCACCGCGCTCACGTCGGGCCATGCGAGTCCGGACGCCTCTTCGCAGGCGCACCGGATGCGTGCGGCCGTCCGCGGCGGCCTCTTGTCGGGGGCGGCCGTCGCGGCGTGGGGTGCGGGCCTCATCGAGCTCGCGCTGGGCGCGGGAGCTGTGACGCAGGGGGGGTGCCGCCCGGGGGGCCGGCGTCGTCCTCGTCGCTCTCGGCGCCGGCGCACTCGCCTGGGGAGCCGCGACGCTCGTCCGCGGACGCCTGGTCGTCCCGCGGACGGGTGTCGCGGCAAGTCTCGCCGGCATCGCCGCCGGTGCAGCGGTGCTCGCGGCGGATCCGGTGCGGACCAGCATCGCGGCGGTCGCCGCGGCCGCCCTCCTCCTGCTCGCCACGGCGCTCGCGTGCGCCACGCGGCTGCGGGCTCGTGACGGGCGAGCGGATGCCGCTCCCCCGCGCGTCTGGGCGATCGTGGCGGCGTCGGTCGTCGTCGCCGCCCTGGTGACGCCTGCCCTGGCCGCGACGGATGCGGGCCGCAGCGCGGTGCCGCACGGGGAGCACGGGATCCTCGATCCCGGGCACCACTGACGGACCCTGAGCCCGCCGAAGGGGCGAGGGTGCCACCGAACCCCTTCGGCGGGCTCAGCCGCGCCGGTCAGCCGATCGCGGCGATCCGCCAGGAGGCCTCCGTGGACGCGTCGGGCTCGAGGACGATCAGCCCGGCGTCGAAGGAGTAGTTCGGGGCGTTGAACGCGTCGGGAGCACACGTCATGGGCTCGACGGCCAGGCCCAGGCGGCTCTGCGCCGCGTCGGGCTTGTCGGCCGTGTGGATCTGGACCCACGGGCACGCGGCATCCCACGCCAACTCCACGCCGGCACCGGAGTCGTCGGTGACGCGGACGGTGGCGATGCCGTCGTCACCGCGCGAGAGGGCGGTGTACGCGTGGTCGATCTCGACGGCGCCGATGCGTCGTGCCGAACGGAAGTCGAACCGCTCGGGGTCGTCGGTGTCGACCGCCACGAGGTCGGTCGGGATGAGCCGATCGGGCGTGACGGCGAGAACCTCGTCGGCCGGGAGCTCGAGCGTCCAGTCGTCGACGCGACCGGCGCCGGCGACGAGGTACGGGTGCGGCCCCGTGCCCCACGGCGCGGGCGCACTGCTCTCGTTGCGGGCGGTGACGGTCTGCGTCAGGCCGTCGGGGCCGAGCGAGAAGGTCGTCTTCACGACCAGGCGCCACGGGTAGGCGGTCTGCGGCTGCACGACGGCGGCCAGGGTGACGTGGTCGGGCCCCTTGTCGATGGCTTCGAAGTCGAGCCAGGCGACGAGGCCGTGGAGCGCGTGCGAGCGCGCCGGCTCGCTCAGCGCCAGGCGGCGCTCCTCGCCGCCGAACGTGTAGCGGCCGTCGACGACGCGGTTCGGCCAGGGAGCGAGCGTGGCCCCGCGGTAGCCGGGACGCACCTCATCGGCCTCGAACGGCACGACCAGATCGCGCCCGTCGTAGGTGAGCGAGCGGAGCGTGGCTCCGACGCTGGCGATGACCGCCTCGTAGTCGCCCGCGCGGAGCGCGTGCTGGGTGCCGGACGAGGGGATGCGTGCCATGGGTTCAGATCCTCAGGTGGTGTGTGGGGAGAGTCCCAGTATCCCGCCACAGGCGGAGGGCCCGCGACCTGCGCCGCGGGCCCTCCGTCGTCGGTCTACTGGCAGGTGGCGGCCGCGACCGTCACCGTGGAGGTGTGGGTGCGGCCGTCGGCGGCCTCACCCGTGATCGACACGGCGTGCGCCGCGATCGAGGCGACGCGTGTCGTGAACGAGGCGGACACGGTCTTGCCCGCGGCGACGGTGACCGTCTTGCTGCCGTAGGCACCGGCGATCCTGACGGTGGCCGCCGCGTCGTCGGCGTTGGTGACGCTGACGACCTCGGTGACCTTCCCCGAGATGCAGCGCGTCGTGGCCGACGCGGTCAGCTCGAGGCCGAACGAGATGGCCGAGGACGTCGAAGGGCTCACGGCCCCATCGGCGTAGCCGTCGTAGTGGGCGGTGACGCTGCCCACTCCGGCCGGGACCGTGACCGACGCCGAGCGGGCCTCGAGGTCGACCGTCTCGGACCACGACCCGCCCGAGAAGGTGACGGTGCCCGCCACCTCGCCGCCGTCCTCGGCGGTGACCTCGGCGGTCGCAACGCGGTCCTCGGCGGTCAGCGCCGTCGTGGAGGGCACGGCCGCGACATCCGTCCAGTCGTGCATCGCATCGAGCACGGTCTGCGTCACGCTCACGAACGAGCCGTGGCGCGGGCTGGCGGGAAGCCCGCCGACCGGGCGCACGTTCCAGTCCGCGCGGCGCGACAGACGGTCGCTCTGGCTGCTGCTGGCGATCTCGGCGCCGGTGGTGACGAACGCGCGGTAGCCACCGGCGGCGAAGTTGTCCACGAGGAACGCGAAGCCGTCGTTGGAGGCCGTGTTGTTCGGGTCGCCCTCGTTCAGCTTGACGATCTGCGGCCCTTCACCCACCTGATTGGTCTCCAGCCGCGTCATGTAGGTGTCGGTGAGCTGCCAGGTGGTCTCCGGGTCGGCGTTCCAGTCCGAGCGTGTCGTCGGAGCCGTGAGCACCTTCGAACGCTCGAGGAAGATGTCCTTGCCGATCTCGAGCCCGTCGGCGGCGCCGCCGTCCTCGTTCTTGGTGAAGCGGTAGTAGTAGTCGTCGATCTTCTGGATCGTGGAGTCGATGCGCGCGTATCCGGTGTTCTGCCATTCGACCGGCGGGTACGTGAACGTCTGGAAGTCGCGCGTGAGCACGTAGAAGACCCGAGCGTGCAGGTTGTCGCCGTTGGTGTGCGACTCGTCCGCGTACAGGCGTGACGAGAAGTGCACCACGTACGACTGCAGCGCGTCGTCCCAGTACGCCTCAGGCGCCCAGGTCATGCCGGCGCGCGGCTGGTTCACCGTGATCGCCGAGTTGACGCCGTTGGTGCGCGTCCAGTGGACGAGGTCGGTCGACTCCCAGACGTTGATCTTCAGGCTTCCGGCCGACTGGGCGGGACCCCATCCGGTGCCGCAGCTGATGCACAGGTCGGTGGCGACCATGTAGTACTTGTCGCCGTCCTTCGAACGGAGGATGTACGGGTCGCGCAGACCTCGGGTGTCGGCGGTCGACGTGATCACCGGAGCACCGGCGTTGACCGGCGAGAACGAGAAGAAGTCGTTGCCGGCCGTGGCCGCCTGGTAGATCTTCTCGTCGCCGTCGGACTTGAAGTACGCCGCTGCGTACCCGGCGTCGGGGGCCCAGCGGCCCTCCTCTGCCACGGTGACCTCGAAGGTGCGCTCGGCGGTGCGGCCGCCGAGGGTCGCAGTCGCGGTGAGCGTCACTTCGCGGTCGCCTTCGCCGTACGCCGGGCGTGCGACGAGGCCGCCGCCGCGGAAGGGATCGGGTGCACCGACGGCCGGAGCCTGGTAGGAGGCATCCGTGGGTGTCACCAGCTCAGGATCGGACGACGTCCAGGTGATCGACGCGCCGTTGACCGCGCCCTTCGTCGCGAGCGGGAGGTGCTCGGTCGACCGGTCCGCGAGCGTGATCGCGTCGAGGTCCGCCGACACGCTCGGGGCCAGCACCGTCGCGTCGAACGTCAGCGTGCTTCCGAGCGACGTCGTCGCCGTGAGCGTGACGACGGTGTTGTCGGTGATCGCCCGTGACACCACGCCGGCCGTGGAGATCACAGCCGGGTTCGACGACGCCCACGTGAGGGTGACGCCGTTGACCGAGGCCGGGAGCGTGAGGTTGGTGGACACCTGAGCGAGCGACGGGTTCGCACCCAGCATGTTCGCCAGCACGTCTCCGCGCAGCAGTGCCGCGGTCGAAGCCGTCTTGTCTGCGGCGCTCGGCATGCTGCTCGAGACCTCCTCGGCGGTCAGCGCCACGTCCCAGAACTTGACGTCGGACACGTCGGCGCGCAGCAGCGAGTCGCCCTGGTAGAGCGAGCGGCCGAGGTAGCCGAGCACGTTGCCGCTCGGGATGATCGCGCTCATCGACTTGTCGTGCGTCAGCGTCGACATCACGACGCCGTCGCGGTACAGCGTGAGGGTGTTGCCGGATCCGACCATGGTGAGGGTCGTGAAGCCGGGGTTCAGGCCGCCGCCCGCCGGCATGCGCGTCTCGCCGTTGCCCTCGGGGGTCTTCACGCGGATGGCCGCGAGCACCTGGTTGGTGTAGCCGCCCTGCGAGGAGCGCGGGCTCAGGAAGACGTGGTTACCGAGCTGCGTGGTGTTCCAGGGGCCGACGCCGTCGCCGATGACCCAGCCGAAGTGGTTCCCCGAGGTCTGGCTCGAGACGGTGTACTCGACGGTGAAGTTGTTGTCGGTGCCCGTCACCAGGCCCTTGGGGAGCGACGCATAGCCGTCCGCGCGGAAGCGCAGGATGTCATCGGCGCCCGCCTGGGCGAACGACGCGTCCGTGAGACCGGAGAGCGTCGCATTGCGGCCGTTGCCCGACACGTCGAGCAGCGACGTGCCCGAGTGCGACATGTCGTAGTGCGCGCTCGGCGCCGGGACGACCGCGGCGTTCGCGGCCAGAGGGGCGGTGAGGCCCATGACCGAGACCGCGAGGGCGGTGGCGACGGATGCCGCGACCGCGCGGCGTGCGGAACGCCGGCGCGGTGCGCGAGTGGACGGTGGCGATTGCGGTCTCATCGGTGAGGCCCCCCTCGGGTCGGGTGGTGTGTGGCTGCTCAGAAGCCCTGAGCGAGCCGGTAGTACGCCTGGTTCCAGCGCAGCTCGCGCTGGAAGCCGCGGACGGTGGTGTCCTCGTCGATCACGACGAGCTCGGTCTTGGCGATCTCAGCGAAATCGCGGAACACATCGATGCCGACGGCAGTCGTCATCACGGTGTGATGGGCGGCGCCCGCGGCGAGCCAGCAGGCGGCGCTGGTCGCGAAGTCGGGCGCGGGCTCCCACACGGCGCGGCCGACGGGGAGCTTGGGCAGATCGGGCGCGTCGACGTTCTGCACGACGTTGGCGACGAGGCGGAAGCGGTCGCGCATGTCGCTCATCGCGACCACGAGCGCCGGTCCGGCGTCGGCCGTGAAGACCAGGCGCACCGGGTCGTCCTTTCCGCCGATGCCGAGCTCGTGCACCTCGAGGCGCGGCTTCGCGGTCGTCAGCGACGGCGACACCTCGAGCATGTGGGCGCCGAGGATGCGCTCCGAGCCGGGCACGAGGTCGTAGGTGTAGTCCTCCATCAGCGACGCGCCGCCAGGGAGTCCGGCGCCCATCACGTTGGCGACGCGCACGAGGATCGCGGTCTTCCAGTCGCCCTCGGCGCCGAACCCGTAGCCCTCGGCCATGAGGCGCTGCACCGCAAGACCGGGAAGCTGCTTCAGCGCACCGAGGTCTTCGAACGAGGTCGTGAAGGCGCCGAAGCCGCCCTCTTCGAGGAACGAGCGCAGCCCGAGCTCGATCGCAGCGCCGTCACGCAGCGACTGGTGACGCTCGGCGCCCGGCTTCAGCTCGTCGGCCACGTCGTACGCGTCGAGGTACTCGGCGACCAGGGCGTCGACATCCGCCTCGCTCGCGCCCTCGACGGCCTCGACCAGCTCGTTGACGCCCCACGTGTTGACCTGCACGCCGAAGCGGATCTCGGCCTCGGTCTTGTCGCCCTCGGTGACCGCGACGTAGCGCATGTTGTCGCCGAAACGGGCGAGCTTGAGAGTGCGCACCGCGGCCCAGCCGGCGGCCGCGCGCTGCCAGTCCTCGACCTGCTGCACCACGACCGGGTTCGACACGTGGCCGACGACCGTCTTGCGTGCCACGCCGAGACGCGTCTGGATGTACCCGAACTCGCGATCGCCGTGCGCGGCCTGGTTGAGGTTCATGAAGTCGAAGTCGATGTCGGCCCACGGCAGCTCGACGTTGGCCTGCGTGTGCAGGTGGAGCAGCGGCTTCTGGAGCGCGTCGAGGCCCGAGATCCACATCTTCGCCGGGCTGAACGTGTGCATCCACGCGATCACGCCGATGACGTCGTCACGGCCGTTGACCTCGAGGGCCAGGCGCCGGATGGAATCGGAGTCCTTCAGGACCGGCTTCCACACCACCTTGACGGGCAGACCGCCCAGTCCGTCGGCCACGGCCTGGGACTGCTCGGCCACCTGACGCAGCGTCTCCTCGCCGTAGAGGTTCTGACTGCCTGTGACGAACCACACCTCGTACGAGTCGAGGCTGGTGGCGAGAGGCTGACGGGTCATGGGGATGTCCTTCTGGGTCTTCCGGGGAGGGGTTCAGAGTGCCTGCACGGCGGCTCGCTCCACGGCGAGTCCGGCGCGATAGCGCGAGAGGTAGGCGGCGAACCCGGGCACGTCTTCGGGGTCGGGCTTCACGGTGTCGAACTGCGCGTCGGCGAACACGCGATCACGCAGGTACGCGTCGAGAGGGAGATCGGATGCCTCGCCGAGGTACGCCGCGAGCACCGCGATGCCCCACGCGCCGCCCTCGGAGGCCGTCTCGGCCACCGCCACCGGCGCGTCCAGCGCTCCGGCGAGGAAGCGCTGCGCCACACCGGCGGTGCGGAACATGCCGCCGTGCGCGAACATGCGGTCGAGCGCGACGCCTTCCTCTTCGAGCACGCGCATGCCGAGCGCGAGTGTGCCGAAGACGCCGTAGATCTGCGCGCGCATGAAGTTCGCGAGCGTGAGGCGGCTGTCGGGCGTTCGCACGAACAGCGGACGACCCTCCGCCAGCCCCGCGATCGGCTCGCCGGCAAGATGGTTGTACGCGAGCAGGCCGCCCGCATCCGGGTCACCGTCGAGCGCCTCGCGGAAGAGCGCCTCGAAGACGTCATCCTCGTGGAGCTGTCCGCCGCCCACCGTGGCGAAGCGGTCGAAGAGGCTGACCCAGGCGGCGAGCTCGCTCGCACCGTTGTTGCAGTGCACCATGGCGACCGGGTCGCCGGCGGGGGTGGTCACGACGTCGAGCTCGTGGTGCACCCGCTCGAGCGGCCGCTCGAGGACCACCATCGCGAAGATGCTCGTGCCGGCGCTCACGTTGCCGGTGCGGGGCGCGACCGAGCACGTGGCCACCATGCCGGTGCCGGCGTCGCCCTCGGGCGGACACAGCGGCGCACCGGGGCGCAGCGTCCCGCTCGGGTCGAGCAGCGCCGCGCCCTCGGGCGTGAGGTCGCCTGCATGCCGGCCGGCGTCGAGGACCTCGGGAAGGAGCTCCGCGACCTGCAGTCCGTACGCGCGCTCGGAGACGAGACGATCGAATTTCTGCAGCATGTCGGCGTCGTAGTCGTGCGTGACCGTGTCGATCGGGAACATGCCCGACGCGTCGCCGACACCCAGGACCTTCCGCCCGGTGAGCTTCCAGTGGACGTAGCCGGCGAGCGTGGTGAAGAAGTCGACGTCGGTCACGTGAGGCTCGTCGTCGAGCACGGCCTGGTAGAGGTGCGCGACAGACCACCGCAGCGGGATGTTGACCCCGAAGAGCTCCGACAGCACGGCGGCCGATCGGTCGGTGTTGGTGTTGCGCCAGGTGCGGAACGGTGTGAGCAGCTCGCCCTCTTCGTCGAACGCGAGGTAGCCGTGCATCATCGCCGAGACGCCGATGGCGCCGACCGCCTCCAGCCCGACGTCGTGCCGATCGCGCACGTCGGCGACGAGGTCGGCGTATGCGGCCTGCAGGCCGGCCCACACATCGTCGATGTCGTAGGTCCACAGCCGGTCGACGAAGCGGTTCTCCCAGGCGTGGCTGCCGACGGCGATCACCGTCGACGGATCGTCGGCGAGCACGAGGCAGGCCTTGATGCGCGTCGAGCCGAGCTCGATGCCGAGCGCGGTGCGGCCGTCGAGGATCGCCTGTGCCGCCTCCGACGTCATGACTGCTCCTCTGCGTCGCGGCGCTCGTCGCCCGACTGCCCGTACACGTTCTGGTAGCGGTCGTACAGGCGGTCGATCGCCTCCTGCGGGATGGGGATCAGCGGCCCGGCCTCGCGCGCATAGTGCACGGTTCGGGCGACGTCCTCCACCATGACCGCGGCCTTGACGGCGTCCTTGGCCGAGACGCCGATCGTGAACGGACCATGGTTCTGCATCAGCACCGCTCGCGAGCGGTGGCCCGACAGCGTCTCGACGATTCCCCGGCCGATCGAGTCGTCGCCGATGATCGCGAACGGCCCGATGGGGATCGGCCCGCCGAACTCGTCGGCCATGGCCGTGATCACACAGGGGATCTCCTCACCGCGCGCCGCCCACGCCACTGCGAACGTCGAGTGGGTGTGCACCACTCCCCCGACGTCGGGCATGTGGCGGTACACGTACGCGTGCGCCGCGGTGTCGCTCGACGGGCTGCGGTCGCTCCCCGGAGTGCCGGGGATGACGTTGCCGTCGAGGTCGCACAGGATCATGTTCTCGGGAGCGAGGTCGTCGTACGAGACGCCCGACGGCTTGATCACGAAGAGGTCGGCGCCGGGCACGCGACCCGACACGTTGCCGCCCGTCCAGACGATGAGGTTGTACCGCACCAACTCGCCATGGAGCTTCGCGACGTCGGCGCGGACAGCATCGACGGATGCCTGGACCTCGGGCGTGAGGTCGGTCATCAGTGGGCCCTCCGCCTCGTCAGCACGCGCTGCAGCAGCACGAAGACGAGCAGCACGGCGCCGGTGATGATCGTGAGGTACTCGGGGTTGATCGTGCCGTCCTTGGTGATGATGAGGCGCATGGCCGCGATCACGAACACGCCGACGACGGAGCCGAGGATGTACCCGTAGCCGCCGGTGAGCAGCGTCCCGCCGATGACGACGGCGGCGATCGCGTCGAGTTCCCAGCCGATGCCGGTGACGTTCTGCGCCTTGCCGCCGACTTCCGCGGTGTACACGATCGCTGCCAGACCCGACAGCGCACCGGAGATGATGTAGATCCCGACGCGGGTCTTCGCGACCGGCAGGCCCATCAGCCCAGCGGACGACTCGCTGCCGCCGATCGCGTACACCGTGCGCCCGCTGCGGGTGCGGTGCAGGTAGAACATCCCGCCGAGCACGACGAGCACGGCGATGATCAGGCCCGGCGTCACGGTGAGGTCGTTCACCTTCGGGCCGTCGATGATCTTCCAGTCCGTGGCGAGCAGGTGGATCGGCGAGTTCTCGGGGGCCTGCACGGGCGTGGTCGAGAGGATCGAGGCCAGTCCGCGCGCGAGGAACATCATCGCGAGCGTCGCGATGAACGGCTGCACGTTGAAGTACTGGATCATGACGCCGGCGATCACTCCGAAGAGCGCGCCGAACAGGATCATGAGCAGCATCGAGAGCCAGCCGTCGATGCCGATGTTCATGAGCATGACGCCGGCGACCGAGCTGAACGCGACCACCGCACCGACCGACAGGTCGATGCCGCCCGACACGATCACGATCGTCATTCCGACGGCCAGGATGATCGTCGGCGCGAAGCTGATCAGGAGGCTCGACATGGTTCCGGCGTGGAACACCCTGCCGTACGCGACCTCGGCGTAGATGAGCATGCCGAACAGCAGCACCAATGCGGCGAGCGTGGGGATCAGCGTCTGATTGCGCTCCCACAGTCGCGCCAGGCGACCGGCGACGGCGGTGTTCTTGGTCTCCGGCAGGTTGGGGACGGGGGGAATGGCTTCGGCGAGCGTGCGCGAGGAGCTCATGCGACGGCCTCCTTCGAGACGGGCGGCGTGCCCTGTTCCGCTGCGGGTCGAGTCGGTCCGCTGGGTGTGCGCGGCGGCTTCCCGCGCCCGAGGGCCCAGGAGCGCACGCGCTCGGACTGCAGCAGCACGAGGACGATGATGACGACGGCCTTGAACGCCGGCGTGGCCGCAGCGGGGACGCCGAGGAAGAGCACGGTCTTGTTCAGGGTCGCGATGAGGAGCGCTCCGATCGTGGAGCCCACGATCGAGAACTTGCCGCCGGCGAGCGAGGTGCCGCCGATGACCACGGCGAGGATGGCGTCGAGCTCCATCAGGTTGCCCGTGCCGCCCACGCTCACCGTCATCACTTCCGAGACGCTGAACAGGCCGCCGACCGCGGCGAGCGCGGCGGAGAGGACGTAGACGCCGAACAGGATCGGACGCGGACGGATGCCGGCGAGCCGGCTCGCATGCGGGTTGATGCCGATCGACTCGATCATGAGACCGAGCGCCGTCCGGCGCATCGCCAGGGCGATGAGGGCGACGATCGCGATGGCGACCACGAAGCTCGTGGGGATGCCGAAGATCTGCCCGTTGGCGAGGAGACGGAACGGCTCGTTCGTGGCGTTGGTGTTCTGGCCTCCGGTCACGACGCGCGCGATGCCGCGGGCGGCGAGCATCATGATCAGCGTCGTGATGAAGGGCTGCAACCCGACGACCGATACCAGGAAGCCGTTGATCGCTCCGAGGACGATGGCCAGTGCGAGCGCGAGGCCGATCGCCGCCAGCATCGCGCCGATCGGCGAGGACCCGTCCAGGCTGCGGAGAGTCTCCATGGCGACCGCCCCACCGACCGCCATCATCGAGCCGACGGAGAGGTCGATGCCTCCCGTGGCGATGACGAACGTCATGCCGAGCGCGATCATGATGATCGGCGCCGAGACGCGGAGGATGTCGAGCAGGTTGCCGGTCAGCATCCCCGTCGTGGGGTTGACGCTGAGCGCCAGGTAGGCCGGATTCTTGATCGAGTTGATCAGCAGCAGCAGTGCGATGCCGACGAGGCCCCAGAACCAGGGCGTGCGCAGCGCGGTCTTGACGCGGTTCACGACGCGCTCCCTTCATGGTTGGCAGCGGAGTCTCCCGCAGTGGCCTCTTCGACGAGGGCATCCGCGGACTTCTCCGCCTCGTCGCCGGACTCGGCGGCGATGATCGAGACGATGCTCTCGGCGGTGACCTCCGGTCCGTTGACGACCTCGCCCACCTTCTCGTGGTCCTTCAGGATGACGATCCGCTCGGAGAGCCGGACCACCTCCTCCAGTTCGGAGGAGATGAACACGACGCCCATTCCGCCTTCGGCGAGCTCGGCGACGGTCTCCTGGATGTCGGCCTTTGCGCCGACGTCGATTCCGCGCGTCGGCTCGTCGAGAAGGAGAAGGTCGGGGTTGGTGGCCAGCCACCGGCCGAGCAGCACCTTCTGCTGGTTGCCGCCCGAGAGCAGGCGGATCGGACGGTCGGGGTCGTTGGGCCGCACACTGAAGCGCTCCATGTAGGTCTTGACCAGCTGGTCGACCTCGCGGGCGGGAACGCGGCGGAGCCAGCCGCGGCGGGCCTGTACGGCGAGCATGATGTTCTCGCGGACGCTGAGGTCGCCGACGATGCCGTCGTCGCGGCGGCTCTCGGTCGAATACGCGATGCCCTGCGCGAGGCCGGCCACGGGAGAGTTGAGCGAGACCTTCTTGCCGCGGAGCCGGATGGTGCCGCTGTCGGGCTTGTCGGCGCCAGCGACGAGCCGGGCGAGCTCGGTGCGACCGGCACCCAGGAGGCCGGCGAAGCCGACGACCTCGCCCGCGTGGATCTCGAGATCCGTGGGTTCGATCGCGCCCTTGCGACCCAGGTTGTCGGCGGCGAAGAGCGGAGTCACGGTCCGGTCG
The DNA here is from genome assembly GCF_018588945.1 of Microbacterium flavescens. Taxonomy (GTDB): domain Bacteria; phylum Actinomycetota; class Actinomycetes; order Actinomycetales; family Microbacteriaceae; genus Microbacterium; species Microbacterium flavescens. The sequence continues at coordinate 50,305 of NZ_JAFIWA010000001.1, read as the reverse complement.
CGCTGCTGCGTCTGCCGGTTGGAGCCGAGGGCACGGAGCGACTCGAAGTCCTTGCCGATCATCTTCGAGATGAGCTGCGTCCGGTCGAGGTCGCGCTTGAGGTACTCGCCCACGAACTGACCGTTCCGCAGGACGGTGATCCGGTCGCTGATCGCGTACACCTGATCCAGGAAGTGTGAGACGAAGAGGATCGCGACGCCCTGATCGCGAAGGCGGCGGATGACGTCGAAGAGCACCTCGACCTCATTGGCGTCGAGGCTCGACGTGGGCTCGTCGAGGATGAGCACCTTGGAATCGGTGACCATCGCGCGAGAGATGGCGACGAGCTGCTGAAGTGCGATGGAGATCGACGACAGGGGCGCGTGGGGGTCGAGGTCGCCGAGTCCCATCCGGGTCAGGGCTTCACGGGCACGGGCGTGGGTCTTGCGCCAGTTGATGCCCGTCCAATCCCGCACCTCGTGTCCGAGCATGACGTTCTCGCCGATGGAGAGGTTCGTGCAGAGATTGACCTCTTGGTAGACCGTGGAGATGCCTGCGGCCTGAGCGGACGCGGTGCCGTTGAAATGCCTCACCTGTCCGGCGACGACGATCTCGCCGGAGTCGATCTGGTAGACGCCGGTGAGCGCCTTGATGAGGGTCGACTTGCCGGCGCCGTTCTCGCCCATGAGGGTGTGGACTTCGCCGGGAAGCAGCCGGAAGCTGACGTCGTCGAGCGCCTTCACTCCCGGGAAGGTGATGGACGCGTTGCGGACTTCGACGATCGCAATCGGTTCGATCATGGCTGCGTGGATCCTTTGCTGCAGGGGGGTACTGGGCGAAGACGAGCACGAGCGGGGGCCGCCGGAACGGCGACCCCCGCTCGCATCAGTTATCGTCTCGTCGACTGGGTCGAATCAGAAGCCCTTGCCGTCGTCGATCGCGGCCTGGCCGGCCTCGGGCGAGTCGAAGGTCTCACCGGGGACGATGATGTTCTTCTCGACGCTGTCACCCGCGAGTGCCGAGTTGACCGCCTCGACGGCGAGGTCGCCGAAGAAGGGGTTGTACTGGGCGACGAAGCTGAGCTCACCGGCGGCGAGTGCCTCGAGTGCGGGCGTGGTGCCGTCGATCGTGGCGATCTTCACGTCGGTGCCCGGTGCGAGACCGGCGGCGGTCACGGCAGCAGCCGCGCCGATGCCCATCTCGTCGTTCTGGGCGAAGATGAACTGGAGGTCGGGGTTCTCGCGCAGGACGGTCTCGATGACCGACTTGCCCTCGTCAGCGGTCCAGTTGGCGGTCTGCGCGCCGATCTTGGTCCAGCCCTCGGCGCCCTCGATGACGGCCTCGAAGCCCTCGTTCCGCTCGTTGACGACCGAGAGGCCCGGGACGCCCTCGAGCGTGAAGTAGCTCGCGCCCTCCGGGAAGGTCTCGACCGCCCACTCGCCGACGGTGCCGGCGACGTTCACGTTGTCGGGGGCGATGCGCGTGACGTAGAGGTCGTCGCTGGAGTCGACGCCGCGGTCGAGCAGGATGACGGGGATCTCGGCCTCCTGGGCCAGCTCGAGCGAGTCGTCCCAGCCGGACGCCTCGGTCGCGGTGAGGAGGATCACGTCGACCTCGTCGTTCACGAACGTCGCGAACGCGTCGATCTGCGACTTCTGATCGGTCGGGCTCGCCGCGGGAGCGTACTTCAGATCGAAGCCGGCCTCCTCGGAGAACGCGTCCTTGATCGCCTGCTCGTTGGCGTTGCGCCAGCCGCCCTCGGGGCCGACCGCGACGAAGCCGACCGTGGTCAGTTCGCCGTCGCCACCCGCGTCGCCGCCGTCGCCGTTGTCGCCGCCGCCGTTGCCGCCGCCTGCGCAGCCGGCGAGACCGAGGGCGAGGGCCCCCGCGCCGACGAAGCCGATCAGGCCGAGCATCCGCTTCTTGTTTGCCATCTCTTCTCCTCCTTGAGACTCCCCGACGCTTCTTGGTCGGCGAGGAAGTGCCGGTGCCCCAGCGGGACACTCTCGGGTGTGTGCGAGTCCATTGTGCGCGCTAACATGTCTGCGCGCAACTGGAACTTCCAGATTCGTTACTTCTCCGTTACCGCGAACATTAACACGATTGCGTGAGCGGCAACATCCCTCCGCCGTCACGAACGGCGAAGGCGCCTCTCCCACCCGGGTCGAGGCGCCTTCCGCAGAGGTCAGGCGGGCGGTGCCGCGCTCGAGCCGCGCACGATCAGCCGGGGCTCGATGATGTCGTGCTCGGTGACTTCCTCGCCTTCGATCGCGGCAATGATGATCTGCAGCGCGAGGGCGCCGAGCGCGGCGAAATCCTGCCGGACCGTGGTGAGCGGCGGCAGGAAGTGGCGCGCGTCGGGGAGGTCGTCGAAGCCGACGACGCTGATGTCCTCAGGAACGCGGAGACCGCGCTCGGACAGGCCGTGGATGAGCCCGAGGGCCATCTGGTCGTTCGCCGCGAACACCGCGGTCGCATCGGCGAAGTCGTAGGTCTTGCCGAACGAGTAGCCGTAGTCCGACGTCCAGTCGCCCACGACCGGCGGAGCGATCGGGAGGCCGGCGTCGGCGAGGGCATCCCGCCATCCCTGTTCGCGGGCGCGCGCGTCGAACCAGTCCAGCGGACCCGAGAGGTGGGCGACCGAGCGATGGCCCAGCTCGATCAGGTGCATCACCGCGGTCATGGCTCCAGCGCGCTGGTCGACCGCGGCCGTGTGCATCTCGGGGTCGGGCTCGGCCTTGATGACGAGGGTGGGAAGGCCGGTGCTCTGCTGACGCAGCATGTCGAGGGACGACGCGCGGGGGGCGATGACGCACAGCGCGTCCACGCCCTGGGTCACCAGCTCGACGACGCCCGTGTCGTTCTGCGACTCCTCGTCGTCGGAGATCGAGAACGCGCTGATCGCGTAGCCGGCGTCGCGCGCGGCGCTCTCGATCGCGCGGAGGGTGCTGTTCGGACCCCACTGGACCGGGCTGTCGACGAGCACGCCGATGCGCATGGCGCGGCGGGTGGCGAGCGCCCGGGCGATCGAGCTGCGCGTGTAGTTCATCTCATCGATGGCCTGGAGCACGCGCTCCCGGGTCGACTCGCGGATGTTGGGGTGCCCGTTCAGCACGCGGGACACCGTCATGTGCGAGACCCCGGCCTGCTTGGCTACGTCGTAGATGCTCGGGCGCTGCCAGCCCTTGGCGATCTGTTCCGACATTCTGAGACCTACCTCGCTCGACGTGAGCGGCCGGGGGCGTCACCCCGCGAGGGAACCGCCGCGTCCGTGAACGGGAGTCCCTCGGCCGCGTCGTCGGCATGCCGACCGCTGAGCACATAGTAGGGCGCGACGCCCGGCGCGTCGCGCGAACCGCTCTGGGAAGCGCGCACACGCCTCCCGATCAGCAGCGCCGTGCCCGCAGCCACGAGCACGAGTGCGAGCCACACGAAGAGAGCCGGGTAGTCCGCACCGGTGGTCGGGAGCACCCCGCCACCGCAGTCCACCGCGCAGCGGATCGGATCGATCTCGACGGTGACCAGCACGCCGCCCGAGCCCTCGATCTCATCCGCGAGCGCTGCGCCGGGCGCGAGCACGGCGGCGACGATGAGAGCGGATGCCGCGGCCATCCTGCTCACGCGGCTCACGAGGCGTCCGCCGACGCGTCGTTCGCCGGCGCGTCGTTCGCGCGGCGGCCTTCTTCACGGGCTTGATCGAGCATGTCCTGGAGCCTTTTCTTGGATCGGCGGCGGCCCCAGACCAACGCGAGGATGAGAAGGGCGATGCCCAGCAGCAGCAGCAGCTGCGGCCAGGGCACGGCCCAGACGATCGTATCGGCGGTGACCGGCTCCATGGTGGAGCTCTCACCGCCCATCGTCACGACGGTGGGCGTGACGACGACGCTCGCCGGCACGACGAACAGCGGCCAAACGTCGTCGACGAGCACTTCGAAGCGATGCGTGTCTCCGGGAAGGAGCTCCTGCGGGTTCTCCCCCTCGGCCGGGAAGGCGGCGCTCTGGCCGCCCGCGGAGACCGTTCCTCCAGCCAGAAGGATGGTGTTCCCGCGGTTCTCGACCTCGAGGCCCACCAGCACCTCGCCCGGACGGAACGGGTTCCACGAGAGCGTGTATTCGCCGGCGACAGCCTGGACGGCCGCCTCCGGTGTGAGCACCCCGGTCACTCGCGTCGTGACGCGGAAGCCGACGCGGCTCTCGACACCGACGGCGGTGCCGTCTTCGCTCTCCTGGACGGAGGTGATGGACGCCGTGATGCCCGCGGCGTGATCGCCGGGCTCGGCGTTGTCGGGCACCGTCAGGGTGAACGGCACCACGGCCGTCTCGCCCGGTCCCACTGTGACGGACTCGGGAAGCGAGATCCACGTGCCCGCGTCGACCGACTCTTCGCCGGCCGGGAGGATGTCGAACCTGCCCGCGCTCGTGTAGAAGCCGTCGGCGGCGAGCAGCGCGAACTCGACCGTCTCGCCGCTCACGTTGCGGACGGCGAAGTGATCGTCGACCGACTCCCCCGGATCGAGGGTGTTCTCGACGAAGGTGCGACCGTCCGGCCCGGACTCATTCGCCGGCGTCACCGACCACCGGATGTCGGGCGCGTCGTCATCGGCGAGAGCGGGCGCCGCGGCGCCCGCGGCCAGTGTGAGCCCGGCGAGCAGGCCGATGAGGGTGCGAAGCGCTCGGCGAGAGCGGGAGGCGTGGGACAGCACGATGGATCCAGACGTCAGGGTCGGGGCCGCTTACACGGCCCCGACCCGATTCAACACGATGAAGACGGGTGCGCGATCAGTACGCGTCTTCCCACAGCGTCAGCGTGATCGTCGCCGAGTAGCTGCCCGGCTCGACGTCAGCTGCGGTCTTCAGCTTCAGGTCGGCGTCAGCCGACCACGAACCGACCGTGCGCGCCTCGTTGGAGTCGAGGGTCAGCGCGAGCAGCTCGGCGCCCGCGAGACCGACGTTGTTTCCCGGAGCCGTGGGCTCGTCGAGTTCGGGCACGGTGCCGTCGCCCGCGGCGACCTCGCCGTCGCCCTCAGTGACGAGCGCGGGCGTCCAGCCGAGGTTCTCAGCGCCGATGGTCAGGCCGCCCGTGGCGGTGAAGTCGGACGACTGGCCGTTGACGTACCAGAACACACCGGCCGGCACCTCTTCACGGTCGTCGGTGACGGTCACGGTCGGCAGGGTTCCGGTGAACTCCCGGAACTCGGTGTCATCGGCCGCGGTGACCTCGGTCAGCGACGTCGAGTCATTGGCGACGCTCATCGTCAGCGCGCCGACGGGCTCGACGGCCTCGATGTTCACGTTGACGTCGACCTGGTCGTTGCCGACCTCGTCGGCGATCGCGGCGCCCGCGACGCCGATCAGCAGCATCCCGCCGAACGCACCGGCGGCGGTACGTGCGAACAGTCCTCGCTTGTTCATTCGTTCTCTCCAATTTCCCGGTCGGCACCCCTGCCGATCCGAACTCGCGAGCGACCGGACCATCCGGTCGTCGGGACTCGCTGGAAGCCTCAGCCGCGGCCGAGAGCCCCCGTCTCACTTGGGTCATGGCCGGCGCATTGCGCTCCGGCCCGATCGCTCGATGCCCGGAGACTCCGCGGCGCGGCGACGACCGCGTCCGCGGTCTGTGCCGTGCGGCTGGTGGAGTGACTGAGCATGTTGCACCTTTGCTCTCGGATCCGACGGTGGATCGACTGGCTCGTGTTGAATGTTACCGGCAACAGTTAGCGAGAACAAGACTCGAAACCGTTTTCGGTGTCCGAAATTTCACCCGCAGGTGGTCTCGGGGTAGGCGACCGGCACGGTGACCTCGACGGCTTCCCCGCCGAGGGTGGCCGATGCCGCGACCGACGCCTGTCCTGCCGGCAGATGCGCCAGCCGTGTCGTGAACGCAGCCGACGTCGCCTTGCCCGCTGCGAGCGCGGCGATGTCCTTGCTGCCGGCCGACGTCGTGATGCGCAGCGCCACGGGCACATCCGCGCCGTTGCGCGCCTGCACCGTCAGAACCGCCTTGCCCGCCACGCAGCGCACGGCGGCGCTGGCAGTGACTTCGAGCTGCGGTTCCTCCGAGGCACGCACGATCTCGATGCGGTACGTCGCGGACGTCGTGTGGTCCTGCGCCGTCGCGCGGAGCGTGAGGACAGTGGGCTCGTCGCCGGCGGCCAGAGTGACGGTACGCGGCTGGGTGTCGTCGATCAGCACGTCGCCCACGTACACCAGACCGCTCGCCACCGCGGGATCGGCGTCGAACGTCGCCGTCGTCGCGTCCGCGGGAACCGTGGCGGTGTACTCGTAGACGCCGTCCGTGAGCGAGGGTGCGAGCGCGCCGTCCTCGAAGGTGAGACCCGCGAGATCCGCGTCCGTGTCGTACGTGATCTTCGAGGTCGTGTAGACGCCGAACACGCCGCCGACGTAGCTCGTGCCGTTGCCCTGGAAGCGCACGGTCACCACCGGGATCTTCTGGCCGTCGCCGTCGAGGACGTACTGGCCGTTCTGGTCGCGCTTGTAGCTGTCCTTCGCCTCGATGCCCGCGAGGACGGATGCCGGGATCTCGTCGTACTGCACATAGAACGTGTTCGACCCCGCCGCGTTGGTGACGCGCTCGTTCTTGAGGAGCACGTCGTTGAGGTAGACGCTGAACGTGCGGCCGTTGTCTCCGCCGAAGTAGCGGACGCCGAGGTAGTTCTTCGGCAGGCTCGGATCGACGATCATGTCGTACTGGAAGTACGCGTCCGTGGCGATCTGGCCGTCGCGGTATCCCTCACCGAGCCACACGCCGACGCCGGACTTGTTGAACTTGTAGTTCTTGTCGGCCTCGCTGTTGTTGTCGTCGAACGACGTGAGCGAGTCGATCGTCGTCTCCTCGATGCGCTGCTGCTGCTTCCCCTTGAGGATGAGCTCCTGCGCCTGCGGTGAGTCCGGCTCGACGAGGTCCATGTAGATCGCGTAGCGGGCGCCGTACAGCGAGTACCACGGCTCGAACGTGAGCGCCTCGGTCGCGGCATCCGCATTCTGGATCTTGAAGCGCATGGTCTCGATGCCGTTCGCGTTCTCGCCGTCCGCGATGCGCACCAGGTTGTCGGCGATGCCGGCCTTGAACTGCTCCGCGTCGTCGACGACCACGTCGTTGCTGACCGTCTTGTCCGCCGTGCTCATGCGCACGAGCACTCCGGCGACGTACGTCGCGTCGACGTTGCTGCGGTTGAGCTCCGTCGCCAGCAGCACCGGGCCGTAGGCGAACGCGACCCAGTTGGGGTTCTCGGTGTTGTCGATCACGCGGACCTCGGCAGGGAGCGTGTAAGTGAGCTCATCGCCGACCGCGACGTCGACCACGACGTAGCCGTCCTCGGTGAGGGCGGCGACGTCCTGCGCCTGGCCGTTGATCTCCAGCGACGGGGAGCCGGCGACCCAGCCGGGCACCCGCAGCCGCAGCGTCGTGCCGTCGGCCAGCGCGCCTCCGTCGATCGAGTCGACCGAGTAGGTCACGGTCTCCTCGGCAGGGACGTTCGCGGTCTGCGTGAGCCGCAGATTGTGCGCGTCGTCGGTGTAGACCGAGGAGCGGAACATGTTGACGTAGACCGACTCGCCCTTGCGGAAGTAGATCGAGTCGCCGAGCTTCGTGAAGCTCTCGGTCGCCGTGCCGTGGTCGCACCAGAACTCGTCGTACGGGCGGCCGAAGACCTTGGCGTAGCCGGCCTGCATCGGCTGGAAGTACGTCATCATGCCGGTCTCGGGGTTCTGCTGCGCGACGATGGCGTTGATGTACGCGTGCTCGTAGAAGTCGGCGTACTTCACGTCAGGGGCCAGCTGGAACAGCGCCCGCGTCAGCTTGAGCATGTTGTACTCGTTGCAGATCTCGGAAGTCGAGTTCTCGCCGTAGCCCGAGGTCGTGCCGTTCGTCGCGTGCTCGTGCAGCTCGTCCGGGCCGTGGAAGTGCTCGGACTGGCTGTTGCCTCCGTTGGCGTAGGTGTGGTCGTCGACCACCATCTGCCAGAAGTTCTCGGCAGCCGTCCGGTACATGCCGAGGCTGCTCTTCTCAGCCGCCGTCAGCGTCGCGTAGAGGTGCGGGTTGTCGGTGAAGACGGTGTACCGCTTGAGCGCGCCGACGAGCTTCGGGATCGTCGTGTTCGCGTGCTTGCCGTTGAGGACGTCCTGGCCGGCGGCCAGCTGCTGGAACAGCGTCACCTCGTCGAAGTACTCCGCCGCCCGCTTGTGGGTGGGGTTCTCGGTGATGGCGTACAGCTCGTACAGCGCCTCGTTCATGCCGCCGTACTCGGTGTTGAGGATGGACGCCGGGTTGGCCTGGCGACCCGCCCAGTTGCGCACCCAGGTGCCGAAGCCGCTGGCGACCGAGAGAGCCTTCGCCGCCACGTCGGACGGAGCCTGGTCGTGCGCGTCGATGAGACCGGCGAGCACCTTGTGCAGGTTGTAGAAGGGGACGAGCAGGCCGCCGCCACCGCTCGGCAGGACGCTCGTCGAGAACGGCGAGACGTAGCCGGCATTGGTCGGATCGATGGCCGCGTACGCCGTCTGCGCGCTCTGCAGTCCCTCGACGGCGGTGGTGAGCTTCGCCAACAGCGCGGCCTTGGTGCCGGGTTCGGTCGTCGTCGCGTACGCCTGCGACAGCGCCGAGATGTAGTGGCCGAAGAAGTGGCCCTGGAACCGAGTGCCGCTCGCACGCTCCCATCCGCCGTACGGCTGCGCCGTCGTGGGCAGCCCCGCCTGCGTGTAGAAGGAGTACAGGAAGCGCTCGGGGTCGAGGCTCAGGAGATAGTCGATCATCTTCTGGTTGCCGTTGACCAGGTAGGGGTCCTCGAGCAGCACCTCGTCGAGCTCGGTCGACTCGACGTAGATCGAGGTCGAGGCTCCTTCCTGAGGCACGTCGACCTGGAACGTCTTGGTCACGGGCTCGCTTCCGCCGTAGCTCGCCGATGCCGTGAGCGTCACGGTCGCCGGCGCCGAGCTCGGACGCGTGACGGTCGCGACGCCGCCGTCGATGGCGATGACATCGGCGTCGGACGTCTCCCAGGAGATCGTCGCGCCGTTGGCCGCCTCGAGCGGCAGACCGAAGTCGGCGGCGGACGAGGACGGCACGGTCACGGTGTCGAGCCCGCGCTGGGCGATCGCCTTCGGGTCGAACGCGGGGTCGTTGGACTGCGTGAGGGACACCACGTCGGCGACCGTCGCCACGCCGTTGTAGAGCGTGTAGTCGTCGAGCAGGCCGTTCGCGTGGGCTCCGTTGTACTGCGGGCCGTTGTAGCCGAGGGTCTTCACCGTCGTGCTCTCGCCGACGATCGCGCCGGTGGCCGTGCCGGTCGCCGGGTACTTGACGGTCGAGATCTGCCGCTCGCCGTTGCGGTAGAACCGCACGTCCTTCGTCGCCTTGTCGTAGGTGACGACGACGTGCGTCCACTGCCCGGTCGGGAAGAACGCGGCCCGTGCCGTGTCGACGGCCACCTTGTACGGCTGATCGGATGCGGGACCCACCGACAGCACCAGCGGAGAGGTGTTGCTCTCGGACGTGAGGTACCAGCCGGGCGAGTTGTACGCGAGCTTGCTCCAGGCGAAGACCTGCTCGCCGCTCATCGTCGCGTTCGGCTTGTACCAGAACGACACCGTCAGGTCTGCGGGCTGCAGGTACGCGGCCGTGCCGAGCCGGATCGCGTTCGTGCCGTTCAGGTTGAACGCCTGGCCGTCGATGCCGGCGCCGTAGGCGGCCGTGCCCTTCTGCATCGTCACGGCGGCGGCGTTCGGACCCGCGTCCGTCAGATCGCCGTCGAAGTGCAGGTCGAGGACCTTGGCCGACTCGATCGAGAGAGGGGCAGCGGATGCCGCGGTCGGTGCGATGACGGCGAGTCCGGCGGCGGTCAGCGCCGTAGCCGTCGCGAGCGCCACTGCTCTGCGGAAGTTCTTCATGGTGTCAGGGCTCCTTTGGCCTGATCCCGACTCCGCGCCCCTGCTGTTAGCGGTATCAGGATGGTTCGAGTCATTGTTAGCGCGAACCGCCCAGGCTGTCAAGCAATCGGGCGAGACGTTATCGACCCTTGCCGTACCTCAGCGTGAGCGCTAACATTCCCAGCGCGCGCGACCAATCCGCGACTCTTCGCGCCCGCTCGGCCGCGCACAGCAAAGGAGCTGGAGTGACCCTCATGCCACGAACCACCTGGTCCGATGCCGGCATCCGCCGCAGGCGCCGGCCCCGCACCGCCGTCGCCGCGCTCGTCGGCGCCAGCCTGATCGCCACGGCCCTCGTCCCCCTCGCTGCTCCGGCGGCGGCGGGAGCGAGCGCAGCCGCTCCGACCAGCGGGCTGCTCGCCGAATACCTCTTCGACCAGACCTCGGGCTCCAGCATCCCGAACCGCGTCGACGGCGGCGCGCCCGCGACCGTCGTCAACGGCACCGACGCGCAGTGGACCGGCTCCTCCCTCGTCTTCGCCGGCGGCGCGAAGACGAGCACGACGGCGAACTGGGTGGAGCTGCCCGACGACGTTCTGGCCGGCGAGACCTCGGCCACCGTCACGATCGAGACGAAGCTCGACCCGACGATGAAGAACAACTGGAACTTCCTCTGGAACATCGGCAGCAACTCGACCACGCAGTACTACTTCGCCTCCGTCCGCGATAATCCGCGCACGTCGATCACCACGGGCGGCGGAGGGGGCGAGGTCAACGCCCGCTCCGGGACCGCGCTCGACGCGAACCGCTGGTACAGCCTGACCTCGGTGATCGACGGCGCCGCCGGACACATCACCTTCTACGTCGACGGCGAGCGCGTCGCCCGCACGAACACGGCGCTCACCCCGGCATCCATCACCGACCAGACTCTCAACGCCATCGGCCGCGCGCCGTACCCCGACCCGATGTACAAGGGCGAGGTGTCGTCGTTCCGCATCTACGACCGCGCGCTGAGCGCCTCGGAGGTGGCCGACGTGTCGGTGGCGGATGCCGCGATCCACGCGGCATCGCACCAGCAGGCCGCCCAGACCATCGCCGACGGCGTCGCGGGTGTGACCTTCGACGAGCCGGTGGCGACGCTGCCGACGTACGGCGGTCGCGTGAGCTGGTCGTCGGAGGACCCGTCGATCGAGATCGGCGAGGACGGCGTGACGGCGACGGCATCGCAGCCCGCGGCCGGCGAGCCCGCGCTTCAGACGACCCTCACCGCCACGGCGACCGTCCGCGGCGCCACCGCGACCCGTGAGGTCACGGTCACCGTGCAGCCCACGGCCGCCGCTGACGATGCGTTCGGCTACGCGATGGTGCACTTCATCGAGAACTCCGCCGGCTACGCCGAGAAGATCTACCTCGACGTCTCGCGCGGCGACAACCCCGAGCAGTGGGATCCGCTCAACGGCGGGCAGCCGATTCTGGCGTCCGACCTCGGCACGACCGGCGTGCGCGACCCCTACCTGACCTACAACCCCGAGACCGGGACGTACTACATCATCGCGACCGATCTGCGCGTCTTCGGCGGCGACCGGGGCGTCAGCGGCTGCATGGAATGGTGCTACTGGAGTTCGCAGGGAAGCACCAAGCTCAACGTCTGGGAGTCCAAGGATCTCGTTACCTGGAGCGACCTGCGCCAGTTCGACGTCGCCCTCTCGGATGGTGCGAAGGTCGGCGAGCTCGGCATGGCGTGGGCACCGGAGGCCACATGGGTTCCGGACTACTACGGCCCGGGTGAGGGCGGGTTCGTCCTGTACTGGTCCTCGAACCTCTACGCGAACCCCGAGCACACCGGCTCGTCGTACTCGCGCGTCCTCTGGGGCGCGACGCCCGACTTCACCCAGGAGACCTACGAGTATGGCGGCGTGTTCATCGACGCCGGCGGCAACACCATCGACACCACCATCACCCAGCACGATGGCAAGACCTACCGCGTCACGAAGGACAACTCCGCGGGCAAGGGCCTGTACCTCGAGTCGACGCCCGCCGCCGAGTGGTGGAAGCCCTCTGCGACGTGGACTCAGCTGCAGACGCGCATCGGCGCGGAGTGGGCGGGCGGAAACGCCGGCGGCGTCGAGGGCCCGGCCATCTTCCAGCGGCACGACGAAGACAGGTGGTACCTGTACGTCGACGTCATTCCGTCGACGGGCTACCGGCCGATGGAGACCACCGACCTCGACGCGGGCTTCACCCAGCTCATCAGCAGCAGCTTCTACATGGCGCCCAGCACCAAGCACGGCGGCATCGTGGGGCTGACCAAGGCCCAGTACGACGAGATCCGTGAAGCGGATGCCGCATCCGCCGTCGCCGGTGACCTCGGCGCCGTCGAGGTCGACGCCGATGCCTCCGAGGCCGACGTGCGGGCGGCCCTGCCGGCCGAGGCCGACGTGGTGCTCGCCTACGGGCGCGGTACGGCCTCGCAGCCGGTGACGTGGGACCTGTCCGACCTGGACACCGGCACGGGCGGCACGTATGAGGTGACCGGCACCGTGCGCACGATCGGTGCGAACCTCAACCAGTGGGTCGGCGCCGGCGGCTCGACGGCATGGAACGCGCCGGGCAGGCAGCTGTACAGCTCGACGGCGATCACCGTGACAGCGGACGTGGTCGTCGCGGCACCGGTGCTGCCGGTGACGGTGACGGCCGACACGCGCTGCGTGTCGGGCAAGGTGACGCTCACCGTCAAGGCGACCAACGACGGCGACGCGCCGGTCGGACTGACCGTCTCGACCACGTACGGGTCGAAGGCGATCGCCGTGCTGCAGCCCGGCAAGTCCACCACCAGCGCGTTCTCGACGCGACAGGCTTCGATCGCCGGCGGCACCGTGTCGGTCGACGTCACCGCGGCGGGTGACCGCGCCGAGGCATCCGCCTCCTACGCCGCGGCCACCTGCGGCTGAGCCTCCCCCGAGAAGGGCCCCGCCGGCATCGCCGGCGGGGCCCTTTCTTTCGCCGGCGGCGGTGGGGCGAGCGGAGCGAGGGGAACGCTCCTCGGCGGGGAACCCGTTTCGTCTCGTCGCTTCGCTCCTCGCTCAACGACCCGGACCTGCCTGCCTGAACCCGGGTCGTTGGGCGAACGCACGACAGCGCGCCGCGGGGTCCGTCCACACCCGCGGCGCGCGTCGCGTCGACCGCTCTCGCGGCCGGGTCAGGTCACCCGCACGAGGCGGGCGAGGCGTTCACCTCCACGGTGTCGGTCACCGGCGATCCGCCGATGTTCGCGGAGGCCGTGAGCGTCATCGTTCCACCGGGGATCGCCGCCAGCCGTGTCGTGAACGAGGCCGATGCGCTCTTGCCTGCGCCGAGCGCCGCGAACGTCTTCGAGCCGTACGCGCCGGAAGCGGTGGCCGACACGGGCACGTCCTCACCATTGGTCACCGTGACGACCTGAACGACCTTGCCGCTGACGCAGCGGGTGGTGACGGATGCCTCCACATCGAGTCCGGCCGGTCCGGTGACCATCACCGTCGCCGTCACCGTGCGGTTCGCCGTGGCGAGCCATTCGGTGTCGGTCATGTCGAGGATGGGGCTGCCGTCCTGGCGGAAGTACACCATCCGCACGCCGGAGTCGCGCGTGCCGTTCTGCGTCGCCTTGGCGTGGAAGACGTTGATCAGGTTTCCGTCGTCGTCGTACGTGTACGAGTTGTGACCCGGTCCCCAGTTGTCGGAGAAGACGCCCTCGTAGCTCCAGATCGCGTTGTCGCGCACGTGCCATGCATCCGGGTCGAGCAGGTCGGCGCCGGACGACGCCGTCGCGAGCCCCACGGCGTAGGTCCAGTCGATGTTCGAGCCCGAGAACGTGATCATGACCTTTCCGGCGCGCTGGATGACGAACGGTCCTTCAGCGACGGCCGAGGTGTTGGTCGACCAGCCCTTGTCGGGATACACGATCGTGGACCGCGGGCTCGAGAGCCGCCACGGGCCCGTCGTCGACGGCGTCACCGTCGCGATCTTCAGGACCGCCGGCCCTGTCGCCGGCGAGACGATCCGCTCCGACCAGGCGACGTAGTCGGTGCCGTCGTCCTCGAAGTGCGTCATGTCGAGCGTGATGCCGGTGCCATAGGTCGTGAGGGGCTGACCGGCGGCGTCGACGACGCGCTGCGGGGCCTCCCAGTCGGCGCGGACCAGAGGGTTCCCGCCGGTCTTCAGTCGCATCGTGTACGACTGCACGCCGGTCCACGAGTTGGCGCTATTGGCGTTGGCCGCGAACAGGATGTACAGGTCGCCGTCCACGACGTGCAGCTCCGGTGCCCACAGCTGGGCGTTGGTGCTGGTGCCCGACAGTCCGTAGCCGAGGATGCGGTTGTCCGGCGCTGATCCGAGCCCCGCGATCGTGTCGGCCTGACGGATGAAGAACTCGTCCTGCCCGCTGTCGTCGGTGGCGATGTACAGCCAGGTCTTGTCGCCGTTCGGCAGCGTGTAGCGCAGGACGTGCGGGTCGGCGCGGTTCGGCAGCAGCGGGAAGATCGTGTCGGTGCGCGCGAGGGTTCCGGTCACGGTGTACTCGCCGGGCGTCGACGTGTCGACGGCAGACGTGTCCCAGTCCACGCCGAAGTCGTGCGTGCCGCCGTCGGAGAACTCGGCCGTCACCTTCCCCGGCAGCTCGACCTCTCCGCCGGCGGCGATCGTCACGTCATCAGGCGCCTGCAGTCCGGTGTTCCGCACCCGTCCGAGCAGGTGCTCGGCGGTGCGGGCCTCGGTCACGGTGACGGGAACGATCGACGCCGTCTCGGCGTAGGCCACGTCGATCGTGCCGGCGCGTCCGGCGGGCTGCTGGCCGGCCTTCACGGCGGTCACCGAGCTGAAGTCGGCGGTGGTGCCGGTCAGGGTCGAGCCGGAGGCGCTGGTCCACGCGACGCGATAGGCGCTGACGCGGGAGTCCCACTCCGCCGAGACGACACCGGTCGTGCCCTGGCCCGGAAGCGGGAGGTATCCCACCTCACTCCAGTCCACGAGGTCCGGCGAGGTGAAGACGAGCGCACCGGCCGCGTCGGCCGCGCCGGCGTCGGACGTACGGCGTGCGATCATCCCGAAACCCTCATCGCCCGACAGGCGGAACACGTAGGGCCGCGCGAGGTAGCGCTTCGTCCCGTTGTTCGTCTCGGTCATGCCGCTGACGGTGGGGAACACGACGCCGGCTCCGGAGTTCAGGGCGGTGAACGTCGTCCCGTCGGAGCTGAGCGCGAGGTGGCCCGAGCGCGTGACCTCGGGATCGTCGCCTCCGCGGGTGTTCTTCGACGTGGTGTAGGCGGCGAGGCGCGAAGCCCCCGCCTCGGCGATCCGCACGTCGAGCTCGGTGGTCGCGGCGTCTTCACCGGTGCCGACAACCGCCTGAAGCGTGGCCGCTGCCAGGCCCGTGGCGGGCGCGCCCGCGATCGCCCCATCGGAGACCGAGCCCGCGCCCGATACGTGCGACCACACGACGGGCAGACCGAGTGCCGTGTCCGGCAGCACGTAGCCCTGCTCGAGCACGGAGGGCAGCAGCAGGGTCTCCGCTGCGCGCGCCGCCTGCTCGGCTGCGGTCGGCGCCTTCCGCACCGTGACCTCGAAGTTTCTGGTGGCGGTCTGACCGCGCACGGTGGCGGTCGCCGTGAGGGTGACGATCGTGTCGGCCGAGGGCTGCGTGACGTGCCCGTTCGGCGCGACGATCCCGGCGGGCTGCGACGTCCACGTCACACCGCCGGCCGTCGGAAGCACGAGGTCGGACTCGACCTGCGAGAGGTCCTGCACGTTGGCGGCGTCGAGGTCGATCGCGTTCGCCACCTCCGTGGCGGTGGCCGCGGCATCCGTCCATGACGCCGTCGCGATGTCCGCAGCCGACAGCTCCTCGTTGTACACGCGGAACGCCGAGACGCCGCCCTGGTACAGGGAGTCGCCCGCGTAGGCGCTCTTGCCGATGTAGTTCATCGTGTGGGTCGCGAGGTCGCTCAGGGCGACGGTGGAGTCCGCCTTCTGAGCGACGAGCGCTCCGTTGAGGTAGAGCTTCAGCGTCGATGTCGTCGCGTCGGCGTTCTTCGAGATCGTGGCCGCGACCGACTGCCACTGGCCCTGAACCAGCTTGGTCGCGGACGTCACCGACTGCTCGCCCGACCAGTTGGACGGGGAGATCGCCACCCGCGGTGCGACCGGCTGGATGAAGAACTGGCCGGTCGCCGAGTCGCCCGAGCCGCCGAAGTTCCACAGGAACCTGTTCCCGGACAGCGCCGTCGGGCTCGTCTCGATGACGATCGTCGCCGCGCTCTGCCCGGCGAGGAGGTCGTTCGGCAGATGAACGTGGTTCGACCCGGTGAACTGCATGTAGCCGCCCCGCCAGGCCGCTCCGCCGACGACGGTGCCGTTGCGACCGGCGCCGGAGACGTCGTTCAGCACCGTCCCGCTCGTCTCCGAGAAGTCGTACGAAGCGAGCAGCGAAGCCGGCTCCGCGCCGGCCGCAGCCGGACCGGTGACGCCGATCGCGCCGGCGACCAGCGCGGCTCCGATGAGGCCTGCGAGCGTCTTCTTCCTGCGCGCTGTGCGCGAGGCGCCTACGGCGGGGAGGTGTGTGCGATCCACCGGATCTTCCTTTCTCAGCCGCAGTTCGCGGCGGGGTAGCCGGCGTCGGTCGTGACCGTGACGGGCGCACCGCCGACGGTCGCCGTCGCCGTGAGGGTGACCGCGCCGAGCGGGATCGATGCCTGCCGCGTGGTGAACGAGGCGGACGCGCTCTTGCCCGCGCCGAGCGACGCGAAGCTCTTCGAGCCGTACGGGCCGGTCGCCGTCGCCGAGAGCGGGACGTCGTCGGCGTTGGTCACGGTGACCACCTGGACGACCTTCCCCGATACGCAGCGCGAGGTGACGGATGCCTCGACCGCGAGCGCCGGCTCATCGCCGAAGTTCACTTCGACCGTCGCGGAGGAGCCGGAGAGCACGTCGAAGCCGAGGAACTCGGCCTTCAGCTCGACCGGCTGGCCCGCGGCATCCGATTCCGGTACGACCGCCTCAGCCACGTACCCGCCGTCCCGCGCGGTCAGGACCGACTCGAACTCGACGTCGCCGACCGAGAAGCGCACCGCACCGGCCACGGCTCCGCCGTCCGCGGCCGACACCCGAGCAGTCAGCACGTCACCTGAGCGGACGGTGTCGCCCGCGACCACGCCCTCGATGTCGACCGCGGTCGCGACCTTCGTCAGCGGTGCGCCCTTCGCCGACTCCCACTGGTTGAGCGTGACGGGCATGACGCTCCCGTGCCTCGACTTGGGCAGCGAACCGGTGACGGTGCGCCACTGGGGATCCGCGAGCGACTCGGTGAACAGCGGCAGGTACCCGGTCCCGGTGAAGTCGTCGACGAACAGGTAGAAGCCTTCGTCGACACCCTCGGGAAGCGACGTGTCGCCCTGGTTCGCACGGAAGATCGTCGGGCCCTCGGTCGTGCGCGTCGTGTTGCGCGCCGTCTTGGAGATGCAGCTCGCGTCCGTCTCCCACGCGTAGTCACCGGGAACGGTGAGGGCGCGCAGCGCGGGCGAGGACTCCTGGAGGATGTCGACGCAGCCCGTCACCTCCTTGGTGAACCGGTAGAACGTGCCGTCGTCCTCGATCATGGTCGAGTCGATGCGGTCGCCGGCGTCCTGCCAGACCGTGGCGGGTGAGAACGTCACGAAGTCGCGCGTGGTGGCGTACATCACCTTGGAGTACGTCGAGTTGGGCGTGCGCGCCTTGTCGTAGGGGCGGGTGCCGTCGAGGTAGATGCGCGACGACCAGTACACGACGTACTCGCCGGCCTCGTCATCCCAGTACGCCTCGGGCGCCCAGGTCATCGAGGCGTTGGGGCCCGACACCTTCACGTGGCGCTGCTGGCTCCACGTCCGCAGGTCGGTCGACTCCCAGATCTCGAGGTGCGCGCTGCCGAAGTCCAGCGCTCGGTCCCAGCTGCCGTTGCGGCCGATCGAGAGGTCGGTCGCGATGAGGAAGAACCGGTCCCCCTCCGCCGAGCGCATGATGAAGGGGTCGCGCAGGCCCATCTCGCTCAGGGTCGAGGTGAGGATCGGCGCGCCGCCGTTCTGCACATCCCACGCCATCGCGCTGTTCCCCTGCGACGCGGCCAGATGGACGTTCTCGCCGGCAACGGTGTCGGCGGTGAAGTAGGCGAAGAGATAGCGACTGTCGACGGCGTCTCGCGGAAGCGGCGCCACCGTGACGTCGAACGTGCGGGTCGCAGCATCCACGCCCTCGCCGATCGTCGCGGTGAGCGTGACGTGCTTCGCGGGCTGACCCCACGCGGGACGTGTGACGACTCCGGGTGCCGCGTCACCGACGGCGACGTCGGAGACGACCGAGTCGTCCGAGGACGCCCACCCGATAGGTGAGCCCGCGGCGCCGCGTTCGGGCAGCGAGACGTTGCCTCGCACGGTCTCCGGCACGTGGAGCGCAGCGAGGTCGGCGGCGAGGTCGGAAGCCGTCAGAGCGGGCACCGTCACGGTGAAGGTCCGCGTCGCCGGTGCGCTCTGGCCGCGGGTGGTCGCCGCGGCGGTAAGGGTCACCGTGGCCGCCGGCTCACCCGGAGCCGGACGCCTGACGGTTCCGTCGGGCGCGATCACGGCCTCGTCCGACGAGGCCCACGAGATGCCGTGGAGCGTCACGAGCTGCAGGTCGCCGGTCACCGCGGAGGTGTCGCCGAGATCGAGTGCGGCGAGCTTGGCCGCGGCTGCGGCGGCGAGTTCAGCCGCATGGGGGACGGCGTCCGTCGCGGACAGCGCCACGACCTCACTGTCGGACAGCGCCCGGTCATAGACGTGGAAAGCCCCGACCGAGCCCTTGAAGAGCGCGTCCGGCCAGGGGGCGCGACCGATCGTGTTGAGCGACTGCGTGATGTCTGCGGGGGTGAGCGTCGTCTTGGCGACGCCGGCGCGCTGACCGTCGGTGTAGAACGTGAGCGTGTCGGCCTCGGCGTCGATGACGGCGGTGAGGCTGTGCCAGCGATTCGCCGTGAGCGCGTATCCGGTACCGTTCTTCTCACCGGCGCCCGACCCGGTGGTGATGGCCGAGCGAGCCGCGCGAGCGGTCGCGAACCAGTACTCCTGGGTCGCATCGTTGCCGATGTTCCACAGGAAGTGGTTGGTGTTCAGCATCGTGGGATCGGCTTTCACGTCGATCGACACGGTGGCCGACTGAGCGTCCGCGAGGATGTCGTCGGGCAGCTCGACCCAGTTGCCCGTCGACGTCTTGGCGCCGCCGAGGAACCGCAGCGTTCCCGCTTCGGACCGCTGATCCTCGGCATAGTTGCGCACGACCGCGTCCAGCGGATCGCCCGCCGCCGGGTCTCCGTCGGCGGTGTTGCGCAGCGCGTCGCCGGAGGTCTCCTCGAAGAGGTACTCGGCGACCAGTCCGTCGCGCAGCGGATCGGCGGCCGTGGCGGCGGAGGCGGCGGGGATCAGGCCGGCGGCCACGACGCCCGCGGCGGCCGCCACGGCCACCGTCCGTCGCATCGACCGCGTGCCGGGGTTCCTCGAGATGGTCATGTCGGTGATTCCTCGTCTCGGGTGGAAGGAGGGGATGCCGCGGCCCGGCGTCGGCGCCGGGCTGCGGGAGGGGGAGCCGACGTCGCTGCGACGTCGGCTCCCTGCCCATGCGTCAGCCGCAGGTGGCGGACTCGTACGGGGCGTCCTGCGTGGTGGTCACGGTCTCGCCGCCGATGGTGGCGGTCGCCGTGAGGGTGATGGTGCCCCCCGGGATGGCGGCCAGCCGGGTCGTGAACGTCGCCGACGAAGCCTTGCCCGCGCCGATCGACGCGAACGTCTTCGACCCGTACGGACCCGCCGCCGTCACCGACACCGGGACGTCGTCGGCATTGCGCACGGTGAGCACCTGCACGACCTTGCCCGCCACGCATCGCGACGCGGTCACGGCTTCGACGTCCAGCTGCGGCTCGGACCCGCCCACGACGGTCACCGTCGCGGTGACCAAACGGTTCTCGGGTGCGACCTCCTCATCCGACTCCATGTCGAAGATCGGCATTCCGTCCGCGGCGAAGTGGACGCGGCGCACGAACATGTCACGGCCCGTCAGCCCGCGGTTGCTGGTGCGGGCGTGGAAGACGTACAGGATGTTGTCGTCCTCGTCCATCGACCACATGCCGTGGCCGGTGCCGAGCTGCCACGCGCCGTTGAACATGCCGGACTTCTGGATCGGGTAGTTCAGCTTCGTCCACGCGGCCGGGGAGGTGAGGTCGACGTTCTGCCCCGCCTCCGCCGTGATGAGGCCGGTCGTGTACGAGTCGCCCACGCTCGATCCCGAGTAGATAATGTAGAGCGTCCCGTCCTTGGCCAGCACGTTCGGGCCCTCCGCGATGACGTTGTCCCATGCGAACTCCGGCGGCAGGATGCGCACCGGCGCGGAGGTCAGCCGCGTCGGGTCGGCGGGGTCCATCTTGGCGATGAAGACCGACCCGAGCATCTGCCAGGCGTAGTACGACTGACCGGAGTCCTCGAAGTACGTCATGTCGAGCGAGATGTTCTGCACCGGGTTCAGGATCGAGCCGTCTGCGCGGAGCACCTTCTGCGCCTTCGTCCAGTTCGCCGGCACCGCCGGGTCGAGGTGGTTGCCCTGTGCGTCCTGCTGCAGCTGGATGATGCTCGCCCTACCGGTCCACATATCCGGCTGGCCGTTGGTGCCGTTGTAGCAGGGCATGAAGAAGATCGTCAGCTTGCCGCCCACCATGTGGAACTCGGGTGCCCAGAAGCAGCCGGTCATGACCCCGCCGTCGGCGTCGGTGTCGCCCCGCTTGAGCAGGTCGATCTCGACGTTGCGACCGGCGCGGATCGCTTCGTCGGACAGGTCCTCGATGTTGTCGGCGATGCGGATCGGCATGTGCGGGCCGTTCGCCGGGTTGATCGGGTTCAGGTTGAGGTCCTCGGTCGCGATCATGAGGAACTTCGTCTGCCCGTTCCAGTCGAACTTGAAGATCGACGGGTCGGCCCGCTCGTCGGCGAACGGCGTCGCGTACTGCGGGTGCTTGATCGACCCCGTGACCTCGTACGTGCCCGGTGTGCTCGTGTCGACCGCCGCAAGGGAGTCGGCATCCCACTCGATGGCCCGCGTCGCCGCCGAGCCGTCGTTGTACGTGAGCTCTGCGCGCTGGGGCAGATCCGAGGCGGCCAGCTCGTCGCCGGCCTCGACCTCCACGGCATCCAGCGCCGTGACCCCGGTGTTGACGATGCGGCCGAACCGGACGTTGAGGGCGTCTGCGACGGAGGCCGGGATCGCGATCGCGTTGCCGGTCGCGAAGTTCGGGATGCCGGTGCCGGCCGTCCCGTCCGTCGCTGCGACGGCACCACGCTCCACGGGGCCACGGGTCGCGGCATCCGTGAGACTGCCGAAGGTGGTGTACATCGACGCGCCGGCGTCGGAGGTCCAGCTGACCACGTAGCGTTCGGCAGCCGAGTCCCACACGACTGCGGGGTCGTTGACCCCACTGGTCACGCCGACGTCGACGAGGCCGACCTCGTCGTACGACAGCAGATCGGTGCTGCGCGCGAAGAGCATGCGGTTCGTCTGCGTGCCGTCGGCACCGCCGTTGCGGGCGGTACGGGTGGCGACGATGCCGAAGCTGCCGTCCTCCAGGTAGAAGATGTGCGGGTTGCGCAGACTGCGGATGAGGCTCTCGCTGGGGCCGTTCGCCGGCACGGGCGCCGAGGTCTTCGGGAAGAAGATGCCGTAGTTCTCGTTCAGCGGAGTCCAGCCGTCCTCGGTCGACAGCGCCAGGTGCATGCTCAGCGCCACGTCGGCGTTGTTCGCCTCGGAGACGGACGTCGGCGTGCGGTGGTACGCGAGAAGCTCGTGAGCGGATGCCGGCAGCACGCGCACCGCGAACGTCCGGTCGACGTGCACACCGGTCGAGCCGTCGGTGATCCGGACGGTGATCTCGGCGTCGACGGGCTGATCCGACGTCGTGGTGATCGTCTCACCCACCTCGACTTCGCCTTCGACGCCGGTCACGGCCACCGTCGTGCCCTCCGGCGCGGCCGGCAGGGCGGCGCCCGAGCGAACGACCGAGGGGATCACGAACCGCTGCGCCAGGCGCGCGGCACGGTCTTCGGCGGTCTCCGTCGAGGGCAGCACCGTGACCGTGATGGTCTGCGTGGCGCTGATCCCGCGGAGGGATGCCTCGGCGGTGAGCTCGACCGGGATCGACGGCTGCCCGGCGAGCGGGGGCGTGACCTGACCGGTCGGAGATACGACGGCCGGGTTGCTCGAGGTCCACGTCACGCGGCCCTGCGAGGTGGGAAGGTCGATGTCGCCGCTCGTCTCGCGATCGGTGAGGGCCAGGCCCGTCAGAATCGCCTGTGCCTGCGCGCGCAGCTCGGTCTCGTTGGCCAGTGCGTCCTCGGCCGAGACGTCCGCGACTTCGGCGGCCGTCAGCGCCCGGTCGTAGACGCGGAACGACGAGATCGCGCCCTGGAAGAGCGGGTCGGGCCACGGTGCGCGGCCGATGGTGTTCAGCGACTGGTCGACGATGTCGGCCGGGGTAGCGCCGACGGACCCGTGACCGACCCGGGCGCCGTTGATGTAGAGCGAGGCCGTGCCGGCCGCTCCGTCGACGACCGACGTCACGTTGACCCAGGTGTTGGCGGTCAGCCCGCACGAGCCGGACTGCACGAGCTCTTCGACGCCGCCTGCCTTGATGCCCACGAGCGGCGTGCGCCCCGACCCGCAGTTGAGCGAGGCGAAGAAGTATTCGTTGGCTGATGACTCGTTCCCGATGTTCCAGAGGAAGTGGAAGCCGTTGAGCATGGCGGCGGATGCCTTCACCTCCGCCGTGATGGTCGCCGATTCCTGTCCGGCGAGGATGTCGTCGGGAAGCTCCACCCAGTTGCCGGTCGACGTCTTGGCACCACCTCGCAGGGTGAGCGAGCTGCCGGTCCAGTCGGCGGCCTGAACGTTGCGCACCGTGGCTGCGCCCAGGACCGAGTCCGCAGCGGTGTTGGGCACCGCCGCGCCCTCAGCCAGGTCGAAGATGTACTCGGCGACAAGACCTTCATCGGGGGCGTCCGCTACCGCGTTGCCGACCCCCATGCCCAGCACCATCGCGCCCACGGCGACAACGGCAGCTGCAGTCTTCCTGCTCCGGGAGAACACTG
This sequence comes from Microbacterium flavescens, assembly GCF_018588945.1. Taxonomy (GTDB): domain Bacteria; phylum Actinomycetota; class Actinomycetes; order Actinomycetales; family Microbacteriaceae; genus Microbacterium; species Microbacterium flavescens. The sequence continues at coordinate 27,278 of NZ_JAFIWA010000001.1, read as the reverse complement.
TCATTTCACTCTCCATCAAGTGACGCCGAACGTCGTCGCTTCGGCTGTTATCGCTCACGTTAGCGGTAACTCAACGTTGTACACCAGGCTTGAATTGCCGAATCGTCCAAATTGCTTCCCCCCGGGATCGCAAATCGACCCTTGGAATGTGAGCGGTAACGCGCTACTCTCGCGACCATGTCCCGCGAACCCGCGCGGGTCCCCTGCCGCGACGAAGAGGTTTGAAATGGCGACGAAGTCCTGGCGGCGCGTCACAGTGGCGGGGGCTGCGATCGCAGCGCTCGCCATCGGCGTGCTCGCACCCGCAGCACATGCGGACCCGGTCCCCGAAGACCCGAATCTGGTCCTTCATTACGACTTCAGCACCCCGGGGGCGGTGACCGACGTGTCCGGTCACGGCAATACGGGCACCCTTCTGGGCACGGGCGCCACGGTCGCCGACGGTGTGCTCACGCTCCCTGGCGGCGCGTCCAACAGCGGTGCCGGCCACGTGCGCTTCCCGGCGAACCTGTTCGACGGCAAGGACACGCTGACGATCTCCACGTGGCTGCGCAACGAGACGGCGGCGGGCAACTACGCCGCGATGTTCTTCGGCTCCACGTCGAACCCGCCGGCGCAGTACTGGCTGCTCAACCCGCGCAATCCGCAGAGCCGGTTCAAGACGGTCATCACCAACGGCAGCGCCCCGAGCGCGCCGTGGGGCACCGAGTACGGCATCTCTCCGACGAACGCATCGCAGGGCGTCGCCGGCCCGACGACCGGCACGGCATGGGCGATGTACACGACGGTCATCACGCCGACCTCGATCTCGGGCTACTACAACGGCGCACTCGTGGGCACGGTTCCGACGACGCGCACCGTCACGCAGTTCGGCACCGGACTGGTCGGCTACATCGGCCGGTCGTCCTACCCCGACCCGTTCTACAAGGGAGCAGTCGACGACGTGATCGTCTCGACGTCGGCCTATTCACCGGCGCAGATCGCCGAGCTGTACCACCTGAGCGAGCGGACCACGGCGGCACAGACGCAGGCGGCGCTGGCAGCGGATGCCGATGCCATCGCTCTGCCCGATGAGACGATCGCCGACCTCACGCTTCCCGCGGCCGGCGCGAGCCAGTCCCGCATCACGTGGGCCTCGTCCGCACCGGGGATCCTCGCCGCCGACGGTCAGGTCTCGCGGCCGGCGCAGGGCCAGCCCGACGCCGTCGTCACCCTCACCGGTACGTTCACTCTCGGCGGGGAGTCGATCACCCGCGCGTACGAGGTCACGGTGCCCGCCGTCGACCCGCAGCGCGACCTCGAGCGCAGCGCCGACGACTTCGATCTCGGCATCGCAGTCGTGACGGCCGGCATCGTGCTGCGCGACGCCGTCGACGACATCGCGATCGCGTGGGAGTCCTCGCAGCCCGCCGTCGTCTCCGCGACCGGCGATGTCACGCGCCCCGCGGCCGACACGACGGTCGAGCTCACCGCCACGTTCTCGCGCGACGGGAACACCGCTCAGCGCTCGTACACCGTCACGGTGAAGGCCGAGGACGCCGGGCGCGCCGTCGCCTACGTGCGCTCGGGCGGCACCGCGAAGACGGAGGTGCTGCACCTGGCCATCGCCGGCGACGGCGACCCGCTCGTCGCGCTCAACAACAACAAGGGCGTGCTCTACCCGACGTTCGGCACCGGCACATCGCAGTTCGCGAACCCGACGCTGTTCCGCAACCCTGACGGCACCTTCGGGCTGATCGCCGCAGACAACGCCGCCAACGGGCGCGTCTTCGTCTACACCTCGAAGGATCTGGTCACGTTCACGGGTCAGAAGCTCTCCACGACCAACACGCAGGGCATCACGGTCTCCCGCGCGGACGTCGCGTACGACAACGGCATCGGCGCGTACCGGGTCGTGCTCCGCACCCCCGCGGGCGCCGCCTACGAGGTGACGACGGAGGACTTCACGACGTTCAGCACGCCGCAGCCGATCACGGCGCCGGCCGTGCCGAGCATCTCGGGTCTGCCGGCGGGCGCGATCGAGGCATCCGCTCTTCCTGTCACCGCAGCCGAACTCGCGCTCCTGCAGAAGTCGCTGGGTCGGATCGTCAATACGACGGTCGACGCCGGCGACGACGTCGAGGTCGAGGTGGGCGGCGCTCTCGAGCTGCCGGAGAAGGTGCAGCTGGGCTACTCCGACGGTTCGTCCAAGCAGCTCGGCGTGAACTGGGACACCAGCACGGTCGACCTGGAGACCCCCGGCGAGTACACCGTGACCGGAACCGTGAACCAGCCTGTCTACGGCGACAGCAAGGGCATCCTCGTGCCCGAGCGCGCCGACCCGTGGGTGTTCCGCGACGACGAGCGCACCGGCGAGACGGAGTACTACCTCACGGGCTCGTACCCGACGACGCAGGCCAACCCCGGTGTGGGCTACGACCGCATCGTGCTGCGCCGCGCGGACTCGATCAACGGCCTGACCACCGCCCAGGAGCAGGTGCTGCTGTGGTCGCGCAACGCCGCGTCGCCGAACACGTCGAACGGCTCGAAGGTCGCTACCGGCGCCTACCGGTACTTCTGGGCGCCCGAGCTGCACAAGATCAACGGGGACTGGTACATCCTGTTCACGTCGAGCCGCAGCACCGACGTCTGGAACATCCGGCCGGCGATCATGCGGGCTCCCGGCAACAGCGACCCGATGGTCGCCGCCAACTGGGAGGAGCTCGGCTACATCAAGGCGGCACCCGGCGACACCTCGGCGTTCACGAGCTTCTCGCTCGACATGACGTACTTCGAGGCGAACGGCAAGCACTACATGGTGTGGGCGGAGAAGCCGGGGAGCTCCGACCTACGGATGGCGGAGATCGACCCGTCGAACCCGAGCCAGCTGATCTCGCCGTCGATCCTCCTGTCCACGCCCAACTACGCGTGGGAGCGGACCGCGAGCCAGGTGATCAACGAGGGGGCGGCCGTCATCAAGAGCGACGACGAGGTCTTCGTGTTCTTCTCGGCGTCCGAGGTCAATGAGACGTACTCGATCGGCATGCTCCGTGCTCCCATCGACGGCGACCTGATGAAGCCCGCGACGTGGACGAAGACGGGCTACCCGCTGCTGACCTCCGACGACTTCGGCGGCCAGCAGAACGGACCGGGTCACAACTCGTTCACGCTCGATGCGGATGGCAACCCGGTGATCGTCTACCACGCGCGCCCGCCGATCTCGGAGTGGATCCCCGGCGCCGACGGCGGCCTGAACGACCCGAGCCGCCATGCGCGGGTGAAGACGGTGCACTTCGCCGCGGACGGTTCGGCCGTGCTGAACCAGACGCGCGAGGAGGAAGTGGCACCGGCCAATCGCACGGTGACGCTCACCGTAACGGTCGTCGGCCCCGAGCTCGATGTCACGGCGGCCGTCGCGGCCCGCTGCGTCTCCGGCAAGGTGGTGCAGGTCGTCATCGTCACGAACGGAGAGGCCTTCCCTGTGACGCTGACGGCGACGACGAGCTACGGCACGAAGGCATTCGGTGCGGTGGCGGCGGGGAAGAGCGCTTCGGCCTCCTTCACGACCCGAGTCGTCGCCGTGCCGAGTGGATCCGTTTCGCTGAAGGCGGTGGCGACCGTGGACGGCCAGCCCGTCACGGTCGATCAGCAGATCGCCCACTCGGCCGCCAGCTGCGGCTGACGTTCGACGCAGAAGGGCCGGTTCGTACGCGGACCGGCCCTTCCGTGCGTTTTCCGGCGAGCATGTTACCGATAACGCGGAGTGCTTGACAGGCGGTCGCGCGCGACCGTACCGTGAGTCGACCAGAATTTTGTTTCCGGTAACAGCACACCCGACACCGTCACTTCCGACGGTCCGACACCTGCGCGATGATGCACACGCCCGCACCCGACGGTGACGTCGGCCCCCGGGGCACCCCTCACCTGTGCGACGTCGCCGAGAGCGAGGAATCAGCGTGAGAACGCGTCAGAGAACCAGGATCCTCGCGAGAGGCGGTGCGGTCGCCACGGCCGTCGCCCTCGCACTGACCGGCGCGGTCGCGCCCGCGGCACACGCCGCGATCGAGGCCGAGCCCCTCATCCACTACAGCTTCGAAGCCGCCTCGGGAACGACGATCCCCGACGTCAGCGGCAACAGCCACAACGCGACGCTGCGGCAGTCTGGCGGCTCGGTCAGCGGCGGCGTCCTCAGCCTGCCGGGCGGCGCACGCGGCACCGCGGCGTTCGTCGAGATCCCCTCGGCGCCCCTCGTCGGCAAGAAGGACCTGACCATCTCGACGTGGCTGTCGCCTCGCTCCGGTCCCATGAACACCGCGGCCGCCTTCATCGGCATCCAGCCGGCGAGCGGCAACGTCCCGCCGTCGTACTGGCTGCTCAACCCGAGCAACCCCAGCGGCTACGTCAAGTCCGTCTTCACGAACTCGGTCAACACGACCTCGCCGTGGAGCACCGAGGTCGGCACGGGCGGCACGGGCTCCCCCACGACACCCGCCGGGATGAACCTGTACACGACGGTCATCAACGGCACCTCCGGCCAGTTCACCGTGTACCTCAACGGCGCGCAGATCGGGCAGAACGTCATCTCGCGCAGCGTGGCCGACTTCTCGGGCAACCTCATCGCCAGCCTCGGCCGCTCGGTGTACAACGACACCAGCTGGAACGGCCTCATCGACGACTTCGCCGTCTACGACCAGGCGCTGAGCGGCGCCGACGTGCAGTCGCTGTACGCCTCGCAGGTGTTCGATCGCGCCATCCCGGCCGTGACCGTCGCCGAAGAGGCGACGGCCGACTTCACCGTGGCCACCTCGAGCGCGGGCCTCCCCGTGAGCTGGGCATCCGACAACGCCGCCATCGCGATCAGCGGCGGGAGCGCCGCCGTCACGCGCCCGGCTGCGGGCGCGGGCGACGCGAACGTCACCCTCACGGCGACCTTCACGCTCGGCGCCGAGACCCGCACCGCGACCTTCGCCGTGCGCGTGCCGCAGGAGATCGCCGACTCCGAGAAGGTGGCGCAGGATCTCACCGCGATCGAGATCGGCAACCTCGACGACATCCGCACCAACTTCTCCGTGCCGGCGACCGGCCCTCAGGGCTCCACGATCCAGTGGACCGTCGCCGCTTCGGGCGCCGACCACGCGTCGCTGCGCGACGGCGTGCGCGAGGGCTCGCGCACCGTCGAGGTGCAGCGTCCGGCAGCCGGAGCGGACGCGGTGACCGTCGAGCTCATCGCGACCGCATCCAGCGGCACGGCCTCGGCCAGCCGGACGTTCTCGGCGCGCATCCAGCCGATGCCGGCCGGTGACGACAAGACGGAGGCGTACTTCTGGACGTTCTTCACCGGTGAGGGCCAGGGGGCCGAGCGCGTGAGCATCGCGGCCTCGAAGGGCAACGACGCGCTGGCGTGGAACACGCTCAACGACGGTCAGCCGATCTTCACCTCGACGGTGGGCACGGAAGGCCTGCGCGATCCGTACATCATCCGCTCCCCCGAAGGCGACAAGTTCTACATGATCGCCACCGACCTCAAGGTCGCGGGTCTCGCGGGCGGCTTCACGACCGCGCAGATCTCGGGTTCGAAGTACATCGAGGTGTGGGAGTCGACCGACCTGGTGAACTGGTCCGACCAGCGCCACGTCAAGGTGTCGACCGACTTCGCCGGTAACACCTGGGCGCCGGAGGCGTTCTGGAGCGAGGAGCTCGACACCTACGTGGTGTTCTGGGCATCGAACCTGTACCCGACGACGAACGCTGCCGACCGCACCGCCGTGACGTACAACCGCATGATGTACGCGACCACCGACGACTTCGTCACGTTCTCGGAGCCGAAGGTCTGGATCGACGTGCGCCGCGGAACCGGCCTCGGAATGATCGACTCGACGGTGGCGAAGGTGGACGGCGTCTACCACCGCTTCACCAAGGACGAGGCGAACATGACGATCCGCCACGAGAAGTCCACGAACCTGCTCGCGACGTACTCCGGCTCGCTGCCCGGCGCGACCGGCGCGGCGGACCAGTGGACGCTCGTCAAGGCCCAGGTCGGCACCGGTCTGCCCAACGGCGAGGGACGCAACTTCACCAGCGGTGAGGGCGCGAACATCATCCAGGCGAATGAGGGCGACGTGAACGGGCTGGACTGGTTCCTGTTCATCGACCAGCCGAGCTACCACGGCGGCCCGAACCACTACATCCCGTTCGGCACGGACAACCTGAACGACGGGAACGCGTGGGTGCCGCTCGGCTCGAAGCTGCGCACCGGCCTTCCGCAGAACGCCGACGGGGGCAAGCCCCGCCACGGCACGGTGATCCCGGTCACGCGTGCCGAGTACCAGCGGGTGCTCGAGGCCTATGCACCGGACATCGCCGTCGCGACCGTCGGCGCGATGGACGTCACCACGAAGGCGGGCCTCGCACCGGTGCTGCCGCAGGCGCAGCTCACGAAGGTCGACGGCTCGCAGCAGACCGTCGACGTCCAGTGGGATGCCGTCGACCCGGCCGACTACGCGACGCCGGGCACGTTCACGGTGTCGGGTGTCGCCCAGGACGACTCGCGCATGCCCGTCGAGGCGACCGTGACGGTCGAGTCGGCGGTCGAGGTGACGGTCACGGCCGACACGCGGTGCGTCGCAGGCAAGGTCGTGCTGACGGCCACGCTCGCGAACGCGGGCGACACCGCCGCCCAGGTCGCGGTGTCGACGCCGTACGGAGCCAAGTCGGCCACGATCGCCGCGGGCAAGAAGGTGTCGTACGCGTTCAGCACGCGCGTCGCCTCCATCGCCGCGGGCGAGGTGAGCGTGACGGTCGACGACGCCGCCGTGAGTGCGGACTACGCGCTCCGCAGCTGCGGATAGCGAGCGGATGCCGCGGCCCTGAGCCGCAGCGAAGGATCGGGTCCTCGGCGCATGGCGCCGGGGACCCGGTCCTCTTTTCGCAGTCGAGCGCGGGGCCGAGGCATCCGTCGCCATGGCACGCTGGTGGGGTGACCAGGACCACGACCGGCGACCCGGCCGCGAAGACCGCGGGCCCGACCATGCGGCTGCGGGCGCGGCTGCTGACCGCGCTGTCGGGGCAGCCCGACGGGACCCCGTCGTGGGTGCGAGAGCTCGCCGAAGGCGACGACGCCGGCTGGTTCGCCGAGGACGGCCCCGCGTGGACGGTGCACTCCGGCATGGGGACGATGGTCGCCGGCATCCGCGCGCTGCTGCTGCAGGCGCTGCACCCGGGCGCACTGGCGGGCGTGCACGACTGGTCGCGGTATCGCGAAGACCCGATCGGCCGGCTCACCGGCACGGTCCGCTGGGTGATCTGCCTCACCTACGGTTCGAAGGCGCAGGCCGAGCGCGAGACCGCGCGCGTCGGGCGGTTCCATCAGCGGGTGTCCGGCACGTACGTGACGGCGCAGGGCGACGAGGTCGCCTACTCCGCCGCCGACGCCGACCTCGTCGGGTGGGTGCACCTCGCGTTCACCGACGCCTTCCTCACGTGCCATGAGACGTGGGGCAGGCCGATCCCCGGCGGCCCGGATGCGTACGTCGCCGAGTGGGCGACGGCGGGACGCCTGATGCGCGTCGACGATCCGCCGCGCACCGAGGCGGAGCTGCGGCGTCGCCTGGACGCGCTGCTCGACGGCGGCGTGCTGCGCCGGGACGAGCGCGTCGACGACGTCGTGCGCTTCCTCCGCCGACCTCCGTTCCCCGACTCCCTCGCGATGTCGCTGGCCTATCGCGTGCTGTTCGCGAGCGCGGTGGCCACCATCCCGCGGCGCTTCCGCGCGCTGCTCGGCCTGCGCCGAACGTGGCTGCCCGTCATCACAGCGACCCGGGTCATCCTGGCCGTCACCGAGAGCGCGCTGGGCTCCGGACCCCGCGCCCAGGACTTCGCGCGCCGCCGGCTGCGCCGGCTGGAGAGAGCCCACGCGAGCTGAGCCCGCGCACGCGGAACGGCCCGCGATCCGATGACCGCGGGCCGTTCCGGGGAGCGATCAGCCGCAGCTGAAGGCCTGGTAGGCCGCACTCCCCTCGTACGTCGTGTCGTCGGCGCCCGAGCCGGTCACCGCGACGTCGCCGCCGCCGATGCCGACGGTGCGGGTGGAGAACGCGATCGACGCGGTGCCGCCGGCCTTCACGGCGGTGAAGGTCTTCGACCCGAAAGCCGACTCCACCCTGATGTCGGCTGCCACGTCGTCGGCGTTCTTCACCGAGACGACGAGGGCGACCTTGCCCGCAACGCACCGCTGCGTCACGGCGGGCTGCAGGTCGAGACCGCCGCCCACCAGCGTGGGCAGTTCGACCGTCACGTGCTCCTCGACGTTGCCCGCGGCATCCTGAGCCTGCACGTGAACGTAGCGGGGGTCTTCGGTGAGCTGCACCGAGAAGGGCTCCTCGTACGTCGCGTACATGTTGTTCAGCTCACCGGTCGGCGACGCGTCGGGACCGTCCGACCACACGGTGCGCGTGACTCCTGAGCCCGGCTCGGGGTCGGACGGGGTCAGGGTCACGGTGGCCGATGCCCCGTCGACGACGATCCAGTCGATGCCGGTGGTCGGCGCGATCGTGTCGACCTTGATCGTCGCGGATGCCTCGCCCACCGCCTCGTCCTCGCTCGTCGCCCGGGCGCTGACCGTGACGTCGCCCTGGGCGTCGACCGTGAACGGTTCGTCGTAAGGCATCCAGTTCTCGCCGTCGACGCTGTACTCGATGCTCGCGATGGGGCTCGCCGTCTCTTCGGCGGTCACCGTGACCATCGGCGCGGACGTGTACCACCCCGAACCCTGCGGAGCGGAGTCGAACTCGATCGAGACGATCGGGTCGGCCTGGCTCAGCGGCTCGACGACGAACACGGTCGCGATCGCCCCCGGGGCGTACCCGGTGACCGCGCCCTCGACATCGAAGATCGCGTCGGCCTCGGCGTACTGCGCCGCCTCGATCGCGTCCCACTCGACGTCGACGTCGCTGCTCGCGGTGCCGTCGTCGTACGTGGCGCGCACCGTGTCCGGCAGCACCGGCTCGACACCCGGCGTGGTGATCGTCGCGGTGTAGTCGACGCCCTCGATCTCGTCGGAGAGCTCGTCGGCGACGTACACGGTGGCCGAGACGGTCTGTCCGTCGTATCCCGCGGGATCCCCCACGACCTCGAATTCGCCGGCGGAGGCGTACGCGGATGCCGCGACCGGCGCCCACTCCACGTCGACGTACGTCAGCGGGCCGTCCTCGCCGATCACCCAGACCTGCTCGGGCAGCTCGGGCGCCGTGCCCGTCGCGGTGCGCACCGCGACCGCCTGAGCGTCGATGAACGCATTCGGGTCCTCGGGCTCGGGCTCGACGATCGGGGCGTCGACGCCCCAGACCTCCCACTCGATGACGCTCGTGGCCTTGCGCTGGGTCTGGAAGACCACGCGATCGAGCACCAGCCGAACCGCGGTCGTGGTCACCGCGTCCCAGTTCGCCTGGACGACCGGCTGCGACGCGACGGGCGCGGCGGTGTCGAGCACGGGCACCGGGTAGCTCAGGCCGGCACCCGTCACAGGAGCCCACTCGCCTGCGCTGGTGCGGTACTCGACCTTCCACGCAGCAGGGATCATGACGCCGGAGTCGCCGCCGGGCGTGAGGTGGTTCTGCCACAGGTAGAGCTTCGACGAGCTCACGGTGACGGGGTTCTCCCACGTGTAGGTGGCGATGTCCTGCGTCGGGTTGCCGGGCGCACCCCACGTCCCCCACATGGCGGAGAGCGTGTTCGTCGGTCCGACGACGCCGTTGTTGAGCGCCGGTGCGGAGTTCCAGCCGGGAACGTAGCTGACCTCGACGGTCGGCGCGTTGTCGCCCGACGCGAGCGCCACGTTGAACGGCTCGTCGGCCGCGGTCGCGGGGATCGCGATCGCCGCGCCGCCGGCGATGAGAGCCACGGCGGCCACCACCGCCACCGCGAGCTTCCTCACGCCGAAGCGGCTCGAGCGGCCGGAGCGGAGCGTGTGCATGGATTTCCCTTCGATCATCGTCATGTCACTTGCCCCCGTCGATCGGCGCACGACCCGCGGCGAGGAGGATCTTCTGGCGGTTCCGCGCGGTGAGGAGGCCCGCGGCGAGGTAGGCCGACGACACCTCTCCCACCGCGTCGAGGAAGGCGCTCCGGTCGGCGAACGGCGCCTGCGCCCACACTTCGTCCAGCAGCGTGGTCCCCGCCCGACGGGCGTTCGCCACGCCCGAGTCCTGTCCGGCGAACGTCACCGTCGGCTCATTGCGCTGGAAGTACATGTGGTACGCGACGTCCCGGCCGTTGTAGGCCGGCTCGTAGCTGAGGCTGCCGATCGTGAACACGTTCGCCGCGGTCTTCGTGATGCCTCGGCTCACGTTGCCGCCGAGGTCGAGCCGGTCGGCGAGCGAGACCTTGAGGTAGCTCGTCGCGGAGCTCGTGGCGGTCAGCACGACCGGTCCGTACATGAGGGTCTGGATGTCCGCGCGGTCCAGGGCGGCCTCCACGCGCACCGTGAGCGGAATCCGCACGGTGATCGTGTCGCCCGCCGCCCAGGTGCGCTCGATCGTGGCGTACGAGCCCGGCTCGACCGCGACTCCGGCCGGAGTGCCGTTGACCTCGATCTCGGCACCGCGCGACCATGCCGGGATCCGCAGGTGCACCTTCAACGGCCCCGACGGCGCCGCGGTGATCGTCAGGGTCGACGTGTCGGACTCGGGATACGACGACACCTGCTCGAGTTCGAGTCCGTTCTCGTCCCACGTGAGCGTCGACGCGATGTAGAGGTTCACGTACAGCTCGGACTCGTCGGCCGATCGGAAGTAGATCCCCTCCTGATACTTGACGTGGCTCTCGAGGCCGGTCCCGCCGCAGCAGGTGCCGATGTTGCCGTTGCCGTACTCCTTGCGGGCGCCCGGCTGCACCGGGAACATGTACAGGTTCTCGGGGCCGTTGGTCGACTCCTGGTTGCGGCGTCCGCCCAGGATGTGATTGAGCACCGTCCGCTCGTAGTAGTCCATGTACTTCGGGTCCTGCTCGTTGAAGAACAGGTAGCTCGCGACCTTGAGCATGTTGTAGGCCGCGCAGGACTCGGCGTTGCGCGGTCCGATGTCACCCGCGACCGTGTTCGCCGGACCCCACAGCTCCCCCTCGCCGGTGCCGCCGTGCGCATACACGCGCCCGGGGACGACCATGTCGAAGAAGCCCTTCGTCGCGTCGAGATAGTGGTCGTCGCCGGTCTCGGCGGCGAGCTTCACATAGCCCGGGAACTGCGGGATGTGCTGGTTGGCGTGCTTCCCGTTGAGGGTGTCCGTTCCCGTGGCGCAGGCGTCCACCAGGGTGTGGAGCGTGAAGAGCTGCGCCGCGTCGAGGAACTCGCTCTTCTGCGGGTCGGCCGAGCGCCAGTACAGCTCGACGAGCACCTCGTTCATGCCGCCGTACTCGCCGGCGATGTACGAGCCCCACATGCGCGCGAGCTGTGCCGGAGTGCACTTCGACAGCCGGCTGTACACCCAGTGCCCGATGCCCTCGGCGAGCTGCAGCGCCTTCGCGCTGCCCGCCAGGGCGTGCGCGTCGAGGAGCCCGGCGAGGATCTTGTGGAGCGTGTAGTACGGGGCCCAGATCTCGCCGTAGGGGGCGAACTCCTCGAGCGCCGAGAACTGCCACTCGCCGTACGCCGAGAGGAAGCCGGGGTGCGAGTAGCGCGGCGCGCCCTGGAACTCCTGGGCGGCGAGCGCCGCGCGGCACTCCTCCAGGCCGTCCACGATCGCGTTCACCTTGTTCAGCAGCGCGAGCTCTCCGGTCGCGGCGTACGCCATCGAGACGCCGCTCAGGAAGTGGCCGCCGTAGTGGCCGCGCAGGCAGCCGCCCGCACCGGCCGTGTTCTGGCCCCGCGTGTACTCACGCGGACCCCAGCGCTGGGCCTCGGGGTTGGGACCGTACTCCTCCCAGCCGCCCGGAGGCGTCGCACCGTTGGTCGGCAGACCGGCGTTGCGGCGGAAGACGGCGAGGATCTTGTCGACCGAGTACGCCCGGTACAGCACCAGATGCTGATTGAGGGCGCGGGTGAACACGCTCTGCCCGAGCTTCACCGAGCTCAGCGGGAACGGACGCACGCTCCACGCATCGGGATAGACGAGGGTCTGCCCGGCGCGCACGACTTGCGCAGAGCGCGCCGGACCGGCCAGGCGGAAGGCGGCGCCGCTCTGCCGCGGCGCGGCGGCCCGCGCCTGCGTCGGGTCGAGGAGCGCGACGGCGGCGGCCATGCCGGCGAGAGCGACACCTCCTCCGACGACGACGTTTCGACGCGAGATTCCGGATTCGGATTCGGGTGTCATCGTGTTTCCTTTCTGATGGACAGCGAGGACGAGAGCCGGCTCGGCCGGGGGCATCGAGGCCGTTCGCCCGGGAAGTGGGAGGGGCCGAGGCGGATCGGTCGGCGAAGCACCATGATCGTGACCTCCTCGTGCACGGATCGCAGCGACGCGAAAAGCCTTTCGGTCGCTTCATCCTTGACGATAGCGCTAACAGTTACCGAGAACAATGGTCAGTTGCTGTGCGGGCCCAGACGCGAGTTCGCAGGGCACCGACGCCGAAGGCGACGTCGCCGAAGCGACGCCGCCTTCGGTCCGCGCGTCAGCCGCAGGTGGCGGCCGGGTAGGCCGCATCCACGGTGGCGGCGGCTCCGCCGGCCGTCGTGGCGACGACCTGCGCAGCGCCAGCGGTGATGCCGATGGCACGTGTCGAGAACGCCTGGCTCACCGACTTGCCCGGCTGCACGTTCTGGATCTTCTTCGTGCCATACGCCGACTTCAGCTCCAGCGTGAGCGGCTCGTCGTCGGTGTTCACACCGGTGACCACCAGCGTGACCTTGCCGGCGATGCAGCGCGTCGTCGCCGTCGCCGTGACGGCCGGCCCAGTCGGGATGCCGTCGCCCACCGTGAGCGTGAGCGTCGTCGACGTGGTGCCGGCGGTGCTCACGTACGACGGGAGCACGAGGTCGCCTCGGATCGTGTAGACGCCCGGCTGCTCGACCACGGACTCGTCGAAGTCCCACTCGACCCCGATCGCCCGGTTGTCGCGGGATCCGTCGTTGTACGACACTTCGACCCGCTCCGGAAGCACCGGCAGCTCGCCGACCTCGACGGTCTGCTCGAACTGCTGGGCACCCTGGATCGAGATCCCGCCCTGCGAGTTCTCAGGCCGCACGTAGATCCGCGCCTGGGCGATCAGCCCGTTCGCGCTGTTGGTGCCGTAGACCAGGAAGGGCTCCACGTTCGTCTCCGCCACCTGGTCGGCCGTGATCTCCTGCCACGTGAACGGCACCGAGCCGCGGTGGCCGCTGGTGTAGACCACGTCCAGCTCCTCGGGCAGCTCGGGGATCTGCCCGACCACCGTGCGGATGATCACCGGAGCGTCCACCGACTCGACGGTCTCGCCGTTCACACGCCACCTCAGCACACCCGTGCCGGCGCCCGAACCTTGCACGCCGGTGATCCGGATGCGCAGCTGGCTCGCCTCGATCGGCTCGAAGTCGAGTCGGTTGTAGGCGTTCCGGGTGAGCGCGCCGGCATAGGTCGACGTTCCACTCAGGACGACCGGCGTCCAGGTCGTGCCGTCGTTCGAGTGCTCGAGGACGTACGTGTCCGGTCGCGGCATCCGCGTGCCGCCGTTGTCGTCGTACCAGTAGATCTCGGTCGACTGGAGACGGACCGCGGACGGCCACTGGTAGCGGATCCACGCGGCGTTCGCAGCTGAGGTGCCGTTGGCCGGCTGGCCCCAGTTGCCCCACCCGTTGCCCGCGCCCGGCGACGAGCTCGCCGGCGTGGTCGCCTCGTTCACCCGGAGGTGGTTCTCCCACGACGAGGTGCCGCTGGTGGTGATCGTGGCCACGGCGCCGAACTCGGCGGACGTGGCCTTCTCGCGGAGTTCGACCTCGACATCCCGTTCGGTGGTGAGCTGCCCGTCCGTGGCGGTGAGCCGGAAGACGTACATGCCCGCCGCCGTGCCCGTCACGGTGGTGCTCAGGCTCGAAGGGCTGCTGAAGATGACGCCGGCGTCGGCCGGTGCGGACACCGTGGACCACCCGTACGTCAGCGTGCCGTCCTCCGGGATGCCGTCATCCGTCGCCGTCCCGGTGAGGGTCGTCGACAGATTGCCGTCGCGCGACCGGTCGGCCGCGGCGGTCACGACGGGTGCGTCGTTGACCACGGCGGGCACATCCCGCCCGGAGTCGAACACCTGGATCTCGGAGATCGCGGTGAACTTCGACGGAGTGTTGACGAACGCCACCCGGACCTTGCTGGCCGTCACCGGCTCGAACAGCGCCTCGTTGAACTTCGGCTGCGCGATCTTGGGCGACTTGAACGTCTCGGGGACGCTCACCCAATCGCCCGACCCGTCCTGCACCTGGATCGAGTACCGCTGCGGCTGGCTGTATCCGCCGGCCTGCCGATCGCTCACGAACCACACCTTGACGTTGTCGAACTGCTGGGGAGCGCCGAAGTCCAGCTCGACGTAGCCGTTCGCGTCGGTCGTGCCGTAGTTGCCCCAGAAGGGCTCGTTGGTCGTGAGGCCGTCCGACACCGCGTCGAGCGACACCGGCCGTTCTGTCTCGCTGATGGCACCCGGCGTGTAGTTCATCGAGCTCGTCGAGTATCCCGGCGTGTGGAAGTTGCGCCACGGCGTCGGCCGGGGCCCTGCCTGCGTGAACGACGACGAGAGCCTCGCGTCCGCGGCGAGGTTCACCGCGTCCTCCTCGAGGTCGATGCCGGCGGTCTTGAGGTACTCGACCACCCGCGCGTCCTCGATGGGCGTGCCCGCGGCGGTGGGCAGGTCGGCGCCTTCCTCGGCGACGACCTCGACGTTCAGGCCCTCGTCGGACTCCACGACCTCGTTGGTCGCGGGGTCGTACACGAAGCGGCCGAGTCCGTCGGCGGCGGCCTTGCGCTCACCGTCGATGAAGAGGCTGTAGCCCTCGCCGAGGCCGTAGTGCGAGCCGTCCTCGTCCCACACGATCGTGAGGTCGTGACCGTGGTAGCGGAGGTTGTTGACCATGAAGTGGTCGTAGCCGAGGTCGATCGGCCAGAGCTCCACCTTGTCGTCGGACCGCGGCTGGATACCGCCCATGTCCTCCACGTAGATGTAGTTCATGTTGCCGAGCATCACGTGGTTGGGGTTGTTGCGGTTGTACGTCTTCGCCGTCGCGTTCCAGTTCGAGTAGTACTCGGCCTGGTTGGCCACCCGCGCGTCACCGCCCGGGTAGATGCTCCACGCCATCCAGTCGAGCAGGCGCGCGGCGTACTCCGGCGTGACGTACTTCCCCTCGGGGTCATAGTGGCGCAGGGCCTCGCGCACGGCCCGGTACTGCACCGTGAAGTTGATGTTGGAGAAGTTGTTCGAGCCGCCGATCCCGAACTTGGCACGGTCGTACTGGTTGGCCGTGTAGAAGGGGAAGATCGGGAAATTGTCGCCGTAGCGCAGGAACCGCAGGCCGTCGACGTAGGTCTCGGCGTCCGCGGTCGGGATCAGACCCTCGGCGTAGATGTCGAACAGGTTCGACTCCTTGGCGGGGATCAGGTCGCGCTCAGCGGCACTCAGCGGGTTGGCCCCGCTGCCCGACGACGGAGCGGACTGCGCGCCGTGCGAGGTTCCGGCGAGGAACGAGCGCATCTCGGTGCTCCACAGCCGTCCGAGGATGGCGTCGCGGATGGCGTCCGCCGTGTCGCCCATCTCGTCGACCTTGTCGGCATCCGCGCCCGCGATGTCGTACAGCTGACGCGCTGCGTCGAACGCTCCCCACACGTAGGCGGACTCGGGGCGCTCGATCGTGCGCGCGCCGGGAGCCGACGCGTTCACCCGCGGGTACCCGAACGTGATGGCGTCCGAGTCGTTGCCCGGCATGTAGTTCGTGTCGTACGCGATGAGCATGTCGTCGTTGCCGTCGTAGTGCTCGAGCTGGCCGACGCCGTCGCCCTCGAAGTAGCGGGCGAAACGCTCAGCGATGTCGGCGCCGCCGCCGTGCACGTTGTAGGCCTCGAGGCCCGCCGTGCCGAGGTACTGCGAGTAGTGGTTGTTCCAGCTCGTGTGACCGGGGCTGTCGAGGAAGGCCGAAGAGCCCGAGAGCTCTCCGACGTTGAGGATCTGCCCGTACGGGAGGTACGGCGTGCGGATCCACTTGGTGTCCTGCAGGTGCATCGGCTGCGTGAGCACGACGGCGTTCTGGTACAGGTTCACGCCCTCGATGGTGGTCGGGTACTGGTAGACGTACCCGGGCTCGTTGCTGTCGAGCACGTTGTAGCGCTCGCCCCACCAGCGGTAGACGATCGCCTTCTCGATGCCCGCGTCGGGCACGTCGATGTAGGGGATGTCCTGCGCCCAGCGGCGGTTGAACTCCGTCACGCCCGTCTTGAAGGCATCGGCGGGCGCGAGCTCCGCGTACTCCTCCAGCTCCTCGCGTCCGGCCGGAAGGCCGTCGCTGTAGAGGGCGCCCACGACCGAGATGTCGACCGAGCCGCCCGCCGGGACCGTGATCTCGCGGTCGAGGTTCGTGCCGGAGCGCGCGAACCCGTCGGCCTTGAGGCCGATCCGCACCGTGGACCAGGGAGTGTCGACGAGACCGTTGTTCGCGCCGCTCGTGAGCGTGCGCGTGCCGACGAGCTCGTCGCCCGCCTCGCCCGCGCCGGTCGCCAGGGGCGAAGCCGCGCGGACGGTGAACGTCTGCGCCTCTGCGCCGGGGTTCGAGAACGTGATGACGGTGACGGCCGCGTTCTCGTGCGTCATGAATTTCCGCTGATCCGCGACGACGCCCGTGGCGCCGATGGAGTACCGCGACTTCGCGTGGCTCGGTGCGTTGAACCGCTGGGCGCCGACCTCGGTGACGGTCTGGCCCGGGACGGCGACGGTGTAGAAGTTGCCGAGGTTGTTCGGTCCGCCGGCGAAGGCGGATCCCGCGAAGCCCATCACGCCCCAGTTGCTGCCGCCGCGCATGTACAGCGACCGACCGCGGGTCTGCAGCACGGTGTTGTTCGTCGTGCCGGTGACTCCGAGCACGCGGTCGAGGTAGTAGTCGGTGCCGCCGGCTGCGAGGTCCTTCTCGAAGATCCGATCGTGCATGCTGGCCGCGGTCCAGTCGACGCCGGGCGCCAGCTTCTGCGTGACCTCGTCGATGTTGAGGTACGTCGGGTCGCCGATGTCCATCGAGTCGGTCTGGCCGTTGGTGTAGACGCCCACGTCGGACTCGTTGCCGGGGATGACGTCCGCCGTAGCGGCCGTCGGCGCCAGCGCCAGCGTTGTCACCGTGAGGGCGCATATGGCCGCTCCGGCTACGGATCTTCTCCAGTTCACAGGCGACATCGCCCATCCTCTCCATTGGGGAAACAGCTGACTCGGCAGGTCGCACCAGGACGGGTTGTCGCGCTTTGGCGAGTCGGGCGCAAGTAAACCAGCCGCCGATCGATTCCGCAATCCTTTTCGGTGATTTCGAAACGACCTCGGCGCCGCTCACCCCTGCAATGCTGGACCCATGCGCATCGCTCTCACCGGCTCGACCGGCAAGCTCGGAACCGTCGTCGCCCGCGAACTCCGCGCCGCCGGCTACGACGTCATCGGCATGGATCTCGTGGGCACGCGGGGCCCCTCGTTCGTCCAGGTGGACCTCACCGACTACGGTCAGGTGATCGACGCGCTCGGAGGCGTGGGCGATCGTCACGACGGCATCGATGCGGTCGTCCATCTCGGTGCGATCCCGGCGCCCGGCATCCGCTCCGACATCGCCACGTTCCACAACAACATGACGGCGACGTTCAATGTGTTCTGGGCGGCCGTCCGTCTCGGCATCCGTCGCATCGTCTACGCGTCGAGTGAGACCGTCCAGGGTCTCCCCTTCGACGCACCGCCTCCCTACATCCCGGTCGACGAGGCCTACCCGCCCCGGCCCGAGTCGGTGTACTCCCTCGTGAAGACCCTCGAGGAGCAGCTCGCCGTCGAACTCGTCCGCTGGCACCCCGACCTGTCGATCACGGCGCTGCGCTTCTCGAACGTGATGGTGCCCGAGGACTACGCCGAGTTCCCGTCCTTCGATTCCGACGCCCGCCTGCGCAAGTGGAATCTGTGGGGCTACATCGATGCCCGTGATGGTTCACAGGCGGTGCAGCGCGCGCTCGAGGTCGCGCCGGCCGGCTTCGATCAGTTCATCATCGCTGCCGCCGACACCGTCATGTCCCGCCCGAACGCCGAGCTGATCGCCGAGGTGTTCCCGGGCGTCGACGTGAAGGCCGGGGTCGGCGAGCGCGACACCCTTTTGTCGATCGACAAGGCCCGCCGCCTGCTCGGGTATGAGCCGCGCCACTCCTGGCGGGACCACGTCGGCTGAGCGCCTGCCACGTCTGAGTTCCCTCGGCCCCGCTTCTTCGAGTCGTCGTAGGCTCGAAGGAGACCCGGAGGTGCGCGATGACCGAAGATCCTCGGGTGGCCGCCGCCCGATACCGCCAGGAACGCGACGCGAACGGGGCCGATGCCGAGGCCCCGCCCGATGAGGAGCGCTCACCCGCGGCGCGGGCCGCGGATCGCGCCGCGTACGTCGAGACGGCGCTCCAGCAGGCGATCCGCCGCGGCGACTTCGACGACCTTCCCGGTGCAGGAAAGCCGATCCCGGGGCTGGGCGACAGCCACGACCCCGACTGGTGGATCCGCCGTAAGATCCAGTCCGAGCAGCTCAGCGGCCTGGGGCCGCCCGCTCTGATGCTGCGCGTGGAGGCCGTCGAGCTCGACGAGCGCCTCGACGCGCTGCGGACCGAGTCGGAGGTGCGCGAAGCCGTCGAGGACTTCAACCGCCGCGTCATCGAAGCGCGACGTCAGCTGCTGGGCGGTCCGCCGGTCGTGACGTCGACCCGCGACGTCGACGCCGAGGTGGTTGCCTGGCAGGGGCGGCGCGAGGCTCGGGCGGCGCAGGAGAGCGCTCCGGATGCCGCGCCCCGGCACCGCCGGAAGGGCTGGCGCCTGCGCTTCCGCTGGTCGCGGCGCGACTGACCCCGCCGTCCGGGCCACGTGGGCGCGGGCCCGCGGTCTCAGCGACGCGGGATGGTCGAGCCGCGGATGACCAGGCGCACCGGCGAGTGGTGCTCGCCGCTGCCGATGTCGACGCCGTCGATCGCGTCGAACACGCGCTGCGCCGCCTGCCGGCCGAGCATCTGGAGGTTCGCATCGATGCTGGTGAGCTCGGGCCGGGAGTTCGTCGAGAGGACCTCCCAGTTGTCGTAGCCGATCACCGCGAGGTCGTCGGGAACGCGGCGGCCGAGGTCGCGTGCCGTGTCGAGCGCGCCGCGCGCGATCTGGTCGGAGCCGCAGAAGATGGCGTCGACATCGGGATGCCGCTCCAGCACCATGGCCGCGGCATCCCTCCCCCAATGCTCGGTCCACTCGGAGAACATCGGCTCGCCCACGAGCGAGAGCCCTGCCGCTTCGAGGCCCGCGCGCGCCCCGGCGAGGCGGTCCTGCGCGGCCGCATACGACGGATCGCCGGTGATGTGGGCGATGCGGGTGCGCCCGCACGCCAGGAGATGCTCGACGGCGAGCCGGCCGCCCGAGTAGTTGTCGGGCGTGAGCGACAGGTCGCGCGGATCGTCGGACGGCGCGTACGCGTACACGACGGGGACCGGCAGGCTCTGGCCGAGCGACGGCCGCGGGTCGGTCTGGCGCCCGACGACGATGATGCCGTCCACCCTGCGGCTCAGCAGGGCCTTGAGGTGGTGCTGCTCGCGGATCGCGTCGCCGCGCGCGTCGCACAGGAAGACGTTGATCTGTCCCGCGCCGAACGCGTCCTCGGCGCCCATCAGGATCGGGATCATGAACCGGCCCTCGAGGTCGCTCGTGAGCAGTCCGACCGTTCCGGTGCGGCCGGCGAGCAGGCCCTTGGCCATCGCGTTCGGAGTGAAGGACAGCTCATCGGCCGCGCGCAGGACGCGCTGCCGTGTCGTGACCGCCACATCGTCGCGATTGTTCAGCGCCTTGGAGGCCGTCGCGACGGACACGCCGGCACGTTTCGCCACGTCGCTGAGTGTCGCCGCACGAGACCCGCTGTCGCTCGAAGTCACGAGCACCTCCTGGTTCGGAAAGGTTATCGGAGAGGCTACTTGACCACTCGACGAAACACACGATAGCGTGCCGAAAGGGATTTCGTAGGTTTCGAATCCGCGATGCACCACCACAGCGGTGCCGGCCTGGGGTCGGCGTCATCCGCTCGAAGATGAGCCAGAGGAGACAGTTGCATGTTCACCACCCGACGCCGTGCCGCACTGCGTGCAGCCACGGCCTTCGTTGCTGCGGGAGCTCTCGTCGGAGCCCTGACGGCCTGCGCCGGCAGCAGTGAGACCCCCACGCCCGCAGAGTCTATTCCCGCCGACGGCGTGGATGACGGCTCCACGCTCACCCTGTGGACGCGCGCCCCGATGGAGCGCCAGGCCAACCTCCTCGTCGACGCCTACAACGCGTCGCACGAGAACCAGGTCGAGCTCACCGTCGTCCCCAACGACGACTACGTCGCCAAGGTCGGCGCGGCAGCCGGCTCCAGCGGGCTCCCCGACCTCTTCGCCGCCGACATCGTCTACGTGCCGAACTGGGTCCAGCAGGGCCTCTTCGCCGACATCACCGAGCAGATCGACGGCCTCGACTACAAGGACGAGATCAACAAGGGACACCTCAGCGCGGGCACCTTCGACGGCGCCGAGCACGTCCTGCCCTTCGTGCTCGACCTGTCCATGCTGATGTGGAACAAGGATCTCTTCGCCGAAGCGGGACTCGACCCCGAGAAGGCGCCGGCGACGCTCGCCGAGTTCGCCGATGCCGCGAAGGCGGTCCAGGACCTCGACAAGCCGGGCGTCTCGGGCACCTCCACCGGATTGAACTGCGGCGGATGCCTCGTCTTCACGTGGTTCCCGTCCATCTGGGCATCGGGCGACCAGGTGATGAACGACGAGGGCACCGAATCGCTGCTCGCGAGCGACACCGCCAAGGAGGTCTACTCGACCTGGCAGGACCTCGAGTCCTACGGCGCCGTGGCCCCCGGCTCGGCGGACGAGACCGGCGCCACGTGGGTCGCGGGCTTCCAGGAGGGCAATGTCGGCGTCATGCCGTACCCGGCCACGCTCCTGTCGGCGCTCGAGTTCGACGCCGGCGTCGCGGGCATCCCCGGTGTGGACGGCGGCGTGTCGACCTTCGTCGGCGGTGACGGCATCGGCATCTCGAAGGACTCGAAGCTCTCGGCGCAGGCGTGGAACTTCCTCGCGTGGATGATGTCGGAGGAGGCCCAGGTGCAGGTCCTCGCGAAGGACGGCAACGCGGTCTCGCGTGCCGACCTGGCCGACAACGAGTACGCCGCGAGCGACCCGCGCCTCGTCACGATCAACGAGGTCGCGTCGCAGGGCGACACCCCGGTGGCGATGAACTTCCAGCAGGCCTTCAACGCACCCGGCAGCCCGTGGATCACTCTGGTGCGCAACGCCGTGCTCGGAGACGGCGACGCCGTCGACGCCGACAACGACGAGATCACCGCGATCCTCAGCCAGTAGTCCCTTCCCGCCGGCGGGGTGCGCTGAACGACAGCGCACCCCGCCGGCTCCTTTCCCCAAGGAGCGATGACGTGGCCTTCACCACCACCGCACGAACCGTCCGCCGTCGGCGGGCACGCAGCCCGCTGGGCGGTCCTGTCCAGGGCTGGATCTACGCGGCGCCGACCGCCCTCTTCGTCGTCGCCCTGTTCCTGATCCCCCTGCTGCTCGTGCTGCAGATGTCGGGATCGGACTGGCCGCTGCTGCGGGGCAACCTGGGCTGGAACCTCCCCGAGAACTACGTCGACGCAGTGAACCACCGCCTGTTCTGGGACTCCATCCGCTTCACCCTGCAGTACACGGTCATCACGACCGTCCTCCTCATCGGCCTGGGCCTGGGCCTGGCGCTCCTCGTGCAGGAGTCCACCGCCTGGAAGGGGATCCTCCGGACGTCGTTCCTCATCCCGAGCGCTCTCGGGCTGGCGTCGGCATCCCTCCTCTTCTACGTGCTCTACTCCCCCTTCGCCGGCCCGTTCGCCGACCTCATGCAGACGTGGGGCTTCACTTTCCTCGGCACGCCGGAGGGCGCGCTGTGGTCGACGGTGTTCCTCATCGTGTGGCGCTACGCGGGGTTCTACATGCTCCTGATGCTCGTCGGCCTCCAGGGCATCCCCGAGGACGTCTTCGAAGCCGCCCGCATCGACGGCGCGTCGCGCTGGCAGACGTTCCGGCACATCACCGTGCCGCTCCTCCGCCCGACCTTCGCCCTCACGATCGTGCTGTGCGTCACCGGCTCGCTGCTGGCGTTCGACCAGTTCTACATCCTCACCAAGGGCGGTCCGGACAACAGCACCATG
This sequence comes from Microbacterium flavescens, assembly GCF_018588945.1. GTDB lineage: Bacteria > Actinomycetota > Actinomycetes > Actinomycetales > Microbacteriaceae > Microbacterium > Microbacterium flavescens. Next base: position 4,933 of record NZ_JAFIWA010000001.1, on the reverse strand, counting down.
ACGATCGTCCAGCTGATCTACAACATCGCCTTCCAGGGCCAGAACAACCTGGGGATCGCGGCGGCGCTCTCGGTGATCGTCCTGCTCGCCCTGATCGTCATCAACGTCGTGCAGCTGCGCGCGTTCAACCGACCTGAGGAGGACTGAGATGGCCCTCACCGACACGAGCTCGACACGCACGATCGTCGCTCCCCGCCTGAAGGGCACGCCGCGGATGTCGCGCCGTACGACGCGCCTCGTGTGGGGCATCCCGTACGGCGTCTTCACCGCCGCGATCGCGATCATCTTCCTGTACCCGCTGGTGTGGACGACGGTGTCGTCCTTCAGCCCGCAGGCCGGGTCGGCCCAGACCGACGGATGGGGCTTCGGCAACTACGTCTCGCTCGCGAACTTCCAGGCCGGCATCTGGGTCTACATCGGCAACTCGCTGTTCGTGTCGCTCGTGACGGTGCTGCTGACCCTCGTCGTCTCATTCCTCGGGGGCTACGCCTTCGCCCGGTTCCAGTTCCCCGGCAAGAACGTGCTGTTCCTGCTCGTGCTGGCGATCCTGATGGTGCCGTACGCGACGCTCCTCATCCCGCTGTACGTCATCCTCAACGCCGTCGGCCTGCAGAACTCCCTGCTCGGCGTCGCGCTGGTGCTCACGATGTTCCAGCTGCCCTTCTCGATGTTCATGATGCGCATCTCGTTCGAGTCGATCCCGCGCGAGCTGGATGAAGCCGCCCTGGTCGACGGCTGCAACAGCTTCAGCGCCCTCTGGCGCGTGCTGCTGCCGGCGGTGAAGCCGGGACTCATCACGGTCGGACTGTTCGCGTTCCTCACTGCGTGGAACGACTTCATCGCGCCGCTGATCCTCATCAACGACACCAACCGCATGACGCTGCCGCTCGCGGTCGCCAACCTGCGCGGCCAGGTGATGGGCGTCATCGACTACGGCGCGACCGAGGCCGGCGTCGTGGTCCTCGCCCTCCCCTGCGTCGTCCTCTTCCTCGTCCTTCAGCGGCACTACGTCCGGGGATTCATGTCGGGAGCGTTCAAGGGATGACCATGCACACCATCACCCCGGCGCCGCAGGCGCCCGTCGTCCCCGGTCGCGGCCGGCTCCGGCCCCTCGGGCTCGGAGACGTGCGGATCACGGGCGGCTTCTGGGGCGACCGTCAGGCCATCAACGGAAGCCACACGCTCGAGCACATCGGGTCGCGGCTGGAGTCCGAGGGGTGGCTTCCGAACTTCGACCGCGCCGCCGCAGGTCGGCTGCCCGCCGGCCGACGCGGGCGCGAGTTCTCGGATTCGGAGATCTACAAGTACCTCGAGGGCCTCGCGTGGGAGATCGGCCGCACCGACGACGCCGCGCTCGAGGAGCGCTTCCGGGGCATCGTGGCGCGCGTCGCGGCAGCGCAGGAGGACGACGGATACCTCAACACCATGTTCGGGCGGCCGGGCCAGGGCGCCCGCTGGTCCGACCTCGAGTGGGGACACGAGCTGTACTGCCTCGGGCACCTGTTCCAGGCGGCCGTCGCCCGCGAGCGCACGCGCCCGGGTGCCGACGACGGGCTCCTCGGCATCGCCCGCCGCGCGGCGGACCTGGTGTGCGCGACGTTCGGGCCGGACGGCCGCGACGCCGTCTGCGGTCACGCCGAGGTCGAGGTCGGTCTCGCCGAGCTGTCCCGGGTGACGGGTGACCGCCGCTATCTGGCACAGGCGCGCATCTTCGTCGAGCGCCACGGGCGCGGCACCCTGCGGGACATCGAGTGGGGCCGCAAGTACTTCCAGGACGACATCGCCGTCCGCGACGCCAAGGCGCTGCGCGGCCACGCCGTGCGGGCGAACTACCTCGCCTCCGGCGCGGTAGATGTCGCGGTCGACACCGGCGACGGCGAGCTGCTGAAGGCCCTCCGCAAGCAGTGGGATCGGACGATCGCCCGCCGCACGTACATCACCGGCGGCCAGGGCTCGCACCACCAGGACGAGGCGTTCGGCGACGACTGGGAGCTGCCGCCCGACCGCGCGTACTCCGAGACGTGCGCCGGCATCGGCTCGATCATGTTCTCGTGGCGCCTGCTGCTCGCAGGGGCCGACGCCCGCCACGCCGACCTCATCGAGCGCACGCTGTTCAACGTCGTGGCGACCTCCCCCGCCCCGGACGGTCGATCGTTCTACTACGCGAACACGCTGCACCAGCGGGTGCCGGGCGTGCCCGCCGACCCCGACGGCACCTCGCCGCGCGCGTCGTCGTCGCTGCGCGCCCCGTGGTTCGAGGTGTCGTGCTGCCCGCCGAACCTCGCGCGGACGCTGGCGAGTCTGGAGTCGTACGTCGCGACGGCTGACTCGGACGGCATCCAGCTGCACCAGTACGCCCCCGCGACCGTCGCCACCACACTCGACGACGGCCGCCCGGTGTCGTTCGAGGTCGACACGCAGTACCCGGCCGACGGACGCGTGGTCGTCACGCACACCAGCGACGCGAGCGCGCCGTGGACCCTGAGCCTTCGCGTCCCCGCGTGGGCATCGGGGGCGACGCTGCGCATCGTCACGGCCGACTTCGTGCAGCAGCGCTCCGTCGATCCCGGCATGGTCGAGATCCGGCACGCATTCCGTGCCGGCGACGTCGTGCAGCTGGACCTTCCGATGGCTCCGCGCGTGTCGGTGCCCGACGCCCGCATCGACGCGGTGCGCGGGTGCGTCGCGGTCGAGCGCGGCCCGGAGGTCCTGGCGCTGGAATCCGTCGACCTCGCCCCGGCGGGCGTGGACGATGTCGCCTGCGTCGCGATGGCGGCGGGCACCGAGCCCGTCGAGCGCGACGGGCGGGTGTGGATCACCGTGTCGCGACTGCCGGTGGACGATGCGAGATGGCCGTACGGCGAGCCGCCGGCCGACCGCGGTGCGGCGACCGCGGAGGTGCCCCTCGTGCCGTACCACGAGTGGGCGGAGCGCGGCCCGTCGACGATGCGCGTGTGGATCCCGCAGCAGGGCTGACACGCGTCCAGACTCCGGCCAGGTGCCCCCGGGTAGACTGGGGGCACCATCCCGGATGTGTATCTACCTGGCCCACGCGGACCAAGGCGGCACGAGTGCCGCGAACCGCGGCGGACGCACACAGGAACCACCGATGCACACCACACTGGCCGCACCGCGCCGCACGACGCTCGTGCGCGAGACCGGCTTCGCCTATTTCCCGATCGCCCTGATCGCGCGGCTGCCGTTCGCGATGATGGTCGTCGGCGTTCTGACGCTCGTCGTCTCGGCGCGCGGATCGCTCGCGCTCGGCGGCCTCACCTCGGCGATGACGGGCCTCGGCACGGCTCTCATCGGCCCGCTCCTCGGCGCTGCGGCCGATCGCTTCGGCCAGCGCCGCGTGCTGCTGATCTCGGGCACGGTCAACAGCCTGCTCCTGCTCGCGATCGCGTGGCTCGCGTTCGCATCGGTTCCGGATGCCGCGCTCCTGGCCGTCGCCTTCCTCATCGGCGCGTCCATGCCGCAGGTCGCCCCGCTCTCCCGCAGCCGCCTGGTGGGCATCATCGGCCGCGCGTTCTCGAAGGATCGCCGCGCGTCGGTGGTCGGCGGGACGATGGCCTACGAGTCCGCCGCCGACGAGATCGTGTTCGTGTTCGGTCCGGTGATCGTCGGCCTCCTGGCCACCACGATGAGCCCGGCGGCGCCCGTCATCGGCGCGGCGGTGCTGGCTCTCGTGTTCGTGAGCGCCTTCGCGCTGCATCCCACCGCCTCCGTGAGCGCTGCGGACTCCGCCGACAAGCCGGCGCAGGCACCGGCGAAGGAGCTGGCCCGACCCGCGCTGGTCACCACCGTCGTCGGCGCGCTGGGCATGGGCTTGTTCTTCGGCGCGATGCTCACGTCGCTGACGGCGTTCATGGCCGAGCGCGGCGTCCCCGAGCAGGCAGGCCTGGTCTACGGGGCGATGGGCATCGGCTCGGCGGCGCTGGCTCTCGGAGTCGCGCTGTTCCCCGCCCGCTTCACCCTCGCGGCACGGTGGCTGGTCTTCGCCGGCATCCTTACGGCCGGCACCATCGCCCTCCCCTTCGCGACGACCGTCGGCGCCATGACGATGTGCCTACTCGTGATCGGCATCGGAATCGGTCCGACGCTGGTCACCCAGTACAGCCTCGCCGCCGCCCGCAGCCCGCTCGGCCGCTCGGCGACCGTCATGACGATGCTCGGCTCCGCCGTCGTCGTGGGTCAGTCCGCGGCATCCGCTCTCACCGGCCTGCTGGCCGAGGGCAGCGGCGCGACGATCGCGCTTCTCGCTCCGCTCGCAGCGGCGCTCGTCGTGCTCGCGGCCGGGGTCGCGAACGCCGCGCTCTCGCGCGTCAGGCGTTCGGCGCCGACCCGTTGAACGGGTAGGACACCCGGCCGAAGGGCCAGTCGCTCGCCAGCCATGCGGGGACGAACGCGTCGAGCCGCTCGGCGACTCCCGCGGGCGCGTCGGCGACCGTCCACCACGAGACCTCGGCTGAAGGCGTGCCGTCGACGGCGTCGAGCGGGTCGATATACACGCACCCGAGCAGGCGGTCCTCGTCGGCGGTGAGCACGGCGTAGTTGAACGACTCGTGCTGCTTCATCTCCAGCGCGTGCCGGGCGAGGTCCTCCTCGTCGGCCTCGCGCGTCATCGTCGCGGGCGGCCACCCCCACGCCTCGCCGTACATCTCCCACAGCATCGGCTGCTTGGACATCACCGCGACCATGTCGATGTCGACGTCGGCGGCACGGATGGGGCGGAGGTGCACACCTTCGGTGAGCTCGACGCGAAGCGGGTGCGCGAAGTCGGCGGGCAGCCAGGCGGGCTCGGTCATGTGGGCTCCTTCGGTCCTGGCCATTGTGCCCCACCCCACTGCCCCACCCGCCGCCCCACCCGACCGCGCCGCCACCCCGCCGCCCCACCCCACCGCCCCACCCCACCGCGAGACGGCATCGGTGC